>NZ_CP051147.1:0-2842704 GCF_024181085.1 Treponema sp. OMZ 857
ATGAATAGTTGCGATTATCGTATTTTTTGGGAAGAAACCGTTAAACAATTAAAGGATGAGATAGGCGAACAGGAAATATCTACGTGGTTCTCGCGTATTGTCTACGAGAGGGCTTCGGACAGTACTATCGTTTTATCGGTACCTTCCGGATTTTATCGCGATAGTGTACGGCAACGGTATGAAATCCTTATCGAAAAAAAATTATTGGAGCTGCTCGGCTCTCGGATCAGTATTGAATTTGAAATAAGAACACATCAGGCACCGGATAGTCACTCAACGCCTAAAAACAATACGCATACACCGAAAGAATCTTCTTCATCGGCGCTCCGTGAGCCGCAAAAATCGGTGCCTCCCGAAGAAAAAAAGAAGCATCCCCTATTGAATGAACGCTATACGTTCGACAAATTCGTTATCGATGCGGATAACCCGCTGCCTGCGAACGCAGCCATTGCCGTATCGAAAAATCCCGGAACAGCGTATAATCCGTTGTTAATTTACGGCGGTGTGGGATTGGGTAAGACTCACTTAATGCAGGCAATCGGCAATGCGCTGTACCAAAATACCAATCTGAAGATTTTATATGCGCCTGCCGAGACCTTTACGAATGAATATATTGCTCATGTAAATAAAAACAAAATGCATGAATTTAAAAATAAGTACCGCAATGCGGATGTGCTGTTGCTTGACGATATTCACTTTTTGGAAAAAAAAGAGGGTACACAAGAAGAATTGTTCCATACGTTTAATGCCCTCTATGAAAGCAATAAGCAAATCGTATTTACGTGCGACCGTCCGGTAGAAGAACTGAAAAATTTAACCGACCGGCTCCGTTCCCGCTTTACCCGCGGTTTGAGTATCGACTTAAAAATACCTTCGTATGAAACCCGCTGCGCCATTTTATTTAAAAAGCTGCAAGATGAACATTTTTCCATTCCTGACGAAGTAGTACACCTGATTGCAAAGAATGTTTCTTCCAATGTACGTGATCTGGAAAGTGCACTTACTAAATTGCAAGCGTATTCGGAACTTACCGGTCCCATTACATTCGAGAATGCCCAGCGGCTTTTACAGGATACGTTCGGTTCTCCACGCCAGCATAATATTTCGATCGATACGATTCTAAAAATCGTTGCAGATTATTTCGGTATCTCCTATATCGACTTAAAAGGAAAAAAACGGACAAAGAATATCTCCTTTCCACGGCAGGTGGCAATGTACCTTGCACGGGAAATGACCGAATTCTCTACCACGGAGATCGGTGTTGAATTAGGTGGACGAGACCATTCGACAGTCATGCACGGACATCAAAAAATAGAAACGCAAACAGCGCTTGAACCTTCGCTCGAGGTTACCATTGCCGAATTGAAAAAACGCATAACGAACGCGAATCAGTAACGGTTTTTGCAGAAGTAAATGCGATATTTCCGGCGTTGCCGAAAACATATTTGGTAATGCGGCGTAATAATATGCCTAATATGCCGTATATTTTCAAAAAGAAAGGTTGGGGAGTTTCCCTTATTATGCGGTGTTGTTAAAAGACCGCTTGATGCGTTTGCCCGAATCCTATGAGAGGTATATATGAAAAAATTAACTGTATTAGTTTTAATGATAATGCTTGTGATCACCGTATTCGCACAGGAAGCGGCAGGAACTGAAACAGGCAGTCTTGAAGATGAGCTGTTCGGCGGCGATACTGAAGCGCTCGTAACACCGGAGCAGGCAAACGCCGAAACTCAAAAAAGCGGTGTTTCCCTAACGGGCGATCTTAAAACCGCAACACTCGCACTTGAAAGTAATAAATTGCGTATCGGCGGCTCGTTAAATGCCGAATTAGGTCTTAAATATGTATGGGCTGATCCGTACACAAAGAAGAGCAATGTAAAAGAAGCTTTTTTAAATCCCAAACAGGCGGTGTTGCAGCCGACAATCGGTGCAAATCTCTTTTTTGATGCGCGTCCTGTACAGGACTTAAAGTTATACGGCAAGTTCCTTTTTGAATTCCCGTTTGAAAAAAACTTGAATGGAGCCCTTTCAATACCTAAATCTCTTGTTCCTCCCAATGGTGTTGATATACCGATAAGTGTAAACGGTTCTCCAAATTTTAAAATTTGGGAGATGTATACCGATTTTTCGGCAAAAGATATTGCGTTTTTCCGGTTCGGAAAACATACGGTTAAGTGGGGAACCGGCTATTTTTACAGCCCTGCTGATGTTATCAATATTTCGCGGATAGACCCTGAAAAACCGACGGCAGATCGGGAAGGACCCGTTTCGCTTCGGACACATATCGTTATTCCTAAGACGCAGTACAATATATGGTTGTATTTGCTGCCCGACACGGAAACATTTAAGCCGCAGTATACGGCGGGGGCTGCAAAGGCTGAGTTTGTATTCGGCGATTGGGAATGGGGAATCGGCGGTTGGTATCGCTATGAAAAGGCGCCGCGGTTTATTACAACCCTCTCCGGCAGTATTGCAGGGAAGGTTGCCGTTTTTGCGGAAGGCGTATTTGCATGGGGCAGCGATTATACCTATTATAGAGACGATGCTGCACTGACGTCGTATACGGTAAAGAACAAGCCGTTTTTCCAAGCAACGCTCGGCGGCTCGTATTCAAATGCAGACTCGCATACTATGCTTGCATTCCAATATTATTATAACGGCTTCGGCTATGCAAACACAAAGGCCGCCGACCGGATTATCGACAGTACAGTTGCTTTGGCCGATCCACGAAATCATTTCACCCCTGAAGAAGCAAAGAATATACTCGAAAAATCCCGCGAGGTTGCCGCAATGGGAAATCGAGGTCAGCACTACATCGCGTTTACGGTATCTCAGAATAAAATCGGTACGGAAGATTTGACGGCAAATTTGTTCCAGCAGTTCGCAATCAGTGAGCTTGAAGGGCTTACAACACTCAGCCTTAACTGGAAGATATTTAAGTTTGTACAGATGAGTACCGGCCCGATATTCTCGTATCCGCTGAGCCCTGCATCGCACAGTAAAGGTTCCATCGGCTATAACCTCAGCTTTAAGCTTGGCGGTGGCAAGTTCTAACGTCCGCAATTCATTCATGGGGAAAGTTGAGGGCATCTTTCAAAAAATCTATTAGCCGTTTATCATTTTGTAGAATTCTTCCGCAAGAAGATTCATTCTTTTGTCTATATTGAACGAATCTTCTTTGCCTTCATATCGAGCAACAAATCTTTTTACGCTTTTAAAGGATGATTGGGCACCTCTAAAAACTCGGTTAGATTTTTAGAGGTGCCCGCCGAGTTTTTAATAAGTCTATAAATACAAATGACTTATTAAAAACATCGCAAATAAGCTTAAGGAAAACCTCTAAAAAACTGAGGTTTTTAGAGGTTCTCGATTGTTTATAAAACTGCATTTTTTTTGCACAACTCCCCTTATACTTACATATCAAGACTATGCTCATTTAAAAGAAAGTCGTAGATATTCATCGTTGTGATACCGTCATCATCTCTTCTGATATTCAGCGTGTCATGTACGATTATTATTTTCTTAAATGAATCCCCCACATTGAGAAGCGGCGTTTTTTCTTGTTTTATTTTTTCCTCATCAGGTAAACTGAATGCAGATTGAATATAATACTTCCGGCTTCCCAACGTTGCAATAAAATCGATTTCAAGCTGACTGCGTTCACGCTCTCCGCTGCTCACCGTTTTTCTTATCGGGACAACTCCCACATCAACGTTAAAACCTCTGGCTCTCAATTCATTATGCAGTATATTTTCCATCAAATGCGTTTCTTCATGTTGTCTAAATCCAAGCCGCGCATTTCTTAAGCCGACATCCTCAAAATAATATTTTAAAGGACTGCCGATATATTTTCTGCCTTTAACATCAAAGCGCTGCGCCTCATGTATCATAAATGCATCTTGTAAAAATGCTATATATTGACGGATAGTATTGATAGAAATATCCGAGTGGAGTTTGCTTTTAAATGTTGCTTCTATTTTAGAAGGGTTTGTAAGCGAACCGACTGCAGAAGCAAGTACGTTAATCAGATCATTTAATTCCTGTATTTTATCGATACGGTTCCGTTCCCGTATATCCTTTATATACGTCTCTTCAAAAAGCCGTGTCAGATATTCAACTTTTTGTTCTTCCGTTTTCATAGAAAGAATAAGAGGCAGACCGCCATACATGATATAATCTGCAAAGCCGCGATAGGTATCTCCGCTATAGCCCTGCATATATTCCTTAAAGGTGAGCGGAAATATGTGTATTTCATCGCCGCGCCCTCTAAATTCCGTTATGATATCCTTTGATAAAAACCGAGAGTTACTGCCGGTTACATATATGTCAAGATTTGATATATGTAAAAGGGAATTTAACACTTCCTCAAATTCGTCGAGTAACTGTACTTCATCAAGCAGCAAGTAATATAATTCATTATCTTTGATTTTATTTTCTACATAATCCAGTAGCACATCGGGATTTCTATAGTTTTTATTCTTTCTTTCGTCCAATGCAATTTCAATAATATGATCATCTGAAATATGTATTTCCTTCAGATAATTTTTAAATATTTTGAAAATAAGATAGGATTTTCCGCACCTTCTGATGCCGGTAATCACCTTAATCATGCCGTTATGCATGCGGTTTGTTAGGGCTTTCAGGTATTTTTCACGCTTAATTTCCACTCTCTTCTCCATTGAAAATTAACGGGCTTATGGCCGCTTTTTTTCAAAATTATACTATTTATATCGTGTGGTCAAGCATAATATTGACAATATACGGCCATTTGGCCGGAAATTTTCATTTTTTTTGATGGCTTTTGCCGTATTGGGGCAATAAGAGGGAGTAGCGGACAGGGATTCCGCATTATAACGAGAGCAATACTCTATCAAGGCAATCTTCTCGTTTGTTGCACAGATGTTGCTTATGGAGAAGCGGCATTTTCTTTGTGCTTATGATATCCGAGAAGTCAACCTGTTTGAGAATATTCAAGACAATTTTTCGTAAGACGCTTAAGTTTGCTGCCGCATTGTCTTTCCGTACAAGACAATAATCCTCATCGAGAATCGCATCGAGAACCCAATGCAGGTTATTTTCTATCCCCCAATGAGCCCTCATCGCAAATGCGGCCTTGTGCACATCTGTCAGTGAGGTCAAGAAATATCTTTGTTCAACGGATTTCTTCCCAGTCTTCTTTACCGTTCTTTCGCACACGAGCATTCCAACTCCATTGAGATTCTTCCATTCATCTTTTTCTGAAAGCCAATCAATATTCCCGCAAAGATAACAGGTGCGTTTTTCAATTCGCCCGTGTCCAATTTCAATGGTATATTCTCCTCGCTGAATATGGTAACACTGACAATACGCACCATCACAAGGGTGCTCAAAGAACTCTTTTACATCCCGGTGTATCGATTGCTGATTTCCTTTCAGAGAAATAACATACTCCGCTTCCTTTTCTGCTATTTTCTCAACGATTTTTTTCTGACAGCCCATCGCATCTATAGTAATAATCATGCCTTTTAAGTCTAACAGATCCAGAAGTTCAGGAATGGCGGTAATTTCATTTGATTTTTCTTCTGTTTTCACCTGCCCGAAGCACACACCCAGAGAATGCGCCCAAGCCGAAACAACATGAGCAGCTTTATGCGGTTTTTTATTTTCGCCTGTCGATACATATTCAGAGCGCCGGATAGTTTTTCCATCAATCGCGACCACTTCATTTTCTGCAATATGCTTGCCAAATGTCTCTCGTGCATATTCTATGAATACTTTTCAAGCTGCTTTGCATCAATCCTTGCAAGCACTCGCAGAATCGTATCGCTGCTGGGGATGCCATTTTCCAGTTTCAGATATTTTTTGAGGGTTTGCTCGCTTAATGTCGCATAAAACTGTATTTGTTCTATACTTTTATAGCCGCACAATACTCCCATAAACATAAGCATTAATATATCGATGAGATTGTGTTTCTTGCATCTGTCGATTCTTTCGTCTTTAATGTTTTCAAATGCTTCTTGTAATGTCATTGTTCCACTCCAAGAACATTTTACCATTATTTATACCATGGGGGCTACTATTTTTTTTGACACGATTTATAATGCGGAATCCCTGATACCATGCCTTTGATCCCTTGCCCATAAGAACCCACAACACAGAAAAGAGCATTCCCAAAAAGCAGATAACAAGAGGAACTATTCCCATAGTAAAAGGCTGGGCAAATGACTTTTCCGTACACGGCGGTTCATTTTTTTCGGTAATGATGACCGTAAACTCTTTACAAACTTTCACATCATCTTTAACAGCTTGAACCGTTGCAGTAAGGCGATTGCCGGCTAATTGAGGGATAAATATATCCTTCATATAAACAGCATAAGCGCCTGCAATAGCAATTAAAAAAGCGGCAAGAAAAACAGACCGAGACCAAAGACGTTCAAGCTCAAAATCTCTTCCGCGCCAAAGGTATTTGTAAATATCCTTTGCTGTAGGGGTGTGATTATTACTGTTCGCATTCGTATTGTCATTACGATTGTTATCTTGATTGCACATAAATCCCTCTTTTTATTTTGCCGTAATATTTTGACAGTAGGATTCAAAAGTTTTAGTGATTGTCCGCACCCCATATTCTATTTCTTCTTTTTTTGATTCGGTATTATCATTACGAGAAGTTGCAATTGTTTTTTTATCGTACCGTTCTCCTACTTTTTTAAGAGCTTCATCATAGGCGTATGTTAAAAGAGCGTATTTACGGCTTTCTTCTGAGAATACAAGGTTTATAAGAGCAAAGGCAACAATAAGAACTGTCATAATACCGACAAAAATTGAGGTGATGATAAATATATCTTGATTACCGTATTGACGTACATTCATCCATAAGAAAATCAATAAACCAATTGCAAATACACTGAACACTATAAATAATACGTAAGAACATATCGGCATTTGTATTTTTTCTATATACATATCGATTATTAGAGAATCATCCTGCTCTGGTATTTTGTCTTTATTTATTAAGTTCTTTGCATTTATACTTTCATTACTTTTACCGTCTGTAAACATAGATTTGTATATGTATTTATCAAACACTTTAATCTTCTCCTTTTCCCGCCCCCATACGGAGCGTTTTTCTTCATTATCTCTCCACAAACTGCACTGCTGTTTGCGGCAAGTTCAAAAATTGACTTTCTTGCCAATTTTTGAACGCGACATCCTTGTTCGTTCTGAAAATACTGAGCGTAAAAAGCATAGCTACTCAGCTTTTCATTCAGAACCCGCTTGAGCACCAAGGCAGGTTCTTAGGGCAGAGCCCTAAGTCGCCGTTTTTCTTTAGATGGGGTCATAGGGGAAGACTTTTCTTTTTATCGAAAAAAAAGAAAAGTCTTCCCCTAACCGGTTAAAGGCCTGCGAGACAACAAACACGATCACTATCGTTCTTGAGATCGTAGCCCACGTCGCCGTCACTGAAATACACGAGCCACGCGAAATAATAGTCGTAGGAATGCTGCGACGACGACCAATACCATGAAGTACCGAGACTTGCATCTGCATAACTGCTATTAAGACTGCTTATCTTTGCAAGGCTTGCATTAATAGCCGTTCTGTTCTTATACACCTCGCACAGTTCCGCAAGACTTGGCATATACCAGTCAAACCTCTTTTCTCCAAGCTGTGTCTTATATGTTTCGTTATAAGTATTTACCCAGTGGAACGCCGGATAGTTCGTTGCTGCATCCGCGGCTCCTGCAGAATCTTGCTGCTTAATATACTCCCAGTTATTGCTACCGTCAGTATCGCCGGTAAACGTTGTCGTTTGGGCAGCGCCACTTCCTGTTGCGCTCGGTGTGCAGATAATCCCTTCAAACTTCGTCTTGTAGCCGGCGCTGCCATCCTTTGCCCAGCTAAGACCGCTATCGCTTGTATGCAGCGCAATCATACGCGGTACACCATAGCTATTAGAGCCGCAGATAATACCAACCGGTGGCTTGTTTGGGTCTATTGCAGTATAGCTATCTTTATCAACGACTGTTTTATCCGCAAGTACGATTTTACCGATAGTGTAGCTGCTATAGTTTTTAACAGAAAAGGTTCCGGTTTTGTTTTCACTTCCGCAAGTTATCGTAACCGTGTAGTCGTCCGCTGTTCCCGGTATGGTAAGGCTCACTTTCAGCGTAGCATCGTCTATAATCGTAATCGCCGAGTGATCGGTGATTGAAGCTGTTGCGCAGCTTACCGAAAAATTCTCTTTGCTCACTCCCGGCGCTTTGAAGTTCGCTCCTTTCACGACCGCCGTTACTGGAAAGTCTTCTTTGGAAATACCCGCATTGGGAATTTTAAACGAGGTGAATTTCGGACTGCCGTACACCTGAATGGTCGGATGGGTTACGTTCTTTTTATCATCGTAAGAAGATCCTTCATAATATGACGTTTGAACGGCATTGCCGAACAACACTTTCGCGGTAAACACGCCTTCTTCCGATGGGACGGGAATATCCGCCGTAAGCGTGGTAAGCTCGCGTCCCGTATGCGACGTATCAATTGGCGCCGCGCTTCCGTAAGCGGCTCCGTTACTGTCATAGAGCTGTACGGTGATAGCCCCCGCAATATCGAGATTGATGCCTTTGAGCGTAATTTTCGTTGTACTCGAAGGCGTTACCGCACTTGAAGCTATCTGTGTTACGCTCAATTCGGGCTGGGCGGTAAGACGCGCTTCTTGCGATATGATAAAGCCTTTGGTTACGCTTTGATATGTTCCGCACAGTTTTACCTTTACCGTGTATACTGCTCCTTCCACGGTTACATTACTCGCAGAAAGGCGTGGCGCAGTAAGCGTTACCTTATAGTCTGAACCGTCTGCGGCTGCGTTTTGAAGGCTGCCTACCGGATCGTTGTCTTTAAAGATACCGACTTTTACCGTCGGGTCGCTTTGACTTGCGATAAGGTCAAAATTACTTCCTTTAAGCGTTGCCGTTATCGTGAGGTCGGTGTCGTTATAGACAAGGTGCGCACGGCTCAATTCGATGCCGTTCAGGGAAGGAGTCAGCGAAGCGGTAACGGATACCGAAGCCGGGTCGCTTTTGTTTCCGACGTCATCCTTTGCACTCACTGAAACCGTATACACATCGCCGACGACAGGAGTTACCGGAAGTTCATAGCCGGTTTTGTCTTTTGTAAGCGGCACATCCGTTGCATCTTCGCCTCCTTTTTTCCAGCTCAAGGTAAGTCCGGCAAAATCACTGTCTGTAGGATTCGTCCACGTTACGATAATCTTTTGGTTTCCTGAATCGTATACTGCAGAAAGGTTTTTCACCTTTGCAGGCGGTGTTTTGTCGATGTTTGTAATGGTAATCGTTTCTACTTCACGTCTGCCGTCATTATCTAACACTGCTACCGAGTAGATGCTGTTCGCAGTAACCGTAAAGCTATTGCCGGTTATCGCGGTTCCGCTCTCCAAAACATCCTTTGCGCTCGCTGCATCTTTCTTCCATTTTACTTCTTTTATTGAGGTGCTTGACGCAACCATTACTGTAACATCGCCGTTTGTCGGTGTTGTAGGATTCTGCGTCAGGGTAATGGCCATCACACTACCTGCAACGTTGGTTGTAACCGTTTTACTCACACCGTCTTTACTCTTGTTCAGTACCTTGTCAATAGTCTTAATTGTAAACGTATACGCGGTGCCGTTGGTAAGGCCCTCTGCCGTAAAGCTCATCTCTTTACCTTTTTCCGCTGAAAGATAAACGGGATTTATAAGGGTGCCTGCCGCAGGACTTGCACTAACTTCTACTTGATACAAGTCTGCATCGCCGGGGTTTTTCCAGCTTAAACTCACTTTACCGTTGCTGGCAACCGCTGCAAGTGCCGTAACCTCCGCCGGCGGTGCCTTGTCGCTGGTGTCAATCGGTTTCACCGCTTCTGCGGTACTTATGCCCGCGCTCTTGTTTAACGACTTATCGATGGTCTTAACGGTAAACGTATATGCGGTACCGTTGCTCAGTCCTTCCGCGGTAAAGCTCATCGCTTTACCTTTTTCCGCAGAAAGGTAAACGGCGTTTGTAAGGGTTCCCGCCGCAGGGCTTGCAGTAATTTCTACCTGATACAGGTCTGCATCCGCAGGGTTCGTCCAGCTTAAACTTACTTTACCATTTCCGGCAGCTGCTGTAAGTTCCGTAACTTCCGCAGGTGGCGTTGTGTCTTGTGCGGCGCTAACATTTGGATTACAGCCGATTATCATCGCTGCTACAGCCATATATGCAGCGGCGATAGTTATATAGCGTATGTTCTTTTTCATACGGTGTTCTCCTTATTATGTAAATTATCTCATGTTGTTCGTATGTGATTCCTGCGAGGATTATCCGGTATCAAACCAGACTGCATACCGAGCATTGCGGTACAAGGCGGACAATAATAAGAGGTTTATATAATAAGTTCTTTTCAGTATCGCCACGAATGGCGGTGGTTCCATACAGTAGCGAGTTTGCTGGGCAAACTTGTCGTTGGACAGCGTTTTTAGTGATGAGGAAACATTGTTATGTGTGTGAAATACGGATAAAAAATTATCTAAATAACATTCATGCTGTGAGCTGTGAGCTGTGAGCTGTGAGCTGTGAGCTGTGAGCTGTGAGCTGTGAGCTGTGAGCTGTGAGAATTGTACAGCCGACTATGCGCGTGTCAAGCCCCTTTTGCAAATATGCGGTATAGATGCTAGGAGCGTACAAAAAACACCCGCAGGCGTACTTGTTGTACGTCGAGGACTGTTTTTTGTGAAGCGACAACGCAGATATGCTGCATATTTGCAAAAGGCTTACGGGAGGCGGTTTTGACTGCGAATATGCGGTGTGTCGGCTCGGCATGGGTAGTATTATAAGCTAAGAAGGAGTAAAAAGCAACTCTGCGCATTGCATCACATTAAATCTAACCGAAAAAGAAGCGGTGCATCACGTAAAAATCTAACCCAAAATAGAAGCCCAAAGGAAGGGCACAATGGGGTTAGACATGAAAACGAAAAAGAAATTAACCGAAGAGACGGCGAAGCGTTACTGTACGGCAAGCAAAAAGAACAAGACGAAAATAATCGATGAGTTTATCGCAACAACCGGTTACAATCGAAAGTATGCCATTCACGTTCTGAAAAACAGTGCATACGTAAAGGTCACGCACTTTAACAATGTCGCAAGACAGAGCGTACAGGTCATTACAAAGACACGTAAAAAGCGGAACTATGAAAAATACTACGGTCAAGACGTACAACAAGAAGTCATCCGGCTATGGATTTTTTCGATGTATCTGTGTTCAAAACGGCTCGTGCCGTTCATTCGGGATAATATCGATTACTTTACTCAAAAGTTCGGCTATGATGAAAAACTGAAAGCAAAACTCGCCCGCATATCAAGCGCGACAGTCGGCAGGATTCTCAAACCGGAAATCCCAAAACATTCCATCCGCGGTATTTCAACAACACGACCTGCAAAGAATCTTAATAAGCTCATTCCCATCCGCACCTTTTTCGATTGGGATGAACGTAAGCCGGGTTTTTTTGAGGTTGACACCGTTGCCAACTGCGGCATAAGTACCCAAGGACAGTATATTTGCACGCTTACCCTTACCGATGTCCATTCCGGCTGGACAGAAACAAGAGCCCTTTTAAACAAAGCTCATCGTTGGGTAAAAGAAGCAATAGAAGATGTGAAAGAGAAGCTCCCCTTTCAGATGAAAGGTATTGATAGCGACAACGGAAGTGAGTTCAAAAATACACAGCTGTTGCAATGGTGTAAAAGTAATGAAGTTATTTTCACTCGGAGCAGATCATATAAAAAGAATGATAATTGTTTTGTTGAACAGAAAAATGACAGTGTCGTAAGACGCATCGTCGGTTACTATCGCTTTGAGGGAGAAGCGGCACGAGCGGTCATGGCTAACCTTTATCAGCAGTACAATGCACTCGTCAATTTCTTTTTTCCCTCGATGAAAATTATTTCAAAAAAACGGATAGACGCAAAGGTCATAAAAAAATATGATACGGCAAAGACGCCGTATTGCAGGCTGATGGAAAGCTCTGATGTAAGCGAGGCGGTAAAAGCTGAGCTGTGCCGCAGGAAGAACAACTTGGATTTACAACAGCTGCTTGAAACAACGCAATACTTGCAGCGTAAACTTATCTCTATGGCCCAGCCTTGGACATAGAGTGCTATGGTTAGATTTTTACTTGAGTAACCGCAATCCTTTCGGTTAGATTTTTACGTGAGTAAATACGCTCCGGAGATATTAGGTTTAGGACCCTCCAAAAACTTCCGTTTTTAGAGGGTTCCCTTAGATTTCTTTTGCGATGTTTTAGTGCCAAAGCTACGGAGGACGCAAAAGCGGCTATGGCGTTTCGGCTTCTGGACTGGCTGAGAGCAAGCCGCAACAACCTATCTCCGTGCACGCAACGAATTGCACACGGCAAGGAGTGCGACACCGACATCGGCGAATACCGCTGCCCATAATCCGATAATCCCTAAAGCGCCGCCTGCCAAAAAGGCGATTTTAACGACAAATGACATAACGATATTTTGTTTGACGATTTGCCGTGTAAAGCGTGCCGACTTGATTGCCTGCGGAATAAGCTGCGGATTATCGGTCATAAGCACGACATCGGCGGCTTCGATTGCGGCGTCGCTGCCGATTCCGCCCATCGCGATACCCACATCCGCACGGGCAAGAACAGGCGCATCGTTGATGCCGTCTCCGACAAACACGCACACGGCGCGGGCGTTGCTCTTTTTCCGCTCGTCGCTGATTGCTTCAAAGCGGGCGACCTTTTCATGCGGCAAAAGTTCGCTGCTGCAGCGGTCAAGCTGCAATTCGGCGGCTATTTTTTCGCCCGTGCGTTTCGTATCGCCGGTCAGCATCTCAAGATATCCGACCCCGGCGCCGCGCAGTTCCCGTATCGCTTGTGCGGATTGCGGTTTAATGCTGTCGCTGCAAATAATACAGCCGGCATAACGCCCGCCGTAGGAAAGGAATACCTTTGTTCCTTCGATTTGGGCAATGGAATCAGGCTGTTTTTCCGCATCGCCGAAGATGAACAGCGCGGAGCCGGCCGCAAGCTCCTGTCCGTTCCGCAGCATTTTAACACCGGAACCTGCTTTTTCCGTGTATTGCCGGAGTTCGGCAGCTTCTTTTTCAAACACGGCTGTTTTCTCTTTACCGAGCTGCCCTTGAATAGCGCCTTTTATCGCAACGGCAATCGGATGACCGGAATGATACTCGGCGATGTAGGCAAGCTCAAGCAATTCCTCCGTGCTGAATTGTTCTGCAGGAAGAATATGCTGTACCGTTAAAACACCGGCGGTCAATGTGCCGGTTTTGTCGAATACAACGCTGTCCGTTTTGGCAAGCGAATCGATAAAATCTGCACCTTTTATCAATATACCTTTTTTTGCCGCACCGCCGAGTCCGCCGAAGTAGCCGAGCGGAACGGAGATAACAAAGGCGCAGGGGCAGGATATAACAAGGAATACCAATCCGCGCGAAATCCACGGAACAAAGGCATTCCACGAAAGCGGGCTGCCGTGTACAGCCGAAAGTACAAGCGGCGGAAGGAGCGCCAGCACGACTGCACCGATCGTTACAATCGGCGTGTATACTCGTGCGAAGCTCGAAATAAGCCGCTCCGTTTTTGCCTTGCGGTCTTGCGCATGTTCCACCAACTGCAGCATTTTTGCCGCAGCAGTATTTTCCGCCGCTACGGTGGTTTTAATCACCGCAAGCCCGTCCGTATTGACGAATCCTGCAAGTACCGTACCGCCTGCTTCAATAAAACGCGGAACACTCTCTCCCGTCATCGAAGAGGTGTCAAAAGAACACGCCCCTTCGACCAGTATCCCGTCAAGCGGAACCTTCTCTCCCGGTTTTACAAGGATCAGCGTACCGATAGGAACATCTTCCGGGGCTACAATGTCAGGGTCATCGCCTTCATGATGATGCCCGCAGCAGCACTCTTCGGCATGATTATGCGTATGTTCGTGTTCATGCTCGCAATCGCATTCTTCATGTTCGTGATGATGTTCATGACTGTGATGGTGGTCATCATCTTCATGTTCATGACCGCAACAACTATGTGCATCGCTGTGTCCCGATTCGGAGTCGGCAGGATTACGGTAGAGCCGGACAAATTCGGGGCGCAAATCCATCAAATTGGTAATGGAACGCCGAGACTGCTGAACGGCGGCGGCTTGAAGCAGCTCGCCTAAGTTGTAAAACAGCATAACGGCGGCGCCTTCCGACCACTCTCCGAGTATGAATGCACCGAGTGTCGCAAAGGTCATCAAAAAGTTTTCGTCAAAAATACTCCCTTTACCGATGGTCTTCAGCAAGGTTTGGATAACTTCCAGTCCCGCAGCAAGCCACGAACCGACAAAAAGCAGTGATGAAAGTGCAATGGAGTAAGAAGCGCCGCTGAACTGAACGGTTATTTTGAAAGGTTCGGAAGCAATTTTCAATATAATCCCGGCGATAAAAAACACCGCCGCTACGCTAAATCGGATAATATCGTGTTTATCCCACAAACTGTCATGATGATGTTCATCATGATTATGCGTTTCGTGTATATGATTACATGCCATACAACTACAAGCCATCTTCTCTCCTCCTTAGGTCTAGCGCCCTTCCAGAATATGCTCCATGCCGACGCTGTATAAGATGCCGACATGATTGTCCTCTATAGAATAGTAGATTTGTTTTCCAACCCGCCGCGAACGTACTATTTTTGCTTGTCTGAGGATACGCAGTTGATGAGAAATTGCCGAAGCGGATATTTCAAGTACCTCCGCAATGTCGGCAACGCACAGCTCACCCGCCATTAACGCGGATACAATCTTGATACGGGTTGAATCACCGAAGTTCTTAAAAAAATCACTCAATGCGGTCATCGTGTCTTCGTCGGGGATCTTTGAGCGTGCATGAGCCACGGCATCAGGATTAAAATACTCCGCTGTTTCGTCACTCATCGGTTCTTCTTGATTTTCCATTACGCTGCCTCCTTATGTATTCCGATTATCACGCCTGCCGGCCTTGGTCATTCGCTTTCTCAAAACAGCAAGGTGATTTTTTTACCTACAAATATATGAACAGATGTTCAGATGTTTATTTGATTATAGGGGCAATAACATATACTGTCAAGAGAAAAAAATACAAGGAAATCTGAGTTGACACATCGCCAATGCACACAGTCTTTCCCGCGCCTTTATAAAACGTTCGGTTTCCTGTATACTGCATCTCATGCGAGTTACTACGGAAAAAATCGTATTCGGCGGGAAAGCGCTGGCACGGATAGATGGAAAAACGGTATTTATCCCTTTTGCACTCCCCGATGAAGAACTCGATATTACCGTTACGGCAAATAAGCGCGATTACAGCGAAGCGGTTATAAAAAAAATCATCACACCTTCTCCGCACCGGATTGAACCGGCCTGTCCTTATTTCGGGCACTGCGGCGGATGTAATCTGCAAATGGCGGATGACGACTTTCAACAAGTACTTCGGCAGGCAATGGTTGCAGAGCTTTTCGACAGAGCACATATTACTCCGGAACGTCCGCCGGTTTTTATTACGGGACCCGCATGGGAATATCGAAATCGGTTTCAATTCCATACAGATAAAAACGGAACAATCGGGATGCACGGCTTTGCGAGCAACACGGTTGTTCCCGTACACGACTGCCCCATTGCAACACCGGCTTTGCGTACTATTCTACAACAAGGTGGGTTGCAAAAACTTTTTCCCCGCAGTACAAAAATCGCTCAAGACCGTTACCATATTTTTGCACAAGATGACGTATACAGTCCCGTTCATCCCGACGCTTCGGCACGAGTAAAAGACACTGTTTTGAACTTTAGCGTATTCGGCTTTTTTCAGTCGAATATCACAATGCTGGAAAAACTGATTGAACCGGTATCGGATATCCCCCCATGTACGCGGATACTCGATTTTTATGCCGGTGTCGGCACCTTTTCCGCTTTTTTAACGGACAGAGCAGCCGAGCTTCATTTGGTGGAACACAATGAACGGGCGCTGCGGACGGCACAGCAAAACCTCGACCGGATTATTGCGGAAAAGAACAGCCCCTGCCGCTGCTTTTTCCATGCCGTTTCCGATACCGATTGGCCGGACATCCCCGCCGCACAGCTTACATATAATGCCGCTATCATCGATCCGCCGCGGCAGGGCATTCACGAACGGGCGCTTACTTATCTGGGGCAAGCAAAAATACCGCGCATTCACTATGTTTCATGCAATCCCGCAACCTTTGTCCGCGATGCAAAAAAACTAACCGCATTGGGGTATCGATTTATCGAATACCATTTATTCGACTTTTATCCGCAAACACATCACTGTGAACTTTTAGGAATTTTTATACGATGACAAAACCGAAACGCTTTTTAACATCCTTACTTACAGCAGCCTTTTCATGTATGTTTTTGCTGATTCCGACACGGTTGCTTACTGCACAAACCGCACAAACAGAACAAGCGCAGTGGTCTGCGGTTATGGCGGGCGAAACACTCTGCGATCCGGTCTTACATGGAGAATATCTTTATACATTAAGCTCGGATCAGGCGCTTAACTGTATCGATTACACCGGCTCCTTTGTATGGCGGCGGAATATTGAGCGGACAATAAAACCGTTTTTAAGCGTATCAAATTCGGGAATATTGATTATTGCAGATGCGTCGAGGATGCTGCAAGCGGTTTCCGGACAGGGGATTTATCTGTGGTCGGTGCAGCTGCCGGAACCGGCATTATATGCTCCCTACAGCACTACGGACGGCAGAATATGCGTGCTGACGAAATCCAATCTTTACTGTTTTTCCATAAAAGGGAAGCTCAAATGGCAGG
The DNA here is from genome assembly GCF_024181085.1 of Treponema sp. OMZ 857. NCBI lineage: Bacteria > Pseudomonadati > Spirochaetota > Spirochaetia > Treponematales > Treponemataceae > Treponema > Treponema sp. OMZ 857. The sequence goes on from NZ_CP051147.1 coordinate 16,858, forward strand.
TTACATTATCTTCTCCGCCGGCACGGCAATTATGCGAAACGGGAGCGGCATCATTACTGCTGACGCTTACGAACAAAGACTTTGTAACCGTTTCGCTTACCGGACAGGTGTTAAATACAAAAACACTAAAAAAAGATATTACAGCACTCACAGCCGCTCCCGGCGGGTATGTGATGAGCACCGGTGACGGCATCCTTACCTATTACCGCAGTACCGCTTCCCAAGAAAAAAACACATCCTCACTAGTGCCGCAGGGAGAAATCGATGGGTTTGCAGTTTGGCAAACACAAGAAACAGCTCCGCTGTTTATGCAAAATTCCGGCGATGAACTGGTATGCGTATATGCTGACGGCACCGTTTCCGCACGAAATATTACCTCTAATAAAATCGCTTGGACGGTAAAATTGAACAGCCGCATTACACTTCCGTTATATTACAGTAAGACGGACGGCGAATATTACATCGCCTGCAAAAGTATAGCGGCAATTATCAGTGGAACGGGAAGCGTAAAGCGGGAACAAAAGATACTCACCTCGGCTTTTCTGCCTGTTATCACACCAAGCGGGATCCTTATTGCCGTCAATGATTGGGTGATCAACAGCTGGCGGCTGGACACAAAGATTATGCAAAGCTCTCCCCAGCGGGACGTACTGCCGCAGTATCACATTTTGAAAACACAAGAAAAAACGCAAACCTTGCCTTTCTTTGTCCCCTATGGAGATACGGGAACACTGTTATCAAGCATTGACGAAGCTGTTACCAAAGGAACAATCGGTACAAATGAAGCAGCCTACGCACTTACTCTGCAAACAATTTTAACAAACAATCAGCGGGCAGCATATTTCCCATACGATTTTACGATATACGAACGGGCACGGGCAGCGGAATTGCTTGGACTATTGGAATCATTGGAATACCGAACCATCTTACTCGGCGAAGCATCAAAAACATACGACCCAACTTTAGCCGTTGCAATCATCCGGGCATTAGGATTTATTGCCGCCGACCCTGACGGACATTCGATCGAATCGATACAACTGTTACTGCAACGCTGCGGAGTCCGTATTTATGAACCTGCGTATGCAGCCTGTGATGCTTTAACCGAAATTGCAAAATATGGCGATAAACAGACCGCAGGTTCAGCTGTAAAAGCATTGTTTACCATCGCGGCGGGCGCCTTTCCCGAAAATATTAAGCAGTACGCAAGACAAAAAATAAAAACTATAGTAGAATAGGATTGAACTTTGTTTTACTGAGAAGCTCTCTTCCTTCAGGATACGTCCTAATGGGTTGGAATTTCTTCGTATCATCTTCATAGAAAGGGGTTGTTCAATGAAAAGAATAGCGCTTGTATGCCTCTGTACATTTGCCTTTATGAGTATGGCTTTTGCAATAGAGGTCGATCAAAGTGAACTGAAGCAGGCCGAAAATACGCCGATTGAATTTATCAACTACACAGGGCCTCATGCCGAAATCGATACGCTGCGGGCAATCGCTGAAATCGGAGAGTCGCTTGCCGGAGCTGCTCAGCGCGGACGTGCCGGCGATACGAACCGCTACGCCGTTATCCATGCAGTTGATCCGTCGGTGAAAACCGGTCTCGATGCCGATGTCATGATTATCGGAAGCGGAGCAAGAGTAGACCATATCAACAACTTACGAGTTATTATCGCCGGTTATTTACGGCGTGCTTACGGATACTCCGAAAAAGATGCAAATACGATTGCACATTTTGTAACAATTTATAACGCCGTATACCGCGGTGACATGAATATGTTCAAAAGTAAGTATAAAGCGGTTGTTGTCAAGAATTTGACTGCCGATAAAGCCGGTCTTGCCCTGCGCTATGATGAATGGCCGGGAAAGACACAGATTGTTATCCCGCTTTCCGATCAAAAATATAGCGGTACGTTAAGCGCGATCGATACGAAATCGATCTCCGATAAAAACGTCGTTAGCAAGATGCGTGAACAGGATGATAAAGATATCGCAACACGCAAAGACATGATCAACCTGAAAGAGCGCGAAAGCAGTGCCGCCCGCGACCGTGCAGATGTTGCACAGAAGGATGCCGCCGCGGCTCGGAAAGATGCCGACACAAAACGGAATGAAGCTGCAGCCGCACAAAAAGAAGCGGACAAATCAAAAACAGCGGCGACTCAGTCAAAGCAAGATGCGGAAAAAGCCCGAAAAGATGCAGAAGCAGCAAAGAAGAAAGCGGCTCAATCCGAAAAAGATGCGGCAGCAGCGCAGAAGCAGGCTCAGAAAAACCCGAATGATCGTAAAGCTGCTGAAGAGGCTGCAAAGAAACAACAGGAAGCAGCAAAAAATAAGCAAGAAGCAAGCAATAAAGATAAAGCTGCTGCCGAAAAAGCAAATGCAGCGAAAAAAGGCGATCAGGAAGCAGCGGCAAAACAGAAAGAAGCCGATACAAAGCAGAAAGCCGCCAATGAAGCTGCAAAAAAAGCTCAAGACAAAGAACAGGAAGCTTCTTCCGAAAAACAATTTGCCGATACAAAAGAACAAGAAGCTCAAAGCGACCGGAAGGATGTCGCTGCAGATACTCGGAAAATCATTGAAGAAAAACGAGCTGAGCGGAAAGCTCAAGATGAGGCGGCTTTTGCATCTGCATTACCCAGTGCTGTGCTGAAAGTAGTTGATTCCGGCTCCATGCTTTCCGAAGTGGTACTGCTCGACCTTAAAACGGAAAAAACACTGAAAACCTCGTCGTTGAATACCGTGCGCGGACGCGTTTTGATCGAAGGAACGGATTCGCTTATCGCGATTGCCGGTTCAAAATCCGGTAACCAGATGATTACACTTGTTGGCATTAACCCCCGCACGCTTGAAATGACCAAACAGGCAACAGTACCGGTTGCTGCACAAAGTCTTTTAATACAGGTTGATGACAGCTACTATGCGGTAATTGAACAATCGGGCAAAAATTACCTTGCACGATTCAACAATAACCTCGAAATGCAAGCAAAATCGACGGTAACCGTTCTTCCGTACACGGCGATAACCGTTACGGAAAAAGGCTTGCTCGTACAAGATACGGCAAACAAGATCCGCCTTTTGAATACGGATAACCTTGCGGAAGCGATAAAGTAAAAAGCTTGCAACCGTCAAAATAGCAAAAAGCCGATTGAACACGTCATGTGTTTAATCGGCTGTTTTAGTTACTTGTAAAATTATTGATTCTTGAACTACAAAAGGGAATATATCCGTGCTGATTTTGATTTCAATCATTGCTTTAAGTTAAACTTAGTTTCAATTTTGTATTTAACAGGAATTGCTCTAAACTTATTATTATTTTCGAAAGTTTCTTCTGCTTGATTAAATTCAAAGAATTTTTCTATAAATTTTATTTTCTGTTTTTTTGTATCAACTAAAGCTATATCGTAAAAGGATTTATTCTGAAAATTTAGTCCAAATTCTTTTTCTTCATAACTTATAAATATTTCGCCATCGTATTTTACTTCCAAATATCTATGCGGTTCATCGTTTTTCCAGTATTCAAAATCATAATGGAATGAATCATCACCATTAGATTCTCCTGAGGCGCCTCGTCTGTCGGTGAAACTATAGTTATTCTCCTGAAAGTACTTGATTACTATATTTTCTGCAGTCGCACCAATAGTTTGATTTACTCTATCAGACGAGAGATTATACGACCCATGCGATTTATGACGGCTGCCAGCTTTATTATTAGTTATGGCGATTTCTGGTGCGGTGGCTTCTCCCCATTCTGCACTTGGATGGAGAGAGTTTTGATTATCACTATTAAAGCATTCATATCTCGTAGGCTCTATAAGTTTTTTTATGATCTCTCTATTACCGGAAAAGTAAAATAAATATCGATTATCATTATCTTTTAAGTCGAAGAAGTCTTTGTACTCATCCAACTCTTTAATTTCTTGATAATCATTTATATGAAAATTAATTTCAATCACATTCCATTTGTCTTTAGTTGTATATTTTTTTATAATAGTATTTAAAATTGCAGTTGGGTCAAATGCTAAATCATATTTTAATGGATTAATAATATCATCATCATGCTTTGAGGCTATTATATCAATTAGTTCTCGATATAGATAAATACGGTCAAAATAATCTTTTTGTTTTGTACTATCAGAGTTACATTCCTGCCACCAAAGGGTAATAAATTGTTTTTCATAAACACTAATAGCATCTCTTAACTTTTTTATATTAAAATTATATAAAGGGAGCTTATTAATTTTCAAAAGACAAAGAATATCAATATTTAAGTTTTGTTTTAAAAGATTTAAGTATGCAATTCCAGCATTATTATTGAAATCATTTAAAGTGAAGTTCGGTTTAGATATTCCGAGTTTGCTAACGGCATAATCGGTGAGTTCATTGTTTGACTTCCAAATTTTCTCAGGTAGCGACTTATCTGCTTGCACAAAAACAGATTTCCAGAATTTATAATCGAATGTATATTTCAATTCGCAATATTTCTGGCTTTCATCAACTTCTTCATCCAATAGAAACCCATTATCTGTTAATGACTTTAACGTAGCAATTCGGGATATTACCAGCCTGAAATCATTAAGTTTTGACTCATCAGATAAGTTGAAAATAATTGAAAATATTTCTGTAAGCGAATCTTGAAATTGGGGGGTATTGTAATATTGTTCATATTCCGGAATCTTTATGTAAAAGTGTTTCTCATCTATATCCGATACAAAGTCATAGTCATCCAATTCTATTACATCATTTGAAATTAAATCACATTTATAGAGCAATTGATTAACAAGAATTATTTCTGAATCATTAAATTTTTTTATTTCACTATCCTTATCTTTCACATTTGATTTAAATCGAAGTGCAAAAATATAAGGTTTTATTTCTTGGAGCTTGTCTTGGAAGTTTAAATTGAAAATACTATTGCGATTTTGGTTATAATATATTTCGATATTTACATCTTTTCTTCCCTTTACATTAAATAGTCTTGGTATAGCGTCTCCACCTTGTCTAAGAGGCATATCAAGTATATTAATGGAATTCATAACTCGGCTGGGCAAAATTTTATCGTTAAAATAATATACTTCTGAATTATTTGTATAAGATTGAGATTTACCTTTTTTTGAAAAATATAAAATATTATCAGGAGGAGTAATAGATTTTCCTTCTTTTTCCAGTTCCATTAAAGCGTTTTTTGCTTCAGTATATATCGATTTTACATATTTCCCATCAGGTAAGTTGTCTTTGACGATACGTAAAATATCATACACTCCGGTTATGCCATAGTCTTTTAATCCTTTTTTTGCTCCTAGTGCAATCATGATAGTTGCAATATCATTTTCCTGGAATATTTCTAAGTTTATCGGGTTACTCGTATTGAGCAATTTAAAAATTGCAGAATTTTTTTCTTGAGCAAATGTATTGTCAAATTTATGTAATTTTCTTAATTGCCAACATGCAAATGAATATGGGGTTTTCATATACGATGTACTTCTGAAAAATTCATAGTTGTTGTGTAACAATTTTTCTCTTAGTGGATACGATTTATATATAATAAGCAAAAGAGATGTTAAATTTGTAATCTTATTGAGTTTTTCAATATTTGTAGTTATAGCATCTATATTATCATAATAATTTCCATTTGATTTTACTGCTTTGTCAAACTCCGAAAGTTTATCTCTATTTTTGAAATCTCTTAAATCGACTGCTTTGAACGATTCAATATTGATAAAACTATTAACACCAAAATATGAGAAGAATTTTATTATATCTTCAATTTCTTGATCTTTTAAACATTCCCAATAATCTTTAAAAATAAGATAATCAGAAGAAGTATTAACTTCTTTATACAATTTTGTAACTATTTTTCCTAGGGATGAATAAGTTTCTGAGAAATATAAGTCAGAACCTAATCTGGGTTGATAATAAATATCTAAAAAATAAGCTTTGTAATCAGGTCTTTTAGAAATGTTTCTCCAGCTATTATTCGCAAAATATAAGAAATAAACCTCCTGGTTTATAATGTCTTCAGGGGAATTTTGAGCACTATCTAATTGTTGTTTAGTTTGACTGAGTACTTCTTTTGTTATTGCTGTAATATTATATTCTTGAACTTTTATAAAATTTGATAATAATCTTGCTAATGTTCTTTGCGAAGATTCGTCAGGATTTTGAGCGTTTTTTCGTTCGTTTTCGATATCCAATTTAGAAAATAATCTATTATTTAAATTTCTATCAACTAAAGAAAATTTAGCATATGTAGGTTTATATTTATCTACTTCATTATATGAATTTTCCGTATAAACATAAGCTGTTTCATTGTTTGAAATACGTATAACTTTATTATTTTTGTCTACTCCAGAATATAATAATGCAAATTTTTCATTTCCATTCCAATTTTGAAAAATTATTTTCTTCTTATCAATTTCTTTTAAAATTGAAATTAACTCAAGCCTCTCTCCTCAGGGCTTCAGCATGAAAGAAAAGTATAGTAAAGTAACGTTATGGTGGAAGGGATATTATTTGAACAAGTAGAAGACAGTCGGCAAGACTGGAAAGTAAAGCATTCGATAAGTGAAATACTGATGGTAGTAATGTGTGGAGTAAGTGCCGGAGAACGAAGCATCTATGGGATTCGAGAGTTTGCGCGGCTAAAAGAACAATGGTTGCGAGATGTTATCGGTCTTAAACTGCCGAATGGACTGCCTTCATATGATACGGTACGGCGAGTACTAGGAATGTTAGATCCAAAACAGTTTCAAAGTGTATTTATTCGCTGGATAGAAGAAGAACTCGATATTCCAGTAGGCAGTTATGTCAGTTTAGATGGAAAAGTCTAAGAGGAAGCGGGTTGAAAGAAGTCGGCATAGATCCATTGCATCTGTTACACGCTTATAGCCATGAATTGGGAGTCGTTATCGGACAGATGGAATGCAGCAGCGAAAAGACGAACGAAATACCAATCGCTGAAAGGCTGATACAGATACTCAAAATCAAAGGCGTCATTATAACCGCTGATGCAATGCTATGTCAGAAAGAAATAGTGAAAAGATTGCAAAAGATAATGATTATATTCTGGCTCTTAAAGGAAATCATCCGCTTATGGAGCAGGAGGTAAAGGACTTCTTTCTTAGTCCTGCACCATCGACTCGGATCGTCCATACGACCTTTGATAAAGGGCACGGGAGAATAGAAAGGCGAATATATAGCCTTGATACCAACATAGAATGGTTTGAAGATAAAAAGGAGTGGAAGCACCTTGCTGCATTCGGTATGGTCGAAAGCATTGTAACGAGGAAGGGGAAAGAATGCCGTGAAATTCGCTATTTTATTACGAGTCTTACAGATGTAAAACAATTTGCAAAGGGAGTACGCAGTCATTGGGCGATAGAAAATAACTTACATTGGTGTTTAGATGTGTTGTTTTCTGATGATGCCTGTACTGTTCTTGACCGGAATGCAGCAGAAAACCTAGCTATTATCAGAAGAATTGTCTACAATAGAATTAAGATGCTTTCTAAAATGGATACGCTCAGTATGGGCAAGCGCGCTTGCATCTACGACGATAATTTTAGAGCTCAGATCCTTTTTTCATGCTGAAGCCCTGCCTCTCTCCTAAAGCATTTCCATCATCCATTAGTTCAAGTGTTTTTTCAATTTTTTGTTTTAAGACATCAGGGGGGTATATTTTTGAGATAATTTCAGTATGGTCTTCTTTATTTTTTGCCTTTACCATTTCACAATAAATATTTTTATATTTTTCATTACAAGAAAAAACACTCCACTCATCAGAATAATAAATATAGGCATCTCTCGTAAGGTACGTATTATTTACAGCCGGATATATTGCTAATGTTTGTTTTAAATTTTCCAGTTTTTCATTAAAATAGTTTGTGTCTTGTGGCAGATTTTCCGACTGTATAAATTTAAAAGATTCCCAGTTGGATTCTTTTGTTTTTGATTGAATTTTTCTTATTCCCTTTTCTATAAGAGTGATAATTTTATCAAAAATAAATTCGTTATTTTTAAAACCTACATCCTCCTGAATCAAATGATTTCTTGCTGTATCAATTTTAAAACTACCATGGATTATGAATGGCAGCTTTAATGTTATTTGAGTTGGGAAATAGGTGTAAAGATTATTCATGGCTAAATTAGTATCTTTCCATGCAATCATAGCAGAATATTTCGGTGTTTTGTTTGCTAATTTTATATTATCTTTTGTGTATTCAGGATACTCACCTGCAGATGAGTAAATATTCCATAAAATTCCATTAATTTCTTTAACAAAAAAAGTATATTCTTCATCAATTATTGTTTCTTTCACTTGACTGGTAATAACTCTAATAGTGCCGAGTTCATCTTCGATGATAATCTTCTTGATATTGTTTAAGAACAGCAGAATATTATCATTTAATCCCTTTTCAGATATTTGATATTCAATGGCTTTTAAGATTTCCGGATCTTTTTTATAAGTTAGCTCAATTTCTGTTATCCAGTTATTCTCATTATTGTCTTTTGAATAGCAAAAATCTTCTTGACTATCAATTTTGGGTATACCTAAAATAGGGAAACAAACTGAATCGGGTTTATATTCCTTTTCCATGTTGATACTATTTATATCATCATCAGAGTATCCTAATCCGCTATCTTTTTTGCTTGGGTCTTTGATTTTTGAAGTTAAAAAATTATATGCAACTTCTTTTGAGAATGTTAAACAACAACTATTTGATTTTATTTTTATACAATCACACCAGGATATTAAGGATCTAAAACCAAGGCCTTTATTGCCAATACTTGACCATTTTGATTTAGGACTAAAATCTGATACAAGAAGAGACTCGACCCCGGCAACAGAAAAAGAATCCTCATTCCTTCCCGTATTAGCTATTGAAATCGTATTATTAATTCTATTTAATTTAATTCTTACATTTTTGGCATGTGCATCATCAGCATTTTGTAACAATTCTAAGATTTGCCTTCCATTATAGTCTTCTGCAAGTCTTGTTTCCCTATTGAAAGCTGCTAAAAATGATGTTCTATTAACCTGATAAGTTCGACAATATATTTCCCGTAGTTTATCAACATCTTCAATAAAACTGTTCACCTTCTCTCCGGTATTTAAAATTTAAACAGCCGATTGAACACGTCATGTGTTTAATCGGCTTTTTGCGTTTACTTTTTCCGGCTATACGGCGTATTTTCAAGTGGCAACTTTGTTCTAAAAATACCGTCGCGGTTGTAATACGCAAGCGCCACCGCCGGTGCTGTCGGGATACTGGCAATTTCACCGACTCCCTTTGCGCCACAAGCAAGTTCATTATCGTTATGTTCGATAATATCCACCTTTATCGGCGGTACCTGCGGTGCTTTAAACAGGCCGAGTGTACCGAACTTAGCAGTCGGAACACTCTTTTGCAGCGGATAGTCCTCCGTCAGCGCATACCCAAGGCTCATCACGACACCGCCTTCGATCTGCCCCTCCAGCGAAATCGGATTAAGCGCCCGGCCGACATCGTGTGCGGCTTCCACATACGCAAGTTTTCCTTCTTCATCCAAATCGATGAGGTGCGTTGCATAGCCGTACGCAACATGACTTACCGGATGAGGCTTGTCGGAACCCAGTTTGTCCGTCGGATAGGTATATTCCGCAAAAAACTCTTTGGCGCTCAAGGCGGTAAACAGTTCGGGCAGTATATCTATGTGTTCGGAAAGGCAACCGGTTTTGCCGCGCTTTTGTAGCTCTTCTTCAAGCGCTCTTTTGACATCGGTAGCAGCCATACGAGCACTTTCGCCGGTAAACACGGTCTGACGCGAGGCGGTTGTCTCTCCCGCATCGGGAGCAAACTTGGTGTCGGGTATTTCGTAGTGTAACAGGCTGCGCGGCAGATTAAGCACCTCGCTGACAATCTGCAAGAGGATTGTTCCAACCCCCTGCCCGATACAAGCCGCGCTCGAATAAATATGTACGCCGTCTGCTTGAAGCCGCAGGGTTGTCCGGCCAAAGTCCGGGATGCCGACCCCGAGACCGGAGTTTTTAATGGCACACGCGATACCGGCTTTCGGATGCGCATCGTAATACGGCTTTACCGCTTCGAGGGTTTGTACAAGAGCGGTTGAATCGTCGGCATATTGACCGTTCGGCAGAACCTGCCCGGGACGGATTGCATTCCGGTAGCGGATTTCCCACGGACTGATGCCGACCTTTTCCGCTAATAGGTTTATGCACGATTCAACGGCAAAGCAGCTTTGTGTTACGCCGAATCCTCTGAATGCACCGGCCGGCGGGTTATTGGTATACCATGCACAGCCGAGTATGTCGATATCTTGATAATTATACGGCCCTGCCGCATGGGTACAGGCACGCTGTAGTACCGGCCCGCCGAGGGAGGCATAGGCGCCCGTGTCCGAATGGAGCACGGCTTTTAAGCCGGTTAGGTAGCCGTTCTCATCGCAGCCGAGTGTAAAATCCATCTCCATCGCGTGTCGCTTCGGGTGGATAATCATACTCTCTTTTCTGCTTAAACTCACCTTGACGGGGCGTTCGGTCTTTAACGCAAGGATAGCCGCATGGTGTTGCACGCTCATATCTTCTTTGCCGCCGAAGCCGCCGCCGACCATCTTGGCGATAACCCGCACCTTATCGATGGGTAAGCCGGTCGCTTCCGAACATTCCCGTTTTGTTTGATATATACCTTGATCCCCCGAATAAATAATGACACCGCCTTCTCCGTCCGGCTTTGCCACCGCCGTTTCCGGCTCCAAAAAGGCATGTTCGGTGGGAGGTACGGAATAGTGGTGAGAAACAACATATTTCGAATTTTTCAGCTTTTCATCGGCATTGCCGCGTACGAGGTGTTCTTTTGAAAGGAGGTTCCCGCTTTCATGAACATGAGGCGCATCTTCCGCCATTGCTTCCGCTATGGAGCATACGGGCGCTAATTCTTCATATTCGATTTTTACTGCTTTTTTTGCAGCCTCCAAAATCTCGCGGCTTTCGGCAGCAATCAGAACGATGGCATCCCCTAAATAATGCGTCTCTTTGCCGAGGGGAATAAGCACATCCCAGTCTTTTTTTAAGTGCCCGATTTTTTGCATACCGGGAAGATCTTTCGCCGTCATTACAAGATGAACGCCGGGCATCTTTTCCACATCTTCGGTATTGATAGCCAATATCTTGGCCCGCGGGTATGCAGTGCGTACCGCGCTTCCGTAAAGCATACCATCCGGATACATATCGTCGGCATATTCGGCTGTACCTGCGGCTTTCGCGTATGAATCGACACGGAGCGCGCTGCTTCCTACAGCCGTTTCGGTTTTTCCTTCCGGCACGGGCGTGTTTTCACGGAGCATCTTGGCAGCCAACAAAATAGCTTCTTCAATTTTTACATAGCCGGTACAGCGGCAAATATTATTGCGGATAGCCTGCTTTACATCCGCGGATGAAGGATTAGGATTTTCGTCTATCAACGCTTTTGCACAAATAATCATTCCTGGAATACAGAAACCGCATTGCACCGCGCCACAATGAGCGAACGCATATTGATATACGGCAAGCTCGCGTTCGGGGAACCCTTCAAGCGTTGTAATTGTCTTTCCCGCTAATTTACCGGTCACTTGAACACAGGCCTTCATCGGCTTTCCGTCTATTAAAACAGTACACGTTCCGCATGCACCCTCCATACAACCGTTTTTAACGGAAGTTAAACGTAGTGAATCGCGTAAAAAATAAATAAGTTTTTGGTTTTCTTCGGCTTCAACAATCCGGCCGTTCACGGTTAATGATACCATAGCATACTCCATCCGGAAAGATATTATGTAATTGTGGATACCCAAAACGGATACGCACAAAAGATACCTAAGGGAAGTCCCTAAAAAATTGAGATTTTTAAAGACTGTTCATCAATGAACTGACTCTACCGTATCAGTATAAGGGATAAAAATGGAAAAATCAACAATAAAAAAAGAAAATTAGGATGCCAAAAAAATAGTTTGATTTATGTGGAAAGGTGAATATTCGTACTCTGCATTGGAATACGCTAATTTGCCGTTTTTTACTATTTTGAGTACATTAAAAAAAATTACTTACATATATTGAGGTTATAGCATGGCAAAGTATGAGTTTCAAACGGAAGTTAATCAGCTGCTCCACCTGATTATCCATTCTCTGTATTCAAATAAGGAAATATTCCTGCGGGAGCTGGTGTCGAATGCCTCCGATGCGCTCGATAAGCTGAAATATCTGACCGTATCGGATGCCGCATTAAAAAATCTGCAATTCAATCCCCGTATCGATATTACGTTTAACGAAGATGCCGCAACGCCGACGCTGACTATCCGCGACACGGGTATCGGTATGAACGATGAGGACATCAAAAACAACCTCGGTACGATCGCCCGCTCCGGCACCAAGGCGTTTTTGGAGCAGCTTGCCGCGGAAGATAAAAAAGACTCCAACCTGATCGGACAATTCGGTGTCGGTTTTTATTCAGCCTTTATGGTTGCATCTAAAATCGAAGTGGTCTCAAAAAAAGCAGGGGAAAACACCGTGTGGAAGTGGATTTCCGACGGCAAGGGCGAATATGAACTGGAGCAAACCGATGATTCGGCGTTCCCGCTCATCGATGACGTTCCCGAAGGAGCAAACGGTACCTGCATCTCCCTCTACCTGAACAATGAGGATTCCGAATTTGCAAGCCGCTGGAAGATTGAAGACATTATCAAACGCTATTCGGATCATATCGCATTCCCGATTTACCTCCATTATATTCACAAAGAATATGATGATAAGGGGAACGAAAAATCGCAGGCAGCAAAGAGCGAGCAGATTAACGATGCAAGTGCGCTGTGGCAAAAACCGAAGTCTGAGCTGAAAGACGAGGACTATAAGAATTTTTATAAGTCGCTTTCGCACGATTCTACGGATCCGCTCCTGTACATCCACACCAAGGCGGAGGGTACGCAGGAATACACCACGCTCTTTTATGTCCCGGCAAAGGCGCCCTTTGATATGTACCATGCCGACTATAAGCCCGGCGTAAAGCTCTTTGTAAAGCGGGTGTTTATCACGGAGGACGAAAAAGAATTGCTGCCGGTATATCTGCGGTTTGTGCGCGGTATTATCGACAGTGAAGATTTACCGCTCAATGTCAGCCGCGAAATCCTGCAGCAGAACCGCATTTTGAACAACATCCGCTCCGCCTCGGTAAAAAAACTCTTAGGCGAATTTAAAAAGCTCTCCGAAACCGATAAAGAAAAATACGAAACCTTTATCGCCGAATACAACCGTCCGTTAAAAGAAGGTTTATACAGCGACTACGAACATCGCGACGAGCTTTTGGAACTGATCCGCTTTAGAACAACGAATGAGGAAAATACATGGACGAGCCTTGCCGACTATGTACAGCGGATGAAGGAAGGGCAAAAGGCGATTTACTATATCACCGGCGGCGATGAAAAGGCGCTCAGACAGTCCCCGCACTTGGAAGCGTACAAGGCGAAGGGTTTTGAAGTGCTGATTATGCCGGATGAAATTGACGATATCGTGATTCCCTCCGTCGGCAAGTATAAAGATTGGGAACTCAAGGCTGCAAACCGCGCCGGCTCCGACGAAGAGCTGAGCACTGACGAAGAAAAGAAAGAAGCAAAGCAGAAGGAAAAGGACTTTAAGCCGATTGTCGAAAAAATTAAAACAGCGCTCGGCGATGCGGTAAAAGAAGTACGCCTTTCCAAGCGGCTTGCCGACTCACCTTCGTGTATTGTCGTGGATGAAAACGATCCGAGCTTGCAGATGGAGCGCATGATGCGGGCAATGGGGCAGCAGCTCCGCGGCGAGGTAAAGCCCATTTTGGAAATCAATGCGGAACACCCTATTCTGCAGCGGCTCAAGGATACCGATGACGAAGCGCTCATTGCCGACACCGCATTTGTGCTGTTAGATCAGGCGCTGCTGCTGGAAGGCAGTACGCTCAAAGATACCGCCGACTTTGTAAAACGCTTGAATAAGCTGCTTGCACGGTAAGGTAAAAAAAATCCCGATAGAAAGGCTCTCTTTCTATCGGGATTACATCGTATCTTCAATTTTTGTGTAATAAACCCCTTTTATTCATCGGTTTTTCGTGATATATTGCAGTAAAAGTCGTCGGCATTCCGTGATAGATTACACTAATAATCATTGGGATTTCGTGATTCTTAGAATATCCGTATGTATAGAAAAATAAAGATTTTAGCTGTCTTTCTATGTAATATAATCGATTAAAGAGGTTCCCTTATGGCTATAAACTGCGGTATTGTCGGACTGCCGAATGTCGGCAAGTCAACCATCTTTTCTGCATTAACCCGTGCCCCTGCGGAGGCGGCAAACTATCCGTTCTGTACTATTAACCCCAATGTCGGTATCGTCGATCTGCCTGACGAACGGCTTGCAAAGCTCTCTCAATTTTTTGAACCGAAAAAGACCATCCCCGCTGCCGTCGAGTTTGTCGATATTGCAGGACTCGTAAAGGGAGCTTCAAAGGGTGAAGGGCTCGGCAATCAGTTTCTTTCTCATATCCGTGAGGTAGGTGTTATTGCGCATGTCGTGCGCTGCTTTGATAATCCCGACATCGTTCACGTAAATAACAAAGTTGATCCCGCCTCGGATATCGAAACTATCAATATTGAACTCGCACTTGCCGACCTTGCTTCGCTGGAAAAGCGGGCGGAACGGGCGGACAAGGCAACCCGTATGGGTAAAGATATGCAGAAAGAGGCGGCGATTGCGATGAGCGCAATTGCAAAAATCAAGCCCTTGCTGCAAGACGGAAAGGGCGCCCGCAATGCCAATTTAACCGATGAAGAGCGAGCCGTGATGTACGACACGCACCTGATTACCATGAAGCCACAGCTGTATGTTTGTAATGTCGATGAAGACGGAATCAAAAACGGGAATGCGTATATCGAAACGGTTAAAAAAATCGCCGCACAGGAGGGAGCCGAAACCGTCGTTATCTGCGGAAAGTTTGAAGCGGAGCTTGCCGATATCGACGATGCGGAAGAACGTGCTGCCTTTTTGGAAGAGATCGGGCTCAAAGTTTCGGGCTTATCGGTTCTTGCCCATGCAGCGTATCATTTGATTGGCCTCCGTACCTTTTTTACCGCCGGAAAAGACGAATGCCGCGCATGGACAATCCATGCAGGAGATACAGCTCCCAAGGCGGCCGGCGTTATCCACACCGACTTTGAACGAGGATTCATTAAAGCTGAAGTCTACAGTTTTGACGACTTCCTCAAATACGGCTCTGAACAAAAAATCAAAGAAGCAGGCCGCTACCGCCAAGAAGGCAAGGAATACATCGTGCAGGATCTGAACAAAAAATCAAAGAAGCAGGCCGCTACCGCCAAGAAGGCAAGGAATACATCGTGCAGGATGGGGATATCATATTTTTCAAATTCAACGTCTAGCACCTTTTGAAATATACGGTACATCTACTGCGTTGCTACACAAAAATAAATGCTCAACGTACAAAAAGTACGTCTCCGCTTTATTTTCGCTCGCGCCTTGTATCTGCACCGTCTATTTCAAAAGGCTTACGGAAGGGGTATTGCCAAAGGGGCTCTTTTAAAATATGTGGACATCTGCGTTGTTGCGTCGTATCAGAACGGACAAGGATGTCCGTGGTTCCATACGGCAGCGACGTTTTTGCTTTGCAAAAACTCGCCGCCAGCAAATGTGCATGGGCGCACATTTGCTGGCAAGGTATCTACCCACATCTTTTTAAAAGGCTTACGGAAAGACACCTGTAGCATTTTTTTATCCCCTTTAAAAAAAAGCGAAAATTCGGTATACTCGCCCGCATGGAATTAACTCAAGAGTTTATTGACGGCCTTACGGTAAATGAGGTCGAAATTATGAAACGAATTGCGGAAGAGCTGAACATTAGAATGCAGCAGGTTTCCGCAGTTATCACATTGGTCAACGAAGGATGCACAATTCCTTTTATTTCACGGTATCGTAAAGAAATGCACGGTTCGCTCGATGAAGTTCAAGTTCGGGATTCCGATAAATTGTTTAAATCCTATGTCAACTTGGAAACACGGCGGCTTGAAATTGTGCGGGGTGTGTTTGCAGCGGGAAAGCTGACCGAGCTGCTCTATGACAACATTATGAAGGCATCAACGCTGGCAGAGCTTGAAGATATTTGGGCACCCTTCAAAAAGAAGAAAAAGACACGCGGTATGCTTGCCGTCGAACGCGGTTTGCAGGGCTTAGCGGATTTAATGAAGGAATTGGAGGAAGCAGAGCTTGTAAAACGGGCGCAGGAGTTTGTTAAAACCGATTGTGAAGATGAGACACTCAATGTGCCGACGGTAGAGGAGGCGCTTGCGGGAGCTTCCGATATTATCGCCGAAGAAACAGCACAGGATACGGAAAACCGGAAAGCGGTACATGACTTCTTTATGGCAACCGGTCTTTTTGAAGTGAAGGGTATCGGGGATGAAGAAGCGCAGAAAACCTCCGTGTATCAGATGTACTGGGACTATTCCGAAGCGCTGAACCAGATTAAACCGCACCGGGTGCTTGCCATCAACCGTGGAGAGCGTGAAGGGGTATTGGAAGTAAAAATCAATGTTGATGTAGACGAAGCGGTTGCGCGGGTACAGAGCCGTTCGGTACAGCACAACAAATACTACAGTGAAGCGATTGCAGACGGCATTGTCCGGCTGCTCAGCCCGGCGGTATTGCGCGAAATCCGCAGCAACTTAGGCGAAGATGCCGACACCCACGGCATTACTATTTTTAGCGAAAACTTAAAACACCTTTTGATGACGCAGCCCATTAAGGGAACCCGTGTACTCGGCGTAGACCCCGGTATCAGAACCGGCACCAAATGCGCCGCCTTAGACGAAACCGGCAAGTACCTCGGCTCTTTTGTTATTTATCAGCATAAGACAGAGGAAGCAAAAGCGGCGCTGCTCAAGGCGGTGAAAGACTATAAGGTGCAGCTCATCGCAGTGGGCAACGGGACAGGCTCTCACGAGGTACAAGAAATTGTGTCCGATGTGATTAAAACGCATTGCCCCGAAGTACTGTTTACGGTAGTTGATGAGGACGGCGCCTCTGTGTATTCCGCAGGAGATGTGGCGCGCGAAGAGTTCCCCGACTTGGATTTGACCATCCGCGGTGCTATCTCCATCGGGCGGCGCTTGCAGGATCCCCTTGCCGAACTCGTCAAAATCGATCCCAAGTCTATCGGTGTCGGGCTCTATCAGCATGACTTAAACCAGAAAAAACTTTCAGAAGAGCTGGATGCGGTTGTCGGTTCGGTAGTAAACAATGTCGGCGTCAATTTGAATACCGCAAGCGCCTCGCTGCTCAAATACGTGTCCGGTATTACGAGCGGATTGGCGAAAAAAATTGTCAGCCACCGCGAAAAAACCGGCATCTTTACCGACCGGGAGCAACTTCATAACGTGAGCGGTTTAGGGCCTAAGACCTTTGAACAATGCGCCGGTTTTTTAAAGATACCGGAGAGCGCCAATCCGCTGGATAACTCGTGGGTACACCCCGAAAACTATCCTGCAGCGGAGGTTATCTATCAGATTGTACGTAAAAACGAACCGGTAACCAAAGAGGTTCGCATAGAGCTGCAGGAAAAATATCAGCTCGGCGAGCAAACAGTCAGCGACATTATCGAAGAACTGAAAAAACCGAACCGGGACCCTCGTGAGGACTGCCCCAAGCCGATTATGCAGCAGGGCGTTCTCTTGTTTGAAGACCTGAAACTCGGCATGACCGTTAAGGGCAAGATCAAAAACGTTGTAGACTTCGGCGCCTTTGTTGACCTCGGTATTAAGGAAACCGCCCTGCTGCACATCTCCGAAATGAGCGACAGCTTTGTTTCCGACCCGCTTGAGGCGGTAAAGGTCGGCGATATTGTCGAATGCCGGATTATTGCACTCGACGAAGCGCGCCGCCGCATCTCACTCAGCCGGAAAAGCGAAAGCGGGGTACAGGGAAAGCTAACTGCAAAGCAAAAGGTGGAAGTAAAAAAGATTACCGTAAAGACTAAGGACGGAAAAACCGTTGCGGTTAAGACTAGCAGCGGCGCCCCTGCCGTACAGGGTGAAAAACACCTGAGCCACCGCGGAGAGCGGCAGCCCGCAGTCCGTTCGGAGCGGCGTGTCGCAGAAGCCCGACCACGCAAGGACGACGACGGTACAAAGTACAATCCCTTTGCAGCGTTCTTTAATAAGAAGTAAGGCCGCCCATTCCAATCAACACCTCCAGTACAGAGCATCGGGGGTGTTGATTCTTTAGGGGCCGTTTTTCCGGTCTTCTACATCTTTATAGCAATTCGGAACTAAAGTTTCGGCAATTACCGATTATCCATGACAACAACCAATTAAAAAAACCGTACTTGCTTAAAAGGATAAAAGTTTCTATAATTATAAACTGTCATTTTTTTACAAAATGGTTAGGAGTAAAATATGGAAACTCGAAGCCGTTATGCTCCGTCTCCGACAGGATTACAGCACATTGGCGGAGTACGTACTGCATTATTTAATTATCTTTTTTCCCGCGCTACCGGCGGAAAATTCATCTTGCGTATAGAAGACACCGATCAAACCCGCTATGCTGCCGAATACGAAACAAATCTTTACGATACCCTTGACTGGCTTGGAATGGACTGGGATGAAGGCGGCCCGCGCGGCGGCCCTTATGCCCCCTATATTCAATCGCAACGTTCCGAATTATACCGCGAGTACGCCGATAAACTGGTCAAAAGCGGCCATGCCTATTATTGTTTTTGCGATGAAGAACGGCTCGAACGCATTAGAAAAATCCAGACCATGAATAAGATGCCTCCGGGATATGACCGACACTGCCGTAATTTAACGCAGGAAGAAATCGATGCGAATATCGCAGCGGGAAAACCCTATGTTATCCGTCTCAAGGTGCCGCTTGAAGGAACAACGGTATTCCACGATGTGCTCCTCGGTACAATCGAGTGGAAAAATGAAGACATCAACCCTGACCCTATCTTGCTGAAAAGTGACGGCTTCCCCACCTATCACTTGGCAAACGTTGTCGATGATCACTTAATGAAGATTACGCATGTCATGCGCGCCCAAGAATGGATTCCATCTACACCGATGCATGTCATTATGTATAAGGCATTCGGTTGGGAGCATCCTGATTTTTGCCATTTACCGATGGTAATGGGAAATGACGGACATAAGCTTTCCAAGCGGCACGGCGCGACCAGCTGTAATGAATTCCGCAATAACGGCTATTTAAAAGAAGCGATTATCAACTATGTTGCGATGCTCGGCTGTTCTTACGAAGAAGGCCGAGATATGTTCTCACTCCAGGAATTGGGAGAACGCTTTAATCCCGAACACATCAATAAAGCCCCTGCAATCTTCGACTATAAAAAACTGGAATGGTTTAACGGACAGTATATGCGGCTTAAAACCGATGAAGAACTCTTTGAGTTGACATGGCCGTTCATTGCGAACTCCGGAATCTTCGGTGAGCAAGATCAAGCAGCGCGTGAAGCAGCCGGATTACGTTTTGCCGACCAGACTCTGCTTAAACCTACCGATGAACAAAAGGCAATGCTGATGAAGGTGATGCCACTCATTAAAGAACGCCTCCACTTTTTGACGGAAGCCCCGCAAATGGTGCGGTTCCTCTTTGAAGAACCGACTGTGCCGCCTGCAGAAGAGATTATCCCCAAGAAACTGGATGCGGAGAAAACGAAGGCGGTACTCGAAAAAGCAAAGATCGTTCTGCCTTCGATTGCAAACCTTGACGAGCACGCGGCAAGCGAGGTGTTCCGTGCGGAGGCAGAGGCAATGGGCGTTAAATTGGGCGACTTTATGATGCCGATGCGTATGGCCGTTACGGGCAGCCGCGTAAGTCCGCCGCTGGTCGGTTCGATACAGATCTTAGGTATAGACCGCTCTATTGCCCGTATCGAAAAAACAATCAAGGAACGCTTTGCATAACTAAAAGAGGAGTTTACAGTATGGAAGATCACGCAATTTCAATGGAAAAAATTGTCAGCCTGTGCAAAAGGCGCGGTTTTGTGTTTCAGTCTTCTGAAATTTACGGAGGGCAAAACGGGGCATGGGATTACGGTCCGCTCGGGATTGAATTAAAAAACAACATCGCCCGCGCATGGTGGAAGGAAATGACCCAGCTGCACAACTCAATTGTCGGTATCGACGCCGCAATTTTGATGCACCCGCGTGTGTGGGAAGCATCGGGACATGTGGAAAACTTTACCGACCCGTTGGTGGACTGTAAGAAGTGTAAGGCCCGTTTCCGTGCCGATCAGATTGATCAAGACAAGTTAGCCAAAAAAGAATGCCCCGACTGCGGCGGCGAGCTTACCGATGTACGGAAATTCAACCTGATGTTTAAAACCCATATCGGGCCGACGGACGATAATAGCAACCTCATCTACTTACGCCCCGAAACTGCACAGGGTATTTACGTGAACTATAAAAACGTTGCGCAAGCCAATCGTATGAAAATCCCTTTCGGTATTGCGCAGATCGGTAAGGCATTCAGAAATGAAATCGTAACCAAAAACTTTATCTTCCGCACCTGCGAATTTGAGCAGATGGAAATGCAGTTTTTTGTAAAACCCGGTACCGACGACGAATGGTTCAACTATTGGCGTGAACAGCGGTGGGCGTTCTACAAAAAGCACGGTGTCCGCATGGATAAGCTGCGCTGGCATCAGCATGGCCCGGATGAGCTTGCTCACTATGCAAAAGACGCCTACGATATCGAATACGAATTCCCGATGGGCTTTAAAGAGCTTGAAGGCGTACACAACCGGACGAATTTTGACTTGACCCGCCATACCGAATATTCCGGTAAGGATATGCAGTATATCGATCAAGATAACGGCAACGAGCGGTATATTCCGTATATCATCGAAACCTCTGCCGGTTTAACTCGCAACCTTTTGATGTTCCTCTGCGATGCGTACGAAGAGCAAAAAGTTGCCGATAAAGGCAACGATGATGATTGGCGAACCGTGTTACATTTTCATCCGGTTATTGCGCCGATTACCGTAGCGGTGCTGCCTTTGATGAAAAAAGACGGACTTGCGGAATTGGCACAGGATATTCAAGCGGAATTGCGCGAAGACTTCCGCACAGACTACGACCAATCCGGCGCAATCGGTAAACGATACCGCCGCCAAGATGAAGCGGGAACTCCGTTCTGTGTTACCGTCGATTATGACAGCAAAGAAGACGGAACCGTAACCTTACGCTTCCGCGATTCTATGGAGCAGGTTCGCATTCCCCGCACAGAACTTGCAAACCGCATCAGAACCGAAATAAAAAATTACACAAGGGCGTAGGCGATATTTTCCCGTATAATACAGATAGCACAACATAAACAGCGACACGAGTGTTATACGGGACGCAATACTCTCTTACGCGGAGTTTTCTATGGCTAAAAAATATTTATATAGTGCAGAAGATCAATCTATTCTATCGCCGATATTATATAAGTTTTTCGTTAATCCTTTGGTAGAAATTTTACCTTATCGTGTACCGGCAAATTTTATTACATTTTCATCCTTTCTTTGTATTATTACTGCTTTTTGTGTCGCAGTACATGGGTACTATGTCGGAAGGTACGACCACTGGTGGCTTATTCCATTACTTGCACTGATGTATTTGACCGGCGATTGTGCCGATGGAAAACAAGCTCGAAAAACAGGAACCGGTTCACCGCTTGGTGAATATTTTGACCATTTTTTAGACTGTTTTGTGACCGGTCTTTTAATGAGTATTCTGATGATATCTTTCAAGATAACAAAACCGGCTCTTATTACAATAGGCTTCTTTAATTTATATGCCGGGCAGATTGGAAGTTTCTGGGAACGCTATAAGCGGCGGGTAATGTTTTTTGGAAAAATCGGATCCAATGAAGGAATTGTTGCTATCGGGTTGACATCGTGGCTTATGTCAATACCGTCGATTCACGCAGCAGCAGATACAGTTCTTATTTTGAATATAACAGGCGGAGAAGCTCTGCTGATCACTATTATGTCGGGAACAGCCATCTCCGCAATTCATTCAATCATCCGATCTCATGCAATTTCTATCCGTCTCATTGCGCATTTAATACTATCGTTTGCCGTTACCTATACCGCTGCCTGTCTCTTTGGGAAGAACAATATGGTGTATATCACAGGTGTGGTAAGTTTCTATAATGTATTTTTCCTTTCTTCACTTTTAGCAGCAACAAACCTTGACAGCCGTGAGTGCTTACCGGACATTATCATCCCTCTTTCATTCATATTATTCTTTTTGATCCCGAATTATACTTCACTTATTCAACATGTACAAATTGTATATTTGGTAGTACGGGTTGCGATAAAGTTTATCTCGTTTGTCAGAATAAACCGGCAGTATTGGTATTGGATTAATCCGCCGCCGCCGGATGAAGGTCTTTCATCAACGCGGTAATCCGATCGGGGTAGTCGGTAATAAGACTGTCTACCCCCATTTCAATCAGCTGCCGGTAATCGCACTGAATACTGCCGAACCACGGATTGACACGGATACCAGCCCGGTGCAAAGCCCCAACCAGTTCGGGCGTTACACAATAAGCTGATGGGTGATAACATTCGATACCGAGGTTCTGCACATACTGCTCAGGATGAATTTGCCAACTGTCTACCAATAGTCCGCAAACAACCGATGCATCGAGCTTCTTCATCCGTAGTACACTTTCGTGATTAAAAGACGACACAATACAGCGGCTGATCAGTTTGTACTCCTTCATCAGCTGATATACAACTTCTTCAATTCCTTCATAAACAAAAACGCCGGTTTTTAATTCAATATTTGAAATAATATTCGGCTGTGTTGCAATATATTCAAAGTATTCCCGCAATGAAGGAATGGATGCAAAATCTATCGTTTCAGGATGCGGCTTTGCGGCATTCAACGCTTTTAACTCATGGTATGTTTTCTGTCCGACCAACCCCGTACCGTCAGTCGTGCGGTCAACCGTTTCATCGTGAATAATAACAGCCTCGCCATCTTTTGAAAGATGCACATCAAACTCTATCCCGTCGCACCCGGCTTCTACTGCTTTCCGAAAGGCAAGCATGGTGTTTTCAGGATACCGGCTGCGGAATCCCCTGTGTGCAATATTAAGCATTGTTTTTTCCATCATGACGGGATTATAGCACAGAGGGGGCAATGATGTACACGTAAGATTTTTCCAATCACAGACTTATCACAGACTTAACCATCTGTCGCACTTCCCGGTGAAGTTTGTATAGGGATTTGTTCACCTAAATAACGGGGAGCGGCTTTAATCAGTATTGCACCGACTGCTTTTATCCGCGCAAAAAATTCCCGTATCTGACGGCGTTTTTCTCCGTAGATAAACCGCCGGTCACTTGCAACCCCGTATGCCTCAAGACCCAAACAGCGTGCAATATAGAGAGCCCGATATAAATGATACTGCTGTGTTACAATCACAACCTTTTTTGCACAAAAAATATCACGCGTTCGGTAACAGCTATCGTACGTAGAAAAACCGGCATGATCCGTAAACACACAATCAGCAGGAACACTTCTTTCTACTGCATACTGTTTCATTGCTTTTACTTCATCATAGCTTTTTGTACCATGATCACCACTCATCAGAATCGCCGGCGAAATACCGGCACGGTACAAATCGATACCGGTTATAATTCTATCTTCTAGGATATGGCTCGGCTGTCCGTTGCGCCAAACACGCGCACCTAACACTAAAATGCAATCAGATTTCGAGAGGCACTCATCATCAGCATTTTTGACATATTGTTTTGCAAAGCGAACCATATCGTAATTGATCCAAAGCGCGACAAAAATAAACGCACCACATACAATAAATATTTTTTTCATAAAACTTCTGCGTTTTGATATCTTCATAGTATCTTCCCATCAATTTTAACGATAATAATGACAGATAGTTGCGTTATACCATTCTTCGTAACATTCCGTACAGACGGCGAAAGTGTAGAACGATAAAAAAACCGATAAGGCTAACAATCAATGCGCCGAATATTACTTTGATTGAACTGATCATTTGAGCAATAAATTGTAACACCACGAAAAAATACGGCTTTTGTTCGAAAATTGGATACGCGGTATACCCATCAAAAGACATCGGTATAGACATCACTATAATAATACATCCGAGTATTGAAAGGATAAGAGAAATTCCAAAATACAATCTAAGATATTTTAACAGCCGGTTCATGTAGTTTAAGCCTTTCTCAATAACTTCGCGAATACTTGGCCTGTTCCCCAGAATACCAATCCGAGCGTTACATTCGATACGACCTTTTCAAGATATGCTAATTGATTTAATGTTGCATGCCCCTGCGTTAAAATATCAATAACTAAATTAAGTGCTGCAGCAAGAATAGAGAGCGTAATAAAAATGACGCTGGCAATTTGGATATATTTCGGTATGTCAATGTCTTGCAGCGTCTGCTTTTTCTTTTCTACAGTTTCATTTTCATTCATGATATGCTCCTAATTGATTTGATTTGTTTACGTATTGACTTCCATTATATCAAAACAATTCCAGTTGTGCATTCGGCTTTCCGGGGATTTTATCAAAGGCGCTTAAATACGCAAATATAACATCGGGATTGGTTTCTATGCCGTTTTCTTTGCACCGCGTGCGGAAGATATTCATCAGACGTGTATTGTGCGGACTCATAACGGAATAGCGGGTACCGTAACGCTGGATATATTGTTCTTTTAAGCCCGGAAACGCTGCATCAAGGTTTTTGTAAAAATATTCGCGGTTGCCGTTTCTCAGCGTTAAGCCCATGCCGAAACAGATGATGCCGCGTACTTTTGCTTCGATACAATACTGTAAAATACCTTCGAGATTTTCCACCGTATCATTGATGAAGGGGAGAATAGGTGTAAGCCATACAACGGTGGGAATACCTGCGTCGCGCAATGTTTTTAGCACAGTAAACCGTTCACTGGTAACCGCAACATTCGGTTCAAGTATTTTACACAAGCTATCGTTATAGGTGGTCAGCGTCATTTGTACAACGCATTTTGCTTTGGTGTTTACCGCCTGTAAAAGTTCGAGGTCGCGTAATATAAGCGGGGATTTTGTTATCACCGTAAAACCGAAACCGTAGCGGTGGACAGTCTCTATCGCTTTCCGCGTCATCCCGAGTTTTTCTTCCAACGGCATATACGGGTCGGTCATAGACCCGGTACCGATCATGCACTTATTTCGTTTTCGCCGCAAGGCATCTTCAAGCAGCTCTATTGCATTTTCTTTTATTTCAATATCTTCAAAGCTGTGGTTTATATGATAACACTCACTGCGCGAGTCGCAATAGATACACCCATGTGTACAACCGCGGTATAAGTTCATTCCATTTTTAGCTGATAAAATTCCTTTTGCTTGTACAAAGTGCATCTGTTATTCCTGAAAATCCGGCAGTTTTTAGAGATGGCTGTTATCGTGCCCTATATTTTTTCAATGCTTTGTTTTATACCGATTTTGCATAATCTCTTTTTGCATAAAATATATGCAATATATGTACAATCTTTTCTTTATCATCAATCGAATACAAAGCTAGATAGTTTTTATAAAAAAGGAATCTATGATATCCCTTCTTCTGCAATTTTATATCATTACAAAGGGGATACATATATGGCGAATCCTTTAAATTATTTTTCTGTTTTACAAAGTCCGCAAGCAAATTGGCGGCAGCTGTTACATTTGAAAGCTTTTCCGCAATATACCTGATAATTTCATCAAGATCAGTCTTTGCTTTATCGGTTACTCTGACTTTATAAACCATACTTGGATTTTAGTTCTGCAACTGCATCATCAGCATCGATAACACGCCCTTCTTTCACATCCAGCTCCGCCGCATTCAGATTATCATACAGACGATAAAAAAAGGAGTTTCTTTCAAACGTTTCCATACTCATAATTACCATATCGCCGTAACCGTTTTTTGTTATAAAAATAGGTTCATTACTTTCATGACACAAGGCGGAAATATTTGCAGTATTCTTTAAATCACGTATCGGAACTATTTGCGGCATAACTATCCCTCTATGGCATGATAATACCACAATAAAGCCGTATTGTCTATCTAGGTCTTGGCATAGTTTGTTGTTACTCCTTTAGTACCCTAGCTTAGTAACGGCCTCCGCAAGGGCGCTCGCCGTTAAACCGTAGTCGGAAGTATGCAGGAGTTTTGCAGCTTCGGCATGGGCAAGGCTACCTGTCAGAGCTGCTTCAAGAGGCGGATATCCTTGCGCCGCTAATGCGGTAATCATCCCGCTCAGTACATCGCCCGAACCCGCTTTGGCGAGCGCATTGGTTCCGAGCGGATTCACAAACACGCGGCTTCCGCACCCGATAAGCGGATAAGCGCCTTTCAATACTATGACTGCCTGCGGGAAAGCGCCGCAAAACAGTCTCAAATATTCAAACCGGCGCTCCTGTATTTCAGCGACACTTACCTGCGCGAGCCCGCTATTTGCAAGCAGACTTTGGAACTCCTTTGGATGCGGCGTTAGAATAGGCGCTTTGAAAAGCGGCAGCAGTTCAGGCAGTCTTGTGTTATGCAGTATATCGGCATCAAGAATGAGAGGCTGTTCCCGAACGTGCTCTTGTGAAAGGAAGTCGAGCGCCCGAGCCTGTGCATCGGAACTTCGCCCTAATCCGGAGCCGACCATTGCTGCGGAAAAGTTTTCGGGTAGCTGTAACGTATACATAAAATCGAACGGAGCAGCAGGCACAGGTTCTCCGAATACTGTCACCAAACCGATTCCGAAGTGGAGCGCAGCTGTGGCCGCCAGTATGCAGGCGCCGGTCTTTTCGCCGCAGAAAAAAAGCCCATGCCCGTAGCTCATCTTGTGGGTATTTTGCACGCGGCGGTGAGGCAGCTTCATATCCTCCACAGACAGGAGAAAGGTGTCGGTCTCACCTTCGTAGCATCGCCGCGGCAGACCGAGATTACAAACATGAATAGTGCCGGTATAATCCTTTGCGGCGTCGGCATAGAGAGCAGTTTTAAGGGCTCCCATGGTACAAGTTTCATCGGCGCTGAACGCAACAGGCGACGGTATACCGAATTCATTTAAACCGCTCGGAATATCGCAGGCAATCTTATAGCCCTGTACTACATTCATCCGCTCAATCAAGGCGCACATTTCGCTATCGAGGCTGCCGCGGATTCCAGTGCCGAACACCGCATCAACCAGTACATCACAACGTTCCTGCAATTCAGCGACTACCGGAATACCAAGCAGTTCAAGCCGTTCCCGTTGCAGTTTACATAAAGGGGATTTCGGTTCTTTTACCGGGACAACCCGAACAGTACAAAAATCGGCAAGAAGCCGCGCAAGAGCGTACCCGTCTCCGCCGTTATCACCCGAACCGCAGACAATCTGCACAAGCGGCAGTTCCATCTGCAGCGATTTTATGTGCGAAGACGGTAAATCCAAAGCATTGTTCTGCCTCGAACGTCCCTGTATATTTTGTGGGTACAATAAACGTGATGAAAGAAGATTCCGAATACGTTCGACCATACCGCGGGCAGCATGTTCCATAAGAACGCCGTTTTTTAGGTTAAAGGCATCTTCCGCCCGCTTATCCAGATCCCGTACCGAGTCAAATATCTTTTCCATAAAAAAGACCTCTCAGAAAGGCACTATTAGGCATCTCTAAACACTGAAGTTTTTCGACATCCCGCGGTTGTGTTAATTACCGATTTTCCATCGCTTTATCCCCGTTTAATTAAGGTGTTATAGCCCGCTCTAAAAACACTTAACCCATAACCGGACTTTTAGAGATAACCTATTATATTTGAAACATTTAGCAGTTTATGTCAATATATAAATTTGTCTATTCAATAGCTTAAAAGCAATATATTCATATACACTCACGTGCGCACAAAAATTGGGAATAGGTAATAGTATCCAGTCCCAATTTCCTATGTTCTACTATTTACGATTACTTTCGTATCAGTTTGCCGTCATTGCCTACCTTCCACTCCTGTGCGGGGGTCGTTTGCTGCGTTACGATAAACTTGGTGTAGTTTTGCGGTGTACCGTCTGTTATATCGCCATCCAGCACTTGCGTACTCGTGTTATATTTGTTGTTCGGTACGGTAATGCATGCAACGGGAGTTGTGCCGGTCAAAGCCCCGTCAAGTTTTATTTTTGCATTGGAGGGACTGCCACCCAAATACACATCGTTGTTTGTATCGATTTTTGCACTGCCGGACATACGCATATTTGAAGGAGAAGATACATACACACCTCGCCCTTGTTTTGCATCGTTTCCGGTAATATTTCCCGATTTAATATCCAAGGTTGCACCTAAGGCAACATATACGCCGCCTCCGGAAGCGCTTCCGCTCGTACTCTCTGCTTTATTTTCGGAGATTTCAGGATTGCCGCTTTCCATAATGAACTTACTATTCGAATTGCCCAGTGCTATGCCGCCGCCGGACACGCTGCCGCTCATACTGACCGCTTTGTTGTTTTTAATTGCACCACCTTTCATTGTAAACTCTATGTTTGAGCCAAGTGTCACGCCGCCTCCGCCGCTGTTGTTATTAGGCAAAGCAGCTTCTGCGGTATTGAAAGAGATGGTACTGTTTTCCATCTTAAATGTTTTGTTACCGGTTGAGGCAAAATATATACCGCCGCCGTTCTCTGCAATATTACCTTTTATCTTGTTGGGTGCGGAATCTGCATAATATTGCTCACCGCCGATGAGCGCATTGTTTGTAAGTTTCAATGTACTGGTGTATATATACATACCACCGCCGAACGACGATGCTTTATTGGCGCAGATTTTACCGCCGCTCATCATTATGGTACTGTTTTGACGTGCATAAACAGCTCCACCGTTGCCCGCCTCGCTGCCGGTAATCGTGCAGTTTGTAATATTGATTGTACCGCCGTCTGTGTAAATTGCCCCGCCGCAGTCAGCCGGTGCAGTCCCTTCTGCCTTGCCATTTTTGAGCGTCAGGTTTTCAAGGGTAAGCATTTTGCCGCTTGTTACCTTGAAGATGCGGTGCTTCATCGGAGGGGCATTGGGATCCGTGGTAGTGCCGTTTGCGTTAAGAATATCCGAAGCCGCTCCGGTTTTGCCCTTAATCGTGAGGTTCTTGTTGATAACGATTTCGCCGTAATTGGCTGTCGGGCCCGAACCTTCGTTTGTCGCTTTAATTTCGCCGTTGATAGTGATAATACTACCGTTGGGGAAATTCTGCACGGCATTTTTTAGCTTTTGCCATGCGAGGGAGTCCGAGCCGTTTATAACACTAGGAATCGCTTCCAATTTTCCGTCATTCTTTATTTTCCATAGGTTTGTTGAATCGAAGGTTTGTGTTACACTGAACTTGATATATTCACTGCCGACGGCCGTGCCCGTAAGCACTCTATGCGTATCGCTGTATGGTACAGGTGTAATACGGGCAACAATAGGCTCGGTACTCGTCAAAGCACCATCCACTTTAATCGAAGAACTCTTTGTAATATCCAGATACACGTCATTTTTGCCCGGCGTGTTTACTTCACTGCCGATGGATGGGGTAATAACAGTCTTGCCTTTCAGCACAAGTATGCCGCCCGTTTCGACGTAAGCCGCGCCGCCTTTGCCGTCGCCGGCATTGCCGCCTTCAAGCTTTATATCTTCCAAAGTCAGCTCCGTGCCGCTTCCGCTTATGTTGAATATCCGTCCCTTTCCGGCTGCGTTTATAATATGGCTCGAATCGCCCGGCTTAGGCAGCGCTATCAGTTTCTTGCCGCCTGTTACCGCTATTTCGGTATTACCAATATCGGAAGGAGCAGTAATATCATTGTCAATGTTGATTCTTATTTCATTTCCAGCCGGAGCATTTTGTACGACATTTTTAAGCTCGCTGTAGGTGGTAATAGCCTTTATCACCTTAATATGCAGTGTTGTTTTAGGGCCTTCTATGCCGTTTTTTACAGCCCATACTTGGAGAGTGTGTGTGGGGGCGTTTGGTAATGTTATGGGGGCTTCCATCGTTGCTGAGTGTTCAGGATCGGTGTTCAGTTGATATTTTACTGTTGCACCGCTACCTGTACGCGGAGCGATTAGGAACGCTGCCCCGCCATTTAAGTTGTAAATAACCAGCGGCGTTGTTGCGGTATTATAGTTTCCCGCATCCGGAATGATGTCTTCGTTAACATAGCCTTTCGTTGCTGTTGAAATATTTTTATGGAAACTCTGACCGGAACTGCTAAAATCCTGTTTTATTTTAAGGACGGGAAGCTCCTGCCGTAAAAGCTTGACAAAGAATGTTTTTTTATCGCTGTCGTCGTAGCCGCTTAACCGAGCTTTGAGAGTAATTTTGTAGAGCGCTTCGGTTTCGCCTGTGCCGAGCGCCGGTAAGTTTACCGTAACAGGCGTTATACCGCTTACGGTATCCGTCTCTGTCCAAGCGCTGCCGTTTTTCTTATAGATAGCTCCCGTTATCGCCGCTCCGCTTTGTGCTTTTGCTGTCAAGGTTTTTACGCTCATACCTGCAAATACTTTCGGATTTGCCTCAGATACTCCCGGCGATGTAGGGGTTTCCGCCATTGGGGTGAAACCGTCAAGCAATTCCACATCAGCCAGCTTGTTTTTTGGCGTGCCTGCCGATATAACCGTAGAACTTACTCCTTGTGCGTCTTTTATGCTGACTCTGTATGCTTTTTCATGACCATCTACTTTTACATCGGTCTTTAAGCGGAGTATCCAATCCTGCGCGGTCGGTGACGGAAGCGAGGAACTATCCAACGAAACTACATCTGCTGAGGCTAAAAGATCGGCACTCGCTACAAAGTCTGTCTTGCCTGTGTTAAAGGTAAGCGGAATCTCAACAGGGCTTCCTCCGCCCGCCGTAACAATCAATTTCTTGATGTCTTTATGTACACTGCTGTCGGTAATCGGGGTATTCATACCTTTTACGCGGAATAAAAGCACATAGTAGTTGTCAGTACCAACCGTCGTTTTTCCGATTCCCGCGTACTCCAAAGCAGGGGCGGTGTCAACTTTTAAATTTAAGTTGAACTTTCTACGAAACACCCTGCGGCCAGTGATGAAGGTAATTTCAGGACTAATGTTACCGTTACCCCACTCGTGCGCTTGCAAAAAGGTCGATTTGTATTTAAGTTCCAGTTTATCGTTTGCGGTTTGCGTTAAAGTGTAGTCTTTCAACTCGCCATACTCAGGCTGCGGCGAAAGCCCGGGAAATGTGATAACCTTTCCTGCATCGAGAGAAGGGGAGTTAGGCATAACGAGCGTAAAGTTTTTCGGATTACGCAGGTTAATCGTAACCGTTACATCGCTTGTTGATGGTATACACAAGACATCGTCTTTATTTGTTGGGTACGGTTTTTGAAGCTGATCAATGCTATAGCTTACCGGAGCAATCTCTGCCGCCCAATACCCCAAATATGTATCTATATCCGAGGTAAACTGCTCACAAGAGGTAAATAAAAAAGTGAAAAAAATTCCGGTTAAAAGGGTAAAAACTTTACGCATACGTTCCTTCGTTTTGAGGATAAGGGATTATTAAAACCGATAATAAAAAACAGCTGTATTATGGGCTTGAGTATCTGCTATTTTTATAGAAATAACAAGGGCATCGCTAAAAGCTCAAGCTGCCCCGGCATTCCCTAATATCCAATTGTGCAAATCAATTAAAATGAGTATAGTCCTTTCATGCTTGAATTTTTAGCGCTTTGCGCAGTCGGCGCGGAGCCGATCCTTTCAAATGAATTAAAACTGTTAGACTTTAAACCGGTTAACCGATTGCCGGGACGTGTTTTTTTTACCTCTACACTGAAGGAGCCTGAAGTCGTAAGCATTATGCGTGCAAACTTTTACCTCCGCACTGCGGACAGGCTCTATCTCGTCCTGAAAGAATTTGCCGCTGATAACTTCGATACGTTGTATGACACCGTTGCCGCAGTAGATTGGCAGCGTTTTTTTTCCAAAGATTCCAAGATAACGGTAGACAAAGTCAGAACCTTTAAGAGTAAACTCGCTTCCGAACATGCAGTGCAGCGGGCTGTTCATAAGGCGGTATGCACCGCGCTCTGTTCCGCATGGAAGATGGATGTATTACCGGAAACAGGGAGAGAGTACAGTATACGCATATACATAGAACATAACCGCGTGTATCTGCTGCTTGACCTTTCGGGAGAGCCGCTGCACCGGCGGGGATACCGCTTAAGCGGAGGCGCCGCGCCGATGAGGGAAACGCTGGCGGCTGTTCTGTTGCAGTGTATGCAATGGAAACGGAAGCTGCCGCTGCATGACGCTTTTTGCGGTTCGGGTACCATCCCGATTGAAGCGGCGTGGTATGCCTATAATATCCCGCCCGGAATCGGCCGCAGCTTTGCCTTTGAAACCTTTACCTGTTATTCGTCTAAAAAAGACCGGCAGCTTATTGAAGAAGAGCGCCGGCGCGGTGCGCTCAATATCCGCACGGATTGCTTGGTGCGAGTGAGCGGTTCCGACAACGATCCTGAGGCGGTGCGGCTTGCGCAAACCAATGCGGAGCGCGCTTGTATGCTTGCAGGCAAAGCGCTGCAACGGATTGGAAAAGATAACCGTATCCCGCGCCCCGAATTTATCCAAGCTGATTTTAGCGAACTTACCGCGCCGTATCCCGAAGGGGTGCTCCTTTCCAATCCGCCTTATGGAGACCGCCTCGGCGATGAACAGGAAGCAACCACGCTCTACGAAAAAATGACGTCCATTCCGCACGAGTTTGACAACTGGCGTTTAGGTTTTATTACCGACAAACCGGCTTTTGCAGACATATTCCTGCGTGCAGGCATTACGCTCAAAAAGCGGCCGTTAAAGAGCGGTAACCTCGACACCTGCCTGTATTCATACGGATTGTAGAAAGGTTTTATATGACGGCATTTTTTTCTACCGTACATACGGTATTTACCGGTATCGTGTTGCAGGCGGTGCCGTTCATGCTGCTGGGGGCGCTTTTGTCCTCGGCTCTATACGCTTTTGTTCCCGACCGGTTGCTGATCAAGCTTTTTCCTAAAAAATACGGGCTCGGCTTTTTAACCGCGCTCTTTGCCGGAGCGTTGTTCCCCGTTTGCGAGTGTGCCGCCGTTCCGCTGATGCGCAGCCTGATTAAAAAAGGCGTCGCGATGCCTATAGCGGTTACTTTTATGCTTGCGTCCCCCATCGTCAACCCTATTTCGATTGTGTCGACGCTGTACGCCTTCCCGCAACAGCCGTCCGTAGCGTTCTACCGGCTGTTCTTCGGTTTGCTGATTGCATTTACGATTGGGCTTTTACTGCTGTTTTACCCCGAAGAAAAATACTTAAAGGAAGATTTTGATACGCAACCGACAGCCCAGCCGCATTCCCTTGATAGTGCTGTGGCAGCATTTCGTCTTGCAACAGGCAGAAGTACACAGAACAGCCGCAGCGAAGCTCAATCGGACAATTTCGAGGGCACCGCTACAGAAAGCAAAGCGCACCGGCTGCAAGTAAAAGTATACGTCCTATTGATGCACACCTGTTCGGAATTTTTTACCACAGGCCCCTTTTTAATCCTCGGTGCGTTTATCACCGCCCTGATACGCGCGGCCGTGCCTCAGGAGTTTTTCAGCATAACAAGCGGCAGTGCGGCAGGTTCGCTTCTTGTGATGATGCTTTTCGCTTTTGTATTTTCTGCTTGCTCCACCTCCGACGCCTTTATCGCCCGCAGCTTCTTAAACAGATTTTCCTTCGGTTCAATCCTCGGTTTTTTAGTATACGGCCCGATGATGGATATAAAAAACCTCTTTATGCTGTTGTCTTTGTTTAAAAAGAGGTTTGTGATAGAACTTACGCTTATTATCACGGCGATCAATTTTATCGGCATTTCAGTGTTGATTCGACTGGTTTTATGATTAAAGAAGCTTCTGAGAAAATTTCGTCATATTTCTCTTGACTTTTTATTCCAATAAGTATATTATTACCGCCATTACGGGGGCGTAGCGAAGCTGGTTATCGCGCTGGCCTGTCACGCCGGAGATCGCGGGTTCGAGCCCCGTCGCTCCCGAAGAAGCTCACCGCGCAAGTGGTGAGCTTTTATTTTTATAATAGTTACGATATAATCACACAAACGGGCAGTAGCGCAGGGGTAGCGCGCTTGGTTCGGGACCAAGAAGTCGGGGGTTCAAATCCCCCCTGCCCGATCTTTCCTAAAATTGAAAAACGATAAGAATAGCCTATCATCCCTATCCAAAGATATTGAGTAGATTACAAATTAAGACTATAGTTCCGCTATGCGGCCGTGTCGCTTGTTTTTAGTATTTTTTATCATTTTTTTCCTCTTACCACCAATACTTTTAGCACAGGACGCAAAGCGTCTCGATACTGCTGAAAAGACAAAAAAATTTCCGGTAAGCGGCTTTATTGCATTTTCGTTGAACACCATGATTGCCGAAAGCCGCGAGTATGTGTGCCGTTATGATGCCATTTTAAGTGATCTAAAATGGCCGCTTATACCTTCGGCCTCTTACACGCTTTATGGCGGCGTATATTTCCCGAAAGGGATTCACCTTGAAGGGAATATTTCATTTATGCAGCCGATGGCTACCGCACCCATGACCGATTTGGACTTTGAGGGGATTCTGGCGACTCCTCAGCAGACGGGAATAACCAAATTTTCCAAACATAACTGTACAATCGTTAACGGGCTAAGCTGGATGGCAAAACTCGGTTTACAGTTGCCGATGCCGCAGTCTGCAGCAATGAGGAGCGCCGGTATTGCAATGACGATAGAACCGATGCTCAGTTTTTACTATTCAAAAATCAGTTGGCATTCCTATGGGGGCTATCTGCAATATGCAAAAATACGGCCGAACGGAACGTATGAACCGTGGAGCCCTGCATTACCTAAGGTGCCGCATATAGGATCGGCTGTATCGTATCAACAACAATTAATGATACCGGCAATAGGAGTCGCTTTTGAAGCAACGCTCCCTTATAAACTAACGCTTTTATCGGATTTTCACCTTACAGCCGATATTACAGCTTTCGCAGAAGATATCCACCATGCTACTAATGTGCGATATGTTGACATTCTGGGCGGCGGATGGGCATTGCACGGTAATCTCCGGTTACATTGGAACTGCCTGCCATTCGTTTCAGTATTCGTTAATCTTTTTTATCAATATTGTATAACAATGGAAGGTAGTAGTATTATTTATAACGACATCACCTCAACTAAGCCAAGCTCCTATACACCACCCAATTCCGCAGGCACGTCTTTACGCGGTTGTACCTGCTCGATCGGGTGTGCCTTCCGGATAGGCCGGTAACCATGCAGCAAATGGGGCAAACGCTCGGGCAACGGCTTGAGCAGCGAATGAGTCAAAGTCAAATCCAATCGCTGGATATATTGGCAATGCCGACCGTCGAACTTCGAGAAAGAATTGCGGAAGAGCTTGCCGAAAATCCTGCTTTGGAACTCATCCACGGAACACAACAAATATCGCCTGCGCCAACCGGTCAAGCAAAACTGCTCGAACGGAAAGAGCCGTACTACCGCAACGACCGAACATCGTCATCCTTTTCGACGGAAGCAAGCGACGTATTCCAGACTTTCTTAGAAAATATTCCGGCGCCTCAGCAGCAGAGCTTACAAAGTCATCTTTTGGAACAACTGTTTGTTCACAAGCTGGATCCGCTTACCGCGTCTTTTGCTGAACGGATTATCGGAAATTTAACAAATGACGGTTTCCACGTTGTCCCGCTAAACGAACTTTTTAAAACGGAACTATCTAAAAACAAAGGAGAGAAAGCCCTCGCTTTTACGCGGCATAAAATATCTCATGCATTATCGGTTGTTCGACGGCTTGATCCTATCGGATGTGCAACACGGGATTTTAAGCAATCGCTTTTGGTTCAGGCAAAAATATTATTCCACAAAAAGACCGAAATAGACCCTGTTTATGCCTATACTATCGATATTTTGGCGCATCATTTTGCTTATTTGGAAAAAGCGCGTCCGTATTCGCTCGTACGTGCCGTCAATGAAAACAAAGAAATTCCCTATAAGCTGACACAAGAAAATGCAGAAGATATTCTTGCATTGATTGCATCGCTCAATCCTTTTCCGGGACGAGCCTTTACGCCGGATATAACACCGGACGAATATATCATTCCAACTGCGTTCATCGAGCGGAATGATCAAGAATTCACCGTAAGAATAAATAACTTAGAAGTTCCGATTCTTACAGTCTCGCCCGAATTTCAGGATTTAATAAGCCACGCAAAAGATTCCGACTCTAAAACGTATATTAAAGAGCAGATGCAAAAGGCAAAGGTTTTTATCGGAAGTTTAAACCAGAGGGAAAAAACAATTGTAGCAGTATTGCGTAAAATAGTATCGGTACAAGAAGCTTTCTTTTTAACGGGAGATAAACGGCGATTGGTTCCGCTTACGCAACAGCAGATAGCAAAGGAATTGGATGTCCATGAATCTACCGTGTCGAGGGCGGTTGCCGGGAAATATGTACAATGCCAATGGGGCACTTTTGAGATACAATACTTTTTTACCAATGCCGTAGCAGTGCAGCCGCAGTCCAGCCCTATACAGTCCAACGCTTCTTTGGAGTCGGGAGCATTTTTGCAATCCAATGCTTCCGCGTCATCAACCATTCCCGCAACACGAGAAGGCGTAAAGGATTGCATTAAAGAGCTCCTTACCGAACATACAGCAAAAGGTTCCAAACTTTCGGATCAAAAAATTTCCGACTTGCTGCAAGAAAAATACGGTATTTCCGTCGCCCGCCGCACCGTCGCAAAATACCGAAAAGAACTGGATATCGGTTCGTCGTATGATAGGGCGTAAAATCCCTCTTGTAGATTTTTTTTGAGGTTTGTATGTGAATACGTTATCTTGTAGGTTTAATATCTGCAGTAGTGAACATCGTATATAAGGTTCTTGTGTGAATGGTAGAAAGCCTGAGGGTATGTCTGGTTTTTTCAGCAGTCTTATGAATATGTGCCGTTACAATCGACTTATTAAGAAAATGGTATAGTAGTAGACAAAATAGTGTTTTTATTATAACAATAATTACCGAGCATCTATAACAACTCGGGTAGATTTTTATTTTCGGAGGCGATTTTTATGTATAAAAAATTTTTGAATCTTTTATTGTTAAGCGCTGTAGTTTTATTATTGTTTAGTGCTTGTCCTACACCTTCAGGCTCAAATCAAAACAAGACACCGGAGCAAAACAACGGTGAAAATAATACGACTAAACCTGCTGAAAAAGGTGTAATAAAGGGATCCTTAAAATATGATGGAAATCCCTTAATTGCAACTGTTCGACTTTACAAGAAAGATGGAGAAGGCCTGAAAGAGATTGACTTTACAATTTCGGGAGGTACAGATGGTTCATTCGAATTTAAAAATCTGGCAAGCGGAAAATACCTTATAAAATTTACCGGAACATCAGTTACTATCGGCTCTCTCGGGCACTTTATACAGTGGTATAACGGCAAGAGCAGCTTTGATGCTACTATTATTAATATTACCGATGAAAAAGGAGCTGACCTGGAGCTTATCACCATTTTAAAGAAACCTGCTCTTAGCGTACAGATGCCAAAACGCACATATAGCCCTACTAATCCGAAAGATGTAAAATATACGGTTTCCATCTTAAACGACCAAAAAGAGCTTCTTGCCAAGCAAAGTTTTAACATAGGTACAGAATCTTTATCCCCCCCCCCCCCCACTATGGATTACTTAACCGATCAGGGGGCTTATTATGTCAAGTTTTCTTATGAGGGCATTAATGAAAACAAGATGGAATATTATGACCTTTGGCTTAAAGAAAAAGCGGGACATACACCTGAACATCCCGACTATACGGTAACTATAAAGGAAGAAGATGCCTGCAAAGTAAACTTAAACGACATAAACTTAATTAGTCCTTATCATCCCCAGGGAGATATTAAGGGAGTTTTGCAACAGCATGACGGTTCCTCAATGAAAGCTATAAACACTAAATATGACGATATTGAGTTGCGTGGTGTCTTTTTAGGAGAAAAACGTATACTTGAGTATAAAACCAATTCCTACGATCGATCAGCTAAGACCTCTATTTTAAGCTGCTACTATAAAAACGATGGGACTGCCGTTTTTTCTAAAGATGAGGCAAGTATTATAACCTATGAAGGTAATGGAATTAAAGATGTAACGTATACCTTTAAATATCCGGAAGCTAAAACGGTTAATTTTACCATGAAGCACAAGGCGGATAACTCAAATTTTACAACTCCTAGGGATTTTGAAAATGGGCGCAGCTATAGCAGTCTAATAGAAATGGCCGACTCTAATGGTCAAATTTTATATACTATAAGAAGGTTTGAAAATGAGGAGGCTGTAAACTTTAAAGCTTTTATGCCGATTGGTCATAAATTTGCTTTTAAGTACCTTGAAGGCTATAGACCCGAAAAACCTGGAAACATTTATCCTAACGAATTCTGGATAGGCAAACAGATCGGAGATAGTTTTGATGCTGCCTGTGTTATGACTATTGAAACTTCAAAAAACGATTACGATTTGTGGTATCCTGATGTAAAGATACAATATGCGCTCCCTACCTATAGAGGTAGTTACAACGTATTCTTTTTGAAGAATAAAGAAGACGGAAAACCTGTACGAATTTTTAACGGCAACACAGTTTTAGCCCGTGAATATTTTGTAAACATAAAGCATGAGCCAGACAAATATGCTGCAGTTGCAGCTACATCACCTGAACTTTGGATGTCTGCAAGGGATACATTCTCTTTACATAAAGCGGATGGTCAAAAGATAAAGTTTAACATGGGAGCAGAAACCATCAATATTGCATATCCTGGTACAGCGCAGTCCGTGCTTAACTTAAAAGTCAATGACATCTACGGAAACTATTCCGGACGCATAGGTACGGTTGAATTATATAAGGACCAAAAAGAAACTCCTTTTTTAAGCCTGTCCTCAAATAAAGACTTTTCTTTTAAGCATTTACCTCAGGGTTCTTATTATATAAAATTAAAAGATACCGGCACCTTTCAAGAATATGAATTTTGGTATGATAAAAAACTTAATAAAGGGGATGCAAAGCCTATTGAGCTTAACGGAACTAACTCAGAGAATTTAACGGTGAATAGACCATACGCTGAGCTCAGTATAAACAATGCAGGCTTAATGATTCGAGG
This sequence comes from Treponema sp. OMZ 857, assembly GCF_024181085.1. Taxonomy (NCBI): domain Bacteria; kingdom Pseudomonadati; phylum Spirochaetota; class Spirochaetia; order Treponematales; family Treponemataceae; genus Treponema; species Treponema sp. OMZ 857. Next base: position 56,114 of record NZ_CP051147.1, read on the forward strand.
CTCTGAGTATGATAATGAGTTTTGGGTTGCCCGTTTATTTAAAGCAGATACGGACTTTAACTCTTCCGACTTTAGATACGACCGAGGAATAGCCTTTGGAGCAAAGGTTGAGAATCAATATACCCCGGTGAATGAATTATATTTGGCTAAGGATGACCATTTTGTAACTTTCGAGCCACATAAACACCGGCGGATATTTCCCGGAAAATACTATCTCGGTTTCTACGTAGGCAAAAGCTTTAAAAATAATACTAAGCCCTTTAAATGGTTAAAGATGAGCGGAGCTGTTGCAAGTTTTACTGATAATTTTGAAGAGGCTTCCTTAATAGATTTTGCCGTTGATGAAAAAAAGGTATTATCATCAGATCTATTCCCCCAAACAAAACGTGATCGATATTTTAAAATTACAATAGAGGGGGAGGGTACGACTAGTATTCCAAACATTGGTTCAAAAAAACTGAGGTTTTATGTTCCAAGCAAACAGAATCCCGATAATGATTTTTTTGTTGAATCAAAGGAAACTCTCAATACTAATGGATCTGCCAAGGAAATGGTTTATCACCCTGCCTTTGTAATATCTGATAAGTGGCTTTTGGCTATTGAACACAGTGGAAAAATGTACTATTTTAAGGGGACTCAGAAACAAACCCCTGTAAATGATTTTACGGGAGAACTTACAACCGAAAGGTCTGAAGCTTATGAGTTTGAGCCGAACTTTTCTGGGGTCAGTTATTATAAGGTAACCATCTCGAACTGGAAGATTCTAAAATAATCTTCGCCGAGAAAAATCACGGAGATATCCCGAAAGCAACCGACTTTCGGGATATCTCCTGCACCGAGGCCTATAAGGCTTGGTGCTCAAGCCGAAACTTAAGCTCCCTGCTTTCACAATTTTTTTTAAAAAATTTCCCTTCTTTCCCCCAAAATCCTTAGCCAAAAAGCCGCGCGTGTCGCATATAGAGGTTAGCTTGTAGATTCTTAGGAGGCTAACTGATGAAAAAACTCTTGTTTGTTGTGCCGATTGTCTGCGCCCTGTTTGGAGCAGGATGCGCAGGTTTTTCTGAACAGCCCATTTTTACCGAGATTATCGGAGGAGAAGCCGAACCGGTCAAAATAGCAAAGGCCGCGCGGACAGAAGACAATACCGTGCAACTGTTCTTTTCCGGTACGGCGGAGTTGTTGTCGGCGGAAATTTTTATACCCGAAACGGGAGAAACGCAACCGTGCAACGCCGAGAATATGGATATTCCCGACGGCTTTACCGATTCCGAAGGGCAATCCGGCAAGGCAGATACCTACACCGCCGTTGCGCTTACCCCAACCGCCCCGATCGGTATCGGAGCTCCGTTTGTATTGCGCGGTTCCGTGTCGGACACAAAACACAGTGTCCTCGATTTTGCGCTGCCCTTTGAAGGAGCTAATACGCGCCCTGCAAAATTACGAATAACCGAAATCCGCCCATTGTACAGCAGCAAACCCAAAAGTGAATTTATCGAGTTCATTGTGATGGAAAGCGGGAACCTTGCCGGCATCACCATTACGAATGTCGGGGATAAGCAACATCCGCACTATCAGTTCCCTTCCGCAGAAGTTTCCGCAGGAGAAACCATTGTATACCACTGGCGTTCCGTCGAAGAAGGTATCTGCGATGAACTGACCGCTAAAACCGTTTCCGGCGGAACGCAAGCATGTCCGGCTGCACGCGATTTTTGGGGGCCGTATACGAGTATTCCCAAACGGAACGCAAATGTCATTCTGATAAAAACCCGAGCGGACGGAGATATTCAGGATGCGATTCTCTACTGCACGGAAAAAGAATTTGCCAAGCGAGAGGCGGCTCCTACATGGAATGATGAAGAGCTGGTACGGGAAGCGGAAGCAGCGGTTGCAAGCGGTGTATGGCGAGGCGGCGCCGTCTTAAAGGCTGCCGTTATAGCACCGATAACCGCCTCGAAATCGCTGGCGCGCGATGCAAAGACCGGCGTCAATAAAGCCGGCAGCTGGACACTGCGGGATTCGAAGCAAGTTACGATGGGGAAACCGTATTAATTGGTTACCCTTGCATAAACGCATACAGACCCGTAAAATTAAAACCGTGATAAGGGTATCCGTGTGCTGAATTTTCAACGACCGCTTTCTTTTTTCCTCTTGCTGTTACTGCCGACTTTTGTACTGCTCCGGCGGACGGGAAGATTGCAAGCCGTATCGATATCGCTGCCGCTTGGAAATTGGAACGGGTTTGTTCCCGAAAAAAATCTGCGGGTGTATCTTGCGCACCGTATCTCTCAGTACACCCTTGCGGCAGCTTTTGTATTCGCCGTCGCTGCGCTTGCGGAACCGGTACGGCAAACTTCCGAAGCGATGTATGCCGGTTCGGGACAGGCGCTGATGTTTGTCATCGACACCAGCCCCTCGATGGCGGCACAGGACATGGGAACACAGACACGGCTTGAGGCGGCGAAGCGGATTATCAAGTCTTTTGCGGAAAAATATGAAGGCGACTCGTTAGGGCTTACCGCGCTGGGAAGTTCCGCCGCCGTACTCATTCCGCCGACAATCGATCGGCACACCTTTCTGACTCGTTTGGATCAACTGCAAGTCGGTGAATTCGGAGACGGGACAGCAATTGGGATGGGGCTTGCCTCTGCCGTGCTGCATTTGACGCAGTATTCCGCGATTCCCTCACATATCATTCTCTTTACCGACGGAGATAATAACACCGGCGAGGTGCATCCCCGCGCGGCCGCGGATATCATCAAACATAAAAAAATCGGATTTTACGTTATCGGGTTGGGGAAGTCGGGATATGCGCCGGTTAAGTATATTGATCCTATTCAAAAAAAAGAAATTTCCGGTACGCTCAACACCGTGTTTAACGAAGCGGAGTTACAAAAAATCGCCGGTTACGGTAACGGCCGCTATTTTTCGGCACAGTCGCCCGAATTATTAACGGATATTTTTAATCGATTTATTCAAAAGATACCGGCGACGCCTCCTTCAATGACGATGCGTAAATACGCGTACCTTGACGGGCTTTTTTTATTGATTGCAATGAGCTGCGCGGTAGGATCATGGCTACTCCGCAGAATTGGAATGCAGGCGGTGTCATAATGATTGAATTTGAAAAACCGTTTTTCCTGTTGTGCATCATCGGTATTCTGCCTGCCTGCGCCGTTACGTTGTACCGCATAAAAAAATTAAAAGAAAGCTACGCGGCGGCGGGAGAGATTCACGCCATTATACGGACACTGCGAATCCGAACGGCGCTTTGGAGCATCGGATGGCTGTTTCTCAGTATTGCCGCAGCCGTACCGCTCTGGGGCACAAAACAAACCACCGTAGTTAAACACGGAAATGCGGTCATCTTTGCCGTCGATATTTCGCGCAGTATGACCGTCGCCGACATCACACCGAACCGGCTCGAATTTGCAAAGCGCTATGTTTCCTTTTTGATAGAACGCTTACCGGAAACAGCCTGCGGACTTGTTACGATAAAGGGACTGGGTACGCTTGCCGTACCGTTGAGTTTTAATCATCAGAGTGTACTGACCGCAGCGGAAACGCTGTCGCCGTTCAATGCAACCTCGGCGGGAAGCAATCTTGAACACGGGCTGCGTGTCGCATTGGAGGCATTCCCCGAAAATCGATTGACCGGAAAAACGGTTGTGTTGTGTACCGACGGCGGTGAAACAATCGGTTCGGTGCCGCGTATTCTTCCGCGGTATCGGCAAGAAAATGTTCAACTGATTATCATCGGCTTTGGAACGGAAACAGGCGGTACGCTTTCCATCCTGAATGAAAAACACGAATCGGTCGTACAAAAAAGTGTGTTGGAGGAATCTATTCTTAAACGCTATGCGGAGCAAGCCTTGAACGGAAGTTTTTATATTTCCGCTGCCGACCTCGGTTCGGCACAGAAGGTGCTGCAATCGCTGACGGAAGGCGATGCCGAAAGTGAGAAAATACGATATGTGCAAAAACCGGTACGGCGGACATTCGAGTGTACGGCGATGGCGCTCCTCTTTTTTTGTCTCGGTCTTTGTGCGGGAGGTATCCGTGCTAAAAAAATATAGACGTCCGGCTGCCGTCATATCACCCATGTCATCATTTTCAACATTATTATCATCGTTATTTAGATCATCATTTTTGTCGGTGAGTTTTATTTTTTTACTGATGACGATGTTTGTCCTATCGGGATGCAGCGTTGAGCAACAAACAAAACTTGCACACGTAAAAGGAACACTCGCATGGATGCGGAGCGATTGGAACGATGCCGTGTTGTATTTTTATGAGGCTGAAAGTTTAGCGGAGGAATTACCCGATGAGACCATAAAACCGTACACGGATTTTGCGCTTGCCTCTTCATATCTGATGCAGGGAGAGGATGAGGCTGCATCCGGAAAATTACAAAATGGTTTCGAAACCGCTCCGGATATTTTACGGGCGCATCGATTTTATCAACAAGGCATTATTGCATTTCATTCAAAGGATTATGCGGAAGCGGCGGCATTGTTCCGAAAATCATTGGAGCTGTCCGGCCGCGATACGGCAGCTAGGATTAATTACGAGTTGAGTAAAAAATTGAGCGACACACAGCGGGAGATGCAGCATCAAGCTCCGCAACAGACGTCCGAAGATCCCGAAGCCGATCTGACGGATTCGATTATCTTAGATATTATTCGCAAAAGAGAGCAAACCGAATGGAAAAAAACACAACGCGAATCGGAACCGGCGATAAACGATTATTAGATTTCTTACCATGCAGGCTAGTCGCGAAGACGGCAACAATCTTTTTTTTCTTTTGTGCAGCCGTAATCCTCTATGGGCAGCAAAACGATTATGCCGAGCATTTTATTGAACTTAAAATAGACGGTACCGAATTATCAATTGATCGTGAATTTGAAATTGAAGTAATCATCAAACGAGAGGCTCCGTATTTGCAGAAGAATAATGGCGATACGCCGCGATTTATCCTCGAGCGGGAGAACGAGACGGCAGAGGTGATACAAAGCAGTGCAATTCCCGAACGGGACGGCCTGCATTTGCGCTATCGGTATCGGTTTAACAAAACCGGTAGATTCCGATTCGAACCGGAGCTGCAATGGAAACGGCAAACGGTCGAGCTGACACCGCTGGATATAACCGTACACCGGCCGCGGCTTTCGGAACATACGCCGTTTGTGTGGACGCTGTATTCTGTAAGCGGTCTGCCGGTTGCGGACGGCGCAGCCCTTGAACAAGGTACGGAATACATCCTGTGTTTAACCGCAGCCTTTTATTCGGCAGGATATACCGAGCGCTACCGGCATGCTTTACAAACCGCCTCTGCTCAAATCGAAGCCGTCCTCCTCGAAGCCGGTCGATCAAAAGTTTCCGGTTCTGCAGGACTCGGCTCCGAATCAGCCCAAGCCCAAGATGGCCGAAGCGGCGCTGCTATTCGGGATACTCACAGTGAGCTGCCGTTACCGGCTGAAATAGTCCGTATCGAATGCGCGCCTTCCGAAAGCACCGCGCTGAAACCGCTCACTCTTGCCGAACTGCCGTTCGATGCGGCTGTTTTGATAAACTCGTCAGACTTGTCAAATACGGCAGGTTTGCCGGACACCGGTATTTCCAGCGCCGTCATACCGGCTGCGTCCATTCCATACGAAGATTCGGGCAACGAGCGCTATGTTCTTGCAATGTTCAGCTTAATACCGCTGCGGATAGGTGTTCAAAGCCTTCCTCAAGCGCAGATATTTTTTACAGCGGGCGGAAAATCATTCAGCGCTCCTTCTGCGTACCGCATTGACCGGCAGGCAATTACTGAGGCTGCCGATAAAAGCGGCGCGGACGGCTTCACCGCCGCTGCGTTTCAGGCGCTCCCGCCTGAAACGCAGTACAGCGGCAGCACTATGACCGAGCAAGAACAAAGCGCCGCGGCAAAGCAAATAGCCGACTACCGCAAACAGGAAGCCGCGGCGCTTTTTTCTCCCGCAATCCGCCGTGAACGCAGAAAACTGGAAGCTGCGTTGGAGATTGCGCATCCACTGCCGCTGTATCCGCGCCTGCTCGGCATTCTAACGGCGGTAATCTCCGGCTTATTACTGATCGGTGCGGCAGTGTGCGGTTTCCGCAATAAAAAGCGGTTTATGCTGCTTTGTATCATCATCGCATTGTGCAGCGGAACTCTCGCCGCCGTACTGTTCCGGCTCATACTGCGGCCGCAGGGCGTGTGCATTGAGGATGCCGGCGAAATAGCGGTGCGGCGTATCCCGGAAAATACCGGCACTATTATACACCGGCTTTCGGCAGGTGAAAGCGTTATTATCATACGCAAAACACCGCAATGGTATTATATCAAAACCGCCGGCGGAGTTATCGGCTGGATACCGCTGCAGTCGGTCATACAGTACAATTAAGTTAGGATAACCAAGTTGTCTTGAGCCATAGGGATGTTTTAATACCTTGTTGCAGTACGACCTTCACTCTGCATCAGGGTTGTTGATTTCTCTCATAAAAAATGATAAAAAGAAGGAGTATTGCTTTTTACAGGAGTTTTTTATGAAATGTAGATTTTGTGAGCAAGATATAAAACCGGTCGGTCATAATTTAGCATCCGCAACCGGCGATATGGTTTGTACCAGGAACCCGACAAAAAAGCACGTTGCCGTATATGACGGTGTTCACTGTATCCACTGTGGACGTCAAGTAAGCATTCTTGGTGATAGAATTGTTACCTCAGCCGGAATAAGCTGTCCGGCATCCCCATCAGGGCGGCATGTTGTAAAATAGCGAGGAGCTATCTAAAATAAAATAGAGACAAGCCGCAGAATGTATACAGCCTATACATTCTGCGGCTAGAAGTTTGGCTTACCCCTAAGCTCGTTTCTGCCGGGAAACGCAGTCCGCCTGTCAGAGCAGTAAATACCCACATATATTTTTAAAAGAAATATTGACAGCCCTATAAACTCCTTGTATCATACTATATATAATTTTTTTTATAGTTTTATTAAAAAAACAAAAACTGGAGGAGTGAAATGAAAAAACATTTCATGGTAGCACTGACAGGCGTATTTATCGGTATTGCGGCTGTCGTATTGGTTAAATTCGGAAACCCGGGGAATATGGGCTTCTGTATTGCCTGTTTCTTGCGCGATATTGCGGGCACCTTAAAACTGCACAATGCAGCCGTCGTACAGTATATGCGCCCCGAAGTCATCGGACTTATCGTCGGTGCGTTTGCAATCGCGCTCATAAAAAAAGAGTTTAAGCCCCGCGGCGGTTCGGCTCCTTTTACCCGCTTTGTGTTAGGCTTTTTTGTAATGATCGGTGCGTTGATGTTCTTGGGATGCCCGCTTCGTATGTTCTTGCGTTTAGGTGCGGGCGACTTGAATGCGGTATTCGGCCTTGTAGGGTTCATCATCGGTATCGCTATCGGAGTGGTATTCCTCAACAAAAACTTCTCATTGAGCCGCGCGTATCCCCAATCCGGACAGGAAGGTATGTTTGCCCCCATCGTGATGATCGTATTCTTCATTTTATTGGTTGCATTCCCCGCCGTTCTTGCCTTTAGCGAAAAAGGCCCCGGTTCAATGCATGCGCCGATTGCGCTCGCACTCGGTATCGGTCTTGTCGGCGGCGCATTGGCACAGCGCAGCCGACTCTGTACCGCAGGCGGTATCCGCGATGCGATTATGCTCAAAGACTTCCACCTTTTAACGGGCAGCATTGCTATTTTAGTTGCCGTGCTTATCGGAACGCTCGTAACCGGGCAGTTTAAGCTCGGACTCGCGGGACAAGCAGTTGCCCACACCGATGGGTTGTGGAACGCGCTCGGTATGGTGCTGGTCGGATGGGCGAGTGTTCTGCTCGGCGGCTGCCCCTTACGCCAGCTCATTTTAACCGGTGAGGGTAACACCGACTCGGCTGTAACCGTAACCGGTTTGATTGCAGGCGCCGCTTTCGCTCACAACTTCGGCCTTGCTTCTTCCGGTAAAGGCCCGACAAGCGCGGGGATGATTGCCGTTGTTATCGGATTAGTTGTAACAGCCTGCGTCAGCGTATACTACGCAGCAAAAAATAAATAATGTTTTCGCGGCATCCCTAATCATCGACCTCTTAGGGATGCCGCTTTTTTTAACATAGAAAATATTTCAGAAGGAGACAAAAATGGCAGATTATACGGTAGATGCACGGGGACTTTCTTGCCCCGAACCGGTGGTACGGACAAAAAAAGCATTCGATGCACATCAGAATTTTACGGTACTTGTTGATAATGAAACCTCAAAAGAAAATGTTATTCGCTTTTGCGATAAGATGAAGGCAAAAACCTCCGTTTCAGCCGACGGCAGCGACTGGAAAATCACTGTTTCAAAATGATTGACGGCTACGTAATAACGTTTCACACTCATTACGAAGCGCTCGTTTGTATGCGCAGTCTCGAAAAGAGCGAGGCTGTGCAAAACGGCGTGATTACCGTTAAGCTTATTCCCGTGCCGCGCGAACTCAGCTCCGCCTGCGGTACGGCGGTTAAAGTTATGATAAAAGACGGCGCTGTGTTCGGCGCAGAGAACTTTGCAAACATTGAACGCGATGAAGTGTTCAGCTTTGACGCCGCCGGCACATATACCGCAGTGGACAATTAAGAGGCAAACATGAGCTGTGCAATCCCGGATAAAAATTTCAGTTTAATTAAATCTTCGTCCTATTCCGGATGAGGGGCAAAATTAAGTGCGGGTGCACTGGACGGATTATTAAAAAGCTTTCCTATTTGCTCCGATCCCCGGCTTTTGGTCGGTTTCGATACATCGGATGATGCGGCTGTTTATAAAATCAATGACGAAACGGCATTAATTTTTACGGCTGACTTCTTTCCGGCCATTACGGATGATCCGTATATGTTCGGGCAGATTGCTGCCGCGAATGCGCTCAGCGATATTTACGCAATGGGCGGCGTTCCGAAACTGGCGCTCAATCTTCTTTGTATTTCGGAAAAAATGCCCGAACCTGTTATCAAAGAGATACTGCGGGGTGGCGCCGACAAGGCGTTTGAGGCGGGGGCAATTATCTGCGGTGGGCACACCATTTACGACAGCATTCCGAAATACGGTTTAGCGGTAACGGGTTTTGTGCATCCCAATAAAATACTCCGAAATTCAGCATGCAAAACGGGCGATGTACTGATTTTAACCAAGCCCATCGGCTCCGGTATTTTAACGACGGCAGCGAAAGCTGATATGCTCGGCGCGGATGAGCTTAAAAGCGTGTATGACGTTATGGCCTTTTTAAATGCCGCCGCCTGCACTGTGATGACCAAATACGAGGTTCACGCCTGTACGGATATCACCGGCTTCGGACTGTTGGGGCACTTGTATGAAATGGGAAAGGGAAGCGGCCTTAGTATTGAGCTTACCTGTAAATCGCTGCCGATTTTTGACGCTGCCGTTGAATATGCCGAAATGGGCTTTGTTCCCGCCGGAGCGTATTCAAACAGAAGCTTTGTCGGCGATAATGCTGCGCTGGACGGAGTGCCGCGCGCCTATCAGGATATACTGTTTGACCCTCAGACGTCAGGCGGGCTTGTTATTGCGGTAGCGCAAAAAGATGCGCAACAGTTATACACAGAACTCTGCACCGTCCTTGAAAATACCGTCTGCGGAAAACCGGCAATTATCGGCACGGTTGTAGAACGCACCGATAAGGTTGTCCGAGTAAACTATTAACTTAAACCGCACAGATAGTGCGATTTAAGTTAAGTTCAAAAGCCCGACGATAAAAACTTTTCCTAATACGCAAACTCTGCGCTTAACCGAATATAGTGGTTGAACTGCTTGCCGATAGCTTTGGCACGCCAGTCTGCAAGCTGTCTGGCGGCTTCTTTCCGAATCGCAACTTCTCCTGTATTGCCATCATCATCAGTAATGTTACTAAGTTTTTGGCCATACCAATTGGTTTTAGTTGCCTTATAGATATTTTGCCCTACACCCGGGTTGATATTTGCCTCAAACACATAGCCGAATTTAAACAGCATATACCCGCCTGATTTTAAAATCGGTAAATGGCAGCTGATATCCAATGCAAGCTGGTTAACATATTGGATGGTCTGTTGTCGCATAAAGGGCGTGGAATATAAGAAGGCATGATTTTTCCAGTCAGTACCGCCATTTTGAGCCCTGCCTGTAATCGTAGGATGATTAAATACCGATCCATCCGTTGTATACTGTCGTGCAAGGTAGTCTTTTATCATACTGATATCCGTAATACTTTCAGTTATATTAGCATGGCGGATAAAGGTATTGGAAAGGTTGATATCAAGCCCATGGAGCGGACGAAATTTAAGTTTAAGATGAATTCTATCAGAGTTCGGGTCGAGGTTTGTTCCAAGCGGAGAACCGTGATGCGTATAATTTTGATAATTTGGTTTATTATAATCATCATCGTCAACATGTGTATACATATACGGCATCACAAACGTGTAATTTAAATCGACAAAAGAGAACCAATGAGTATTCGGCATGGTATATGAAATTCCAAATTCTCCTGCTAAACGCCATTTTGCATCTTTAAACTTTAGTATTTCATTTAAGCCGATATCATCAACATAAAACGCTGAATCAATACGTAAACCTCTTATAGGTTTGACAGTTGCGCTAAGCCCTATTAAAGAATTATCAGGGAAGCTATAGACACTTTGTCCAAGAAAAAAAGCTGAGAAAGGAATTAAATACATCGGCTCAAATCGCCCGCCATAACTCATTGTATCAATAATAGAAAAAGAGAGCCAGGTCAACGGCCGAATATCAATAGAATGAGATGCTAAAAACTTCTGCGGTCCAATAGAGCCTTTATGATCATTGGTTGCAGCAAGTAACAAAAGAACTTGATTATATGCCCACTTTTTCTTGTTAATCGTTAAAATAAAATGCCCTGCATGGAATGCATCACGGGAAATAAAAATACCGCTGTCATGGAAGGGACCATAAGAAGTCCGCCCTAAGCCGGCAGTAAAATAATATTCTGCAGTACCGAATGTTGCCGAAGTATTAAATGCAGGAAGTAGTTTGAGTTTACCGATATTTCCTGCATCATCGGCAATATCTTTTTGCGAATAGGAATATGCAGGTAACAAACTTTCATTATCCAGCGTATTCATAAGATTAACACTCAGATACGCGGACATAGTTAAAAACTTCATTAGCGAATAGTTAAGCGTACCGAAAGGCGTTATAAAAAATTGTTTTTGGTTATCGGGTGAAGCAAAGTTAAACTCAGCTTTTCCACCAAAGTGAAAAGGCCGCTGAAAAAAACGTGCTTGATATTCAGCAGCTTTTCTACGCTGACCGGCATCTCCTTTTTCCATAACTATTTGCAGTAAGCGCTCAATTTCTTGCAGCGGATATGGTCTGATACTTGGTGCATCATTGATTAAACCACTTCCTTCCCATATCGATAAATCTTCATAGAACGGATCGAACAAATTAACTGGAGCTTGCGCCTGAATACATACCGTATGGAACGCGACGAGTAATAATACAATGCATAAAAGTTTTTTCATACACACCTCATCTTTTTCATAATTATTTCTATAACAAGTGCGAAAGGTATCAAAAATCGGCGATATGCTCAAGCAGGAGCCTACCATATAAGCACATATTACCGGATTGTATATTTAACCGAAGAATAAATATCCACCGCGTGTCCGTTTTTTCTACCGGATACAATTGTCCAGTTCAGCCCTGCATTCAGTTCAAGCTGTTTAATCACCCGGTATGTGCCTTCCAACGAAATCGTATGAAAATATGCAGGGTTCCCATACGGGGTCTTTGCCTGTGCTATTGCTTCATAGTGATCGGCATCAGGGTAATAGATCCCAGGCTTTCCTGGTTTTTCTTTACTGGGATCAAAAAAATTATCTTCGTTTTCTCCCTTCGCCAAAAAACGGTACCCAAGCTTTGCACGGTATTTTTGGGGTTCCGTTAACGTAATCTGTAAAAAAGCCCCGATTGTATCAGGACCATACGGATTAGCAACCCATTGCCGGATGTACGAATCCGTCATTTCCTTGCCTGCAACAGTATCCTTCCGGCGGTGGTAGAGGCTGATATGCTTATTTTCCATTATATACATCCACGGGTTTGCGTATAAAAACTCACCTGTTACGGAAAGATGTCCAAAACTGAACGGATGGATATACTCAATACCGGCTAAACCGCCGAGGCTGTTAGGAATATTCCGGGCTTTAGGATAGTTTTTCAGCTCAAACGAGGTCTGAAATTGATTTTGACCGTATTGACCATATAACCGCAAACCTCGTATCGGAACTATATCAACACCGACACCGAATTGGCAACCGAGGCTTGATTTGCCGGCTTCTTCAGAAGCATTTCCATTAAAAGTCTTCTCTCGCCAGCCGAAAAAATTATGAAAAATCATCATCGGGTTTAAGTATTTAGGATCAAACGGAGCATTAAGCACGATTCCTTCGTAAAAGCGGAGTGTAATCCAATTAATTGGGCGAAACGAAGCTTCGTGAGAAAATACAAATCGAGTAGGCTCTAATTCCAATACATTCAGTGCTAATCGCACCTTCTTATAGAAAAATGAGGCGGTTATGTAATCCATTCGGTCTACGGTATCTGCAAGCAGCATACTACCTGCTAGCGACCTGCCAATATTTAAAGCCCCACGTCCGATGGTAAGATTAAAGATGCGTCCTCCAAGAGACAGTCCGGCTTGCGTAGGAACGGCAGCCTCAAAGGCATTGCCTTCCAACGGCAGATTGGTATATGGATAGGATAATACCGCCGCCCAGTAATTTTTCTTTAAGCTGAGATTAGCAAAAAAATCAATGTATGGGGTAAACATCATATGCATTGGGACAGAAACAACAGCAGGCGTTCTATTATACCGTAAAAAACTATCCAGCCGCACTTCATTTTCACGGTTGTGTACATATTGCCCTTGCAGCGCAAAAATACCGTTCACATCAAATGCAAAATATTTACGAGTAAATAAAAACGAATGCCCGGAGAAATAATCGTGCATCATACGGTACAGCGGTTCACTCGCCTGAGGTATAGCAGCATTCTCAAAAGTAGAAAAGTATTCAGTAAGTTCTCCTTTAGAAAGCGGCTGACGATCTGCAAGTGTTGTCTGTCGCGATTCGACCGAAAGGATGTGCATTGCATCATAAATCCAATGATCATTTTCTACAAATAGCGCATAAGACGTGTCTGCAAAACAAAATAGAGCAGGCATTAACGATAATAATAGAACAATGATAGAGCGTTGCATTTTTTGACCCTGAGAAATAATTGGTAAATAATAATAGATAAAACAAAGAAAGATGTCCACAGAGTATATCAACAGCTCAGAAAATATTGGATGTATACTACAAGCTCTCACAAAACAATAGGTTTTCCTTAGATTTATTTGCGATGTCTGCCTGAGGTTTCGATATTAATTTTGACATACTTTTGATTTTGCTTGCTTTTACCGCCTAACTGTGCTAGAGTGCCGGAATACAAGCTAACTTATAAAGGGCATATCTATATGCGAATTGCTATTATCGCCGAATACTACCTGCCCGCGATCAATGGTGTTGTATACCACATGGAAGCCTTGAGGACGGGCCTTATAGAAGCAGGACACGAAGTATTAATTGTAAAACCGGATTTTAACACAAAGCATCATCATATTACCGACGGTATTTTATATAGTCCCGCAGTAAAATTACCTAATCTGTATGATTACTGTGTCTCGTATCCATACAGTAAAAGTGAATTAAAACTCTTACAGGAATGGAAGCCGGATATTCTTCATATCCACACGGAGTTTAGTCAGGGTATGTTTGCTCTTTATGCAGCACGCAGGCTCAATATACCGATTGTATACACCTGCCATACCATGTATTACGACTATATGCATTATTTAGGGATATTTAAGAATCTTAAAGCGGCAAAAAATTTTATTAATTGGAGCATTTTAAAATATACCAATGCCGCTAAAGCGGTTATTTGCGCATCAACAAAGATGGAAGATTTTTTAAAGCAATGCAAAGTAACGACCCCTATTTATAAAATCCCAAATGCGTGTATTACATCCGACTTTTCCGAAGAAACACTCAATCAAGAAGTTATTAACAATCTTAAAATCCAGTACGCCATTAAACCTGAGGATTTTATTGCCTGTTTTTGTGGGAGACTTGCCTCCGAAAAAAATCTTTCACTCACACTAGAATATTGGAAACAGTTTGTAGACAGGATGCCGAATGCCAAATTATTTATAATCGGGAACGGTCCTGCCAGAGCAGAACTTGAACAGCAAGCACAGGATTACGGTCTTACCCATTCGGTTATCTTTACCGGTGCGATTCCGCATGAAACCGTTAAATATTATTATCACTTATGTGATGCATATATTATGACCTCGCTTTCGGAAAACCATTCAGTTTCGGCGTTGGAAGCGATGGCCTGCGGTCTTCCCGTTGTCCATTTGTATGACAAAGACAATGAAGATCAATATATTGAAGGATTAACAGGGTTTGCTTTTAAAGATTCAGCGGCATTCGTTAAAATCCTGCATGATATCTATGATAAAAAACAACATGCCGAGGGCGGCGAAACACTCAAAGAAGAAATAAACTCGGCTATGGCCCAAGACAATTATCAAACGATGGCACAAAAAATTGCAGAGGTTTACCAACGGGTATTGGCAGAAACCCATAATCCGTAACAGCCCTTCTGTGCGAAATTTTATCTAAAATTTCGCACATTTTTCCCACAAATGGATAAACGCATCAGGTAGACTAGATAAAAACCGCGGAAAAACTGAGACTGTGAGACCATTTGAACCGCGAAGAGGTTCAACTCTGGTCGAATAGTCTCAGTTTTTCCGTGGGGGTGTTAAAAAACGACCTGATGCGTTTATTCATCCATCCCGTTCACTCTTTTTTTCTTTTAGGCTATACTATCCTTTATGATTACAGTAAGCGATGTTAGTTTAAAATTTTCGGAAAAACCTCTTTTTAAAGATGTCAATTTAAAATTTACCCCCGGGAACTGCTACGGCATTATCGGAGCAAACGGGGCAGGCAAGTCAACATTCCTCAAGCTGCTTTCCGGCGAGTTGGAGCACGACAGTGGAGAAATCAGCATTACACCGGGTGAGCGGATGGCGGTACTGCGGCAGGATCACTTTGCTTTTGATGAATATTCCGTCAAAGACACCGTATACATGGGACACCCGCAGCTCTACAAAATTATGAAAGAGCGGGAAACCATTTACGAAAAAGAAGATTTCAGCGAAGAGGACGGTATCCGCGCCTCGGAGCTCGAAGGTGAGTTTGCCGATATGGGTGGCTGGGAGGCAGAAAATCAGGTAGAACAGATGCTCTCCGGGCTCGGCTTGGAAGAGGCAAACCACGAGCGCATGATGAGCGAGCTTGACGAAAGTCAGAAAGTGCGTGTGCTGCTGGCACAGGCGCTGTTCGGCAATCCCGATATTCTCTTGTTGGACGAACCGACGAACGGTCTCGACCTTGAATCCATCAGCTGGCTTGAGGAGTTTTTAATTGAATTCCCGAATACCGTGATCGTGGTATCGCACGACCGGCACTTTCTAAACACCGTGTGTACGCATATTTGCGATATCGACTTCGGAAAAATCCGTATGTACAGCGGTAACTACGACTTCTGGTATCAGATGAGTCAGATTATGCAGCGGCAGGCACGCGATCAGCAGAAAAAACGCGAAGAAAAGATGAAAGATCTGCGCGAATTTATCCTGCGCTTTGCTTCTAACGCGGCAAAAAGCCGGCAGGCAACCAGCCGCAAAAAAGTGTACGACAAACTTGCCCTGGAAGAACTGGAGGTTACCACTCGGAAATTCCCGTATGTCCACTTTAAACCGGATAGAGAAATCGGGAATAATGTTGTCCGCGTAGAAAAGCTCAACTATATTTCTAAGGAAGAAGGTTCGGGCAACGGCATTACGCTGCTCAAAGATTTCAGCTTGACCGTGAACCGGACGGACAAAATCGCCTTTGTCGGACAGGAGCATAACTCAAAATCGGCTTTCTTCGATATTATCGCCGGTGTTAAAACCGCCGATTCGGGGGATGTGTATTGGGGACAGACCGTTACGAATGCCTACCTCAGCAAAGATAATTCCAGCTACTTTGAAACTGATTTGAACATTACCGACTGGCTGCGGCAGTTCTCTACAGAGCAGGACGAATCATACGTGCGCGGCTTTTTGGGCCGGATGCTTTTTACCGGCGATGAATCGCTCAAACCCGTTAAGGTGCTTTCCGGAGGTGAGAAGGTACGGTGTATGCTCAGTAAGCTGATGCTTTCCGGCGCCAATGTGCTCATTATGGATGAGCCGACTAATCACCTCGATTTGGAAGCGATTACCAGTTTGAACGAGGCGCTCATCGCCTTCCCCGGCGTCGTTCTGTTCAACTCGCATGACCATGAGTTCATCTCGTCTATCGCAAACCGCATCGTAGAAATTACTCCCGGCGGTGTTATCGACCGGATGATGCCGTTTGACGACTATATCCGCGATGAACACGTCCACGAACTCCGCAATGAATATTACGGCGGCACAGCAAAAAAGATATTGATTTGAGCAATTTGTCTATGGAAAAATGTGATAAATCACCATAAAATATCTGGAAAAATGTGATTTTTACCTCAAATAATGCTGGAAAAATGTGATAAAACGTGATAGTATACGGTCATGGATTACAAACTCCGCCGTAAAGATGCCGGAATTGTAAATGTGTGTTACAATCTTGCGCAGCCGGAACTTCCTTTAAGAGGCAATTATAATCCGACGGAATATAAAATCTATTATCACGATACGGGAATTTTGATTGCAGCCCTGGATGAAGAGGCGCAGGCAGATTTACGGCAGAACAAAAATTTCAACACATACAAAGGCGCAATCTTTGAGAACATTGTCGGCGATATGCTGGTAAAACAGGGATATGAACTCTTTTATTACAAGAATGAAAAATCTACCGTTGAAATGGATTTTTTTATCCGCGATGCCGAATCTCTTGTTCCTGTAGAAGTAAAGGCAACTGACAGCGCTACGGCTTCGCTTAAAAATCTGATAGAAAAATATCCGGATATTCATTACGGGATAAAACTCGGCGCAAAGAACATTGGATTTAATGGTAAATTTTATACATTCCCGTATTTCTGCACATTTTTATTAAAACGATATATGCTGGAAAAAATCGGTTCAAAATAAAAATATTTAAAGGCGCAATACTTGACATAGCACTTAATATCCTATATACTCGTCCTGTTATTTCAAGATATGGGCTATTAGCTCAGTAGGTAGAGCAACGCCCTTTTAAGGCGTGGGTCGATGGTTCGAATCCATCATAGCTCAAAAGACTGCAAGGGTACTTGCAGTCTTTTTTTTTACGCTATTACTTTCGCTATGATAAATCACAAGGAGGACAAAAATTATGATAGCCCCAATAGAAGTAGAAGTTCGCAGCTACGAGCTGGACGCATATAATCACGTAAATAACGCCATATATTTAAACTACTTGGAATACGCCCGTATGGAATACCTGCGCCGTATCGGCTTTGATTATGTAGGGCTTATCGAAGAAGGCTATATGCTCTATGTAACTCATATCGATATTCACTACAAATATTCTGCGCGGCTTTACGATAAGCTCCGCATCGACGTTACGCCTATCAAGCTTGGCAAACTTTCGGGAACATTCCGGCAGGTAATCACAAATCCCGAAGGATATGTCTGCGCTGAAGCGGAAGTATCATGGGGCTGTGTAGATAAAACCGGTAAGCCCGCAAAACTACCGGACAAGTATTTAGTCGAAGGCCTTGCGCCTGAGAAACACTAATACAAAAGGCTTCTTTGCACGGCAGATTTAATATCCCGAGACATTGAAGCAAGGCATGTCAATTTTATCTTTCATAGTATTTATTGTTGCTCAAGTCTTACCTAGACACCGCGGAACAAAAGGGTTATACTTTTTTTGTATATAAGCAATATACGTGCGGATCCGCTTATTTTATCTTTCAAAGGCGGACAAGATAGGCGGATGTCTTTTTTATTCATTAAAAGGAGACTTGACAAAATGAATGAAAAAAGTATAATACCCCAGCATACCCACCACCTACCGTTTAATTGGTAATACTGAATGGGTGATTGGTAATCGAAATTCCTACAAAATAATCTACTCTTTAGCTTCCTTCTCTGGGAAAGAATTTTATATGCGGTTGTAAGGTTACCACAACCAATACCCTGCAGCATCATCTCAAATTACTATATCCATTATTTTATTGGGAGGTTTACAATGAAAAAACGTTTTTCGTTAAAAAAGAAATTCATTCTTATTTTCGGGATTCTGATTGCCGCCGCGGCTGTAATCGAAATTGTATTAGCTGTCGTAATTGCCAGAAAAGCCGTAACCGAAAAAATCGAAGACCATCTTATCGACAAAGCAAATGATACGGCCGAAATTATAAACGGAAGGGTCACATCACTGTTACAATTTATCGAAGGCATTTCCCGTATGCCGATCCTTCGAGATACAACCGCATCACCCGCTGCAAAACTGGCTTTTCTTGCTAACGAAGTGTCTTTTAATGAAAAAATAATAGAATTGAATATGACGGACGCACAAGGACAGTGTTTACTTGCCGATGGAAGCGTATTATCCGTTGTTAACAGAGATTGGTTCCGTGCCGCCATTGAGGGAAAGTCTTTTTTTTCGGAACCATACATTTCGCGTGCAAACGGCCAATTAATCAATACACTTTCCGTGCCTGTATACGATGACAACAAAACCATCGTAGGCGTGCTATCTGCCGATATTTCAGGCTTGTTCCTATCCCAGAATATTGCCGATATTGTCGTAGGAAAAACCGGTAACTGTTATATCATGGGGTCGACCGGAATTATTATCGCAGATAGGGACACCGATTTAGTACAAAGCCAAGATAACATTATCGAACAAGCAAAAACAAATCCCTCGCTTGCATCAACTGCTGCCTTTTTACAGTATGTCCTTGATAGTAACGAAGGCGAAGTCTGCTACTATGACTATCAGGGAGTGGATTATATTGCATCATTTTCTGCAGTTAAAACTACTCATTGGTCAATCGTTATCCGTGCACCCGTCAATGAATTCATGGGAACTATCAACACGCTCCGTAATACGATGATAGGAATTGGCATCAGTGTGTTGATTGGAGCACTGATCATTGTCTATTTTGTTGCTCGTACAATGGTAAAACCGATCCAAACGACTGTTTCCACACTACAAAATATTTCGCAAGGGGATGGCGATTTAACGGTACGTTTACCGGTCGGCGGTAATGATGAAATTACCGATATGTCCGAATATTTTAACAAAACGATCGATAAGATCGGTACATCGATACGGACTGTCGGAATCAATAGCCACACTATGGAAGAAATCGGGAACGAACTTGCCTCCAATATGACCGAAACGGCAAGCGCAGTAAACCAAATCAGCACAAACATTGACGGCGTTAAACAGCAGGCATTAACTCAAGCAGCCAGCGTTACCGAAACAGCAGCAACTGTTGAGGAAATTGTTCGAACCATTAAGCAACTCAATACCAGTATTGAGAATCAAGCAAGTAGTGTTGCGCGATCTTCCGCTTCGGTAGAACAAATGGTAGCAAATATCGCTTCCATCAGCCAGACACTCGGTAAAACCGACAGCGTAATCGGAAATTTAACAACAGCAACCGGAGATGGCAAAGCCACACTTGTTACCTCAAATACCGTAACGCAAAAAATTGCAGAAGAGTCCGGTTCATTAATGGAAGCGAGTAGTGTTATTCAGCATATTGCTTCGCAAACAAACCTTCTTGCAATGAATGCTGCAATAGAAGCTGCTCACGCAGGTGAAGCAGGCAAAGGGTTCGCCGTCGTTGCGGATGAGATACGTAAACTTGCAGAGGAATCCTCAATGCAAGGCAAGACCATTACCGCTACCTTAAAAAACTTGAGCGGAGAAATAGAGATGCTTTCCAGCTCATCAAAAACCGTAGAGGAAAAATTCAATACGATTTTTAACTTTGCCGAACAGGTAAAAGAGATGAGCAATAGCGTTACCGAAGCGATGCGAGAGCAAGAAAACGGAAGCCGGGAAGTATTAACCGCAATTAAAGATATCAATATGATAACGGCCGAAGTACAGGCAGGTTCCGAAGAAATGCTGAAAGGCGGTGAAAGTGTTGCAGAAGAAATGCGAAAACTTGATGAGCTTACCCGTAACATTACTGACAACATGACCGAAATGGCGTCCGGTGCAGTACAGATTAACAATGCAGTGCAGGAAGTGAGCGAAATTACGCAGAAAAATAAGCATAGCATTGAGAATCTGGCAAAAGAAGTCTCAAAGTTTAAAGTGTAATATGTAAAACATAAGGTACCGCCACCGGATTGTTTTACTACATCCTGACATAGAGGTGTTTGAAATGTATAGTCAGAAAATTGATCTTAAAAAGACGAGTGTCCTTATATATGCACTGGTCTGTATTATGCTGTTGGGAAATGCCTGTACAGCGCAAGAAGGCAAAAGCGATTCCAAGGGCACGACAGCTATCACGAACATGAAAGGCGCCGAGCTCGACACCATTATGAACGACAAGACGGAAAAAGAGCAGTATCTTGTTATCGATGTGCGTGAAAAATACGAGTATGAGGCAGGGCATGTCCGCTATGCAATCAACATCAGCCTTAACGATATCGGTAACAGACTGAGTGATATTGCCGACCTCAAGGATAAAAATATTATCGTTATTTGCAGAAGCGGAAGACGGAGCCGGGCAGCTGCAGAAATCTTACAAAAGAACGGATTTAAAAAACTGTTCAATGCGGATGGAGTCGGCAGCTACTCTTATAAATCGCTCACCAAAGTCGCAAATGTACGGGGAAAGCAGATGCAGGAGTTGGTAAATACCGGAAGCTATTCGGTGGTCGATGCCCGGGAACCTGCGGACTATGCCGTTTCGCATTTAAAGGGCGCAATATCGGGAAATGTGGATACCCTTGCTGAATTACTCCCCAAACTGCCTAAAGACAAACCGGTACTGACTTACTGTTATTCCGGCAACCGCTCTTTTGCCCTTGCGGAAAAATTAGCGGCTGCAGGATACACAGTGATAAACAGTTTAGACGGAACCAACGAATACTCAGCCTTTGAATTGGTAAAATAACGAAAGATTCCTTGATAGCCGCTAAAAATTTTACCTTTTAGCGGCCTTTCCTCTGTTTAACTTACAATTAACGTATGGTAACTATGCGCTGCGTTTATTTACACTTCTCCGGGGGCAAGTTGAGTTAAAATTTCGGTGTGGTCTTCAAAGATGGCAACCGTGTGCTCCATGTGGCAGGAACAGGACTTGTCAGCGCTGACAACCGTCCATCCATCGGCGCGGGTTTTAACATCCGCCGTACCGAGGTTAATCATCGGTTCAATCGCAATCACCATACCGGGTACCAGCCGCGGATTTGGCCCGCCGCGCTCCGGTACGTTCGGAATATTCGGTTCTTCATGTACTTTAAGCCCGACCCCATGGCCGCAGTATTCGTATACGACGCCGTATTTATACTGCCGTGCCAAATCGTACACCGCGCGGGATATTGCATTTACACGCTTTCCCGCCTGACAAGCAGCGATACCCGCATAGAGGCAGTCCGTGGTAACCTTTAAGAGCTGGGCTCGTTCAGGGCTTACCTTTCCGACCGGTACCGTTACGCACGAATCACTGATGTATCCGTTGAGGTCAATACCGATATCCAACGATACGAGGTCTCCTTCCTGCACGATTTTCTTTTTGCTGGGAATGCCGTGAATAACTTCTTCGTTGATGGAGATACAGGCTGCCCCCGGAAAATCTTCTGCATACCATGCGGGAACGCCGCCAATGCTCTTAATGTACTCAACACAAAAGTCATCCAGCGCTTTAGTAGTTACGCCCGGCTGCACGCGAGGTGTCAGCTCTTTAAAGAGCCGCGCCAATGCCTTACAGGATAGGCGGATACCGTCTATCTGTTCCTTTGTCTTAATCCGTATCATATATTCCTTACCTTTTGTGCAGCCTTATCGTCTTAGGAGGATACACCGGTTATCTTGTGTTAAGGATATCCGGCACACCGTTAACGCCAAAGCTGCTGCTGATAGTTTTTTTTCAACTTCGTTATACCGCGGATACGGGGATTCATACGCACAGACGCCGCCGCGCATCCGTCACCGGTGCTAAAATCACCCATCCGGTAATAAATTTCCGCCATCTTTTTTAATATCTCTGCATTATCCGCTTTACTCAACCCAAAATCCAGCGCGGCTTCGCAGCAATCGAGCAGTAAATCATCGGCAAGAGTATAGATGAGTTTCTCGCGGATAAGCTTGCGGGCTAAGATAAGCACTTCGGGAAAAAAATGGCGGAAATATGCCTGCTTCTGCTCTTCGCGGATAATCCGGTCAAGCAGCAAAAAAGACTCATAATAGTGATCGCGGAAATACAATTCCTCTGCAAGAACAAAACCGCAATCCATAAAATCTCCCCTGCTAAAGTAATGGCGGAGCGAAAACGAAGGCTGTACCGACCGGAGCCGTAAAAACTCCTGTACTGCTTCGTCTTCTGCATTATGGAAAAGGTCAAAAAAAATCAGCGTAGCTCTGCTTTCAGGATCCGCCCGCTCTTTTAACCATGTGCGGTAATCAAAACTTTCACCTTTTTTGGCTGTCTTATTATAGAAAAAATCAAACTCCGCCCGACGTTTTACATCAAGCAATGCTTCATAGGCGCGGATAAGCCGCATCAGCGCCTGCTCATTTGCTTTTTTACCGCCGGTATTCCGAATATTATGCGGAATATCGGGATGCAATTCTTTAGCTTTTTTTCTAAATGCCCGTTTGATTTCTGCGGTCGAAGCAGAAGGAGAAATATCTAAAATCTTATAATAATCTTCTATTTCTAGAACTTGATGAGCTGATCGATTTCTGCGTCCTTCTTCGCTATCCTGCTGTCCGCTTTCCGCCTTACTACCCAATATTTGCCCCCGCACGGCGAGCATCCGCAGCATTCCGCAATGTATCGAAGTAGTCAATCATAAAACCGCAGCTTTCCAATGCATTCATCACATTCCGGGTAAATTTATCCGAAAACAAACCGCGGCTTACGGTCAGAACACAGCCCTTACAGCCTTCTTTTAGGCCGTGTTCTTTTAGGATAGTTACAACAGCAGGATCGGGTTTGGAGGTAAAAAGAGGTTTTTCGGCACAGAAAACGGCAACATACCCGTACATATTAAGCCGATCGGTATCGGTCAGTGCATATCCGTCCAAAATATGGAACTCATCGCACCGACTATGAGCTCCCTCTTTTAAGGCTTCCAGAAAAAGCTTGGTTTGTGCTGTTTTCCCTTTATCAAAATATACCAATACTGCTGTCATAAGCGATATAATAAAAAAAATAAATCTCTTGTGCAAGCAACCTTCATTATCCTGCGATTTTTATCTACTCTGCCAGATACGGTTGCTTATCGTATATCAGCGTTTACTTGCTGCGAAGGTAGGCATCGCGGATTTCGCAGAAATAGACATAGTGAAAATCTTTCTTGGGATAACAGTCGATAATAACCTGCGGATCTAAAAACAAGTCCATATCGAATTGACTTCGATAGAGTTTCCGGCATGATATGGTAAGCTTGGCTTCCTCAAATCCGATAACGGTATTGTCATGGAATACCGGCGTAAGCCCTGCACGCGCTGCCTTGTCTTCATCTCTTCCCGAAACAGTGCCGCAAATTTTAAGGGCTTCGCACATTTTTTCATCGGCAGTATCCAAAAAGGACACGCTCAAGTAATCTTCTTCTTCGGCAAATACCGCGGTATGCCGCTGAGGTCTGATAAACAAAGCAGCCATCGGCCGGTTCCATAAATGCCCCATCAATGCCCACGATGCGGTCATAGTATTCCACTCGCCGCGCTCCGTTCCATGTCCGGCACTGACCAATACACCGTGCTCCGCTAACGCAGAAAAAGGTTTGATTACCTTGTCTACTAATTCAGGTGTTACTTGTAAAGATTCAAACATACATTCCTCCCACTCAAAAAGATATACGGTTATTACTCATCGGTGACATCTTCTTTCTGTTCCATTGCTTCCCCTCTTTTAGAAAAGAATGAGACGATTATATAACCGATAAGAAATACCGTTCCGGAAACAAGCCGCATCGTAAAAGGCTGACAGCTGGTACTCGAATAAAGATAGAGTATTGAACCTGCAACCAAGCCAAGAATAAAAGCATACATCGGTGCAGGAAAGCGTTCCAGCAATACGGCAATCAGCTGTGCTCCGACAACGAGCCCTGCTCCAACGCCAAGCGCAATAGGTATAAGCAATAGCATATTAAAATCCGCGACCGCTTGCAGCACTGTCGGATATACGCCTAAAATCAACAACACAAATGAGCCGGAAATACCCGGAATCAGCATCGCAACCGCAGCCAAAGCTCCCATTAGCGCTAATTTAACCGCAAACGGCAGCGAAAAAACAGTAACAACGGCAGCGGTCTGTACACCGCGGCGCTGTAAGAAAAACATGCCTAGCATCAGCGCAAAACCGGCAGCTCCGCAGCATAGCGTTCCATACAACCAGCCGGATTTTAGGGAACCATTCTCTGCAACTGCTGCAGCGGGAATGCCGGCACGAACCTTGCGGAACAAAAACGGTATACTCCCAGCCACAATCCCGATAAAAAAGGCACTGGTCTGCGCCGGATACGCACGGTATAGCAGTGTAATCACCTTTGCAAACAGCACAATTCCCGCACCGATTCCCAAGGCAAGGCAAAGGATATCCTGCCACGCCTCCTTTATCCGTTTAAAATTAAGCGAACTCAATATAATTAGTTTATCGTAGACATTACAAATTACCGCAATCGTGCCGCCGGAAACTCCGGGCACAACATTGGCAATTCCAATGAATACTCCGATGCAGAAAAGTTTTAGTAGTGAAATCATACCGTATAAACCTCCTTATATTTTTTCATATTGATACGAGAGCAGCACATTTCTACTGTGCTAAGCCGTACATACACGGTTCCGGCCTTGTTCTTTTGCACAGTACAATGCTTCATCGGAATGCTTGAGTATATCTTGCACATTATCGTTATGGGTACAAGGAACTAAGCCGATTGAACAGGAAACAGCTAGCTCAGGATGCTCGTTAAATCTGATGGCGTTTACACCCTCGCAAACATTTCGGCAAAGCGTTTCGGCACGTTCAAATTTTCCTCCGACAATAAAACAGAACTCATCGCCGCCGTACCGTATCAGTGTATCCTGATGGTCAAAGGTTTTCTTAAATACATCGGTAATTGCAAGTAAAATGTTGTCGCAGAATACACTCCCATAGGTCTTATTCAAAGTGCCGAAACGGTCAACATCCACCATTGCAAAACTGGCGCCGGTGGTTTCAGTGTTCCGGCGGATAAGGTTTCCGATATTGTCATCCAGATAACGGCGGTTAAAGAGCCCGGTAAAGGGATCAGTAATAGCGCGCTTTTTGGCTTCGTCACCCCACTGGATAACCTGCGTTAAAAAGCTGTTTGTCCGCAAGAGGCGGGAAACCGTACTCGACAGCATTTGCTGTAAGATGGAAACGGCAATAACAGGATCGTTTACAATAATCTGAGAAAAGTCACGTGCTTTGAGCATAAAACAGGAGGTGTTTTCCACCGCCGTACAAGAAGCTGAACGGGCTGTTTGCTCCAACAGCGACATTTCACCAAAAAAATCACCGGAACGCAGCCGTCCCAGTTCGATGTTTTCTTCTCCCGATTTTACCGAAATCGATATACACCCCTGCGCTATAATAAAAAGCTCCGAACCGATTTCGCCCTCATATACGAGGGTCTGACCTGCTTCCACCTCACAATAAAAGAGGGAGGAAAGAACAACTGCCATTTGATTGGGGGTTAAGCGTGAAAAAATAGATGTTTTGCGCAAAACTTCAAGCCACCGCTGTTTTACTTCGAGCATTATATATCCTCCGGAAATAAAATCATCGAACCGCCGCGTTGTCTGCCTATGAGCGGTATACCGGAACATCGCGTTACAATATCGGTATAAATTTTACCGTGCTGGGGGAAAAGAACAACACCGAGGCTCATACTTAAAAAGATTTTCTCCCCGTTAAAAATATGAGAAAGATCCAATGTTTCCAGCTCATTTTTAATTTTCTCTGCAAATGCTCGCGCAGAGTCCTTATCGGTATACACATGGGTAAGAACCGCAAATTCATTCCCTTCGTAACGCACTAAAACGGTATTTTCCGAAAAAGCTTTTTTTAGATGGCCGGCAATAAAGATAAGCGCAGTATCACCTGCTTCATGCCCGAAACTGTCGTTGATCTGCTTAAAGTTGTCCGGTTTCATCATAATGAGCGCAAAAGGTTCTTTGCAAAATTCTGCAAAAGATTCTTCTAAATATGTACGGTTAAAGAGACCTGAAAGCTTATCGCTATAGACCTGATTCCTCAGTTCGCGTACAACCGGCGAATTCTCTTTAATGAGCATATTAGCGGCTCTGGTACGTTGAGAGGTAAAAATCAACAATGATTGAAAGAGATGAGCAAGTATCCGCGGATTATCGTGGAATAAGGCTTCGAGCGGAACCCCATCTTTGGGAAATTCCAAAACACGGGCTTGTTTGTGTGCTATTGCATACGCATCATGCGGTTTACCGGTAAGCAAGGTGATTTCACCGAATAATTCCCCGGCAACAAATTCAGCCAATGCGGTCTTTTTATCGGGAGAAAGCACTTCCGCACTGCCGTTCAGCAACAGATAAACCTTCGATCCGTTCTCTTCGGGGGTGAATATTATGCTGCCGTCCTCAAACTCATTTGCCTGACAATGCATCATAATTTCGTCTAATTCTTCATCAGTCCACCCTGAAAAGAAAGAAGTCTTTTGTAAAAAAGTTTTTGCTTGAAGAGCCAAGTCCGCTGATAATGGTATTTCTTGCATACCCTGTACTATATCACAAAACGAACAGGGAGTCATTAATAAAGCACGCAATTTTTTTATTGTAACTACGTTTTCCAATTTATCGGTATGGATTATAACCTTATTTCCGTACCTGAAGCGTCATGCCCCCCCTACTGTACAGATATCAAATATATGTTACAATGCGTTTACAGATATTTCTAAAACCGTGGGAAGTTCTTTGGAGATTTTCTTTTCTTTAACTTATCTTAAACCCTGATAAAAAAGGAGCATTATATCTTTATGGATCACTTTGGAATGTGGGGCATCATACCGCCCGTTTTAACTATCGCGCTTGCTTTCATCACAAAAGACGTTATCGTTTCGCTTTTTTTGGGGATTTTATCCGGTTGTATTATTGTTGCCGGCGGAAATCCTGCTGCGGCGCTTATGAGACTAACGGATCTACTCGCCGGTTCCTTAGCTGACGGCTGGAATATCCGCATCTTCCTATTTTGCGGATTGCTTGGGGCACTGGTCGGTATGCTATCAAAAACGGGAGCAGCCCAGGCGTTTGGATTGTGGATGTCTAAAAAACTGAAAAACAAAACTGCTTCTCAGTTTGCAACGTTTATATTCGGTCTAATCGTTTTTATAGACGACTATTTTAACTCTTTAACCGTTGGAACGGTGATGCGCCCGATAAATGATCAGCATAAAGTACCGCGCGCAAAGCTTGCGTATATTCTGGATTCCACCGCAGCCCCTGTGTGCATTTTAGCGCCTGTTTCAAGCTGGGTTGTTACCGTTATGTCCATCGTGAGAAATTCCGAAGGATTCGGTAAACTCGGCATGAGCGATTTTGAATTTTTTATCCGCGCTATTCCGTACAACCTTTACGCGCTGACGACGATTCTGATGATTCTTGTCATCATCTTTTTTAAATCGGATTTCGGTGCAATGAAAAAATCCGAGGACTTAGCAAGAACATCCGGTCTCCTCTGGAACGAAGAGCTCTACGGCGTTATCTCCGGTGATATTCCCGAAGAGCAGACGACCCGAGCAAAGCCGATCGATATGCTGCTGCCCATTTTGCTTCTTATTGTTTTTGCCATTGCCTTTTTTCCTGCCGTTTCGTGGATTAACGCTATAGACGGCACGACAATTACCAATATATCGCAAGCAGCCGCATCGATGAATCTCCGCGACGCTTTCATTAATACCGATTCATCCTATGCGCTTTTTTATGCCATTATCTTTACCTTAGCCGTTACATACCTTTACTATCTTGCACGCCGCCTTATGAATCTAAAAGAAGCCAGTGAAGCTGTCCGCGACGGTATAAAATCTATGGTTCCCGCCCTCATTATTTTGACGATGGCGTGGTCAATCGGAACGGTTATACGCTCATCTCCTGCAGACGGCGGTTTAGGGCTGGGGCGCTATCTTTCTGAGCTGGTTGTGAGCAGTTCCTTCCCGCTGTGGATACTTCCCGCCATTGTCTTTGCGTTATCAGCGGTTATTGCATTTGCAACCGGCACGAGCTGGGGTACGTTCGGTATTATGATTCCGATTATTATGCCGATCGCCGTCGGATTGACGGAAAACGCCGGATTAGCGCAAAACGCCGCGTTTAATGCCGTCTTTATTTGTATTTCAGCTGTTCTCGGAGGAGCCGTCTTCGGCGACCATGCATCCCCGATTTCAGACACAACGATTTTATCTTCCACCGGAGCAGCCTGCCCGCATCTGGAGCATGTCGCAACACAAATGCCCTATGCGCTTTTTGTCGCAACGTGTTCGTTAGTAGGATTTATCACCGGCGGAATCTTTATGAACATTCTTTCCGCATGGCTCGCCGTTTTAGTGGTATTTATCGGTGGCATGATTCTTCTACCTAAGATAACGAAAGCATAAAGCAGCAAGCAATATGCCGGACTAAGCTTGGGGATGGCTATAACTACTTCCCCAAGCTCGCCGATGGAAAAATCAACACACCTCGATGCAACGTGTCGGGGTATCAAACTCTCCTTACAAATAAAGGAACCGCAAACAGGAGCAGTATCATATTGATCCTGTGATTATTCAGCCTTCCCTGCATAAAGCTGTTTTAAAATCCGATATCGTAAAGATCAATGTACTGTCACATATCATGCTTTTTACTGTTTATTTGCAACGCACTTATTGGAAGCCTTGTTTCATTTAATGAAGATAGGCCTAATCTGTCTGTCAATGATATGTTCCGGCGGATATTATGGTAGAAAAATATTATTGTTTTAATTCCCAATAGTTTAGATTGCAAATAGGTCGTTCTCATGATATTATAAGGAAAGGTCGAAAAGGCGTTATGCTCACACGCCACTGGCGTGGTTGTTGGAAAGAGAGTATTTAATTATTATGATTTAGATTTAGGAGAAAACTATGGAAAACGAAATTATAATTAGAGATCCAGACAATAAACGAATTAGAAAAATTATAAAAGTTGATATTTCGAGAGAAATTCAGAACGAATGCAAAAAAAACATGGAATTGATTCTTTTTAAACAATCTCAACAAATTACACAGCTCTTTTCTTTATTAGATGTTAAGCATTCATGGGGTATTATTTCTGAATTGGGAAGTGCCGCTCTTGGTATCGATGAATACGATCAAATTGATGAAAAGCAATTTAAAAGATATTCAACACAATGTCAGAGGTGTTATGACAAACTAAATTATGGTTTAACTAATATTTCTAATCAATTGATATTTACATTAGAGAATCTACCTGATAATTGCTTAGACCAACCATTTATAAAAAAAACGATTGAAACAATTATATTTTTACAAGAAAAATATATAAATAATACTAAAAACAATATTTTGCCAGTGCAAAAGGAACTCTTAAATGGATATATAAAAAAGCTCATTGAAGTATATAACAAGAGACTTGATAATGCAATTTATTTGTGTGAACAAAATAACTCATGGTGGTCAAAAGCTATTATTTTTAGCCAGTCAATAAATAGTGGTTATTCTTGGTTACATGCTTGCAATAATGTTTTAGTTTATTCAGAAAATCAAAATCAGTTTAAAAACTATTTAATAGCTAATAAGTTAAATATAAATTTTATTGAAAGTCCTAATTTAGAATATGATAAAAAACATCAAATTCCTAATACAAAAATTTTATATTAAAGAACCTAAAAGCGTAAATTTAAAAGAAACAAGAAGAATTGCATTACAAAAACATGCTACAGAAGTAGAGAAATATTTAAAATATGATGATAACAATAATTTTCTTGATTTAGTATATGATTAATAATATTGTAATTTTTTAGCATAACACCCACTTCAACCTGACATTGCGGACGAGCCGCAAATGCAGGTTAAGCGGTAGTTAAACGGACACCCCTGTGGGGTGCATTATATTTTAATGGAAAATTTATGAATAAAAGTGTAAGGGTATATATTTTTTTATTGTTCAGTTTGTTTTCTCTAAATTCAAAATTATTTGCAACAGCACAGGCTTCTGACATATTGATTCTTGAAAATGAAATAAAAGAATTGTTTACAAATCCATTGGGGCAGCTGTTTTTACAAAAAGAAGAGGTAAGCAATAAATTTAGTAAAATTTTTTCTAATTACAAAGCACTGATTTCTAGTGCTTGTTGGCGTGGATATATCGCAAAATTCGTGATAAAAAATGATTGTTTATATATCATTGATATTTTTATAACGATTCCTATATCTCCAAAAGATAAATCTAAACTGTTTGATACGGAAGAAATTTCAATTTTTTCAGAACTATTTGAAGCAGATATACCGGTTGTATGTGATTTTTTTACTGGAGTTCTTACTATACCTCAAGGTGATATGATAAATTATATTCATGATGGGTATCTTTCAGAATTTGAAGAATACATCTTAATAAAGGTAAATAATGGGAAGATAATTGAACAAGGAAAATATAATTTAGAAAATTATAAAAATAAAAAACACCAAGCATTCGAAAGATTTTATGGTTCTGCTAAGTGTAACGAATCTTGGAATTTCATAAAAAATAATTTTGAAGATATTGTTGAAGAAAATTCTAAGAAAGAAATACTGAAGGATTGTGAAGATTTATATTTATATGATTTTTATGAATTTTGAGATTAGCGTCGAACACGCGCTTCAACGCTGACAAACGGGAAATGGTTTTTAATGGTTTTTAATAATTTTTTACTAATATCATTTTATTTTTTCGTATTCATTCTTCCTGGAATCGGAATAATTTTTGGTATTATAGAACTTAAAAATAGAGTCTCAAATAAGAACGCTGTTTCTAAAAAGAAAAATAATAGATTTGGTATTTATGGTATTGTTTCAATTCTTTTTATAATTTTTCTTCTTTTTTTTCCTATCCATACAGTTCTTTCTTTAAAATATTCAAAACCTGAATCTTTATTAAACTATTTTGAAAAGAACTTTGATTATTTTGAAAAATACAGTTTTGGTTATATGCCATATACCGCAGGAATATCATGGTGCCGTCTTGGAAAAGAAAGAACTCCCAATGAAAAATATGATGGATACATGAAAATTGAATTGGAATATAGAGTAGGAACATTATTTAATATATATCCGGATAAAAAGTTTAATAATATAATCGTTTATTCTGAAAATGATATAATTACAAATAATCCAAGACCTGAATTATTCAAGAAAATCGAACCGACAAGTCATGAGAATTGGTATTTTGTTTATGTAACTGATGCCTATATTTATTTCTAATGAAAATTTGTTTTAATTAGAAAATGAAATTGAACTTTAGAGTTTGAACGAAGTTATAAAAAGACTGGAAATTATGATAAAACTGCGATATTATTATGATAGTGATAATTGGTGATAGATGGATTTCGTATTCATCTTTGCGGCAATGCAGGTTAAGCAAGTATTATGTACATGCCCCGAAGGTTTAGACAGAAAGAGAAATGGAAAAAATATCCTTACAGAATAGAACATTTATTTTAGGATTGATAAGCTTTTTATTAAGTTTAACCTATATATTGATATGTATTTATGTTTTTCTTATTAGTAAGAAAAACAGTGTTGTTATAACTATTTTAATAAGAGTAAGTGTTGTATTGATGTTATTTTCATTTGTTTTTGGAACAATTGGACTTATAAAAGCAAAAAAAGGATTGCTAGGAAAAATATTATGTTCTATTTCTGTAAGTTTAGCAGGTATAATTATACTTTCCTGTATTTTAATGTTCTTAGAAATAGCATATCCTCATAAAATATCAAAGAAAAAAGACTTAGAAAGAACAGGAAAAATCATTGAACTTGATCTTACTGATGGAAAGTATTTACAAAGAATTGAAACACATTGTGGACTTTTATATAAAGGAGACTATTATGCTAAAATTAAGTTTTCAGAAAACAGTAATATTTTGAAATTAATAAAGGAAAATCCAAATTGGAAAGATTCCGATTTACCAAAGAGTCTGTTATTTTTATTTTATGATACAGAGCCGGAAGATAACATTAATTTTATACATGATAAAAGAATGGTTTTCCCTAAAACAAAAAACTATTATTATTATTTCATAAATCGTTTAGATGAATTTGAGAATCCTGAAAATAAAAATCCAGATTTTATATTACATTGGAAATACTCATTTAATTTTACAGTGGCTTTATTTGATTTAGATAGTAATGTTTTATATATCTATGAATTAGATACATAAATAATCACATAATATCGTTTTCGAAGCCGATATTTTTACGTATGCGGCAATGTCAAATCAGATTATGGAACCGGAGCAGATAAATGAATAAATTAACACAAAATAAAGTTAGTATTATTAGCATTTATTGCTTTATTTTTTTATTCTTATTTGTATTATCCTTATGTATTTACAAAATATCTGATGGATCAATTACATACATCGAAATGTTACAAGAGGACTATTTAATAATTTTACTTGGTGTTCCATTATTTATTCTTTCAAAGCATAGTTTACTTGATAATTTTGTGAGTATTATTATCATTTTAGGTACAATAATTCCAACCGGGTTTTCAGTTAAGAAAAAGAAGTTACTGCCATTTATTATCATTAATATATTATCAGTAGCGTTATGGTTCTTTATCGGAATGATTGCGTTTGGTATTAGAAAAGGAGAATGATAAAACTTCTAACACTTGCTTCAATACTAACATTTCAGATAAGCCGTAAATGCAGGTTAAACGAATGTTAGACGGACACCTGTAGTACAGGATAAAAAAATGA
The DNA here is from genome assembly GCF_024181085.1 of Treponema sp. OMZ 857. Classification (NCBI taxonomy): domain Bacteria; kingdom Pseudomonadati; phylum Spirochaetota; class Spirochaetia; order Treponematales; family Treponemataceae; genus Treponema; species Treponema sp. OMZ 857. The sequence goes on from NZ_CP051147.1 coordinate 89,380, forward strand.
AATCAACTGAAGTATATAAAATTATAAATCTATAGCACAAAGGGATAAAAAGAAGAAAATAAAAAAAGCTATTTCCATAATAGGAACTATTTTACTATGTATTTCTTGTCAAGAAGAGCAAAGAATCATTGATTATATTTCTAAAAATATTATGAATAATGCTCAATCTGTAATTGTAAAAACCACAAATGAAAATTATGATGCATCTAAAATAAAACTAAGTGAAAAATTTGGCGAGGTTGAAGATCCTTTTACAGGGAAAAAATATTTTAGAAATTATGTAGCATATCCATATTATAGTATTAAAGAATTCTGTTCCGTTCTTGATGGAGAAATTATTCAGATTAATAAAAATAAATCTGAAAAAGGAAATACTTCTATAATTATAAAAACAGAAGAATTGGAAATTGAATATTTTGGGTGGATAAACTTAAATACAGAATTAAATATTGGAGATAAAATAAAAAAAGGAACGTTTCTTGGGATATTATTCGGTGGAGGTGAATCAGGAATGAAATTACATATAAGAATGAAATATAAGAATAAAATTATAAATCCATCTATTTGGTTGGAAAGTTATTAACTAAAAGTATTAAAAAATTTGCTTAAAATACTATACTTTTCACACCCAACAATGAAGTCTGACTTACGTCGCGCGTCAAAGTAATGTTAGTCCAATATCAGTGTACATTTGATACCACTTTTATTCGTGCGGAGGCTTTAATATCCCGATGCTCTGCGCCGAGGTTGTTGATTCCAGCAAAAACCATAAATACAGATTTACTCCCGTTACCCTTTCCTTCTGCCGTAATATGCAGCGTTTTCTCTATCTTTAAGAGGAACGGTATCGCTTCCGTTTTACCGACAGCATCTTTGGAATTATCTACGGGCACCTTTATTTCAAACGGATTATCATTTGACCACACCACAACCGAAAGTGTAAGGGCAGCATCTTTTTTACCTGAAAAATGAATAACAACCGGAAAATTCGGGCGAGGAGAAGATACAAACGTTGCCGTATCGCCGGAAGCATTTTGTTCAAATCGAACATCGGATTCAAAAATTGCAATATCATTCACTGCGCTCAAGGTTACGGCAAATGCTTCAATTTTTAACGGCGAATCAATGGTAATAGCCCCGATGCTGCGCTCAAAGTAATTTTCAAATGAGGTACGAACAGTTAAAAAACTATCCGCAGTTTCCGCTGTACCCTGTGTATTGCCACGGGTATAATCCGTTATGCTTTCTTCCGCCGGAGAATCGATATATTTTTTTACAACACTGCTTTCATCACCGTTAAGGTGTTGAATCAACATCCAGCGATTATGAACGGTATTCCTTGTTGCCGGCATAATAAATACCCAAAGCACTAACACAAGAAACAGCCCGCCCATAACCTTACATTGAATCGGTATCCTAAAAAACGGTTTAGTAATTTTTCTTTTCTTATCAATACTGAGACCAAGCCTGATTAAAAACAGATCAAACGGAACAAAAATACATGCTGATGCAAGGTTGATAAAAAATATGATATGAAACATATATTCGCGATAAAGAATAATATGCGTTACAAACGGCATAAGCGGTAAAAAAAGACATACGATAAATATAATTTGCAGTACAATATTTTTAAAATGATAGGCAGCTAACGATACAAAATAAATGGCCATAAAGATGATTGAAAACGAAAGGTTAAAAAATGAAAAAATAAAAATATTTAATAAACAAACCGCGTGCGCAATAAATCCGTAAATAAAACGATTTGCCGGAAGTGGAATAAATTTATTAAATGCGGTAACGGTAAACATAAAAAACAATGCAAACACATATTTAATCAATAGCGCTGTCAACGGGAATGAATTCAGCTCACTTATAGACGAAAAACGCAGGTAAAAAAGTGCTTCCGTTATCTTGGAACCTAAGAAAAAACTAAGCCAATTGATCAAGAAAAAATAGAGCGGCATCCACCACAATTTAAATAAATCTTTTACATGTTGATCCCGTTTTTTCCCGAATAAAAAACTAAAAAATACCAACCATAGCAAGAATATAATTGACGATACGATAAGCGTTATAACTATATGCTGCTCATTAATGACAACAAGTTTTTTATGCAGCTTAAAAACAAAATAATGAGTATCCCATTCGTTACTCATACTCTGAATAACTGCAGGCGCAACCGAAGAGAAAAAATCCGATAAATCCGCACCGGTTTCTATTTTTATCGCTGGAATATTCGCCTCATTATAGAGCTGTAAAGCAGGGTCATCAGGCAGCCAACCGAGACGGTGAAACACAACCGCATTAGTATAAAAGTCAATAGGAATATTTTTTTGTTCCAAAGAGGCGTATACCGCTTTTAGAAACCATGCAGGGGTTGTACCTTTCGATGTTCCCGTAACAATCCGCGCGCCATCGGATTTATCGGGGGCAACAAGACATACAGCGGCATTCGGATATGTGATCAAAGTCTGAATTAACGTCTTAGTCCCCTCGTATCGCTTTACGGGAACATCAACCGGTAATTCGGAAATATCATTTTTCGTAATAGCAACAATGATATGAGTATCCGGCGCCTCAGCGGATAATTTTTGCGCATATTTTTGCAGTTGCAGGGTTATAGCAGTAGCTTGATTATCACTACCTGCCGATGCGGTAAAGACAATAACCTTATCCGTTTTAGGCCCGAATTCATAAAAGATATTTTCTGCAATCAGCCCCTTCGCCGGTAAAAGAAGAAAAAAGAATATCCAACACAAACGTACTGCCGGTAACAATACTTTCTGAAATAAATAGTTATACACGCAGCTCATAAACTGTCATAATCCTGAACCTTACCGGTTGAAAACCATATTTCGATACGCTTATAGGAACGATTTATCCTTCGGACAATAGACGCAGCTTGTTGCCGTGCAGATTCCTCGGCAATGACATCGGGATGGTATTTTTTCAATAAGTGTTTCCATGCTTTTTTGCAATAATCAAGCGGAACACCCGGAAGCACTTGCAGAACGGCAAAATCTTCCGTTAAAGCATCGGGAACGGGTATACGTATCGGTTCAACCTTTTGTTCAGGTTCTTTGTATGTTCTTTTTTTAGGAACACGCCGTTCTATTTTATTTCCGGCACTTCGGTATCTACCCTGCCGGCCTTCTACTGCTTGTTCAAAGGGATCATCATCCGTGCCGAGCCGATCACGCAGCAAACTGCCGAGGGTTTCGTAATAATCCGACATTATCGCATTTTCCTCTCTATAATATCATCAAACACAGCACCGGAACCTCCGGTAACATCTTTCTGCAAAACCGATCCGATAAAATAATGTAAATACTCAGGAGACTCTCCGGCCGTTAAATTCTTTTCGGTTCGTAAAACGGCAATATCGCTATTTTTCAGCACGGCACCTTTCTGTAAATCTTTTACATAATGCAGCGAACGATTCGTTTTACCGTAATTTTCTTTTTCCGCAGCAGCAAGTTTTTTTTCACCGTCACCGATAATGCGCTGTAGAAAATCTTTAGAATAGCCGTAAGCTTGTGCCGCCTTAAAAATATCTTCATCGGATTTACCGGTTAATTCCCTTACTATTTTTGACATTTGCAAAAACTGTGCGGGTTCCAATGCGACAGGATCATCAAGACCGGCATCACTGCGGGAAAGACAAATATGCTTTTCAAGAATACAGGCGCCGCTCAATAACCCTGCTATCGGAACTGCAGCAGGATCAAGCGAATGATCGCTAATACCGACGGGACTGTTAAACAACATCGATAAGGATTGCAGCACAGCCGTATTATAATCCGTTTCCGGCGCAGGATACGCCGTTACGCAATGGAGCAACGCCCGCATATTGGCAGGCAAGCCGTTGCTTTCCAAACAGCTTATGGCACGTTCAATATCGCCAAGCCGAGAAACACCGGTCGAAAGAATAACCGGCAGTCCGAATGAAGCAACGCGTTCAAGCAGCGGAAAATGATTGAGTTCCGGCGACGCAATTTTTATAAAAGCCGGATTAAGCTGCCGCAATTCATCGGCGGAACGAAGCCCGAATGCCGAAGCTGAAAAAAGCATTCCAAGCTTATGTGTGTACTGTGCCAATTCACCGTAAAAATCAATACTGCACTCCAGCCCTCTAAAGCGTTCATAGAGGGGAATCCTTCCGGTCGGTAAATTCACAAAACCGGTATCGGGATGCAAAATTTCATCCGCATATACAATCTGAAATTTAACCGCATCTGCTCCGCTTTCTTTAGCAGCCGCTACCAATTCTTTCGCCTTCTGCAAGCTGCCGTTATGCCCCGTCCCAATCTCCGCAATAATCAACACATGCTCTTGCGATGAAAATATGTTTTTTCCTACCGTAAACGCTTTTATCATACTGAGCTTAGTATAGTAAAAACCGCCAATCCTGTATATCTCAAAAAATTTTCAGTAGCAGAGCTTTTCAGTCAAGCTATTTCAATCGTCAATTCCTTATTTTCTCCACTGTTCATAACCTCTGCATAATCGATGTAAAACTTGTTTATAAGACTCATTCTACTGTGTATATCTTTTTCAGCTGTGCATAATGATACAAATTGTGAACAATTCAAACATCATTATTCAAACGCTAACTAACGGCTAAACAATGCTTTAACCTAAATATCAAGAAATTCACAGTGCCTACTATTACTATTACTAAATTTATATTATAATAAAGATAACCTCTTTTTAGGAGAAATCATGAAATTTACATTTACTAAAGAAGTTTTACTAAAAGAAATGGCTATTGCTCAAGAAATCATTTCAAACAAAACAGCAATATCCATACTATCAAATGTCCTGCTCATAGCAAAAGAAGGCAGCTTGACAATCCGTGCAACCGATATAAAAGTAGCCTTTGAAACAAAAATCCCCGTCGATGTTGCCGAAGAAGGTGCAACAACCGTATTCTGCGATAAATTCACCAGTATTATCGCTTCAATGCCTTCCGGCGAAATAGAAGCGGAACAAAAAGATCAAAAACTCATTATCCGTTCTATCAGCAAAAAAGCAAAATTCTCTCTTAAAACCATATCAGATAACGACTTTCCTCCTTTTACCGATTCTTCAAATACTCAATTCTTTGAAGTTCCTGCAAAAGAATTTAAAGAAATGATAACTCAAACGATTTTCGCTGTTTCCGATGATGAAACACGTTACTTTATGAACGGCGTCTACATGGAAAAGAAAGAAAACAATCTGATTTTTGCAGCTACCGATGGCAGAAGATTAGCATTTATTCAACATGATTTTGGGATTGCTTTACCTGATTTTAAAGGGAGTATCATTCCTCCTAAAATTCTTTCTATTGTGCAACGTCGATCTTCGGAAGAAGGTATGATTTCTATCGGAATAAGCGAAAAAAACATATTCTTCCGCTTCAATGCTTATAACTTTTCTTCGGTTTTAATAGACGGTCAATTCCCGAACTATGAACGAGTTATTCCCGAATCTCAAGAACATCACTTTGAAGCTCAATGTGATGATTTCTTACAGGCTTTAAAAAGAGTTGCCTTACTTGTAGAACAAAAATCCAAACGGATATTCTTAAAAATTTCTGCCGGTACGCTCTCCATCACGTCAAATGAAAATGAACTTGGAACAGCAAACGAAGAAATTCCTTGTAAATACGAGGGTGAAGAAATAACCATCGCCTTAAACTATATGTATCTTGAAGAACCGCTCAAGGTACTTGGTTCGGAAAATATCCGCATAGAATTTACCGATCCGATGCGGGCTATCACATTACGGCCGGAAACAGATACTCATTTCTTCCATATTATTATGCCGATGCAAATGGAGTAGTATTTGTGCCGTTTTTGTCGATCTCTCCTTACAACTTCAGGAACCTTGAGGATAAGGCAATTGACCTCTCCGCTCCTGAAGTTTTTTTAGTCGGTCAAAATGGGCAAGGTAAAACAAACCTACTGGAAGCGTTATACCTTGCCGCTTATGGAAATTCCTTTAGAACCAGAAACGAAGCGGAAATATATAAAAAAAATACCAATGAATATAGTATCCGTGTCTTATTTAAAGAAAATGAAGAACGGAGTCATAGAATATCAATTATTTCAAAAGATAAAAAAAAAATCATAGAAAAAAACTTAAAGAAAATTCACGACAGAAAAGATTTTATCTCAACTATTCCTTGTATTCTTTTTTGTCATGATGATTTGGATTTTGCGACAGGAGCGCCGGAGCGCCGCCGTTTTTTTATCGATCAATCTCTTTCTCTATATGATCCTTCGTATATCGATATTCTACGGAACTTTACAAAATTATTAAAATCGCGAAATCTCGTATTAAAAGAAAAAAAGAGTGAAATACTGGACGTTATTGACGCGCAACTTATCCCAATCGGCATACAAATTATAGAAAAACGCCGTGCACTTATTGAATCGTTCAATAATATATTCTCTTCGTTATATGAAAATATTGGTGGGATAGATTTCGTGATGATCGATTACAGCCCTTCGTGGAAATCGACGAATTTTGATGAAGTGTTAATATCATTAATAGAAAAACGCCAGCTTGATTTTACAATGAATACCAGTATGTCGGGGCCTCATCGCGATAAGATACGCTTTATCCGCAATAAAAAGCCTTTTGTACAAACCGCTTCGATGGGGCAGCAACGCTTACTTTCGCTTGTTTTGAGAGCTGCTCAGGCATTTTTTTATACGGAAAAGACAAAACGGTTGCCGGTATTGCTGATGGATGATGTTCTTTTGGAACTTGATCCTGAAAAACGAAAAAATTTTACCGAGCATTTACCTCGTTATGACCAGCTTATCTGTACATTCCTTCCGGGTGAGCCGTATCAAAACTACATACGCGAAAAAAGCCGTGTGTATATTGTCTCGGAGGGCAGCTTTCGTGCAGAATGACGTAAAAAAGCTTTCAGAGTTGATTATGAACTATCTTGATAAGGTAGGGCTTTTTGAACAATCAAAAGTATTGGAAGTATATTCGTCATGGTCTTCTATTGTCGGAGAGAAGCAAGCTACCCATTCAAAACTAATCGATATAAAACATCAAACGGCGGTTATTGAAGTTGATCACCCCGGTTGGAGTCAGCAGATTTTATTAAACAAGAAATATATTTTGCGAAACTTTCAAAAAAGATATCCTCAACTGGGAGTTAAGAATATTTCCGTTATTGTTTCATCGCATTATGAGACTTCTCATCAGTTTCGAAATACTGAAAATAGCGGTAGAGCGGTTCCCGATAAGCAACAGGTGACTGAAAAAGCTGACAGACTATCAATACAGCAGGAAACGTCGATAGAAACTGATGATGTTGTAAAAACAGAATTACCGCAAGAAGTACAAAAAGCCTTTGAAAGATTGAGGATGTCTATTAGAGAAAGAGATTAGAATAAATAACAGCGGATGAGGGGAGTCGGACCCCCGTCACGAGCTTGGGAAGCTCGGGTAATAGCCGTTATACGACATCCGCAGAACTTTTAAAGAGTATCACCTATTAGTATAGTACGTCAAGATATCAATTTAATAATTTTAATGAAGAAATGGTAAAAGAAGTAAAAAATTTAATGGGGATGTCCCGAAAGTAACCAACTTTGGGAACATCCCCATGGTAATTTAAGTTTTTTACTTTTTACCTGGAATACGGTATCTTAAACCAATACCGAAGCGAGTAGCATACCATACAGAAGTGTGTATCCTACCATCATAATAATCCGGATGGAAATTAATGGAAACACCGACCGGAGCCCAATCAATGAATATATTAAAATCAGGGATATTTCCAAAATTTAATTCCCATCTAACCGGTAATAAAACGTATATTGAGCCACCTTTGTAGGTTCCCCCATAATATGGTACGGTGTAGAAGTCAAAACTACCTCCAATAACCGGACCTAATGATAATGGACAGTGTTGATTGCCAAGACCTGATAATACCGGATCCCATACCGTAAAAAGAGCTCCAAGTTGAATATCAATATGATTCCAGCTAAAAAGACCGCTATAACCGGCAACTAAATCGAATTCAACCAAATCATTAAATTCATGTGAATAAGATAAACCGAACGGAGAACCGATATATCCGCCTATTTTATCCTTTCCTCCGTTACCATTACCGCCGCCGGTACCCTTTGCCGCAGCGAAGGTGAATGAGCTCGCTAAAAGTGCAAACATACTAATAAAAAGTAGCTTTTTCATATATCCTCCTGATATATATTTTTTTTAGATTATCTTCTCTTTATCGAAATGTCAAGTAAAAAAAGAGATTCAAAAATTAGCAAGATAAACTTTTTAACAATAATGACTTATATTGTTACTATTATAGTTAAATTGACGAAAAGCGTGCTAAAAAATAAAATAATTAATGAATAGATATTTTATTACAATCTTTTATCAAATGTTTCACGTGAAACATTAAGAAAAGCTGTTTGCGAAACTTATAAAAAGAAATAGCCTTGATACAGAGCATATAGTGTACAGTGACGAGAAGTTAAATCCTCCGCACAAATAAAAAAGCCCCTCAAATATTTGAAGGGCTTTTTATTAATATTACAGCTAAATTTAAAGTTCTTGGAAATAACTATGAATTGATACGTTCTTGATATTCATTCGATTCGGTGTTAACCAGTATCTTTTCACCCTGTTTGATAAAGAGCGGAACACGAACTACAAGGCCTGTTTCAGTAGTGATGGGCTTTGTTGCTCCTGAAACGGTATCGCCTTTTACATAGTTTTCGCTTTCTGCAACTTCAAACACCATTTTTGCAGGAATTTTTACATCGATAGGGTTACCTTCCCAAATAAGGATTTCGTATTCATCACCTTCCCGCAGATAGTATTTTTTATCATTTATGATGTCTGAAGGAACTGAAATTTGATCATAGCTTTCGGTGTCCATAAAGAGATAGCTTTCGCCGTCTTCGTATTGATACTGTCCTTTGTGTGTATCTACTGTTGCGTCTTCTACGGTATCGGCCGTTTTGATTGTTTGGGTTAAAACAGCCCCGTCTTTTAAATTCTTCATTTTAACACGAGCAAATGCAGCTCCCTTTCCGGGGTTTACAAATTCCCGTTCGACTACTAAATACGGACTACCTTTGTGTAATAATACCGTTCCTTTTGCAATATCGCCGCCTCTAATCATATTTCACCTCATATAAAATAAATTAGTATTTCAAAATCTGTGTGAAGGGAAGTTCAAAAAGTGATAATTTAAAAGGATTTTCTTTTCTGAACTATCTGTAAATTTTATAAATCATTATTGTATAATGATTTATTTAATATACAAGTCTGTTTCACAAATAATTTTTTTGAATATACCGAATAAAAAATAATATCAGTTTTTTTTAACTTATACAAGATTGGCAAAACACCGCTGAAAATATTTTTAATGCGGTTGCCCTGAAACACTATCCCCCATAGGCAGCATAGAGTTTCATCCCTCTTTTCCACACCATTGTACACGATATACCAAGGATCGTTATCCAGCCGAATGCTTTGCATAAAGAAAAAAGAGCGGAATGCATCGGCATATCATCAAGTAAAAGGCTTACCGGAATATGAGAGATAAAGGCAAAGGGGAGGTTTTTTAAAAAGGTAAATACGGATTTTGGTAAAAGGACGAGCGGGAAAATAATACCGGCGGAAATATTTTTAAGTACCCGTATTGAGGTATACAGTGAAGAAACTCGAGAAAAATAAAAACTATAGAGCGCTATCAAAAAATCAATTAAAAAGTTGATAAGATACCCTGTAACTAAAAAAGCTGCAAAAAAGACAATCTTCCATACGGATAGCATAAATACAAAATATCCGTGTAACACAAAATATAAAACCGTAATCGGAAGGGCATTCATAACAATAAAAACAAAACGATACGGTAAATCGACGGCAAGTTGATACAATGTATAGTTATACGGTTTTATCAGATACTGATTGAGAGAACCGACTCTTATATCATCTGAAATTTTGAATACGGAAGTTGTCGAAGTAATATTGTATGTAATTAATGTTAAAAAGTAATACGACACTATTCCGCTTGCTTCAAGAGGAATGGTGCTGCTCTGAGCAGTAACGGCAAGCCACAATAAGACATTAACGGTAAAAGGAACGAGCGAAAACAAAAATCCGGAAATAAAATTTGCTCGGTATTCCAATTGATTTGCTAAGCTTATCTTAAAAATTTTATAATAGATATTCATAATTTTTTCCTATAGTGAATTAAAAATAGTGTCTTAAAAAATCACTCATCTGGCTTGTACAATTTTCTGATGACATCTTCCATGGATATATTTTCAATGGTAATATCGCTTAAATCTTCAATAAACTCATTGGAAATATTTTTTAGTATATCTAAACTTTCAGTTGAATCCGCAGAAATTTTTACCGTATCGTCAGCTGTTTTTTCTGCAGTGCCGATTCCTTTTTGTTGAAGCATAGTTATTATTTTTTCAGCTGTCGGAAATTTTAATTTGAGGATAAAATATTTTTTATTGAGAAACCTTGTTTTAAAATCGAGAAAAGAATCCGAGTATATCTTTTCTCCGTTATTTATCAAAATCAATTCGCTGCAAAGGGAAACAATATCGTTAAAATTATGACTTGTTAGTATAAGCGTCGCATGATACGTACTGCAATAGTGCTTTAAAAAATCCCGTATGTTGTATTGCGTAATGACATCAAGGCCTATTGTGGGTTCATCAAGAAAAATGAGTTTCGGTTTATGAATTAAAGCCGCTATCAATTCCATCTTCATCCGTTCCCCCAACGACAGCCGTCTCACTTGAACATTTACCTGTTTTTCTACACCGAGTATTTCAATCATTGTGTGCAGTGTTTTTTGATAGTCGGCATCTTCAATTTCATAAATTGTTTTATTAAGTTCAAAAGAATCGACGGCAGGTAGATCCCACCAAAGTTGACTCTTGTTTCCCATCACCATCGAAATTTGCTGCAGATACTCTTTTTTCTTTTCAAAGGGATTATGCTGCAAGACACTCAGATTTCCTGTCGTCGGAAGTATTAAACCGGATAGCATTTTAAGGGTCGTCGTTTTTCCCGCGCCGTTTAAACCGATTAACCCCGTTATCGAGCCCTGATTAATTTGAAAAGAAAGATTTTTTACCGCAGGCTTATACAATTTTTCACGTTTAAACAAGTTTTTAATACTGCCTTTCAGCCCTACCTCTTTTTTATAATACGTATAACTTTTGCAAATATTTTCTGCAACAATAATCTTTTCGCTCTTAACTGCCTGATCCGACATAACGCTTTACTCCTTTTTTAAAAATAAAATTCGATAATAACAAAAACAGTATATTTAAGATAAAAGCATAGAACATAGCGCGCACAGATAATTGTTTAACGATGAACAGAACAGGGAAATTAAAGCAAACAAACAAGGGAATAACAAAGGTTAGAATTTTTTGAATCACGTTCGGATATATTTGCATCGGTTTATTTCCAATAGTAATTAATTCCGAGCCTATCCCCATGACAATATCCATCCGCATAAACCAAAAAGCAAGGCTCATCAATATAAACATAATCGAATAAATTAAAAAAAGGCCATTCAGTGAAAGCAGAATATACAGCACTCCTTTTAACGGTGTGATAGGGATATTCAATTGTATAAGGCAATATATCAAACCGATAGTGTTGATGGCGATGTTTTTTATTTGCGGAATGTCGAATGCATGGCATGAAATATTAAAGCGCGGATTTAACGGTTTTAATAATATAAAATCCAAGGTTCCGGTATTGATCATTTCGGGCAGTCTTTTTAATCCCGGTACTATCGCAAAAGTAAACACAGAGTCCGTCAAGCCGCCCTGAAAAGTCAACATCAGCATTTGATATTTATCCCACCCGTTTATCGTGTTAGTATGAATAAAAATCGTGTCTATAAAAATGATATACATAAAAAGCCATACAAGCTCAAAGGTGCCGCCGCTTATAACATCAAACTTATATTCCAGTAGGTTCATAAGGGAACCTTTAAAATATAATAGTAGAAGATATCTTTTCATTACGCTGTACGTTCTTTCCGTAAGAAGCCGGCTTAAAATAAATTGCAACGAATACTATCACAGCACGGCGACAGCTATCTGTCGTAATTGGATAAAAAAAATTACATTTTTTTATAAAAGTTTTTTCATCAGCTTCAAGAAAGCCGGTATTAATGATGCTATCATAACAACATTGTAAATAATGAAAACCGGAAGAATTTTACGAATATTTTTTTTATTAAATACCAACATAGCTATACCTAGTATAAACAAAATAATTGCTACATAGCAAAACATTATTAGCTCTTTCATTGGTAAAGAAAGGTGAGCAAAATAAAACAATATCATTACAATTGCAGCTAATAACGCAAAAAAATATAATAGTATACCTAACTGATTTGCGACCGATTCAATATCATATTGTGCCTTTTCTTCATCCGGCATAGTATTGTACCCTGCTATTAAGTCGTATGCTTTTAATTCTCTAATTATAATACCGCCGCCGGCGAATGAAAGGAATATTAATACTAAAATAATATATAACATAAAGCACCTCCGAGCACTTTAGCGTGTTCATTCATTTCATAAGCAAAATCGAGCATTATCATAATTAGCTAAAAAATTTTTTGCTGTTTTTACAAGTTCCGCTTGATAATCTTTTGGAGATACGACGGTAACCGCATTCCCGAAGCTGAGGAGTAAGGCCTTCCACAATCGTTCTTTTGCAGGAACACGGATATGGGTTTTATATTTTTGAGACGGCAGCGTTTCGATAACAGAGTCGGGAAAATACTCTTCGATAAGTGGAATTTCCGCTTCGGAAAAAACGATTTCTATATCAATGCAGGTCTTGTAATACGCAAGTTCGGCTTCTCTCATCCTCTGCTGTATATCGCCGTGATTTGCAGCGGCAGTTTCTTTTGAGAGGGCAAGCGTTTGAATCCGTGCAACTTTAAAAGTTCGATACTCTTTTGTTTCTTTAAGGTATGTAAACAAATACCACGCATACCATTTGTAATGAATGGCAAGCGGTTCCGCACAAATATGCGAACTTTTTCCTTCTGAATTACGGTAATCGAATACGATATACTTTTTATCGCTTATAGCTTTTTCCAACAGTAGATTGAAATCTTGTACTTTTTTATTTTCTTTTGTAACACTAAAATCCCAAAAGACTTTTTGCCCGTCTCCTTTTTCGATAATTGCATTGTATTTTTTGATTAAAGAGTTTAACCTCTCGTTTGTGTATGACGTTGCAAGGCTTTCCAACGCATTGACAATGATTTGCTGTTCGCTGTTTTTGACGGTGAGGTTCTTTATTTTATAATGTTCTAAAACGGCATAACCGCCGTACCTTCCGCCTAATGTATACACCGGTATACCGGCTTCAGCGATACTCGCCATATCACGCTGAATAGTCCTCACCGATACATTAAAATACTCGGCTAAGTATTTTGCAGAGACTTTTTCATGATTTAATAAATAGATAATTGTTTCAAGAAGCCGTTCAAGTTTCATAAATAAAATTTCAGTCAACATTCTCGGCGGTATAAAATCATCCGCACGAATAAAACCGTGCTTGTTACCAAATCAATCTCAGCACTGCGATTATTCCGATCAGAATTATAGCAACAGCAATGGCTAATTTTCGGCGTCTGCGGTATTCTTGCTCGGTTTTTGATCTTCGTTTGAGGAAGAACCGATCAAATAAGATGATTGCTGCTATTCCAAGGATCATTAAGATGATAAAGCCTATAAGACCATAGCCGGTTTTATCTGAATATCCTATAAAGATATCCGAGCCTGATCCGTCACCGATAAATATATCTCTTTTCAGCTTTAGAAGAATTGCAATAAAAGATATGATAAGGATGATTAAAAAAATAAGCGCAGTAAAAAAGTATTGTCGGTGTAGCGGGTCGTCTTTTGCCTTCATATTTAAAAAGTTTTTGACGGTAATTGAGCCGAGAACTGTAAGCACTAGAGCATATATAATGCAAATAATGATAAACTGCATTTTTTCTCCATTTCTACTATAAAAGATTGACTTTTTTAGTCATTGTTAGTATCGTCATAAAACTTAATTTTATTATTTTTATGGATGTGAAAAATGAACAAAAAGATTTTATCGATTATTGCCGCAGCACTTCTTGTATTTTCTTTTACAATAAGCTGTAAGAAGCAATCAGCAACCGAAACTGCTACTCCGGCGGAAGGCGCTAATGCTGCAGAAACAAAAACAGAGGAAGAAAAAGAGCTTCCTCCTCCGACGAAAAAAGAAGTCGGCTATGCGTTCGGCGTTATGATGGGTACATCGCTTAAGGACTTTAAACTGGATGTTGATTACGGTGAATTGGTAAAAGGTTTAAAGGATGTCGAAAAGAATAAAGAAGTAGATATTGCTGCTGCGCAGAAGGTATTGCAACGGGCAAGCGAAGCTTCTTATAAAAAAGAGGCTGCAGAAAATTTGGCGAAAGAAACCGAATTTTTGGAAAAAAATGGAAAAAAAGATGGTGTAAAGACAACCGAAAGCGGTTTACAATACGAGGTCGTAACTGAAGGAACCGGTGCTGCTCCGCTTATTACCGATACGGTAAAAGTACATTACAAAGGAACCTTGCTTGATGGTACGGTTTTTGACAGTTCCTATGACCGCGGGAACCCCGTTGAATTTCCGTTAAATGCAGTTATTCCCGGTTGGACGGAAGGCTTACAGCTGATGAAGGTCGGTTCAAAATATAAGCTTTATATCCCCTCTAAGAGTGCTTATGGAGAACGCGGTGTTTCGCAGGTTATCCCTCCGAATTCAACATTAGTTTTTGAAGTTGAATTATTGGAAATCCTCCCGCCGGAAGCAGGAAAACCGGCAGAGTAAGCATAAAAACTGACAGAAAAAGCCGTCTGATATCAACAGGTGTCTCTTGATATCAGACGGCTTTTTTTTTGTGAATTACTGCCGATAATCAATAACAGAAAGGCTCGGTATAACAAGTAAATAATGTGATAAAGCCGTGTCGATATTGGATAGTCAAATTATGAATATTGCAAATTTTTTTACCGCAACAAGAATGGTTGCTGCTCCTCTTTTTATTTGTATTTATTATCTTCCGCGTTATGTAGGAATATCTGAACAAACGGTAATGCTTATTCTTATACCGCTGTTTATTTATATGGAGTTTACTGATTTTTTAGACGGATATTATGCCCGTAAATTGAAACAAGTAAGCGATTTCGGTAAGTTGTTCGATCCTTTTGCAGATGTGTTTGCCAATCTGACTGTGTTGCTGGCGTTTATGTTGTCAGGTTATGTGCCGCTGCCTGTGTTTATCATTATTTTATATCGTGAGTTAAATATTTTATTTTTACGGATGCTTGCACGGGGCAACGGTATTACCATCGGTGCGAAAAAAGGAGGTAAGACTAAAACGGTATGCTATATTCTTGCCGAAGGTTTTACGCTGCTTATTGAACTGCTAATTGCATTTTCGCTTGCAGAAAAAACCGTTACCGATATGATGATTATTATTAACAAAGGTATTTACTGGATTGCTGCCTTATTGTCGGTCGGCTCCTTTATCGATTACCTTGTATCATATAGGAAGAGTATCCGTGGCAAGTCCAAAAATTGACCTCATTGTTACGCCGTACGTAGCGGTTCTGCATATCCAGCGCTTTTGCAAATAGGCGGGGCAGATACAAGGCGCGAGCAAAAATTAACCGCAGGCGTATCTTTGATACGTTGAGGATTAATTTTTGCGCAGTAACGCAGTAGATGCCCCGCCTATTTGCAAAAGTTCCCTTGATTTTTTTACAATGCCAGGTATAATTACTATAATAGGCCTAAGTGATTATTACAATGAAAGTAACGCGTATTTTTATTTTTGGTATTATATGTTTCGCTTCCGTATTTTTCGTTTTATGGTTATCCGATAGCGGCAAAAATGATGTTTTTGACCATGGTGTAGGAGGCGGAACTTCTCTCCCTGCTGAACTGCCGGAAGAGCAAGACTCACCTTCCACCCCTCAGTCGCTGTATTATCGGGCGTATTCGGTAAAACAAGGCGATATGGTCGGCACCATTGCTGCTGAATATGGGGTGAGTCAGGATGCAATTATCAGCCTTAATAAACTGAAAAACACGCGGGCATTACAAATTGATCAGATATTAAAGATTCCGTCGATAGACGGTATTTCTTACACGGTAAAAAAAGGCGATACGCCCGAATCTATTGCCGATAAATACAAAATCTCCTTGGAAAAACTCGCGACAGTCAATACTCTGACTGATAATACAATAGAAGCAGCCTCGGTTATCTTTTTGCCTGATGCAAAGCTTGATTGGGCTACCTTGCAGGAAATTAACGGCGACCTTTTCCGAAGGCCGTTGCATAGCAGTTACTATATCACTTCCCGTTACGGCTGGCGTGATAATCCGTTCCTAAACGGTCAGCGGAGCTTCCATAACGGTATGGATATGGCTGCTCCTAAGGGTACTGCCGTTTATGCGGCATTGAACGGACACGTTATTGCGACCGGATACAGCACCGTATATGGAAATTATGTAATGATTCGTCATCATTCGGGATATCAAACATTGTACGGACATCTTAATACGATTCTCACTTCCAAAGGGAGTTTTGTCTCTGTTTCTTCAAAGATTGGGACGGTTGGAAACACCGGAATGAGTACGGGCCCACACCTTCATTTTACCGTTTATCGAAACGGAGCGACGCTTAACCCTGCCGGCCTGTTAAATTAGCCTCACGCTATTGAAAGATTGCAACTTCAATAATTATTGACACATGACTAATACAAAATCCCATAAAATCGGTTTTTATATTCTCATAGCCGTTGCCGTAGCGGCCGGTTGGATCGCTGCTTCGGGTATTGCACTGTATATTCGAGGCACGCAATTACTGACTATACAGCCGGAGGGACAAGTACGGCAGGGCGTTGTTTTCGACTCTGTTCATACCCCTGCTCTATTACAGGCTGCATCTTGTACGCAAGGTATCCCGCAGCCGGCCGCAATAAGCGCCCGTTCCGCTGTTGTGATGGATGCGGCGAGCGGAGCTCTTTTGTTCGAAAAAAATCCCGATCAAAGTATTCCGCCGGCCTCATTAACAAAGCTCGTTGCGATGTATACGGTGATGCAGGCTGTTGAGCGGGGAGAAATCAGCTTGACCGACACTATCACGCCGCCTACAGAATCGTGGGCGGTAAATATTCCATCAGGCTCGTCCCTAATGTTTTTGGGAAAAAATCAACGAGTAACCGTTGAGGAGCTGATGAGGGGTATGGCGGTTGTTTCCGGTAATGACGCGGCGGTGGCACTTGCAATGCATACCGCAGGTTCTGTGGAGACCTTTGTTCGGCAGATGAATGAGGCTGTCGCGGCGCTCGGTTTACAAAATACGCACTTCGAGGATACAAACGGCTTGAGCGAATATAACCGCACAACGGCTCGCGATTTTGCCCGCTTTTGTGCGGTGTATGTGCGGAAATATCCCGACCACCTTGCACAGTTTCATTCGCTGCGGGAGCTCAGCTATCCGCAACCGCATAATATGCTGAAACCGCAAGCAATTATCCGTCAGCCGGCGACAAATACGCTGTTGGGTAAACTGGACGGCTGCGACGGCATTAAGACGGGATTTATTTATGAGTCCGGTTTTAATATTGCGCTTACCGCACAGCGGAATGGTGCCCGATTTATTGCGGTTATTTTAGGCGGCGCCGGTAAAAGTATGGAGGAAGGAAAAGCTCTCCGGGAAGAGAACGGTTCAATACTGATGGAATGGGCTTTTTCTCATTTTTCCACAAGATATGCACAGAACTTTCCGTTAGATATTCCGGCTATTCCCGTTGTTGGGGCAAAAGAGCCGGCTCGCCGAACGGCTTTGCTGCCGCTGCTGAACGATCCGAGCGGAAATAACGGAGCTTTTACCGTTCCGCTTTCCAATACTGAATTAAACGGTATGGTACAGAATACTGCTGAAATTTATCCACGTATACTTGTGCCGGCTGGCCTTGCTGCTCCCATTGCAGCAGGACAAAAAATCGGAAAGGTGCAATTCTTGACGGATGTTGACAAAAAAACGCTGGTGCTTGCTGAATTCCCCCTTATTGCAAACAAAACGCTTGAAAAGGGTAGCACCCTGCGCTGGAAATATGATAATCTTGCGTTAAAATTACATCGCTTTTTAAACCGTCGCTAAAATATGAATAGGACGCTTTTAATATTCTTTTTAGAGACTTTTAGGAATACATATTTTGAAATACTTTATTGAAACGTATGGATGTCAAATGAACTTTGCCGAGTCTGCGGCATTGGAACAGCTCTTGCGGGAACGCGGCTGGGAGGCTGCCGAAGATATACAGCACTGTAATTTGCTGATTGTGAATACCTGTTCGGTGCGGATAACCGCTGAAACCCGTGTATTCGGGCGCCTTGGTCTTTTTTCCGCGATGAAAAAGAAGCAGAATTTTACTATTGTCTTGATGGGCTGTATGGCACAGCGGTTACATGATCAGATAAAGGAAAAATTCCCGCTGCTTGATTATGTCGTCGGGATGTTTGAACGGGATCAATTTACGGCAATCTTCGATGCGGTTGAAAGGGAAACTCTTTGGGAAGGCACGGAGGAAGGTGTCGCTGAGCTTATGGCGCTTAACCCGCAGTCCAGTAATGAACAGCGCTATCATTTTTCCAAATGTTCGTATACCGAAGGCGCTTTTCAAAGCTTTGTACCGATTATGAACGGCTGTAATAATTTTTGTACGTACTGCATTGTGCCCTATATTCGCGGGAGGGAAATTTCTCGTCCGGTTGAAAGTATTTTGGATGAGATTCGATTTTTAAGCGGGAAAAATGTGCGGGAAATCACGCTGTTGGGGCAGAATGTCAATTCGTATCATGGAGTTGACCCTGCTACGGGAGCAGCCGTGAGTTTTCCGTCTTTGCTTCGTGCTGTTTCAGCCGCGTGTGCAGAGCAGGACGTTATTAAATGGGTACGCTTTATTTCAAACCATCCTAAGGATTTGTCTGATGAGCTGATTGAGGTAATGGCGGAGGATTCACGGGTATGTAAATCGCTCCATTTGCCGGTACAAAATGGCTCTAATGAAATTCTTGCGCGGATGAATCGGCGGTATACTGTTGAGCAATACCTCATCATTGTTGAAAAGCTCCGTAAGCGGATACCGAACATTGCACTGACAACCGATATTTTAATCGGTTTTCCGGGAGAAACACAGGCAGAGTTTGAAAAAACACTCGACTTGATGAGGGCGGTACAGTTTGATTCGGCTTTTATGTATCATTATAACCCGCGTGAAGGGACAAAAGCATACGATTTCCCCGACCGGATTCCCGATACCGAGCGGATTAACCGGCTGCAGCAGGTTATTGATTTGCAGCAGCGTATTACCGATTTTAAAATGCAGCAACGGGTTGGTTCAACCGTTATGATGTTGGTTGAATCGCAGTCAAGAAATAATCCGGATGAATTATTCGGACATACCGAACAGGGTGAGATGGCTGTGCTTGCGGAAAAATGCGACCCGAAACATATTGGACATTTTATGAAAGTTCAATTACAATCCATAAAAGGGAAAACGTTTAGGGCTGTCCCTGTCGTGTAAGGATTTCCAGGGGAGGATATAATGCCGGGAAAGTTATTGTATTTTATTATTGTAATGCTGATGCTTGCGCTGTTCATGGGCTTTAATCTATCGAATCGGTGTGATATTTCCGTAATTTTTCACGTATTCAAAGATGTGCCGATTTTTTTAAGTATGCTGTTTGCATTTTTGCTTGGGAATATTGCGGTTTTACCCTTTCTTATCAGCAGCCGTCATAAGATGAAGAAGGCTGAAAAGCAAGCGGCCGTATATCATGATGTTGCAAAAGTTGAGTTAAAGCCTGAAAAACGCCGTTGGTTCGGGAAAAAGAAGAATTCCGAAGAGAGCGGAGCGGCAAAGCAGGATGCGTAGCGGCTGTTCCGAATTCAGAAAAATATATTTTTCTTTTATTGTCGCCGGAGCAATGATGATTATAAATGCCGGTACCGGAGCCTTTGCAGAACCTTCAGAACCGGCTTTACAGTCCAGCGTCCAGACTTTGGCGCAAAAAGCTTTTGCACAAAAGACGGATGCGGCTGTTCGACAGTTCTTTGAAAAAAATTTAGCAACACTCCCGAATGCTCAGGCAAAAGTTCAAGCGCTGACGCTTTTGGCGGACTATGAAGAGCATAACGGGAATTATTCCAATGCCGCGGAGTGTTATCAGCGTGCCGCGGGGTTCGATACTACCGATAAAAAGACTGCGCTTTTATTGGATGCGGTTCGTGCGTTGCTCTGCGGCGGCAGCCTGGATTCTGCCCGCAGCCTGTTAAGTGAAATTGCTGCCGCGCTACCGGTGAGCGACGAAGATCCATATTACCGGAGAGCCGCCGTGTATGACACGTGGAGACTGCTCGCCGAAGACCGAGCTGATCGAGCAGTGCCGCTTATTACTGCCTATACCAAGAAAAAATCTTTTTCGGAATATCATCCTGCATTGCTGTTTACACTCTGGTGGGTTAACGGTGATGAGGATGCAAAGCAGCGGCTGCTGAAAGACTTCCCCTCCGGTATGGAAGCGGCGGCGGTGAATGGAACCGTTACCGTACAGCCGTCAACTTTTTGGTATTTAATGCCGAGAAGCGGACTTGCTCAACAAGCGATAGCCGGCGGTTCAGCTGCTAAAACAAGCACACCCTCTAAAACAAGCGCCTCATCGGAAGCGACAAAAGCTTCAGTGCAATCGAGCGCTGCATCAAAAACCGAGGCCGCTTCTGCACAATCCTTAAAAGCAGCAGCGGGTTCCGAAACGCAGGCTAAACCTTCCTATTATCAGCTTGGATTTTATAAGACAAAAAAATATGCGGAAGCGCTTGCCGCTGATTTGCAAAAAAAACATTTTACTCCCATTATAAAAGAAGAAACGCGTCCCAGCGGCACCGTCTATTTTGCGGTACTTGTTAAAGAGAACGCTGCCGGAGATATGGGGCTCCGGTTAAAGGATGCCGGATATGAAGCCTTCCCGATTTTCCCATAGAGTTTCTCTTGAGCTATTTAGTACAGTTGTTATCATTTCTTGGGTTCTCTTCAACCTTTTAGGATGCGCTTCTACTTCTGCCCGTAAAACTAACAGTTTATTACCTGTCGATATGGCAGGAATGATTGAAGCAGTATTTTCTGCTGATGCACAGATGCAGGTTGAGCAGACTTTTCCGATTCCGATGAAGGACTACGATGATTCTATTTTGCCGAATAATTATCTTGCATTTACCGCATATAAGGGGCAGGCTTACATTTATTTTTGGGCGCATGGACTTGCTTCTTTCGATTTATACATCAATAATAGAAAAGTTCCGGCAAAATCCATTTGTACGGATAAACCGATGTGCTTTGATGTATCACCGTATATTCAAAACGGTAGAAATATGCTCTATATTGCGGCGCTTACTCCTGCCGAAAACAGTACAGTTCAAGGGCAGCATTCATTGCAGGTAAAGATCCCCTACCCTGTTATTTTGCCGCTTTCAAATTCACAAAAAGGTTTAAAGAAACAGCAGAAAAATGTGTCGTATTCGGAAGAAACACTCGAAATAGTCGATCAGCTGCTTACTGCAGAAACGGAGGTGGGATTCCCCGGAGCACAACTCGTTATTATTAAAGACGGCATGATGATTAAAAACAGCGCTTATGGCGCCATCAGCAAGGTTGACAGCGCAGGCAATCTGCTGGATGAGGTTACTCCGGTAACGGAAAAGACTTTATTTGACCTTGCAAGCAATACAAAGATGTATGCGGTTAATTTTGTCGTTCAAAAGTTGATTTCAGAACAGCAGCTTGCATTAACCGATACCGTTCATCACTTTTTTCCGCAATTTACTGATGCTAAGAAAAGCAAAATTAAAGGAAAGACGGATATTACGGTGTTTGATCTTCTAACCCATCAGTCGGGATTTCCTGCCGGAAGACCCTATTCGCTGAAAATAGAGAAACTTAAAAATGCTTCAGAAAAAAACAATCGTGAACATACCTTTGACTTGATTATGGAGACTCCGCTTGTGTACTCGCCGCGGACGGCAATGATCTATTCCGATATCAATTATATGCTGCTCACCTATATTATCGAAAAGATAACAGGGATGGGGCTGGCGGAATATGTTGTCAACAATTTTTATCATCCACTTGGGTTAGATAGGATTTGCTTTACACCGCTCCGTCAAGGTTTCACACTTGACGAGATTGCTGCAACGGAAATCCGTGCAAAACCGCGCTCACAAGCGGCTATTGATGGTGTGCAAACAACGGAACTCATTCATGGAACCGTACATGACTCTGAAGCATATACTGCGATGGAAGAGATTAGCGGTCATGCAGGATTATTTGCAAATGCGGAAAGTATTGCGGTATTGGCACAAGTTATGCTGAATAACGGCGGATATGGCGTCAAGCGGTTTTTCGATCCGGCCGTTGCAGGGTATTTTACGGCGCAGCAATCCCTTGTTTCAAGTATCGGGCTTGGGTGGCGGCGGCAGGGCGTGCAGGAATACAGCTGGGCGTTTTCTCCTTTTGCCTCTGCCGGAACCTTCGGACATACCGGCTGGACGGGAACACTGACGGTTATCGACCCTGCCGAACATCTTATTATTATTTTATTAACCAATGCAAAAAATACCGTTCCGGCGCATAACACCCGTAACAGCCGATTCGAGGGCGATTATTATTTGGCAAAACGATATGGAGCGATCACGGCACTTATTTACGAGGCTTTTCGTCAGCCGACGCAAGCGCAGCTGGAGAGTATGCTCATCGAACTTGCCGAAAAGAAATATGAAATGCTGCAACAAATTTCAGCCTTTAACAACCAAGGCTATATCAATGATCTTGCGGCAATTATGAAAATCGTAAAGCAACGCGCTCGAAAGTCTGCCGGCTTGCGAGCATTTCTAAAGACTGAAACCACAGCACAGATTCTGAAAGTTGTTGACGGTCGGATATAGAAATGGGAGCGCGTTTACACGTACGCCCCCTGATATTTCTTTTCAAATTCAATTGTCGTATTTGAGCCGTGCCCCGGATACACCTGCGTGCTTCCCGGTAATTCATTAAAAAGGCGCTTGAGCGACTGGCATATCTGCATCTCATTGCCGCCAAGTAAATCGGTTCTGCCGCGAGAGCCGTAGAAAAGGGTATCCCCGCTAAAAAGGATGCCGGCTTCCTTGTTCCACAGACAAACAGACCCTTGTGTATGGCCTGGTGTATGCAGTACGGTAAAACCGTTGACAATATCGCCGTCTTTATAGAAATTCGTCGGTTCGGGGAGCGGATTTTTTTCCAACGGTTCAATCAATTTTTGGACATGAAGCGGACCGAAACTTTTTAGATGAGTCGCCGTAGCTGCTTCACCGAGGTATGCAGCATCTTTTTCGTGAATCCATAAGCGGTAATCAGGATACTTCCGTACGAGAGCAGGCAAGCCGCCGACATGATCAAAATGTCCGTGTGTCAGCATAATTTCAAGATGCGTAGGATGAAGTTTATCTAAATACTGGGATAATTCGGGGCTCAATCCGCCGGGATCGATGACGGCAACGCTTTTTTCGCTCAACGGGAATACCCATGTATTGACCATAAGGTAGCCGGTTTCAAACTTTTCTATTGAATATTCCATGATAAAGTCCTTTTACAAGCTTTGAGGATGTTTGAGAATAATATAGGCGATTTTATGGATTAAAACAATATTGAGTCCTTTTGAAATATACGGCACATCTGCGACGTTTTTGCTTTGCAAAGACTCGCCGCCAGCAAATGTGCACGGATGTACATTTGCTGGCAAGGTATCAGTACCGCCACGGATGGTGAGTGTTTTTTGTACACTCCTAGCATCTACCTACATCTTTTCAAAAGAAAGATAAATAAAAGTATCAACTATATCTTTTTTGGGCACTAAAATAGAGTAACTAATGTTTAGAGGAGAAATGTGATATGAAAAGAATTATTTTTTGTGATATTCCAATGAAAAAAGACCTTGATGCAATGGTCTATGCCGGAACGGGAAATATCAATTCAGGCTATTCAAAGCCTGTTGTTTTTCCAATCAATGCAATTATTGCTGAAACTCTTAAAAAAAATGATGATATTAAGGTTGTCTTACTTCGAACCATTGATAAAGCAGGAAACAGTGGTAAGAATTGCGGACTGTTTATGCAAGAGTTGGATACAATAAACGAAGATATTGGTGCAAAGATATCATACGAAACATTGGATTTAGAATTCAAAGAAACAAAAGATAATCACGAGATCAGATTAAAAGCGATGCTGGATAAGGTCGAAGAAAACAGTCAAATATTTGCTGACATTACTTTTGGTCCAAAACCGTTGCCGATGATTCTTATGTGTGTACTTTCATTTGCCGAAAAATTTCTTAATTGTGATGTTAAAAGTGTCGTATATGGAAAAGTAAGTTTTGGCCAAGACAATAAAGCTTGTTCACCGGAACTATTTGATGTAACATCGTTATATTATTTGAATAATCTTACAAATTCTATGGTTGCCAGTGATGGAAAAGAAGCTAGAAAAAATTTAGATGAATTCTTTTCTTTATAGGATGTTTTATGACGAATAATGAAAGAAAAATAAGGAAAGAGGCAGAGATTCTGAACCTTCTTACTTATTTAAGTAATGTTGAGGATAAAAAATCGTGTGAGTATGAAAAACTACTGCAAAAAATATATACACCAATATGGGATTGGATCCTTCTTTGTTTTAATGAAACAGATGTCCGCAATGCCGGTGTTGAAATCTTTCACTGTATAAAAAGAACTCTTTTAAAATACGATGATGGCTTAGGTTCATCTTATATGGGATATTTATATTCCAGTTTAGAAAATGAAATACGCCATAAAAAAGAAAAAGGGGAAGTTAAAAAATTTCGAATGTGTACAAGAGATGATTATAATCGTGCAATTCGACTTATAAAAACGGCAAAGGAGATCGGTAAAAATCCTTTTAATGAAAAGGTTCAAATATGGCTGTCGAAACAATGCGAACTGGATTTGGATAAAGTAAAGGATTTAATTCTTAAATATTATCAATCTCAGATAGTTGCAGAACAAATAACGAACAATGCAGGCGAAGAAGATTCTTTATTCAATACAGATGCAGTTCAAAATAATTATCTTACACCTGAGGAAAGGGTTTTTAAAACAGAATATGCGCTTGATGATTTGAAAAAGATCGAGAGGGCATTTGATGAATGTCAAGAAAGACAGAAAATTTATTTATCTTCATTTATTACCCTCAAGGTACTTCAGGCTTTGGAACGTACTTTTCTGATAGGTCAAATAGTAGACTTGCTGCAAAAAAGGAATTTTATAGACCTTGAATTACTTAATATTTTTACCTTACAAG
Organism: Treponema sp. OMZ 857; assembly: GCF_024181085.1. Taxonomy (NCBI): domain Bacteria; kingdom Pseudomonadati; phylum Spirochaetota; class Spirochaetia; order Treponematales; family Treponemataceae; genus Treponema; species Treponema sp. OMZ 857. The sequence continues at coordinate 114,861 of NZ_CP051147.1, forward strand.
CGGAAATGCCGACACAAAGTCAATTAGCCGTAAAATTCGGCAAGGATGAAGGATATATCAGTAATAGAATTTCAGATTTTTTTGAAAAAGTTCAACAAAAAAGTATCAACTAAGTAAATTACAATTACTAATTATAGTAATAAATTATACAAGGGAATACCCTATAAGGAGAAAACGATATGGCATTCGATCCGTCAAAGTACACAGTAGCAAAAGCAAAACCTCTTCCGGTGGTTTTATTATTGGATACCAGTTCCAGTATGAGCATCGGTGGAGAACAAACAAAAATTGCAGAACTTGAAAAAGCCGTTCAGGAGATGATTAAAGATTTTGCCCATGAAGAACAACTGGAAACGGAAATCCTTGTTTCTGTTATTACTTTCGGGAATAATGGTGTACAATTGGCGCTTCCGTACACAAATGCCTCAAAAGTTGAATTAATAAAACTTGAAGCCGGAGGCAACACTCCTATGGGAACTGCTTTACAAATGGCGAAAGACATGATTGAAGATAAAGAAACGACCCCCGGCCGTGCATATAGGCCTCTTGTTATTCTGTGTTCGGATGGAGCGCCGACTGATGATTGGAAGATGCCTATGGAAAACTTTATCAAAAACGGACGTTCTTCAAAATGTGATCGTATGGCAATGGCTATTGGTTCTGATGCAAACGAAGATATTCTGAAAAATTTTATTGTCGGTACTGAAAATCCGCTTTTTTATGCTAAGGATGCATCAGCTATGCATAAATTCTTTAAGTTTGTAACAATGAGTGTGACAAGCAGAAGCCATTCTCAGAATCCAAATCAAGTTTTCAAACTGGAAGCGCCTAAGGAAATCTTAAAATCCGTAAGTGTTGAACCTTCCGGCGGTAGTTATTGGTAATAATAGATTTTAAGGGCGGTAAACTTTATGAAAGAATGTTTACTTTCGTGGTACGGCATAACAGATTTTAAAGCATCTCTTGGGATCGAAAAAAGCGGACCGCTCTTAGGAGCAATTTTATCAACTCATTACACTGAGATTCAACTGTTAGGTTATACGAATAACGCGGCTGAATCTTACTCAGATGAAGTTTTTGATAGTGAGCTTGCATCTTTAAATAGAAATGATACGGCAGAAGCAAATAATTTTGTTTATAAATGGGCAAATACACAACCGGCACATCATCATTTTATAAAGTGGTTGCAAAATAAAGTAGCAGAAAATACTAAAAGTATTACTATTGGATTCACACCGGTGAAATTGAGAAAATTAAATGATACCGAGGGAATATATGCAGCAGCAGTCCGATTGTTGGAAGCAATTGCAGAGAATAGCAATAAGGAAGATATATACGTGACTTTGTTTTTAAGTCCCGGAACTCCGGTTATGGCTTTCTGTTGGGCAATGGCGGCTTTGAAATTTCCGCAGTTTCGGAAACGACTTATAGCATCATCGGATCCGAGAAAAGGGCCGGAAAATATCGGTTTACCGCAAGAATGGATGGAATGGTATGGAAAACAAATGCCGTTAGAACATCGGAATGGTAAATATTTTGACATGATATTTCATCTTTATGGTGATCAAAGAATACCGACATACTTAGGTCTAAAACAATTTAACTGCAAAAGTCATGTTTTTATTACATCCGCAGGATACCATGCCGTTGATATTATGAAACAATTTGTTAAGGAAGATATTGAATTATTAGAATTAAATGTAGACGCATACAATCCTAAGGATGTTCAAGATAAATTACTTAAATTTATTGAAGAAAAGGATGGGATTCAAAATCAAAAAATAGGATTCAATCTAACGGGTGGAACAAAATTAATGTATGCAGGAGCATTGAATGTTTGCAGACAACTCGGCGGGATCCCCTTTTATTTTAACACGAGAGATAAAAAGGTTATTTTTCTTAATGATTTCAGTTCTAAACCTATAGTTAAGATAGAAAAAGTGAAATCCTTTATAAAATTGAACAGTAACGGTTTATCAATCGGTGATTCACAAAGAAAAATTCCTCAGCAAGCAGATATGATTTCTTTAACAAACTATTTATGGAAAAGAAAAGAGATTATAAATGATATTGCAGGCGAAATCAAAAAACGATATTTTGAGTTACGAAAACCTTTTATAAAAGAAGAAATTACCGTTTTTACCGATAATGATCGCAATTCTTATATTAAAATTAAAGACAGGCAATATGTGTTTGAAGATGCTTCACAGTTCAAGGTTTATCTAACCGGAGGATGGTTTGAAGAATATGTTTATAATAACTTAGAGAACTTGGTTAAAACAAAAAAAATAACCGATTTGCATCATAGTTTAAAAATCTCTTATGAAACAAATAATGCAACTACATTAGAGAAATTTTTAGGATTAACTAAGTCGGAAAACAATCAGTTATACCAAGAGCTTGATGTTGTTTTTACCGACGGCAATAGACTGTATGTCATAGAATGTAAATCGGGTAGAGCCGAAGTAGAGCATATTATGAAACTGGAAAATATTGTGAGATATTATGGCGGTTTGGAAGGAAAGGGAATTTTACTGTATATAAATAAAGTCGATAACCCTATTGTAGTGAAAAAAGCAGCGGAATCAAAAAATGTCAGAGTTTTTGACGGTGATAATATCATATCGAAAATAGAGGAGTTCGTAGGTTTATATGACTAAAGTCTTAGTTGTTATTGATAATTCGGGCAGTATGTTTTGTTTGTCGAAATCCGATATTTTGGAATCTATCTGTAGAAGTATTTATCTTCATGAGGATATTGAGGCAGATTATTATAGATGGGATACGTCTATAACCAGAATTGATTATCAAAATGAAGAATTAATAAAAGATGTTAAGGGAACAGCAAATTTGGGAGCGCTGGTTGATTTTATTGAACAGCAGGTAGTTGGAAATATTATTCTCCTGACGGATGGGTATATTGATGGTGATAAGACGGATTTAAACAGAATCTTAAAAGAAAATAAAGAAATAAAAGTGAGATTGGTGGGAGTTGGTGCTGATTGGAATTCAGTAGTAAGTTCACAGTTATTTCCGCCAAGTTTTATTGCCGAGAATAAAACTTGGTATATCTTTAATATGCTTGAATTGGATGCTGCCTTAGATTCGTTCTTAGAAGTATAACAAAAAGGCAATGCTAATATGAAAAATAAATATTGGAAAGGAGCTGCTGTCGAAAATATAGGACCAGCTCATATTCGACAAAATATTTCTATGCAGGATGCAAACCGACTCTGTTTTTTTAAGAGCGGTTTTATTGCTGTAGTTTCTGATGGTCTGGGAAGTAAAACTCATTCTGATTTCGGTTCAAATGTGGCATGTAAAATATTTATAAAATATTCAAAAAAATGGATTAGAAAAACAAAAAAATCACCCGATAGATTTATAAATAATTTTCATAAATATTGGGTACATGTAATTGAAAAATCAGGGTATAAAATTAAGGATTGTTCGGCAACATTATTGGGGGTCGTATGCAATGGGAAAGAAATGTTTTTATTCCGTTTAGGCGATGGGATGATCGTGTGCCTTTCAGATAATCAAAATATTTTAGTTTCGGATAAAAAAAACGGATCATTTTCTAATATTACGAAATGTTTAGGTAATGTTAATAGCCGTGAAGACTGGCAATATTTAAAGATAAATATAAAATTTATTAAGAGCGTTTTTTTATGTACTGATGGAATTTCCGATGATTTAGAAAACAGCTGTGAGATAGATTTTGTACAGGATATGTCAGATCGATATAGAGATTATTCATGCAAACAAATAAAACTGGATATGAAACAGTGGATTTCAAACTGGCCTGTACCCCGACATACGGATGATAAGACTGCTATATTTATAACTAAGAGAGGTAATGTTTAATTTATGGATGTAAAAATAACAGAAATAAAAGTTGTTGATGTAGAAAACCGTGTATATATTTTAGGTGAAAAGATTGGGCAAGGAGGGCAAGGCGCCGTTTTTCATGTTAAAGATGATGCCGATATTGCAATAAAGCTTTCTACCGATAAAGAAGGAAACCCCTTACAGGATGATACTGCAATAAAAAATATTTCCTACAAGCTTAATATTATTCGAAAACTTCCTCTGCCGCAAAATATTAATCTTTCCAAACCTCTTAGTATTTTAAAAAGTCATGCCGGATATGTCATGACTTTTATGAATGAAATGAAAAGTTTTGAAAGCTTTCTGAAGTTGCATCAAAAAATTGAAGATAATGATATCCCTAGATGGTTAAAAAATGAAGCTGGGGATCCGATTCAAGATGCTGAAGTTTGGATAAACTTTTGTAAAACAGGAAGTATAAGAACAAGGTTGCTTGCTCTGTACAAAGTTTCAGAGTTACTGGCAAATCTTCATGCAAGGGGGCTTGTATACGGTGATATTTCCGGCGGTAATCTTATGTATAAAGAATTAGCCGCAGGAATAATAGCCGGACTAATTGATACTGATAATATTAATTTTGCCGGAAAGAGTAAAACTTATTTCACTCCCGGGTTTGGGGCTCCGGAAATAACAAACGGTAAAAGCCCTGCCACTGTTTATTCCGATTCCTATGCTTTTGCGGTTGCCGCTTTTTATATTTTAACAATGCTGCATCCATTTAAAGGTAAAAAAGTTCTGGGATCGGATGATAATGATGATGATGACTGGGCGAATAGTGTTACGGTACAACAAAAAGCTGATCCCGGAAATTTTAATGATACCGGTATGTATCCATGGATATTTAATCAAAATGACGACTCAAATTCTTATGGAGATTTAGAACAAGTCAATTCATTATTCCTTACTCCGTTATTGTTTGCATTATTTGATAATACGTTTTCAACAGGACATAATAACCCTAAGTTACGGACTCCATTAATCAGATGGCCGAAAGCTTTTGCTCAAGCAGCAGATTTAACTATTAGATGCTTATCATGCGGAATGACTTATTATTATGATTATACGGAAGATGATAAATATTGTTGTCCGTACTGTTCAACGGAACGATGTCCTTTCGTTCTAGTAAAAACTTATATAATTAATAACGATGAGCCTGTTTATTCTTTTGTTCATGAGATAGACAAGGAAGAGTTTTATATACCTTCAAGATGCTTTGAATCATTTAAAATAAATGAGAGTGATAATTCCGTAGTTGGAATTTCTTTGAAAAATGGTTTTATTGCACTACGATTGATTGAATCTGAGTATGCTATTTATATTGAAAAGAACAATCTTAGAGAAAGATTTACCGGTGTTTATAAATTTAAAATTTCGGATATCCAAAACTTTTCAATCACTTTATTAACACAGTATCGCAAAGTAATTATTTCCGGAGGAGAATTACAATGAAATTAAGCGAACTAAGATACGGAGAGCACTTTTCCTGTAGAATCGAGCCATATTCAAATCCTGCTGATAATCTTATTGATAAACAAAATCCGCTTGGAATAATACTTCAAAAGAATACTCATTTGTCTGATGCTTATATCTTACAAATAGGGGCGGCCGCTAAAATGGTTAGGATGATAAAGTGTTCCGATATTTCTTCATTAGAAAATAGGATTCTTGCAGGTCAAACAAATCTTTATGAAGTAACAAATATTCTTTCTAATAATCAATTGGATATCGAGGTTGTATTTTTTAGAGAATATAAAACATTTCCGCAACCATTTATTATTAATGTAACGGAAGATTTTATTACGGCCTGTGGAACTTCTCATTTTTGTTCTAAAGGTAAAGATGGCGACCAGTTATGCGGTATTTTTAAATCTCAATTTATGTTAGGTTCATCGTCAAATTCCTATTTTCTTTATATAGGAAAAACTCCCGGAGATGATGATCCTGCGGCTTCTTGTACATTAGTCAATAAAGATTGGCAATTAGTCATAAAATCAAGGGAAATAAGGGATGAAATTTCGTTATATTCATCTGATATCAAAAGACATATACCCAGAAACAATGATAATTCCGTGTGTTTGGCAAAAGGTGAATTGCGATTTGCGTATTTAAGTACAGAAACGATTTCAAAATTGAATGAACTGGAAATGAAAAAGAATTTAGATGACGGCAGCAGTTATATCGGGGAATGGGATAAATATAACACGGAAATAGGAAAAAGACTTCTTGAAGCTGCTCGCAAAGTAGGGTATATCGTGTTATCCGGAAAGCCTGAAAAACTTAGTAATCATGAAATACTTTTTAACTACTCATATAATGGTGAAAATAAACTTGGCGACTTTAATAATTTAACTATAGAAACGGATACTGTAGATATCGTTCAAGAATTACCGGATTACTTACTAAATCCGAATATGACTTACGAAGAATGGATTGGTGAAATTGATAAAAATCTTGAGCAGGAAGCTTTGTTTCAAAATAAAAAAAAGAAAAAACAAGAACAAGAAGAAAAGCACTGGAGCAATCTTAATATTATTGACTATACACAAGATACGATTACTATAGAATCAAAGCATAAAGGATTACCTAAAAGAGGAAAAAATGGAGAATTATTTATGATTCTTTCCATTACCGGCGAAAAAATACAGGTTGAAAGAAGACGGCGTGCACGACAGAATATCCTTAAAGGATGCAGCCAGATAAGTAATCTGGGGCTTATCCTTGATGGAAAATCAAATCTTAGCTCAAATATTCCAAGTGTATCCGGTACTAAAAGAAAGTTATCCGATAAGGAACAAAAAAAAGTATATGAAAAGATCTTTGAATTTGAACCGACGGAAAATCAAAAGAAAGCTATAAACATTGCTCTAACAACTCCGGATATTGCAGTTATTCAAGGTCCTCCGGGAACAGGAAAATCTACCGTTATTTGTGGAATTATTGAATCTTTAAATCAAGATTTTCAGAAAGACAATAATCTGGCAGGAAAAATATTGGTAACAAGTCTTCAACATGATGCGGTAGATAATGTTACCAATAGACTTTTAACGAATGGATTGCCGACGGTAAAATCCGGCCGCTCAAGTTCTGAAGATGAGCTGAGTATTTCTACAACGCAAGCTGAAATTAAATCTTGGTGCCAAACGGTAGTCAAAAATATTGAGAAAAATATTCCTGCCGTAATAGAATCGGCTGAATTTCAAAATCTGCGTTCTTTATTTTTAGATTATCATAAAGCTCCGTCAACTGCGATGGAGATTGCACTTTTAAATGGTATTAAAAACTTAAGCTCACGATTTACAACTCCTGAAATTATAGAAAAAATAGATTCAATTTTAGTAAGTTTAGATCAAGACCCTTCCTCGGATGATATGGATATGATCAATTGCCTTTATGCCTTACGAACCGATGAGGTCTCTTTTCAAGATGATGGTACAAAACGAGCTATGGAATTGGCTGCTCGTTTACGAGAGGCGCAGATTCCTATTCCTTCATGTTTAAGTAAAGCTTGTAGTTACGAATTGAAATCTGACTTGTCGTTTTTAAGCGATTTGGAAAATTTACAAAATGAGCTGCTTGAACAATATCTTCCGCATGAAGAGTTCAGACGCAATAAAGAAAATGCCGTTATTGCTGAGATTGTTAATGAAGTATCTCAAAGAATCCAAAAATATCCTTTTGACCCGAGCGAAAAAAAGAATATGGCGCTTGCCGACTTTATTTATGAGTTAAAAAATAATCCCGATGGGATACTGAATACGCTATTAAGTTATAATCCTGTTTTGGCAGCCACCGTACAACAAAGCGAAGGACAAGAAATTAATGAGGCACGCCGAAAACTTGGCCTTGATACCGATAAGCAGAAATTACCGTATGAATATGTGATAGTAGATGAAGCTGCTCGTGTTGCTCCTCCGGATTTATTAATTCCTATGGCGAAAGGAAAACATATTATTTTGGTAGGGGATCATCGTCAGTTGCCTCAACAAGTTGACCAAGATATTGAGAAAAAAATGGAAATATCGGCAGCAAGCAGAGAAGAAATTGCTTTCTTGAATGAAAGTACTTTTGAAAGATTATTCGCTCAATTAGACGCTTCAAAAAAAATAACGCTTGATAAACAATATCGTATGCATCCTCTTTTAGGAACTTTTATCAGTAAGGAGTTTTATGAAGTTCATAATCCTGATGAAAGATTTGAATCTCCGCTAAAAGCAGAAATATTCAGCCATAATTTGCCTATAATCACTAATAAAGCAGCAATTTGGTGCAATGTTGAAAATGAACGAAATGGGGGTGGTGCGGAAAATAGAGATGCTTCAAAAAGCAGGTATAGAAGAGGAGAGGCGATTGTTGCAGCAAAGCTTTTGAAGAAATGGTTAGATTTTGATACGGAGAAAAAATTGACATTCGGTGTAATAAGTTTTTATTCGGCGCAATGTCGTGAAATAAAAAAGCAATTATCTTCTCTTGGTATTTGTACTCAAAAATTGCAAATAAACGAAGATTATCAATATACCTTATCTGATGAAAAGAAGAACATTAAAGAAAGGCTTCGAATCGGTACTGTTGATGCATTTCAGGGCATGGAATTTGATGTAGTTATTTTATGTACGGTACGTACGGCAACAGAAGACAGAATAAGAAATGCATATTCTGAAATGCAAAAGGATGCCGAAGAAGGTTTGCGGAAACAACAGGGGCTTTTCGGTTTTTTAATGTCAAAGAATCGGCTTTGTGTAAGTATGAGCCGTCAGAAGAAAGTACTTGTTGTAATCGGTGATAAAAATTTGTTTACAAGCAATATCGCAGAAAGCACAGTTCCTGAACTTAATCATTACATCACCATGTGCGAAAATAATATCGATTTCGGACTTGTATTTGATGCTAAATCAATTGATTAAAGGAGAATAATAATGACGGACGCACAAAAATCGGAATTGGTAATTCTCCGAAAAAAAAATAGAGGTATTATTTCAAACAAACCATGCTTTGAAGGTTTTGCACCTATCAAAAACAGTCAGACAAATTTGTTCTGGCCTTGCATTATGTATCAAGTGGAAATACAAGTAGATAAAAGCGAACTTGATATTTTTGAAAGAACAATATTAAAGTTTGCAGATTGTAATATCACAAAGGCAAAGGATGTTGCAGATTTAATGAATATGGAAGTTGAAACGATAGCGTTTATTCAGAATAGGCTCGTTATAAAAGGTTATTTAAAAGACAGGCTTTGTTCGATTACCGATAAAGGCCATGCATACTTAGATGAATATATAAACGGTAATCATACCGAGGCACAAGTTATTTGTTTGTTTAAAGATATAAACTCCGGAGAATTTATAGATTTAGTGGAAGTTTATCCTGCAAAAAATACATTGAATATTTATCCTGAGAAAAACGGCAATATAGAAGGTGTTTTTAATTTACCGGGAAATGAACGGAAAAAAGGTTTTATAGTTCTCTCTACTAACTATGAAAAAGCCATTGCATCCGAACCGGAAGCGTATCTCCTCTTAAGAGCTATCAGAAAATATAACAAGGCTGTTGAAAAAGAATTAAAAATATCTCTTAGTAAAATTTCCAATTCCGTTAAAGTAAAAAGTAAAGAGCTTGTATTTGTTCATACAGTCGGTTTTGCTACTGCTAATGGAGAAATCCATTCTACCGATGCTGCCGGAATTGGAATTTCCGATATTTTTACGGATTTTATCCGAAATGCAAACGATAACGAGCATCCGTGGATTCGATCGATTTTTGAAAAGGGGAATGCTAAAATAAACAATGAAGAAAAAGAGGCTGATAATAAGTACGAGAAACCTCGTTTTAGCTATCCGGCAGTATCCAATCCGATTTTCAATGCAGTAAAGGCTTTTAATGAAATAAAATCGGTTAAGGTAGAAAACCATATTGCGCGAGAAGATATGAAGCGATCGGGAGAAATCATTTATTATAATATATTCACAGCCTTGGAATATGCTTTGAAGATGTATTATGCTGATTTTAAGTCTAGGGAAAAAGAAGATGTTACAATACAATTGGCAGATCAGGAAGCGCGACAAATGAACAAAACTAAAATAAAAGAAGTTGGGATAGCGGAAGATAATATTTTCTTGTTCTATATTCTTGCACAAAATCTTTCCATAAATCTGCCGCACAACTATCTAACATTATTAAAGGTATATCCCGGTAAAATCAAATCAATGAGGGATGATAATCAACCTGAACTTATACCGTTATTGTGTTTATGTCTGGCAAATGCTATTGATGATCCCGAAGTTCCGTTGAGTTTTTTGGCAAAAAATTATCCGGACTTTATGATTGATTTTTTTAAATTAAAAGAATTACGTGATAAAACCTCAATGGCGCATGGTCCGGGATTAACATTCTCAGATGTCTCTGCAAGTAAGTGTAAAGAGATAATCGAGAAGATTCTTTTTTACGTAGAATATTTGAATGAAAAACTAAAAGCCGATAATAAGTTACTTACTGATTATTTTAAAGATGATATTCATAACAGTAAGTATCAATACTCCTCTTATATTCAGAAGATATATGAAAAGAAATTAGAGTTATACAAAGATTATGGCTATGTAACTATTAATAAACTTCCTGCAAATCTTATTAAACAAATGATCAATTCTCTGATTACGTTTGGAGACCGCAAATATGTTGCAGGAAGTGCCTGTTCGGTATTACAACAGTTCTTTGAATATTCAATTACGGCTATGTTAAAATATATGATGCCACCTTCTAAAGAACAAAGAAACTGCAATTTTGTAGCGGAAAAATGTAGAAATGTATATTTTGAACTCAAAAATAACAAATTGCCTGATTCTATAGGTACGGTAAGTTATAAAAAGATAGGTAAGGCTGTATGTGGGGGAGGATGCGATAGTTTAGGAGCCGGTATTGTAAGTTTTTTGATACTTGTACCGGAGGAGCAACTAATGGATATTTCTCAACAATATCCTCGGTTTATTCTTGATTTAGATTTTTTGTTAAAATCACGCGGGCATAGTGATGTTCGAGAATATTCTGAACGGGAAGTATCAATTTATAAAAAAATTGTTACTAATATAATAAAGATACTGATAAAATACATTGACTAAAGGAGTGAATAAAATGTGGCCTTTTACAAATAATAAAAGAGAAAAACAGCTTGTTGAGAGAGAGAACTCGATTAAATCAAAAGAAGAACGCCTTGAAGATGAGAAAGATTTGCTTGAGCAAAGAAAAATCGAATTTGAGCAATATAGGGACAAAGAAAACACCGCGATAAAAGATGAATTTTCAAAGTTGGATGAGGCTCGTACCGTATTCGAAATGAAAAGAACCGAATATGAACCTAAATTTCAAGAAGCTATAAAAGGATTTTCAGCAAGGATCAAAGAAAATGAAGCGGATATTCAAAAACGTAATTCCGAAATTACTGTAGAACGGCAGGAAGAACAGAAAAAGTTTGCTGAGCGGCTCCATGAAGCTCACCAAAAAAGTGAAAGAGAACACGAAGAAACTCTTTTTGTACAAACCACAAAAAGAATTCAAGAAACGGATACGGAATTAAGTAGTAGACGCGATGCAATTGCTCAAAAAGAAGCAGAACTGCGTCAACGAGAAATCATTTTAGAACAAGATCGTGATAAGCTTATACAAGACAGAAAAGATTATGAACAAAAAGATTCTCAGTTAGCGGCAGAAAGAACAATCGTTTCTTCAAAAATGGCGTCTTTAGATGAACAAGCAAAAGAATTAGCCGATGCAAAAATTAAAGAGTTAAATGCGAGACTTGAAAACTACAAAGAACATCAAGAAAGATTAAGTCAAGAACGAGCAAACCTTGAAATACGGCTCATTGCCTATGAAGAGATTAAGCACAGACTTAATGGCCAAGAACCGGAATCCATATTAGTTGAAATTCAATCTCTAACCAGACAGTTAGCGGAAGCTAGAAAGACGTTACAGAATTACCCTGATAATGTTGAAGAAGAACTCAACCGTAAACAGGAAGAAATAGACAGTCTCTCGGAACAATTAGAAGACTCAAGATATAAACTCGTAGCGCTTCAAAAGCTTGCTAACAGCGGTGAATTAAATGCGGTACATAATACTTCATTAGAGACACAAAAAAACATACTTGAACAGGATAAGCTTAGATTAGAAACGCTTAATGCAGAGCAAAATGAAACGATTAAGCATTACAGAGAATTATATGATAAAGAGGCGACGCTTGAAGAGAAATTAAATTCTATTATGGCTCCGCATGAAAATTTTACGGAAGACAAGATTCGTAAAGAGCCGTTGATATTAGTTACAAAAAAGGACGATGAATATTCAGACGAAACCACTCTCGAAATTGATTTAGATATAAATCAAAATAGTGAGAATATCGATAATACTGATAACGCAGATAATAGCGCCGAACAGAATTCGGAAACACCGAAATCAGAAAAAGAAGCAATTAATGATGAGCTTTTATGGTTAGATCAAGTATGCAGAAAGATCGCCGATTATGGTCTTGCTTTTTCACCGAGAATTATTAAGGCTTTCCATACGGCATTAAAAACCGCTGAATGGTCTCCGTTGGCTGTTCTTGCCGGTGTCAGCGGTACCGGTAAATCGGAATTGCCGCAACTCTATGCAAAATTCGGCGGCATTAATTTTATAAATATTCCTGTTCAGCCTAATTGGGATAGTCAAGAGGCCTTGCTCGGTTATTACAATACAATTTCCGGTAAGTTTGAAGCTCAGCCTCTTCTAAAATATTTAATTCAATCTCAAAAAGAGAATTCAGAAAATTACTTTGTCAGCTTAAAAAATCAACTGAATATTGTTTTACTGGATGAAATGAATCTTGCACACATTGAACAGTATTTTGCAGAATTTTTAAGTAAGCTCGAAGAACGCCGCGGAAAAGATGAAGGAACTCCGCAATATCCTACATTAGCTGTCAAATTAGGAGGAACGGATTCTTATCCGCTTGCACTTGGAAGAAATGTTCTTTGGGTGGGAACTATGAATCAGGATGAAACAACAAAAAGCCTTTCCGATAAAGTTCTTGATAGAGGTATCGTTATTAATTTTCCTCGGCCAAATGAATTTAAACGCCGTATAAAGATTAACAAAGATATAAGAACGGAAGAAAGATATCTTCCGATTGAAACATGGGAAGGATGGAAGGTAAACTTTACAGATGAACAAACGGCTGCCTCTGAAAAAGTAATTGCACCATATAAACAATTAGTCGAAGAGATTAATAAAGAAATCTCAAATATCGGACGTGCGATTGGACACAGAGTTTGGCAATCAATTGAAAATTATATCTGGAATTATCCGGATGTACGGCAATTGCTTATCTCTAAATCGGCAGATATGAATGACAAAGAATTTATTGCCGAATTAAACAAGAAGATTGATCCCGCATTTGAAGATCAGTTAGTCCAGAAAATTATGCCGAAGCTGCGTGGAATCGAAACGAGGAGAAGCGAATCTAAGAATGTTCTTATGAAAATTGCAAGTATAATTACAAGTTTTACGAATGAAGGTCATAACATAAATATCTCTAAAGACTTCTTGAACGCAATTAAATTTGGAGACGGACAATTCCTCTGGCTTACTTCCGAATATTTAAGTATGGAACAAGATAAACAAGAGGGGCGATAATGGATAAAGAAACACGGGATTATTCAACACTCTTGAAATCTTTAACTGTAGAAGATTCTAAAGAGAAATTATTACTTTCTTTACGGGATTGGTACTATAGAATTATCGAAACGGATCCTGAAACAGGAGATCCACTCGATACTGATCTAACTGCCTTGCTTGATAAACTTATAGAAATAAAGTCATACACAGACGATAAAAATGTTTACGATTGGATATTTAATATTTTTTCATACAGTAAAAGAGGTCTTTTTCATATTTTTGAAGCTCCTCGAAAAGAAATTCTCCGTTTTCATGAACAAATGCCGGTTTATCAGGCAAGAGAAATCGATTCGATGGGGATTATAGATATTTCTAGAAGGCCAGGTAGGACAGTTAGAGAAAAAATAGCTGCCAAACCTTCCGTTATAGCTGTAAAAAGGCAACAAAGCGTAGATACTTTGGAAAATCGCTTATTAAAAAAATTAATAATAAGAGCAACATATATTCTGGAAGAAAGATTGAATATATTCACTGCCGAACCGCTTCAAATAGAAAATGAAGATTCAGAGCTTTCTATTTTATATTCAAAATTATGTAAATGGCTTAAAAGTGATGAGGCGCAAGAAATCGGTATGTGGCAAAATTTACCGCCAAATAATATTCTTTTATGTGATAAGTATTATAAAAAGGTCTGGGCTACATGGCGGTATATTCTTGAACTGACTGATATTATCGAAAATGATATGAATAACATAGATAAATATGTAGCAGTCTATATATTCTGGAAAACAAGTGCATTATTACAGCAGCGAAAATGCAAGATTAAGCAACTTCCTGTAAAATTTTCTATAAATGAAATTTTAATAGAAACTATCGGTTATGGAAAAAATGCAGGGGCTGTTATTGAGGCTGATGATTTTAAACTAACGCTTAAAGATAATATCATTACTTTTACATCGGAGGCCGGAGAAGAACATTCAATTAATATTGCTTATAATTATTTTGAAATTGATGGGAAAAAATATCCTGATAAATTATTAAATCTGTTTGATGCTAATAAAATTGCCGGCAAACTTGCAAATTCAATTTCTCATTCTCCTGATAGAAGAATAGTTTATTCGAATAATACAGAAGAACAAATTTTTACGGTTATGGATTTTTCGTCAGAATACTATTACGGCATTTCAAATACGGAATTTATTAATAGTAAAGATGAAGCTGCTAAACCTTATCCATTGAAATTATTACGCCAATTCTGGAAGGCTGATGATTCTTCGGAATTAATTAATGTTGATTGCGCCGCATCACCATCAATTCATAAAGATAGATTGAATAATTATAAGATTGATTCAATATCTTTTGATGATATTTTATATGATAGCATTACACGTAAAGAAGTTTCTATAGAATTAAAGACGGAAGCAACCTATAATTTTATGAATTCAATTAGGGATTATTACAATACAAATAATTTTTACTATATTTTGCCGGACTATCTTGAAGACTTTTCATTGGGACTCATACGCTCTACAGCAAACTCTGTTTTTACAAATGCTAATCCCACCCCTAGTAGTATCGGGGCAGTCTTTGCTTTTCAACATAGTAATGAATTTCCTCATTATGCCATCAAAGATAATGATTTTGTATTTGTAATTGAAAAAAAAGAATTTGCAGCCGATAAAAAACTTTTATCAATTACACCGATTACTGCGAAAACAACATATAAGCAAAATGAGAAGACTGAAGAGATTAATCTAAAATCAATAAGGGAAATACCGGGAGGCGTTCGCTGGGAGCATCATCCGCCTGTTGTTATTAGTGATTATAAACCTTCAAAAATAATGGAGTATATTCTTGCGGCCGTAAAAAATACGGAAGATAAGCTTGACTCTTCATGTATCTATATTATTTCCGGGCAAGACTCAATAAAAGATGCGCGACTTAAAATGCCTAATCCCAATTGGACATTCATAAATATCCCATTTAAGCCGATACACGGGATTGCCTCTTTTGTAAAACTTCATCATCGAATTTCCGATATCCCTTTGTGGAGTGAGCATCTGCCGAATGTACAGATGACTGTTATTAAGAAAGGCCGAAGGCACTATATTAACTTAACAAACGAGAAAACCGTTCTTCCGATACGCGGAAAAGCTCAAGAAATACCTATTTCGGAAACTTTTATTCTTAATAAAAATGTAAAAGAATATCATTTCAGATTGGTCAGAAGTATCGGCAAAGATACCTCTGCTTTGAAATATGAGGCTTGCTTAACAAATTCGGCATTCCCATTAAAAGCAGACACTTCTTGCGAATTAAAAATGTATTATACATACGGACAAGAGCAACCCTTTGACTTGTATTTTGTATCAATCAACTCATCAAACTTTGTACGTGCAAAAGTTCAATGGAAAGAAATTGATGAAACTAAATTCCCTGTTCCGAATTTTCCTCCTGAGCGGACATGGAGCGAGTTTATTAATTGGAAAGATAGCCGTAGTAATACTCCCCGTAATTTAGTTGAATGGGAAGAAAATAATTTTAACAGTATTATCGATTTAACTCATTTTTATGCAGACGAAGAAAATAAATTTAAAAGATACACATGTAATATTCCTTCTAATTTTACTCCAAATTATCATAAGGATATTCATGGTTATTATTTCGTTATCAAATTGAATGAAACCGAATATGTAAAAATATATCAAACGCAATTTAAGGCAGTCGAAAACTGTAATAGTTTTTCTTTTTCAATTAATACAAAACATAAACCTAAATTTGATGATGGAGTGACATTATATTCTTCTATAGGATTAACTAAAGGTATAAGTTTATCTACAAAATTAATTTCATCATTTATAAGAAGATATAGATTCCCAACAATGCAGATATGGAATTTCGGTCATTCAATTATTACAAATACCCAAGTACCGATAGCTTTTAAAGAAAAATTTAATTCTATAAAACAAGCCCTTAAATCGCTGTTATATAATCACGCAGTTCAAGAGCAAGAAATCTTATGGAACGAATTATTCTTGTATGCATGTATACTTCATAAAGATTGTCTCGATATATCATCAGACTTAATGAAAATAAAGTTACAAGAGACAATTGATTTTGAACAACATTGGAAAATCATAGAGCAAAAAATCTTCCAATTCGGATATTTTATAGGAGATGCAAATACTCCTATTCAAAAAAAGGTTTTTGATTGGGCTTTAGATTTGGCAGATCAGGATTCAAAACTAAATTCTTTTAAGCTTCAAATTCTTACAATTGCGTTGTGGCGATGTGAGCATCTATTATCTACAATTTCTATTACTCAAATGGAAACTGTATTTAATCAGGTAATAGATGGAATAAAAGATGAATATCATAAACTAAAACAGGAAATATCACTTTCTAATAGAAAACTAAATCCCTTGCGCTCTCATTTAGAATTATTATGTGCATTAATCCGCTCAAGACGCTTTGGGATAGAATATCAGCAGCTTTTTTCCCCGTTTAATTCAAGAATTCAGCAACTGATTTCCGATATAGAACATATCTATGCATGGTTAAATAAAAATAGTAAAGAACTATTTGCAAAACAAATTAAGTTCACCTTATCGGATTCCAAATCTAATAATAACTTTATTGATTATTTATTACTATGGTTAGATGGCGAAAATTCGACGGAAATGCCAAAAGTCGAGAGTGCAACAGATGATGCAACAGGCGAGGATGAGGAACTTCCTTCGGATGATGATGATGAATAATATCATTATATCTGTGAGGATGGCCGGTTTGAATGAGGCAATAAAGGCACTGAAAGCTGACAAAGCCGATTATCAATTCATTATAAATAAAATTTCGAATCAATAAATCGGCTTTGCTGTTGATTGTTAAAAATTAGTATGATTTTGAATCATACGATTTGCGGTTTTTTTTCATTAACTTGCGCTGAAGAGCCTTCTTCTTTCTATTTAAAATAGTAGACGGCTTTTCATAGTATTCGCGCTTTTTCCACTCGCGGATAATTCCCTCTTTTTCAACTTGGCGCTTAAAACGCTTAATCGCTTTTTCAAGGTTTTCGGAATCATCGATAACGATACTTGCCACTTACAGAATCACCTCCAATGGATTATATCCTTAGTATCTTCTTGTACGATAACGATTTTTTATCCCTCTGTCAAGGTAACGGAAAATCAGTAAGTCTATGCGTTTCGGTTGTGCATAATTTCAAGTTCTTCCATAACAAGATCGACGACAGCCTGTTTTTTGTCATCTCCTTCACGGCATCGTTGCTTGGCTCGCTCACGGAATTCGGTGCAGTCTATAACGGGGCTGATCTCTATTACAACCTTATCTTGGCAAACAATGTCGCCGAGCATATTGGAAGGATCATCTGAAATACGTAAACAGTTGCCGTTAATAGATACCAGCATCATTACATCGGAGGTTCTGATGTAGGAGTCGATTTCGCGGACGCCTCGTTTTGTTTCCGGTTTGCCGGGGCGGTAGCGGGTTCCAGCCGGATATACGATAACGGCTTTTCCTTCTTTTCGCACTTCTTCCAGCGTCCGCATTGAGGCAATATTGATGCTGCGGCTCCGTTTTTTCTCTTCTTCCAGCTGTACGGGGTCGGTAATACCGGCGAGTGTTCTGCTTGGATAAATGACAATGCGTTCATAGCCTTCGGTAAGAGCTGCTATCAGCGGGTCTTCTTCGGTAAGTTTCATGCCGGCCATTGCGATAGAGCGATGGGCAAGCTCTTCTCCAGCCGGTCCTGTTTGTTCCATTAAATATAAGAAAATCGGTAAATCGAGGTTGCTGTAGTGTTCGGAAAGGATAATGCCTTTCTTTCCTGCTTTAATTGCTTGCAAAAATTCGGTAATGTGTTTTTCAGGGTATAGTTTTGAACCGTCTAACAAAAGTTTTTTTACGGCGGATTCCAAGATTGTACGAATCTGAGGATTTTCCATTTTGTGTACATTTTCTTCAGTGATAACATTATCCTTACTTGCATACTGCTCAAATAGCGGCCTGAGTTCTTCAAGCATATTTTTTAGTACAAGACCGTCCATGTTTTCCTCCTAAAAATAATTGGGAGCATATCTAACAAGTGAATCTTTTAGAGATGCCCCATCATCACTTTATCTAAAAAAGACCGGATAGTACCGGCCGATAATATCATCCTATACGGAAAGGCGCTCCAGTAACGGCGGTAGTTCGTAAATCGATTTAATCGATGGAATTCCGGACGTTTTGGTAAAATCCGTACATCGTTCCTTTTCATCGATGAGTACGCTCCGGCCGCCAATTTGAACAAACCCCTGAACGTATGCAGGGCAATCATCTAAAAACAATGTTTCCTCTATCGTTTTATGTACGGCGGCAAGCGGTTTGGTAAAGGCTGTCGGTTGCGGTTTCCCTTTTCCCTGGTTGTAGGAAATATCAAAAATGCCGAGGAATAAGTCACTGATATTAAAGAAGTTCAAAACCCGTTCTGCGTGTGCCATCGGTGCATTGGTTAATACCGTCATCGGCATTTGTAACGAAATGAGAAAGTCGCGTAAATGGGGATCCGGCTGTAATTCTGAAATTTCCGAAGCAGGATGTACTGCGGCAAAATACGTGTCTCTGTCGTTAAAATGATATTCACACTCAAGCCATTCGAGCGTTGTGCCGTAGTTGTGCCGCCGCGCACGTTGCAGCCTGATAGCTTCTTCCAACGGAACCGATAGAAAATCGGCAATAAATTGAAACATCCGCTCGGAGATTCTCCGTTCCATCAGATTCGATGCAGAATAAAGTGTATTATCAATGTCGAAAAGTAAATGCCCTATCATCTCTGTTGCAGTATAGCACAAAAACTAAAAAAGTCCATTAAAATAGGCTTGTTCGGCGCTATAAGCATGGCTATTAACCGTTAGGCTGACAATGGTAAAGCTGCCGTCTTTATTTTTAATACACCGTTTTATATCTTTTGAAATCTTTTTTGATTCGACATCGTATACGGATTGCTTTAGTGTAAAGGCGGTCTGCTTTCCTTCAATAGTCGTATATGGCAGCAGGGTTTTTGCATAAGGGCTTGAAGCGGTTAACAATCGAAGTAATTGTTCGGGTCCGGATAACTTATTTCCACTTTCTTCCTGTGGTACATTGACCGTACTTACCGTTAAAAAGGCCGTATTTCCGCAAAGAAAAGAGTTATCTGCAATCTTTTTCCACTGGCTATCCAAATGGAGCCGCGTGCCCGATACGGTTACCGTTTCTTTTTTTGCCGCCTTATTGAGGGTAAATACGTTTGTGTCCTGCTGAGGTTCTACCGGATCGTAGCCGTAGAATACCGATTCTCCATTGCCGTTAATAGAGCCTATTTCGGTTAATTCCAAAACGGTTTCTTTTTTTGCACCGGTTATTGCTTTGAGGTGAAAAAGGGGTACAAAAGATTGAAAGTCTAGGGTTACCGAACCGCCGAATTCTTCCATTTGCTTGCGTACGGTTGCCGTACCGAACGGTGCTTTTCCGGCACGGGGAAAGGTTTTAAGTTCATAAAGCTTCGGCAAAAGTCCCATCAAATAATTGACTCCAAAGGTGTCGTCCGATGTGATAGAAGAGATAATTTGCTGGCCGGTTAGGACTAACTGCCCCTTCTCAATTTGAGTGCTGAATATGATGGATACGGTATGGGGATTCTCCGGATCATCGGTACGGATAAATGCTCCGTAGGTTTCGTCATTATAGTACAAAAAGCCTATCCACGTAGGGGATTTCCATGAATAATCGCGGTAAATAACGTAATCGCCGGAAAAAGTGCCTTGCGTAGATTCGGTTGTGGGTTTCTGCGTTGCAAAAAGGAAGGCGGGAGCAAGTATCGCCGTACAGCACAGGATGAACCGTGCGGTACTTCTCTTTAAAAGTCCGTGATGATAATCCATTATAATCTCCAAAAACTGAGCTTAATAGTCCTTCGTGAAAGAAAGAGTCAGACAATTTTTAAAAAAGCTGTAAGGTTTGTAACAGACGTCTGTTAACTTTTTTCCGCGTGTTCTTCCGCATATTTCTTGAATTCTTCTTCACTCATTTTATCGGCATAGAGCGGATAGAGCGCTTCGACTAAATCTTCCAATGTAGGGAATTTTGCACCGTCTAATTTGTATGGCATTATTGTACCTCACTTACTTTATTGAGAATTTTAATGAGCTCTTCTTTTGTTCCGTTAATGAGCGGTACATCCGTAAGAGGCATATCAATATCCCGGAGATATTCGGGTATTATCGGGGATTCGCCGCATATCCGGGTAAGAATTTCGCTTTCAAAGGCGGGATGATCCTTCGACACCAACACGAGGGATTCCCCGCCACGCCGCCGGAAGATGTTTCGGGTTTGCGCCGCGGCATACGCATGGGCGGTTGCCGTATCGAACATGATGCCGTAATGTCGGTACGAATCGCTGATGAGCGTTTCCGCTTCGGCATCCGAAACCTTGGCAGGAAAAATAATCGATTTCATGATAGCAGGACTGAGTGTGAAAATTTGTTCAAGCCGTTCAATACTGGAGGGAACGGCAGGGTCGGCAGGGCCGCGCTCCGCAAGCGGAACGGAAGAGTTAATGCAGCGGCAGTATCCGGTTTCGTCACAGTTCAGTGCATCCGTTGCATCCGTGATAAAACCGTTTACCGGTAAACGAAACTTCCATGCGTATAAGCCTGCCGCAAGATTGCCGTAATTTCCGGAAGGAACGGCATAGAATATTTCTCCTGCTGTTCGTGTTTTTATACGGGTAAAGGCAAACATATAAAAGAACACCTGTGGTAGGATGCGCCCGATGTTGACGGTATTTGCCAGCGTCAGGTTATAATCTTTTACAAGCTGCCGTTCCTGGTAAACCGATCTGATGAGGTTTTCGACTATGGCAATATCTCCGTCAACCTCTACAGGGTATACGGAGCCGCCGTTCTGAAATAAATGCTCCGGCTTTAGCCCCTTTGCGTAGCCTTTCGGATATAAGATAACCAATTTAAGATGTTTTTTGTTTCCAAATGCTGCTGCCATACTTCTGCCACCCGCCCCGGTACTGGGGGCAACGACGATGGCATTTTTTTCATCTATTGTCAACAGATGTTCCAAGGCGGAGGCAAGCCATAAAAAGCCGAAATCTCGATGATTGCCGGTCGGGCCGTGGAACAGTTCCAGCAAAAAGAGGCGGTCATCAAGCTGGCGGAGCCGCGGGCTATAGGATTGAAACGCTGTTGCTGCGATACGTTCGGAAATAACCGGACTAATTTCTTCTTTGAGCAGAGCAGAGGTTAGTGAGCCTGCTATAGTCGAAAAAGCTGTCTGCTCATTCATGTGCAATATCCACGATCGTAAATCGTGTTCGGAGTAGGGAACATATAAACCGCCGTCGGCAGGCATACAATCAAAGATTGCATGTTTAAAGGAAACCGCATGTGTGCTGTTTCGAGTGCTGACTAACTTCATAGTTTCAAAGTGCTCCTTTATCAAGTCGGTATTTTTTAACAAAACCTTCCGGCTTGTAGCTCATTTTTGCATGGCGCAGCCCTTCGTCTCCCAAATCTTGCTCACGGTTGATGTATACGACGTGTTCGGGAAGTGATTGTGCAAAGGCATAGTTGATGTATTGATAGCTGCCTCGAAAATCGGTTCGTGCTTTTTCAAAATGGACAACAGCGGTAGCTCCCTGTGCTGCTAACTCGGCTAAACACCATGCGACCGGCATACCCTGTGCATAGAGGATAAGGCTGAGAAAATCTGCTATTTGCGGCAATGCCAAGGCCTGCTGCGCAGCTTCGTAGTCGGTTTCTTGGAGATTGGTTTGCTCTGTTGCCCAGATGTCTAAAATTTTAGATGCGTCTTTTTTTGTATCTGTATCAAGCTTTTTTAACGTAAAATCAGGGTAATTACTCAAAAATCCGTTTACATGGTTCTTTTTTTTATGTAATTGCTTTCCTGATAATGTACTTAATGAAAGACGGGTATAGAGGTAATCGAAATTATCTCTATCTTCGGTAGGCGGTTCTTTAAAATTTTGGAAAAAAGCTGCATTATCGGTTAAATATGATTCTGAGATCAACTTCCAGTAAGCACAATCGTTGTACAGTTCCTTAAGTGTTGCAAGCGGAAGCGGGTCTCCTATAATGAAGAAAAACGCTTTTTTCTGTTCTTCCCCTAAAAAGATCAGGGTGCGCTCATTAAATCTGCTTATTTTATATTTATACGTATTTCTAAAAAAATACAAACTTCCGAAGGTTAACTCTGACATACCGTCTTTCTGCTGCTGCAAATCGGCTTTAATGGCTTGTACAGCTTCAAGAGATAGCGGAGAAAATTCAGGATACCGCGCAATGACGTCCATGGCCGCTATGTTACTCTTTTATCAAAAAAATCGCAAGTTCTTTAGAAAAGATAAAATATGCGGACGAGGCGTTTAAAAATATTTATGAAAAACGCCTCTCTATCTAGGCTGTCAGATCCAATAGATAAGCCGATTCCGGCAAGGAAGAAGCATACCCGATGCTTTTTGAAAGCGTTATTTCCGTATGAATTTTAGTATTGACGTATTCAATCATTGCATCCAGCGTTTTTTCATCGGGTTTTGCTGTTAATAGCTTATTTTCCCGTTCGTTTTCGCGCATTTTAACCAGCTGATCGATAAGCGTATTTAAAATCTTCAGCTTACCGATGCTGACGCCGTTTTGATCCTTAGTACGCGGCACTCCGGAAACATATTGAAAATGAGAATAAACAACTTGTTTGGTATCGACCGGAAGATATGCACGCCCTCCGGCCGAAATGCTCGTCATTGCCGCATAAGACAATGATGACAACGGTACATAATTCGATACCATACCGATCCCTCCACTATTCCAATAATCGGCATTTTCTTTATGTACTTTAGAATAATTACGAACATACGGATTGCCGTATCTGATTGAGTTATTGCTTACCGTTGCGGCATGACCGGTGTCTTTTTAATATAAGCATCGAAGGTAACGCGCGCGGATCGATTTTCGTAGTAAGAAGCATATTGAATAATGATTTTCATCTTTTGATCTTCGTAGATGAAAGGCGTCTCATCTGAGAAAGGCGTCTCATCTGATATCTTTTCGGATTCTGCGCTGTCGGTTTTTAGCCGTGTATAAAAATCAAGCATTACTATCTGTCCATCTGTTTCATCGCTTATTTTTACCGATTTTCCGTCCGGTGTCATTGAAAATAAAAATGAACGATACCGGCATCGTGTATCACGGGGGATAGAGGAAGCTGGTATTGTATTTAAATCTAAATCAACTTTCACAAGAACAGCTTCGTATTCAGTGGTTTCGATAATTCGATCAATATTTTCAGGAGGCTGATTTTCTAACGGATAATATCGATACAAGTATTCAGGACGGGGTACGCTATCACTATTCCGATTTCTTTCGTGTATAAACTCTGCCAAATCATTACGAGGTCTGGTTATATTTTCCCTTTCAAAATAAGCATAATTATAGAATCCGATGACCGGAAAAAAGAGAATGATTGTGATAATTGCCGTTACGGTACGAAGCTTTGCAGTTATGTTTTTCCTGCTGAATACCGCAGCAAAAAAGTAAAGCGCCAAAAGGCCGTTTATTGCTATTTCGTGCAGCGGTAGTTTGTCGGACACACTAAAACCGATTCTATAACTCCTTGCAGTGATTGTTCGTTCGTGCAGCAAAGCGGCAATAAACAGGAGCGATGCGGTACCGAGGATGCCGAGCATAAGCCGGACAATATTTTGCCGGTCTGTAAAATGCTGAATCATCAACAGACAGAGTACAATAGTGCCCAGCACAAGATAATATAACGGAAAATACATTACTTCCGTTGAACGTGGGAGTAGTGCATACTTTGCTAAGTACACAAGGCCGAGGATACCAAGCGGCAGCAGTAAAATAGGCAGCAGCTTTTGAAACATAAGGGTAAAAAATTTTGAGTGTACGAGCGGTTTTGAGTGGTATACGGCAAACACGGTCAAAGCTGTAACGGTTGCTGCCGCGTTGGTAATGCGGAAGATGATACTTTCGGTAAACACAATATTAAGATAAAAAATGGCATTAATCAAAGAGACGGTGACAAACAGTGTGCAGTATACAGCGCCGAAAAAGAGCAGCGAAACCAGAACATGAATAAAACGCAATTTAAATTCTTTCAGAAAGTCTTCCGCAGGGAAAAAGAAGATAAAAGCGCAGATGCAATATAAGTATATTAACGATAGATACACCAAATCAATGTTTTTATTGAGGGTCAAAAGACCGGTAAGATACATTGCAGTAAGTGCGGCTGTTTGGCAACAGAAGATTATCACTTTAGTGCGGACTGCCGCCGCTTTTATCTTGTCGTTACAGAGTAAAACGACCGAAAACGAAAATAGAAAATTCAAATGTATCGCATTCGGAATATATTTATAAAAGAGCTGCGATATACCTGCCGCTACTACAAAAAAGAATATGGACGGAGAACTTACGGCTGCTGCCCGTATACTCTGCATAATTTCGCTCATTCTTTCTTTGAATGTCATAGTCATTCTCCCTAAAAGTTTGTCCCTTTATCATATAGTATTATGTAGAGTCTGTAAAAGAATATGTACAAAACAATATCGGATTCTTTAAAAATTTTAAAGCCAATGGTATAATATTACTTATACTGAGTAAAATAGTATGGAGGTTCTCTGCTATGAAATTTATTATGGACGAAAGTATTGGCGCGCTTGGGATTAAAAGCATTGCGATTGGGATTGCAAAAAATGTAGATCCACAAGCTTCCTTATCAGAAGCCTTTTTAAAGAAGCAAAAAGAGATGGAAGAATGGGCATTGAAATGCGATGTTGATGAAGTATTCAATCATCCGGTCATTCAGGGATACACTGATATGCTGCAAAGCGTGGGGCGCAGTATCAAGAAATATATGCCGACCGTTCCGGCTCTTATCCGAAACATTCAGCACCGCGGTTCTATTCCGCATATTAATAGCGTTATCGATATTTACAACGTCGAGTCGTTACGTTCACTTTTGGCAATAGGCGGACACGACCTTGCTAAAGTAGACGGGCAGATAGAGTTTACCGTCAATAAAGAAGAAGGCGTTTTCCTTCCCATCCTATCCACGGAAAAGCATGTTGCTAAAACCGATTACGTGTACCGCGATTCAAAAGGTATTATGGCATGGCTGGATGTCCGGGATGGGGAACATTATAAATTTGATGACGGGACAAAAAATGCAATCTTTATCATTCAGGGAAATGCCAATACGTCCGCCGATATGCGTGTAGACGCGCTCAAGCGGATTCAAAGCGATTTAGCGGAGTGTATGCCCCAGTTGGAATTTGAGATACAGGTTATCGAGGGGTAATTCATAATGAGAAATTGAGTTTCTCTGTTTCCTGTACGGTTAAGCTGAATTTCAGAAATCGAAGGAGAGTTCTACCGCTCCGCAAGTTCCGGTTTTTTGAATAAGGAGATAGCCCAAAACGACAAAAAGAAGCGGAATGCTTCCCGATGAATTAAGCCGATATCAAGGGCGACGGCAACCAGCAAGGCCGACCGTATACCCAATTTGTTTTTACCGAATCCGATGAGCCAGTGTACAAAGGCTTCATCGTATTGGTAGTCTTGAATAAAATCGATGACGGTCTTTTTCAGCACGGGATCGCTCGTTTTTTTCGTTTCAAAGATTTCATCGAGTATATCGATGAAAAGAATAGATGGCGATTGTTTTTCGTTCCGGTATTTTTCAAACACATAATAAAAGTCGTTTTGGATACCCATTAACGATGCCAGTGCAAGCAGCGCTTCGTTTTCGATATAGGGCGGAACGGTGTCCCTGCGGAGAATATCCAGAATAAACATAGGAGAATTATCTGCATTAAAAAGCTCCAGTGCACGTATTCCTTTCAGTATCAGCGCGGGGTTTTCCGCTTGGGAAAGTATGGTGCCGATTTTAGGCTGGCTGTAGCTGTCGTTCAGCCGGGCAAGGGCGACCATCGCTTCTCCGGCAAGATAGTAGTCGTCGCTGTCGAGCGCTGCCCGTAAGGGGGTAACCGCCTGCTGCACATTGAATTTGGCGAGTATCCGCGCGGCGAGCGGCGCTGTGGTAAACGCCCCCTGTTCAAGCTCTTTCAACACTACATCGCGTACCTTCGCATTGATGGTATTCATCGAATAGAGCGCCCGTAATGCGTTCATCCGAATTGTAAACCGCGGAGATTCAAGGTAGTGCAGCAGCTGATCGCAGGATACCGATGAAGCAATTTCGCCGAGTTCGTTGAGGATTTTCTCCTCGGTTTCGATAGTCTCGCTTCGGTCTAATTTGTGCAGAAGGTTGAGTGCCTTCATATCGCGGGGAGAAAAGAGCACGGCAAGCGTTTCAAACACGCGGTAACTGCCGAGGTTCAAGAGTTTGCGCTGAAATACGATACCGATTGCGATAATGGCGATAACTATCAAGAAAAATATTTGATACGATTGCAGGTAGGAAAAACCTTGCACCCGCAAAAGGTCGAGTATCGTTCCGCCGAGGATGGAACCAGCGCCGCCGGTAATCGCAAGGATAAAGTAATAGAGCATACTTAAATCCATCAGCGCCTCTTCCGGTACCATCGCGAAGAAATATGCTTGCGACGAATTATCCTGCCCGACAAAACCGACATTGCTGATCATTGTAAATAAAATGAGGAAAACGGTACTGACTATTCCGGCGCTTGCAAGTCCCGGCGCAAAGAAAGCCGGTATCAACGAAAGGGCGCTGATTGCACTGAAAATGATAAAGATCGGTTTAGCGCCGATGCGGTCGATAATCAGATGCATTAAAAGCCCGACGCTGAGTGCACCTACAAGTGAGTACACGGATAAGATGGTCGCAGCGCTGTCTCGTCTACTGTAAACCTCTTTTGCATACACAATGATAAACGGGCGGATCATCGCAATACCGAGACTGATAATAAAGAACGCCAACACGAACCGTCTGAAGTTTGCATCTTTAAAGGCATCACGAATGTGCCTCAAAAAAGTAGAGCCTTGGCGCGGGGTCGTATTGTCTTTCCGCTTTTGACGGTTCGGCTTTGCGGACTCCGGTTCCGGTATTCTAAACAGCAGGATAGAGGCGATAAAGCCGAGCAGTATGCCGATCATACTGGCAAGGTTATAGCTATGTACCGAAGGATCTCTCCGTAAAAGCCATGCCAGCAAAACAGTGGCGAGTAATGCCGCAAGGTTGTTGATTAAGGAAAGGCGCACGATATACGAGCTACGGTCTTTCCCGGGCGCAAGGATTCTGATAACGGGATTATTGGCAATCATTCCGACGCCGCGGAAAAAATTGAACAGCCCTACCGCAAGCAATAGGCAATAGAGCGCATACTGATCGTGTCCTGCAGAGACAAGAAACGGGATGGCAAGCAGCGGCAGCAGCGAGGCGGTACGCAAAAGCCATGTACTGCCGAATGTCTGCATAATGCTGAAACGCATCACCATCAATTTACCAAGCGGAATGGCAAAAAACGAAAGATACATAAACGCAGTCAGTAAACCGACTACCGTTGTGTTGGCTTTTAAAAAGAGCGCATAAAGAGTAACCGTATTGCCGGTAACAAGCGCAAAAGAAAAAGAATTGAAGATATTGTAAATGTCGTAGATTCGCCGCCCTTGTTTAATTTTATAGGCCGACAGTTGCTCATTCATCGGCCATATTGTATAGTGAACGTATGAAAAACTCAACGGTACCCCTCCGCTCGGAGGTCGCAAAAAGCGATCAATGGGATTTAAGCAAACTTTTTACAAATGATGCGGACTGGAATGCCTCACTGAAAGACATTGCTGCCGCAAAAGACCGCGTATTAACCTACAAAACCGCCTTTGCCGCACCTGATACACTGACTGCCGAAACGGTGCTCGGCTGTTTACAGGCGGTGGAAGCGGCGTCCCGTATTTCGGAAAAGACAAGCCATTATGCCTTTTTGATGAAGTCGGTGGATGAAAGCGATCCTAAAAACATCGAACGGGTTTCTCTCGCAATGATGGCGGACACGGAACTTTCTTCCGAAACAAGTTGGTTTATCCCCGCCTTGCTGGATATTCCCGAACAGACTATCCGCGGCTGGCTCGATCCTGCCGGAAAGACCGGCGCTGCTTTTGCTCCGTACAAAATCTTTATCGAAAAACTGATTAGATTGAAGGCTCATACATTGAGTGAAAAAGAAGAAAAGCTCCTTTCGCTTTTAGCCGAATCGCAGGATGTCGAACGCCGCAGCTTCTCGACGCTTACGAATGTAGACTTCCGTTTCGGTTCGATTGAAACTCCCGACGGCGCAAAAGAACTTACGCAATCTTCATATTCGCAGTTCTTAATCAATCCCGACCGGAATATCCGTAAGCAAGCATATATGCAATTTTACGGCACGTTCGACACGTACAAAAATACGATAGCATCTTTATACACCGGTCAGGTGCAGCAAAATATCGCGCTTGCCCGTATCCGCGGATACGGTTCCGCTCGTGAACAAGCGCTCTATCCCGATAAGGTGCCGACGGAAGTATACGACAACCTTATCAGCACAATCCGGAAAAACTTGGAGCCGCTGCATCATTTTTATGCACTTATGCAAAAATCGCTCAAACTTGATGAGCTGCGGCACTACGATGTGTATGTTCCGTTGGTGGGCGAAGTGCGGCGGCACACTCCGTACAACGAAGCCGTCGATATGATTACCGAAGCGTTACAACCGCTCGGCAATGAATATGTCACAACGCTGCGGAACGGGCTGCTCGGCGGTTGGGTTGACCGGTACGAAAATAAGGGCAAGCGTTCCGGCGCTTTTTCGTGGGGCGGCTTTGAAGGCGATCCGTATATCATGGTCAACTATAAAGAAGACGTTATCCGGGATGTATTCACCCTTGTGCACGAAGGCGGGCATTCCATGCACTCGTGGTATTCAGTACGGAACAATCCGTTTTTAAGCTACAACTACACGATTTTTGAAGCGGAGGTTGCGTCCACCTTTAACGAGGAGCTGTTGTT
Source organism: Treponema sp. OMZ 857 (assembly GCF_024181085.1). Lineage (NCBI taxonomy): Bacteria > Pseudomonadati > Spirochaetota > Spirochaetia > Treponematales > Treponemataceae > Treponema > Treponema sp. OMZ 857. Next base: position 144,438 of record NZ_CP051147.1, read on the forward strand.
CCGCTCTATGCTGAAAAACACGAGTGATCCTAAAATGCGGGCATATCTGCTGAGTATTCGTGTAAGCGATATTCTTGCAACGCTCTACCGTCAGACGATGTTTGCCGAATACGAGCATATCACGCATAAGCTTGTTGAAGAGGGAACGCCGCTTACCATCGAGAATCTCCGTAGCGAGTACCGCAAACTGTTGACCGCTTACTTTGGCACCGCGATGCACTTTGAGGAATGCAGCGATCTTGAAGGCTTGCGTATTCCGCATTTTTACAATTCGTTCTATGTGTACAAATATGCAACCGGTATTTCCGCATCGCTTGCCCTTGCCGAACGGGTATGCTCGGGCGGAAAAACGGAGCGGGAGGATTACTTTAAGTTTTTAACCTCCGGCGGTTCCCGCTATCCCATCGAGTCGCTGCGGATTGCCGGCGTCGATATGGCTTCTCCCGAACCGGTTGAGGCAGCCTGTAAGCACTTTGCGCACTTAGTAAGCGAGCTTGAAAAAGCCTTAGCCTCTCTATAACCCGATTGCTCTGCCGCCGTGACTCTTGAACAAGCTCAAGCGATTATCGCTTCGCCTCTTTTCAGCGCTTTTTTAGAACCGGCGGCAGACCGGTGTGCCTTTATAACGGCACGGTTGGCGGCGCAAGGAATTCCCTACCGTACCGTTACCCTTCAAGATAAAACTCACATTGTTATTACCTACCGGCAATCCGCGTACAATCCCCGCTTTAAGATGAAAACGTTGATAGCGCACTATGACCGCGCCGCCGGTACACAGGGCGCAAACGATAATTCCGCCGCCTGCATACAGCTACTGCTGTTTGCCCAAACGCTGCTGCAGAAACGGACTGCGCACAATATCCGCATTATCTTTACCGACGGCGAAGAAGCGGGTACGGATGGCATTAAAAATCAAGGCGCGTACCGTTTGGGGCAAGGCTTGCGTGCGCTTTCAATGCAGCAGGATGATATCTTTGTGTTTGATATGTGCGGCAGCGGGGATACGCTTATCCTTTCCGAGTCGGGGATATACGGCAGGGATACACGGAAAACGGCGGCGCTTTCTGCTTTGCATCGGCGCTGCCGCATCTATGCCGACGCCGCGTGCAGAGGGCGCTGGTTTTCGCTTCCGACTGCCTATAGCGACAACGCGGGGCTTATTTCCGCCGGATTAACGGCGCAGGTTATCACCGTATTGCCGAGGGAGGAAGCGGAGCTGCTGATGCGGTATATGCCTCGCTCCGAAGCGCTCCAACGGTGCATTATCACCAATGCACACGTTCCGCCTGATTCGCCGCTTGCCGCCGTCATTCCGCAGACATGGCAGCGGATGCACACGCCGCAGGACAGGCTCGAAACACTGACGCCGCAAGCCTTTATCCTAGTCGATAAAATGCTTCGGTATTTGGCGGGTGTGAAAGAACCGGCCGGATAAAAGAACTCTAATACGCCGGCTTTTGGTAATGAATCTTAGGTGATCATTTCCGGAACGGTTTTTCAAAAGTTTATTCATGCGGCTCTTCTAATATCCCTTTGCGGGGCGTGAACTATTTGTCATGTTTAAGATGGAACACTAGAGATCAAATAAGTGAAGTTGTAGGCTTGCTTAAAAAAAAATTTCATTTTATACTAAATTATAATGAGAAAACCTCTAAAAATCTCAGTTTTTTAGAGGTTTTTGATTACTCACTCTTATCAATGGAAGCTGATGGGATCTGGTGGTCTTCGCGGTCTTCAAAACCGTTGGTTGCATAATCCGCAACGGCAGGTTCGATTCCTGCCTCTTCCGGTTTTCTGTTGTAGGTGTGGCTTTGTTGACCGTCTTGTTTGTTGCAGCATTTTCGACAGATGCCGAAAAACTCGCGTATGAATCTCGTAAAGTTTGGTCTGTAGACTGCATATTCGATAATCGAGCGGTTTTATCGTGTTTAGAAGAAAAAAACTACGATTTTCTTTTATTTGATTTTGAGGCAGGAGGTGGGTATCCGCCTAATGTACTTAAAGAAATTTACGTTCAGTATCCTATTTTGCCCATCTTTTTATTATCACATCAGCATTGTACTTTTATCGAAAAAACAGTTTTTGCAACGGATATGATATTGGGCTCTTTTTCAATTCCGTATGAGTTCAGTATACTATCCAGCACTATTCAAAATATGCTTGAGGGAAAAATTGTTCCGATAATGGATACGCATACTATTGATCCGTTGACAGCTCCGCTTTACACAAAGTTGCAGGGGCAAAGTGTCGAGATACAAATGGTACGGAATTTTATTTTACAGGCAGCTCAGAAAAATTCCCATGTGCTTCTGTACGGTGAAAGCGGTTCCGGTAAAGAAGTCGTAGCTTCGCTTATCCATCAGTATTCTAAAAACCGTTCAGGTAAATATGTGCCGGTTAATATCACCTGCATTGCGGAAAACCTTGCAGAAAGTTTATTGTTCGGCTCATGTAAGGGAGCGTATACCGGAGCGATTGATAAAGAAGGTCTTTTTTCGGAGGCGGATCAAGGAACATTGTTCTTTGATGAAATAGAGAATCTTACATTGAATTTACAGGCAAAGCTTTTAAGGGTTATCGAAACACGCGAATATTATAAACTGGGAGGAACACAAAAGTATTCTTCCGATTTTAGATTGATTTGTGCTACAAATTGTGATCTCGAAGAGATGGTTGATCAAGGTCTTTTCCGTTTGGATCTTTTTTACCGGCTTGATGTATCGCATCTTGTTATCCCTCCGCTGCGGCAGCATAAAGAGGATATTAGGGTACTGGCGTACAATTATTTAAAACAATCGAGAAAGCATTTATCAGGGGATGCGCTGCGGCTGCTTTATAACTACAATTGGCCGGGGAATGTCCGGGAACTGTTTAACTGTCTGGAACGGGCTGTGTTTGCAGCTAAGGCCTCTCCGGTTCTTTTTCCGCAGCATTTCGACATTTAACATAGCACAGCTTTTGAAAAAGCTCTTCCAAATACCGTGCTTCCCGGGCGGATAATCCCGCTCTTGCAATTATCTCTTGGAAAAATCGGATGTTGTCTTCTTTCCCTGCATGTTTAAAAAGTCCCATTTTACATAAACAATCGTTGATATGTTCCGATGTCGAGGTAACCCTCGTATACGGGATACGTTCGTATCCATACTTTCGTGGGCTATAGGCGCGGAACAGGGTATAACAGACAATTTGTACCGCATGCGAAAGGTTAAGCGATGGAAAATCGGGCGCTGACGGGATATTAACCGCTGTCGAACAAACATTTAATTCTTCATCGGTGAGTCCTGTTCGCTCATTCCCGAATACGATGCCGGTAAGTCCTTCTGCCGTATTAAATGAAAACAAAGCAAAATCCTCCGGAGTCATTCCCCATGATTTGCGTTTTTCTCCTACACGCCGTGTCGTTCCGGCGACGATACAGCAATCGGCAACCGACGCTTTTAATCCGTCGATCGAGGGTTCAAAAAAACGTGCCTGTTGCCATATTGCTCCGGCATGGATAGCTAACCGGAGGATTTCTTCTTCGTCATAATCTTTTTTGTTGCCTACAATACGTAAATCGGAACAATTATTGTTGGCCATTGATCTGCAAACAGCACCGATGTTACGGCTTATTTCAGGGCGGCAGAGAATAACCGCAACCGGAAGCCGTTCTTGAGAGGTTGAAGTACCCATAGCAATATTTTGTGTAGAGAACGCTTGCTATGTCAAGTGCTTCGGAGTATAATAAAAGACATAAGCGTGGGAACTGTCTCATAAACCGTATAATAAGGAATACGCTATGGATAATGTGCTGCAAGGTAAAAGCGCATTGGTCGTTGGCGGAACAAGTGGAATTGGTTACTGCTTAGTACAATCGCTTTTACAAGAGTCTGTTTCTGTCGTGGTGCAGGGGCGGATGAATTCAAAACGTGTTACAAATCTTTGCTGCCAAGGAAATGTAGCCTGTTTTATCTGTGATTTGCAAAATGACTCCTATGTGGAGGAACTGTGTAAATATGCCAATGCTGCTGATATTCTGTGTGTTGTTTATGGTCCGTTTTTGCAAAAGCCGCTTGATATGACGACTGTTCAGGAATGGAACACAACCGTATACGCAAACCTTACATTGCCGGGAATATTGGTTTCATCTGCTTTAACCGGTATGAAAGAGCGGAAATGGGGGCGTATTTTGTTATTCGGGGGTACGGAAACGCAGGTTTTACGCGGTTTTCGGACAAACGCCGTATACGGAGCTGCAAAAACGGGGATTATGTCGCTAGTAAAATCCGTGAGCATGGAATATGCTCGATATGGTATTACGGCAAATGCCGTTTGCCCGGGGTTTACCGATAGCGGTTTATTGTCGGAAGAGACGCGGGCTATGTGGGAGAAAAAAAATCCCGACGGTAAGCTTGTTGATCCGTCTGCGATTACGGATGCAGCGCTCTTTTTATTAAAAGATAGCGCCTATAATGGAGTTGTAATGCCGGTTGATAAAGGATGGTCATCGTTTTAAATAAACCTCTTGAATAGGGATATGAATACAAGTATAATTTTTATTTTATAAAATAATAGACTGAATAAAGGATTGTCATATGAATGATGCAGAAATAATTCAGAGTTTCGACAACGAAAAAGACAAAAGCCTTAAAATACAACTCCAAAAGGTGGAAGGGCTTGAAAAATGTATCGTAATTATTCTGTCGGGATATGTCGATACATATAATTCAACATTCTTTCAAAAAAGAGTTACAACCCTTATTGATGCGGGGTATATTCAGATTATTTTTAACTGTGCTCATTTGGATTATGTTTCTTCTACAGGAATCGGCTCTTTTACTGCTTTCCTAAAGGCGGTAAAAGGAAAAGGCGGTGATATTGTATTATTAAGCCTCCAGCCGAAAGTATATGAAGTGTTCCAATTGCTCGGGTTTGCTACTTTCTTTACTATCCATGACTCCTTAGAAACGTCTATTGAATTCTTTAAAAATAAAGGGGCCAATACTACTTCTCAGGTTACTCTTTTCCCTAAAATCTTTTCGTGTCCTATCTGTGCAAAAAAATTAAAAGCGCCTCGTGCAGGTCGTTTCCGCTGTTCTGAATGTAAGACCATTCTGGCGGTTGATAATAATGCGCAGGTTTCGCTCGGTTGATATTAGATAACAGTATTACTTGTGCGGAAGTTGTGGATATCTTGTAAACAGTATATCTGTACTTATTGCATTTTACTATATCATCTGTATCGTTTTGGTTTTCTAAAGATATATATATAAAGGTTTTATGCTGTTTTAATATAAAATGAAGTCTGTTTATATCGGTTAAAAAAGAGAGAAAACAATAGAACCGTATTGCTAATAACTTGTGGATAATCTGTTATGTCGGTGAGTAAGTTGTGAATAATCGGCGTTGAATTAACACTTGATAAAAAAAGCTTCCTAAAATATGATGTAACCGTAAGGAGAAATTATGGCATACTATTATGAAGAACCATCGCATACTTTTAATGAATATCTATTAATTCCGCGTTATACCGGCGTTGAACATAGCCCTCAAAATATTGATTTGCATACGCCGCTTACTCGTTTTTCTACCGGCGAAAAACCGTTGTATACGCTCAATATTCCGTTAGTTTCGGCAATTATGCAGTCGGTTTCCAATGACGGTATGGCTATTTCCCTTGCAAAAGAGGGCGGTTTATCCTTTATCTTCTGTTCGCAAAGTATAGAAAAGCAGGCTGCAATGGTTGCTGCCGTTAAAGACTATAAAGCGGGCTTCGTCGAAAGCGATTCAAACTTAAAACCTGAAAATACTTTGGAAGACGTATTGCGTTTAAAAGAAAAAACAGGGCATACGACTGTCGCTGTTACCGATGACGGCACCGCACATGGAAAATTACTTGGCGTTATTACCGGCCGTGATTATCGTCCAAGTAGAATGGCACGGGATTTAACCGTTGCAAAATTTATGACGCCGATTGAGAAGATTCATTATGCCGGCGAAGGTGTTACCTTAAAGGAAGCAAACGACATTATTTGGGAATATAAGCTCAACTCCCTTCCCGTACTTGATTCCGAAGGAAAACTGGTAGCGTTTGTATTCCGCAAAGACTATGAAAGCAAAAAAGAGCATCCGAATGAGTTGCTCGATGAAAAAAAGCGTTATTTAGTAGGGGCCGGGCTTAATACCCGCGACTATGAGCAACGTGTTCCTGCTCTGGTAGCAGCCGGTGCCGATGTTTTATGCATTGACTCCTCCGACGGCTTTTCGGAGTGGCAAAAACGGACAATCAAGTTTGTAAAAAAACAGTATGGGAATAAGATTCCTATCGGAGCCGGCAATGTCGTTGACGAAGACGGTTTTGTTTTTTTGGCAGAGGCTGGGGCCGATTTTATCAAGGTCGGTATCGGCGGTGGTTCCATCTGTATTACCCGCGAAACGAAGGGAATAGGACGCGGACAGGCAACAGCGCTGATTGCGGTTGCCAAAGCCCGTGATGACTATTTTAAGAAAACGGGAGTTTATATTCCCATCTGTTCTGACGGCGGTATTGTATATGATCATCATATCACGATGGCGCTTGCGATGGGCAGCGACTTCTGTATGCTGGGGCGTTACTTTGCCCGTTTTGATGAAAGCCCGACAAACAAAATACTGGTAAACGGCAGTTATATGAAAGAATATTGGGGCGAAGGCTCGTCACGGGCACGGAACTGGCAGCGTTACGATTCCGGCGGAGACAGTAAACTCGCATTCGAGGAGGGCGTTGATTCCTATGTACCCTATGCGGGTTCTTTGCATGACGGCGTTAAAACAACACTTTATAAGGTACGGTCTACGATGTGTAATTGCGGCGTTTTAACTATTCCGGAGCTGCAAAAGAATGCAAAAATAACACTGGTATCTCCTTCCAGCATTGTAGAAGGCGGTTCTCACGATGTTATGCTGAAGGATGTGCGCTCCTCGATACGCTAAAAAAATTGCCGCCCTCTTTATAGAAGGCGGCAATACGTTTTCATGTTTGGTTGTTCAGGCAATCTAATGAGCGGCCGGAGTTTCGCGGCGGCCTTCGTGAATTTTGTTTTTCATTAACGTCGGCTGTCCGGTTGCATCTAGGGCATCGCGCCAGAGGGAGCCGTCCGGTTCAACATAGTTGCGCGAACGAACAACGACATTTATCGGTAAGTGAACAAACTTGTTATACATCAACCCCACAATCAGTTTTGTTTTACCTGCCATAGCGGCATGAACTGCATTGTTTCCGAGCCGTTCGCAGTAAATAGAGTCAACCGGTGCAGCCGGCGCCGAACGTATTTGGTAGCTGGGATCAATATACTTTAAATTGATATGGATGGATTTTGCCTTAAAATAAGCGTCGATTTGTTCTTTTAAGAACACGCCGATATCCGAAAGGCGCTTATTTCCCGAATCGTCGGTTTCATTTTTGCTCTGCATTAAGTCTTGCCCTGCTCCTTCCGCAACAACAATAACCGTATAATGGCTTTGTTCCAAACGGTCTTCCAAATGCTTTAAAAAACCGTTTTCGCCTTGCATATCGAAAGGAATTTCGGGGATGAGTACAAAGTCAACTTCATGACTTGCGATAGCGGTATGCGTGGCAATAAAGCCCGATTCCCGTCCCATCAGCTTGACTAATCCGATGCCGTTAATCTGGGACTGTGCTTCCATGCGAGCGGCGGCCACTGCCTCCGAAGCTTTTACAACAGCCGTGTCAAAGCCGAAAGATTTTTGGATAAACGACAAATCGTTGTCAACGGTTTTCGGAATGCCGACAACGGAGATACAAAGGTCTCTCCGTTCGATCTCTTTTGCAATTTCCAATGCGCCTTTTTGTGTTCCATCCCCTCCGATGACAAAGAGGATGTTTAAATTGAGGCGTTCGATTCCGTCTACGATTTCGACTACGCGGGTACCGCCGCCTCGTGAAGTGCCGAGAATGGTTCCTCCCGTTTTATGGCAGGCATCGACAACCGTCGGGTTTAGGGGCATAACATCAAAATGATAATCCGGCAAAAGGCCTTTGAATCCGAAACGGATACCGCTAATCCGTTTAACGCCATACCGTCCCCATAAACAGCGTACTACCGAACGGATAACGTCATTAAGTCCCGGACACAGTCCTCCGCAGGTGATAATACCTGCATGGACATGGCTCGGATTAAAAAATATTTTTTCTCGCGGGCCTGCTTTTTCGATCAGTTGTTCACGCTTAAAGGGGCCGTACTGTTCTCCGACTTTGGATTCCAGTCGAAAGCGGATAAAATCTTCATTCGTAACATAATTAGCGATACGGTCTCCGACTACGTTTGAAAGGTGAATGGGAGACGGTATTTTACAGGGGCCGAGTGTCTCAATACTAAAATCAAATTCTTCATCACGGCGCATAATGAACCTCCGTTATAGCGAAAGCATCAAACTCCAAATCAAAGGCGTTGCAGTTTTTATCTTTCTGCGATTATCGATGATAACCTTCATTACAGTATCATAAATTTGCAGGGCATGAAAGGGAGAAAAAGCTTTTTTTGATTGACAGATTTCCCAATTTTCTTCATTATAAGGGTATCTATGGCACAGAAAAAAGAATCTTTCCTTACACGCATAGTACAGCTTTTTTTTCCGCGGGCTGATGCAGAGGCGATAAAGAAACGGCATTTAAAAGCGTTGGCAAAAGAAATTTCAAAAAATAAATTCGGAAAGTGGTATAAACCTTCTTCTGAAGAGCTTCAGCAGCAGATGGCACGGTTCTTTTTTGAACTGTACAAGATCGTCGGACCTGCGCGGGCTCTCCTTGCAAGTGCTGCCTCATCAAAGGTTCTCAAGTCTATCACCGTAGAACAAAATTTATCAAAACAGCAACATCAAATGCGTGAGAGGTTTACACCCGAAGCGATTAAAGAGCGTGCCAAAACAACCAATCCCAAAGAGCTGAATCTTCAGGTACAGAAAGAATTTGATGCTTTTATGCGTGAATTTGACGGTAAGAAAATCGATGAGATTGATACGCAGTACCGGCAGCTCAACGAATTTATCCACTTTGTGCTGTTTGATTATTATTTCTTTTTAAAGAAATTTGATCCCGCTTTACCGGAAGATAAATTTTCTTATACGCCGAGTTTTTCGCATGTGAACGGTGAATACCTTAAAGATGAATTAAACGATTTTATCGTTGTGCTCAATGGGCTTTCTCTTGATGCAAATTGGGATAAGCTTTTTGCAATTATTACTGCATACAAGAATGTACAGCCGGTTAATGCTCCGCAGTGGAAAAAGTATCTCGGCCTCTTAAATGACGTGCGCCGCTCTCATATTCTGGAAAAAATTATTCAACACATTACAAAAAATCCTACCTACGTGGTGGAAAATAGTCCTTTCACGGAGAAGGTTACCGATGACTATCTTAAACAAATAGAGCGGTCTATTGATAATACATTAAAAGATATTGTTGCGGAGCAAAAGAATTCTCAAGTAGCGGTGTTGGTACAGCGTGTATTCGGGAATGTCATTCCTTCAGGTACTAAAAACTATAATCCGCGTTCCAATGCCGCATTTGAAAAACGAGGACTTGCAGGTTATATCTATGCTGATGCAATGAACTACCTTAAATCATTTTTAGTCGAGTACTTTAAAAGTGATGTCAGGGCTCTTTCCGATTTAATTTTAGTACGAGGTCAATGGACACAGCAGGTACTCTCTGCCGAATATTCCGAGAGTTATCATAATTTGATGCATATTTCGACCAAACTTTTAGAGTTTGACGAAAAGCTTTCGGAAGTTTCCGAAATGGGGGTTAAATTCCGTACGCTGTTGTCGCGAATGGAGCGGGAAAAAGAAGCCGGCCGTCAAGTACAAAAACACTTGGATACCGTTAACGAAGCCGCTCTTAAATTGCTTAAAGTTGCTATTAAAAATATTATGACGCTTGGAAATGCTGTAAAGAATTGTATTGCCGACTATGATAAACCGCATCGAGATTTATTGCAAAACTGGAAGGAAATCGAACAGCATTCCGATAAGCCGATACGGGAATGGATGACTGCTGTCTATACAAAAATTTATAATTTTATCATGCTGGAACAGGTCGTTTTAAAGAAAGAAGAGTAGGAAACCTCTAAAAACTTCAGTTTTGGGATGGTTTTCTTAGATTTAGATGCGAGTTTAAAACCAAGTCATTACTGTATAAAACTTGAACATTCGTGTTTGAGTTTCGCTTGCGGTAAACATCGTGTGTCGGAAGATAAAGGAAATCAAGTATATTTACGCGTATCTCGTAAAAACGGTATATTGACATAAACCGCTAAATGTTTCAAATATAGTAAGTCTCCTCTAAAGTCCGGTTATGGGTTAAATGCTTTTAGAGCGGGCTATAACAAGTTGAAGGGGGCGCGATGCGTCAGTGAAAGGGTGCGAAATTTCAATCGAAAATGTGTCAAAAACATTTGGTGATTTTCATGCGGTGGATAATGCCGTTATTCACATTAAGCGCGGGGAGTTTTTCTCGCTATTGGGGCCTTCCGGTTGCGGTAAAACAACGTTGTTGCGTATTATTGCAGGATTTGAACAACCGGATTCGGGGGTTATCACCTTTGACGGGCAAAATATTGTCGGCATAGAAGCTCATAAACGGCAATCGAATACCGTCTTTCAAACCTACGCGCTTTTTCCGCACCTGTCCGTGTATGAAAACATCGCCTTTCCGCTCAGGATTCGCAAGCGTCCGCAGGACGAAATTGACCGGCGGGTTAAAGAATATCTGCATTTGGTGCAGCTCGATGCGCATATCTACAAAAAGCCGTCCCAGCTTTCCGGTGGGCAGAAGCAGCGGGTTGCCATTGCCCGTGCGTTGATTAACGAACCGCGGGTGCTGCTGCTGGATGAACCGCTTTCCGCATTGGACGCAAAGCTGCGGGCAAATCTTTTAATTGAGCTTGATAAACTGCACGACCAAATCGGCATTACCTTTATTTTCGTAACGCATGACCAAAGCGAAGCGCTTTCCGTCTCAGACCGCATTGCGGTGATGAATCAGGGAAAGGTGCTGCAAATCGGCAGTCCGTATGAAATTTACGAACAGCCTGCCACAGCTTTTGTTGCAAAATTTATCGGCGAAACAAACCTCTTTGATGCAACCGTGGTAGCGTGTGAGCCGCATACGGACGGCTTTATGGTTACGCTCGATACACCGGCGCTGGGAACTTCGGTTAAGATTACCGACTATGATAAAACCGAAGTGGGGCAACCGGTGTGCTTTACCGTGCGGCCGGAAAAAATCCGCATTTCGTTGGAAAAGCCGTCCTCACAGACAAAGGAATTGAATGTTTTCCGCGGTGAGGTAGAAGAGCCGATTTATTCGGGATTCCAATCTAAGTTTTTTGTAAAGCTGGAATGCGGCACCGTGGTGCAGGTTTTTAAACAGCATCAAAACTATCTTGAGGACGGGCCTGAAATCGAATGGAAGGATACGGTATATGTTTCGTGGGCAGCCAATGACGGCTACATCGTCGAAGATTTAACATAAAGGTATATCAGACTATGGTGCAAGATCATTCCCGGCGGCGGTACGCCTTTTTGTATACCTTTCCGATGGCGGCATGGTTTACCGTCTTTTTTGTGCTGCCGCTTCTCATCATCGGCGTGTATAGTTTTCTTCAAAAAGGATTATACGGCGGAGTTGTGCGACATTTCACGTTCAACGCCTATATTCAGCTTTTTACTGCAAGCTACGGGTTATTATTTGTGCGGACGCTCTGTGTCAGTATTGCCGTAACGCTCATTTGTATTCTGCTTGCGCTTCCTGCCGGATATGCAATTGCGCGTAGTAAGCATCAGCTGTTCTTTTTGTTTTTGATTATCATTCCTTTTTGGACAAACTCTCTGATTAGAATCAATGCGTGGATTTCGATACTCGGTACTCAAGGTTTCCTTAACGGGCTTTTGAAAAAGCTGCATCTTATCACCGAAAGTATTCCGTTTTTGTATAACCAACAGGCGGTGATACTCGTGCTGGTATATATGTTTATCCCGTATGCAATTTTTCCGATTTTTTCGGCAATCGACAAGTTTGACTTTTCGCTGTTGGAAGCCGCACGAGATCTTGGCGCTACCAAAACGGAGGCTATCGTTAAGGTTATGCTGCCTAATATCCGTGCCGGAATCCTGACCGCGGTCATCTTTACCTTTATTCCGGTATTCGGCTCTTATACCGTACCGCTCCTTGTCGGCGGAAAGGACTCTTATATGTTCGGTAATTTGATTGTCGATCAGGTAACGAAGATCCGCAACTGGCCGCTCGCCTCAGCCTTTTCGGTACTTATCACCGTCGTTAGCGCTGCCGGTGTCCTCTGGATGATGTACGCCAGCTTTAAGCAAGAAAAGCAAGCCGCAAAATAGTGAAGAGTGAGGAGTGAGTATGTCTGATATACCGCAAGATATACAACAGCAAGCGTTACCGGTTCCGTACCGGCACAGTTCGGTAAAAAGCCCGTACCGGCGGTTAATTCAGAAATTCGAGAAACGCAAACGGGAATCCGAACCGGCGCGTCATGCACGGCGTGCATATAAGAACCTTAACAGTTCTTGGTTTTCTTCTACAGTGCTGGTGTTTGTGCTGTTGTTCTTGTTTTTACCTCTTGCGATTATCGCAGTGTTTTCTTTTAACGAAGGCAAGGCGATTGTATGGTCGGGCTTTTCGTTGAAATGGTATGCCGCGCTTTTCTTGGAATCCGAAAAATTATGGACTTCATTTTGGCACAGCATACTTATAGCCTTTGTTTCCGCATTTTGTTCCGTTGTTATCGGTACCTTTGCCGGTCTCGGCGTACAGTGGTACCGGTTCCGGGGCAGAGGGTATGTGCAAGCGGTGAGTATTCTCCCGATGGTGCTGCCGGAAGTTGTTATCGGTATGTCTACGCTGATTTTCTTTTCGGCAATCAATATACCGCTCGGCTTTTTTTCAATTATTATTGCGCATATTACCTTTTGTTTGCCTTTTGTGTTTTTGCTGGTGCTTGCCCGCCTTGAAGAGTTCGATTTTTCAATTGTCGAAGCCGCGCACGACCTCGGCGCAACGGAGCGGCAGACTTTATTCAAGGTGATAATTCCCGCAATTTTTCCGGCGATTTTATCCGGCTTTTTTATGTCGGTTACGTTGTCGCTTGAAGACTTTGTGATAACCTTTTTTGTATCCGGCCCCGGTTCCACGACGCTACCGCTCTATGTGTTTTCGATGGTTCGGTACGGTATTTCTCCGGTAATTAACGCACTTTCCCTCATTATGATTTTAGGAACCATGCTGATTGCTTTTATGTTACGTAATTTTTTAAAAGGAATTGCGGCCTCAAATTAAACGCGCCGCGGATTTGATGATGAAAAAAAATACTGATACCGCCTCCCCGGTTGCAGCGCATCCCGTATATCTGCGGAGCGGTTTCTCATTGTGCCGCTTGAGGCAAACTATTATCCGTACCGGTTTTATAATTTTAATTGTCGGTTTCATTGCCGGAGCTGCTTCTTGCGATGGGAAAAGCGGTTCAGGCAAGCTATCTCATAAAAAGAAGGAACTTACTCATTCTCTCCTGTTTGTGCTGGGAAAGGATTTTTATCAGTATTCCGATTTATTTACCTATCTTTCGAATGTTTATGATTCGGAGAGTCTAAAAGCGAACCTGCATATTTTGAGCTATCGCGATATGACCGCTAAGACAAAGCAGCCTCGGCTTTCGATAATCTCTGAACGGCTTGCGGCACAGCCTGTTGAGGCGCTTATTTCTATCGGTATTCCCGAAGGCGGCGCTCGCATACTCCGTACCGCTCAAGAGAAATACCCTGACTTACATATTTTTTCCTTGCTTCCGGTAGAAGAGATTTTGCCGCTCGAAGCCTGCAGCGATATTGTTGTAGACTTTGAACTGCCCGACTCGTTTGCAAAGGCCGACAGGGCGGTGGATATCCCCGCGCATGATGTACAGACGCTGGTGCTCTGTGCCGTAACCGCTGTAGAACAAATCAATGAATTGCCGGAACAGGAGCCGTTTCCGCGGTTTGCGCGGGCAGTTGCAACAACGGTCGATATATTAAAAGAGCAGGGAATAGCGGCATGGGGCGGTACACCGTATACGCTGCATCCGTATAAAGACCCTGAACTGAATATCCGTTCGTACAATTATCTTATTTTATCACCGCCTTCGACCGGCGGGCGGGCAGATAGCGAGGAACCGGAAATGAGCGCCGCAGGGGAAAAACAATGAACCGTTTTACTCGCTGCGAAAACGGTATTATTGCCGATGCCGTTTTCTATAACCGACTGCAGTATGCGGATACCGCTTCCGTCTTGCTGCTTTCCGACACGCACGGAGCAGTGGATGCAGTGCGGTGGATTTTATCGGCTTTTAGCGAGGAATGCCAAGCCTGCCTTTTTACCGGAGACGGCGCTCAAGATATCATAACCGTTGTGCGCGAAGCTGCTGCCGGCCGGATAACCATTCCGCCGGTGATTATTATGGCGCAGGGGAACTGCGACAGCCAGCTCTATCCCCCGGTTTTTCCCGGTTGTGAAAACCCGAAACCGTTCGGGCTGCCGGTATATCAACAAAAGATGATAGCCGGACAGCAGATTTTATTGGCGCACGGGCATCTGCACCATGTTGAACTTGACGGGCGTAAATTGAGCATGACGGCCGAAAACCTCGGTTGTACAATCGCCGTATACGGGCATACGCATATTCAAAGTATCGAATGTTTCGGCGGCGTTACGGCTGTCAATCCCGGTAGCCCCTTGCGTCCCCGCGGTAAATCCTACGGCGGTTTTGCGCTTTTATCGCTCCGCACAGGGCAAGCGGGAAGCCCTGAAGATACAGCCACCGGAGACAGTTCAGTGACGGGGTTATTCAGCAAGGTGCAATTTTATCAGCTGATACGGGAATCCGACGGTGCTTTTTCTGCCTCCGCACACGCGGTCTATCCTATCCCGATACGCCAGAGTGCAGGGGATTAGTCCTTGGGCATGAATCAACACGGAGCTGTTCCAAAAAAGGAACCTCGATGGAGAGTGTCAGAGATTATCTTCTCCGCACGGATCAACATACCCCGACGCAAGCGTCGGGGTATTAACCGCTCCCGTGTGCTCGTATAAGCCGCACTTGTATCAGCCTTGCCTTTCTCCTATTTTAATATTCCGGTTTCCAGATACAGTCTTTGACCGTTTTTTCTACATTATCCGTTGCAACACGGTTTAATTTTTGACGAACGGCACACGAAGCAACCGCGACGGCAACCGCTTCGGAAAATTCCGTTAGCCGTGCTACCGGTGGCAAAACCGCCGCGCCCGGTTTACCGGTTTCGATAAATGCACCAAGCGAGTGGGCGGCTGCAGAAATCATTTCATCGGTTACGAGTTTTGAATTTACCGCGATACTGCCTAAGCCCAATCCCGGATAAATCAGTGCATTGTTGGCCTGTCCGATTGTGTATGTAACGCCCTTGTATTCTACCGGATCGGCAGGAATTCCGGTTGCCACCATGGCGCGGCCGTCCGACCAATGAATCAAATCCGAAGCCGTAGCTTCCGCCAGTTCCGTTGGGTTACTGAGCGGGAAAATAATCGGGTGTTCGCACCATGATGCCATAGCGCGGACAATCTCTTCCGTAAAGGTTCCCGGTGTTGTTGATGTTCCTACTAGAATCGTCGGACGAATTGCCATCACCGCTTTTGTAAGCGAGGTGAGACTTGCCGCATCGGAAAATTCGCGACGTTTTCGCGCAAACGGTTTTTGCTCTGGCGTTAGATCGTCCATATCATCGAACAAAAGCCCTTGCTTATCAACCATATAAAAATGACTGCGAGCTTCGTCTTCAGAAAGCCCTTGGGCAACCATTTCTCTAAAAATACGATCGGTAATTCCGGCTCCGGCAGTTCCTGCTCCAAAGCACAGATATACCTGATCCGTAAGCTTTTGCCCGTTGATTTTCATAGCGCCGAGGATTCCCGCAAGCGTAATGATACCGGTTCCTTGGCAGTCATCATTGAATACGGGAAAAGTCTTCTGGTATGTTTGCAAAACCTTTGCGGCGTTCGATCTGCCGAAATCTTCAAAGTGGAGATATAAATCAGGAAACAATTTTTCCGCCGCTGTTACAAATTGATCGATGAAGCGATAATATCTGTCGCCGTATATTCTCTTGTGGTGATTTCCGAGATAGAGCGGGTCATCAAGCAGTGTTTGCCTGTTTGTTCCGCAATCCAGTACAACCGGCAATACCGTTTGCGGATCAATTCCTGCGGCCGCAGTATAGACCATCAGTTTACCCACGGAGATGTCAACGCCATTTGTCCCCCAGTCGCCGATACCGAGAATTCCTTCCGCATCCGTCGCAACGATAAGTCTGATGTGTCTTCCGCCTGCGGCATGCCGAAGCGTCTCTTCGATTTGCTCCGGAGCATCAATCGACAAAAACGCTGCACCTTGTGTATTGACAAACTGTTCGCTGTACTGCTCAATACTTTCTGCAATAACCGGATCATAAACAATCGGCATTAGTTCAACAATGTGTTCATGAAATACATAATAGAAAAGTCGCCGGTTGTGATTGAAGACATCCATAAGAAATCTTCTTTTTTCTATGCCAGAATTTTTTCGCTCCATCTGCCGGTAAATTCTATTTGCCTGTGTTTCAATATCGTCAATACACGGCGGAAGCAGCCCTTCCAGATGATATTTTTTTCTTTCTTCGGCAGAAAATGCTGTTCCCTTGTTCAAAAACGCATCATGGATAATGTCATACCCATATTTTTCCATAAAGGTTCCTCCATACTGTCCGTTTGCAGGATTGCGGATATCATTCCAAATCTCAATGGAAACTCTCAAATGTACTTTTAGTACCGATACACAGTTTATCATGTTTTTATAAATTTTCTAGCTTAATCAATCAATTTTTTTGTCTATTGTCTCAACTTTTTTATTTTTGTATTATTATACTTAATTTTTTCTTCTGTAATAAGTTTCGTTATAATCGATCTATTCGATAACTGCGTTTCCGAATAGGTCTACGAGTTCTAAATCGTACAAATAGCACGATGTGTGAACATCGCATTTATTGAACGGATATACATTCTGAATGCTTTCACTTCAGAGTAAGAAGCATCAGCATTTTTGAGTTTTGGGTATCTCTAAAAACTCGGTTAGATTTTTAGAGATACCCGACGAGTCTTTTTTGATAAGTCTTTACATTGTTATGACTTATCAAAAAAACATCGCAATCTAAATCTAAGGAAAACTTCTAAAAACGGAAGTTTTTAGAGGTTCCCTCTTGTAAAAAATAGTGCAGGGGATTAAACTCTCCGCACGAATATAAGGAGATTTGTCTCGATATGAACAAATTACAGCTTTTCTTAAAAAAGAAAGATATAGAGATTTCCGGTAAGCGGTATTTTATTGATGCGATGAGCGCTATGGCGATGGGGCTTTTTTCATCCTTGCTTGTCGGAACAATCCTGAGAACTATAGGGCAGCAGCTGCATATCACCTTTTTGACCGATACCATCTGGCCGATATGCCGTGATATGACGGGCGCCGCCATCGGTATTGCCGTTGCGCACTCGCTTAAAGCGCACACCTTTGTCTTGTTCTCCGCCTCTATTGTCGGGTATGCCGGTAATATGTTCGGCGGCGCAGTCGGCGCCTTTATTTCCGCCATTGTCGGTACCGAGTTGGGGAAACTGGTTTCAAAAGAAACAAAGATTGACCTGATTGTGACGCCGACGGTAACCATTCTTTCCGGCAGCGTAATAGCCGTCTTTTTCGGGCCGTATATGTCTGCGTGCATGAATTGGCTCGGAGAGGTTATTATGACGGCGACAACTCTGCGTCCGTTCCTGATGGGGATTTGCCTTGCGGTATTGGTTGGGATCATTCTTACGCTGCCGATTAGCAGTGCAGCGCTCTGTATGATGCTTTCTCTTTCGGGGCTTGCAGGAGGCGCGGCGGCGGCGGGGTGCTGCGCTCAGATGATCGGCTTTGCGGTGATGAGCTATCGGGATAACGGATTCGGCGGCAGCTTTGCAGTCGGCATCGGTACCAGTATGCTCCACATGCCGAATATTATTAAAAATCCCCGAATATGGATACCACCGATTGCCGCATCCGCCGTATTGGGGCCGGTTTCGACGATGCTGTTAAAAATGGAAAATACCCCCATCGGCTCAGGAATGGGAACTTGCGGGTTGGTCGGTCAAATCGGTGCGCTGACGGCGATGAGTGGAACCGGGCGCAGCACCGCAAGCATCTACCTTTCTATCTTGTTGCTGCACATTATCGCTCCCGCCGTACTCACAATTCTTTTTACCGTGCCGTTGCGGAAAATCGGATGGATTAAAGACGGCGATTTAAAACTTGCGCTGTAACAGCCGTATTATGTATCGCTTAAGCCTTCTTCAAAAATAAATTGGATGTAGAGGTCTTCGAGTGTTCGCTTGGGGCCGGGGACTTGGAGTCTCCGGCGCGATTCGGCGTTGTTTTTCCGGTCAATAAAAGAAGCATAGAAGCCGCGCGGATCATCACTCGGAAATTCTCTTTTGAAGCCGAGTAGATTATATGCTTCGTCTCTGCTGAGGGCAGAAACTTTTCTTTCCTTCAAAATATTGCGGATAAAATTGATCTTTTCATAAGAGATACCGAATAAGAATTCTTCCAGTGCTTGGCCGATTTCAGGGTCTGCCAATTTTGCAATCATAAACCGTTCCCACGATTCATCAAGCTCCATTGAAAGAAGAAAGAGTTCACTGACGCCGAGCATACTACCGAAGTTCGGTGCAAGTTTGTTCCGCGCTGTCCAAACCTTGTGTAAAACAGGTGCAAAAGATGAGGAGTGTTCATCCAGCCGATGCTCCCATAGTTCGGTTAATAATTCTGCTATATCTTTTCGTGTTTCATGCTGAAGATCGGCATTATCAAGAAGCATCGTATATACATCTTCCGCCATGAGTGCGAACATAGCGCGAAGGGTAATCCGCCGCAGCGCTTGGATATCTTTTTCTTCAAAAAAAGCATTCATCGCTATTTTGGTGAGTGCGGAAAAAGTTTGAAATTTGGCAATCAGAAAGCTTTTGCCGAGGATAACCTTTGTCGGTAATGTCAGTAAACGTGAAGAAGGATCACTGCTGCAGAGTGTGTCGATCAATGTTTCTGCCGATCGATGTTCACCTGCAAGGACGGTGCTGCGTTGTATTGAGGGATAGCGGGAGACAGCTACCGCCACTTGTTCTAATGTTGTAATACAGTTTGCAATGTTGCTCAGTACCCCTGGAGCATAAGCTTGTAAGCTTTTTAAAATCTGTTCGATTACCGCGTGTTCGTCTTTATCGAACACCACAATATCGGATGAAGTGCTTCCATCTTCAGTTGTGTATGGCATTGAGAGCGTTGCAGACAAAGATGCATAAGTCATACCTTATCAGTATACCACAAAATCCGGATTTTGCCAAATATTTTCTTGCGGATACATATCGTGAAAAAGGTTGTCCCGCAACTGTAGCTGCCGTTACTTCAAATACACAAACGGGATACCATCGACGCGTTGCAGCCGGACGGTTCCGCAGCCTTTTTCGGCGTACATGAGGTTCAGCATTGCGGTAATATTGCATTCAAAGTCGGGGTTGTTTTTTTCTTCTACGGCAGCGATGCTTCCGCCGTAAATACAGTAGATAAGGTCGGCATATTGGAGCGCGAGTGCAGGATTGTGGATGGAAACGATCACCGTCTTGTGCACCTTTGTACAGAGCTTGCGGATAATCTGCATAATCTTATGCTCGTTGTAAAAGTCGAGATTGGCGGTCGGTTCATCCAAGAGGATGATGGGCGCATCCTGTACCATCCCGCGGGCAAGCAACACAAGCCGCGATTCCCCGGAGCTAAGCTGACTGTAATAGCGTTCTGCAAATTGCGTTAGGCCGAACACTTCAAGCGCATGATCGACATATTCCCAGTCTTTTTGCGAAGGTGTTTGCAGTGCCGTTTGATGGGGATTGCGTCCCATAACGATAAAGTCGCGCACCGTGTAGGTAAATACGCCGGAATGTCCCTGCGGAATGTAGCATACCTTTTGGGCAAAGCGTTTCCGTGTAAGACGCGCCGCATCTTCTCCCAATACGGAGAGAGTGCCGGACGCGGGCGTATCCAATCCGGCAAGCAACCGCAGCAGGGTAGTCTTGCCCGCTCCGTTGGGGCCTATCAGCGCAATAACCTTTTGCTGCGGAATAGTGAGCCGGAGATTTTTCAGAATGGTCTGAGTTCCCCGCACCGCCGTAACGCCGTCAAGTTTAAACGCCGCGTTCATATTCCAATCCAAATATCGTTATTCCGGCGGAGCATCAGCTGTGCGAGAATCGGTGCGCCGATTACGGCCGTGATAATACTGACCGGTATCTCATTGCCGGACAGGGAGCGGGCAACGGTATCCGCAAACAGCAGCAGAGCAGCGCCGCACATAAAAGAAAGCGGGGCAACCTTGTAATTGTTATTGCCGAACAGCAGCCGGATAACATGCGGCGCAATAAGCCCGATCCAACTGATGATACCCGCAGCGGACACAACGCTTGCAACCAACAATGTCGAAGTGATAATAAACAGCAGCCGCATCTTTTTAACCGGCGTACCGAGTGACGCTGCTTCTTCATCACCGAGCGAGAGAATATTGAGCTGTCTGCGGAACAGGATAATAAAGCTGCATCCCGCAAGGGCAATCGGTAAAAAGGCGGCGAGTTTTTTCCACGTGATAACGTTAAAACAGCCCATCAGCCAAAACTCAAGAGCAGGCAGCTCATTGAGCGGATCCGCCATATATTTGATAAGGGATACCCCGGCTCCGGCAAGCGCATTAATGATGACGCCTGCAAGCACGAGGCGTATCAGACTGTGTTCTCCGCCGATGTTCGAAAGCTGCAACACCAGCAACGTCGCCCCGATGCCGCCCGCAAAGGCGCAGAGCTGGATGCCTGCCGCACTTGTATGGAGCAGCACAATACCGATTGCCGCGCCGAGGGAAGCGCCGGTAGAAACACCGATGATGTCGGGTGCTACCAGTGGATTACGGAATAGACTTTGCAGACTTACCCCGCTCAACCCGATTGCACCTCCCGAAAGAAAGACAAAGAGGGTGCGCGGCAGCCGGATGTTCATAAAGATATTGTAATCGGCTGTAGTTACCGCCGCAAATGCATCGGTGCGGAACAGGATGGAAAGTATTTTAATAAAAGAGAGCGGATAACGCCCCCAGCTCAGCGAGAATATCAGCGCCGCCAGAGGCATTATGAAAGCTGCACATATCAGTTTAGTCCGGTACCGCATCTGCATTGAAAGGTTTTATCTTTTTATTTTACATTAAGGGAAGCGAGGTCTTTTTCTTTACCGAAGAAGTCCCGATAAAAAGCCTTGGTTTTTTCCGCTAAATAACCGGCAGGGATTTTTCCCGGATGCAGTTTATCGGCAAGCCAGATAACACCGAGGCATGAGCACGGAATGGGGGAATCCCACTCATCAACACTTGACGGGAATACATAGACCTTGCCGTTATCGACTGCGGAAATGCCCTTCCATTCAGCCTTTCCTGCAAGTTCTGCCGGAGTTACCTTCGATCCCGTTGCGGCAACGATGACCTGCGGGGCGTATTTCTGGACTTGCTCCAGCGATACTTTTGTCCAATAGACATCGGTAATATCATCGCTCACCAATTTTCCGCCTGCTGCCGCAACGAGTTCCGCTTGGAACATCTTGGGACTGAGCGCGTTCAGATGATCGGAGCGGCTGGCCACATAAACGGATACCGCTGGCTCGCCTTTTACAAAACCTGCGACATCATTTAAGATTGTCTTATAAAAAGTGAGCAGTTTTTGTGCTTGTTCGCGATTACCGGAAGCGGCGCCGAGCATTTCAACATAGCTGAAAAAATTCTTCATCGTTTCGGGCTCGATCACCAATGCAGGAACACCGAGCGCTTCGATTTGGGGAAGCTGCTGTGCGGCTTTAAACGGCACTAAAATGAGATCGGGAGACAGAGAAGCAACCGCTTCGAGGTTCAAGTTCTTTGCGCCGCCGCAAGCGGGTTTATCCGCCAGTTCGGGAGCGAATTCTTTAATAAACGGCCGACCGCTTTTTCTGTCGTCGCCCGACACGATATAGTCCCGACAGCCGATTGCCAATGCCGTGTTGCTGAGAATATAAAACGGCGCGACAATCTGCTCCGGCTTTTTGGGGATAACAACGGTTCTGCCCTGATGATCGGTTACGGTTGCAAAACCTTCCGATGCTTTTTTGTCCTGCTTCCCGCCTGCCCATATCGGCAAAGCTGCAAGCATCACAACCAAGATTGCTAATGAACAGAGTTTTTTAGACATAGAGTTCTCCTTTATAAACTTAGATAGACGTTAACATAATCTTCTGAATAAACGCAACCCCGTCTGCAAGTTCTTTATCGTCAGGGTGGCCTTTCCCTAAGCCGCCGAACAGCTTGAATGGTCCGAAGGTATCAAATCCTTTACATT
This sequence comes from Treponema sp. OMZ 857, assembly GCF_024181085.1. Classification (NCBI taxonomy): domain Bacteria; kingdom Pseudomonadati; phylum Spirochaetota; class Spirochaetia; order Treponematales; family Treponemataceae; genus Treponema; species Treponema sp. OMZ 857. Next base: position 166,963 of record NZ_CP051147.1, read on the forward strand.
CAAATTCACCCAATACGGTAAAGCCGTTCGCCTGTAAATAGCCGGCAAATTTTTTTGCATATCGACCTTTTCCCACTCCGCTCGTACATACGGCGAAAGCATATTTCGGAAGTTCAGTCCGGTGCTGTTTCAAAAATGCATATATCGATTTGTGAAATCTTCCTGCATATATTCCCGAAGCGAAGCCGATACAGTCGTATTCCGAAAAATCGATATTTTGAGCTTGCTCTACTTTAAACAGCGTTACCGGCATATCTTGTGCCATTGCCGTAACTACTTTTTTCGTATTTCCATGATGAACCGATGCATAGATAATAGCCGCTTTTTTCATAAAATCTCCCGATATATAATTTTAAAAACCATGCCGATCAATGTGCTTACATTATCCGACAGTGTCTTATTTTTAACAGTGCGATTGTACTACTTTTCCCATACCGATATCAATATAATATTCCGGTATGGAAAATAAGCTCTTGGCGTGATAAAATCAGCATAAGGAGAATTATGACACCAGAAGAAATAAAGAAACTCATTCAAAACGGTGAAAAAATTGATGTTGAATTTAAAGAATCAAAGAATGCTTTATCGAAAGACGTATATGATTCTGTTTGTTCTTTTAACAATAGAAACGGCGGCCATATAGTATTAGGAGTTAACGACAAAAGAGAAATTACCGGCGTTAATCCTGACAAGGTTGATAAAATAACAAAGGAATTTACAACAGCTATTAATAATTCGCAAAAAATATATCCGCCTTTATACTTAACACCTGCTTCAATAGATATGGAAGGCAAGAAACTTATTTATATCAGAGTACCAAAAGGCTGTCAGGTGTGTAGGCACAATGGGCGCATTTGGGATAGATCTTACGAGGGTGATATAAATATTACCGATAATGCGGAACTGGTATATAAGCTTTATGCGCGGAAACAAAGCACCTATTTTGTAAATAAGGTCTATCCTAATTTGGGAATAGATTGTTTAAACTCAGCGGTAATTGAAAAAGCACGAAGAATGGCTATTGCAAGGAATCAAAATCATTTATGGATGGGTATGAATGATGAAGAACTTCTGAGAACGGCTAATTTAATTTTAATTGATCCGGAAACAAATAAAGAAGGTATTACCTTAGCTGCAATTTTATTATTTGGAAAAGACAACGCCATTATGTCCGTTTTATCACAGCATAAAACAGATGCACTATTTAGAGTAGAGAACAAAGACCGATATGATGACAGAGATGTCGTCATTACCAATCTGATTGACAGTTATGATAGGCTTATCAACTTTGGCAGAAAGCATTTGAATGACTTGTTTGTTTTAGAGGGCATTGTTAATGTCAATGCACGAGATAGAATACTTCGAGAAGTAGTGTCCAACACATTAGCTCACAGGGATTATTCAAGCGGATTCCCTGCCAAAATGATTATCGATGATGAAAAAATTACTATCGAAAACAGCAATGTAGCGCATGGGATCGGCGCATTGGATTTGCAAAAATTCGAACCGTTTCCTAAAAATCCGTCGATATCTAAAGTCTTTAGGGAAATTGGAATTGCCGATGAGCTTGGTTCCGGTATGCGTAACACCTATAAGTATACACAGCTGTATTCGGGAAAAAATCCTATTTTTGAAGAAGGAGATATATTCAGAACGATTATTCCACTCAAGAAGATTGCGACAGAAAAAGTCGGCGAGAAAAATGTCCCTCACAATGTCCCTCACAATGTCCCTCACAATGTCCCTCACAATGTCCCTCACAATGTCCCTCAGAGTAAGAAAGAGTTGATTGAATTTATAAAGGCAAAGGTGAGGTCAAATAATAAGATTACAAGACAAGCTATTGCAGATAGTGCCGGCGTAAGTGTAAAAACTATCCAGAGAACCATAAAAGAGATAGAGAATCTACGATATATCGGTACCGGAAATAACGGACACTGGGAACTTAATTAGAAACGTAAAAAATTTGAACAGGAATAAAACGATCGGCGTATGGAATTAGATTTTAAGCATGCTTCATTACAGGAAATAATTGACTATGCTCCCGACCTCCGTAGGGAGGCGTATGTAGATGCGACGCTGCGGATGCAGGCGGATGATAATATCGTTGGGGTGTTCGGTTCTGCGTATTCGGAAGCTCAGTCTCCCGTCATCGACGAGGCGCTCATCTACGGCTGCGGTCTTGTGCCGGTGCCGATTGTCGGAGTGGACGCCTTTATTTTTAAACACGGTGATTATCCTGCCTGCGATGCAATCAAGAGCACGATGATATATTTAACGACGCAAAAGTGTCCGCTGCTGTATTCTTCCAAGATGTATGTACTTGACTGCTGTTGCCCTGCTGTCGAAACCGCGTTCCGGCAGTGTACGCAAAAACCTGTGCATATATACAAGGATGCTGCAACACTCAAGACCGTGCTGCAACAGGTGTACGGCTGCGAGTATTCCGCTGCCCGCTATCAAGAAGCGAAGTCTGCCTTTCTAATATTGAGCGGCTTGTTGCAGCAGCTTGAGCAAAGTGTTCTTTCCGGCAATGACTTTGGAATGCTCGCTTTTTATTCCCGTTTTATCTTTGAGCTTGAAGAACGGATCGCTTTCTTAACGCGGGTGTGCGAATTGCTTCCTTCCGTAGCTATCGGCGAACATTCATCTCATTCGCCGGGAAAACGAGTGCCTGTTTCCATTTATTGTCCCGACGGCATCATACAAAAAATCAAACCGGCTGCCGGAAATTATTTTAAGCCGGTATGGGTGCAGGCAGGGCGTCCCGCCGATATTGCGTGCGCGGGATGTATCTATCCCGCGGCTGAGTATGTGGGGTATAGGGAGCGTCCATAAATTTCCTCGGCGGAATGCGTGGTTCCTAAGGTTCGAAAGGAAACAGCCTCGCTATTTCACCACGATATTACCTTTGGAATCTGCAATGGAAATACGCGCGACAACCGAATAATTAAAATCCAGATAATCATCTTGAATGCCGTCGGAAAAGATGATGCCGTTTTCTCCCATCCTCGATTCGACACAAAAATCCGTACCGGGGGTGATAGAACCGAAAATAATCTTTGTACCGGTATTGACGCTCGGGAACGGTTCCCGCACGGCAAAGGTGAGCTGTTCTTTGCCCCAATCGATGACGGACTTCGCTTTAATTGCGAGCGATTGTTTTGATAAGCGGCCGGTAATTCCCGAAGCACCTGCCAATACGCTTTTCATCCAACCGGAACGTCCGAGCGGCGTAGAAACGATAATGCCGCTTGAAGATTGGTTTTCTACGGCTCCGTCAACCGTAATAGCATACCGTGCCGACGCATGATTTTTAACACCGATAAAAAAATCATTGACGGCATACAGTACCTGATTATCGGAAAGCTGTACTTTCGCTTTGGTAACCTGCTTTACGGCTGCTTCATCATTCAACGCCTGCCTGATAACCGTTCCGGCCTCATCTACGGAAAACTGAGATAGGACTCCGTCCCACCTGCTCGGATCGGGATTAATACCGATCAGTTTTTGTGCTTCCAGATATTTCAGAGTATTGGCGATAAGACCGTCCTGTCCGACGGTGATAACCGTATCATTTTTGCCGAATATAAAATTCGGTAAAAATTTCCAGTCGATAACTTGTACGTTGCCGATACCTTGCGCGGTTTTTACCAGCCTATCCAGTACCGCATAGTACGTTTCGTGTTCCGCTTCATAATCCTTAAAATCCGCATTCAGATGTTCGATGTAAAATTGAGCCTGCTGCTTTGTATTAAACCGCGCGACGAGCGCATCCAAACGAGTCGGACGGCGGATAATAATCAGCCTGTCCATTATTTTTTCATCAACTGCTGTAACAGTTCCGAACTGATATTCAGCTCGCCGATTTTACCGGCGTTTTCCGCGAGTCCGGTAAACGCATTTGCGATCAGCTTTTCGGGCGCCATACCGATTGAAGAAAGCGCTTTGATAATTTCGGGATTGATCTTGGACATCGGCTCCAGAACGGCGTTCAGCGAATAGGCTTTAATATCCGCCTCGGTCTTCTTGTTCTTAACGGAAATTTCAATAAGCTTCGTATTTTCCTGCTCCTGCTTAATTTTGAACGCCATATCTTCCTGTAAAATAACCCGCTTCTTTTCTTGAACCGCCCGTTTTCCCTCCATGTGCGCTTCCATAATTTGCCGCTGTTTTTCTTCAACTGCGATCTGCGTATTCAATTCGTTTTCTTTTATTTTCCGCTCCTGCTCTACCGCTGCATTACGCCGTTTGTACACCGCATCATCCGCTTCGCGCAGAATATTTTCTCGCGTTTCCGCTTCCAATGCCCGCGCTGTTTCTTTGTTCGGCAAGATTGAAAGAATATTGATATTTGTGATTGTGATTCCCAAATTTTGCAGATATTCGTTGTGCTGCACCGCTTCCTTTAATGCCCCTGCAATTCGATCAATTGATTGTATCGCTTCCCGCAAAGGCAGCTTAGAAACTTCGGTTTTGGTTATCGTATTTACCAAATTGATAATAATCCGGCTCAATTTTTCAGGATCATCCGAGAGGTACGCATAATTTTTAAGATCGACGGAGAAATTAACTTGATCGATAATTTTTTCGGTATCGGTTATTTTATAGATCAAATCACCTTGTATGGTCAGCGTTTGATAATCACTCGAAAGCTCTTCAAACATGAACGGCACGTTTTTTGTTTCAAGCGGAACGGTAATAATCGAAGTCGAAGGTTTATAAAACCAAAACGAAAGCCCGCGCCCTTTTTTTACCACACGTCCTTTTTTAATTACGTGAATATACTCATTTGGTTCAAATTTTACAAATCGCAATCCGAACATATCGGCTCTCCTCTGATAACTGATACAGCATAATGCAGTGACTTTTTACACCTAATCCAATCTTTTTATTTTGATAAACCGTACTTCTTGCCTGTAAGCGCTTACCATTGTAAGAATTGAGGACAGTATTAAGACTCCGCCGTTTATCAATAGATCTCTTCTAACCAGCTTTGCGATGTCCGGTTCAGTGAATATAAGCTCCGGCGTTTCTTTTAAAACATCAAAGAAACTAATAAGTTCATTCTCGGGGTTCTCGTGTACTACCTCGTAGATACGCCAGCCGTATTCCAATACGGTTGCCGCTGCGAGCGCGATGCACAACACAATAAAAATCATAACGATGGCTTTTATGGTTGTTTTTTTCCCCAGTCGTTTATATACAGCATAGGATATTGCGCTGAGCAGAGCAGGAATCGCCCAAACATAGAGATTTAATTTTCCGACGATAACATACAGTATGATTCCCGCTAATGCAACGCCGATAACGCCCAATGTACCGAGTAAAAAATTTTCTTGCGTGTTTTTGTCTTTTTCTTTTTGATCGGTAAGATCGGCTTCTTTTTCTGCCCGCTCAGCTTCGGTTAGATACAGGTATTGCAGTCCTATTTGAAACAACCGTATCGTTCCATCATTTTTACCATAGATAAATCCGCCGGATTTATACTTATTCTCTATCAGGAATGGGATAACGGTATCATTCAGCAAATCAAATGTTTTCTTATAATTGCCTAATGCCGGCGTAGGATATTCAAAGATTAATGTTGCGTTATCGATACGCGTTTTTACTTTTTTTATTTCGCAAAGCCGCGATTGCAAAAGGGCGAACAAATCTTCTCCATTTTCTGCCTTAGAAGCGCCGATGGTAAGGATACATTTCTTCGCATTGGCATTTACGTGAAAAATCGTATAAAACCCTTGCAGCATCCCTGCATATACATTCTTATATTTTTTAAATTGATAATCCTTTAATAAAAAGTCTAAACTTCCCATGAGTGTTCCTCTTTGAGTAAATAAGTTGCGCCTCAAATAATGAGGTGCTTTTAAAAATGAATTCTTCTGTGACTATAGGGCATCTGTAAAAAGATAAAGAGACGAAAGGCTATACGAACCGTATCGGCCAATGTCTGTACGGCCCAGTCCGTATCACCGGAACTGTATCATAGCTTCCGTCTCTTCTCGTTTAAGATCAGCTTACGCGATAATGCCCATTTCTTTTCCGACTTTTTCGAAGATGGCGATAGCGCGGTCGAGCTGTTCGGTGGTGTGTCCTGCCGTTACCATACAGCGGACGCGTCCGGTGCCTTTGGGTACGGTGGGGAACACGATCGGTCCGATGAATAAGCCGTTATCGAACAGCTTTTTGGAGAACTCAAGGGTCTTCGCTTCTTCCCCGATGATGACCGGCGTAATGGGGGTTTCGCTATGTCCGGTGTTAAAGCCGAGGCGGGCGAGCTTTTCTTTAAAGTAGCGAGCGTTTTTCCACAGCCGATCGGTGTATTCGGTAGACTCCATCAGCATTTTGATGGCTTCGATACATGCGCCGATAGCGGCGGGGGGGAGTCCGGTGGAGAACAGGAAGGGTCGTCCGCGGTTTTTCAGCCAGTCGATAGTAACCTGCTTACCGGCAACATAGCCGCCGACAACGCCGATTGCCTTGGACAGGGTGCCGATTGCAAAGTCTACTCTGCCGTGCAGGTGGAAGTGGTCAACGGAGCCTCGTCCGCTTTCGCCTAAAACGCCGCTTGCATGGGCGTCATCCACGTAGGTTAAGCACTCGTATTTTTCCGCAAGCGCAACGATTTCCGGTAGCTTGGCAATGTCGCCGTCCATGGAGAATACGCCATCGGTGATGATGAGGATGTTGCGGTAGTTGGGGCGCTTTTCTTTTAAAACCCGCTCCAAATCCGCCATGTCGGAGTGCTTAAACACTGCCTTATCGGCTTTTGAAAGGCGGGAGCCGTCGATAATGGACGCATGGTTTAATTCATCGGATAGGATGAGGTCGCCCTTGTCGGTAACCGCTTGGATAACCCCGGCATTGCAGTTAAAGCCTGACTGAAAAGCCAGCACCGCTTCTTCCCGCTTGAATGTAGCAAGCAGAGTTTCGAGTTCATCGTGAATCTTCATGTTTCCGATGATGGGGCGGACAGCACCGGCTCCCGCTCCGTAAGTCTCAATAGCTGCGATTGCAGCCTTCTTTAAGCGGGGATGGTTTGCAAAGCCCAGATAGTTATTTGATGAAAGGTTGATAACTTTCTTTCCATTAATAACGCATTCTGCTTCGTTCGGCCCGTCAAGCGTTACCGGCACCTTATACAAGCCTTGATCTTTTAATTCCTGTACTTTTTCTTTTAAAAAAGCCATTTCATGAATATTGCTCATCGTTTTCTCCTCTTCAATGAAATTTAATGCTCATTGCAACGTTTCTTTATTTTTGTGCCGAGTGATACGCAACGCCGAGCCGCTTACTCAGTTTTTCCAGCATATCGACGGTCATCGTTTCCAGTGTGTATTCGGGTTTCCAGTTCCATTCATTCCGTGCACAAGTGTCGTCGATGGAGTTCGGCCATGAATCGGCAATGGCTTGCCGCATGGGATCTACCTTGTAGTTCATCTTGAACTCGGGAATGTGCTTTTTAATTTCCGCAGCGATAATTTCCGGTGTGAAGCTCATGGAAGCGATATTAAAAGCATTGCGGTGGACTAAGCTTGCCTCATCGGTTTCCAAAAGCTGCTGAACCGCTTTTAAGGCGTCCGGCATATACATCATGTCCATATAGGTGCCTTCTTTAATAAAGCAGTCATATTTTTTGTTTTTCAGCGCTTCGTAATAAATGTCAACGGCATAGTCGGTAGTGCCGCCGCCCGGAGGAGTTGTATACGAGATGAGGCCGGGGAAGCGCACGCCGCGGGTATCGACGCCGAAGCGCTTGTGGTAGTAGTCACATAGCAGTTCGCCTGAAACTTTGGTTACGCCGTACATCGATGTCGGGCGCTGAATGGTGTCCTGAGGCGTTTTGTCTTTCGGGGTTCCCGGCCCAAAGGCTGCGATAGAGCTGGGGACAAAGAATCGGTATTTATTCTCCCGGGCGATTTCCAGCATATTGTATAATCCGTGGATATTGATATTGAACGCCATTTGCGGATCGCGTTCCGCAACAGCGGAAAGAAGCGCTGCTAAGTGAATAACGGTGTCTACTTTATATTTTTTACATACATCGGCAACTTTCTGCGGTTCCAACACGTTTAATTGTTCAAAAGGCCCGGATTCAAGCACTTCCGGCATGTCTTTTTTAACTACATCACTTGCAATTACATTGCTGCCGCCGTAGGTCTTGCGCAGATGCATAACCAATTCACTGCCGATCTGACCGAGGGCTCCTGTTACCAGTATTGTTTTCATATTACCTCCTCAGATAATACATTTTTAATCGATATATTTAGTATATCACCGTTTTTGCGATTTTGCTATAATAAAATAATGAATGACACTATTTTGACAGATGAAGCCGCAGGCTTCATGAAGAAAAAGAATTTCTTGCCGGTTCTTTCCGGACTCTTTATCGGTGTATTGGTACTGTCGAATATTTTGGCAGTAAAAATGGTGCAGATCGGTCCCTTCGTATTTGACGGCGGTACGCTGCTTTTTCCGTTTTCGTATATCTTCGGCGATGTGCTGACTGAGGTGTACGGCTATCGGGATACGCGGAAAGTCATTTGGACGGGCTTTGTCGTTCTCATTTTTATGGCGTTCAATGTCTGGCTGGTGAGTATTTTGCCGGCAGAGGGCGGCTGGAATCTGCAAAGCGATTTTAATAATATTTTGCTGCAAATGCCCCGTATCAGCGCAGGTAGTATCTGCGGTTACTTTATCGGCGAGTATAGCAATTCTACCGTTCTTTCTAGAATGAAGATACTTACCAACGGCAAACACCTGTGGATGCGCACCATCGGCTCCACCTTGATTGGAGAGCTGCTTGACAGTATCATTTTTGTAATGATTGCGTTTTCAGGGCTATACGCATCTTCTGTTTTAATGGTGATGGCTCTTTCCAATTATCTTTTTAAGACAACGATAGAAGTAGTTTTTACCCCTTTTACCTATCTGGTTGTTAATTTCTTTAAAAAACACGAACAGCTTGACACCTACGACTATGGTGAGCGGTATAACCCGCTACCGCAGTTTAACCGGTAATATTTCTCGTAAGAATTAATTCACCGCAGAGCTTACGGGCTTTGCGGCTTACTTTTCCAAAACTTCTATTTTCCAGTCTTTAATCGTTCGCGTTTCTTAATGCTACACATCAGAGTATGCAGGTAAAATATCCAATCATAAATCCTAAAGATGCCGCGGCTCCCTAAAAAAAACTATTTGCGGTTTAGCCTTTTATGCGATACAATAGACACTATCGGTCACCGTTAAAAATCGGTTTTGAGCTTTTAGCGGTGTTCTATTTGTATCGTAATAGAATAAAGGAATATGCTGCATTATGGTAAAAGCTGTCTTTGCGGGTTCATTTGATCCTCCGACTTTCGGACATTTGAATATTATCGAGCGCGCCCAAAAACTCTTTTCCGAAATCCATGTCGTCATTGCCGTAAATAAAAACAAGAGTTATTGTTTTTCCGGCGAGGAACGGCTGGAGGTCATACAACAACTGGTTTCCCGCTGGAATAATGTTTCGGTACATCTATGGGATTCACTGATCGTTGATTATGCAAAAAAAATTAAAGCGGATGTGCTTATCCGCGGTGTCCGGAATGATAATGATTTTTTATATGAATTTGATTTGGCGATGATGAACAAGAGTTTGAACCCGCAGATTGAGACGTTATTCTTAGTTCCTGATCCTAAATTTTTTGTACTGCGTTCCAGTTCAATTAAGGAGCTGGCGGCATTCGGTGGTGATGTATCGACGATGGTGCCGCCCATCGTTGAAGCTATGCTGAAAAAGAAGTTTTCACCCAAAAAATAGCGGAGAATCGCCAAAGAATGAACATCCGTGTTCATCCTTTGGCTACGGGGATGTCTCAAAAGTTGGTTACTTTTTCGACATCCCCGCTGCTGCTTATAACCCCGGACAACCCTGTCCGTTCTGAAATGCCTTTTCCGTCAGCCTTTTGAAATAGACGGTACAGATACAAGGAGCTAGGTAAAAAAGTACCGCAGGCGTATCTTTGATACGTTGAGGACACTTTTTTACCGTGCGACGCAGTAGATGTACCGTATATTTCAAAAGGACGTTACCTTGTTTTTTTTATATGATTATAGTAAACTCGCCCGCATGAAAACCGATATTCAGATCGCACGCGAGACTTCGCTTAAACCGATACAAAAAATCGCAGAGGAACTTCATATAGATGCATCCTCAGTAATCCCCTACGGGTTTTATACGGCAAAAATTCCGTATACATCTATTGTTCCGTCCTGCGTAGAAGAGCATAAACTCATCCTTGTTACTTCCATGACGCCGACCAAGGCGGGAATCGGGAAGACGACGGTTTCCATCGGTTTAGCACTCGGCTTACAGAAAATAGGGAAAAATGCGGTGTTAGCACTGCGCGAGCCTTCGCTCGGCCCTTGTTTCGGAATGAAAGGCGGGGCTGCGGGCGGCGGTTATGCACAAGTGCTCCCTATGGAAGAAATCAATTTACATTTTACCGGCGACTTCCACGCCGTTACCTCAGCACACAATATGATCAGCGCGCTGCTGGATAACTATGTGTTTAGGACGCAGAATACACCGCAGGGTTTAAAAAAAGTAGTTTGGAAACGGGTACTGGATGTTAATGACCGCGCACTCCGTTCAATTGTTACCGGACTCGGCGAAGGGAACGGTGTACCTGCAGAATCGGGATTTGATATAACCGCCGCTTCGGAAATTATGGCGATTTTGTGCCTCTCTTCCGATATCGACGATTTACGCCGCCGCATAGAAAAGATTATCCTCGGCTACCGGCCGGACAATACGCCGTTTACGGTTAAAGACCTCGGCGTCGCCGGAGCCATTACCGTACTGCTTAAAAATGCGATTAATCCGAATTTGGTACAAACCACCGAAAATACCCCTGCATTTGTACACGGCGGCCCGTTTGCAAATATTGCGCACGGGTGCAATTCCATTATTGCGACTAAAACAGCCCTTACCTACGGCGATTATGTTATTACCGAAGCGGGATTCGGAGCCGATTTAGGCGCTGAAAAATTCTTTGACATTAAATGCCGCAAGGCGGGGCTTGCACCTGCCTTAACCGTGCTTGTCGTTACCACCGGCGGGCTTAAATTGCATGGCGGTGTTCCTGAAGCGGAGCTGTCAAAGCCCAATAAAGAGGCGCTTGTCCGCGGGTTTAAAAATATGGATAAGCATGTTGAAAACATGCGTACATTCGGGCAGACGGTATTGGTGGTGTTGAATAAATACAGCTACGATACGGATGAAGAAATCGAGTGTCTCCGCGCCTATTGCCGGAATACCGGTGTGCCGTTTGCCCTAAACAGCGCTTTTTCCGACGGAGGGGCTGGCGCAACGGATTTTGCCCGTACCGTTTCCGGTTTGATTGAAGCCGAACCGTCAAAGCCGCTTGTGTTTACCTATCAGGATAGTGACAGCATTAAGACAAAAATTGAGAAAATATGCAAACAGGTGTACGGCGCAAAAACCGTTACCTATCATGCCGATGCGGAAAAAATGCTGAAGCGTATCAGTACGTGGGGAGTAGACTCCTATCCGGTATGTATCGCAAAAACTCAGTATTCTTTTTCCGACGACCCAAAAAAACTCGGCGTTCCGGAACAGTTTGATATGACTGTCCGCGAAATTATCGTGAACAATGGCGCCGAGATGATCGTTGCGGTTATGGGCGACATGATGCGGATGCCGGGGCTGCCGAAAGAACCTCAGGCGCTTCGCATAGACCTTGTAAACGGTTATATCGACGGATTAGCGTAAATTATATATTAGGAGACTCGCTATGAAGAAAGGCCTTCGAGATTGTATCATTGTCGGCTTTGCACTCTTTGCAATGTTTTTCGGCGCAGGAAATCTTATCTTTCCGCCGCTGCTCGGTTTTATGACCGGCAGTAAATGGTTTATTACGTTTATCGCATTCTCTATTACCGGTATTTGTATTCCTATTTTAGGTATTTTTGCAATGGGGAAAGCGGGCGGCGATGTGCAGCACTTTGCCGGCAAGGTTCATCCTATTTTTGCTAATGTGTTCGGTACCGTTATTATGCTGGGTATCGGGCCGCTATTAGCGCTGCCGCGCACAGCCGCAACCACGTATGAAATTGGCGTACTTCCCTTTAGTACATCGATAAGCCCTGTCGTCAGTTCGATTATATTCTTTACCATTGTATTGATCTTTTCGATTAAACCCTCGAAAGTAATCGATACTATCGGCAAGTATTTAACACCGGTACTGATTATCGTGCTTGCCGCTATCGTTATCCGCGCTTTTATTGTTCCGCTCGGGCCGCTTGAGAATCCTCCTCCGCAGAACTTTTTTTTAAAAGGCTTTTTGGAAGGATATCAGACGATGGATGCGCTGGCAGCCATGTTGTTTGCGACAATCATTATCAATAATATTAAGGAACGCGGATATTCCGATCGGAAATCGCTGTTAAAGATCAACCTTTCTGCCGGATTAATTGCTGCGGCAGGATTGCTGCTGGTGTACGGCGGGTTACTGCATGCAGGCGCCTCTGCTTCGCAGGTGTTTCCTAAAAACATCAGCCGTACGGCTTTGTTGATCAATATCTGTGCAAGTTTATGGGGAAATGTCGGAACGGTGATTTTGTCGCTTTCGATTGCGTTTGCTTGTATTACGACTGCAATCGGTTTAACGGCAACCGCTGGGCATTTCTTTAAGAAATTGTTCAATAATAAGGTTTCTTATGAAGCAATCGTTATTGTCGTATCGGTATTCAGCTGCTGGCTTGCCAACTATGGGGTAGAAAATATCATCCGGTATTCGGTTCCGCTTTTGGAAGCCTTGTATCCGGTTTGTATCTTATTAACCGTTATGAACCTTTTAGATGACTATATCCCCAACCGGTACTACTATGTAGGGGGAACCATTGGTACGCTTTTAGTGAGCTGCTTGCAGGCATTTGCCTCGACCGAAGGTATTGTCAACGATTTTCTCGGGCTTTTCGGCGCACAGCCTGTGTCATTCGGCGGCTTGGCTGCGCTGCTGCAAAAACTCCCTCTTTCGAGCATCGGTGTTGCATGGCTGATTCCGGCCGTTATCGGTGCGTTATTGTTCGGACTGCTTGGCGGAAAGGGCAAGGCAGCAAAACAGATTGCTTAAAAAATTGGTAGAAACAAAAGCGGTATCGCTGAATATGTCTATCAATTTAGATGCGATGTTTAAGATTAAGTTATTACTATATAAAGGCTTAATTTAAAACCCGCTATCAGCCACGCTGATGGTGATGTCTAAAAAGCAACCAACTTTTGAGACATCACCAAGCCGGTTATCATACTTTTCTCGGCGCTTCCGCGCCCTCCTGTAATTCAAATAGTATTTTTTAAAGTAAAGTTCATTTAAGTTCGGTTGAAGATTTGATTTTAGGGAACCTCTAAAACCCTCAGTTTTTTAGAGATGTCCTTTAGATGGTTACGACAAATAACTCTATTAACAGGAGGCTCAATTCATGGAGCATTCAGTTTCTAAAGCGCCAAAATCGCTTTTTGTATTCAACTTTTTAATTTTTAACGGCGTTTTCGGCTTAACATTCTTGTATGCATGGTTTACAAAAATACTACCGGATGCCGTGCTGCTGCGTATGTTTATGAATCCTGCAGCGTTATTAGGACTCTGCGCAACCCTATCGGTTCCGGTACTGTTATATCGAAATTGTATGCCGATTATTCAAAACTGGCGTTCGGAAGATAACGGTCTTGATAGGGCAAATAAAGCCTTAGCCGTATACTCACTGGTAAGTGTTTTTGTGCCGTTCTTTCTTTCAAGTGTTGTACCGGTACTAGCCCTTTGGTTAATAGGGGAGAGGAATTGGGCAATGTTTGTTGCAACCGTGTTAGCAGCCATCGGGTGTATGTTTTTTGTGTCTCTGTTCTTCTATGTTGTTTGGCTGCAGCGGATCGAACGATATACAAATTTTTTGGTGCTTGAAAAAAAACATATTAGCCTGTCATATACACAGCGCGGTGCGGCGGTAGGCTTTGCTCTTTTTATAGGGATTTCCTTTCTTTGTGTGGCTCCTTTTGTCGCAACACTTTATAACGGCAGGGATGTTGCTTTTACATTAACGTATGCTATGCTCCCTTTATTGATCGTGACGGTTGGAGGAGCTATTTTTATTAATCTTACGCTCTATAAGGGCGTGAATGACGAAATAGAGTCTATTCTCCGATTTACGGATAAACTTGCGGTAGGGAACTTTATTACCGAGCCGCTTGAAATGAACCGCCGTGATATATTCGGTTTGCTTGTTACACGGTTGAATAGTTTTTATGCCAATACCGTTGAACTTCTCAGGGGAGTAAAGACGAATACGCAGACAATGGGCGAAGCTATCGGCGTGCTGTCAATGAATACAACGGAGAGCGCCAATTCCGTTCATGAAATCAGTGCAAATATTGAAGGAATACAGCAGCAAATACTATCACAGGCTGCGAACGTGAGTGAAACGGCCGCTACTGTCGAAGAAATTGTCCGAACTATTAAACAGCTGAACTCCAGTATTGAAATACAGTCCGGAAGTGTGGCTCAGTCTTCATCTTCTATAGAGCAGATGGCGGCAAATATCGTGTCGATTACTCAAACCCTCGAAAAGACGGATGATGTGATTAAACGGCTTTCCTCTGCGACAGCCGACGGCAAGAGTACTATTGTAAGTTCGAATAAGGTAACACAGAAAATCGCGGAGGCTTCCGGTGGGCTTATCGATGCAAGTAATGTTATACAAAATATTGCCAGCCAGACCAACCTTCTTGCAATGAACGCTGCCATTGAAGCGGCACATGCCGGAGAGTCAGGTAAGGGATTCGCGGTTGTTGCAGACGAAATTAGAAAACTCGCAGAGGAATCCTCGGCTCAGGGTAAAAATATTACGACAACGCTGAAAGCCCTTAGTATCGAAATCGAAAGCTTAACGGGGTCTTCAAAGAGCGTTGAAGATAAGTTTAGTATTATTTTTGATCTTTCCAAACAAGTTAATACGATGAGCGCGGCTCTTATGGATGCAATGCAAGAGCAGGAAAATGGCAGTAGGGAAGTTCTATCGGCGATTAAGGATATCAATGCAGTTACTGCAGAGGTTAGAAACGGTTCTGTGGAGATGCTCAAAGGAGGGGAGCAGGTCGCCGAAGAGATGCATAAATTGGATAACTTCACACGGTTTATTACTGACAATATGAATGAAATGGCGAGCGGTGCGATAGAGATAAACCGTTCGGTGCAGGAAGTTAATACGGTTGCACAGCAGGGAAAGGGTTTAGTTGAAAATTTGTCAAATGCAGTAAATAAGTTCAAGATCGACTAGGTCTTTGGTCTTACGGTTTTTTGCCGATAGTGTAACTATGGATATAATAACGTATCATGCGTCCGATATGGACATATTTCAAAGTGATTCCATGCCGTTTTCGGCTCAGATAACACATAAAAGCGGATATACGGGCGGACAGGCGCGGCAAGCGGCTGTCGCAGCCGATATGCGTTTTTTTTCCGGCTTTGATGATGTTCGTTCGGCGTATACCCATACCAAGCCGTCGGCGGCTGTTAATCGTACTGTGCCGCTGATGCGGTTGAACCCTTTGCCTTTTTTACTGGGTTTCAGTATCCTCTATGCATTATTGGCACTGCCGTTGCTGCGTACCGGTGCAGGTTCTTATTCCATACGGAAAATGACCTTTAACGAGGAGCCTTTATCCGGACGGGCACTGCATTCATATATTTTCCCCGAAGCGGAAAACTTTATCGATCAAGAGGCAGTAACTGCTGCGGAAGGGTATGTTTCGACGGTAACATTTAAAGATTACACCGTTAGAAAGGGGGATACTATCAGCGGTATTGCTTCCCGGGCAGGATTGCGGAATTTCGGGACGTTGTTATCGGTTAATAATATCGATAATGCGCGCCGCATCAGTGCGGGGCAGGTACTGCGTATACCATCGGCAGACGGCCTTTTGTATACGGTTAAAAAGAACGAGACCCTTGCGGGTATCGCGGCGGCTCATAATGTACCCGTTACGGCTTTGCTTGATGCAAACGATTTAACGCACGAAACGCTGGCCGTCGGACAAAAGCTTTTTATCCCCGGCGCATCGCTTTCGTCTTTTGAGCTGCGGAAGGCTCTCGGTGAATTATTTATCTATCCGATACACGGTAGACTTACCTCACCATTCGGGTACCGGAGCGATCCTTTTACGGGGGTACGAAGTTTTCATTCAGGTGTTGATTTGGCTGCGCCGACAGGGACGCCCGTTAAGGCAACGCTCGACGGAAAAATTGCCGAAACAGGATTTAACCGTGTTTTTGGGAATTATATCATTATTACTCATGATCGGGGTTATCAGTCCCTTTACGGTCATTTATCGGCGATTTATGTCAAGCGGGGGCAGTATGTCACGCAAGGCGCGGTCGTGGGTGCGGTCGGTAATACCGGATATTCTACCGGCCCACATTTACATTTGTCTATTTATAAAAACGGGAGATTGATTAATCCGTTTTCCGTTCTAAAATAGGTCATTATTACAAAGCAATATGCGGATATCTCTAACAGTTGAGGCTTTTGAAGGTATCCTATTGAGGAGGATTTTGTGAAACGAATTGTATTCACTTTATGCGCATTATTCAGCGCATGTACATTCTTATTTGCTTATAACCCGCCCATCGGAGGGGAATCTGCCAATACGTTCTTTTCTCCCGACTTATTGGGCGGTCAGGCAAGTGCTACCGGCGGGCCGTTCGGGGATGGGAATCCTGCTGAATTGGCAACCAACCCTGCCCTTTCTGCGTACGAGCAGCGGATTATTTTCGACCTTTCCTATGCCGCCGTTATCGGGTTTAACAAAAGTACCCCAAACGACTTCGGATTGAAAGGACATTTGGCAAACATCGATTTCTTATATCCTGCCCGGTGGGGTGTTATCTCAACCGATGTGCATCTTTTAAATTCATCGTTTGAGTCGCTGCCATGGGGTACCGCCGGTTCAATACGGCTTGCGTATTCAAAAGATTTAACCGATAACTTGGCACTCGGTGTCGGTTTATACGGCATTTTCGGTACCGGTTGGGGTGTCGGGGCTGACATCGGCGTACTGTATCGGTTCGGGGATCTCGGATTTGCAAAAGATTCAAAAATCGGCGCTTCGATTACCGGAATGGGTAAACCGTATAACGCCAACAGGGGCGGCGTGAGGGGAATGACGAATACGAGCGGTTTTACCGGTATGTTTACTCCCCGTGTCGGTTTTGCGACCACCTTTATTTCGGTGAAAAACTTTAAGCTTGGTATGGCTTTTGATCTATCTTTTCCGACATTCCAAAACCTTGTTTTTGATGCCGGATTGCACATGAAGTTTGCCGATATGGTTACCTTTAAAACCGGTTGGAATTTCAATCTTGTCGAAACACTGAATCACCGGCAAACCTATATTCCGTCATTTGCTTTGGCTTGTTCAATCAAAATTAAATCAAAAAATGCGAATGAAGCAAATGCATGGGAACAAAGCGACATTACGCCGCAGGTTGCCGTTAAACCTTTCTATAATAATATCTGGGCAATCGGTGCAGGGGTAAATGTGAAGGTTGGTAAAAATGATACGGCAGCGCCTGTTATCAGTGTTAATTACCCTGAAACTAAATATATTTCTCCCAATAGTGACGGCGTACAGGATGTACTCGAAATTCCGTTATCCATAACTGATGAACGCTATGTGATGTCATGGGAGTGTGCGTTTGAGAACGAAAAAGGGGAACGTGTCCGTACAATCACGAACAAAGAAGCACGTCCTCAGTTGAGTGGAAAATCTTTTTGGAAACTTTTAACAAAAGCAAAATCCGGAGTTGAACTGCCGGAGACGCTGCGCTGGGATGGTATGCTTGATTCCGGTTCGGTAGCACCCGACGGAACCTACTATTTTACTATTACCGCCGCGGACGATAACAATAACACGGCGAAGAGCGAACGGTACGCCGTAGTGGTCGATAATACGCCTCCGGTGATTAGCGTTACACCTCCAACCGGTCAAAATGCATTGATTTTCAGTCCCGACGGGGATGGAAACAAGGATACGTTCCTTATCAAACAGAGCGGTTCCGTTGAAGATAAATGGACGGCAACCTTTACCGACACCGATAACCGTGTTGTACGTACTGCTGAGACCGTAAAAGCTGCTCCCTCCGACTTTGTTTGGGATGGCAAGAACAATGCAGGGGAATTTGTCCCTGACGGCATTTACACCTATAAAATTGCCGCTACCGACCGTGCAGGAAACAGCGCATCGCAATCGGTTCCCAATATTATTGTAGACACTATTAAGCCTTCGGTCGGTATTTCGATTAGTACCAATGCCTTTTCTCCGAATGGGGACGGCGTGAAGGATACTATTACACTGTCGCCTACAATTCCGGTACAGACCGGCTTGCAGGAATGGAAAATCGATATACAAAATGCAAAAGGCGCAACAGTACACACGATAACCGATAGCCGTATCGGGGCAATCATCTTTGACGGGAAGGATAAAAACGGAAAAGTATTACCGGAAGGTGATTACAAAGCAAAGCTTTCCGCCCGTTATATAAACGGATATGCACCGGCTGAAACCTCTCCGGTTTTTACCCTTAATGTTACCGCCCCTAAGGCAACGGTAAAAGCTTCGACTGATATTTTCTCGCCGGACGGAGACGGAAAGCTTGATACGGTTACCTTTACTCAGCAACTGAATCCAGGCGATTCTTGGACTGCCGAAATTTATGCCCTTGACGGTGCGGGAAATATGACCGGTAAGCCGGTACGCAGCTTTGCGATTACAAAAGATAATGCTGCGAATTTTGCGTGGGACGGACGGAATAACACCGGCGCTTTACTTGCGGACGGAAAATACGCCTATCGCCTAGTAGGTAAAAACGATGCCGGTAATACCGGATATTCGGTACCCGTTCCGGTTGAGCTGAATACCGAAAAAGCCAATATCATTTTGTCTGCAAATATGCTGGCATTTTCTCCCAACAAAGACGGCGTGCAGGATACCATCGTATTTTCACCTAAACTGAGATCGAATACCGCTGCCGCTTCCTATATCTTCGGCATTTACGATAAAACAGGCGTTGCCGTAAAAACACTTTCAGGAAATGGAATGCCGCCTGCTTCAATCAGCTGGGATGGTATCGCAGATGCAGGAGATGCAAAAGGCCGGCTTTGTGCAGACGGTTCGTACTCCGCTGCTATCGATGTGACGCTTACGAACGGACAGACGACTAAATCGGCGATCCCTGAAATTATCCTCGATACAAAGCATCCTGAAGTGGAGATTTCTGCGCCTTATTTGGCGTTCTCGACTGATAGCGCGGCAAAACGCCCGAATTTACCCATAACACAAAAAGCTTCTGCAGAAAATCTTTGGACAGGCAGTTTGACCGCTTCCGGAGATAGGGAAGTGCGGAACTTTACCTGGGAAGGGGCGGCAGCCGATTTTGTGTGGGATGGAACCGATGCTTCGGGAAATAAAGTTCCCGATGGGACGTACCGCTATACTATTTTTGCACAAGACCCTGCCGGTAACAGAACAATCAAGTCGCTTGACAATATCGTGGTTGACTCGCGTGTTCCGAAGGCCTATATCACTGCGGAATTACCTGCATTCTCACCCAATGGTGACGGAGTAAAGGATACCCAGAATTTAACCCTTCATACAACGTTGAAAGACGGGCTTGCTTCATGGTCGGTTGTAGTAAAACCGGCGGATAACAGCACCTCCATACCGGTAAAGACGTGGTCATCGGAAAAGGGCGATGCGCTTACTTCTTCCATTCAATGGGACGGTAAATCCGACGCAGGCAGGGTTACATCCGGTACCTTTGTTGCAGAGCTTTCTCTCCGGTATACGAAAGGCGATGAGCTGGTAGTCAGCACCGCTCCGTTTGTTTCTTCGACAAAAGCCCCAGAGCTTGGGGTTACCATGGCGCCCAAGTATTTCAGTCCGGACAATGACGGTAACGAAGATGAGCTTTTTATTAACTTGTCTGCAAAGTCGGATACGCCGTTAAAACAGTGGTCATTTGAAATCCGCGAACCGGAAGATACCGGCAATAAGCTGTTCTGGAGTACCGGCGGAAAGAATAAGATAACCGAGCAAATTATCTGGGACGGCCGTTCGTTACGAGGTGAAACCGTACAATCAGCTACCGACTACCCGTATACCTTTGCCGTAACCGATGAAGTCGGACTAACCTCCGTTATAAAAGGCTATATTCCGATTGATGTGTTGGTTATCCGCGATGGCGATAAATTAAAGATTGCAGTTCCTTCTATTATCTTTAGAAAAAATGGCGCCGATTTTAATGAGCTTGAGCAAAATGTCGTTGATCGGAATGTTAAGGTATTAACCCGTATCGCGGAAATTTTGAATAAATTCCCCGAATATAAGGTACAGATTGAAGGGCATGCAAATAATACGAGCGGAACCGAACGGGAAGAAAGAGAAGATCTTATCCCGCTTTCAGGTGCGCGCGCCGATGCCGTCCGTAGATTCCTGATAGAAAAAGGTGTGGCGCGGGGCAGATTGTCGTCAGTCGGTATCGGTGGTACAAAACCGGTTGCATCGTTTTCGGATCGGGATAACTGGTGGAAAAACCGCCGCGTTGAATTTATTCTGATTAAGTAATACGTCAACAGCGGCCTCTAAAAACTACGGTTTTTAGAGGCCTTGAAATGCAGTTTCTGTTGAGGATGGCGAAAAAGCGAGCGGCTTTTGAGCTTTTCCCGGCAGCTTGAGAAATCCGCAGGCGGCGCCGCTGTTTGCGGATTTTTTTTAGCCGGTTGTCAAATTTATAGGAACGAATGATGACAAAAAAAACACCTAACCTAATCGGGCTGGTTGGGCAGTCCTGTGCGGGGAAAAACATGGTTGCCGATTTCCTTGAAGAAAAAGGCTATGCTGTTATCGATGCCGATAAGGTTGCACATACGGTTCTGCAAGAACAAAGCGATGCGGTGATATCACTGTTTTCTCCTTATGCCGAAAAACAGGGGCTACGGTTACGGGCGCAGGATGGGGCATTGGATAGAAAGGCGTTGAGCGTTCTGCTTTTCTCGGATTCTGCTTTATTAGCGGAACATGAGGCTTTTATTCTTCCGAAAATTGAAGCGCGTATCCGAAGCCTTATTAACACAGCGGTAACCGAACAGCCGAATCGGCCGGTTGTCCTTAACGCACCGACACTACATAAAACCTCCCTAACGCCGGAGTGCTCGTTTATTCTGTATATTAAGGCTCCGTTTGTTATCAGGCTTATCCGGGGCAAAAAACGGGATAATATTCCGCTCTGCCGGTTGATTGCCCGTTTTTTACAGCAAAAAGATTTCTTTGCTCAATACCTTTTGCAAAATGCCGATATTGTAAGCGTAGTAAACGCTCGTTCCGTGCAGTCTTTACGGAAAAAGATCGAGCGCGTACTGCGCGAAAAGGGTTTTTGAGGACAGCTATGGAACAAAAGAAAATTTTATGGGTTATCCTTTCGGTAAGCTTATTCGTATTGATTATTTTTGGTATTGCACTATTTTTATATTCACCGTCACGGAACAGCGCAACAGCACAGGCCGGCGGGGAAACGATTCCTTATGAAACATCGGAAACTTTGCTCAATGTGGATCCCGATGCATGGGCACGCAATCCCGATAGGGTTTCCGGGCTGGATAGAAATGCACCCGCTGCTGCCGGAAATATTATCAATTTGAATAATTTGAATATCATTTCGACCGATGGACAGAACGGCCAAACAAACGGGATTGACGTTTCCGATTTAACCGTACAGGCCGGTGATGCCGATGTCTCCGGATTGCCGAAAGATTTGGCGGCACAAATCGGTATAGATACTGCGCCGGAACAGCGGGAAGAACAACCCGCCGCTGCAAAAAAAGAAGAAGCCCCCGTCCAGCCGCAGACAGCTGCCGTGGTGCAAACTCCACCGAAACCGGCAGTAGAAAAAAAGCCCGCGCAAGCAAGCGCTTCGGTTACCGTTAAACCTAAGGCAAAAACGCCGGCTAAGCCTGCTGCGCCGCAGGTTCAAACCCTCTATTGGGTTCAGACCGCTTCGCTTGCAAGCAGGATTAACGCCGAACGTGCACGGGATAAACTTGCTGCGCAGCACATGAAGGTAGAGATTTTTACCAAAGAGACCTCTTCCGGATTAACGCATCGTGTAAGAGTTGGCCCCTTTACCAATAACACCGAAGCAAAGTATTGGCTGAATAGCATCAAAAAAATTGAAGGCTTTGAAAAAAGCTATGTTACGGAAGAAAAGGTAAAGACGAATAATTAAACATCTAAATCTAAGGAAACTGTCCGAAAATTGAAGTTTTTGGATAGCCTCTAAGCCAGAAAAGGGAGCCGCTTTTTTACCGGCTCCCTTTTTTTATATCAAAGCTACTTCTTGTTTTTGCATAGATAACATGGTATATTCTATAAACTATTAAATAGCACCATCGTTCTAAACCGTCATGATTTTTGGCAGCATCCTGCCTGTAAAGTAAGGGGGAAAAGATGTCTTATCATAAATATAGCAAATATCCTATGTGTATTAGTATACTTATTGCTTTGGCTTTTACCGCTGCCTGTGGTTTACAGCCTTTTTCAAGCGTTAGAATAAAAGCGAGGCCTAAGGTTCATTTGCCGCTGGGCGAAAAAAGTATTACTGAAGCTGAAGTATTCACAAAACTTGAAGAAACGTTGCAAGAGAACAATAAAAACATTCGTCTGTACCGGTATCAGCCTTCCGGAGGGGATGATAAACTCCGCTATTTAGTGCATTATCCGCTCCAAACCTTAGAGCTTGATATAAGCAAGTATTTCAATGGGGATCCGCTGGGAAACGGCGGCTCGGGAGACAATGCCGCACTTTCTCAAAATTTTGAGAAGAAGATTTCTGTTCCCAATTTACAGCAAAAGAAAGATGTTACTATAGATGTGTCTGGTATCAATGAAAAATTGCTTGCTAAGTTTAATACCGGCGATCCAATCTCCGTTCCTATCCCGACAGGTACACCGTCGGATATTGAATATCCTCTTCCAGATACAAATGTTAGCTTGCTAGGCTTTGAGACGATTTCTTTTGAAAACAGCGCAACGCTCACCTTATCATCATGCCCTTCGGCTGTGAATTATGAGATCACTGCGGCAACAATGAAAAGCAATGGAAAGACCGTTCCTGGAACTCCATCTTCCGACAAGAAAAGTGTTACATTTCCTTTGAACGATGTTACTCTAAACAATAGCCTGACTTTACAACTGACGGTGAAGGTTATAAGCGGTTCTGGTAATATTTCTCTGGGTACCAAGTTGGAAGGTGTCATAAAAAAAGTGACGGGTGTAACTGCTACTGATATTGATGTTTCTTTGGCAGCTCAAACCATTCCTCTATCCTTACCTGCTGAATTTGAAAAGGCAACGATTGCCGAAGGTTCAATGAAGTTTACCGCGCAAATGCCGAACGAGTGGTCAGGCATTACGATAGAAGAAAAAATGAAGGTAGTACAAAGCGGGGCAGACGGCTTTTCTATTGATCCTTCGGACTACCGACCGTTAGGAAATACCATTTCTCTGGAAAATCAAAAGTTGAATAATCAGTCGACATTGAGCTGTACTCCTGCATTCAAAGTAAAGCTGAATAATGCAACATATACGAAACAGGACAGTCTGCCTATTACCTTAGCGCTTGATATTAAAAAGTTTAAAGAAATTACACTGCAAAATCCTTCCGGTCTTACAGTTAATAGGGAACAGGATGTTCCGCAAGATATGAAAGACTGGGTTAAAAAGATAAAGTTTAAGACAGTATCTGCAAAAATTAAGCTTGATAACGGTTTACCAGCAGAAAATGATATAAAAATAAGGCTTTCTTCAACTAGTTTTAAAATGGCAGAACAGGAAAAAACATTTATCTCGAAATATCAAGCGGGATTTCAGCCCAATGAGAGTGAACAAGTCTATCACGGCGGAAGTAATTTTAATTTAAATATTGATAATTCTCCGCTTCCTCCTAGTGAGCAGAATATTACTAAGTTTGATTTAAAAATGCAGGTGATTTTACCGAATCCTAATGGTACTACCTTTACCTTGAAGAACATAGAGACAGGCAAGGATATAACATTATCCGGTTCTATTCAGTTTAATCCCGATTGGGAAGAAATTCTTTTAAAGGCAAAAACTAACCAGACGGGGTCTTTCCCCGAGTCAGGCTATCAGGACTTATCTCAGCTCACTTCAAAGTTGAAAAAAGCAGGTATACAACTGGAAGAAATCCCTGTGTATTTTTATGCAGGATCCGATTTACAGCTGCCTGCTAGTACGGCTGTAACTGTTAAAATAACGGCTAAGTATCATAAACCAGATGATTCGCTTGAAACAAAGAATTTGGTAAATACACCTCTTACTACATTAAAAGTCTTGCCGTCAGGGACATTCCCAACGGATAATAATGTTCCGTTTGATAAGGATCTTCCTCCTGCAACGCTTGAGATAAAAAAAGGCGCTTCAGGCGGGGATACCTCTTTAATAGAGATTGTGAATACATATCCGAAGGATTTAGGGCTTTCCTATAATCTTTCTATGAACGAAATTACGATTAAGCGTGCGGATTATAATAATCTCAAAGATAAAAAGCCAAAGGTAAGTATCGATCTTGTTTTGGATGTGCCGGTAGGCTTTAAAGTAGGGTCGGAACAAACACCTTCATTGATGGATATGTTCGGTATAAATATGTCCGGCGCCGATTTATTCGGCAGGCGCAGTGCTCATGATAAACCTTTCGGCCTTGATGATCAGTTTCAGATTTTAGATTCATTACGGTCAATTCAGGTACGTATTAACTTAAAAAATGATTTGAGCGGTCCTGTGCCTAAATGTATATTGCGATTCAAAGACGGTTCCGGCAATGCTATTAAGGGTGAATCTAACAAACCCATTAAAAAAGAAATAGCAGCGGCTGCAGGAGAGTCGACGGTAACGCTCACTTCTTTAGAATTGAAAAAACTTCTCGAAAAATATCCCGTCGTACCGGACTTGGTGTTGGAACTACCGCAAGGCTCATATTCGTTGAAGCGTGATTTTAAACTGGGAGCATCACTTTCTGTTTCAGCCGAAACGGGTATCGATTATTCGATGAAAGTGAACTAATTACCGGAATATCCCGAGGAAAGTAAAATGAAAAAAAAATGGTTTATTGTATTATATATCGTCCTAGGTTTTGTTACAGCGTTTGGACAGGATGCGGTAGGTACGAGTACCGATTCTGAAGTAGTAACCGAACAGGCAGCCCCAGCCGGCAGCCTTAAAACCGATGAGATAGCGGCAGAATCTCCCCAAGAAAATGCGGCTGCTCTACCCGAAAGCGAAGCTGCTGCTGCCGTTTCTGCTGCTGATGACGGCGGTACCGCACTGCCTGCGGCTGCCGAAAACGTTTCTGCCGCGCCTGCCGCTCATACGGATGCCGGAGTGACTGAATCCCCGGCTTCGCCGGCTCCAAACGCAAATGCTAAAGACGAATCTTCCGGCACCGGAATTGCTCCAGAACAGAACAATAAAGCTCAAGAGCAGAAAGATGTAGTACAGTCGGTTGAAATGAATGAACCGGCACGGCAGACTAAGAAGGTTCGTCCGTTCTCTCTGCATACGGGATTTGTTGTTTCGGCTACCGCTGCCAATAATATGGTTTCTGTGTTGGATTTTTTTCGGCCTGAATTGGTTATCGACCTTAATCAACTTTCAAACGATACGATGAAATCGGGCATACATGTAGGTGCGCTTTTAGATGTTGACACATTTTTCCGGTTTACCGTATTGGAAAAACATACGGTAAAGTTTTCTATTACTGCTAATGGGGACGTATGGGGAAATTTGCCGAAGAGTTTGCTTGATCTTGCGGCTAACGGCAACCCGGCGATTGCAACCGGTCAGACAATTAATGGTACTTTGAATGCAAAGATCAATGTGTTCGCTGATGCCGGACTAATGTATCAGTTTAATAATCCAACTTACGGTTTTTCAGCACGGGTTGCATATTTTGCACCTGTCGCATATATGGAAAATCCCAGCGGAACATATAGTCTGTCTCCGCATATGACAGGCGGTGTGGTTGATGGTATTACACTGAAAGCTCAAGGTACTGCAAATATTTATGGGTATCTACCGGATTATTTAGCCAATAGAAATTTTTCTATACTTGAGGTTTTAAAAAACGGCGGTGTTGATTTAAGTTTAACCGGTGTATTCCGTCCAACAGGTTGGGTTGCGATTACGGGCGGTATCGACTACTTACCGATTATGCCGATCGTAACGACGAAAGGTATGCAGGCGACATTTAACTATGACGGTTCTGTGACTAACCTTTTAGACGGTATTACGAGTGGTGGTACTTCCTTTTTCAACCAAACTACAACGACGAGCTTTTCCGGTACCTTGGCTGAAAAGAAAATTATGCGCCCGTGTAAGGTAAGTATCGGCGCCGATTTTAAGCCGTTCCAAAATGATTACTTGATTTTATCACCGTTCCTTGCTTTTCCGATTCTTAATGCAAATCCGTACTATGTAGACGGAGGGCTTAAAATTGAAAGCCGTTTTGCAAAGGTGCTCGGGGTATATTTGGATAGCCGATATGTCGAACGGATGTGGAAGCATGAGTTTTGTCTTTTTATAGATTCGCGCTGGTTTACGTTTAACCTTGCTGCATCCGTTGCCTCGCAGGATTTCAAGCGGGCATTTACAACGCTGTCCGGTCTAGGGATAAAGCTTGGTATTGGTATCGGTTTCTAGGATGTCCTTTTGAAAATATGCTGCGCATCTGCGTTGTCGCTTAACAAAAAACAGTCCTCGACGTACAACAAGTACGCCTGTGGGTGTTTTTTGTACGCTCCTAGCATCTGCACCGCCTCTTTTCAAAAGCGATGGCAGGGGTGATACCCTTTTCATTGCAGCGTATAAATTAATCCTCAACGTATCAAAGATACGCCTGCGCTTTATTTTTGTTCGCGCCTTGTAGTTTCAGAACGGACAGGGATGTCCGTGGTTCTAGTCAGTAGCGATGTTTTTGTGCAGCAAAAACTCGCGTCCAGAAGTGTACACGGATGTACACTTCTGGACAGGCTATTTTCAAAAGGCTAACGGAAAGCTAAATCCGTGTGTACCCTAATGCGTTTACCCTGCAAAAAACGATTGAATTTTTTTTAAAAATATGTAAACTATTGCTCAAATTTATTCCGACATGAGGGGGCGGGTATGATATACTCCGGGTCTGCGAATTTGGCAATTCTGGCGTGTCCGGGCGGCGAGCACTTTGCCGATGCGGTAATACAACATTTAAAGCATATTTATATAGAAAAATTTAATAGAAAAATAGATAAGTTAATAAAACGGTATAATTTACAAAAAGAAAACCTTATCCGAGACCTCAATTTTTATAACGATCTTATTTCTTCCGGTTTACATGAAAATAACGAGATTGAAAAAATCCGTATTCCTCGATTTAAAGTGAATGCCCGTTTTACCTATTTTATGAACGGCGAATTTAAAACGGAAATACTGGAATGTATCCGCGGAAAGAACGTCTTTATTTTTCAGGACGTAGAAAATCATTATCCGCTCTGGGTGAATGAAGGTAAAAATCAGCATGTTTTTTCGGTGAATGATCACCTTATGTCGATGATGGTTAGTATCGATGCTGTTCGGTATGCCGGAGCTGCACATATTACGCTTGTAGTTCCTGTGTATCCGTATAGCCGCCAGCATAAAAAGAAGGGGCGCGAAGGATTAACTGCCAGTATGTTGGGGCATTTTTACGAAACGCTCGGTGTTGACCAAATTATTACGTTGGATATCCATTCCCGCGAGATTGAAAATGCCTTTCATACTGCCCGTATCGAAAATCTCCACGCAAGTTATCAGATTATTCGCGAGCTGATAAAAATTGAAAACCTTGCCGATCCCAATGCCGAGTTTGTTATTGTTGCTCCGGATAGCGGGGCGGTAGACCGGAATA
This sequence comes from Treponema sp. OMZ 857, assembly GCF_024181085.1. Lineage (NCBI taxonomy): Bacteria > Pseudomonadati > Spirochaetota > Spirochaetia > Treponematales > Treponemataceae > Treponema > Treponema sp. OMZ 857. The sequence goes on from NZ_CP051147.1 coordinate 195,009, forward strand.
AATTCTATTCCAGCGGCCTAAAAAAACCGCTCGCGATGATTTACAAAGAGCGCGATTATTCCGTCGTTACGCAGAATGCAAAGCAATCCAATATTGTCAATATCAATTTATTAGGTGATGTAAACGGTAAAACCGCTTTCCTTGCCGATGATATGCTCGGTACAGGTGGAACCCTGTTAAAGGCAATGGAATTCCTGAAAAGCAAGGGGGCAAAAAAAGTTATTGCCGCTGTGAGTCTGCCGTTTTTTACCGGCGATGCAATTCAGCTTTTTGATGAAGCATATAAAAAAGGACATTTTTATCGCATCATCGGTACCAATGCAGTATACCACGAAGAGTTGCTCAAGAAGGAATGGTATATTTCAACTGACGTTTCAAGATTATTTGCGCAGGCTATTTCGCGGCTGCATCATAATCAGTCTTTGAGCGGTTTATTGGATAATAGAGATATTATCGAACGGATGCTGCACGCAGCAGATCCGAATGCACAGAGTAAAACGGATAACAAACAAGATTAAGCAAAATCGGGGTTGATATGGATGTAAAACAATCAGCAGAGATGAGTGCTGTTATGCCCAAGAGATCGTTATTTTCTCATCAGGCGGCATGGATAAAGCCCGTTATTATTTTTATTATGATGCTGATACTGCTTATCCCTCTCGCGTTTATCCGTTCACTTGTCAACGATCGGGAAGGGTACCGGCGGACTGCCGAAGCGTCTATTATGGAACCGGCCGGTGGCGAGCCTGTTATTGAGGGACTCGTGCTTGCTGTGCCGTATGACGAATTTATCGAATATACGGATTCTTCCGGAAAGGTTGTTCAAAAGGGAAAAAAAACAGATTATATTCTCACGGTTCCGGAAACATATAATCTGGTAACGCAGATTAATCCTTATCGACTTTCGCGGGGGATATTTACCGTCCCTGTTTTTAACGGCGATCTTGCAGTAACCGCCTCATTCTCAGGTTTTCAATTCCGCCAATTCAATATCGCGGAAAAAAACATCCGCTATAAAGATGCGGTACTTATCCTTGGAATAAAAGATAAAAAGACATTAACTGCCTATCCTGCGCTTTACGGGAACGGTAAACCGCTGCTCGAAGCGTTGACGGCTCCTACCGGGGCATCTCCGTTCCGCAATGCCGTGTATTACATGGTACCGGAAGATATTGTGCGTTCCGGTTTTGCGATAGAAGGTTCTGTTTCCATACAAGGGGGTAAAAGCCTTTGTATCGTACCGCTTGCTGCGGACAACAGTTTCGCCGTACAGTCAACATGGTCTGCTCCCAGCTTTGCGGGGGGATGGCTGCCAAAAAATCGTACACTCGACAATTCGGGCTTTTCCGCCGACTGGCGTATTTCCGGTTTAAGTACGGTGTTCCCCCGCAGCTGGAAAGCACAGGATTTCAGTATATCCAAAGATACGGATGTGTATGATGAATATGACGGTTATGCGGCGAAAGCTTCTTCAAGCCTCCGCAGTTCACCCGAAACGGTAAAAATCGGTTTTATTACACCCGTTAATCATTATTCGCAAGTAAAGCGCTGTATTACTTATGCACTGCTTTTTTTGGCAGTCCCGTTTCTAGCGATATTTGTATGTGAATTATGGAGTGCAGCGCGGATTCATCCCATCCAGTATTTTCTTATCGGGATTGCTGACGTTTTATTTTACTTGCTGTTATTGTCTTTTTCCGAACATGTTTCGTTTAATCTCAGCTATTTGATTGCGACGGCAGGTGTGTGTACCGTTGTTGGATTTTATACTGCGGCAATTTTTAAGCAAATTTGTTGGGGTGTCTTGTTAACGGCGGTGCAAGCCGTATCCTATTTTTTATTGTTCGGCATATTGCAATCGGAAGATTATGCACTGCTTATCGGCAGTATCGGTATTTTCTGTGTTGTTGCACTGTTGATGTTCCTTACTCGGCGGGTTGATTGGTATAGTACTCGCTTTGCCTCTGTGCATACTCGTTCGGAAGTTGATGACGGCGATATAAACCAAATACTTGCAAACGACGAATCTTTCTCCGGCGGCGCTCAATAGGTTCATGCAGAGCGGTATTTTTTGTGCCGATATCGGCACGTCGTCGCTAAAGGCGGCGTTTATTACCGAGGACGGAACAGTACTCAAGTTTATACGCTTGTTGTTTCCACAGCCTGTTCAGGCGGTAGACTGGGTGCAGGCCTTTTTTGCTGCATGGCATACCTTACCCGCTGAGTATGTGATAGAAGCTATTTGTGTTTCCGGAAATGGTCCTTCGCTTGTTGCCGTACCTCAAAACCGCCGTATGCCGGAAGCAAGCATAAACTCTCCCGGACGCGTACCCAAGATACATATCAACGCCGCTACACCTTTGTCCGCCGCATCTTTATCCTCCGCTGTTCCCCCCGATGATGTTATTAACGGTATTATTGATGCGGCAAAAAATGATACGCTGTTTTTATGGAATGAACCTGTGCCGCAAGGGCTTACCGTATCGGGGCAGCAGGGGGCTATCGTACCTGCGCCGCAAGAGGGAACCACATCTATCCCGCCTGCGGGAGCCTCTCTTTTTTTGCCGCGGATTGCGGCTTTCCGTGCAAAATATCCTGATGTATTCGATAGCGCCGCCCAGCTTTTCTCCGGGCCGGAATATGTCTCCTACCTTTTAACCGGAGCGGCGGTAACCAGCCTCCCTGATCCGCGTTACGAGGCGGCGTATTGGAGCAAAGAAGAGCTTTTCCGGTTTTCGGAAGCGCTGCATATCGATACGGAAAGGCTTGCCGGTTTGCTGCCGCCTTTCACAGCCGCCGGCACGGTAATCGGTCGCTTTTGCGGTATTCCGGTTGTCGCCGGTGTACCTGATTTTATCGCAGCGCTTATCGGGACGGGAACGCTGACAGCGGGTACGGCTTGCGACCGTGCCGGTTCAAGTGAGGGCATTAACGTTTGCATTTTACAGCCTTGCCGTACCGAAAAAACGCTGCTACTGCCGTCTGTTATGCCCGATTTGTGGAACCTTTCTTCCGTTATTCCATCATCCGGTGCAGCGTTTTCCTCGTTTCTGGTGTCTCACGGTTTTTTGGGTAATGATTATATCGCCGCAATGGAACGGATTGCGGAAGAGCCGCTCGTTGCTTTCGGTGCATATCCTGCGACCTTTGCGGGACAAGGGCGTGCCTTTGTAGAGGCGCTTGCTTTCCGTATTCGGCACGGCTGTGATTTACTGGAACAGGCTTCCGGCTTTCATCCCGTCTATACGTTATCCGGCGGGCAGGCGCATAATGCTATCTGGTGCCAAATGAAGGCCGATATGACCGGTAGAACTTTTGCGCTTCCCGCTTTTGCCGACGGAGAATTGATCGGTGATGCGGCGTTGGCGCTCTACGGCCTCGGCAGGGGAGATAACCTCGCCTCCATCGCGCAGCGGCTTATCCGCATCAAACGATACTACGAACCGGAACCGGCTGCCGCACAGCTGTATACGGAAAAATACTCGCGGTGTTAATCCTGCTGTTTTAAAATTCCCTTGTTGTAGGCGCTGATCAGCATTTCCAAGTTTTGGATTTTTTCTTTCATGTCGGCTCCGGTGTCGGTATCCGCAACCCGCTTTCGTTCAACTAAAGTTTCGATCACCTCTTTGGTCGATTCAATGTCGAATCCTTCGCGTAAAACCTTGTCTACGGACTCAAACGGGTGGTGGCTTATCAGCGTCATTCCATAAGAGTTATACGTCAGTGTGTATCCTGCAATGCCGGTAGTCTTTTGATAAGCCTTGGAAAATCCGCCGTCGATAACCAAGAGCTTGCCGCCTGCTTTAATCGGACTTTCCCCCTTGGCAACTTTGACCGGTGTGTGCCCGTTAACGATGTGGGCATTACCGCTTAGTCCGAACTCCTTGAGTATCCGTGCGGCAAGCGTTCCGTCATCCCGTTCCATCAGCTTATAATACGGCGAGGACGGCTCCTTATGCGTTGCCTTATCATCGATAAAGTAGCGCTCAAAGGTGGTCATCTTCGTCTTACCGAACAGCGTCGAATCCTGATTGCACCATAAGAACCAGAGAAAATCCGCATTTTGTCCGGAGAAATAGGCTTCTCGCGCCATCTGGTCGTATTTATCCATCAGGCTTTTGCCGTAATATACGGCGCCGTCTATCTCTTTCTCCTTAAAGCTGCCGTCCTCGTTTAGCAACAGGCAGGCATGAAAGAGCAGGTTGTTGTTGTAGCGCCGGTACATACTCCCCTTTGCATACAAAAACCGCACATGCTGCTTGAGTTTTTCACTTCCGACAAATGTATTGGTGAGCGTATCGATGAGGTACTGTTCTTCGTCGGTGAGCGCTGTTTGATGTGCAGGATCAACGGTGGGGAACGAGGTGTCGTTTAGGGTATAGGTCTTCCCTTCAATTTCAATGGTACCCGCAGCAGGATTAAGAGTTCGCAAAAGTCTCCGGTGTTCCATATTATACGAAGGATGTTGCTCGATGATATTCTCTTCAAGTTTGAATTGAATGATGCTGATTGCCTTATGCATTTTTGCCAGCAGTTCCGCATCGACATCGAAGGGCTTTTTCTCGTTTACTTTCGGCATAAACCGCGTGCACGGGTCATCCTTATACACATGCTGTGCAAAACTCACCAGCGGCAAGAGGCTAATTCCGTATCCGTCCTCAATGGAATCGATGTTGGAATAGCGGAGCGCGATCCGTATCGCCGTTGCAACACACGCACGGCATCCCGCAGCAGCCCCCATCCAGAGGATATCGTGGTTGCCCCATTGGATATCAAGGCTGTTTTGCGCCATCAGCGTATCCATCACCTTATGCGGGGACGGGCCGCGGTCAAAAATATCGCCGATAATATGCAGGTGGTCGATCGTGCATTTTTTTATCACTTCGGACAGTTCGATGATGAACAAATCTGCGCGTCCGTATTCTACAAGGCTTTTGATAATTTCGCTGTAATAATCTCTCTTGTTAAAGCGGTGTTCATCCTCCTGCAACAGCTCTTCCATTATGTAGGCAAAACTCTTCGGCAGTAGTTTCCTCACCTTCGACCTCGTATACTTCGAAGCAGTTGCCCGCGCCACCCGTACCAGTCGGTAAATGGTCAATTCATACCAGTTTGTAATATTGGTTTTCTTTTCCGCTTTGATCAGTTCGAGTTTTTCCTTAGGATAGTAGATGAGCGTCGTCAATTCTTCCAAATCGTCAATGCTGACTGTTGAGCTGAGTTCCTCGGATACTTTTCGCCGGATAGCGCCCGAAGCATTTTGCATCACATGATTAAACGCTTCCGCTTCTCCGTGAATATCCGTCAAAAAATGTTCGGTTCCTTTCGGTAAGTTCAGGATAGCTTTCAGATTGACCACTTCTTCAACTGCAGCGGTAACATTGGGAAACAAGCGGGAGAGTAAATCCAAATACTTTACATTTTGCTGTAAGGTCTCTGCGGGTACGTTTTTCATATATTTTTCCTTATGGAGCACTTTATGGGGAGCCTCTAAAAAAATGGTGAATTTTAAAAGCTTCATTATATACGGTAATACGCATATCGTCTTTTGTCAAATGAAATGATATTGATTGTATGGATTGCTATTCCCCTCTATCTAAGTTTACGTTTTTGGTCTATGATAATCCCAGTTGACTAGGAGGATTGAGATGAAATGTTCACCGCTTAATCAGGCTTTATGCGGAACTGTCGTACCGGTTTCCGCTTTGTACAGTCAAAAAAGTTCCGGCGTCGGCGAATTTTCCGACCTCATTCCTTTTGCAGATTTTTGCAAAAAAGTAGGACTGCGCATTATTCAGCTTTTACCGGTCAATGATACAGGCACCGACAGTTCCCCATATAATGCTCTTTCAGCTTTTGCATTGCATCCGCTCTATATCTGCTTGGATGATATACCGGAAGCACATACCTTCAAGGCTGAGATAAAAAAAATACGCACTGCTTTTGAACCACACACTCCGGCGGAGCGGTTCCGGTATCGGGATATCCTGCATGAAAAAAATGTACTGCTGCACGCCATATTTAATAAGGCTGAATCACAGATTATTGCGGATTCTCAGACCGGTGAGCTTGCGGAATGGATACAGGCAAATCCGTGGATAATCGAATACGCGGTGTTTAAGAATATTAAGCGGCAAAACTATTATGCTTCGTGGAAGGATTGGAAAGAATGTGCCGGCATGCGTTCTCCTTCAACGGCAAAAATCACTGCTGCATGGAACGATCCTATTTTGAAGCGGGAGCATCTGTTCTATGCGTGGGTACAAATGCATCTGCACAAGCAACTGTTAAAAGCCGTTATCTACTGTGCCGATAACGGGATTTCGGTAAAAGGCGATATCCCGATTTTGATGAACGAGGATTCGGTGGAGGTGTGGGCGCATCCCGAATATTTCCGCAGTGATCTTCGTGCGGGCAGTCCTCCTGATGGGGATAATCCTACGGGACAAAATTGGGGTTTCCCTATTTACAACTGGGCAAATTTAAAAGCAACCGGCTACCGTTGGTGGAAGGAGCGGCTTCGCCATGCATCGCAGTATTATCATGCGTACCGGCTTGATCATATATTAGGCTTTTTTAGAATTTGGGCTATCACCGAAGGTGAAACGACAGGGCTTTTAGGCAAGCCTATTCCTTATGCGGAAATAACGATAGAGGATTTGAAAAAGGCAGGCTTTTCGGAAAGCCGTATCCGATGGATGGCAGAGCCGCACATCAATACCCATATTGTTCAAGATGCAGTCAATGGCGACTATCTGTATGCGCACGGTCTGTTGCGTAAAGTTGCGGAAAGAATCGGTACTGAGGAGCTATGGCTTTTTAGAGCAGAAATACAAAGCGAGGCAGATATTCATCGGTGTGGCCTTCCTCCGGAAGTGGAAACAGCTTTGAGGCAAAAATGGGCTGACCGTATGCTGGTAAAAGCCGGAAAAGATTTACATGGCGCTGCCGTGTATACTCCGGCGTATCTGTACCGTAACAGCACCGCGTGGAGAACGTTGTCCGATGATGAACAGCGGTTATTTTCATTATTGCTGGATGAAAAAGAGGCGCTGCAGAATCAACTGTGGGCTGCGCAGGCGGGAGATATTTTGTCGGAATTGTGCGGTTCTGTTGATATGCAGCCTTGTGCTGAAGATTTGGGTGCGAAACCTGCGGCATTGCCGGAAGTTCTTGAAAAATTGCATATTTTGAGCTTGCGGGTATTTCGCTGGGAACGTGAATGGAAAAAAAACGGAGCGCCTTTTATCCCGCTGCAAGATTATCCGAAAGCAGCGGTTGCGGTAACTTCCGTGCACGATTCTTCCACACTGCGGGAATGGTGGGAGCAAGAATTGTCTTATGCTGATATGCTTTCGTTCTTTGATGCATTGCATATTGATAAGGCAATACAGAGAATGCTTTGTCCTATTGAAGGGCGTAAACCTGCCTATACGGTAGATTTGGCTGTGGTGTTATTGAGTGCCTTTGTTAAAGTTCCCTCAGTGTTTGCCGTCTTTCCTATACAAGATTGGTTGGGAGTCATAATCGACGAATTGCCGGAAAGCAAGGCGCGTGAGGAGCGGATTAACGTACCGGGTTCTGTCAGCGAATCGAACTGGACATATCGATTACCGCGCCCCATAGAAGCTTTGAGTAAGAGCAAAGAATTGATAAAACGATTACGGAATATCACCTCATTACGGCATGCCGAACTGATCGATTAAATTTAACGGTTTGATGATTCGGCAATGGTGGAAAAGAGGTTTATGAGAGGTTTACTATGCGTGTATTAGTTATCGGCGGGGCTGGGTATATCGGCAGTCATGTAGTAAAAGCAATGTTGGAAGCCGGTCATTCGGTTACGATATTCGACAATTTATCGACGGGACGATTGTGCAATATTTTTCCGGGTACGGAGTTTATTGCAGGCGATACTCGCCACAGTGATGACATTGACGCGGCTTTTGCCCGCGGTTTTGATGGGGCTGTGTATCTTGCTGCATTTAAGGCAGTAGGGGAGTCGATGGCTGCCCCTGAAAAATATTCTATTAATAATATTTCGGCGACGATGAATATTTTAAATGCGGCGGTTAAACACGGTTGTCTCCGTTTTGTCTTTTCGTCCTCGGCAGCCGTTTACGGTTCCCCGGAATATCTTCCGATTGACGAAAAACACCCGAAGAATCCCGAAAGCTATTATGGGTTTACCAAGCTTAAAACCGAAGAATTTTTGCAATGGTACGACCGGTTAAAAGGACTCAAATTTGCATCGCTGCGGTATTTTAATGCAGCGGGCTACGATCCGGAGGGGGCTGTTAAGGGGCTTGAGCGGAATCCGCAGAACCTCCTGCCGATTATTATGGAGGTCGCAGCCGGTATGCGGAAGGAACTTCAGATTTTTGGAAATGATTATCCTACACGCGACGGTACCTGTATCCGTGACTATGTCCATGTCAGCGACCTTGCGAAAGCTCATACCGATGCACTGCATTATATCGATAAGAAAAACAGTAGTCTTATCGTAAATCTCGGCAGCGAAGTTGGAATTACCGTCAGTGAAATGCTTACCGCCGCCCGCACTATTACCGGAAAGGCAATACCTGCCCGCTTTGTCGGCCGCCGTGCCGGAGACCCTGCCGAGCTTTATGCAACATCTCAGCATGCCCGCGAAACGATAGGCTGGAATCCTCAGTATTCTGATGTAAAAACTTTGATTGAATCAACATGGAATATGTATAAAAATCTTTAAATACGAGGCGGCTCTTTTGCTTGTAAAGCAGAGAAAAATATAGCCATATATGAAAAGAAAACCTCTCAGAAGAATGCTTCCGAGAGGTTTTTAAATTAAGTTTGCAGAAAATTAAGAAAAGAACTTTTCAAGTTCGTTCATATCGGTAGTCTTTAACAAATCCTTCCCGTCTTCATCAAGTACGACAACCATCGGAGCTGCAGATACGCCATGTGCGCTCATAAAGCTTTTTCCTTCATCAGATGCAGCATCCATAACCTTCTTATCGACATCAGGCAGCCCATTGCAGTATGTCTTTAGTTTTTCACTTACATCGTCTCCTGCTGTTAATACATTTACAAGCATAAAACCTCCTCATGCTTTGTTAGTTTAAGTGCATTTGCTCCAGTCGTGTACACTATTCGGTTAAAATACGGATAATATCGGACTTGTCAGTTGCATTCAGTATTTCTTGCCGTTTTTCAGCACTCTTGAACAGCAGACTGACTTCTGCCAAGAATTGCAAGTGCGGTCCTGTTTTGTCAATCGGGGAAAGTGTCATAATAAAAATACGGCATGGCTCTTGATCCAGCGAATCAAAATCAACCGGATGATCCGAAATACCAATACAGGCAACAAGATCGCTAACCGAATCAGTCTTTCCGTGCGGGATTGCAATACCATGCTTCATTCCCGTAGACATTTTTCGTTCACGATCTAACACGCAGGCTCGGGCAACGGCTTTATCTTTTACTTTTCCTGCCTGAACAAGCATGTCAAGTAATTCATCAATAATTTCCTCTTTAGAGGTTCCTTTTAAATGGAGATTGACAGTTTCAGGTGTCAAAACGGTTTTCAAGTTCATATATTCAGTGTACGGGACTTTGTCGGAAAAGTCAAGGATTTTGTTTTGTATTTTTATATCTTGGCTCGCATCTGAAACATTCTCTTAAAAAGCACTTGCCCAATTTATCTAAAAACTATATACTCATACCGTTTTTGGGGAATTAGCTCAGTTGGTAGAGCGATTGGTTCGCAATCAATAGGTCAGGGGTTCGAATCCCCTATTCTCCATAGATTTTAATCCTTTTTGTATATAGACTTGTCAAACTATTGTTTTTTTAGAGCCATGTTAAAGTCCTATGCGTGAAGTGTTGTCTTTTTAATAAGCTGAAAATTATAAACAAACATGAAAGCAAAAAATAAAGAAAAGATGCTTGACAGGAAGAAGTGATTTGTGCTAGTATCGCTGCCGTTGCATTTAATCCCTGCCGGGAGGTGGGTGAGGAGCAGCAAAGAATAAAAACGTTTGGATTTATCAATTTCTTCTATATATATTAGTTATTAGTAAATAATTCATGTAGGAGTTTTTCCCGAGACGGCATGCGGCTTGGTATGTCGGTTGTGTGTCTATACGGCATGGCTTTGCGTGCCTGCTGAAATGTTGTTATTCTTTTGTGTTTTTTTGGCTCAATTACAGCTAAAAAAATAAATAAAAAAAAGAAAAAGGTGCTTGACAAGACTGAGTGTTTTGTGATACATTCTTTTTCGCTTGCGGCGCTCTAAAGCAGGGCTTCGATTAAGCAAGCTGGTCTTTGAAATTAAAGGGAAGGGAAAGAAGAAAAAAGCCAAAGAGCAAAATCTTTGGTAAGGAAATAAGCGTAGAACAAAGAATCAAGAGAAAGAGGGTGTGCAGGGCAATGAATAATTGCTTTGCGTTATTATTTTCTTTCTCTTAAAGGTCAACGTTCCTAAAATAAAAGAAACGGGACTTGCTTTCAAAATTATGAATATCAGACACCCTTCGGGGTGTTTGAAATAAAATAATGGAGAGTTTGATCCTGGCTCAGAACGAACGCTGGCGGCGCGTCTTAAGCATGCAAGTCGAACGGCAAGAGAGAAGCTTGCTTCTCTCCTAGAGTGGCGGACTGGTGAGGAACACGTGGGTAATCTACCCTTAAGATGGGGATAGCTGCTAGAAATAGCAGGTAATACCGAATACACTCGGCATTTCACAAGAGATGTTGAGGAAAGGAAGCTACGGCTTCGCTTGAGGATGAGCTTGCGTCCCATTAGCTAGTTGGTGAGGTAAAGGCCCACCAAGGCGACGATGGGTATCCGGCCTGAGAGGGTGATCGGACACATTGGGACTGAGATACGGCCCAAACTCCTACGGGAGGCAGCAGCTAAGAATATTCCGCAATGGACGGAAGTCTGACGGAGCGACGCCGCGTGGATGAAGAAGGCTGAAAAGTTGTAAAATCCTTTGTTGATGAAGAATAAGGGTGAGAGGGAATGCTCATCTGATGACGGTAATCGACGAATAAGCCCCGGCTAATTACGTGCCAGCAGCCGCGGTAACACGTAAGGGGCGAGCGTTGTTCGGAATTATTGGGCGTAAAGGGCATGTAGGCGGTTGTGTAAGCCTGGTGTGAAATCCTGGGGCTTAACCCCAGAATAGCATTGGGTACTGCACAACTTGAATTACGGAAGGGAAACTGGAATTCCAAGTGTAGGGGTGGAATCTGTAGATATTTGGAAGAACACCGGTGGCGAAGGCGGGTTTCTGGCCGATAATTGACGCTGAGATGCGAAAGTGTGGGGATCGAACAGGATTAGATACCCTGGTAGTCCACACTGTAAACGATGTACACTAGGTGTTGGGGCAAGAGCTTCAGTGCCAAAGCAAACGCGATAAGTGTACCGCCTGGGGAGTATGCCCGCAAGGGTGAAACTCAAAGGAATTGACGGGGGCCCGCACAAGCGGTGGAGCATGTGGTTTAATTCGATGGTACGCGAGGAACCTTACCTGGGTTTGACATCTAGTAGAAGGTCTTAGAGATAAGGCCGGGTAGCAATACCCTGCTAGACAGGTGCTGCATGGCTGTCGTCAGCTCGTGCCGTGAGGTGTTGGGTTAAGTCCCGCAACGAGCGCAACCCCTACTGCCAGTTACTAACAGGTAAAGCTTGAGGACTCTGGCGGAACTGCCGATGACAAATCGGAGGAAGGTGGGGATGACGTCAAGTCATCATGGCCCTTATGTCCAGGGCTACACACGTGCTACAATGGTTGCTACAAAGCGAAGCAAGACCGTAAGGTGGAGCAAACCGCAAAAAAGCAATCGTAGTTCGGATTGAAGTCTGAAACTCGACTTCATGAAGTTGGAATCGCTAGTAATCGCGCATCAGCACGGCGCGGTGAATACGTTCCCGGGCCTTGTACACACCGCCCGTCACACCATCCGAGTTGGGGGTACCCGAAGTCGCTTGTCTAACCTGCAAAGGAGGACGGTGCCGAAGGTACGCTTGGTAAGAAGGGTGAAGTCGTAACAAGGTAGCCGTACCGGAAGGTGCGGCTGGATCACCTCCTTTCTTAGAGAAAGGTAAATACTAAATGCTTTGTTGGTTGTACACAAAGCTTCCGCTTATCTCCTCTTCTTTCCCTCTCTTTTTTTATATTATTGGTTTGTAGTAAGGGGATATAGCTCAGCTGGCTAGAGCGGCGGCTTTGCAAGCCGTAGGTCAGGGGTTCGAATCCCCTTATCTCCAAAAATCGTGCAGTATAAATAATTTTACTGTATGAAGAGATCTTTGAAAAGCTAGGGAAGGGAAAGAAAGACTACTTGAAGGTGAGTTGCTTTGTTAGAGAAGTAATTGGCTGGAGAGTAGAAGAAAATAAGGTGAAGAGAAAAGTTCTTGACGATTGTCGAATAGGCGATTGTTTTAAGAAGAGAACATAATATGGTCAAGCGAAGAATAGGTTTATGGTGGATGTCTTGGAGCCAACCGGCGAAGAAGGCCGTGATAAGCTGCGAAAAGCTTCGGGGAGGAGCACATATCCTTTGATCCGGAGATTGCCGAATGGGGTAACCCGATAGGAGAGATTCTATCATTACGCTCTTGAATAAAATAGAGAGGTAAAGCGATACTGAGTGAACTGAACCATCTAAGTAACTCAAGGAAAAGACATCAAAAGAGATTCCGAAAGTAGTGGCGAGCGAAATTGGAAGAGCCCAAACCCGTTAAACGGGGGTTGTAGGGCTGCACGGGCTTATGTACAGCAAGTGATAAAGTGAATGTATAGTAGAAAGGTTTTGGGAAAGCCTGACAGAGAGGGTGAAATCCCCGTATACGAAATGCATTCATCTTGCCGGTGCAGTACCTGAGTACGGCGGGACACGAGAAATCCTGTCGGAATCCGGGTCGACCACGATCCAAGGCTAAATACGAGTTGGCTACCGATAGCGGACAAGTACCGTGAGGGAAAGATGAAAAGAACCCCGGTGAGGGGAGTGAAATAGAACCTGAAACCATAAACCAACAAGATGCTACAGCCCTTTATGGGTGGTAGCGTGCCTTTTGTAGAATGAGCCTGCGAGTTACGGTATGCAGCGAGGTTAAGGAATAGAAGTTCCGGAGCCGGAGGGAAACCGAGTCTGAATAGGGCGAAGTAAAGTTGCATGTCGTAGACCCGAAGCCAGAGTGATCTAGTCATGAGCAGGTTGAAGCAGCGGTAAAACGCTGTGGAGGACCGAACTACAATCTGTTAAAAAAGGTTTGGATGACTTGTGACTAGGAGTGAAAGGCTAAACAAACCTGGAAATAGCTGGTTCTCCCCGAAATGCCTTTAGGGACAGCCTTATACAAAATTACCGGAGGTAAAGCACTGGATGGACTAGGGGGCTTCACCGCCTACCAAACCCAATCAAACTCTGAATGCCGGTAATCAACGTATAGGAGTGAGACTGCGTGCGACAAGGTTCGTAGTCAAGAGGGAAACAGCCCAGACCGTCAGCTAAGGTCCCGAAATACTGCTTGAGTGTGAAATGAAGTGTGGATACAAAGACAGCCAGGAGGTTGGCTTAGAAGCAGCCATTCCTTAAAAGAGTGCGTAATAGCTCACTGGTCGAGTATACATGCGCAGATAATGTAACGGGGCTAAGTAGTATACCGAAGCTACGGGTCTTACACGATTTAAGTGTAAGGCGGTAGGGGAGCATTCCATGGACTGATGAAGGTGTACCTGAGAGGGGCACTGGAGGGGATGGAAGAGAGAATGCAGGTATAAGTACACGAAAAGAAAGGTGAGATTCCTTTCCGCCGGAAACCTAAGGTTTCCTGGGTAAAGGTCATCTGCCCAGGGTTAGTCGGCCCCTAAGGCGAGGGCGAAAGCCGTAGTCGATGGGAAATCGGTTCATATTCCGATACCTTTTATAATTTCGATGGCAGGACGCATGAGGCGACCCCCGGCCGGAGAACGGTTGTTCCGGTCGAAGCTTTCAAGCCGTTATAAAGGATGGTAGGCAAATCCGCTATCCAAGGTGAGAGGCGACAGCGAGTGGATCGATGAGAGAAGCGAAGCGGGGTAAGTCATGGTGCCGGGAAATACTGTCTAAGGCTAGGTTATAAAAGACCGTACCGTAAACCGACACAGGTAGGTAGGATGAGAAATCTAAGGCGCTCGAGAGAACTCGCGTTAAGGAACTCGGCAAAATGCACACGTAACTTAGGGAAAAGTGTGGCCTCTGTTTAGTAATGAGTGGAGGTAGCATAAAGCAGGCCCAGGCGACTGTTTATCAAAAACACAGCCATCTGCGAATCAGTAATGAGACGTATAGGTGGTGACACCTGCCCGGTGCCGGAAGGTTAAGAGGAGCGGTTAGCAGTAATGCGAAGCTGTCAATTGAAGCCCCGGTAAACGGCGGCCGTAACTATAACGGTCCTAAGGTAGCGAAATTCCTTGTCGGGTAAGTTCCGACCCGCACGAATGGTGTAACGTATCTGGGCACTGTCTCAACGCGAGGCTCGGTGAAATTTATATACCGGTAAAGAAGCCGGTTACCCATAGTTAGACGGAAAGACCCCGTGAACCTTCACCGTAACTTACTATTGGGACTTGGTTTATCATGTGTAGAATAGGTGGGAAACTATGAAGCTTGCTCGTTAGGGTGAGTGGAGTTGCCAAGTGAAATACCACCCTTGATGAATTAGGTTTCTAACCTGTTCCGTGAAGCCGGAATAGGAACAGTGGTAGGCAGGCGGTTTGACTGGGGCGGTCGCCTCCTAAAATGTAACGGAGGTGCGCGAAGGTCTCCTCACGTCGGTTGGAAATCGACGCAGTGAGTGTAAAGGCACAAGGAGGCTTAACTGCAAGAGTGACAGCTCAAGCAGATACGAAAGTAGGTCTTAGTGATCTGGCGGTAGCGAGTGGAAGCGCCGTCACTTAACGGATAAAAGGTACTCCGGGGATAACAGGCTGATTTTCCCCAAGAGTTCACATCGACGGGAAAGTTTGGCACCTCGATGTCGGCTCATCGCATCCTGGGGCTGAAGTAGGTCCCAAGGGTTTGGCTGTTCGCCAATTAAAGCGGTACGTGAGCTGGGTTCAGAACGTCGCGAGACAGTTCGGTCCCTATCTGCTATGGGCGTTGGATATGTGAGAGGGGCTGCTTTTAGTACGAGAGGACCGAAGTGGACGAACCTCTGGTGTACCAGTTATCCTGCCAAGGGTAAGTGCTGGGTAGCTATCGTTCGGAAGGGATAACCGCTGAAGGCATCTAAGCGGGAAGCCCACCTCAAGATTACATATCCCTCGGGGTTTAACCCCGCTAAAGACTCCTTGCACACTACAAGGTTGATAGGTTGCAGGTCTAAGCACAGTAATGTGTTATAGCCGAGCAATACTAATAAGTCGTGAGGCTTGACCATATTATCTTCTCTTCTTTATTCTTTATCTCCTTACTCTTTCTTTCCTGTCCCTTTATTTAATAAATTTCGTTTCTTTTTTGTTGCGTCTTTTATTGCCCGGTTGCCATAGTGGAGAGGTCATACCCGTTCCCATCCCGAACACGGAAGTCAAGCTCTCATTACGCCGATGATACTGCTCACCAGAGTGGGAAAGTAGGTAGCTGCCGGGCTTTTTTTTTACCTAACTATGTGGAATAAAGGTAGGTATTGTTGATGATGTTTTCTCATCCTATCTCAAAATATTGTGTATTATATTTGTTTGTTCCTATTCTTTTCTTCATATCATGTACTACAGTAAAAAATAGTACTCACGCCGATCGTTCGTCCGGCCAGTCTCTTTCGGCCACTATTCTGCCATTACCTTCGGCCACTGATTTGGCCTCAAGCCGTATTGATCCACAGGTTCAAGCTGATATGGAGATAGGTTCTCCGGCAAGTATTCGCAGTGCGGTAACCCGTGTGTATTCGACTTCTCAGGGTTTAACGAAGGAGAAGCAATTGCAATTAACATTGGCTGCCCGATTGATGCGTCTCTTATATCCGTTTGAGACTATCGATTGGAATGCGCCGAATTATCAACAAACTGATCCGTATCTTGATGCATTGACTCAGATCGAAAAAGGTCTTTATCCACAAAATCTTGGAATGAATACGTTTTTTGATGCGGTTATTCCGGCAATAATTTTAACAAAGGGTGTAGGGGTACAGGAATACGCTGATGCATTGGAAAAACGTCTCTTTATTGCAAGAAATTTAAATCCTTCTTCTGTCCTGCCTTCTTACCTTTTGGGACTCTTATATGAGCAGCGTGGTAAACTTTCGGATGCAGAGAATTACTATCAAATGGCATGGGAACAAGATGAGAGCTGCTATCCGGCCGGTATGCGCTTTGCATATTTAGCTCTTTTTAGTAATAATATTGAAACATCATATAAAATTGCTGAAAAATTGTATACGCGCCATCCTAATGCAGTAACAATTCAACTATTGCTGGCAGAAACATATCTTGAAAAAGGAAATCTTGAAAAGGCAGAGGAGATTGTTTCTGCAGTTCTCAAAAAAAACAATGACTTTGGACGTGCGTTCTTTTTGCAAGTCCGGTTGCATATAGAAAAAAAAGAATATTTAGCAGCAAATGCCATGCTTGATGAATTTGCAAAACAAAATAAGGTTGATAAGGATTATCTTTTGCTGCGCCACCGTATGTTACTTGAATGGAGTAAAAATATTGCCGAGGCAAAACAATGCCTTGAAAGAGCCGCCTCTTTTTATCCGCAATCACCGGATGTTGTTCTTGCTTGTGCGAATTTTTGTTTTGAAACAAAAAATACTGTTAATGGGAAAACAGCGAATGATTTTATTAATGCACTTTTAAAACAGAATCCGCGTAATATTCTAGCAATTCGTCTTCTGGTTAAAGAGGATATAGCTGAAAAACGATGGGGAAGTGCCTTTGAACGTGCTCAGTATCTATATGAAAACAATCCTTCTGAGGAAGATATCGTGTTATATGCTCGTGTCTGTGCAGGAATGAATAACTGGGAAGAGGCGGTGACTACGGCACAAGCTGCATATAACGCTGTTTCGAAACAGCCTTCCGACGAAATTATTACGTTGTATTTACAGGCTCTTTACGGTGCAAAAAAATATGGTATGCTGGTGCAAGTGATTAATCGGCATCTCTCCGATGCTCGTTCTGCATTAAAGTCGGTTTTAATTTATTATCAGTCATTACTTGCATCCAATGATGAAGATAATCTTGCTCTTTTACGGTCGAGCCTTTTATCCGATCCGCGCAGTTCTTTGACGCTCTTTGCTCTCTACGAGTGGTATTTTAGACATAAAGACTACCGAAAGGCATATTATTATTTACAACAAGTTATTGCGCTTGACCCTTACAACAAGACGTATCTCCAACTCGCTGAAAAATTGGAAAGACTTCAATAGAATTTTACATGAACAATGCTGTAGGCGGTAACTTCTTTTCCGTTATGCAGTTCAAGGTGAATGTAATGACAAGTGCGGAAAATAAAAAAAGCCTAAAGCAGTCCGCTTTAGGCTTTAATCATCTCCTAGGGGAATTGAACCCCTGTTGTCGGGATGAAAACCCGATGTCCTAACCACTAGACGAAGGAGACATTTATATTCCGCCGAATAACAACGAGATATATTTATATCGCAAAAGCGGATTATTGTCAAGTGGTAAGTTTAAAACCTGTCAAGTTTTAAAGTTTATTCGGCAAAACGAATATTCACCTTCCCTATACCGGCTTTAACACGGATGGTATGTAGCGCATTCTGATTGTTGATACGGAATGTGGAGTCGAGCCCTTTCGCACTGCGTCCGTCTATTAGTATCGAACCAATCCCTGAGGTAGCATTGATCAAATAATCATCTTTTTTACCGTTTATACGCATATCTATTTCGCCGATTCCGGCATTGATATCAAGGTTCTTGAAAATCCTGCCGTCAAAAGATGTTTCACCGACACCGGTGTTCATCACCGTATTCGTAAAGCTGCAATTACGGAAGACCGTTTCACCGACGCCCGTTTTGATGTCCACATTTGAGGCGGTAATATTTTTAATGTCTATAGCAGCAGCCCCGGCATTTAGTGTAAACCGCTGATTTGCCGTAAAGCTGTCAAGGAGTAATGAACCCGCCCCGATGTTGATGTCAGCGGTATCAAATAGCATATTTTGAGGAATTTTTACTGTGATTACAATTTTAGCACGTCCTATATTAGGGCTCCATCCAAAAAACCAATTCCATTTACGCTCCTTTTCCGTGCTGATCATCAAGGTATTTCCCTCAGCTTGTACCGAAGCTCTCATTTTCTTTGTGTTATTCATGATGCTGTAGGTAACGGATTGCTTATCGTGCGGTATAATTCGCAGCGTGACATAAGAAACATCCGCTTTAAGCCGGTTTAAAGCGGATATGCTGGTAGACAGCTGTGTTTCATGCATATCAGCCGATAGGGCAATACCGGTATTCTTGTTATCCATATTCCACTCCTCGTCCATACTCCACTTTTCATCGTGATATTCGTTATAGAAAGTCTTTTTAACGCTACCACCCATCAGAATTCCAATGATGATGAGCAATCCCCCAATTCCGATAATTGCAAATGCCGTTCGAATTCTTCTTTTCATCTATACATCCTAAAATAAGAACACCAAGCCGCCGAAAAATAATCCTGCCAATAAAAGGGGGATGCCGAACAAAATGGCAATAATCAACGTAATACTAAAGATGAGGAGCTTAAATGAGAACTTTAGCAGGCCGCCTGCGATGGCAAAGACTAATCCCCCCATTCCGAATAAAGTAAGCAAAAGGCATAAAATAATAATTGTCAGCATTTACTTTTTCCTTATTGCTCCATATCATTTTCACCTTTGCGGACATATTCATATTCGAGCGGTTCCTCTTTTTTGATGGGCATTACCAATGCACAAATAATGTAGCAGAAAATGCCGCTTCCGAAAAAAAGAGTCGCAAGAATCCACAACAACCGGATAACGGTTGAGTCGATATCAAAGTATTCGGCAATACCGCCGCATACACCACAGATTTTTTTATCGCTTTCGCTTCGATAGAGTTTCTTTTTCATATAGTCCTCCAATGTGTGTGGTTTTGAGAATCACTAAAAGTTCATTTGAGCTTTTGGCAATGCTCGTTCATCTATTTATTTGATTTGTTCTTAATATGCTTCCCAATACCGGCAATTAAGGCGCTGATGCCGTAAAAAATCAGGAGTGCAAAACCTACCAGTATTAATGCACTGCCGAAGAGTAATAAGGCAGTAGCAGAGCCGAAAAACAATGTGCCAATGCCTTTGATAAAAATGGCACCTGCTGCAATTATCAAGGCAAAAACAACTGCAAATCCGGCAAATCCAAGCGCTACGATGGTTACCACTGCGGCGATGATAAGCGGCACCGCAACAGGTGCGGCGCAAATCGCCAGTATGGTAAACCAAAAAGCACGCCAGCCGCTTTTAGTAGAGGCTCGGGCTTTTTTTGCTTCTTTTACAGCATAATCGGATAAAATTTTTGAAGCAACGTGTGCGGGGCTTCTCAGTTCCCGTATGACTTCTTGTTCATTTTGGCTGCCGGCCTCCTCAAAGTATTCTTCATAATATTGCAATGCAGCTCGCAAATCTTCTTGCGGTAACCGGTGCAGCCGCGCGGCAAGCTCGAGCATAAATTCTTTACGGGTCATGAACGTTGTGCTCCTTTAAAAATTTTTTCGATCAATTCCTTGTAAGACTTCCATTCGTCACAGTATAGGCTCTGCTGCCGTTTTCCTGCGGGTGTTATACGATAGTATTTTCTATTGCGTCCATCAATGGGCATGTCATACGTTTCTAGAAAACCCGCCGTTTGCAGCCGTTTTAATACCGGATAGAGTGTCGATTCGGAAATAGACATGACGTCCTTTACGTCTTGCGTTAGCTTATAGCCGTAGGAATCTTCATTACTCAAGAGGGCAAGCACACAGGCTTCAAGCAGTCCTGAGTTAATTGAAAAAAGCACCTTCACCTCCCGATGTTTATATGGAAATCGCTAAAAACTGAAATTTTTAGTCCTTTCTCTTAAGCGTGTTGGTAAACATCTACAAATCTTTGAAAATCTCACGGAGCTTCTTACTATCTCCTTGTTTTACACTGTAATTATTATAATATTATTTATAATATAATATGTTGTCAAGTATGATATTTAAGAAAAAATAAACTGATGCGTTTGTCCTAACTTATCTGTCTATTAAAACTTTCTTAAATGATATATACTTTTAACCGATAATTGAAAACGATGATGTGTATAAAAAAAATTTTTGCAGCGCTATTTTTTTTCTCAAGCATTCTCACGGCTTCGTTTACCGGTAATGCGGTATTTGAATTAGGTGGAAAAAACGGCTGGGGTATGCTGCAGTATACGGAAAATATCCAGATGTGTCCGGGAAAATATGGGAATCCCGGCATTTCGCTCAGCAGCAGTGTTCCAAAAATAACGCAGGAAACCGATCTGTATCTTAATTTCGATTCCCCTTCCATCGTAGAAGAGACCAGCTCCTATACGGTTGCTTCCTCGAGTATGCGTTTTGCAGGAGCTGAACAAGCAAAACTGGGAGCCGGTGCTGCAATGTGCAGCCCTCATGTAAAAACAGCCGGTTTGGTTTTAAAACCTCAAAAAGGCTCTTTTTTCGGAGGTGAAAGTTCTGCCGGTTCGTTTACGATTGAGTTTTGGATTGCACCGTCGGTTACCGAAAACGGTAGTATTATTCTTCAATGGTATTCCTCATATTTTGAAAGAGAACGCTTAACCGATCAGCATATTATCGCACAGATCATTCAAAATAAGCTGCAGTGGGATTTTTTTAACATTTGGCAGGATAAATACAATAATGGTATTTCCATTCAGCTGAGAGGACGCACCAATTTAATTCCTTCGAAGTGGTCGCACCATCTGATTACGTATGATGAAGAAATCGGGTTGTTAGAATACCGAATGAACGGGCATACGGAGAATATCGTCTACATTACCGAGAATGGGCGGGAAAGTGATGCTGTTTTATTATCAAAAATGGGGCATGCAGCCGATCTTTCAATTGGGGTGCAGTATTCGGGAATGCTTGATGAGATGAAGATAACCAAACGGTTTGTCGAACCGCCGACTTTTGCCGAACAGACGGCACTGTTTGACCGGTATCACCTTAACGGCGGCCGGTTTGAATCTCTGATTATTGATGCAGGCGGTTCTCTGTCCGAGGCAAAGCGGCTGATTGTTTCTGCTGATACGCCGGTACAGACAGACGCAGTGTTCTTTATTCGCTCCGGGGAAAACCGTTACACATGGACGGATACGGAACCTGCATGGAAACCTATACGCAGCGGGCAGACAATTACCGGAATGCAAGGCCGGTTCTTTCAAATTGCAGGAAATTTATATCCGGATGCGGAAGGACAAAAGACACCGATTGTACACTCCATCAGTCTTGAATATGAAAAAGATTCAGAACCGCTGCCGCCTGCACGATTATTTGCAGTGCCGAAGGACGGCGGAATCGAACTGTCATGGACGCCCTCAATCGATTTTGATGTAAAAGGTTATATGGTTTATTACGGAGAGCGCCGAGGCGAATATTTTTCGGCGGGCTCGCCTTTGAATGTGGGTAACGTTCTTTCTTATCGCATACCGAATTTGCATAACGGTAAAATTTATTTTTTTGCTGTTGCCGCCTATGATGATGAGTCCGGTACGCGGGTAGGGACGTTTTCTCAAGAAGTATGGGCAAGGCCGCGGAAGGAATAGCGGCCTTTAGAGGAACTATGTC
The DNA here is from genome assembly GCF_024181085.1 of Treponema sp. OMZ 857. Taxonomy (NCBI): domain Bacteria; kingdom Pseudomonadati; phylum Spirochaetota; class Spirochaetia; order Treponematales; family Treponemataceae; genus Treponema; species Treponema sp. OMZ 857. The sequence continues at coordinate 216,803 of NZ_CP051147.1, forward strand.
GGAGTCACTTGATTTTATCTTTGAACGTGCAAATTCAGCTTTAATTACTCAAGACTTTGAATATGCCGAACGTTTGTTGACCAATGCGCTGAAAAAGCATCCGGATATGTTGCCGGGTGACAGGGAAAAAGTTGAGAGCTTGTTAGCGCGTGTGTATGGAGATGAAGGTAATCTTGAACAGTCGCTTGCAACCTATCTCCGCTTATATGAACGTGCTCCCGATAATATTGACTTGATGCTGAGTCTCGGCCGTATTTATCGGCATTTGGGACGTTATGACGATGCGCTTGAGATATTAACTAAAGCGCAAGCAGCCGGCGGTGATACCGACGAAGTATTGTATAATTTTGCAAAAACCTATAAAAGAATGGGCGACTATGCAAAATCTGCGGAGTATTTTTCCCGTGCAATCGAAGTTAAGCCCGACCATGCTCACGCCTATGACCGGCTCGGTAATCTTTATGTCTTAACCGGTGAGACGGATAAAGCAATTGAAATATATAAACAAGGTCTTCGTGTAGACGCTAATCATCCCTATTTAAATTTTCACCTTGCCGGACTTTTACGCAAAGAAAAGCGGTATGAAGAAGCGATTGTATATTACAATTCGGCACTTCGTGTTAATCCTGCATGGGGTGAAGTGTTAGCGGGTATCGCTGCTGCGTATTTAGAGTTGGATAAACTTGATGATGCGTTGAATGCCTATCGCTCGTTGCTTCGTGTAACCGGTGAAAATGCCTCGGTCTATACTGAGCTTGGTTATCTTTTTGAAAAGAAACAGCTTCAGCAGGAGGCTGAGCAATACTATTATGATGCATTGGCAATCGATTCCGGGTACGCTCCTGCTGCACTTGCCTTAACGAATCTTTTAGAAAAAAAGCAGCGATATAACGAAGCGCTTCCGATACTGCTTACTGCAGAAGCTGCACCGGTAAATGCCGACAATCATGCCTTACGGCTTAAAGCTATTCAAATGTGCATGTATGCTAAAGATTATGCAAAGGCATACGAGCTTTTGGGGCGGCTGGACACGGAACATAGTAACAGCCTCAACGCACTAAAACTACGGGGGCAGCTGTTTGCCCTTACAGGTGAGCTTGAGCAAGCTGAAGATACCTTCAAACAAATATTAAAAATGGCACCTTCAGCAATAGAGTTCCGTCAAGAACTTGCAGAACAATACCTCTTGGCTCATAAATATGAGGAAGCAAAGGAGCAGCTTAAACTCTTCTTGCGGCAAAAGCCGAGCGATATTTCTGCGTTGATGGCATTAGGTAGAACTGAAGAATTGCTGAATAATCCTCAAGCTGCATATCAGGAATATCAAAAAGTGCTCGAGTTAAAGCCGAATGCTATTGAAGCCCGCTCCGCTCTTTCGAGATTATTCCAAAAAAGGGGAGACACACTTGAAGCGTTAAAAACAGCAAATGAGATTCTTAATATGCAGAGTGGCTTCGAATCGGATGCTCCTGAACAAGATATAGCTGCCTCGCTTGATCTCTATGAGCAGGCTGCAGAAAAGTATATAGCCGATCCGTTGTTAACTAAAAACCTTGAACAGCTAAAATCCGATGATTCATATCTTTATATATCTCCGTCCGAATTGAATCCGGAGCCGAAACAAAGTATTCCTTCATTGAGGGATATATCGATGTCCGAACGGGAGCTCCCTTTTGAAATGCTCATCGAAGGAACGGAAGAGGTAAAAGAACTTCCGCCGGAAAAAGACGATGCTGCACTCGGCGGTATCCAATTAATCGGCGCCCAACAATCGGATATAGCCGGTCAGTCGTCATTTCCCTCCTATTCAAGCGCGGGGGTTGAACCCTATACGTTCGGTGCAGGAAATTCAGATACTGCCGGCTTTGCCGCAGCAGGGAACAGCGCCGGCGGTGCACCGCAAATAAGCAGCCGTCTACCGAATGGTCAAGTAGGGGCAGCCTCCAATGAGACGTTTGCTTCACCTGTTGATGAACTGTATCTTAATCCCGATCACGTTGAAAACAACGCCGCCCTTGGCGTTGGCGGTATATCTCAAAAAAATGTACAAGCGCTGTATAAACGCCAGAATCTTCTTCGCGACGAGGTAGTACAGGAAAGATTGAAAGATCTGGATGTCTACGGCACGACAATCGGTTTTTTGCAGGATGTCATTTCAGATATTGATAAGCAGCTTGATGAAAATCGATATGCTCAGGCTGTTGAGGTTTTAGCAGAAAAGATTGCCGAAAACCTGAGTCGAAAAATGCCGCTTCAATCAGCTCTTCTAGAACAAGAACCTGAGGAGCAACAGATTCAATCGGATGAGCAAGCAGTGCAAGAATCGGCGGAAATATCCCAAGACGAAACAGCCCCAGCCGCCGTAGAAGAAGTCGTTGCAGTAACGGCAGCCGGAGAAGAAGCAGAAGAAGACGGGCTGCAGATTGCCGAAATGCAGGAAACTTTCTCTGATATGGAAGAAGATTGTGCTCCGGTTGATAGGGATGTATCGGTGCATGATGATAGCGTGCAGGTTATCGAAACTACAGAAGAAGATATTTTTGGCACCGAGGAAGATAAGGCGGTTTCGCTTGAAACCGAAACGATTCCGGTTGATGAAATAATGGATCAAGATTATTCCGAAGTGGTTACAAAAGACGCAACGGAAGAAGAATCTGTAGATATTTCATCTGATTTCAATCAAGAAGAAGGCACGGACGTTACCGTTGATACTGATGAAGACTCTGCTTCCGAAAATTTGGAAAGCAAGGAAGTATATGCGCCGAGTGATAACGAAGCTCCGTTTGTTCTTGATCAAGAACAGAAAAACCTTTTGTGGTGCCATGCAAAACATCAGATTAAAGACTCGCCTTCGCTTGAACAATATCTTAATACTACGGATCCTGAGCAGCTTGCTCAGTTGTTCTTGTATTTGCGCGATCTAGCTATCTATCTTCCACAGGAAGAACTTGAAGTTTTCCTTAATAGCAGCGAAAGAATACAGATTTATTATATTATTGCTCGATTGTCGGGAGAATTGGGGCTTAAAGAACGGGCGAACCTTATTAAGCAGGCTTCTAGTGTAGCGAATGATCATCTCCCGTATAATGATGCGGCTGTATTTAAATTGCTCAGCTATTTGCGTGATTTAAGTATTGAGTTACCTGATCAGGAATTAGGAACAAGAGTAAGACAAGAGTTGGAACAAGTAATGGCGAATATGTCGGCAGTGTTGCCTGACTTATCATAAGATAAAAAAATGTCAGACTGGTGTCTGTTATTTTAGGAGAAAAGAATGGAATTGAATAAGTATATCGATCATACTTTATTAAAGCCGAATGCTGTAGAGTCGGAAATTATTGCATTGTGTAAGGAAGCGAAGGAATATCATTTTGCTTCAGTTTGTGTGAATCCTTGTAATGTCGCATTGGTAAAAAAAGAGCTTACGGGTTCTGATGTTATGACGTGCAGCGTTATCGGCTTTCCGTTTGGCACGCAGACAACCGAAGTAAAATGTGCTGAAACCGATCAGGCTATAAAAGACGGCGCCGATGAAATCGATATGGTGATCAATATCGGAAAACTGCTGGAAGGAAATACTGCGTATGTCGAAAAAGAAATTGCTGCGCTTGCCTCGCTTTGCCATGCGAAAAAAGCTCATTTAAAGGTAATCGTCGAGACCTGCTATTTGTCCGAAAAGGATATTGCGAATGTCTGTGCCGCGGTTGAACAAGCCGGAGCAGATTTTATTAAAACATCTACCGGTTACGGTTCACGTGGAGCATCGCTTGAGGATATTGCATTATTTAAAAAATACCTCAAAAAGGATACAAAGATTAAGGCTTCCGGAGGTATCCGCAGTCGCGAGGATGCGCTTAAATATATAGAGGCGGGATGTTCGAGGATTGGCACCAGCAGCGGCATCAAAATAATTAAAGGATAAATGATGCGCCGTTAGTGGATATTTTGCTGTATAATACAGTAAGGCTGTAACATTCAAGATTTTTCGATATTCACCGATAATTAGACTGTCGGCCTGTCGGAATATGTATGTCGGATATTAGTAGAGGCGCAAAAAGGGTTTTAGAATGAAAGATATTGAGTATTTAAAATCGCGACCGAAGTCGGATACGCATAATCACCTTAACTTGAGCATGAAGTATGAACGCTACAAGCATTGGGCTGGTATGGCTATTCCGAATTTTCCCCGTAAAATGACCGGCCTCGATGAAATGCACATGGTAATCGGTACTTATACCCGCCCGCGCTGTCAAACGGCAAAGGATGTTAAGGATCTTTTTGAAATGTCCATTCAGGATGCAATTGCCGATAATGTTGTCTGGCTTGAGACATCCGTCGATATAAATTTTCTAAAACATTATGATAACAATCTTGACAAGTTCTTATCGGATATTTCGGGGCTTGTTTCAAAGTACAAAAAGCAAATTGAAATACGTCCGGAAGTCGGCATTTCGAAGACACTTGACCGCGATTTTATTCGTACATGGGTATATCCACTTTTTGAAAGCAAGATATTCAACAATGTTGACTTATACGGTCCGGAAGTTTTTGAGGGTATTGAAGATTTTGTCTATATTTTTAAGCTTGCCGAAAAATATAATATAAAAAAGAAAGCGCATGTCGGAGAATTTTCCGATGCACAGTCTGTCCGCCGCTTTGTCGAACTTTTCGATTTGGATGAGGTGCAGCACGGTATCGGGGCAGCTGCCGATGATTCGGTGCTGCAATTCTTGGCCGACCGTAAAATACGCTGCAATGTATGCCCGATGAGTAACGTGATGCTGAGCGCAGTACCGAGTTTAAAAGAACACCCCATCAAAAAAATGATCGATGCAGGCATTCCGATAGGGCTCGGTACTGATGACCTGTTATTCTTTGGAAAGACAAACAGCGATCAGCTCTACGATATGCTTAAATGCGGATTGATTACGGACGCCGATGCTGAAATGCTGATGGCGGTGCGCGATTAAGCGATACGCCGCTCCCGCTTCTCTTGGAAAACTCTAAAAGCTAACCGAGTTTTTAGAGATGCTCTCTTATTTAATTGCTACCATCAACACCATTATATCAGACGGGCGGATGCCGGGAATTCTGCTTGCCTGTCCGATCGTTGCGGGCATTACCCGCTTTAAGCGCGCAAGCGATTCCGTCGAAAGCCCCGAAACCCCATCGTAGTTAAAATTCGGCGGGATGCGGCTCGTTTCCATCTTCTTCATTTTATCAATTCGTTTATCCTGCGCAATAATGTAATGCTCATAGCGGATTTCGAGTTCCGCCGCGTTTTTAATTGCTTCAGAATACTGTGCACTTGCGGGATCGCATCGGCAGATCAGCTCAAGCGGGATGAGCGGGTCGTGCAGCGCGTCGGCGAGTGATTTACCGAGATGACACTGCAACGCGGCTTCCGCCTCTACAATGCTGCCGGTAATTTTCAACTCCCGCCAGTGTTTGATAAGCTCGCCGCGCTGCACAAGTTTTTCCTGTAGGCGGGTAAAGGCGCTTTGTTTTTGCAAGCCGATGCGGTATGCCCGCTCGGTGAGCCGCTCGTCGGCAGTATCGTGCCGGAGCTTGAGCCGGTATTCGGCGCGGGCGGTGAACATCCGGTAGGGTTCATCGACCCCTTGCGTGATAAGGTCGTCGATCATTACGCCGATGTAGGCTTCGTCGCGGCGGAGTGTAAACGGTTCGTAGGTCGCCGGTTGTGCGTTGCTGTGGCTGAAAGCCCTGGCGTACAGCGTTGCGTTGATTCCGGCGATGAGGCCTTGACCGCCCGCTTCTTCATAGCCGGAGGTTCCGTTGATCTGCCCTGCGGTAAAAAGCCCCGCGATTCGGCGGGTTTGTAAGTCCGGCCCCAGCTGCAGCGGAGAGACAACCGCGTAGTCAACCGCATACGCGGGGCGGGTGATTACGGCATCGGAAAAACCGGTCAGAGTGCGGAGCATTTGATCCTGCACATCCTCCGGCAGCGAAGATGAAAATCCGTTGATGTACAGCTCATCGCTCATCAGGCCTTCCGGTTCGATATACAGCTGATGCCGCGTGCGTTCGGGGAACTTCCGTACTTTGTCCTCGATGGAAGGGCAGTAGCGGGCGCCCGTTGCGTGAATTTTTCCCGAAAAAAGCGGCGAGCGGTGAAAGTTTTGCCGGATAACCTCGTGGGTATGCTCGTTGGTGTAGCAGACATAGCACACTGCCGAGGGGCGGAATATTTCCGCCGTGTCGAAGGAGAACGGGCGCATCACCGCATCCGCCTCCTGTATTTCCAGCTGAGAAAGATCGACGGATTTTCTCAGTACGCGGCAGGGGGTACCGGTTTTGAGCCTACTCATCGTGAAACCCTTGCGTGCAAGGGCGGTACCGAGTCCGATTGCCGCTTTTTCACCAAGACGGCCTTCTTCAGCTTCGAACTCGCCGATGTAGATTTTCCCTTCCATAAAGGTTCCGGTGGTAAGCACCACTGCCCGCGCGGAAATTGTCCTGCCGCGCGCCGTCAACACCGCTTGTATGGTTCCTCCATCCACAAGCCCGCTTTCCGCAGTCTGCGAGGAGATAACATCAACAACCGTATCTTGATAAATATGGAGATTTTTTTCTTTTTCGAGGGTGTACTGCGCAGTCTGCGCATATAAGAATTTGTCCGCCTGAATGCGGGGGGATTGCACTGCCGGCCCGCGGCTTTTATTGAGAAGGCGGTATTGAATCATACATGCATCGGCGAGTTTTCCCATTTCGCCGCCGAGCGCGTCTATTTCCCGCACGATATTGCCTTTGGAAACACCGCCAATCGAGGGGTTGCAGGACATCCTGCCGATAGTATCAACCGTTTGTGTAATAAGGAGGGTTTGTGCGCCCATCCGTGCAGCAGCGAGCGAGGCTTCGATGCCCGCGTGCCCTCCGCCGACGACAATCACGTCATAGTCCGAATAACGAAAATTCATAGCGGATATTATAGCGAAACGGCTCCTGTTTGTCTGGCATAGATTTGTATTTTCGGCTATAACTATGTAAAAAGCAAGGCACCCGCTTGCAATATTGCCGGTGTGTTTGCCTGCTGTGAAATGTTTATAGTTGGAGACGGTTATGGAAATAGGAATTAAGGGCGATGCCAACTTTGTTGTTACAAAGGAAATGCTCGCAACTGCGGTGGGCAGCGGAACGGTAGAGGTATTTGCAACGCCGGCTATGATTGCTCGAATGGAAGATACGGCAACGCGCAGCGTGATGCCGTATTTGGACGAGGGGCAGGCCACGGTCGGTACACATGTGGATGTACGGCATCTTGATGCAACCCCCGAAGGAATGAAGGTGTTCATCCATACCGAATTGGTAGAGATCAACGCAAATGGAAAATTTCTGACCTTTCAGGTTGAAGCGCGTGATGAGCGCGGTGTGATAGGCAGTGGTATCCATGAACGGGCGATTATCAATGTCGGCCGGTTTATGGAAAAAGTGAATAAGAAGAAAAACGCATAACACAAATTACATGTACGGGAAACCTCAAAAAACGAGATTTTTAGAGGTTCCTACTATTTTAATACGATGAGTATCTTTTAAAAATGCAGATGAACGGCGAAATATATCAGGATAATGAAATAGACGAATTCGGTATTATACGCGGAGAAAAACGTGTTGGGGATGAAAAAGATCGCGCGCTGCGCCCGCAGCTTTTGAAGGATTTTCAGGGTCAGGAAAATATCAAAGAAAACCTGTCGGTCTTTATTCAAGCGGCGCGGAGTAGGGGAGAGAGCCTTGATCATCTTTTTTTGATTGGACCTCCCGGGCTGGGAAAAACTACCCTTGCACAAATTACCGCGCAAGAACTTGGAGTTGAATGCAAGATCACCGGGGCACCCGCTCTCGATAAGCCTAAGGACTTGGCAGGTATTTTGACAACGCTTTCCGAACGGAGCGTATTCTTTATTGACGAAATCCACCGGTTAAAACCTGCTATCGAAGAGATGCTCTATATCGCTATGGAAGATTACGAGCTTGACTGGATTATCGGGCAAGGGCCGGGGGCGCGGACTGTCCGTATCCCGCTGCCGCCGTTTACGCTGATCGGTGCGACAACCCGTGCTGGGATGGTTTCGAGTCCGCTTATCAGCCGGTTCGGGATTGTGCAGCGCTTCGAATTTTACAGCGACGAAGAGCTTGCTTCCATTATTATGCGCTCCGCCGATATTCTTCAAATCAACATCGGGAAAAAAGCGGCCGTTGCACTTGCCCGCTGTTCCCGCGGAACGCCGCGCGTTGCCAACCGGCTGCTGAGGCGTATGCGGGATTTTGCATTTATTGAAGGCAGCGATACTATCCGCGAAACAACCGTTGCGCAAGGCTTGGAAAAATTGCACATCGACCGGCTTGGTTTGGAAAACTATGACCGGCAGATACTTCGCTCTATCATCGAAAACTACGGTGGGGGACCGGTCGGGGCAGAGACGCTTGCGATCTCCATCGGAGAGTCGCAGGATACGCTTGAAGATTACTACGAACCCTACCTTATTCAAACGGGATTGTTACAGCGTACTCCCCGCGGACGTATGGTTACGGAAAAAGCATACACCCATCTCGGACTAAAAATTCCGGCGTCAGCAGCACAAACCGGCAGCCTCTTTGAGTAGGTGAGGCTACACGGTTACATCCGTTGTTCATGATGTTGTTACCCTTTGTACTTCCGTTTACATTGGGCAATAACAAGTTTTTTCATAAAAGCAAAGCAGGGTGGGCTTAGGGCAGCGCCCTAATTGGTTTTAAATTTAGAAACTTCTTGAGCAAGACTTTCTATGCTTTGTTTGTTTTTCTGAGTAATTGTGTTGACTTCTTGGATTGCATTGTTGATTTCAATAGCACCTGAAGCCATTTCGTTCATGCTGTCGGTAATAGTGCGGGTAAGATTGTCCAATTTGTACATTTCTTCCGCAACACCCTCACCGCCTTTCAGCATTTCCTCAGAGCCGGCTTGAACTTCAGTTGTTACCATATTGATGTTTTTAATCGCGGAGAGGACTTCTCTACTGCCGTTTTCCTGTTCTCTCATCGATGCGGTAAGTGTGTCGCTCATTGTCTTTACCTGCTCGGCAAGCGTAAAAATGGCGTTGAATTTTTCTTCGACCGTTTTAGAGGAAGCCGAAAGCGTTTCAATCTCGATGCTGAGTGTTTTTAAGGTTGTAGTGATGTTTTTTCCCTGCATGGCAGAATCTTCTGCAAGCTTTCGGATTTCATCTGCGACTACGGCAAAACCTTTGCCCGCCTCTCCTGCATGAGCAGCTTCGATTGCAGCATTCATTGCAAGAAGATTCGTCTGTGAGGCAATATGCTGGATAACATTTGAGGCTTCCATAAGAGAGCCGGACTCTTCGGCAATTTTTTGCGTTACGGTATTTGATGTTACCAATGTTGCTTTACCGTCGTTCGTTGCAGAGGTTAAATCTTTTATAACCGTGTCGGTTTTTCCGAGTGTTTGTCCGATAGAGGCAATATTGGCAACCATTTCTTCAACCGATGCGGAAGATTGGGCAACGCTTGCTGCTTGTACTTCAATACTCGCGTTCAGCTGTTTAATGGTTCGGACAATCTCTTCTATAGTAGAGGCGGTTTCGGTAACGCTTGCCGCTTGCGTTAAGGCTTGTTGTTTTAATCCATCGATGTTTGCGCTGATTTGGTTTACCGAACTTGCCGTGGTGGTCATATTTTCGGCAAGCTCGTTTCCGGTGGTTTGCATGGTAGCGCTGTTTTCTCCAACTGTTTGGATTGATGTACCGATCTTTTCAATTGTTTGGTTAAAATATTCCGACATATCGGTAATTTCGTCATTCCCTAGTATCGGTAAACGTACCGTTAAATCGCCTTCTCCTTGGGCAATGTTCTGCAGTGCCGTAACAGCCTGACTAATCGGTTCGATAATATTGCGTGCAATGAAGTACACAATAACAAGCGCGACAATCAAACTGATGGTTGCCATAATACCCATGATTCGTTGTAGGTCGTCCAGTGTTCCCATAAACTCTTCAACCGGAGCTCTGATAATGACCGACCATCCTGATATCCCGATGGGCGAAGCAGTTGCAATGTAATAGGTTCCTTTGTAGGTGTAGTATCCCATTTCGTTTTTGCTGCCGTCTAAAATGTACTGTGTAAATACCGCAAGGGAATCGTACTCGCGGTCTTCTTTGGCTTTTTCGATAGCATTGAATTGTGTTTGAACTAAAGAAAAATCTTTGTTCGCAATGATCGTACCGGTTCTACCGATAATATATGAATTTCCTGTTTTTCCGATCACGATATCGCTGATTTGCTTCGATAAAAATTCCGGAGGGACAACTGCGCATAATACACCGATAATTTCTTGATTTTCACCTCTAATCGGTACGGCAAGAATGATTTGGAGCGTATTGAGCTTGCGGGCAAGCTGAGGTTCCGTAATAAAATTAGCTCCTTTTATAGCTGCAGTGAACCACTCTCTATCGCCGAGGAAAACTTCGTTCCCGTCCGTATCGGAGCAATTGCCTTGCATATTGCATACGGCAAAAGCTTTTATGTCTTCATTACTCTCTGCTTCTCGAACGAGTGTTTGAGCCTTTTGCCGAAGAGAAAGCGAATTGTCCCTTAAAGAAGGCATACGGGAAACGCCTTCGATAAATTGAAAGAGAGCACCGAGTTTCCCGTCTATAATTAAGGCGATATCAGCTGCTTTATCGGCGAGATGGTCTTCGATTTTTTCGGAAACAGCTTTACGGGCAGTGTAAATTGCCAAACTTCCTTCGATAGTTAATGCAACAGCGATTAAAGCTCCAAAAATAAGAATAAGTTTTCTTTTGAGCGAGAATCGTTTTTTTCCTTTTGATGTACGCATAAAAATCCCTTTCCTTTCTATAAGATTACGTATAGACCTTTTATGAAAGCGTGTCTAGCTGATAAATGTATTTTTTTCAATAGCTCGTTTTATGTTACAGTAGTGCTTCATTAACATGATTTACTATACTAATGGAACCGTTTTGTGTAAAATCATCACCGAACTTTTTAGATTGAGTTTTTTAATAATAGAGGAGCGGGACGTGAGCATCGAAACGGTATATCAACAAACATTATTGGATTATTCGCGAAGAGCGGAACATAAACATCAGTTGGACGGAGCGACCGGCATTGAGCGCGGGCATAATCCCAGCTGCGGCGACGATTTAACTTTGCTGATTAAGCAGAAGGACGGGATCGTTGAGGACGCTTCTTTTTTAGGCGCGGGGTGTGCGGTTTCAACCGCTTCCACCAATATGCTGATCGATTTAATCAAAGGCAAAACGGTTAAAGAGGCGCAGCATTGTCTTGAGGTGTTTTTTAATATGATGGCAGGAAAGCCGCAGTCAGAGGAAGAATTGGAGAGCCTCGGTGATGCGCAGATTCTTAGCTATTTTGCCGAAATGCCTGCTCGTATTAAATGCGCGACACTGAGCTGGCACAGCGCACAGGTGCTGCTTAAATAAGATAATCGAGCGTCTTACAACAACCGTACCGGAAACTGCGGGGCTGTTAAAAATAGGTCGATGTGATTGCTCTGCAAGACAGCTCGAAATATAAAATAACCACATACCATTACGGAAGATATGATATGGAAACTAAAATGATGGATAAAACAAATAGACCGACATTAACCGGAAATTGGGAACCACAGAACAAACTGCGGTTGGAACGCTTGATTGCGGAAAAAGCTTTTGCGAACAACTATGCCGTCTTTGATTGGGATTATACGTGTATCTTCTATGATATACAGGATAGCCTTTTTCTGTATCAGCTTGAGCACCTTTGTTTTAACCTGACGCCCGAACAGTTTGCCGTTACTATTCGGCACGAAATTCCGCAGAATATTCCGCTCGTCGGCTGCTTTAATAGCGAAGGGCGGCAGCTCACTGCAGCTGATCTTTCGGCGGATTTGGATGACCGCTACCGGTTCTTATATCATGCATATCAACATTTGAACGGAACGCTTCCGCTTGAGGAAGTTGTGCAAACCGAGGAGTATCTCGATTTTAAGACAAAAATTCTGACGCTGATGCGGTATGCGGTAACCGTTTGTGATACCGATATTTCTCAATCGGTATGCACGGGAATGACGCTTCCCGAATTGAATAGTCTTGTAGAAAAAACGATTGCCGAAGCGCTTACCGCTGAAATAAAACAATACACGCTCGTATCACCCGTGCGGCAGGCAGGGAGAGCCGGTGTCGTTACCGCAACGTACCGGAAGGGTATACGGATACAGCCGGAAATACGGGAGCTGTTCCGCCGCTTTGAAGAACACGGCATTACTCCCTACATCTGCTCCGCCTCGCAGGAGGACGGCGTGCGGGTGTTTGCCTGTAATCCTGCGTATGGCTACTGCCTCCGTCCCGAACAAGTATTCGGCAGGCGGCGGCTGCGGAATGTCGACGGCGTGTTTACCGATGAGCGGGATTACTCCATTCCGCAAACGTGGCGGGAAGGAAAGGCGGAGGCGATACGGACGTTGGTTGCTCCGCGGCACGGTGGGAAAGCTCCCATCCTTATTGCGGGCGACAGTGACGGCGATTTTTGTATGATGGATGCGTTCAAAAATGAGGCATTGCTGCTTATCCTGTACCGCAATCAAAAGCCGCACGAACAGCTCTACCCGCTGATACGGCAGGGACTCGCCGAGCGCAATGCCCCCGATGCATCGATTATCGTACAGCATCGGGATGAAGAGACGGGGCTATTTATTTCCGATGTGTCTGATTGTGCCGACGGTTCTGTGAACGTCCTTTAGACGGTTTGGCTCGTCCGCCGGAGTTTTTGGGGCCGCGCGCTGTCGCCGATTTTTGTCCCAGCTGCTTGAGCTCTTCTACCCGCTGCGGATCGTAGAAGCCTTCCTTCCAGTTAAAGCGCACCGAGTCGGGGAGGGGAGTACCGTTTCGCAGCGACTGTAAAATAAACCGATAAGCGCGGCGTTCAACGCTCGTATGCGAAAAATCCAGCAAAAAGCGTGAGAACTGATGATGCTGCAAGGCATGGTAGCGGTCTACAACCGAGAACGGCTTGTCGGACAGTACAAAAGAGGCGGACGGTGTAGAAAAAGCTCTGAATGCCTCGCCTTGCTTGTCGGAAAAGTAGAGGAAGTTGTAGTTTTTCGGCAGCGTAAAGCGCATCCTGAACAGCACGGAATACGAAAAAAGCGGCAGCAGTACCTGCGGGCGCAGCTCCGGCGCAAACACCGTTTCGATATTCGCCTGAGAGCTTTCGGCAGGGGGGATATAGGCGCAGATACCGTTCTCCTGCAGCCACGAAACCGCCCAGCAGTTAAAGGTGTAGAGGTACGGCCCCGCGACTAAAAAGTTCTTTTTATTGCGGAGCATGGAAATATGCGCCGGATTATTCACGATAAATTGCGTATACCCCTGTGCGGTGAGCTGTTCCAGCTGCTCCGCAAGGATAGGCTCCTGTTCCTGCGGCACAAAGGGATCAAGCGAAATAAAGATTTCCCGTTTGGAGAACGGCAGCGGTTTTGCCTGCTGCTGATTTTGCTGCTGCGGATTGGGTTGCTGTCCAGTCAGCGCCGGATAGGTGTCCTCATTCAAATTGATAATAACCCGCACCGGTTTATCTGCAAGGATGGTATGTAAATCGGCAATGGAAGAAACCTGAACGTAGAGCCCTTCGGGGAAAATATCCGCAGGCTTTTTCGCAAGGCTTTTTTTGACGGATGTCGCGGATGGCGCGGTTGCTGCAGCCGCTGATTTCGCGGGCTGTGCAGCTCCGGCAGGTGTCGATGTTGCTGATTTTGAAGGCCCAGCCTTGTTTGTATCGCCGAGGGTAGGGAAGCCCCCTTCGAGCGTCAGCACTGGCAGGGCTTCGTCGTTGGGTTGTTTCCGGTATTTTTCGAGCGAGGCAGGCAGCAAATGTGGGTAGCGTTTGGTCATCGCCTTGGTCTGCAAGAGATATACGCTGTCGCCTTTACCGGAATCCGCAGGCAGTTGCAGCCATGCACCGGATTTGCTTTCCATTATATCCTGAATTTTCCAGCTTTCGCGTCCGCTGTCGTCCTTCTTATGAATGCGCACCGAGTCGCCTTTCTCCGGCGTATAGTGCCCGTCTTTCAGCTGTACATAGTGTACCGCCCGCGTACCGTCTTTGAACGGGACTTCCTCCACGGCGCCTTTTTTAATGCCGTCGATAATGCCGAGGTAGATACCGGTGCCGCCCGCCTGATCGGGGTTGAGCACTTCTTCCGCGCGGGTGCTTTTAAAGCGGTAGCCGGTTTTTTTCCGTGCAAAATCGTTCGCTAAGATACGCTTGCCCGTTTCCACCGCCGCCTTTTTATCGGCTTCCCAGTTGTCGATGACATACCGGTAGGCGGATACCACCGTGCCGACATACTCGGCGCTTTTCATTCTTCCTTCTATTTTAAATGAGGCAACGCCTGCCTGTATCAAATCGGGGATATACTCGATGAGCTGTAAATCTGCGGGGGAGAAAAAGTAACCTTCCCGGTCGCCCTCCGGTTCATGCGCGGTATAGAGGCGGCGGCACGCTTGGGTACACATCCCGCGGTTCGCCGACTTTCCGCCGAGGTAGCTCGAAAAAAGGCAAAGTCCCGATTCGCTGACACAGAGCGCCCCGTGTACGAATACCTCCAGCTCGCAGGAGGTGTTTGCATGGACAGCGCGGATTTCTTCCAAGCTCAGTTCCCGGGCAAGAACCGTCCGCGACACCCCCCAGCGGCTCATCGCATTGGCTGCCTTTGCGCTTGCAATATTGAGCTGTGTTGAGGCGTGGAGTTTGAGATTCGGAAAGTGTTTGTGCGCCATTTGAATCAGCCCGAGATCCTGCACGATGATGCCGTCAGGGCCGACATTGTTGAGATATGCCAAGAACCGATAGAGCCGCTCCATCTCGTTCTCGGTTACAACCGTATTGACGGTAACATATATTTTTTTATTCCGCTTATGCAGTACATCAACCGTTGCCTCAAACTGATTCCACGCAAAGTTTGAAGACCGCATACGGGCATTAAAGCTCTTTAAACCTAAATAAACGGCGTCCGCCCCTTCCGCAATCGCTGCTTCTAATGCTTCGGGATTCCCCGCCGGTGCTAATAACTCGACCATCCCGCTATCATACCGGAAAAAAGCGGCGCTGCATAGATATAGATATGGGTTTGTCCGTGATGTCGGTGTAATTGGGGAGGGCTTCCCGATGACCTTCTACTGGAAAGCTTAGACTGCGCCGAAACACGTGATTGTTGTATTGTTTTCTAAAGTATTTTTAGCGATGCTATCTTTATTATCAAGAATATTTTGTAAGTCTTGAGTAATATCTTTTGAGTTTTTATTATTTAGTAACTCATGATTCGTTGTAAGTATTTTTCCATTTTGATATTTATTTGGACTTGATAACTTTTCTGCTGTTCTGGAATCTATTTCAATGGCTTTAAGAATGTTTCCTTCTTTATCAAACAACACCACAACAAGAATATCGAAATCCCAGCTTCGAATTACATTTAAACTTGTTGTTTTTAATCGATCTATCTTTCTTGATTTCACTTGTATAAGTCTTCCGTCTTTTGTTTTCAAATCAGCGCTTTTATTTGAAGCAGGTAACTGTTCTGCATTATAGTATTTACCTACGAGTATTTCAGCAAACTCGCCGACTTCGTTTGCTGTACCACCCATTGCTGAGGTTAATAAATAACTTGCATTATTGTACTTTTTCCATAATGATACAAGAAAATTAAATTCCATGTTTATTCCTTTATTATTTGTGACCACAGTAAGATTTCTTGCTAGACCTTGAGCGGCTATCTGCGTATCAAAAGGTCCAATCGGAATTCCTTTATTTTCAAGATACGCTCTAATCATTCCGTACGTTTCTGTATCTTCGGTCGTAAAATCTATTATGTTAGTAAAATCGGAACAAAAATTCTGTGCACTACCAACTTAACTGCCGCTTAATCTGCATTGTCGCAAAGGCAATGTCAGGCTGAAGCGGGTGTTATGTGTTCCTTCTTATAAACTTAATCCTTTGTTACGTAATCTATTTCTCGTTCAATTTTTAAAATAATATGCTTTGGTAATTTTGAAAGTCTTTCTTTTAGACGAAATTTGTCTACCACAATAATTTGATGAACAAGTGCAACAGAATCTTTTGGTAGCCCTGATTCTTTTTTCGAGATAAAAACATTACCTTTTAATTCTGCATTTACGGTATTAGATGTAAGAGGTATAACAATTTTTGTATTTAATCCATTCAAATTATCTTTGTCAGATTGTATTATTACGGCAGGTCTTTTCATACCCGGTTCACTTCCAAATGGAATACCAAAATCAAGCATATAAACATCACCACGAGTCATTTTTTACAGTCTCCCAGACAGTCGTTAAATTTACTTCTCTCATTTTTTGCAACACTTCTTCTTCTGATAATTGAAAAGTTTTTTTATTTACAACATCTGCAATAAAACTAAGCAGATGAAGCTGTTCCGTTAAAGAAAAAGAAAGAACTTGATTTTCAACATACGCAAGTGCATCAGACATATTTCACCCCCATATATCTTATTTATACACAAATTCATATTTTTGTCATTTAGTTTGTATTCTTTTACAACAAAACCATCATACATCTATAATATATTAAATTTTAAGATATTCATATATTTTTTTAATTATATATTTCGTCTATGTATAATTAAGTATATTAAAGATAAAGAAAAACGATTTATTTATAAATTATAAGATATTCTATTCGCGATAGAATGGAGCTGACTTCCTAAAATACTCCTAAATACAAATGAGGGAGCTGTAAAAAATGAGAATGGGTGTTCAAAACTAAGTGAAAAAACCGCATCGATATAAGTTAAGCCAATGTTATTCATATTCGATTATTATACGCGAGTTTTCTGACATTGAAAATGGTGCCATTGGTGAAGCGCTCGAACGAATTCAAAGCGATTTAGCGGAGTGTATGCCTCAGCTGGAATTTGACATACAGGTTATCGAATGCTAATACGGCACTTCTCTTACACTTTCAGCGTCCGCAGGTAGTTCTTTATTTCAGGAGAAATCCGGCGGCTCTCTATCGCTTTTTGAATGGTTTTGTTGTGGGTAAAGGGAGCAAGCGTTTGCTTTTTGATATAGGGGAGCGCGGCATCGTACTGTTTAATTAGCGCAAAGCTGAAATACCACGCAATCATCATATTGATGTAATACTCATCCGATTTTACAGAGGCAACAAGTTCGAGCATTTCCGGTTTAAACCGGTCATCAAGGTAATTCGACAACAAGAGATTGATGGCATAACGGACGGTATAGGTGCGGTGCGACCGTATCCAGAGCAAAATTTTTTGATATATCTCATCTGGGTGTTTTTTAAAGAGCGGCGGTGCAAAGGTATCGCAGGTTGCCCAGTTGTCGATAAACGGTAAAAACCGTTCCGTTTCGGTTATAGCGGTTTCAAAATCTTTGATATTTTCGATGAGGAATGCGTGGAGATTGTTCTCTTCAAAATACCGATGCGGAAGTGTTTGCATAAAAGCGGCAGCCTGCTTCGGTTCTGTCTTAAACAGGTCTTTCGCAAATTTTCGTAAAAGAGGTGTCCGTATTCCGATCATGAGTTTCGGGTCAACGGTGGGGATGAGTTTTGCATTAAAATCCCGATATGCCGTATCTTGCATCGACAAGAGCTTACTTTGAATTGATTCCATCATTTTCTCCATGGTAATTGTAGCGGACACTTTGCTAGATACCCCGCAGAAAACTAAAGACTATTCAAGCAGAGTTGAACCTCTTCGCGGTTCAAATGCTTGCCTAATCTTTAGTTTTCTGCGCCGTCTGTTTTTTTTGTCCGGTACAATTACCCTCTTTTTAAAATAGGCTGCGAAATTTTAGATAAAATTTCGCACGACAAGGAAAGCAATCGTACCGGACGCTTCCTTATAATAAGCCGCTTACCAGCGCGGGGACTGCGATAAAATTTCCGATTGCTCCGCCGAGGCTGGATAAAAAGAAGATCAACAGGATGTGCGCTATTTTGTTTTTATACCATCCTTTGATGCTCGTTACGTCGGTGGTCAGGTTTTCCATATCGGCGACCTGCGGTTTCCGCACCCAAGCTTGAACAATACCGGTAAATAAGCCGACTCCGATAAACGGGTTAAGGGTTGCGAGGGGCGCTCCTAAAAAGCCGGTGATAATGCTTAACGGATGACCAAGTGCAAGCAAGGTGCCGAGTGCGGCAAGGCTTCCGTTCCAGAGCAGCCAGCGTACCAGCAACGCGCTTGACGCTGCAACGCCGCCTTTCATAAATCCTGCTGCGATAAGCAGTATAATCAGCGCCGGGAGTATCCAGCCCGAAATTTTTGCAAAACCGCTTTTCGGCGGTACGTCTGCAATATCGCTTACATCGTTCGGCGCGGTTCCGTTTTGCAGCTTTTCAATGTAGGCGGCGGTACCTTCGAGGTGTCCCGCCCCCAGAACCGCAACGGTTTTCTTTCCTGCCGCATTCCATATTTTTGTCGCCAAATAACGGTCGCGCTCGTCGATGAGGGCTTCTTTTACCTGCGGTAAGTATTCCGCCATTTCCGCCATCATGCTATCCATTTCGCTTTTGTCTTTCAGCGCTTCAATTTCGTCCGCGCTGAGTTTTTCGGTAGAAAAAGCGCTGCTAAGCAGCGTTGCCAAAAGCTTCGATTTGCCCCACAGATTGTTCTTTGCCCATGCCCGTTTGAGCGTGATGTGAATCGGACGATCAACAAGCTCCGTTTTAATCGAAAGCTCTTTCGCGGCGGTAATGGCGGCCTTCATTTCATCCCCCGGCTTAACCCCGACATCGGCGCCGATCCGCTTCTGAAAAGCAGCAAGCACTAAATTAGCGAGCAGCAAAAAGCCTTTTCCGCTTTTCAGCACTTCGACAATATCAAGTTCCTGCCATTGCTTTTCATCAGTAAGCGCTTTATACCGTTGTTCATCCAATTCGACGCACACGCAGTCGGGCTGTTCGTCGTGAATGCACCGCTCAACATCATCGATGCTTTCTTTTGAAATATGCGCCGTTCCAAGCAAGATGATTTCTTTATCATTTAAGGTAATACGTTTCAATGTTTGATTCATGAGGTTATCCTATTTTTGAGCAGTTTTATTCCCATCGGGGGCAAGCTCGCTTACCGCAAGCCGGTATTCAAAAAAAGTCGGTGCTTGTGTGGTCTTAATTTCGAGTAGAAATTTTTCGGCAAGATGTCCTTTTCCGGCAAGCCGGTAGAATTCGGCTAAATAAAAGAATTTGCGTAAACGTTCCGTTTCGTCCTTTTCTTTTGTAATGCGATTATTGACATCGCTATCACCTGCAAAGTCGATAAAGAGACGGCAAAGATAATAATCGGTTTCGCGTTTTGTGCGGTCTATCGTTTTAAGATATTTTGACATAAAATCTTTTGCCTCAGCTTTTTTCTTCATTTTATAGCTGCATACGGTTGCCGATAATGCGTAATAGATGTTTGTGGGAGCATAACGCAGTGCATTCACAAAAGCTTTGCGGGAGTTTTCCCAATCTTTTTTTTCAAACAGTAAAATACCGAGTCCTTCATACGCAAAATAGTATTGCGGGTAGAGTTCTGTTACTTTTTTGTAATGTTTTATTGCGGCTTCTTTATTGCCGAGGTCATCATTCAATCCTGCAAGATAAATGTGAATAAAATATGAATCGGGGACAAGCTCGATTGCGCGGTTAAATGCAACACGGGCTTCTTCTCTCCTTCCGATTTGCAGATTATAAGAGCCGAGATCTGTCCAGTGCGGGGCGGCATCGGGTTCCAAGTCAATCGCTTTTTGTATATCTGCAATCGCCTCCGCCATGCGGTTTGTCTCCGATTTTATCCGTGCCAATTCGGCGATTGCAAGACTGTTCTTTGGTTGATACTTCAAGACGGTGAGATAGCATTGCTCAGCTTCCGGCATCTTATTGTCTAGATAATACACCTTACCGCACCAAATCAATGCCTGAATATCGTTCGGATGTTTTTTTAAAATTTTACTGAACGTTTTTCCTGCTTCTTTATAGTTTCCTTGGTCATAAAAATCGATTCCTTCTTCCCGTAATGCCTGTACATTCTCAGGATCGAGTTTTAATATCTTTTTTAAATACGTTTTCCGCATTTTTTTGTCATTTTTTGCTTGTGCAACCATCGTCATCGTATACAGTACATTGAGGTCGTTGGGATATTGCTTTTCCAGGGCTTTTGCCGTCTCCTCAGCATCCCGTACCCGTCCGGTTGAAATAAGTACGGCTACTTTTAAATTCCGTATTGAAAGAGAATCTCTGTCCTCTTCGGGCAATGCATCAAAGAGTGCAATGGCTTCATCCGTTTTTTGTTCGTTTAATAATGTGTTGAGCTGCTGTCCGAATATAACACGCGGCGGGATTTCTTCAGGAGTTTCCGCCGTACTGCCGGCGGCTGCGGGCTTTTCGGATACTTTTCGGTTAGACTGCGTATGAGGCTTTGCGCTCTGTGCGCTCAAGCAGGAAAGCATACCGATTATAAGGGAGATACATACGGCTTTTTTTGAAATACTTCTATACAAATGTTTCATGAAAACTCCTACGGAACGGTGATTAACTAAAACTAAAGAAACTGCTCAAAGCCTTTCGCTTTTGCATAACCCCGCTAGTCTACCCAAGTTTTCCAATCTGGTCTAGCGGTTATGTTAAACGGTTGTACATCCGTGTGCACTTTTCATGATGCGACAACGCAGATGCATGGTATATTTGCAAAGGGAAGGATTGCAATTATTATCCCCTTTTATTAGACTAACAGCGTATGAAGCATATTGTCGGCAGAGTAGTTGCATATACCGCTCTTTATTGTAGTGTTATTTTCGGTATTTTTGTTCTTCAGTTTACCAAAGGACAAACATTTTCTTTAACTTTAGGATCTATGGCCGTTACAGGCAGGCAGGAGCGTACCGAAGCGGGTGAAACGCTCCCTCTTTTACCCCTTCATGTCGTGTCGAATGGGCTTGATTTATATATTAGCGACCAAAATCCCGTTTATGCCGTAGATGCAGCGGACACGATTTCTCCTTTGCGTGTACTATCGTACCAATTTTATGAAACGGAAGCACGTTTTTCGGTACACTGCTCTGATGATGTGGTTATTTCATTTTTTTCCGAAAAGCGGGGTGAAGTTGACAGCCTTATGGTTGAAGCTGTGCTTCCTGAAGGAATAAAAAGAGTATTGCTTCCGTGGAAGATTACTCAAAATGCCGGTATTGAGCGTGCCGACGGCAAGATTTTTGTGCGTTCCGGTAAAAAGCAATACACGTTTACCGGCAGCTTCGGGTTTGATACGGATGGTGAAAATACGGCGGCACAATTGGAAGGGCCTCATCTGGTACTCGCAAAAACACAGCCGATTGCCTCTTATAAAACCTATTTGCCGCTTGAAGAGCTTGATATCACGACTATCCCGTCGATGGTACAGGCTTCTGCGGAATCATATACGGCAGCGCTGAACACTTTTTCCTCAGCTGTTATCCACGCGGGTACACAGGCGCTTTCAGCTAAACAGATAACGGAGAAAACGTTGACGGCCTATATTGCCGAAATGGGACAGCGCGGCAAATTCGCCGGAGCGATGGAAGCTGCTCCGGCTCAAACGCTGGCGCGGAACGTGCGGACATATCTTTCAAATCCTTTTTACAATAATATACAGGAAACCCATGTAGGCTTGGCTGCTGACGATACAAAAAAAAGAGAGTTGTATGCTGCCCTTATCACGGATAATTCACTTGAAATTTTTGAACAAGACAGCTTAATACCGTTTTTAACCGACCGCGGCTCTAGGCGCAGCATAGAAGGTTTATTCCGGCTGATAGGAAAGCTGGATGCTGCACAGCTTAACGCACGGCAGGCGGCAGGGGTATTGGCAGTGTGGCTCGACTGTACGCATTACTACCCTGAGCAAAAGACATTGTTTGAAGATTTACTGCCGTTGTGTGAGAAAAAAATTACCGAATCCCTCTTGCTGATTAATGAAGGTTTATATCTGAGCAATAACGGCACGTATATCGACAGTGCTGACTCTTTAACTTCTGCACAAATACTGATGCGATACGGAACGGAGCAATCTTCGGTATGGCAATCCGTTGCACGAATGCTGGTAACTTCTTTATTAAGGTACTCAGGTGAATCGGCCGGGGTGCCGATAGGTTTTACCATAACCGGAAGTAAATCGACACAGTTGGAAATTACAGCTGATGACAGCGGTATGCTGGATGCCGGTACGCTCTATCCTTTGCTAAAGCCGGATAACAGTTGGTATCCCCATGCACAGTCGCTTGCGTTGCAGGCGGAAGCCGGTATTTGGGCGTGGACTTGTGCGCAGAACATCGAGGTTTTGGAAAACACTTCAAAAACCTTAGTATTGCGGATTCGTTTTCCCGAAGGCCAATCTCACTATCTTACCTTGCACGGTATTAGGTCTTTCTATCGGATTGAGATGTATGGTATTCCGTTCAGGAGCGATGCCCGTTTTGAAATGTATAACTCCTCCGGCTATGCCTATAATGCAGGAAGTAAGATTTTATACTTAAAGATGAGACATAAGAGCGAATACGAAACAATACGCCTCTCGCTCGGTTCAGCGCCACAGGAGCCTGCTTCCGGTTCAAATACAAGCACCGGAGCCGCTCCTTCTACGGAGGCAGCATCCTCTAACCAAGCGGCAGGCACAACTGGGGCTCTTTCGGTACCGCAACCGGAAAATCCCGCTCAGCCGGAGGATGCTGAGTAACCCTGTTCCGAGACTTCCGTTTCGGAACAGACAACCTAAGGCCTTATTCCGTCCATGTATATGAAGCAACAGCGCTAAAGGCGCTTGTATTATCATCGGTGTTATAACCGTCGGCGCTTTTTACCCAGAAATAATACGTCGTACCGGAGACGAGATTGTTGTACTTTGCAGACACCTGCTTGAGATTGCTGCGCACAAATGTATCAAGCTCTGTTGCTGCCGATACATCATCCGTTGTTCCCCAGTATACATGATAATAAGCGCTGCGGGTGGAATCCCAGGTAAGCTTTATTCCTAAACGGTCTCCGGTACCATCTTTCGAAGCGGCAAGATTTGTCGGTACCGGTAAATTTTGGTGCGTTAACGTACAACTGACACCATTGCTGAAGTCGCTTGTCTGGTCGGTATTGTTATAACCGTCGGCGCTTTTCACCCAGAAATAATATGTACCGGAAGCCGAAAAACTCTTAGAATAACTTGTTGATGAAACCGTATCGCTTAATAATATGGCAGATGCCGTGTTATTGGTTGTCCCATAATAAACCCAGTAGTATTTTGCTCCGGTTGTAGTCCAGCTCACCGTAATCGTATTGAGCTTTTCCGTGGAAAGCTCCGCTTGTACGTTCGCCGGTACTTGAAGTGTCGTGTACGTAAACGATAATGGCGCAACATTACTGAAACTGCTCAAACTGCTTGAGGACGTAAAATCGTCGGCAGCCCTTACCCAAAAATAGTAGGTTCCGGTTTCCGATAACGTGGTGGAATACTTTGATGAAAATGTATAATCGGTCAAAACTTTTGCTGTAGATGAATCGTTACTTGTGTTGTAATACACCCAGTAAGTTTTTGCGCCGGTACTTGTCCACGAAATAGTTATGCCATTAACCGTGTTACTGTCAAGTTCAGCCTTTACATCCGTCGGCGCATACGCCCCCTTTGCAGTAGGTGTTGGTGTCGGCGTTGGATTATTAACGGGGCCGTTACATCCAATAACGGCACAGAGTAATAAAACAGCACTTATAACGGAGATGTATTTTTTTACTCTGTTATTGGCATTTTGGATATCCGCAGGATGATTTTTTCCTGCCGGACGTTTTGTCGTATTCGGCATTTTTGCCCTCCTCTTTTGTTAAGGTGTTCCAAACGATGGAGTTGATTCATGTTTAGAACTTTCCTTCTATTATATCCCCTAAAGTCAAGAGAAAAACAAAAATGAGCTGGGGCAAACGCATCAGACATTTTTTTATCCCCCCTCAGAATAATTGGGACTGCTCAACCGGAGTTGAACCGTTGGTTCAAATGGTCACCGCATAAAAAAAGCCCTGCCGAATGTAATCGACAGGGCTTTTTCGATAGCCTTTATAGCCTCGGTGTGCTTATCCGGAGCTATAAGGAAAATTATTTTTCCGCTAAAAGCATTGTTTTGGCGTCAAGTTTGCAGCCGGTATCAAAGTTCGCTTTACCGCGAGCTTTTAACGCGTGTATTTTAATAGCGTCCGGCGTCGGTTCCAAATACAGGATAACGTCTAGATCATCTGCATAAGGTTTTAAATCGGCATGAACGGCTTTTTCACGTGCGTCAGCGGAAGCAGAATACCAGACGAACATACCGGTTTCTTTTGCAAAAGTTTTTATCTGCTGAATCGCTTCGGGAACCGCTTTGGAAAAATCGAAATCATCGATAATCAGCGCGGAAGGCTTGGATCCGACTTCAAACAGCGCTTTTACGGTCTTGATAATTTGTGTCGTACGTACAATGTCTTGATTAAAATTCAGAACAATGCGTCGTGCGATAACCTCCGACTTTAACTCGGCTGCTTTTTCAAGGTGTTTTTTCTCGGCTGTTTCGTCGAACATATTGTTGTACCATGTAATGGCATAATCGGTTTGCTGACTGAACGAGATATGTACAATCGGTTTACCTTGCAGCAGCTGATCCAATCCGAGCTGTACCAGCATGGAAGTTTTTCCAACGCCTCTTTTAGCTGTTACAATACCGATTTCCCCCGGTTGTAACGCCCCTCCGAGCGCTTTCTCAAAATTACGAACAGCGCTGCGTTCAATTAAATCTTCTTTAACCATTTTCCGCCTCCTATTTTTGTTGTTCCGCTTTGCGTTTTTCTTC
This sequence comes from Treponema sp. OMZ 857, assembly GCF_024181085.1. Lineage (NCBI taxonomy): Bacteria > Pseudomonadati > Spirochaetota > Spirochaetia > Treponematales > Treponemataceae > Treponema > Treponema sp. OMZ 857. The sequence goes on from NZ_CP051147.1 coordinate 241,714, forward strand.
GTACGCCTTAATTAAGTTCTCCGTAACACTCTGGGGAGCCTTACCGTACTTCGCAAATTCCATTGAGTATTCCGCTTTACCCTGCGTTGAAGAGCGCAAAATGGTTGAAAATCCGAACATTTCGCTTAACGGGACTTCTGCATCAACGCGGGTAAACTGTTCATCTTCGGTCGACGAAAGTATTATACCACGACGTTGGTTGATAAGTCCAAAGATATTTCCTTGAAATTCCTGAGGGCCTTCGATTGAAACTTTCATAATCGGTTCGAGTACAATCGGATTGGCTTTTTTGTACGCTTCGCGGAAAGCACCGATAGCGGCAGCCTGGAATGCCATATCGGAAGAGTCAACCGGGTGTGTTTGACCGTCGTTAATGGTAACCCGTACACCGACAATCGGGAAGCCGATAAGCGTCCCCTTCTTCACGGCCGCTTTAAAGCCCTTATCGCAAGACGGAATGAATTCCGAAGGAATGGCGCCGCCCTTAATCTGATCGACAAACTCGTAGTCTTGCTCAGAGGTAGGTTCGATAAAGCCTGCAACACGACCGAATTGACCGGAACCGCCTGTCTGCTTTTTATGGGTGTAGTTAAAGTCTGCACGCTGGCTGATTGCTTCGCGGTAGGCAACTTGCGGCATACCGGTTTCTACTTCGCACTTGTATTCGCGGCGCATCCGTTCAATGTATACATCCAAATGCAACTCGCCCATACCCTGAATAACCGTTTCGTTCGATTCGGGGTCGACATAGGTACGGAAAGTGGGGTCTTCTTTGGTAAAGCGGTTTAACGCCTTGCCCATCTGGTCGGCGGATTTCTTATCTTTGGGAGTAACCGAAAGCGAAATAACCGGATCGGGGACGTACATAGAGCTCATTGCATAGTTGAGGTCCCCACCGCAGAACGTGTCACCCGATGCACATTCGATACCGAAGAGCGCAACGATGTCTCCCGGGCCGCCTTCGGAAATATCTTCCATTTCGGCAGAGTTCATGCGAACAAGGCGTCCTACCTTGAACTTTTTGCGTGAGCGGGTATTGTACAGTTCGCCGCCTTTTTTCAGCGTTCCCTGATAGATACGCACATAGGTCAACTGTCCGTATTTTCCATCCTCCAGCTTAAAGCCGAGCGATACAACCGGATCATCAGCGTTGGAAGTTAGTACAACAGGCTCTTCGTTTTTATCCAAATCGAGCGCCTTATTGGTAATTTCCGTCGGATTGGGTAAGTAGTAGGTAACGGCATCGAGCAGCGGCTGGATACCTTTGTTTTTATAGGCTGAACCGAGGAACACGGGTACAAAAGCTTCTTTTAAGGTTCCTGCGCGTACCGCTGCACGGATCATCTCTTCCGTTTCGGCGCCTTCAAGATATGCTTCTGCAAGCTCATCAGAGAACATGGATGCTGCATCGATCATTTCTTCGCGGTATTTTTTTGCATCATCCAGCAGATGCGCCGGAATTTCGGCAACGCGGAGTTCGGTGCCGCTGTCTCCTTCAAAGTATAGCGCCTTCATCGTTACGAGGTCGATAACACCTTCGAGTTTATCTTCCAGACCGATCGGGAGCTGCATCATATAGGCATTGAGACCGAGTTTTTCGCGGAGCTGCATCCGTACCTTTAACGGGTTTGCACCGGTTCTATCGCACTTGTTGACAAAGGCAATCCGCGGAACATGATAGCGTTTAAGCTGGCGGTCAACGGTGATAGATTGAGACTGTACACCGGCAACGGAACAAAGTACTAAAATAGCGCCGTCCAAGACGCGCAACGAACGTTCAACCTCAATGGTAAAGTCAACGTGTCCCGGGGTATCGATAACGTTAATGGTATGATCTTTCCATTGTACCTGTGTTGATGCGGACTGAATGGTGATACCGCGCTCCCGTTCCAATTCCATATTATCCATAACGGCGCCGACACCGTCTTTTCCGCGTACTTCATGAATGGTATGAATACGGTCGCAATAAAACAAGATACGCTCTGAAAGGGTTGTTTTTCCCGAATCGATGTGCGCACTGATACCGATATTTCTCATTTTTGAAATATCACTACTCATAATTCTTTTACCTCATTTCTATAAGATTTTTACGTCAAAAAAAACAGCAGCTAAAAATATCAATTTTCAAAAACTGTCTATAAGCAAGATTATAAATTATACAGGAAACGGTTTTTGATTGCAAGACTAAGCTTTAAGTTATGTGAGAAAAAGGCGCAAAAAGCAGAAAGATGCCTCTTTCGTATACTAAAACGTGTCCAATATGTAACTGCTGCTGTTAAATACTGTTTAAACTGAAAGGACTATTTTAGTAATTGGAATTTTGAAAGATGTCTATTAATGATCAGTACATTTTATGAGTGCTGAGGGGATGGTCTATGGTTACAGTCAATGAAATTCAAAAGGCTTTGGACGGTATTCGTCCTCACTTGCAAGCGGATGGAGGCGATGTTGAATTTGTCTCATTATCCGATGACGGTGTTGTTTCCGTCCGATTAAAGGGGGCGTGCGGCTCCTGTCCGATGGCTTTGATGACGTTAAAATCCGGTATTGAAGCTCAACTAAAAGAATCCTATCCTGATATAAAAAAAGTCGTCTCCGTTTAATATCTTTACATTATCCCGATCTTGATATACTCAAGTTTTCGGGGTATTGTGCCGATACCTTAAAAGGAAATTTTTACAACAATGATCTTCTTCTTAATCTGAATTACTATAAAAGTTGTAGCATGCCGGTACTGTATATAAGTTTCCGGAGAAAGCTGCCGTATTAAACGAGAGCTTATTTACTTTAATAAGGAACTTCTATGAAAAAGCTACTGCTCTGTGTCTGTGCGTCCGCCTTTCTGGGGGCATTTCTATTTGCCGGAGGCAAGGTAGAAACCCGCACTGTAGAAAATCCCGAAAGCTGGGATGAATCTTTTGATCTTACGGGGAAAAAGCCGGGTAAGTATAATGTACTTGTTACGGCCGAAGATTCGGCAGGTAATATCGGAGAAGCCGGCCCCTTTAATATGTACATAGACCCCCGCTCGGATCAACCGGTTGTGTCTATTACAAACCCCTTCAAAAATATGAATATTACGGGAACTTTTAGTGCATCCGGAACATGTTTTGACGATGACGGTATCGATTATATTGAAGTAGCCTTAGACGACAATGAACCGGTCCGTGCAAAAGGTAAGCAGTTTTGGACACAAACCTTTAATACTGCCGACTTGCAAGAGGGGGTACACCGTATTACTGCATGGGGTATCGACATTAACGGACTAAAGAGTGACGGCGTTTCGGTTGAGTTTAATTTGAATCTGCATACGCCTGAAACCCTTGTAACCACTATGGATGACGGTGCCCTGATTTCCGGTAAACAGGTATTGGGAGGAATCGTGCGGGATGGAAACGGCGTGAGTAAGCTGTTCTATTCGCTGGATGCCGGACATACCTATACGCCGCTTGCGCTTAAATATGATAAAAAGGCGGACGTTTCTTCTTTTAAGCTTGACATTGATACACGTAAAATGCCTGAGGGGCCGACCGTATGTTGGTTTAAGGCGGTTGATAAATTAGGAGCCGAAGGTATTTCTACGTTCTTATTCTTTATTGATAATACTCCTCCTGTGGTTGATTTTTTTTATCCTGCCCCTTCCGAAAAGGTTAATAGCGTTTTTGGGATAGCAGGCTTTGCAAGCGATGCGGTAAATCTTAAGTCGTTATCGTGGCGAATGGGGAATCAAGCCGGAGATTTTGAACTGACTAAAGGAAATTCTTATTGGGTTAAAGAATTTGATGTGAGCGGTTTTTCAAATAAAACCGAGACCGTTGAGATTACTGCCGAAGATGCAGCCGGCAATATTACGAAGGTAGTACGGACAATTACGATTGATAAATCCGTGGATGCTCCACGCCTTACAATAGTACAGCCCGTTGCCAATGCCATTACCGGTAACAGTATATATCTTGCCGGTTCAATTCAAAGTGGTTTCGGAGTTTCCGAAATACGCTATAGAATCGATCGAGGGGAGGAAGTAACCGTACCCGTCACCATGAGTGCTTTTGGCGTTCCTATTACCGATATTTCGGGAGGAACGCATACGGTTTCTGTTTATGCCGTTAACCCACAAGGTGTAAGAGGTAATACCGAAACGGTATCTTTCTCGGTAATAGGTACGAAGCCCGTTATCGGACTTGAGGGAACTTCCGGTGTTGTGCAGTCGGCGGCTCCTGATAGCCGGACTCCCGTTACAATAACTGTCAGCGCCGGAGCCGGACTTGATTCGGTTTCATACACTATTGCAGATAATACTGAAATTCCTGTTTCAATCAGGAAAGGGGCTGCAAATACGCTTATCCGTATTCCGGTTGATTCTTCATTTACCGGCAAGGTGGTTCCCGTTGCAGTACAAGCTTCCGATATATACGGCAGGGCTGTCGCTCAAACTATTTTAATTGATTCTCAGACAACTGCGGAAGAAGAAGCTTTTGCCTGGGCGGAAGGGAATAAATCTTCTGACGGAACTTTTGTTTTATCCGATAACAATACGCTAACGGCGGTATATCGTCCTGCAGGCGAGGCGGAGATTGCTTCCGTCGAATTAGCCGGTTCTACAATACCCTGCGAATTGTCATTTTCGGGTCATGTCATTGCGCTCGCTGTCACTGAAGAAGGAGTATATAAAAATGTACGGATTACCGTTACGGACACGGAAGGCCGGACTTTTATCTCTTCGGGTATTAATATTCTCGTTGATAAAACCGCTCCGGTAATTAAGCTGACGCTTGCCGAAGAGCCTCGCTTTATAAAAGAATCGCTGGAATTAGCCGGCACAATTTCCGATATTTCCGCATTACAGTCGATAACATACACGGTTGGAGATGCCGAAGCGCAACCGCTTCCTTCCGCTAAGTTCTCTCAGAAAATTGCGCTGGAAAATTATCCTGACGGCGTTATTGTTGTGGGTGTACATGCAGTCGATGTGCTTGGACAGAAAAGCTCTGCATATCGGACATTCTATAAAAATTCGCAGGGACCGCAGGTGTCGCTTATCCTTCCTCGTGAAGGCGATAAGGTGAACGGTTCTATTTTGGTGGCTTTTAAACCGGATAACTATTCTGCCCTCGAAAAAATCGAGTATAAACCGGAAGGTTCTAATCGTCCCTGGGAGCCCATGGAAATTTCTCCTCTTCCCCATAGAATTATCGGGACGGCAGCCGCACCGATCGGTAAGGGAATGGTGTTCCGATTTACAGATAAAGCAGGGAATGTCTCAACATATAACGAGTATCCTTTTGAAATAGACACTGAGTCGGATAAGCCGATTATTGAAGTCCACTTACCGGAAGAAGATGCTATTGTAGTAAAAGATTTTGTCCTGTCCGGTATCATCCATGACGATGACGGCGTTTCGAAAGTCTTTTATCAGATTGACAACGGTGCAATCAAATCTCTTGAAGTAAAGAATACCTTTACGGTTCCGCTTGCTTTAACCGATTTTACGGATAATGAACATACTATTTCAATTTATGCCGAAGATATTTATGGCGTTAAGAGCAATGTATTTAAGCGGAAGGTTCGGGTTTCTCTTGAACCTCCGTCAGTTGCGGTTCAGGCGCCGGCGAGTACGTCCATAGTAAAAGATATTATTTCTATCAAAGGAACTGCAGCCGATAAAAACGGCATCAAGTCAATTGAGGTGTCGATTGACAACGGAAATACCTATTCTAAAGCAGAAGGTGGTGAGAACTGGTACTATGATTTTAATACCGCTGTGATTGCCGATGGAACCCATGTAGTGTTTATAAAAGCTGTAGACCAATACGGCGAAGAATCTCGAGCTTCTACTCTGGTAAACATCGATAATACGGCACCGGTACTCCAGTTTGAATATCCCATCCCCGGTGGAAGATACGACAATGAGCTTTTTGTTTCCGGACAGGTATATGACGAAATCGCCTTAAAAGAAGTTGCCGTTCATATCAAAGGATTACAAGGTCAGTCGGTACCGGCGAAGTTTTCAAATACAGTGCTTGAACCGAAGCTTATCGTCTCAAAGAGTATCAATGTTGCAGATCTTCCTGAAGGATCTTATAACCTTGAAATTGTCGGTTCAGATGAAGCAGGAAATGTTACCAATATTGCCCGAAACTTTGTCATTGATCGTAGTAATGATAAAGGAAAGATTGAGCTTCTCGCTCCACTTATGGGAGAAACATTGGTCGGCGAGTTTAATATATATGGAAAGATTTCCAGTACGATTTTCCCTGAGTCGGCTACCTTATATATCGATGGTGCGGAGCGCGGTACGTCCGCTATTTCTCCGACCGGTTATTTTAATTTTAGAATAACGCCTGAAGGTATGACCGAAGGTTCGCATAAAATATCGGTTAAAGCAGAAATTGTAAAAAATAAACCGGAAAGTTCTGCCGTTCATTCGATAGTTTATAAGACCTCTGGTCCGTGGATTACGATTGATAATTTTGCAATGGGTGATTTTGCCGTTGAGCGGCCGTATCTGAAAGGTAAGGCGGGATACACTCTTTCCGAAGAAGAGAAGTTATTACTCAAAGACAAATCTACGGCAGTCGGTGTTCGCGAAGCAATCGCTGCAAAGAAATTAGTTGCAGTAGAACTTAGTTTTAATAACGGTAGAACATTTGTCCCGCTCGGTTCGAAAGCCAACTGGAAATACCGGCTTGAAACCGGCGATATGGCAGAAGGTGAACATTTCTTGCTCGTGCGTGCTCGAATGGCAAATAATGAAACTGCCGTTTGCCGTATGGTAGTGAGTATCGATAAGACGGCTCCTGTTGTTACACTGCTTACTCCGGATGAAGGCGGAACCTATAACCAATCTTTGACGTATGCAGGATTAGCAACCGATGATGTTTCTCTTACTAATGTTTCTTTATCTTTACGAAAGGGTGATAAATACCTTTATGGTATACCAAAGGTTATACAAGGGTTGCATTTTGATGTCGGTTTCTGGGGTGCTACGTTCTGGAATGCCGGAGTTGGTTTGAGTTTCTTCGGCAGCAATGTGAAATTACAACTTCATTACGGACAGTTCTTGCAATCGCAATGGGATTTATTCTATAAGGGTAAGGAAAGAATGCGGTATGGCGGGCACGTAGTAAGTATGAAGATTCTTGCAAATGTATTCGAGCTGCCTTTTGAATCTTTTGCAGGACCTGATTGGTCGTGGTTATATATGACCGGTGCTTTAGGGGCAAATTTCTCGCTCTTTACGGAAACCCAAAAGGGAAAGCCGCAAGTTCTTGCTGCTATGCTGGCACAGATAGAGTTCCCCCGTGTTAAGTTATCGAAGAAGAAAATGAAGTATTTTAGAAGCTTTGCTGTGTATACAGAAGGGCAGCTGTGGTTTATCCCAACCGATGTCAGCGGCGGTTCTTCCTCAGCAATAAGGGGTGTCCTTCCGCATATATCGGTCGGTCTCCGCTTTGATGTATTCTAAAAAAAATGCAGCGCCAAAGGCGCTGCATTTTTTGTTTTAAAAGATGTTTAACGTGTTGTTTCGGAGTAAAAATACACACGTTTGCAAAAACGTCCGGTTTTTTCTATAATATAACGATAATGAGTATGCAAAAACCTTTTTATGAAAAATTTATTAAAAAACCGTCTTCCGCTCGGACGCAAGACAAGCACAATCAATTCCAAGTAGAGGAAAAGAACCGGAAGCATCAGTCAAAAGAGAAAGATATTTATCAAAAAACTTCCGGACAGCGTCTTAATCAAAAAAATGAGAAGCAAAGCAAAAACCGAAACACTGCACTTTATACATTCGGCAGACCGATATTTGCAGAGCTGACTCCTGAAGCTAAAAATATCTTAGAGCATTTCCCTGCCTTGTTGGATCAGGTGTTACCGCTCGATGCAAAGAAGAAACAGCTGTTACCGCAGCACATTCACACGCTTTTCCATGAACTGACGGATGAGCGAAGCAGCAGAAAAACGCACTATTTAAATGATCCCGTAAAGCTTTCTGCATATACGCATTATTATGTCTGGTGGAATTTAGTGCGGCTTACCAAGCTCCTACAGAATATTGATATCCGGCTTGATGACGGCGATTATGCTGCGGACTTCGGTTCGGGGCCGCTTACTTTGGTCTGCGCTTTGTGGATTGCAAAACCGGAGCTGCGGAAAAAACGGCTGACATGGTATTGTGTGGATATTTCTAATAAGGCGCTCGGCTTTGGTGAAGAGCTTTTTTTAGCGCTCTGTGCATACACCGGTAAAAAGAATGACAACGGCGAAATTCCGTGGACTGTTAAGAAAGTGTGCGGGGCGTTCGGTACGCCATTGGCCGAAAAAGTATCGCTGGTAACGGAAGCAAATATGTTCAATGAGATATTCTGGAACAGCCCGCTCTCCCTCGATGACCAGGCCGAAAAAACGCACCGTACGGTTATGCACTATCTAAAGCCCGCCGGTTCGGTTCTGTTCATTGAACCGGGGATACCGCTTGCAGGCGAGTTTTTAAGCCTGTTGAGAACGGAATTTTTAGCGGCAGGTTTTTCTATATATGCGCCGTGTCCCCATGCCGGAGTTTGTTGTTTCCCCAATCGTCCTCTCCAAACCGGAACGGCGAAAATGCCGGTAGCGTTTCATAAATGGTGCCATTTTACTTTTGAAACGCACGATTCGCCTGAGAACCTTCTCCGTCTTTCAGAGGCTTCACATTTGGGAAAAGAGCGTGCAAGTTTAAGTTTTTTATACGGAACGTTATCCTCATCTGCCATATCTTCCGGCACCGCACAGCGGGAGGCTTCCGATGGGATACCCGTGCGTATCTGTTCGGATATCATCAAACCGGATCCTCAAACTATCGGCAGATATGCCTGTTCGGAAAAAGGCTTTATGTTCATCACCGGCCATGCGTACAAAGAATCGGTGCTAAATACCGCCGTATCGGGTACACTGCTCATCCTGCCGGAAGAGTCAGTGAAGCTTAATCAGCGGGATAAAAAGACCCATGCGCTGTTGGTAGAGGTGCTGTAAAAGTGGAGAGAAACGATTAGTTCTAAATTGCTATGGCCACCATTGTTTGCTATGGCCACCATTGTGGTTTGACACATCTTTCGTTTCCCTGCACATCCTCCTCTCCGCCCTTTACTCACCCCAACTCACTTATATCGAGCCGGTTGAAGCCTTCCAGTAATGCGCGGGCGATGTCTTTCAGCTTTGCAAGATCTCCTTTTCGGGTGCTTTCGATATTCAGCGGCATAACGGGGTCGTGCAGGGATAAGCGGAGCAGCATCCAGCCTTGTGCTTCCGCGCTTTTAAACGAAATACGCACCCCTTCATACGATTGCGGCAGTTCAAAGCCTGCGTTTTCGGCGCGCTCCTTAAATGCTTGCAGTATCTTCGTTCCGTATTCTTTAAAATCTTCGCCGCGTATCTTAAAGCGCAATTCAGTTTCTTCTACCATCGGCGGCAGCTTTTCAATCAGGCTTTCGATATTTTTTCCTGCGTGCTTTGCGTTCGCGAGCGATGTTACCAGCTTTACGGCAAGGAAAGCGCCGTCATCGAGGTAGTAATTGTCTTTCAGCGCGCCGTGTCCGGACGTTTCCATCGCCAGCGGGCTGATAATGCCCTGCTCGTTCAATTCGCGGCATTTGTTGATTACGTTTTTGTAGCCGCGCATATACCGCAGATGGGTGAGCCCCAGCTCCTGCTCAAGGAAGAAGGTGAGCCGGTCGGAAGTTACCGAATCGGTAACGATGGTACTGTGCGGATAGTCGGGTGCAAGGATTGCCGCCGTCATTGCGATAATTGCATCGCGGTTGACCTCCGTTCCGTCGGACAGCACTGCCGACATACGGTCAACATCCGTGTCGAAAATCAGACCTAAATCGGAATGGCTTTGCACGGTAGCGGTTTTTGCCGCTTCCATCGCCACCTTGTTTTCGGGATTGGGAATGTGATTGGGAAAGGTTCCGTCCGGTTCAAGGAAGCGGCTGCCGCTGGTATCGGCGCCAAGTGCTTTTAATACCTGCTCCGCGAAAAAGCCGCCCGCACCGTTCCCGGCATCGACCGCGATTTTTAAGTTTGCGAGCGGCTTTTCGGCATGGAAGTTCAAGCCTTTCCTGATTGCGTCTTGTAGGTGTTTTGAGTATCGCGCAATTAAATCGAATGATCGGCATTTCGGCGCGTTGCTGTCTCCGGTAGTCTGTTGTGCGACGGTATCAGGCGGAATGGCATTACTGTGCTGCGCTGTAGCATCATGCTGTGCGGCGGCACTGCGTAAAATTTCCGTGATGTCGGCGCGTTCAAGCCCGCCTGTTTTATCGAAGAACTTGAACCCGTTCCGGTTGAACGGGAGGTGGCTTGCGGTAATCATAATTGAACCGTCAAAGTTTGTTTCTTCAAACACGGTGCCCATAAACATTGCCGGTGTGGTAGCAAGCGAACAGCGCACGATAGTAACCCGCTGCACCGCAAGCCCTTCGATGAGCGCATTTTCAAGCGCTTCACCGGACAGCCGGGAATCCCGTCCGATACCGATCACCAGCGTATCCGTGCTGCGTCCTGTTTTTGCGGAAAGCCAGAGCGCAAACGCCGCGCCGATGTTCCGGCAGACTTCATTGGTCAGGTTAACGTGTTCGCCGTCAACGCCTTCCAGCGCAACGCCGCGGATATCGCTGCCGTTTTGCAGCTTTAAAAAATCATGTTCGTTCATAGTGCATTCATTATAGCAAAAAAAAGCGTGTGGGGTAGAGGGGGAAGCGCGGCTTTTAGTCGGGGAGAACCCTCTCGCAAAATGATGATCTGATGATATAGCTTGCTTGATATATAAAACTGCGGTACCATTAAGGAATGAGCAGGAATATAAACATGAACAAAAAATTTTTTTATTGGTTTATTATCAGCATTGCTGTTGCGGCACAGTTAGCTGCGACAGAGACGGTGCGTTTTCAGGAGCAGACTTACAGCGGTTCTGTAACGTACAACGCAAAGGCTCAGCCGGGAGACGCAGTATTCGTACGTCTTTCGATGAAGATGCCCGGAGCAACATCTAATAAGACTTCACAAAAGCCTGCTGCCGTTTTGCAGCTCTTTAAGGGAAAAGAGCGTGCTGCTTCCGCGCAGTTCTTCTTTACAAATCCACAAAATCGCAGCACGGAAACGGCTGAGATGCTTGCGGGTATTCCGCTTTCGACATGGCTTTCCGACAAGGATGTTTATTCACTTAAAGTGATTATTTCAACAGGGGATGCACAGAAAAAAGAAATAACGCTGCCATTCAGTATTCAAAAAAAGCAATTTGTTTCCGAGCATATTGTGCTTGATGCAAGAAATACAGGAATTAGGAAGGATGTGAGTCCGGAACGCCGTGCACAAAGTGAAAAACTCAATAAAATTCTTGAAACGGTAACACCGCAGGATGTGTATACATTGAAGCCCTTTACAATACCGGTAGATTCAAAACGGATAACGTCCGGTTTTGGCGATCGCCGGGTCTTTGAATATGCCGACAAGCAAACGAGTACTACGCTGCATTATGGAATAGATTATGGAGTGCCGACGGGGACTCCCGTTCACTCTTGTGCCGAGGGAAAAGTTGTGCTGGCAGAGAACCGTATTTCTACCGGCTGGAGCGTTGTGGTAGAACATTTGCCGGGACTATACAGTCTCTATTACCACATGGATTCGCTGAACGTGCAAGAAGGTCAATATGTCAAACAAGGGGAAACGCTTGGCCTTTCCGGTGCAACGGGGCTTGCAACCGGTCCGCATCTGCACTGGGAAGTGCGGCTGAATATGGGCGCTGTAAATCCCGAATTCTTTTTGAAAGAGTTTAGTTTTTAAAGGGAAGGGTGACATTCTCGTCTATTCCCTTTTGCCCGGTTATGCGTTTTGCAGAGCATTTGGCAATTTGAGCTATTGGTTGCGCCGCCTTTGCTCCAAGCGGAAACATGGTCAGTCTCCATTTCGCTCAATTTCCAGATTTTTGTTTTGTTGCCGGTGTTCTCTAAAGCGCAGAGCGGACAGTTGGAAGTGTCTTTTTTTTCGGCATCTGAAATCATTTATATCTATTCTACCATCTTTGTTTTCATCAGCGGTAAGGGTGAAGATTTTTCCTTTTATTCGGGTTTTGTTTGCATCAAAAAGCGGACTTTCTGTTTCAAATAAGCTCGGCTGATAGTGCTTATAGGTTTTGCTTTCGACGGCGTAGCTGGTGCTGATGAGTTTTTTTAATCCGAATGCTGCAAAGTTTTGTGCAAAGAATTTAGTAAAATTGCTCCATTCCGGCTCGTCGCACGGTAAGAGAATGGTTTTACCTTTGAATACATTAGGATTATATTCAATGTACGCATTTATCTCTTTTTGAATGTCGGGGTATTGGGTGTAAAACTCATCGTTTTTGGCTGTTTTTGCTGCCGAAAGATTTTGGTTTGCCATCGCTGGGTTCAGTATACCGGATTTCGTGCTATTGTCAAAGCGTTATGCTTTTCCTTGATTTATGTACAAGGATAATGTACCATAAGACTATGGAGCGGAATACGGACTTTGTATATCTTGATACATTTGTATGGGATACGGAAAAGAATGAACTCAACAAGAAAAAACATGGAGATTTATCTTTTGAACTTGCAAGCCGTGTATTCAACGATCCGTTACTGTATAATGTGTATGACTATTCCCATTCCGATGATGAATATAGGGAGAAATATATTGGTAAAATTGAAGGATATTACATAGTAAGTGTAATAGCAACAGATAGAGATAATTTGATACGGCTTATATCTGCCCGAAAAGCCGACAAAATGGAGGTACGATGTTATGAAGAAAACGCAAAGAGAATACAAAGTTATTGATTTTCCCCCGCTGACAGCGGAAGATCGGGCAGTATTAGACAAATTGGATGAAATGCCCGATAGCGAAATAAATTATGAGGATATTCCTAAAAGTACGTCTGACAGTAACGGTGGCTTTTACTATTTTCAGTCATTGAAAATACCTAAGACTGATGTACATACAAAAATCGATAACGATACGTTAGATTGGCTGAAAAAAGATGGAAAAGGCTACCAAGCGCGGCTGAACAATGTGCTGCGGTGGGCGCGAATGAACGGGTGTCCGATTGCATCGATGTAAGAGACTATAATATGCGGTATATCGAAATGGCAGGAGGATACGATGTCCATTAAGGCAAAAGACATGACGATGGCGGAACGCAAGGAACGTGTGGCGCAGCTGGTAAATCAATTTAAGGAAAATGAGCCCTTTTATCTTTCCAAGAATTTTGTGGAAAGCGAAGTGCGCAATAAGTTTATCGATCCGCTGCTTGAATGCCTGAAATGGGATGTCAAAAATGAGAAAGGAGCGCGGCATGATCGGCAGGAGGTTATTACCGAAGACCGCGTAGTGATGAACGGGCAGGTGAAGCATCCCGACTATACGCTCTGTTACGGCGGCGAGCGGAAGATGTATGTGGAAGCAAAGCAGCCGAGTGTTGACCTTAAAACAAATCCCGAACCGGCGCTGCAGGTGCGGCGGTATGCCTATACTTCAAAGATGCCGATTGCGGTGCTGACGGACTTTCAGGAATTTGCGATTTACGATACGCGGATTAAGCCGTCCGAAAAAGACTCTGCCGCCACTGCCCGCATTGAGTATCTGACTTACGATCAGCTCTCTGATAATTTTGAATCGCTGTACGATAAAATCAGCTGGGATGCCGTCGATCTTGGTAAGTTCGATACCTATTATGAAGGGACGAAAGATAAGCGGGGGACGGCAACTGTCGATGATGATATTTTGAATATGATCGAAAAATGGCGGATGGTTCTTGCCGAAGATATTGCGTTGCATAATGACGGAATCGATGCATTCAATTTGACGGGCGCTGTGCAGAAAATTATCGACCGGCTGCTCTTCTTACGGATTTGTGAAGATAAAGAAATTGAAGAAGGAAATCAGCTTAAAAAAATCGCGGAGCAAAAAACGGCTATTTATAAAAATGTGCAGCGGCTTTTTGAAAATGCGAATGCTAAATTCAATGCAGGGTTGTTTGCTTCCGACCAATGGCTTGACGAACTTGCCGTTGCGGATAAAACGCTTATCAGTATTATCAATGCGCTCTATTATCCTGAATGTCAGTATGAGTTCAGCGTACTGCCGGTTGAAATACTCGGTTCCATCTATGAACGCTTTTTGGGAAAGATTATCCGCTTTACGCGCAAAACGAAGAACGGGCACAGCATAGAAATTCTTGAAAAGCCGGAAGTACAAAAAGCAGGGGGTGTGTATTATACGCCGCCTTATATCGTTAAATACATCGTTGAAAACACAATCGGTAAAAAGCTTGTAGGCAAGACACCTGATGAGGTAAGCCGTTTGCGTTTTGTTGATCCTGCATGCGGTTCGGGGAGTTTTCTTGTCGGGGCATATCAGTATTTGCTGGACTGGCACTTGGATTGGTATTATGCGGAAACGCGGCGTGCGCAGGCAGAGAAGAAGGGGCTTATCTACAAAGATGCGGCAACAAAGGAGTATAAGCTGAGTGTCGAAGAGAAAAAACGCATCTTGCTGAACAATATCTACGGTGTGGATATCGACGCACAGGCGGTGGAGGTAACAAAGCTTTCGCTCTTTTTGAAGCTCTTGGAAAATGAGGGTAAGGCGCTTTCTCCAGGAGGGCAGTCTACACTATTCAAACAGAGCGAAATACAGAAACACAAAAAAATTTTACCGGATATGTCGCATAATATTAAATGCGGGAACAGCCTTATCGGAACGGATTACTACACGGGTAAGGATTTAACACTGTTCGGTATAGAGGAACAACGTAAGGTGAACGCCTTTGACTGGGATGCTCAGTTCCCGGGCATATTTGCAGACGGCGGTTTTGATTGCGTGATTGGGAATCCGCCGTATGTATTGTGCCAGCCTGGAACGACTGATGAAACACTGTTGAATTATTATAAATTCTATAAAGTTGCAAGTTATAAAATAGATTTATTCCACTTGTTTTTTGAAAAGGCAATTACGCTGTTAGCTGATCAAGGAATGCTTGGATTTATTACTCCGAATACCTATCTCACAAATAAATATATAAAACCACTACGCCAATATATTTTACATTGCTGTGATATTGAGCGACTAGTCATACATGATACCGTTTTTATGACAGCTTCTGTTGATGTGGCTACAATAATTTTAAGTAAGCAAAAAGAAAAAGATCATGCAATTATTATAGAGAAAGAAGAAAATCAAACGTTACAAAATTACCGGATGATTATTCAACGTTTATGGGAAGAAAATACCGATTTCCTTTTTAATATTAATCAAGTGAAAAAGATGGAATTTACAGATACGGTACCCTTAGGAACTATTTGTAATACTTATTTTGGTATACAAGCATTTGATAGAAAAGCATCAATTTCATTTGAAAAAATAGATGATAACTATCTGCCTATCATTGATGGAGAAGATATTTTTTCATTTGCGCTTGCACAGCCGAAAAAATTCTTTGATTATCGAAAACAAAATATAAAAAGCGGCGGTGATTGGAATGTTTACAGCAAAGATAGAATTGTCGTAAGGCAAATCGGTTCTATACCAATCGTAGGTCTATGTAAAGCTGACATACTTGCATCAAATACATTATATAGTATTTGGTCGAAAAATTCTGATTTTTCATTATTATACATACTGTCTATATTAAATTCAAAATTAATAAAAAATTATTGGAGTACAACATACTCCGATAACAAGTTACTATTTCCTAAAATAAAAGGATATCAGCTAAAAGAACTGCCTATTAAAAAAATTCCACTTCAAGAGCAAACGCCGCTTATCCATTTGGCTGAGCAAATGCTTGATTCACAGGAACAGCTGAATAGTGCAACCTCCGATTCTGATAAGAACTTCTTACAACAGCGGGTTGATATTTTGGATAAGCAGATAAATACTGTTGTATATGGACTGTACGGGGTGACTGCGGATGAGGTGAAGGTTGCGGAGGGGGAGTAAGAAAGAGTTATGGGAAATACAAATATGTCTGATCAATTTGCTTATATGAATCCTTGGTTAGACGAGAAAATAGAATATGTTATAGAGTATTTGTATAAACTACAAAAAATTCTTTTATTAGTATTAGGTTATAGTGATGAAAGTGGTTTTGATAAATTTATATTTAATAGATTTCCTTATAGTTCATGTCCTGACAAGGAGTATATGAAAGACTTATTCTCTAGCTGTAGTTTTCAAAGTGATAGAGAATGTATTTTGGAATTATTATCAAATTCTTTTTTTGACTTAACAAAGATTTTTAGTTTTGTAGTTGGAGGGCAGTGGGAGATAGAGGATAGAGATTTACTAGAAAATCAAGGGATTCAGGGGCTCAAAAAACTATATAAAAAATATGGTTTAAAACAGCAATCAAATATTCAGGTTTCAAATAAAATGTTATCCGACCAGTTTGATAGTAATATGGCTTATTGGTTATATGAAAGAATAGTATCTGTTATTGAAAAATTATTAGAAGTACAAAATTTTTTTGTAGCGGATAAACAGAATATTAAAGAACTATTAGTAAGTCCATATAATGATTCAAAAACTAATAATGAGCATATTCTCGATTTACTATCAGACAGTTTTTCTGAGTTAACAAGTATTTTAAAATTGTCTCTTGGAAAAGATTTAGAAGTTCAATCAAAAAAATTATTAGGCATTAGGGGAGATAAAGGTCTTGACAAATTATATGTAAAATATGGGATAAAATCAGAAACGGATATTCATCGAGATATATTTTTATTTATTCGAGAAGCTAAAGAACTATTAAAAGGAGAACGGGTGCCGAATAGAACTTTTTTTTATGATATCCTATATCCAATTGTAAAAGAATATCCATTATTACAGCATATTGATAATAATCTTGAGTTAGTTCGTGATGGGGAAATGAGTTGGGAAGTTTTTGTAGAAAAAACAGCAGTAGACTTAAATACTCTGGAGAAATTATATGAAAATGAATAATATTATACCCTCTGATTACGTATTTTAATCAAAGGAGGATTTAATGCTCCCATGCTCTGTATCGGGATACTTCATTGAAACTGATTTTATTGAAAGATATTACGGTTATAAGTATTATAGTACAAAATTTCTTTAAAAGGAGATAGACGATGTCAGAAGTAAAATACAATTACAAATCTCTTGAAGATTATTTAACTTCTAACCCATTAACTGTTGATAGGTGTTTTGATGATGGTTGGGGGGCAAAATTTCCTGTAAAAGGTATCGAACTTAATGCTTCAGTATTATTTGCAGATATTACCTCTTTTTCAAAGAAAACATTAGACCTTAATCCGATTGAAACACTCATTTATGTTAATAATTTTTTTTCATGGATATCTGCAGAAGCATTAATGCATTCACATGGCCTTATCGACAAATATATTGGCGATGAAATTATGGTTGTCTTTGCTAATGAGTTTGGCTCTGAGGATCATTTTATTGATGCTTTAAAAACAGCTCGTATGATGATGCAGTATGATGCTTTAGATTTTTCTCCGCATATTGGTATTGCAAGTGGTCATGTTGTTATTGGTTATGTGGGAACTCCATTAAAGTATAATTGTTCAGTTTTTGGTTTGCCTGTTATGTTAGCAGCACGGTGTACATCAGTCAGGTCAAATTGCTTAAAATCAATTGTATTTCCAGAAAGTTGTTGGAAATCTAACTATGTATTTAAAGATATATTTCCATCAATAAAGTGGTATAACTCAAAAAATGAATTATATAAGGAATCAGATAGTGGTTGGCAGAAAAAAGAAGCACGAAGTGTAGAGCTGAAAAATATTGGAGAAAAAAGCATAATAGAAATTATATGTAATACTACACATATTCCATCAATTTCAGCGCCAGAAATTGCAAAAATTTATTTCTCAGAATTTAAAAAAAATAGCCAGTATCATGGTTATAACCATAATGATTAGGAGCAATATTATAAAAATAATGGCTATTCAGCATATGTGCCGAAAAATGGTTATTTACAGCTTTTTCAATAGAATGAATCGCTATATGTAGCTTACAAGAAGAATCCCGCATGATCTATACAAAAGTGTTGAATAGTTAAAATTGTAGAGGAGGAAGATATGATAGGTAGCTATAGGAATACTTATAACTGTATTTAAACGGCAAAAATATTTATTAACTATTCACACTCTTGATGAATTTGATAAATATATTCACCAATTTCTATGTATGGAATAAAAATTAACAAAGACTAATGAATATTACTATCATATATCAATATTAACACACAGAAGTCCTTCAATGTCTTACGAAACAGTTATTGAACAAGTAAAAATGTTACCGGAACCATTGTTAGCATCAGTATCAACCTTCATTAAACTATTTGAATCTGCGCAATGCAATTTTACTGAAAACCACGCCGGCCACGCAAAGCCTAAAAAAAACTTTTTTTGCATTAGCGGAAAAATACACCTTGACCAGAACGCTGTTACCGAGTTACGCGAGGTAAGCTTGATATGATTTGATCTACTGAATGAATCTTTTAACCCACGTATCTAAAAAATTTATTTGCTCTTCCGTATGAAACCAATGTTCGCCCCTATCAAAAACCGTTAAGCTCGCGTTTATTGTATGTACAAAATTCGTCATTGTTTCCAAAGAAGTCATATCGTCTTTTTTACCGTAAAGAATGCCGGTAGGAATGTTCCATGTTATAGGATTGTTCCTGACAAAAGAAAGATATTCCCACGATAAGGGTTCGCCGAAAGAAGTACTGATTATCTTTTTTGCCCTCAGTTCTTCTTCGGATACCTTTGCCTTTTTCATCATAGTTAAGATTAGATTTTCCATATCGACAATTGGCGAAATAAACAGGGTTTTTGTGATCGGCTTTTCCGATAAAGAAATCAGAGAAAAATAAGCTCCTATACTGTTTGCGATTAATAAAATTTCACTGTACTTTGGAGCGATAAAATCAAAATAGTTTTGAAATTCTTCTTTAGCCTGCCACGGTAATTCCGCTTTATAATCGAATCCTATAACTTCATAATTGTCATTAAAAAGTTTTTTATAATGATTTGCTTCGTCTGCGGAACCGCCTTTTCCGTGCACATATATAACAGCGTTGTTCATTTAAAATAGCTCCTATCCTGCATCTATAAATCCGAAACAATAAATTATTTTAAGAAATCTTCCCAATCCTGCCGAGCGGCATAGGAAAATTCTAAGGCAGGGCAACCGCATTACAAATATTTTTAGCGGTTGCCTTCCTTCCTCTGTGCGAAATTTTGCTTAAAATTTCGCACATTTTTCCAGCAAATGGGTAAACGCATCAGGTAGAGTAGATATAAATCGCGGAAAAATTGATACTGTGAGACCATTTGAACCATCTTCAACTGTTGTACATCCGTGTACAACAGTTGAAGGCGAGTTTTGTGCGCGCACAAAACATCGCTGCTGTATGGAACTACTGCCATCCTTGGCAGTTCTGGTCGAATAGTATCAATTTTTCCGCGGGGAGACTAAAAAAACGACCTGATGCGTTTATCCTGAATTCTAAAGTCAATACATGGGAATTTCCAGAGTAATCCCCGCTTCCCACCTGTTGCCTTTCCGTTCAAAAATCGTGATGTTATCAACCGGAAAGTCTTCCGCAAGGTTTAGTTCGTTCATAACCTGAAGTGCCTTCGTCATTATGCCTACAGGAATATCCCGATTTGCAACAGTTGCGTGAGGCTGGAAAGGCTTTTTGTCTTTTTTAGTACAGCCTGGACAGGCATTCAAAATTGCTTGTACCGTTTTATCACGGAGCTTTGTCCAATTTTCACCTGCAACGACGTTTGCAAAAAGTGTTCTATCTCCAAACGCATCAAAGTTATCAATATGAGCAGTAAAACCTAAGCCTTTGGGCAAGACTTCTTTTTCAATCGCGTTGATTAAATCAGCTGTTGAATATTCTTCTTGCAATCCGAACGGAGGGACGAGTGTAACATGGATGGGAGTGCCATGCCCTGACTTGCAGCCGTAAACCTCATTCATATAACGGCGGCAATCTTCCAGAGTAAGGGTTATATCCTCTGGAAGGAGAACCCCGATAAAATGCGTTTGCTGCGGAACATTGTTTTGTTTCATCTCTATCATTATAGCATAAAACCATGTATCATTCTATCTTGGTGTTCTTCAGTATTCTGAATGCCGGCAGCTGGATTTTCTCAAAGTTATGATATAATAGTTATGCAATGTTAAGGTTAACTGAAAATGATTCATAATCCGGTATTTTTTCATGTTGATTTAGATGCTTTTTTTGCCTCGGTAGAACAGCTTGATAATCCGGCTTATCGCGGCAAGCCGGTTATTGTCGGCGGGCTTGGTAGGCGAGGTGTTGTTTCAACTGCTTCGTATGAAGCGCGGAAATTCGGTGTCCATTCTGCGATGCCGATAGCCCGTGCGCGTGCCTTGTGTCCGCAGGGGATCTTTATAAAAACACGAATGCAGCGTTACTATGAAAAATCGAAAGAGATTATGAGCATTTTTAAAAACTTTAGTCCCGATATACAGCAGCTTTCTGTCGATGAAGCGTTCCTCGATATGAGCGGTACTGAAAAAATATTCGGCGATACGACAACGGCAGCCCGGCTTTTAAAAACTACCATTTTTGAACAAACCGGTTTGCGCGTTTCCGTAGGAGCTGCTTCTAATAAGTACATTGCAAAAATTGCGTCGGGACAATCGAAACCGGATGGTTTGCTGGTTATTCCGCCAGGCGGAGAAGGGGCGTTTATGCAGTCGCTGCGTTTAAGCGATGTATGGGGGATCGGCGGCAAAACGCGTGCGAGACTTGCGGAGGCCGGTCTGACGACTATTGCTGAAATTCTCAAACAGCAGGAATCCGTTTTACAGCTGATTATCGGGAATGCCGCCGGTACGTTTTTGTATCAAGCCGTCCGCGGAGATATGGCGCATGTTTTTAACGAAGAGCGGAAAAGTCATGCTATCAGTACGGAACGCACGTTTGAAACCGATCTTCATGAAAGAGACGAAATCTCCGATGTGCTGTTTCAGCTGAGTGCTGAGTTGATGTGCCGTATTCTTGATGAGCGTATTCAAAGCCGCACCGTACATATTAAAATACGGTATACGGATTTTACCACCATTTCGGCACAGCAGAGCGGGGCATTGATTAACGATTCTGCTGATTTATATGAGCGGGCACAAAAGCTGTTCTTTTCCCGTTTTGATACGGCGCTGTCCGTCCGGCTTATCGGGATTGGGGTGGATGTCGGCAGCGACAACAGTCAGTTGGAGCTTTTTGCTTCCGAAAAAGCGACAAAAAAACGTAAAATTGAAGAAGCGGTTTTGAATATTGCAAAGAAGAATAAAGATGTCAAAATTGTGCAAGCACGATTGCTCCCGCGGGGAGAATAGCGGAGTATAATGAGTTTATGGCTTGCTTCCGTACTTCGGGATTGTCTCTGCGGCAAGGGATGCGTCTGTATACGATTGTGCCGGCACTGTGTCTTTTATCGCTGTGGCTTTTGAGTTCGTAGTTTGTGCTGCTTTTACGTTTTCCTTTTGCACTGTTGTATTAGATGATATGACGGCGGAGGAATCAAGTTCCATAAGGTTATCTGTCCACACTTCGCATTGGTTCATAACAGTTTCCACTGCATCTTCTACCCCTGCTGGCGGGTAATCATATTTTTTTAAGAGTCTTTTGATAAGCATCCGCATGTGTGCCCGAGCACCTGCTTTCCGCGACCAATCGATGGTTTTATTTTTACGCAGTGTTTCGGTTAATGCCTTTGTCATTGCAATCAGCTCATCATTTTTATAAAAATCTTTGATTGCTTCAGGCTTCGTGAGAGCATCATAAAACGCGGATTCTTCGGCGCTCAAGCCTAGCTGTTTTCCTTCCTGTTCGGCTTCGGTGATTTGCCGTGCGAGTTTGAGCATCTCGGCTATGACTTCTTCGTTGGTAAGCATCCCGTTCAAATAGGCATTTACGGTCTGCTGCAGCATTTTGCTGAATTTTTCTGATTTTACAACATTGTACCTCTGATAGATATGTACTTGTTCCGCAAGCAGCCGCTTGAGCAGCTCGACGGCAAGGTTGCGCTCTTTCATATTCGCAATATCTTCTAAAAATCCCGGAGAAAAGAGGGAAAAAGCTTTTGAAATATCCGAAAAAAGATTGACTACACCGCTGCTTTTAATACTCTGCATTAAAAGCGCATTGATCTGAGCATTCAATTCAGGCAGTGAAAGCCGTTTGCCGCCACCGGTATAGCTTAATCTGACTAACAAAACACGTACCGCTTCAAAAAAAGCAGCTTCAAACCGTTGCGGTTCTACAGCAACGGAAGAACAGAGGGAGAGTGCTTGCCGGAGCAAGAATGCTTCTTTCAAAAAAGTGTCTTTTTGCTTTTCGTTTTCACGTGCCATAAGAAAGTTCACCGCACCGCTTATCGCCTTTGCCCGTTCCAGATCGGTACCGGTCATAAACATAGAGTAATCATAGCCATGTAAGAGGTCTTGGCAGATAGAAAGTTTTTCTAGGAAGGTAGGATAAGCAACGGAAAGAATATCAGTGTCGCCGTATTGTTTTTTATCGCGGCTGGTGTAGTCGTTCATTGCCTGTTTGAGCGCCCGTATAATCCCGATGTAATCGACTACGAGTCCTCCTTCTTTATCCTGAAAAACACGGTTGACACGGGCGATTGCCTGCATCAGATTATGCCCAGCCATCGGCTTGTATATATACATGGTAGCAAGAGACGGTACATCAAAACCGGTCAACCACATATCGACAACAATCGCAATCTTGAGCGGACTCGTGTTATCCTTAAATTTTGCAGCAAGTTCATCCCGTCGGTGTTTATTTCCAATAATACTCCGCCATGATTCATCGTCATCATTGGTAGAAGTCATAACGACAGCAACGGTTTCAGTCCATATAGGACGCAGCTCCAGCATTTTACGGTAAATCTTCATCGCAATAGGCCGGGAATAAGCGACAACCATCGCTTTACCGGTTAGAAGGCAGGCACGGTTACTTTCATAATGTTCAATAATATCGCGCACCAGCGAATCGATTGCTTCATCGCTGCCGAGCAATGCTTCCATTTTGGTAAGTTCGTGTTTACTTTTTTCAATGACGTATTCATCGGTTTGTTGCGCAGCCGCATCATATTCCGCATCGATGAGCTGCAAAGTTTCCTGATCTAGTTTGAGCTTGATGACGCGACTTTCATAATATACCGGCCGAGTTGCGCCGTCTTCAACTGCCTGCGTCATATCGTAAATATCGATGTAATCGCCAAACACTTCGCGAGTGCTGCGATCGGCAGCGGAGATCGGTGTTCCGGTAAAACCGATATAACTTGCATTCGGTAGACTGTTACGAATAATGCGTGCAGTACCGATTATCCGTTTGGCGATATCTTCACCTGCGTCGTTTTTGGCTATTTTTATTTTTTCGGTGAGGCCGTATTGTCCGCGGTGAGCTTCATCTGCCATCACAATGATATTCCGACGTTCCGACAGCGGTTCAGAAGATTCTTCGAACTTCTGCATGGTGGTAAAAAAGATACCGTTTGCCTGTCGTCCTGCAAGCAGTTGTTTTAGGTTTTGTCTGCTTGTTGCTTGTATTGGAGATTGCCGCAAAAAGCTCTTGCATTTAGCAAACTGACCATAGAGTTGATCGTCAAGGTCATTTCGATCCGTAATTACTACAATAGTAGGGCTTTCCAATGCAGCTTGCAGCAAATGGGCGTAAAACACCATCGAGAGAGATTTTCCGCTTCCCTGCGTATGCCAAAACACTCCGGCTTTTCCGTCGGTCTTAACAGCTTTTTGCGTTGAAAGGATGGCTTTCCGCACGGCAAAGTATTGATGATACCCTGCAAGGATTTTAAAGCTCTCGAGTCCCTCATCCGAGAAGCAAATGAAGTTTTTGATGATATCCAAAAGCCGTTCTTTTTTAAACATACCTTCAAAAAACGTATCAAACTGAGCATACTGGGTATTTTCGTAGTTGCCGTCCTTTGTTTTCCACTCCATAAAGCGGTCTTCTCCGGATGTTATCGTACCTGCTTTTGAGGTAAGCTGATCACTCATTACGCAGATTGCATTGTAGATAAACAGAGAAGGGACTTCTCTCATATAGTTGCGGATTTGCCGGTAAGCCTCGGATGCATCGGTTTCCTCACGGGATGGTGACTTCAGTTCTATCAGTACAATCGGCAGTCCGTTAAGAAACAGGAGCATATCGGGGCGTTTTGTGCTGTTTTCGATATATGTCCATTGATTTGCGATGATAAATGAATTGCGCGCAGGATTGTCATAATCGGCAAGATATACGATAGCTGACCGCCGTTGCCCCTGATCAAAATACTGTACTTCGATACCGTTTTGCAGGTAATCCATAAAAAGCGTATTTTTTTGCAGCAGTTCGGCGTTTTCAAAATGCTGTAATTTAGAAAGCGCTTCCTGAATCGCCTCTTGCGGCAGATCCGCGTTAATCCGATACAGAGAATCCTCTAAAACAGTATGGAACAGGGGGCTATGAAAATCCCGTTCAACATCCGGCCCGTACACATAGTCATAGCCCAATGTATCTCTAAAAAGCTCAATCAAAGAATGTTCATAATCGGTTTCGGTATAATTTTGCACACTCTCTCCTTTTGAAAATATACAGTGCATCTACTGCGTCGCATCATTAAAAGTGTACATCCGTGTACACTTTTAATGGCGATGTTTCGGTGCTGCCGAAACATCGCTTCTGATAAAACCAGCGGCATCCATGCCGCTACTGAAATTCTCACCGTTTCAGAACGGACATGGATGTCCGTGATATAAAACAAGAGCGATGTTTTTGCGTGAGCAAAAACTCGCCGTCAGCAAATGTACACGGATGTACATTTGCTGACAGGGTATCTACACCGTCTCTTTTCAAAAGGCTCACGAAAACCTGATTTTTCAAAAAAGAGGTGTTTCATCGCTGCGCTAAATCAGAATTTATCGGCTAATATATCCAAGGCTTGATGCGGTGTTATGACGAAGGGAACTTCAGGAAAATGTTTTATATTGCCGGTAATTAAATAAGCATTAAACTGTTGCCGAGCATGTAACGTAACGGCATAGAAAACAATGTCTTTCGGATCGGGCATTGGTTCATTGACTGATATGCCGTTAAATTTTATCCCTATCTCTTGTATCGCATGTACTGCAATATCAACTGATTTTGCCGGAAAACAAAATTTTGGACGGTGCAGTACGGTAGAATATTCAGCAATAATTTCTTCATTATAAATCGGAATAATATTACCTGCATACATGTTATTGACGACAGAGCGAGGAACAGAATTTTCCTTTAGAAATGCTGAAACAAGCACATTTGTATCAACAACAGCATATAGAGGCATATTATTATCCCTTGCGAACGGCATTGATTTCAGCATTAATTTCGTCAAGACTCATATTGGCAATGCCGTTTACGGTAGCACTTTCGGTCATTTTCTGCATTGCAGACATCACATCTTGTGGAATTCGCCTTTTCAAAGCCTTTTGATCCGAATTTCCTAACTTCATGCTAAATGGAATGCCATTTTCTGCAACGCTCCGCTTAAAAAAAATACGCACTGCTGTTGATAAATCTAAGCCAAGACCTTCATAGACGGCAGCAGCATCGTTTTTCAGCTTTTCATCTACTCGGATTTGAACTAAGGTACTTGCCATAAGGAATCTCCTGAAACCGATATTATCATATAAAAAGTCATTTTTGCAAGTATAATGTAATAACAAATTCTTATAGCTGTAAAAATCTTTCAAATTGTTTGAAAATATATCAATCAAGCTCTATTTTTGAAACGTCTATTTCTCCAGACATCAATTTGGGGAGAAGAGTGTCGCGGAGGGCAGAAAGCGCTGTATTTTCAATACGGGTTGTGATAATAAAATCATATACGTGACTAAGCAAGTTTTCCACTGTCAAATATACTTGTTTTGTAGGAATAACAACCTCTGCTTTTGCTAAATTTTCTCGTTTGATATGTCCTAGTGTGGTTGCTTTATCTGCAGCTTCCGTAATAAAGTGATGTAAATGAAATTTTGTCCAACAATAATAAAACCATTTGACATATTTGTTCGAGCTTACTTTAAAAAGATGTTGGTTCAATCCGCACAAACCTCCACACCAGAAATCGATTAGTAAACTCCCTGACCAAGAAAAAATAACATCGCCATTATGTATTAAATAAGCAGGATTTACATTATTTGAACATAATTCACTGCTATTATCGCAAAAACCTTGACGAAGTTCTTTGATTTTCATAACAGGAATTCCTTGTTCATTATTGAGAGGGCGATATTTTTGCATTGCTAGGCCATTCACATAATCTGCAATATCCAGTAAACACGCCTTTTCCCAATCATCTGGCATTGTACCGCCGAATGGCTCAAAATCAATAAACCATGACTTAAAAATTGCCTGAGCCTGCTGCTCTAAATTAGTATTTATCTGCTTAAAAATATCCGCAGCAAAACAAAAAGCATCAAAAATAACAGCAGTAAATTAGTATTTATCTGTCGATTGAGCTCGATTTTTTTATCAATATCATATAAAATATCAACAATTTTTTGTTGTATGGTAATAGAAGGAAGCCGTATTTCCATTCTTTTCATAATCCAACCAGAAAGGCCTCCTCTTGTACTTGTTCCATCTGATAATTGCCTAAGCTCCTGATAACGATTAGTTAGATTATAATATAAATAGAGCGGCAGAATGATATTTTGTTTAGGAACAAGAACTAACACAGATTGACTTACATATGTATCTATCATTAAATAACTTACTTGTCCCCTAGTATAGCCTTGTCCGGCAGAAGCGACAATGATACTACCTTGCTGTGCTTTTTTAGTCGCAGAAAACTTTACACCCTCTGAGGTGATTTTTTTCTTTGTATCATAAATGAAATGTTTTGATGTTTCACTGGACGATAGCCAATTTACATCCCCATTCCAGAATAATGATTGTTTTGTTGAAGGAGTTCCACCACTATATATATTGGTACAGGTTTGATTCAATGTATAAATTTTCCACTCACATCTCATAGCCGATTGCTCCAAGATTTTTACGTATTTCGGCTTCTAATTCGTGTGATTTTGTGAAGAGTCCCATTAATTCGGTAGTCAAACGTTTCATTTTATCATCGAAAGGTTCACCGTCATCTTCTTGTTCTTCAATACCGACATAGCGTCCCGGCGTTAAGATAAAATCTTGCCGGGCAATCTCCTCCGTATCGGCGATTGCGCAGAAGCCTTTTACCGGTTCTAATATTCCGTTTTGAAATGCTTCAAAAGTATCGCCGAGTTTTTTAATATCCTTATCGCTAAAATCCCGATGGTTTTTATCTACCATGTGTCCCATTTTGCGGGCATCGATAAATACGGTTTTTCCTTTCTGCTTCTTGTTTTTTGAAATGAACCAGAGGGTAACAGGAATAGTAACGCTGTAAAAAAGTTGTGTAGGCAGCGCAACGATTCCTTCTATTAAGTCTGCTTCAATAATATTTTTTCTGATTTGACCCTCTCCGCTTGTTTGTGTCGAAAGAGCGCCATTAGCAAGTACAAGTCCGATTTTACCGTTAGCAGAAAGATGGTATATCATGTGCTGTATCCACGCATAGTTCGCATTGCCGGCAGGAGGAAGCCCATATTTCCAGCGGACATCATCTTTAAGCTTATCCTGCCCCCAGTTTGAGAGATTGAAGGGCGGATTTGCCATAATATAATCGGCTTTTAAGGTTGGATGTAAGTCGTTAAAAAAGGTATCGGCTTGATGAGAGCCGAAATCAACTTCGATACCGCGGATTGCCATATTCATTTTTGCCATTTTCCAGGTATCGGCATTGCTTTCTTGTCCGTACACTGAAATACCGTAGCGGTTCCCCGCATGTTCATTGATAAATCGAACCGATTGTACGAACATACCGCCCGATCCGCAGCATGGATCATAGATGCGGCAGTTGGAAAACGGCTTGAGTATTTCTACAATAGTTTTGACAATACTTGCCGGAGTATAAAACTCTCCGCCCTTTTTACCCTCGTAGGCAGCAAACTGCGCAATGCAGTATTCATACGTTCTGCCGAGCAAGTCTTTGCTTTCCTCCGTACCATCCATATCCATGTTGGTAAAAAGGTCAACAACATCACCAAGGACACGCTTATCCAAATCATGACTTGCATAATTTTGAGGCAGCACATTTTTAAGGTTTTTATTTTCTGCTTCTATTTCCCGCATTGCGGTATCAATTACAATGCCGATTTCCGGAGTATGCGCTGCCGTCGCGATGATATTCCAGCGAGCTTTTTCGGGTACAAAGAAAATATTTTTCTCTTCGTAAGCATCGCGATCGTTCTCAAAACCGTCACCGTCGCTCACTAGCTCAGCATAGCGTTTTTCAAATGCAGATGAAATGTACCGTAAAAAAATCAGTCCAATAATTACTTTCCGGTATTCGGCAGCAGGAATATGTCCCCACAAGACGCATGCAGCATCCCAAATCTGTTTTTCAAATCCGATATTCGCATTGTTTTTTACCGGCATAGAGACGGCTCCTTTTTTGAGTTAATTTACCTACCACACACTTTTCTACACATGCTGCGACATCAGCCATGGAGGAGGTCGGTTCAAAGCGGGCAATGACCGTACCATCCCGGGCGTAGTTGTACGTTTATGTTTTACCTATTATACCTTAAACTTAGCGACCTCCTCTGCCAGCTTTTCAATACTCCGCTTATTCTTCTGCGTAATTTCGTTGACGTCCTGTACTGCATTGCTAATCTGCACCGCGCCGGCTGCCATCTCATTCATACTGTCGGTGATAACGCGGGTCAGACTGTCCAATTTTTGCATCTCCTCTGCGACACCTTCACCGCCTTTCAGCATTTCTTCCGAACCGGCTTGTACTTCCACTGTTACCATATTGATATTCTTAATAGCCGTTAATACTTCTTTACTGCCGTTTTCCTGTTCCCTCATCGATTCCGTAAGGATGGTACTCATTTCCTTCACCTGCTCCGCAAGGGTGAAAATAGTATTAAATTTCTCTTCTACTGTCTTGGACGAAGCGGAAAGGGTTTCAATTTCACCGGATAATGCTTTCAGCGTTGTTGTGATGGTTTTTCCTTGTATTGAAGATTCTTCTGCGAGCTTGCGAATTTCATCTGCAACAACCGCAAAACCTTTTCCCGCCTCTCCTGCATGGGCTGCTTCGATGGCGGCATTCATCGCTAAAAGGTTTGTCTGCGAGGCAATATGTTGAATAACGCTCGATGCTTCCAGCAACGAACCGGATTCTTCGGCAATCTTTTGTGTTACGGTATTTGAGGTTACAAGTGTTGCTTTACCGTCTCCTGTTGCACCGGTCAAATTTTTGATTACATCATCGGTTTTTGCAAGGGTCTGTCCGATAGAGGCGATATTTGCAACCATCTCTTCTACGGAAGATGAAGATTGGGCGACACTTGCCGCTTGCGTTTCAATACTGGTATTCAGCTGCTTAATTGTGCGTACGATTTCTTCAACAGTAGCGGCTGTTTCGGTAACGCTTGCCGCTTGCGTTAAAGCTTGTTGTTTTACGCCATCGATATTTGCACTGATTTGATTTATAGCGCTTGCCGTTTCAGTCATATTGGATGCAAGTTCATTCCCGATTTCTTCCATGTTGTTACTGTTTGTACCGACGGTATGTATCGACATACCGATTTTTTTGATTGTTTCATTGAAGTATTCTGCCATATCGGTAATTTCGTCATTACCGTGTACAGGCAGCCGTACCGTTAAATCTCCTTCGCCTTGTGCGATATCCTGTAATGCAGAAACGGCTTTTTGAATCGGTTTTACCATTGCACGGGAGATAATATATACAATAACGATTGCCGTCAGTAAAATGACAAACCCTATCAGTATCATGGTGCTGCGTAAGGTATCGACGGTTCCCATAAATTCGTGATACGGAGCTTTGATAATAACAGTCCAGCCCGTTGTCTTTATCAGAGCATGAGCTGCAATATTCGAAATATTGTCGTATGTATAACTGCCGATTAAAGCCTTGCTGTTTTGCAGAGCTTGTTTTTCAAAGGTTGCACGAGAATTAAACTGTGCATCTGTTTGTGCTCGCTGTTGTGCATTATCAAAATTATCGACAAGAGAAGCATCTTTATGCCCGATAACCGTTCCATCAGAATTGATGACATAGCAATATCCCGTTTCGCCTACAACAATGTCTTTAATCTGTTCGGTTATCCAATGGCCGTCAACATCGGCTCCCAGCACACCGATCAAGTTTTTGTTCCTATCGTAGACAGGTATGGAGAAAGCGATAAACAGCGCATTACCGCGTGTTTCGTCACGATCGGGAACGCCGATAAATTTTTTTCCGGTAACAGCTACCGCAAACCAAGGGTCGGTTGCGTAATCTTCCGTCGTACCGTTGATATTATGCTGCTTCCCTGAGGGATCGGCTATATATAATTCTTTCAGTACGGTATTGAACTGGGTTTCTTTAGCAAGAATGCTCATTTTTTCCTGAAATGATCTGGAATTATCTTGAATAATCGGCATGCGGGTAATACCTTCCAAAAACTGAAACATAGCTGTTATTCGTCCGTCAATAATTTCCGCCGTATTGAGTGCTTTATCGATTAAATGGGTCTCAACTTTTTCGATTACCGCTTTTCGTGACGTATATACCGCAAGAGCGCCTTCGATAGAACCTGCAAGTAAAATTAAAAGACCGAAAATAACGATAAGTTTGTAACGAAGCGAAAAACGTTTTTTCATTGTACAACCCCTAAGAAAATATAATGCATAGCGATACCTTTTATCATAACATATATTATTCCTTTTGCAAGGTTTACAATGTTTATAATGGCTAATTTTGTAATTTTAATGTTTTTAATGTTAAATTAAATCTAAAGCAGTATTGTCCTATATATTATCTACAACCCTGTAAGTCATAGCTAAATTTTTGACAAGGCTCATATTGCATGATATAATCCTTTTCATATTTGTGTCCGGTAAGATTTACCGGATTATTTTTAACAGGGAGTACATTATGAAAAAAATGTGTCTGTTTTTATTGGTTGCCGCAGCTAGCGTATGGACAGGAATGTCTAATGCTTTCGGCTGTACCGGCTTCGTTGCAGGAAAGGATGCAACAGCCGACGGCTTTCGTATCATTGCACGGACTGAAGATTTAAGCGGTGCCCATAACAAAACCTTTAAGGTATATCCGCATAAGAAAAACAGAAAGCCGGTACAGTTTGCCGACTCAATCGGCTTTAAAATCGAATTACCGAAAGAGAGTTATCGGTATACCGCTATCTGCGATGCCGAACAATCCGAAGGCATCTACGACGAAGTCGGTTTTAACGAGCACGGCGTTGCTATGAGCGCAACCGTTTCAGCATCTCCGGGAAAAGCAGCGGAAGCAGCTGACCCGCTTGTTGAAAACGGACTGTCTGAAGCATCTATGACAACCGTTGTGCTGCCGTATGTTACCACCGCACGGGAAGGCGTTGAACGGATTGCAAAGATTGTAGATACCTACGGTTCAGCTGAAGGCAATATCCTTTTTATTGCAGACGATAAAGAAACCTGGTACATGGAAATTTATACCGGCCATCAGTATGCGGCGGTTAAAGTTCCGGACGATATGTATGCGGTAGTACCTAATTGCTTCTTGCTCGGCTACATTGATACGGCAAGTAAAGATGTTATTGCATCAAAAGATTTAATCAATTTGCCTAAAGCGAAAGGTTTTTATAAAGAAGTTGACGGTAAATTCCATGCGGGGCTTACTTATGGAGAAGAAATGAACGACTACAACCGTGTGCGGCTTTGGGGAGGACAAAACAAACTCTCACCGTCCGCTAAGGTTGCGTATGACACAAAGCTATTCTCTTTGTGGAGAAAGGCTGACAAGAAAATCGCGCTTGAAGATGTAATGGAATTGCAGCGCTACCGCTATGAAGATACCGATAAAAATGCAAATTTACCGGAAAACGCAGGAGTTCGGGCAATCGGTACACCGACTTCTATGGAGTGCCATATCATTCAGATGAAAAACACATTACCGAAAGCTATCGGCGGTGTAATGTGGATGGCAATGGCAAATGCGGAACATTCAGTATATCTGCCATTCTATGGCAACATTACGGACACCTACTCTGCGTATAAAGTAGACAACGAAATGTATACACCCGATTCGTTTTACTGGCTGATGCGGACTATCAATGTCTTTTCAGCATTAAACAGGGATATGTATGGAAAGAATGTCCGCAGCTATTGGAAAGCCTATGAGCAAAAGCTGATTAAAGAGCAGAAAGACAAAGATGCTGAAATTGCACGGCTCTATACCAAAAAAGGTGAATCCGCCGCAGCAAAATATGCAACCAAATTAGGAAACGACCAAGCAGCCGATGTGTTTGCTAAAGCACAGAAAATATACCCGGAACTGGTAGGTTTTGCAGCAAAGAACGAAGGCAGAACTCCTAAAAAAGCCTTTGAACCGTCTGTAGCAAAAGAAAAATAAAGAATGTCTTCCGGCAGTTTAGCCGCTAAACTGCCGGAAATTGGAAGCAACCAATGAATATACGTACTATGCTTGTATCCGACTATGAAGCGGTATATGCTTTATGGATGTCGTGTGCGGGAATGGGCTTGAACGATTTAGATGACTCAAAAGAAGGTATTGCTCGTTTCTTGAAGCGCAATCCGGAAACATGTTTTGTTGCGGAAAATGAAAAAGATATTATCGGCGCAATATTGGCAGGAAATGACGGAAGGCGAGGTTACATATACCATACTGCTGTACATCCGAAATGGCGGAGACAAAGGGTTGCTTCCCAATTGATCTCCACGGTGCTGAATGCTTTAAAACATATTGGTATTCACAAAACCGCGTTAGTTGTATTCACTAAAAATAAAGATGGTAATGCCTTTTGGGAAAACGAAGGTTTTTCCGCTAGGAACGATTTAGTTTATCGCAATAAAGCACTGACAGAATTAAAAAGAATAGACACCTAGCTTGATATCTTTGGGACAGTTTTTTAGCGGTATAAGGGTATTTCCTTTTTATCGAAAAACCTGTTTTTTCAACCCTTTTGCGAAATATCTTAGACACAAATAAAGCGAGTAGATACAAGGCGCTGAATAAACAACACCCACAGAGACGATATACCTACACGCTTAATCTTCCGCCTAAGCGTGTTTCTGATAAACATCACTAACATCCGTGTTACTGCCTCGAAATGTATTTTCGTGAAAAGCTTACCCGCAAACTTCTATTTTGGGAACTATCTTTGGAATCACGGCGGGTTCTTAGGGTAGAACCCTAAGTCGTCATTTTTCTTTTTATCGGAAAATTATTTTTTTCAGCGCTTTTGCGAAATATCTTAGACACAAATAGAGCGAGTAGATACAAGGCGCGAACAAAAATAAAGCGGAGACGTACTTTGTGTACGTTGAGCATTTATTTTTGTGCAGCAACGCCGTAGATACCGCTCTATTTGTGTCTAAATTTTGAATTTAGAGACCTCGGTTGCCAAATTCTCAATACTCTGCTTGTTCTTTTGCGTAATCTCGTTTACTTCCTGCACGGCATTGTTAATCTGCACCGCACCTGCCGCCATCTCATTCATACTGTCAGTTATGATGCGGGTAAGATTATCCAGTTTTCGCATTTCCTGAGCAACCCCTTCGCCGCCTTTCAGCATTTCCTCGGAACCGGCCTGTACTTCCATTGTTACCGTGTTGATGTTCTTAATAGCTGTCAATACTTCTTTGCTGCCGTGCTCCTGTTCTTTCATCGATTCGGTTAGGTGGGCGCTCATCTCTTTAACCTGTTCTGCAAGAGTAAAAATACTATTGAAATTTCCTTCTACCGTTTTGGATGATGCGGAAAGGGTTTCTATTTCCGCTGAAAGCATTTTTAAGGTTGTGGTGATCGTTTTTCCTTGTACCGAAGATTCTTCGGCAAGCTTTCTTATCTCATCAGCTACAACGGCAAAGCCCTTACCGGCTTCTCCTGCATGCGCAGCTTCTATTGCAGCATTCATTGCCAATAAGTTTGTCTGCGATGCAATGTGCTGGATAACGCTTGACGCTTCCAGTAAAGAACCGGATTCTTCAGCAATTTTTTGCGTTACGGTATTCGATGTAACGATCGTAGCTTTGCCGTTAGCGGTTGCGGTTGTAAGCTCTTTAATCGCGCTATCGGTTTTAGTGAGTGTTTGTCCGATCGAAGCGATATTTGCGACCATTTCTTCTATAGATGACGATGACCGTGCAACACTTGCCGCTTGCATTTCGATGCCTGTATTCAACTGCTTAATGGTTCGGACAATTTCCTCAACGGTTGCCGCTGTTTCGGTAACGCTTGCCGCTTGAGTCATTGCTTGATGTTTTACCCCATCGATATTCGCACTGATTTGATGTACTGCGCTTGCCGTTTCGGTCATATTGGTAGACAACTCATTTCCGATTTCTTCCATTTGATTGCAGTTCACACCTATCGATTTGATTGCGTTTCTTATTTTTGCAATCGTCTCGTTAAAATATTCCGATAAGTCCGTAATTTCATCATTTCCGGTTACCGGAAGGCTTACGGTTAAATCACCTTCGCCCTGTGCGATATTTTTTAAAGCCGAAACTGTCCGCTTAACCGGTTTTATCATACTCCGAGCTGCTAAATAGACGATAATAACGGCTCCTATAAAAATAACGAATCCGATTAAAATCAGACTGAGCCGGAGTGTATTGACGGTTTCCATAAATTCGTCTACAGGTGCACATACGATAGTAGTCCATGCGGCTGACTTCAATTTTGTATAAGCCGCAATTTTGGGAACTCCCTCGTACTCATAATAGCCGATGCCGGGTTGTGAAGAAGCTATCGCGTTTCTTTCGAATCTTCCGCAAGAATCCAATTCAGTATTGCTCTGTCCTTCTTGGCTTGGGTTGAGCATACTTGTTACCGCATTAATATCCTGATCGGCAATGGTTGCTCCCGTAGGGCCTATGATGTAGCAATTGCCGCTTTTACCGATGGTAATGTCTTTGATATTGTCCCTGAACCATAGGCCGGAAATATCGGCTGATAAAACACCCGCGATGCGTTGATTCTCATCGTAAAGCGGAATCGAGAACGTGCTGATCAACTTTTGAGTTGTTTTTGAAATCAGTAAGTCGGAAACAAAATGTTCCCCTCTCATTGAGGCTTTAAACCATTCTCTGTCGTTTACATTTACCGTACCGCTTTCTGCATAACAGACACCGGCGGTATCACTGATATTAAGCTCCTGTATTGTATTGTTGCTTATGGCATTGTTTTGCAGCTGTTCTATTTTTTCTTGATATGAAGCATTCGGATCATACAGTATCGGTATGTGAGATAATCCTTCTAGAAATTGAAAAAAAGCAGTTATTTTTGCGTCGATAATTTCCGCTTCATCCAAAGCCTTATCGATAAGCTGAACTTCCAATTTTTCGATAACGGCTTTCCGTGCAAAGCTGATTGCCAGTGCTCCTTCCGTCAGCGAGGCCGCTGCAATTAAAAGTCCGAAAATGATAATCAATTTGTTGCTGATTGAAAAACGTTTTTTTGCCATGCTATGTATCCTATTTTAAACAATTTTGAGCTGAGTGGTATGTATACCATATTTTATATATTTTGAAAATAGGGGAAAAAGTATTGACATGGAAAAAAATTGTTGACGGGCGGGGGAATCTCACGGTATAATTTTGCAATAGAGTATGCAAGAAAAACTATTCGCAGGAGCAGTGCTGATCATTACAGTGCTCCTCTGTCTCGGTATGCCGAAAGTTTCAAATAAACTCAAGCCCGAATCTCCGTTTACCCAAGAATTTGCTGAGGGTATTATCGAGGAGGTGCTGGAAGAAGACCTTTCTCCCGATCCTGTTGTACAAGGAAGATATCGCGGTACGCAGAAACTTCGTGTTAAAATTCTGGAAGGGAAATATAAAAATACGGAATTTGAAGTGTATAATACGCTCAGCAGCTTACACAGTAATTTTGCGTATAAGGGCTTGAAAGCGGTGTTCACGCTGCGGGAGAGCGGCGGGCAAACTGCGGTATGGCTTTATAACCTCAAGCGCGATACCTATGTCTTTGTACTGCTGGGGCTGTTTTTTGCCGCGCTGATTATTCTCGGCAGAGGGCAAGGGCTTAAATCCGCCCTTGGGCTTGTGTTTACCTGTGT
Source organism: Treponema sp. OMZ 857 (assembly GCF_024181085.1). NCBI lineage: Bacteria > Pseudomonadati > Spirochaetota > Spirochaetia > Treponematales > Treponemataceae > Treponema > Treponema sp. OMZ 857. The sequence goes on from NZ_CP051147.1 coordinate 277,993, forward strand.
AGTTATTGTTACTGTGCTTATTCCAGCCCTGTTTGCCGGCTTCCCGCCCGTGCCGGTTTCTATCGGGCTTGTTTCCATTATGACCATCGTCAGCTTTATTTTGATAGGCGGCTTTACACGCAAAACATATACCGCAATTGCAGGTACCGTGTCCGGTATTACCATTGCCGGAATTATCTCGGCAATCGTTTCTTATTCGGCGCAGCTTTCCGGTGTCAATATGGAAGGAGGCGAACAGCTGCTCAACTTGGCCCCTGATTATAACCTCAAGCTGGACGGACTGCTGTTTACCTCAATTTTGATTGCCTCGCTCGGTGCCGTGATGGATGTCAGTATGTCTATCGCTTCTTCTATGCAGGAGATTTTAGCGGTCAATCCGCGCCTCAGCAAAAAAGAGTTGTTTAAGTCGGGATTGACCGTAGGCAAAGATATTACCGGCACGATGAGTAACACGCTTATTTTAGCCTTTGCCGGGGCGTCGCTGCCGCTTGTGATGATGATTTGGGGGTACGGCATGAGCTTTAAGCAGTTTATCAATATACCGCGCATCGTCATAGAAATTATGCACGGTATTTCCGGAAGTATCGGCATTATTGGGGCTGTTCCATGCACGGCGCTGGTTGCTCTTGTTGTACTGAAAATACCTGCTGCCGGGAAAGTACGAAAATAGGCGGATAAGATCCGTACTATAAAAGATATCGCGATAAACTCACCTAAGATTTTGAGCGGTGTCAAAAATAATGTAAAAGGAGTATGCACATGATCAAGAAAAGAATGCTGCATTTTGTAGCTGCATTGATTTTTGTTTTTTCGCTGACCGCTTGCGTTGAAACAAATTCTGCAGCACGAAGCACGGAACATGCCTCTGCACGTACGGCAAAGGCGCGCGGAAAACAATCTGATGAGGTAAAGCTTACCCACAAGATTATCCAAAAGGGGCAGCCGGGCGCGGATGCTGTTACCCTTACCTTCGGTGTAACCGGCGACGTACATGGACGGCTCTATGCCTATGACTACGCAGTCTGTGAAGAGACCGCGGGAGCCGGTTTTGTAAAAACTTACGTACTTGCAAAGGAACTGCGGGCACAAAATCCCAACACCGTTTTGATCGATGTCGGCGACACAGTACAGGACAACAGTGCGGATCTGTTTAACGACCTCGATACCCATCCGATGATTCAAGCCCTCAACTACATGAATTATGATATTTGGGTATTGGGTAACCATGAGTTTAATTTTGAAAAAGAATTCCTTGCCCGTAATATCCGCCACTTTAACGGTTCGGTTGTAAGTGCCAATATCAAAAACACAAAGGACGGCAGCAACTTTGTACTGCCCTATCAGCTGTTTAATATTGAAGGTGTCCGCGTTGCCGTTATCGGTATGGTGCCGCCTCATATCCCGATGTGGGAAGCTGCCGCACCGTCTCACTTTAAAGGGTTGGAATTTGAAGATCCGATAGCTGTTGCACGTAAAACCGTCGATTCCTTAAAGGGGCAATATGACGTTCTAATCGGTGCGTTCCATCTTGGGCGCAACGGTGAATACGGTACCAACAGCGGCGTTATCGAAATGGCGAAGCAAATTCCGGAATTCGATTTGATCTTCGGCGGACATGAACACGCCCGTTATGCAAGCATTGTAGACGGTCAGAACGGTGATAAAACATGGATCATTGAACCGGGGTGTTACGGCTGGGCTTTAGCGGTTGGAGAAGTACAGGTTAAAAAAGACAACGGCGCATGGAAGGTTGTTTCCGTAAAAGCGGAAAACCGCGAAACTGCCAAAATTGCTGCCGATAAAGCGATGGAAAAAGAGTTTAACTTTGTACATGATAAATCCGTTGCAGATGCAAACCTCATTGTCGGAAAGGTTACGGCAGATTTTATCCCGCGTGTTGATTACATTACCGGAAAAGACAAAGTTACGACCATGCCTACTATTCAGCTTGAAGATACCGCACTCATTGATTTAATCAACAATGTGCAGCTTTATTACACAAAGGCTGATGTTGCTGCCGCTGCCGCTTTCCGCTTTGATATGAATTTAAAGAAAGGGGATTTCAAGAAAAAGGATGTGGCCTTTATCTATAAATATTCCAATACGTTGATGGGTGTTAATATGACCGGTGAGAACCTGTTAAAATACATGGAGTGGTCGGCTTCATATTACAACACTGCAAAGAAAGGCGATGTAACGATTTCGTTTAATCCCAATGTGCGCGGTTATAACTATGATATGTTTGAAGGTGTCGATTACGACATCGATATTTCAAAAGAGGCTGGGAATAGAATTACAAACGCCAAGATAAAAGGGCAGGCACTTGATCCTAAAAAGGTGTATAAGGTTGCCGTCAATAACTACCGCTTCGGTACGCTGCAAAACTTAAAACTTGCAACACCTCAAGACGTGTATTACGATTCGTATGAAGTAATGCAGGATGCCGGGCGTATTCGAGATTTGATCGGTGCGTATGTAAAGAAAGTCGATAAGGGCGTTATCACTCCCAAGGTTAATTACAACTGGAAGATTATCGGTTTTAATCCGAATGTTGCCGAACGGGATAAGATTTTTGATGAGATTAGAGCGGGTACTATCATGATTCCGACTTCTGCGGACGGAAGAACTCCGAACGTTAAATCCATCAATATTAACGACCTCAAGAAGTAAAAAATTAATTTGCGGTGTTTTTAATCAACAACCCCATGCTCTGCGTCGGGGGTGTTGATTAAAAACCCGTGTGGTGGCTAAAAAGCGGTAATTGTCGCTATCAACCCGAAAATAATCCCGGGAGCGTTTGCTGCAGCAAGCGGATAATCTCTTTTATCTTTCAGCAATGCGTATAAAACCCATATTGTACAATTGACGGCTGCCGCTAAGGGCTGAAGAAAAACGGTTTTATTTCCACTCAAATTGTTCATAATCTGAGGAATATAGGATACGTACATGGTAACCGATAGTGCTGTTCCTATCCAACCGATAATCTTTAATTTGTTTTCGCTCATCATTCCTCCTTGCGTATCAATTTATAGTTAATACTTTGCAAGTATACATTGATGGGTTTACTATATCCGTTTTATCGGTGTTGAGCAATATTCCGGCATATCGGATAACGGCGCCGGACATATTGTCGAGTATCCGCAGCTTACTCGCGCGGTTCGTTGAGCTTGTCGGTAATTTCCTTTATTTTTGCAGAATGAGCGAGCACATAGAGAATATCGCTTTTTTGAATAACGGTATCGCCCTTAGGAAAGATGATTTTTCCCCCGCGTACGATTGAGCTGATGAGCGTATCCTTATCAAGATGGAGGTTGCTGATTTTTTGACCGATACTGCCGGAATGATCTTCTATATAAATATCAAAGATATCAACGTCGCTTGCTTTAAGCGAGTACAGTTCGACCGAATACAGCGACTCCGGTTTCTTTGGGTCGGTAAACTTTAAGAGCCGTGCAAGCGGTGCAAGCGTGGTTCCTTGAATAATACAAGAAAGAAAAACAGCAAAGAAGATCGTATCAAAGATAAAGCCGTTCTCGTCCAACCCGTTCGCAAGCGGGTAGGTTGCAAGAACAATGGGAACCGCACCTTTAATACCGCCCCACATTAAAAAGAATTTTTCCTTCCGTGTATATTGAAATGGAAACGTAGAGATCAATACGGCAAGCGGGCGAGCGACAAACATCATAATGCCGACAATGATGAGCGCTTCTTTCCAGATATGGACGAATCGGTGGGGAAACGATAAAAGCCCGAGCATAATAAAGAGCGTGATATTAAAAATAGTAGAAACGCTTTCGAGAAAACTTCCGACGCTGCGCTTTGCAGGAAAAGCGGTATTACCGATCCAGTAGCCCATAAAAAATACTGCGATAATTCCGTTCGCTTGACAAAGCTCCGCTGCGCCGTATCCAAGCAGTACGCAGCCCAGCATCAGTACGTTATAATTCCCTCTATTATCCGACTGCAGCCGGTTGAACAACCATACCGAAATTTGAAAGGCAAAGTAACCGATAATGATGCCGCCGACAAACTGCCAAATAAGCCGAGCAACAGTTAAGGCAGGGGTATCAAATGCTCCGGTTGCAATATGTACAAAGGTGAGGGTCAGCAAAATCGCCATCGGGTCGTTTGCTGCGGATTCAACATTGAGCGTTGCCGCAAGTTTATCCTTTATCGGGTTTGATTTGGTAATCATAAAGACACCGGCCGCATCGGTGGAAGAAATAATAGAAGAAATCAACATCGAGTATGCTAAATCGAATTTTAGGACAAAGTGAATTAAGAACCCGAGTGTTACCGAAGTAAGCGCAACGCCGAGTATTGCAAGGGTCATCGATGGTCCGGCAACTTTGTGAAACGTATCTTTAGAAACGCAGAATCCGCCGTCAAAAATAATAAAGATCAACAGAATATCCGCAATTTTTTTGGTTAAAAGGGCATTATCAAAATAGAATAAATTTAAAACATCGCTTCCAACCAGCACACCGATAAGAATAAAACCGATAAGGAGCGGCAGCCCGAATTTATCGCTGATTTTGGTCGACAGCATTGCCAAAATGATAAGAAACGAGATAAACAGAATCATAGAAACCTCAAAATTGTCGCTATGCCGATTGTACCGATTTTGACAGTAAAATCAACAACCCCGACGCAGACCACTGGTGCCGCCTAAAAAAATCTCTTTGCGATTTGTGGATTTAGTGCTATAATCGTTCTATGCAAAAATTATATCGATATGGATTATTATGTATCGGCTTTTGTTTTGTCTTTATGATGAGCAGCTGTGTTTCTACTTCTTCGGCAAAACGTGATGAGTCAAATGTTCAAAAATACGACAAGGGCAGCAGAGATATACTGCTTATCTTTACCGGCTCGGATTGGTCACAGGAAGCGGAAGAATTTTCAAAAAACATCCTTACCGAATCGTGTAAAACTGAATTGGCAGCGAACTATGCCGCCCGTTTTATCGACTTATTACGCAATCCTTCGGAGGGTGAACGAGCGGCTGCACAAAAGAACTATCTGTTGTTTTCCGAATATGCAGTACCTGATGTCCCTTTTATTATACTGCAAACAGCCGAACAGGATACGTATGCCTCTGCCGTTATAGAATCGGATATAAAGAGCGGTGTGCAGCTGATAGAAAAGATTAAAGGGCTGACAGCACAGCGGACAAATGTAGTTGAAGCACGAAAGCGTATCGGCAGTACAAAAGGAGCGGAAAAAGCGCAGGCAATCGATGACTTTTTAAATACGGTTGGTAATGCTGAAGCTCACCGCTATGATTCGTTACGGATGCAAGTACCCGCGCTCGATCCCCATAATCAATCGGGACTCAAAGGCAAATACGTATTGATGAGCGCCGACATACGGGCAAAGAGCTTTGCACAACAGGGAAATTATCTTAAAGCAGGCGATGAATATAAAACTGCCGCAGAAACGGGCGATCTTTCTCCTGCCGAATTACAGCTTGCATGGTATTTAACGGCTTATTCTCATCTCATGGCGGGAAGCGCCGATACGGAAATCATCGTTGGATATTTACAAAAGGCGATTGAAGCGGATCCTCAAAATCCCGCGGTTCCGCAACTTAATCAGGCAATACATAAGCTGCGAAACGATGTTCAGTTAAAAAAATAATGAGAGAAAAAAGGAATTACATAATATGATGTCCAAACACACCCTTGCGCTGCTGCAGCAAATTGCACACGGTATTGCTGTCCATTTCGGTAATAATTGTGAAGTACTTGTGCACGACCTTACCGCCGGCTATACCAACAGCTCAATCGTCATTATAGAAAACGGTACTGTTACGATGCGGAAAATCGGTGACGGGCCGTCTCATGTAGTGCTTGAGGCGCTCAATAGCGATCGTAAAACGTTGGAAGACAAACTCAGTTATCTGACAAAAACGAAGGACGGACGCATTCTTAAATCGAGCAGTATGTTTATCAGGAATGAAGATGATGCAATCGAGGCGGTGCTTTCGATTAATCTTGATATTACACCGATGCAGATGGCGGAAAATGTATTGCGGCAGCTTATTTCGCCGATCAGTGTTAAAAATGAACCTGAGAATATTCTGCAGAATGTCAACGATCTGTTGGACGAGCTTATCGAACAATCCGTTCATATTGTGGGTAAGCCGGTTGCATTGATGAATAAAGAAGATAAAATTACGGCGATTAAGTTTTTAAATGAGTCCGGCGCTTTTTTAATTACAAAATCCGGCGATAAGATTTCAAGTTACTTCGGTATTTCCAAGTATACGCTCTACAGCTATATAGATGCCGGCGCGAGCGGGCATCTATAATGCCGCACCGTACCTTGTACCGGCAACGGTAATAGACCGCCGTTCATACTGCTCTTCACTATGGCAAACCCCAAGCTGTTTAGAACAATCGATAAGGCTGTTTCCGAATATAATATGATAGAAGCCGGCGACCGGATTTTGATTGCAGCATCCGGCGGAAAGGATTCGACCGCTCTTACTGAATATTTTGCGGCACGGCTGCAACGCCGGCATCCGGTTTTTGAAGCCGCTGCACTCCATATCGCCACGGATATCGGCTCAGAATTCGCGACTGAATTGGCGGAGCGGTTTAAAAGCTGGGGAATTGATTTAACCGTTAAAACAATTTCGGTACTGGAGCGGCTTAAAACCGGCAAGAAGATGAACTGCTGGTGGTGCTCCAGCCAGCGCCGCTTGGAACTGAGCAAATATGCGCAGGAGTACGGCTTTAATAAAATTGCGCTCGGGCACCACTTGGATGACATCCTCGAAACGGCGCTGATGAATGCGCTGACAAAGGGAGAGCTTGCGGCAATGCCTCCCGTACTGAAGTTCGATAAATTCCCGTTGACCTTTATCCGCCCACTCTGCCTCGCCGACATCCCGATGATTGTCCGGCATGCAGAAATGCAGGGCTATATTTCTTCTACCTGTACATGCAGCTATCAGGATAATTCAGGCAGAAAAACCGCTCGTTCCCGCTTGGATAAGCTTACGGACGGTAACTATGAGTTAAAGCGTAAGCTCTTCGATGCGTTGAGGAATATAAATACGGCGTACCTACCCTAGCAACACCTTTTGAAATATACGGTGCATCTACTGGGTCATACAGTAAAAAAGTGTCCTCAACGTATCAAAGATACGCCTGCGGTACTTTTTTACTGTATTCCTTGTATCTGCACCGTCTATTTCAAAAGGCTTACGGAAGGGGTATTGCCAAAGGGGCTGTTTTAAAATATGTGGGTATCTGCGTTGTCGCTTAACAAAAAACAGTCCTCGACGTACAACAAGTACGCCTGCGGGTGTTTTTTGTACGCTCCTAGCATCTGCATCGTCTATTTCAAAAGGCTTACGGAAAGTATGTTTTACGATATGCCACGTCTGAACATATTCAACGTATCAAAACTGCCAAGGAGGGCAGTGGTTTTATACAGGAGCGAGATTTGTGTTATGCACAAATCTCGTCGTTAAGCAGTTGTACACGGATGTACAACTGCTTAACAGTCTATTTCAAAAGGCTTACGGAAGGGTTTTATAGTATATGCCGCTTCTGAAAATACTCAATGTATCGCCTGCCTTGCGAAGCAATGTCAGATTGAAGCGGTGGTTGGGTAATCTTTTTATTAGCACGTTGCAAGATATCGAGCCGTATTAACATTTCGTATTGTCATATCTTTATATACTTTATTCGATATTATTTTGTTTAAATGGCTTTTATTATAATCTTCTCGCTGAACATTCCAGATTAACGCACCCTTAACATATATTAATTGTATATATTCTTTTCTTATTGGTAATTCATTTATTATGCTTTCATTATCTATTGAGTCAAATAAATAGGCTACATCAGTCTTTTGAGCATCATTATTTTGCCAATCACAGGGGATGCTCTTTGCTATTTTTACCATCTCACTTTTTGTTTTTACTAATACTTTTACTTCATTCCCGGTCGTTATATGCAATGCTTGTTCAATATTCTCTGTGATACTATTTTTCGCGTCATGTGATTGAAAAATAACGTTTCCGGAATTGATATATGTTGAAATGTTTGAAAAACCGCATTGCTCAAATAATGTTTTCAATTCTTTCATGTTAATTTTTACAGAGCTTCCAACATTGATACCTCTGAGCAATGCTATATAATCCATATATTCCGTATTAATTCCGCCATGCATGGCGGGGTATTCAAAAGAATGTCTAATTACCCCGCCATAATTGCTATTTTGCGATGCGCGATGCGGCGCTGATAGTGCGGTGGCGTTCTTCCCAAGGGGAGGCGACACGATTTACATCGGAAACAACGAGGAAGCATTGAGTCGCCTTACCAAACCAGTCTTTATTGGTTGCATCTTTGCGGAGTACATACTGGCATTTTTTTCCATCGGTAGAGAACGAGCGGCATCCGTTTACCGGCTTTCCCGTTGCATCGATCATCGAACCTGAATCGCGATAGTATTCTTCTCCCGGTACGTCAAAATAGAAATAAGCGTTTTTAACCCGTGAATCATTAACCGAAAAGATAATCTCTATTGTATCTGCGTCGCGGGAAACGGATTGTATAACCGGCATTGTCAGTGCTTGTTGCTCATTTTCCGCTTTCGCAGTGGGAACGATAAGCGGGATAACCTTTTTCTTTGCTGTCCCTTTAGCGTCCTTATTCTCTGTGACGGTTTTACCGCCAATTCCGGTTACGTTCAATTCTTTTTCAAACGGCTTTTGCCCTGCAAGGGTAACCGATGCAAACCACTTTCCAAGAGCAGCTGCTCCTTCGCCTTCACCTGAAGACAGATGTTTCAGCATCAAGAGTTTCTCTTTTTTGTTAATCTCCATCAGCCCCTTTGCACTTTGTTCATCAAGCCCCCACACATCAGCGGGTGATGCAAAGAAAGCTTCTTTGAAATCTTGAGCTGTTAGTTCGCCTTTGTATTTTGCAAGCATGGTAACAAAGATTTTTCCCTTACCTTTATGCTGTTTGGAAACAAAAGATGCATCAGCCTGCTCAATCATCCATGAAATATCGGTAATTTGAGCCGCTGCGGTTTGAGCAGCAGATTCTTTTGCTTTAGTTTCGGTCTTTTTATTTTCCGGCTGTTTTGCAGGAGCAGCTTTATCGGCAGTGTCTTGCTTGGCAGATATCGATTTAGACGCTTCTTTCTTGGCCGCTTCCGGAGATGCAGACTGCTTATTATTTTTTGCGGTTGCTTTAGACTTTGCCGTTTCTTGTTGTTTCGGATCTTGTTTAGCGGGCTTTGTCTGCGCATTTTTTGCTTGAGAAGCGGTTTTGTTTTTTGAAGTGCTTTCCGCTTGTGCAGCAGCCTTTTGGGGTGCAGTCTTTACCGATTGCTTAGAGGTGTCAGTTTTTGCAGCCGATGTACCGGACACATTTGAGTTCGCTGTTTTCTGCTGCGTCGTACCCTGTTTGGGGGACTTTGTTTGAGTATTCTTTGCCGCTGATGTCGCAGTCTGATTTGCCTGTCCGGGCGTTTTAACCGGTTCCGGTGTTTTTGCGGTGGCTGTTTGTGCAGCTTCCTTAGATTTTGCTTTTTGCGCCGTGTTCAATTCGCCCGCTGTTTGCGTTGTTTGTGTCTCAGCTCCCGCTCCTTTGGCGGTTTCGGCCGGTTCCGGCGTTTTATTCGCAGGAGCTGTTTTACAGCCCGCAGCAATTATAAGTAAGCAAAATAATATAAACGATAATAATGATTTTTTCATTCAAGGTCCTCCTTAACGGTAAGGCGTAGTAAGAAAACAAATAGTTCTATGTGATGTATCGGTAAATATACCGAAAAGCCTAAGAAAATGCCAGAGGGGGATTCTGCAACGATCCGCAGGGCTTCAGCATGAAAGAAAAGTATAGTAAAGTAACGTTATGGTGGAAGGGATATTATTTGAACAAGTAGAAGACAGTCGGCAAGACTGGAAAGTAAAGCATTCGATAAGTGAAATACTGATGGTAGTAATGTGTGGAGTAAGTGCCGGAGAACGAAGCATCTATGGGATTCGAGAGTTTGCGCGGCTAAAAGAACAATGGTTGCGAGATGTTATCGGTCTTAAACTGCCGAATGGACTGCCTTCATATGATACGGTACGGCGAGTACTAGGAATGTTAGATCCAAAACAGTTTCAAAGTGTATTTATTCGCTGGATAGAAGAAGAACTCGATATTCCAGTAGGCAGTTATGTCAGTTTAGATGGAAAAAGTCTAAGAGGAAGCGGGTTGAAAGAAGTCGGCATAGATCCATTGCATCTGTTACACGCTTATAGCCATGAATTGGGAGTCGTTATCGGACAGATGGAATGCAGCAGCGAAAAGACGAACGAAATACCAATCGCTGAAAGGCTGATACAGATACTCAAAATCAAAGGCGTCATTATAACCGCTGATGCAATGCTATGTCAGAAAGAAATAGTGAAAAGATTGCAAAGATAATGATTATATTCTGGCTCTTAAAGGAAATCATCCGCTTATGGAGCAGGAGGTAAAGGACTTCTTTCTTAGTCCTGCACCATCGACTCGGATCGTCCATACGACCTTTGATAAAGGGCACGGGAGAATAGAAAGGCGAATATATAGCCTTGATACCAACATAGAATGGTTTGAAGATAAAAAGGAGTGGAAGCACCTTGCTGCATTCGGTATGGTCGAAAGCATTGTAACGAGGAAGGGGAAAGAATGCCGTGAAATTCGCTATTTTATTACGAGTCTTACAGATGTAAAACAATTTGCAAAGGGAGTACGCAGTCATTGGGCGATAGAAAATAACTTACATTGGTGTTTAGATGTGTTGTTTTCTGATGATGCCTGTACTGTTCTTGACCGGAATGCAGCAGAAAACCTAGCTATTATCAGAAGAATTGTCTACAATAGAATTAAGATGCTTTCTAAAATGGATACGCTCAGTATGGGCAAGCGCGCTTGCATCTACGACGATAATTTTAGAGCTCAGATCCTTTTTTCATGCTGAAGCCCTGCAACGATCCGCCGTCGATCTTGACTTAACAGGTAAATGTGATATAGTTTTGTCTGCAATTTTACGGGAAAGTACTTATTGAGGATTTTTTTTAAAACTAACTGAGCTTTAGAGATTCCCGACAGATTTTTTCTACCGTAGATATTTTTATAATTGAGGAGTATAAAAATGGTAAAATTAGCGACAATTGCCGGTTCAGATGCATCAGGAGGTGCAGGCCTTGAGGCAGACTTAAAGACATTTCAGGAGTATGGCGGATACGGTATGGCAGCAATTACTTTGGTTGCTACCATGAATCCCCACAAGGATTGGAGCCATGAGGTGTTCCCGATCGGTGAAGATTCACTGCGGTCACAACTCGAAACCATTTTTAACGGTATTGGCGTTGATGCGGCAAAAACGGGAATGTTGGCAACTCCATACGCAATCGAACTTGCTGCCGAGTATCTCGGTAAATATAAGGTAGAAAACTATGTTCTTGATCCGGTAATGATTTGTAAAGGCGGAAATTTACCGCTTAATCCGGAAATCAATGAGCTGTTGATAAAAAAACTGTTGCCGCTTGCAAAGATTATTACGCCGAATGTGTTTGAAGCCGGCCAGATTGCCCATGTCGATACCCCTTCGACATTGGAAGAAATGAAAGATGCCGCAAAACGGATTTATGATATGGGCGCCCCGCATGTATTCATTAAGGGCGGTTCCAAGTTAAAAGAGGCGGAAACTTCTATTGATGTTTTCTATGATGGCAATGATTTCCGATATCTTGAAGCTGAGCTGATTAAAACCGAATGGACTCACGGTTGCGGGTGTACCGTTGCTGCTGCAATTACTGCGGGCTTGGGTTTCGGGCTTGAACCGTATGAAGCAGCCCTCCGCGCAAAGAAATTTATCACGTTAAGTCTACGGAACGGTTTTGCCCTCAATAAATGGGTTGGCCCGGGCAATCCCGCCGCGTGGCGCAAGGCTTTCAATTAAAAGAGGAAGAAAAATATGCGTGCAGTTGATATCATTATGAAAAAGCGCGGGTTTAGAGAAACCGGCGCAGGAACACTCTCTCGGGAAGAAATTGCCTTTTTAGTGAACGGATATGTAGCCGGAGAGATTCCTGACTATCAAATGTCCGCATGGCTGATGGCGATTTATTTTAACGGTATGACGTTTGATGAAACTGCCGTTCTTACCGACGTCATGCTGCATTCCGGAGCAGTCATGGATTTATCGGGGATTGAAGGCCCCTTTGTCGATAAACACTCCACCGGCGGCGTCGGGGATAAGCTTTCTTTGCCGCTTGCACCTATTGTAGCGGCCTGCGGAGTGAAGGTTCCGATGATGAGCGGCCGTGCACTTGGACACACCGGCGGGACGCTCGATAAACTTGAATCGATTACCGGATATAAGACCAGCCTTTCCGTTGAACAATTCCGTAATTATCTTAAAAAAACCGGCTTTGCAATGACGGGGCAGACAAAAGAAATCGTCCCTGCCGACCGGCTGATTTACGCCCTGCGCGATGTGACTGCAACCGTTGAATCGGTGCCGCTCATTACGGCGAGTATTCTCTCCAAGAAAGTTGCCGAAGGCGCCGAAGCGCTGGTGTTCGATGTAAAATGCGGAAGCGGCGCCTTTATGAAAACACTGCCCGAAGCCGAAGCGCTCGCAAAGAGCCTTGTCGGTACCGGCACCGCGATGGGTAAAAAAGTTATCGCGATGATAACCAATATGTATGAGCCCTTAGGAAATGCAGTCGGTAACTTCTTGGAAATGGAAGAAACCTACAATGTTCTGAAAGGTACAGGGCCGCAGGATGTAACCGACTTAACTTTACAGCTTGCAGGTTGGATGCTCGTGCTTGGTCACAAAGCTGCATCAAAAGAAGAAGGAATTCAAAAAGCGCAAGAGGCGCTTCGCAGTGGCAAAGCGCTTGAGCTGTTTTTAGAAAATATTACGCTGCAAGGCGGCAATGCGCAGCAGTTCGTTGCCGAATGCGGAAAGCGCCGCAGCCCGCACACCTGCCACATTAAAGCGGAACAAGACGGCTTTATCGCGAATATCGATGCGTTTAAAATCGGTATTGCCGGAGTTAATCTTGGGGTCGGCCGCAATAAAACCACCGATGCGGTGTGTCCCGATGCCGGTATGATTTTGCATAAGCACGCAGGCGATGCCGTAAAAAAAGGCGACCTTATCATGGACGTGTACGGCAAGGATGCGGAGTGCCTTCCGGCTGCTTCCGATATGATCAAAACAGCGATACGGTATGCAGCGGAGAAGCCGCAAACGCGTCCGCTGGTATTTAAAGAAATTTCTGCGGCCGACTTATAGCCGCGCTTCCGGTACCATACAGTGAATTGGGAAAAAAAAGATATAGACCCGAGTGTTGTCCGCTCCATGGCGCAGCAATATGGCTGCACTCCGCTTGTTGCATCGATTTTGCTGCGGCGTGGTATTGCCGAAGGGAGCGAGGCGTTTTTTCACCTTGAAAACGATCTGCGCTATGTGCACAATCCCTTCCTTTTTGTAAATATGGAGGATGCCGTTGACCGGATCCTCGATGCAAAGGAAGAAGGGGAGCGGGTGCTCATTTTCGGAGACCGCGATGTGGACGGGATCACTGCTGTTACCGTGCTTTACGAAGCGCTGACCGATTTAGGCATCCCGACAACATGGCGTATCCCAACCGGCGACGAACCGTATGGACTCTCCTGCCAAGCGGTTGATGCGCATGAAGCCGACGGCGGTACCCTCATCATTACCGTAGACTGCGGTATTTCCAATATTCAAGAAGTCGCCTACGCTGCGGAAAAAGGAATCGATGTTATCGTTATCGATCATCACACCCCGCAGGATACGCTTCCCGATGCCGCAGTCATCATTAACTGTAAGGTGCCGGACTCAGGCTATCCTAACGAACATCTTTCCGGATGCGCTACGGCATGGAAGGTGGTTACCGCCCTGCGCTTCGGACTTCTCGATATTTATAAACAGCAGATTTGCCTATTGAATGTCCGCCCCGTCAACGATGCATTCGCAGTGGAAGCGATCCATACCGTCAATTTAGTTGAAACAGCTCGAATCACCGAAACGATTATCCCCGGTATGGTTCCGTTTTCAGATACTCGGCTTGGCAGGTTTTTGCAGGGACAGCAGATTTTTGTCTGGGATAAGGAGTTGCAGCTCAAGCAGCTGGAAAAAGTGTTCGGTAAGTCGGTTGAATTTCATGTGAGTGATTTTAGACTCGAATGCGCAAAGATTGCGCCTCAGCTTGCCGAGATGAGCCTTTTGCGGTTAAAGAATTTATCGCGGATTGGCAAGTACAACGACACGCCGATGTCCGAACTCGACGGCTTTTTCAATATCTTTATTACGCTTGTTCAACAAGCGCATAACATATACGGTGAAAAAGAAAAGCGTGAATTACAACTTGTCGCGCTTTCGCTGCTTGCAGACTTGATGCAGCTGACCGGAGAAAACCGGATATTGGTAAAGCAAGGCTTAGCAGCCATCAATGCCGCGCCTCGTGCCGGTCTTTCCGAGTTGATGATAAAACAGGGGCTTATCGGTAAGCATATCGGCACCAACGATATTGCGTGGAATATTACGCCCGTTATCAATGCAACAGGACGGATGGGTAAACCGGAAACGGCGATCCGGCTCTTCCTTGAGCAAAACGCAGCGGTACGCAATGAACTTGCAGATGCGGTTATTGCAATGAACGAGGAGCGGAAAGAACTCGGAAAGGCCGGCTGGGCAATTGCCGAACCGATTGCGCGGGAAAGTCTTGCAAAATACCGCGAAAAACTCACCGTTGTTGTAAGCAATAAAATCCACCGCGGCATTACCGGTATCCTTTCAAACCGGCTTGCAGATAAGTTTAACGTGCCGAGTATGGTTATCTGTCTTATGGAAGACGGAACCGCAGTCGGTTCGCTTCGTTCCGCCCGCGGCTATCGGGTGCTTTCTTTGCCGGAAGCATATTCCGATTTTTTCCTCGACTATGGCGGACACGCATTTGCGGCAGGATTCAGCTTAATGCAAGAAAAACTTGCGCCGTTTTTAAAAAAAGTTCAGGAATTTACCGCGGCTATCGAATTTGACGAAAACTCAGAAAACCCTCCGCTTTCCATCGATGCGGAACTCCCGCATGACTATTTAACGCCCGAACTTTTAACCGTGCATGACACCTTTGAGCCCTACGGCGAAGGGTTCCCGGCGCTGCAATTTGCCGCTAAAGGAATAAAAATAGCTGCCGCCTCAATTATGGGTAAAACCCAGCCGCAGCATTTGCGTCTTACGTTCGACTGCGGAACATATAAATGGACAGCGGTGTATTGGCAGGCAGCGGATAAATTGAATGTTGAATTTAAGATCGGCGACAGTATCGATGCCGTATTCACGCTGACCCGGAATACCTTTAACGGCAATACGGTACCTCAAATGGTTATTCAGGATATGCGGAAGACGGGCACGGGTATTTAAGCAGTGTCTCTCTTATACACAAAATTTTAAATAAAATTTTGTGTAAATTTTTTTACAGCGGCAGGGCAAGCGTAGAGGTTCAATTCTGGTTGAACGGCTCCACTTTTTCTGCGGGAATATTAAACAAGCATCTGATGCGCTTGCCCTGCGCTTCGTTGGTGTTAGCGCCCCTGCCGAGACAAGGTAAGGTTTGCCAGCTCTTTGGGTAAGTCGCTGCCGCGCAGTGTGAGCATATTATCGTCATTGCGGGTGTACTGGAGCTTCCACACTGCATTCATGCTTTCGCGGGTTTCCTTTTTAGAGCCGTTTGTCCATGTTTCGGTTTCTTTACTTCTTACGGTAAAGGTGACTTCGGTATCCGTAGATGTCCAGAACCCTTCCCACTCCGTCGATGAAGTAAAGCCTTGCAGCCATTCGATTTCCATACTGCCGTCGCGGTCAAACTCAACCTTCACCGCTTTATTTTCATCGCGGGCAATCCATTTACCCATAATCGAATTTCCCGTCGGTGTGGCAGCATCATTCATCATCGGGCGCCGGTTGAACTCTCCGCCTTTGCCGTCAGGTTGCATTTGGCGTTCGTTAAACTCGCCGCCTTTACCGTTATGCGGCATCAGACGTTCCGCGGCTCCGGCATCATTATGATGTTTCCAATCTTTTGAATTCGATTGGTGCGGTTTTGCAAACACGGCTCCTACCGATAATACCGCAACGATACCGAATGCCGCAGCCTTTTTTACCATTTGTTTGTTCATTCGTATACTCCTAAAAAATAAAGTACGGTTGTTTAAGTTTTCACACCGTCTGTGCACGACTATACCGTATTGTACTAGCCCTATCATGAAGCCTGCATTGGAAAAAGATTAAAATATTTTAATCGGGAATTTTGACACAAAACGGAAAGAATAGGGTATGATACGGTCATGATTACCCATAAGACAGTGAGTGTCTCTATCATATCGGTATTTATCTTTTTGATTATGCACAGTGCACTTTTTGCGGACAAACCGAAGGACGCTAAACATACATTTTCGTACCGCGGTATGCGGATGGCAAATGCCGACGGTCTTTTTTATGTTACAAAAATAGAAACCGAAATCGAGCAGGCCGGCATTATCGAAATAGAGATTAAATTCAATATGCCTGCCGATCCGCGTACACTGCAAAAAAAGAATATCAGCATAAACGGTCAGTTTTTACCTGCCAATGCGTTGATTGCTTTTAACAAAGCAGGTGATAAAATAAAAATATTGATTCGGGACTCTTTTTTATCTGCGGGAAAAGATACGCCAAATCGTCCGTTTCATCTTGATTTACCGGAAGCGAAAAGTTTTAATCATATTCCGCTCTATCTTTCACACTTTGATGATATGGAATGCGACAAAGAATATAAATTTACATTTTTGAATATTCCGCCGCAGAAACCCCCTAAGGAAATGCACGAAGAAATGCATAATCATCACCATTATGAATATGTTCGCTTTGAGGAAAAAGATTGATGGCACGGGTATTAATCGTTGAAGATGATTCGGGTATTGCGGAATTCTTACAGCTTGAACTTGAGCATGAAGGATATGATATTCTCTATGCCGCAGACGGCAGAACCGCTTTGGATATTTTTGAAAAGAATACGCCGGATCTTATGCTGCTCGACATCATGCTTCCGCAGTTGAACGGACTTGAAGTGTTGCGGCGAATCAGAAAAACGTCGAATACGCCGGTTATTATGCTCACCGCACGGGGGGATACATTCGATAAGGTGAGCGGTCTTGATTCCGGTGCGGATGACTATCTTGCAAAACCGTTTGAGATTGAAGAGCTGCTTGCACGGATGAGGGCGGTGATGCGCCGGAATAATGCACAGGGAGTAACGCCGTTAAAACTACGAGGTATCGAACTTAACCCGAACAGTATGGAAGTAACGGTAAACAAAGAACGGGTTATGTTGTCGAAAACTGAATACCTTTTGTTGAAGACATTGCTCGAACACAAGAACACCGTTTTAAGCCGCGATACCATCATCAATACGGTATGGGGTGCAGATCATTACATCGATGAAAATTCGGTCGATGTGTATGTGCGGTATTTGCGTGCAAAAATCGACGACAAAACCGGTGAGGAGTACATCTCTACGGTACGCGGCGTCGGCTATGTTATGCGGGATATCTGCAATGAAAGCATCTGATTTACCGGTACGGCAGCTCCGCATATCGACGGTACGGCAGCTTTCACTTCGCTTCTCTCTTTTGTTTGCCGTGATGATTGCCCTTTTTTCCACCGGTATTATCGTGCTGCTTCGTTCCGGCGTTAGGCAGCAGCAAAACCGCGAACTCATTTCCGTCGCTCGGACTATTGCCGAAGCACTGAAGGACGGTCGCGTACAAGAAATCGATGCGGATCTTCCGTATTATATTACGTTTTCCGTGTATCAGAGCGGCACGCAGGAAGTGATCGCAACGAACGATCCCTTTTTACCGATACTGCCGGTAACACCCCGCCGTGCAGAACGGTATACGGCAAAACAATATTTTATCGACGGCGATTTAAATATTCTCTACTATGCAGTACCCGTTCATGCGGGGGGCGATTACGTTATACAGACGGCGCTGAATATGGATTCCGACACGGCGGAGTCCATTATCTCCGGTGTACCGAGCATCCTTGCTGTCGTTACCGTCCCGTTGCTGCTGCTTTCGTACATCGCGGTGTTTTTTATGACAAAACGTACAATGCGAAGCGTCCGCGCTATGACCGATGCGGCAAAGAACATCAGCGGATCCAATTTAACCGACCGGCTTCCCGTTACGGATAGGGACGACGACTTTGATGTCCTTGCAAAAACATTGAACGATTTGCTTTCCCGCCTGCAAACCGATTTTGAACGGGAACGCCGGTTTACAGCTGATGTATCTCACGAGTTAAAAACACCGCTTGCGGTGATTCTCGGCCATGCGAACCTGCTGCGCCGTTGGGGAAAGCACGATCCCGACCGCTTGGAAAAATCGCTTTCTGCACTGATCCGCGAAGCGCATTCAATGGAAGCAATTATCGAAAATTTGCTGCAAATGACCCGGCTTGAAAACGGGCATATACGGATTCATAAAACGCCTGTTCCCGTTGCCGAATTTTTTACGCGGCTTATCGACAGCACACAAAGCTATGCGCCGAATGTGAGCTTTACCGAAAGTATTGGGGTGCCAAACCTGTATACGGATGAAGCGCTGCTCCATCAAGTATGCACTATCATAATTTCCAATAGCGTAAAATTTGCCGGAGAATATGTACATATTGAGCTTTCGATACGGCCTCTTTTAGAAGCGGAGCGCCTTCCTGATGCGCCTTTATCGGAAAGTGCGTGTATTATCTCGATTTCGGATAACGGCCCGGGAATTGCGCAAGATATACTACCGCATATATTTGAGCGCTTTTATCGCGGAGATGCCGCGCATACGAGAGGTGCAGGCGGTGCGGGGCTCGGCTTGTCGATAGGGGCAAGCATAATGCAGGCGCTCGGCGGTTCAATTCGTGCCGAAAATAACAACGGGAAAGGTGCGTGCATTATGCTCCGCTTACCCTGAAGTTTTCCCTTGACAAAAGATGCCGAGAATATACACTATAAGCGATAATTAACATATCGACAGGCTGTTGAAAGATATCCTTTCGGGTTATAATATTCTAAAAATATAGGATTCTGCGATGAGTGAGAATGAAGATAAAAAGTTAGAAACACCGCCGACACAGACGCTAAAGTCTCCTTATATGCTGCAAATTGTCTCCCTTGCTATTTTGGCTGCATTGATGGTTATGCCTTTCGGTATGGATAAAATGAATTTGCTCAATTATGAGCAGACTCCGCAGCTCTTGTATCCCTTTACGGTTCTGTTTTCCGGTTTGGTACAAAAAGAGTTCTATTTTTTTTATATCAGCTGTTCTTTCTTTTTTTTATTGCCTGTAGCTTTTCTCATTATTTTAGCTTCGATCTTTTATAAAAAAATCACACAAAACATTGTTATTATCTCTGCCTTTGTTGCGGTAACATTGTATCTTGCACCTACCCTTTCGGGAATGACAGTATTTGCCAACACCATACGTTGGTTTAAATCTTTAAGTATTTTAGTGTATGCTGCTTTTTTTACTGCACTTATCTTTCATATCTTTTTAATCAGCCGCGGTATTGCTTTAATAAAAGCAAAGAATGAAGCGTTCTCTGAATACAAGCAACTTATTTTGGAAGATGAAAAAGCTGAGAAATCGGATAAATCGGAGAAACAGCAGGGATACAAAAAGAAAGATACAACAGAAGTTGCAGAACCGGAAGATAAAAAAAAGATTAATATAAAAACTCGAATTAAAGAACTCATTGCTGCGGTAAATGATCCTGAAAAGAAAACACATCTAAAAAATAAAATAGCCGCTGTAATTCTTATCGCAATTATTGTTATTATTTCTGCCTTTATTTATACGGATTTAAAGAACTACAAATTGCTTTTAACCCAGAATGTCAATACGACGGGTAAGAATCAAGCCGAGCAGGTTGCGGCAATTTATGATTTTTCGGATGGACTTCATGCCAAAATAAGCGCCTTTCTCGAAGGTATAAAAAAGACAAACGCCTCTTCACCTTTTCCGCACCGCCGCGTAGATATTATTACGACTGACAGTACCGCTCCTATTTTTCTTGATAAAATCGATAGCACTACGGAGCTTCCGGACTTCAACGTATTCTCTTATACGACAGAGTCCGGATCAGTACGCGATATACCGGCAGAAGAAAAACGCATTACTGCGAAAGAGGCTGCTTTCTATATAAAGCATTTTCAAAATGCAAGTACCCGGAATCAACCTATTTATAAACCGGAAAAGGGAACCTGTATTTATATATATCCTATAACTTTTTCACGGAAAGACGGGCAAAGGCTTGTCGGATTTTCCGTTGTAACATACATGAAAGAAATACTTAACCGTCCGTATTTCCAAGCAAAAGTATTTATCTTTGCACTTGCAGCAGTCTTTTTGTATGCTGTCATCATTATCACATTGTTTCTTGCTGATTTTATCGCCGCTCCTATTATTCAGCTTTGTGTAAATATTAGAAAGACAACCAATATTTTAAGCGGAATACTTTCAGGTAACGCCAAGGTTGAAGCGAACAGACTGGTCTTTGAAGATAATCTAAAAACACGGGACGAAATAAAGACGCTCTCACACGAAATAAAAAATATTATTACGCTCGTGCGTAGAATACTGCCCTATATTTCTTTTCATACTCTTCAGAATGCAGAAAAGGATATCGGCCCCAAGGGAATTACACGGAATCTTTGTTTTCTTTTTACCGATATCAGAGGGTTTACAAAGATGTGCGAAAAACTTCCTGCGCGGGAAGTCATTATGATTTTAAATCGATATCTGAACATCGAAACTAAGATTATCTTTGATCATGGCGGTGATGTTGATAAATATGTCGGCGACGAAATCATGGCGTTTTTTTCCGGACCCAATAAAGAGATAAATGCTTGTAAGGCTGCAATGGAAATACGGGAGGCACTCTACCGTGAACAACAGGCCGCTATGAAGGTAGGTAAGGAAACTATCTCGCTCGGCATCGGTATCAATACCGGCTATGTTACGTTCGGTCCTGTCGGTTCGGAAACAAGAAAAGATTTTACGTCCATCGGCGATACGGTAAATTTGGCGGCACGGCTTGAAAGTGCAAATAAAGAATACGGTTCAAAGACCATTATTTCGGAAGCTGTTTACAAGAGTCTCAACGATTCTTTCATTTGCCGAGAACTTGATTATATAACGGTAAAAGGCAGAACTGAAGTGGTGCGAATCTTTGAAGTGTTACAAGATGCTCAAAAGATCAGCAGTGATAAGCTTTATGATTTAAAAGAAGTTTTTGAAACAGGACTCGGATATTATCGACAACGAAAATGGAAGACTGCCGAAAAATATTTTTTGGAATGTGTAGAAAAATACAACGATCAACCGGCAAAAGTATTCTTAGACAGAATTGCCCACTATCGTAATTCTCCGCCTCCCGCCGACTGGAAAGGCGTCTTTGCTATGCGTATGAAATAACCAACTAAAACAACTATTGCACATAAAAAAGGCCGATCAACCGGATGGTTAATCGGCCTTTTCCATTTTAGCCTTTATCTTAACTTAAAACTTATAGCGTAAAGTTGATAACGTTTGTCCTTCACGCAATACATCGAACCACACTTCTTTTTTAACCTTTGACAATTCGCGATAGAATTCGCGCATATTTGCTACCGGCACATCGTTTACCGCAGTAATAACATCGCCGGATTTGAGCCCGATAATGACTGCGGGTGTTTTATTGGTAATGTTGGTGACCAATACTCCCGCCTGTTTTTTATCAAGCTTTAATTTATCGCGTACTTCATCAGTGAGCTCGTAACCGATAAATCCCGGCCAGAGTTTTGACGAGTCGGTAACGATGTTCTGATCCCGTTCTTCAATCTTTACGGAAAGTGTTTGTTCTTTGCCATCACGGATAACTACAAATTCTGCGGTTGTTCCGCTGCGGAGATCGCCGACATCGCGTACCAGCTGATCGACACTCTTTACTTCTTTGCCGTTCAGCTTAACGACAAAATCGCCCGGCCGGATACCGCCTTTAAACGCAGGGGAACCTAAGAAGATATCGATAGCCAAAGCGCCGGCTTTTTCACCGAGCCCTAGAGCTTTCATAACCGTTTCGTCGGCGCTTGTCAGTTGGACTCCGACCCAGCCGTATTTCAACTTACCGTCGGAAATGAGCGAGTCGATTGCACCTTTGACGTTATTAATCGGAATGGAAAATCCAAGCCCTTGTGAACCACCGCTTGACGATGCGATCCATGTGTTAATACCGATAACTTGCCCGTAGATATTAACAAGCGGGCCGCCGGAGTTTCCCTGATTAATTGCCGCGTCGGTTTGGATAAAGTCATTGATATTATTATTTGGCCCGCCCGATCGCCCAACCGCGCTGACCATACCGCGAGTAACCGTCGAAACATATCCGAGCGGAGAACCGACGGCAAAAACGATATCGCCGACTTCTACCGCATCGGAATTGCCTAATTCGGCAATGGCAATGTCTTTTTCGGTGGATTCAAACGAAACCAATGCGATGTCCCGCCGCTGATCGCCGCCGACCAGTTTTCCTTCGGCAGTATGCCCGTTATACAACTTGACGATAATCTTTTCCGCCGTACCGGTAACATGCTGGTTAGTCAACACGTAATAGGTATTGCCGCTTTTACGGACGATAACGCCCGAGCCCATACCTTCTGATTTATATTCCTGCTCGCCGCCGTCATTCCCTTCGGATTTTTCACCGTTATTCTGATTAGGCATTCCAAAAAAGAACCACGGGAAGCCATCCCCCGAGAGAGGATTGCGGACTTTCTTAATTTCCGTAACCGAAAGCGTTACTACTGACGGCAAAATTGCCGCAGACACTTGTCGATTTGCGATTTGCAGCCCTTCCAGCAAGGAAATCGTCTCTTTTGTGATTGCTTCCGAATGTTTTGTATCGGCATAAACCGTTGTTGCCGAAGCAGGACTTGCAGAGCAAGATGATACAAAAATCATTACGGCCATGCTCAACAGTGCAGTACATGACAGTACCGTTTTAAACTTTCGTTTTAAATACATGAGTTTACCTCCAATATGAGAGCGCTATAAAAGATGTAGGTTTTAGAAGCCCTCGTTCGTGTATCAACTGTTTCTTAAACATATAACATACTATTATGATACACCCATCGGCAATAATAACTTGACAGAGATTTTATATTTTGTTTGTATGTATGGATGATACGGTTAGTAAACGTGAATAAACGGTACGGAGAACTTCAAGCCGTTGATAATATCAGCCTTGAAATTCCTTCTCATACGATTTTCGGTATTATCGGAAAAAGCGGCGCGGGGAAATCGACGCTCGTGCGGCTGATAAGCCTTTTAGAACCGGTGGACTCGGGCGAGATTTACTACGGAGACTCCCGCGTAGACACCTTGACAGGCAAGCTCTTACGAAATCAGCATAAAAAAATCGGGATGATTTTCCAAAATTTCAATTTATTTGCATCGCGCACGGCTGCGGGCAATATTGCCTATCCGCTTGAAATTGCGGGAATGCCGAAGCGTGCTATTGCAGCAAAAGTGGAAGAAATGCTGCACGTTGTCGGGCTGGAAGGACGCGGCGATGCGCGGGTAAGTACCCTATCCGGTGGACAAAAACAGCGGGTGGCTATTGCTCGTGCCTTGGCGGTTTCTCCCGATATCCTCTTTTGTGATGAAGCGACAAGCGCACTTGACCCGCAGACGACACGCTCAATTTTGGAACTGCTCAAGCGGCTGCAAAAGGATATGAATTTAAGCGTTGTGATGATAACGCATCAGATGGAAGTAGTGCGCGATTGCTGCCAACAAGTGGCCGTTATCGATAACGGCGCCGTAGCTGAAACGGGTTCCGTGCGTGAAATTTTTTCTGCTCCGAAATCGGAAGTAACCAAAGACTTCTTAATGCATATCAACCCGCTCAATCCCGAAGACACGCAGCTTATCCGATGGTCTAAAAGCGGCGGCGCCTATACGCTCCGGTTCTCCGGCGAATTAACAAGCGAGCCGGTCTTGAGTAAAATTTCCCGCGATTACAATATTGAATTTAACATCTGCGCAGGCGGTATGCAAAAGGTCGGGGAAACGGTGGTCGGAACCCTCTTTGTCGATATTAACGGTTCACCCGAAGATATGCAAAAAGCGTTTGCTTATCTTAATCAAAACGGTATCAAAGTAGAGGAGACACGCAAATGAATTCATGGTCAACGTTAGTGCAGCTGGTAGGAACGGCGACGGGGCAAACGCTTATAATGGTATTCTTTTCTACGCTTTTTTCTTTTATACTCGGAGCGCCGCTCGGCGTGCTGCTGTGCATCACTGCGGAGGGGAACCTTATGCCGAGACCGGTGTTGCATCAACTTATCGATCGGGTGGTAAACGTATTACGCTCATTCCCGTTTATTATATTGATGATTTTGCTCTTTCCGTTTTCGCGGCTCATCATCGGTACCAGCATCGGAACCGCCGCAACGGTAGTGCCGCTTTCCATCGCCGCCGCCCCCTTTGTTGCGCGGGTTATCGAAAACGCCTTGCTGGAAATTGACCGCGGTGTTATCCAAGCAGCTCTCGCGATGGGATCATCCACTATGGAGATTATCTTTAAAGTGATGATACCGGAAGCGCTGCCGCCCCTCGTTGCAGGCATTACACTGACTATTATCAACCTTATCGGGTATTCGGCAATGGCAGGTGCAATCGGCGGCGGCGGTCTCGGCGATTTGGCAATCCGATACGGCTATCAGCGGTTCCGCAGTGATATTATGCTGGCAGCGGTTATCGTCATTTTAGTGATGGTAGAGCTTATTCAATTTATCGGCACGAGGATCAGTACGGCACTTGCAAAACGGCGGTAGGAGATACTCGCTCACTGTCTTTTGTAAAGACTGGGAAGCTGCATTAAGGATGAAGAGGTAGTACTGATTAATTAGCCTTCCTACTAAAAAGCTGAGAGAAAGGGCAAACATGTCAGATTTGTTTGCCCTGGTCGTACCTTTATTTTTTATTAATTTGTTCCGTATAGAATTCAAATGCTTCTTTGTCGGTATATTTGTGGTGAACGATTTTTCCGATTGCATCGGCCATCGCTACAGGATGAGCACTCTGAAAAATATTACGTCCCATATCAAGGCCGCGGGCTCCGTCACGGATTGCATGATAAGCCAATGCAAGCGCTTCTTGTTCGGGGAGCTTTTTTCCACCGGCTACTACAATCGGCACCGGACATGCAGCGACGATTTCTTCAAAATCTTCGCAATAATATGTTTTTATAATGTTTGCACCGAGTTCGGCAATAATACGTGTTGCAAGTTTAAAATACTGTGCGGTGCGCTCCATATTCTTACCGACTGCGACTACGCCAAGAGTCGGTATGCTATAACGGATTCCCGCATTAATAACCGCAGAAAGATTATCGATGCTTTCCAGCTGACCGTCGCCGCCGATAAAGGTCTGAACTGCAAGACAGTCAGCATTCATCCTTATCGCATCTTCAATATTGACGGCAACAACTTCATGGGTTAAGTCATCCTGTACCATAGAAGAACCGGAAGATACTCTGAGCGCAATAGCTTTTTTGCAGTCGGGACGCACACAGGTGCGCAATGCTCCTCGTGTTGCCATAAGGACATCGACATGGTCATTAAGCTGGGGAATTAAAAGGTCGAGCCGTTCGAGCCCCGAAACGGACCCCATAAAATAACCGTGATCAAATGCGAACATCACGGTATTACCGGTTTGAGGATTAAAGATATTCGAGAGGTGTTTTTTCATACCCCAGTCGAGATTGCCTGCCCCCTTGACATAAAATGCTCCGTCAACGGCAAAAGGGACATCCGTGTAATAATCGTGAGCTGTTTTTAAACCATCTAAATCTGCCATACTATCATTCCTATCATTAAAAGTGATAACAGGGAACCTCTAAAAACGGCTGTGTCTTTAAAGATTCCCCTATAACCTCTATTTAGAAGTTATACTTATCCATGTTTTCTTTTGTGAATACTGCACGCTCCGGAAGCAATACAACACCGGAATCGTTTGCCGTATAAGCTTTCGGATCAAGTACCGTGTTCGGCTGAATAGTTACCTTACCGATGGTGGGAATATCGATCGTGTCGCCGACTTTCATGCTGTGTCCTGTTGCTGCCCAGTAGGCGAGGTAACAGGAAATTGCACCTTGAATACCGCAATCCCACAAACCCCAGCGAGTAAGAATACCTGCACGGCAATAGCCCTTAATCGCATTCGGTGTTGCAAAACCGGTAATGGTTACCTTTTTCTGATTAAGACCAAGGTTTTGTGCGGCTTGACACTGACCGGGAAGAGCAGTCGAGTCGTTACAAATAATTAAGTCGATATCTTTATGCGCAGACAGAACCGCTTCTCCAACTGTAATTGCACGTTCCGCATCTTGGTTCGAATAATAGTTATCCGGCGCAACATTAACCCATTTGGGATACTTTTGGCGAATATAAGCTTCGCCTGCGACATGCCATGAATTCTGATCGGTAACCGTTGCCTGAGAATAGTGCCAGCAGTATTTGATAACATCCGTATCGGGATTTTTACCTCTTTCTTTAAGAGAGGTAACGCCCATATCTACAAGCATTTTGCCGAGGATATCGGGGGTTCCCTGAGATGTCATAAGCTGCCGTGCATCAGGATTGGAATCGGAGTCCCATGTCATAACGGCAAGACCGGCCTTGCGCGCTGCTTTCAATGCTTGATCGACACCGGCTGCATCAACGGTCGAAATTGAGATTGCATCGGCACCTTGCTGAATAGCATTGTTAATGATATTAACCTGATTCGCCACTGCTGCATCGGGGCTGCCGTCATACTTTACGGTAAAACCGACCTGCTTTGCCAGTTTTTGAGCGCCTTCATTTGCTACTTCAAAAAAAGCATTGCCGCTGATTTTCGGAATAAATACGACAACAACGTCTTTCTTTGAACCACCAGAGCCCTGATCACTTGAGCCGCCGGCAAATACCGGTACGCCGACCAAGAGCGCTGCCAACATAATCGACATCAGTTTTTTCATTTTTTACCTCCTGATTTTGTCGTCCGTTGTTTTCACCTATAGACATCTTTAAAAGCAGAGCTATTAAAGATGTCATCCCCTATCGCTTGCGGAAAATACCGGTGAGATTGCTCGAAAAGCCTTTCCCGGAAAATCCGCGAGATGCAACAATAATGAGCAGTAACATGCCGACCGGTATATCAAGATACTGAGTATTGACTCCTGCCATCGATAAACCGAATCGCATAATTCCGATTACCAGCGCAGAAAGCGCCGTCCCGAAAATACTGCCGCTCCCGCCGGTAATTGCCGTACCGCCGAGTACGACGGCCGTTATAACCGGCAGGGTTAATTCTTTACCAAAGTCCGCCTTTGCGGTACCAAGATATGAGGTAAGTACAATCCCGGCGATTGCCGCACCGGCTCCGGAAAGCGCATACGTCGTCATCTTGATAAATCGCGTATTTACCCCGGAAAATTCGGCAGCATTCGAGTTAATACCGCACAAATACACGGAACGTCCGTAGGCAGTACGGTGCAGAATAATATAGGCAATTATCGCCATAATTAAAAACAATAAAATTTGAGAAGGAATAATTCCAAAAAAACGGAACTGCGTAACTGCCGTAAATGCAGCAGGGAAACCGCTGATACCCTTGTACAATTCAACCTTTGCAATACGGGTAATCGAAACCGCTAAACCGGAATATAAAAACGAACCGCCAAGTGTTACAACCATGGGCGGCACATTGGTATACGCAATGATAAAACCGCTTAACAGTCCGCACAGTATACCTGCAATAATCGCAAGCAAACAGGCCGCATAGATATTTACACCGCTTTGAAAAAATACACCTACAACAATTGACGAAAGGCCGACTATGGAACCTGCCTGAATATCCATCCCGCCGGCAATAATAACCATCGTTACAAAAAGCGAGATGATGCAGATCGAAATAAAGTCATTGATTGAACCGAGCAGTACAATCGGACGTAAAAAGCGCGGGTTCAACATACCGAATAAGATAATTTCGCATACAATAACGGCAATCAGCAATAATTCATTTGTAAAAGCAAACCGTTTCTTTCCCATATCGCTACCTACTCTCCGTTCCGGCTGTCTTTGCTAAGAGGCGCGTTCTCCGTGCCTTTTCAGCCGCATAATGCTGTACCAACCCGTCTATCGTAACAATCGTAATCAATAAAATACCGGTAATCGTGCTGTCATAATCGGAAGAAAATTTTAAAAATACGAGGATGCGGTCTATCGACGCCATGATGATGGCTCCTATCAGCGCACCGAACAACGAACCTACACCACCGGACAGACTGATGCCGCCCAGAACACAGGCTGCAATCGCTTTCATTTCGTAACCGTTTCCTGCAATCGGCGTAACAAATCCGATGCGGCTTACATAGATACAACCGGCTGCGGCGGCAAAGAACGAACTGAGCACAAAGGCGCTTATCCGCGTGCGCTTTACCGGAATACCGACCAGCTCGGCGCCGCCGATATTGTCTCCTACGGCATAAAAATTTCGTCCTACGGCAATACGCCGCAGTAATAGCGAACCGCCGACTGCGATAATGAACGTTGCCAAATAAATGTAAGTGATGCCGCCGACAGTCGCTTGACTGATCGCCTTATACTCAAACGGAATGTTTTCAACCCATTTTCCGCCGGTATAGACATAGATAAGACCGCGGATAACACCGTTCATACCAAGCGTCATAATAATGGAAGGAATGCCGAGATATACGAGCCCATAGCCGTTTATGAGTCCGCATACGATACCGATTCCGACGGCCGCTAAAATAGCAAGCGACCACGGACTGCCGTCACGAATTAACGTTGCGCTTACCGCAGCAGTCAACCCCATCACTGCGCCGACTGAAACGTCGATTTCACCGATAATCAGTACAAATGCGATACCGATAGACAAAAGCGCAAATACGACGCTTGAGTTTACCGTCTGCATTAAATTTCGCGTACCGAGAAAATCGGGATTAACAATACCGACAAGAAGAAAAAGTATAACTACTACCGCAAGCGAAAAGAGGCTTCTTGCCTTAAAAATCCGCTTAAAGGATATATACTGCATTTATCCAACCATCCCTTTTTCTACACCGAAAGAAGCCGCCATCAGCGCCTGTTCGTTTATTTCATCTTTTGAAAATTCATGATTAATTCTACCACGGTACATGGTAACCACCCGATCGCTCATTGTAATGATTTCTTCCATATCGGAACTAATCAGTAAGATAGCTACGCCTGTTTTTTTAAGCTCTTTGATAATCGCGTACACATCACTGCGAGCTCCCGCATCAACACCGCGCGTCGGTTCGTCAAGAATAACAAGGTGCGGATTTGTAGAAAAACATCTTCCAATAATCACTTTTTGCTGATTGCCGCCGGAAAGAGAACCCATTATCTGGCCGTCGCCGGTAACTTTAATATGAAATTCATCGATGTATTTTTTTGCAAGCGATTTTTCTTGTACGGTATTGATAAGCATTCGCTTTAACGTTGTAAGTGTTATAGAGGTAATATTATTACGCACCGTTGTCAATTTAAAAATTCCGTTTAAAAACCGGTCTTCGGGAAGATAATTGATCCCCTTTGCAATGATCCGCTTGGTCTTCAACCCCGTAATATCTTCACCGTTTAAATACACTTTTCCGCTCAGCACTCTATCACGGCCGTAAAGCGTCGTTGCAAGCTCCGTTTTACCGGCTCCTACGACACCGGTCATACCGAGAACTTCTCCGGGATAGACATCAAGATTGACATCGGCAAAACCGTAGCCGCTGAGGGTTTTAAGTGAAAGTACCGGCTCTTTTTTTTCGACTTCCGTCGTCTCAATCGTTTCTTCTTCGAGCATTTTTTCGACACTTTCAGGTGCGAGTCCTTTTAACAACATGTCGTATGTAAAGTCTTTAGTGTCGCCATCCATCGTAATAGTACCGTCTATCAAAAGCGCAATGCGGTTTGCTATAGCAAATACTTCATTTAAACGATGTGTTATATAAATGACGCCGACTTTCTTTTTTTTCAATTCGGCGATAATGTCAAAAAGAGAGTTAACCTCTTCAAATGTAAGTGAAGATGTCGGCTCGTCAAAAAACATGATGCGCGCCTCACGCATCAGACCGCGTAAGATTTCTACCAACTGCTGTTCCGCAATCGAAAGCGTACGCGCTGTTCTATCAAAATCGAGCTTCCAGCCGAGCTGCTGCATAATATCCATAAGACGCTTATGAAGTTCTTTCTTTTTACCGGGAATCCCCATCAAAATATTTTCTTCAAGCGTCATATTTGAAAAAAGCATCGGCTCCTGCGGTATAAGATATACTCCCGCATGCAGCGAGGCCGATGGACTTCCGAAATGAATAGGTTTTCCGTCTACAAGGATATCTCCGCTTTCTGGTCTGTTTATTCCCATAATGGTCTTTACCAGCGTGCTTTTACCGGCGCCATTACCTCCGATAAGGGCAAGCACGTCTCCCGGGTAGACATTAAGGTCAACGCCTTTAAGTACGGCATTGGAACCGAATGATTTATAGATTTTCTTTACCGACAGCAACGGCGCTGCGTTTTCATCCATAGGTTGTTTCCTCTCTCACTCAAGAGTAAAAATTAAAGAACTTTTGTTCTTGATATGAACATTTATCAATATTTTAAGTATAAGACGAAAAAAACGATTTGTCAAATGTATATTTGATAAAATAACAAAATTTCAGCGAGATAGGAATTTCTTACTGTTTTTAAAGTTTTGTTAATTAAATTATGAAGAAAATGAATAATTAGTCCTAATAACCTATCGGTTAAATCTTGTTTTTTCAGATCTAATGTGATAATATGTTCATAGTGTGATATTTTGTTCGTTTTAGGAGAAGAAAAACACAATGACGGATGATTGGGAAAAAGAGCTTATCGTACGTATCGCATGGTATTATTACATACAAAAGAAAACGCAAAAAGAAATAGCCGATATGCTCGGTATTTCCCGTATGCGTGTTATAAGATTGCTTGAAAAAGCTGAACGGGAAAACGTTGTGCAAATCAGCATTCATAATGATTTTAGAGGCAGGCTGAAAACCGAGCAAAATTTGATCGATATCTACCGGCTTGATGATGCCTTTGTAATCCCTTCCGATGAACGCCATACCCCCGAAACGCTTAACGATGCGGTTGCGAAAGCGGCTGCTATGTACATCGACGAACACTTCTCCGATACTCCCATCATCAATATCGGATATGGTGATACGACCGGACGGTTTATGAACTATTTTTCGCAAATTTCAAAAAAGAAACCGACGTATATCTCGCTTACCGGCGGAGTCAGTATTTATCTGCTCAATACGCAGCTCTCTGCCGGAAATGCATCACTCTACCTTATTCCGGCCCCTTTCGTTGCATCGACAAAAGAAATTGTTGACGCAATAAAAAAGGAAACGGCCGTTATTGAAATTTCGCGGATGCACCCGACGGCAAGCTGTTCGGTGATCGGCATCGGCGGTATGGATGATAATGCGACTGTTATTAAGTCCGGTATCATACAAAAAAACGATTTCGATTTTCTCAAAATGCGCGGCGCTGCAGGTGATGTGCTTGCTCATTTTTTTGACGAAAACGGAACTTTTATTCCGGTTTCTACCGAAGAACGCCTTATCACATATTCACCGGAAGCATTAAAAAAACTGCACAATGTCATTGCCGTTGCTGCTGGAACGGTTAAACGCACTGCAATCAGAGCGGCGCTTCGGGGACAGTACCCGAATATTCTCATAACGGATGAAGCAACCGCAGAGTGGCTCATTGAAAATAAGTAAAGGAGTATTGGGAGATAATTATGAGTGAAAAGTATTTGATGGCTATCGATGCCGGTACGGGGAGTGTTCGCGCTGTCATTTTTGATGTAAAAGGAAATCAAATCGAATGCGTACAGCAAGAATGGGAGCATCTTGAAGATCCGAAATATCCCGGAAGTATGAACTTCGATTGGGAAAAAAATTGGGACTATGCGCGCCGCTGTATCGCCGGGGTAATGGAAAAATCACACATCAACAATGCCGACATCGTTGCCGTTTCGACAACTTGTATGCGCGAAGGGATTATCTTATACGATAAGACAGGAAAAGAAATCTGGGCATGTGCCAATGTCGATGCGCGCAGTACGGACGAAGTGGTACAGCTTAAAAAAAAGTCGCTCTCTCTTGAACATGAACTTTATCTTGAGACCGGACAAACGTATTCGCTTAGTGCGCTGCCGCGTATCCTTTGGGTAAAAAATAATTTGCCGGAAGTATATGAGAACATTGCTTCTATTGGTATGTTTAACGACTGGCTTATCTATAA
Organism: Treponema sp. OMZ 857; assembly: GCF_024181085.1. Taxonomy (NCBI): domain Bacteria; kingdom Pseudomonadati; phylum Spirochaetota; class Spirochaetia; order Treponematales; family Treponemataceae; genus Treponema; species Treponema sp. OMZ 857. Next base: position 310,461 of record NZ_CP051147.1, read on the forward strand.
AATGAGCGGGAAACTGGTTGTGGAACCGAGTAACGGCTCTACAAGCGGGCTTTTTTCATTGATAAAGCGGACATGGGATAAAACGATTGCAGAGCGTTGCGGTCTTAAACGCGATATCTTCCCGCCGGTACAGGAATGCGGTACGCTCGTTTCCCACGTCAGCAAAGAGGGCGCTAAAGAAACCGGATTGAAAGAAGGAACTCCTATTATTGTCGGTGGCGGAGATGCCCAGCTTGGTACAATCGGAGTCGGCGTAACGGAAGCGAATGAAGCGGCTGTTTTCGGTGGGACATTTTGGCAATATGAATATAACACCGCAAGCGGAAGCATATCGGACGACTGCGATATACGGGTGAACTGCCATGTACAGCCGAACCTTTGGCAGTATGAAGCGCTTGCATTTAAACCCGGCCTGATGATGCGCTGGTACCGCGACGGATTTTGTACCGAAGAACAAAAAAAAGCTGCCGCGCAAGGTAAAGATATCTATGCGCTGATGGATGAACGCGCCGAAAAAATCCCGGTCGGTTCGAACGGTATGTTCTGCACATTTAGCGATGTTATGAATTTTTCCGCATGGCGTCATGCAGCCCCTACGTTTACGAACTTCACCTTTGAAGCGGAGCTGTTCAATAAATATACCTTTTACCGTTCCATCCTCGAAAGCACTGCGCTGATCACTTACGGTCATATGCAACTCGTTGCATCAAAAGGCGGCGGAATGCCGTCCGCGGTAACGTTCGGCGGCGGAGCTGCGAAGAGCCGGCTGTGGGCGCAAATCGTATGCGATGCACTCGGTGTTCCATTGCGCATACCGGTCGTAAAAGAAGCAACCGCGCTTGGGGCGGCAATGCTTGCGGCGACAGGTGTCGGTATATACGGCAGTATAAAAGAAGCGGCGGCGGCGATGGTGAAAATCGAAACGACACTACAGCCGAATATGGAACATCATAAAAAATACATGGAAATGTATAAAATATGGCGAGATATCTATGATGCACAGCTCAGCTTGAGCGATCGCGGCATCACGCAGTACATGTGGGCTGCGCCTGGCATTACCGGAAAATAGAGCATAATAGGAGAATAATATGTTTATAGTAGATGAAAAAGATAAAGAGTATCGTTTTCAGGATCACGGGCCGAAGTATTTGATGAAAGGCCCCCGAATGAATTTTGCGATAGTGCAGTTCCAACCGGGACAGGATTTTAGAGCGCATTATCACAACATAATGGAAGAAAATTTTTATATCCTTGAAGGCGAGGTAGATATCGTTGTCGATAACGTCGTACACCATCTGACAAAGGGGCAATTCATCCATATTGAACCTAAGGAAGTTCATTATGTTATCAATCGATCAAATGCCGTGATGCGCATGGTATCGACGCTTGCCCCCTATCAAGACAACGATAAGATTGAGGTGGATAATCCGGTATTGGAATAAAGGCCACAGAGCGCTCTTGTTGACATACTTTGCTTTTTCAATTGACCTTTCAGCGATAGTATGCGAAAATAAAAAGATGTCCGCATCGTAATCAACCAAATCTACAGATGTGGGCAAGAAGGAGCATAAATCTATGTTAAAAAAAATGATTGGCATTTTGTCTGCGGGGCTGATGATTGCAGCTCTTATGTCATGTACTCAGGCAAAAAAGGAAGAGGGGCCTATCACGCTTCATTATTGGACGCATGAAGACCCCGCCCGTACCGAGCTCGAAACAAAGCTTATCGCCGAATTTGAAAAAGCAAATCCGAATATAAAAGTAGAGCGGACAACGCAAGGCGCGGCAAAGCTGATTGAGTTGGTACAGACCGCTTTTGCAGCTAATCAGGGGCCTGATATTTTCAATTTATCTATCGAAGATGAATATTCTTATGTTGCAAACGGTAGAGTCGCTCCGGTTGATCCCAAAGCCGCCGGTTATGCCGATCAGGCTGCGATCTATGACAGCTATTTGCCGGAAATCCTCAATGCCGTAACCAAAGACGGAAAAGTATACGGTCTGCCGCTTGAAATTACCAACTGGTGTATCTATATCAATAAGAAGATTTTCCGTGATGCCGGTTTGGATCCCGAAAAAGATTATCCCAAAACATGGGAAGATATGGTTGCTGTTTCCGAAAAATTGGTTATCCGCGACGGTGATATTTTGGTGCGCAGAGGGTTCGATTTCCGCTATCCGTATTATCTTGTTGCCTTTGTTCCGATGGTGGAACAGCTCGGTGGTCAGCTGATCAGCGATGATGGAAAAACAGCGATTGTCGGCGATGAAGCATGGATCAAGTTCCTTACCTTTATGCGCGATTGGGGACCCTCCGGAAAGAACCTTGGCTCTCCCACCTACAAGAGCGCACGTAACCTGTTCAACAAAGACAATAACGACATTGCAATGGCAACGACCGGTTTATACCAGCAGGGACGGATCCGCAAGGATAATCCCGACTTCTATAATAGCGGTGAATGGATGGTTGTTCCGTTCCCTCAATTTAAGAACGCAGTTAAAGAAGTTCCCGCTTGCTATTACGGACATTTCTTAATGGTTAACAACGATATTTCCAAGGCGAAGCAGGAGGCTGCATGGAAGCTCATCGGCTTTTTACTCAAGCACGGTGAAGACTACCTACGCGAAGGCGGTAACATTATTCAGCCGACCAAAGCCTTGCTCGATTCGCAGACACTCAAAGATATGCCGTATTCCGATGTATTTATCAACGATATGAACAAAGGACACATGGTGTATTACGGAGCGAACAGTGCTGAGTTGCAAACGGCAATCCGCTCGGCAGTTGAGTCGGTTATGCTGTCCGGTGTAGCTCCTGAAAAAGCGCTTGAGTCTTTGCGAGCAACGGCTCAAGAAATTCTTGACGAAGAAAATAAAAAATAAATAGTTACCTTGCAATGCGATGTTCTAACTCGTGCTATTTGTACGAGTTAGAACTCGCCGACCTATTCGCCAACGAAGCTATTGAACAGGTCTAGTACTCATCGGTAAAAGGAAAAGCGGTTATGTCTAACTCAAAAAAAAGCGGCGGTATCGAAAAAAAGATCGCACGGTGGGGTGTTATTTTTGTTATTCCCGCAGTGTTGTTTTTTACTGTATTCAGTTTTTATCCCATTATAAATGCGTTCATCGAAAGCTTTTTTGATAAGCGCGTTCTCAGTAATGTTCCCCCTAAGTTTGTAGGGCTGCAAAATTATTTCTATATTTTTGACGCTTCCCGATACGATAATCCGATGTCATTCTTAAATTCGCTGCGTGCAACGGTCGTGTTTACGCTCGGAACATTTATACCGCTTGTGATATTAAGTCTTTTGTTTGCGGTGCTTATCAGTTCATTGCAGCGGAACAGTTTAAAAAAAGTTTTTCAGATAGCGTATTACACACCTGCCATTCTATCATCGGTTGTCGCTGCAGCCATTTGGCTGCTGATTTTTGACCCTCGCGGATTGGGAAATTACTGGATTAATAAACTTCTTTCCACGCCCGGCGTTGACCATCAATGGCTGTTAAACAGTACGATGCTTCAACTTTCTACAATGATTGTATATTTTTGGAAATATATCGGATACTTCGTTATTCTTTTTATTACCGGCCTTTCAACCATCCCTCCGGTGGTATACGAAGCGGCTTTAATCGACGGTGCAAATAGATTCCAAGTCTTTTGGTCGATTACGCTGCCGCTCCTCAAACCGACGGTCGTATTGGTTTCAATTATGGCGATGTTGCAGTGTTTAAAAACGTTCAGCACCCAATATCTCTTTACCCAGAATGGAGCGTCGCTCGGGCCGATTAACGTTATCACGTTGAATATCTATCAGACCGGTATTAAGCTGCAGCGGATCGGCCGTGCAAGCGCGATGAGTATCGTATTATTTTTAATGATGCTCCTTTTAACATGGCTGCAATTCCGCTCGTCAAAACCCGACGAGACGGATTATTAAAAGAGCGCCGCAAGACGCATAGGAGTTAAATATGAAACAATCTATGACGACAGGAGCGCTTTCAGTTATTAAAATAGTATTATTGCTGGCGCTTGCTGCCTTTACCGTGATGCCGCTGGTATTTATGTTGACCGCTTCATTTATGTCGGGAAAAGAGATTATGCAGATGCCGTATAAATGGATTCCCGAAAGCTGGCAGTACGTCAACTTTATAACGGCAATGAAGGGTAATGACGGCAATTACATTTACGTTCGGAATATTATCAACTCGTTTATCGTGGCAATTAGCGTATCGTTTACCACGGTTCTCCTTGCATCCATCACCGGTTACGGACTGGCTAAATTCAGATTCCGCGGACGAAACCTCATCTTTATGCTGATTATGGCAACGATGATGATTCCGTTTGAAGCTATTATGATACCGCTGTACATGATTGCGACTAAGCTGCATATTCAAAATACATACACGGGTTTGATACTGCCCTTTATGGTGAGCGCATTCGGTATTTTTATGATGCGCCAATACCTTATCACCTTCCCGAATGAGTTTTTGGATGCAGCACGTGTGGACGGTATGCATGAGTTTTCCATCTATTCGCATATCGTACTGCCGAACTGCAAACCTGTTATCGCGACGCTCGCGATCCTTTCGTTTAGGACTCAGTGGGATAACCTGCTGTGGCCGCTGCTGGTTTCCCAATCCGATACGATGAAAACCATTCCGCAGTACATCACCTCATTTACAGCCGAACGGAGCACGGACGAAGGTGCAATGATGGCCGCCGCCGTTATTGCCAGCATCCCGATGATGTTGATCTTCTTCGGACTTTCCAAATATTTTATTGGGGGGTCGGTTGTATACGAATCCCGCAAAGGCTAACCACCTTTTGAAAATATACGGGGCATCTACTTCGTTGCTGCACACAAATTAATCCTCAACGTATCAAAGATACGCCTGCGGTTAATTTGTGCTCGCGCCTCGTACCTGCCCCGTATATTTTCAAAAGGCTTACGGAAAGGGTGCGGCTACTGTGTCGCATTGCCAAAAGCGTACATCCTTGTGCGCTTTTGGCAGCGAGTTTCGGGCGATGCCGAAACATCGCTTCTGTTTAAACCAGCGGCATCCTTGCCAATGTTTAAGCGGCATTGCCGCTTAAACTTGCAAGTTTTGGCTGGCTAAAATGTTGCTGCTGAAAATCCTCAACGTATCATTTCCGATAAAGATGGCGGTGGTTCCATGCAGCAGCAAGTTTTTCGTGAGAAAAACTTGTCGTTGAACAGCGTACATGAATGTGCGCTGTTCAACAGGTTATTTCCGCTTTTTATAGGCGGAGGCGGAGCCTGCACTGACGGGATGTTTCTTTCGCGTGTCTTTGTCGCGGAAAAAGGCTTCGCGCCGGTTTCCTTCACGCAGCTTTCGGGAAGGACTTTTTTTTGCATAACCGGCTGTATGAGGACTCTTTTCGTTTACGCTATCCGATTTTGTGTCGATGTGAATGTGCGGCATGTTGGCTTTTTTCTTTGAAAGCCTCAATGCCTCGTGAGCAGCGTCGGCCGGTAAATCCGCGAGCGAAAAACGGTCGAATAATTCGATGCGGTCAACCGCGTGTTCGGGGATGGAAAGCAGTGTACTGAAAAACTGTGCAAGGCTCCGCTTACTTGTCCCGTCCTTTCTACCAAGACCGATATAGAGCCGCACGGTATTCCCGTCGGAGAATTTTCCGCGCTTGTCTTCGGTGCGGGGGACTTTGATATTTCTGTAATGGGATGCCGACAGTACCGAACCGTAATGCAGCTGCAGCACGGCGGCAAGCACCTCGGCGCTGTCAATATCTTTGACGTCGGATATCGCGGCCTCAGCGCCGAAAGCAACGACTTCGTCAATGTTTGCAGTATTTGCAGCAGCGGTATCGATACCATCAGCGGCGGTGAGGCTTGCTTTATTTCCGGCTAAGAGTTCTCGGGCGAGTTCGATAAAGGGCTTGTTGACCGTATGTTCGGCTCGGACGGTGTCCAGCTGATGCCGCAGATCGGAAAAGAGCCGCTCTTGTTTTTGCGCGAGGACTTTCTCTATAGAAGGGATTTTTCCTTCCTGCAGCTCGCCTCGTGCATGGCGGCGCAAATAGTCGATCCTGCGCCGCTCATTCGGGCGGATAAAGCTTACCGCCGTCCCTTTTGCTCCCGCCCGCCCGGTTCTGCCGATACGGTGCGTGTATGTGGGGCCGTCATACGGAATGGAATAGTTGACAACGTGCGTAATCCCCTCGATATCGATACCGCGGGCGGCAACATCGGTTGCAACGAGAATGCGGGTTTTTCCCGCCCGAAACCGGCTCAAGATTTTTTCGCGCTGCCCCTGCGGGATGTCTCCATGCAAAGCGGCGGCTTCGTAATGCCGTTCGTCAAGCTCTTTCGCAACCGCATCGGCGTCAACCTTGGTTTGGCAAAAGACCAGCCCGTAAAAGTTTTCGGCGGTGTCGATCAGGCGCACCAAGGCCTCGCTTTTATCTTCTTCCCTCACCATCCAAAAAAACTGTTCGGTAAGCGGCAGCGGTTCTTCCGACGCCTCTTCTTCTACAATTTCATATTCGCCCATAAAGTCGGCAGCAATTTTCAAAATCTGCTTGGGCATCGTTGCCGAAAACATCAGTACTCGCGAATCGGGATTTGCCTTTTTGAATATCGTTTCGATATCTTCGATAAAGCCCATGTTCAGCATTTCATCAGCTTCATCTAAAATAAAATATTCGATACTGTCCAAATTCAGCGAGCCGCGCTCCAAATGATCGATAACACGGCCGGGGGTTCCGGCAACAATTTCGCATCCGCGCTTTAAGTTTCGTAATTGCTCGACAATCGACGCGCCGCCGTATACGGTCGTGATACGGGGATGGGTTCCTTCCTTAAACGATTCTATTTCCGAAGCGACTTGCAGCGCAAGTTCGCGAGTAGGCACCAATACCAACGCACGCGGTTTTTCCCGCGGTTCCCTCAATTCCTGTACAAGCGGCAATCCGTAGGCGGCGGTTTTACCGGTACCCGTTCTCGCCTTTGCAATAACATTCGCATCGCCGTTTAAGAGGCGCGGAATTGCCAACACTTGAATGGGCGTCGGCTCTTCAAATCCTTTTGCCGCTACCGCATTCAACACGGACTCATCGAGTCCCAAATCTCTAAAAGATATATCCATAATCGGTGCGAGTATATCAGATACGAGGATAAGTTCATAGCCTACTTTACAAAAGAAACTTAATATGCTACAGTACTCCCTCGAAAGCCGGCGTGGTGAAATTGGTATACACGATAGACTCAAAATCTATTGGGGGCAACTCCGTAAGGGTTCAAGTCCCTTCGCCGGCATGTTCTTCAATCCAGCCGCCGTTAACCCACCGGTCTTCAATCTATCAAAACTACTAAAAATGAAATATGGAACGAAAAGACGCAGGGCTTGCATTTTTATTGCAATACGAAAATGTCGCATGGTATGAAAAAGGACGGGTCAGAATCCTTGACCGGCGCATCTATCCCCAAAAAATAACGTACGTTGAATGTTCTTCGTGGCAGGAAGTCCGGCAGGCGATTGCCGATATGGTAACCCAGAGCGCCGGGCCGTACACGGCTGCCGCTATGGGAATGGCGCTTGCCGCATATCAAGTACGGAATGAGGGGGCAGAGAAGCAGCGGCGCTTTCTTGAAGAGGCAGCGCAGGGGTTGGCTCATGCGCGGCCGACGACGGCAAACAGAATGGGACTGATTACTACCGGCTGCCTCACTACGGCTGAAAATGCCTTGAATGCGGGGCAAGATGTAGTAACAGCCCTTTTTAACACTGCAATAGACTCACTGAATCGGCGCTACGGTATAATGGAAAAGGTCGGAAGCTATCTTGCAGAACTTTTCCCGCAAGGAGGCGGCGTTCTTACCCAGTGCTTTGGGGAAACAATTGTCGGGATGATGCTGAAGGCAGCCCGTGCGCGCAATAATCCCGTGAGAATAATCTGCGCCGAAACGAGGCCGTTCTTGCAAGGCGCCCGCTTAACCGCAAGCTGCGCCGCCGATATGGGGTTTGACACCACCGTTATTACCGATAATATGGTTGCTTATATGATGCAGCAAGGGCAAGTCGATCTTTTTACCTCGGCGGCGGATACTATTACGCGGGACGGTCATATCGCAAATAAAATCGGCACGTTTCAGATAGCCCTGCTTGCAGAGCAGTTCGATATACCGTACTATGTAACCGGCATACCGGATGCGGATAAAAAAACTGCCGCTGATATCCGTATCGAACAGCGCAACCCTGAAGAAACGCTTTCGTGCCATGGAGTGCGGCATACGCATCCTGCGGTAAAAGGTATTTATCCCTCGTTCGATATTACCCCGCCTCAGCTTATCCGTGGGGTCGTAACCGATAAGGGAATATACCGCGCCCAAGAACTCGGTGCGTATTTCGATACACCGCAGGAGCGGTTCTATTAGATTGTTACGAGATTGCTAGGTTATTACTATGGATATACAAAAAGTTCCTTATACCCGTATTATTACTCCGGCTCCGCGCCGACCCGTTGAAAATTCAGTGCCGCTGTTCGGTTCATATTCGGGGATGTTCCATACCTTCGACATACGGGGCGTTAAAAAACCGTTTGGAGATTTGCCGGTTCCTTCGTTCATTACGGATACCCGTATAACCGATACATTGCGGCTCCTTTTTTGCGATGATACTCTTATCGGTGAAATCGAATTTTTTTACGGCGGGTATTTTGCTTTTATGGAAACAACACTGTGGAACCGGCAAACGAACCGCTTGCTTGCCTACCGGCAGCTTTTGCCGCTCGGTTTTGTGCATCTACCCAAGTACATTGCGTACAGTGTTGCAACCTGCCGCGTTAAACGGCGGTATATCCGTATTTTTTCCCGCCTTTCCAAAGGGATGCTCTATGCCGATTTTGATTTTCTTGCTGCTAACGACCGGCCGTCATGCGAGGGGCGACTTGATTTTGATTCACGTTCGCCGCAATGCACCGACTATTCCGCCGTTATCCCTTCTTTTGTGAACCGCCGGTGCCAAGCCGTGTATTTCCGCTCATTTGCTGTAAACGGGTGGGTTACGTTCGGGCACAATCAAGATATACAGTTGAATAAAGCAAACGCAGTCGGCTTTTTGGATTTTCGAAAAACATACACGACACTGCGTACAAAGCGGAGTGTGGTTATCGGACTAGGCGTTATTGATGGTACCCAAGTTTCTTTCCATTTAAGTAATTCCATCGCTCCCGACAGCTATAGCTATAACGACAATATTTTGTTTTATGGTGGAAAGCGTATTCCGTTGCCGCCGGTACGTATTACCTACCCGTTTGGTTCTTCCAAGAATTGGATTATCCAAGATACCGAGAGTATGGTCGATTTAACCTTTACCCCCAGCGCAATCTCCCAGCGGAACCTGAATATCCTTGTCTGGCAGCGGGATTATAAGACTATTTGCGGTACTTTTGAAGGTTCTTTTTTAATTGAGGACGGCGTAGTGCTCAAATTAAAAGGCTTCCCAGGCATCGCAAAAAAAGTTAGGATGAGAATGTAAAGGGCATCGGCAGGTGTCTACCGCAGCTTTTCTCCTTTAGTTTTGTGCTTAACTCTGTACTTCCGGAAAACGATAGATAAAATCGGCAATGGGCTCCAGTCCGTTTTGAATATGCATCGTATCGATTTTCTGTTCTATAGAGCTCAATACGGAATCATCGGCTATTATCTCTTTTACTTTTTTTATTATCTTCCGTGGTTTTGGAATATACCAACCAAGGTTGTTGTTAACAACATAGAGCATATTCCCGAATTCTTGTCCACGCACATAGCTTGCAAGGATTAACGGCTTACCGGCAGACAGGGTTTCCATAACGGTAGCAGGTCCGCCTTTGGTGATCACACAATCGGACACATTGATTAAATCGGGCATAAACGAAACAAAACCGAATACCTGAATATTGGAAATATTCGTGGTTTTAAGGAGAATTTCCAGTTGCGTTTTTAACACTTTATTCTTGCCGCAGATAACGATTAAATGAGCAGGACAGCGCTGAAAAATAAAAGCGTTGACAATAGCAAGCGTCGATTTTAAGCCTTCTCCGCCGCCGACAACCAGTACGATTTTCTTATCAAGCGGAATGCCGTGTTTTTTCTTAGCAGTAATTTTTTCGTCGGGGGTATACCGCCGGTCAAAATTCCGCGAAAGCATAATAGGAAATTGATGAACCCGTTCCGGCTTAAAGCCATAGTGCGAGATCGCTTCTTTTTGCAGCTTCCGAGAAAAGACAATAAGCTCGGTATCTTTTACATAAAACCAGGACGGATGTGCGGTGAACGGATCCATCACAATGGAAATAAGCGGGATGTTAGGGTTTACTCTATCGATAGCAATCCGTGCTAACGGAATAAGTATTTCGTGTAGACAAACCAATTTGGTTATTTTTTCAGCTTTAAGAAATGTTACCAGATTTTTTACAATAAACGGACGTAACAGCCACGCACAAAAGGTTAAAACGGTTTTCGATTTTGTTAACTGATAGAACGCAACGTAACCGGGTTCAAAGTAGTTTGAAGTTGCAAGATATCCTTTTTCAAAAAAAATGCGCGCAACCCAATTGGTGCTTTTGAAGCCGTTTTGCGGTATATATTCGGCATTATCCGGATGTTTTTCCTTTAAGCGTGTTACTAAGGCGTTGGCACCGGAAACATGTCCGCCGCCTGTCTTTAGATATAAAAAGCCGATACGTTGTTTCATTAAGAACACTATATCAAAAAGAGGTTGTAAGCGTAAAGACGATGGTATTGAAACGTTGTAACCAAGTTTTTCCGCTGCTGCCATGAATTGGAGCATTTGACAATAGGTGGGTGGCTTGACAAACAATATCGTTGCCGATAGCATAAATAAGTCTTTTTAATAGTATTTGAAGATACCTGGTGGTATCTAAAAATGGGGAGAAAATATGCATTTACATAAAAAAATATTGACGGTGGTACTGTTTGCTGTCGCTGCCGTCCATTTATATGCTTTTGATTCCGGCTTTACGTTGGGAGTAAAGGCGAATTTGACCGGCTCACTGACACGTCCGAAGATTAATAAAGAGGATAGGGATTACTTAGGTGCCGACAAAATGGAAGGATCGCTCGGCTATATAACCGTCGGAGAAGCAGATCTAACCTATATTTTCGATTCAATAAAATACTTCCGCTTACAAGATAATAGTATATTTGGCGGACTGGGCTGGAGCTTCGCGCTCGGCCTGGGGCAGGGCTTTACCGGACAGATTTCGGGACAGGCTGATGCAGGTATCGGGGTGCCAGTTAATGTCTATTGCCGTATACACATGACTCCTGTGTTAACGCTTACAACGGGTGTCCGCTCATATTTTTTAGGTAACCGTATCGCAGTCGGTCTTAACACCGGTATACGGATGCCGATGGATCCTCAACCGATATATGAACTTTACAGCAATTTAACGCCGGAACAGATTGAAGCATTAAAAACAGCTACCGGCGGAAAGGTTGATTTTTCTCCCGAAACAGGAACGCTGTTAATTACTCCGGAACAAATAAAAAAAATAAACCCTATCGGTTTTACTTTTAAGGGCTACTTTGAATATAACCAGCCGTTCCTGTCCCGAATGGAGATTTTGTTTGGAGCGTTCTTATCATATACGGTGTATAGACCGAAATATATAACAATGCCGCAAAAAGTTATTACTGCGGCTCAAGCCGGAGGGGCAGCCAAAAATCCTCCTATTAATGTTGATGTGCTTAATCACCCGCTTAATTCGTATTATTTAAATTCGCTCGATTTTGGTCTCACAATCGGGTTAACCTTTAAGGTCTAAGGAGGTACATTTATGTATTTGCCTAAAAAGATTATAAATACAATTACTGTAATGCTTTGTACCGCTTCTGCGGTGTTGATGTTTTCGACATGTAAACCGTCGATAGGAACCCCATGGTACCCGCGGTCGGCAGGTTCGGATAAAATGCCGCTGTATGTAGGCGAGATAACGGTGGCAGATACCCATGTAGAAAAAAGCGCTGATGCACCCAATTTTAATGCTTCTGCGGAATATACCGTTCCGGTATCCGGTAAATTAGATTCCGTTAATGTTGCACATATTAAGGTAAAGCTCTATTCCGATGCCAAGTTAGAAAAAGAATTGACGCTTGATAAAGATTTTACCCTTGAGCTTGCCGGAGGTTCCATTCCTCTGGTAACGAATACTCCTGTTCCGGTGCTGCTGCGTATTAAGCCTACGGCTTCACAGTATGGTATTATAGAAAAAACAATAAAGATAACACGGCAGCCTAAGGATACCGTATACCTTGGTAATTTGACAGTATATGGTATTTCGGCAACTCCGCCATCGGCTGACGGCAGTTCTTACTATACGGTTACCGTACCGAGCGAAATTAACAAAATAACAAAAAATGAGATTGGCGTAAGTCTTTTTTCGGATGCGCAAAAGAAAAATGAAATAGATAATAACAGTGTTACTATTACCGTTACCGGCGGTTCCGTACAGCTAGCCGCCGAGGTGCCAATTGCCGTTACAGTAACGATTACCCCGCCCGATCTTTATGACAGTGTACAAACAACTGTTATGGTAACACGCGAAAAGGTTCAGGAAAAACCTTTGAGTGAATTGGTATTGGTAAAAGAACTGGCGGTATTCGGCACCCCTGTTGTACCCGATAATAATGGGACATATACTCTTTCCGTTGCGAACGATACAAAACGAGTAACACAGCGGGATATTACCGTAAGTTTGGTAAAAAACGATGAATCCCAAACACCGGTTGTAGGTAGAGTAAGGTTACTATCTGGCAGCTCTGTTCCTCTCGCAGCAGGGACGGAGGCCTACCTCGCTGTTGAAATTACAGTACAGGATCCTTCCGGTCAATTTATAAAGATTATAAAAATAACACGCGAAAAGAAAGCTGCAGATCCTTCCAATCCCGGCGATCCGTCCAATCCTAATGATCCTGATGACGGAGAAGATTGGGGAAGTGGTGGGGAAAGTGATGAGGACAATAACGATCTCCCTGGGACTGTGCCTCCTTCTATTCCCGAATTTGATGAAAATAAACCGAATTCAAACCCAAAAGATCCTGACGGCCGGTTTAAATGGATTAAGAAAATGGTTGATCCGAATGAAGATCCGTTTACCAAATATACGGCAGATTCCAACGGCTTTTCTGCTACCCAATTTGATAGTTGGGTCGTGTATATCAGCGACTTCGACTACAATACCAACGTTCCTACCTATAGATTTAAACCCGGTGTATGGACGGGAACACCTGAAAGCTATGATGGACCGAATTTCGGCTCCAGTCTTAAAACTTCAAAAAATGTAAAGTTTTATCGTTATAGAACGCGAAAAGATCGTTGGGCACAACATGGGGGGTTCGTTCCTGCCCATGATCCAAACGATGAGCGGTTTTATTTTTATCGATTTACTTCACTTTCAGGTCCTGCAATTGGTGCTCAAAGTCTTGACAATTCAATGTTTGCGATGGATACTTATTCCAAATTCATCTTCTACTATAGCGAACCCAGTTATCTAAAAAATTTGTTTGGAAATAAAGTTCCTCAAAACTGGATGGACTATAATGCCCCTGCTTCAGGAGAACATCAGCTGTTTAATGAACCGTTTTATATGAGTGACCCTATAGGGTATGTTAACGCTGACGGAACAGTTGTTCTGTATTCTTGGGTTAAACAGTATATTGCAAATGATAAGTATCATGCCCCTAAAAATGGAAGTTTTACACAACCGGCAGAACCTAATGAAGGAAAACCGGGCTATTCGCCTTACCGGAAAACTCAACAGCCGTTACAGACCAAGTGGGTAGAAAATCCCGATTATACGGCAGCGGCTGTAACGATTAAGGAGCAGCCTAAATCGCAGTCTGTTATGCAGGGAGCTCGTGATTGGTTTGTACAGGTTATACCGAATGCAACGCCGTCAGACGAAATTTTGAGTTACCAATGGTACGAAAATGCTTCGAACTCTAATACTGGTGGTACACCGGTTTCAACCGGTGTGGGAAATACGGCGTCTGCATTTTATTTCCCGACCGGTACAGAAGGAGTAAAATACTATTACTGCAAGGTAACCAATACAAACCCCAAAAACAATAAGACCGCCGAAGTGGTAAGTGATGCTGTTAAGGTTGAAGTAAAAAAAGGTACAGCCGTTATTCACTTCCGTCATACTCCCGATAAGGGTGGCACGCTTGCCGCTGTAATAGACGGACAGCCGGTACAAGATGGAGCAACGGTTGATCGTGGTTCCGTTATTACCTTAACCGCAAGTCCTGCTGCCGGTTTTGTTGTCGGCAGTTGGGTAGGTGCTGTACAGAAAGATGCCGGTAACCCACTCGTTGCCGAATATACCGTAACTCAGAATGCAACTATAGGTGTGCAATTTAAATCGAACTCTGCACCTCCTGCTGAAAAAGTAAAGTTGTATTTCTTTACCGGCGATTCTAACGGAACTCTAAAAGCAGTGGCAAGAGTAGATAATCAAGATGTTGAACTGCAAAACGGTACGGAGCTTGATAAAGGCACTATCGTTACCTTTACCGCCGACCCCAAGCCTTTGTATGAAGTTGACTCATGGACGGTCGGAGAGTCCTCCAATAAAACAATAACAGTAACGCTAAAGGAAAAAAAGACCACGGTATGTGTATTCTTTAAGTTGAAACAGTTTAAGGTAACATTTGCGCCGGAACCGGTAGAAGGAGGTTCGGTTACCGCTTTTATAGATGAAAAGCCGCATGAAAACAATACTGAAGTGGAAGTGGGCAAAAACGTAACCTTTAAAGCGGAAGCAAAGTCCGGCTATTACCTCGATCATTGGGAAGGCTGGGATGAAGCTTCCGACAAAGGTGAAGCTTCTGAGGTGCAGGTACAGGTGAAAAATCCCCTTTCTGTTACAGCTGTCTTTAAAAAGCTCTATCCCGTTACCTTTGCTTCCACTGACGAAAATAAAGGTACCGTTACCGCAACCGTTAATGGAGAATCTATTGAGAGCGGAGCAAACGTTCGAGAGGGACAAACCGTTACCTTTAAAGCAACGCCGAAAAATGGAGCATTCATTATTGATCAGTGGAACGATATTGACGCCCAAGCTTCCGATACAGAAAAAACGGTGGCTGTTGACAGGGCATTTAATGTTACAGCCTCCTTTAAGCATAAGCCTAATATGCAGTTAACTGTAACTCCAAAAATACAGAATGTAGATTTACAGTCGTGGTCTACAGCAGACACCCATTGGTTTAGCCCACAGTATACTGATGGTGTTCACCTTGCACGTAAATGTTCAGTGGAAGCATATGGGAGGCAGCCCGCTTCGTGGAATCATATGTTCCCTATTAAAAAGAAAAAAATCTATGTAGAAACAGAAGATTTTATTACGACAGGAGATATTAAAAAAGATTCTAAGTCGCTGATTGATGTGAGTTATACAAACTTTTCCAATTTGGCATTAACTATGTCCAATTATTTATTGAAGTCGAACCGTCATGATTGGTGGTGGTCTGAAGATAGCCTAAAAACTGTATACCCACTGCAAGCATTGGATGATAACAGTAAGTTTCCTTTGCTGTATGATGAAACAACTGGTATATGGAAAGTTGATACAGGAAGTGTCAAGATCGAACACTCAGAGAATATTCCGCTTCCTGCTGAGTACGCAGGTACTAAACCCGATCCAAATCGAAAGATTTCTTACAGGGGTGTGACAATTACCTATGACGAGAACTTTACCCTTGCCGGTGGCGAGGAAAAAGACTTCGTTATTACGTACAAGGTAGATAACCATGATGGAACCCGCTCGAAAGGAACTGTAAAGGTAATCTACACGATAGGGTGGAAGTAGTTACTAAGTAATAATTTTGAATGAAGGGAAAGCCGTTTTATGTTGGAGAAATCCTGCGTAAGACGGCTTTTTTTTATGGGGAGGGTGCGATTTGCTCCTTTAGTAAGGTTTTGGCAGCCTGTTCTTTTCTTATCTATTAGTATATAATACTTAATAGTAGTTAGAGGAGATATATTATGTCAACTGTGAAGTTTAAGTTTGTTTTTGAAGATTCGTATAATCCGGTATATTGTAATGGTGCATTTGGAGAACTTCAACCAAATGGTGAAATTGTATTACATTTCTACACGGAAAGACGTCCGTTACCTCGCGCCGATATTAGAGAAATCTCTGACGATGGAAGCTTTACGGAAACGGCAAGATTCGAGCCGGAAGATTTTTCAAATACAATTATTAGATTTGTGCAGAATGGTATTATTATGAATAAAGACACGGCAAAAGACCTTCATAGCTGGTTAGGTTCAATAATTGAAGAGATGGAGCAGGCTGAGAAATGATTTCAGATTATATTAACACACGAACAGAAAAATATTCTCCCTATTGCTTGGAATACAACAAAAGACATAAAAATTTTAGATCACAATATAATTATTTAAATTCTGCTAATGAAAGGATACAAGTAAAAATCTTCCATGCAAGCAATTTCGGATTAATTAATCCTAAAATTAGTGCAAATCTTTTTTCTATACTGAGAACCGAAAAAATACAGAATCAATCTCTTGATAAAAAAAGATTTTTTAATTTGCTCAAACTAAAAAAGTATGCAAAATTATCAGCCGGATGGGGCGGTGAAAATTCTAAAGCAATTGATTCAAAGATTTTATCTAAAGCTAACTATTTGATTAATACTTTAGCTATACAACCTGATATTTATCCTACTCCGAGAGGAACCATACAATTTGAATATTACAAGAATAGTAATTATCTAGAATTTGAAATATTCCCAACAGAAAATAAAATGCTAAAAGTTATTAAGAATGAACCGTATGAAACAATAGTTAATCATTTGTTCGATATAAACAAGGAAGTGAATGCGTTCTATGAATCTTAATATAATCGAACAACATGAAAAGTTATTGCGTAGTATATTTCCTCAAGATTTATTTTGGGATACTGTGCGAAATAAGCCATCTTCAGCGGCATTTAAAGATGCTAATGGCTGTTCGGTAGATAGAACAGGTGATAGGACTCTGCCGGATTCGATCGATTACTTAAAAAAACAATTTAAGAAAAATCCTGCAGTGGCTGTAATATCAAAAACTATATGTGATGAAATACAAGTAGCTGTAAAATATACCCCCTCAAAAAAGAATATCTATCATACTGAAATACATGAGTCAGACGATGTTGTCGAAATATCTGCATATAAATTGAAACTTCTTTCCGATAGATGTATCGTTTATTAACCTAACAGCCGCTTCAAATAAGATAGATATTACGGAGTCGGCAATTTGAACGGAATATTGATAGTGTTGAATGTAACGCCCGTTAAAAAACAATTTCTATAAAAAAAATAGATGCGGATATTCTTGCTGTACTCCAGTCTTTAGGTAAAGGCTATCAGACGAGAATCAACAGTATTTTAAGAAAAGCTATTACTATAGGTGATTATTAATTCCTCAGCTTCAAGTACGGCATTTGTTTTAGCACGAAAATTGTTTTATGTTCTCTTTGCTCAAGTAAGCGCCTCCACTTCTGCTTGCGAAAGCCCTGTCGCTTGGGCTATATTTTCCACTGATAGGCTGAACCGTATCTAATTACAATCAGGCTCTCTATAATTTCTCTCTCCAAAAGTGTATAATCATTGGTGTATGGAAGCGCTTATACTTTTTTGAAGAGTAAGCAATACTTTAATTTTTTATAAGGAGAGACGTTATGGATCAAAAGAAACGAAAAGTAACGATTGTCGGTGCGGGTTCTGTCGGGGCTACATTTGCGTATGCGTTGGCTCAAAGCGGTTTTGCCGATGAGATTGCAATCACCGATATGAATAAAAACTTTGCAGAAGGGCAGGCGATGGATCTTGTACACGGTTTGCCGTTTTTGCCGCAGGTTGATATCCACACCGGCAGTCAAATCGATTATGCCGACAGCGATATCATTGTGATAACTGCCGGTGCAAAACAGCAGCCGGGAGAAACGAGAATAGACCTCCTTAAACGCAATGCCGCTATCATCAAAACTATTGCAAAAGAAATTGCCGCAAGCGGCTGCAAAGGCGTCATGCTGCTCGTGAGTAATCCCGTCGATATTCTTACAAAGGTGGCGCTCGAAGCAAGCGGTTGGGATCGCGGTAGGGTTATCGGTTCCGGTACCGTCTTGGATACCGCGCGATTCCGCTACGTACTCAGCAAAGAATGCGGCGTCGATGCCCGTAATATACACGGCTACATCCTCGGCGAGCACGGCGACAGCGAATTTGCCGCATGGTCGATGACCACCATAGCCGGACGGCGTATCGACGAATACTGCGGCAGCGGCACGTGCAGTTCGGGCATTCACTTCGATAAAGAAAAAATCTTGGACGAAGTACGCCATTCCGCCTATCATATCATCGACTACAAAGGCTCAACCTATTTTGCTGTCGGTTTGGCGCTTACCAGAATAGCCGGCGCCATTCTGCGTAATGAACACAGCATCCTCTCCGTCTCGATGGCTCTAAACGGAGAATTCGGCTTGCACGGCGCTTGTTTGAGCGTTCCCTGCATTGTCGGCAGAAGCGGCGTCGAAAAAATCATCGAAGGCGAACTCCCCAAGGACGAACAATCAGCTCTTGAAGCCAGCGCCCAGCGCCTTCACGACGCATATCTGTCTATCTGTTAAAAAGCATATTTTTATATAGGATTTTCAGCAGCAGCATCTCCTGTACACCCCTTCCGTAAGCCCGTTGACCAGTGTACTTCCGTGTACACTGGTCAACGTCGAGATTTGTGTATAACACAAATCTCGCTACTGCTTACAACCACAGACATCCGTGTCCGTTCTGAAAAGCCTTTTACCGTAAGCCTTTTGAAAATATACGGTATAGATACGAGGCGCGAGCACAAATTAACCGCAGGCGTATCTTTGATACGTTGAGGATTAATTTGTGCGCAGCAACGAAGTAGATATGCCGTATATTTTCAAAAGGATAGCTTGCAGGGAGAGGGTAACCATGCTACACTTACCACATGAAAACTATCAATAAAGATTTACAATCTATTACGGAACACTTCCCTTCCGACTTTACGGAAAATGAAAAAGCGGCGGCGAAAACGTTGTTTTTAAAAAAGCTTTCGCTGTTAACACACGAATTTTATGGCGGAAAACTGCAAACCGTCCCAAAATGCGGGCTCTATGGGTTTAACTGGTTCAATGTCTGGTATACACCGGGAGTTTCCGCCGTTTCTACCGGCATCCGCGATAATCATGACAGCTCCTTTATGCTTTCCAACCGAGGAAATCTCGTAGCGGTTGTCAGCGATTCCACCCGCGTACTGGGCGACGGGGACTGTTCTCCTTCCGGCGGTCTCGGCGTTATGGAAGGAAAATGTATGCTGATGAAGTACTTAGGCGGCGTGGACGCGTATCCCATCTGTATCGATTCCTACATCAAGCCGAATGAAGAAAAGAAATACAACTTCCCTGCCGGTAAACATTGCCCCGATAAGATTATCGACTTTGTGAAGATGCTGGAACCGAGCGTTGGCGCAGTTAATCTGGAAGATATTCAGCAGCCGGACTGCTTTAAAGTTCTGGATACGCTGCGGGAAGAATGTGACATTCCTGTTTGGCATGACGACGCTCAAGGAACGGCCTGTATTACGCTTGCCGGTTTACTCAATGCGCTGAAATTGGCGGGTAAAAAAATCGGAGACTGCCGCATTGTACTGCTCGGTGCCGGCGCTTCCAACACGACAATTGCACGCCTCATTCTACAGGACGGCGGAGATCCTGCGAAGATGATTGTTTGCGACTCTCAGGGTGCGCTCCATGCAGGCCGCGAAGACATCAAAGCTGATGCGCGCTATTACCGTAAATGGGAGCTGTGCCAGACGACGAACCCCAACCGGATAAACGATTTTGACGAAGCACTGAAAGGCGCCGACGTACTGATCGCTCTGTCCAAGCCGGGCCCGAATACCGTAACCAAAGAGCAGATCGCCTCTATGGGCGATAAACCCATCGTGTTTACCTGTGCAAATCCCATCCCCGAAATTTGGCCGCACGATGCCAAAGCCGCCGGCGCTTTCATCGTCGGTACCGGACGCGGAGACTTCCCGAATCAGATCAACAACTCCGTCTGTTTCCCCGGCATCTTGAAAGGGGCGCTGCTTGTCCGCGCACGGAAAATTTCCGATGGTATGGCGATCCGCTGTGCGCACTCTATTGCCGACTATTCGGAGAAAAAAGGCATCGATCCCGAAAATATCGTCGTAAAGATGGATGATGAGGATGTCTTTGCTGTCGAAGCGGCCGATGTTGCAATGCAGGCGATAAAAGAAGGTCTTGCCCGTATCACTATTACATGGGATGAAGCCTTTAAGCAGGCTAAGGCCGAGATTGCCGAAAGCAGAGCGCTGACACAGCAGCTGATGGATAGCGGGTTTATCAAAGAACCGCCGCAAGACTTTTTTAATCAAGCGATGGGTTACGCGATTGAACAAATTAAAAATCAGCGCAGCAAATAAAAACAAGCTTTCTGAATACGGAAATTTTGTTTAAAAAGCCGAGCGGTACAATAACCGTTTAACCTTCATTTATAATAGACCTATTCGATAACTGCGTTTTCGAATAGGTCGCCGAGTTCTAAATCGTACAAATAGCACGATTTAGAACATCGACATAAAAGTTATATAAGACATAAAGACCGTTGTAGATTACTACAGCGATAATAAACAGCCAAATTACAATCTAAACGCCGCAGCTATCCGTAACGTAAAAACATTACCGAAGCCGAATGTTGATCCGACTTTATTATTGTCGTCAGCGATATTTGATTTTTCCATACTACGCAAAAGTCCTGAAAAACTTATCATATCATGCAGTCCTATATTAATACCGATGTGCTCTGTAAAAATATATTGGAAGCCGATATGTAATGCTATTGGTGTCCACGCATGATAAAAATTTTCCAAACCTTGCCCATTTGAGCGCGTCCAAAATCTTCCCAGCGCAAGACCTGGACCAATACCGGCATGAATACTGAAAGGCTGTTTAATTCCATACGTATAACCAAACAGCATTTGGCCGTCCCATATAAAACCGTGGACTTTCATTGACTCGGCACCGAAGCCGCCGCTTTTATATATGCCGATAGGGAGCGCTGCGTTATTAATAAGACTGAAGGTAAAGCCGCTGTTTTCATGAGTAAAATGCATATCAAGCCCTACAGCGGGAGCAAAAATAGTATATGTTGCCGCTTTATCTGAAGTATTAAGAGTGCCTCCGCTTATTATAACTTCATAACTTCGCACTGTATACGATGAAAATCCGATACCGGGTGAAAAAATAATTTCCGCAGCAAAACTATTTACTGCACCAATTAGAATACATAAAAAGAGTCCTATTATTTTTTTCATTGCATGCCTCCTAATAGTCGAGTCTCGTCTTAAAAAGAGTATACATCTGACGAAAAAAAAAGCAAGCGTTCATCTGTAAGTCGTTTATTTGGCTGGATTTATCAGCACTCTTTGTAGAGCTGCCGCTTTTCTGTGCAGTGTGTAGTTCATACAACAGCGGAAATCGGGACAGATACATCGCGCGGAGTTCCGCATAATTATCGTAAGGCGTTTGCGGCTGTCCAAAAAACTAAAGTTTTTGGACAGTTTACTGGGATGCCCCGAAAGCAATCAACTTTTGGGGCGTCCTCGTACTGACTGCCGGTGTTTCCATACTCGGAACCGCCGGCATTTTTCTTAAAAGGCAGGTACGGCCTCTTTTTCTGGGACGGTCTCCTCACGCATATCGTCTAACGCATCGGCAGGCTGTTTCCCGTTTTTGAACAAGGGCTTAAACTCGATATGTTCGGCCACTACTTTAATCTTGCTGTAGTGTTTGCCGTCGGTACCTACCCAGCGGTCTTGCTTTAAACGTCCTACAACCCGGACGCCGCGGCCTTTTGTGCAATTTTCTCCGCAGAGTTCCGCTAAGCGTGACCATGTTTCGACATCAAAGAATGAAGTTTCTTGCGTTGTTTGATCTTCCTGCTTAAAAAAACGGTTCGAAGCAATGGAAAACATACAGAGCGGTGTTCCTTTAGGTGTCGCTCTTACAACGGGATCGCGAACTACATTTCCCTCAATGATCAACGAATTCAAATTGTGCATAATAGCCTCCTAAAATAAGAGTACCGAGTTGCCGCTCGCCGCGGTTCCGGTCTCTTTTGATCTTGTAGTACCTGTTATATAAAGCATTCATTTAAAAATGGCTGGAAATTTACGGTATTTTTGCAAAAAAAAATAAAAAAAATTACAAATTTTTTTTATATGCACTATTAAGAGAAAAATCGATACGGTTTGAGCGATAGTCTTGACATTCGCCATTATTCTAGGCTAATATACAAACCGCTTATGGAGCGGTGGCCGAGTGGTTTAAGGCGGCGGTCTTGAAAACCGTTGTGCTGCGAGGTACCGGGGGTTCGAATCCCCCCTGCTCCGTAAAATAAAAGGCGGCACGTTCCTTTATACGTGCATATATAAAACCGATAACTTAGACAGGCAATAACTTTGGAGCGGTGCGAGAGTGGCCGAATCGGGCTCCCTGCTAAGGAGTTGTACCCATCCGGGTACCGGGGGTTCGAATCCCCCCTGCTCCGTAAGATAAAACCGGATATTATTGTACATTAGACGGCAAGAATGCAGTAATGGACAAAGCATATCGGGGATATTTGAGATTATAGCTCAGTTGGATCAGAGCGTCAGATTGCGGATCTGAAGGTCGGCGGTTCGAGCCCGCCTAGTCTCATCGGTTGTTTTTGTGTTTGAGATTATAGCTCAGTTGGATTAGAGCGTCAGATTGCGGATCTGAAGGTCGGCGGTTCGAGCCCGCCTAGTCTCATCGGTTATTTTTATTTTTGAGATTATAGCTCAGTTGGATTAGAGCGTCAGATTGCGGATCTGAAGGTCGGCGGTTCGAGCCCGCCTAGTCTCATGCTACTGGAGAGATGCGAGAGCGGTCGAATCGGGCGGTCTCGAAAACCGTTGTACCGCAAGGTACCGGGGGTTCGAATCCCCCTCTCTCCGTTTTTTAACGGAGCCGCGCGTTCAAGCATCTTCTTTATGCGTTTTACGAAACACCTTGAAAATTTCAATACTTTCAGGTGCTTTCAACACTTTGGAGAGATGTCCGAGTGGTCGAAGGTACACGATTGGAAGTCGTGTGTGCCCGGAAGGGTACCGAGGGTTCGAATCCCTCTCTCTCCGTACCGGGACCTATGCAAAGAAGGTTTTTCAAACCCCGTCAGATCCGGAAGGAAGCAGCGGTAGATTAATTCTTCTTGTGCCGTAGTGCTCCCGGTTTTTTATATCCTCTGTAAATTTTCTTTTTCAGTTGACCGTATCTCTCCAATTTATTCTATAGAATAGCCATTGCATCGGAATGGTGATCGTATCGGCTAACAAGCAACTTGTACATTTAGACTGATAGCGGTATGATAGCGACTGCTTCGTAACACTTTTAATGATAGGAGTAATAATGAACGAACATAAATTATTTACCTCGGAATCGGTCGGAGAAGGCCATCCCGATAAACTGTGTGATCAAATTTCTGATGCTGTTTTGGACGCTTGCTTACGTGATGATCCCGGAAGCCATGTTGCGTGCGAAACCTTTGCTTCAACTGCGTTAATCCTTATCGGCGGAGAGATTACCACCAATACTTTTGTTGATATACAGCAAACAGCCCGCAATATCGCACGGGAAATCGGCTATACCGATTCCGCATTTGGACTTGACTGCAACTCCATGGCTGTTTTAAGCATGATTCACGCTCAATCGCCTGACATTGCGCAAGGGGTAAACGGTACCGGACTTAGTGAGTATCAGAACCAAATGGGCGCAGGGGATCAGGGGATGATGTTCGGCTATGCGTGTAAAGAAACACCGGAATTGATGCCTGCCCCTATCATGTATGCGCATAAGCTGCTGCGGAAGGCATCACAGCTGCGTAAGTCGAAAGAAATCGATTGGCTGCGCCCCGATGCAAAGAGTCAAGTAACGGTAGAATACGAAGGAGATAAACCCGTGCGTATCGATACGGTTGTTATCTCCCATCAGCACGACCCCGAAATTGCTTATGCCTCATTAAAAGAAGCGATTATCGAAAAGATTGTTAAACCCGTTCTTGAACCGACCGGTTTACTGGATTCAAAGACAAAATTCTTTATTAACCCGACCGGCCGCTTTGTTATCGGAGGTCCCTTCGGCGACACCGGTTTAACGGGGCGGAAGATCATCGTGGATACCTACGGCGGTATGGGGCGGCACGGCGGCGGCGCTTTCTCCGGCAAAGACCCGACCAAGGTAGACCGTTCAGCCGCATATATGGCGCGCTATGTTGCAAAGAATATCGTTGCAGCAGGATTTGCCGAACGGTGCGAGTTGCAGCTTGCCTATGCTATCGGGGTACCGTTTCCCGTTTCGATTCGGGTAGATTCCTTCGGTACCGCAAAGGTTCCGGAAGATGCAATCGAAAAAGCCGTTCAGCAGGTATTCGACCTCAGCCCTGCCGGTATTATCAAGACATTGGATTTACGTAAACCTATTTACCAAGCGACCGCTGCCTACGGACACTTCGGCCGCCCCGAATTCAGTTGGGAAAAAACCGATAAGATTGACGCTCTAAAAGCAGCTATAAAATAGCAGCAACATGCATATCCTGCTGCGGGGCGTTCTTGTTTTAGTTTTTACCTCTTGGTTATGTACCTCTTGTGCCGATCCCGCGTCGTCGGTATCGCTTGCATTGCCGGCAGACAGGGATGATACTGCGGTTTATCTATTAGCTGCATCTGCTTCCGGTATGCAGAGCCGGTGCGTGCCGCTCAAGGCTTTAAATACAAATGCCCAAACGGGTACGATAGATGATCCGGAAAAATCCGATGCCATGTACTTTGCTTTTGAAAAAAGCCCTACAATGTTCGGTTTAACCGATTCCGGCTTATATGCCCTCGAGCTGGAGTTTGAACCGTTAGAGTTCACCGGTCAATCGAGCCGCACAGCACCTATCAACCCAAACGCTATTCAAACTGATGCTGCCCAATTTGCCGTAGGACTGCTTTATGCAAACGATTTTTCCGCTTTCGGTAAGTTAAAAGAAAACTTCCGCCCGCAGCATCTCGTTACAGCGAAGCTGCTGCCGCGAGGACCCCTTACGGTCAGCATCGGCTTTGCAGGCATAGCCGTAGGGACAGCTCATATTAGGGGCTTTATGGTTTCGGCGAAATCGGCGCTAAAGCTGAAAAGTGCGGCTATCGTACCCGTTCGGTACGGTTGGTTAAAAGATGGGGCTGCACTGTGGTACGGTACAACCGCCGATGGAGATGTTATTCCGCCGGAATTATGTACCGAAGCAAACGTACCATTACGCACGGAGTTACCGAAGCCGTCAGCTGTCATACAGGCACGGTATGCCGGAAAAGGCGGTAGGGACTCTATCGGTATTCATTTTGACAAGACCCAACCGGTTAATCTGACGGCAGGGCAAAAACAGCCGCGCCTTTCGTTCCAATGCGGGGATAAAAGCATATCCGTATATCGCGCACCGAATGTATATCGCCTTACGCTTGACGGCTGCCTTTTTCCCGATGCTTTTTTTACTATTGAACAAACCGGCGCGGAACGGTTATCCAATACGGATACGCTTTCTGATACGGGTGGGCAGGCAGATATGGCAGCCATGGTCTGTGGTGTTACGATCGAATATTCTACCCCCTCCCTGATGACTCCGATTACTGCCGATCCGGGGCTTATTCTGGATTGGCAGCAAGAACAATGGCGGCAGCCCTCTTACGAGCTGTTTTCATGGGAACAGTTTCCTTCGGTGTTGATCTTTGATTTTGCCGACTATTCAGTGCAGGATGCCTATCTTAAACGGCTTTCGTTCTTTGCGGAAAAAAAAGGCTTTACAGGAAAGCTCCTTTTTGATGAAGAGCTTGCTTCTCTTCATGGCTTTAATGCCCATGACTATAGAGCCGAAATGCTTGCGGCATTCTTTCAGAAGGCTGAAGCGGAATCTTTCCCACTTAACAAAGCGGAATTACATTTACGGAAAATCCTTTTCCGTAACGGCATTATTATTCGTACTGAAGCCGGCATTGAGGCGGGGGAGGGCGCAATCGTATCTATAAGCCGTCAATCTGAGCGGGATCTCCGTTACCGGTTTATTACCCACGAATGTCTGCACGGTATTTATTTTACGGAAGAAAGCTTCCGTGATACGGTAACGGAGGCTTTTCGAAAGACAAATCCGCGCGCAGTGTTGTTTTTGCGCCGTTATTTTGAAATATATCCGTCGCTGCAGTATGACACGGATGACGATTACTTGATGCAAAATGAATTTATGGCGTATCTCCTTCAACAAAGCAGCAGTTTTCTTCAGCAGTATTTTACACAGATTGCATGGTTCCGTTTAATGAGTGCGGTTGAACCGGCGCTTTGCAGATACATACGCAAGACCAAGGCAGCTGGTTTTATGCAGGCTGCTGCGCACATGGAGTCTTTTTTATATACGGCATGGGGGATAAAAGGCGGAAGAATTTATTTGGCAAATATGGAAACTTTATAAAAATCGATAAATTTCAATATTATTGAAAAATTATTGAAACGTTTTTTGTAGTTCATTGTTTATTTTTTTTATCTTTATTTCCGTGAGAGGGAAAATTATGAATTTTGAAGCGATACTGAATCAATGGGAAACTCAGACTCAACAGCCTTATGGAAAGAAGCGAATGCGTAAAGATGCAAAAAATCCGGCAGCAGCGTATGCCGTTGAAACTACCCAAACGCTCAATCCGATGGATTATTGGGTGCGGCGTTACGGCATTTATGATAAAGATGCGGATAATTCCGAAAATATTTCCTTTTTTGATAATCTAGCCGAAAAGCGGCGGCTACGGACAATGCGTCCGCAGGCAGAAATCGACTTGCATGGCATGACGCTTGAAGAAGCGTATGGCGCGTTGGTTACTTTTTTTGAAGATTCCGTGCGGAGAGAGTATCAAAAAATACTCATCATTCACGGTAAAGGGAATCATTCTCAAAACGGGCCTGTATTGGCGCGGTTTGTACAAAAATTCTTAGAAACAAATACCCATGCAGGCGAAACAGGCCATCCCAAAGGACGTGACGGAGGGACGGGCTCAACGTGGGTGATATTGAAATAACCGTCTCTTTTGCAAATATATGGCGTATCTACTTTGTTGCTGCACAAAAATAAATGCTCAACGTACAACAAGTACGTCTCCGCTTTATTTTTGTTCGCGCCTCGTAGTTTCAGAACGGACACGGATGTCCGGAGTTTTACGCAGCAGCGATGTTTTTGCAATGCAAAAACTCGCGTCCAGAAGTGTACACGGACGTACACTTCTGGACATGCTCTTTGCAAATATTCTGCGGGAATATCAAAAAATACCTGATGCGTTTACCTCGACTAAACTTATTGCCATAATAGTTAAAAAGAATTACAATCAGCAATTATTATGGATACCCAGTCGGATATTGTAGCTAGGGAAAAGGACAATCCCCTCGCTCGGCATGCTTTAGTAATGCAGATAGCGCTCTATGCCGGAGAGCTTCTTATTCGGAACGGAGCAGAGATGTACCGCGCCGAGGAAACGATTGTGCGGATAAGCGAAGCGGGCGGCGTCCACGATATTACTCCGTTTGTTACGCCCACCGTGCTGTTTATTGCAAACGGTGACGGCGAAAACGTACTCTATACAAAAAATATAAAAAAGCGGAGCAACAATATTGCTAAAATTACATTAGTGAGTGATTTTTCCCGTAATTTTGTGGAAGGCCGTATTGATATATCCGAAGCAATGGATTGCTTACGCAAAATAGATCAATACAAAGGTTATCCATACCGGTTTGTTCTCTTTGCGACCGGCATCGGATGCGGTCTTTTTGCGGTATTAGTAGGCGGAAAATTCGGAGACTTTGTTGCGGCGTTTTTTGCCTCATATATTGCCGTTTTTATCAGCGATAAAATAATGGCTCGTTCCCGCACCGTCTTTACCGGTAATTTTGTCGCAAGTATGTTCGTAGGGATTATTTCTATAATATCTTTCGAAATTAAATTAGTCGATAATCTCGATAATATCATCGTCGGTGCCGCACTCGCCCTTGTTCCCGGTGTTGCATTCACTGCAGGTATTAGAGACTTTATTTCGGGAGACCTTATCTCCGGTATTGCGCGTATCGGAGAGGCGGTTCTGGTTGCCATTGCCATTGCTTTCGGTGTCGGTAGTATCCTCATGCTCTATTCAATCTTAGGAGGACTGTGATGCCGATCTATGCCCATACGATACTCTCCTTTGTCAGCTGTCTCGGCTTCGGTGTCTTGTTCAATGTTCAAAAGCGTACATTACTGCTTGCCGCAGCAAACGGTGCAATCGGATGGACAATTTTGTTAGTACTCGATGTTCCTCAAGTCAGCTATATTTTTGCCAATCTCTTGTCCGCCATTATAGTCGGTCTTCTTGCCGAAGTCTTTGCCGTAATCCAAAAAACCCCTGCAACTTCTTTTATCGTTATCGGTGTTATTCCGTTAGTTCCCGGTTTCCGCGTGTATCGATCGATGCTTTTCTTTGTACGGGGAGATCTTGATAAGGGAATTGCTGAAGGTGTCCATTCATGCTTTATGGCAGTTGCGATAGCAGTCGGCATCATCCTTGCCACCTCAATTGTCCGCATGGTTAGACAAGCGCATACAGACTATAAAAGAAAAAAATACAGAATAGACTAAATTGACAGCCTAGGTTAATTGCAATAAAATATCCCTGTATACTTAGGGGATAGTCCGCCCCTTGCAAAAAAGTATAGGAGGTCGATATGAAGCTTGAACTGGGAATTATCCCTATTCATGAGATGAGGTTTTCCAGTAAAACTGCTATCAAGGGAACTTGTCTTGAAATAAACAAAGATGAACTGATTTCGCTTATTAAAGAAGATCCGCTTATCACTGATGTTTCACTGACAATTACTAAACCGGGTGATAAAACCCGTATTATTTCCGTTAAAGATGTTATTGAACCGCGCTGTAAAATCGAAGGCAGCGGTGTTTGTTTTCCCGGGTTCTTTACCGGTGAGGAAGATACGGTCGGATCGGGCAAAACTGCCGTGCTTCGCGGTGCAGCGGTTGTAACAACCGGTACCGTTGTCGGGTTCCAAGAAGGAATTATCGATATGAGCGGCCCCGGCGCCGACTATACGCCGTTTTCCCGCACAGTTAACCTTGTGGTAAAAGGCACCGTGAAAGATGACACCACTCGTGCGGTTAAAGAAAAATCGCTGCGCTTGATGGGGCTTAAAGCTGCCCGCTATTTGGGTAATGCCGCAAAGTCTGTTGCTCCGGCAGAAACCGAAGTGTACGAAACCTTAAACCCGATTGAACAAGCTAAGCAATATCCCAATCTGCCGAAGGTTGGCTATGTCTATGCACTCCAAAGTCAGGGATTGCTGCATGACACCTACTATTATGGTATCGACGTTAAGCAGATTGTACCCACCATTATGTATCCCACTGAGGCAATGGACGGCGCAGTCGTGAGCGGTAACTGCGTTTCCGCCTGCGATAAAAACCCGACCTATGTACATCAGAACAGCCCTGTTATCCACGAACTGTATAAGCGGCACGGAAAGGATTACAACTTTATCGGCGTCATCGTAACCAACGAGAACGTAACGCTTGCCGATAAAGAACGCTCTTCTTCTTTAACCGCACGGCTTGCGGAACAGCTCGGCCTTGATGCGGTGATTATCTCCGAAGAAGGCTTCGGTAACCCCGATGCCGACTTGATGATGAACTGCCGCAAGATTGCCGCAAAGGGCATTAAAACCGTATTGCTGACCGACGAATACGCGGGGCAGGACGGCGCGAGCCAGTCGCTTGCGGATGCTCATCCTTCTGCGGATGCCGTGGTGTCGAACGGGAATGCCAATCAGGTTATCAAACTGCCTAAGATGGACTTGGTTATCGGCGATCCCCAACAGGCCAACGTTATTGCAGGGGCATGGGAAGGCAGTTTACACGAGGATGGCAGTATCGAAGCGGAATTACAGGTTATTACCGGCGCAACCAACGAGCTGGGCTTCTGGAATTTATCCGCATGCGGATTATAAGAGGTAAACAATGAAAAAGATTGTACATTATATCAACCAATTCTTTGCCGGAAAGGGTGGAGAAGATGTTGCCGATTACAAAATTGAAGTAATCGACGGAAATGCCGGCCCCGGTATGGGGATTCAGGCTGCACTCGGCGACGGAGGAAAAATTGTTAAGACAATTATCTGCGGTGATAACTATTTTAACGACCACACCGATGAGTGTATGGCATTTATCCAAGATGTTTTAAAGAAAAACGAAGCGGACTTGCTGATTGCCGGCCCCGGTTTTAACGCCGGCCGTTACGGTATGGCGTGCGGCGGTGCTGCAAAAGCGGCTGCTGCGCTTGGCATCCCTGCTATCTCCGGTTTGTACGAAGAGAACCCCGGTTACGACGTGTTCAAAGCCTTTATGTATACGGTAAAGACCAAGAACTCTGCTGCCGATATGCGCAAAGCGGTACCGGCAATCGCAGCTGTCGCGAAGAAAATATTAAACGGCGGAACAATTGACCCGGCAGCCGACGGCTTATTGCCGCGCGGTATCCGTCAGAATTACTTTGCAAAAGAGCGCGGTGCAAAACGTGCCGTCGATATGCTTGTGCAGAAACTCAAGGGCGAAGCATTCGTTACCGAATATCCGATGCCGGTGTTCGACCGTGTTCCTCCGCATGCTCCTGTTAGCGATATTTCCAAGGCGGTTATCGCATTGGTTACCTCAGGCGGTGTTGTTCCTAAGGGAAACCCCGATCATATCGAAGCATCTTCCGCTTCCCACTATGGTGAATACTCCCTGAAAGGAATTAACGAACTGACTTCCGAAAACAGCGAAACGGCGCACGGCGGTTATGACCCCACGTACTGTAATGCCAATCCCAACCGTGTTTTACCGGTCGATGTATTGCGCGATATGGAACGAGAACACAAAATCGGAAAGCTGCATGAACTGTATTACACAACCGTCGGTAACGGTACCAGTGTTGCGAATGCAAAGCGTTTCGCTTCCGAAATTGCCGGAAAGCTTGTAAACGCCGGAGTGCAGGCGGTTATTCTTACCTCCACGTGAGGCACCTGTACTCGTTGCGGTGCAACGATGGTCAAAGAAATTGAAAAAGTTTTACCGGTTGTGCATATTGCGACCGTAGTCCCGATTTCAAAAACAGTAGGAGCGAACAGAATTGTACCGGCGGTAGCAATTCCTCACCCGCTCGGAAACCCGACGATGAACGCAAAGGACGAAAAAGAATTACGCCGCGCGCTTGTCGAAAAAGCCTTAAAAGCCTTACAAACACCCATCACGGAACAAACTGTTTTCTAAACGACCGGCTAACGGTTCCGGCCGTTAGCTGATAGTCAAAACAAGCTGTTCTTGTGTGAACGCCCTCTAAAACACATCGTCTTAGAGGGCGTTTTTATAATGTAATGCTGTTACCGGTAGCTTTCATTTACTGCAGCGAGGGCAGGGAGCAGGTTATCGGTAAAAAAACGGTCTTCAATCGGAAGGTGGGCTGCGGTTCTGCCTAAATACACATCTTTACGGTTCTTACCGTGGAAGTCGCTGCCGGCGGTAACAATCAATCCGAGTTCTTCCGCTAATGCTTGCAGCCGGACGCATTCCCCATAACGTGCTCCCGAATGCCATGCTTCAAGGCCTACTAAGCCTTGCTCCTTGAATTGAGCAATCGTTTCGGGCAGTTTTCCCCACGAAAGATAGAGCGACATCGGATGAGCCAAAACGGGAACTCCGCGAGCGGCTTTAATAGCTTCTATCGCTTCCGCAAGCGGTAAACATTCCTTTTCAATATAAAACGGCCGTCCTTTGGCTAGGTATTTAAGAAAGGCGTCTTGAATGGATTTTGCCTTTTTTTCCTGTACAAGATACTTTGCAAAATGAGGCCGTCCGATTACCGCTCCACCGGCGAGTTGGGCAAGCTTTTCTTCATCGATTACAATTCCCGCCTCATTGAATTTTTCTATTATCTTACGGTTCCGTTCCAGCCGCTTTGCCTGAGCATACTGCATAAGACTGCACAGAGTTTTATTTTCAATATCGATTCCAAGCCCGAGTAGATGCAGCTCCCCCGGTTGCCATTCAACGCTGATTTCTATTCCCGGTAAAACACGGATGCCGAGAGTCTCTCCTGCCTGCTGAGCCTCCGCAACCCCTGCTACCGTGTCGTGGTCGGTAAGGGCAAACAACGAAAGACCGGCTTTATGGGCTTCCGCTGCCAGTTCCGCCGGCGAAAAAGTGCCGTCGGAAGCAGTGGAGTGAGTATGCAAATCTACCATAGCAATCATTATAGCAAAAAGATGTATAATGCACTAGGTTTTTTCCGCAAGGTATGATATAATCCTTACAGATAGTTCTTACCGTTAATTAGAGTTGAGAACTGCGTGTGGTACGGAGGACAAAATGCCAAAGGCTGTTCAATACAGCGCAAATTCAGTAATTTATTTTTCAGGCGATTTTGATGCTCGAGTATTTTTGCTGCATAGCGGACATATTGCACTTAATTCGCTTGATATTGAAACCGGCGCGCAGGTAACGGAATATATTAAAACCGGTGAGTTTTTTGGGGTGAAGTCCGCACTTGGGAATTATCCGCGGGAAGAAAGCGCAATGGTTTTAACCGATTCGCTCGTATATACTTTCTCGGTTGCCGAATTTGAGAGTTTTGCTCAAACCAATACGCGTATTATTCTTCAAATGTTGAAAGTTTTTTCCAGACAACTGAGAAATATTCATCATCAGCTTGAATCGTTGATGGATAGTAAACAGCAGACAAATAACGAAGACGGTTTATTCACGGTTGCAACGGCTTTTTATAAGTCACAGCATTATCAGGCGGCTGCCCAAGTAGCAGCGCGCTATCGGGCGCTTTATCCGTCCGGTAAGCATTTGGCTGCTATCGGGCCGATTATTGCAAATTCGACACAGATGGCAGGACGCAGCTTCGGGGAAGCGCGGCAAGCAGGTAGTGTTAATGCCGTGCCCGGCGGCGGCGGTGCTGCTGCTCAGCCTGAACAGAACAATGATGCCTCCATAGAATTGACGTTCCAGCTTGCTGAAGATTTGGCAAAGCAGCAAAAGTGGGCCGATGCGTATAAGCAGTACCATACGATTATCGAGTTAAAACAAGGTGCAAATGTTGAAGCATCCTATTTAGGGGCAGCCCGCTGTTTATATAAACAAGCGGAATATGTCCGGTGTATTCAATTGGGTACCGGTTTTATCACTCAATTCCCTAAATCTTTAAAACTTGCAGAAATTTTGATGTTCCTCGGTCTCTGTTATCAAGGTATGGATCGCCCCGATAAGGCGTTGCCGTTCTATGATAAAGCTTTAACGATGGCAGGTCCGCTGCTGGTGCCTAAGATTAAAGAATTGCAGGCTACATGCGAAGGAGCTATTCATGCCTGATTTATTTGCCTCGTTTGCCCGTTTTGCAAAAAAATTCCCCAAAGGATCGGTTATTTTTTCCGAATTTGAACCCGGGGCATCTTTTTATTTAATTCAATCGGGACGTGTTCAGCTGATTAAGATTATCAACGGAGCAGAAAAAAATCTTGATATTTTACAACAGGGGGAGATATTCGGCGAGATGGCCGTTTTGGATAATTCCCCCCGTTCGGCTTCCGCAATCGCGTATGACGATGTTGTTGCGCTCGAGTTTAATAAAGAAAACTTTGAAATTCTTTTAACCGGCAATCCCGCTATTGCAATGCGTCTGTTAAAGACCTTTGTAAAGCGTATTTACGTGCAAAAGCGGCGGTTTATGATTTTGACGATACAAGATAATGTTGCCCGTATCGGCGACGTATTCTTGATGCTTGATGAAACCCAGCCCGATCTTGACCGTTCTACCCAGATGCGTACCTTTATCATTACGCCCGAAGAAGTCGCCCGATGGGCAGGTCTTTCGGCGGAGGCAACCGGCGATGCGTTGCGGAAATTTGCCGATCAGGGGCGGTTAGAGGTATACGGCGACCGCATTATCGTAAAAAATATTGTTGACCTTGCCCGTTTCGTAACGACCCGCCGTACAAAAGACAATTTCTTCGGCTAAATCAACAATCCCGGCGTACACTGCCGAGGAACGGCGGGTATGCAACCCTCTGCACGAATTATTGGTGATGAAAGAACATACATTACAAGACAGTATCCGCTCATGGAAAACCATGCAAGACGCTTTTTCCTCTTTGAGGGAAGGGCGTTTCCCGTATCATATATACGGACTTTCAGGCGGTATATTCGCTTTTTTCTTAGCCGAATATGTCCGGCATTTTAACGCTCATCTCTGTATCGTTGTACCGACGGAAAAAGAAATAGAAGAACTACGCGCAGACCTCGATATTGCAGGATTGCAAGCTCGGGTTTTGCCGTGGTGGGGTAATATGGCCTATCGGCCGGTACAAAACTCCGCGCCGGTATTTGCGGAGCGGGCTCAAGTTTTAGCTGAACTCTGTGCAGGGTCGCCGGTATCCGACTCAGCGACATCAAGCTCGACAGTAAACATGGTAACGGTAATGACCCAGCGGGCATTTTTAACGCCGGTTCCGCCGCCCGACTACCTTAAAACACTCACCTGTACTCTCTATAAAGGTAAGGAAATCGATACGGAGAAAATAGCTTCGCTGCTGGTGCAATGGGGCTATACGCGGGTGCCGCGGGTAAGCGTCCGGGGCGAGTTTGCGCTTCGAGGCGAGGTACTCGATGTCTGCGCCGCTGCTAACAAAGGCTCGCAGCATACCGCCTACCGTATCCAATTCGACTTTACTACTACCGAAAAGATAAAGTCCTTCGATATGCACACGCAGGCCTCGGTTGAAGAATTTGACAGCCTGACGCTCTATCCGATGAAAGAAGTTATCTGGGATGATGAGCGGATCGCCGCGTTCGAACGGAATGTGCATAATATGCCCGAATTTACTGCCGAAGGTACGGAAAAGCTGATTGCGCACTTAAAAGAACACCGAGCCTTTGACGGTGAAGAGCTTTTTTATCCGCTCTGTTTTGAAAAACCTGCAAGCGTCCTTGATTATCTTGAGTATCTGCACGGCGGCGCTTCGAAACCTGCGGTTCTTCTGTACATGGACTACGACCGGCAGCGGAATGCGGCGGAGGCACTGGAGCGGGAATACCACGGCTTATATAATAAAATCACCCGCGCAATCGACGACGACATCAAGCATAACCTTTTGATTACCGAATATCCCATGCCGCAGCGCCTTTTGCTGCCCTTTACGGAGTTGACCGAAAGCTATCTGCAAAGTCTTTTCCTCCGGACGCTGAAAGAATTGGATGAAACCGGAGCGTCGATTGTATTTAACTGCGACCCGCCGCGCAGTTTTTTCGGCAATATCGTGTATCTAAAAGAAGAATTAACGCATTTACAGCAGGAAGGCTGGCGTATTTTTGTATTTGCGGAAAGCGATGCGCAGGCGCTCCGTATCGGCGAATTGCTCAAGGATATTAAAGCCACCGTGCTGCCGCTCACGCTTTCTTCCGGCTTCGGCATCCCCGAGCTGAAAATACTCGTTATTCAGGAAAACGAAATTTTCGGCAGGCGGCGGCGTATCCCGAAATCGGTTAAACAGGTTAAAAGCTCGGTTATCGATACCTTTGTGGAACTTAATCCCGGCGACTATGTTGTCCACGTCAACTACGGTATCGGGCAGTTTAAGGGGATTGAGCGGGTCAAAACACTGGGGCATGAACGCGACTATATCAACCTGCTATACGCGCAGGACGAAACGGTGTTTATCCCGATCGAGCAGGCGAACCTCGTGCAGCGATATATCGGCAATGAAGGCGAAGCGCCGCGGCTGGATATCATCGGGTCTAAGGCGTGGGAAAACCGGAAAAACAAGGTTAAAAAGTCGGTTGAAGATATCGCCGATAAACTCATCGACCTTTATTCCCGCCGCAAAGCCGCCGCCGGTTTTGCCTTTGCGAAAGACAACGAATGGCAAACCGCTTTTGAAGCCGCTTTCCCGTATGAGGAAACGGAAGATCAGCTGACCTGTATTGCCGATGTAAAGGCCGATATGGAAAAACCGATACCGATGGATCGGCTCATCTGCGGCGACGTCGGCTACGGTAAGACGGAAATTGCGATGCGGGCGGCATTTAAGGCGGTGATGAGCGGAAAGCAGGCAGCCTTTTTAGCCCCGACTACCATCCTTGCGGAGCAGCACTTTGATACCTTCCAAGAACGCTTTCAAAAATTTCCGGTAAAACTTGCACGGCTGTCTCGTTTCGTTTCAAAGGCTGAACAGAAAAAAGTTTTAACCCAGCTGAAAAACGGCGAGCTTGATATCGTTATCGGTACGCACCGCGTGATTCAGAAAGACGTGCAGTTTAAAGATTTAGGCCTGATGATTGTTGACGAGGAACAGCGGTTCGGGGTTAAAGACAAGGAACGGCTCAAGCAGATGAAGACGAATATCGACTGCCTCTCTTTGAGTGCGACCCCCATCCCGCGTACCCTGCATATCAGTCTGTTAAAAATCCGCGACATGAGCCTTTTAACCACGCCGCCGCAAAACCGCCGTCCGGTAGAAACCGTTATTTCTCCGTTTGACCCTGAAAAAATTGCGCAGGCGATCCGTTTTGAAGTTGACCGCGGCGGGCAGGTGTTCTATCTGCATAACCGCGTGGAGAGCCTCGAAGAAACACGGTATAAGATCCAGCAGCTCATCCCCGAAGTGCTTATCGACATTGCCCACGGGCAGATGAGCGCAACCGAACTTGAAGATATTTTCCGCCGCTTCAACATGGGCGGTTTTCATGTCCTCATTGCTACTACTATCATCGAAAACGGTATCGACATCCCCAATGCGAATACCATCATCATCGACCGTGCCGATATGTACGGCGTTTCACAACTGTACCAACTGCGCGGCCGCGTCGGACGTTCCGACAGAAAGGCCTATGCGTACCTCCTCTATCCCGAAAACAAGGCGTTGTCGGAGGTTGCGATGAAGCGGCTGCAGGTTATCTCCGATTTTACGGAACTCGGCTCCGGCTTTAAAATTGCGATGAAGGATATGGAAATCCGCGGCGCAGGGAATCTGTTGGGAAAAGAACAGTCAGGCGATATTTATTCCGTCGGCTTTGACCTTTATCTTCGCCTGCTGGAAGAGGCGGTGGAACGGCTGCAAAACGCCGGTTACGAGCCTGAAACGGAGCCGGTCATAGAGCTTGAGTACACGGGCTTTATCCCCGACAGCTATATCCGCGTGCCGGAAACAAAGATGGAAATATACAAAAAAATCGCCGCCGTCCGTACCGCGGAAGAACTGGATAGGCTCTACGCGGAACTGTCCGACCGGTTCGGCCCCGTTCCGGAAGAAGCGGAAAGCCTGCTTGCCCTTGCCGAAATCAAAATTATCTGTGCAAAACTCGCAATCGCCTCGCTTAAAGAGCGGAACGGAACCGTGCGCATTACCTTTGCGAAGGTCTCAAAGATTTCCATCGATAAATTGCTCCGCATGATAAAAGAGTCGGCAGGGCGGGTTAAACTCGATGCAAAGCAGCCGAATGTCATCATGCTCGAAACCGGCTCCATCGGCTTAAAAGAAAAGAGCGAATTTATCAGCGAAAAACTCAATCAGCTAAGCTGAGATGTGAATAAGCTAAACTACGCTATACCGTATCGGTAGTGCCGGTGGTATACAATTTGTTATGAAGGTATATTTAACTCGTTTGCGGAAGGTGTGTTGTCGTATTAAATAATCATTGAGAATGGGTAATTTATTTTGACAGCGGTATTATGGTGTGGTATGCTTTTAGAGTATATGATGCTGAATCGAAATAAATGGCTTTTAGTTTTGACGGCTGCCGTAGTTGCAGCTGCGGTACTGCCCTGCACGAGCGTGTGCCTCTACGCAGGCATTGGGCAGCGAAGCGATAGCGAACTTCAAGCCAATAATCCGGTGAAGTATATGAATCCGGATGGGAAAGTTTCAACTGAGACTGAGGTTACCCTAAGGATTGATGGTACTTTAGGCAAGACCAATGCACGTGATATGGCGGTAGCTATATATCAATATTCTAAAAATCCTAATGAAGGAGCTCTTTCAAATATTGCAACATCAGCGGTAGGTCTTTTGGATAGTAAACCGGGAATTGCATCCGCTCTTGTCAGTTTAGTACTCGCATCGTCTAATGATGAGAAAAATAAAATAAATGATTTTGCTTTTAGTATTATGAATGCACTTTCTGGCTATGGGGTGCTTTTTGATTCTGGAGACTGTAGTATTCATGTAATCGGGGATATAACAACAAATAATACTATAGAATTTTTTAGAAGAAAAGATGAAGTGCTTTCAAAAAGTACTATCCTTTCTAGCAATTTGAATTTTGCATTGGTGGATAAAAATGGAAAAGAGATAAAACATTTGGGTAAGTATACTGCTGATCCAAGTGTAATTCAGAAACTATTAGATAATTATAGTGAAAAGCCTATAAAAGTGATAGAATTTTATAATGGCGCACCAATAAAAATAAAGCGTTTTGAATAATATGATTGAGGAAAATATGAGAAATTTAAAGGGGAAAAAATATACCGCTTTCTTTATTGTAATTTATATTTTACTTAATATTGCTATTATATTTATTGTGTATTTACGTATTTTACCCGGACATTCAGATAAGTTATATATTCCTGTAAATGATAGTGATATATCCATATCACAAATACATTCTGTTCTTCAAATGCTTGGAAAATATGATGAAAATTATACTTTAAATATTAATGGTTCAGAATTTG
The DNA here is from genome assembly GCF_024181085.1 of Treponema sp. OMZ 857. Taxonomy (NCBI): domain Bacteria; kingdom Pseudomonadati; phylum Spirochaetota; class Spirochaetia; order Treponematales; family Treponemataceae; genus Treponema; species Treponema sp. OMZ 857. The sequence goes on from NZ_CP051147.1 coordinate 349,395, forward strand.
AATTCGGTTTAAATATGAAGAAAGTAAGACAAATTCTTGTGCTAAGTTTAATAGTGTTTTTTATCCCGAATTTTATTTTTTTTATTTTTTTACTCTATGGTTATATAAATAGAATAAAAGATTTTACTCAAAAGCATAAATTAAAAATAATTATTTTTATAAGTATTGAGATTGTCATGAATGTTTTACTGTTTTTGTGGATAGATCCATATTTTAACAAGTCTAAAAATACGACGAGTTTTGTACCACTAAAGAGAGAAGCTGTCGTTATAGATTCAGCACATACTGAGATTACTGAAAAAGGTTGGTACAATTCACAATCGGCACAAACAATTTCAGGAGCTGAATATGATATTGCAGTGGATTTAATGCGTGTAAAAGAAGTGGTTTTAATATTTTTAAAACGCTTTTATATATATAATTACATATATATGATTTTTTTGATTGTATATATGAGATATGCTATTAACTTAGAAAACGAGAAGAAATACAGGAATATGAGAATAACCGATATTCTTTTTTATATTGGATGTATTGCCGTAAGTGCCTCTCCTATAATTATAAAAATAGGGAAAGAAGATGTTTTTTTATATACTCTTTTTATGGGCGTTTTTGGTATAGGCTGTATGCTTCCAAAACTTTACTTAGATTGGATATATGGTGACTATTCAAGGAAAAGGCCGTTTTTGAGTTTTGTAAGATTATTTATTTTATCTTTTATATTTATTATAGCTTTAAAAATGTTTGTTGAACTTCTATCAGGTTGATTATACATGACTCTAAAAACTCTTAAAAAGATAGAGAAAAAGGATACTGTAAGACGGTGTTTGATAGATTTTGAAAAGAATTAGGAACAAGGAAGCATACAATGAAATGTCTAAAAAACACTCGCTTTCTCACAGAACGAGTTACGGCCGTATGTGAGGAATAAATAGAAATAGGGAAGGGAGTATCCCGGACAGCGATTGAAGCAGAAATCCACTTTCAAGCGTTGTACATCCGTGTACAACGCTTGAACACAAGTTTGGCGAAATGTCAAACTTGTCTACTGACAGGATGTCAATGGCATAACTTATGATCCCAATGATTTCAAGGAGTTAAAATAAATGAAAAAGATTGCATTGATAATGATATTTATTTATATATTTATAGGAGATGTGGTTGCTTTGAAAATTAGGGATATTACAAATATTACACCTACAATTGCTGCATGGATAGGTAAAAAATAATAACAAGAGTTTGCCGCAGAAAATTATGACTCCAAACGCTTAAACTTTTTCAAAAGCAGGCTTGGCAGGACTAGCAGGACATTTTAAGGTTGATAAATCTTTAGCAATGGAGATGCAAGCAAGTTTAACCTTAAATGGAAAAGAAGTTGGCAGTTTTAAGGGGATACATTGGTGGACGACCAGCTTTAATCCGAGGGTACAAGGGGTAAAGGCAAGCGACTTAAAAGCCCAGTTTACCGTTAATTTTGGTAACAATAAACAAATGTATCAAGATTTCAAAGCAGAATGGGATAAAAAAGATTCAAGGTGGACATTTAATGATAATAATTGTTCTGCAAAACTTAATTTCTAAGGAGTTGATATGAAAAAACTATTTTATGTTGTTGTATATGGAATGATATTATTTACTGAGGGGTGGGGATGGCCTCTGATTTTTCAAGATATGAAGCACATAGAGAAGAAAAGAACAGAAGCGCTTTTACTGGCAATAAAAAACAAAGATAAAATTAGTTTTAAAAAGCACTTTATTCCTCACATAGAACACTTTTCCTCTCACTATGATGAAGATGTTGATCATTTATTTGAGAGATTTCAAATTCAAACGTATGAGGTTATTGATGTAATGGTGTATGAATCGGCTTTATACAAGGATGGAGAAGGTATCGTTCAGTGGAATGTTTCTATGTTAATTGCTACGGATATTGGAGAATTACGATTAATGTTTGTTGATGTCCGAAAAGACTATAGACATAAGGAAAATGTGGGAATACGCGGTTTATTTTTATTAGAAGAGAGGAAGGCCGATGAAATTGATTTTGATGATTTTAATCTTAGAACGCTTCCATATGGAGTCTATGTTGAATCTATTAAGTGAAATAAAAACAATATAAACCTATTGCTAAAATTATGAAAACAAAATTTTGTTTTTATTCGCAGCTTAATTATTCTCGGACAGCGATTGAAGCAGAAATCCTTTTTGCCGCGCGTGTAATACAAGTGCGGTTTTTGAAGCGATTAATTGGAGAGGCAACATTTATTAAATACAATCCAGCAAACCCTTCGTATGGGATGAGAGTTTTGCCATGAAAAAATATGCTATTATTATATTAGTCTTCCATATCTTTGTAAAACTATCATCTCAAGAACTTCTTCCTGATACAAAATATTATTCTGATGATGGAAGTTCATATTTTAAATTTACAGAGCATGGCGGTGTAACTAAAGGATTTATATGGAATAAGAAAACTCAAAATGAGCTTATGATTTTTTCACTTAAATTGCGTTATAAACTTAGAAAAGATGCTATTAAATGGTTTAAGAATAAAATTTTCGAAATTAAAATTCATACGGGCAGTCCGGGAGTTTATTCTATTTTTGTGTCAGTGAATGACGGAATAATATCTAATCCGGTTAATTTTGTGATGGCAGTAGATATTACCGGAAGCTATGCACTTGTAGGAGAAGAGGATGTTTATGTGTTAGATATATTCAAAGGAAAAAAGATATTTTATATAAATCGTAATTATGATAACACTGCAATTAAGTATTTAATTTTTGATTTAAAAGAAACTAAGTTTCTTGATAATGGAGATCTAATGATTACATATTATAATTTGTCTATGGAAAAAGTATATGAATTAATAAATAAGAATGATTTTATGAGATGAAAATGACTATAGGAGGAGAAGTTGGCTATAATCCAACAGCTAAGAGTTTTTCTGAAAAAATTAGAAGTATAACAGTAGCAAGTTCTTACTCTTTTGTCTCTCTTGGCACTGAAGCTGAGGGGCACTCATGGATGGCTTATACAGAAAAAACTTCTGAACTAAATATTAGTAAAACATGCAGAGAAATAAAACAGATTTACAAAGATGTTCAAAAATTTTTAGAAAATGAGAATATTGATGGATTATTAAATTATCTTAAAGATAAAAGCTTATTACCTCTGGAGATGTAAAAGTGGAAGAAATAAAAATTATCGAAGCAATTGTAATTATGATGTTTATATTTCCGGGACTCGCCTTTATGGTGATGATGTTTCTTGCCGTTTTTATTCATATATCTTTTAATCGCACAGGGCTTACTTCTTTATTCTATGAAGATGCTACAAGAGAAGATGTGTTTTTTCCCAAAAATGCAGTCTCCAATGGCGGACTCATATCATCTTCATGGGATAGAACCAGATTTATGATAAGATGGTGCTTAAAAGAAGAATATGCAAAAGAGGATTCAATACAAACGAAAGCGATAAAGCGAAAATTTTTTATTTTAAATATGATACAGCTGTTATGTTTTCCATTATCCTTATTATGGATTTTATTATGTTTAGTTACAATAGTTTTAACTTTTTTTCTTGTTTAGAAAGATATATAAGTATTGTGAAGTCTATAGTTACAGTTAAAACATAGAAGTATGTGGATCCGGATGGGAGAACTACCAAAGTGACCATAACTAATAAGAGGGTAGCTAGTCTTTCTGAAAAATTTATAGCTGATCATAATTTAATTGGTTTTGGTACTATGTATATAATTTACACAAACAGTAAGTCCGCACAAGCTTCTACGTATTTGGTTACCGTTACAGATGATAAAACTAATACTACTTCCTACTATGAAGTTACGCGGAATGCGCCAAAAGCTAGTGATTTGAGCAATTTGGCTTTTAATCCTAAAGAAGCTGTTGGAAAATACTATGGCTTTTTACGTGATGGCGGAAAGGGTGTAGGCGAAGTGTTGGAGCTTTGGAATGATAAATCTGGAACAGACAGAAACATAGGTGCAGATATTACCGGAGATGGGGAGCCTGATTATATACAGATTCATGTCGGTGGTGAATATATAAATACCAAGAACAATGAACCACATATCGGCGGTTCGCTAGGGTGCTTTGGATTAAATGGTAGAGATAGCGGTAATGCCGGACGCGATAAATTTATGAAAGATATTCGCCAACGGCTGAATAATAGCGGAGGTAGAATTGAAATATATGTTCAGAGATTGGATAACTAAAACGATAAAGTTTGTAATACCATTATTAATTTTAACTTGTTGTACAAAGACCGTCAACTACGAAAACATATTGCAAAAGCAGACTAAAATGTTATCTACTGATGTTATAGCGCAATTGGAAAAAGAAAAAGTAATAATAAACGATTCTGATTTTATTTTTGTTGATACGACAGTGATTGAGGGCGTGCATGTTTCTAATGTTATTATTTCTGATTCAATTGTTAGTAATGCAGAAAAAAGATTTATTATTGCACACTTAATAAGAAATCTTCTGATAGATGGCGCTATAATTTATAATTACGATGAAAGTGGGAATAATTTTACTATGAAACCCTATATTGAAGTAAGTTCTGATTTTATATATGAAAATAGAAATGCTATTTGTGATGTTATTTATTATCTTGTTCATAAAGATTATTTTAATCTTTATGGAAAGACGAACGGAGAGTGTGATAAATTCTTTTTATCGCCTTTATTAGAAGTGATTTCAGATGATTTAAAACATCTGAAATTAACTCTAAAAAAAGAGGATGCCTTTAGTGCACTTCCTTTTGCTAAAATAGACATTAAACAAGTTATAGCTAGCCTAAATAGTAAAGATAAAGAAATGTATCTGAGATATTTTAATTTAAATAAAGAGAATATATCAGTATCTAAATTGGAAGCTTTAAATGGTAGTGGTGTATATGCTTATAAGATTTCAGCATATTATGCATTCGCGCAAATTGATACTATTAATGAATGCATCTGGGATGAAATAGCTGCCGAAAACAATGATGATATTGCGCAGAATGATTATGCCCGTATACTCGAAGCTACAACAACGAAGCAAGGAAAGATTCGTAGTTTATACTGGCTTTTTAAAGCTTTAAAGAATGGAAATTATGATGCATGGGAAAAGATAGAAAACCAACATCTCAATCTTGAAAGTTCTTATCCTGCATTACAAGAAGATATTTACAAAAAAAAAGATACTGAGATTTCTGAATATGAGATAGAAGTTTTAATCGATTATGCCTTGCGAGGTGGAAAAAAAGAAGCCTGTAAACTTTATGAGTATTATCGGGATTATGAACATGATGAGCAAGAAGCGCTATATTGGTTAAGGATAGGTGCCCAAAATGAAAATAGTGAATGTCAATATGAATACGGTAAGTTACTTTTTAACAAAAATGAAGACGAGAGCAAGATTCGAGGAAAATTTTGGATAAGAAAAGCTGCAAAGAATGAAAATGATGCAGCAAAAAAATTAGAAAAAGAATTGGAAAACTGATATGTGTGAATATGATATCACTCCATATTGGTTTGCGTAAGGTTTTTATTAAAAGAGGAAGAAGTGTGCTTGAAATAGGTTTCCCAAATGTTTCAACTAGTATGGTTTGTCATAATATTTTTTTAATATATGATAGGCAAGCAGAGATATTGATAATGTGTAAAATTGATACGCATACATCGATAATAATTGATGACGCTCGAATGGGAGAAGACTATTTATTTATAAAATACGAGAATGCTTGGAAGAGAATTTATTAGTATTATGCTAAAAGAGCCGCTGTCTAAGGAGAACGATAATGATCCCATAGGTCATTGGCATTATTATCGTATTATAGATTGATATCCTAAAGGTTTGAAAATTATAAAAGAGGATTTCTGAAAGGATGATTTAGATTTTTAGATGGAGCAAGCATTAAACTAAAACCTTAAGAATAGTGAGATTATAAAGGGCTTGTTATAAGAGTTTATTTTCTCTTCCCACAGAGCGAGTTACGGCCGTATGTGGGAAGCAAACAGAACTAGGGACGGTAATCCTTCGGACAGCGATTGAAGTGGTATGGTGCAGCGGAGCCGACAGGCATAGCTTCGAAGCAAGCGCAGTGCCGATACTTATGTACCTTTGCATTGTATTGATAGTACACAAGTATCGGCAGTCCGCCAAAGAAAGTTGCTTATTAAAAAGAAGCGCTATATCGGAGGTTTTTCCGCTTACGGCAGGGATTGCCGGAAGCGGAAAAACGAAGCCTTTTGAAAAGAGCCTGTTCCCCAGTGTACATCCTTGTACACTGGGGAACGACGAGATTTGTGGTATCCACAAATCTCGCTTCTGTTTAGTTTCACGGACATCCGTGTCCGTTGTGAAACTACAAGGAGACAGCCGAAAATAAAGCGGAGGCACGGTAAAATGTACATCCTTGTACATTTTTACCTACGTGTTTGCAGAGCAAACACGCTACTGACGTGAACCACCGCCGTCCGTGGCGGTTCTGATACGGTGAGGATTTTCAGAAGCGGCATGGATGCCGCTGGTTTAAACAGAAGTGATGTTTCGTGCGTACACGAAACTCGTCGTCAAAAGCGTACACGGAAGTACGCTTTTGACAGTGCGACGCCGTAGATGCCCGCATATTTTCAAAAGCTGGAAGAGACGGGCGTTAATTACTACGGGGCACGCTACCTTGACCCGAAGTATTCACGGTGGTTGAGTGGAGACCCGGCATTAAGTGAGTACATCCCCAAAACCCCGATAGATGATGAGACAAAGAAGCACAACGAAAACCTTCCCGGCATGGGTGGGGTGTATAATGTGGTGAATTTGCACCTATACTACTACGCGGGCATCGGGCAGCGAAGCGATAGCGAGCTTCAAGCCAATAATCCGGTTAAATATACTGATCCGGATGGGAAGAGTGAAGAACTGGGTAGTGATGCAAGTGATCATCTATTGGTGAGAAAAACTGATGATGGCAAGCATGTTATTATAGATGGAGGCAATCGATATAACTATGTTGAACAAGCCCTTATAAACTATATAAATACAGGAGACGAGATATATCTCAATCAAGTACCTAAAACTTCTGATCCGTTGGCGGTTGCTGGAATATCGGCTTTTATAGCAGATTATCTTGATAATAATGATACTAACAGTAACTCTATAGGAAGCAAAAGCGAAACGATTTTTGCAATTGCAATAGCTGTTGCCGGTTCATCAGGTGGAAATAGAGATGCGCACAACCGTCCATTTGCATCAACAAAAGAAGCAACAGCTGTAGCCGCAAAATTAGGCTTTTCAAAGACAAACTATTTTTCTGAAAGAGAGCCTGTATATAAAAAAGGACATTTATATATAACCCCTGATAGAACATCACATAATGGAGGTGTATGGAAGATGGCTGATTCTGTAGCGAGTTTAAAACAACGAAGTACGCGTATGGGTACTTATGATGCGAATTTAAATAGGATAGGAGACTAGTGATCAATGAATTATCGAGTAACAAAATATAATCCTGCATATCGAAACGAGAAAGGTTGGTATATGAGGGATGAGTGGACAGATTATAGTGTAGCTGTAAAAACGGGAATGAAGAGTGAATATGATGAATATAAAAGGGTGGAGGATCTCTATATCCGTTATTTGCATATAGGTTTACAAAGCGCCGCGGATAAAACTTTTACTATTAATTGGCTGGAACGTTATAAAAATGGAATAAAAAAACATATCAACCATTTGCAAGATTGTAATAAAGAGCTTTTATTTAAAATAAGGGATAATTATAAATGCTCTATTGCTGAAGTAGAGGATATTGCAAGGTTTATATTAAGAATGCTGGTATGGTGTACATTTGATAGCATGTCATCATATGTTGATTTTGGCTATGACTATTATATGTTTGTTGGAGGAGTGTATTATGATGATAAAACTATTAAAGATGCAGCGTTAGAAGGGATATATATTGAACAAATGGATTCACCCATGTTATATCGATGTGATATCGAATATCGGAATGAATTGATGCAAGCGTCGAAAAAACGGTGTTAGATTCTTCTTGTTTGGATAGGTTTAAATGATAACGATTTTTTTTTCTATATTGTTGTACCAACAAATGGACACCTACTGAAACAAAAAGTTTTAATGGTTGGGGTCTGTGGGGAAAGCAAATATATACTCTAAGAAGGTATATGAGAAAAACATTATGAGGGGTGAGTAAATGAAAAAGAAGTGTTTACAGGCTCTTTATGCCTTTTCTTTTATGCTTTGCATTGGTTCGTTGTATATACTCATAAATGTTATAAATAATAGGTCGCCTAAAATGGATAAGCAATTAAAATTTACTGGAGTATTAAAAATGCATTTAATACTGAATAATCACTTATCCAGCGATATTATTTTTTATGATGGAGATGCAGAACAATTTTCCGATCTATTAAATGAAATAAAGAATGGAAAAGAGATAGCAGTAGGAAATGTGCCTAAGTGCGCGATGTTTGAAGGAATTTATTACATTGAATTAACTACAACAGACGGTGAACAATATTCTTATGAGATGCAGACAGAGAATATTGTTTACGATATCACGAATAATGTATTTATAAGAGTCAGTATGGTAGATAGATTAAGAGAATTAACATTACTCTATTTATTACAAAATCATTATTCATTGAAATAACAATTAATGGAATATTATTTCAAGGACTGAAAAGTAATAAAGCAGCTCCACTCTCTTCCCACAGAACGAGTTACGGCCGTATGTGGGAAGCTATATCAAATCTGTACGTTCTTGTACAGATTTGATATCATGTTTTGCTGATGACAAAACATGATACTGTTTAGAACCACCTCCATCCATGGCGGTATTGAAAGGAAAACTATTTTTTAAAACAAAATTTTGCTTTTATTTACAGCCTAACTATCTCATGCCCCGGACAGCGATTGAAGCAGAAATCCTTTTTGCCGCACATATAATGCAAACGCGGTTTTTGGAGCAATTAAGCGGAAAAACACCGCGGGAACAAAACAGCAGCGGCAAAAAGATTGAAGCGGAAAGCGCGGTGCCGATACTTGTGCACCTTTATATTGTAATAATGGTACACAAGTATCGGCAGTCCGCCAAAGAAAACTACTTATTAAAAAGAAACACTGCGCCGGAGGTTTTTCCGCTTACGATAGGAAGCGGAAAAACGATACCTTTTGAAAAGAGGCGGAGCAGATACAAGGAGACAGCCGAAAATAAAGCGGAGGCACGGTAAAAATGTACATCCTTGTACATTTTTACCTACGTGTTTGCAGAGCAAACACGCTACTGACGTGAACCACCGCCGTCCGTGGCGGTTCTGATACGGTGAGGATTTTCAGAAGCGGCATGGATGCCGCTGGTTTAAACAGAAGTGATGTTTCGGCTCCGACCGAAACTCGTCATCAAAAGCGTACACGGAAGTACGCTTTTGACAGTGCGACGCCGTAGATGCCCGCATATTTTCAAAAGGTGGAGGAGACGGGCGTTAATTACTACGGCGCGCGCTACCTTGACCCGAAGTATAGTAGGTGGTTGAGTGGTGACCCGGCGCTGGGAGAGTATATACCATCTGCAGGAGCAGATACGTCAAAGCTTGCAGGAATGGGCGGGGTATATAATACGGTCAATTTACATCTCTATCATTATGCTGGGAACAATCCGGTGAAGTATGTGGATCCAGATGGGCGGGAATTAATGCCTATTAAAAATAACCGTGTAAAGTATGCTGTGCTAAAGTTATTTTTCAATAGCCCAACATTTAAAAAACATATGAACAATCTTTTAGCCTCGACAAATGCTCACGGGGATAAGTTACTAACAGTAATTACAGCGATGCAAGGTAAGTACGCCGGCAATACAGAAACACAAACGACTTCCCTTGATGCAGATGTTGCTACAATAAAACTTGATAGGAATGGTTCTATGATTAATGGAAAGATGAATAAAGGAGATACCGCTCAAGCTATTGTAATAAATATTGACCTTGATAGAATAGATAAGAATGGGCTAAATCTTCTTGAAGTTATAGCAGAAGAAGTAGTTCATGGCTCTGATGCTTCGAAAGCAGGAGCAGAAAAATGGGAGAAACGCGCAATTGAGGAAAACAAACTACCTTATAAAGAGCGGCCGCGTGAAATTAGTGCAAAAAATGTCGTTAAAGAAATTCTCAAAGAAATGAATTTTGCAGGTGAATGATATGAAAAAAGTTCTTTTAATTAGCGTATTCATTTTAGTGAATTTGTTATACATTTTTGCTGATTTTGTTGCTATGGAAAAAATAACAGAAAAGGAATTTAATGAGAAGTATCATATTTTAGATAGAGTTAAGACTATGCTGTTAGAAGAAATTTGTATTGATGACTTTATGAAACAAGAGGAAATAAAACTTGAAATAGAATTTTATGAATGTAATCTGTTTGGTGATTTTGATAATATTATTCATATCTATGCAAAAGAAGAATCGTTATTTGGGAATAGTTATTATTATATGATACTTTTTTTTGAAAAAGGAGAAAGCAGGAAACTTTTAACTTATTCTTTTTATGTGTTAAATGAAACCATCCCCGAAACGTTGCCGTTTAAACTAATAGAAAAGCCTGATATTGAGTTCATAGAAAAGGATAGCAAAGAGAGTGGTTTAAGATGATCCGATAATGCGGATGATAGGAGATATGAATATGAAGATAGACCTCCGGCAACACCAGAAAATCCCTATCCTAATTGGGAGGATATTCCAATAGATTAGACAATAAGGGAGGCGTCTATGTTTTTTATCAAATATGAAACTGAAGAAAATATAAATGGTGAACTGCCACCGATAATATACATAAAAGGAAATCGTAATAAATTCCACAATGCTTTATTGACATTATTGAAAAAATTACGGATGAAGGTGTTTACGATTAATATGCGTGAATTAGGAATAGTCATAGATGAGAGAGTAACCTATGTCGATATTATTCTTAAAATTCAAGATAAAACCGAATTGTTTTATAATACTGAGACACTTATCATTGGAATTGAATATGATAATTTCATTGATATATTATTTGAATTAGAGCAATTAGCATTTACTAATGCTACAGTATTTTTTGAATACGAATGGGTACAAAGTTTATATAATGGAGCAATAATTGTTGAGTCATGTGATAGTTGTTAAATTGCTTGGAAAAGTTGAATATAATCATAAGCGGAGAGGAAGTGGCTATAAAGTTACTGATATAGAGACAGGTAAATCACTTGTAGATTTGTACTATCGCATAGCATTAAAAGACAATAAAGAGGAAGTAGCATGGAATATGGGTAAATATGTTGTAAGTCTTGGGGGAGATGCATTTACGGTAGTAAGTGCTTTTGAAAAGCTGCTGAAAAAGGTGCACTATCAGTTTTAAAACAAATTGCAACACCGAGTAAAACAAGTATAGGTGCATGGGGTCTTACTGCAAAAGAACAATCATCTTTTTGGGAAGGGGTACAAGATTTTGCTAAAGGACTTATACCTTTTAAGGGAACATACGATGCGGCGAGAGAGACAATAGATTCATCTAGTCGAATTTATAATATAAAGAATGAAAAATTATTAAAGGAGATAAATTAATATGTATTTAGTTTTGCTTAAAATAGTATGTGTTTTTTTTCTCGTACTATCAGCTGTATTTTTTATAGCGATGTGGATTTTATATCTTAAAATGAGTCGAGGAGTGACAGATGCATTGGTAGAAAAAAGAATAAAATGGAAATGGTGGTGGACTATGCCGATGGTATATTGGCACGCATATCCTGAAGATAGAAAAATATATATTATGTATACTGCTTGTTTTTGGCTATTTATAATTTTTCTTTTTATAGGTGTGTTTATAAGCGGTAAGATCCGCGCCTTGGATTGGACATGGTGGTTATGAATATAATAAGAGCGTCTAAGTTGTTATAATATGCCGTATGTGGGAAGCCATATCAAATCTGTATGTCCTTGTATAGATTTGATATCATGTTTTGCTGACAGCAAAATATGATATTATTTAGAACCACCGCCATCCGTGGCGGTACTGAGAGAGGAAAAACTGTGCCTTTTGAAAAAAAGGGGCAACAACAGAATATGCAAATGGGACAAGACTCTATAGTGCCGGCTGTCAAATTTCTCATCTAGCTGATTTCAATGAGGTTACCAGTATATTAAAAGATATTGGTTTTAAGTATGGAGAAGGTGAAAAAGTTTGGGTGAAAGGAGACAATATTAAAATAGTAATTAAGGCTCCACCAATAGTTGAAAATTAATCAACACCCCGACACAGAGCGTCGGGGTATTACTCCCTCCATACAAATAAAAAGGAGACTATATGGAAAAAACAATTCTCAAGATAATTTTTTTGTTATGTATATGTTTTAGGACTTATACATTACCAATGAATGGGGTGAAAATAGCTGAACCGACTTACTATAAGGATATGAATAGTTTTAAAATGATAACTTTTTACGAAAACAATAAAATTAGATTTTCTGATGATGAAAATAACAATTCAGATGATTTTTTATGGAATCATGTATTTGAGTATTCAATCAATACTGATGGTAAATTTTATCAGCTTAAGATAAAAAATGAAAATTATTCAAAATCATTATTGATGTTATTATCTGAAAGGTTCTTAGTTTTGTATGGAGAATCTAATGAACCTATCTTTTTTGGTGCTTCAAAAATTAATACAGAACTCTTATATTTCCATCTTATTTTGAAGCTTCTTCGGAACTACATGAAAAAGATATTATATACTCTGGATCAAATTTGAAAACTCTTGATTTAAATAAACCATGGGTTGAAGGTGTGAAAGGATACGGAGAGGGTGAGTCTGTTCGATTTAGCATAAATGCTGAGGAATTAATTATTTTTAATGGATTTGTATCAAAAAATAGATCCTACCTATTTTCTCAGAATAGCAGGCTGAAAACAATAGACTTATATTTTACTTCTTCAGATTTGCATCAACGATATGAATTAAAAGACACACCGAATCCTCAGTCAATAATTTTTGAAAAAATCTTTAATGAAGATATTATATTAACAATTATTGATGTGTATAAGGGTGAAAAATATACCGATACGTGTTTAAATGCAATTATACTAAAATATTAATGTATACAGTTATGCTAAGTAAATTTTTTAAAGAAATGTATCACCACTTTTGAATGGGGACTTTGACAGTTAACGCAAATGGCGCAACTCAAAGAATTTTGGAATTAGCAATATCATCAGGATCTACACCGGGACGGATGGAAGCGATGCAATGAGCTTCAGATGGAAATTATAATCTCTGTGAACCAGGCGGTGAGTTTAATCAACTTAAAAAATATAGAGATAGAGGTTTTGAATGAAATATAATACAGAAATTGAATATTGTTTGGTAGAATTTAAGATGTCTAATCAAACATATTATTGTTTATGGTTTTCTGATAACCGTGATGCGTTTTTGATTGATGAAAATGGCAAATTAATTATATTTTATTGTGAAGCTGAAATGAGAGGTTTTTGTAAAATTCATAATTTAGATATTCAAGTAGATGCCGCTGTATTGTATGATATTGATACATTTATAGAAAAAATATGTCTGAACGACATAGATTGCAATCTTATTTTACGTTTTTGGAACATTGCATCTGATATGGCAGATACATTGAAAGAACCGTTTATAGGTGATGATAATGGTGTGGATTGTATAATCTTAGACGTATATAATAAACTGTTTTACGGAACGAATCCTCCTGCTTTGAAAAAAGACTCTCCTGAGGTATATAGTCCTGTATGGGGAGAAAGCGAAATAAATATTATACGGAATATTATGAACGATAGTATTAGAATATTTCGTAAGTTTCTAAAATAAATATGTCATTATTAGGACAAGCATCAGGATACAACAAAATGAGAAAAGAAGTCAAAGATAAAACTATAAATACCTTAGATAAAGAAAATAATACAAGTTGCTGATATGAATAAAGATATTTGGAAGTAAAGCGGGAGAAGAAGGAAATGGTTTATAAAAATAATATCATAGATGCATATACAAAATTAAAAAATGGAGCTAATCATTATGTGTCTATTCCAGAATTTTTATATTTAATGAGTAAATTAAAGTCTAATGGTCCGATACAAAAAAGTATTTCATTTAATCCATTTTATGAACATAAAGATTTTCTGTTGGAAATAGATGAAAGGATGCTTTATATAAAAAGCCGAGATAGTCTGAATGAAATTGATACAAAGAAATTTTATGAGAGTCAAAAGTGTGAAGAAGATTTTTATAATGTTGATATTGAAAAAAGATATTTCCTAATACAAAGAGATGATGTGACCGAGTATAAAAAAATTCTTGATAGGATAATTTCATATCTTGATGAGTTAATTCCTTATATACTGCAACGTTTAAAATCTGAATATAATATCAAAGAAGTTGACTTATTGTTTGGGAATGTATGTTTTGAGATTTATTATGAATAGAAAATAGTCTTCTGGAGATAGGGTTATGTGGATTTTTGATGATTATAAAGAAAGCTACAATCCGCATTTAATATCCTGATAAGAATTTCTACTCTCTTCCCATAGAACGAGTTACGGGCGTATGTGAGGAATAAACAGAAATAGGGAAGGTTGTATCCCGGACAGCGATTGAAGCAGAAATCCTCTATCAAGCGTTGTACGTCCATGTACAACGCTTGAACACGAGTTTGACGAAATGTCAAACTCGTTACTGTATGGAACCACGTCCATCCGTGGACGATTGTAAAGTCATGCGGTTTTTGGGAGCGGTTATCAAACCTGTACATCCTTGTACAGGTTTGATAGCACGTTTTGCTCAGCAAAACGCGCTTCTGCTCAGAACCACCGACATCCGTGTCGGTACTGAGAAAAAAAACACCGCGGGAACAAAGAAGTATACTAACCCGGATGGGAAGATCGTTATTGCGCCTACTATTGTATGGGGAATCAATGCTGCTTTATTCGGATACGGTGTAGTTGCTTCAAGAAACGATGAGATAGGGTTTGCTGCAAGACATCCGATAATTGCTGTACAATTGGGAATCTTACAGGATGGTGGAAGACATGGAATAAATAGTGCTGTGACAAATTTTGCTATAAATTCAGAATTATACTTCTGTATTTTCTGAAGGACAAGGATGGAAGCTATAGTGTAGGAATAACAAAAATAAATGATAGTGAATATAATACTGCATATTCAGAGATTTTAAAAAGAAATAATCAAGGATTATTAAAATGAGTGGAAAAAACAAATTATTTATGATATCTACAATTATTCTTATTTTATTTTCATTGATTTCGTGTTCATCGAAAGAAGAGAGGAGAATTATATTGCAAATACAAAAGAATGGTTTTGTTGATTTATCAATGTATTACAGTGAGTGTGATGAAATTATAATTTATAATGAAGGATATTATTGTGAGCATGATGATAATCAATGGCCTGGAACAAAAATCTATTATTTTAATAAAGGAAATATAAAGAAAATAATAAATCTACATTATTGCGCTGATATTCCAATTGGTACTGTAATTCACTTTTCTAATTATAATAATGGAAAAATTAAACGAAATAGAGAAAATGCTGTATTTTATCTTTCGCATATAGTTGAATATAAAAGTGGAAAAATATTGCAGCTTAATTCTCAAAAAACAAATATACAAACATGGTCATTTAAATGAGAATGAAGCACAAACAGATCGGACTCCTCGTCAAGATGAATGGCAAATAGATCATATTATTCCTAAAAGCAAAGGCAGAACAAATAGTTATTCGAATGCTCAAGTCCTATTAAGGCAAGAAAATAGGTTGAAATGGGATAGTTAGGAGGAAAGATGAACTGGCTTTTTGATGACAAAAAAACAACGATGGTCATTACAACAAAACGTATTATCAATAAACTTGCTCCGATATCTATCGTTACTCATGATCGTGATGATGGTATGTGGCAATTTCTTGATAAAGGAGAATTAACCGAAGAAATTGCTGCTATAGTTAGTTTAGAAGAAATAATTTTACTGGATGAATCGTTAATGACATTATACGATTTGCCTTTAGGATGGATTGCTGAAAAGCATTCTGATGGATCATGGGTTAGAATGGAACTTTTGTAGTTGCTTTGAATATCAAAATTCAGGGATACAATTTCAGTATAAAGGGAGACGTGCATATTGGAGGTGCTACTGCAGGCGGTTTATTGGGATTGACGACTGGAGTAAAGCTGGGGGCCGGCGTGTGGCTTGAAGTTAGGAAACTAGAGGAGTGATAGTATATGAAAAAAATCGGAATAATTATTATAATTTTAAGTATAGTATTTGTTGGTATTGTTAAATTTGATGTATATTTTTCAGGGGGTGAATTAAGTCTAAATTATATTGAAAAAAATAGATATTATGTGCGTGATAAAGCTGGAAATTTGACGGAAATATCTAAAGTGCATTGGTATTGCAGTTTTATCATTTCTATTACTGCATTTATATTATTGTGTTTAGATAGCTTACTTTATCTATATGTTATGTGTAAATATGTACTGCCTTACATTTGGTTTAAAAAATATGAGGATATTTTTAATGGAACTTGATTCTAAAAGTTACGGCCGTATGTGAGAATCCATATCAAATCTGTACAAGGACGTACAGATTTGATATCATGTTTTGCTGATGGTAAAACATGATACTGTTTAGAACCACCACCATCCATGTCGGTATTGAGAAAAAAACGCCGCGGGAACAAAGCCGCAGCGACAAAAAGATTGGAGCGGTATGGTGCAGCGGAGCCGATAGGCGTAGCTTCGAAGCAAGCGCGGTGCCGCTTATGCATTTGTGGCTAGTGGACTTACACAAGCTGCTATTGGAAGTTGTTCAACAAGTACGAGTAGGGTTCCCAATTTATTAACAGGGACTGTTGAAGATTTTAAAATTCACCAACCGAAATGGGCTGGAGTTGCTGGTGTGATTGGAGAATCTATAATTCCTACTGCTATAGATATGCATCGTTCGCTTACCCAAAAGTCAGAGTTGAGGTGGAGTATGCGTCCTGTTCGTAAATTTTTTATCACATTGCTGATTTACTTTGGTTCTGTATTTTTGACTGTTGCAGTAGGTCTTTTTATTAATAGTTATTTTCCATGGCTTGATAAATATGAGATTGTTTTAGGACTCGAATTTACTATTATTTGGAGTATTTTTGTTTCTATATTTATGATACTTGTTAAGATGGATTGATTATTTTGCGTGAAATAGATCGTAAAAAATGAAGCATACAATGCGATGTCTAAAAAACGCTCTCTTCCTCACAAAACGAGTTACGGCCGTATGTGGGAAAACGGTGCCTTTTGAAAAGAGCCTGTTCCCCAGTGTACATCCTTGTACACTGGGGAACGACGAGATTTGTGGTATCCACAAATCTCGCTTCTGTTTAGTTTCACGGACATCCGTGTCCGTCTTGAAACTACAAGGAGACAGGAGAAAAAATTAACCGCAGGCACGGTAAAAAATGTACCTCCTTGTACATTTTTTACCTACGTGTTTGCAGAACAAACACGCTACTGACGTGAACCACCGCCATCCGTGGCGGTTCTGATACGGTGAGGATTTTAGGAGCGGCATGGATGCCGCTGGTTTAAACAGAAGCGATGTTTCGGCTTCGACCGAAACTTGCCGTCAAAAGCGTACACGGAAGTACGCTTTTGACAGTGCGACGAAGTAGACGGCGTGTATATTTTCAAAAGGTGGAGATGGATGAAGAAACCGGGCCGTATTATTACGGCGCGCGCTACCTTGACCCGAAGTATTCAAGGTGGCTGAGTGGCGACCCGGTACTGAGAGATTACATACCCAAAGCTCCGATAGATGACGAGGCGAAGAAGCATAACGAAAACCTGCCGGGTATGGGTGGTATATACAACACAGTCAATTTGCACCTGTACCACTACGCGGGCATCGGGCAGCGAAGTGATAGCGAGCTTCAAGCCAATAATCCGGTGAAGTATACGGATCCGGATGGGAGAGAGACAACCGTAATGATTATTCATGCAAATACTGGATGGGAAAAGTTTGTCAGTGGTTCTCATGTTGCTGTCCATTTTAGCAACCCAGGTGTTGATAAATATAATTATCAAATTGGTCAAACATTATATGATCCCTCTGGTTCTTATCAAGCAAAAGATGAATTTGGATGTTTATATAGATCTTCCAGTGGTGTTTTCTCAGGAGAATCATCAGGAGATCTAAAAGCCTATATAGATTCTGTTTTAGATAGACAAAATGGTGAGTATATAGTTGCTTATACGATTAATACAACTCCTGAACAAGAAAAAGCGATGGTTGAATCTGCAATGGAGTTAGGTGATGGGGATGGCTTTTCTTGTGCAAGTCATACATCTGAGGTATTAGAAAAATTGGATTTTAAGGAAGTTATGACTCCAGGCGGTTTAGAGAAACAATTAAAGAACTCAAAGGTGGTTGAAAATATTAAAGTATTTTCTAAAGATGGTACTTCGATAATTTACTCAAAACCAAAAAAAATATTGTAGAGTAAATATAGAATAGGTATTGGATTTCAATCATTAGTATTTTTTTAAGGAGGAATGATAAAATAGGTCAACAAACAAACGGTACTGTGATAAGTTGAAGTAATTCAGCAGAGAGCAGGTAGAAGTTCGTCGTGTCTAGTAGAGGCAAAGACCTCTGGTAAGGAGGATATTATGATAAAAAGATCGATAAAAGTAAAAATTCTCTCTGGGTTTCTCATAATTTTGTATGTTGTATTATTTATGCTTTTAGTTTCATTGCTGCAATATACATATAATAATCGGTTTTGGAATATTATAGTTATTTCATTTGTGTTTAATGTCTTACTTATACTAAGCTTCTATAAAATGCGACATCATTTTATCTTATTGACTTTATTATTAAATATTCTATTCGGTTCTTTGTTCTTTGTTAGTGGAAATATTAATTTACTAAAAATTTCAACATTTATTGAACAATGTAACCTAGTTTTATTTTATATAGTACAATATTTGATTATACCTAATTGGATATTGCCTATTTTATTCTTTATAAATAAAAAAGGTAAAGAGGAATATGATTCTGTCTAAAAAATATAATGCACATGATAGTATGCTTTAAAAGAGGATAGAGTAAGATGTTAATATATACTGAAGCTTGTACTGTTTTTTTTATCAGATAAGAAAAATATGCTTTCCTATATTGCAAATTAAAGAGAAGATATTCTTTTAAACATGAATTGGAGGTCTAAAAGCTGATGCTTCTGTTGGACCAAAAATAGAGTTTAAGTTTGCTGCTGGAGTTGGTGGATCTATCGGGTTTGAATTTAGAAAAATTGAGGAGTAATAAAAGAAATATATGAAGAAAGTAGGAATATGTATTATTATACTAACTATAATATTTGTAATTATTGCTAATATGGATAAATATTATGCTAGTGAAAACTTGATTTTTGATACTACAGATATTATTAATGGTAATTATTATTTAACTGCTAAAGAAAATATGGAAAATATTCAGGTATCTGCTTTACAGTGGTATTATACTAATATTGTAGTTACTATTTTATTGGTGTTATGGATTCTGACAGGACTGCTATTTTTATATGTAATGGCACGCTATGTATTGCCTTATTTGTGGTATAAAAAGTATGATCATATTTTTGATGGATCTTAATTTTGTATGTATGCGTTATACTAAGAAAATAATTTCAGGCTATGAAAACAAAATTTTGTTTTTATTCACAGCTTAATTATTCTCACCCCCGGACAGCGATTGAAGCAAAAATCCTTTTTGCTGCGCGTGTAACGCAAACGCGGTTTTTGGAGCGAGAGCGGAAAAACACCGCTTAAATAAAACAGTAGCGGCAAAAAGATTGGAGCGGTATGGTGCAGCGGAGCCGCCAGGCGTAGCTTCGAAGCAAGCGCGGTGCCGATACTTGTGTATCTTTATATTGTAATAATAGTACACAAGTATCGGCAGTCCGCCAAAGAAAGATGCATATTAAAAGGTTTTTGGGTAAATCCATGAAAGTAGATAGCAAATTAAAAGAACAAATTAATGATATACTTTCAGAATGGAATCCTTTAGATGTACCTGCTTTTATAGCTAGTGAGGAATATATGAATTATGTTGACTCAATCATTGATATAGGTCGAAATATAAATGCGTTACGGAGATATTTCCTTAGCCTTATTATTGATCGATTAGGGTTAGAATATGACCCATCAAATTTAAAACAAATAAATAGCATAGAGAATGTAATAGAAAAGGTTATGAATGCTTTACCGGAACGAGGAGAAAAAACTTTATGATGAGACAGGTGAAGAGTTGTGAATTCATAAACCAGATAAGTATCATCCAAAAATGCATTAGTATAAGGCCTTTATATTTTTTTTCATATGAATGGCATGCATCTGAAGAACTCCCTTCTATTTTTTTACGAGGTTTTTGTTATTTTTATGTGATAAAGCTTATACCGTATAGGTAATGCTGATGGATTCTGTTTTTCCAAAGAGGTTTTATACAAAAAAGTTCACCGAATATAAAGGGGGTAAAGTTTCCTGAATTTAGAGTATACCATCAAGACAAGGTAAAATATGTAAAAATAAATGCAAATATTTATAGGAACTGTTGGGATATAATAGGCAAGCAATAATGATGACGTTAACGATGCGTGTATATCTGAAGTAAAAAGTGTTTTCAAGGTGATAGCTTATCATTTTTTTGTACTTTACTTTTAAAAGAAAATTCATTATGCTGTGCTTCGGTATCCTAAAGTTGCACAAAGCAAACAATTGTGCACGGCTAGAATATCCGAAATTTTCTTTTATTTTTTTTTAGGAGGATGGGATTATGAAAAAATCCGTTTTCGTATTATCGCTTCTTTTTTTGACAAGTGTTCTTTCGTTTGCCTCCGGTGCTGCCGATACTACGGCTACCAGTGTTGCAACTGATGTCAAAATTGACTTTAGAATGAACATTGCCAAGCAGGATTATGACTCCAATTATTTTAATTGGACGTTGGGAAAGCAAGAGACGGTGCAGGATAAATTCGATGCCGTTTCAGGAGCCAGTTTGAAGGGCTCTACAAAAGGATTTAATGTTGTCCGCTATGCAGGCAATGCCGCAGATAAGAAAGCTGCGATTCCGGCAGCGCTGCGCAGTTTGTTTTTGTTCCCGCTTTCCGATTGGAAATTCGTCGAAGGATACGGACTCCAAGTAACAAACACCGACGGTGCGTTTACAATACGTTTTGCCCGTAAAACAACCGCCTATGAATTGAAAACCGATAACAAAGGAAATTTTAACATCCTGACCGGTGCAAAAATTGCAAAAGATATTACGGAAAAGACCGATACCGGTTATGTCATCAAGTCCGAATACCTTAAAGCCGGCGGTGAGTCTACAAAGATGTCCGATTTGGATTGGGATAAACTGCCGTTGAAAGCCGACACTTTTGCTTCCGATGCGGCCTATCATTATGAAGGATCACTGAAATTTGCGTTAAAGGATAACGTGTTAACAGTTAACGGCACATTAAACCGTAAATAAGTGATGGATGCCTGAATAATCGAACAAAATCGAACAAAAAAGCCTCTTCAAGCAATCGCTTGAGAGGCTTTTGGGTATATTTAAAAATTCGCTTGATTTATAGAGTGTTCTCTTTTTTACTCCGAATAAAGACCAATGCCGTGTATCTTTTTGCGGCGGTACCGTACTAAGACTTTGGGATCACGTTTGCAGAGATCGGCTAGGTCGTGCAGGATTTGTGCGCGTATTTTGTCCGCCGCTTTTTGCGGATCGGTATGGGCGCCGTCTACCGGCTCTTCAATAACGCCGTTAATCAGTTTAAGTCCGAGTACCTCGCGGCTGGTAATTTTCAGCATCGCGGCGGCATCCTTCGCCTTGCTTGAATCCCGCAAAAGGATAGACGCACAGCCTTCCGGCGAGATAACCGAGAAAATCGCATTCTCCAGCATATACACCTTATCTCCGACGCCGATGCCGAGCGCACCGCCTGAGCCGCCTTCTCCAATGACAAAGCAGATAACCGGGGTTTTCACGCGGCTGAGTTCACGTAAGTTTACCGCAATGGCTTCGGCGATACCGCGTTCCTCCGAACCGAGTCCCGGATAGGCTCCCTGTGTGTCAACAAAAGTGATAATCGGACGGTGGAATTTTTCCGCCTGCTTAATCAGTCTGAGCGCCTTTCGGTAGCCTTCGGGGTTTGCCATACCGCCGTTCCGGTCGATGGTTTCCCGCAAGTTCCGCCCCTTCTGGTTACCGATAACCGTTACCGGTATTCCGTTGATAAAGGCGATGCCGCCTATCAATGCAGGGTCGTCGCCGAAGCAGCGGTCGCCGTGCAGCTCGATGAAGTTATCAAAGATCATATCGATATAATCGAGGGCGCGCGGGCGGTCGTTGTGCCGGGCGAGTTCAATCTTCCGCCATACTTGCGAAATTGCAGAACTTGCTTGCAGCTTTTCGGTTATCGTTTTTAACTCGGTGGTAATGTCGAGTCCGTATTTATCCGCAATATCGCGCAAGCCGATTAAAAGCTCGGTCTGATCGGTTCTTGTTTCGTTTTCTTTACTCATGTTACTTCCTTTCCTTGCCGAACGGGGGATTCATGTGCGCGTCGATCATCACGGCAAAAAAATGCTTTTGCTCGATGCGCGGCACAATGCAGTCAACAAAGCCTTTTTTAAGCTGGAATTCTGCCCGCTGAAAACCTTCCGGCAGCTGCTGGTGGATAGTGCCTTCGATAACGCGCGGCCCTGCAAATCCGATAAGCGCATTGGGTTCCGCTGCAATCACATCGCCCAGCATCGCAAAACTTGCCGTAACGCCTCCCGTTGTCGGGTCGCAGAGCATCAAAAAGAGGGGAATGCCCTTGTCGTCAAGCTCCGCCGCCGCGCTTGAGGTTTTCGCCATCTGCATCAGCGAGAAAAGCCCTTCCTGCATACGCGCGCCGCCCGACGTTGCGTAGATAATCACCGGTATCCGTTCCGCTGCGCCTTTTACCATAAGCCGGGAAATTTTCTCCCCGACAACCGAACCCATAGAACCGCCGAGAAAGTCGAAGGACATAACGCCCAACAGCGCATCCCTGCCTTCGATTTTGCATTTGCCGGTAACAACGGCTTCGTTTATGGCAGTCTTTGCTTCCGCAGCGGATATTTTTTCTTCATACCCTGCCATCTGAATAGGATTCATCGTTCGCAAGGTTGGATTAAGTTCTTCAAATGTGTCTTTGTCGGCAAGATAGGCAATCCGCTCTGATACATCCATTCGGAGATGATATCCGCAGTCGGGGCACACCATCAAACGCTTTAAAAGCACTTCCCGTTCATATTGTGTTTTACAATGAGGACATTCCATTATTTTTCTCCCTCAAATAATTGTGCATAGAGACTGGTGCCGAAGGTGCCCGATTGGAATTGAGCTGACCGTAAAATCGTCTTTTGCTCTTCGATATTGGTTTGAATACCTTCGATGTGCAGCTCATCCAGCGCACACAGCAGCTTTTTAATGGTCTGTACCCGATCCGCTCCGTGTACAATCAGCTTGGCGGTCATCGAATCGTAGAAAGGCACCACCTTGTAGCCCTGATATAAAAATCCGTCGAACCGGACGCCATTTCCACCGGGTACCCGCAAGTTTGTAATCAAACCGGGGGTGCGTGCATTGATACGGGCTTCGATTGCCCAACCCTTTACCGGCACCACGCCGTCAGGGAGTGTCATCTTGCCGCCCGTACATACGGTAATCTGCTCACGGATAATGTCGGTGCCGGTTACCATCTCGGAGACGGGGTGTTCAACCTGCACACGCGCGTTGACTTCCATAAAATAAAACTGTTCGCCGGAAACGAGAAACTCGATGGTACCCGCTCCGCAATAGTTGAGCGAAGAAAAAAGCTTTTTGGCGCCGGAGCACATCGCATCGTACATCGCGTCGCTCACCGCCTGCGAAGGGCTTTCTTCTATCAGTTTTTGATGATTCCGCTGTACCGAGCAGTCCCGCTCGCCGAGAATTGCAACACCGCCTGCGCCGTCGCCGATAACCTGCAGCTCAACGTGCCGCGGGTCGCTCAAGTATTTTTCGATGTACACCGTACCGTCGGCGAAATTCGCTTCCGCCTCCGAAGATGCGATGGCGAGGTTTTCAGCTAAATCGGCTTCTTTCCAGACAATGCGCATTCCCTTGCCGCCGCCGCCTGAGGCTGCCTTGATGATAACGGGATAACCGCATTCCTTCGCGGTTTCCGCCGCTTGTTCTTTGGTTGTAATCGCGCCCTTAGAGCCGGGTGTAATCGGCAGTCCGCTTTTTTGAGCAGTCTCCCGCGCTCTTACCTTATCACCGAGCATTTCGATAGTGTCGGGTTTCGGCCCAATCCAGAACATACCGGATTTTTCTACCTCACGTGCAAAATCCGCGTTTTCCGAAAGGAAGCCGACACCGGGGTGTACGGCATCACAGCCGGTGCAGAGTGCGGCGGTAATCAGCGCATCCTTGTTCAAATAACTTTTGGCGGATGGAGCCGGTCCGATACACACTGCATGATCGGCGAGTAGCACATGCAGGCATTCTTTATCGGCAGTTGAATACACGGCGACCGTTTCAATGCCCATTTCGCGGCAGGCGCGGATAACGCGGACGGCAATTTCACCGCGGTTTGCAATCAGCATTTTCCGTATCATACTTAGATCCTGATTGTAAAGAGCGGCTGGTCAAACTCAACCAAATCACCGTTTGCTGCAAGAATTTCTTCGATTATTCCGTCGTATTCGCATTCAAGGGTGTTCATCATCTTCATTGCTTCGAGGATGCACAGCGGCTGTCCCTTTGAAACCTTGGAACCTTTTTCCACATACGCAGGCGCGTCAGGGGAGGGTGAGCGGTAGAATGAACCGACGATGGGACTTTTTACCGTTACGAGGTTCGCATCAGTGCCAGCCGCTGTGCCTACGGAATTGGCGCCTGCCGGATTGCTTCCTGCCCCAGCCGGCATTCCCGTTGCAGCTGCGGGTGGAATCAGCGCTGCTCCATTAGGAACAGTTCCGGCACTCATGGTTCCTGCCGCTGCATATCCGCCTGCGTCCGCTCCGGTAACAGGCTGCATCGGCACATTGTGCAGTGCAAACGGTACGGCAGTCTGCGTATTTTGATACGCAGCTTCTTTTTTGAGCGTCAGCTCCGCTTCGCCTTCCTTTATATGGAGCAGCACTGCCGAGCTCTTTTCAAATTTGTCAAAGACATTCAAAATAAATTTTTCGTTCATGTTCTTACTCTGTGTTTATGCCGATACTTCTTTGCTTCAATGCGTCGGAAGCAGATATATAACTGATACAACCGATGCGGTTTCGCAAAGAAGTAACAGGTCTTATATCCGGTCGAACCGGTCAATCTCGGCATCATAATCGATGCCGGCAATATCAAATCCGTTAATCGCCAAAAAGTCGTGCCGGTATTCGTCTACATCGGTACGCTCGCGGCTGGTCTCGTCGGTAACGGTTGCCATAATCGCGGCAACGGCGGACTGCACCGCTTCGTCCAATTCCCAGTCGTCAATGCGGATACGGTGTTCGCTATCCGTCGGGATAACCCCGTCCGCCGTATATAGGCGGCTGTCAAAAAGGCGGTTGATCTGTTCGATGCAGCCTTCGTGGGTGCCTTTCTCCTTCATCACCTTAAAAAGGCTTGCCAAATAGAGCGGAATAACGGGGATAACGGCGCTTGCACGGGTTACCAATCCTTTGTTAACCGACACAAACGCCTGCCCTTTTAAGGCCGCGAGCTTGGTGTTCAGCGCATGGGCGGTTGCTTCCAAGTGTTCCTTAGCCTTGCCGATGGTGCCCTTACGGTACAGCGCTTGCGTGGCTTCCGGCCCGATATAGGAATACGCAACGGTGATGCATCCTTGTGCAAGCAGATTCGCGGCGCCGAGCTTTTCTATCCACCGCTGCCAATCCTCACCGCCCATGACCTTTACGGTAGCAAAAGCTTCTTCGTCGGTAGCCGGTTCCGCCGTGATTTCCGTCAAAGCGCCGGTGAACGGATCGAGGGTTTTGCCGGTAAAGGGTTTTCCGAAGGGCTTGAGTGCCGAGCGGTAGGTAACGCCGGTCTCGGGGTCGGTACGCACGGAACTTGCCACGCTGTAGACAATCAAATCAAACTTCATGCCGCGCTTTTTGGCTTCATCGATAACCTGTTCTTTGATGGTATCGGAGAATGCATCGCCGTCGATGGTAACGGATACAAGCCCCGCTTCTTTTGCAGCGGTATCAACCGTTAAGTTGTTGTACCAACCGGGCGTTCCCCATTTTTTTTCGGAACCGGCTTTTTCATACGATACGCCGATGGTTGCAGCTCCGTATCCGAATGCTGCCGTAATGCGGCTTGCCAGTCCGTACCCGCCGGAACAGCCGACTACTAAAACGTTTTTCGGTACAACCGTACCCGCCGGATGGGTAGCAGCCCGCTTTTTTGTATACGCGATTTGATCTTCAACCGCTTTTTTACACCCTTGAGGATGCGCATTCAAACAGATATTGCTCCTCAACATTGGTTTCATACTCATTCTTTCTACTCCTTACCATATTAGTCATTTATAATGCATCATTACGCCATGATTGGCAATGCACGGTATACAAATTATTGATTGCCGGGCATCTCTAAAAATCTAACTGGGATTTTAGAGAACTCGATTGCTTAGTTTATCAGTTTTTACCGTTTGCCGATAGTACCTTTCCCCATGCTTTTCAATCGTGGTTTTTTTCTTGACTGATAATACGATGTTTTATATAATAAAAGAATGAGTACTAAGTCATTTAAGGGGGGCTGTCACCCTCCAGAGCGGAAAGCGATTTCCGCCGAATCCGAAGTCTTGGCCGTCATGCCATCTACAAAAATGGTATGGATTCCGGTTACCCAAGGCGGTGCTCCGAATACTCCGTTAGTAAAAGTTGGAGATACGGTTGTACGAGGTCAAAAAATAGCGGAAACAGACAAGTTTATGTCTGCGCCGGTACATGCTTCGATCTCCGGTACCGTAAAGAAAATAGAACCCCATCTCGTTACCGGTAATACGGACACACTTTGTATCGCAATTCAAGCGGGCGAGGACACTTCCGAGTCTTTTATGGAACCGCTTGATCCCTTCACCTGCACAAAAGAGGACGCCCTTAAACGTATCCGCGAGGCCGGTATAACCGGTATGGGCGGCGCTTCATTCCCTGTACATGTTAAATTGAGTCCTCCTAAGGATGCAAAGATAGACTACATTTTAGGTAATGCCGCAGAATGTGAGCCGTATCTGTGCACCGACGCTGCTACGATGTACCATTCCGCTGAAACGATTATAGACGGAATGGCGATTATTATGCACATCACCGGTGCCGATAAAGGTATTATTGCACTTGAGGATAATAAAACGCATTTAGTTCCGGTGTTCGAAAAAGCTATCGCAAAGATAAAACAAAATCCTGTCGGGCCGGGCGCTTACGACATTTCCGTTGAATTATGTAAAACAAAATATCCGCAAGGCGGTGAAAAAAATCTAATCTCCGCTGTCGTCGGCAGAGAAATCCCCTCCGGCGGGCTTCCGTTCCAGGTCGGCTGTATCGTCCAGAATGTCGGAACAATGAAGGCAATTTCCGATGCGTTCCGTAAGGGGATGCCGTTAATCGACCGTCCGCTTACGATTGGTGGGGGCGCTTGCGAAAATCCGATAAATGCGATAGCGCCTATCGGTACCTGTATCGGCGACCTTATTCCCGAAGTAGTCCGCTTAAAACCGGGCGTTACAAAGATTATTTCCGGCGGCCCGATGATGGGCTTCGCGATGAAGAGCGCGGATTTCCCCGTACAAAAGAATACGTCGGGTGTTCTTTTCTTAACGCGCGAAGAAGTCAATCTTGATGAAGAAAGTCCCTGTATCGGATGTGGAAAATGTGTCACTCATTGTAGTTGCCAACTGTCTCCCGTTCTTATGATCCGCGCATTAAAAGCCAATAAGCTCGACGAAGCAGTCCGCTGCGGTCTTATGGACTGCGTTGAATGCGGCATTTGTTCTTATGTGTGTCCGGCGCGTATAAAGCTCGTTCAACGGTTCAAGGTAGGAAAGCAGTTGTTGCGTGAAGCAAAGCAGAAAGAAGCGGCAAAAGCAGCCGCTGCGCAAGGAGGAAAATAGATTATGGCCGAATCAGATAAGAACGAAATTTATCTTTCCCCCGCGCCTCATATCGCGAGCCCCGTTACTACCCAAAAACTGATGATGCACGTACTGATTGCGCTTGCACCGCTTGCGCTGTACGGTATTTATCTGTATGGAGTACCGGCACTCATCCGCATTATTGTTTCCGTAGGCGTTGCGGTCGGTTCCGAAGCGGCGTTCCGGAAAATTATGGGCAAGGATATCCGCGTAAAGGATTGTTCCGCGGCAGTAACCGGTTTACTGTTGGCGCTTGTTTTACCGCCGCTTATTCCTATTTGGATTGTGGTTGTTTCCGCAATTTTTGCTATTGTCGTAGCAAAAGAGTTTTTCGGCGGACTTGGCGCAAACCCGTTTAACCCTGCGTTGGTAGGTCGCGCGTTTGCCTTTGTCAGTTTTTCACGTTTGATGACTTCATGGGTTGCTCCTCATCACGGTTTTGATGCTGTGAGTACGGCAACACCGCTTTCGTACCTTAAAATGTCGGAAGGCGGAGTCTCCACCGCAGCTGCAATCGCAGAGAAAATGGGGTTGTCTTCTTCAAGCGATGTATATCTTAAACTCTTTTTAGGCGATCACGGCGGCTGTATCGGTGAATCGAGCGCTGTGCTCATCCTCATCGGTTTTGTCTACTTGCTGGTAACCCGCGTTATTGAATGGCAAATTCCCGTTTCCATGATAGTAACGGCTGTAGCGGTAACTGCACTTGCCGGTATCGATCCGCTACTCACGCTGTTAAGCGGAGGCTTGCTGTTCGGCGCCGTCTTTATGGCTACCGATTATGCAACCTCTCCTGTAACCTTTAAAGGGCAGATTATCTTCGGTGCGGGCTGCGGCTTGCTTACCGCCTTGATGCGGCTCTTTGCCGGAATGCCGGAAGGCGTTATGTACAGTATTCTGATTATGAATTCTGTCGTTACATTCTTAAATAAACTGATTCAGAAAAAATACGGATATGTGAAGCCCGTGAAGGCAGTCAAGGAGGGTGCAAAATGAAACAGATGATGAAATTATCCGTTACGTTGGCCCTCTATACTGTTGTGGCCTGTCTTGCGCTTGCGGCGGTTAATATGCTGACATCTCCCCGTATCCTCGCAGCGAAAGAGGCAAAAACAAAACTGGCGCTTCAAGCGATTTTCCCCGATGCGGACTCGTTCCGTCCTATCACCGAAGGAATGCCGAAATCGGTTGATAAGGTAGCGTTCGGCGATGCTTTCCTTGCTCTGAACGGAGATAAACCTGCCGGAATTATCATAACGGTAAGCGGGCATACCTATGATCAGGCGACTATTCTTACCGGTATCGATATGGAAGGAAAACTGAGAATGATTCAGTTTTTGGTATTAACCGATTCACCCGGTATCGGAACAAAAGCGAAGGATGAACCGTTTATCGGACAGTTCCGTAATAAGCCCATCTCCGACGGCTTTGTTCTTGGAAGCGATGTTCAGGCGATTGCCGGTGCTACGATTACCTCTACGGCTGTTACCCGCATGGTGAAAATTGCCGTCGATGCCGCTTCTTCATACATGAGCAGCCAAAGTCTCGGCAGCTCAGGCAGCGGAAACTAAGGAGAACGGTTATGAAAGAGTATGTACGCATTTTTACGAACGGGTTGGTAAAAGAAAATCCCCTTATTATGCTGATGATCGGACTTTGTTCCGCACTTGCCATTACAACCTCGGTTGCGAACGGTATCGGAATGGGGCTTGCAATGACCTTCGTTATTGTATTGAGCGAAATGATTATCAGTATGTTCCGGAAGTTTATTCCGAATGATATCCGTATTCCTATTTTTATTATTGTTATCGCATCGTTTACTACTATCGTAGACCTTTTGATGCAGGCGTTTTTACCGGAGCTTTCCGAATCGATGGGTATTTTTATTAAACTCATCGTTGTAAACTGTATCATCATGGGACGCGTCGAATCCTTTGCCTCGAAAGAGTCTCCATTAAAAGCGATGGCTGATGCCCTAGGTATGGGTTTGGGCTTTACATGGGTTCTGGTGGTTATGTCTGCCATCCGCGAACTGTTGGGAAGCGGTACCGTACTCGATGTGCACCTTCTGCCGGACGATTACCTTATTAAGTTCTTTGCTAACTCTCCCGGAGGATTCTTTGTATTCGGGTTACTGATCGCTTTAACGTATTTGATACAAGATCAACGGAAGCAACGGAAAATACGGAAGGCAGCTGCGGTAAAAGAAGCAGCGTTGAAAGAAGCCGCCGCACTGAGGGAAGCTGAGCTGGCGAAAGAAGCTGCGCTCAAGGCGGAGACAGCACAAAAAGAAGCCGCATTGAAAGCGGATGCGGAAAAACAAGCTGCTCCCACAACCGAATCTCCTGCGGTTGCTGCACCTGCAAAGGAGGGGAACTGAGAATGGAACTGTTTAAGATTTTTCTTGCTGCGGTATTCGTTAAGAATATCGTTTTTATCCGCTTCCTTGCGTTGTGTTCGTTTATCGGTATGACATCCGATGTTAAGAAATCTACCGGTATGGGATGGGCGGTTCTTTTTGTTACGGTTATTGCAACAGCGGCAACCTATCCTCTTTATAAATTGGTCCTTGCTCCTTATGATCTCGGTTTCTTGCAGACATTGCTCTTTATCTTGGTTATTGCGAGCTTGGTTCAATTGGTAGAGTTCTACTTAAAGAAGTCGGCGCCTGCCTTGTATTCGGCGATGGGTGTGTATTTGCCGCTCATCACGACAAACTGCGCTATCCTTGCGGTTACGCTCGATGTTATCGCTGCCGACTATACTTTTATTCAGTCGATGGTGTACTCGATTGGCGTTGCAATCAGCTACATGCTTGCGATGGTGTTGTTTGCCGGTTTACGTGAACGTATCGATATTGCGCCGATACCTAAGTACCTCAAGGGTACTCCCATCCTGTTTATCGCTGCAGCGCTGTTGTCGTTGGCATTCGGCGGTTTTGCCGGCATGATTTAAAGGAGTGGAAAGAGTATGCAAATAATCATTTTAACGCTTATTGTTTCGCTGGTATTGTCCGTAGCAATAGGCTTTTTACTAGGATTTTTTAAAAAGCTGTTTTATGTTGCCCCTGATGAAACGGTGGCAAAAATCCGTGAAGTGCTTCCGGGCGCTAACTGCGGCGCCTGCGGTTTCCCGGGCTGCGACGGTTTTGCGGCAGCGGTTGCAAGCGGTAATGCGCCGGTAAACGGCTGTTCCGTCGGTGCGGGTCCCGTTGCGGCGAAAGTCGGTGCGATTATGGGTGTTTCCGCATCTGCCGATGCAAAAGTAGCGGTTCTGCTTTGCCAAGGCTCCCATGATGTCTGTAAGGAAAAAGCGGATTATGTCGGTGTTAAGACCTGCCGTGCCGCAAAGATTTCCGTAAACGGCTTGCGGGAATGCGATTGGGGCTGTATCGGCCTCGGCGACTGTGAAATGGCCTGTCCTTTTGACGCTATCCATGTCGGAGAGGACGGTATCCCGCACGTCGATTATGAAAAATGTACCGGCTGTGCAGTCTGTGTTGCGGCTTGTCCTCAGCACATATTGACGACCGTATCTACTTCCCGGAAAGGTTCCATTGCGCTTTGTTCTTGCAGAAACCCAAGAAAAGCCGTTATTATGAAAAACTGTAAACGCGGCTGTATCAAGTGTATGAAGTGCGAAAAGAACTGCCCGACAGGTGCGATAAAGGTTATCAACGGAATCCCCGAAGTTAATTATGACCTGTGCGATTCCTGCGGTATCTGTATCAAAGGCTGTCCGACAAAGGTTCTTGCCTTAGTGGAAGATAAGATTGCAGTGCTGTCGCCCTGCAGCGCGTGCGAAGCGTGTTAATTTGTGCGAAATATATTAAATTACGGCTTACCGGCATGTTTAGCGAATGCTCGGTAATATCGAGCAGGATTAGCAAATATGCCGGATAAAAAAATGCGGAGCGGGGTCGTCTGTATTATCGGACGCCCCTCCGCCGGAAAGTCAACATTTCTAAATAGTGTTTGCGGCGAAACGGTATCGATTGTTTCCGCACTGCCGCAGACCACGCGCAGCTCCGTCCGCGGTATCCTTACGGCGGAGCAGGGGCAGATTATTTTCCTTGATACGCCCGGTTACCATATCAGTGAAAAAAAAATAAACCGCCGGATGCAGCTCATTGCGGAAAACCGTCTACAGGAAGCTGATGCCGTGCTGTATCTTATCGATGCAGCGCGTCCGTTCGGCGAAGAAGAATTGGCTATCTGCGCATTGCTGAAAAATAAACAAGATCGCTTGATTGCCGGTATTAATAAAACCGACAGTCCTGCAGCGCGTCCGGGGCAAACCCGCTTGAGTGTGATGCAGGCTTTACCCGATCTGCCGCAAGAGCGGATTTTCGAGTTGTCCGCGCAGGAAAAAACGGGACTAGAGCCCGTGCTTGCCGCACTGTTTTCCCTTCTGCCGGAAGGCGAACTTTTGTATCCAGAAGACTTTTACACCGACCAGCCGGTGGATTTCCGCATTGCCGAAATTATCCGCGGGCAGGCAATCAGCCGCCTCTACGAAGAAATTCCCCATGCATTGTATGTTGATATTCAGGATATGGAGATGAAAAAGAACGGCAAGGAGCTTTTTGTTCGTGCTTTTCTGTGCGTAGAGCGGGAAAGCCAAAAGGCTATGGTTATCGGTAAAGGCGCAGCGATGATTAAAGCAATCAGGGTAGAATCCCAAAAAGAATTACGCAAAATTTTCCCGTACCGAGTACAGCTTGATTTACAGGTGCGCGTTGATAAAAATTGGCGCCAAAAAGACAGGGTGCTGCAGTCTGTCTTTCTCGACTAGGGAAAGCATGACAAACGCATTAGGTGCTCTTTCCGTAAGCTTTTTGAAAATAGACGATGCAGATACGAGGCGCGAGCACAAATTAATCGCAGGCGTATCTTTGATACGTTGAGAATTAATTTGTGCGCAGCAACGAAGTAGATGCACCGTATATTTTCAAAAAGGACTTCGCAGCTTTTTTAGTATCAGCACCAGCAACAGCATAAAAACCGAAATAAGCGCGGTAAAACCGCCGGGGGCGACGTTTAAATAGTACGAACAGACAAGACCGAGCATAATGTCCGCGATACCGAAACAGATTGAAAAAAACACCGTCCGCTTAAAGCCTACGTGTAGCTGGAGCGCTGCTGCAACCGGCAGGGCAATCATCGAGCTGAGTACGAGAATGCCCACTATCTTGATGGAAACGGCAATTGTTGCCGCTACTAAAATCGAAAAAATATAATTGATTGTCTTTACACGGATGCCGATGACATACGCGATGTCTTCATCGAGCGTTATATACAGCAGCTTATGATACAGCACAGCCAATACGGCAACGGCAAAAAAGCTCAATACAATCACGGTGATAACATCGGAGGTTGAAACCGTTAAGATACTTCCGAACAAATAGGCTTCGGCATTGGTGCGTATCAACCCCGAACTCATCAAAGTTATGGCAATACCGACACTGAGCGAAAGGACGATGGAAAGGATGAGATCGCTGTATTCTTTAAAATAGTTTCGCAGCGCTTCGATGAGTGCACCTGCCGCAGAGGTAAAGGTAAAGGCTCCGATGATGGGATTGACACCGGTAACCAGTCCGAGCGTAATTCCCGTTAGAGAAGCATGTGCAAGGGTGTCTCCGATAAGTGAGTACCGCCGTAAAACAAGGAAAATACCGATTAACGGGCAGAGAATGCCGATAAAGAACGACACAATAAAGGCGTTCTGCATAAAAGCATATTTCAACATAGCGGTTATACTATCAGATTTTATGGATAAGGGCTATCAGGGGGATTAAGGAGTCGGATACACAACCGAAGCTGCGTATTCTCAGCTCCTTAACGGTTAATTTTTAACTGCTACAGTCCGGTATGGCGGAGTGTTCCCCGCTTTTCCAGTTCTTCCAGCGTAAGTTGCGGATAGCGTACTTTTGCAAGGAAGATCATTGCAGCGATGATGTACGGCTTAAAGCTTGCCTGCTTGTAGAGCGGCACGCGGTAGCGGTCGAATACCGAACCGGCAACTTCACCTTCTTTGCAGCTGACGCCGGTAATATCTGCCGGTAAGCAGTGCAGATAGAGTGCTTTACCGTCTTTGGTCAGCTTCATCATATCTTCGGTACATTCCCAATCCTTGTGGTGGCCGTTCTGAGCGAGCAGCTCTTTTTCGAGCGCTTTGATACCGTCAAAGTCGCCTGCACCGTAGAGGTTCGTCCGTTTTTCCATTGCGGTAAAGGGCGCCCAGCTCTTGGGATACACGATGTCTGCATCCTTAAAGGCTTCCTTCATGCTGTTGGTCTTGGTAAAGGAACCGCCCGATGCCTTTGCCTGTTTTCTCGCGACTTCTTCAACCTCAGGCATTACTTCATATCCTTCCGGATGTGCAAGTACAACGTCCATGCCCAAGCGGGAGAACAGACCGATTGCGCCCTGCGGAACGGAAAGCGGCTTACCGTAAGAGGGTGAATATGCCCATGTCATCGCAATTTTTTTACCCTTGAGGTTTTCCAATCCGCCGAACTCGTGGATGATATGGAGGGTATCCGCCATAATCTGGGTGGGATGGTCGATATCGCACTGCAAGTTAACGAGGGTCGGGCGCTGTTCGAGCACGCCGTCCTTATTACCTTCGGCAACCGCATCCATAAAGGTGTGCATGTAGGTATTACCCTTGCCGATGTACATATCGTCGCGGATACCGATAACGTCTGCCATGAACGAAACCATATTAGCGGTTTCGCGGACGGTTTCTCCGTGGGCAATTTGAGACTTGCCTTCGTCCAAATCCTGTACTTCCAAACCGAGAAGGTTACAGGCTGATGCAAAGCTGAACCGTGTGCGGGTTGAGTTGTCGCGGAACAGCGAAATGCCGAGACCGCTTTCAAAAATCTTTGTAGAAATGTTTGATTCCCGCAAGGTGCGCAGCGCATCCGCTACCGTCCATGTTGCAAGAATTTCATCGAAGGTCTTTTCCCATGTAAGGAAAAAGTCATTGTTGTACATCTTCTTAAAGCTCAAGCTATTGAGCTTTGTAATGTACGGATCCATAATCAAGGCCATAATTACTCCTATCTAGGCATCTCTAAAACTCGAAGTTCCGGAGGCTCTTTTTATAACTTCTCAACGTATATGGACGGCAATGCGGCATATACGGCAGCGCAGGTTACCAAGTCCTGTTTCCATGTAATTTCGTTCGGGGCATGAGCCTGTGCTTCCGCGCCCGGGCCGAAACCGATACAGGGAACTTTATTCCGTCCCATGATGGAAACGCCGTTTGTAGAGAATGTCCACTTGTCAACGAGCGGGCGTGCTTCGCGCATAGCAATCTGATCTTTCGGGCCGATACGCTTATCGCCGTATAAATTGTTATACGATTCGATCATCGAACGTGCAACGACGTGCTCTTTCGGCAATACCCACGTGGGGAAGAAGCATTCGATCGGGTATTGTTCTCCCGTCCATGACGGCCGGTCGTAGTTGTACATCGAGACCGTTACATCTTTTCCGTATTTTTTGACGGCGGGGAGCTGGCGGATTTCTTCCAAGCATGATTCCCATGTTTCTCCGGCCGTCATACGGCGGTCGAGCGAAACG
This sequence comes from Treponema sp. OMZ 857, assembly GCF_024181085.1. Taxonomy (NCBI): domain Bacteria; kingdom Pseudomonadati; phylum Spirochaetota; class Spirochaetia; order Treponematales; family Treponemataceae; genus Treponema; species Treponema sp. OMZ 857. The sequence continues at coordinate 385,270 of NZ_CP051147.1, forward strand.
GAACAGGAGTCCGCAACGGCACAGCGGCTCGGGCTGGTATAGAAAATTTCGGAAACGGTAACGGTTCCGCGTCCAAGGAAGTTTGCTTCTTCCCATTCCTTGTTGTATTTTTTATCCAGCATTTTGACGAGCCCTTTAATTTCAGTGCCGTCAGCGGCGTCGTTTTCATTCAACTTGCGTACTTCTTGCAGAATATCGGACATCTTGTAGATTGCGTTATCGCCGCGTTCCGGTGCGGAGCCGTGGCAGGAAATACCTTTAACATCGATACGGATTTCCATACGTCCGCGGTGTCCGCGGTAGATACCGCCGTCAGTCGGTTCGGTAGAAACAACAAAGTCGGGCTTGCAGAGTTTTTCGTAACCGGGAACTTTGACGTCTTTTTTCAGGATATACTCCCAGCACATACCGTCGCAGTCTTCTTCCTGTACGGAGCCGACTACCATAGCGGTGTATTTATCGTTGAGAAGACCTAAGTCCTTCATCATCTTACAGGCATACATAGCAGAAACAACGCCGCCGGTTTGGTCGGAAACCCCGCGGCCGCCGATGAATATGTCATCTTCAAATCCTTCATAGGGGTCAAACTTCCAGTTGCTGCGGTTACCGATACCAACCGTATCGATATGGCCGTCAAAACAAACAATGTGCGGGCCGGTGCCCATCCATCCCATTACGTTGCCGAGCGGATCAATCCATGTTTTGTTGAATCCGAGCTCATCCATTTTCTTTTGGATGCGTTTTGCTTTTTCACCCTCTTGGCTGCTTTCGCTGGGAAGGCGGATGATTTCACGAAGGAAGGCGGTCATGTCGGCCTTGTATCCTTCTGCAGCAGTTTTAATCTTGTTAAAATCCAAACTCATGCTTCCTCCTCTATCGTTTTTTCAAGCGTACTGCTTGATACGATATTGATATGAAACCCGGCTCCCGTAACAATGTATTTATAGAAGGAACCTTAGGCTAATTTAATTATAGAAGTGAAAAATTCTTCTGTCAAGCATAATCTTCTAAAAAATTTTTAGCTATACTAATTCTTTTTTAGCTTTGTAAAAAAGTCAACTGTTAGGTGATTTTGGACAATCTGATGGAGGAACGATGAACATTGAATGAGCAAAAGAGAGTGGGAGAGAGCGGAATTAAATGGAATGCTGTATTTTGTATGAAACAGGCAAACACATAAAGGGAATTGATGGAATAAAAGTATGAATTTCGGTATTTTTTGTTTAAGGCTATATACAGCAAGGAAGGGAACTATGGGCGCTGACGGGATCGAACCGCCGACATTTTGGGTGTAAACCAAACGCTCGTACCAGCTGAGCTAAGCGCCCTAATAACAGAGAAGACTATATATAAACCGGATGAAAATGTCAACCCCCGGTGTGATAACGTGCGACATCGGAAATATTACCACGAGCCGGAAGAACCGCCGCCGCCAAAGCGTCCACCGCCTCCGCTGAAACCGCCGCCAAGGCCCCCACTGCCGAACCCTCCGCCGCGTCCTGAATAACCGCCTCTCCGTCCTGACGAAAGGAATAGCAACGGCCAGAATAAACCGCCGGGCATAAAACGGGAGCCGAGCAGAAAGATAATAATCAGGAAAATGACGAGCGGCAGCGGAATAGAATCGTCATCTTGGCGGTCGGCTTCTTTTACAGCCTCGCTGATGAGGCTTTCATCTTGAAGCGCAAGCCCTGCAAGGTTTTTTACCCCTAAAAGAACACCTTTTCCGTACTCCTGCTGTTTAAAGTGAGGTGCGATGATTGAACGGATAATCCTGCTGCTTTGTGCATCGGTGATGCGATCTTCGAGGCCATATCCCACTTCGATACGCAGCTTGCGGTCTTGAGCGGCAATTACTAAGATAACGCCGCTGTCCTTGCCTTTTTGTCCGATCTGCCATTTTTCCGCAACGCGGATGGAATAATCTTCAAGACTTTCGCCTTCCAACGAAGGAATGGTCAATACCGCTATCTGTAAATCGCTTTGGCGGTCAATACTATATAAATACGCATTTAATTCCTGCGTTTCGCTTGCTGTGAATATATGTGCATAATCGTTGACCGGGCCGTTCAGGGGCGGAACGTCAAGCGCAAACAGAAAGGCTCTTTGCACACAAAGATAGGCAATAATGATAAACCGGAAAGGATGTTTTGAAAATTTCATAGCTTCCCCTTTAGTTTTATGATGCGGCGGAGGAAAGGCGTGTAAGACATCGTTTGATCATAGAGAACGGGAAGCCTTTTCGTTGAAGGGCGCTGTAGAGTTTTTGTTCGGTATAGCCCTTACGGATAAGGCTGCGTGCTGCTCCTTCGCACACTTCTGCTTCGTCAATCTCTGTAAAAAAATCATTGAGCGCTTGCTTTGCCGTGTCTGCGGCAACTCCACGTTTACGTAGTTCCGAAAAGAGACGCGCATGCCCTTCTTTTTTTGAAAGGCTCCTCGTATGTAAATATGCACCGGCAAAGCGGGAATCGTCAAGCGTACCTTCAGCACGTAAATAATCCAACGCAGGCTGATATTCGTTTTTTATATAGCCTTTTTTTTGCAATTTGACTGTTAGTTGATAAGAAGAATGTTCGGCACGGTTAAGATAGGCAGCAGCTTGTTTTTCAGCTAAGAAACGCCGGCCTGCTTGATAGAGATATTCTGTTTGGGATTCTGTAAGGGTGAGTGGAAGCTCCTCTATCGCAAGCGGTTCATCAAAGTAGCAAAACCGGCTTACGATAGAAACATCCCCGGAGAGTACCAGTTTGATCGTTTCCGAGGATGTATGCTCCACCGCAATAAGGGTAGGATTAACGCTTGCTGAACTGGAAGCGTCGGCGAGCACCGCGTTGGCCATACTTTTTGCGTTCAACCATTCTGGAATCGCGAGTTAATAAGCCATTCGCTTTAAGTGAGCTGTGGTTAGAGGCATCTACCTGTGCAAGCGCACGGGCAATACCGTGTGAACAAGCACCTGCCTGTCCGTTTAAACCGCCGCCATATACGGTAATGATGATATCATAGCGGGTATCGCTGCCGGTAACAAACAAAGGCCGTTTTGCCATTTGAACCTGCTCGGGAGTGGCAAAGTAGTCGTCCATATTCTTATTGTTGACGGTTACCGAACCTTTCCCTTCGCGGATATAAACCCGTGCTACCGAGGTCTTTCTTCGTCCTGTTCCTATTCCGATATTTTTCACAACCATTTCTCCTAAAATTATAACGCTACCGCAACAGGATTTTGTGCCGCATGCGGATGTTCGCTACCTGCATAAATTTTCACATTTTTAAGCAGTTTACGCCCGAGCGGGCCTTTGGGCAGCATACCTTTTACCGCGATATACAGCGGTTCGGTCGGCTTTTTCCCGATAAGGGTATTAAAATTGACGGACTTAAGTCCTCCGGGAAAACCTGTGTGATGGTGATACATCTTATCCTTGTCTTTATTCCCCGTAACGGCAACCTTATCGGCGTTAATAACGATAATATAATCGCCCGATTCCTGATGGGGTGCATAGAGAGCCTTGTGCTTTCCTCGAGCCATTGCAGCAACTTTTGCAGCAACCCGCCCAAGCGGCTTTCCTGCAGCGTCGATAACATACCAGCTCCGCGGTATTTCACGCTCTTTATAAAAAATTGTCTTCATCTTTTGTGTACCTTATATATTTTTATTGCAGATAATGTGGGTAAAACACTATATCAAAAAAGAGGCTATGCAGTCAACCCGCAGAACTTTATTCGTTTTTATTTTCTCCTACTTTCATCGCCGCTTCTTCTTTTCTCGCATCCTGTTTGTCTTTAATGTCCGCAATACCGATGAACACAGCAATTAATCCGACAAAGGCTGTGAAAATCGGTAAGCCGCCGCGCAAAAAGAGTAGAATATCTTTTCCCCAACCGAGTCCGAAACCGGCAGTCTCCGGCGGAAGCGCTGCAAAAACCGTAAAGAGAATCATGGCTGCCCCAATAATAAGCGCAATCATACCAACCTCCTATTAAAGAATGACCCGTACACGATTCGAACGTGCGACCTGTTGCTTAGGAGGCAACCGCTCTATCCACCTGAGCTAACGGATCAAAAGATTATGCTGCCTATATCGGCATATCAGCTATGCTTCTTAAACAGCCTGTATCTTAGTGAGTATAAAAAAAAAAACGGCCTTTTACAAGCCCTCGTGTTGTTCCTTTTTAAAGTATAAGGAACCTCTCAAAATCTAAGCGTTTTTTTAGAGATGCTTTATCGGCCTTTTCTCCGAAAATTGACATTTCAGGCGAATCGCTGTACATTGATACAATGATTGCAGATAAAATAATTAAAGCCGTTTTCGGTTCACAGCACGAACGGGATATTAAAGCATTGCTGCCCGTTCTTCATCAAATAAATGAAAAAGAAGCATGGGCGCTCGCTCTTGCTCCCGAAGATTTTACGAAAAAGACCGCCGAGTTTAAGGAGCGGTTTGCAAAAGGCGAATCCCTCGATGCCTTTATCCCCGAAGCCTTTGCGCTTGCACGGGAGGCGGCTCGGCGTATTTTGCACGAGCGTATGTACGATGTGCAGCTCTTAGGTTCGCTGGTACTCCATTCGGGACGCATCGTCGAAATGAAGACCGGTGAAGGTAAAACCTTGATGAGTATCGCCGCTTCATACCTCAACAGCCTTTCCGGGAAGGGTGTACACATTGTAACCGTCAACGACTACCTCGCAGAGCGCGACGCCGATTGGATGCGTCCCGTCTACGCATATCTCGGAGTCAGTGTCGGCGCAATCCTTTCCAACATGGACAACGCCGCGCGGAAAGCTGCCTACAATGCGGACATTACCTACGGTACCAACAACGAATTCGGCTTTGACTATCTGCGCGACAATATGCAGCTTACAATAGAAGAAAAAGTGCAGCGCGGCTTTTCATTCGCGGTTGTGGACGAAATAGACTCCATCCTCATCGACGAGGCGCGCACACCGCTCATCATCTCCGGTTCCGCTGAGGACGACACTAGGCGGTATTTTGATGTCGATAAGCTCGTCGATCAGCTTGAAGAGGTTAAGAAAAATCCCGAAACCGGTGAATACCCCAACGAGCTGGAAGGGGAAGAGATTATCGGCGACTACACGCTCGACGAAAAGAGCCGTCGCGTGTCCTTTACCGATTCCGGTATGCTGCACATTCAGGATATCCTGCAAAAACAGGGCTTGATCAACGGCAGTCTCTTTGAAGAAGAAAATTTTGAATATATCCACTACTTTACGCAGGCGGTACGCGCCCACATCCTCTATCACATTGATGTTGATTATGTTGTAAAAGAAGGGCAGGTGCAGATTGTCGATGAGTTCACCGGGCGTATTCTTGAAGGACGCCGCTATTCGGACGGCTTGCATCAGGCTATTGAAGCGAAAGAGCATATCCGTATTGCTCAGCGCAACCGCACGATGGCGACTATCACTTTTCAGAACTTCTTCCGTATGTACGACAAGCTGTCCGGTATGACCGGTACGGCAGACACCGAAGCGGTTGAATTCAACAAGATTTACTCGCTCGATGTTGTGGTTATTCCGACCAACCTGCCGGTAATCCGCAAGGACGAACACGATGTGGTCTACCTGAACGAAGCGGAAAAATGGGAAGCGCTCTGTAACGAAATTGCCGAAGCGCATAAACGCGGACAGCCGGTACTGGTCGGTACGGTGTCTATCGAAAAGTCCGAAAAGCTTTCGGCGCTGCTCACCCGGAAAGGGGTTCGGCACGAGGTATTGAACGCCAAGAACCACGCACGGGAAGCGCTCATCATCGCGGAAGCGGGTGCAAAAGGTTCGGTTACGATTGCAACCAACATGGCAGGACGCGGTACCGACATCAAGCTCGGCGGCAGCCCCGAATTTAGGGCGCGCAGACGGGTAGGAACCGAAGCCGAGCCGGAAGTGTATCAAAAAATATACGAAGAAGAATACAAGAAGTGGCAAGAAGACTACAAGGAAGTTAAATCGCTCGGCGGATTGTATGTTATCGGTACCGAACGGCACGAAAGCCGCCGTATCGACAATCAGCTGCGCGGCCGTTCGGGACGGCAGGGCGATCCGGGGCGTTCAAAATTCTTCCTTTCCCTCGATGATGATTTGATGCGTCTGTTCGGCGGTGAAAATCTCAAGCGGGTGATGACAAAGGTCGGTATGGAACCCGGCGAGCCGATCGAACATCCGTGGCTCAACAAGAGTATCGAAAAGGCGCAAACCAAGGTTGAAGAGCGCAACTTCGATATCCGTAAGCATCTCCTTGAATATGACGACGTGCTGAACGAACAGCGCGGCTTTATCTATGAACAGCGCGATAAAATTTTGCAGGATGAAAATCTTGTTGAGCGCATTTATGCCACGGTAGAAGAATACCTCGATGATGCATTCGAGCAGTTCAAGCACGGTTCCCGCAAGGAAAAACCGGAAGAACTCAAGGAGCTACAAGCAAATCTCAAGGCAAAATTCGGCTACATTTTCAGCGATGAGGACACGAAGCTAGCCCATGCTGCCGACACCAGCGCCTTGCAGCAGAAAATCTACGCCGCGCTCAAAGCAAATATCGAAGAAAAGATTGCGCTTGCCGGCAATGAAAATCTTAATATGTTTATCCGCTACCAGTATTTACAGGCGATAGACCGTAAATGGCTCGATCACTTGGAAAATCTGGAAGCCCTGCGCGAAGCTGTCTACCTCCGCTCTTACGGTCAAAAAAATCCGCTTACGGAATACAAGCTTGAAGGTTTCGACATCTTCTATGCGATGCTCGATGAAATCCGCTTCTCCATTGCCTCCTTACTGGTATTGGTACGGATTAGCACCGAAGAACCTGCTTCGCGTACTCCCAACCGCCGCATCCCGCAAGGCTCCGCGCACCACAGCTCCATGGCTTCTTTCCGGCAGAGCAGCTCCCCGATGGGGTCAAGCAGCAAGCCGGAAAACGTCCAAGTAGTACGCACCGCGCCTAAAGTCGGCAGAAACGATCCCTGCCCCTGCGGCTCCGGCAAAAAATACAAGCACTGCTGCGGAAGGTAAGCAGCATAACGCCGAATCTGTATGATATGACCGGGACACTCTTTGGGGTGTTCCGGTTCCAATTTTATCCCTCTCCTGATTATTTTGAGGCAGCTTTTCCGGCACACCTGCAAAGCCGCCTTTTTGCTCTTTGTGTTCATAAATTATTCATAAATACATGCGATTCTATTCAGTAACAAGTTTGATGGTTTCTCAACCTTGTTATCAGGTACTGTACAGAGATGTGCAGCGCCCTATAGGAGGCAGTCCGCGGTCTTGGCGTCAGTGCCCTATAGACAGGATGGGATTTTGCTTTAGCTTGTTTAGTGAGGATAGGCCTAATCTGCCTGTTGATGAGTTGTTCCGGTGGGTATTTATAGTAGAAAGATGTCATTGGTTTAATCCGCGATAGTTTAGATTGCAAATGGGGTGTTCGTATGATATTATGAGGAAGGGTCGAAAAGGTGTTAGACCGACGCCTATCGGCGCAAAAGAAAAATATGTTCAACATTAATACGAAATACAATAAAAATTGCAAGACAAACATTAAAAAGGTAATAGATGAAATTAAGCAATATTTATTTGATAACAATGAAATGTATATTTCTTATAACGAAAATTATAATATTTCTGATTTATTAAACGATACAATAGATATAACTACAGTTGCCAATAACTTTTCTGCAGGCATTAACATATGTGAATTAATTTATAAGCAGATTTCTGATACCGAAAACTTCATGAATGAATTTAACGGAGCATTAGATGAGATTATTATAAAATCTATTGAAAATAAACTTGAATTATTGGATTATATTATATTCGACATTAGATCCTATATTACCAAAAACGAAACGATTATTTTTAAAAATCAAATATTAAGATCAAGAGTTCAAAGGACTAAAACTATACATAGTCGACAAATAATTGATACTGCATTAAATCTTCTTCTTGATAAGAATAAAAATGATTTCTTTGAAAGTATTCCTATCAGTCTTTTTTTGATTCGGCAATATATGGATATTAGAATTAAAGAATTACTATTTGGAAGGGACCATAATACTAGTAACAAAATCGATATTAAGCCAGGGTTAAAAAGACTGGAAATAGAAGGGAGAATATCAAATTTAGAATGCCAAAATTTAAGTAAAATTTTGAAAATAACTAATGATTATGCACATCATGGAATACTTCCTTACTATTGGATTGCATATGAATCTGGAAAATATACAAAAGAAGTTATGAGTAAAATAAATGCCTAACACCCACTTCAACCTGACATTGCGGACAAGCCGCAAATGCAGGTTAAGCGAATGTTAGATGGATGCCTACGGCACAAAAAGGGCTTAAAATGAGAAACTTGGTTTTTACTATTTTGGGATTAATTACTATGCTATTTACTTCATGCAATTATAAACAAATTGCAGACAGGTATATACCTAAAGAAGAGTCTGAGTATGGAAAAAATGTTTTAGAGGCTGTTAGGAGTAATGATTTTATTAGTGTTTCAAAAACATTAAATAAAAGCATAGCATCACAGGTAACCAAAGAAAAGCTTGAAGAAATAGCAAGATATTTTCCTTCTGAGAAATTAATAAATATAGAAATAATTGGATCACATGTTCATAAAATTAACAATGATTGGAATGGTTCATTCACTTTTGAATATGAATTTGAAAATTCGAAATGGGCTGTAGCAAATATTGTAGTTAATAAAAGCAATGATACGCTTTCAGTTACTGGATTTCATGTTTATTTAACAGAACGATCACAAAAGGAAATCAATCAATTCACGCTTCGCAATAAAAGTATTAAACATTACATAATTTTACTGTTTACTATTTTTTTTCTCATCTTTTCACTATATACTTTTATTGTTTGCATTCGTACTCCAATTGAAAAGAAAAAAGTGTTATGGGCTATTTTTACGCTATTAGGATTAACCTCAATAGGTATAAATTGGACTACGGGGCAGTTAAGTTTTCAATTATTGACTGTTCAATTACTATCAGCCTCTGCAACAGCAGCTAGTCCATATTCTCCATGGTTTGTATCATTTTCAATTCCAATTGGAGCATTAATATTTTGGATAAAAAGGAGTAGAATCAAGAGATTGAAAATTGATAGTATTGCAATAAACAATAATGAAGACATCTAACACCCGCTTCAACGCTGACATTGCGGACAAGCCGCAAATGCAGGTTAAGCGAATGTTAGACGGACACGCATTGGCGTGCAAGAAAGGAAAAAAAATGGAAAAAATAATTGATTTTTATGAAAAAAGAATAAAAATTATTCTAGGTATAATTCTTGGGGTTTGCATACTAAATTGTATTATTTGCATCTGTAAAGATATAAAAGTTTCAGAAACTTTATTAGGTTTTGGAATAAGTATTGTTTTTTTCTTTATAGCATGGGCAATGGTTTTTATCGTATTAGGTCTCCAGAAAATAAACCCGTTTTGTCCAAAATCTATTTTTAAGTTTTTTTGTTACTTCTTTATAATAGTAAGCACAATTGGTATTATTTTTGGAATAATAAATGATACAATTATTTGTTTACTAAAAAATAAAAACGATATGTTTCCTTTTGCATATTCTACATGCCCATTAGGTTTTGTTTACGGAAATATTTTTCTATATAGAAAAACTTTTGGTAAAGATAAAGAAATTGAAGTAAAAACAAATATCGAAATTACAGATGAAACTAAAAAGAAAAAAATTATAAAATATGTTGTAATATTTGGAATTGGTTTTATCGGTGCTATAGGTGCTATAATTGTATGCACCTCTATTTTTTCATTATTTAAAAACTCTGAGCCATATAAGTATTCAGTAGAACTTATTGAAAATAATCAGGATGCTATGGAATATCTTGGGGAAGAATATAAACTTCCAATTATAATTAGCGGTTCTATGAGTATGAATGGAAATGGAACGGGAAAAGCATCTCTTTCGTACAAAATAAAAGGGAAAAATGGTATTTCAAGAGTGTATATCGATGCTGAAAAGGAAAATGGAATTTGGAAATATAACAAAGTAATTTTTTATAAAGACAAAGGAAAAGCGGATTCAATAGATTTACTTTTAAATAAAGAATAACGCTTAACACCGTTTTCAAAGCCGACAACAAGGACAAGCCTTGTTGCAGGTTAAGCGAATGTTAGATTGACCTGCCTGAAGGCAGGCTCAAAAAAGTAGTTGTTTGAAAACACAAGTAAGAAATCAAAGCTACTTTTTTATGGAGGCATGGAGAATAACAGTCTGTACATTTACTTCGATCTAAAATAAATTTATAGGAGTAATGAATTACATTTTAGATTTAAAAATCTTGATACTGCATGGAAAGCCAGAGAAGAGATAAACAAAATAAGTAGTGGCTTGCCTGCAAGTGGAGGTTACGCCTCAGATTCAGTTACGCCTAATTTGAGTAGGATGGGGAAAGATTCTTCAGAGGCGGCAAGAAATGTACAGACAATTATAGATCGTTATGGCGGTGAATCCTGGTAAAGTACAAGAGTTAATGCGATAAAAATTAGATAGAATATTTAATAAAAGTTATTGACAGCAAGTTCTTAGTTTGTATATAGTATAAGTAAGGAAAGTAAGGAGCTGTTTTATGGAACTTGCAAAAGTAACCTCAAAAGGTCAGATTACCATTCCTCTTACAATAAGAAATTTGCTTGGATTAAAAACTGGGGATAAAGTCTATTTTGAAGAAAGTAGAGGAAAAATTTATATTACAAACGCCTCTCAAATAACTTTGTCAAATGCTCAAGATCAAATGCAAGGAGAAGCAGGAAAAGTAGGCTTTCAAACAGAAGATGATATTATTGCTTATATTAAAGAATTAAGGAAAGTACGTTGAGAGTTTTCGTAGATACAAATATCATTATTTCTGCGATACTTTTCCCTAGTGGTAAAACTGCTCGAGTTTTTTCCTATTTACTTGAAAAACATACAGTGATAATTTCTTCATACACCAAGGAAGAATGCGAAGAAGTTTTTAAAAGAAAATTTCCATTAAAAAGAGAACTGTTGGATATTTTTTTTGATGGAATTAGTTTTGAGGAATTTAATGGTCCGAATAAAATTGATGGAAAGCAATATCCGAAAATTCGTGACATAAAAGATTTACCGGTTCTTGCATCTGCAATTTTATCTGATTCGGATATTTTGATTACTGGAGACAAGGATTTTGAAGATGTAAAAATTGATAAACCATTAATTTTTACACCGACAAAATACTTTGACTTGATTGAAGAAATAATCTAACACCCGCTTCAACGCTGACAGTGCCTTTGCGGCAATGCAGGTTAAGCAGATGTTAGATGGATGCTTTCGGCGCACAAGATAAAAGGAGAATTTAATCTTGTTTGAGAAAATCAACGAATAAAAGTCCTTCGGACAATCTATTTATATATAAAACACTTACCTGTTAAGCGCACCCTTGAGTGTCGGATTCAAGGTTTAAAAAACGAAATCTGTTCTAGCGAGCCAGGCTTCTAATCACGGAAATCAGTTTTTGCCGTTTCATAGGTTTTGAGGCCGAAATCAGCAGAAAAATACTAAAAAAGTGCTTTGTTTTTTCTAAAAACATCATAGAAATGGTTAGATTGCAATATTATTTTTCAAAAATTAAGTTCCGTGGCTTTTAATTTTACCACAGTGCAAAAATATTCAAAATATGATATAATTCTGAGTATGAAGATTTATCTTGATAACTGTTGTTATAATCGACCATATGATGACCAAAATTATCTATCGATTTCACTTGAAACACAGGCAAAGTTGCTTATTCAATTACTTATAAAGGAAAAATGTCTAGAGCTTGCTTCTTCGTTTATTTTGGATTATGAAAATTTTTGCAACCCATATAGTGATAGAAAAATTGCTGTAAAGAATTTTCTGGATACCAATGTTTCTGATTATATAGGTAGTGAAAAATCGGAAGAAGTCATTACAAAGGCAAAAATAGTGATGGCAGCAGGTGTAAAAATGAAGGATTCTTGCCATATAGTTTGTGCTGAAATGATGAAATGCGACTATCTTTTGAGTACTGATAAACGTATGTTAAAATATAAGAGTGATACTGTAAGATTACTTAATCCGATAGAATTCATAGATTTGTTAAATGGAGGTAATGAAAGTGATGACTAAAATGATTGAACCACCGGCGACAATAGAGCTTCTTTCTCGTGGTATGGAATGTTTGGTGGAATCTTTGGGTATCGTTGATGCAGAATACTTTATTGCTGCTGTAAGAAGAGAACGTTTTGATTATACAAAATGGCAGCGCGATTATTTTGACAAGATAGATTTAAAAACTTTTGTTAATAATGCGAAAATCTATGCTCAAACTATGGGAAAGTAAAATCGTCTAACACCCGCTTTAACGCTGACATTTGTTGTGTCACGAAAGTTGCTTGGGCGGTAATTGCTAGCGCCGTTCAATACGCGAATTAAGCTGACTGCGAAGCTCAAAAGCCTAAAGGCTTTCTCCCTTCTTGCAGCCTATCCGCCGCCCCGTTAGGATGACGCTTTCGGCACAGGAGATAAAATGAAAAAAAATTTTATTTTAATTACATTAATGTTACTGTTGATTTCAAATATCTTTGCAGAAAAAAATATTATTTCTGTATTCAAAGATTCAAAAAATACAATTGATTTAAAAAAATATCTGGAAGACGGATTAAAAGAATTAAATATAGATATTACAAAAGAAATTCCAAAAGAAAATATATCTATAATAAATTATATTTTAAAATTTGCTTATGAAAATAATATTCATAAAATGAGAAATGAAAATGACAATGTAGTTTATACAAAAGAAACTGGTGAAGAAGCAGTTTTCAATAAAAATGGTGATTTAGTTACTAATGATTGGAATCAGGGTTCTTTCAATTATGGAAAATATGAGCAACCAATTAATAAGTTTTTACTTGATATATGGCCATGGTTAGTTTGGGGAAATACGAAAAATGATCCTACAACATTTGATGAAAGATTTTATTATTATTGTATGGATTTAGATCCTGGAATTCAGGAATATATTTTTTTAGAAGATAAATCACTATTAGAAAAAATAGAATATTCGAAACTAAAAGAAGAAGAAAAACTTGTATATCATTTTTTCAACTATTTATTCTTTAATGAAAATTTTAAATATAAATTAGATGAGAGAAATATTAAAAAGTATAAAAAGAGTGCAGAAAATTATTGGAAATATTTATCCCAGATAATGGAACTCAGTGGATATAAATAATAATGCCTAACACCCGCTTCAACCTGACATTTGTTTTGTCACGAAAGTTGCTTGGGCGGTAATTGCTAGCGCAATTCCCTTTTTATGCAACTTTCGCGCCAGCTTTGCTGTCGCTACACGCGACAGCAAAGGCACAAATGCAGGTTAAGCGGATGTTAGACCGATGCCTTACGGCACGATAAACTGTAACTTTGAAAAATGGTGTATATTTTTGTAAATTAAAGCTTAAAACCCAAATTAATAGCTTAGGCTCTTTGAGTAGAGCGATGTTTTATCATACTGACTAATTAAGTAAGAAAAACAAACTTTTATCTAAGAATCTTAAAACTTATTAAGGAAATTAACGAAATATAAGTCCTTCGGACGGTCATGGAGAGCCTTTTATTCACAATTAGTAAAATATATGAGAGTCAGGGATTCCACATTATAAATAAAAACCTATGAAATTTATGTTCTAAATCATCGAAACAGCTCTACGCTTGAAGATATAAAGCCATTTTACGATTAAAAGCTTTGTTTTTTTGTTACGTATAGCAATGGGGTCACTGCATTTTATCTGCAAAAGCTTATAATACGAAATTCCTGATATGAATGTTTAATCCACTTGACAGTTTATAAGTATTTTAAGATAATTATTTCGTAAAATATTACGAATATTAGAGGTATGTATGATTACTATAAAACCTGTTTCCGATTTGCGTAATTATAATGAAGTTTTGCAGGATGTTGCTGATGAATCGCCGGTTTTTCTTACTAGAAATGGCAGGGGATGTTATGCGGTGATTTCTATAAGAGATTACGAAAAATTGACGGCTACGAAAACTCTTTTTTCTGAATTGCAGAAAGGTGAAGAATCTGCTTTGCAAAACGGGTGGCTGGACACAACACAGGTCAGAAAAATGGCAGGACTTTAATGTTTGAGATAAAAATTGCTCCGCAAGCGGCAGCAGACTTACTTGAAATTAAAAATTATATCGAGAATGAACTTCAAAATCCCATAGCAGCACATAATACCATTTCAAAAATTATAGAAAGTTATGAAAATTTGACGTTCTCTCCAAATGGAGGGATTCCTGTGGAAAAATATGTTTCATTTCCTACCGATTATAAGTTTGTGCTTGCAAATAATTATTCAATATTTTATAGAATTGAAGACGAAGTTATAAGAATTGTAAGGATTTTGTATTCAAAAAGAGATTTTGTTCGTGTTTTGTTCGGTGATAAGACCAAATAGCGTCTAACATCCGCTTCAACGCTGACAACGCAGACAAGCTGCGTTGCAGTTTAAAACAATGTTAGGTGTACAGACCACCAAGCACGCAAGTATAATCATAAACAAATTTTACTTTGCAATATTCGTGCCAATTAATTTAAAACACGCGGTAAAGATGTCAAATAAGGAAGAGATGAATTATGTAATGAAAGCGCTGCGGTTTACCGCGTTTACTGCGAACGGCTGCAAAATTAAATTACAGTCGCTTATTGCAACATTAAACGTAAAGAAACTTTCCTCTCAATAATTCGAATTCCGTAAAACCGATTGCCGAACATTCCGGAGCGGCGACCTGTTTTTTTAATTATCAATGTGTTATTATAGTATCGTACTTCGATATGAAGTTTTAATAATTTTTTATACAACAAGGGGTATATATGAAAATCGGATTTGGAAGCGATCATTCGGGAGTTGCATTAAAACATATTTTAATGGAGCACGTTCGCAATAAAGGATATGAATGCGTCGATTATGGTGCGGCGGATTCAAAGGTTTCGGTAAACTATGCCGAATTCGGCTTAAAGGTTGCAGAAGCGATTAAATCGCACGAAGTTGAAAAGGGTATTATGGTGTGCGGATCGGGTGTCGGCATTTCTCTCGCCGCAAACAAAGTGCCCGGAGTGAGGGCTGCGGCGTGCAGCGAACCGTGTACGGCAAAGCTCGCCGTTGAACACAGCGACATAAACGCAATCGCCATGGGCGTATGTATCGTCGGGCCCGAAGAAGCAAAAATGATTGTCGATGCCTTCCTTGATGCCCGCTTTGAAGGCGGCGTCTACACGGAACGGGTCGACACTCTTTCCGCGATAGAAAGAAAATACGGCAAATAAACGCGGCGGCGAATCGGCGGCTTTTGCGGGCTCTATCGCAATGCGGCTTTTTCTATTTCCGCAGCCAGAATCTTTGCCGATGCCGAATTAAAATGAACGCCGTCTACGCTTGTGTTCAAACCTCGTGCTTTTGCGAACATGTCTTTACAAAACGGCAACAGCGTCATTATGACGGCATCTATAAGCCTGAACGCAAAACCGTGTTTCCACGTATAGGTGCGCTTGTCGGGTGGAAGCATTTCTTTTTGCAGTTCGTATATATCGATGAAAGAATAATTATATTTTTGCACCAATCGTTTGATAATGGCGTTTCTTTGTACCGTCTTTTCGTGCAGAAAATTTTTTAAGTTAATAAACGGCATTCCGAAAACGATTACGCGTTTATTTTTTTCGGAGCATAAGTGCAAAAGTCTGTCGTATTCGCGTTCAAAGATATCGTCGTTTTCTATGCACCGTTTTATTTTGCAGCGCAGATTCATTGTCAAAAACCAAAATAAAGAAAGGGGTTTTAAATACGGCAGCAGAATATCGTTTGTACCGATTCCGAGGATGAATGTATCGCCCCCGTGTCGGGGCTTATCGATTATTTTTTTGAGCCGGCCGTAAGCGCCTCTAAGCGTGTCGCCGTTTTTTCCTTTGTTTACGGCATGAATTTTTTTGTTTAAAAAATGAATATACGAATAGCCGACATTACCGAATGTTAAGCTGTCGCCGATACAGATGAGTCTCATCCCACGCTGATTATTGTTCGTCGGGATTCCGGCAAGGTATTGATACAACTGTGTGTGCAGAGATCGCATTTCGTCGGGCGCTTTCATCGAGTGCCGGTACATAAATAAATTTCCGAAGCGGCTTTTAAAAACTTGAGTAAAAATGGCTTGCAGGACCGGAGCCGGCAGCAGTCTCAAAAGGTGCATTTTCGGCGGCGAAAGTTTTACTCCCGAACGGTACAATTTTTGAAAATTGTTTTTTATTTGCCGTGCCGTATCATTCATAATGCCCGCTTCTTTCCAAACCGCTTCCGGATTTTCGGCTTTATAATACGCATCGGCAATCGGGACAACCAGCGCCAAGTGACACAGTTGCCAGACGTGCATGTCTTTTACGATTCGGTACGGCACGCCCGCCGTCTTAAAAACGGCTGCGAGTTTTTTCAACCGCTCCGACATCTTCCCGCCGATTTCGGCAAATGTCGTAGCCTGAATAAGAGGCGGTGTAAAGTCCGCTTTCAGCACGCCGTCTTCATAGCTGCCGCCCGCCCCCGGGAACGCAGGGATAATGCGCCCTTTGCCACACAGACTCTCCCAATCGGCATAAGGTTCAAGCGTATTGACCATCGTAACGATATTCGGGCTGCCATTCGGCCGGAGTTCTTCGAGCGCCGTATGCACTTGATTTTCTTTTACCGTTAAAAAGATAAAATCATAGATATCATCGTTTTGCAATGCACCGATAACTTTAACCTTTGCTTTATACTGTTTGCCGTTTTTTTCATACAGCAAGCCGCGCGTTTTCAATGTTTCGAGTTTTTTTCCTCTTGCGTACACTGTCGTGTCACAGCCTGCTTCGGCGAACGCGTTGGCATACAAACCGCCGATTACGCCTGCACCGTAAATTAAAAGTCTCATTTGTCGGTTGCGGTCTCCTCTGAATTGAAAATTATTCCACAAATAGATTTCAGTATAAAAAAGTAAAATATTGATGGAAACTCAACTGCTTTTTCCTTTTTGCATTTTATTTAATTCGGCGATATAATTTAAACCAAAGAGCTCAATCTCGTCTAACACTTTTCGAAACTGAGTTCCCAATTTACTCAAAGAGTATTCAACATGAGGCGGGACTTCGGCAAAGACTTTGCGGTCGATTAGTTTATCTTTTTCAAGCTGACGGAGCTGTCTTGTTAAAACAGTTCGAGTTGTTGTAGGCATTAATCTTTCGAGTTGATTAAACCTTTTTGTGCCCGTACTCAGATGATACAAAATTATAATCGCCCATTTTCCTTGCAATACTCTTTGAGTAGTAGCGAAGGGACACTTATCATACATCAACATTATAAAAACCCTCTAAAGTATTATATTTGATACTATGTATTATAAATGTTCGTACTTACAAAATCAAGACTAAAGACTATAATGATACTTAGAGAAGTGAGAAACTTCTAAATATTTACTGGAGGAATGTTATGAAACATGAAGTAATGAAGGTCTTTGATGCTTATCGAGATGCACTGGAAAAGGGCGATTTTGCGGGAGCTTTTGCAACAATGTCCGATACTGTTGTATGGCACATGGGAGGCGAAAGTTCGCTTTCAGGTACGATTATAGGGAAACAGGAGTTGGGTGAGCGTCTAGGAGAATTCGAAAAAAGGAGCGGCGGCACATTTAAAGTTATTACCAATTGGGCTGCAAGTAACGAGTGTTTTGTTGCTGCAAGTGTTGTTTCCGTAGCGGAGAGAGGAGCTGATAAGCTCAATGATCTGGGTATTGATCTATTCAAAATAGAAAATGGCAAGATACAAGAAGTATGGACTTTTGCCGAACAACAATCGGCAGAAGATAAATTTTGGGACAAAGGATAGAACTTTTATGTGTTATAGATTATCATAGGAAAATAAATAAAAGACATCTAACACCCGCTTTAACGCCGACAAATGGGGCAAGCCCGTTTGCGGGTTAAGCGGATGTTAGATGGATGTCCCCACTGGGGCGAAGGGAGAAAGGATGAAAAAAAGATTATTGGTAGTGATAATGTATTCATTTGTTTTGTTTTCAATAGCTGCTCAATCTACTAAAGATTATACTATTTTTTTAAATATTGTAAAAAAAGAATTAAAAGAAATCCATATACAAAATTATGAAGAACACTTCAATGAACAGTATTTTATTATCAAAGAAAAGAATGATTATTTTGATGTTGATACAGAAGTCGGATTGACAAATTTATATAATATCTGTGTACAAAATGATAAATCACAATGGGAAAGTATCATTAAAGACCATTTTTCTCAAGTCAAAAACGGAAGAGCAGAAGAAAAAGAAATTCTTCCTAAATTAGAAAAAATAGAAACGGGTAAAGAATATCTGAAAATTCGCCTATATCCGATTGATTATAAAAAACAGATTTCAAAATCTTCAATAACAGATTGCTCGATGGATGACTATATCGGTGTTGTTGTTATAGATTTTCCCAGTGCAGTAAAAGCCTTGTCAAATGAATATGTAGAAAAATGGTCAATCAGTGAAAAAGAAATCTTAAAAATTGCAAAAGAAAATACACTTAAAAATAATACTGAAAAATTTGAAGTATATAAAATATCAGATACTTTTTCGGTTTCTATAATGCTTTCCAATACAAATATTTTTATTACTTCTTCTATTTATGATTTAAATAAAAAATATAAGGCTCTTTCCGAATATGGTGCCTTTGTAGCTATTCCAAACAGATATGGAATAATTCTAAAAAATATAAATAAAGAAACTTTGAATAATGATATTGTACAACTGATTGGATTAGTAAATTATATGTATCAACAATGTCCGGGAAGCATTACAGATACAATATATTGGTTTGATGGTAAACAATTCTACAAAGTTATCCATAATGTTTCAAAAGGAATGATAAAACTTCCTGATAAATTAGTGCAAAAATTGAAATAAAACCACATAACACCGTTTTCAAAGCCGACAACGGGACAAGCCTATTGCGGTTTAAAACAATGTTGTGGCGACAGGTCGCTGGTTTGCCGTGGAGGAAAAATGAAAAGTTTAAGTAGAATTATATTATTTTCTGTTCTATTATTTTTGTTTATCTCATGTAAAAAAAATGAAAATAAAGATTCTACTGCTGTAGCAACAGATATAGAAAATTCTGCAAGAGAAGAATTGCTAACCTTTGAAGAAGCAAGAGAAAGATTAGATTTAAAAAATCCTGAAGTGAAAGAATATTTTAAACCATTTTATGAATCTCTAAAAATATTAGATGTGGAAAATCCTACTGTTGAAGATCAGATAAAATTATTTTATGAAACAATAAAAGTATTGGAAGAGGAATACTATTTTAATATATTTGATTTTGATTATAAACCAAGCGATGAATTAACAGAAATATTTCATAAAATATTTTTAGAAGATGAAATTTGGCAGAATATCATTTTGAATTTATATACAAAAGCATCTCAGCAACCGGATAGATTCCTTAATACAAGTAAAAGTATAAAGATAAAAGATACCTCAATAGTTTCAATCACTGATAAGGAATGCACTTGTATCGTAAAAGCAGGGGCTACGCATTGGTTTTATGCAGACCATGGTATGGAGCTTACAAAAAAGGTGTATTTCAAATATTATGATGATATTTGTATAAGTGAAGAAGAATTGAAAAAATTCGGCCAAAAAGCTTTACAGGAATATAAGAAGATTGGAGAAGGAAAATTTGCGGGAAACACTATAAAGACAGAAGAAAATCATATATTCCATTTAGTAAAAAAAGAAGGAGTATATAAAATAAAGGATTTTGTTTTTAATATTACCTCATTTACAGAAGGTTAAAATATTATGTATAAGAAGAATATCTTAGCTATACCTCAAGGTGATATGATAAATTATATTCATGGTGGGTATCTTTCAGAATTTGAAGAATACATCTTAATAAAGGTAAATAATGGGAAGATAATTGAACAAGGGAAATATAATTTAGAAAATTATAAAAATAAAAAATACCAAGCATTGAAAGATTTTATGGTTCTGCTAAGTGTAACGAATCTTTGAAGAAAAATGGAATACAAGATGTATTTAGACCGAGCCTTTTTGATATAACTCAAAAATATATAAAAGAATTACGGGATAATAATTACGAGGGCTACAATACTGATACGTACGAACTATTTGTAAAAAATCATATTAAAGATTAAAGAAATTGACAAAATCAAACACTTGCTTTAATCTGATATTGCAGATAGATCGCGAATGCAAGTTAAGCGAACGTTATGCGTACACCTCACTGGGGCATTTGGGGAAAATAAATGAGAATAAAATTTCTAAAAAAAATAATTTACTCTTTACTTTTATTAAATTTATTTATAGATATTGCATGTGCTGAACCAAGGAAAGAAACTGAAAATATTTTACTGGTTTATTTGTTTCAAAAGGGGTATGGAGAAAAAGCGACATATTCAATTTATAATGGAGAGCAGTTGTTAATTGACTTAGACTGTTTAAAGAAACGCAATATTTTAGGAATAAGATTTGACAGAGAAAATAAGGATACAGTTTTATTTGCTGAAAAAAATGATAATTTATATCGTGTAATAAGGCTTAATTATATTAACAATGAAGAAGCTATTTTATTTGATTTTGAATGGGAAATATATCACTTATGTACTTTTACTGAAAATACTATATTCTGGTGTGAACGGTGTGAGAAAAACAGGGAACCTCATATTCTATATGAATATGATTCTCGAACAAAACGAATAAAAAAACTGTATGAAATTGAAGATATTCTCAAAAAATCCGAAGAACGATATGAGTCCCGATTTATTACAAGCGTTCAAGCTGATGATGATACTGTTTATTTTTATATGGACGGAGGATTTGTCGGTGATTCGGGAAATTTTGTAATTGACCGCTCAACAGGAAATATCCGAAAAAATGAAATTGATATCGGCTGGTCTTATCCTAATAGTCGTCATAAAAATAAAATAATACGGCAGGGTGCATCTGCTACACAAACAGAGAATATGAAATCTTTTAGAAGCGATAGTAAAAGCTGTGTTATAACGGATTTAAATACATTTGAAGATATTCAATGTACATTTAAGCAAAGATACGAGCGAGCGGCCGGACCTTTAGTGCTGCTATCTGATGATTATTTTCTGGCACCGTTTTGTATCAGTCCTTTTAGGGATTCCTTGCGTAACGGACTGTTTGGTCATAATTGGACTGTTTGTTATACAGTATTTGATATTAAGAAAAACAAACCTGTATTTAACGGAATCAGAACAGAAACCGATATAATGCACCTTGTTGATGCAAAAATCATTGATGAGAACTAGAAGATGATAAATACATTAAATATTTTTAGCCGAGTCAGGAATTGATTAAAAAAGAACCAGAGCTTTATGATGAGGTAAGGCTATAGCAGGTCTTGACGTTCATCAGTTAAAATATTAACCTAGAAAAGGTACTTCTAGAAATATAAAACGCCCTTTTTAAGAAAAAAAGAAAGTGAATATAATATTTCACGAAAAGATATTTTTCGCCTAAGACAGTTTTTAAAATCAACGGGCAGACAGGCTGCCTATAGTTTAAAATAGTGTTCTACATAACAGCACACTGTGCTTGATTGAGAAAAAACGGCTTTTCCGCTTGAGTAAAGGAAATTTTGGTAATTTTAAAATGTTGAAAAAAAGAAATGCACTATTCTTGCTTTGTATATTTGCATTTATATCATGGGGAATATGGTTGTTAGAAGTAAATCCATTTTTAACTAATACATGGGATTGGATTAGGTTTAAAAAAATAACATTTATTCTTACACCTTTATTGTTTATTGTATGGGGTTATATGTCTCAAGTAATTACAAAAATATTTTCTATGATTTTTAATTTACTTATATTTTTTATATTCTTTTTAATTATGTTATTTTTAATTATGGCTGCACATATAGCAGGTCCTGCCGGTATTGTATTTTTAATTTCCCCTTTTTATTTTTTGCTTTATAAACCAATTGTATTAATTTTAATATCGTTTTTTGCTTTTGTATTTAATTTAATAATTATAGAATTAAATCATCTTAAAATTAAAAAGAAAGAATTTTTAATAATAATTTATACTTCTTTCTTTATTATTCCGATTGTGATGTTTTTTATAAGTTATTTATTTAAAATATTCAATGCAAATGAATATATAATTGGTTTTTTTGGATATAACAATATGGATACTATTTTATGGTTTAAAACGGGTATAGTTATTCCATTATCATTTATCTATGAAGGATGTCTGTTGTTGGTTTTTAAGAAATGAAAATACAATTATAAATATACCAAAGTTAGTTGATAAAAAAGAAGTAGTGAAATCAAAATTTGAGGAATGTGCTTTCGCTGATGAATTTTTCATGCATTAATAAAAATATTAGAAAATGACATTGAACTTTCTGGTTTAGGTAGAAGAAGCTGTTTGATAAAAGAAAACTGAATATAATATTTCAATAAGAAATATTTTTTTCAACACCGTTTTCAAAGCCGGAAAAACGGTTCAGCTGCGTTGCGGTTTAAAACGTTAGTTATATGGACTGCCTTCTGGAGGCAGTAATTCTGAGGGGAATATGAAAAATAAAAGAATATGTATTTTGTATATCTTACTATTTTTATTGCAAAATATCTTTGCTCATGATGAACGAGAGATGGATATTTTCATTTTACTAGAAAATAATTCTAATAGTATTCTACTGTATAAAGGATGGATTCCGAAATCGCATGATGAGTCAGCAATTTTAAATAAAGATCTCTATAATGCTTTAATATCGATGGATAGAAAAATTAAAAAGTCAAAACCTATTTCTATAAATAATGTTGAAAAAGCTTGTATTATAGATGGTGAATATAAAGTTGAGTATCTACTGACAGGAAAGAAATATGAAATTCAAAATAATTATTGGATGTATGAGTCTCAGTCTGGAAAGTTCTATAGATGTGATATTTTAAATGAATTGAGAATCATATATGATTGTTATAATTATTCTGATTTTTATAGTAAATATTATTTACAGGACACATTAAATATTGCTGATTGTAAAAATATAAATTTTATAAAATGGCTTTTTACTCATGAAACGGATATTCAAATTAAAGATAAACCTATTGAGGTTATTGAAAAATAATATTCAAATGGAATTCCAATTAGGATTCAACAATTACCTTTTTACTATACAATAAAAATTTCAAATGAAGAATATAATCAATATAAAAAAGCTTGTAAGAAAAGATCTGATTGGAAAATATTTAAAAATGGTGAAATATCATTTCGGCTTATAACAAAGTTTGATTTATGTTGTGTTATAAAAGAAAATGAGCTGATTTTTGGATTTGGAAATATGGATATTATCCATCCATAAAATGAAATAATACATAACATCGTTTTCAAAGTAAAAGGTGAGGGAGTGATAAAAATATTGATTCATGATACACTTTAAAAAAATAAGAAGATTTGATAATGTTGATATATAGAGGGTTATATAGTATATTGTAATAAACATATACTATATAAACACACTTCATGTTCAAGAACTATTACTGTTAGCGCTAACTATATATGCCATCATCACCGCCGTTTATTCGTGGGGGTGTTTAAAAGCAGTCCGGTTGTCTCGAATAGAGAAGGAGAAGACGTTGAAAAAATTTGAAGAACGGTTAACGCGTCTTGAAGAAATCAGCGAAAAAATCAAGAGTGCCGATCTTCCGTTGGAAGAAGCTCTTGCGGCTTTTGAAGAAGGAATCAAGCTTGCTAAAACCTTGGAAAAAGACATTGATAAAATAGAAAGTAAGGTGCAGATATTGATGAATCAGCCGGTGCAATCGCAGGATAAACCTGAGCTGGAGCTATTTTCAGCTGATGATATATAGCAATGGATACCTCGTCTCAATCACCTGAAATATCTCAAGTTTCTTTTTATACTGATACGGCTGTCGATTCCGCCGCGGTGTACAAGCCGATAAAAGCGCTTGATGCGGAAACGGCACGGAAAATTGCGGCCGGCGAGGTTATTGATCGCCCTGCAGCCGTTATCCGCGAGCTTTTAGATAATGCAATCGATGCAGGCGCTTCAAAGGTGCAAGTGGAAATTGCAGGCGGCGGTATCGACCGCATTCGGGTGACGGATAACGGTTGCGGAATGAGCCGCGAAGACCTTGCAATCTGTACGGATACCCATACGACGAGCAAGATATCCACCGCGGAAGATTTGCTCTCCCTGCACAGCCTCGGTTTCCGCGGCGAAGCGCTTTCTTCTATTAAAGCGGTCAGTGATCTGGAGATTATCTCGACGCGAAACGGCCCCGCCGCATGGAAATTGCAGCTAGGGAGGATACTTCCGGCGCGTCTAAATGCCGGTACTGTGGTGCAGGTAGAAAACCTCTTTGAAAACTTTCCTGCCCGCAAGCAGTTTTTAAAGCGGGCGGCTGCCGAGACTGCGCTGTGTAGAATAATCTTTCTCGACAAAGCTCTGCCGCATTACCGTACCGAAATGCGCTTTATCACGGATGGCGAGCTTCGCTTTCTGCTTCCTCCTACAGAGTCGCTGCGGGAACGTTGCCTCGCCGCTTTTTCGTTTAAAGAACCCGAAGCGCTCTTTTTTGAAATTGAAGGAAGCGGTGAGCATTTCTCGTTCCGTATTGTGCTCGGCAGCCCGGATGTTGTCCGAAGCGATAAACGCGCTATCATGGTATTTGTCAACGGTAGAAGGATTACCGAGTTTGGACTTACGCAGGCAATCGAGTACGGCAGCGAAGGCTATTTCCCCAACGGCGGACATCCCGTTGCGTTTTTATTTTTAACGGTAGAGCCTTCCCGTGTGGACTTTAACATTCACCCCGCAAAAAAAGAAGCACGCTTTCAGGATTACGGCGCTATCCACCACGCCGTCAGCAGCGCCGTCGGCTCCTTTTACCGGCAGCATACCGTTGCAAGTCTCTTAAAAGAAAAGTATGACCCCAGCCTTACCCGCCCTCTGGATTTTCAGCACGGTTCCCCGGCAGGAGCATACCCACAGTCATCGCACTCCGGCACGGCAGCCGGTCAGCATGGAGACGGTAAAAGCGGTAACTCAGCCGTCGGTACAGCAGCCGATGAGTATGACCGATATGGAAAGGAGTACGGAAACGATACCGGTGTACTGCCTGACGGATACAACTACGAGGTGTCCGGCACTCAAGCGGAGTACGGTTCTGCACAAAGCGGATATGGCAGCGCATTCCGCCAAATAGCGGCGACAGCAGCAGTTCCTTATTCAGTAGGGGAACGCATTATTCCACC
This sequence comes from Treponema sp. OMZ 857, assembly GCF_024181085.1. Taxonomy (NCBI): domain Bacteria; kingdom Pseudomonadati; phylum Spirochaetota; class Spirochaetia; order Treponematales; family Treponemataceae; genus Treponema; species Treponema sp. OMZ 857. Next base: position 410,671 of record NZ_CP051147.1, read on the forward strand.
GCCTGCGGCTACGGGTACGGCAGCGTATCTACAGCCGCCGCCGGATCTTCCTCCGGCTGATTTTAAGCTGCTCGGACAGGTCGCCGGTACCTTTATCGCAGTAGAAAAAAACGAGGCGCTGTATTTAATTGACCAACATGCTGCCCACGAGCGGATTATCTTTGAGCAGCTGCGGCATAATATCGGCGGCGTACAGGAGCTGTTAATCCCCTACCGCATTATCACTTCATCGGAAGAAGACGATGCGTTTATCAAAAAACATCAGGAGCTGCTGTGTAAGGCGGGCTTTGCCCTCTCCGATGAAGGTGCGGGCGTATGGCAGGTAACCGCCGTACCGGCACGGTGGACAGGCACGGAGCGCGATCTTATCCGCGACATCACGGGCGTCCGTAAAAATGCCGATGATATCCTCTATCAGATTTTAGCCTCAGCCGCCTGCCGTGCTGCCTGCAAGGATCATGCCATCCTCGACCCCGTAACCCAGCAGCACATTGCGGCGCAAGCCTTTGAACTTCCGGAACCCATCTGTCCGCACGGCCGCCCAATCTGGATTGTGCTTACCCGCGAAGAACTCTTTAAACGAGTTAAGCGAACGTAGACAAAATATTTTTGTACGGCTATGCAACCAATATCTCAGTACAATAGGCTAGGGAGCTTATGAAAGCGTTATAGGAACCAAAAACTATACTCATCTATAACTGTAATTGTGCAATCTTTTTTATCTATTTTAACAAACACCGTAATTCTATCAAATCTACGATTTTGAAAGCCTATAAAAATATTAAATGAACCTTGAAATTTATCAGAATACTTAGACACAGTTACTAGTATTTTATTTTTATTCTGTGGACTTATACTATATTTTAAAATTTCAAATGGTATTTCTACTCGCTGCATATCATTTATTGACTCTGTCTGTAAACGAGTGATTTTATTGCCTATTTTTTTTACATTATATTCAATGATAATATCATTACCCTCTATTGAAATAAAATTTATTAATGGCGGTTTAGGTAATATACATGCAGATAAATGTATACAAAAAGAAATAAGTAATATTAATCTTGTAAATTTTCTGAAACCCATTTTATAGCCTTTGACTTATGATAATATAAGGAAATAAGCATTTCAATACCGGTGGATTAAACTTCTTGTAGTAAAAATCCTTATACTTTTCTTCTTTGAACTGCATCAAGATTCTTGTTTATAGACTTGAACAAACCCGCCGGCATTGACCTTTCTTGTATTTTTCGCTAAAAAATTTTACAGGCTGATTAAATTTTAAGGAAATCTCTAAAACTAAGGTTATGAAGAAGTCCCGATTCTTTTTCTATATTACGATTATAAGGAAGCATTATGAACGAAGCAATTTTTTTAGGCCGCGGCGAAACTGCGGTTGAACTTTTACCGATGAGGGCGAATAGACACGGACTTATTACGGGGGCTACCGGTACCGGAAAGACCGTTACGCTCAAAGTAATTGCGGAAGCATTCAGCGATTTAGGCGTGCCGGTGTTTTTACCGGATGTGAAAGGCGACCTGTGCGGTTTTGCCGAAAAAGGCGAATCGAGCGTTAAACTGCAAGAACGGCTCAGTCTCTTACATATTTCAAACTTTGAATTTAAAAATTATCCCGTGCGGATGTGGAGTATCTTACAAGAAACGGGACATCCCATACGCACTACGATTTCCGAAATGGGGCCGCTGTTGCTTTCGCGCCTTTTAGACCTTAACGAAGTGCAAACCGGCGTATTGAATATCGCGTTTCGTGTCGCGGATGAGGACGGGCTATTGCTTTTGGATTTAAAGGATCTTAAAGCGATGCTCCATTATGTCAGTGAAAATAAGCAGGATTTAAAATTAAAATACGGTAATATCTCCGACACCTCGGTAGGGGCAATTCAGCGGAATCTTTTAACGCTCGAAAATGAAGGAGCCGATAATTTTTTCGGAGAACCGGCTTTAGACCTCAATGATTTTTTTAAGCAAACATCGGACGGACGAGGTTATATCAATATATTAAATGCCGTCAAACTGTACCAAAAGCCCATGCTGTATTCAACCTTTTTGCTATGGTTCTTATCCGAACTTTACGAAAACCTCCCGGAAATCGGCGATGCGGAAAAACCGAAAATCGTTTTTTTCTTTGATGAAGCTCACTTGTTGTTTGATAACGGCTCAAAGATATTGCTTCAAAAGATTGAACAAATCATGCGTTTAATCCGGTCGAAGGGCGTTGCGGTTTTTTTCGTTACTCAAAATCCCGCCGATATTCCCGAAGACATCCTCGGTCAGCTGGGAAATAAGATTCAACATGCGTTGAGGGCGTTTACCCCTAAGGATGCAAAAGCCATACGCCTTGCAGCCGAGACCTTCCGCGTCAATCCTGCATTCGACACCGCTCAAGTTATCACGCAGCTTAAAACCGGCGAAGCCCTCGTTTCCGTTTTGCAGCAGGACGGCAGCCCTTCCATAACGCAGCGGACAATGATTGTTCCTCCTCACAGTAAAATGGGCGTAATCGACAGTGCTAAAATCACAGCGTTGGTAGAAGAGTCTCCTCTTTTATACAAATACAAGGATCCGGTCGATCGGGAATCCGCTTATGAGATTCTTACCAAACAGTTTAGCGAACAAGCCGAAGCCGCAACGCGCCAAGCCGAAGAAAAACAGCTTGCAAAAGAAAACGCAGCAAAGGCAAAAGAAGAAGCGGCGCTTATACGAGCCGAAAACGCCAAAGCAAGGGCAGAAGCGGCAAAGTTAAGGCTGGAAGAAGCTGCGAAACGGAAAAATCAAAGCACCACTGATAGATTGGGAAGAATTTTGGTTGACAGTATCACCCGCTCAGTCGGACGGGAAATTACCCGCGGTGTTTTCGGCTCCGTTAAAAAAATGCTCCGCGGTTGAGCAGTTATACAGGGACGGGCAAATATATCAAGCTGTTAAGAAACCGTCTGAGATGTTTGCCCCGATAGTTCATCTTCTTTAAAAAGCCATATCAGTGCATCATCGATTGCTTTTGTGAGGACGAGTACATGAATATTTTGTTTTTCTTTTTGCGCATGTTTTTTCCAGTACTGCAATGAATGTTTTTTTAATTTTCGTTTTTCTTCTTCGATCCTTTTATCTGCCTCGTCTTTGTGCACATCAATGTAATGATATAATCCGCATGCCATAAAATAAACGCCGAGTAATCGAACAAACGGTTCTTGTTCGGTTTCCAGCAGGTGTGAGAATTTCTCTGCTGCCTCGCGGTAGCGTTTTAGCATCTGTGCCGAGAATGCCTCATAAAACGATATCCACGGGGAGGTTTTATGAGGCTGTTCGGCAATACGAGTCATAAAATCGGCAAGTCCTTGATAATCGTTTGAAAGCAGTTTGGCTGCCGCAAAACGGGAAGCAAAAGTTCTAATATATTCAGGTTTATATTCTTCGAGTACACGTTCAAGCCGTTTTAATATTTCAAAATCGCCCAATAAAATACTGATTTCACACAGTATCCGTACTTTTTTAGCAGTAAGATGATGTTTTTCAAAAATTTCCGTCTCTAAATAGAGTGAAAGTGCGGGCCAATCTTCAGCTTCAAGAGTTGTTATGAGTTTCCAGTTGCTGATAAAGAATATATTCATTCCCAGAAAGAGAATCATAAAAAAAAGGACGAATATCCAGTAGTTTTTGAAAAAGCTGCCGATAAATTCAGTACCGGCGGTAAAGAATGAAAAAGAAAGCACTGTAAAGAAGATAGTTAACAGAACGGCATTAAAGATAATAATAAGCACTTTTAATTTCATTCAAAATCTCCTATAATCTATAAATAGATAGTGTAAATCTTTTGATTACACTTTCAGTGTACTACAGGAGCGTATTTAAGTGAATACATTGAAACTTTTAGAGCTGAAAACCCCCGTATATTTTACGGAGGATGTGTACATTGATAAAAAGTTTTTGTTATTTACAAGAGAAAGTTGTTTTACGGATGAATTAAAAAGACTTCTTTCCGAATGGCAGTTTACGCTTCTCTATACAAAAGGAACCGTCACCGAAGCGAATCCTCAAAAAAAAGAAAATGAGGGCGAAGAAAAAAATGATGTGGCCGGCACAGGTCAAGTCCTAACCGAACCAAAACTTTCGGGCGAGTTAGTAGAAAAGACCTATCAAAGATTCTATGCCTTTGCTGACGAAGTGTATGGAGCCTATCGTAATAGGCAGGCGCTCAATACCGAAAGTGTCATTGCCAAAATGAAGGAATTCTGTACTTTTGTACAAGAAAACCGGCAGGCAGTACTTATTTTGCAATCGATTATGCCGTATAACGTAGATAATTTTCTTGTTACCCATTCGATTCGGTCGACAGTTTTTGCTATCGTAGTCGGTATGGAACTTAAAATGCAAAATCATCAGCTGGTAGAATTGGCAACCACTGCTTTGCTGCATGAGATAGGCCTTATTCATATTTCCGAAGATATTTATTCCAGAGCAGCCGAACTGTCAGATGAGGAAAAAAAGTATCTCCATGTGCATCCGGTGCTTTCCTGTAAAATATTAAAGAAAGCCAAATTTCCGCTGCCGGTTTGCCTCGGTACGCTTGATCATCACGAGCGGGAAAACGGTACGGGATACCCTCAAAAGCTGACCGGTGAAAAAATTTCTCTTTACGGAAAGATTCTGGCGGTTGTCTGTTCTTATGAAGCGATGACCGGGGAGCGCAAGTATAAGAAAGCTGATGATCCTGCAACGGGGTTATTGAATGTTTTGCGCCGGGAACCTTCGCAATATGATGAAGAGGTACTCAAAGCGCTCTTGAATGCGCTGTCGTTTTTCCCGATCGGCAGCTTTGTGTATCTTTCAAATAATACCGTTGCACAAGTAATCGACAATAATTCGGAGGATCCTCGTTTTCCCGTTGTACGTGTTATTGACAGATCTGCAAAAACTGCTTTTTCGGAAGCCATCCGTACTGCGATGGACGGCATCCGTATCATGCGTCCGGCACGTAAAGAGGAATGGGTGGCCGCCCTCAGCAAAGGAAAAAAGAAGGCGTAGCTTCCGCAGCTATCATGGGCTATACATCTTCCGTATTGTAAATTAACAAAACGCCGCAGATGCGCTGCACACTACCGTAGGCGTACAATAGTCTTGCCGGTACCGCCGTGTTCGGGGCGGGCAAAGAAAAATTCCGCGACATACGGAGCTGCGGCGAGTTTTTCTTGAACCATTGTTTGCAACACGCCGTTTCCTTTCCCATGTACAATTGAAAATTCCTGCATATTATGCATCAAAGCAAGATCGAGTTGATTTTGCAGGTGCTTTTCCGCTTCGTCCAGCCGCATTCCCAGTAAGCGCAGTTCAAGTTCCGGGCGGCTTTCCTTATGCAGCTCCGCTTCTACCACAACCTGCGGCGTGCGTAAGGGTGCGGTGCCGGACAAGTTGACCGGTTCGAGTTTGTCGGCAGGGAATGTCATTTTAACGGTATCGACCGCCACCAGCCAGTTCTTTTTTTCTTTCCGGATAATGACGCCTCGCCGGTGTAGGTGAGGGATAAGCACTTCCATGCCTTCTGCAAGCGCTTCGTTTATTGAGGCGCCGGCTACAGGAACACCGTTTGCAGATTTTCCGTGCCCTTGTTCCTGTTCACGATTTCGAAGTGCCTGCTGTAGGGCGGAAAGCTCCTCCTGTTCATTGCGGATATCTGTTTGCTCTTCCGCAAGCATTTGTCCGAAATCGGCAAAGAACTGCTTGAGTTTACTCGTCTTTTCGTGCGTCAGCTCCCCCTCTTGAATTTCCCGCACGAGGTTTTCTATTTCGTTGCGTTTTTGCTCGAATAAATCGTTCAAGCGTTTATACCCCTGCGAGCGGAGGACTTGCTCCTTTTGACGGAGCTTGAGCGCATTTAAATCGAAGCGGCGCTGTTTTTCCCGCAACGCTTTTTCCGTCTCGTCTTTTTCCCGTTCAAATACCGCAAGCTGCTCATGCTTTTCCATCAACCCCTTGATGAGGGCGGCGGCATCGGCGGAACTGTCCGCCATATACGCACGCGCGGCGCGGATAACGTCAGGGCTTAATCCGTTTTTTTCCGCAATATCGACGGCGCGGCTTTCACCGGGTATGCCCATCAGTATCCGGTATGAAGGGCGCAATGTCGCTTCGTCAAAGGATACGGAGGCATTTACGCAGCCGCTTTTCCGGTACGCGTAGTTTTTTAGCACACCGTGATGGCTCGTTACAAAGACCCGTGAGCAGCGGGCAAACAGCTCATCCAAAATCGCCATGGCGAGTGCGCCGCCCTCTTGAGGGTCGGTACCGCTGCCGAGTTCGTCGAGGAGGATAAGGCTTTCTTCATCCGCCGCCGCCAAAAGCTCTCCGACAGTGCGCATATAGGCGGAAAAGGTGGAAAGCGAGCGGTCGAGCGACTGCTCATCTCCAATAGCACAGCCGACGTAGCGGAACACCGGCAGGCGCGTTTCTTCTCCGGCGAGTACCGGCCAGCCTGTTTGATTTAACAGCACAAAGAGGGCGGCGGTTTTTAAACTGACTGTTTTACCGCCGGTGTTCGGCCCGGTGATAATCAGTATCCGATCTTCCGCCGCCAGTTTTAGGTCGATGGGAACCGCCGCCGCGCCGAGCAGCGGGTGCCGCGCTGCCTGTAAATAAAAGTATTGAGCGTTCCCCGTGTCGGGTACAAAAACACCGTTTTCCGTATATGCCCAGCGGGCGGCGGCGGCGGCACAGTCCAGCTCTAACACGAGCCTGTATGCTTGCTCCAGCGCCTCCGCTTCCTCCGCAAGCTTTGCGCTGATGCTCACCAACAGGCGGTGCAGCTCCCGTTCATACTCCGCCTGCGCCCGCATCAAGTCGTTATTACGCAGCACAATGCTTTCAGGTTCAAGGTAGAAGCTTTGCCCCGACTGGGAGTATTCGTGGATAATGCCCTTAATCCGCCCCTTAAAGTTGGAACGCACAGCGATAACCTGCCTGCCGTTCCGCAGCACGGGTGCAGGCGTTTGCAGCATTCCCTTGGTAGACTCGTCGGTGCAGTAGCTCCGCATTGTTTTTTCGATATCGGCTTCGATACGCTGCATCTTTTTTCGGATTGCCGTCAGCGAGGGGATCTCCCGCAGCGCTCCGTTTTTGTCGATAAACGAAAACACCGCCTGTTCGGTTTGCGGAAGCGGCGGTATCGATTCGATGAGTGTACACGCGGTACTGTCCGTCCGCTTTTGCTTTATAGCCCATGCCTTCAATTCACCGACTTGCAGCGCCAAAAGCCCTGCCGCGTAGAGTTCCTCTACGGTAAGGCAGACGCCTGCGGTATGGAGCTGTTTTAACACGGAATCGAGCGGCGGGAGGTTTTTAATCGGTAGCGGTTTATCAGCCTGTAAAAACGAAAGAATATCCCGTCCCAGCTCCTTCGCCACAGTAATCTCCGCCGCATCTTGCAGCGGACGTTTTTGTAGACATCGTTCTCGTGCTTCCTCAGATTTGCAGTAACCTGCGATAATTTCCGCTATGCGAAAAAATTCTAAAACTTCTAATGTATGTGGGGTCATTACATTCCTTACTTACTTTACTTACTTTACTTACTCACTACCGTTATAAATAACAAATAGTTTATCAGTTTTTACTATTTATCGATAGTGCTTTCCGATATGGTGATTTACAAATAACATCCCGATAACCTGCATATTTTTTATTTTTTCTCCTTAAGTGTTTTTCAATAACTCCGATATATGTAATAAGCACAGTGAAAAGGTTGTGCACCCTTCATTGTGTTACGTTCTTCTGTGTCGGATAGCAGAGGATCTGGAAAATAATTATTGACATATCGGCAGGGATGCCGTGACGGACGCCGTAAGGTAAAAAACTCGTCAAAAATCGCCGAAGGAGTAGCAATATGATCATTAATCACAACATGAGCGCTATGTTTGCACAGAGAACAGTTGGTCAAACCAACGTTTCCACTCAGAAAAACATAGAAAAACTTTCATCCGGTTTACGCATCAATCGTGCAGGGGATGATGCTTCCGGCTTAGCAGTTTCCGAGAAAATGCGAAGCCAAATCCGCGGCTTGAACAGAGCAAGTGCCAACGCTCAAGACGGCATTTCTTTTATTCAAGTTACCGAAGCGTTCTTGCAGGAAACAACTGATGTTATGCAGCGCATCCGTGAATTAAGCGTTCAGTCTTCGAACGGTATTTACAGCGCCGAAGACCGCTTGTACATCCAGGTTGAAGTATCTCAGCTTGTTGCTGAAGTTGACCGGATTGCAAGTCACGCACAGTTCAACGGTATGAATCTGCTTACCGGCCGTTTCGCTCGTGAAACAGGAGAAAACACCGTTACCGCCTCTATGTGGTTCCATATCGGTGCCAACATGGATCAGCGCATACGTGCATATGTCGGTACAATGACCGCTAAAGCACTCGGTGTTCGCGACGTTGGTGACGAATCGATTCTTACAATCGATACGCCTGAAACAGCAAACCGTGCAATCGGTACCATTGATGAAGCCATCAAGAAGATCAACAAACAGCGGGCTGATCTCGGTGCATACCAGAACAGACTCGAGATGAGTGTTGTCGGTATCAATGTTGCAGCGGAAAACCTCCAAGCCTCGGAATCACGCATACGTGATGTCGACATGGCTAAGGAGATGGTAGAATTCACCAGAAACCAGATCCTGACGCAGTCCGGTATGGCAATGCTTGCACAAGCAAACCAGCAGACACAAAGCGTGATGTCTCTGTTGCGCTAAGCATTAGAGAGTGACGGAAAAGGTTGCCTCCTACTAGGGATGCAACCTTTTTTTTATTATAATCGATTCCGTTATATAGTATGCGACAACTTACCGAACTGGATATTTATATATTAAAGCAAGAATTTCCTCAGCTCAGTCTTACAGAAGACCCTGACATTGAACGCTATTTTGAATTTCGTTCTTTGAATAGACAAGCGGAGGCATTGGGGCTCTATAATACAAAGTTGATACATCGATATCCTGATAGTAAGATGCGGGTACAGTTGATGACCTATTACCGAAAGCGAGATTATCGATTCCATATTTTGCTTACCGATTCGCTTGTTCAGCTCGCGGATCGGACTGTTGTTCAAGTCAAAAAGGTTATCATTTTCTTTGCAGAAACCATTGCTCCGTTAAAGCGTGCAAAGGTATATACGATTATTAAAGTATGCGAAAAAGTCATTAATGCTATTTCTCCGAATCGATTTGCCGCTATTAGTTTTACCGAAAAATATACGCGGTATGCCGAAAAGCTTAAATACCATGCCGCCGATATGCGGCAAGCTGCCGATATTATCCGCATGTATATCACCGATACGCTTTCTTCTGTGCGGGAATACCGTGAAGAACAGGATCGGAAAAATGCTCAAGAGAAAACACGGAGAGCACTTCATAAAGAAAAGGCTTCCGTTGTCGATTTTTCAAAAATTGTATTCACAAAAGAACAGGTTGCTTCAATTACCATTCCTTCATCCATAATCCGTATCGAGGATAAAGTACTTGCCTATACTATGAAATATTGGAATCGCTATGCCGACGGTGCTTTTGAAAATATACTGCTTTTGTACAGCAGAAAGTACGGCACTAATCATTATGCGATTTTCCATGCGGTAAAAGTAGGCAGAGTGCGTAATTGGAAAGATGAGGAACTGCTCCATGCGGTACTCGCGAATGTAGCACAGGGATACTATTATAGTATCTCCGGGGATTTGTACTTACAACGAGCCTGGAAGCAGTTAAAGCTTAATCTGGATCCTTCGTCTCCGCCTTCGCAGGTTAAAGGATTGCCCGTACCGGCTGTAAAAAAAGCAAAGGCTGCAAAACGGTCAAAAAAACAGACTGAAAAAGCAGTGGTTCAAAAAACGAACAAAGCGGAAAAGGAGCCTGTTTCCACACGTAAGAAAAAAGAGACGAAAAAAAATGTTCAGGTTAATTCCGTTTCGGTGTCCGGAGCTGCAATGCCGTCTGCAAAAAAAGTATTGCAAAAAAACACAGCGACAGCGCCCGAATCAAGAAAGAGTACGAAACCGGTTTCAACAGCTTCAGTACCGGAATCCGGAAAAACCGCTCAGGAACAAATAGTCGCTGAAAAAGCATCGGCTTCCGTTCAAATATATCCCATCAATGAGCCTAAAGGTCTGCCGGCCTCCATCGCCGAAACGGTAAAAAAAGTAACGGGCAAAAGCTACGGAATCTACCGCGATCTCTTCTTTAAAGAAGTCCGATCGGCAATCCGTACAATTCTCCAACACTCAACAGTACAAAAATTATCGTTCTTCGGCAGCGAACAAAACAACGCCGAAAATATCATTTATCAATTTTTAGAAACCAATTACGACAATCCCTATCAGCAATGGCAGGGTAGCAAAGAACAAGCTGATGTGTTTGAGCAAGGATTCCGCATCGACAGCCTCGAACCGATCATCCGCCTTTGGGCTAAAGAAAACCTCTGACGCACAGGACAATCGTATCAGATGCTTTGGCAATATCCCCACAAAATTAGGAGGCCGTTCAAGCAGAACTGCCAAGGATGGCAGTGGTTTCATACAGCAGCGATGTTTTGTGCACGCACAAAACTCGCCTTCAACTGATGTACACGGATGTACAGCAGTTGAAGACGGTTCAAATGCTTGCCCAACCTCCTGATTTTTCGATTTTTATGTATTTGTCTGATGCGATTGTCCTTCTTCTAAAATCAACAACCCCGACGCGAGCGTCGGGGTATTAAACCCTCCGCACGAATAAACTGTGTGAAATTTTATCTAAAATTTCATACAGTTTTTTAAAGTAGCTGGGTAAACGTATCAGATAAAATAGATCAAATTCCGCAGAATTATAGGCTGGGTGACCATTTGAGCCGCATAGCGGCGAAACTCTGGGCGACCAGCCTATAATTCTGCGGGGAATATAAAGACACTCTCTGATACGTTTACCCTGCGGAAGTTTGACATTTGAGGGGCTTACCGCTATACTTTTTTTATGCTCAGTAATTTTCATACTCATACGTATCTGTGCAAACACGCTGAGGGTACTCCGGTTGATTATGTACGGCAGGCCGCAGCTGTCGGTTGCTCTGCGCTCGGGTTTTCCGACCATTGTCCTTATCCACACGACGACATGTGGCTCTATTGCCGGATGGCAGCGGCTGATATCCCGTTGTATAAGCGCCTCGTTGAAGACGCAAAAAAGGAAGCCGATTTTCCCGTGTACTTCGGGTTTGAATGTGAATGGTCGCCGCAACATCACAACTGGTTTAAGGATGAGTTAATCGGCCGCTATGGAGCAGACTATTTGGTATTCGGTTCACACTGGTTTCCGCTGCACGACGGACTTGAATATATTGCGACCGTTACTGAAAGGCGTTTGCTGCATACCTATATCGATTTTACGATTGAAGGGATGAAGTCGGGGCTGTATGCGTTTTTAGCTCATCCCGATTTGTTTTTGAGCAGCATCCGGTCTATCGATGCGGACTGCCTTACCTGCATTGATGCACTGATCGATGCGGCAAATGATTTGGGTATGCCGCTTGAAATCAACGGCTACGGGCTGATTAAATCGAAGGTGCGGCGGGATTACGGTGAGGACTATCAATATCCCGTTGCGGCGTTTTGGAAACGTGCAGCGCAAAAAAATGCCCGTATTATCTGCAATGCCGATGCGCATCAAATAGAACAGGTTTTGGCAGGAGTGCAGAACGGTATCGAATATGCGGAAGACCTCGGCATACCGATAATCGATGCGGCGGAAGCGCTGGGCTTTGCACATAAGTAGGATTGGTTCACACGTATGTTGAAAGAGGTCATATTTTTGAGGATATACGATGCGTAAGGATACGCCGCATACTGCCGAACGGAAAGCCGCTCGTGCCGTTGTGGAAGGACGGGTGCAGGGCGTGGGCTTCCGTTATTGGACGGTACAGGTTGCACGGGAATTCGGCATTACCGGCTGGGTGCGAAACTGTCCTGACTATTCGGTGGAGATATTTGCGGAAGGAGACGGCGCCGCGCTCTATGAATTTTTCAATGCAGTGCAGCACAGTCATCCCCGCGCGTATATTTCCAACTTTACCGTTACAGCGGCGCAGTATCAGGGGTTGGAATCTTTCGACGTCCTCTTTTGAAAATATATGGCACATCTACTTCGTTGCTACGCACAAATTAATCCTCAACGTATCAAAGATACGCCTGCGGTTAATTTGTGCTCGCGCCTTGTATCTGTACCATCTATTTTCAAAAGGCTAACGGAAAGCTATATCCGTGTGCCGCTACCGCAAATGCTCAACGTATTAGAACGGACAAGGACGTACAACTGTTCAAAAGGCTTTTTAGGAGCGGCATGGATGCCATTGTTCGGGAATGTACATCCGTGTACACTTTTAATGATGCATCTACTGAGGAGAACATAATGGTTGTTAAAATAGTGCTTCCGTTTTTATATCTCGGGTTCGGGTTTCTTGTAGGAAAAACGCCGATCGATATAAAAAATCAGACATCGTATCTTTTAACGAGATTGGCTATTCCAATGGTGATTATTTATAACATTGCAACGTTTCACCGCGATTTGTTTTTTATTATTACCGCTATGATAGTTATGTTGACTGCAATGATGCTTTTGAGCCGGCTCTTTACTTCCGATGCTGTCGAACGTTTATGCTTTTTCTATTTAAATATCGGATGGCTTGCTCTGCCGGTTGTTACTGCTGTGTGGGGTGACAGTGCCGCAATGGCTATCCTTTCGCTGTATATCGGTAACTCCCTTTTCGGAAATTCCATCGGTGCAGGTATGTTGATCAATAATGGTGCTGTAAAGATCGACATAAAACGGACATTACAGTCTCCGCCGGTGGCAGCGCTTATTATCGGTGTTGCCTGTATTCCTTTCGGTGATGTCTTTCGGCAGTATCTCCCACCGGTATATCGAATGGTAAAATGGTTACTGACTTTCTTAGGTATGGGGGTACTCGGAATGTGGCTGGCGCATATAAAACTTTGCCGTAAAGATTTTAAAGCTGCGCTGCGTTGGGCATTACTAAGGGCGGTAATAGTCGGCTTCTTTCTGACTTTATTTATTTATATTGCAGGTATGTTTAAACTGGAACTGGTAACTGCGAATAAATCCGCACTATATATAATCTGTATTATGCCGCCTGCTGCCAACATTATCGTATTGGAAACTCATTACTGCCATACGGGAAAATCCGCAGGACTTACCGCGTGGGGCACGCTGTTAAGTTTACTACTTATCCCGATATATATTGTGGTAACAAGGTTATTGTTTTAAACCATGGCAAACGCATCAGGCTGTTTTGTAGCAACCCCGCAGAAGCGGTTAGGCTATTTCCCAGTTTTTGATGTATCCTTCCAGTTCATCCAGCATTGCGAGAATGGCGGCCTTGTTTTTTTCCGAATATGTTTCTGCTTCTTTTCCCAGCTTTTTAAAAAACGGAAGTAATGGGGTTAGCTTTGCTATAGGAACCTTGGTCGGATGGTACTTTATCAACACACTTCCGGTAACGGGATTGTGTTCAATTTCTTTGACGATTGATGAAAGCGCCGGAGATTTCAGTATGGATAATGCCCGCTCGGTGATTGCGGTGTCCTTAAAGACAGGAGCCCGCAGCCGTATGCGGCCAGGGAAAAAGCCGGTAATCATCTTGCCTCCTTTAACAGCTTTTGCATGGATTCGATACTGACGGCAATGGTCAGCGAATTATGCAGCGTCGCCGCGAGTGCGGGCGGGATAAGGCCGAACATACCGGCAAACAAGAGCAGTGAATTGCCGCCGATAATCAGCTTGTTGTTTTTATCTATCCGTGACAGGGCTTTTTGACCGAGTTTCCGTACCGTAATTAAACCGGAAAGTCCGTCCTCGGCCAGTACAATATCGGCGGTGTCTCCTGCAATTGATGAACAGTTGTCCATCGCAATGCCGACATCCGCGGCGGAAAGTGCGGGCGCATCGTTGATTCCGTCCCCGATCATAATCACCTTATGTCCGGCATCTCTCGCTTCCTGAACATACCGCACCTTATCTTCCGGCAGCGTCTGCGCATGATATTCCGTGATACCGGCCTGAGCTGCAACCTTTGCTGCCGCTTGTTCGGCATCTCCTGTAATCATAACGCAATTACGCACACCCAAGTGTTTCAGCTCAGAGACTGTTTCTGCGGTACCTTCCCGGGCGGGATCTCCAATAGTCAAAATACCGGCGAGCTGTCCGTCAACCGCCAAATAGAGTAAGGAATAGCCTGACTTCTCGGCAGACTTCTGCACGCGGGCTATGGCTTTGGTGGTTGGGATTTTTTCATCTTCAAAAATAAAATGAGCGCTTCCGATACAGAGGCGCTTGCCCTCTAACGAAGAAGCAATACCGTGTGCGACAATGTATTCAACCTTCGCATGGCGTTCGGGATGTATAAGATTTTGTTCCTGAGCTGCTTGTACAACGGCTCTTCCCAGCGGATGCGGAAAATGTTCTTCAAGACATGCCGCGAGCCGCAACACTTCATCCTTTGTGAAGGAGCCGAACGGATGCACTTCGGCTAAGACCGGTTCCGCATAAGTGAGGGTTCCCGTTTTATCGAAAATAACGGTATCGGCAAGCGCCGCCGCTTCCAAATACTTTCCGCCTTTTATCGAAATACCGTGCTCTGCCGCTTCCTTCATCGCAGAAAGAACGGCAATCGGTGCGGCCAGTTTCATCGCGCAGGAATAATCTACCATCAATGTTGAAATCGTTTTGGTGATATCCCGTGTAAATAAGTAGGTTAAACCGGTCAGCAAAAAATTGAAGGGCACTACTTTTTCTGCGATACGTTCCGACCGTTTTTGCGCGGCAGCTTTTAAAGATTGAGAGCGGTCGATCATCGCGATGATATTGTTCACTTTCGTTTCAGATCCCACCGTGCGTACACGGACGTACAGTTCACCTTCCAAAAGGATGGTACCTGCAAAGACGGTAGCACCGCTTTTTTTTTCTACCGGCAGGGATTCTCCGGTAATGCTCGCTTGGTTTACGAGCCCTTCACCTTTTTCAATATTCCCGTCTGCGGGGATTTGGCTGCCGGCACGGACAACGATAAGATCGTCTTTTTTAAGCGCAGAAGGTGGGAGCGTCCGTTCTTGATCACCTTCGATAAGATGTACCGGCTCGTTTGAAATCAAAAGCGTTTGTGCCAGATTATTGTACGATTGCCGGCGGGTCAGTTCTTCAATTTCTTCTCCCATATCGAGCAAGGTCGCAACAAAACGAGCTGTCTGTGCCTTACCGTCCAGAACGGCAACCGTCAGGGCTGTTGCATCCAGTAAATCCGTACTAAAGAATTTTCCTGCAAAAATAGACTGCGCCGCTTTCATGATGCGCGGGACAATCCTTTTGTAGAGCAGCAGATTTCGTACCGGCATCGGGAGAAGCGATCGTACGGTAACGTCAAAGAGGGTGGAGGCGAGTACATCGAAGATGCTTTCGGGTGCAGGAATTTTTGCAACTGAAGCGAGCAGGCTTTCATCGGACAAGTATTTATCGGAGAGGACTCGGAATAAGGCGAGCACCTCAGCTTCCGAAAGTGTCTTTACATCGTAATAAACCAGAAAGGATGCGACTTTGGGGTTAACTTGAATGTCGGTTATGCCGGCTTGTACCGCGATGAGCGTCTGCGCAAGAATAGCTTGCCGCGGCGAAATTTCAACCGCATTGTAGTGCAGTCTTATTCTGCCGGGCAGGGAGTGTTTAATGGTTACGTTCATTGATAAATTGATAAAAAGTTCTTATGCGTTTTGTGATTGGTTGTATGCAGCTTCGGCCGCGATATCCTGTGCGTCCTCTTTCACCGCTTCCATAAAGGCAACCGCTTCCTGCTTGAGCTGCAAGCCCTTTTCCGTAACAGCTACACAGGCCTTGCGGAATGCCGGAGTCCGAATGAGAGCCGCTGCGGCAAATCCTGCTGCAACGCCCACGCCGAATGCAACCCATTTATTTGAAAACATATGGTACCTCGCTTATTGTCATACTTAACATCCGCCGTCAATTTTGCTGGCGAAACATTCGTGTGTGGAACAATAACAGTTTTTGATAAAAAACGCAATAAGATGTGTTTGTTCTAGCATATAGAACGTTATTTTGTTATTCTTGACACGGAATAGCAATATATGATAGTATGCCGCTCGTCAACTTTCCCCGGTTGTGTAATGGTAGCACCGCAGATTCTGGTTCTGCTTGTGGGGGTTCGAATCCTCCCTGGGGAATCTCCGAAAACCTCTAAAAATGATTATTTTTAGAGGTTTTCGCTTAGTAAAGTACCCAATGCTCTGTTTGGGTCCCTTCGTCTATCGGTTAGGACATGAGATTCTCAATCTTAAAAGACGGGTTCGATTCCCGTAGGGACCGTCCCTCATTTTATCTGTACCGTTCCGTTATATATGCAAACCCCATCATTTTTTCTATAATACTTTTATGAAAAAGTTTACCGGTTTATCTGTATGCGACGGTCTCGTTGCATGCCGGCTTGTGTGTATTCCTGAAAATGTTATACAGGCAGCACCCGCCTACGCAATTACCGCTCAAAATATTCAACATGAACAAGAACGGCTGCGAATTGCCGTACAAGCTGCTCAAGAGGGGCTGAGACTGGCGCTTGCCGAATATCGAACGGCAGATACCCACGTGAAATCTCCCGAACAGGCTATTTTAGAAACCCATCAGACAATGCTCGCCGACGAAGAGTTTATGCGCGGCATTTATACGGAAATAGAAACTTCGCTGATGAATGCCGAAGCGGTACTCAAACGAAAATTGGATGAAGTGATCACAATGCTGACTGCTTCAAAGGATGCGTATCTTTGTGAACGAGCAGTTGACATTCAGGATGCTTACGAACCGGTGTTTTCTTATTTAAATCCACAACATAAGCAGTCTCCTTCTCGGTTTGCCGGCGTACAGCCTGACTCTCTGCTTGCGGCACGGGTATTTAAACCGTCCGAAGCGCTCGAAATAAAAAAACTTAGCCCCTGCGGGATTATTATGGAAGAAGGCGGCGCGACCAGTCATATTGCGATTATGGCACGAGCGTGGAATATTCCGACACTGATTGCCGTTCAAGGACTTATGGATTCGGCCAAAAGCGGAATGTATGCCGTGCTGGATGCGACGAGTGGAACGCTGACTTTGGAACCCGATACAGAAACTATCGCTCAAATAAAATCTGCCGGTAGTGAACAGATTGAGGCAGCCGAAGAAGAACGGGACTATACACTGGTGTATACGCAGGACGGTACTCCCGTACATTTGAGTGCAAACATTGTGCTTACGGAAGAATCGGCGTTGCCGGCCGTGCAAAACGCCGCCGGAATCGGACTCTTCCGGTCTGAGTTCTTGTTTTTAGGAGCCCAAGATATTCCTGATGAAGAACATCAGTACACAGCGTACCATACGGTGTTGGAACGGATGGGATCAAAGCCGGTGGTAATCCGTACCTTTGATGCCGGCGCTGATAAAATGCTGAAAGAGCAGGAAAATCGTCTGGAGCGAAATGCACTCCTCGGCTGGCGGGGAATCCGGTATTGCTTGGATCGTCCCGAAATTTTTAAGCATCAGCTGCGGGCACTGTTGCGGGCAGGTTGTATCGGCAATCTGCATATACTCATTCCGATGATCTCCTGTAAAAAAGAAATCACCGCCGTGCGGAATTTAATCAAAGAGATTGAGCAAGAGTGTGAACAAAATCGAATACCGTATAAGAAAGATATTCCGATTGGCATTATGATCGAAGTGCCTTCCGCCGCAATCGCTGCCGACCTCTATGCTCCGGCGGTGGACTTTTTCTCTATCGGCACCAATGATCTTATTCAATACACAATGGCGGCGGATCGAGAAAACCAAACCGTCGCACATTTAGCCGACTGTTTTCAGCCCGCAGTGCTGCGGCTTATCCGGCACGTTATTGAAACGGAGCCGCTCCTGCACCGCACCGGTGATTTGCGCGGCGGATTTGTGTCTATGTGTGGGGAGATGGCTTCCGATACGGAGGCTGTTCCGCTCTTACTTGGGATGGGTTTGCGGCGGTTCAGCATGGCAGCGCAAAAAATCCCTGAGATTGCGCAGCGGATCGAATCTATCCGGATCTCCGATGCAGAGGCTCTCTGTAAAGCCGTCAGTCTGCTGGGCACCGCTGAAGAAATACGCCGCGAAACAATGAAGCGCTTCCCGCTGTAGGCTTTCATGGTTTAACTGCTGTAGCTTTTATCAAGCAATATACGTCGATGTACGGAAATCAGTTTTGAAATTTTTGCTTGCATTTCGGGGACGCTGTGCGTTCTGCTTCGTGCACACAGCTTAGCGGGATTGCCGCAGATAAGGCACGGACGGGAGAAAAGTCCCAGTTCCGATGCGGAAAGCTTTTGTTCAAACGCCGAAAAAACGTCGAAGTCCCACAATATACCGATCGGATGCGTGCGTTCCAATGCTACCGTTTGCCGTTTGACTGTTTCTGCGTGCGCGTTAAGCAGCCAAAATGCAGTGCATCCTGCAGGCGCTCGGTCTTCGTAATGTGCCGCGATGAGCGGTGTCTGCACGGAACCCGCGCCGGACGGTTTATGCTCTTCGTAATATGCAGTAATGAGCTGTTTTCCATCGGTGCCCGGCTCTTTCTGCATCAGCCGGTCTAAAAATACTCGGCAGCCTTCATCGAATACTGCCTCAAGGAAGCGGTTATTCTTTATCGGCCCGGGAATAACAAGCGAGAACATCACCACGGTTTTATGTACAAGCAGCGTTTGATTCGGTGTTCCATCCGGCAGGGAGCTCCCTAATCGATGCCCACTGTCCGTCTCCGCAAGCCGAAATAACCGTGCTTGCTGTTCCCGCCGGGCATCCCGCAAGGCCGCCATATCCTGTACGGTCTGCGGAATACCTTCGGTAAAAATTTCCATGATAAGATGCTTACCACAAAAGCGAAAATAAAATACTACCGATAACCAGCACGATACCGCCGCCGAGACGGGATGAAAGCTGCGCATAGGCCATTAAGCCCATTCGCTTTGCTGCGCCGAGTACCGCCAAGTCGCCCGAACCGCCGCGGTTCGCCATACAAAGCCCGGCGGTAATGGCCGAATCAATCGGATAAAAACCGACCAGATAGCCCGTTACTGCGGAACCGAGAATAGCGCCGACAACAATTAAAAAGGCGATAACGACATTCCCAAAGGTGATTGCATCCAACAATTCTTTCAAGCTAGTATCAGCACCGACCCCTACCATAATAATCAAAATGAGGGTACCGGTAAAAAAGCTTTGCAGTTTTTTTGCACCGGTGCGCAGTCCTTCCGGGATGATGCCTAATGCACTCACCAATGCGACGAACAAGATCATATATGCAAAGGGGTGAATAGCAACACCGAAGATTTTCGGCAATAGTACTTTTCCGAACAACCGTCCAAGCGCATAAAAGCCTCCCGATAAAATAAGACCGCCGCCGACCTGTGCAAGCGTTGCAGAGGTTTTCCCGCTTTCAGACTTAATTTCCTTATATTTGCGCATCAATACGGTACCGTCGCCTGTCCATGACGGCTTTTTCTCTCCGATTTTACCGAGTACTGCGGCGGTTATAATGGCAAATATATTGGCAATCGTCAGTACGGCAATAGCAAAGGCATAGTATTCTGTCTTGGGCTGTCCGGTTACTTGCTCGTAAATCTGGCTTAACGGAACTGCACCGCCGCCGTTACCGCCACCCATAATCGGCAATACATACTTCAATATTGTCAGTGAAGGTGAAACACCAAAAATCAGCCCACCCAGAACACCGAGAGCGGCGGCTCCGACAAGCCCGCCCAATATCGCCGGGATATAGCCCGCAAAAGATTTGAGCAGAATATTCCGTTCCAAACTTAAAATAGAGCCGGTGATCAGCACGGCAATAAAGAATGAGAGGAAATCCTGATCATCCATAACAGTATTCATGGATTTAAGATATGCTTCCGGTATAAGGTTAAAATAGACCAGCACCGCTGTACCGATAAAGGCAAGCACAATGCCACCGCCGATATAGGTATTCCAGAGCGGAATGCGTTCGCCTATTTCATAGAATACCAGCCCGATTGCGAACATTAACGCGAATGAGCCGAGCAAATCTTTCGATAGACCGCCGGTATAGGCAGCGACCAACACGACGGCAACCGTAACAAGAGCGACATACCACGGCATACCGAAAAATTCCAATGATTTTTTTTCACTCATTGTCAAACCTCCTCTTTATAAGAACCTCTCAAATCTGCGTTGAGCCGCGTTTGAAAGAAGCCTTTCTCACAATATCGGCGGATATCTTTCCAAACTCAGGTTAGATTGCGAGAGATGTACCGATATTTTTCATGCGCCGGTAAGACTCCGGCAGAATAGCACTGCGGCAAAAATATCAGCCGAACCTCCCGGACTGATATGTCGTTCGATGCAGTAGACGTCAAGCGCTTCCACAGCAGCGTAGAGCGCCGCTCCGGCAGCGCCTGATTTAACGATGGAAATGCAACGGGTTTGGAGATCGCGCAATGCGGTAGAACCTGCCCGAAACAGCACGTTGGTATCCTTGTTTTCCGCAATGATATGGAGCAGCGTGTAGAGATACGCATCCCGCTGCGTCAGATGGGTAAGTCCGGCAAGGTACGCTACGTTCCGTTGTACCAAGGGCAGCCCCGCTTCCGCCTCACCGCGGATGCCCGTGCAGCCGTATTGTAAAAAAACCTGCTCGCCGTGCGTCAGTGTCCGCTTTGCGCTCACTCCGGCCATATCCTCGCTGCATAAACCGGCTGCAAGAACCCGCACCTGAGCGCACAACGTTTCCGTCAGTTCCACTACGCTGCGGATACCGCCAAGCTGTGTAGCACCCGACAACAAACCTGCCGCCCCTAAAAGATATGCAAAAATAAAGATAGCTCCTTTATGCGTATTGACGCCGTGCGTTTCAGCAAACATTGCTTTTTCAAGCGCGAGCCCTGTTGCCCGCAGCCGTTTCCGTACCGCAGCGGCAATCGGTTGCGCCGCAGCGACGGAAATACCGGAGTCGCTTGTGCACGGCCGCACCCCAGCAGAAAACGGAGCGGCGGACTTATAGCCGATGCGCGCGCATTCGTAAAACCCCTGCTGCAACGCCGCGGCGCTTCTGACAAGGGTGGTAAAGTCCATATCCGAATGCGCACCTTGCGAAACGGGATCGACTAAACCGGGCTTCGGAAACAGCGCCGCTTCATCCAACAGCGCCTTCACCGCAAGGTCGGCAAGTTCTTTGCAAACTCTATCAGCCTTCTCACCCCTATCGGCCGATGCACCTTCCGCAGTATCACCCTTATTTACTAAACTCAAAAGGTTTTGTCTTTCTGATAACGTCGAGCACGGTGCCGTCGCGGTATTCTACCACTGCAACAACCTTTTCATCAAAATGAACCGGTTCCGGCGCACCTGAAATGCGATACGCCTTGTCGCGCAGCGCTTCGATAGTAGTAATCGGTAGCCCGCTGTCTTTCATCGCATCGATTAAGTCGGTACGGCGCGGGTTAATCGCAATGCCTTCCTCCGTAATCAGCACGTCAATCGTTTCACCGGGCGTGGTTACAGTGGTAACCTTATCGATAACCACCGGAATGCGCGAGCGGATAAGCGGCGTAATGATGATGCTGACCTTTGCTCCTGCCGCCGCATCGGGATGACCGCCGGGGGCGCCTCGCACAACGCCGTCCGAGCCGACAATTACGTTGACGTTAAAGTCGGTATCAATTTCCAAGGCGCCGAGTACCGCAAAATCAAGCATATTCACGAATGCACCCTTGTTAAAAGGATTGGCATACTGCGACGTAGAAATTTCAAAATGTCCGGGGCTGTCGATAACAGATTCTGCCGACGGAAGGTCAAAATCCTGCGCATCGACTACGCACTTGATCAATCCGTCATGAAGCAGCTGCACAATCGGTGCAGTAATGCCGCCGATGGCAAAGCTCATCTTGTAGTTCTTTTCCGCCATGTACTGCTTGAGGCAGCGAACAACCGCCAACGCAGCGCCGCCTGCTCCGGCTTGGAACGAAAAGCCGTCTTTGAAATTCGGACAGTGTGCGATAAACCGCGCCGCATAGTCGGCCATCATCAGCTCTTTGGGATTATCCGTGTAGCGGACTTCCTTGCTGGCTATTTTTGCAGGATTTCCAATTTCATCCACAACCGCAACAATATCGACATCGATTGCCTGAATAGCAGGCGGGAAATTCGGAAAGGGTACCAACGTGTCCGTAACGACAACCACCTTATCCGCATATTGCGCATCGACCATCGCATACGAAAGAACACCGCAATCCGACTTACCGCCCTTTCCGCGCGCATTTCCCATGCAGTCCGCACTGGGTGCTCCGATAAACGCAACATCAATATGAATATCACCGGCTTCTATTGCTCTCACCCGTCCACCGTGGCTTCTAATGTACACCACATCGCGGAAAAGCCCGTGCGAAATTGCTTCGCCGATTTTACCGCGTACACCACTGGATGAAAGACCGGTAACGGTACCGTCTTCAATATAAGGGAGCAGCGCATCGTGTGCCTCTCCCAGCGAGCTTGCATAAATCGTAATATCTTTGATGCCCAGTTCACCGATTGCCTGCACAACCTTGTTCACCACATAATCGCCGTTTCTAAAATGATGATGGAATGAAATACTCATCCCGTTTTTCAGACCAGCCCGTTTAACCGCTTCTTTTAGATCGTGTACAACCTTATCTTCGGGAGATGAGGTGAGTTTTGCGTATCCTTTCCGGGCAACTCGCTGAAAATTCGTGCCGTCAAAGTGATAGGCTCCTTGATATGCTTGTTTTCCGTTTGAAAGTATATTGTCGGGAATGTCCCGTCCGGCTTGATTTTTCATAATCACAACGCTCCTTTATACACACCGGAGGCTTTCGCATAGTTGATTGTCCGCTGTGCTCCCTCAAGTAATGCAATATCAACCATCTTCCCGTCAATGGTAAAGACACCAATTCCTTTCTTCTTATTTTCTTCCAGCTGAACGATGATTTTTTCCGCTTGGCTAATCTCTTTTTCAGTCGGTGTATACAGCTCATGCACCGGTGCAATCTGCTTGGGGCTGATCAACGATTTGCCGTCAAAGCCCATCTGCTTAATCAGCGCGACTTCCCGTTTAAAGCCTTCGATATTATCTACATCGAGGTAGGCCGTATCGAAGCATTGAATGCCGGCAGCCCGCGCCGCAATCACCAGTTGAGACCGAGCTCCCAACAGCTCTACCCCGGAATCCGACTTTACCGTGTGCAGATTGCGGATATAGTCCCCTGCACCGAGTGCAATACCCATCATCCGCTCCGAAGCCTCGCAGATCGCAAGCGCATTGATCACTCCGCGCGGGGATTCAACAGCTGCCATCAGCAAGGTTGAACCTTCGGCCCGTCCGTATTCTTTCTCTGCAGCGCTTACTAATTCGGCAACATGCAGCACATCGTCCCGTGTTTCGCATTTCGGAATACGGATCGTGTCCGCCCCCGCTGCAACGCATACCCGTATATCTTCTTTATAATGCGGCGTGTCGAGTCCGTTGATGCGCACCACTTTTTCACAGCCCTGATAATCGATTGACGTCAGCGCATGGTACAGTGAAAAACGGGCGGAATCCTTTTCCCGCTCGGCTACCGCATCCTCAAGGTCGAACATCAAGCTGTCTGATCGGTAAATATACGCATCCTGCAGCAAAGACGGGCGCTGCGCATTCAAAAACATCATCGTCCGCCGTATCCTGTTCTTTTTCGTGTTATTCGGTTCCATATATTCTATCCTCCGCAAGGCGTCTTGCTACTTGCCCCATTTTTCGGGCACCAGCTTATCGGCAGCGCGATGTAACACCGTTTCAAGCCGCGCCTCAAGCGTACAGTCCAGTGCTCCCTTGTCGATGACGCGGATTTCACCGTGTTGCACCCCCATCCGTTGTAAGGCCTCCATTATCAACTGACGTATATGGTTGCCGTACTGATGTATCACATCACTTTCGATGGTGACATCCAATTCTCCGCTTGGTAAAACGGTTATCTGCACATCGCTTGATTCCAACGTGCCTGCCGTCGCCGCATGTAAAATTTCCATATAGGTACCTCTTATGAGTATTATATCACTATAGAGAAAAACAGCTAGAGCGGAAATCCGATTTATCGGGAGAGCAAAAGCGATAGGCAGATAATCAACAACCCCGACGGACGAATAAGATTTATCACCGCAAATACATCAGTAGCGAGGAATGAGCTTGACACTGTAAAAAAACTCCATAATACTTGATCACGCCGGCTTATTCGCCGGGGATGTCCTGAAAGTAACCAACTTTTGGGACATCCCCGACCGGTTCAGTACAAAATAACACGGAGAATCAGAATGACGTATCAGGTAAGAAAAATTTTTTTAAACGATCCCCAACAGCGGCAACAAGTGATTGATCTTTTGGAATCGGATGACCTGCATATTGATTCCTGCCTTGACACCACATACGGGTTATTCGATGAAGCGGACACGCTTGCCGCTACCGCTTCCGCCTTTAAAAATACGCTGCGCTGCATTGCCGTCCGAAAAGCCCTGCAAGGAGAAGGGTTACTGCCGCCTTTAATGTCAGAACTGATTGCAGACAGGAATGAGCGCGGATTTTTCAACCTTTTTATCTATACAAAGCGGGAAGCCGCTCCGTTTTTTGAAAGACTCGGGTTTTATCCTATCGTTACGGTTGCGGACACACTCGTCTTTTTGGAAAACAAAAAGAACGGTTTTGAAAAATACCTTGTCTCATTGCAGAAAACCGGAATGTATTCAGGCACTGTAGGCGCTATTGTGATGAATGCCAATCCTTTTACCATAGGACATTATTACCTTGTCGAACAGGCAGCGGCAGCTGTCGACCACCTGTACCTCTTTATGGTCTCGGACGATGCTTCCGCTATCCCTTTCGCAGTACGAGAGCGGCTGATTAAAGAGAATACCGCTCATTTTAAAAATATTTCGTACCATAGAACCCAAGACTACCTCATATCGTCTGCAACGTTTCCCGCCTATTTCCTCAGAGATTCCGATGAAGCCATCGCTCTGCAAGCCGCCTTGGACGCCGATATTTTTATCGCTATTGCCCATGCGCTCAACATTACGCATCGCTTTGTCGGCGATGAGCCGTTTAGCCATGTAACCGGTCTTTACAACCGCATCTTGCAGGATTCGTTACCTGCGCACGGCGTACAACTGCATGTTATTCCACGCAAAACCGAAAACGGCGTTCCGATCAGCGCCTCCGCCGCCCGGCGACTGCTGCAGCAAGAAGATTGGACAAAACTGGCGGCTATAGTGCCTCCGTCGACACTCCGCTTTTTTCAATCGCCGGAAGGTGGTCGTATTGTGCAAAGCTTAAAACAGGTGAAGGATATTACCCACTATTAAGGGAATCGCGTAAGGGAACCGCAGCTTTATTCAGTGCGCTGCGGATATTCTTGATCACAAGCACCCGTAAGATTGTTCTACAGAACGGACATGGATGTACTTAAACTTGACGTTGCGTTAGGGATTGGAGCGGTAGCCTTTTTGCCGTTGGCTTTATGCAGCTGCAACTTTTGTAGTGAATACGGAAAAACGTTGCTCCTGTATGCAGTAATGGCAAAAAGCTACAAGCATAAAGCCCGCCCCTTCATTTTTGCCGTGCGAAAATGAAGGGGAATGCCCTGATGGGTGCAGCGTATTTACAAGAGACTACTGATCGTAAACCGCCCTTCGATGGCCGATAGTTAGAGCAAGAATAACAAGTTCATTGTCCTGTATTGCACATATCAGCCGATAATCTCCTATTCTGTATCGCCACTGTCCGCTTCTATTTGCTGTAAGACCTTTTCCATGTACGCGCGGATTTTCCGAGCCTTCAAGGTTCTTATCAATCCATGCAGCTATCATGCGTTGCGTATATTTATCCAGTTTTTTAAATTCTTTATCAAATCGAGCAGTCGTTTCAACCCTGTACATCACAAACCTAATTCTTTCTTGAGTTCAGAAAATGGACGGCTTTTTTTTCCGGCGCTCACATATTCTTGATATGCCTCCGCAGCGACAGTAATATCATATTCATCTTCAATTTTTTCAAACAATGCATTCTTAAAAGCTTCTCCCAATGATACCGAATGCAGTTTTGCATAGCTATTCGCAATAGCTTTTTCTGCTTCTGTCAACCGTATTGAAAACGCCATACTATCACCTCCTCAACGTAGGATATTGTACTATATTGATTCAATTTGTCAATATTTTTGACAGCAGGTATCGGCAAGGAGGTCAATTCTTGAAAGCAAGGAGTTTTTGGACAGCCTCGAACATCCTGAGCATTATCGGCATAGTGTTTTTATAAACTGCTCTGGTGTTTGTATGATTAAAGCTTTTTCTTTGTAATCTTTGATATTCCGTGTGAGTAACATATCCATGTTATGCCGTATCGCAGTATAATACTGGAGCGCATCTTCAAAGTCGGAGAACGGCGAGTTTAAAGCTAAGTCGATTTCCTGTTCTTCTATAGCAATAATATGCATCAAAAGCCGTAATTTTCTCAAAGCTTCTTTGGATTTTTCTATTCCTATAGCCTTGCGCAAAATATAGTATACATTTGCAACGACCAAAGGAGTGGTATATAACCTGAGCTGCCGCGTGTCAGCTAATGAAAAAACTTGTGCGGCATATTCATAATGAGGCTCTCTTTTACAGAGGATATCTAAAATAACATCGGAGTCGGTAAAAACTTTTTTAGTCATATTTTTTTTCCAAATAATCGATGTAATTGCTCTTTTCTATATCCGCTTCACTGATAATACCTGTTAATTCTTTTACGAGCGGAGATAATGCGATGGTTTGTTGTGTTTCTCCGATAGAGGTTTTGAAAAAATCTTCAACCAGCCGTGAAAGACTTTTGTTGTTATTTGCCGCATAGCGTTTCATTGAATCGATAACATCTTTGTCCATTTTTAATGTTAATTTTGCTTGCATCTGCATCACCTCTTGTACGTATAGATATAACATGATGAATACGTATTGTCAAGAATTATTGTTCTTTAAAGCCCGACCCTTCATTTTTGCCGTGCGAAAATGAAGGGGAACACCCTGATAGGTGCTTGAGAGAGCTGCGGTAATTTTCTATAATTGCAATCCAGTAAGTATGTAAGGAAAGATAATGAGTAAAAATCACAGGATGAATACAGAAAGAAACGATAAAAATGAGGCAGTCGGTACAGATGCGGCCGTGTACAGCGATACGGATGCGAACATGGACACTGCGGGTGCGGAATTCGACTACCGCAAAAAATATGAGAACACGCCGCTTGTAGTGATAGCAGGACGGCCGAATGTCGGGAAGTCTACCCTGTTCAACCGCTTTTTGCGGAAGCGCCGCGCTATTACCGACCCAACGCCCGGCGTAACTCGCGACCCCATCGAGGCGCAGGCAATTATCAACGGGAAACCGGTACGGCTGATGGACACGGGCGGTTTTAAGCTGACCCGCAGCGGCGACAAAAAAGAAGACCTGATGGATGAGCTGGTTATAGAAAAAACGCAGGAAGCGCTCCGCCGTGCCGATAAAATTCTTCTATTATTAGAAGCTTCTGCGCCCACTGCGGAAGACGAAGAGTTTATCCGCTTTCTGCGTCCCTATTGGGATAAGCTCATCACTGCGGTGAATAAAACCGAAGGCGGACGCGGCGAAGCGGAAGCCTGCAACTACTTCAGCTTCGGCTTCCCGACACTTCTGTGTATCAGTGCCGAACACGGGGACAATATTACGCCGCTTGCCGAAGAGATAACCAAGGGCTTGGACTTTTCGCGTGTATGCGAAGCGCCCGCTGACACCGCGATCCGCATCGCACTCATCGGTAAGCCAAATACCGGCAAGTCCACACTCAGCAACTACCTGACTAAGAGTTCCGCATCGATTGTGTCGGAGATTGCCGGTACAACGCGCGATGTGGTGGAAGGCGAATTTTTCTATAAAGACAGACAGTTTATCATTCAGGATACTGCCGGGATTAGGCGTAAAACAAAGGTAAAAGAGGATATCGAGTATTACTCGGTTGTCCGCGCAATGAAGAGCTTGGAACATGCCGACATTGTGTTTCACCTGATCGATGCGGAAGAAGGACTGACCGAACAAGATAAAAAGATCATCGTGCAGGCGACCAAGCGGGGCCTGGGTGTTATCTTTGTGCTGAATAAATGGGATTTGGTGAAAGGCGAAAAAAAATTCCGCGATGCGGAGCAGTATATCAAGATTATGTTCGGCAAGATGGAATATGCACCGATTGTCCCCGTTTCCGCACAGAAAGGGAGCGGCATTCCCGACCTGCTCAACACTGCGCTTGAGCTGTTCGACCAACTGACAAAAAAGGTAGAAACCTCTGCGCTCAACCTCGCGCTCAAAGATTGGCTTGAGGCGGTGCCCCCTCCGCACGGGCAGCGCAATTCGTTTACGCTCAAGTATATGGTGCAAACCTCCGCACGGCCGGTTGAGTTTTTAATCTTTGCAAATAAGCCCGACCTTGTCTCGGAATCCTACCTCCGGTACATTACAAACCGGATACGGAAAGACCTCGGCTTTAGCGCAATCCCCTTTTTGGTACGGGTAAAGGGCAGCCGAGTAAAATGGGAAGACCGGGTAAAACCGTGACAGGCTTTTCCATCGGCGAAGTTGAAAAGATAACCGGTATCAAGGCGCATGTTCTCCGCTACTGGGAACAAACGCTGCCCTTTTTGCGCCCGCAAAAGGATGAGCAGGGCAGGCGGCTCTATACCGATCATCACCTCGATTTAATCTTCCGTATGAAGTATCTGATTGAGGTGCGGAAGTTTACGCTTGAAGGTGCAGGCCGGCAGCTGCTCGCCGATCTTTCCGGCAAGGGAGGGAGCAGCCGGATTACGGAGCTTTCCGGTATCCGCAGCGAGTTACTCGATATGTATCGACTTTTGCAAGGAAGTAAAAATGTGTTTAAGCCGACGACTGAAGAATTTCTGGCAATACCTTGACGAGAGATAGAAATTCGCATAAGCTATTGAAGTGGAGGTCTGTCCGTGTTGAAGCTAAAAGCTCCCCTAATCATTGCCGGTACAACATGCGTTTTATCTATGCTTATCGGACTGATAAGCGGGGTACGGTTCTTACATATTTTGGGGAGGGGGCTTATTGCCGGCGTAGGAGCCGGAAGCTTTGTGTTCTGCACGCGGATTCTTTTAGAGCGATTCATCCCCGATCTTTTTACCCCTTCTCCGGCGGTATCGGATACCGCTGAAACAGCCGATAGCTCTTCCGGATCAAATATCAATATTACTCTTGATGACGACTTGGGTGTTGCTGCGCCGATAATGGCTGGCGGTAATGCGGAAACGGCTGCAACAGCGAAGCCTTCAGGAACGCAGGCAGAGTCTGAAGGTACGGAAACCTTCCCTGTTGATGCTGCTTCGGACTCTTCAGATAACGATACTGTACATGAAGCCTCCGGAGCTTCGGATGCCTCTTCTTTTTCTTTTGGCGGCAGTTCTCAAGACGATAGCGGCTTATCGGATTTACCTAATATGGGTTCATTTATAGATGATGATTTTGATGAAAGTGTCGATGACAGTGTACAAACGGATAGCAGCGGTTTTTCGATGACCGGTATTCAAACCGGCGGTACCGATAGTAAGGTAATGGCTCAGGCAATCAGAACCGTTTTAGCAACTGAGGATTAGAGGGTGGGTGTTGATAGAGTATGGGAAATATCAGTTTAGATACGAAACCGGAAGACGAGCTTTGGCTTGAATATAAACATACGCAAGACCCGCAGCTTCGTGAGTTTTTTATTATAAAATATGCACCTCTTGTAAAATACGTTGCCGGTAAGGTTGCCGTCGGTATGCCGAATAATGTTGAGTTTGATGATTTGGTCGGGTATGGTGTATTCGGACTTCTGGATGCTATCGATAAATATGATCCCGAAAAAAATGTAAAATTCAATACTTATGCAGTAACACGCATCCGCGGTGCTATTTTTGATGAATTACGTTCAATTGATTGGGTTCCCCGTTCGGTACGTCAGCAATCTCGTGAAATTGAAGAAGTAATAGCGGATTTGGAAGCTCGGTTGGGGCACGCTGCAACCGATCCGGAAATTGCCGAAGCACTCGGTATGAGTGTGGAAGAATTTCATCAAGTTTTATTAAAGATTTCCGGTACCAGTATTATTTCTCTTACGGATTTACGGTTTGGATCCGACGATTCCGAGCAGACACCGGTCGTTGATAGTATTGAAGCCCCTGCTTCGCTTAATCCTGATGTCATTGTAGAACGGGAAGAAATGCAGCGAATTATCGTGGATGCAATTAATGAACTTCCCGATAGAGAAAAAAAAGTATTAATCATGTATTACTATGAGGATATGACATTACGGGAAATTGGAAAAGTATTAGAGGTAACCGAATCGCGAGTATCTCAGATTCACACCAGCGCAAATCTAAAACTTAAAGCAAAACTAAGCAATATTCGTAAGGGTATCCGTTAGGAGCGTTGCTATGATACATTTTGAACAAATTCGGGAGCAGATGAAGGAACAGTACGAAAAGGATTCCTCCCGTTTTTTTGTTGAAGTTACCGGGCAAACCCTCGAAGAAGCAATTGATAATGCGGCTGTCGAGCTCGGTTTACGCCGCTCTCTTATCGATTATGAAATTTTACAAAAAGGGGCGTCGGGCTTTTTTGTCTTAAACCCTAAAGAATGGAAAATCCGCGCTTACGAAGCACATAGAATACATAAGTCTAGTATTCATGCAGAAGCCGCAGCGGGTCTCAGTGCGGAAGAAGTGCCGGAAGAAAATATGAATAGAGACGGAGCTGCGTATGTATTCTGTGCTCCCGACGGTGTATTCCTGAAAGTTACACCGCCCATCGGTAACGGCAGAAAAGTTGCACTTGCCGATGTCGTAGAACGAATACGCGATAGAAATGTGGCTGTTCCGCCGGATGAAGTTTTAAAACCGATTGTTAAAGCCTGTGCAGATGAATATGTCAGAATAGGACATTATGAATACCTACCCGGTAACGATGCGCTGATGTCTGTCGAAATCAGTGATGATGAGATGAGGGCATATCTTTTTGTGTCTCCCCCGATGCCCGGCGGCGCCGATGTGTCGGCAGATATGATTATCACCTTCTTATCAAATAATCGTGTTATTTCGGGTGTTAATGAAAAAAGAGTTAAACAATTCCAAGACAGCCCCGTATATCGCGAAAATTATCTGATTGCGGAAGGCACTCCGCCTCAAAAGGGTGCTGATGCTAAGATCCTTTTCAATTTTGAAACCGATAATTCACAGTTACGCCTCAAAGAAAACAAGAGCGGGCAGATTAACTTTAAAGAACTCAATCTTATTCAGAATGTCATTGAAGGGCAGCCCCTCGCGCAAAAGGTTCCCGCTGAGGAAGGAAAGAGCGGAAGAACCGTTACCGGAAAATACTTACCTGCTGCAGCCGGTAAGGATATCGCTATCCCATTGGGAAAAAACACCCGATTGGCCGAGGATAATCTGACCGTTGTTGCCGAAACGAAGGGACAAGTATTGCTGATAAAGAACAAGATCAATGTCGAACCGATTATGACAATCGAAGGCAATGTTTCGATTAAGACCGGTAATATCATGTTCCTCGGTACAGTGTATGTTAAGGGTAATGTTGACGACGGATTCTCTATTAAGGCTGCGGGTAACATCGAAGTAAAAGGTACTGTCGGGAAGGCATCGTTGGATGCGGAAGGCGATATCGTCGTCAGTCAAGGTATCGCCGGAAAAGAAGGCGGACATATCCGTGCCGGTAAGTCAATATGGTCGAAATTCATCCAAAATATCGAATTGGTAGAAGCAGGCGACATGGTTATCGTATCAGACGGTATTTTAAATTCAAAAATTGTCGCTAACCATAAAGTTATTTGCCGCGGGAAACGTGCGGATATTATCGGCAGTCAAGTAATCGCATGCGAAGGAGTCTATGCCCGAAACCTCGGCAGTCCGGCAGGCGGTTCCGATACGGTTATCAGTGTCGGGTTTGATCCGCGCAGTAAAGAACGGTTGATTATATTAGAGAAGAACTTACTTGCTTCCGAAAAAGCGCTTGCTGCGTTGAAGCTGGATTTAAAATCGCTTGAAGGCCAAAAAAAGATCCTCAAAGAGCTTTCCGAAGAAAAAGAAGCATTACTGAAAAAGAAAAAAGAACTGCGCTATATTAACGAGACGGAAATTAAGGAGTTGCGGAACGAGATAGAACGGATACGGGATTATCTTGCGGCGCTTAAAACTGAAGGACGTGTTTCCGTTTCCGGAAATATTTATACGGGTGTACGAATCGTTATTAAAGATATTATCGAAGATGTGCGGGTTGATTGCAAAGCAACAACATTCTTTTTGCAAAACGGTCTCGTGCGGTATGGGCCTTATGAAGACTATACCAATGATGACGACGTAAAGAGGACGCCCAGTGGGTATTCAACCGATTGATTTGCAGACACTTTATACTCAACTTGATAAGGTCGGAAAGCTCCAAGGAGACGCGCGGCAGACGTTTGCTGCAGAATTCGAAAACAGTCAGCAAGCCAATAAGGAAGATGCTGCGCGCCGCCAGCAAACGGTACAAAAGACCGAAGCCACAGGGGCTGAAAAAACGGCGATAAATAAAGACGGTTCAAACGGTTCTTCAGGAGGAGCATTTAATAATACTCCTCAACAGCAAAAAAATGAAACACCCCTTACAGACGAAAAATCATATTATATTCAAGATCCCTTGCTTGGAAAAAAAATCGATATTTCAGGATAATTCCTATGCTTATTGCTGCCCTTATACTGCTCTGTATTAATATTATTTTAATGATTTTTTTTTATTGGAAGACATCGCATAACTTTTCGCAAAATGCATACCGCGACCGTATTCGGGAAGAAGTAAACCGGCTTATTATCGATATTGAACATGAATCGGATCATGCGGTAACGGTACTTGAAAATAAGATTCAACAGATAGAAAAGCTGATTGCTGACACGGATAAACATATCGCGCTTGTTGAGCAGGAGCATGAAAAATGGCGAATGCAAAAAGAATTTCTCGGAGCCTACCGAACTTCACCGCAAGGAGATGGTGAACCGGCAGCCGATACTAAAAAAAATACCGTGATGATCTATAAAAAACCTATCGGCATCCCCGAAACTGCGGCAAAAGTCTCTCCTCTTTTGAATCCCCGGGAACAAGTTGTCGAACTGGCACGGCAAGGATTCTCGATCGACTTTATCGCCGAAAAAGTCGATCTCCCTCTTGGTGAGATTGCTCTTATCCTCTCCATCGGAGGGTAGTGAGGTATGGAAATAGATTTCAAAGCTATGGAGCAAAACAGTTAGAAAGGAGTAATGATGATTACCAATGCGCTTTTTTCGGATCTTTATGAGCTGACAATGGCTCAAGGTTATTTTAAACGCCAAAACAATCGGCCGTGTGTCTTTGATATGTTTTTTAGGCGTAATCCGTTTAGAGGAGGGTACGCGGTTCTTGCAGGCCTTGAGCCGTTACTCGAAGCGATTCAAGCCTTTCATTTTGATGAATCCGATATCGCTTACCTTGCGACCTTACACCTTTTTGACGATGACTTTCTCAGCTATCTCAAGGATTTCCGTTTTTCAGGTTCGGTATGGGCGATGGATGAAGGAAGCCTCATATTTCCCAGCGAGCCGATACTGCGCATTGAAGCGCCGATTATCGAAGCATTGCTTCTCGAAGGACTTATCCTTAACACTATCAACTTTCAAAGTTTGATTGCAACAAAAACCGCCCGCATCTGGCTTGCGTCGGGGAAGTCTTCCATTATGGAATTCGGCTTGCGGCGTGCACAAGGACCGGACGGCGCGATGAGTGCTACCCGTGCCGCTATTATCGGCGGGGCGGCCGGTACCAGTAATACGCTCGGCGGAAAGCTTTACGGTGTGCCGGTGATGGGTACTATGGCTCACGCATGGGTGATGTCTTTTCCCAGCGAAGAAGAGGCGTTTGAACAATATGCCGCCATCTATCCCGATAAATCGGTATTCCTTATTGACACCTACAATACGCTCGGTTCCGGTATCGAGGCGGCAATAAAAGTCGGAAAAAAACTGCAAGCGCAAGGGAAAAACTTCGGCGTCAGACTCGATTCGGGTGATATGCAGTATTTAAGTACCGAAGTACGGAAACGGCTCGACGCTGCCGGTTTACCCGAAGCAAAAATCTCTATTTCAAACGAACTAACCGAAGAAATTATCGAATCGCTCATTTTGAACAAAGCGCCGATTGACTCGTGGGGCGTCGGCACTCACATGGTAACCGGCGGGCAAGAGTCTTCGTTTACCGGTGTATACAAACTTGCCGCGCGTCAATCCGACGACGGAACGTGGCTGCCGGTGATGAAGCTGTCGGATAATCCTGCAAAGATTACCAATCCGGGCATTAAACAAGTGTGGCGGCTCTACGACAGTGACGGATTTTTTAAGGCTGACATTATCGGTTTATATGATGAAACGCTCGACGCCGAAGCAATGAACACCTACTATCACCCGTTGAATGATTACCAAAGCTTTTCGTTTAAAGCGGCAAAGGCGGAACAATTACTCCACCTAAAAATTACCGATGGCGTATACACCGGCAAAAAGGAAACGCTCCAAGAGCTGCATCAGCGGGCAAGCCGGCAGCTGGAATGTTTACATCCGACTTCCCGCCGTCTGCTCAACCCGCACATCTACAAGGTGTCGCTTACAAAGACGCTCTTTGCAATGAAGCAGAAACTGCTGCATTCCCTGCGCCGCGGATAAAACCGTATCGTCCGCAGCAGCTGTATAATCCGGCTGCTGTCCGGGCGCATTCCATCAATAATTGATACTCAACGCTAAGCCGAATTGGTTGGGGGCGATGATAGGCATCGCTTGCCGGTACAGAAAAATAGAGATTTCTTCATAAGTGCCGTCCTTATTAAAGACTATGGCAGTAGTAAAATCTGCCGTAGCCAGTCTTATACCCGCATAGAAGAAATAGTTGCGTATTTGTCGTTAAAGTTCCTATTAAAAAAGATATAGTGATTTTTATACAAGACGTTTATACCGTTAGACCAACCTGAAACCGTTTTATCGGCGCCGTGCAGTTTTCCCGTTTTTGCATCAAACACCAATAAGCCGTCGCTGTATTTTATGATATATATTTTTCCGTTTGCCACAGTGAGCGGTGTGCTGTATGAAGCATTTTCTAACGGTACACTCCATAAACGTTGTAATGTTACGGCATCAATACATATCAACCAATAGTCGTCTTTCCGCCACTTATATGGCGGAAAATCCCGCACGGCGATGTAATACAGCCGCTCATTACTACATCGAACGCGGCAGAGCGAAATGGTTGATTCGGCAACCGGATCTGTTGAAGGAGGCATTATTTCGCCGTCATACCGATTAAGTATTGAGCCGTCTCTTTTATCTATCCGTATAAAGGAATTGGTTAACACATATAATACATCGTCTTTGATGTATAATTCGTTATCGTAGTATCTGTTCATATTGATATTATCCAGCTGTCGTTGCCAGTTTACGGTTTTGGTTTGTAAATCGACAGCGACAACGATACCGGAACCGTTTGGACTATATGCCAGTAGATACAGTATACCTTCGATAAGTTGTTGATCTGCCAATCTATTTCCGTTCCAATGAGCATTAAGCTGCAGCGGAACTGGAGGACAAATTTGTATTACCCATCCTTTCGTACAGTCTATTGCTGTTGCATCAAGTTTTACAATGTCCTCTTTGTCCGCTGCCCAATAAAGTGCCGTACCATCTGTCATAATCGTATTGGATACACTACGGTTATGGAGTATTTCTTCTTTTGTGGAGCCAATTTGTACCCGCGCCAACAATGCTCCATTCGTATCCGAGTAACAATATAGCAGTCCTCTTTCAAAACGCATAACGTAAAGGACATCTCCGATTTTTACGATGTTTGAAGGACGACCTTCATCGGCTTCATACATCCTATCTCCATACCATTGATAGGCGCCTGTTTCCATGTCGAGTTTTATGAGGCGGATTCCTCCTCTATTTTCATATTCAATAAGATACAGATATTTCCCTTCAGTGTATGGCCGACTTTCGTCCCGTACATCTTCTAACAAGAGTTGATATGCATAACTAGGTGTGTAGCGAGGATATACAGGACGCGTACCCCAGAATTGATCGGTAAACAATGCTTCACAAGAAGTGCATAACATAAAGAATGTTATTGTTGCCAACAAAATACCTATTCTGATACTACCTTTAATCTCAACAGAAGCGTTTCGTTTCACGTTAACCCCTCTTTCATTTACAGCGTTCTCTCTGTAAAAACTGTAGCAGCAAAGACTGCCACAATTCCCCCTATACCCGTGAGAGAGATACTTACTCAGCATAGAACGCGCTGCAATGCCGTGCAGTTTATCCGCCGAAAAGTCGAGCCGTATAAATGTCCACGATACCTGCCGTTCAAAAGATAAGTTGACCGGCCTTTCCGTTACTCTACACCTCAAGCGTAATGGAGTCTGTTTTTGTCGTCAAGCGAAAATTCTACAAAGAACCTAAGTTCTAAAAAAAAGAACTTTCGGTTCTCTGCTTACTGAATTAATTCATGCTGCTGTATAAAAATGAGGAAAGCGTGATAATTCGCAACGTTCAACTCTTTGTAAATTTCGGTCATTTCTTTTTTTATTACCGATTCCGAAATACAAAGTTTGTCGCCGATTTGTTTGAATGTCAAACCTTTCGCCGCTAAGCAGAGGCATTGGTGCTGCCGATCGGTTAACCGGAGCGAAGACACGCGGATGGGAGTTTTTCGGGTATAATAGTGTTTTAAATCATCTGCAAACAGGACAAACAGAGCAGCTGCCATAAAAAAGCCAAGTCCAATATGCAGCAACGAAAGCATAAAAGCGGTACGTCCATGCCGAAACCACTGGGTAATTAAAACGGCTGCAAAGCTGCCGCCTAACACACTAACTTTATACCGAATATATGCTTTAAAGAAATTCGTTTTTAATAGAATCAGAAATCCCGCCAGATATAAAGAAAGTCCGAGCAAATTGCCGCCATGATAAATATTGACCAACCCTGCAATCAAACACGGAAACGTATACAGGATGATGAAGCGGGGTTTTATTACGATATAACCGAGAATTACAGCACATAAAACATTGGATAATCTGATCAGCCTATCTGACGGAAGAACGGAAAGATACTGTAATACAGTGATGGCGGTTGTAACAATGAACATGATAATAGCTACAAGCCGGGACTTTTTTATGAGATTTCCGGTATAAACAAAATGACGTATTTCTTCTATAGGTTGTTTGGTGCGCATAGAAGCATTCCTCTTGCCGATCGGTATTTCATATAGCATACCGGTTACAACCGGAACCGTAAAGCCCTTACCGATGGCTTTTATCAATACCAATATCGCGGGATGAATTGCTTGCGGACAACCCGGAAATAACCGGTACCCGGACAATCCGCAAGCTTATTTCTCTTTTCTAATCGTGTATTTCAAAACGGAAGCCGAGCGGTAAATGGTCGGAATATCCTTCGCCGGTCAGTACATTGTACCTGACCGGTTTGCCGTTCTCAATGAGCGGCGGTTCATACAGCACAAAAAACAACAGCGGTTTGATAGAAGCCGCTCCGGCATCCGGGGCTTCCTCTAAATCCTCATAACTGTCCGCGCCGCTCTCGTAGAAAATATGGTCGATTTTCTCCCACGAATTCTTAAAATAATAGCTGCCGTCCGGTTGCGTACCTTCTTCGCACTCGGCTCTATAACCCTCTATATCCCAACACACGGGAAAATCATTCAGCTGATTAAATTCTTCAAGGGTCTGATTAAAATCTCCGCATACAATAAATGGAATGTGCGGATTCTTTTCTCTATGTTCTTGAATTTTCTTTATCAACTGAGCTTCTTGTTGAGCGCGGACTGCCGCACTGTCGGAACTGCCGGTTTTTGACTTCCAATGTGCTGCAAAGACGGTTAATAACTGCGGCTTATCTTTGCTTCCTGTATTTAATACCGCTTCCGTCAGAGGGCGCAGTGATCCCTTTTGCTCGGTATAAAGCCGGTGTACAAAATAGCGCTCAACGGGATACTTACTCAAGATTACGGTAGTAAAAGCGCCTTTCTCCGAACGCGGCGGACACACTGCATAAGGATAATGTTCCCCGCTCGGCAGTTGTTTACAGAAGTCTTCAATTACGCGGTCATTTTCAACCTCTTGCAAGACTGCAATATCGGGCAGCCGGTCTTTTTTTCCGGTCAGCTTTTCTCCTGCCGCAAACATGGTGTCTTTAAGCCGTTCGAGGCGTGCCCGATATTTTTGATCGGTCCATCGGGATTTGCTCCCCTTGTATTCTTTAAACTCGGTACCGTCCTCTACGGCGTCAAAGAATGTCTGCGTGTTATATGTAACAAGCGTAATAGGCTCCTTAAACTGCGTATCCGTAAGCGGAGTACACCGCGTACATTGCAGAAAGATAACACCCGCAGCAATACAGGCAAAGAATGGAAATAACACTCGTTTGAGTTTCATGGTTTAACCTCCGGTTCTTATATAGCGCACGAGATGCAAAATGGCTATAAAATTAGGCTTGAAAAAACATATTTCATGTATTAAAATACAAAAATCAGTTCCAATAAAAAGTACTTTGGACATATCACAGAAGCAATGGTTATGAATTGCAATAGAATCTTCTATAAAAAAATTTTATAAAAGAGGGAAAAGGATTGAGAGGAGTAATAGTATGATGATAACTAATCTTGTGTATTCCGTATTGGCGCTTGTCCTTGCGGGAAGCATTGCAGCATTGCTGTATGCCTTTGCAAAAACGCGCTGGATTAACCGGCAGCCGGTAGAGAACGATGATTTACGGCGCATCAGCGGTTATATCTCGGAAGGAGCAATGGCTTTTTTGAACCGCGAATATAAGGCATTGGTACCTTTTATTGCGGCGGTTGCTTTGTTTTTGGCTGCCGGAAATAAAGGCGAGCTTAAAATGGAAGCGCTTACTTTTGTATTGGGTGCAGCGGTATCCCTGTTGGCAGGCTACATCGGCATGAAGGTTGCAACCGCGGCAAATGCGCGCACGGCGCAGGCGGCAAAAAACGGCGGTCTTACCCCGGCGTTAAAAGTTGCATTCTCCGGCGGCAGCGTCATGGGTATGAGCGTCGTCGGTCTTGCGCTATTCGGATTTTTTATTGTAATGCTTATAGGAACCCTGACTTACGGAACGGATATCAAGACTTTTTATGATATAACGCTGCCGCTCGGAACCGCCTTTTCGCTTGGCGCTTCCTCAGTCGCGCTTTTCTCCCGTGTCGGCGGCGGTATCTTTACCAAAGCGGCGGACGTCGGTGCAGACTTGGTCGGTAAAGTAGAAAAAAACATCCCCGAAGACGACCCGCGCAACCCTGCCACTATTGCGGATAACGTCGGCGATAACGTCGGCGACGTCGCAGGTATGGGCGCAGACCTCTTTGAATCCTTTGTCGGTTCGCTGATTGGAGCAATGATTCTCGGTTTAACCGTTGCCGCTTCCGATTCCCTTAAATTAAAGCTGATGGTATTGCCGCTGTTGATTGCGGTTTTGGGTATTGTTGCATCCTTAGTCGGAACGATATTTGTACGTGCAAAACCGGGAAGTGATCCTCAAAAAGCGTTGAACGCCGGTACTTTCGGCGCGGCAATTCTGGCAACCGTATTCTTATTTATCGTATTGAAGTTCTTTATCGGCGAAGAAACCTTTAACGGAACCGCCGGTATGTACCATATCTTCGGCGCAACGATTACCGGTCTTGCCTCCGGCGTTCTTATCGGACTTTTAACCGAATACTATACCGGTACAGGCAAAAAGCCGGTTGTTTCGATTATGAATTCATGCGAAACAGGCGCCGCAACAACGATTATCACCGGTCTCGGTGTCGGTATGCGCAGTGCATTCCCGACCATCGTATTGATCGGAGCGGCAATCTGGGGCAGTTTCAGCTTGGCAGGCCTCTACGGTGTCGGTATTGCGGCAGTCGGTATGCTGGTTACGCTCGGTATTCAACTTGCTGTTGATGCTTACGGCCCCATCGCGGATAACGCCGGCGGTCTTGCTCAGATGGCTGAGTTCCCGGGCGAAGTACGTGAAATTACCGACAGCCTTGACGCCGTCGGAAACACCACCGCTGCAATCGGAAAGGGTTTTGCTATCGGTTCCGCAGCATTAACCGCTATCATCCTTTTCACCTCATTTAAAGAACATACCGGCGTTGATATTGTCGATATTACGAATATCCCTGTTCTGACCGGTATCCTACTGGGCGTTGCGGTACCGTTCCTCTTCTCCGCTATGGCGATGTCCGCAGTCGGTAAAGCCGCGTACAAGATGATAGAAGAAGTGCGCAGTCAGTTTAAAAACAAGCCCGGCATTTTGAACAACACCGAAAAACCGGACTATAAGCGCTGTGTAGACATCAGTACGCAGGCCGCTATCCGCGAAATGGTTATCCCCGGTCTTGTCGCCATTATCACACCGATTTTAGTCGGCTTTGTCGGCGGCCCGGCGATGCTTATCGGGTTATTAACCGGCGTTACCGGCTCCGGCGTTGTACTCGCCATCTTTATGGCAAACTCCGGCGGCGCATGGGATAACGCAAAGAAGATGATTGAATCGGGCAGCGGGGCAGGCAAAGGCTCGGAAGCGCACAAGGCCGCCGTTGTCGGCGATACGGTTGGCGATCCCTTCAAAGATACCGCCGGTCCTTCGATCAATATTTTGATAAAGCTGATGTCGATGGTCTCATTGGTTATCGCACCGATGTTGAAAACGTTCTGGGGCTTATAAAAGAAGTCCTTTGTATAGCGCTTGCGGTACTACGCTCCGATGGGTGTAAACCGCAGGGCAAAAAAAAGCCGG
This sequence comes from Treponema sp. OMZ 857, assembly GCF_024181085.1. Classification (NCBI taxonomy): domain Bacteria; kingdom Pseudomonadati; phylum Spirochaetota; class Spirochaetia; order Treponematales; family Treponemataceae; genus Treponema; species Treponema sp. OMZ 857. The sequence continues at coordinate 451,712 of NZ_CP051147.1, forward strand.
TTTATGGTTGTCCATAGACCGGCTTTTTTATAATTTGTTGAACCTTCTTCTCGTTACCGGTTTTTTTTCTGTACTTCTTCCGCTTTTCGGGAAATTTTATTCCAAACACCGGAAACACCCATCGCTTTTTTTACAATTTTAAGGGTTTGTGCGGCTTCCGCCCGCATCTTCATCGTACCGTTGTAGATAATTTCGTCGATGAAGCCTCGTTTGGATGCATACATCGCACGCCGTTCTCTAATAGGTTCAAGGAAAGTATTGATGGCGGCTGCAAGTTTATCCTTTACTTCGACATCGCCGACTTTTCCCTTCCGGTAGCATTCTTTTAAATCTTCAATTTCCGCTTTGTTCGGATTAAAGGCGTCATGGTAGATGAACACCGGATTCCCCTCTACAGTTCCCGGAATGTCGGCGCTGGTTCGGTTGGGATCGGTATACATACTGCGCACCTTTTTTATCACTGTTTTTTCATCATCGCAGAGGAAGATGGCATTATTCAAACTCTTCGACATTTTAGCCTGCCCGTCCGTACCGACAAGCGAGCCGCAGTCGCTCACCATAACCTCCGGCAACGGAAATACATCACCGTACATATAGTTAAAGCGCTTTGCGATTTCCCGCGTCAATTCGACATGGCTTTCGTTGTCCTTGCCGACCGGTACCAGATTTGCACGGGGCAGCAAAATATCGGCAGCTTGCAGCACCGGATAGCCGAGAAGCCCAAGTGGTAATTCGGAAAGATGCGCCGCCTTTGCCATATCCTTTATGGAAGGAATACGCTGCAGCCGCGGTACGGTAACAAGGTCGGAAAAGAACAGGTTCAATTCGCATACTTCCGGTACCGCTGATTGCAGATAAATAACCGATTTTTCAGGATCGATTCCGCAAGCCAAATAATCCAGCGCCATTTGCCGTACATTATCGGCAAGTTCATCGATATAGTGTTTTTCGGGCTTGGTTGTCAGTGTATGCAAGTCTGCAATAATAAAAAAGCAGTCAAATTCTTCTTGAAGCCGCACACGGTTCCTAATCGAGCCGACATAATGCCCCAGATGAAGGTTCCCTGTAGGGCGATCACCCGTTAAAATTCGTTTTCTTTCCATAAAAGCGATAGTACCATGTTTATATTTAGCAGTGCAAGGGTAACCGCAAAAGAAGCAACGCGTTAGTACATAATCGACTTAACCAAAATGAACAGCATTACATTTCGTTCAGGCGCATCGTTATCGTCGGCAATCCGCGCACATTCGGTCCGTACCGGCGCATGCCGATTTAAATTACCGGCGAGCGACCAAAAGGCTGAATACTTTATGGATGCTCGGTATAATTCTTCACCTGTTATATCGAGTATATTAATTAATTGTTTAAAACTCTCCGGATGTTCCCGGTACTTATCCAACACGGAAATATCGCAATCCTCCATAAGTGCATCCGGCTTTCCATTGTTATATTTAATATCAAAATCTGAAAGAAGTTTTATAAGCTCATCTTTTTGTTCTTTAGTGCCCTTAAACGCCGTAATTTTATCTTTAAAAATATCCTCCCATGCCAACACAGAGGCAATTTTCTGAATAGGTGCGGAATCGCCTGTTGCAAAAAAGATACTCCAGAGTATATCAAGTTCCGTTGCATTGCGTATATCGGCTGTCAGCGGATCATATTCGGTTTTATCATCGATAACACCTTTGATAAAACCTTTTAAATAAGCATCATTTTCTTTTTCATACAGTTTGTTTAAAAGCTGCTTATCTTTGAGGCCGACAACCAGAATAAGAAACCGCCGTTCTTCGCTATCGCTTTTGCTATATATGGTCATAAGCTGATTGAAGGATTGTTCCGTAGGAAAGATTTTTGAAAAAAAGAATACCGTCGGATAATACCACGAGGCTTCTCTGTCCGGGTGGTGTTCGTTAAAAAAAGATTTCAATAATTCCGGCGCTTTTTGATATTCTTTCGTTTTATAAAAATCCATTATTTGATCATCGATTGTTTGATACCCTTGCGCCGCAGCATGTGCTCCGCAGATTACAGCAAATACAAGTGTACAAAAGAAACGGATAACGGCTTTCTGTTTTAGCATATAATATATCCCCTTTCGATAGTGATGGAGATATTTTAACCGATCTGAGGTAAACCGTCTATTCATAATGAGTTCTGGCAAATTGACGTTGGAAAATATATAGTTAAATCGAAAAAGGAAAGGATTATGATATATTGACGGTTGGTTGGATGTATAATATATGGAAGGGAAATAGCACTCCGCTATCGAGATGCAGCAACCGGCAAAGTGTATATTTTGTTCAGTTGCCGCATTTCGAACAATTGTTATGGGAACCCCTAAAAGCTAACCCTATTTTTAGAGATGCCTTTATCTTCTTTTGCCGAATAAGCGGAGGAGGGCTAAGAAGATATTAATAAAGTCAAGATACAGCTCTAATGCGCCGATAATCGCAACCTTCTTAAAATCTTCATTATCCTGTGCATAGCGGGCAGCTTGTGTAATCTTTTGCGTGTCATAAGCGGTTAGTCCGGTAAACACACCGACAGCCACAAAAGAAATCAGCCAACTGAGCGAAGAAGAATTCATAAACCAGTTAACGATTGATGCAATGATCAGTCCGGTAAGCGCCATCATCAAATACTTACCAGCCGAGTTTAGATTGCTCTTTGTTGTTGCCCCATAAATACTCATTGCACCGAACATCAGCGCTGTTATGACAAAAATACTTGCAACAGAAGTGCTCGTGTAGACAAAGAGTACCACCGAAAGCGTCAATCCGTTAACAATCGAGTAGATCACAAAAGAAGCGGCTGCAACCGGAAAGCTCATTTTTCTAATACCTGCCGACAGAATAATGACCAGTGCAAATTCTGCGAGGATTAATCCCATGAAGGTAAAGTTGCTTCCAAAGATAAACCGTGCAAGTGTTCTGCTGTTGAAGACCGCAAAGGCTGCAATCCCGCTGATTGCTAAAGCTGCAACCATCCATCCGTATACGGCGGTGATAAACCGCTGAGAGATTTTTTCATTTGCTTGCTGCAATGAAATGTTGTCAGGTGATGTGTTCATGTTCTTAATATACAAATGAATATCTAATATGTCAATCAATCGGGTGTTGACAGGAGGCGGGTAAATCCGTATATTCGATGCGATTAAGCCTGGGGATGTTCCGGTTTCGACTAGGAAGCAGAGGCTTGAGTTGCAGGTGGAGAGCCGTACTCCTAAAAAGCGGCAAACTTTATAACTGCCAACAATGACAGTTCCGACTACGCATTAGCTGCGTAATCGCGGAACCTACCGAGTGTTGCTTCCGAGCGAGGTAGAGTTCCGACGCTACTCGGAGCTTGCTTTTTACCGGATGCGGACGGTAAAAAGGACACTTCCCGCAATACGGATTCGACGCTTTCGGCGCTGACACCGGATCCCGACAATCACCTCGCGCCGATAAACCTGTAGACGCTCCTGTGTCTCTTTTTAGGACGGGGGTTCAATTCCCCCCATCTCCAACACTCCTTATCCGCAGCCATCCGGTTGCGGATATACAGCGAAACTTTCTCTTTTTCTTTCCAACCAATTTATTGATACATAATCAAATACGGGCGCGGGTCAAGTAAAAATACTTCTTCCGGCTTCATAATCGGAACGTCATAACCGGCGCCCTCAACCATCGGTTTTAAGAAGAGCTTAAACGACTTTAACGGAATATTTTTTGCCGCTGCGTTATATGCATACGTTTCTTTTTTTAACTTCGGTGATCCGAAACCGTCGGAACAGTGGATGAGCTGCACCCGCTCGTAATTGCTTTTTACTAAGTGCCGCTGTTGAATCATTTTTGCATTAAACTGGTGAATAACCAACATACGCCTGCCGCCGATACCGTGCTCAATCATATAATTCTGGATAATTTGCTGCGCTTCGTTGATCTCCTCCGCTGTAACGGAGCCGATTTCCTTCATCGGTTTTGTGGTTCTCCATTCGGGATCAAGTGCGAGATGAACATTCGGATATTTTAAGAACGGAAGTAATTTTTTTGTTGCCTCGGCTACAGAGTACTTGCCGATTTGATGGTCGAGGAACACATACCAGCCCCGCTCCGCCGCAAACGCAATATACTGCTCTACAATAGCGGTAGAAAGTATACCGATTTCGCCGGCAGGCCAGCAGGTACCGTAAATGATATAAAATGCAGGGATAATATTCCGATTGCCGTTTGCGGAATCGTAGAGTTTAACGAATTCGTTCATAATCGGCTCAATCTCTTCAAGCGAATACTGACCGAGTATCCCCATCGTGCGGGCATTCGGTTTTCCATACAGCGCAAAAACATCGCTATTGAGCAATACCGATTGCAAGCCGTGCTCCGCCCGCTCTTTGTTCTTTATGATATCCTGATACTCAATAGGACCAGCAAGACCCCCTGTTTCCATCACGGTGATCTCCGGTTTATTGAGGAAAAGGGCACAGGGAAAGACCGGCTTCCATTCAATCTGTCCCTGCGGAACGGCGGTGTTCCTTTCAGGATTGACGGAATCATAGGCAAAGGCGCCGGTTGTATAAAACACGGCGGCACAAAGAAGTAGGGCGATTTTTTTCGGCAAAGATACTACCATAGCTTTCATAGTATCGGCAGTAAATCAAAAAGCTATAGGTATGAAACACCCGCAGATTCTGCATGGAATCCCCGCCATCCTTGGCGGTTCCGATACGTTGAGGATATTCAGAAGCGGCACGGATGCCATTGTTCGGGAATGTATATCCTTGCACATTCCCGAACAGCGCTTTTGCAAATAGACGGTACAGCTGCTAGGAGCCTAGCCGAAATAAAGCGGAGGCGTACTTGGTGTACGTCGAGCATTTATTTCGGCGTAGCGACAACGCAGATGCCCCGTATATTTTCAAAAGAAAAGGACGGCCTGATCAACAGCATCAAACCGTCCTCATTTCGGGTGTATAAGAAACGGCGTCTGGATGTTGGTACCGCCGTTTAATGTCCCCTTCTGTTTTTATTATCGGCGGCGGCTGTAAAATGTTTAGAAGTTTTTTGTTCTTTAAGATATTAAACCTGTTCGGAAACGCAGTTATCGAATAGGTCTATTATCTACTTGTTTTTAAATATCTCGTACACCTGCATCGCCATTCGGCGAATCCTTTTGTATATCGTTTCTGCTGCAGCGATGGGAGGGAGTCCGCTATCTTTGCCGGTTTCGTCGTGAAAAAAGAGCACGGCAACCAAATCTTTCGCAAAACCGTTCTTTATGTTCTCGTCTATTTTGTTGAGCTGTGCAATTAAGGCAGCCTGCTCACGGGCGCAACTCCCGTTACCGGAATGTGCGTTTTCACGTATGCTTGCTTCGTTGTACTCCGCTAAGCGGCGGCACAATGCCTCGGCTTTTTCCGCTTGGGCTGCGAGACCGGCGGCACTCTCGGTCATTGCCTTGACCGAAGCGGCTAGCTGCCGCTTCCGCGCACCGCAGCCGTCTAGGAATGCTTGGGAATACACGCTTTTTACAAGGGTTTCCAACCGTTCATCGATGGCGGTGCGCGGGAGTCCGCCGGTCATGCCCGCAAAATATTCCGCAGTACAGGCAGGCATTCCGGGAATAAACACTCCGTGCGGCATAAGATTGAAGGTTTTAACCTCCGGATATTTGGCAAGCGTGCTTTCAAACCACCACGCATAGAGCAGCATCCGGCGGTCGGTCAGCACCGTACCTCCGGCATAATCCTTATGCAGCGAAGGAAATGCCGAATATAAGCTGTTAAAATTCGCTTCCTCTGCGGAAGCAACACGGGTAGAGCGGGTATGGACGGCTTCTTCAAAGGTGCTGCCTGCAAAGTGGGTTTGCTTACCGGGATAGGCTAAATCCAACCCCGCCATGATAACGGGCTTGGCGCCGATATACCGCGCAAAATCCCACGCAGTCGTTGCAACCGAACCTCCGGCGGCGAGTACACAGTCCTCATCGCCGCTTTGCTTTTTGCCTTTTCTTTCAAGATAACGGGCAAAGGGTACCGAAGATTCGGAGAGGAATACTGCGCGGTAACGCTGCCGGAGTACCGCCGGAAAAACCGCCGCTTCGCTGATTAAAATGGACTTGCTTGTGTCCAATCCGGCGGTATGCAGGTAGTTCCAATACTGCGGATCAAAGCTGAGGATAAAATCCGGTGTAATGCCCGCCCGCAGACATGCCCGCAGCGCCGTATCCACTGCAATAATCAAAAAATCTTTGCCGCTTTTTTTTATCTGCTCAAGATGAGCGGTTAAACTCGGCCCGCCGGCAAGGACAACGGCTGCCGTATCGGGGAAAGCATTTTTAAAACAGCCGATCTTTGCCGCCGTACAAAGCATATCGAGGTTCTTTACCGTATTTTTTAACCACAGTGTACCGAAGCGTTCCAGTGTTTTGGCATTGATGCTGTTTTTCATTTTATTCCGCTCAAGCAGCGTAAAAAAAGTCCCGTACCACGGTTTATACGTTTCGGAGGAAACGGGCGCTTTAAACAGTATCTTGTTATTCCATCCTGTTGAGGCGAGAAACGAGGCAGCTTCTTCCGGTTGTGTGCCGATCAGAAGGCTTAAACGCCGGTGCCGAAAAAAGGAAGCAAGCGGGCGGGCAGCCAAGCAGCACAGAAAAATATCCCGATCTGCTTCGATGATCACCGCTTCGGCGGCGGGAAACCGTTCGATATACTGCAAAGCAAGATAGCCTAAGCCAAGCCCTGTAAAGATACAGCGGCTCTGCGCCTCTGCGGTTTGAAAAAATTCGGAATCGAGGATACGGCGGGCTTCTTCTTGAGGGTTATATTTGGAATGCACAAAGCTGCCGTTTACCGCCAGCGTCGGCGTATGTTCCATACCCTTTGCTTTTGCTTGTACTAATCGGTATGCGGGCGGTACGGCTTGTAAACACTGGAGCGCTGTTTCCTGCCGGTTGAGTCCGATCCTTGCCGCCTGTTCGGGAAAGCGGGCGGTAAAGTCATTACAATTTTGGAGGAATACCTCGGTATCGATGGTAAAGGGTACGCCGGCAGAAGCTGTTCCGGCACCGATGGAAGTAACGTTGTTTCCGGTGGAAGCCGAGCCGACAGAAGCGGCGCCGATAAAAGCTGCGCCGTTATTCGAGGGTGAGTTCAATGATCATTCCTTTTACAACCGGCGTTCCCGCTGCCGGACTCTGGGCAGTTACGTAGCCGTCTCCGGTCAGCTTAACCGTAATATCGGTTCTGCCTAATAAATCGAGCAGCAGCCGCTTGGGGGTGCCGATCAAATCGGGCATCGTGTCGCCGACGGTTACCGGTGTTTGGCGGTGCGATTGAATAATGCCGGTATGGGTTACATTCGGAGCATTTGCCCGCCCCATACCGCGATAATCAATAATTACATTTGCAGCTTCCGAAATAGCCGGCGCGGCGACCAATGAACCGTAGGTTTCCCCGACAGGACGGATAACCGCCATATACAGGATAATCTGCGGGTCATCGACGGGAAAAATACCGATACAGCTGCTGAGGTAATCGGTAGAACTATAGCCGCGCCCATCCGCTTGCGCCATCTGTGCCGTACCGGTCTTAACGGAAATCGGTACGCCTTTAATCGAAGCGCGGAAGCCGGTGCCGTCATCAGCGGCGGTCTGCATATAACCGAGTACCATCTTTGCCGTTTGTGCCGAAATAACCTGTTCAAGCGGTTTCGGTTTATGCCGGTAGACAGGCTTACCTGCCGAATCCAGAATTTCGGATAAAAGACTGAGTTTTAAGGTTTTACCTTTATTGGTAAAGGCTGTTGCGGCTTGTACGATTTGCAGGGATGTAACACCGATTTCCTGCCCTATCGCAATGGTATGCTTGGTACGGGCTGACCATGACGATACCGGCGCAAAAATGCCCGCCGCTTCTCCGGGCAGCTCAAGACCGGTCTTTTTCCCGAACCCGAATGCCCGCAGCTTTTCGGCAAAAGCCGCGGCATCTGTTTTATCGGCAATCTGCGCCATCCCGTCGTTACAAGAAAATCTGATAATGTCGCGCGGTGTTACTTGGCCGTGTACCCGCAAACAACGGATCACGTTTTGATCTTTTTTTTCACTTAGTTGCCGCGGTTTAAACGCAAATTGTGCATCGCAGGTGTAGACATCGGAATCCTTCGTCGTGCCGAGTTCTAAGAAAGATGCTATCGAAAAAATCTTAAAAACGGATCCCGGCTCATAAATAAAATATGCGGGACGGTCAAACCGGTCTTCTTTTTTGCTGGATGTAAAATGAGCTAAATCGACCGACGGTTCGTTTATATACGCAAGGATTTCGCCTGTCTTTGCATCTGCTGCCAAAAAAATGACTGCCTCCGCCTTTGAGCTCTTCATTGTCCGCTCGGCTATCTGTTGCAGCATATATTGAATGGAAGCATCGATTGTTAAGGCAACCGTATAACCATTTTTGTCCGCACCGGCAGTACCTTCAGGCGGGGAAAGGATATTTTGCATAGAATATTCAATACCTGCCAATCCCTTACCGTCATCACCAAGATAGCCGATCAGCGTCGATGCAAGTGCATTCTCAGGATAGATGCGGTTTGCTACCGCTTCAAGTCTGATCCCTTTTAAATTATATTCCCGTATTGCATCTTTTAAAATATCTTTTTCATTTTCACTCAATTTCTTTTTTAAATACAAAAAATTCGACTTGGAAGCCTGAATTTTATCAAGCAGCTCGGATTCCGATATTTCGAGAATCGGGGAAAGAATATTGACAAGACGGTTAACATCCCCAATCAATGTTTTATTTACCGATAGGTTATAGAGCGTTGTGGCTGCCGCTAAGATTTTTCCGTTCCGATCTAAAATTGAACCCCGTTCGCGGGTCTTCTTAACGGTACGTACTTCCGGTTCCGCCCCAAGCATTGCCCGCGCATATTTTGCGGCGATTAAGCCGGTAAAGATGAGCAACAAGCCGATAAAAAAGATAATGCGTTTTTTAGAAATAAAATGATTTAGTTCCATAGTAACCGACCGCAGATACTATCAACCGAGACAAATCCGTAATCACGGGAGTCGCGGGATTGGATTGCATTATCGCCGAGTGCTAAAATAAAACCGGCAGGAACATATTGTTCGGCTTGCGGTAAAAATCCTCCCAGATTTCTAAATTGGACGCGGTTAAGCGCAACAGTTCTATTATCGTCTAATATAAGCGAACCATAACTTTCCGCCGATTTTTGCGGAGCCGAAATAAAACGCAGTTCCGTATTTTCTATTTTTACGCAGCGTTTTACCACAAACCGCCCGTCTATATGATAGAGGACGGTATCCCCTGTTTTCGGCATTCCCCAGCGGCAAAGATACCGGTTCGCAGCAGGAAGCTGAATTCCATACGCCAATTTCCATATAACAACAAACTGCCCATCGGAAAGGGTAGGTTCCATCGAATGTCCCGAAATTCGCCGTATATCTAAAACATAGCTTTTTAAAAAGAGCAGGCCGCCTATTAACACAAGGAAGCCCAGGAGTTTTCTTTTCACCGGTTAAAGATAGCAAAAAAGCAAGATTTTTTCCAGCGTGAAGCAACCGCGATGCCCCATTCCTCCTTCAGGCTAAAACGAACTATTTTTGTTTTGACAGCGGTATTATGGTGTGGTATATTCTTAGAGTATATGATGCTGAATCGAAATAAATTGCTTTTAGTTTTGGCGGCTGCCGTAGTTGCGGCGGCGGTGATGTCCTGCACGAGCGTGTGGAATAAGAAATACAAAGATGATGCAGGAGTCATGTATGGGATGATCTATGACGAACGGGAAGAAGGTGTGGCGTTGGTCAACGTAAAGGTAAACGGAAAGCTGAAGGCGGTGTCGGACGGGCAGGGGCGGTTTATCCTACAGTTTTATTTTGCGGATATAAAGGATAAGAAGGAACAACTGATAGAATTGGAAAAAGAAGGGTATGAAAAATTTAAGCAGGTATTTTATTATGAACCTCTGAGCTTATTGCATTTAAGGCTTGAAAGCGGTGAATACTTATTAAAAGAAGCAGAAGGGGTGATAGAGAACGGAAACTATGAAGAAGCGGAGGGGTTTCTTGATCGAGCGTTCGAAATAGAAGAGAGCCGAGATGAAAGTCTTTATTTGAGAGCGGTGATACGATATAGGGAAGGGAAAGCTGATGAGGCGCTTGCGGCGTTAGAAAGCATGAGCAGAAAGGAAGATGCTGCGGTAAAAGCGTTTATGCAGAGACTGGAAAGGGTAAGGAAATAAAAGTGGAGCGGCGGATAAAAGGATACCTCAGGAAAGCTTCGGTAGTGTCGGCTTTTGCGCTTTTAGTTTTGAATGTCGCTCTACTGTTGAGTGTGCAAAGCAGGCAAAAAGAGATGGAAAGGATGCTGACGCTTGCCTTAGAGCAAGGGAGAGATGCAGCTGAAAAAGCGCTTGGGGCACAGGAAGAGAAGATAAAAGAAGCGATCGCGGTAAGCGAAGCGAATATAAACGATCGACTGGACAGGATAGAGAAAACGATGATTGCACAGGGGCAAGTAAAACGCGGAGTAGCGGGGCAAGTTCCGGCAGGAGAAAAAGAGAGCGGGAAAGGAGTGCGGCTCCTGTATGATGAAGCGTATTTGGCAGGGAAAGAAGAAGAAGCCTACCGGCTTTTAAAGGGAAAGAAATATGCCGCGGCATATCAACTATATGATGAAATTGTAGAAAAAGATCCTGAGCGACTTATGAGCCGGTATTATCGGATGTACAGCTTGTTTTACGCGAATGAAATGAACAAAGAAAACTATGAATTTCTGCTGAAAGAAATTGAATATCTTCGGGGAAAGGGCATGAGAGAGGACAGCTTTAAAAAGATAGAAACGTTTATCGAAAAGGAGCGAGCTATAGAATATGAAGCGCGGTAAGCTGCTTTTATTAACATCTATGATTATCGTATGGGCTACTGCCGGGGTATATGGGGAGCAGGTATATATCGCGCCGATCTTAACTGTGGATGAAGGCGGGGAAAGTTATGGAATAGACGAGCGGTATCGGGATGATATCTATACGAGCATAGAGGAACAAAAAGGTGCTCTTGCGATGACGGCTGTGAAAACACCTGCACAGATAAAGACGGTGAGGTCTTCCTATGATGCCTTAAAAGTATGTAAAGAAGAAAAAATAGCATATTTATTGTACGGGTGGATTAGAAAAAGCGAACAGACGTATGAGGGAGAGATCAGAATATTTGATGGAGAGGGACGGAAAACTATTTACACGGTATACGAAAAAGACGGAGCGGAAGATTACGAAGCATTTATACAAAATATCAGCAGAAAAGTAGTGAGAAAATTGGAGGAGCTTTTTTACCTGCCCGATAGAGATGAAAATAAAACACACAGTAGAATCAATGTGCAGGTGGAAGCGGGGTATTGGACATTTATCAACAAAGCGTGGCTTCAGTATTTAAGCGGTACGGTAAGTGCCGGAGGAGGGTTGGAAGTCATTCCGAATGACGGAGCCGTTTTAACGAAAAAAATGAACCTCTATTTTTCTATCGGGTGTGCCGCGGACTACCGGTTTGGAGTTAGCGGAAAAGGGGCAGTAAAAAGTTACTTACATAACGTGAATATAGCGGGATATATGAATACATATCTTCATTTCCGTAATGATCACCGTATCTACGGGAAAATGGGGGTAGTATACGACTTTGATATTCTTTCATATACGGATAAATATGCGGATACGCGTGTAGTCAATTCGGGTGCGGTCGGTATTGTCGCCGGGCTTGGATATAAATACGGAATAAGCGAAAAGGTAAAGCTCGTATTTGAAAGCGATTTTGAATGCATTTTTTATAAGAAAGTGATGGGAAAATATAAAGGGACGTTCGGGGTGGAAGTGGAAGTATTTAAAAAGGAGCATACGCGAATATGAAAAGGAACGTGATGTCGGCGGCTTTGGTGCTCAGTGGTGCAATGTTTTTTTCCGGATGCGGGAACGGGATATACGAGATTGTTACACGGAATCAGGAAGATCCCGATACGTTTTATCTGAACGTAGACTCATTTAGCGAAGAGAATGTCATACGGTGCAGTTGGGCAAAAGATGAGCGAAGTGATAAGTATATTGTGATGAGGAGTGAAGATAGGGAGCCGTTACATTTTGAAAAAGTATATGAGGGAGACGGGACGAGGTATGAAGATGCGGTGTTAAAAGAAGATACACGGTACTTATATCGGCTGGATAAGGTGAGGGGAAAAAGAGGTTTTAAAGGAAAGACGCATTACATGGGGATATACAGTAAACAGGTAAAAGACGTGTATGAACCGAATGATAAGAAAGAGAATGCCGTCCTTTTGGAAAGCGATAAACAAGCAAATGTGTATTATTACCGATCGACGGAAGGGACGATTTTAGAGGATGAAGACTGGTATAAGGTAAGAGTTCCGGCGAGGAGGCAGGCGAAGATAACGATTGTCTATAATGTTGCAAACCAGCCCTTTGTTATCACGAAACCGGACAACGGAGAGGAAGAGCGTCCTGCAACGAATGGCGCCGTTGAGATAAAAAATGATACGGACTACGAAAAAGAATTGAGGTTTAAAATATCATTGGATAAGAACATTGTCGTAAGCGGAAGTGCGGGAGGTGCATGCTATCGGTATACCTTGCGCCTTCTATCAATTGAGTAGGGAAAGCGCGAGATGAAAAGAAAGGTCGTTTTACTGGGCATACTTTTTTTATCGCTTTGCTTATATGGACAGGAAGCGGAAGAAGAAAGGAGCAGCGAAAAATATGAGCTGCAATACATTGAAGCGAAAAAATTTATCGACGCATTACCGGAAGGATTGAAGAAGAACAAAATATATATATTAGCGGACGGGAACGGATTTGTTATTCGGTGCGGAGAAGAAGAGAAAAAGATAATAGCAGAGTATATCGAGATACTGGATAAGGAGCCGAAAGCGACGGCGGTAACGCTAAAGTATCTATCGACGGAAGAACTGTTAAGGAATTTACCGCCGTCGGTGAATAAAGAAAGTATAACGGTAACGAGTAACCCGAACATTCTTTTTTTTAACGGGAGTGAAGGGAGAAAAGCGCAGTTTTTAAAAGAACTGGAACTGATCGATAAACCGAAGGCGCAGATACGGTACCAATTATTGGTGGTGCAGTATGAGAAAAGCGAGGATATGAATTGGACTAAGAGCCTTGAAGTAAAGAAAAGTAAGGGACAGCCGATGAGTGAATTTTCCGGAGTGATGAGTAATATCTTTAATATCAATTTTGATATTGTTTCGAAATTCGGCTATCAGTTTATTGCGAAGTTGAGCTTTGAGTTATCCGAAAATAAGGCACGAGTATTAGCGGACACAACGCTGAACGGACTGACGGGAGAAGAGGTGAAATTCCAAAATACGAATACGTTTCGCTATATCGATAAGACGTTCGATTCAAATGGCAAGCCCTTATATGGGTCGATGAGGGAGATAACGTCGGGGTTATTGCTAAATATCAAGGGGAATGTTTCCGGAGACGGAATGATAACGATGGAAGTAAATGCGCAAGTGTCGAAGCAGGGATCGGGGGGAGTAACAAGCGGGGTACTGCCGCCGACGTCGGAGAAGATCGTAAAGACAAAGGTGAGGACGCAATCGGGTACGCCGATTATTATCGGCGGTTTGTTGCAAGCGGAAAGAAATTCGAGTGAAAAAAAAGTACCGGGACTCGGCGATATACCGGTAGCGGGAATGTTATTTAAAGATACGAGCGGGGCGGAAACAGTGACGGAGATGGTTATCTACATTGTGCCGTATCTGCATCGGGAGAAAGAGAAAAAAGAGAAAAAGAGCGAGCGACTGATGCGGCTGTATAAGAAGTATGTAGAAGAAGCGAACTGAAAAACATCGGAAAATTTTATAGGAGTAACTATGAAAAAGACAAACAAGATTATTACTTTGTTGTTGTGCCTCGGATTATTGACAGGATGTGTTAATCAGTACAGTTCGGGAGGTACCGTCGGAAATAACCCGCTTGACGAAGGGAAAGAAATAGAAGAAAAGGAGGAAGAGAGCAAACCCTCTGAAGACATATTGTTTACTAAAGGAGCCGACGGGAAGGTTATATTTAAGGTAAACGACACAAAATATTGGAGTGTGAGAGGATACACCTTATGGAAATTTTTTGGAGAAGAGATAAATAAACAGAAACCGTGCATACGGGTCGTAAAGAAAGCAGGCGCAAGCGAAGCCGGATACGGGCTTATATGTTACAGTACCAAGACAGAGGTAGGACAGAAGCAGTACCGGATGCTCGTTGTACTGATACATACGGACGGAAGATACTCGGTAGGTTATGCAGTGAACGGGGAATATAAGCATATAGCATGGAAAAAAACGAGCGAACGGTTGGCAAAGGGCTACGGGGTGGCGAATAGTATCAGCGTAAAGAAAGCGGGAAAGGCGATACAGATATACTTTAACGACGAAGAGTATAAGGGAGAAGCAGCGTACACGATTAACAATGCGGATGAGTATGCCTTAGGGGAAGGCGAAGCAGGAGTAATAGCGGTGATATCGGCGAAGGATAAATTTCCGAGCGAGCGCGTGTGGATAGAGTACGAGGCGGTGAGGTAAGGGGAGAGGAAGAGATGATGAAAAGAATAAAAGAAGCCTTGGCAGGGATAGTGAAGAAAGCAGTATTTACGGTCTACCTTTTTACGATGATAGCGCCCGGCGGAGCATACGGCCAGGGTCGGACGGAAGGAGCGCGTGGAGTAAAGCGAGAAGCAAGCGAGCTCGTAGCGCAAAAGGTTATCGGGCAAGAGGGAGGAGTGTTAGAGGCGGAAGGAGTACGGTTTGTGATTCCTCGCGGAGCAGTGGAAGAGGAAGTCGAGATAACGATTAGCCGGCTGTATGAAGTAGCAGAGGGAGGAGAAGTAAAGAACGTAACGGCGGGCTTTGGCGGGTGGCAGTTTTGCCTAAGGGGATGAAATTTAAGAAAGCGTGTGAGCTATCGCTTGAGTACGACGAGCGGATAGAAGCAGAATACGCGGAAGAGATATACGTACTATTACGATGAGAAAGAGAAGCGGTGGGTTGCATTAGAGCGAAAGAGAGTCGATGAGGAAGGGAAGCGGATAGAATCGTATACGGATCATTTTACGGATATGATCAACGGGACATTGAGTTTACCGGAGAGCCCTGAACCGGTGCGTGTGAACAAACAGCATCAAGGAGCTGAAGGCGGCGGATGCGGCAGGGGATAGAAAGGATAGAAGGATTACAAGGGGAAGTGAAGGAAGTGCGGCGTTCGGTATAAAGCTCAAAGTACCGGAAGGGTGAAAGGGATGGCGCCAGATCTTTCCTTAGCTATGCGAGCGGAAGCGGCTGGGGACTATTAGGGAAGGGATGGAGTTTAGGAGGAATAGAAAGCATCAGTATAGACACACGGTTTGGCCTACCACAGGTATAACGGGAAGGACACATACATTGTAGAAGGCAGCCGTGTGAGGTATGAAGGGGGAGCGTGGATAAAGGAGAAGGAGCAGCGGTATGAACGGATAGCCAACGGGTGGGTAGAAGGGAGAGGAGTAAGTGAAAATTATTTTGAAGTAACGGGGAAAGACGGACGGGTAAAGATATACGGGAAAGAAAGGTGGAGCGGCAAAGGAGCAGGTGCAAAATATATTTATTATTTGGATCGGGAGAGAGACAGCTTCGGAAACGAGGTGAAGTATGTGTACAAGAAGGAAACCGGAGCAGAGGGTGAAGAGGTACTTCTTGAACAGGTTATCTACGGGAAAGAGGGCGAGCGGCACGTGCGTATTGAGTATGAAGGCAGAGGTGATGTGCGGCTTGAGGGACGTGGAAAGTATGTGAGGAAAGAGAGTAAGCGGATAGCGAGCATCGAGATGAGCGTCGGTGGGCGGGCGATAAGAGCATACGGCTTTGAATATCGAGAAAACGAGATGGGAGAGAGCCTTCTTGTAAAGCTTGAAGTAAAGGGAGAGGGAAGCGCGGAAGGGTATGGGTATGAATTCGGGTACGAAGAAGCGGAGAAGGAGAGCGGGAAGCTGCGAGTATTCGGAGAGACGGAAGGGTGGGAAAGAAGCGGGAGCATAGCGGAAAGCGTACACATAAGCGGAGGAGGAAGCGGCAGCGGAGGAGTGGGAGTGAACTTTGGAGGCGCCGTGTCGATATCAGGAGGCATGACCGCTTCTGCCGGAAGCGGGAGTGGGCATAGTAAGCGGAATTTTGTGGATGTAACGGGAGACGGGATAGCGGACATTGTGGAGTGGAAGAAAGGGGAAATAAGGATATATGAAGGGAAAAAGCGCAGCGACGGAAAGATAGGATATGAGCGGGCGGAGTACTTTGATGGGAAGGCATTGAAAGGGTTATTTTTAAGTGAAAGCGAGGATTGGAACTGGAGTATCGGAGGGAAGGTAGATATTAATGTGGATTTTGGGGCAGGCTCGGCCGGAGCAGGTGCGGGACTGACAAAACAGGGAGGGCGCGGAGAAAGTAAAAGCGAATTTGCAGATGTAAACCGGGACGGGTATGTGGATTTTGTGTCGAAGGGAAAGTACTACGAAAACGACCGGGGAAGAGGCTTTAAAAGGGGAATTGTTTTAAGCGGGATAGAGAAAGCGGAGATAGGGGTAAGTAAAGAAGAGAGAGAGAAAGCGGAGAAGGGGCACTATTTTCAGGAAGTGATACAAGCATGGCGGAGCGCAGTAAGCGGAAGCATAGAGATAACAGTAGATATAAAAGAGAGGGCAAACGGGAAGCTGTGCGTTGTGACAGATGGCAGCAGAGAGGAAATCGACTGCAGCGAAGCCAAAGACTATACTTTTAAGAAAGCGGTTAAGCGGGGACAGTATATCTATTTTGCTACGGAAACGGATAACCGCGTTGAAATTGGCGAGAGCGTGAAGGCGGACATAAGGATACGATACACACAGTACCAAAGAGACGAACAGCTTGGGGCGCACATTGTGTATAAGCTACCTGAAGCGGTACGGGAACCGCCTGCCGGTGTATTGAAAGATTTATATGAAACAAGACAGGATGGTGGCGGCCATACGCTATGGCGGCTTAAAAACAGTGATTATAAAAAGGATCTGAACGAGGAATCGATAGAAGCGATACTTGAAGGAGGCTATTACGAGTATGCCGGAAACGAGATAGGAAAGGAGCGATTTGAAGCGGTATGGAGCAGGATCGGAGATCAGGAGCAGCAGGAGAGATTAAAGGCGCAAGTGCGGTATGACGGGGGCTTTGAAGAATATGTGTATACAATCAATAACGGGACGTATACGTTTGAAAGCGATATTCTTTCGAAATTGAGCGCCATCGAGCGGAAAGAAGAAGCCGGCTATAAAAATGCCGAGGGGAAAACACGGTATCCGCTGTATTATCTTGACGGGAGCGCCTATTATCGGGACAGCCTGACGCTGCAATCGAACAGCGAACGCAAGAAGGGAGAGCGCGGATATGAAGATTTAGCGGGTATAGAAGTCGGAGAAATCAACGGAAAAACCTACCGGATTGAAAAAGAAGGAGAGGAGCTTGTTCTGTATGAGCAGGGAAAGAGGAAAGATGGAGCGGTTGTAGCAACGGAAGGAAGCGGCGTAAAGGCAGTGGTAGAGCCGCGGAGCAAGACTGGCTATGAGTTTGCAATTGTACTTGAGGGAAGAACGCTCGGGCGGACGATCAGCAGAGAAGAATATGAAAAAGGGATGGCGGAGAAAGTCGAGAAAGGAATAGAATACCGCATCAGTCGAGTAGAAAGCGTAAGCGAGGTGGCCTACGGGAAGATAAAAGACAAGACGGTACGGAAAGGCTCCGAGATGGTCGGGATAGGAACATTGTATGAAAAGTCGGGGAACGAGTGGCATTTGAAAGAGGGCGCCGCAGAAGAGGATAAAAAAGAGATAGCCAAAGCGCTGAAAGCAGCGCGGATAGAAGGGAAAGTGATTATCGACGAGCTGCCCGAAGGAGAGAAGCGGATACGAGAGATCGGTATCTTCACCGACAAAGAGAAAGAGGCAATCGGCAGCGAGTACTTTGAAGAGAAAGCCGAAGGGTATCAAATAAAGAGCGGGATAAGCGGAGAAGGGTTACAGCAGTTCGAGAAGAAGCTGAAGCGGTATGAAAGTGAGACGTATGAGTTTCCGTATTTTACGTATGATGGGGTAAAGAAAGAATACAAAGTAAAAGAAGGAAGTTTTGAGCAAGAGAAAGTAAAGCAGTTTTTAGAATATGTAGAAAGCTATTATTACGAGACGGTGGGAGTGCGGATAGAATACCCGAGGGAAAGCTTGTATGAAGTAAAAGATGGCCGGCTTGAAATGAAGAAGATAGAAAACGGGAAGGTGGTAACTGCATGGGAAGAGATAAAAGAATACCGAGGCAATGAGAACTATTGGATTGGGGAGTATGAAGGGAAAGAAGGAATAGCTGGGTTCGGCCGGTATGAGCAGATGTACGGAGGAGGGAACCGGTGGTACTACGGAGTATATTCGAGGTGGGGAGCGCAGAAGTTCAGCGTGGAAGCGCTTTTTGCAGCAAATGAGTATGAGAAAAATGAGGACTATAAAGACAAGGCGAAAGCAGAGCAGGCGAAGGAAAATAGTAAGGCAGAGCAGGAAACACGAGAAAAGGAAAAAGATGCATTTGCCGCGCAGCTTAAACAGAGCGGGAACGGACAGGAGATTGGAGCAAGGGTAAAAGCAGAAGTTGCGAAAGAGGTTGAGAAAGGAAGACTCGGCGGGTATAGCGGCGTACAAACGTATGGAAGATACGCAGCGGAGCTGGATGGCAAAGCGCCTGAGCGAGACGGTGCGAGCGAATGGAGCTTTAAAGACAAAAGCCTTATTGGAGCGATAGCGAATACAGCGGAAAACGGGTTTGATAGAGACGGAGAGCTCAGAAGCGCCATAGTGAGCTATGCGGCGTATATCGATAACGGAGTGCTGCACAGCAGCCGGATAACCGGCGGGGCGTACCGGAAGCTGCCGTGGGTAAAAGCGGCGAGCGGATTTGCGCTTGGAGCGAATGAAAGCAGCGGATTTGATAAAACGGTTGAAGCGCATGCTAATGCATCGGTTGCATCGATCAATGCGAGCGTCGGCTTTAATACGGGAGAGAGTAAGCAGGTACAAAGCTATCAAGACATCAATGGAGACGGGTATCCTGACATCCTGAAAAACGGAGAAGGGGGAATTGAAGTACAGTACGGGACGGAAGAAGGAGCGTTTAAGGCGAAGGGACGGATAGCGGGGGGAGCGTTAGGGAAGAATAGTAACGAATCGCGGATATTCGGTGGAGGAGTGGGGATGTCCGGAGGGATACAAGTAGTACGTGCGAGCGGGAGCGGGAAAGTAACAGAGCTCACCCCGCCGCCGCCGCGAGGGGATCCGTACGGAATAAACGTGAATGAAGGAGTAAACTTCTCACGGGGTAGACAGCAGCAAGAAAGCGGATTAGTCGATATCAACGGAGACGGACTACCGGACTACCAAACAGCGGACGGAAGCAAGCTGAACATCGGAGATGAGTTTAAAAAAGCGGGGAGTTGGGCAGGGGGAAGCCTATCGAAGGGAGCGATTGATAGTAACGGAGGGAACTTCGGAGCAGGCTTGAGTGCGGGAGCGAAGGAGTACTACGGAGGAGGCAACCTCGGAGTAAACGTGAACGTAAGCCGGACGACGACTGACGAGCTGATAGCGGATATAAACGGAGACGGCTTACCGGATCTTTTGAGCGTGAAAGATGATGGAAGCTATAGGGTAAAGCTGAACCGAGGAGCGGGTTTTGACGAAGAAGAAAAGACGATTGAAGTGAGAGGCTTGGAGGGTGAAGAGTATGCGAAATATTACCGCGATTCACTTTCGCGGCTTGTGGATACGTCAGAAAACATCCAAGTACCGTACCGGCCTGGCGGCATGAATAAGGAGGTTGATTCAAATAAAATAGCGGAACTGTTGCAGGTACCGAAGGCATTGGAATTTAACACAAGTCAAAGTGTGGGGATGTCGGGAAGTCTATCGGGGCAGGCAGCGGTGAAGTGGTTTTTTGTTGCGTTGACGTTTAACTTTTCAGGTGGAGTGAATGGAACCTATAGTAACAGCGAAGTAAGTTTACGCCTCTTTGACGTAGACGGGGACGGATTGTCTGACCGCGTCTTCAACATCGGCGGCTCCGATAAGCTGTACGTACAGCGGAACAAGTTAGGTAAAGTCGGGCTTTTAAAGAAGATAAAGCTACCGACCGGCGGCAGCTATGAGATAGAGTACCAAAGAGTCGGGAACACACGGGAGCTGCCGCAGAGTAAGTATGTATTAAGCGGCGTAACAATGAATTCCGGGCTTGAAACAAAATCAGGAAACATACAATCGTACCGCACAACCTACACCTACAAAGACGGCTACTATGACCGCAAAGCAAAAGAGTTCTATGGATTTAAGACAGTCCGCGCGGTAACGGGGACGGGCAAGACCACCGAGACCGAGTACTACATCGATGCCTATTACCGCAAAGGCATGATTAAAAAAGAGACGGTAAGCGCCGGAGGAAGCATCTATTCGATAAAAGAGTATGAAGTAGATGAAGAGCCTCATGCGCGGATAAAAAAAGAGTGGAACACAATACGAGAAGGATACCGCGAAATACGGACAGAAAGCGATTATCGCTATGACCGGTACGGCAATGTTACGAGCTTAGAAGATAAGGGAGACGTTACCAATCCCAACGACGATATTATTGCCCGCATACGGTATTGGGACAGTGCCGATGATGCACACTACTTTAAAGCGCACCCCGAACGGATAGAAGTGCTGGACGGCAAGAGCGGCAGGCTGTTGCGGAAGCGCGAAGGACGCTACGATAATAACACCGGTGCGATAACGGAAGTAAAACAATACACGGGCAATAACACACTCCTTACCTACACGATAGAGTGGGATGAAAGCGGGAATATCAAAACACTCACGAGCCCCACCGGAAAGAAGGTACGCTACCGGTATCAAGACGGGATATACCCGGTTAAGATAACCGAAGAAGGCAGTAAAGGCGGCACTCCGTACGAGAGTACGCTCCTGTGGGACAGTGCCTTAGGGGTAAAACTTGAAGAGACCGACAGTGCCAAAAGCACCATGAAGTACCGGTATGACGGCTTCGGGCGAGTTATTGAAGTGCGAAGTCCCTATGATGATCCTGCAGGTACTCCCTACGCAAAGTACGAATACCATACCCCGGAATCTTCTTTCTGGTACACGGTAACGGCAAATAAGCTTACCACCGAAGCGGCCGACACTGCCATTATGAAAACGATAGTCATGCATGACGGCTTAGGCCGCGCCCTCTACACGGCAAAAGAAGGGGAAGTGTACCGAGAAGGAACTGCCGGAGAAACGAATGTCGGCTGGAATATTTCGGGGGCGACCTACTACGACGAGGCAGGAAGAAAGATAAAAGAAGGAATGCCCTTCTTCTACGCAGGCGATTTACCGGCTGAGCTTGCAAGCAAAGCTTCTTACGCAAGCGTCGAGCAGTTCTATGAAACAAACGACTTTACGAAACTGCGAAACGAAAGCGCCTATACCTACGACGGCATCGACCGAGTAATCAATACATTGTTACCCGACGGAAGTGAGCAAAAAAATGAGTATGAAATAGAAGACGGTTTACAGATAACAATCGCAACCGACCCGTTAGAGAATAAGAGCGTTACAAAGAAAGACGCGCGCGGAAACATCCGGGAGGTGGAACGCCTTGATAAAAACGGCACAGTCTTAACCAAAGGCAGATATGAATATTCGGTATTGGGAGAGATGCTTCGTGCGTATGATGCAAACGAGAATATTGTCTCGGTAACATACGACCTGTTAGGGAGAAAAGTAGCCTTAGAAAGTAAAGACACCGGAAGGAAAGAATGGCGCTATGATAGCAAAGGGCTCCTTGAAGCAGAGACGGACTCATTGCTGCGCAGTAAGTTAAGCGAGATACAGTACGTCTATGACGGCTTTGATAGGCTTGTAAAAATAGACTACCCGTTCAGTGAAGACGTAACATACGAATACGGAGTACCCGGCCAAGTCGGTGCAGGAGAGATAGTCCATAAAAAAGATGAGAGCGGAGAGATAAGCTACAAGTACGGGAAGTTAAGCGAAGTCGTAGAAGAGACACGGACAATACAGCGCTACGAGGTACTCAGTAAGCCGGAAACGGCAACCTTTACTTACTGCTCCGACTACTTAGGTCGTATGCAGACGATGAAATACCCCGATGGGGAAACCATCACCTACACCTACGACAAGGGCGGACAGCTCAAGGGGGTGAGCGGCGTAAAGAACACGGTAAAGGGAAGTGAAACCTACAGTTACATCGACACGATTGTCTATGACGAACACGGGCAGCGCGTGTATATCAAATACGGAAACGGCGTAGAGACCCGCTACCGCTACGACGACAAGCGCCGGTGGTTAAAAGACATCGAGACGAGAAATAAACAAACCGATGAGGTATTCCAGAAAATAACCTACCGCTTCGATAAAGTCGGGAATGTCCTCGGTTACAGCAACGACGCGAGTGTCTACGAGACGAGCCAGAGTTACACCTACGACAGCCTCTATCAGCTCATCGGAGTGGAGGGAACCAGCAACCAGTACAAGGCGATAAAAAGCTTTGGAAGTACGCCGGTACATGTTGCAAAGTATAAGCAAGACTTTGCCTTTGACGGCATCGGGAATATGACACGTAAGGCCAGCACCACGAACCTCCCCGGCGCCCGCGGTAACGCCTACCCGAACGCAGAGCTTGACTACGACCTCACCTACGAGTACGACCCGGCCTACGCACACCGGCTTGTGCATGCCGGAAACCGCTACTACCGCTATGACGCGAACGGCAACATAACGGCGGAAAAAGACGGCCCGTTTACCGAGGACGATGAGTTTATTTTTACATACAACTACGACCCGGACACCGACGTCTACGGCACCGACTACGGCTTCGGCCTTGACGCCCCAAAGGAGACGGAAGAGAGTCATCCGGAGAACCTATTTGCGTACCGGCGTAACTACACGTGGAATGAGAAGAACCTGTTGACCAAATCGAGCGACCGAAGCTACACCGTACACTATCGCTATGGTGAGGACGGGCAGCGAGCCTTAAAGTACACCGAAGAAGGAAGGAGCGAGACCTTATACTTCAATAACTTCTACACGATACACATCCCCGTGCAGGATAAGAACAACCCGCAAGGCTTACGCGTCCACAAGCACATCTTTGTCGGCAATAGCCGTTTAGTTACCGCGATGACGCATACGGACAACAACGGAGACAATGCCGAGCAGCGGGAGAAGCGGTACTACTATCATAGCGACCACCTCGGCAGCGCGCAGTTTGTGACAGACTGGCGAGGCAGGCAGTACGAGCACATCGAATACACACCTTACGGGGAGCTCTGGATAGAGGAAGTCGCCGCAGGCTTAGACAAGCTGCCGTTTAGGTTCACCGGTAAGGAGATGGATGAAGAGACGGGGCTGTACTATTACGGCGCGCGTTACCTTGACCCGAAGTATTCGAGGTGGTTGAGTGGCGACCCGGCGCTGGGAGACTACATACCCAAAGCCCCGATAGATGACGAGGCTAAGAAACACAACGAGAACCTGCCGGGCATGGGTGGGGTGTTTAATGTAGTGAACCTGCACCTGTATCACTATGCGGGGAATAATCCGGTGAAGTATACTGATCCGGATGGGGCTTTTATTTTAATGGTTGGGCTATCTAATACGGCTGGTGGTGGATTAGGGGTATCAAATAATAGCGGTTTTTTTGTTTCACTTCCTTTAAACGGAAAAGATGCTTCTATTGGTACATACACTATAAGTCAAACAGGGGCGTATATAGGATTAGGAGCTTCTAGTGGAATTGAACTTACGCTGGCACCGTTTGCTGACGAATTTAGTGATATAGAAGGATTTTCATTAGTTAGTGGTGCTAGTGTTAGCATTTCTGGCCTCATAGGTGCCGGAGGAGAAATTGGATATAATCCTACAGCAAATAGTTTATCTGAGAAAATTCAAAGTATTACTATTGCTGGATCAATTACTGCTAATGTTCCAGGTGGTTCTCCTGGTGAAGTACATACATGGACGGCCTATACGGTAAAAGTCTCTGAACTAAATATAACTAAAACTCTTAAAGAAATAAAACAGATCACTAACGATATTGAGAAGTTTTTGAAAAATAACGATACTGATGGGTTGATGAATTATCTTAAAGAGAATGAATTAATATTTCAAGGGATGTGAGTATGGAAAGTATAAAGATTATAGAGGCTATTATAATTGCAGCATTTATTTTTCCGGCACTTTCTGTATTAATCATAATCCTTCTTGTGATTTTTACGCATATTTATTTTCATCGATCAAATCTTGCTTCTTCATTTTACGAACAAGCAACAAGAGAAAAAATATTTTTTTTTAAAAATGCCGTATATAATTCTGGATTAATTTCATCGTCGTGGGATAGATTTAGATTCATAGTAAAATGGTGTTTGAATGAAGACTATGTAAAAGAAGATTCTATTCAAGCGAAACAAATAAAGAAGTGTTATTTTATGTTAAATATGGTACAATTGCTTTGTTTTCCTTTATCTTTATTGTGGGTTTTACTGTGTTTGATTACAGTAGCAATTACAATTTTCCTCATTTAGATAGGAGAGAAAAATAGTCAAATAATGGACGATCTATCGGGTTTGAATTTAAAAAAATTGAGGAGTAATAAAAGAAATATATGAAGAAAGTAGGAATATGTATTATTATATTAACTATAATATTTGTAATTATTGCTAATATGGATAAATATTATGCCAGTGAAAACTTGGTTTTTGATACTACAGATATTATTAATGGTAATTATTATTTAACTGCTAAAGAAAATATGGAAAATATTCAGGTATCTGCTTTACAGTGGTATTATACTAATATTGTAGTTACTATTTTATTGGTGTTATGGATTCTGACAGGACTGCTATTTTTATATGTAATGGCACGCTATGTATTGCCTTATTTGTGGTATAAAAAGTATGATCATATTTTTGATGGATCTTAATTTTGTATGTATGCGTTATACTAAGAAAATAATTTCAGGCTATGAAAACAAAATTTTGTTTTTATTCACAGCTTAATTATTCTTACCCCCGGACAGCGATTGAAGTGGAAATCCTTTTTGCTGCGCGTGTAATGCATTTGCGGTTTTTGAAGCGCTTAAGCGGAAAAACACCGCGGGAACAAAGCAGTAGCGGCAAAAAGATTGGAGCGGAAAGCGCGGTGCTGCATTTTGTTTTCTTTGAAGTTATAGTAAACAAAATGCAGCAGTCCGCCAAAGAAAACTGCTTATTAAAAAGAAACACTGTGCCGGAGGTTTTTCCGCTTACGATAGGAAGCGGAAAAACGAAGCCTTTTGAAAAGAGGCGGAGCAGATACAAGGAGACAGCCGAAAATAAAGCGGAGACGTATCGGGTATACGTCGAGCATTTATTTTCGGCGTGCGACGCCGTAGATGCCCGCATATTTTCAAAAGGTGGAGCAAGCGGGGTATATAGTGAAAGCGAAGTAAGCTTACGCCTCTTTGACGTAGACGGGGATGGACTCGCCGACAGGGTCTTCAACATCGGCGGCTCCGATAAACTGTATGTACAGCGGAACAAGTTAGGGAAGGTCGGGCTTTTAAAGAAGATAAAGCTACCGACCGGCGGCAGCTATGAGATAGAGTATCAAAGAGTAGGGAACACACGGGAGCTGCCGCAGAGTAAGTATGTGTTAAGCGGCGTAACGATGAATTCCGGGCTTGAAACAAAAGCCGGAAACATACAATCGTACCGCACAACCTACACCTACAAAGACGGCTACTATGACCGCAAAGCAAAAGAGTTCTACGGGTTTAAGACAGTACGTGCAGTAACGGGAACAGGCAAGGTAACGGAAACCGAATACTACATCGATGCCTATTACCGCAAAGGGATGGTAAAAAAAGAGACGGTAAGCGCTCAAGGAACCGTTTATTCGATAAAAGAGTACGAAACGGATGAAGTCCCCCATGCACGGGTAAAGCGAGCGTTGAACACGATACGGGAAGGATACCGCGAAATACGGACAGAAAGCGATTATCGCTATGATCGGTACGGCAACGTTACGAGCTTAGAAGATAAGGGAGACGTTACGAATCCCAACGACGATATTATTGCCCGCATACGCTATTGGGACAGCGGCGATGAGCGGCGCTACTTTAAAGCGCACCCGGAGCGCATCGAAGTGCTGGACGGCAAGAGCGGCAGGCTGTTGCGGAAGCGAGAAGGACGCTATGATAGCCAAACGGGCGCGATAACGGAAGTAAAGCAGTACACGGGCAATAACACACTCCTTACCTACACGATAGAGTGGGATGAAAGCGGGAATATCAAAACGCTCACGAGCCCCACCGGCAAGAAGGTACGCTACCGGTATCAAGACGGGATATATGTCACCAAAATAACGGAAGAAGGAAGTAAAGGCGGAGCGCCGTACGAAAGCACACTCCTTTGGGATAGCGCCTTAGGAGTGAAACTGGAAGAAACCGATAGCGCGGGTAACACCATGAAGTACCGCTATGACGGATTCGGACGTGTTATTGAAGTGCAGAGTCCCTATGATGATACGGCAGGTACTCCCTACGCAAAGTACGAGTACCATACCCCTTCATCTTCTTTCTGGTACACGGTAACGGCAAATAAGCTTACCACCGAAGCGGCCGACACGGCCATTATGAAAACGATAGTCATGCACGACGGTTTAGGCCGCGCCCTCTACACCGCGAAAGAAGGAGAAGTGTACCGAGAAGGAACCGCCGGAGAAACGAATGTGGGCTGGAATATATCAGGGGCAACGTACTACGATGAGGCGGGAAGAAAGATAAAAGAAGGAATGCCCTTCTTCTACGCAAGTGATTTACCGGCTGAGCTTGCAAGTAAAGCTTCTTACGCAAGCGTCGAGCAGTTCTATGAAACAAACGACTTTATGAAGCTTAGGAACGAAACCGCCTACACCTATGACGGAATAGATAGAGTAATCAACACCTTATTACCGGACGGAAGCGAGCAGAAAAATGAGTATGAAATAGAAGATAATCTACAAATAACGATAGCAACCGACCCGTTAGAGAATAAGAGCGTTACAAAGAAAGACGCCCGTGGAAACATCCGGGAAGTGGAACGAAGGGACAAGGCAAACAATCTTCTCACCAAAGGCCGGTATGAATACTCAGTCCTCGGCGAGATGCTTCGTGCGTATGACGCAAACGAAAATATTGTCTCGGTAACGTATGACCTGTTGGGTAGAAGAGTAGCCTTAGAAAGTAAAGACACCGGAAGGAAAGAATGGCGCTATGACAGTAAAGGGCTTCTTGAAGCGGAATCGGACTCACTGCTGCGCAGTAAGTTAAGTGAGATACAATACCACTACGACAGCTTTGACCGCATCGTAAAAATAGACTACCCGTTCAGTACCGACGTTGAATACACCTACGGCCAAGCAGGGCAAGCCGGAGCGGGCGAGATAGTCCATAAGAAGGATGAGAGTGGAGAAATACGCTACGAATATGGTAAATTAAGCGAAGTGGTCAAAGAGACGCGGACGATTAAGCGTTACGAGCCGTTAAGCAAACCTGAAACGGCGAGCTTTACCTACCGCTCCGACTACTTAGGCCGTATGCAGACGATGCGCTACCCCGATGGGGAGACCATAATTTACACCTACGATAAGGGCGGACAGCTAAAGGGGGTGAGCGGCGTAAAGAACACGGTAAAAGGAACGGAAAACTACAGTTACATTGATACGATTGTTTATGATGAGCACGGACAGAGAGTCTACATCAAGTACGGCAATGGAGTTGAGACCCGCTACCGCTACGACGATAAGCGGCGATGGTTAAAAGACATTGAGACGAGAAATAGACAAACCGATGAGGTATTCCAAAAGATAAGCTATCGCTTTGACAAGGTCGGGAACGTCTTAGGCTACAGTAACGACGCGAGTGTCTACGAGACGAGCCAGAGTTACACCTACGACAGTTTATACCAACTTATCGGAGTAGAGGGAACCAGCAACCAATACAAAGCAATAAAGAGCTTTGGAAGTACGCCGGTCAATGTTGCAAAGTATAAGCAAGACTTTGCCTTTGACGGAATCGGGAACATGACAAAGAAGTCCAGTACCACAAACCTCCCCGGCGCCCGCGGTAACGCCTACCCGAAAGCCGAGCTAGACTACAGTCTTGATTACGAATACGACCCGGCCTATGCACACCGCTTAATTCATGCAGGGAACCGCTACTACCGCTATGATGTAAACGGCAACATCACGGCAGAAAAAGACGGGCCCTTTACCGAAGACGATGAGTTCATCTTTACCTACAGCTACGACCCGGACACCGACGTCTACGGCACTGACTACGGCTTCGGCCTTGACGCGCCAAAGGAGACGGAAGAGAGTCATCCGGAGAACCTATTTGCGTACCGGCGCAACTACACGTGGAACGAAAAGAACTTACTTACCAAATCGAGCGACCGCAGCTACACCGTGCATTACCGCTACGGTGAGGATGGGCAAAGAGCGCTCAAGTACACGGAAGAGGGAAGAAGCGAAACGCTCTACTTCAATAACTTCTACACGATACACATCCCCGTGCAGGATAAGAATAACCCGCAAGGCTTACGCGTACATAAGCACATCTTTGTAGGGAACAGCCGTCTTGTTACCGCAATGACCCATACGGATAACAACGGGGATAACGCAGAGCAACGCGAGAAGCGCTACTACTACCACTCAGACCACTTAGGAAGCGCACAGTTTGTAACCGACTGGCGAGGCAGACAGTACGAACATATTGAGTACACACCCTACGGGGAACTGTGGATAGAGGAAGTAGCAGCAGGACTGGACAAGCTGCCCTTCCGGTTTACCGGTAAGGAGATGGACGAAGAGACGGGGCTGTATTACTACGGGGCGCGGTACCTTGACCCGAAGTATAGTAGATGGTTATCAGGTGATCCGGCGTTAAGCGACTATATACCCAAAGCGCCGATAGACGACGAGGCGAAGAAGCATAACGAGAACTTACCCGGCATGGGCGGGGTGTTTAATGTCGTGAACTTGCACCTGTACCATTACGCGGGGAATAATCCGGTTAAATATGTGGATCCTACCGGTAAGTTTTTTATTATTGATGATTTAATAGGGGCGGTAATTCAATCAATTCGTGATAATAATTGGTCAAATTTTGGAGAGAAATTTAAATCCAATTTTATTAATACATGGAAATTGATAGGTCATTCAATATTGATGTTGCCACAAACCCTGTGGTTTGCACCACAAGAAATTCTCGGATTACTATTAGGGTATGGTTGTATTCTTGGATCAGGAGGAACGGTTGATTGGGATGGCGGTTTTACATATGTAAATATGACAGGCTCTTCATGGAAGGATAAGGGAATAACTTTAGGAAGTGTCGGTATAGGGGATCCTGATGTAAAATCGCATGAAAAAGGACATTATTACCAATCGTGGATATTGGGGCCGTTATATTTATTTGTCATAGGGATACCAAGCGGTATTCATGCGGCGATGCATAATACAAATAAATGTAATAGATGCAATGAACTTAGAGAAAATGGAGACGACGATCCTTATAAGCATTTTTGGACGGAGCAATGGGCTGAAAAATACAATAAAGAAAAGAATAAAGAAGAAAAAAAATAATTGAAATAAGGAGTGCTGTATGAGAAAAATATACATAATATGTATAGCCGTAATAACGATGAGTCTAACATCATGTCTTTCTAGTGCGAGGCTTTATATACTCAATGCAACAGGTGGACCTATTTTAGTGGAAGCAAAAACCATCTATCAGGTATCAAGTGATAAATTCTATGATGTTAAAGTTACTTATGATGGACTGATGGCTTTTAAGTACAAAGAGGAAAGTTCTTTTGGGGTCTCTATAGCATTGGCACCGATGGTTATTAAGCCTAATAATTTTGACTACTTAGTTGGTAAGCCTGCCTCTGTCGATATTTTACAGGTGCTGGGGTTTGGTCTTTCTAGTTCACGAGATGAAGATGGTAAAGAATTTATAGATATGGATAAAATTATTAAAGCATTAGATACGGTGTTTATTGAAATGAATGTGTATAAAATTGTACCGAATGAAAGTGGTAAAGAATTATTATACACTAAAACAGATATTTTGAATGAGAAAAATATCTGTTGTTATTTATTCGATTTAAAAAAAGAAATTGATATTGACAAAAAGTATAAGAAATTTTTAAAAAAACGTTTTCTTAGTAATGATTTTTATATAGTTATAAGGGAAAAAACTGAAGAAGAAAAAAATGAAAACTAGTTATCGATGCATACAGTTTACCTGGTCTATCAGGTATCAAATGATAGCCTATGAGATTATAAAGAGCTCGTTATAAAACTTTACCCTCACTTCCCCCAGAACGAGTTACGGCCGTATGTGAGGAATAAACAGAACTAGGGACGGTACTTTCCCGGACAGCGATTGAAGTGGCATCGGACAGCGAAGCGATAGCGAGCTTCAAGCCAATAATCCGGTTAAATATGTGGATCCTACTGGTAAGTTTTTTATTATTGATGATTTAATAGTAGCCGTTATATTTATTTGTCATAGGGATACCAAGCGGTATTCATGCGGCGATGCATAATACAGATAAATGTAATAGATGCAATGAACTTAGAGAAAATGGAGACAACGATCCTTATAAGCATTTTTGGACGGAGCAATGGGCTGAAAAATACAATAAAGAAAAGAATAAAGAAGAAGAAAAAAAATAATTGAAATAAGGAGTGCTGTATGAGAAAAATATACATAATATGTATAGCCGTAATAACGATGAGTCTAACATCATGTCTTCCTAGTGCGAGGCTTTATATACTCAATGCAACTGATGACCATATTTTAGTGGAAGTAAAAACTATCTATCAGGTATCAAGTGATAAATTCTATGATGTTAAAGTTCAATATGATGGGATGATGTCTTTTAAAGAAGACGAAGAAACTAGTTTTGATCTTTCTGTAGCATTGGCTCCGATAGTCCTAAAACCTTCAGGGTTTGCCCGCTTAGTTTGGAGGCCGGCTAATTCTGATATTCTGCTTAGTATGGGGTTTGGTCTTTCTAGTTCACGAGATGAAGATGGTAAAAAATTTATAGATATGGATAAAATTATTAAAGCATTAGATACGGTGTTTATTGAAATGAATGTGTATAAAATTGTACCGAATGAAAGTGGTAAAGAATTATTATACACTAAAACAGATATTTTGAATGAGAAAAATATCTGTTGTTATTTATTCGATTTAAAAAAAGAAATTGATATTGACAAAAAGTATAAGAAATTTTTAAAAAAACGTTTTCTTAGTAATGATTTTTATATAGTTATAAGGGAAAAAACCGAAGAAGAAAAAAATGAAAACTAGTTATTGTAGTGTACAGTTTACCCGGTCTATCAGGTATCAAATGATAGCCTATGAGATTATAAAGAGCTCGTTATAAAACTTTACCCTCACTTCCCCCAGAACGAGTTATGGCCGTATGTGGGAAGCCATATCAAATCTGTACGTCCTTGTACAGATTTGATATCATGTTTTGCTGACGGCAAAACATGATACTGTTTAGAACCACCGCCATCCGTGGCGGTAGTGAAAGGGAAAATATTTTTTAAGGTGAAAACAACATTTTGCTTTTATTCACAGCTTAATTATTCTCACCCTCGGACAGCGATTGAAGCGGAAATCCTTTTTGCCGCTCGTGTAATGCAGGTGCGGTTTTTGAAGCGGCCGAGCGGAAAAACACCGCGGGAACAAAGCAGCAGCGGCAAAAAGATTGAAGCGGAAAGCGCGGTGCCGATACTTGTGTACCTTTATATTGTAATAATGGTACACAAGTATTGGCAGTCCGCCAAAAGCATAACAATAAGAATTGCAAGAAACACTTTACCGGAGGTTTTTCCGCTTACGGCAATCCTTGCCGGAAGCGGAAAAACGATGCCTTTTGAAAAGAGACATGCCGGATGCGAGGAGCGAGGAAAAATTAACCGCAGGCGTATCTATGATACGTTGAGGATTAATTTTTTTGAAGCGACGAAGCAGACGGCGTGTATATTTTCAAAAGGTGGAGAAGCGGGAGTGATAGGAGTGATATCGGCGAAGGATAAATTTCCGAGCGAGCGCGTGTGGATAGAGTACGAGGCGGTGAGGTAAGGGGAGAGGAAGAGATGATGAAAAGAATAAAAGAAGCCTTGGCAGGGATAGTGAAGAAAGCAGTATTTACGGTCTACCTTTTTACGATGATAGCGCCCGGCGGAGCATACGGCCAGGGTCGGACGGAAGGAGCGCGTGGAGTAAAGCGAGAAGCAAGCGAGCTCGTAGCGCAAAAGGTTATCGGGCAAGAGGGAGGAGTGTTAGAGGCGGAAGGAGTACGGTTTGTGATTCCTCGCGGAGCAGTGGAAGAGGAAGTCGAGATAACGATTAGCCGGCTGTATGAAGTAGCAGAGGGAGGAGAAGTAAAGAACGTAACGGCGGGCTTTGGCGGGTGGCGGTTTTTGCCTAAGGGGATGAAATTTAAGAAAGCGTGTGAGCTATCGCTTGAGTACGACGAGCGGATAGAAGCAGAATACGCGGAAGAGATATACACGTACTATTACGATGAGAAAGAGAAGCGGTGGGTTGCATTAGAGCGAAAGAGAGTCGATGAGGAAGGGAAGCGGATAGAATCGTATACGGATCATTTTACGGATATGATCAACGGGACATTGAGTTTACCGGAGAGCCCTGAACCGGTGCGTGTGAACTTAAACAGCATCAAGGAGCTGAAGGCGGCGGATGCGGCAGGGGGGATAGAAAGGATAGAAGGATTACAAGGGGGAAGTGAAGGAAGTGCGGCGTTCGGTATAAAGCTCAAAGTACCGGAAGGGGTGAAAGGGATGGCGCCGAATCTTTCACTTAGCTATGCGAGCGGAAGCGGCTGGGGACTATTAGGGAAGGGATGGAGTTTAGGAGGAATAGAAAGCATCAGTATAGACACACGGTTTGGCCTACCTGAGTATAACGGGAAGGACACATACATTGTAGAAGGCAGCCGTGTGAGGTATGAAGGGGGAGCGTGGATAAAGGAGAAGGAGCAGCGGTATGAACGGATAGCCAACGGGTGGGTAGAAGGGAGAGGAGTAAGTGAAAATTATTTTGAAGTAACGGGGAAAGACGGACGGGTAAAGATATACGGGAAAGAAAGGTGGAGCGGCAAAGGAGCAGGTGCAAAATATATTTATTATTTGGATCGGGAGAGAGACAGCTTCGGAAACGAGGTGAAGTATGTGTACAAGAAGGAAACCGGAGCAGAGGGTGAAGAGGTACTTCTTGAACAGGTTATCTACGGGAAAGAGGGCGAGCGGCACGTGCGTATTGAGTATGAAGGCAGAGGTGATGTGCGGCTTGAGGGACGTGGAAAGTATGTGCGGAAGGAAAGTAAGCGGATTAGCAGTATAGAGATGAGTGTTGGCGGGCGGGTTGTGAGGAGGTACGGCTTTGAATACCGAGAAAACGAGATGGGAGAGAGCCTTCTTGTAAAGCTTGAAGTAAAGGGAGAAGGAAGCGGCGAAGGGTATGGGTATGAATTCGGGTACGAAGAAGCGGAGAAAGATGGGAGCGGAAGGATAAAAGTATTTGGAGAGACGGAAGGCTGGGAGCGAAGCGGAAGCATCGCGGAAAGTGTGCACATTAGCGGAGGGGGAAGCGGCAGCGGAGGAGCGGGAGTAAACTTTACAAACAGCGTGTCGATATCGGGAGGCATGACCGCTTCTGCCGGAAGCGGGAGTGGGCATAGTAAGCGGAATTTTGTGGATGTAACGGGAGACGGGATAGCGGACATTGTGGAGTGGAAGAAAGGGGAAATAAGGATATATGAAGGGAAAAAGCGCAGCGACGGAAAGATAGGATATGAGCGGGCTGAGTACTTTGATGGGAAGGCATTGAAAGGGCTTTATTTAAGTGAGAATGAGGATTGGAACTGGAGTATCGGCGGGAAGGTAGATATTAATGTGGGTTTTGGGGCAGGCTCGGCCGGAGCGGGTGCGGGACTGACAAAACAGGGAGGGCGAGGAGAAAGTAAAAGCGAATTTGCAGATGTAAACCGGGACGGGTATGTGGATTTTGTGTCGAAGGGAAAGTACTACGAAAACGACCGGGGAAGAGGCTTTAAAGCGGGAATTGCTTTAAGCGGGATAGAGGAAGCGGAGATAGGGGTAAGTAAAGAAGAGAGAGAGAAAGCGGAGAAAGGGCATTACTTTCAAGAAGGAGTGCAAGCGTGGCGGAGTGAGGTAAGCGGAAAGATTGAGATAGGAGTAGACGTAAAAGAAATAGGGGCAGGACTGTTAAGCGTATGGAAGGGTACGAATAAGGAAGGAGTGAGGATCGGGGAATGCACGGAAAAGAAGCAGTATGTTTTTACGGAAGCGGTGAGACGGGGCGAATATATTTATTTTGCGACGGAGACGGATAACAAGGCAGAAGTCGGAGAGAGCGTCAAAGCGGGGATACGGATACGGTACAGCGAATACCAAAGAGATGAGTTACTGGGAGCGCATATAGCGTACCAGCTGCCTGAAAGGCTCACTGTTGCGCAGATTGATGAAACATGGAAAAGATACTATGAAGCAGATCACGGGGGAAGCGGGGAGTGGAAACTTAAAGCGGGGAATTACGTTACGCGGCTTGATGAGGAAGCGATAGAAAAGATACTGGAAAAAGGGTATTACACATACATCGGCAGTGAGATAGGAAAAGATGCCTTTGAAGCATTTTATAAGGGACTGGGAACAGATACTGCAAAAGAAAGCCTAAAAAAGAGTATGGAATACGACGGGGGCTTTGAAGAATATGTGTACGACGGGCAAGAGAGCGGCGCTACACTGAACAGTGATGTAATCAAAAAGATGAGTGAAGCCGAGCAAAAAGAAGCGGCAGGGTATAAAAGCGCTGATGGAGGCGTGAAGTACCCGCTGTATTATGAGGATGGGAAAGCCTACTACCGCGATAGGCTAACGCTCAAAACGAATAGTGAGCGGGAAAAAGGAGCGCGAGGTTACGAAGATACGGAAGGGATAGCAGTAGGAGCAATCAACGGGAAGACGTACCGGCTGGGCAAGGAAGGAGGAACGCTTGTTCTGTATGAGCAGGGAAAGAGAAAAGAAGAAGCGATTATAACGAAAGAGGGTGATACGGTAAAGGCGGTAGTGGATGGGCGGAATAAAACAGGGTATGAGTTTTCGATTGTGCTTGAGGGGAGAACACTCGGGAAGATAATCAGTGAGCAAGAATATGAGAAAGGGATGGGCGATATTGTCGAGCGCGGTATCGAATATCGTATCAGCCGGGTAGAAGGCTTGAGTGAAGCTGCGTATGAGAAGATAAAGGATAAAACAGTTATCAAAAACGCCCAAATGGTTGCGATTGGAACGCTGTATGAGAAAGCGGGAAATGAGCGGCGGCTAAAGGAAAGTGAAGGAGCCCTCGTTATACAAGCGATAGCAGAGGCGTTAAAAGAAGCGCGGAGCGGGATTAAAGTTATTATCGAGCAGAGAGAAGCAGGAGAGGTACGGATACGGGAGGTTGGGGTATTCACAGCGGAAGAGAAAGAGGCAATTGGAAGAGAGTATTTTGAAGCGATTGGAAGCTTGTATCAAATAAAGAGCGGGATAGGAGAAGCTGAACGTGCGCAGCTAGAGAAGAAGCTGAAACGGTATGAAAGTGAGGCGTATGATTTTCCATACTTTACGTATGATGGGGCAAAGAAAGAATACCGGACGACAAAAGAGCACCTTGAGAAAGAAGAAGTGAGGAAGTTTTTAGCGTATGTAGAAAGCTATTACTACGAGGAAGTGGGGGTGGTAGTAGAGTACCCGCAGGAGAGCCGGTATCCGGTACGAGACGGGAAGATAGCAATAGTGAAGATACAAGGGGGGCAGGTCGTAACAGTCGAGGAAGAGATAGCTGTGTACCGAGGAAATGAGAACTATGAAAGCGGGAAGTATGAAGGGACTGCCGGCATAGAAGGCTTTAACCGGCATGAGCGGATGTATGGCGGAGGGAAGCGGTGGTATTACGGACTGTATTCGAGGTGGGGGGAACAAAAGTTCAGTATTGCTTCTCTTTTTGCACCGAATGAGTATGAGGAAAGCGCGGCTTATAAAGACGAGAATGTTGCTGAACGAAAGAAGCAAAATATTAAAGAGAGCCAGAAAAATAGTGAAGAAGAGAAAAATAAGTTTGCCAAGACGCTGAAAGAGAATGGAAACGAGGAAGCGATTGGAGAGACGGTAAAAGCAGAAGTAATGCAGAAGATACAGGAAGGGGTGACACTGGGCGGGTATATTCCGGTGCAGAGATATCAAACATACGTAAAGAAAGGTCAGGAGAGCGAACCGAAAGGAGAAGCGCCGAAGAAGGAAAGGAGAAGCGGACTTGTTTTTTCAAAAGAAAGCCTTATCGGAGCGTTTGCGAGCACGAGTGAAAACGGTTTTGATAGAGAGGGAGAAGTTTCGAGCACCATTCATTACTATGCAGCGTATATTGATAATGAAGTGCTGCACTCAAGCCGGATCACCGGAGGGGCATACAAAAACCTGCCGTGGATAAAAGACGGAGGCTTTGCCCTTTCCGCGAACGAGAGCAGTAGTTTTGATAAAACACTCGAAGCACACGCGGGTGTGTCAGTCGCATCGATCAATGCCAGTGTCGGTTTTAATAAGGGAGAAAGTAAGCAGGTACAAAGCTATCAAGACATCGATGGGGATGGGTACCCTGATATAGTAAAAACAAGCAGCGGAGGCCTGAGCGTCCAGTACGGGAATGCAGAAGGAGTCTTTCAGAAGAAGAAAGGAGGTATACAGGGAGGAGCACTGTCGACTAATAGTAATGAATCGAAAGTATTTGGAGCGGGTATAGGGCTTTCAGGATCGGTCGGGGTAATCAGAGATACTGAAGGGAGAGTTAAAAGCATTACACTGGAACCGGCCGGTTCGACACCGTATGGGGCGAGTGTGAATGAGGGAGTAAACTATTCCAGAGGCCGGCAGCAGCAGACAGGTGGATTAGTAGACATAAACGGAGATGGGCTACCCGATTACCAAACGGCAGCAGGAGCGAAGCTAAACCTTGGAGAAGAATTTAGAGCGGTAGGGGCGTGGCAGGCAGTGAACGTATCGGAAGGAAGCGTTAAAAGCGGCGGGGGAAACTTCGGCATAGGAGTGAGTGCCGGGGCGAAGGCGAATTATGGCGGAGGAAACCTAGGGGTCAACGTGAATATCAGCCAGACGGCCACAGAATCCCTTATAGCAGACATCAACGGAGACGGGTTACCGGACGTATTAAAAGTAAAGGAAGACGGCAGCTATGCCGTCAAACTGAACTATGGAGCAGGCTTTGACGGGAAAGAAAAGACAATAGAGATACGGAATATCGAAGGGGCAGAGTACGCTGCGTATTATAACCGTGTAGTGGCGGATCTTGTGGGGACATCCGAGAAGATACAGGTACCGTACCGGCCGGAAAATATGAATAAGAGTACCGAAAGAAGTGAAATAGAAAAGTTATTACAGATACCGAAAGCATTGGAGTTTAACACAAGCCAAAGTGTGGGAGTCTCCGGAGGATTATCGGGACAGATAGGGTTTCTTGTGTGGGTAGGGATTTTTATTACCTGTAACTTTTCAGGTGGAGTGAATGGAACCTATAGCAAAAGCGAAGTGAGCTTACGCCTCTTTGACGTAGACGGGGACGGCCTCGCCGACAGGGTCTTCAACATCGGAGGCTCCGATAAGCTGTATGTACAGCGGAACAAGTTAGGGAAAGTAGGACTATTAAAAACGATACACCTTCCGACCGGCGGCAGCTATGAGATAGAGTATCAAAGAGTAGGGAACACACGGGAGCTGCCGCAGAGTAAGTATGTGCTAAGTAGCGTCACAATGAACTCAGGGCTGCAGAGTAAGAGCGGAAACATACAATCGTACCGCACAACCTACACCTACAAAGACGGCTACTATGACCGCAAAGCAAAAGAGTTCTACGGGTTTAAGACGGTAAAAGCAGTAACGGGAACGGGAAAGACGAGCGAGACGGAGTATTACATTGATGCCTATTACCGCAAAGGGATGGTAAAAAAAGAGACGGTCAGCCATAACGGCATCGTTTATTCGATAAAAGAGTATGAAACGGATGAAGTCCCCCATGCACGGGTAAAGCGAGAGTGGAACACCATACGGGAAGGATACCGGTCGATACAAACGGAAAGCGATTATCGCTATGATCGATACGGTAACGTTACGGAGCTGGACGACAAGGGAGACGTCAGTAGAAGCGACGACGACATCATTGCCCGAATACGGTATTGGGACAGTGCCGATGAGCGGCGCTACTTTAAAGCGCACCCCGAACGGATAGAAGTGCTGGACGGCAAGAGCGGCAGGTTATTGCGGAAACGTGAAGGACGCTACGATAATAACACCGGTGCGATAACGGAACTAAAGCAATACATCTCAAGCGGCACGAGTCTTACCTACACGATAGACTGGGATGAGAAGGGAAACATTAAGACCCTGATAAGTCCCACAGGCAAGAAGGTAAGCTACCGCTACCAAGATGGGATATACCCGGTTAAAATAACGGAAGAAGGCAGTAAAGGCGGCACTCCGTACGAGAGTACGCTCCTGTGGGACAGTGCCTTAGGAGTAAAACTTGAAGAAACCGACAGCGCGGGTAACACCATGAAGTACCGCTACGACGGGTTCGGCCGCGTAACGGAAGTGAAAAGCCCTTACGATACCGGAAACGTACCTTACGCAAAGTACGAATACCATACCCCTTCATCTTCTTTCTGGTACACGGTAACGGCAAATAAGCTGACTACCAAAGCAACGGACAAAGCCGTGATGAAAACGATAGTCATGCACGACGGCTTAGGCCGCGCCCTCTACACCGCGAAAGAAGGGGAAGTGTACCGAGAAGGAACCGCCGGAGAAACGAATGTCGGCTGGAATATATCAGGCGCAACCTACTACGATGAGGCGGGAAGAAAGATAAAAGAAGGAATGCCGTTCTTCTATGGCGGCGATTTACCGAATGAACTTGCCAACAAAGCCGTCTACGCAAGCGTCGAACAGTTCTATGAGCTGAACGACTTTACCAAGCTCCGCAACGAAACGGTATACACCTACGACGGCATAGACCGAGTAATAAAAACATTGTTGCCGGACGGAAGCGAACAGAAAAACGAGTACGCAATAGAAAACAGCCTACAGGTAACAACCGCAACCGACCCGCTTGAGAATAAGAGCGTTACGAAAAAAGACGCGCGCGGAAACATCCGCGAAGTCGAACGAAGGGACAAGGCAAACAACATCCTCACCAAAGGCAGATATGAATACTCTGTATTGGGCGAAATGCTGCGCGCATACGACGCAAATGAAAACATTGTCTCGGTAACATACGACCTGTTAGGGAGAAAAGTAGCTTTAGAAAGTAAAGACACCGGAAGAAAAGAATGGCGCTATGACCATAAAGGCCTCCTTGAAGCGGAGTCGGATTCACTGCTGCGCAGTAAGTTAAGCGAGATACAGTACGTTTATGACGGCTTTGACCGGCTTATAAAGATAGACTACCCGTTCAGTACCGACGTTGAATACACCTACGGCCAAGCAGGGCAAGCGGGAGCCGGAGAGATAGTGTATAAGAAAGATGAGAGTGGAGAAATCAAGTACAAGTACGGACGCTTAAGCGAAGTCGTAGAAGAGACACGAACGATTAAGCGCTATGAGGTACTCAGTAAGCCGGAAACGGCGACCTTCACCTATTGCTCGGACTACTTAGGCCGTATGCAGACCATGCGCTACCCTGACGGGGAGACCATAATTTATACCTACGACAAAGGCGGACAGCTCAAGGGCGTAAGCGGCGTAAAGAACACGGTAAAAGGAACGGAAAACTACAGTTACATCGACACGATTGTCTATGACGAACACGGGCAGCGCGTGTATATCAAATACGGCAATGGTGTAGAGACCCGCTACCGCTACGACGATAAACGGCGGTGGTTAAAAGACATTGAGACGAGAAATAAACAAACAGACGAGGTGTTCCAGAAAATCACCTATAGTTTTGACAAAGTCGGGAACGTCTTAGGCTACAGCAATGACGCAAGCGTGTACGAGACGAGCCAAAGTTACTCATACGACAACCTCTACCAACTTATCGGAGTAGAGGGGACAAGCAACCAATACAAAGCGATAAAAAGCTTTGGAAGCACACCGGTCAATGTCGCAAAATACAAGCAAGACTTTGCCTTTGACGGCATCGGAAACATGACAAAGAAGTCCAGTACCACAAACCTCCCCGGCGCCCGCGGTAACGCCTACCCGAAAGCAGAGCTTGACTACAGTCTTGATTACGAATACGACCCGGCCTATGCACACCGGCTCGTACACGCCGGAAACCGCTACTACCGCTATGATGCGAACGGCAACATCACGGCAGAAAAAGACGGCCCCTTTACCGAGGATGATGAGTTTATCTTTACCTACAGCTACGACCCTGACACCGACGTATACGGCGCCGACTACGGCTTCGGCCTTGACGCCCCGAAGGAGACAGAAGAGACGCGTCCTGAAAACCTATTTGCATACCGCCGTAACTACACGTGGAATGAGAAGAATCAGTTAACGAAGTCAAGCGATCGTACGTACACCGTACACTACCGCTACGGTGAGGACGGGCAGCGAGCGCTCAAGTATACAGAAGAGGGACGTTCTGAAACGCTCTACTTTAATAACTTCTACACGATACACATCCCCGTGCAAGACAAAAACAATCCGCAGGGCTTGCGAGTGCATAAGCACATCTTTGTGGGTAACTCACGTCTTGTAACGGCAATGACACACACCGACAACAACGGAGATAATGCAGAGCAACGGGAGAAGCGCTACTACTACCATTCAGACCACTTAGGCAGCGCGCAGTTTGTAACCGACTGGAGAGGTAAACAATACGAGCACATCGAATACACACCTTACGGGGAACTGTGGATAGAAGAAGTAGCTGCGGGGTTAGACAAACTGCCGTTCAGGTTTACCGGCAAGGAGATGGATGAGGAGACGGGCTTATACTATTACGGAGCGCGCTACTTAGACCCGAAGTATAGTAGATGGTTGAGTGGAGACCCGGCGTTGGGAGACTACGTCCCAGCTGCAGGCACTGATCCGTCAAAGCTTGCGGGAATGGGCGGCGTATATAATACGGTCAATTTACATCTCTATCATTATGCGGGGAATAATCCTGTGAAATTCCTAGATCCGACAGGATTATATGATGAAGAAAACGGATATACAAAACAAGAGATAAAAGATTTTAAAAATATGAGTGTAAAAGATCAATTGGCTTATTTAAAAAGTGAAGTTGGTAGTGTAAAAAAAGGAACAACAGCAGCTGGTGCAAAGGCTGGATTTATGCGAACTCAACTAAAAAATAATATGAAATTACATGGATTGTTTTTTAGTATGTCTGGTGATGAAAAATTTATGAATGAGGATTTACGTTCATTTTTGAATCTGAATTCAGAGGGTAAAAATGAATATTCAAGAGCAGATATGGAAAAAGGTGGATGGTTTCAAATGATTCCATATCTGGGAGATAATGAACATCAGCGTAATCAAAATGGTGGAAGAAATGTAAAATTCTGCAATACAGATGGACGTGAAGCTATTTTCGATGCACAAGACAATTATATTGGAACAGAAATAGATTCTTCAACATATAATTATGGCTATGT
Source organism: Treponema sp. OMZ 857 (assembly GCF_024181085.1). Classification (NCBI taxonomy): domain Bacteria; kingdom Pseudomonadati; phylum Spirochaetota; class Spirochaetia; order Treponematales; family Treponemataceae; genus Treponema; species Treponema sp. OMZ 857. The sequence continues at coordinate 493,621 of NZ_CP051147.1, forward strand.
TTCACGATTTAATCCAATATGTATAACATTAGGAAGTACCCATGGACAATATGATATGAAGCCGTTCTTCCGCCAAACTGGTACTAAACCATTTTATTGGAGCATGAGCGTTGGTTCTAATTATGGATTTAATTCAAGGTAACTTAGATGTCAAAAGTAATTAAACGCCCTATATTAGTATTAATTTGTCTTTTTTTAGTTTTTTCTTTATTTGAACAACGCAAATATTATGAGTTTACTTGTAAAAATGATACAAGTATGAAGAATATATTTAATTCAACTCAAATAAATCAGTTATCAAAAAAAGACTCTATTATGAGGATATCTGTTGGTAATGTAATCTTCTTAAAAACTCAGCATTTGGGTTTTAGGATTTTTGCTAAACAGAATTTTAGGCAAGTACGCATCAATCAACTTGAAATTTTATATGACAATAAACATAGAATTTTAAAAAAGCATAATGTTTATAAACCAGATGATTCTAACAAGAATAGGGTTATTTTCAAAAATTATGAAGTTGATGGCATTAATTATTCAGGAGTTGAAAAATTAATATTCTCTGATTTTAATACAAAAAACTTTTGTTGGGTAAATTTTTATAATATGTTTAAATGGCGACATGGAAAGTTGAATGATAAATTCCCTGTAAAAATTGTCTGCCATTATTCATTAGATGAAGAAAATTACACAGAAGAAATTGACTACATAGTAGAATGCAAAGAAGCATATCCATCTCGGTTATACAAGATTTTTTTTTAATCATTTAACTCAACAGAGTAAAAATTAAAACTCCGTAGTTTTCAAAAAAACTGCGGACTACCTACCGTACAAATTTACCGGCAAGGAGATGGATATGGTGGAGCCTTGGTTTTAGGAACTTGGGATTTGAATGCTCAAAATAAATCGGGTTCCCCGAATAGTTTGAGTGGTATTGGTGTTGGAGGTGCTGTATGGTGGTCTGCAACAGGGGTATGGAAAATTCATGAGGGGAAAAAATAAAATATGTATTTAGAGTGGATGAAAAAACATTTATTAATAATGACAATATTACAGTTTAGTTTAGTAATATTTGTACTAGTTTTTAAGCAAGAGTTTCGCTATGAAATATATTTAACTTCATTTTTAGGAGGTTCGTTTTGGGGCGTATTACAATATATTATTTGTAAGTTAGTTTATAAAAATTCAAAAAGTTTGAAGATAAATTTGATGCTTGTTATGTGGGATATATTTTTCTATTTTTCTGTTGTATTATCACTTCGAAATTCAAATGCGATAATTCAGATTATGGTTATTTTGTTCTTAGTTAGAACAGAATTAACAATCTTTTCTAGAAAGTTTAATATAAAAGGGAAATAGGTAGAGGGTAAGGCAAAATAACTAAGATTGGGAATTGAGCAATACAAATACGAACTGTGAAATAGAAAGAAATAATTATATGGATATAAAAGATTACTTTTATCAGCGTAACTATTCTCTCCCCCGGACAGCGATTGAAGCAGAAATCCTTTTTGCCGCGCGTATAATGCAAGTGCGGTTTTTGAAGCGCTTAAGCGGAAAAACACCGCTTAAACAAAACAGCAGCGGCGAAAAGATTGGAGCGGAAAGCGCGGTGCTGCATTTTGTTTTCTTTATAGTAATAGTAAACAAAATGCAGCAGTCCGCCAAAGAAGGATGCTTATTAAAAAGAAACACTGTGTTGGAGGTTTTTCCGCTTACGGCAGGGATTGCCGGAAGCGGAAAAACGGTGCCTTTTGAAAAGAGGCGGAGCAGATACAAGGAGACAGCCGAAAATAAAGCGGAGGCGTATCGGGTATACGTCGAGCATTTATTTTCGGCGTGCGACGCCGTAGATGCCCGCATATTTTCAAAAGGGGACGGGAACATGACAAGGAAGATAAGCACCACGAATCTCCCCGGCGCCCGCGGCAACGCATACCCCAAGGCAGAGCTTGACTACAGTCTTGATTACGAATACGACCCGGCCTACGCACACCGCTTAATTCATGCAGGAAACCGCTACTACCGCTATGATGCAAACGGCAACATTACGGCGGAAAAAGACGGCCCGTTTACCGAGGACGATGAGTTTGTCTTTACCTACAGCTATGACCCGGAAACAGACGTATACGGCACCGACTACGGCTTCGGGCTTGACGCGCCGAAAGAGACGGAAGAGACGCATCCGGAGAACCTATTCGCGTACCGGCGCAACTACACGTGGAACGAAAAGAACTTACTTACCAAATCGAGCGACCGGAGCTACACCGTGCATTACCGCTACGGTGAGGATGGGCAAAGAGCACTCAAGTATACGGAAGAGGGAAGAAGCGAAACGCTCTACTTCAATAACTTCTACACGATACACATCCCCGTGCAGGATAAGAATAACCCGCAAGGTTTGAGAGTACATAAGCATATCTTTGTAGGGAACAGCCGTCTTGTTACCGCGATGACCCACACCGACAACAACGGAGATAACGCAGAGCAACGCGAGAAGCGGTACTACTACCACTCAGACCACTTAGGAAGCGCACAGTTTGTAACCGACTGGAGAGGCAAGCAATACGAGCACATCGAATACACACCCTACGGGGAACTGTGGATAGAGGAAGTAGCAGCAGGACTGGACAAGCTGCCCTTCCGGTTTACCGGTAAGGAGATGGACGAAGAGACGGGGCTGTATTACTACGGGGCGCGGTACCTTGACCCGAAGTATAGTAGATGGTTATCGGGAGACCCGGCGTTAAGCGACTATATACCCAAAGCGCCGATAGACGACGAGGCGAAGAAGCATAACGAGAACTTACCCGGCATGGGTGGGGTGTTTAATGTCGTGAACTTGCACCTGTACCATTACGCGGGGAATAATCCGGTTAAATATACCGATCCGGATGGGAAAATAACATGGAATAGAGCTGAGGATAGAGATATTCATTATAATAGTTTATATAATCCTGATCTTAGAAATTGTTATGCAGTATTTTCTATAAATACTGAACATTATAGGGCAACAAGAGAGACAAATACTATAAAAAATCACTCTTATAGTTTATCAGGAACAAAAGATATCATAGAAATTAGACAAGGAGGTATTGAGGCGCAAACTATAACTACAGTTACTTTGAAACGATTTAATATAAATCTTGATGGCAAGAATTATGATGTATTTAAAATGGAAGGTGAATCTAATATTAGATTACTTTTTATATCAAATACTAAACACTTAAAAGCTTCATTTTTTGCTAACGATCCACTAGGTGATGATAAATCAATATATAATGGTTTTTATAACTTAAATAATTTTATAGATTTTCTTAAAGGAGAAGATGCAAACAAATTAGCTTTTGCTGCTATAAGTTTTGGGTTGGCCTTTTTTCTAAATCCTGTTGAAGCTAATTTTACAGATGGATTATTTAATCATTTATCTTCAAAAGTAGAGGGGCAAGTTCCGACAACTTCCGGTATAGATAAGGATACGTTGGATTTACTCAGTCAAATAATTGAGGAGTATGAGAGATAATATATGTATAAAAATATAAAAAAAGAATTATTCCTTTTAATTATAATGCTCATTATACTTATCTTGTTTATTATGAGCAGATGTGAAGTCCATGAAAATGCGGTATATGTAAAATTATTATCTGAGGACACTTATTTTGATTTTAAGGAGCATATAGCACCAAAAGAAATTATAAATGAATTTAAAAGGATAAAAGGAAATTCATTAATTCCATCATTTATACACTGTATTGCAGAATCCTCTGATTGTTTACTGTATGAAGATGAAAGTAATATTTTTCATATTATAAAAATAGAAAACGGACAGCTTCAAGATTCTTTGTATAAACCAAAATTTGAATATACTATAGACGGAACTTATATATATTTTGTCTTTGAAGATGAATTTCTTAATTATGTTGATAGAATTTTAATGTGTTTAAAACTAAATGGACAAAAAGCGGGGCTTTATCCTATTCCTATCAGTACGATTATTTTAAAATGTGAAGCAATTATTCAAATCGAAAAATTGTCAGGATCAACTTTGGAAAATATTGATTTTGAAATTGCATATACCCATTATTATGGGGAAAATTGGACTTTGCCTTTCAAAGATTTATATAAGAAGGAGTAAGATTATTTTTGTAACCAATTAGTGAAATATATCATACAGTCAACTTAAATGTTTATCACTGAATAGATTCCTTTGTGTTTTGATAATATTTTACAAAATTATTGAGTTAACATAAACTATGAAACTAAAACCTTGTATTTATTCACAACCTAACTATCTCTCTCGGACAGCGATTGAAGTGTTACATGCAGTGAGGCAAAGCCGAACTTCCAGCCAAATCCTTTTTGCGGTGTGTTTAAGCAAAAAGCAAGCTCTGACCGGAGGGAAGAGCCTTGCCCGTGAAGACAAATGCAGCAAAAAGATTGGAGCGGTATTGGTGCAGCAAGCTGATAGGCGTAGCCTCGAAGCAAGCGCGGTGCTCAATTTTGTTTTCTTCGTAATGCTAAAAAACAAAATTGAACAGTCCGCCAAAAGAAAGTTATTATTAAACAGTCCCACTGACAGGACTTTTGAAAATAGGTGGAGCAGATACAAGGAGCCTAGTAAAAATAAAGCGGAGGCGTATCTGGTATACGTCGAGCATTTATTTTTGTGTAGCGACGCAGGAGATGCCCGCATATTTTCAAAAGAGGAAGATGTATACGGAATAGATTACGGCTTCGGGCTTGACGCCCCGAAGGAGACGGAAGAGAGTCATCCGGAGAACCTATTTGCGTACCGCCGTAACTACACGTGGAACGAAAAGAACTTACTTACCAAATCGAGCGACCGCAGCTACACCGTACATTACCGCTACGGTGAGGACGGACAAAGAGCACTCAAGTACACCGAGGAAGGGAGAAGCGAGACCTTATACTTCAACAACTTCTACACGATCCACATCCCTGTGCAGGATAAGAACAACCCTCAAGGCTTGCGCGTACATAAGCACATCTTTGTGGGGAACAGCCGTCTTGTTACGGCAATGACGCACACCGACAACAACGGAGACAACGCCGAGCAACGGGAGAAACGGTACTACTACCACAGTGACCACTTAGGCAGCGCACAGTTTGTAACCGACTGGAGAGGTAGGCAATACGAGCATATCGAGTACACGCCATACGGGGAGCTGTGGATAGAGGAAGTCGCCGCAGGGTTAGATAAGCTGCCATTCCGCTTTACCGGTAAGGAGATGGATGAGGAGACGGGGCTGTACTACTACGGAGCGCGCTACCTTGACCCGAAGTATTCGAGGTGGCTGAGTGGAGACCCGGCACTGGGAGAGTATGTCCCAAAAGCGCCGATAGATGACGAGGCGAAGAAACACAACGAGAACCTCCCCGGCATGGGTGGGGTGTTTAATGTAGTGAACTTGCACCTATACCACTACGCAGGGAATAATCCGGTGAAGTATACTGATCCGGATGGGAGAATTGTTAGAAGTGCAAATTCATCAATTATGATGGCAGATTCTTCAGATAATCTAGGAACTTCACAAGAAAAAATATGTAATGTTGGGTGTGTATTAACAGCCTATACGAGAATCGCCGCAGCACTTCTTGGAAGTAATATATCTGTCAATGATGCAAATGCATATGCAAACGAGCATAACCTTTTTTCAAACGAAAATTTATTGACACCAGAAGCCGGTGCAGCGTTAATAAATGGATTACTAGAAGAAAAGGGGGTGACAGATACGAAAGTTCAATTTGTCTGTTCTTGTAAATCCGATAAGCAGGATAATATGATTATTGCTATAGGTAGGACAGAAAATTTTGCTGATGAGTATTTTGTTAATGCTAGAATTGAAACAACAAACAAGGCAGGTACAGAGACATACGGTCATCATGTAAATATAAATCATGGTGCAGTGTTTGCAGATACGGAAAATGGTTGTATGAATCTTTCACTAAATGATACAAATGGCGTTAGAAAAAAGTTGTATCATGATTCAAGAAGTAACACATTACAACGATTTGATTTGTTTAAGGTCGTTAAAACTCAATCAATAGGAGATGAATAATGAAGTGCCGGTTATGTATTTTTTTGGCTCTTTTTTTTGTTATGGCTTGTGGTTTTTCTGAAGCTAACTTATTTTCATTAGTTGGACTGAATCAATTTATCAATATTGAAACTTTGGAATCTATAAGTGATTCTTGGTATTTTTCGAGCTTTGAAAAAGAATCTAAGTTCAATTTACAAAAAGTAGTTATAAAACTGCAGCGGAAAGAAAGAAAAGAAAATTATACTCTTTTCTATAATTCTAAGGGACTGTTGGATAAAGAAGAATCTAGCGTTTTTGAAGATTATGTTTTCTTATATCAGTATGATGAGAAAGATAGGTTGCTTTCACGTGGGGATTTCACATTTAAATATCTTGACGATTTTCAGCGAGAAAGATATTGCCGCGGTGTGCTGCAATACAAGGAAAGTTTAGAATATCAAAAAAATAAGATAATAGTAACTGTTATATCTTATTCTGAGCGATATGCAGATGGGGCTATAATTGAGTCCGGTAAGGAAATTTATGAGTATAGCTTCATAGCAGGGCTTTTGACAGATATATGTTGCACACGGTTTAACGGAAAAGGAATCGAAAAGAAAAATAAACATTATTTGAAACTATCTTACGATAATAATAGATTAAAAAGCACTGCAGAGTATTATGGGGAAGAACTGAGATGTGAACGGATTTTTGAATATCAAAATGAAAGACTTGTAAAGCAAACTGTTAGTTATACTAATGATCCTGCTGCAAATCATGTGGCTGAATATTTTGATTTCGATAAACATGGAAATTTCCAGCATTATATAAAAAAATCTGCAAGAGGTATTGAGGTTTCGTTATCTCGTGAAATTGTATATAAATATTAGATTCCCCCAGAACGAGTTACGGCCGTATGTGAGGAAGCCATATCAAATCTGTACGTCCTTGTACAGATTTGATATCATGTTTTGCTGATGACAAAACATGATACTGTTTAGAACCACCACCATCCATGGCGGTATTGAAAGGGAAACTATTTTTTAAAGGTGAAAACAAATTGTTTTTATTCATAGCTTAATTATTCCCTCCCCCGGACAGCGATTGAAGCAGAAATCCTTTTTACCGCACGTGTAAAGCATCTGCGGTTTTTGAAGCGGCCGAGCGGAAAAACACCGCGGGAACAAAACAGCAGCGGCAAAAAGATTGGAGCGGTATGGTGCAGCGGAGCCGATAGGCGTAGCTTCGAAGCAAGCGCGGTGTTGCATTTTGTTTTCTTTATAGTAATAGTAAACAAAATGCAGCAGTCCGCCAAAAGCATAACAATAAGAATTGCAAGAAACACTTTACCGGAGGTTTTTCCGCTTACGGTAGGAAGCGGAAAAACGAAGCCTTTTGAAAAGAGGCGGAGCAGATACAAGGAGATAGCCGAAAATAAAGCGGAGGCACGGTAAAAATGTACATCCTTGTACATTTTTACCTACGTGTTTGCAGAGCAAACACGCTACTGACGTGAACCACCGCCGTCCGTGGCGGTTCTGATACGGTGAGGATTTTCAGAAGCGGCATGGATGCCGCTGGTTTAAACAGAAGTGATGTTTCGGCTCCGACCGAAACTCGTCGTCAAAAGCGTACACGGAAGTACGCTTTTGACAGTGCGACGCCGTAGATGCCCGCATATTTTCAAAAGGAGAGGAGACGGGCGTTAATTATTACGGAGCAAGGTATTTAGACCCGAAGTATAGTAGGTGGCTGAGTGGAGATCCGGCGCTGGGAGAGTATATACCATCTGCAGGAGCAGATCCGTCAAAGCTTGCAGGAATGGGCGGGGTATTTAATGTGGTGAACCTACATCTGTACCACTATGCGGGGAATAATCCGGTGAAGTATATCGATCCTGATGGGAAGGAGTCTGGATATATTTTGGATAATGAAGGAGCACAAGGTTTTGGGCATGCTGGGATGTATGTCCAAACAAAGGATGGAAAATATGCTTTTTTTGAAGTGACTGGTATATCAGAAGAAGCTAATGGTATAGAAAGTAATATATCGCCAGGGAGCACTGTAAAAGATAAATGGGGTCATGATACAACAGTGCTAAGCAATCTGCCTCTAAAGTTTCCTACTCAAGGGATCGCTCAATCAATGAAGCAGCCAACCCGAGCTGGCTGTTTATTAAGGACTTTTGATAAGCGTGAAGATATGATTGCCGCTTTACAGGAAATGGATTTTGATGAAATGATAGTTTTTAATACTCATGGTCGTGAGGATACAGAAATTTATAATAAAGCATTTGTAGAAGGGCAATCCTTTTCCGGTTATCAAGTTTTTAATGATAGTTGCGGAATTTTTGCAAGAAATGCATTGACAGTACAAGGTAGTGGTATAAAAGCAATAAATCCTTTTGTAAACATAAACCATATATTTAGTTCGTCAATTCTAAATGAAATCGGTGCAAATCTTTATCTCGCAAATCCAGAAAGTACTATTATAAGATGGAGGCAAAAATGAAAAAAAATAGATATATTTATTTTATATCGTTTTGCTTAGTGGCCTTTTGTTTGTTGATTTTTGCGTATAGTAAATATACCTCCCGAAAAGAAATTCAATCAAATTTAATTTATGAAGTGGAATCTGATAGAATTGTAGAATGGGGGAGTAGAACGATTAACATTCCGCAAGGCGCTGATTTTGCTTTTGATCAGATTTCACAAACAGGGTGGTTTCATATAGCAAAAAAAGATTATTCTGTGTTTATTTGCATAAATAAAAATGGAGAAGAAGAAAAATCAATTTTGGTAAAGTACAATGAGCCATCCGTATCTATCAGAGAAGTGCTTTTCTTTGTATCTGATTCTGTAGCTTTGATAGAAGGGAAGTATAATAACATGTTTTATCTAATAGATCTAAAAACAAGAAATTATCGGACTGTAAGTTCTGCAGCTTTTCATGGATTGCAAATATGCAGTTTTTATCGTGATATGATATTTTTTTATAGCAGTGGAAAGAACTCTATAACAAAGTTTAATTATAATAAAAATATGGTTGAACGGGTAGAGCCTAATTTAATTGGGTATGGTTATATGCCTTTAAAGGAATCTTTTGTTGGAATAAATGAGAAGGGAAAGATTTCTATTTTGAACTATAATACATTAGAACAAACTGAATTAAATATTCGCGGATTAAAAAATGAGAAAAACGGTTTTGTAAACGATAGATATTATCTGACAGCTGATTATCTCTATTTTTCGAAATTTGATTATGGGTACTATATAAAATATCTGCCGATTTTTATTCTGATGAGCTTTTGTACGATAGCAAGACCTTCCGCTCCACATTCGTGGTATCGCTATTCATTTGAAAGTCATAGGATTGATAAAATTTCATCTGAGGATAAGTTTATTAAAATTTTAGGAACAATTGAATAGTTACATTACTATGATAAATTGAAAAGTATTTGAATGCTTTGAGATAAGTCTATGTATTACAGTAGTTATCTCAAATAATTTTTCTCCCCACAGAACGAGTTACGGCCGTCTGTGGGAAACAAACAGAACTAGGGACGGTAAGGGCATCGGTAATCCCCCGGACAGCGATTGAAGTAGAAATCCTTTTTGCCGCTCGTGTAATGCAGGTGCGGTTTTTGGAAGCTGGTAAGCGTAAAAACACCGCTTGGAATGAAAGGATTTAAAGCTGCGCTTGATTTTGGCGTAGGGGCAGGTTTACAAGTAACTTGGAAAAAGGAGAAAGAATGAGTTCTGAAATAAAACTAAATTTGGTGGCATGTTTATGTATTTTAGTTGCAATTATCTTTGTAATTATATTTGTTTTATTTGATAAAAAAATTGGAGGAAATGTTTTAAATACAAAAAGTTATAAAACAGAAACTTCTTTTTTTATTGCAGATAAGAATGGAAATCAAAGAGAAGTCTCAGAAGAAATTTGGAAGAAAAGTTATAAAATTACAATTGTAACTTTTATTTTTCTATCGCTTGCTATGATATGTTTATTATATTTGTTTTCAAGATATATATTTATTCCAACTATGAAAAGGAATTTACAAATATTGATTTCTTTTTTTAGAAAAATGTGAATATCAAAAAATATTAGTTAAAAAAAAAGAGCTTGTATTCTCTTTCCCACAGAATGAGTTACGGCCGTATGTGAGAAGTCGTATCAAACCTGTACGTTCTTGTACAGGCTTGATATCACGTTTTGCTGACGGCAAAACGTGATCCTGTTAAAACCACCGACATCCGTGGCGGTAGTGAAAGGGAAAATATTTTTTAAGGTGAAAACAACATTTTGCTTTTATTCACAGCTTAATTATTCTCACCCTCGGACAGCGATTGAAGCGGAAATCCTTTTTGCCGCTCGTGTAATGCAGGTGCGGTTTTTGAAGCGGCCGAGCGGAAAAACACCGCGGGAACAAAGCAGCAGCGGCAAAAAGATTGAAGCGGAAAGCGCGGTGCTGCATTTTGTTTTCTTTGAAGTTATAGTAAACAAAATGCAGCAGTCCGCCAAAAGCATAACAATAAGAATTGCAAGAAACACTTTACCGGAGGTTTTTCCGCTTACGGCAATCCTTGCCGGAAGCGGAAAAACGATGCCTTTTGAAAAGAGACATGTCGGATGCGAGGAGCGAGGAAAAATTAACCGCAGGCGTATCTATGATACGTTGAGGATTAATTTTTTTGAAGCGACGAAGCAGACGGCGTGTATATTTTCAAAAGGGGAGATGGATGAGGAAACGGGGCTTATACTATTACGGCGCACGCTACCTTGACCCGAAGTATAGTAGATGGTTGAGTGGAGATCCGGCGTTGGGAGAGTATATACCATCTGCAGGAGCAGACACGTCAAAACTTGCAGGAATGGGGGGCGTATATAATACGGTCAATTTACATCTCTATCATTATTCTGGGAACAATCCGGTGAAGTATATGGATCCTGATGGAAAAGCTTCCATTTTGCAAAGAACAATAAATGATAGTGAAACTGACCGAAAATATCATTATGCACATATTATAGGTGAAAAAACAAGACTATCTTATATACTTCATGGATTGGTCGATTTCGGAGAGTTAGGCGGTTTCAGTAAGGATGGTTCTGTTAGTCAATATTCTGGAAAAAATTCAGGATTTACTGATCATGATAGAGGGAGAAAAACAAATAAATATATAATTGTATATACAGGGATGGATGACAAACTTACAGAACAGGCTGCAAAAAATGTTTTAGCAACAGAACAATTTGGTGCGGGTGATACCCAAAAACAGAAAGAAAAATACAAAGTATTTATGAATAATTGTAATGATTATACAACGGCTGTATTTAAAGAGTATGAAACCTTATGGAAAAAAAAGTATAAGCAAGACAATCCGAAAGCTTGGAAAATAGATACGGATTTAGCTTGGGCAATACATTTGTGGGAAATTCCAAAACGACGAGAGGAAGTTTATGAAGAAAAATAGAATTACACTTTATTGTTTTTTACTGATTTTTTTCAATTATTTTTACTTCCTTTTTTATCATTCCAACATTCTTTGATTGGTTGACTGATAAAGATACTAGGGAGCTAACCTTTGAAGAAGATGTAAAGATTTCTAAAGTAATTGAAGATTTTTATTCTGATTGTTTTAAATTAGACTATGCAAAAATTAAGAAGTCTTTTTTTAAAGGAAAGGTTAATATAAAAATAATAGATGGACATAATTTATTAACAGATTATGAAAATGATCGTTTTGGAACTATAGAGACTGAAAGTGATTTAAACAGAATTGGAATTGCCTATAATCAGTATGTGGGGTATTTGATAAAAAAACAAACTGTTTTAAAGGAATTCGTAAAGCAGCCTTATGATTATCCAGTCGGAAATGTTTATTATATAAGTATAGATGCACAATATGAAAATGCAAAAACGCATCAGTATTTCTTTATAATAAATGGACATAAACAGTTTAAAATTTATGAGTATAAAATAGAAATTCTATGAAAATAAGGAAAATCTACATGATTATGACACCAATAGATTGTTTAGAAATTAAATTAGAATGAGTGAAGCGGTTAAGGATACAAAGGGGACATCAGGCGGTGGCACAGTTATGCGTGAGAAATTTGAATATTCAGGAAAAGAATATAGAATTGATTTAGAAAATTTGCGTGGTATAAACCTTGTGGAATAGCTTTATGAATGAATTGATAAAGAAATATATTGAATTATTATTTAGTGAAGGTAATAAAAATAAACGGGATATAATAATCAATCTTGGTTTATTAATTGAAAAAAATACTGATAAGGAGAATCCTACAGATTATGTACAACTACTTCCTTCAGATTTATTGGTTGTTAATTTATCCGAAGAAGAAAAAAATTATATATTAGATGAATTAATTTATTTTTTAAGTAAAGGCAGAAATTATTATGATTCTGTTATTTGGGCTGTCGGAAAATCTTATGATGAAAAATTTATTGAAAAAGCATTGGAGACTGTAATTCATGAAAAATTATATGTATATAAAGATGTCTTACAGCAAATTAATTTTGTTGTAGATATAATAAAAAGCGAAAAAATAGATGAATTATTATCTACTATTAACCTGATGCTTAAATTTGGTTGAGTGATATTTGCGTTAGCATTTGAGGATTGTTGGTTGCAGGTATATCAATTCAAAAGTCGGTATATATGAATGAGTGCAAAAAAATATATCTCTGTATTTTTATGTAATGATGTATAATTTATAATATAAGATTGGATAAATGGATACTGTTTAGAACCATCACCGTCCGTGTCGGTACTGAGAAAAAAACATCGCGTGAACAAAGTAGCAGCGGCGAAAAGATTTGAGCGGTATGGTGCAGCGGTGCCGATACTTGTGAGCTTTATTCTGGTAGCGGTGCTTCAAGTATTAGTTCAAATTCTGTAGATAGGAGTTCTGGTTCTTCTTCATATAGTGTTGGAAGTACTTCAAATGTTTCGTCAGATACTATCTATGATTCATTAACACAATAATAGGGTTAAGATATGAAAAGGTTATTTTATTTGATTATTTTCTTGGGTATAACATTTGAATTATGGGGATGTACATTAAATATGATATTAGAATACAAAAATGTTTCAAATTTTGTAGTATCAGAATATAAAGTTGAAGATGATACTATATTAACTGTTTCAGGCCTGTGTATGCACAGTAGCTATGTAGTAAAAAAGATTTACCTAAAAGAAAACGATGATACATGTTCAATCTTAATAAAAATTTCTTTTATTAAGAAAAAAAATGAGACAGGAAAGTTTGAATATTCTTTTAAAATTTCTGATGATATAAAAAAAGTGGCTTTTGAGAATGAAGAAACAGTAGTATGGACTAAAGAGGAATTATAAATAAATCATAAAATTCATCCAAACAAAATATACTGCTGTTGATTTTATAAAATGTGTGATTGAAAAATATGAAGTTTTAAAGACAGAAAAAAATGCAATATTACTGTGTATATGATTCACGTGACTATTCCATATGTCGTGAACCTACACCTGTACGGACAAAATGCAGTGTTTTACGGTATGGCTTATGAAGACTTTCAAAAGGGTGCAGGTGCCTTACAAGAAAAAGGTTTAATAGGAGTTCTGGCTTACAAGGTTTTTTGAACTACGTATGGCTGCGCACCTTATTATGGTGAAAATGCGTATCAGTATCGTTCTAGTCTAACCGGTTATAATCAAGTTTTAACAGGGATATTTATTCCTGCATCTATGCAGAAAGTGGTAAAATGATTATGAAAATAAAAAATATAATTCTTTGTTTTATGATTTTTATTATCATTATTTTTTCTGTTTATATTATTGGAAGTAAGCTTATATTTAAAAGATTGTACAAGTTTTCTTTAAGTATATCAGAAAATACTTGTGAAATAATCAGAAATGAAAATATCATTTTATTTATAGTTTATAAAGAATCTGGTTATATTTTTGGTTCCGGTCATAAGTATTTAATAATGTTTTCTAAAAATAAATTACTATTGGGTATATGCAAATATGGCGAATTTCCTATTTCAGTTCAAAATATTTCAGAAAATGAAATTGTATTAAAAATAAAAGGTTATGATTCTAATAAAGAGTATATTTATACGTGGATACGAAAGAATCGGAAAATATGGAGGTATAAAATAGGATACATCATGCTATAACGCTTAATGGCATACCATTATATGTTGATGATTATCATTTAAAAACCGATATACGGCTTATTACGTTCCCCAATGATTCACTGAAAAAAGGGATGATATATTATGATATGCAGAATTCAAGAATAGACTGGGAGTATTATAAAGAAGCTGCAAAAGAACTTTTAACCGGCTTGTTTTTTATAGGAGCTGCTGCACTCGCCGCTTCGGGCTTTCCCTCAACAGCACCAGCGATTCAATGACAAAGGAGAATAGTATGTGGAATATTAATTTGAAGAAATTGGCAGGGCTAAAAGAATTGATAAGTGCACTGGAAAAATATCATTTTATAGCAGAAACTATACATAAAGATATGTTTTGGTTTAGTCATGAACGTAACGGAGTACTTGTAATCGATTATGCAAGAGGGCAGGAGAATATCATACGGTTGGATTACCGAATAAGGAAGACGCCTTTTATCAGTACTCTAAATACCTGTAAGGCTATATCAGTGTGATTAATTATAATTAGAGTTGACACCCTCTTTTCACAGAACGAGTTACGGCCATATGTGAGAATCCATATCAAGCCTGTACGTCCTTGTACAGATTTGATGTCATGTTTTGCTGACGGCAAAACGTGATACTGTTTAGAACCACCACCATCCATGGCGGTAGTGAAAGGGAAAATATTTTTTTAAGGTGAAAACAAAATTTTTTTATTCACAGCGTAACTATCCTCTTCCCCGGACAGCGATTGAAGCGGTATGGTGCAGCGGAGCCGACAGGCGTAGCTTCGAAGCAAGCGCGATGCTTTTTGAAAAGAGACATGCCTGATGCGAGGAGCGAGAAACTGATCCGGATGGGAAAGCAGCAAAAGAATTTGTTATAGCAGTTATTCAAACGGATCTTTCGATACCTGATCCGTCTGATCTCAATCTGTTGAAATGGGGTGGGTATGTAGCTGCTATTGGATTAACAGCTACTGTTGAGTATTTTGCTATAAAAGCTATACAAAGTTCCATATCAAAAGCAAAAGAAGCTAATGGGCAGCGTAATCGTGAGCTTGGATCTATAACAATTCAGATACAACAAGGAACAAGATCGATCAAGGTTGGTTCGACACGGTTTGCTCTTAATGAAAAAGGAGTGACAAAGCGTCAAGCTCAAAAAGCTCTCGATGAACAAGTAACTATGTTATCAAATAATAGAGGATATGGGCATCTGGCTAAGAGTAAAAAATTTCAAACAGCTGTTAGTGAAATGTCAGAAAATATTAAGACAAAGCATACTGTTGGAGATGGCGATTAAAAACAAATGAAAGCACCATTTGAATATAACGGTAAAACTTATCGAATTGATATTCGTAATAATGGTAATAATCCAAATTTACTACTATACTAACGATATAAAAGGGATTGTTCATGGATAAAAGAATTCATATGTTGTTGGAAGATGCAGAAAATGATTTATCAAAAAAAGAAGTTCTTGGAATTTTAATGCATATTATAGCAGGGACATATCAATTGATGGATCAATCTTTTTATCTGTGTATTCCTGTTGAATATAGAGATATAAGAATTAGACAAGAAGATGAAAAAGAGATTTTGAATAGACTCATAAGCATAATTAATAAAAAAGGAGATAATATGGAATATGCAATGAAATGCATATCGGACATGCAAAATAATAAAGCATATAAATGTGCAGAAGAGTTGTTTTTGCAAGAAGACTGGGGAAAATATCCTGATTTCTTAGGAACGCTTATTTTTTTTCTGGCAATTTCAGATCGAAAATTTAAGAAATATATTCCAAAAACAATCGAATACTATAACACGATTGATAATGTATTTTTTCATGAAACTGTCGGTGCATTATTAGAAGCTTTTTGGGCGAGAGGTGTTTATGGGCAAAGAATAAGAGCGAAAATAAAAGATTTTATCGTAATGCCTATACTAAGATTTATTTCAAAAGTGATAGAGGTTTCTATGTCAAAAGAAGAAGCTTATAAATACCGTAATTGTCAGCTTAACTCGGTAACAATTCAGATACAACAAGGGAGAAAATCAATTCAACTCAGTTCAGTGCGCCTCGCCCTTAATAAAAAAGGAGTTACGAAAGGGCAAGTTCTAGAAGCTTTAACTGAACAAGTTACTATATTATCAATATCCGATGAATATGGAAAAATGGCTACCAGTAAGGAATTCCAAGCAGCTGTTATGGAAATGTCAAAAAATATTCAAACCAAGAATACAATATATGTTGGTGATCAACCTCATATGAGTGTATCATTTACGTATAATAAACAGGAGTATAGGATTGTTATATTAAGCATCGGAAAAAACCTAAAAGACTAGGAGAAAGCATGAATAGAAAAATTAAATTGCTTATGAAAAAAGCTAAGAAAGATACCAACGATATTCATTCGTTGGAAATATTGACAGCAATACTTTTCGCGAATTTTGCATTAGTTGATGAATCGTTTCATTATAGTATTCCTGAATATTATAGGAATATCAAAATAAAGAAAGATGATATTGATGATATGCTAACAGAGCTTGTTGTTATCGTTAATCAGAAAGGGGAAAATATGAGACAAGCAATGGAATGTATAACACAAATGAAAGACGATGAAAATAAGGGGTATGCATGTGCAGAAAAATTATTTTTACAAGAGAATTGGAAGCAATATCCTGATTTCTTAGTAACCCTTATTTTTTTTCTTTCAATTTTTGATGAGGAATTTCAGAAATATATTCTAAGAATAATTGAATACTATAATACGATTGATAATGTATTTTTTCATGAGATAATCGGTTCATTATTAGAGCGTAAAGGATACCTACAATCGATAAGTAGAGAATGAAAACTTACAATTATGATGTATACTGTAACAAAAACTTATCTACTTTTCTCACAGAACGAGTTGCAGCCGTATGTGGGAAGAAAATAGAGATAGGAAATAATCTTTTAAAGGCACTAAACCTAACGGAAAAACCAATGGGAACAGCAGCTCACCATATTGTTGCAGGAGGATCAAAATATGCTAAAGAGACAAGAATGATTTTGGCAAAATTTAAGATAGGAATAAATGATGCTGTAAATGGAGTTTTTCTTGATACAGCAAAACATCTAGGATTGCATACAAAAGAATATTATGGAAAGGTGCATAAGGCGTTAGAAAAAGCAACGACGCGGGAAGCTGTCATAGATACATTAAACACGATTGCTAAAGAATTAATGGAGGGAACATTTTGATGAAGATATATATTTTGGAAAATGAGCCAGAGAACTATAGGTGGTTGGAATATATCGGCAACTGGTTTGATTTTTTTCATGGTCTAAATTTGATCGCAAAACCTTTAGGAACATGTGAGCATGTGATACGATGTAAACCAATACGAGATAAAAAAGAGCGAGTATTAGGAGATTATCCGGTTTTTTCTGTTCCAGCTATCAGTCAGAGAGCAAAAGATGTATTGGAGCCGTATTTTGGCGATTATGTTGAAATTTTCCCTTTAGAAACCGGTAAGTTAGGAAAATACTATTTTATGCATATAATAAATGCATTAGATTGTTTAGATGAAGCTAAATCCGATATCGTTTATTTTTCCGATCATTCAGGAATTTTAAAAATAAAAAAAACCGTTTTTAATTCTCATTTGAATGATGAAAATTCCAAAATATTTGTACTAAAACAGGATATCGGAGGAAATATATATGTCAATGAGCAGACGAAACAGCTGATTGAACAAAGTGAATTAGAGGGGTTTGTTTTTATTGAATTATCAGAGTTGGAGTGATAGGAACAAGAAGATAGGTATTCTTGTCAATATCCAAGGGGAACGTCTACACAACCCGCACATGATAAAAGCGGAAATCTGATTGGACCTCCGGCTATGACTTCGTGGAAAACACGAAGTAGTTATACAGGAACATTATCTATAAATGAATATGCTCAGGGATGGTTGAAGAATTATGATTCTGTAAAAAGAGATAATAAAAAAAGCAAAAAGAACAATGATCCATATATATGGAGTGGCAAATGAAAAGAAAATTTTTAATAATAGGATTATTTATGATTTTTCAGATAAAGGCTCGTTGCTTTTCAGGGATAGTTTTTTGGGAATATGATAAAAAAGATACATATGATATAATAGTTGCAAAAAATTATAACGAATTGATTAAAGAAAAAGCATGTTCGTTTTTTGTATCTTTTGATAAATGCTTGAAGTATGATAAAGAGGTATTGGAATTTTATTACTCAGATGAAGAAATAATGAATACGGAAATACAATTAAGAGATTATGATATTGGAAATGCATATTTTTCTGTTGTTGTTAATAATGAAATTGTATTAACGGGATTAAACAGGCTTGGGTACTTTGGTGCAAAAATGTTAAAAGAGGATAGTGAGAATGTAATATATATATGTTGGATAGGAGTTAATATAAAGAGATTTAAATTAACAACAGATTATACAGCTGCATTTAACATGTGTTTGGATCAAGAAAAAGATTTAAAAAAAATTTGTACTAAAAAAATAGATGATTACTTTCTTAAAGAATAATAAAAGAGTAAAGATTAAACCTCATAATTTTTGTAAAATTGCTTAAATCACTGCTGTAAGCTCCTAATATCGAAATAGTATTTTACAATTTGCCATTAGTGCATTATAATAAAACAGTTTGAAAGAAATCTCTGCAAGATATTTCCATGAAATATTTTGCAGTTTTGCTCTTTGAAAATTCAGCAGCGGCTCAGAATCATTGCGCCGATAGATGACGAGGCGAGGAAGTACAACGAGAACTTACCGGGCATGGGCGGGGTATTTAATGTCGTGAACCTGCACCTGTACGACAACTGAATTATATGGTGAAGGTAAATCGCTCTTAGAAGCATGGAATAAAGCAATGGAAAATGGATTATTAGGTAATTTACCGAGCGATGCACTTGAACACTTTAAAAAAGCTTATGCGGAGCATTTTAAAGAGGAAATGTTTTAAATTAAGATAACGGAGTATGTCATGAGGTCGTTTAAAATTTTTTTCACAATATTTATGATATTTATGATATCGCATTTTATTCTTGTTGTTTTGCTTGCTGTTTTTAATATTAGATATAGATATAGGGTACCATTTTTTCTTGATAAATACGGATTCCATGATTTAGCTGAAAATATGTCACACATAATTGAAAAAAGAAAGAATTACTCTAAACCATTTTTATCACACAAAGATAGTAAATTTGAAGATAAAGTATGGAAAAAATTCTATAAATTAAAATTGGATAAAAACAAAGATGATTTATATCGGATTCATAAATTTTATAAATTCTTATCCTTTTTTATAATATATGTTTGTAGTTTATGGGGTGTATTTGTTATGATTATGATAATACTTGTTTTAATTTATTGCTGAGGTATACCGACATGATTATGACCCCGATAGGCTGTTTAGAAATTAAAATTGATGATATCCCTTATTTATATGAATATCTCCCTCTTCCTACTCGGTTTGTTAATTTTTCTGTATTACAGCGTTATCAAATTATTATTCCAATCCAAAAAAGAAAGAGGGTTTTAGTTATATTACATTATCAATGCGATGATGTAGCGGAAGGTATTAATTCAGGAGAAAATTTATATGCAATTAGTTTTACTAAGAATAATTTAGATATTGAAATCGGAATGGAGGGTGATGTAGAAGGAATAAATTACTTAAAAATAAAGAATGGATGTTGCTTGGTTATTTCTTCTGTATGTCAGCAATCTCATTTAAAGATAAATATTGCATGGAAATATAAGGAAGATGATTTTGATGTATCTGTATGGTTTGCTGTAGATCCGACTATAAATACATAAAATCTACACTCTCTTCCCCACAGAACGAGTTACAGCCGTAT
The DNA here is from genome assembly GCF_024181085.1 of Treponema sp. OMZ 857. Classification (NCBI taxonomy): domain Bacteria; kingdom Pseudomonadati; phylum Spirochaetota; class Spirochaetia; order Treponematales; family Treponemataceae; genus Treponema; species Treponema sp. OMZ 857. The sequence goes on from NZ_CP051147.1 coordinate 513,723, forward strand.
GTGAGGAATAAACAGAAATATGGAAGGTAGTACCCCGGACAGCGATTGAAGCAGTAATAAATAATAAACTTTCAAGTATTTATTACGATCATCCTGCAAAAAGAACAGGGAGTGAGATAAAAAGTCCGTATACAAACAAGAGAAACCTCGAGGGCAATTAAACTGGAACAACACCCGGTATTAGCACTTGGAGCCGCTTTACCAAGGGGTAATGGCAAAGAATCTGTCTAATGGACATTTGGGAGACATTACTTTAAACTTGAAAAAACAGGGAGAAATATAACTTCTTGGAATATTACTTTGACAACAATCGATCCATTAATGGGCAAAACAACTGGATGACAAGTTTTATCTAGAAAGGATGCATTGAAGTATTTAAATGAAAATAAGGAGATATTAAAAAATGATCCAGCATATAAAGAATTCTGGAATCTGCTTAATTAATATTTTTGCTGTTATCATTATTTCTATGTTATTTAGTTGCTCGTTTAAGGAAACTAAGCAAGTTAATTTTTATGATTATAGAATCGATGATAAAAGTATATTTATGACTTTAGGGTTCAAATTACAAGGTGGGTAGTGAACTCTTTAGAATTGAACATGATTCTAAGTTTTGTACAAAGGTTATTTCAAATATCAATAGTATTGATATTTATATTTTTCCGAATGAAGTCGTTAAGGATGATCATGGTTTCTACTTATTAAATGAAGTTAAGAATGTATATGCATATTTTATTGAATATTATGATGAAAATACTGGAAAGGATTATTATATTTTCTCAAAAGATAACAGTGTTGAAAAGCAATCAGAAATTAATTATACAACAAATTATTTAAATGAATTGCAAGAACTGCGAGACAAGGATATTGCATACTATAATGAAGACGTGCAGGTTTTAGCATATCCTTATGCTGGATATGTAGTTAGAGGCAGAGATGGAACGTTACTGTTATTATCAACATTGTGGGATAATAATTCAATAAATTAGTTATTGATATGATAAAAAATATTTCTTCCAACAGATATGGAAGAACAAGCTTTTGGAAATTGAATCCGCATTATAAAAATGTGACTGGCTCAGAGGTATTTGAATGATAAAAAAACTTTTTTTACTTTCATATTATTTTATCCGATTTTTGTATATGGTCAGAATTATATGGATTTTTATGATGTACAAGAATGTCCTTATACACCGGTAAAAATTAAAAGTAGCGGATGGCTTGAACATAGTTACTTGAAAAAAGAAGAATTTATGGAATGTTATATTTCAAACTTTGAAGATTTAGATGGTATAGAAAGTATAAGGTACTATCCTCGTCAGAATTTTATTGGCGCTAAAGAAAAAGAGCATGGAAAAATTGAGCTTTGCAATCAGGAGTTTTATTTTAATGGATGGGATATTTTCTTAGAAAGTCAAATTTTTTATTTGATACAGTACAATGAAAAAAAATATTTGGTACTTGTTGGCGATGTGGCAGCATATAATGCATATAAATATTTTATTTTTGACATAACAGATTTAACGAGAATACAGTTTTATGAGTTGGAAAACGCCTTTTATAATGAAAAAATTGATTCTACAATATTTGGTATATTTAGAAGTCAATTATGTTTTTTTGCGGCAAAGCGTGTTTACCAATGGAATGGAGATTATTTTTTATGTCCTTATATCATTAAAGACGGTGAATTGAGAGAGTTTGTTGATAGTGATGGAACAGAATTTCGAGTATACTTCTCATATATTACAAAACCTGATTCTGAATTTAAAATAATAAGGTGTACTTTTTAATTTTATGAAAAATTTAATAGGGAGTATGATGAGGATGTATAAGTACTACTAAAAAGGTTATTCTGGTTTACATAAAATCTCACTCAGTCTTCCCATAGAACGAGTTACGGCCGTCTGTGAGGAGCTATATCAAATCTGTACATCTTTGTATAGATTTGATATCATGTTTTGCTGATGACAAAACATGATACTGTTTAGAACCACCGACATCCGTGGCGGTATTGAGAAAAAAACACTGTGGGAACAAAGCTGTAGAGGCAAAAAGATTGGAGCGGTATGGTGCAGCGAAGCGATAGCGAGCCTCAAGCCAATAATCCGGTAAAGTATACCGACCCGGATGGGAGAATTACAAAAATAGAGATATTGGAAGTAAAATGGAAATATTTGATATGCATCTTGATTATATGAAACAAGAGGTATCTGATTTGTTTGCGTTCCTTAATATCTTTGGTACAGGTGGTATTGCAATGCTGACTAATCCTGGATAACCGGACATGATGTTATGCGCTTTTATTGATAATATTTAATATTCAAGCATTAGCTGAATATATAGCAGATGAAGCTTCTTCCGGAAACCAACGAAGAACTAAAAGAGATCTTAGAACATTTACTCTTAATAAAATGATGGAAATACATAATTTAAAAGCTCAAAATGTAACAAATAAGGCTGCATTGAAAAGCATCGAAGAAGAAATTGTAAACATAAAAAAATGATAAATGAATTAAGAATAGAGGAATAGTATCATGTTAAAGATTTTTATTAAAGGAATTTTTTTTGATAAACCAGCTATAAAAAAGATAAATGAATATTCATTATTTTATTTTCTTATAATATTTCTAGGGACTTGTTTTATTTTTCCTGCATGTTTAAACATCGTATTGAAATTACTAAATTTTACACAAAGCTCATGGCGTGAAATAATTTTTATTATTAGTAGTTTGTTTTTACGTAAAATAATGATAAGCACATTATTATTCTTAATATTATTACTGGATAGAAAGTTTATTAATATACAAATTATAGATAAGTTAATGCTGTTAAAAGTATGTTGTGCTATATGGTTTATCGATCCTATAATTTCAATTTTATTAGCGGTATCGGATTCATCTCTAATAAATATTCCTTATTTAATATATAGGTTCTTTTTTATGAAATGTTATTTTGAAGAGAACACTGATGAAAAACGAGATAAAATACTAAAATTTCTTGCACTCAGCTATTTTCTTTTATTTATATTAGGTGTCACTTTTATAAAATATATATTTTATATTCCATTTTTCATCAGTTCATTAATTATTTAGTATTTGTATAAATAGTATGAGAAATTATGAAGAGAATAAGAAAAAGTATGAGGATATTTTTAATGAGGCTTGATTTTATATGTACGTGATATATCTAAAAAAATAATTTCGGACTATGAAAACAAATTGTTTTTGTATCTGCCGCTATCGTATGGGGAGTCAATACTATATTACTTAGTTACGGAATAGGTGCTTCTCGAAAAGATGAATATGGTTTTGCTTTAAGGCATCCAATAATATCAGCAGATAGATGTAAATGGGTGTCAACTTTGAGAAAGATAATGAAAAAGCAGTTTATTCTTTTATTAATTTTAATAGCTCTATTTCTTCTCGTTTGTTTTTTGGTTTGTTTTACTTGCCTACGACCAACAAATCAAAAACTACATGCAATATGGATCGGGAAAGAAAAAAAACTTACAGATATTTATAGATATAAGTGTGAAAAAATTGTTTTTATTGAAGGTAAAAATAAAAAAGATAAAATTAAGATGTTTTGTGATTCTGTTGAAATAAAAGAATGGTGCGAAAATCATGATGTTTTAATGCTGTTTATAGATAAAGATAGACATGCGATAGCATATCCGCTTTATACTTATTTTGATGATTTGGAGAGAGAACCTTTTTATGATGGTATTTGGTTTGAAGTTCCATTTGAAAAGGAGCTGCCTGAAGATTATGTATTTGTTAAAAGATTAACGAAAAACTCGTTTAGAATTAAAGTGAAATAATATATCGTTGAACCGATTGTCGAATCTGTTCGTAGGAATAGGTCGGTAAGAGGGAACAGAAAAGAGTATGAGGAATATGTATTAAAGCTTCCGTACTTGTACAATCAAATAATGATATGGTAGCTTAATACATCTAAATAAATACTTTTTGTGTTGAAAAAAATATTCTGTGTAGTTATTGATATTAACTAAGGGGGATGAATATGATTATGGTGGTTTTTCCTGTTTGTGCAGTTACATTCTGGTTCTTTGTAAAAGCTTTTAAAAAATTTGATTCCGAATTTGCTAAAAAACGAAAAAAATTTGTAGAATATCTGGATAAAATAAATGATATTGAGACTTTAAAACGAATCGGGGAAATAAATATGTTTGGAGTTCGTGAAAAATGGTATCCAAGGTATACGGATCTAATTCCTTATCTTGAATATAAAATTCAACAAACAAACGATGATAATTTTAAAACTTACCTAATTGAATATAAGAAATTTATAAAACATTTTTTGTGTACTATGCCATTTATTGTTCTGTCAGTAATGATTCCTATATCATGTGTTATTTCTTTGTTCCGTAATTAAACGTATAAAATCTTTCTGTAAGTTAAGATATTAGCAGATAGTATAAAAGTATGGGTTTCTGGACATATGTAATTGCATGGAAATATAAGGAAGATGATTTTGATATATCTGCATGGTCTGCTGTAGATCCGGCTATAAATACTTGAAAAAGGAAAGATATACACTCTCTCTTCCATAGAATGAGTTACGGCCGTATGTGGAAAGCCGTATCAAAGCTGTACGTTTTTGTACAGATTTGATATCATGTTTTGCTGATGTCCTTGGAGTAAGTGCGGATGTTGTTAAATCTTCCTACGAGGCCTATCAGTCATGGATGAATAATCACAAAAAAGAGGAGATAGATCAATGAGCTCATATAAATTAAGGATGTTTTTTGAATTTTTGTTATGTATGCCAGGACTTTATTGGATATTATTATGGTTTTTGCTGTTGGTATATTGCGGCTTTTCATTATTAGGAAGATTTAATGAAAAGTTAAAATCAATTATATTTGACAGTTTTGATGTTGACACAGGGTTTCATATTTTCAGATATACAATAATGCCGATTTTTATTTTTATATTGCTAACAGTAATTTTGCTTATGCGAATAATATCGGGTACTATGGATTATGGATACGGATCGCCTAAACTTTTAATAAAGGTTATTGTGATTGTGATTGTGTTTTTTGTTCTTTGCTATATTGCAGAACTTCAACAAAGTAGGTATAAAGCAGGAAAGATAGATAAACTATTTTATGTAAGGGGAATAATCGCAGCCGTACTACCAGCTTTTATTATAATACCTCTTGTTTTATGGTGATCTTTATGTGAAGTGATATAATAAATGGATTTTATAATAAAAAAATTTGATTCGATGCCAGAAATGGTTTAAGTACAGTTATGAAGGTTCAAAATTCTATGAATTTGATCTATGTTCTTTCAATTGAGTTCAACGGTTCCGTATAATTCCGCTTTGTCGTTTGTTTTTGCTCTCGCATAGTTTTGATTTTGACAACGGCATAGTGGTGTGGTAGGATAATGAGAAAGATGGAAAGTCGATACGGATATACTCTATCACAGATATGGGAAGCTGCTCAAAAAATATATGCAGATTATCCAGAATTGCTAAAAGCAGCTGCACAAACTTTAGGATTAGAATAATGACTAGGATCTATCGATATATTTTTAATACCAATCAGGATGATCCTAAAAGAGAGATAAGAAATTACTTGACTTGTCATAAAATCAAATACTCAGAAGAATTGCTTTTAATTTTTGAGATACCTGAGAATAGAGTAGATTTTATAGAAGTTAAAGAATTTTTAGATACGAAGGCTGGAAAGATAATACAAATCAGCCTTGACTATTCTAAAAAAGAACTTAATGCAGCTGCATATTTACAGTTATGGCTCAGAAAATATTCTGGTTATCCCCAACCCGAAACAATTGATGTCAAAAAATCATATATAAATTATACTTATGACATTACGAATTTCTGCACAAATTGTGGTAGTGGACTGATTCAAAATGATTCTTTTTACATAAAAAAATCTTTTAATATAGAAAAAATAAGATTTGGCGGACTTTACTGGGTTTATGATACTTTTTTTATTACGAATGAACTTTGTGATTTATTAGTAAAGGAAGGGTTTACTGGAATAGAATTTTTACCGGTTAAAAATATAAAAACAAAACAGCCTATTGATAATATTGTTCAACTTAAAATTAATACAGTTTTTCCGACAAAACTGAAGTATGAAGTAAAAAAAGTTATTGAGTGTAATGTCTGTAATCAAAAAAGAGATTTGATAAAGGATGGTTCTGAAATTACTGTTTCAAAAGAAATTTTAAAAAATTTGGACAAAGATTTTTATTTAAGCCAAGAATTTACTGGAGATGGTCTTTTGTGTTGTAGGCGCGTTTTAATTTCAAATCGGGTTTATAAATTTTTTAATGACAACAAGATTAAAAATATTTGTGTCGAACCGATAAGATTTGAATAAGTATTTCTTAGAGGAATAAACTGAAATAGGGAAGGTAGTCCTTCGGACAGCGATTGAAGCGGCATCAGACTGCGAAGCGATAGCGAGCTTCAAGCCAATAATCCGGTGAAGTATACGGATCCGGATGGGAAAGTAGCTGCACTTGATGATGCTACGATAGCCGCTGCAATTGTAGTAACAACTGGTGTTATTGCTATGGCAAATAATCAATCCTATAAAGATTCGGCAGATAAAGATAAAAATAATAACACAGGTGCATATACTATTAACTTTGAATCCGAAATGAAATATCACGGAAAAGGAGGGCAGAAACGATCAATGCAATCAGCAATGAGAATAAGCTTTACTTATGATGATATGCCTGTAAATATTGATTGGATACCATCATCGAATCATAGAGAGCCTTTACGGATGAATATAAACGTATTCAAGATGATGGAGTTCCTTTGTTTTATGAATCTGGTAACCGTAGAAAGAATTATAATAAAATCCAAAGTCCTGGTAGATTATTTTATATTATAGATAATGGGCATGAGTATAAACCTGAGGTGTTTTAAGTTATGATTGAAAAAGATGGATTCCATTTTATGATTGATATTAATCAAATTCCAATTGAATTAGTATTTGATTCTTTAGAGAAATTTAAGGATGCGAAAGATTATATGCGGAATCATAAGTTTCCAGGGGCTGCATTTTCATGGGGTTATCCATATAATAATATTGATTTTTTATCTGAATTTCCATGGCTTACAGGAATTAGCATATTTATTTCTGGTATATCTCATATCGATATAGTGAATTCTTTGCCAAATCTTGTTTATATTTCTTGGGACGATCCTATACCTTTTAATATTAATAATCCTGTTTTAAAAGAACTTTCTTTTGTGTGGCATAAAAATAATTCGATTTCATCTAATTGCAAGAGTTTAAGATCCATTTGCGTTACAAACTGTAAGGATTTAACCGGATTATTTGAACAAATTTGTATACTTCCAAATGTAGCTCGTGTAGCAATTGTAAAAAATTTTTCAGTCAAGGATTGTACATTTATGAAACCAATGGCAAAACTGGAATATTTAGGACTAAGTTACTTTACTAAACTTGAAAGTTTGAATGGTATAGAAGTACTGGCGCCTACATTAAGATATCTTGAACTCGATACAGGAAGTAAAATATACGATCATAGTCATCTAAAAACATTAAAAAAGTTAGAAGTGCTAAGAATTACTCACAAAGGTATTATAAAATCTCTTGATTTTATACAAGAAATGCCCATGCTTAAAGAACTTGTTGTTGTAGGACCGAAATTAGAAGATAATAATCTTTCTTATTGTAACCATATTCCAACAGTGCGAATATGGCGGTAAGGTAAAATAGTGAATGTTTTTCGGACATCAAACGCCATTAATAGTTATTTAATGGGATCTGTAATCAGCGGTATGAAGAGAAAGGGGCGTGAATAATGAAAATAAATAAGTATTTCCTTATACTAGTCTTTTTATTTTGTTTATCAGCATGTTCTTTTGTGAAAGATTTATATTTATCAAGAGAAGTAAGCAGGCATTTTAAAGAAACGAAGTCTTTTGAATTAGCCAAAGCTGTTATGCATCAAATGGAAGAACAGCGGCAATTCAAGCATTACATATTCAAGATGTAGAAATGACATATTATTTTATTGTTGAATTAAAGGCTGATATAACGCAACCTTATTATTCGCCTGATTATGTCGTTCTGGAAGGTGAGGAGAAGAAAAAGCATTATCCTGTTTCTTTATTACGGGATTTTTGGATATATCCGCTCGATTCAGATGAATATAAAATGAAGAAAAAAATAATTGAAGAGTTTGAAAGACAAGGTGTCGATTATAGGAATACGCTACCTAGTAAATATGCATTACAAAAAATAAAACAATTATATCCAAATACATGGGAAGAGTATTTACAGAAATATTGATGCAAACTCTTTAATCTGATTTTTTAAATGAAATAATACAAAGAATTTTACTATCTCATCCCATAATAAAGGAGTGTTAAATGAATTTTAATTTAGGTGTGTGTAGAATTATTGAACAAATCATTGAATGCAGTATCGGAGATATTGATTTATATAATTTTTTAGAGAATATATGGGGTATATATATACTTATAAAAGATAAAGGAAATTTAGATTTTCAGCATACCTTTCATGAGAGTTGGGATTATATTGATGAAATTATAGGATTAAATATTGAAGATAAAAATATTTATACAACAATTTTACCAAAGTTTAAACAAAATATGATTAAATTTTTATAATATTGCTATATGCGAATCAAAGAAACGAAGTAAAGGCTACGCAAGATGCTTCATTATTGATGGAAATAAATGGCATAACACTTCACGATGTACCGTTGTATGTAGCTGGATGTCAGCCGTGTGAAGCACGGATTCTCATTCGAACAGATTCTGCCGGCTTTCGATGACCCGTACTTTCTGGAGAGGAAACTGGGCTGACTAGGCAAAATCGGTTATGCCGAATTTTTTGTTTTAAATGCAGTATTTATAAAGTTTTCAGAAAACATCATCCCAGGGAGCACAAGCTTTTTGAGATGGTTGATGATGTTTATACATTTGAGAAAGCCTTTAAAGAAGCTCCTGTAGTGAATAGAGAAGAAAGATGTAACAATCAAGGGTTGATATTAAATACAAGGGGGACTGATGATTAAAAAGATAAGTTTTATGGGGATAATTATTGTGATGTTTCTTGCTTGCAAAACAATAAATACTGATGCAAAAATATGGAAGAATAAACCGTCCTATTGGTTGAAGTAGATCAATTGCCTAATAATGTATACGTTTCATATTCAACAGCTAAATAATAAATATAGAAAGTAAAACATAACGGTAGAAGTCGCCTAGAAAAGTACCTCAAGAAACTGTAAACTTAGATGATGCTCCGGTTTAACTAATGAAGTACATAAAAAATTAAAGCATAATATAGGTAATGGTGCGGCTGATTGGACGGGTATTACACCTGATGGAGACGTTATTGTAAACGATGGTGATGGTAAGGCTTTAAATTTAAGTCATTATACTGGCTGGTTAAACTAACATTTGAGGGAAAAGATAATGAAAGGTAAAGTAGCAATATCTATACAGATGTTTCATCCGATATTTACGACTGATAAAATAAAAAAATATTTTGATATGACACCGGATATTGAATATTGTGTCAATACCCCTTGGATATTACCAAATGGTAAAATAATAAATGCACTACATAAAAGATCCTATTTATGTTATGATATATTACCTTTTCAAGAGAGAGATTTAGAAGATGCTATTGATTATGTTAATGAATATTTTGAAAAAAAAATAAAAAATAAAAAATTTTTAAAACTTTTTATACAGACAGGAGGAACTATAAACTATTATATTGGACTAGGTATTAATAATTATTATGCGTTTGAATTGTGCCCTGAAATATTGCGAAGATGCAAGGCTTTAAATATTACTCTTGGAATTGAAATTTATAATGATTTAAAAAGTTGATTCTGATACCATGTTTTGGATAGAAAAATGTGCTTATATTTAAAATAAGGAATACCTATATGATTATGACACCAAATAGAATAAATAGTATCATAGATGAGGCTATAAAACAATTGGAGGAATTAAAGTGAGCCTTGGTTTCTTGTTTTTTAAAATATTCCTTTGTTTTATTTATTCTTTTGCTTTATACTCTTTTGTGTCTATACAAAATAAACATTCAAAAATGAAAAAAATTAGAAAAGGGTTTTCAAAGTGGGCAATATATACAGGATATTATCTAATTTTTGTAAATTTGAAAATTAATAAATTTTCAAAGATATTATTTATATTACTTTATTTTTTTGTGATTATTGAAATACTAACAATTCCTGTTGATTTTACGTTATATATTTTATATGAAACGAAAATAACATCAGAATTATTTTTATCTGAATGGATATAAATATCTACAAAATTTTCATTGTGGATATTCCGCTTATTTTGTGTATTATTTTTGATCAATTATAAACTATGGCGCAAATAGAAATATGTGGTATCCGTTGTTATTGAATAGGGGTTCTTATGGAATATCAATATGAAATAAGTTGTTCTTATTCAAAAGGAAAATTACTACCTTTTGGTCATTGGATACCCTGAGTAATTTAAAAGTCAAGGAACATAGATAACAAGAGAGAAATAAATCAAAAGAAGAAAAACATGGGACTTCTGATTGGGAAGACCCTGAATCAGAGGATTATGTAGAGTGGCAAAAAAGAGCAGGAAGAAGAGGACATGATGCAAAACCTAAAGGAGCTCCTAATAGGACAAAAAGAGAAATAGATGATGACTATGCTCAATGATAAAATACTAGAAGGCTGTAATGAAGAACAAAAAGAATTGATGCGCAAAGTCTGTTTTGAAGATGATCAAAATCATACAGAAGAAACGATTTTCCTTTTAAGGAGGATAATTGACATACAGCCGACTGTTCCTTATGCGTTTGCATTACTTGGATCAATATATCTTGATCAAGCTCAATTGCTTGATGAAACATACCATTACGACAAAAGAAGACAAAAATATATCGTTGCACGTCGTAAGCTTTATCGTGATGCTATTGCTCATTTTGAGAAAGCTATTGCATTAAAGCCAGATTCGCCAGGTACTATTTTATTATTAGCACGTGCGTGCGAACAGTGTTCGTTTTTAAAACGGGCGGTGAGATATTATGATTTGTATTTAACGTTTAAGCCTCATAGAGCAGAAATATACTATGCTAAAGGAATGATCTATGAATATCAGCAAGATTATCCAACAGCACTTGCGTTGTACGAAAAGGCCTTATCATTCGAACCTGATAATGAAATGTATAAAGACCGTATAATGAAGTTACAAAAAAGAAATAATCATACTACAAAGACATCTAAGAAATGATAAAAATTTCCCGTAATATAGGTGAGTTTATGCTTAAAGTCGATCTTGCAATTGTAGTAAGACATCCGGTACTGCCTACGCGTGAGATAACACCTATTTTTGACATTAAAGCAACTGCTGAGCATTCTGCTAATACGCCGCGAGTTTCACCCTCCGGTAAAGAATATTGCAATTTCAGAGAATCTTATGTTCGCTATGATGTTGTTCCTGAAATACTAAAGGGGAGTAACCATGATAGTATCATTCATGATTTGAATACCTATTTTAAATCGAAAATAAAAGATAGACAAAAGCTTGAATTATTTTTGCGAAGCGGTGGGAATGTAACCTATGAAGTTTATCTGAATGAACTACATGATGAAAATATATTTGAATTGTCTCCACGGATTCTAGGTGAATGTGCTGATTTAGGTATACCATTATGTTTGAGTATATTGATGGCGACTGAAAACATAGTCTCTGACAATACAGATTATAAGATTCTAGATTTTGTAACTGTTTCCGTTGAACAGCCAATATCATCCTTTGTGGATAATGTTCATACGCATAACTTTAATAATGGAATAGTTTATTATTCACACAAGATACCTTTAAATGGAGATACTTATTTAGAGAATGAAATTGATAGAGCTATTACTGTTTATAAAAAACAAGCTATTGATATGTGTCTATCGATAAAAGAAAAAGTACGGTGTAAAATAATATTATGTCTAAAAACTTATTATCATTATGCTTTTGAACTTTCTTCCGAAATATGTAAGATGTGTGCTGAGTTGAATATTGGAATTATGGTATATTTTTAATCAACTTATTGAAAAAAGCTTGTTAACCAGTGTACATTCTTGTCCGTTGTGAAACTACAAGGAGACAGGTAAAAAGCACCGCAGGCATATCTTTGATACGTTGAGGATTGATTTTTTTGAAGCGATGAGGCAGACGGCTTAGCTGTCTGCTAAAAGCATAACAATAAGAATTGCAAGAAATACTTTATCGGATATTTTTCCGCTTACGATTAGTAAAGATGTGTATGGAATTGGTAGTGCTAGGTTAATATCTGCAGCTCTGGAGAATACATTAAATGAAAAGAAGTAATAAAGTGTTCTTAATGAATATATTTCTAACAATAATTTTTTTAATAGGTTTATATTTTTTTGATAAAATTATAGGTGGAAATGCTACAAATGGAAAAATAGAGAATAATATCTATTATGTAAAAGATGTCCTGGGAAATTTTAGCAAAGTTTCAAAATTTGTATATATTCTAAATTATGCATATACATGCTTGACTGTTTTACTTATTATAACGGGAACAATTTCAATAGCTATTTTGCAATATAGGTTTATCAATTATTGTAGCTTCGGGCGTAAATAGGCGCTTTGTTCATTATTCCAAGGAAAGGATTAGAGTACAATGAAAAAGATAAAATATTTATCAATGCTTTGTATGTTTTTAGAATTACTCATTGCATGTTCAAACCAAGAAAAAAGAATAAAAGATTTATGGAAAGTGGAAGATACTATAAACTACCAAAATTTTACGGATGATGAAAATAAAAAAATAGAAAAACTTCTAAATGCTTTTTCTTTGGAAGAAAAAATAGATAAGTTAAATTGGAATAGTGGATACTCTCAACAATGTTATGTATTAAGAAAACTATATTTTGAAAAAATTATTCCAAGGGAAATCTTTCTGGATAGCTGTGCTTCTGTATACAAGCGATATGAAGCTAATCAAACTAATATTTCTTTTCATACTCTGGGATATGCAGTTTGTCTTTATTATTTGGGAGAAAGGAAGCAGGCTAATGAATTGTTTATAAAAATTTTAGATAAATCAGCTGAGAAATATTTTGCTCCAAAAAGGGATTACGAAATAATAGTGACTGTATGTAGTAGATTGCTGGGAATAGACAATGGTAATAATCTAAAGATAGACGAGTTCTTTTTCAATATGACCGATGATGATATAATTAATATATTTTGCGGAAATTAAAAATAAAATTTTTTTATAGAATTGATAATTATTTAATATTGAGTATATAGTTAGTTATGCCTGGTGTTATGGTTTTCCTTGGTGATAATTGAAAGAGAAAAAGAACGATACATCTACATGTCCTTTAAATAGTTCGTATAGCACTTATAAGTATGCTGATACTTATGGAGATTAACTATGTCAAGAAAACTGAATATTTTTATACTTATTTTGATAACAATTTTGTGTATGTTGTTTCTTAAAAATATAAAAAATAATCCAACACTTGTTATAAAACATGAAGAATGCAGTGGTATGATGAATTCTCTTGATTGTGATGTTTTGATAGAAAAGAAGATAGGAGACGAGTATATTCTTTATAAAGAATATACGATTTTTAAATTTGAGATATTAGGGGATAGTTTTAATTATACAAGAAAAGACCTATCTCTTGCAGGTGGGGAAAGAATTGTTTTGTCAATGCAACCAATGAAATATCGTATAAAGTGCGTAACTCCATTTGATAAACAAAATGGATATTTAAATAAAAAACATGATTGGATTTCTGATTATGTATATGTTGACTTTACGCATGATTCTATCGCAACAATAGTTATAAATCCAAAAATTGATGCATTTGGTTATTCTGGGGGATGGGAATTAAGCATTAGTTATAAGTAAGATGAGTATAGTTTTGCTTCTATGATATAGTGTGTGAAAATAATGATGATATTGCGCAGAATGATAGTACTTTGATTTTGGCGTAGGGGCAGGTTTACAAGTAACTTGGAAAAAGGAGAAAGAATGAATTCTGAAATAAAACTAAATTTGGTGGCATGTTTATGTATTTTAGTTGCAATTATCTTTGTAATTATGTTTGTTTTATTTGATAAAAAAATTGGAGGAAATGTTTTAAATCAAAAAAGTTATAAAACAGAAACTTCTTTTTTTATTGCAGATAAGAATGGAAATCAAAGAGAAGTCTCAGAAGAAATTTGGAATAAAAGTTATAAAATTACAATTGTAACTTTTATTTTTCTATCGCTTGCTATGATATGTTTATTATATTTGTTTTCAAGATATATATTTATTCCAACTATGAAAAAGAATTTACAAATATTGCTCTCTTTTTTTAGAAAAGTATGAATGTTATAAATATGCTGCAACTATTCAGTATCTAAAAACTAAGCTATAGAGCAGCATTCGAACGAATACGACACCTCCAATGGTCGTGCTTGCTCATGAATTAACACAGAGACTTCACTATGCGGCAGGTTCGGGAGATAATAGTCATGATTCTTATACGGAAAATGTATTAAGGAGATAATTAGAGCATTATGAAAGGCTCAATCATTAAATATATATGTATCATTCTATGGTGTTGGGTTACAGTGTCGATTCCCTGTTTCTCCGAAGAAACTTTTGAAAGGCAGTTGGAAAAAAATATTGAAAGGATAGGTATCGAAAATTATTATCTATTGGAAACTGTATATAGAGAACGACACGGTCCTGTACCCTTCATTGCTGTCTATTGTGATGGTGGATTTTATTCATTGTATGACACAGGATTGGAATATGAAAAGATAGGAAATAAACGGTATTTTTTTGATTATAAGGTTAATGATAGTATCAAGAAACTTTCGCCGGAGATAGCTGATAAAAATATGCCTCTCAATGATTTTATCAACACCTATTTAGCGAAAAATGAACATGATGAAAGCTATAGGATATCTGATTTTGGCTATGGTCCATTTTTATCGTCAGAAATGATGGAAACTATCTTGTTTGCCGCGCAGTATAGTTATGATTTTTTAATTTTAGCTGAGAACGGTTATGAACATGTGATAAAATTATATTTGCCGGATTCGTATGAATATGCTTTAAAATATTATGAGAAGATATACGGATTGAAGAAACAAAAGTAAAAACTTGCAAGTTTAAACGGTAATACTGCTTAACAATTGGCACGGATACCGTAGTTTTATATGATGGGGCGAATATGAATTACAATAGAATTAACGCTATAATAAGAATGGTCGTATGTAGTACGTTGTTAAATTAACTGCAAATGAATTGGGTTTAAGAATATATGACAACGGCATAAAAGAAGATGAGTCTCGTAAATTAATGGAGATAAAGATGCTAATTCTGAAATGATTCAAACAGATGGCTGTAAAATTAATACCGTAGGTGCTTTTAGATATCATATTCCACTAGAGGCTAGCCCGATAAATAAAGGAGAAAAGAACAAAGATATGAAAAGAAATCTTTTAATCGGTATGATTTTAGTGGAGACGATGATACTATTTTTACAAGGAGCACAATTACGAAGTTATATCGGTAAATGGAAGATTGACCGTATCTTTACTGTTAATGAAGACTATCATATTATCGGAAATTTAATAAAGAATGAAGCTTATGCATACATGGGAGTGATTATAGTATATGCAGCAATATAATGTAACTATTGAACGAAATCGAATTTTGAACGGTTATTCTAACAAACTCATAACTATTGCAAGAAAAAATAATATTAATTTAGATGATTTTTTTCAAAATTATAAAGGAATAGAAGGTTATACTGTGAGTATGAAAACTATGTATTCTATATCACTTTGTATAAAGCAAGTGCGTGAAGTATCAATAAATTGCTATGGGTTTGACATAGGTATTTTTGATATAGATTGCTATTCATTTTCTTCAATATACAATGAAATAATTTTTTCATCTCACAATTGTTTTTCAGCATATAAAAATCGACTGAATAGTTCTTTCCTTTTCTCAACATATTCTGATGCTTTTGATTTTTTACAGTATCATAAAAAAATAGATGATAGCATGCATGATGTTGAACATACTGAGTTGCTGAGTATTTATAGGGTGCTAAAACCGAATTAGAAAGAATAACTAATTTGAAGAAAAGGTGAATGGTATTCTCCCGGTTGTATAATAAAAATAACCCCTAAAGATGCAAATATTATCGGTGAGATAGAATTCAATGGTATCTTATGATATACCATATACACATGCTGGTATAAAAACTTATTACCTCTGGAGGTGTAAAAGTGGAAGAAATCAGTAAGATATGTGAGTGATGAAGCTGGAAATTTGACTGAAATATCTAAAGTTCATAGGTTTTGCAGTTTGATCATTTTGATTGTTGTGTTTAGATAGCTTACTTTTTATATATCTTATGTGTAAATATCTGCTATTGTAAAGTTGTGCGGTTTTTTGAACGATTGAGCAGAAAAGCGATGCCTTTTGGGAAGAGGCGGAGTAGATACAAGGAGAAAGAAGAATAAATAATATGCATGATGGAGGAGTTATAATATTAATTATAGTTGGATTAATTACATCTTTGCAGTTTGTTGTACGTTTCATAATTGAACCATTCGTAAAGAGTAAAGACGGAGAAAAAAATAAATATAGTAAAATAAAAATTTTATTAAGCATTTTTTATTGTATATTTTTCTTGGTTTTATTATTTCTGGATTTACAAGGATTCTTTGAATATAAATAGCAAAAAATATAAAAATTAATGGTATTACTAAATCGGTTATAAAACCAATTAATGAATTTTATTTTTTTTGATAACTTGAAAGAAGAACCGGAAACTCTAATTTTAGATTTTAATCAGGATTAATGCACAGCAAGAATTAAATAAGCTTTTAGACTACATACGAACCAATCATATCACAAAAATAAGTACGTTTTGGGGCTGTTCCTAATATTTGTGTGTTTTCGCATTGTATTAAGAGTACACAAAAAAGTTATAAATATAAGCGGGTTTAATCCGGAACTTTAGAGGTGGGCATGGAAAAATATTTTTTATCTTCAGATGAAAATAAACAATTGGAATATGTAAGAGAATGTGAGTATATACGATATGTAAAATTTTCAACAGGGAAATTAGCAGTGATTGCAAAAATTAGTGAGCCTGTGCAATGGAAAGATGAAAAAGGGTTTCATGGATCTGATTATGTTATTATTACATCACGACATGAGGGGTATGATATAAAGAACATAACATACTTTCCAACTTTTGTGTATGTAACTGTTTTAAAAAATAAAGATTATGATTTGATTGAAGAAATAGTAGCAGATGATTTAATTACAATTGGAAGAGGAGAATTATATAAAACTTATGATAGAGCAAAAAATCATATATTTGATTAATTTCTTTAATATATTAATTTAAAAATAGGATCCTGTTGGGAAGATGCAAAAAAGATGTACTGAAGTAATGAGATTTTTGGGGAAAGTAAAATTTACGTTAGCAGAAGAAAAGTTAAAGGATTGTGAATTGTCAGCTGGGGCAATGCTGCCTGATTCTTATTCTGATGGACATAGGGGGAGATTCGCAAATGAAGAATATAAATCACTTGATTAAAGGTGGTGTTCTTTTTCTGCTCTTTTTTACACAAACGCTTTATGCCGACATATCTTTTGATAAAGATAATAATATGTATTATGAGAGCCTGAAAAACAACTATCGAATAGAGGATTTATATATACAAAATAATACGTATTATATGAAAGTTAAAGATAAGTGGTTAGTCTTTTACGAAGGTAGGTTGATAGGTGAGTTTAATTATACAAGCCTCGTTGTAACAAAGAACGGTCTATTGGGAAAAAATAATACGTATACATTATTATCGAATGATTTAAAAGTATTACAAGATAATTTACTGTGGGCAAGTATAAACGATAACGGGATTATAATAAAAGAGAAGAATAAAGAGTTGTTGGCGATATCTCCTGATGGTTCAAAAAAGACTTTAAAGGGGTATGATTATGCAGAAATGTGTTCTAATGGGTTCTATATTGCATGGAATGTTACAAGATTAATACCGCGATGGTTTTTATTAAATACTAAAGGTAAAATGATTGCATCAACTGATGAAAACATAATAGAATTTGATGGAAAATTTTTTATTAAGAAGGATAATAAAATTATAGTGATAGAAAACTATAAAAAGAAAGTTCTTGATGAAAAATATAGTGATTTTATGGAGGGGAGAGAATATATATTTTTATTTAATAACGGTACAAAAAGATGGGAGGTGCATGACAGTAACCTTAATTATGTGCTTGAAATAGATTTACCAAATATTTCAACTAGTATGGTTTGTCATAATATTTTTTTAATATATGATAGGCAAGCAGAGATATTGATAATGTATAAAATTGATACGCATACATCGATGATAATTGATGACTATCGAATAGGAGAAGACTATTTATTTATAAAATACGAGAATGCTTGGAAGAGAATTTATTAGTATTATTAAGTGTTATAATATTGATATTTATAGAAATATTATTTCATTTCATGTATTGGAGTAGTAAAATGGCATTAGTTCATAATTTTTTTGTTATTTCTGATTTACGTGATGTTACTAATAAAATTAACAATCAATTGGATCTAAACTGTATGTCAGAACGGTATAAGCATGTCTCAATTCATGATGATATCATTATTTTTATTTTTAAAACTTTGAAATGGTTTAAATCAGAAAATGATACTAAAACGAAGGCAACGAAAGGTCTTTTTTATTATGGTATTAGTCTAATAGAATCTGATAATTTGAGTACTTTTCTTCACATAGTTGTCTTATGGAAAGAATTGTTCAAATTAGCTCCTGAGACGGATGTAATACCGGAATCTGGTTTTAGTAAAAAAGAAATTATATCACAAATTGAAAATTTAATTAGACTATTAGAATATGCAACTAAGAGTAATAAAATTGTTTTGCATTTGGGAATCTGAAATATTTAGAGTATTAGTTCTGTACAGAAAAATTTTGAAGATCATTTTAAAAGGGAGCTTCTAAAAACTGAAAAGGCGGAAGAAGAGAATGAATAGGCGGACTGCTCGGATTTGTTTTTATATTGCTTTAGTAACATGTTTTATTATAATTATATTGTATATAATTGGATATAGAGGAACTTATATTTTGTATTATCTCCTCGGCACTATTGCTGGTGCAGGAATGTTTCCAACTTGTTATTTAGATTTCAAAAATGACTGTAACAACGATGACGTATCTCCTTCTAATATAAAAGGATTACTAGCAGCTATCTTTATTTTTTTGATTTGCTTTTTTATGCTAATCAAGGCATTGATTGGATAAATCCCCTTTCAGTGAGAACAGCTGATTTTTTTAAATTTAGTGATTCATCGATTCAAAGCCAAGGAGGACGTCGATGACCTTAAAACGAAAGCTCATTTTCAGTGTAGTCTTTATTTTTATTGCGCACATCGCGTGTGGACAAATTTTACAAGTTGCCGATAAAAAAGGAGATTGGACAGTTAGTATCTATGAATATGACAAGGCGTATACTA
Organism: Treponema sp. OMZ 857; assembly: GCF_024181085.1. NCBI lineage: Bacteria > Pseudomonadati > Spirochaetota > Spirochaetia > Treponematales > Treponemataceae > Treponema > Treponema sp. OMZ 857. The sequence continues at coordinate 533,363 of NZ_CP051147.1, forward strand.
CCATTGAAGCAGTTAATCTGAGAAATAGAAAGAATATAAAAATTGAAGGAATTACGAGGCTTAATCCTCGTATGTATTGGCTTAATGAAGATATACTAAGAATTGACTTTGGTAGTCCTGTTGCACCGGATATGTCATCATATTTCTTTTCTACCAAGTATGAAAAATTTTCAAATCATATTTTTTTTGCAACAAATTTTGTAGATTTGAATAACGAATTGGTTCTCTGTGCAGATACTACTATTTCGATAGTAGATATATTTAATGGTGGAAAAAGTACTATACTCATACTACCGCATGATATTTTTCGTGCTGGATGTTATTGGTTCTGTATAGGGAAAAAAACTAAATTTGATAATAAGGTTTTATTTTTAGAATATTTGGTTGAAGGGAACAATATAGATACATATAAAATAAAAAAATATGAAATTCCTAAGGAAAATATTGAATAATGACAAAAATAATGTGTATTTAGCAATTTTAACTAAAACAATCAGGGACTGTCGGAATGATAAAAAATAAAATTTTAATAACTCTTGTGATTTTTTCTTTCCTATTCCTATTAACGTCTTGTAAATCAAAGGAAGAAATAAGTATTATATCGCAAATACAAAAGAATGGTTTTGTTGATTTATCAATTTATTGTGAGAAATTCGATAAAATTATACTTTATGATGAGGGAAAATATTATTATGATAATAATAAAGACGAATGGATTGGCCAGAAAATATATTATTTTTTCGATGGAAAGGTTGAAAAAGTTATTAATATACGTTCTTGTCCTGCTGATGTTCCGTATGGTACTATTATTTATTTTTATCCCTATGCGGATGGAAAAATTATTTTAAGTAAAGGCGAGACTATATTTTATCTTACACAGATAGAGAAATATAAAACAGGAAAACTGCTAAGGCTTGAAAATCAAAAAAAAGACATACAAATATGGTCGCTTGATTAGATGCGGCTTTCTAAATGATGGTTAATGAAATGCAGAAATCGCCGGAAAAGAAAATATATTCCGAAGCGATTTCATTAGTCTTATTGTTGATCGATTGGGATTAGCGTTCGATTACCGTTCCGTCAGTACCAATATTCAGTATCTCATTCACCGAATTTATTAAAGTAGCCTTGAATAAAAATGATCGGTGTCCCTTTATCACCGCTGCCGGAGGTAAGGTCGCACAGCGAACCGATTAAGTCGGTTAATTGACGAGGGGTCGTTCCTTGGGCTTCTTTTTGATCAATTTGTGACGAACAGGCATTTTTCTTATGCTCGCTGATGTAGGTAACCATTGCTTGGTACTGTTCTTTATCGGACAAATCCTTAAAGTTGTTGTCTGCAAGGTATTTCAGCTTTACCTCATGCGGTGTGCCGGATAATTCTGCGGTAAAGCCCGGAGACACAACAGGATCGGCAAGCTCCCAAATCTTTCCGACAGGGTCTTTAAAAGCTCCGTCTCCGTATACCATCACTTCAACCGTTTTGCCGGTTTTTTCTTTAAGCATCAGTTGAATTTTTTCTACCAATGTTTGGCAATCATTCGGAAAGAGCTTGACGGAATCTTCCGTTGCCTTATTCGAACCGAGTAGACCGTATGCACTGTTGTATCCGCTGCCGTTAACCGGCCGCGAAAGTACATCGTCAAGCCCGTACACACAAACTGCCCCGCGCTCTTTTAATCGCCGTTTTGTATTTGCCCGTGTGTGGATATCGCAGACAAGCACGTGTTTTGTTGCGGAAAGAACAGCGCACGGATCATTTGCCAATAGGATAGAAGATTGTGCATTGTATTTTTTGATGATTGAGTTATAAAAAGAGATATAATCGATACCCGTAAACGGGTGTTTATATGCCCCGAAGCGCTGCGTAAACTCCTCAGCTGTAAAAGTATCCTGCCAAGGATTTACCGCCTCCGCTTTACCCGTATCAGGATCCATCAGCCGGTTTCCAACCTCGTCGGAAGGATAGCTTAGTACAAGTGTCAGTCTGTTTCCTGCCTTTGCGATACCCTCCAAACAGATTGCAAAACGGTTTCTGCTTAGGATAGGAAATACCAAACCGATATGTTCGCTGCCGAATTTTTCACGTATATCGGCGGCAATCTGGTCGGTAGAAGCGTAATTGCCTTGAGCCCGGGCAACAACAGATTCCGTTACGGCGAGGATATCCCGATCGTGAATGGAAAAGCCTTCCGTTTCCGCCACCGACAAGAGCGTATCAACCGCTATTGCGGCAATATCATCTCCGGCATGTACAATGGGTGCTATCAATCCCCGCGAAACCGTTCCGACCTTCTGAGGCATAATCTCTCTCCTTAGGATACTCCTGAGCGCACTCGGTTATTGAGGGTATCCTTCCGTTTTATTTTAACCGGGCGGCAGCCGTTTCGGCTTTTGCCCTGCTTGGATATAACTCTACACAAGAGCGTTGCAGCCAGCCATCCGTAAGGTGTACCCACAGTTCGCTCTCCGAGTCTCTCGATACGAATTGCGTCCCTGTTACTTCGTATATTTCTTTCCGCCGAGCATGGTTGACAATGATACCGTTTGCCCCTGGACTATCTTTTAATGAGATATAGGTTTCGACAATAACGGCAAACCGGTCGGCATCATTTACGGCTGAATCAGGCGGCAGTATGATAGAATCCAGTGTTGCACGATTAGTACAGGAGAATAAGGCCAAACAGGAAAAAAGGCACAACACAACAATGCGGCATACCGCGCCCAAGCCGCTTCGTATCACATTTTTCACAATTATCACTGATAAAATTTTCGGAGCTCGGGAATAAACAGCGCATCTGACGGAACTATCGGAATATTCTGCATCTCCTCAATCGAAAACCATTTTAATTCGGAGTGTACCGAAGAAACACACGTTTGATTTTCCGGAATGATTACTTCGTATGCAAAAAGATCAAAATTACGGTGTTCATTTTGAAAATGTTTACGCGCAATAAACCGCCCGACGGATACGCGGACGGCAAGCTCTTCTTCATACTCGCGGATTAATGTCTGCTCGTGCGTTTCGCCTGCTTCACACTTTCCTCCCGGAAATTCCCAATGCTCTCCGACATCTCCGCCGGGGGTGCGCAAGCCAAGCAAAAATCTGTTATCCTTTCGGACGATACCTACTACCGATTGGCGCATAGGCTATAAGAACAGTACCTGCGAAAAAAGCAGGTGAGTAACACCGGCAAACAGGCAGAAGAAACCTATCGGCTGTTCAAAGCTAAGAATACGGGTCAAGAATAGCGGCAGTGTCAGCTGATTTTCGGAGGCTTTAATCCAACGGTCAAAGAATACAACGCTGCCGAGGAGTCCCGAAAGCGCAGGGATAATATCGCCGACCAACGGGGTATTTCCTGTAACGGGGCTGAGAAGTTTAAATACGGCCGAAATGCCTGAAAAAATCAGCAACACCAGCAAAAACGTCGGATCGTTGAGGAGAGGATATTTAATGCTGAAATCCTCTTTGTCTTTTGCTGAAAGGAGTAAAATTCCCCCCATCATAAGATTGGTGGTGACGGAAAGAAAATAGAATGGTAACATATATGTGCCCCCCGTAACGCATGATAAGCGCTTTTAATAGAATATCGTATTTATAAAAAAAAAGCAATTCATACCTACGCATTCATCGGTACAGAACACATCATAATCAAGGGCTTGACCTAAAATGGAATTTCCTTCATAATCGCATTGTTGCCTTTGGGGGTGTAGCTCAGTTGGCTAGAGCGCTTGCATGGCATGCAAGAGGTCAGGGGTTCAATTCCCCTCACCTCCAAATAAAATCAACAACCCCGACGCAGAGCAGCGGGGTGTTAAACCCTCCACACAAATAAAAAGAAGGTAGGCAGAGAACCGCGTATGGATATATCAAATCTTGATCCTGATCTTGCAGCCTTATTGGAAGATATTCCTGTAGCGCCTTCTCCTTCTGCCCCATCGCTTGACCTGTTTGGTGATATCGGTGACGATATTCTTCTATCTGCTTCACCGGAAGCGTCCGGCGGTTCGGAACCGAGTCCTGCCCGTGTTGATCTTACCGTTAAAGCTTTTCCTAAAATCGAACATTTTTATAATGAAACTCCTCATACCTATTTCGATTCGGCAGATTTTTATAAGAAAGTCTTAAAGAATTGCGGCGAGGCTTCCCAGCGTTTGCATAATACACTTACCAAATATCTTACCACACGCGATCAAAAAGACCGTACCGTGTATCGGCAACAGCTCGTCACAAATTATTGGCAGTTTATTTCCGTGCTTGTGTTAAAGTTACCGACAGATGAATCTGCAATCGAAAAAAAATATGCGTTACGGTACGGACTCATTTTGCCGACGCTTTTAACCGCTGAACAAAAAGATACGTTTGCAAAGATTATCGATGAAAATTCCTACAATGAACCCGTTTATTACCTTGATGAATGGTTTCATGATATTGCCGTCGGATTGATTAATCCTTCTTCCACTGATGAGGTACGGACAAAACAAAAGAACATTTCAACTCATTTTCAGCAACTGCTCAATAAGGCGCAGGGTAAATTGCAAAGTGCGGAAAATTTACTCCGTGCAAAATCGGATGAACGCTCCAGTGCGGAAGAACTGCTCAAAAATCAAGTCCATGAGTTGTTTGTGCATGACAGTCTTGCGGGTTTTGCAGGGATAAAAGAGCCGTTTACCGAAATACAGAAGCGCAATGTGAGCGATCTGAGCGATGGCATTCGGCGGATTCTTGCGCTGGATAAAGAATTGACCAACTTCTTGAATGAATATCGCCGAGTCGATGAAGATGTCCGCTTGTTAAAAGAAAAAATCGAGGTGAGCGGCGACGGGGAGTTGAATGTCTCCGATGTAAATACGGAGCTGGAAACCGTCCGGCAAATGGTTAAGATGACCTGCGGACGGCAGGGTAATCACTTCCCTATTTTATCGCGTGAATTCTTCCGATGTACACCGAACGAAATCGGTATTAGAGAAAACGTATTGGAGATTATGCGCTGGATTGAAAGCATTGACTGCGAAGCGTATTGCCGCCAGTACCGCTCTCAGCTGAATAGAATCCCTCCGTTCGTGGTGCTTATTCCTTCTTACGGTGATATCGGTTTTTGCTGGGAACCCTTTGACCGGTATAACCGCGTAACCAGCCGCGGGCGTATTGCCATTCCGATGTATACAAAAAATTTGAAAAATGCACTGCTAACGGCTACAGCCGACCTTCGATGGCAGGTTGCAAAGGAAAAGGCTTCATACTATTGGATGGAAGAAGGTTTAACCGGTAATTACTATCAATGGTTCCAAGCTCAAAAATTGAAAGGCGACGTAAAAGAATACTTTATTGAAGACTACCTCATCTGGATGACTAAAGAAAGCGAAGGAATACAGAAGCTCGATAAAGAAGTACGCAACGTATTCTGGCGTTATATGCCGTTCAGCAAGGCTGTTAAGGAAGAGCTGAAAACCCGCGCACCTATTTATCAAGAGCTGTGCCAAAAAGATTTAAACCGCCAGATGTCCGACGGTTATTAATCCCTGTTTTGACTGCTTATTTTTTGTTATTTAATCCGTACTTATTCATTATTTTCTTCATGATCTTACCGTAAAAGAAAAACGATAATAGAATACCGGCAATAACCGAGAAAGGCAGTGCCGCTAAAATACTTTCATTTACAAATTTTGCCAGCAAGATAATGATTGCAGCACATACTGCGCTGCATCCGGCGATAAGTACGAGCGTTACCAATGTTCCGATAACTAAAAAAAGAATAATATTCCGCATTTATTCCCCGTCTTTTGACGCAGCCGGAGTTTTACTTTTGCCTTTCCATTCTTGTATGAAAAGTGCAATAAATAAACCTGCCCCGCATATCACAATAGCGGAATCTGCGACATTAAATGTCGGCCAGCGTTCCAAACCGAAAAGACCGAAAAATTTAACATCGATAAAGTCCACAACACCTTCCGCCCTAAAAAAACGATCGAGTAAATTGCTTATTCCGCCGCCGATAATACCGCTTAAAAACCAGCGCTGCAGCCGTGGAAATTCCGATTTAAAATAGACTACGCAGATACCGGCAATAAAGCAGGCAGGGATGCAGGCCATTACGATAAAACGCATAACGGACGAAAGTCCGCTTCCGAGACTGAACGCCGCTCCGGTATTGTAAACACAGACAATCCGTATGAGGTCTCCGAAAAAAGAAGCCCCCACAGACCACGGAGCAATCGATGTAATAATCAGCCATTTGGTTAATTGATCAAATGCAATAACCGCAAAGGTTAGTATCAGCGGTAAAAAGTAATCTCGTTTGTTTTTGATATTCATCGGCACAGTATAGTGGAATTTTTCCGAAAGGTCTACAAACTTTATCGGAATAGAGAAAAAGCCGATACATAATAAGGAAGGTTGTTATGATTTGTATCTATTTTGAAATTCCTTATGAACGGCAGCTTTTGAGAATTGCTCCGTTTGAAATACAAAAATTATTGAATACCATCGCGGAATCGGCCGAAGCCAACGGGGCATCATCATTTAAAGTTGCCTGTGCCTCAATTTACCGCTTTAGCAGCCATGAAGTTGCTCCGGTGTTTTCCGCTAATTTATTTTTGCAGAATTTAGCCGATTTACTGCGTGTCTATAAAAGGCGGGTGGTAGATTACCGAATTATTATCGATTGCTGTGAAGAAACGGATTCTGAGGATGTTATTGCAGATCATTTTGCCGCTTACAGGAGTGTGCTTGTGCCGAGCCGCAGTTTTTTTGCTTCCGCGCAAGCAGAACGGCTTTTAAAATCCTATATCCGGTTTGAATATGTGCCTAAAGTTAAACTTTACTACAGTGCGGATTTTATCGTACCGAAAACAGATCACACCGAAACGGCGGAATCCCAGTGCTGTATCTACCTCTCGAATACCGGTACGTGGATACATGCGCTGTATCATTTTATGCTGACCCATCCTCTGACGGAGCACGCGGTAAAGGCCGCACTTTCAAAAGATGAACAAGCGCAATACGAGAACGCAAAACATGTGCAGTATTATTTCCGCCGGAACCGGTTTTGTTCAAATTATCCCGATTATTTTATTGACGCATTTTTATTATATACACGCCTCTATTTTCAGGTCTTTGTAAAAAGTTATCATACTACCGAATTAACGGTTATATATACCGAAAAAAATGCGGAGGCGGCGAATCATCTCATCGGTGTACTCCCCATTACCGCTCATTCAAAGCTTATGCCGGAAAAATCGATGGCATTTGACGGCTTATCGGTTGATTTTTTGCAACTTGCGTATCTTACGATATGTGCTTCTGTGTTTATCTTTGACGATGAAATGCCGGAATTTTTTCTTTCGCTGCATAAAAGCGCTCCGTTTATTACGAGTTTGTATGAATGGATGTATGCAGTCGGTATTACCGAAGTAAAAAACGATATATACTCGGTAACCCCATACGCTGTCGAGCGATTGGAGCAGCAGCTTGGAACAGCAAAGAATAAGGCGAAACAGTATATAGCCGATTTCCTATGGGATAAATATAAAAAGGGAATGTTATGTCCCGATGAAAACCTGAAAGATATTTTTGGCGCGCTTCAATTTATTCCGGAAGATCAATTTATGCTGCATTATTTCTTCCACAAGTACTCGGATAAGGAAATACCTCAGATTGATATCAGTCCCTTTAAGTCTACGGTTTTTTTCCCCGCTCTCGAAAGCTATCAAAAAGCATTAAAAATCAGTAAACAAAAAAATATTAACGAAGCGGTTTATGCGGTAAAAAAAGCGGTCAGCTCCGTTCAAGCGCATACCTTTCCTGCAGGTGAATATCGTGCGCTTTCCTGTGTGGCCTTTCTGCATTTGTCTCAAAATAAAATAGAGGACGCCATAACATATTTTCAATATGCGCTTGATATTGCCGAAGCGCTGAACGACAGCAGTTTTATATGTGAGGCATTGTTTAACCTCAGTATCAGTTGCTTTTTACAGAATAGTTTACATACTGCCGAAAATTTTCTCGGCCGGCTCTTAGAGGATGCAGAGCGTTATTTTGAACAGCCTAAAAAAATACCGTGCTTGTTTATGCAGGGGAGAGTCGCATTGCAATTAGGTGATTACGGCAAAGCGGAGCTTTTATTTCAAGAGGCGGAAAAAGCAGCTTCGAAGCACTTCCAAGAATGGGCGCCCCTTTGTAGGATTTGGTATGCAAGAGCATTATCCCAAAAGGGACAAACAAGCAAGGCGCAGCCGATCTTTATTGCAAACCTCGATAAGTCTCCCGATGCCCGTTTGTTTTTGATTGAATCATTTTTATTTGCTCCTATTCTTCGCGATGAACGTGCGCAGATACAAGTGAGTCCCGAAACATTTACCGCTGTGCTTGAGCCGTACCAAAGCGGTTTTGTACTTGCAGAGGAATTGGTCTGGGGGCATCTATACGGTAAACCGGCAATGCAAATATGCTACGCCGCTCTTGACAGCTATTACCGCTTTAGACTTGCTGCGAACTCATTGGAAGAATCTGCGTCGGCATATTTGCAAAAACTTGAGGACACTGCACGGGATGCGCTTAAAAATCATGATATGTATGCTTCGATATATTCGTATCTTTGCTACGATGCAATTCTCCGCCAAGAGGGAAATACATCCGATACCGCAAACGGATATTTAAGCCGTTCGTTTAAAGCGCTGCAAAACTGTATGGATACGATGACGGAGAATACGGTACGTGATAAGTTTATTTTTCGTAATGTGTGGAACGCCAAACTCTATGCTGCGGCGCAAAAGAATAAATTGATTTAAAATTGCCGCTTTTGCAAATTGAAATATGTTACGGAGCTTCCGTCTGCGGAGTCTGCGCTTCCTCTTCGGCTTTGCAGGCAGGGCAAAGTCCGGTAAGTTCTATGCTGTGTGATGTCATGGTAAAACCCGTTTCCGATAAGATCTGATTTTCCAAATCGTGCAGCGGACAGACGGCAATGTCAGCCGAAGCCTTGCACTTACTGCACACAATTCTGTGGTGATGTTCTGTTCCCTGTTGAGAGGCAATCTGAAAATAGGCTTTGCCGTTGGGATGCATACTTTTTGTTATAAAACCGGATTCGGCAAGTGTATGCATTGTTCGATATACCGTCGACAAGTCGATTTGCAGATCTGCCCCGCAGGCTTCATGCAGCTCTTCGACGGAGAAAGCCTTATCCTTATCTTGAGATAAAATACTGATGATTAAGTTCCGTGCTTTTGTTTTGCGCAACTTTTTTGTAACGAGCGGGTTTTCCATACTTTTTGTGTCCTACGCACTATCTATTCGATAGTTCGATTATATCGGAGAATGTTTTTTTTTGAAAGGGTAAAAACTCAGTGTACCAAAAACTCAGCGTTCAGACAGCCGTATAAGACAGATAGATCGAATATCGCAGAAAAAAGAAGCTGTTGAAAATAATCCGATGTGTTCGATGCCCTTCTATTGGCGGATGTGCTTTTTTTTTGTATATTTATCCAAAATATGTGATGATTCGTGCAGAAGATTTTAATACTCCGGTGCTTTGTGCTGTGATAAAGAGTATGAGCGCCGGATGCAACCACCTTATGTTTAAGAGGATCGCGTATGAAGCTTTACAGTAGAAAACAACTTATTTTTTCTGCAGCCGTTATCGGCTGTTTTATTGCACTTGCCGCTTATGGGATGGGCTTCTATTTGGGGCACGGAACAAAAACGCCGCAGGGGGATGCCGTAGCCGAGCTTGAAGCATTGGCGGAAAGTAATGCCGCCCTCACACAACAGAGCGGGGGGCACATTGACGGCGTAGAAAATGCCGGTGACGGGAGCGTGTCTGTCTTAGAAGCAGCGGGGCAAACAAGCCCTTACCTGACAACTGCTGCGGAACCGGCGAGTCGTTACACCGCAGAAGAAAAGCAAAATATTTCGGTGTACGAAAATACCAACGATGCGGTTGTTAACATCACCACGGAAACGGTCGGGATAAACTGGTTCCTTGAACCGATTCCGCAGGAAGGCGGTTCCGGTTCGGGGTCGATAATCGACAGCCGCGGATACATCCTGACCAACACGCACGTTATCGAGGATGCAACAAAAATATTCGTATCCCTTTCGGACGGCAGCCAGTACAATGCAAAGGTTATCGGGGTAGACCGCGAAAACGATCTTGCCGTGCTTAAATTCGACCCGCCCGCAAACACGCAGCTTACGACGATAAAATTCGGCGATTCAGATGGGCTCAAGGTAGGGCAGCGGGTACTCGCAATCGGGAACCCCTTCGGCTTAACACGGACGTTGACGGTCGGTATTGTGTCCGCCCTCGGCCGCCCGATTCAAACCGATAAAAACGTCATTATCAAAAATATGATTCAAACCGACACGGCAATCAATCCCGGTAATTCGGGCGGGCCGCTCCTCGATTCCGATGGTAAGATGATCGGCATTAATACGATGATCTATTCTACGTCGGGCAGTTCGGCAGGGGTCGGCTTTGCGGTGCCTATCAACACGGCGAAACGGGTTGTATCCGAAATTATCAAGTACGGAAAGGTTCGGCGTGCGTCCATCGATGCGGAGCTGGTACAGCTGAACGCTTCGATTGCAAACTATGCGGGGCTGTCGGTGCAGCGCGGTTTGCTGGTTTCCCGTGTTAAAAAGGACAGCAATGCCGAAAAGGCGGGACTCCGCGGCGGAGCGAATGCCGTCCGTTACGGTATCGGGAAGCGCGCTGCGGTTATCTACCTCGGCGGCGACATCATCACCCAAATCGCCGGTCAGACTGTCAGCAACCTCAGCGAATACTACGCTGTTTTGGAAGATAAAAAACCGAATGAGAGTATCGCCGTAACGGTGCTCCGCGGAAATAAGACCGTAAAATTGACGCTTACCCTTTCCGAACGGAACGATGAATAGGTAACGAAGAAAAATGGCAAAAAAGAAAGCCGGCGGACGGATATTCCGGTGCAGCTCCTGCGGGTACAGCCAGCCGAAATGGCTCGGACGTTGTCCGAGCTGCGGCGAATGGAATACCTTTGAGGAGCAGTTCCAAGAAGCGGACTTTACCCCCGGCTTTGCTTCAAGCGCCGCAGCCGTGCGGCAAACGGACGAAGCGCATCCCATTCCGCTTGAACAGGTGGAGGTACACGATACTGTCCGCATTACAACCGGCATTTCGGAATTTGACAGAGTGCTCGGCGGCGGTGCGGTAAAGCGTTCGGCGGTATTGATCGGAGGCGAACCCGGTATCGGAAAGTCGACATTGCTCTTGCAAGCGGCAGCAGCCGGAGCGGTAGGGCAGCGGACGCTTTATGTGTCCGGAGAAGAGTCCGCCGGTCAGATACGCGGCAGGGCTGACCGGCTCGGTGTTCCGCTCAAAAATATCGAACTGCTCTGCACCAATTCGGTGGAAAATATCGAAAAAGTATTAAATAATCTCAATCCTCTTATCGTCATTATCGATTCGGTACAAACGCTTTTTTCTCCGCAGGCGGGAACTATCCCGGGCACGATCAATCAGCTCAAATACTGCGCCAACGAATTGGTGCAATGGGTAAAGGAGCGGGATGCTGTGCTCTTTCTTACCGCTCATGTAACAAAGGAAGGTGTTATCGCAGGGCCGAAGGTTCTGGAACACATGGTTGATACCGTTATCTCTTTTGAGCGGAACGAAGATGATGTGCGGTTTCTCCGCGCTCTTAAAAACCGCTTCGGTTCGGTGGATGAGCTGGGAATTTTCAGGATGGATGAAAAAGGCTTGGCCGCCGTACAGGATCCCGCCGCGCTGTTTATTATTCAGCGGCAAGGTGAACTGCCTGCCGGGTCTGCAACCGTACCGGTGTTTGAAGGCAGCCGCGTATTTATGGTAGAAATTCAGGCGCTTACGGTTCCCGCTAAGGGCACGATGACGCGCGTATTCTCCGATAAGATAGATTCCGCACGGGTCAGCCGTGTCGCCGCCGTACTGGAAAAACGGATAGGCTTGCGGTTCTCCGATCAAGATATTTATATTAATGTCGCCGGCGGTATCCGGCTGCGGGAACCGGCTATCGATTTGGCTTTGGCGCTTGCGCTCTACTCTGCGCGGACGGATATCCCCGCGCGTAAAAACGAAGCATTTATCGGAGAGCTTAGTCTTGCCGGTGAGATCAGACCGGTGCGCCGCTTAAAGCCGCTGATTAAAACCGCGCAAAGCCTCGGCTTTACCCAACTCTATGTCCCGGCAGCTTCCAGCGACGGCGATGATCCCGAACCTGCAATGCAAGGCATTGCCCGCGTAGAAAACCTCGCCGAAACAATCAAACGCGCGTTCGGCGCGGGGAAGTAAAGGCCTCTTGTGTTCTGCTGTGACTGTGTGGAATCACTGCCATTCATGGAGAATATGGTAAGACTGCCTGATGCGTTCACCCTGGCGGCGGTTATAGCAACTTATGCTTAAATTTGCTATAACCGTGTTGATTAGAAATGCCCAAGGAGCTATTTATGCTTGCAGTAAAAGGAATTATTCGTGGCAATATGGTCGTTTTGGATGCAGCGGCTGTTCGGGAATATCAAGGTAAAACAGCCCTGGTAACCATTATTGATGATATTGCTATATCTGAAAAAACTATTGGCGTAAACCTTGACATGTTTGTTAAACCGACCGAAAGAGGAAAAAATGCGGATATTTATCTAAAGGAACTGAGAAATGGCGATCGGGTATAACAAAATCTTTGTTGACACCGCAATTTTTATCTATTTTAAAATTACCTCAGCTCAAAAACCATCTCTATTTGCGCGTCAAAGAGAATCTTTCCGATTGGAGCGCCGCCTGACTCCGAAGTGCCTCCAGCTGTCTGCGCGTATGCAACTCGATTTTGCACAGCGATATTGTATCCCTTTCCATTCCAATCGGAATAAGTGGGAGCTTCCGAAATGCGGATAATTTTACCGAGTGAAGGTTTATGATTGCCGCTTGATGCCGCTTTGCATAGAAGCTGCGCTTTTTCTTCCGCAGCTTTTACAGCATTGCGCCGTGCCTCATCCTTGTATTTTTTAACGTCTTTTGTAGAAAATCGGACATCGTTAATCCGGTCGATACCGTTATTCACTAAATCCGTTAAGAACGGTTCATAATTATCCAAGTTTGTAATCACTGCTGAAATATTCTGAGTAATTTCATAATAGAGGAATTTAGGCGTATCAGCATTGTAAGAGTATTGGGGATGAATGGTAAGGTTTTCCGCTGTAACGTCTTTTTGTTCGATGCCGTACTGGTTGAATAGTGTATTCGTTTTTTGCATCGCCGTATCGTGGTACTGCTTTGCTGCGGTAAGGTCATTTGCCTGCGAAACAACCGAAAAAGAGATCATTGCTTCATCGGGTGAAACGTACACGGTTGCTTTGCCAACGACGCTGATGCAATGTTCTTGCGCGACGTTTTTTTCAGTACAAGCCGTACTTAGCAGTACAGTGCAAACAGTAATTAATGATAAAATAATTGAACGGATGTATTTGTTCATAGGATCTCCTAACTAAGATAATCGAATCAGGACTGCCTGATATGTGTTGCATTATATCACAATCTTTCCACTATATAAATGAAGAAAGCCGTGCTATAATCAATTATGTTTTCTAAGAAAGCATTATCTGAACGGGATACCATCAATAGAACAGTAGGGGCGATTGCCCGCGGAGAAAACCGTCTCCTGCTTGTTATGGCAACGGGAACCGGTAAAACGTATACGGCATTTCAGATTATCTATCGCCTTTGGAAATCAAAAATAAAAAAGAGAATTTTGTATTTAGCTGACAGAAACAACCTTATAACGCAAACTAAAAAAGGTGACTTTAAGCATTTCAAGGATAAATGCCATATTATCAAACAGAAGAAAATCGATACATCGTATGAAATCTACCTTGCCTTGTATCAGGGACTGACCAATTATGATGACGAGGCGGATGCTTACAAAAATTTCAGTCCAAACTTCTTTGACCTTATCATTGTAGATGAGTGCCATCGCGGTTCGGTTGATGCTGATAAAGCGTGGCATAAAATCTTACAGTATTTCAGTTCAGCAACACAGATTGGTATGACCGCTACGCCGAAAGAGACAGAGAATCTGTCGAATATAGAATATTTTGGAGAGCCGATTTATACCTATTCGTTAAAACAAGGAATTGATGACGGCTTTTTGGCTCCATACAAAGTGCTTCGCGTTGGAATGAATGTCGATTCGTGCGGAGGGTTTCATACCCCGGCGCTCTGCGCCGTAATAAAGGGGATGAAAGCCGACTGCAACCACCTTATAAGAACAACACCCCCGATGCTCTGCGTCAGGAGTGTTGATTTGGAAGGCTATCGCCCTGAACGCGGGAAGACAGATGTAAATGGAGAAATAATAGAAGACCGCCTCTACAATAGAAAAGACTTTGACCGAAGCATTGTTATCGATGAGCGGACTGATGTAGTTGCTAAAAAGATTATGGAATATCTGAATAATTCAGAGCCGATGGCAAAGACCATTGTCTTTTGTGTCGATATAGAACATGCAGAGCGAATGCGTCAGGCGCTGTTACGATACGCTGCTCCGGAAATTACCGGAAAATCTGATACCTATATTGTCCGTATTACCGGTGATGATCCTGTTGCAAAGGGGTATCTTGAAGATTTTATAAACCCGGAAGCACCGTTCCCAGTGATTGCGACCACTTCAAAACTGATGAGTACCGGTACCGATGCACCGGCTCTTACCCGTAAGGAACGGGTTGAAAATATCCGTAAAAGAAATTATTGGGCAAAGTACGGTGAAAATGCACGCCGCGTCTTAAACGCCTTGCTCGATAAATATGCAGAAACAGGTATAGAAAATATTGAAGAGATGCAGGTGCTTACGATAGAGCCTCTGAAAAATCTGGGAACACCGGCAGAAATTGTAAAAATATTCGGCGGAAAAGAGAAGTATCTGGCTGCACTCAAGGAACTTGAGAATGAAATATATGCGGCGTAAGATACTGCACGAATAAGATATAAGGAACAAGATGGATAAAATATCGATTAGATTTTTTAATGATACGGAAGTTCGCGCCGTTTGGGATGAAGAACACTCCAAATGGTGGTTTAGTGTGCTTGATATCATCGGTGTTCTAAATGAACAGCATGAATACGAAAAGAACCGTAACTACTGGAAATATTTAAAAGCAAAACTGAAAAAAGAAAATCCTCAGTTGGTTAGTGCTGCTACCCAACTGAAATTAACTGCTGCCGATGGGAAAAAATATAAATCGGATGTAATGGATTACAATCAAGTAATAGAGCTTGCAAAAAATTTTCCGAACAATAAATCAGTGCCGTTTATCCAGTGGTTTACCTATTCTGAAGAAACAATAGACGCAAAAAGTAAAACAAAAGCATACGCACTCTTTGAAAGTTCATTGCTGGACAGTATTGAAGTTGGCACGATACAGGGATTACAGCAGATTCATGCCTATCTTTTTGGAGGGCTCTATGATTTTGCCGGTAAAATAAGAACCGTGAATATTTCAAAAGGCGGTTTTCAGTTTGCGGCAGCAGAGTTCCTTGAGCAAAATCTTGCCGGAATAGAGAAAATGCCTGATGCAACGTTTGAACAGATCGTAGAAAAATATGTCGAGATGAATATCGCCCATCCTTTCCGTGAAGGTAACGGGAGAACAACAAGGATATGGCTGGATTTAATCCTCAAGCATACATTAAAAAAGTGCATCGATTGGAGCAAAATCAATAAAAGAGAATATCTGGAAGCTATGGCGGAAAGCGTAATCGACTCAGGCAAAATAAAGGTTTTGCTGCAAAATGCTCTGACGGACAAAATCAATGACCGTGAAATGTTTATGAAAGGGATTGATTATTCCTATTATTACGAAGAAGCGGAGTAATATGCACCATTTTCTGAATATTTGGTACATAGCTTTGCTATATATCCCAAAAAGGAGTATACTTGGGACATGATGGATTTACTGAAGGAATAAAAGATGGGAGAATGGAAGAAAGTTAGGATTGGGGAGTTCCTGACAGAACGGCAAGGCCGATATAAACCCGATGATAACGCTATCGCAACATATAAACGTCTCGATAAAATAGATTTTTCCGGAACAGCTCATATTTCCGAAAAACCTTCTAAAACCGATATGATTGTTGTTCAGCCGGGTGATTTGGTTATTTCCGGAATTAACGTGGCAAAAGGGGCTATTGCAGTATATCAGGGAACAGAACCCGTTACAGCAACAATCCACTATTCTTCATATATATTCGATGATTCAGTTATTGATTTAGAGTATTTTAAATACTTTGTCAAAAGCCCCGCTTTTATCGAAACCCTGAAAAAGCAAGTAAAAGGCGGAATAAAGACTGAAATAAAACCGAAAGTATTTTTACCGTTAGAAATATCACTCCCGGATTTACCAACACAAAAGCAAATTGTAAAAAAAATTTCTGTAAATCTAAAACGAGTAAATAAACTTGCAAAAGAAATAGAAACTCAAAAAAGATACGCAAAACAACTCCGCCGGAATATTTTGCAGGATGCTATAGAAGGAAAACTTACCGCTGATTGGCGCAAAGAACATCCGGTGCAGAAAGGCAATCCCGACTACGATGCAGAGGCTTTGTTTGAGTCGATTCAGAAGGAAAGGAAAGTTGATAAAAAACGGAAAACGTTACCGCCGATTCTTGATGTGGAAAAGCCTTTTGAACTTCCTACCGGGTGGAAGTGGGTGAGATTGGGGGAGGTTTGTGAAAGTAACTTGGGGAAAATGCTTGATGGAATTAAAAATCAAGGGATTTCAAGAAAGTATTTACGAAATTTGAATGTACGTTGGTTTGATTTTGATTTATCAGATTTACTTGAAATGAAAATACAAGACGAAGAACTTTTAAGATGTTCTGTTCAGAAAGGTGATTTATTGGTTTGTGAAGGAGGATATCCTGGACGTTCTGCAATATGGAATGAGAACTATAATATTTGTTTCCAAAAAGCTATCCATAGAGTTCGTTTTTATTTAATGTCTGACATGCCTATTATATTTAATTATTATCTTTTCTATTTATGTGAAACCAACTAAATTGAAAAGCATCTAACAGGAGAAGGTATTAAACATCTTACCGGTGTTAAATTAAAGCAAATGATACTTGCTTTATCGCCTAGTCAGGAACAGGTAGAAATAGTTAATCAAATTAAAAAACTATTATCAAAAGTAAAACAATTAGAAAATAAAATTTCACAGCGAGAAGAATATACAAATCAATTAATGAAAAGTATTTTGAAAGATACTCTGAAGGAGGATATGTCTTATGGAAAAACAACTGCAAATTAATATTTTACCTATTGAGAATAACAGCTTCTCATTTTCAATGTTTTGTAAAAAATATAATCAGTTTGAAAAAAATGAATTGTTATATTTTACAAGGATTAATGGAGAATTATATGGGGTTTCTTTTTGTGAATATCAAAATTATATAAAACAAGAATTCACATCTTTTGATAATATAGATTTAACAAAATGGTATTTATTTAACTTGTTGCATGAAAATTGTAAAACACATGAAATGAACTTTCAGATATTTAGAAAATTTACGTATCGTATTGATGTTGTAGTGAATTCAGACTATTATGGAGATGAAGTTATTTCAATTACACCTACATATTTAAATTCAAACAAGAAGTTTGGATTTATTTTAAATTATCGATTTAAAAAAAGAGATGAAATACCTTTTTCTATAGAAATACAAAAACGAAGTTTATCGTTAGATAAAAATGGACATGAGAATAAGAATTATTATATTGATAAAAATATTAAAATAATTAACTTTATAAATAAATACTATGAGAAAATTTTTTATTTTCAAGGTATTCTTGTAAAAAAATCATTTGAAACAGTTATAGCAACAACATTAATGACAAAAAGATATGAATTTGGTAATCGACAACAAGATAATTCTCAATTCCAAGGAATTAAAAAATTTGGTCCCTTTAGTAAAGTGAATGCTGATAGTTTGAAATCAAAAATTTGTTTCATCTATAAAAATAATGAAAAAAATTTTTCATATAAATTATATAATGCTCTTGAAGGGAAAACATATTCAACATTTCTTGGGATGGAGAAAATGTTTCAATTTCCTTTAAATAAAAATACTGTTTTAGGGAGAGGTGTTGATGAATATACAGAAGATTCAATTAATATAATTATTTCTGAATTAAAAATGAATTTTCCAGATAGCTTTATCGTTCCTATCCTAATCGTTCCTTGGAATAAGGAAAATGCAACTTCTGAACAACAAAAGTTATATTACAAATTAAAATATTTATTTCTAGTTAATAAAATGCCAAGTCAATTTATCAGTGCTACAAAAGTCATGAATGATAATATCTTAAAATGGAGTGTTTCAAGCCTTGCAATTCAAATCTTTTCAAAACTTGGTGGTAGTCCTTGGATTGTAATTCCAAAAACTAATAACTGTTTAATAATTGGTATTGGGCAAACATATAAACGGAATGAACATTCAAAAATAAATAGATTTTTTTCTTATTCCATACTGACCGATACAACAGGATTGTTTAAAGGAATTAGAATATTAGCTAATACTAATAATCCAGATGACTATGCATATAATTTATCAAAGTCTATAAAAGAGATAGTTGAAGAATATAATAATGATTATTCCTCTTTTGTGATACATACATCTTTTAGAATGAAAAATAAGGATATAAAAATAATAAAAAAACTCTTGATAATATTAAAATAACTAATAATTCAACATTAGCGATATTAAGATTTGATGATCATCATGATTATATATGCTTCGATCAAGATTATAATAGTTTGATTCCTCTCGAAAGTACAAAAATTTGTTTATCTTTTTATAGATTTCTTATATGGTTTGAAGGACAGCAATATGGTCAATTTGCAGTACATCATAGAATTGGTGCACCTATAAAAATAGATATAGATTATCCTGATGATCTTGATTCAGAAAAAATAAATGATTATTTACAAGATTCAATAAATCTGTCAGGAGCAAATTGGAGAGGTTTTAATGCAAAATCAATTCCAATTTCTTTATTATATGCTGAGCTAATTAGTAAATTTGTTTCTGCGTTCGATGAGTATAATCTTGAACCTATTAATATTGAAAATTTTACACCATGGTTCTTATAAGAGGTATATATGTTAAAGTCTGATAGTTTTATTTTTTTATTGGGTGCAGGAGCAAGTTGTGATGCTCACATACCAATTTCTTCTGATATGATGAAAAATGTTGAGGAATTAGTAATATCTGATGAGAAATGGCGAAAATATCGTGATTTATATTATTGTATTAAAAGTGGGATAGTAAATGCTGCTGGTATAAAAGGAATTTTCTCACCAGATGCAGTTAATATTGAGACAATTGTTAACACAATGGAAGAATTATTAAAAAGTTATGGGCATCCATTATATCCTTTCATAGGATCTTGGATACCACGATTAACCGAATTATGTGGAGAAAATTTGATTAATATAAGAGAATTAAAAACTCTTATTCTTGATAAATTATGCAATGTCTGGACAAAGTGTGAAACATCAGAAGATTACGAATACTATAATAATTTTTTCAATTTTCAAAAAGAGTATACTTTTCCTATTTCAATTTTTTCCTTGAATTATGATCTGTGTTTGGAAAAATCGATTGGTGAGGTAAATATACAGCGTGGTTTTGGATTTGACCATATATGGCATTGGGAAAATCTTGATGAATCTTCAACTATAGAAGAACCGATAATCTTATATAAGTTGCATGGATCGATAGATTGGAAAAAAACGGATACGGGTGAAATTAAAGAATCTGAAAAAATAATCCCTGAGGAAACTGCAATTATCTTTGGAACTGCATATAAATTACAATATGTTGATCCTTTTTTATACTTAGTAAATGTTTTCAGAAAAAAAACATTGTCCAGCAATACAAAAGGAATTATCTGCATAGGCTATAGTTTTAACGATGAACATATTAATGGAATGCTTTCACAAGCATTAAAAAAAGATGAGAATAAAAAAATTATTTCAGTTGCACCAGTTATAAACGAGGCCGAAGAACGCAATAGAATAAAAAAAATTAATGAAGAAATAGCAAATAGAATTCAATTTATCCCTGAAAAAGCAAAAGCGTGGTTGGATTCTCTCAATTGTAAAATAATTGAAGATTTATTGGGAGAAAATGATGATCCTTTTTAGAAAAACACACCAGCGTTAGGGATTGTAGGGGCGCGTAGCGTTCTTGCGCAGCAAGAATGGAGCGGCAGCGGAACCCCGGAAAGCCCGACCGCCGCTTGCGGCGGGAACGCCCAAATGAAAAAAAACAGGAGTATATATGCCGAATATTGGTGGAATTATAAAATCATTGCAAAATATTATGCGGAAAGATCAGGGTGTTTCGGGGGATGCGCAGCGCATTGAACAGCTGGGGTGGATGGTTACGCTCAAAATTCTTGATGACAAAGAAGCGGAGCTTGAACTTTTGCATGATGAGTATGTTTCGGTGATGCCGGAAGAATTGAAGTGGCGGAGCTGGGCGGCTGACGGCGAAGGGATTACCGGGGATGAGATGAAAGATTTTGTCGATACGGTATTGTTCCCCGGACTGCAAAATCTTGATGTTTCGACGGGAAATAAACGTGCGGTTTTGCTTCGTGATATTTTTGCGGGGACGAACAACTATATGAAAAACGGCACGATTATCCGGCAGGTGGTGAATAAGCTGAATGAAATTAATTTTAATGCAAGCGAAGACCGGCATCTGTTTGGGGATATTTACGAAAGTTTGTTGCGTGATTTACAGAGTGCGGGGAACTATGGAGAGTTTTACACTCCGCGTGCTGTAACGGAAATAATGACGGAGCTGATAAATCCGCGGCTTGGAGAAAAGGTTCTGGATCCTGCATGCGGTACCGGCGGTTTTTTAACGAGTGCGATAGAAAATATCCGTGCGCAGGATGTTCATTCCGTTGAGGACGTGGCGGTGCTTGCCGAAACTATCCGCGGACAGGAGCTGAAACCGCTGCCGTTTATGCTCTGTGTTACGAATCTGATTTTGCATGATATTGAAGTGCCGAATGTGATGAACGGGGACAGCTTGAACCGCGAATACACGAGCATTACCGAGCGAGATCGCGTTGATGAACACGTCTGGAAGGTCAATATTGAAACCTTAAAAAACAACGGCTATAACCTGGATATAAAAAATCCGTATATAAAGGAAGAAGAAGTGACGCACACCACGGCGGAACTGTTGGAGCTGCTACACCGGTCGTTTATGAAAAGCGATGAGCTGTTGGGGGAACTGCGAGGAGTAGTGACGTAGGGAGAGGGAGCTATTATCTATATGCAACAGGGATTCCGCATTATAAATCGTGTCAAAAAAAATAGTAGCCCCCATGGTATAAATAATGGTAAAATGTTCTTGGAGTGGAACAATGACATTACAAGAAGCATTTGAAAACATTAAAGACGAAAGAATCGACAGATGCAAGAAACACAATCTCATCGATATATTAATGCTTGTGTTTATGGGAGTATTGTGCGGCTATAAAAGTATAGAACAAATACAGTTTTATGCGACATTAAGCGAGCAAACCCTCAAAAAATATCTGAAACTGGAAAATGGCATCCCCAGCAGCGATACGATTCTGCGAGTGCTTGCAAGGATTGATGCAAAGCAGCTTGAAAAGTATTCATAGAATATGCACGAGAGACATTTGGCAAGCATATTGCAGAAAATGAAGTGGTCGCGATTGATGGAAAACTATCCGGCGCTCTGAATATGTATCGACAGGCGAAAATAAAACCGCATAAAGCTGCTCATGTTGTTTCGGCTTGGGCGCATTCTCTGGTGTGTGCTTCGGGCAGGTGAAAACAGAAGAAAAATCAAATGAAATTACCGCCATTCCTGAACTTCTGGATCTGTTAGACTTAAAAGGCATGATTATTACTATAGATGCGATGGGCTGTCAGAAAAAAATCGTTGAGAAAATAGCAGAAAAGGAAGCGGAGTATGTTATTTCTCTGAAAGGAAATCAGCAATCGATACACCGGGATGTAAAAGAGTTCTTTGAGCACCCTTGTGATGGTGCGTATTGTCAGTGTTACCATATTCAGCGAGGAGAATATACCATTGAAATTGGACACGGGCGAATTGAAAACGCACCTGTTATCTTTGCGGGAATATTGATTGGCTTTCAGAAAAGATGAATGGAAGAATCTCAATGGAGTTGGAATGCTCGTGTGCGAAAGAACGGTAAAGAAGACTGGGAAGAAATCCGTTGAACAAAGATATTTCTTGACCTCACTGACAGATGTGCACAAGGCCGCATTTGCGATGAGGGCTCATTGGGGGATAGAAAATAACCTGCATTGGGTTCTCGATGCGATTCTCGATGAGGATTATTGTCTTGTACGGAAAGACAATGCGGCAGCAAACTTAAGCGTCTTACGAAAAATTGTCTTGAATATTCTCAAACAGGTTGACTTCTCGGATATCATAAGCACAAAGAAAATGCCGCTTCTCCATAAGCAACATCTGTGCAACAAACGAGAAGATTGCCTTGATAGAGTATTGCTCTCGTTATAATGCGGAATCCCTGCTATATGCAATACGTATGGCGTATTTACTCACGTAAAAATCTAACCGAAAGGCTTCCGGTTACTCAAGTAAAAATCTAACCATAGCACTCTATGTCCAAGGCTGAGCCATAGAGATAAGTTTACGCTGCAAGTATTGCGTTGTTTCAAGCAGCTGTTGTAAATCCAAGTTGTTCTTCCTGCGGCACAGCTCAGCTTTTACCGCCTCGCTTACATCAGAGCTTTCCATCAGCCTGCAATACGGCGTCTTTGCCGTATCATATTTTTTTATGACCTTTGCGTCTATCCGTTTTTTTGCAATGATCTTCATTGAGGGAAAAAAGAAATTGACCAGTGTATTATATTGCTGATAAAGGTCAGCCATAACCATGCGTGCCGCTTCTCCCTCAAAGCGATAGTAACCGACGATGCGTCTTACGACACTGTCATTTTTCTGTTCAACAAAACAATTATCATTCTTTTTATATGATCTGCTCCGAGTGAAAATAACTTCATTACTTTTACACCATTGCAACAGCTGTGTATTTTTGAACTCACTTCCGTTGTCGCTATCAATACCTTTCATCTGAAAGGGCAGCTTCTCTTTCACATCTTCTATCGCTTCTTTTACCCAGCGGTGAGCTTTGTTTAAAAGGGCTCTTGTTTCTGTCCAGCCGGAATGGACATCGGTAAGGGTAAGCGTGCAAATATACTGTCCTTGGGTACTTATGCCGCAGTTGGCAACGGTGTCAACCTCAAAAAAACCCGGCTTACGTTCATCCCAATCGAAAAAGGTGCGGATGGGAATGAGCTTATTAAGATTCTTTGCAGGTCGTGTTGTTGAAATACCGCGGATGGAATGTTTTGGGATTTCCGGTTTGAGAATCCTGCCCACTGTCGCGCTTGATATGCGGGCGAGTTTTGCTTTCAGTTTTCATCATAGCCGAACTTTTGAGTAAAGTAATCGATATTATCCCGAATGAACGGCACGAGCCGTTTTGCACACAGATACATCGAAAAAATCCACAGCCGGATGACTTCTTGTTGTACGTCTTGACCGTAGTATTTTTCATAGTTCCGCTTTTTACGTGTCTTTGTAATGACCTGTACGCTCTGTCTTGCGACATTGTTAAAGTGCGTGACCTTTACATATGCACTATTTTTCAGAACGTGAATGGCATACTTTCGATTGTAACCGGTTGTTGCGATAAACTCATCGATTATTTTCGTCTTGCTCTTTTTGCTTGCCGTACAGTAACGCTTCGCCGTCTCTTCGGTTAATTTCTTTTTCGTTTTCATGTCTAACCCCATTGCGCCCTTCCTTTGGGCTTCTATTTTGGGTTAGATTTTTACGTGATGCACCGCTTCTTTTTCGGTTAGATTTAACGTGATGCAATGCGTATGGTTGACGTACCGGACTTTTTTCCGTATACTACTCAAACTTTGTCTGAGGAAGCCTTTTTCGGCTAACTCTCCTTAGGTAGTTTTACTTGCCAACTTAGCTCACCTGGCAGAGCAGCACCCTCGTAACGTGCAGGTACTCGGTTCAAGTCCGAGAGTTGGCTTTTTTTTAGTAAGTGATTGTGTTATCATTATTTACAAAATACGTTATTCGAACAATTGGGACGACAATATTAAAGATTATGCTATGCCCCGGTACATAAAACCAATACATGTCCGCTTGCAGTATCTGCGATAAAAGTCTTTACTATGGCTGTCTCATATCCTTTTTCAATCCCAAACAAAGAAAAAAGACTTTTATTCGTGCGGAAGGTTTAATACCCGCTGTTCCTCGGCAATGCTCTGCATCGGGGGGGATTTAGATTTTAAAATAACCAGACAAGAGACTGTACCGTGGCAGATTAGTATACTGCTTTTTTTGTTACTATGCATACCTTGATAGAAATACATAAAAGAAATACAATATAGACATATCAAAAGAGGTGTTTTTATGATGGTTGCTCACGGAAAATTTGAATGGGACAGTAACAAGAATGAGATAAACATCAAAAAACACGGTCTTTCATTTGATGCAATTCTTGAAGTGTTTAATGATCCATACTTTATCGAAAAGATTGATATTGAACATTCAACACTTGAGGAAGAAAGACTAATAGGGATTGGGAGTTTGAACGGTTTTGTAATAATCACGATTGTGTATACGGAACGTGATAGAACAAGGCTTATTTCTTCACGTCTGGCAACAAAAAAGGAGGAGGCTTTTTATTATGAGCAACGAAAAAACTTTAACTGCTGAAAGAGTGGCGGAACTCCGTAAGAACATTGATTTATCGGATATTCCTGAAATTACGGACTTTTCCGGTTTTAAGCCTCGATACCCTGAATACTTCAAGCCAAAAAGAGAGCAAGTATCAATCAGATTGAGCAAATATCTTATTGACCACTTTAGAGCAATGGGAAAAGGTTGGCAAACAAAGGTAAATGATTTCTTAATGGATGCCGTCAACAACGGACAAATTTAATCGACTTTGTTAAACGCAAAAATAACCGAGCCGTAACGTGCAGGTACTCGGTTCAAGTCCGAGAGTTGGCTTTTTTATCTTTTTCCTTTTAATTTCTTCACTAATCCTTATATATTGTGAGACATCCTAAAAAAAAATTAGTTTTTTGCGTTTTTTTGCTTGTTTTTGCGGTGAACCGTGCTATACTGGTACAAGGGTATTGCAGTATGAGTCAGACACAGTTTGTCGTTAAGGGTGATTTTATATCAGCCGTAACAAAAGACCGTCTTGTAGCGCATCCGAATGCGTATGCGCTGTGCGAAAACGGAAGAATAATCGATTTTGTTACCGCATTGCCGGAAGGTCAATGGGAACGTGTTCCCTGTTTTGATTTTTCCGGTATGCTGATTGTCCCCGCCTGTGTTGACTTACACGTTCATGCGCCGCAGTATGCGTTCCGCGGAATGGGGATGGAGCTTGAGCTCATCGATTGGCTGAATACCTATACCTTTCCCGAAGAAGCGAAATATGCGGATGCGGATTATGCTTTGCAGAGCTATCGGCTTTTTACCGATGACCTTGAAGCGAGTCTGTCCTGCCGTGCGGTAATCTTCGGTACCATTCATAACAGCGGTAATCTTGTGTTGGCAGACTTGCTGAAAGCTAAGAAGATGCCGTGCCTCGTCGGCAAGGTGAATATGGATCGGAATGCGCCCGACTACTTATGCGAAACGGCGGAATCATCTTTTGCCGCGACCCAAGCCTTTGTTGATTCATTTAAAAATGATGATGCCGTTGCTCCTATTATAACGCCCCGCTTTGTACCTTCGTGTACGCCCGCTTTAATGGATAATCTCGGCAAGCTGGCAGCAGCTCGGCACTTGCCTATACAGAGTCATCTTTCGGAAAATAAAAAAGAAATCGCGTGGGTGAAGGAGCTTCATCCCGAATGCAAAAATTATGCCGAAGTATACGAACGCTACGGTCTTTTAACCGATAAAACCATCCTCGCTCATTGTGTGCATCCTACCGACGCAGAAATAGAATTGCTGATTCGGCGCGGCACGTATATTGCGCATTGTCCCGAATCAAATATCAATTTAACCAGCGGCATTGCACCGATTGCGCGTCTTTTGGATGCGGGCGTTCATATCGGGCTTGGCTCAGATGTGGCTGCCGGTTCTCAACTCTCTCTTTTTAAAGCGATGATGTCGGCGCTTCAAGTGTCAAAAATGCGGCGGTATTTTTATGAAGGAGAACGTGCGCTTTCCGTATCGGAGGCCTTATACCTCGGAACGAAAGGCGGCGGTTCCTTCTTCGGCGATACCGGCAGCTTTGAAAAAAACTTCTGGTTTGACGCAGTAGTGATCGATGATACGCAGTTGAGTGCACGTACCGATTTTTCCGTTGAGCAGCGGCTGGAACGGGCGCTCTATTTAACGGAATGGCACAACATGGTTGCAAAATTCGTACAAGGCCGTTGCGTATGGGATAAACGGGAGGAGATATAATTATGGATGAAAAAAGGTTTATCGATATTGCGGCAGGGCGGGTAAAAGCCGATCTGGTGTTAAAAAACGCTTTTGTGCTTAATGTATTTACCAAAGAGTTTATTAAACAGGATGTTGCGATAGCGGACGGGTATATCGCCGGAGTCGGACAGTACGAAGGCGTTGTAGAAAAAGATTTAACCGGCAAGTTCGTGTGTCCGGGGCTTATCGATGCGCACCTGCATATTGAGTCCACGATGGCGTCTCCGCGGAATTTTGCCCGGCAGGCGCTCCGCTGCGGTACTACCGCCGTTATTGCCGACCCGCACGAAATTGCCAACGTTGCGGGTGTTGACGGTATCCTCTATATGCTGGAGGATGCGCGGAAGGCGGTGTTTGCCGGTACGAACCAGCCGCTTGTTTCCATCTATTTTATGATTCCTTCCTGCGTGCCCGCTACCGATTTTGAACACACCGGCGGCGCGATTACCGTGTACGATATAGAAAAACTGTTAGATGAGCCGAACGTACTCGGCCTCGGCGAGATGATGAATTATCCTGCAGTCATCTGTGGGGATGAAGCCGTATTGAAAAAGATATCCGCGGCTCGGGAAAAGAAAAAGATATGCGACGGTCATGCGCCGTGCGTGCGCGGCCGCGATTTACAGGCATACTGTGCCGCCGGTATCCGTACCGATCACGAATGCGCTTCCTACGATGAAGCATTTGAAAAATTGCAGCAGGGAATGTACATCCTGATACGCGAAGGATCTTCCGCTCAGGATTTGGAACCCATCGTACGCGGTATGCTGGAGCATAAAACCGATACGAGCCGCTTTGCGTTCTGTACCGACGATAAAAAAATGAGCGATATTTTAGCGAACGGACACATCAACAATAATGTACGCAAAGCGGTGTCGCTCGGGTTATCTCCGGAAGATGCGCTGTGTATGGCGAGCTTCCATGCGGCGCAGTGTTACGGTTTGAGCGGCAGGGGGGCTATCGCTCCGCGACACTATGCGGATATTGTCGTATTTGATAATATAACGGACTTTTCAATCGATTCGGTGTATAAGGCCGGTATTGAAGTTTCTTCCGTTCCGATGGCGCAAGAAACGGAATCGGCGGCGGCAGAGGAACCGTCTTCGTTCTCCATTCAACGGATTACCGACAGCGTGCATGTTGTTCCCGTGTCTCGGAGCGCCTTTACTGCCGATCATTTTATGCCGTCGGGTTCCGATAATTTCCATGTTATCGGAATGCAGCGGGGAACGCTTTTTACGAAGCATTTGGTGTTTCCGCGGCAGGAATGCGCTGAGATGCTTAAAGACGGCAAGCTCTGCTATTTGGCGGTGCTGGAGCGGCACAAGAACACCGGCAATATCGGCCGCGCTTTGCTGCACGGGTACGGAGTGTCGAACGGAGCCATCGCGTCGAGTATCGGGCATGATTCGCACAATATCATCGTAGCCGGTTCCAATGCGGCCGATATGCACCGTGCCGTTGAACAAGTAATCGATATGAAAGGCGGCGTGGCTGTCGTACAAAACGGCACGGTGCTCAGCAAGTTTGCATTGCCGATTGCCGGTTTGATGAGTGCTATGGAACCGGTGCAGCTCGCCGACTGTATTCACGACGCAGCCGAGAAAGCGCATACTGTCGGCGTATACCCCGAAGTTGAACCGCTGATCGGTTTGTCGTTCCTTGCGCTGCCGGTTATCCCCGAATTAAAATTGACGGATTCCGGTTTGTTTGATGTAGTAAAATTTCAATTTATATAGGGAGGTAAAAATGATAGTTGGAAAAGCGGTGCCCCGTGTCGATGCTTACGATAAGGTAACCGGCAGGGCAAAGTATGTTGACGATTATTTTCACAGTGATTTTTTAGTCGCAAAGGTATTGCACAGCACCATTGCGAACGGCCTGGTAAAAAAAATCGATACGAGCGCTGCGGAAAAAATCCCCGGCGTGGTTAAGATTGTTACCTGTTTCGATGTGCCGGATATTTGTTTCCCGACTGCGGGACACCCGTGGTCTACCGAGGAGGCACATCAGGATATTGCCGACCGCAAGCTGCTCAACAAAAGAGTACGCTTTTACGGGGATGATATTGCTGCCGTTATTGCGGAAGATAATGTCGCCGCCGAGCGCGCGTTAAAGGCCATCACTGTTGAATATGAAGAATATCCGCCTATTCTGGATGTGCATCAAGCGATGTCCCCCGACGCGACCGTTTTACACGAAGCGTTCCCGGGCAATGTGCTGAAGCATACGGTGTTTAGCGTGGGTGAGTATGAGGAAACGCCGGATGATCCCGATACGGTTATGTTTGAAGGCGATTATGCGGTCTCTCCGATTTCTCACTGCCATATTGAAAATCCCGGCTCGTATGCCTATATGAAGGGCGGAAAGATTATCGTGGTGTCTTCCACGCAGCTGCCTCATATCTGTCGCCGCGTGTGCGGACAGGCGCTCGGAATCGACTGGGGAAAAATACGGGTTATCAAGCCGTATATCGGCGGCGGCTTCGGCAATAAGCAGGACATCCTGTATGAACCGCTGAACGCTTACCTTTGTACGCTCGTAGGCGGCCGCTGTGTGCAGCTGTCCGTTTCGCGTGAGGAAACCTTTATGTGTACCCGCACGCGCCATGCGATGGAATTCCATATGAAGACCACGGTGCGGAAATCCGACGGCAGGTTCATTTCGCGCAAAATGCTCTGCTATTCCACAAAGGGCGGTTACGCTTCACACGGACACGCCATTACCGCGAATGCCTCCAACGAGTTTAAGCAGCTCTATTCGGCGGAAAAGGGAATCATTTCCGAAGCGTATTCCGTGTTTACCAATCATATTACCGCAGGGGCTATGCGCGCGTATGGGATTCCGCAAGCGGATTTTGCCCTTGAATCTTTTATGGATGATATGGCGCTCAAACTGAATATGGATCCTATCGATTTGCGGCTCAAGAACTGTATGCGGGAAGGGTATGAAGATCCCGTTACAAAGATTAGAGCAAACTCGGATGGGCTCTATCAATGCTTGCAGAAAGGCCGCGAGGTGTTCCACTGGGATGAGCTGCGGAAAAAGTATGCGAATCAAACAGGGCCGGTGCGCCGCGGTGTCGGAGTTGCCTGCTTTAACTACAAAACCGGCGTTTACCCCATCTCGCTCGAAACTGCGGCTGCCCGTATCATGCTCAATCAGGACGGCAGTATTCAAATTCAGATGGGTGCGACGGAAATAGGGCAGGGCGCCGATACGGTGTTCTGCCAGATGGCTGCCGAGGTGCTTTCGCTGCCAATGGATAAGGTCTATATTTTTTCCGAACAGGATACCGATGTCAGCCCGTACGACAGCGCGGCTTATGCTTCACGGCAAACGTATGTCAGCGGCAAGGCAATTAAGAAAACTGCCGAATCGCTTAAACGGAAGATATTGGACTATGCGGCGGGAATGCTCGATATGAAGGCCGATGAACTTGATCTTCAGCATGAAAAAATTATTGTCCGCAGCACCGGCGAAGAGCGGCTCACCTTGGAAGAGGTCGCAATGGAAAGCTGTTACAGTATGAAGGAATCCAATCACCTCAGCGCGGAAGAAACGTCGCATTGTACCGATAACTGCTTTTCGTTCGGCGCAACCTTTGTTGAGATTGAGGTTGATATACCGGTCGGCAAAATCAAGGTACTGAATATTTTGAACCTGCACGACAGCGGTACGCTTATCAATCCACAGCTTGCGGCGGCTCAGGTACACGGCGGCATGGGAATGGGACTCGGCGCTGCGACTGCCGAACAGATGCTTTACGATAATAAAGGCAAGCTGCTGAACGGAAACCTTTTGGACTATAAGCTGCCGACAGCGATGGATCTTCCCGACTTACACGAGCTGTTTATCGAAAATGCCGATCCCACCGGCCCCTTCGGGAATAAATCTTTGGGCGAGCCGCCGATTATTTCGCAGCCGCCGGCAATCCGCAATGCGCTGCTTCATGCCACCGGCGTTGCCATTAACAAGCTGCCGCTTAATCCTCAGCGGCTTTTTGAAGCGTTCAGCGAGAGCGGGCTGCTGAAGGAGGTAATCTAATATGTACGATATGGAAAGTTTTTATCAAGCGACATCAATCTCCGATGCCGTAAGCGCCTTAGTCCGCACCGAAAACCCGGTTATCCTTGCCGGCGGCACCGACGTGCTGATTCAAATGCGGGAAGGTAAACTTGCCGGACGGAATGTCGTGTCTATTTTCGGCATCCCCGAATTGCGCGGGGTGAGCATAGATGAGGAAGGTACTATCCGCATCCGGCCGCTGACGGTCTTTAGCGAATTAACCGGAAGCCCCATCGTGCAAAAGCACTTACCGATGCTCGGCTATGCGGCCGATCAGGTAGGCGGGCCTCAGATACGGAATATGGGAACCGCAGGCGGGAATATCTCCAACGGTGTAACCAGCGCCGACACCGCGCCGAGCCAGCAATGCTATAACTCGGTTGTCGAAATTACCGGCCCGGACGGAGTGCGGCTGGTTCCCGTACAGGAGTTTTACGTATCTGCCGGAAAGGTGGTGCTGCAAAAAGGCGAGTTGGTAACCTCATTCCTCATTAAAAAGAAGGACTACGAAGGCTTTACCGGCGACTACATCAAGTATGCGATGCGTAATGCGATGGATATTGCGAACTTGAGCTGCGCTTCCCTTGTAAAAACCAAACGGGAAAACGGCGCCTTAAAAATCGATGAGGTGCGTATGTGCTTCGGCGTTGCTGCTCCGGTGCCGCTCCGCTGTAAAAATACTGAGGCTTTTTTGACCGGTAAAGAAATCAACGATGCATTATATGAAGGCTTGCAGGAAGTGCTCCTCACGGATATCAATCCCCGTGACTCGTGGCGCGCGTCAAAAGCGTTCAGAGTTAATACCGCTAAGCAAATAGCGGTGCGATCTTTACGGAAAGCTATCGAGCGGCAGGAGGTGTAAGCATGTTGAAAATTATTAGTATGAAGGTAAACGGGAAGCAGCGCGAGCTTGCCGTTGATGTTCGGGAATCGCTTGCCGACGCGCTTCGCAATAGGCTTGCGTTGACCAGTGTTAAAAAAGGCTGTGAAGTAGGAGAATGCGGCGCCTGTACCGTGTTGGTGGATGGAGTGTCTGTCGATAGCTGTATTTACCTTGCGGTTTGGGCTGACGGAAAGAGTATTTTAACGGTAGAAGGATTGCAGGGTGAAAACGGAGAACTCAATCCGGTGCAGCAGGCCTTTATCGATGAAGCGGCGGTTCAATGCGGCTTCTGTACTCCCGGGCTTATTTTGACGGCGGTAGAAATTGTCGGCAGCGGAAAGCTGTATACACGGGAGGAGCTGCGTAAGCTTATCTCCGGACACCTCTGCCGCTGCACCGGCTACGAAAACATCCTCCGCGCAGTCGAAAAAGCGATGAAGCAAAACCTTGAGCAAATGAAAAAGGCAGGAGCGTAAGGTTCGGGGCTTGAGCATTGGGCGCCGCTAAAAATCGTAAGCCTATCCGAGATGATGTTTCTCATAAGTTTTGGAGTACCAATAACTTATGAAAAACATTGTATGAAACGCCTATTTTTTATGCAGCTTTTTTACTGTGTGCTGTACTTGTTTTTGCGGTTGATGATGATATAGAAGACACATCTCAGCCGCTTTTTTTTGTACAATAACTATCGGGACGGCTGTTTTTATATGCATTATACTCTCCATAGGTTTTGGAGCAAAAGATGAATATCATTCAATCATTTAACGGAGCGATGGCTTATATTGAAAGGACTATTGAGACAGGGTGTGATGAAGCGGAGATTGCGCGCATTTCCGGCTATTCCTATCCGCTATTCAGCAGAATCTTTTCGATATTGGTCGGGTATCCTTTAAATGAATATCTCCGTTTTAGAAAGCTCAGCCGAGCTGCCGCCGATTTGCGCAATACCGATGCTAAGATTATCGACATAGCATTGGCGTACGGCTATGAATCGCCTGATTCTTTTGCAGCTGCGTTTAAGAAATTCCACGGCGTCAGTCCGAGCGCGGTTCGGAACGGAAAAGAATTTAAATCATTTGCTCCAATTAAATTATCTTTAACCGTCAACGGAGGGCAAACTATGGAAGTCAAAATTGAAAAAAAGAGCGGATTTACGCTTGCAGGTATTCAAGTCGATGCGGATCGAACCAGTGATTTTCCGAAAGTCTGGGGCAGCCTTTTTGAAAAAGCTTCGCACGAAGAACTTGCAAAACTCGGAAACGGTAGGAGCTTCGGCATCTGTTCCGAGGTAAAAGACGGCAAAACGTTTACTTATGCAGCGGCATATGATTGCCGTGACGCACAAAAGGCGGCCGAACTCGGCTTGTCGGTGATGCACATCCCGGAAGCTGAATACGCAGTAGTCCAGCTGAAAGGCTCCGTTCCCAACTGCATCCACCAAGGCTGGAAGTATGTTATGGAAACCTTCTTTCCCGAACAAGGGTACTGTCATGCCGGTACTCCCGACTTTGAAGCATATTCGGAAGGAGATATGTACAGCAAGAATTACACGATGGAGCTATGGGTGCCTATTGTAAAGGCATAAGGCTGTGAGTTACTCTTCCTCCGCAGTTCTGCATACGAGGTTGCTGCTGCGGGGGGAGGCTAATTATTTTCTATGCTCAATAATCCATCCTTTTATGTCATTTTTAGACATTTTCCCCGAAGCAATGTCTAAACCAAAATCAATCAATTATTGTTGTGAATAATTTACTTCAATATTATTCAACTTTAAAAAAAGCAACATTAAATGTACGCCGATTCTTTTGTTTCCATCTATAAAAGGGTGATTCTCAATCAAAGAGTAGCACAGCTGCGAAGCCTTGTCTAAAATATCAGGATAAAGATTGTTCCCGCCAAAAGTTTGAAATGGTGTTTTCAATGCTGAATCCAAAAGCTGCGCGTCACGTATACCATCCATACCGCCTGTCTTTTCGATAAGAGACCTGTGGATTTTTACTACTTGTTCATACTCAAAGAAAATCATTTAGCTAATTCCTGATACGCTTGCTTATTCTGATCAATGAGAAAATCGGAAATTGCAAAAAGTTTTTCATCAGAAACGGTATGATATGGCTTTTCATCTTCCAAAACGGTTATTATTACTTTTCTGCCATTATAATATTCAAGCGAAGTATAATCTGTAAGAATGGTGTTTCCCTGAATAATCCCAGTTATTGCAAACATTTTGCTGCCTCCGGGTGGTATTATAGCATATATTGATTGTTTTTTTACAGAGCTTTTCATAAACATACCCCCTGGTACTCTGATTCGAAGGATGGGATTATTGTCAAATTAATTGATAAATATAACAATATCTGTTTGGGGCATAATAAATTCCGATTGGGGTAGAACGCCCTAATACCGCTTAAATTTCCCTTTAGGGATTCCGGCTTATCTATCTCCTCAAAAGTACGTCGCTGAATATCTTTGATAAGCCCGTTTATTTTTTTCAGTGTCTTCTTATCCTGTGCCTGCCAATATAAATAATCATCCCATGCCCTATCTTCCCATAATAGCCGCATTACTCTGCCTCAATCAACTCATGCTCGGCAAAATGAGCCTTTCCCTCTTTTATATCACGCACAATATTTTCAAGATAGCGGATATTACTTTCAGAATAGAACGGGTCAACGGCGACTTGTTTTTTCTAGGCTTATATTTTATAGTGTGGGTGGGAAATCCCACTATTTGGAGGCATACTATGCAGGCAGCAGCGGTCAGATCATATAATGCAAAGGTAGACTCAAAGAAAAGAATTACGTTGCGCAATACAATTTATGAATATTTTCATATTGAAGAATATGAAGATGGAAAAATTGTGTTGGAACCTCGGGAATTAACAAAACCATTTCAAATTTCTCAGAATTCTCTTTCTATGTTGGATTCCAGTGTGGATAATTTTAAAACAGGCAATGTATCAGCG
This sequence comes from Treponema sp. OMZ 857, assembly GCF_024181085.1. Taxonomy (NCBI): domain Bacteria; kingdom Pseudomonadati; phylum Spirochaetota; class Spirochaetia; order Treponematales; family Treponemataceae; genus Treponema; species Treponema sp. OMZ 857. The sequence continues at coordinate 567,873 of NZ_CP051147.1, forward strand.
CCTCTGAGTCTCTCCTCTTATACAGATATTGAATAATGTTCAACATCAGAATGGGTGTTCCTGAAATGAAACAATTTTGGGACAATTTAGAGCAAAAAATCAAAGCTAAAAGCGCAAGTAAAAAAGAGATTGAATTATTTAAAAAACTTGTCAGTTGCTTTAAGAAACTTTCTACTGACCCAAGGTATCCAAGCCTTTGTACACATGATATTGAGGCACTTACAAAACGATATAATCTGAAAGTTTGGGAATCCTATGTGGAAAATAACAAACCAGCGGCTGAAAGAATTTTTTGGGTTTATGGACCTGGTCGGGAGGATATTACAGTGATAGGCTTGGAACCGCACCCGAACGATAAAAAGGACGCTTACAATAAAATAACGCTTTCCGTAGTAGAGAAATAGTCTTTACTCATTCTTTATACGATTCCTCAACAATACCCGTTTGGGGCATAATAAATTCCGATTGAGGTAGAACATCCTATACTGTTTCGTAGAATACTAACGATTAATATTAGAATAGACCTGTTCGGAAACTTCGTTTTTTACAGATGCCCATCGATACCATTACCTATTACCCATCAAAATGATGTGAGGTTGTTTCGGTTCGGTTAGCTGTGCGGGCCGGAGATGATTTCCGTTAGTACGGCATTCTTTCCCTGCACTCGTACACGGATATATTCGCCGCCGTGTAAATCGGTTCCGGCTTGTAAAGAATCCTGTATTAAAGGCAACGAAAGATAGTTTTCCGTGATAACGGTTTGCTGTCCGTTGCGCGGCGTTTCGACAACCCCACATATCAGTTTTCCATCCCATGCCTGTAAATATGATGCGGATTGCGTTTCCGCAAGTTCGTTCAGCTTTTTCATCCGTTGACCTGCAATCCGTTCAGGTACTTTTGGCTGCATTTTCCACGCCTCTGTTCCCGGGCGGGCGGAAAAGGGAAAGGCATGTATTCCTGCAAACTCAAGTTCAAAGCACATCCGGTAGGTTTCCTCAAAATCAGCTTCCGTTTCACCGGGGAAACCGGCGATGATATCCGCACCGATAAACGGATTATTCTTTACGCGGCGGAGTTCGGAAACGGCTTGATATATGGTTGCTTTCCTATAGCCTCGGTGCATCGCTTTAAGGACGGTATCGCTGCCCGATTGTACGGAAAGGTGGAAGTGGGGGCAAATCTGCGGATGTGCCAGCAGCGGGACAAGCACCTCATCTATCCTGTCGGGATAAAGACTCGAAATGCGGATACGCATCTCAGTGTTTTCGAGTATGAGTTTGAGTATATCGGCAAAGTCTCCGGCTTCGCTCCGGTACTGCGATAGGTTCACGCCCGTCAGCGTTACTTCACGAGCACCGGTTTCTTCTATACAGCGAAGCCGTTCGAGGACTTCGGCGGCAGGCAGCGACACGGATTTACCCCGTGCAAGCCGTATCCTGCAATAAGCACAGGCATCGTTACAGCCGTCCTGAATTTTCAGTAGTGCGCGTGAGTGGAATAAAAAATGCGGGGAGCTGAGTGCGAATAGCTGGTTCTCCCGTATGCCGCGTATGGATATGTTTTGTACTGATGAGTTTTGTACCGGTTTGTTCTGTGTATGCTGCGGAGCTTTGTCCGTCAAACGGGTAAGGTAGGCGCGCACTGCGCTTAGAAAAAAGGCCGTGTCAAAGTAAGCGCTGTCGGCTACCAATTTTGCAAGGTATGCCGGTATTTCGGTTAATAAATCTTTCTGTTGTCCGGGAAACGCGAGTATATGGGGGTGCAGCGCTTCTATTTCCGCGGCTTCCAGTTGCGCATAGCAGCCTGTTACCAGAATAACGGCATGGGGGTGTGTCTTCACCAGTAATCTGATCAGCCGGCGCGCCTTTTGTTCTGCTTTGCCGGTTACGGTGCATGTATTGACAAAACAGAGAACCGTCTGTTCGGGCGGCAGCGCGGAAGATAACCGGATGGGAGCCGCGGCTTCCGGGGCTGTTATCGTTGAAGTGTCGGCAGGCGTTGTACCGGCGTATCCGGCATAATCGGCATGATCGGTATAGATGGAAAATCCCGCATCGGTACACAGCGCGGCAAAGGACTCAGCCTCCGTTTGATTAAGCCTGCATCCAAGCGTTTCAATCCGTATTGAACATAATTGAATATTCATATTAATGAAGAAAACCTACAATGAGAAGTTAAGAAAGAGGAGAACGCTGCGGCGGGTTAAAAGCGGTGCAGTACGCGTTCATAACCTTTTTGAGCATCGGTTGAATTTTTGTTCAGCTGCAATGCAGACGAATACGCCTCCAATGCTGCCCGGTATTCCTTTGCCTGTTCCCGCGAGTACGCAAGCCTCGTCCACCACACGCTATTGAGCGGTTCCAACCTGATAGCGGTAGAAAAGGCTATATCGGCATGGCGATATTTTGCCATGCGCAAATACAATTCTCCGATATGATAATACACGCCGCTTACCTTCGTACCGTTAGGCGCATACGCAATATAATCTTCAAAAAGATGCAGGCTCTCTTCGTTCCTTCCAAGGTGATAGAGCGCTTGCGCATGGCTTTCAATAAGCCGCGGATCATATTGCGAAACTTCCCGTCCTTTAACTGTCCAGTCGGCCGCTTCCTGATAGCGCTCGTCGGCAAGCAGCGCCCATGTCAGTACAACATAGCTGTCGATATTGCGGGGCATCCGTTCTATTTCGTTTAAACACACCGATGCGGATTCTTTATAGCGGCCTTCACGATATAATACCAGCGCATCATCACCCTTTTGTGCATAAATATAATAGGGAAAAAAGAGCGTTAAAAAACCTAATGCGATTCCTGCCGGAAATCTTTTGCAGAGAGCAAACACGTTCTTATAACCTCTAGTGCCGATTCATCGTACAAATTCCGCTAAAAAAACAACCGCTATCCAGTATTACTTCGGGAGCTGTTACATCGCCGGTTAATTTCCCTGAGGCAAATACATGTACGGAGGTGGTAGCGGTAACATTACCGATGACCTCGCCTTTAATAATAACGCGGTCTGCGTTTATCTTTGCCTTTACTTTTGCATATTCACTGATCATTAAATCGCTTGAAGATTGAATGGTTCCTTGTACGGCACCCTTTATCATAAAGGGCTTTTCAAACTTAATGATCCCGTCAAAGACGATATCCTCAGCTAAAACCGTATCGTAATCTTCTTCATCCAAATCTATCAGCGCTATTTTATCCGCTTCTGTCATAGCTCATAGAATAACAATGATTAACCGTCGAGGTCAAGAGGCTTTCCGGCAGGGTATTGTGCTTTTGTATCCAGTTCCGACAGCGCATCGATTAAAAAGCGGTTGAGAAAAAGCAGACCTTCTTCCGTAAGGTAAACCCGATCGGTCTCGATGCGGCATTGCCTGCGTTTTTCCCAGAGGCTGAGGGTATTGCCGATAAAGGCGGTAATATCCGTGCCGAACCGCCGTGCAAATGCCGGCCGGTTAATCCCTTCCGAAAGCCGGAAACCCATCAGCAGAACCTCTTCTAAAAAGATATTCCGGTCGATATGCTCACACGGATATACCGAAATTCGGTCGGCTGCGGTCATCCATTTGCCGATATCTTTGATTCCTTCAAAACGCTCCGCTGCGATAAATTTTCCGCCGCTATCTTCATGCATCAGAGTTCCGCATGCAGCCGGGCCGATGCCGGCGTATGGTTCCATATTCCAATAGATTTGGTTATGAAGGGAACGGTGCTTATCCTGATACGAAAAATTCGACACCTCATACCGGATGTATCCGTTTTCGGCTAAAAGTTCGATGTTTTGCTGTAACAGGTCGGAAATAAAATCTTCACGGGCTTCCGGAAGCGGCGCTTCGCTGCACAGTCCGTAGAGGGAGAGGTGATCGATGCGGTAGTCTATTAGCCGCTGCACATCGCCGGAAAGGCTCGCCGCGGTCTGTCCGGTCAATCCCGCAATTAAATCACAGGAAAGTTCGCCGTGCCATCGGCTTTTTATCGTATTCAACGCTGTTATCGTTTTTTCTTTTGAACCGCGGCGTCCGTTTACGGCCAATACATCGTTATCAAAAGTCTGTACGCCGATGGAAAGCCGGTTGATGCCGCCTTCGCTGCAAGCTGCAAGCCATTCGGGATGAATATCTTCGGGATTTGCTTCTATCGTAAATTCTTGAACGGGCAGATGTTGCTCTTTACGGATACCGGCCGCGAGGGTGCTAATATCATCGGGGTGCAGCAGCGAAGGTGTACCGCCGCCGATATAGACGGTTTTCCATGCTTCAATAGCAGAGCGTTCTTTAAAAAAACGGACATCGTACAGGAGCCGCTCGATAAATTGAGGATTGGGATGATAAGGGGCAAAGCCCGCCTTTTGTGTTATCGAATAAAAATCGCAATAGCGGCATTTTTGTGTGCAGAATGGAATGTGAATGTAAAGACCTGACGGCTTCACGGGTATGGTTTCGGCTTAGAAAAAAGCAATACGGGAAAACGGCCAATACCGCATTAGGATGCGTCCCTTAATCTGTGTTGCCGCCTGTAACGGTCCCCAGAGGCGGGAATCACTTGAGGCGATTCGGTTGTCGCACAATACAAAGTATTCCCCTTCCTTGAGCGTAATTTCGGGATAAGCGCCTGAGAACGGCAGTGACGTATCCCAGTTCTCCGGTAGATTTTCGCTTTTGACGTTATAGTCGTTTTCCGTTACTTCAAACTCGGTTAAGAAATGTCCGCCGTTCTTTGTTTTAATATGCAGTACAAAATCTTCCATATATATTGTATCGCCGGGGATGCCGACAACGCGCCGGATAAAAGGTTTTGCTTGCGACGGCTGATTAGCTGCAAAGGGATTAACCAGCTGGAAGGTAAAAAAGGCAACGATTTTTTGTACCGTTTTTTCAAAAAAGTTTTGATGAGGCCGTTCAATCGGTTCGACCGTTACGAGCGTACCCCGTTCAATATCTTTTTGGGAGGAATAAAAAGGAGCGGTAATAATCATATCCCCGGAGGAAAAAGTCGGCTGCATTGTATCCGCTTGAATTCGGTACGCGGCGATAATATACGAGTTGATAAGCTGATACAGTATAAAAAGTAAGAAAACAATAAAAGCGATCCGGATAATTTTAAACCGCTTTTCCCGCCGTTCAGTATATGAAGTAAATTTGTACCGTTGAAAAAACATAAAAAACCTATTCTACCGGTGATGCTATGTATTTGAATAATGATATCGGAATATCTTTTGTCACTACAGTACCATTTTGTCTCTACGTTGACAAGTATTTTAAGATGAATATAATGAGTTTAATGGACGGAGAGCCGATAAAAATTATCGCAAAGAATAAAAAAGCGCATTTTGACTATTCTATCGAAGAAACAATAGAATGCGGGATTGCGCTGCAAGGTACCGAAATAAAATCGGTAAGGGACGGGTGTATTTCATTCCCCGATTCGTTTGCCGAAATTATACGGAATGAGGTGTGGTTGAAAAATTTTCATATTTCGGAATATGTGTATTCTTCAATCTTTAACCATGATCCCGACCGTCCTAAGAAACTGCTGCTGCATAAAGATGAAATTAAACGATTAACCCGAAAAACGGAGGAAAAGGGCTATACGCTTATTCCTCTTGAGTTTTACTTAAAGCGGGGACGGATTAAGGTCATACTCGGCATCTGTAAGGGTAAAAAGCAGTTTGATAAACGGGCAGACATAAAGGAGCGGGATATTAAGCGGGATATGCAACGGGAACTGCACCTAAAAAACAGGTGATGACAAGCATGAAACACGGAAGAAAAAAAACTCTATACATAGCCCTCCTGCTGCTCATCAGTCTGCCGCCGGCGCTTTCTGCGCTGCCGGGTGTTGCAGTGTATCAATTACAAGCGCCTGAAATGCCTGAGCAAACGGCTCAGACGGTCGATAATCTTGTCTTTTCTTTTATTAAAGAACTTAAAACATATACTATCTTCGATGTGCGTAATGAGTCCGTGCCGGTTGATTTTCCTAAAAATCCGGCTATTGAATATATTTTCTTCGGGGTATTGGAAGAAGTTCCTGAAGGAATCAAGCTTGAGCTCGTGTTAAAGGGACGAAAAGATCAATTTACCCGTATCATTTCGAAAGTATACGGTAATATCAACAAAATCCTGCTTGATTCACGACTGTTGGTGTTCAATCTCTTTGATTTTTCGATACCCTTGGATAGTCTTGCAATTTCGACGCCGCAAAATGAACAAGACACGGAATTCGGATACATCGAGACCGTCGATTCGCTTGCCGGTTCATGGAAAGGAGAACCCGGTCTTGACCGTGTGATGATATTACGCGGCGGCCGCGGTATGGCGGTGTTTTCAAGCGGCGTGTCTGTTTCGCTCGATTTAAAAATAGATAACGGATACCTGCTGGTAACTCAAAAAGGCAGTTTGCAGCCCCGCCAGTTCCTCAATTTACCCGATGAAATTGCCCGTCAGGCAGTGCAAAAAACCAATCCGCCCCAATGGCGCTTTTTGGTATCCCCCGATAAAAAAATTCTTTCAGGCACAAAGGTCGATGCGCAGATACAATATAATGAAACGGCCATTATCAGTGTGAACTACGGTACTGCAGCAGTTGAATGGCTGCGCGATTAAGCCCTCATGCATTACGAAGATGAAGCGGAGGAACGTGTATATCACCGCCTGAATGCCGATAAAATAGCAGGCTATCTTGAAGAAACCGGCAGCTTTGCTTCTTTTTTTGATCACTATGAAGAGCGCCCTCCGCAACTTGATCTGACCCGCGCAATAACCCATTGTTTTAACGACAGTACAATCGGCGTTTTTGAAGCGGGAACCGGTGTCGGCAAGAGTTTGGCATACTTGCTGCCTGCCTTTGAATGGGCGCTTGCTAATAAAGTCCGTATTGTCATCTCCACCGGTACCATCAATTTACAACATCAGCTCATCGATAAGGATGTTCCCGACGCCTTAAAAATACTCGGTGTATGCGGCGAGCAATCGGAACAGCCTCAGGCGGTGCTTATTAAAGGACGGCAGAATTACCTCTGTTTGCGGCGGCTTATGCAGACAATACAGGAACCTGATCTCTTTAGTCAGGAAGCGGAAGAGCTGGCTGCTATCCAAAAATGGGCGCAAACAAGCAAAGACGGCGCCCGATCCGAACTCCCGTTTATGCCCGCCGCAGGGCTGTGGTCAAAGATTTGCTCCGAATCGGATAACTGTCTTGGGCAGCGTTGTCCTTTTTACACCGACTGCTTTGTGATGAAGCTGCGCAAAAAAGCGGAAAAGGCGGCGCTTTTAATTGTCAATCACCATCTGCTCTTTGCCGATCTTGCCAGCAGAAAAGAAGGAGCGGGGTATGCTGCAACCGCGGTTCTGCCGTCCTTTAACGCAATCATCTTTGACGAGGCGCACACGATTGAAGAGGCGGCAAGCGGATTTTTTTCCCGTACCTTTTCCCGCTATGATTTAACCCGCTGTATTACAACGCTTTCCCGCACTAAAAAAGGAAAAGCCGCGGGCTGTATCGAAAAAATCACCGCGGTTTCGACTAAAGCCGAGTTGATGCCTGCTATTATCGCGGCTCTTGCAAAAACGCAAGCGGCCTATTCCGCACTGGAAGCACAGGCGCTTTCGTTTTGCGGAAATGTGAGTAGCCTCAGTTTTACTCAAGTGCCGGCATCAAAGACGGCGGCGTTGCTTGCCGCGTGCAAAGATTTTTATGCAGAGCTGAATATCCTCAATGTCAAGCTCGCGGTGCTGATTACTAATGCCGAACCGGACGAAGGCTCTCCGTATGAAGAAGCGGTGCGGGAAGGCTCGCTTGCGCTGCACCGGCTGCAAGATATTTCCGAAACCCTCGAAAACTTTTTCCGCTGGAAGGAGTTGCCCGATTACGTCTTTTGGATAGAAAAATACCAAAGTCCTGCGGGAGAAGTTCCTTACTTTAATCAAACGCCGGTGGATATGTCGGGTTTGTTGAGGCAGGCGGTGTTCACGCCCTTCGACACCGTCATTGCCCTTTCCGCAACGCTGAAAATCGGCACGAGCTTTTCGTATTGGCTGGGCAGGGTCGGTCTGCATCCTTTTTCCGACAAACCGGTGCGCACCGGTACCTTTGAATCGCCTTTCCCGTACGATAAAAACGTTCTTTTGAATATCCCGACGGATGCGCCTGCTCCCGACGACGAGCAGTTTCAGCAGTTCGTGAACACCGCCGTTACCAAATTGATTGAAATGACCGGAGGAAAAACACTTGTCCTGTTTACCTCTTATGAGTCGTTAAAACAAACGTGCGCATACGCCCGCAAGGAACTGCCTGGCATGGAGCTATTGCAGCAGGGTGAAGACGATCGCAGCCGCCTCTTGCAAACTTTTAAAGAACATATCGACAGCAGCTTATTCGCAACGGCCTCATTTTGGGCAGGCATCGACGTACCGGGAGAGGCGCTTAGCCATGTCATTTTGGTAAAACTGCCCTTTGCCGTGCCGAGTGCGCCGCTTTTCCGCGCCCGTGCGGATGCCATCGAAAAAAGGGGAGGCAGTTCGTTTATGCAGTTAAGCGTCCCCGAAGCAGTCGTGCAGTTCCGGCAAGGCTTTGGCCGCCTGATGCGCTCACAGACCGACCGCGGTATTGTAACGCTGCTTGATAAACGTGCACTCGTTAAACAGTACGGAAGGATCTTTATCGATAGTATTCCTCCGACAAAACAATGCTTTGCATCTTTGCAAGAAATAGTATATACTATTGAAAATTTTTTGTATTGACGGAGTTCCCATGCTTGGAATTTTTTGCATAGTATGCTGTATCAACACAATAGCAGGATGGGCGTTATTAAACCGTATTGCTTATGCCGTATATCGGCCGTGGTGTAAAAAAATCAATGCGCATATTTCAACCGTTGTTGCTCACCGTATTTTTTCAATTTTTTCTACTTATCTAAACTTCCGCTTTAAGGGCGACTATGCGCTTGTGCCGCAGCTGCCGGAACAGTATTTATTGATTTCCAACCATCAAAGCATTTTGGATATTGTTGTGTATATGAACTATCTCGGCGGAAAGCGGGTTCGCTTTGTCGCAAAGAAAGAACTTGCAGACCATGTCCCATTGGTTTCCGTTATGCTGAAAAGCGACGAGCATTGTCTGGTACGGCGTACCGGTAGTCCCAGCCAAGCGATGCAGGCAATGGATTCATTTGCACAACGGGTGGTGCGCAACAATTGGATACCGATTTTATTTCCGGAAGGAACCCGCTCGAAGGATGGTACAGTCGGAACCTTTCATTCGGCGGGATTCCGGCGGTTTTTATCCAAGGCGCCGATGCCGGTGGTTGTTGCTGCCGTTGACGGCGGATGGAATATCTCTTCGATAACACGGCTTGCAACCAACCTGCGCGGCGGTTCGTATCGCGTTAAAATCTTAAAAATATATCCGACGCCTACTACAAAGGAAGCCCAGCTGAAAGTTTTGGAAGAAAGTAAAGAGTTGATACAGGAGCAGCTTAAAGTCTGGCGAAATCAGAGTAGGTAATGCATAATTAACACTGAAAGAACGAATTTTTTAGAGGTTCCCTGTTTTGGCTTTCCCTCTTTAAAGTTTGCATTTTATATTCCGATAAAGGTATAGAAACGTAATTTACGGATTCTTCATGCACAGGAGTTGTTATGCGGAAACTTTATATGATAATGATCATGGCAGTCTTTTCTGCTGCCGTTTATGCAGGAGATATTGCAAACTTTGTTAATTTAGGTTTTTCAGCTGATGGAACAAAGTTTGCATTCGGTCAGCACGGTTTACAGGATAAGACCTACCGTGCGTATGCTGAAATTTATGCTGTCGATGTAGGTGCCAATACCTTTCTCCCTAACGGTATTTTCAGGACATCTCCCTCAAAGCAAACGGAAGGCAAAGAGAGTAAAGCGACTTTTCTTGCATTACAGAATAGAGCGCAAGTTTCCTTGAGTAAATGGGGTATTTCCGAAATCCGGCAGGGACGGGTTCTTTATGCGCAGACAGAATCGACGGAAGGGAATCAGACTCTATTTTTCCGCGACTTCCAAACAAGTGATGAATATACGGTTGTGCTGAATACAACGCAAAAATCAAAAACAGAAAGCTCATTTTATTTAACGGTAGAAAAAACAAAACCGAACGGAACTAAGGTAAAAAAAGAGGTTGGCCGTCCCGATTATGTCAGAAGCGGTGTTAAAAATTATGCTGTTAAGAAGATATTGATGGATGACACCTCCCGGTCTCTCATTTTTATTATTGAAAAAAAAGAATATTCTGCTGAAGGTGATTCTTTCCGCTATATGGTGGAGGCAACCTTAATCGAATAGAGGGTGCGGGTAAAAAGGCGGTTCCGCTATTTTAATTTTTATTTATTCGGTATATACTGGTAGCTATGAGTACTGATATAATGATAACAGACGATCGCTTAAATTTTTCGTTAAGCTTAGCTGATTTTTTACGGGTACAGGGGCAGCGTGTAATCGTTATTTCCGATGCCGAACGAACAAAAGATAAAAAAACGGAGAATGCGATAGGTCCTGTGTTATTATGGAACCGCCAATCCGTATTTTCGCTTCAATCTTTACCGCTCCAATTTAAAACGTTACAGTTAAATATTGAAACTGCACTGCTGATCTTTGATGCACCGGCATATACCGAATTATATTCCAATACCGGTGTATTGCATGCCGACAAGATCGTTACCGAATTGATTACTGCAAATATACAGTTGGCCTACACTTTTATGCGGTATTTTATTCATAAAAAATCGGGGAAATTAATATTTGTACATCGAGATGTCTCTCCTTCATGCGGGAATATACCGGTTGCCGCTGCGTCCGGGGCATTTGTCAGGATGGCGGAGGCAAGTGTAGCAACACTTGCACAGGAAGAAAATGCTCTTTTGCAAACAATGCTTGTTCGCCTTGAGGGAGAAGATAATGCGCTTTATACCGAATGGCTGGCTGCACAAATAAACCAGCCTGCGTTGTCGCGTATGCCCGGCAAATGGATTAAAGCAGGACAGCGTGGATTATTTGGCAAATAGGCTTCTTCCTGTAAGCATTCTTTAATTATTTAAGGAGAAATAATGGATACTAAAAAAAAGAATATGTCTCTGCGTACTAAAATTTTGCTGAGCGGTGTCATTACGCTGTGTATTGTAATAATATGCGCCTGTGCCATAATCGGGTTTCAACTATATCAGGTTAATATAAAACAATACGATCGAACTTCATCTCAGCAGTTTTCTCTTATAGAGCAAACAATTATGCTGTTTATGGAAAACAATAAAAATACGGCAAAAATGCTTGCAGAGCATCCTACCGTGCAAGTTGCTGATACCAGCCTCAATAATTATACGGCTACAAAGCAGAATATGATACTAAAAAATGTGTCGAAGGGCGAAATAGAGCAAGAGATGGTAACGCTGTTTAAGCGTATCTATAACGGATATTCCGATATTGCGGAAGTTTTTTTTGGGTCAAAATGGGGCGGGTTTGCCAGTTCGTGGGATGATACCGTCAGCGCGGGATTTGATCCGCGAAAGCGTATATGGTATCAACAAGCGGAAGCTGCTGGTGGTGATACGATTGTGACGCCTGCATATATGTCAACGATAGGTGCACCTGTTATCTGTTTTTCCAGACAAGTATTATCGCCGGAAGGACGTTTTATCGGAAATCTGGGGCTTGAGGTAAAACTTGAGCAGCTTACTTCATTTATCGATTCGATAAAAGTCGGCAAGACAGGATATGTAATGTTGTTCCAAAATGACGGGACTATTTTAGCCGATCCGATGCATCGGGATTTAGTGTTTACAAAGCTGGATAGTACCGTTAATCAATACCTTAAACATTTTCAAGATATCGGCATCGAAACGAAAGTTGTTACGATCGATAATATTCAGTGGCGGGTACGGGTTTTTGCTATTGATGAATTGGGATGGAAAATAGCGATATTGATGCAAAATAGTGAGATATTGGAAAGTTTTTACCGAATCGTTATCAGTATGGCCGCAGTGGGAACGGGGATGCTGATTATATTTTTCTGGCTTATTTTCTGGTTCTCAAAACGTGTAAAAGGATATTTCCGAAAGCTGCAGCTTATCTTTGCAAAAATGGCATCCGGCGATCTGACCGGACGGTTTTACATTAAGAAAAATGATGAAATCGGCCGTCTGATGATCGATTTTAATACGACAATGGATAAGGTTGCCGGTATGATTAATTCGCTTATCCATGAATCGAAGGCAATGCAGCATGTGGGAGATGATCTCTACAATAATATGTCCGAAACGGCAAGTGCAATAAACGAAATCAGCGCAAATGTGGAAAGTATTAAGCGGCAAGCAAAAACCCAGGCTTCAAGTGTTCAAAAAACCGGCAATGTAGTTGAAAATATTATTGCACAAATTCAAGAACTGGATAAAGAGATTACAGTACAAGCAAATTCAGTTGCGCACTCTTCTTCTGCAGTTGAAGAAATGGCTGCAAATATTGTTACTATTACGCAAACGCTTGAAAAAAATAATGATTTGATAAAAGAGATGTATTCGATGACTCTTGATGGGAAGAACGGCGCTAAGACGGCAAACTCGGTAGTTCAGCAAATAGCGGAGCGCTCCGATTCGCTTTTGGAGGCAAGTGTGATCATTCAGAATATTGCAAGCCAGACAAACCTGCTTGCAATGAATGCCGCTATCGAAGCCGCCCATGCGGGAGAAACCGGAAAAGGTTTTGCGGTTGTTGCCGATGAAATCCGTAAACTTGCGGAAGAATCAAATGCACAGGGAAAGCAAATCGGCGGTGTTCTGAAAGAATCTATTGAAATTATTCGTACGCTGATAGCTGCCGGTAACGGTGCCGAACAGACCTTTGATAAGGTATATGAACTTGCGACCAGAATTTCCGATCAGGAAGACTTTATTACGCGTTCCATGCAAGATCAGATGAATGCGAATAAAGAAGTATTGGCAGCGATTAAAGATATCAATATTACTACGAATACGGTACAAGCCGGTTCATCGGAAATGCTTTCGGGCAGCGGAGAAGTTGCACGGGAGATGAATAAACTGGATGGATTGACTCAGGTTATTACCAACAGCATGGATGAGATGTCTGCCGGTGCTATTCAAATAAATAATGCCGTTGTAGAAGTAAATGATCTGGTGCAAAAAAATAAAGAAAGTATCGAAATATTGGCGAATAAGGTAAAAGAATTTACGATATGATAAAAGAAGCGGAAAAATTTGCGGGTACTGTGATCTATGATATTTTGACGGCAGTTGATTCGTTGTATAATGATATAGACGCAGATCAAAAAATATGGAAGGCAAAGAGCCCCATGCAATGCCCTGACGGCTGCGGTAGTTGTTGTGTTCATTTTGAACCTGAAGTATATGAGGCTGAAGCGCTGTATCTCGCAGCATGGATGCTGGAAAATCAGAGCGAGCGGGCAGACCGCATCGCCGAAGCTGACAGTGATGCTTCTATCGGAGGCGACGGCTGCGTTCTGTTTGACCCCGAAAGCCCGTATCACTGCACGGTGTACGGCGGACGGTGTCTGATATGCCGGTTATTCGGTTTTTCCGGTGATCACGGTAAAGACAGGTGTATCCGCTGGAAGCCGTGCCGGTATATGGAGCCTTCCGTAGTTGCCGGTAACGCAGCAGGCAGAATTTCCGGTACCCCTGTCAACGGGACAGGTACGGTGCAAGATGTTCAAACGGGACGGCAATATGGAGAAGAGGAGATGATGCGATTATTCGGTGCTGTTCCGCCGTATATGGGCGCCGCTTCGTCAAGTCTTTTGGCGCTGAACCCTGATGATACGCATCCCCGTCCGCTGCGGATTGCGCTCCCCGCTGCGATTAAAAAGCTGAAAATGCTGTTGCACTTTATCACACCGCCCGAACCCGATTGTCCTTCACCGCATCCGTTAAGTGCCTAGCACTGCCGCTATCGTGAACTTCATGATACTTTTAGGCTTGAGCCGTTCAGGAAAGACTTCCGTAGGGAGACTCCTTGCCGAACAGCTCGGCTGCTCTTTTTACGACACCGATGAAGTTATCCGCGTTCGTACCGGTTTAACGCCGCGGGAGCTTTGCCGTCAAGGAGGGGTATCCGCATTACATGCTGCGGAAGCTGTTGCCCTGCGTGAATGCTGCGCTCTACATGACTGCGGTTGGGGTGCCTTTGCAGACGAGCCGTTGCGGCACTCTACACCTTTGCCCCTGCCAACCGACGGCTCCGCTGAGAAACGGCAGGGGGCAACCGTAGAAAACTGTGCTGTCATTGCAGCGGGCGGCGGCATCTGCGATAATGTCGAAGCGTCTGCCATCGTTGCGGCGATACCGCTGCGGGTATTCCTCTATGCAACGGAAGCGGTACTTTTTGAACGCCTGACGCGCGATGCACTGCAAACAGGGTATTATCCGGCTTTCTTACGCTTTCTACCTGCCGATCAAAAAGCGGAAGCTCGGCATCTGTTTACCGAATTGTATACGCGCCGCACCGAACTGTACCACAGGAGCTGCAACCTTATCATCGATACGACCGGCTTGGATTGCGCTGCCGCCGCTCAGAAGATAGCGGAGCAATGCTGATTATCGTAAATTAATATATCTTTTGTGAGATACGGCAAACGGTAAAATTCTTATTTCTTTAAGGGCATAGCTTGTCGTTATTGATACGGAGTTACTATCAAAGTTTTGTCCACGTATTCTCCTAAAAATACGTCGCTATATGCACCTATACCTTGCTTTTTTAGTTCATCAAGAAGCCATTCTTCATCCTTCCCGATTACTTTAAGAATATCACTTTGTACCTGACCATCCGTAATAATGGGAAACTTGGGATTTTCTTCACCAGCCTGTATGATAATGAACTGCCCGTTTTGTTCGACTAAAGCTCTCTTTACAGCCTTTGATGAGTAAATGCCATTTGTACGAAGTTTAAACGCTACATCGTGAGCCGATAACCGAGCCTTCTTGCAATTTGTGATATCTATTTTGCCGTCATCGATTATAATTAACGCCTTGCCGTCTATAAGCTGCTTAGCCTTTAGATTACGTTTCTTTACCCATTTCATCGATAGAACAAAGACGCACCAAATGCACAAAACAACAATAAAATCAGGTATTCGAACACTACTGTTGTAAATAGCGCCTCCCATAACTCCACCGAACACATAGTTTATAATTTGGTCACTGGCTGATGATGGCGCTAAATTTCCTTTTCCTGATATGTTTATGATTACTACCATTGCAAAGAAGCCGATGAGCAGCTTTATCGTTACTAGTAAAAATACCCCCATATATGTGCTCCTCTATTATTTAGAAAAATTGTATGGTACGCTTCCTTCATAAATTGAGCTATTATATCATTTTCTTTTTAAATGTATACAGCAAAACTCAGTAATACGTGTATCAAGGGCTTTTCACTTTCCGCGAATCTGATACACAAGCTTAACATCGTAATACGGCTTTTCATTTCTTACCGAAACTTCCAATTTGCCGGAGTGTACCTTTCCGATACCGTCTCGCTTAAAACTGACATATACGCCGCCGCCGTACACGGGACTTTGCAGGTATATAAGACGTTCATTTTCGGTTTCTTCCTTCCGTACTGCTTGGGAAAACGAACCAGCGATACCGCAAAAAACACCGTCGGTAATGCAGAAATGACCGTTTATATGGATAGCATACTTTTTTAAGATAAACGGATTGGCGGTTTTGTCCTGTAATTCAACGGAAGCTCCGGCAGCTGCTTTTTGGAGCCATTGAACGCCGTTAAACCATTTCGGTTTGCTTATGCATATCAGTTCCGTTTTAATAGTATGCAGTTCATTGCGGTAATCCCAGCTTGCCTTCCAACGGATTACTTCATGTTTTACCTGTGTAATAAGCCCTCCGTTATGCAGCATTGTTCTATCTTCCATACTGAACCCATAGAGCGCGGACAGCGAGAAAAGACCGACCTTAAAGTGTGGCTGAATAAAAGCGCTAATCTGTTCGTTTTGCTGCTTCCCATCCCAGTTGACGGCGCGCGCTCCGGTATAGCTGCCGCCGGTTCGTATACCCGCATACCGGTACCAAGCATCGATTTCGGCTTGTACTGCGCCGGAAACGGTTTTGTCTGCCGCATAGCTGCAAAAACCGGTTGTCGAAAACGAGACAATCGGATGAGTAAAAACAGCATTAAGACCGAAAAGCGTGTGGTAACGCTGCCGGATATCTTCACCATATATGCCTGAGGACTCTGCGGAAGATGGTTTTACCTCCCTAACCAATTCCGGCATAAAAGCGGTAAGATATTGAACGGCAAAGTTGATATCAGCTTTTTTCTGATTCATACGCCAGCCGCCTATAAGACCGTACCGCATACGCTGCTTCTTTGGTTCGGGGCTTGCAAAAAAACCTCCGTTCCATCCGCTGCCGTATACTTCAACCCCATATTGAACAGCCTTTTGCCCGCTCCCGATACCGATAAACTGTTCCCACGGAAATTTGACTCCGCCGTAGTTTGCTTTTGTTTTTGAAAAGCCGGTAAAATGTGCTGCTTTTAAGAAACTGTCAAAGGTGAGGCTTCCTGCACCGAGGAAAAGTGCCGGGATATTTTTTTTAGGAAAAGAAGATTGCAGTGCTGCAAGCGGATACAGCCCGACACCGAAATTCCTCACCGACAGTTCAAAGTAGGGTACGGGCATCGGTGATTCAAGCTGTAAATAACCGATGTAGCCGCGTCCGCTGAGTCCGGCAGAAATCCGGGCGCCTTTATGAACACTGTGTACATATCGGAAAAAATAGTCGCGTTCCGGGGCTGTGTGTTTTGCATCAGCCTTATCATTCTGTTGTACGTCCGATGAGGAATCTGCTTTGTCTATTTGTTGTTTGACCGATTCGTCCGTTTGTTGGGTAAGCGCTTTATCCGGTTGCTGCTCAGTTGATTCGTCCGTCTGTTGTCCGCCGCCTGTTTCCGATCCGGTTTCGGAAGCTTTATCGAAATTGTGTTCATCCGTCTCGGCACCGGAATCTTCATTGGAGTATTCATCGATATCGTATTCCTCGCCGTTTTGTAGACCGAATATAAAACGGTCATTGGTTAGCCGGTCAAAAAGCGATTGTTGCCCGTGGACTTGCGTAGAAACGCATCCGAAGAGGGTAACAAACATACACAATAGGGTCGGCATACGCTTGATGCCGTGATAAAATTTTATAAGGTTCATGCCCCTTTTATGCGACATCAACGGCGTTTCGGCTAATAATTTTTATGTTTTTGGAAAAAAAGTGAAAAAAATATGTGGAAAGAAGTTTTTATGGGTAAAGAGTGAGGTAAATAAGTTCTTTTATTTGTGCGAGGGTTTAAAACAAAAAACGGATTCCGGCAGAAGCCGAAATCCGTTTGAGCATTACTGTTAGCAGTTAATCAGTCCGAAAACCATAACGAACAACGCGACGGTTTCGCAAAGACCAACAACGGTAATGTACTGGCCGAAGCCCTTACCGGTTTCCGCAAGCGCATCAGAACCTGCTGCGGAAGCCTTGCCCTGTGCAATAGCGGAAGCTGCAATACCGAGACCGCACGCAACACCGACACCTAACAGGAACCACGGATCCGCTTTTGAAGTAAGCATTGTGTTCATCAGCAAGAAACCGTAAATAGTCTGCGTGAGCGGGGCGCCTGCAAATGCGAGGAGGATGAAGGGAGCCGGTTTATTATTCAAATAACACCGCTTCCATGCTCCGATTGTGCCCTGTCCTGCGATAGCAAGCCCTAATGCCGATCCGAATGCCGAAATACCGAGTGCAGCTGCTGCACCAAACATACCAAAACTCATTGAAATCCTCCAAATTGATAATCTACACGATAAGAAGTTGTTCTTCTTATTTAATTATTCTGCAAAAGGTTCGTATTTGAACCCTGCCCACGTTAGCCCGACATGGTTTGAAAACTCTAATGTATTAAGCCGCACTCCGTGTACGATGACCGAAAGTACGTTCATAATATAGTTTAAACCGTGTCCGAAGAATAACAGCAGCACACCCAAAAAGATGAGGAAGCTGCCGAGTGCCGGCCCCGCCATCTGGTTGACTGTCGCGCTGATTGCAGAACCTGCAAGCCCGACTGCCCAAAGACGGATATAGCTCATAATATCGGCAAAGACGTTTACGACCCCTAAGAACATCGTGATGATATTTTTAAGGCTGTCAACAATACTCTGCCCGATACCGGTTTGATAATTTGAAAAAATAAAGTTGAGCGCAAATCCGCAGCCGATCGCAATCAGTACCGGCTGATTAATCTGATACCGCTCACGGCTGACAACAAGGCTTAACACCACGACATACATACCGCACAGCATTGCAACCGAACCAATGTGCCCCAGTATTTGCGGGGAACGAATATTCCGCACAATCGAGATAAGATGTCCGATTGTCAGCTGAATAAGCCCGAGTGTAAAACAGAACTGCATCAAGTTGGCATTCCTGGTAGTCGCCTCAGTCGCGTTCGAGATAGCCGGTATGGATAGGTTTTTCAGCCATGCGGGGATGTACTCCACCGAGATGCCGAACCAGTTGCAGGTTGCCGTTCCCCAGATAACGGTGAGGACACCGAGATAGAGGAACATCTGCATGGCAAGCGGAGCGGGCTGCTCCTTCGCTTTTGCTTTGACGATTCCGATGAGCGACAAGATCACGAGGATGCCGCCGTAGCCTGCGTCCCCAAAAATCATCGCAAAGAAGATACCGAAAAAGAGCAGGAACCACAGCGAAATATCGGGTTCGCGGTAGCCCGGTACCGTACCGAGGAAGTCCGTCAGCGGGGTAAGCAGCTGTACAAACCGGTTATGCCGCATTGCAGTCGGAACGGCATCTTCTTCAGCCGGCTCATCTGCAATAAATGCCCAGCCGTTTGCCTTTGCAAGCCCTGCAAAATCCGCTTGTTTTTCAGCAAGAATATAACCGGAAAGCCGTGCAAGCCGTATCGGCTCTTTTGCGGCAGTCCCGGCAATGCCGTTTGCAGCATTACCGGAACCGACCGCCGCAGTAGCTGCGTTGCCGGATGCGGCAAGCGTTACCGAGCTATCGGTACCGGAAGCAGCCGCCGTATCTTCCTCAAGCGGGATTACTTCCATACCGGCATGGACGGTTTCAAACTCAATCTCTTTTGCAAGCTTTTTTGCCTCTGCCTTTAACGGCGCAAGCAATTCAGTCCGTGCCCCAATCTTTGCTTTGAATGAGGGCAGCTGTTTTTGCAGCCGTTCCCTTTCGGTATGCATTGCCGAAAGCCGCATATCCGGTAAAATAAGCGGACTAAAATCGGACGGCAAATCGGCAGGAACATCAACAGTTTCTGACACTATCGCAAAGCGGACTGTTTTTCTGCCGCCTGCAAGCCGTACCGTTTTAATGGTTTCAGGCAATGCTGTATATGACTTTTCCGGAAGCTCACCGATTGTCAAATAGATGTCATTTTCTTCAAAGCTGCGTATATCTTCGGGATCAAAATCACCCCAAGAACCGTACGTTTCGATCTCGCCGGTCAGCTTATTGATAGCAGCCCGTGTATTTGCTTCTTGGTCTTTAAGCTCAAGAATCTCATCAACTGCCTGCAATAAGTCATTCCGGTTCAGCGTGAGCGTTTCAGTCTTTGTTTTTTCAGCTTTTTTCGGCTGCGATTCGGTAATCAATGCTTCCGCTTGCTGTACTCTCGCATACGTGTTCTGCAATTCCGTCAAGGTATCGCTTGAAGCGGCTTCCTTTTCGATATGCACCGCACCGAAGTTCCGCAGTGTTTTTAACGCCGCCTTTTTCTGAGAATCCAGCACAAGGAGCGTCAGTTTTTTCATCGGTAAAATCATGCTGTTGCCTCCTCATCCGGAGCGTTCTTTTCCAAGTTCTTTTTGGAAATCTTCCCGCGCACAACCGCCGCTACCTGCTGATCTCCCAGATACACAGAAATCTTTTTGATGTTCCGCTTTGTTTCCGGTATCTTTACCTTTTCAAACAAGTTGACACGCTGCGTTGTAGTACGCAGTTCGTTGTTGAGCCGTGCCACCTGTTCATCGAGGATTTGAGCTTCAAGATCGAGCGATAAAACCCGCTCCATCCGGTCGCAGGCAATGTCGAGCCAAAGCGGCGTTGTAAAAAGATCGTAACGGCTGCGTTCAAAATCTGCCCCGGAAAACACCGGTATCGAAACACCGGCAATATTTCCCGTCGAGGTACGCACTTCTTTCACCTTGAGAATTTCAGGCGTAAAGACTCCCGCTTCACCGAAGACGGCAATCCACTGCTCAAACTCCTTGTGCAGCGCATCGCGGTTCAGCCGAACCTCTTTTGCATGCATCTCAATCGTGCGGATTTCGGTTTGCAGCTGCTGTTTTTTAAGCTGAAGCGTCGGCAAGTACCGCTGGAACATCTTAAGCGATTCTTTTTGATTTTTCAGCTCGTTTTTCGTCAGTTTAATAGCCATCGCTATTCCTTATAATATAGAAGGAAACGCATTAATCCGCGGAGGGATTGTTCTGCGCATCCTTGGGCCAGAAGGTTTTGATCAAATCGGACTTAATACCGGTTTCCTCAGGAGTAAAGCAGGACGAAAGAATCTTCCATCCGTTATCGAGCGCTTCCTCAAGCGGAATGTTTACCGACAAATCCATCATGCGGGATTCAAAAAGCTCACCGTATTTCAGCAGCTTGCCGTCCCATTCGCTCATCATAAAGCCCATCGACTTTTTCTCAAGCGTGTCCTTGTAGGAAGCATAGAGCTTGATCATATTATCCATGAGCGCACGGTGATCTTCACGGGTTTTGCCGTTGACGTTCTGCTTGAGACGGGAAAGACTTCCGAACGGTTCGATGCGTCCGTGTTTAAGATAGAACTGACCTTCGGTGATATATCCGGTGTTATCGGGCACGGGGTGCGTTACGTCGTCGCCGGGCATGGTGGTAACGGCAAGAACGGTAACCGAACCTGCATCGTCAAAGTCAACCGCCTTTTCGTAGCGGGCGGCAAGCTGGCTGTAAAGGTCGCCGGGATAACCGCGGTTTGACGGAACCTGCTCCTGTATAATGGCGATTTCCTTCATCGCATCGGCGAAGTTGGTCATATCGGTTAAAAGAACGAGGACATCCTTGCCCTTGAGTGCAAATTGCTCACCGACTGCAAGACACATATCAGGGATCATCAAACATTCTACCGTCGGGTCGGCGGCAGTGTGTACGAACATCACCGTGCGGCTCAGCGCGCCTGCTTCTTCCAACGTGTCCTTAAAATAGAGGTAGTCGTCGTATTTAAGCCCCATACCGCCGAGTACGATGACATCAACCTCAGCCTGCATTGCGATACGTGCGAGCAGTTCGTTGTAGGGTTCACCGGAGCTTGAGAAAATCGGCAGCTTCTGGGAAACCACGAGGGTGTTGAATACGTCGATCATCGGAATACCGGTTCTGATCATCCGCTTCGCCATAATACGCTTGGACGGGTTTACGGACGGGCCGCCGATTTCTACCATATTATCCTTGAGCATCGGGCCTTGGTCGCGCGGCTCACCTGAACCGTTAAAGATGCGTCCGAGTAAGTCATCGGAAAAGCTTACCTGCATTTCCCGACCGAGGAAGCGAACTTCATCACCGGTGGAAACGCCGCGTCCGCCTGCAAATACCTGTAGCGAAACAAGCCCTCTATCCAGCTTATTGACCTGTGCGAGCGAGGTGCCAAAGCTTGTCTGAACCTGCGCAAGCTCACCGTAGGACACATCTTCAGCCTTGACGGTTATAACCGAACCGTTAATGGATTCAATCTTACTGTACACTTTCTTCATGATGTGCCTCCGCTTCTTTTATGAGTTTTGCCGCTTTTTCATCAAGCCCTGTTGCTTTATCGGAAAGCGCTCCGGTAATAGCTGCTTCGTGCTTCTTAAATTCCGGCGATTCCCACGGCGAATAGTTATAGTCGATAAAGGACTGGCGCAGCTTGTTAAAGTATGCGCGGGCTTCATCCTTGGTGTTAAAGGAGAATTGAGAGCCCAATATGCGCAGGATCAGTTTGTAAATATAGCGTTGACGCTCTACGGAAACGGCATCGTCAACCTTATCGAAGGAGTTTTGCTGTAAATAAACCGCGTCGAGGAAGTCGCCCTTCAAGTAGACGATAAAGTCTTCCATACTGGTACCTTCTTCACCGACAACCTTCATCATCTGTTCGACCTCGGTACCGCGGCGGAGCATTCCTCTGCCGTATTCCACCTGCGCCGTTCCGAGTACGCTCGGGTATTTTGACCATGAATCGAGCGGGTGGATGGCGGGATATTTACGGGCATCGGAGCGTTCGCGGGAAAGTCCGTGGAATGCGCCGACAACTTTGAGCGTCGCCTGCGTAACCGGCTCTTCAAAGTTACCGCCTGCGGGGGAAACCGTACCGCCGATCGTTACAGAGCCTTTGCTGCCGTCCTTTAAGCGGACAATACCGGCGCGCTCATAGAACGCTGCAATGTAGGATTCCAAGTAGGCGGGGAAGGCTTCTTCACCGGGGATTTCCTCCAAGCGTCCGGACATTTCGCGCAAAGCCTGTGCCCAGCGGCTGGTGGAGTCTGCAAGGAGCAGAACGTCAAGCCCCATCTGGCGGTAGTATTCGGCAAGGGTTACGCCGGTATAAACCGAAGCCTCGCGCGCCGCAACCGGCATCGACGATGTATTACAAATGATAACCGTCCGCTCCATCAAGGTGCGTCCCGTGCGGGGGTCGATCAATTCAGGGAATTCTTTTAAGGTTTCTACAACTTCACCGGCGCGCTCACCGCAGGCAGCGATGATAACGATATCAACCTCTGCGTTACGGCTGGTTGCGTGCTGTAAAACGGTTTTACCGGCACCGAACGGTCCCGGAATACAGTAGGTACCGCCCTTTGCTACCGGGAAGAAGGTATCTACGGTGCGGATTTTGGTAACAAGCGTTTCGGATGGCTTGAGCCGTTCGGCATAGCAGTCGATTGCACGCTTTACCGGCCAGCGGAAGCTCATCGTAAGCGGATACTTTTTACCGCGTTCATCGGTTACTTCCGCAATGGTTTCGTGTACGGTGTACTGTCCTGCCGGTTTAATGGAAGAAAGCGTGTATGTGCCGTACATACCGAAAGGAAGCATAATCCGGTGGGTAAAATTCCCCTCCGGCACCGTTCCCAGCACATCGCCGCGCACGAGTGTATCGCCGACCTGTGCAACCGGTGTAAAATCCCATTTTGCTTCGGTAGAAAGCGCATTCAAATAGATACCGCGCTCCAAAAAGTAGCCCGCCTTTTCTGCAAGGTCGGGGAGCGGGTTCTGCAAACCGTCATACACTCTGCCGAGCAGCCCCGGCCCAAGTTCAACCGACAAGAGATCGCCGGTAAACTCAACTTCATCACCGACGCGGATACCCTTGGTAATTTCGAATACCTGCATCTGAGCAACGGAGCCGCGTATACGGATGATCTCGCTCTTCAATTTGGTGTCGCCGATATGGACGTAGCCAACTTCGTTTAACGTAACCAGACCGTCAAACTCAACGCTGACCATATTCCCGTTAATACCGACTACCTTTCCTTTCGTTCCTCTCATATCTTTTCTCCGAGAATTTGTGTATAAATTGAGTGATATTCTGTGCGGCCGGTTTCCATCTTAAATTTTGAAGCCCGTTCGCTCAACAGTAATACAATTCCATAGCCGAAAACCGCTTCGCTGTCGTAAAAATGCAGTTTCCGCAGCTGATCCGCTGCCGCAAGCCGTGCATTCAGCAAATACCGTTCCGCCGCTAAGGGGTCATCGATGTTGGAAACCCCGCGCACAATAGCGCCGATATCAAAGGCGGAAGCAGGTGTTTCTGCAGGAGCAATCCGCTCATCCCGTTTCAGCTTTGCAGCGCGCATTTGTTCAAGCGCAAACCGCAGTTCCTGCTCAAACGCATACCATTCGTTCACCACAGCAGAAGCCGTACGGACAGCCTCACGGGGCGGAACAAGCGTTAAAGACTCCAGCACAGCGGCATCTTTTTCAGCTAAAAACCGCAGGGCAAGCTCTTTAAATTGCGTGTAAGAAAGCGGCGGGTCGGTGTGCGGCATAATTGACGGCAGCTGAGCCATCAAATAATAGTATGAAGCCACTCCTTATAACTCCTTTACCGCATCCTTCAACAGGCGTGCAGCGCGTGAGCTGATATAGGCGGAGAACAAATCGGCGACTGATTCCGCAGAGAAATCATAGTATGCCGAACCGTCCTTTACCCCGATTCTAAAGCCGCCTGCAAGCTGTGCATCGGATTTAACCTCGATGCCTTTTTCAACCTCTTTCTTAAACGCAGCAAGCAAAGCGCTTTCCAGCTTTTGCGCATCTTCAGGGGACAGAATAACGGAAATATCGGCTTCGTTTGTTTTAATCCAACCCTTTACCGCTTCGGGAATCAGCGTTTTGAGTACATCGCTGTTATATGCCGCTGCGGTTTCCGCTTTGATGAGGGCATCGAGAGAAGCGGTAACTCCTTCTCTAAAGGCGATGAGCGCATTGCGGCAAGCCTGTTTAACGGCAGCCTCCGAAGCGTTTGTAAACCGTTGGGATTCGACTTCAGTCTTCTTCAACAAGGTTTCAGCCTCTTTTTCCGCATCCGCAACGATAGCCTTTGCCTTTTTTTCCGCTTCGGCAATGATACCCGCAGCTTGCTGTTCAGCAGAAGCAATACCGTCCTGCTTGATCTTTTCAACAAGATCCTGTAACTGAACTTCCATAATCAACTCACCTCTCTTATGTATGTATCGTCATATTGTTTGTATCGATTCTATAACAGGCTCGATCAGTTTCTATTATATCAATCTCAACTATAAGTATAGCATTTATCAAGTATAGCATTTATCCGGTATCGTTATAACCCCGATAGTATCTATTCCCAATTGTGCGCTGTTTACTCCTTACCGCTAAACGGTAAAGCGCCACTGCGTTTCGTGCCGATATACTTCGCCGGGATGCACCCATACGGAAGGGAATTCAGGACGATTGGGCGAATCCGGTATATGCTGTGTTTCAAGGCACACAGCAGAATGTTTATTGTACACATCGCCGTTCTTTCCCTGCTCTCCGTTTAAAAAATTTCCGGTGTACATCGTAATTGCCGGCTGTGTTGAATAAATACGCAGCGCCCTGCCTGTCGCCGGCTCCGTTACAACCGCAGCAAGCGGAACGTTGTCCGTGCTGTCTGCATCAAGCAGCCATGTGTCATCATAGCCGTTTTTCAATTGAGCAAAATCCTGCGATAACAGCTTCGGCGTACGGAAATCGAACGGCGTCCCTGCTACCGGCACCAACTTACCGGTCGGTATAAGCAAAGCGTCAACCTCTGCATAACAGCTTGCAAAAAGCTGTACTTGATGATTCAAAGCCGAAATATAGCCGCCGTCCGCCTCCATTCCGGCAGGATTGAGATTAAAATAGGTATGGTTTGTCAGATTGATTGGTGTTGTCTTTGTTGTATGAGCTTCGTACCGAAGCGTGATAGTATTGTTTTTGTTGAGGGTATACGAAACGGTCAGCCGAACTTCACCGGGAAAGCCTTGCTCTCCGTCGGGGCTTATTCTGGAAAAACGGATGCCCGCCTCATCGTTGCCGGAAATAGGTTCCGCTTGCCACAGCTGCTTGTCATACAGGGGATAGCCGCCGTGCAAACAATGCTTTCCGCCGTTATTGCGGGTCAGTGTATAGCATTTTTCTTCTATAGAGAAGCGAGCATTTGAAATCCTGCCTGCACATCGTCCGACAATAGAACCGAAATGAGGTTTATTGCGGATATATCCTTCGAGCGTTGAATAGCCGAGCACGATATCGTCATATCCGCCCTTTGCTGCGGGTAATAAAATCGCGGTAATACAGCAGCCGTAATCGATTGCCGAAAACGACATTGTGCCATTAGAAACCGTAAAAATCGATACCGCATCTCCCGATGACAGCATCCCGAACCGCTCTTTCTTTACTTCCATAATACCTGCCCAAAATTACCTGCCCAAAATTACCTGCAAAAAAAGCAAATGCTTGTATTTATTGTACAAGCATTTCCACAAATTTACAAGGATGCTTTTGAAAATATGCGGCGCATCTACTGCGTTGCTCGTTCAGCGAAGTACATCCGTGTACTTCGCTGAACACAAGTTTGACTGGTGTCAAACTTGTTTCTGCTTAATACGCGCGGCTTCCGTGCCGCTACTGAAAATCCTCGACGTATCAGAACTGCCACGGACGGCAGTGGTTCTAAGCAGCAGCGATGTTTTTGCGCAGCGAAAACTCGTCGTTGAAAAGTGTACACGGATGTACACTTTTCAACAGGCCTGCGGTTAATTTGCGCTCGCGCCTCGTATCTGCACCATCTATTTGCAAAAGGCTTACGGAAAGTTATATACCGCTGCTGAAAATCCTCAACGTGTCAGAACGGACAAGGATGTCCGTGGTTATAAGCAGTAGCGACGTTTTTGCACAGCAAAAACTCGCGTTCAAAAATTGACAAGGAGGTCAATTTTTGAACTTGCCATGGATGGCGGGGAAGCTAAGCAGTAGCGATGTTTTTGCGTGAGCAAAAACTCGCGTCCGGCAGTGTACACGGATGTACACTGCCGGACAGGCTATTTTCAAAAGCGCTGGGGGCGGCGCATCTGCGTTTTAAAAGGAGGGCGGTGCGATTGCTGTTCTTCGGCTGCACACTGCACTGGAGTATATTGATTTCCTAAAACGAGGTTTGACATGTAATATAAAATATATTACATTATGAATATGAAATATACAGTAGTTATGCCTAAAAAATTAAATAAAACAATACGCCTTATGCCCGAAAAAGCGCAAGATGTTTTGCATAATTTAATTGGAGGTTGAATATGTTGGCAGTCGTGAAAATGCCCCATACTAGTTTTACGGTATCAGGCGATATCCCTGAAAATATTATGACTATACTTGAAACAAGTTATAAAAAATATCTTACAGTGAATGATGAAAAAGACGAGTATGTTGAAGCCACAAGTATGGAATGGTTTAAAGAAGCTGAAAAGAGGCAAACGCCTGCGAACACCTTACGGTTTTATCGCAATCTACATAAATTTACGCAAGCTCAGTTGGCTGAACGACTGCATACCAGTAGGCAGTTTATCTCCAATATGGAGACAGGGCAGAAGCCTATTAGCCGTAAAACAGCTAATATATTAGCTGAAATATTTAACATAGACGCTGGCCGTTTTATATAGCTTTTAGTGTATGCTCGTCGCTTTTAAAAACACGTTTTTATTGTCCACTGATGCTAAAATGCAATATTGAGGTCTCTATAGGGCAGCTTCTAAAAATTCGGTTAGATTTTTAGAAGCTGCCTCATTGGTAAAGCCAGTTGCGAAGCTGGAATATTTTTTATTCGTGCAGAGTTGTTGATTATACACCGGCCGCCTGTTTTAAAGGCAGCCAATTGGTACTACGACTGAAACCAGTTTGACGGAATAGCTCTTCCGGAAAAGGTAAAGTCACCCGTAAAGGAAATTGCACCGCTTATCTGTACGCTCAATGTGTGAGCGTCTTTATTTTCTCCGGTAATAGTTACGGTTATCTTTTTATCGGCTTCACCTCTTGCCTCTGCTGTGAAGGATGTGCTGCCGTTATACGACCGCGCAACAAACTCTTCTCTGTTGTAACTGCTGCCTGGCTTGTTTATGCCTATAGTAACCATTTTAAACGCGCCGGATATCTCTATGGATGCTATATCGGAAGATGGGTTCTCTACTCTGTATTCCCCCGGTTGGCGGAACCACGATGTACCGATACTATACTGTACGTTGGTGTACAAACTATCTTTTTTAATGAGATAGTAATATATATGCGGTTTTTTTGCACTTTCAAGCTGATCGTTGGCATAGGATCTAATCGATGATTTAACTTTCTTTTCAGCTTCCGTAAGCGGTACGGTTTCATCAAGACCCCATATTTTATAGTAGAAATTGATTTGCCACCATTTTAAAAGCTCCTTAAGCACCGTACTCTGTTCATCCTTCGTTTTTTTCAAAAATTCTTCATACGTCATCTTAAAATCCGCTTCGCGAGACCAGCCTTCAAAAAAGTCTTTAAGTTCTTCTTCAGTTCCATTGAACGGCGACAAACCAAATTGTCCCTCGAGAGCGTTTCTGATGTCCCGCAGCGTGACCAAAGGCTTTTGCTGCAATAGTAAGACAGAAATCTGCCGATCGAAGAGTTCCTCAATCTCTTTGAGGAAATCTTGCTGAGCAGCTTCGGGTTCTACAAGACTGCCATCGGCAATAATCCGTTCAAGCGTTGCTGTTATTGTTTTGGCAACGGTATCAATGCTCACACGGTATACGGCAGCAGGTTTACCGTCTCCATTTCGCAGTGTCAGCTTATTGCCGTCAAATTCATAACTGCCTCCGGTGTTACCGTCTCCAAACTTCTTCCGAGCTTTTATTGTTATCTTTTTTGTTGCTGTTTTACTGTCTGTATTTTTTTTCAGTGTTGCAGTCAATTCTACCATCCGGTTAACCAAATCCCATGTCTCAATATGTCCGCTATTTCCGGCAATCTTCAGTATGCTGTCATTAGAAGATGACCATGTGAGTTGATACCCAGTAGGAGACTGCGGCAGCTGAATATCGGCATCAATTTCGGTCGGTATTCCGTTGATAATACTCTCTACAACGGCTTGAAGATTGGGTTCGTTGTTTTTAGGATATACGGTTACCGTAACGGTTTTTGAGGATTCGGCATTTCCTTTTTTTGCGGTTGCGGTTAATGTTACTGTCTGAGTTTCCGTTTCATGCGGTGTAACCGTACCGTCCGAAACTGAGATAACCCCTGCCGGTTCTGCCTTCCACTCTATATCGACTTCAACAGAAGAACTACTGCTACCGTTCGAAACGGAAACCGTTTCTTTGGGGCTTAACTGAATAGGCGTATCTTTCGTCACAAATGAAGGAATCGCTCTTACCGCCTGTTCTGCCGCACTGATTACCGCATCCTCATTTGTGCCGCGTACGGTAACATCAAAGGTCTTTGTTATGGAAACGGCGCTTCTTGTGATGGTTGCAGTCAGTATTACCTGCGTATTCTCTTCGGGACGAGTAATACTACCGTAACAGTTCCATTCATTTTCTTTCTTTATCTCGATTATGACTTCATTGCTTGACTTCCAGCTAATCTTAGTGTTGTGCAGTCCTTTCATAGGAAGCTTGGGCAGATTAGCACTTATGCTATCTGCAGTATCGCCGTTTTGAAAACTGAGCTGTAACGCATCTTTTGCTTTTTCAACCTTTTCTTGATCCGTTAAGGTAGGTTTAAATTTCACTTTTACCGTTGTGCCCGCTGTAATTTTTACTTTTGCTGTTTGGCTTCCTGCGGCGCCGGAACCTTCTGTAAAGGCGCTGCCGTCGATGCTCCACGTATCAACACTATAATCGGAAAATGGCTTTGCGGTAAATTCAACAGTTTTACCTTGTTCAACTTGATCCCCTGAATTGATTTTAGTGCCGTCAACTTTCGCTTCAAGGGACCCGTTCCCGCCGTCTACGCTAAAGGTTACCGTGTGCTTGGTAATGGGCGTTCCATCTACTTCAAAGACAGCTTTTATCCGCACCGTCTGTGTTACGGTCAGCTTGTAAGTAGGTTCCATCACGCCGGTGTCGGCTCCGTCACGTTCCCATTTTACAAACTTGTAACCGCTAAGCTTAGTTGCGGTAAAGGTAAGTTCAGTGTTCTTATTTACCATACCGCTTTCAGGCAGTGCAGGGATTACCGTTACATTGCCGCCAAGGGTCTTTTCAAAGGTTACCTTGTACTGCACAGCCGGTGTTTTGCTTTCGTTGCCCACATTCTGCTTACAGCCGAGAAACATTACCGCTGCAACGAGTGCAATGCAGGCAGAGAGCGTCTTCATAAAATGACGTATACTTTTCTTTGCATCATGATTCATAGAATTCTCCTGATTTTGATAGTTTTATATATGGACGATAAGGATGTCTCAAAAGTTGGTTAGTTTTTTGACAGCCCCATTCTTCATTATGAGGTACTCTTGAAATTCTGCCGACTAAACCCTTTAGGATGCTATGAGCAAATAAGGATAGTGTAGAAAAATGACGGCATCGCAGCCGGGCGCCGATTGAGAAAAGGCTAAACGAGTGCCGGTATATGGAATTGGTTTTTGCAGAAGTATGTTTTTTGAGCGTAGAGGGGTGTGGTACAGAACAAAGCGGGCTGCTTATCTGGTTTTGGCTGAGAACGCTATCGGATGCTACATTGTGCTGAGTGCTGAGTGCTGAATGCTGAATGCTGAATGCTGAATGCTGAATGCTGAATGCTGAATGCTGAATGCTGAATGCTGAATTATGCCGGAAATTTTGCACGTGTCAAGTGCTTTACGGCATTTTCGAGAAAATTGATAGCGAGATAATTCTCTAATTCGGCTTTGCATAATGCTATTATTATAGAAGCAAAAAGGAGAGAATACAAGTGCCTTTAAAAATATGCAGGGGAAACGCATCAGGCCGTTTTTTTAACACCCCCGCAGAAAAATTGAGACTATTCGACCAGAACTGCCAAGGATGGCAGTAGTTCCATACAGCAGCGATGTTTTGTGCGTGCACAAAACTCGCCTTCAACTGTTGTACACGGATGTACAACAGTTGAAGATGGTTCAAATGGTCTCACAGTCTCAATTTTTCCGCGATTTTTATCTATTTTCCCTGATGCGTTTCCCCCTTTGCTGGAAAAATGTGCGAAATTTTATTTCCTTAAAATGCAACAGTTGAACAAAATATGAATTTTGGAAACTGTTGCATTCGTGCGCGAAAAGCGCACACATCAATACGCAGGTTTTCGAAAGAAAACTTGACGGTTAAGGTGAGCGGCGTCATTGTAGACGCTCACCTTATACCTATGAAATTTCGCACAGAAGGAAGGCACCCGCTGCAAATATTTTATAATGCGGTTGCCCTGTAAAAATAGGCAGGTGCATCTGCATCGCCTGTTTTCAAAAGCGCTGGAGGCGGCACATCTGCGTTTTAAAAGGAGGGCGGTGCGATTGCTGTTTTGTATCTTAACGGCAGAGAGCCGATGCGGCTTTGGCAAGCTGCTCACCGGTTAGTCCGGCGCATTCAAGAACATCCTGCCGCGAGCCCTGCATAAAGACCGTGTCGGGAAAAGCGCGTACTGCGGTTTTTATGCCTGAAAGTTGTTTTTGAACCAGACCTTCCAGATAATGCCCGACACCGCCGATATATGCGCCGTCTTCGATAAAGAGTACGGCTGGGTATTTTTGGACTTTTTCCAAGAAAAAAGCTTCGGCGATGGGTTTTAAGAAGCGGAGATTGTATATATCAGCGGATATCCCTTTTTGTCTAAGCAGCGCTGCCGCTTCGGCTGTTTCCGGGTATATACCGCCGGTGCATACCAGCAGTACATCGCTGTGTTCCGCCGTTACGGTGAACACGCCGCGGCCGGTTTCCATCGGAAGCGAAAATGCGGGGCATTCCGCTGCGCATGTATTTTTAGGGTACCGTATTGCAACCGGTGCATTCAACTGCAATGCCCATTCAAACATCGCCCGCATTTCCGCTGCCGAGGCGGGAGCAAGCACCGTCATATTGGGAATACTGCGTAAAAAGCAGATGTCATAGAGACCTTGATGGGTTTCGCCGTCATAGGGAACCGCTCCCGCACGGTCTATCGCAAAGATAACCGGCAGTTTTTGCAGTGCAACGTCATGGATGATTTGGTCGATTGCCCGCTGCAAAAACGTACTGTAAATGGCTGCGATAGGCCGTAAACCGGCTGCAGCAAGTCCGGCGGCAAAAGTTACCGCATGCTGTTCGGCAATGCCGACATCAAAAAAACGATCGGGAAACTGCTGCTGGAACTGTTGAAGCCCTGTTCCCTGTGCCATTGCAGCGGTAATCGCTACAATATCCTTCCGCTTTGCCGCTTCCTCGGTGATAATCCGGGAAAATGCTTCCGTAAAAGAATTGGTACTCGCTTTTTCAATTTTCCCATCGGCAATATTAAACGGCCCGATACCGTGGAAAGCGGAGGGATCATCTTCCGCAAGCGGGTAGCCTTTCCCTTTCTTTGTTTCAATATGAATAAGCACCGGCGCATCAATATTTTTGACATTACGGAATACTTTTTCAAGTTCTTTTTCGTTATGCCCGTTCAGCGGCCCGACATATTCAAATCCGAGATCGGTAAAAAGATTGTTTCTGTAAAAAATTCCCTTGGCGCCCCGCTTTAACCGGTGAATCAAAAAGTTAATACGCCTGCCTAAAAACGGAATTTTGCCGACAGCGGTATCAAAGATGTACTTAAACTGCTGGTATCCTTTCCGCACGGTTAAACGGCTGAGGTATTCGGAAACGGCTCGTATATTTGGAGAGATGGACATCTTATTATCGTTGAGGATAACAACCAAATTCTTTGTATACGGGGTAACATTTAGGAGTGCTTCAAAGGCCATGCCTCCGCTTAAAGCCCCATCACCGATAACAGCGATAACCTTTCCGTTTTGGTGCTGCAGCTTTCGCCCGATAAGAATCCCCTCGGCGGCCGAAATTGAGGTGGAGGCATGTCCCGTATTAAATGCATCATGGGGGCTTTCTTCCCGTTTTGGGAATCCTGCGAGGCCGTCCTTTAAGCGGAGTGTCGAAAAATTATCATACCGTCCGGTTAGGAGCTTATGAGGATAGGATTGATGCCCCACATCCCAGATGATTGCGTCTTTGGGACTTGAAAATACCCGATGCAGCGCAATGGTTAATTCAATAACTCCGAGGTTACTGGCAAGATGTCCACCGTTTGCGCCTACCGTTTCCAAAATAATGCTGCGCATCTCATGCGCTAATATACGAAGTTCCTCTCTTGAAAGGGATTGCAGGTCTTTCGGTTCTCGTATTGATAAGAGTACGTTTTTATCCATGTATATGTTCAGTGAACTGCTGGGTACATAAAAAAAGGGCTGTGAAGATACTCAACAAAGCCCTTTCTCACCGTAATAAAAGCGATAGAACAATACGCCTGTAATAATCTTGCAAAATCACAAAACATCCCTCTTATATACTTTATACACCGGTATACCGGTATAATCGAGAAGGATACAAGATTATTGAAAACCTCTAAAAAGCGTAATGATATTTTTAGAGGTTACTTGTTCTTATGTCTATTCTTTCGAAGCTTCTTCTTTCGTTTATGCGTTGCTATTTTCTGTCGCTTCCGTTTTTTTCCGCAGGGCACGTGAACACACTCCTTATTTATAAAGATAGGAGATAATAGCCGAACAGCAGTAAAAAGTCAAGGCAGCCGTTTTTTCTTGTTTTTTTATACCAGAGTAGGGGAGGAACAGAGCCGCTGGTTTCTCAGATCGAGGAAAAAAATAAAGATTGAATAGATTGAAATTACCATGGCATATCTTAAAATAATGAAGAAATGCACAAATAGTGCTGAATAAATATTGAAGAAATGCATAAAATCCGCATAATAAGGAAGTAAAAACAATTACCCCAATGACAATACGGAAGCCGAAAATGAAAATTGAACATATTGCCATGTATGTCAATGATTTGGAAAAAGCAAAAGACTTTTTTGTTGACTATTTTGGCGGACATCCCAATACCGGATACCATAATAAAACGACCGATTTCCGCTCATATTTTATCACCTTTGATGAAGGTGCACGATTGGAAATTATGAAAAAGCCTCATGTAGCTGATTGTGAGAAAACACTTGCGCGTACAGGGTACATCCATATTGCATTCTCCGTCGGAAGCAAAGATGCTGTTGATGCCTTAACTGAAAGGCTTAAAAACGCCGGATACGAAGTTGTAAGCGGGCCGCGGACTACCGGAGACGGATACTATGAAAGTTGTATTGTCGCCATTGAAGATAATCAAATTGAAATTACGGTATAATCTGGTATATGCTAACGGCATTGAATATCAAGATTACGGGAATATAATCCATGAGTATTTTATCATCAATCCTCAATCATCACTGTGTAAGACTATTAAAACAGCCTGATGTGTGTACCCGAAGCAACCGTTTGGCATCTTGACTTAAAATGCCTTTGTCATAAAATATTGGTATGAAACATATCTATACGAAAATGCTGCCATTTATGGCGGCGCTGATTGTTATTTCCTGCGGAAGCTGCTCAAGTAAAGACGAAATCAAGCCGCTTACCGAAGGAGGTTCTATGAA
This sequence comes from Treponema sp. OMZ 857, assembly GCF_024181085.1. Lineage (NCBI taxonomy): Bacteria > Pseudomonadati > Spirochaetota > Spirochaetia > Treponematales > Treponemataceae > Treponema > Treponema sp. OMZ 857. The sequence continues at coordinate 602,103 of NZ_CP051147.1, forward strand.
GTTGACAAGCACGGCTTTTGCCGACGGCGAAAAAATGCCCCAAGAATTTGCAAAACTCGGAGCGAATCACATTCCTCCGCTCGAAATCGACGGTGTACCGGAGGGTACAAAGAGCCTTGCGATTATCGTGCACGATCCGGATGCGCCGCTTCCCGGCGGATTTTATCATTGGACGCTGTGGAACATTCCGCCGCAAACAACGTCGATCGGAGAAGGTAATGTGCCATCGGATGCCGTCGAAGGCGAAACAAGCTGGGGTACGAGCGGCTACAACGGACCTCAACCGCCGTTCGGGACGCACCGCTATATTTTTTATCTCTATGCGCTCGATATGAATCTGAGTCTTCCGGCGGGCAGCAGCGTAAAAGAGCTTAAAGCCGCGATTAAGGGGCACGCAATCGAAGCTGCTTCACTTACGGGTATGTTCGGTGCTAAGGATAACCCCTGACCAAAGCAGTGAAAAATTATCCGTATACTATAATGATCTAAACTCATCATTCACCGAGGAGGTGTGGAGAAATGAATTTATTTTTGTGCTCACACTTTTCAAAAGTAGGCGTTCTTCTTAAAGATCACATTGCGGAGAAAAGAGTTGCTTTCATTCCCACTGCATCGATACACGAAGGGTACACAGGTTATGTAGGGTCAGCCCGTACATTATTCAAAAAATTAGGAGCTGAGCTGATTGAAATTGAGATTTCAACTGCAAACGCTTCCGATATTACGCAGGTGTTTGACACAGCGGATATTATTTATTTTACCGGCGGTAATGCATTTTTCCTTATTGATCAATTGAGGAAAACCGGTACGGATACATTGCTAAAGCAACAGCTGGAAAAAGGGAAATTATTTATTGGAGAATCAGCAGGCGCTATTGTATGTGCTCCGGAGCTTTCTTATATTGAAAAAATGGATCCTATTCCGGAAGATTATTCTCAGAGTGATTATGCCGGATTAGGACTCATCAATTTTTATGTGCTGCCGCACTATCTTACCGCACCATTCAAAAAAGTTACCGCAGATATTATGCAATCCTTCTCAAATATCGAACTATGCGCTATCAATAATGCACAAGCTCTTAGTATCAAAGACGGAGTACGGAAGCTGGTGAGTGTAGAGAAAGCGTAAGGCAGTCTATTGGCTATAGACAAGTAACGGAGTAACCGATGGGCGATATGCAAAATACAACGATGGAATTTGATGAGATGAACGCTGCCCCCATTATCAAACACATTGCGGTGCGCAGCGTAATATCAAAATCAAATTTACCCGTAGCGGATTATTCCGTTAATCCATACACCGGATGTACACATGCATGCAAATATTGTTATGCATCTTTTATGCGAAGGGAGACTATTGATTTATGTTTTCAATATTAGGTGCAGTATTATTTGGAGTTATAGCAATTATGACAGTTCTTGTTGCTTGCGGTTTGCCTTTGGGCGAATTTACAATGGGTGGACAACATAAAATCTTACCTAATAAATTGAGAGTTGCGGCAGTCATTTCAGTGGCTATCCAAATTTTTGCAATGATAATTATTTTGCAAGCCGGAGGTTTTATTTCCTTGTGGTTGTCTTTTAAGGTTACTAAATATATTTGTTTTTTCTTTGCCGCTTACCTATCTTTGAATACTATTATGAACATGATTTCAAAAAGTAGGAAAGAAAAATATGTTATGACACCGCTTTCACTTATTGTTGGAATATGTTTTTGGATAACGGCATTTCAGATGTAGTATGTAAAATGAGGATAATCTACAGTGCGTCAAATTGGAAAAATATGAGAAAAGTGATATAGTAGGATGGACGAGAAATTGACAAATTTGAATTTGAAGAGGAGAAACTTTCCCATGAAGAAAGAAATCAAAACAATAGAGAAAGATGGATATAACGGCGTATACTGGCCGAATCCGAACGGCAGTAAATATTGCATGATTGCCATGCTTGGTGATGATACAAAAGACATGATGGCAAAGGGTGGCGTCAAATGGCTTCAAAAGAAAGGTCTGAACGTCCTCACAATGTCACCGGCCCCAAAAGATTACGGTCACCATAACTATCCACTCGAACGTTTTGAGAAGGCACTTGCATTTCTGAAGACGATGGGTAATGAAAAAATCGGTATTATGGGTGCCTCGACAACTGGTATGCTTGCGCTTGTCGCAGCGTCATGCTTTTCGGAAATAACGCTTACGATAGCCATTTCTCCTTCTGATTTTGTGATGGAAGGTTTTTATCAGGATGGGAAAGACGGGGCTCACGAACGTCCGGGAGACGGAGAGTCATCTGTTTCGTATCACGGTAAGCCGCTTCCTTATCTGCCCTATGCGTATCGCCATCCGGAATACTGGCAGAAAATATCTGAGGAATCCAAACGGCGCGGCGCGATGGTTGCCAGTCGCGATTTGTTCGATGAATCGGAGAAAAGGCATCCCGTGCAGGAAGCCGAGAAAATAAAGGTGGAGAATATAAAGGGCCGCATTCTGCTGATTGGTGCGGAGGATGATGTACTTTGGGATACCTGCAAATACATTCGTAGAATGGAAAACAGGCTGAAAGAAAGGGACGCGGATAACAGTGTAGTTCTCATGACCTATGAACATGGAACGCATTTTATATTTCCGCAGACCATGTTAACAGGCATTCTTCCCGTGGGTTCCGGGCTGTTTATCAGCATGGCTTTTAAGGAGGCAAAGCAGTATCCGAAAGAGTGTAAGCAGACGAGGATTGATGTTGATGAGCGCTTATCGGAGGAACTAAAGCAGTGGATAAATTCAGCTTCATAAATCCCGGTTTGTCGAAGTAAAAAATCAAATAGGATATTACCAAGAGGAAGCAAAAGCAAATTGCCGATACTTCCTTTTTTGTTGTCAAAAATTCAAAAAATGGAAAGGAGGCATGATAAAAACTAAACGAACAAGCGGTAATGTGATGGACTGAAGTGATTCAGCGGAACCCGGGCATAAGTTCGCCATTTTTAGTAAGGGCATGACCCTTGTAAAGGAGTTGTTACGATTAGAAAATACGAGTGAAAAGTGATACCCTAGTTTGACGGGACTGGGGAGCCGGTGGAAGGCAGTGTTTTTCTTCGAACAAAAAGTTCGGTAAGGAGTTTGTGTCAAAGCCGGCCACCGTATAACAAAATGCGGCTTGCCTCTGGGCGAATTTACAATGGGCGGGCAACATAAAATCTTACCTAATAAATTGAGAGTTGCGGCAGTCATTTCAGTGGCTATCCAAATTTTTGCAATGATAATTATTTTGCAAGCCGGAGGTTTTATTTCCTTGTGGTTGTCTTTTAAGGTTACTAAATATATTTGTTTTTTCTTTGCCGCTTACCTATCTTTGAATACTATTATGAACATGATTTCAAAAAGTAGGAAAGAAAAATATGTTATGACACCGCTTTCACTTATTGTTGGAATATGTTTTTGGATAACGGCATTTCATACCTGTATATGATGCTGCCGGTGTTTGTCTTTTGCGTCCATATTCATATCCTCCTATCTCTCATAAAATCTCGATTCAAAATAGTGGGAACTTCTAAAAACTTCGTTTTTTAGAGGTGCCCTTATCATCAGAAATTTGCTTGTCAGACCTTGGCGTTGGGGCATGGGACGCAGCTTCAATGGCAGCTATGCCGAATACGCCCTGCTGCCTGCTCACCACGTTTTTGCAATACAGTCCGATATGACATGGGCTGACATTGCCGCCGTTCCCGAAACCTATTTTACCGCATGGGGTTCTCTGTTCCAATGCCTGCGTTTACAAAAAGACGACACGCTGCTTGTCCGGGGCGGCACCTGCGCTCTCGGTTACGCTGCTATGCAGATTGCAAAAGCGATCGGCTGCCGCGTTGCTGCCACAACACATAGTGAAAGCAAACTGAACCTACTGAAAGGGGCTGGTGCCGATGAATGCATCTTAGATACCGGCAATTTATCTGAAACATATAATGCCCGCTTTACCAAAGCGCTGGAACTGGTTGGCTGCAAAACCTTACGTGATACGCTGTGGTGCATGGCGGCGGGCGGCATTGTGTGCAATACGGGCGTACTCGGCGGTGTGTTCGCACTTGAGCATTTCGCCCCCATCCAAGAAATTCCGAGCGGTGTGTATCTTACCGGCTTTCACAGCAATTTTCCTACGCAAGCCGACATCGATTCAATTTTCAGCTTTTTAACCGAGCATACCTTAGAGCCGCTTATCGGTGCACACTTTGCGTTCCACGATATTGCCCAAGCCTGCGCATATACTTGCAAATATACTTGATTTTTATAATAAACTGTTTTACACTTGGATAAAAAGAGGTACGAATATGCCGCAGTTATCATTATATGTTACGCAAGAGCAGCTTCTCAAAATTGAAAACGAAGCTCATGCGGAAAATATGTCGCTTTCAAAGTGGGTCGTGAGCAAAATCATGGAAAGAATAGAGCCTCATTATCCGGAGGGCTGGGCTGATCTATTCGGCTCTGTTGCTGACCCGGCATTTACGAGACCTGAGCAGCCGAAACTTGAAACGCGAGTGGCTTTTTAATGTATTTTATAGACTCAAACACGTGCATTTACTTTATGAATGGAAAGTTTCCATCTGTCCGCGAAAAATTCTTATCAGTTTCGCCAAAAGAGATAAAAATTTCTTCAGTAGTAAAAGGAGAACTTTTGCTTGGCGCTTTTAAAAGCCAGACAAGAGAAAAGACTACAGAGAAAGTGGAAAAATTTTTGAAGCCGTTTGAAATTGTGAATTTTACAGGTAAAATGGCTTACTCTTATGCAGAAATCCGAAAAGATTTGGAGCTTGCAGGTACACCGATAGGCGCAAATGATTTACTGATTGCTGCCACCGTTCTTCATGAAAAAGGGACTCTTATTACTCATAATGCGAATGAATTTTCAAGTGTAAACGGTTTGAAAATTGAAGATTGGGTAGTCGATTGAACATATTAGATCTTTAACCCATCCTTGAACGATTCTCCGATATGCTCCAAAACGGAAGTTTCCGGCTTTCACAGCAATTTTCCTACGCAAGCCGACATCGATTCAATTTTCCGCTTTTTAACCGAGTATACCTTACAGCCGCTTATCGGTGCACACTTTGCGTTCCGCGATATTGCCCAGGCCTGTGCAGCATGCGACGGCGGTAAGGTAAACGGGAAAATCGTCGTGGAGCTGTAAGGCGCGTGATGTATGAGAAAAGTCTTCTGATAGCTCCCTTGTTGCCTCAGAAATCTTTCGCTTGATGTATATGGAATGCAAACCGAAATCAATCAATTCTTGCTGTGAATAATTCAATTCAACTTTAGGAAAAACAAAGTTACTATTTCGTCTATTGACATTTATTATCCAAACTATTACTATTAGATATATCTAATAGTAATGTTATAAATGGGGAAGATGAAGTATATGAAATATTTTTTGCTCGGTTTATTGATGTTAAAAGAAATGACGGTTTATCAATTAAAAGCGATGATAGCCGAAAACTTCACCGCTATGTGCAGCGATAGTATGGGGAGCATTCAAGCAGCTCTGAAAAACCTGCTGTCAAACGGACTTATTACGTGCTCTGCCGTAACAGAAAAGAATGTGGAAAAAAAATATTACCGTATAAAAGAAAACGGCAGGAAGGAATTTTTACTGTGGCTGCAAAACCCGATGGATATGTCGCAAGGAAAAAATACCGAACTCGGGAAGCTTTTGTTTATGGGTATCTTACCGAACGATAAACGCGTTGAACTCATTTCCGCTGTCATAAAAAATTTGGAAAGCGAACTTACATATCTAAAACGCATACTGGAAGTAAACAAGGATATTGAAGCAAATAAAAAAGAATTGCTTGATTACTATGCCGATAATCCTGATTATACCGCAGCGTTGTTGCGTGCGGGAAAAAGCAAAAATATCGCCCAAAGTTTTTCCGACATACATAAGTACGAAATGTTGACGGCACAACATGGGGCGGATTTAGTACAGTTTCATATTAAATGGTTCAAAGAATTGCAAAAGAAAATAAATGCAGGTTTATTTTAAGATGGGAGATGATCTAATGGAAAATACACGTACAATAAAAAGAAATCTTTTAATATTTATTGTCTTTATATCAGTAATAGGCTTTGTAGGATATTTTATTGACAGGATGACGGGACATGCCGATTATACGAATGCAGGTATGGGCGATACCGGTACGGCAGGAATGGGAATATGGCTTATCAGTCCCTTATTTTTAGTGATTATTTTACGGTCATTTTGCGGTGATACATGGAAGGAACACGGTTATCATCTGAACATAAAAAAACATCGAACAATGTATCTTGTCTCATTTTTGATATATCCGGTAGTAGCAACGTTGATAATATTGACCGGCTTACTCTTTAACGGTATAGGTCTCGGCAAGATGAATGGTGCTGTTTTATTGACTACTCTTGGCAGCCAAATAATCATTCAGTTTATTAAAAACTTTTTTGAAGAATCTTTATGGCGTGCGTATTTGACAAATCAGCTCTTAAAACTAAAACTGAAAGATTGCACACTCTATATTGTGAGCGGCATTATTTGGTGGATGTGGCATTTGCCGTATGTTTTGTACTTTCTTACTCAAAAAGAAATAAACGACTACATGGGATTCTCGGTAAGCAGACCCTTCTTTTTTGTTTGGGGATTTCTGGTTTGTCTGAGTTGGATTGTGATGTATGTTGAAATGTTTAGAATCACCAAAAGTGTATGGCCTGCGGTTATTATGCACACAATGGAAGATGCCTACATCAATCCTTTGTTGCTATCGGGTGCGGTAGTTATACACTCGCAAACAGCGCTCGTTTTCTCGTTATCTGCCGGAGTGCTATCTATGTTCATGTATCTTGGCATAGGATTTTGGCTGAGAAATATCCGCAGAGAAACAGAAAATCAAGAGACGCAGAGATAGATATGAATATAAAACTTGAAAAAGCAAGTATAATTTAATGTATTGTTTTACCGGTAAAAAGTTGTGCTTATGATCTGTAAACAATCAAACATGCTGAGGAGGTCTGTAGTTTTCCCCTCTCTTTTTCATATTTTTATGCTATACTATCTCCATGCATCAAAAATCTGAATTAATTTATACAATGCCGTTCTCCTTTAAAGTTGAGGAACAAAGCTTTCAAAGGAACGGCATGAAAATATACGGAAAGCTTTTTATCCCCGATAGAACCTCTCAGATGCCCTTAGTCATCCTTTCGCACGGATTCGGCGGAAATCATGGAGGTGTTAAAGACTATGCAGCGGCTTTTGCGGAACAGGGGATTGCCGCATATATTTTCGATTTTATCGGTGGCGGTAATCATATCAAAAGCGCTGGGAAAATGACGGAAATGTCAGTGCTTACCGAGGCCGAAGATTTGAAAGTCATTCTTGACAACTTAAAAGCTGACCCGCGTTTTAAGCGTGAGCAAATCTTTTTATTCGGCGAAAGCCAAGGCGGATTCGTTTCAACCTATGTCGCGGCAAAATATCCCGCCGATGTTGCCGGTCTAGTTTTATTGTATCCCGCTTTTGTTCTGCAGGATGATGCTCGGCGGCGAACCCCCGATCCCGAACGGATTCCTGCTGAAATGAAGCTGTTGGGAAAAACCATCGGGCGCATTTATAACAAAGATGCACTATCCTTTGATATTTATACGTTGATGCCGCAGTATTCCGGCAGAACGCTCATCATTCATGGAACAGACGACTCGATTGTACCGCTGTCGTATTCGGAGCGTGCGATTAAGACCTTCCCTAATGCCAAGCTCATAAAGCTTGGCGGAGAAAAGCACGTTTTTTACGGAAATGCGATGCAGAAAGCAGGCATAGAGGCAATAAAATTTGTACAAAGCATAATCGATGAGAAAAGTGCTATCTCGTTTTGCAGCAGCAGTTCTTTTTTCTCGATATGGAAAAAGGCTATGCCATATTCTTTACCGATTATACTGCAATCATGGTCATGTTTGCAGCTTGCGCACATTACAGTGTAAAATTAATGGGAAGAAAAAATGAATACCCGTGATGTAAAGTATCGGGGAGTTGCACTCAACCGTTACCCGCTGTTTTCGTGATAAAGTAAAATGGCTCGCTTTCGGAGATAGGCGTTCTTTTCTTAATCAGATAATATCTTTACTTCTTCTCTAACATGATATTTAATTAATCCATTTTCTAGTACCGGAGAATATTCATTTCCAATATTAGTTTCAATAATTGATATCTGTTTTTGTTCAACATTGTATTTTTTTAAAATAATTTGCGAGCTCAATATCTCCTTTTCATCTTCCGGAGATTGAGGATTGAACCAATTTGAATAAATTAAAATAGCTTTATTCGTGTCAAAACAATATTCATTGTAACCACAAATATCATCGGGAGCATCAAAATAGCACAGTTCTTTTTTATCGACATTATATTTTGCGATATATGAAATATGAGTAGGGGTTATAGACCAAAACCAATAATTTTTATTGCTATCATCCCATCCGAGATCATAAATTGTATCTGCATTCGGGTACCGGGACTGTGCTTCATCCCAAGAATATCTTAATACCAAATGTCTATTCTTATCTTTTATTTCTAAAATACTGGAACCTATTATAACTGCTGATAATGTAGTAGCAGCATACCTATTTTCTCGTATTATATTTGTATCGTTGTGAGCTATTGTTTTTGATTTATTACAAGAATTTAATAAGAACCAACAAGTCATTAATACGAAAATAAATGTTTTGCATTTTACCATGCTTCTACCTCACTCATCTTATTTCCCCATCTTTTTTTACGCTGACTTGTGTCTTTACCACCACAGGGAATGCACACGGCACGGTGACGCGCTCCCGCGTGGTGTTCAGAAAATCAAAGCGTACGGTTACTTCGCGCCCGCTGGTTTTATGAAACGTGTCGCTCTTCCTGTCATATTCACCGATATACGTATGCTCCACAACCAGAAGCTCTCGCTCCAGTGCGATTTTGTCGTTCGGCTCCTTGACATAGATGTTCCCGTAAGTCCAGTCCTCCGGCTTGTATGAGCCGCCGTCGTCAGTAAATGCCGCGAGCGAGGCGAACAGAAGTGCTATGATTAAAAGTGATCTTTTCATTTTATCTCCAAGCTGTTCAGTAAGCTATCCGTTGAACGGACATATTAGATTTCTTTTATAAATTGATTAGATTATATCATAGGAATGCTGCACTTTCAATTAAAACCCTCTCGTGCTGGTATCTATTTTATCGTATCAATCCGCGGTGAATAGACGGTTTATGTAAGATCGGTTAAAATATCGTGCATCATCATTGAGAAGTGAGGTGGTATGTGCTAAAATCAAAAACTGTTATCAGTATTTTTTGATAATCGTGCTTGCTGTAATCAAAGGAATCTAATACTTTTTATTTTGGTTAAATCGGTTATGTACTAGATTTGAGAAAATACAAACTACAATAATCTCAAAGAAAATTGGTAAAATGATTGTGGAGAAAAAATGAAAACGAAGATTTTTGAGTTTATCAAAAAAGCGGATTTTGTGTTGGTGTTTTTTTTTGCTCTTTTGGGGATTATAGCTCTGGGGTCAGCGCTCATCAATGATTTGTTACCGTTTCATCGAACACGGGCGCAGCAGATTGCAGTTGTCGAGGATGTACAAGTAGAAATTAAAGAACATCTGGAATTTGAGAGAAAAATAAAAGATGTATATATTTTTAGCGTGAAAAGTTCGGCGATTAAGGCGGATGAAGCATACGGTACGGAAAAATCCAAGTGGTCGGGAAATGGATTTTCGAATTTGATAGGAAGAAATTCTGATGGAGATGGTATCACAAACCTTATTTTTGTGAAAAATAACGGGCGGGAAGAATACAAGTTGCTTCCGGCAAATGTTTTTATCTATAAATATTGCTTAGCCGAGGTTGAGGAAGAGCAGCTGCCGAGATATCCTCATGAGTGTAATGTGTATGCCGTTGTTAAAAACGATACAACAAACGATAAGATTTTGAATAGCGAGGATGATATTGCGCTTTATGTTTCTGATTACGACGGTACGCATGTGAAAGAGATTTCGTCTTCCATAATTACGTTCTGCTTTCTCGGCGGCGAAGAAATCTTGTTTTCAGAATATGACGGAGCGGTACAATCGTATTTTGTTTACGATTGCAAGACGAATGTAAAAACACTGATAAAATCCATAAAGCAGGAGATTATAGAAAAAGAAATTGCGCTGTATAAATGATAGAAGGGTAGGTGAAATATGGATAAGATTTTTCAACAGGATTTAACTAAAGAAGAAAAAGTCGGCGGCATTTTTATTGTAAAGCTCTTGTTTAAAGCGCCGGTAACAATGCCGGCTCGAGGGCAGATGGAAGCGGTGATGCAAAAGCGCTTGGGAGATGCCGAATGTTTTTCGTACGATTCCGACACTGCCGTAGCACAGTTTGCCGCCACTCGATATCGAGCGGAATTTAAGGATGGGGCGTATCCGCCTATGCTGATGATTGCTCCCGCCGCCTTTGACGGAAGCACCATTGACGATTTTACCAAAAGCCAGATGTGGGACTGCGGAGAAGATAAAGATGCTATTTTGTCCGAATGCCGGTATGCACTCATCGGTACCGATATGCTGGCGGCGGCGCTTCCCGCATCGGAGCGTGCAGAACTTGATATGGATTTTACGGAAGCGCTGGTCGAGCTTTTCCCTGACTGTACTGCCGTTTATTTTGAAAATTCGGGAAAACTTTTTACCGCAGAAACTATTCGCAACCATACGCTTCCCCGTGAAAACCGTTTTATTCAATTCGCCGTGAATGTCCGCTTTTTTACTATTCAAGGCGGTGAAGATATGCTTGTCGATACGCTCGGTATGGGCTTGTTGTTCTTACCCGACTTACAATATCATTTTCACGGACTTGATCCGAATCTGATGGTAAATCATGCATACAACACCGCGTTGTATCTTTTAATAAATGATAACCCCATAGAAACCGGCGACACCATTGACGGCATACCGGACGGTTCTGCACCGCCTGAACGATGGATATGCCGCTACGAAGAATCGCTTATCCAACCTGTGCGCGAAGTTCTCGATATAGATACCGGCGCATACGCTGCGGGTAACAGACAGTACGAATAAGGAAGGTATATTATGGTTTTACAAATAAACACAGCAATTATTCACGGTTTTGTCTGGTCGGTAGTGTGGATGATAATAGTATCGGTTTCAGTTCGCAAATTCCCATGGACGATAGCGCATGACTATCCGAAAGACGTAGTACAATGTGCCAATATACCGCAACCGGATAAAAAGCAAAAACTGCAGAGCATTGTCTTTTTTGTTTGCAGTTTTTTAGTAATTATCGGTACGGCTGTTTTGTCGGTGCTTTATACCTATGGTGCCAAAAGTGCCTCATTCATTACAGTCTTTTTCCATCTGTGGATTATGTCGATGACGTGGAATGTAGTTGATTTAATCATTGTAGACTGGTTCATGATATGTGTACTCACTTCAAAACTATTTATTTTTCCGGGAACCGAAAACTGCGTAGGCAATAAAGATTATCTATTTCATTTTATCGGATTTCTAAAAGGAGTTGTTGCAATGGCGTTTACGGCTTTTATAGTATCCGGCGCACTCTTTGCCGTTATGCGGTTAATGCGATAATATAATATATTGTGAAAAGAGCTGATTTACTTATGATCGAAATCAAAAGGGCAAGTGATTGTGTCAATGATATTAGGACTATCAAGAATTTATTCTGGAAACAACGGATACTAATATCCCTGCAATTACGGCATATAAAAAAATAGGTTTTAAGGAGTCTGATCGACTAAAACAAAAATATGCCAAACAAAGTGGAATAAATTATTTTATATATTTGAAGTACACAAAATCTACAAATGATACAGGTGCAATATAATAAAACGCAAAGAGCAACTATTGTGATTCATGCGGAGGGGCGTTAAACTTTCTGTACGAATAAAGAAGTCGAATATGAATGAAAAAGAAATAATTACATTTTTAAAAATGAATATCGAACCGATAGTGGATGATATATATGGATGTATATATCGAGCGTGTGTGGTTTTAAGAGACAATGTGATTATTCCATGCGTAAAATTTTCATGTGCGGATACATATATAGATTTAGCGATAAGAAGATTCGAAGAAGAAAAAGAAAATAAAATTTTTCTCAATAATGAGGAGAATCCTTACAGGCGAATCGTAAGTCATTTTTGTATAGAACATAATATCATAGACTCTAAAAAAATAGTAAGAATAGAAAGAAGCCAGTATTCTTTTCCGATAGAAATATTAAAGCAAATAAGAGGCGAAACGTTAATGAGCTGGACGGGATTTGTTGTGAAAATGCGTGACGGAAATTATTTTAATTTCGGTACAGCCTTCTCATTCTCCTTTTTTGATCTTCCCGAAAATTATAATTTTTCAGATATTACCGAAGTGATAAATCACAGCTACATAGATAGTAGCGGCAAAATACAAAATTACCGAAAGACCGGATTAAAAAATTTTTCGGGTGCAAAAATCTATAGAGAAAAAGATTATTTCAATTGTTACTTAAAAGGACTTTAAATATATAAAGTATAGCTGAATCCGAAAAGGCAATCCTTGCACTTTCCTCGTGCCCGATAAAGAACGGTGTTATCGTTTTTGCTTTAATACCCTTTGTTACGACGCAGAGCCTTGCTGAAAAAAGCAAAGGAGTATGCAATAATCCAAACGTTCTTCTCTGTCGATTATGCCTTATGTTTGTTGCAGTGCATCCAACCAAGCTAAATAGTCCCTTGCGCTCTGCTCTACCTCTTTCCGTGCAGCTTCGCTATATCCCGCGTTACTGTCTATCGTATGGAAAATAAACGGCGGGCGGTAGTCTGCATTGCAGTATTTCGCTGTCAGTTCAAACGGGCGCAGTACTTCGGCAACGCTGCACCCGACAGCACCGTCAGCGCGGTAGTCTACGGCCGGCGCACCGAGCGAGACGGCAAGTGCAATTTTTCTGCCCGTAAGCGCTTTGCCTTTCGAGCCATAAGCCCAGCCATGAGTCAGCACTTCATCGAACCACTGTTTCAGTAGCGGCGGACAATTAAACCAGTATACGGGAAATTGCCACACCAGTGCATCGTGAGTTTCTATCAATTTTTGTTCAGCTGCTACATCAATCTTACCTTGAGGATAGGCAGTGTACAGTTCGTGAACAGTAAAGCGATCGGTATGTGGCCGTACTACAGTCGCCCAATGTTTATGAACGGTAGATTGAGAAATCGTAGGGTGAGCAAGAATAATCAGGGTTTTTGGCATGGTAAGTTCCTTGAATGAGTTGTGCTGAGAGCATACCATCAAAGATAAAAATGTTCTATACTAACGATAGGAAACTGAAAACTGTACGGCTATTAGACAGGTAGTAAAATGAAACTCTTAATCTACGGTGCAGGTGTAATCGGCAGTTTGTATGCCGCTGCGTTTGCTGAAGCAGGATATAACACCACGGTGTACGCACGAGGGGAAAGGCTTAAAGCATTGCAACCCCTCGGTCTACAGTATGAGAAAAACGGCAAAATTCATAGAGCAAATGTTACCGTTATCGGTACATTGGAAAAAGATGATTGGTATGATTTTATTTTTCTAACGGTAAAGGAAAATCAAGTACATACGGCGTTACAAGAGTTGAAGCACAATATCAGTCCGAATATTGTTACAATGGTCAACACGCTTGAACCGTACGGTAATTGGGAACATATTTGCGGAACAGGACGTATTATACCGGCATTTCCGGGTGCAGGCGGCAGTTATGAAAACGGCATCCTTAACGCGGACTTTACACCGCGTATTATTCAACTTACGACCTTTGCCGAAATCAAAGGGAATAAATCCGAACGTTTGAAAAAATTAGCTGCTCTTTTTACCGCATCGAACATACCGCATGGAATTGTAAAAGATATGCACTACTGGCAGCTCTCTCATTTGGCTATGGTTGTTCCGATTGCCGATGCGTATTACAAAGCAAAAAATCCGGAAACGGTTTGGAAAGAATCGAGCATTATGAATGAAACCGTACGGCAAATAAAAAAGAACTTTCAAACGCTGTACCATTCCGGCACAAAACTTTCACCGCCGAAAATGCATCTTTTAAGACTACTGCCAATTCGGATGCTGCAGCTCATTTTTACATTTATTTTTAAGAGCCGTTTCGGATACACGTTTATGTATCGGCATTCGATGAAAGCTCCCGATGAAATGAATCGGCTGCATGTACAATTGTATCGGTATCTTGAAAAGGAATAGATACGGGAAAACTCCTAAAAACAGCAAGCCTATCGGCTTGTTCTGCAAGGAAACGGTTTATCATATCCGCTAAGGCGGATTGTGAATCCGTTTTTAGAGGTTTTTCTTAAACTTATTTGTGATGGGGTGTGATATGCTGACTATCAATAAAGATGATATTGCAAGCGTAGATGAATTGTCATTGACGGCAGAAGAAAAAGCAAATCTCAAACTGCTGAACATAAGAGATGGGACACTAATCTCCGTAGTTGATAAAAAAAAGTTAGTAGGCAGTCTGGTTCTTCCCGATAGTGTTACTGAAATCGGCGAAGAAGTATTTTCCGGCTGTACCGGTTTAACACATGTTGTGATACCGAACAGCGTTACGAAAATCGGCGGCGGAGCTTTTAATGAGTGCAGTTCTTTAACAAGCGTAGCAATACCCGACAGTATTACTGAAATTAGTTGGAAGATGTTTTTCTGCTGTAGTTCTTTAACACGTATTGAGCTTCCTGACAGTGTTACTAAGATTGACTGGTCGGCATTTAGCTGCTGCACTTCCCTCACAAACATTGTAATACCTGACTCTGTTACTGAAATTGGCTGGGAGGCGTTTATCTTATGTACTGCTTTAACACATGTTGTGATTCCAGCGCATGTTACGGAGATTGGAGGGCGAGCTTTTGGAAGCTGCACCGGTTTAATACATCTTACCGTTGATAATGCAAATACGGTGTATTGCAGTGAAAATAATATCCTGTATACAAAGGACAAGACAACACTGATCGCTGCTGCTGCAGGTTTACAAGGCGGTATTATCATCCCTGATAGTGTGACTGAGATTATTGCGGATGCATTTGCCGACTGCTGCTCTTTGACAAGTATTGCCATACCGGTTAGTGTTACTGAAATCGGTAATCGAGCGTTTTCCGGCTGTACCGGCTTAACCGGCATTGTGATACCGGATAGCGTTACAAAAATACGGGAGGAGATTTTTCATAATTGTAGTTCGCTCACGAGTATTGTACTACCTCGCGGTATTACCGAAATTGGCGAGGAGGCTTTTTCCTGCTGTGCTTCTTTAACAAATATTACTATACCTGACAGTGTTAGAGAGATTTGCTGGGCAGCATTTTACGGCTGTACCTCTTTAACAAGCGTTGTGATACCGGATAGCGTTACTGCGATTAGTGAGGATGCATTTACTGATATTAATCTTGATGCGCACTTTATTGTTTCAAGTGAATCGGTAAAAAACTTGCTAAGAGATTGCGGCAGCGGTATACGCGATGAGCAAATTATCGTTGAGCAGAAGCTGTAG
Source organism: Treponema sp. OMZ 857 (assembly GCF_024181085.1). Lineage (NCBI taxonomy): Bacteria > Pseudomonadati > Spirochaetota > Spirochaetia > Treponematales > Treponemataceae > Treponema > Treponema sp. OMZ 857. The sequence goes on from NZ_CP051147.1 coordinate 617,690, forward strand.
CTTATTTGATAATTTGTAATGAGCTTTGATGATATCTTTTAATTTTGATACCGTATTATCATAACCCAATAAGTCTAACATTAATTAAGTTTGCATATTTAAACGGCTTAGAACTGATTGAAGAACCAACGCCGAGGAACGGCGGGTATTGCCCACTCCGCACGAATCATTATTTGGTTGTGTTCTTTTTCGGGTTTATGAATCTTACTTCTCCTGCATCTGTTTCAATTTTTGAAGATTTTTCTGCCGTAATAAAATATTTGTTTGCGTAAAAACATTCTCTTGTATCTTCGATTTTTACTGTTGAATTTCCTACAGCACGAATTATACTTTTTATCTTTTTTACCTGTCCGTAATAGGTATCTTTTTTTGGTGAAAAACCGAAATAGCAGTCTTTGCATTTTAGTTTTGAAGAGTCGGAAATATAGATGATGGGGTTTTCGTAGGGAAAATTATAAAAATAGCAGCCCGACAATTTTACACTTGCGTTTGCCGAAATAAAAATATGACCGCTGCATTCATCTGCATGAGTTATATATCCGCTCTCTTCTTCTTCATGAAAAAAACGGACATTGCTCAATTCTGCTTTTGCACTATCATCAATATCCATAAGGCAATCCTCGTCATCGTAGATTTCGGACTTGCTTCCGTAAATAAACAATTTTGCATTGTTTTTTATTTTAACTGAACACTTGTGCTTTGTCGCGTTTAAACTGAATATCTTGGCGATTGCATTTCTTTGGAGTGCAAGACCTCCCGCTATCCCATCATTTCCGGAAATAAAAACCTCATCCTTACTTTCTAATCTTGCGTTCTCTGTGATGCCGATTCCTGCTCCCGAATTATTGCAAGAAGTAATTAGTCCTGTGAAAAGTTCAGAATTCTGAAAAAGAATTATTCCATGTCCCCTATTATTGTATGTACTTATCCTTCCAACTTGTATTTTTGCTTTTCCGTTAAGGCAAATACCATAATCTCCATTTGCTTCCGAATAGATTGATTTTACATTCATCAATACTGCATCGCAAAGATAAATTCCACCGCCAAAATTCTTATAAGCAGAAAAATGTCCGAATCTTTTTTCTACATTCATAGAACTTGCCAGATAAAAACCTTCAAGCATATTGCCAACAGCATAAATTGATATATCTTCGGAAACGGCGATTTTCCCGAAGCCACAAACCCCGTATTCCCTATAAGAATAGGAAAAAAAATTTACTTTATTTACGGCAGACAAAAAACAAACTTCTCCAGATTCAAATATAAAAAGATTTGAAAATCTGTTTTTAAATGCAAAAACTCCCGAAAATTCCGCTTGTCCGGATACGGAAATTCCGCAATTCGAAGAACCAATCACCAAAACACTGTTCAATTTTGTACCGTCTGCATCTATGTTAAGCAAAGATTCAGACGGATTTTCATCAAGTAAGTCATACAAAGCATCTCTGCCGTTGGTGTCTGAAAATTGTTGAAATTCTTTTTGAAGTTTTTCGTGAATCTCGTTTGCCTTTTTATTGCGTTCTTGATCCACACACTTCATATATCCATCAGGAATAAAGACCGCCGTTTCTGCCCAAAAGTCTTCTTTATGCTCTTCATAAAATTTTTCACCGACAAAAATAATTCCTTTTACAACCGTGGCACTTTGAATGAAAATCTTTTCATCATCAGGAACTATGATGACTGTTTGTAAATTTTCTAAAAAAGCATCCGTTTCAGAAAATCCGCTGCCTTCAATCGTGATTTTTGATTTCACCGTGAAAGAACCTTTAAAAATGCCCGCCTTAAGTTTGAGCATTCCGTTTTCCGGAACGGAGTCTATCGCTTGTTGGAGCGAAGAGAATTTTGCAATTGATGGAGAGTAGGTAATAATAGAGCATTGATTTTTTTCCTGCATTTTTCTTTCCTTACTATGTTCTGACATAATTAAGTTTCCTTTTATGAATACATTTCTTCAAAAGAATTCTGCCATGCAGCTCGCATTGAATCCCAATTTGTATGGCAGTTTTCTTCAATCATCCGTGCCGGTGATTTTTTTGCCCATGCAATAATTTGAGCTTCGTATTTTCCGAGCGGCATATCGGTTTTATACAGTGTTGAAAGTTTTTCGGGGATTTCCTGAGAGTCGATACGGAAACGCGAAGCGAGAGAACCGTCTGCACTGTAGATATAGGCATGAGGGATATCAAAGTTTCCTTTATGGAACTCGCGAAGGTTGCCGCCGATATCTTTTATGCCTGTGAATAGTGAAAACGGCAAACCATCATCCGGTTTTGCGAATACGCTGATACCGCGGATCTTCATTTTTTCAGGGGATTGTACGAACCGGCGGAGTGAAAAATCAAATGCATCGATGAAATCGGGGTCTTCGGGATTATCTGTCGTTCCGAGCTGACGGATCAATCGCCAATTCAAACGGATAAAAGTCTTTATATCATTTTTTTCTTTTTCCGTAAGAGAAAATGTCGAAATATCGGCTAAATCAAGCACATGCACGAACTGAGGATTTCCCTCTACAGTAACTGCCGTATGCTGTTCTTCCCATGTCATACCGTCTTGCCAATCTTTACGCAATAGTACGATAGAGTTTCCGCAAAAACAAAGAAAAGCGTTTTCGTCATCAAATAGTATATGTGCGGCAAGCCCGCTCTGCGTTTTGTGCATGAGGGTTCCGAAAAAGCCGAAATTTTCATACGTTTCATCGAGAAAACGCTCAGCTGATTTATGTCCGCGTTCTTTTGCTCGCTTGTATCGTACGAGATTTTGCCATAAAAAACCGGTGTCGTCTTTTGTCATTTGTTTTTTAGTTCCCATACTGAAAAACGGATCTCACCGGTGTGTTCAGTAAGAAATGCGAGGTTTGTGATTTTCGATTTTTGCTTTATGATAAGATTTGCTTCATTCATTCTTCTTTCAATGCTTTTACAATTCCATAGAAAATCAAAAGATAAAGCAGAAATAAAACACCTGTTATGACTATGTACGCAGTTTGTCTAAATCCTGAAAAAACAAAAATCAAATGTTCAACCAGTACCAATACAAGGAAAATACTCGAAAAGATTTTTATATTCGCACTTCCTCTTCCAAAAGAAATCCCAAACATTCCGAATAGAGTAACAAAAAGAAAAACTCCGCCTCCGACAGTAAGAAACATATTCCCTGTTCCTGAAAAAAAACCATAGCATATAAATGCGGAAATCCCGAGTGAAATCAAAACTAAAATCCAATTTATTTTCATAAAGTTTTCTCCATACTATGACTCGTTTAACTCATCGGCGGTACAGGCGGAATCGGCGGAGTATTTTGACCGAAAATTGCCGACAGTTCAGGCACGTTTCCGGCTGTCATCCAGTTTGCCATACCGGCTTTCCAAACAAGACTTTCGCGCGTAAACTGTCCGCTTGCTGCCATTTGAGAAAGTGTTGCAACCGTATAGGGGCCTGTTGTCTGTCCGTTTACTGCAACATTGTATTGACTTACTTGCGGCGGAGGCGGCGGAACCGGCTGACTCAATCCGCCCAAAGCGCCGTGCATCATTCCGGCCATATTCTGCCCGATTGCACTTCCCATAGCCATTCCTGCCATCATGCCTGCCGGATTAAAACCGCCGCCGTTGCCAAGGTTTATGCCGATACCGCCTGCCGCTCCCATCTTTCCCAGTGCTTCCGCTCCTGCAATGCCGACTCGTGTCTGCTGGTCAATCTGATGAGCAGCCAGATTTGAACTTTCCGTTCCGAGCCGTCTTTCCCGCTGGTACTCTTCCATGTTGATTTCCGCCATACCTTCCATCTGGCGAATATTGATAGCACTTTTTGCTTTTTCCTGCTCGCTTATGATGTCTGTTGTAACTGCTTTTAATTCACGATAACCTTCGCTTGATTTATCAAGTTCAATATCGCTTATATCAACCGAACTTGTTGTAACACCGAACTCACTTTCAAGCCGTTGTTTTAAAATAGGCTGCAAAACACTACTGACTTCAAAAATCTTTCGTTCAAGATGAATTACGGGAAGCCCTGTATCAAACGGGATATTTGTAACAATAGATTTTATATATTTGCAAACAGCATCCCGAATCTGCAATTTAAAAGCCTCAAGGTCAAAATCAATAAGCCTGTGAAGTTTTATAAATTCTTTGTAATTCGTAAGTCTAAAATTGATAGAACCGCGAACCGCAACGGGAACGGTAAAATTAGTATTGCGTGCATCAGCTACATCAAAAAACGGAACCCCGAATTTTACCTGAATGATTCCCGCAAGGTTTATAAAATAAACTTCCGCTTGAAAAGGGCTCGCCCCGCCGAATGCCGCACCGACAATCGAAGAGAGAATAGGAAGGTTTGCTGTTTTAATCGTATCGTCATAAGGTCCTTCAATATAGTCCTGCATTGTGCCGTCTTTTTGGTGATAAACAAAGACAGCGACTTCACCGTCTTTCACACGCAGACTTGAACCGTAGCGGATTGCGTTCTCTTTTTTTGTAGAATTCGCTTCTTCCGCTCCCTTAGGTCTCCATTTCCAAATCAAATATGTCGGCTCATCACAACGGATAACATCCATTAAACCGCCTTCGTGTTTTTTCTTGAATATGCCCATTAGTTTTACTCCAAAATTATTAATTCAGTATTCCGAGTTTTGTTAAAACGACAAGAAGTACAATTAGTGCTGCAAAACCGCCAAAGACAAAAATCAAAAATTTCTGCCACAATGGCATTCTTATTTTAGTTGTCTTAAAAATTTGGTTTACTTGTGCCAAACTTTCCGGATCCTTAGCAAAAATAAAAGGAGCGCGTGTTTTTAACTGTTTATATTTATTAATCCATGCAGTTCTAATTTGGTCATCTATTGAGCCTAGTGGAGCAGAGCAGGGCTGCGTAACGGAACCAACTGTAATGTATAAAAATTCAAAAAAATCTTCTTTTGCGTTTGGAATCGGGAACGATGTAATAAAATCGGATCTGTCACTTTTTGGAGTGTTGAATAAATCACTGTTAAAATTCGTAACCGAAGATGATGCTTTGATATTTCTCAGTTCAATGCCGCATTGAGGACATTTTAAATCATCGCTTGATAGAATTGCTCCACATGATGGGCATTTCTTCAGTTCCCCATCAAAAACTCCTATGTTTTTTGTCAAGTAGAAAAGCGAAACTTTTTAGTTTTTCTCTGCTTGGCCGCTCCCGTCCCTGTTAATCCTTGTTTACACCCTTGCCTTATCCCGCTCGTGAGGCGGGGGCAGGCAGCTCTTTATATTCCTCTTCTTTATTCTTCATTATGAGATACATTAACTTCGCCATCTTTCGCGCTATCGCCGTTATCGATATCTTCTTTCCTTTCCCATGCTCCGTCATATAAAAGTATTTTGCCTTTAACGCTCCCCCGTGCTTACTCCGTACTATCGACCATGCCGCCTGATATAATAACGCCCGTACAATCCTATTTCCCTTCTTCGTTATATGCCCATACCGGTTAATTGACCCCGAACAATCTACCCGCGGCACTAAGCCCAGATAATTTGCTACTTCATCTCCATTGTTAAAGCGCTTTCCATCTCCGACATAAGCCGTAAAAGCAAGCGCTGTCTTATCTCCGACCCCCGGTATCGTTTGCAGCCGTTCGATATCTTTATCCGCCTTACATTCCTTTGTTATTGTCTGCTCCAACTCTTTTATTTGTGCCTCCAATAGAGTAAGCCTTTCACACACCCGTTTTGCCTGTCTTACTTCATACCCAAATAGCTGCGAAAGTACCTTTTGCCGATTTGCATCGGTTTGCAAATTACTCCTCTTCATTGTGGTTATTCCGCACTGTAAGAATAACGCATGCAGCCGGTTGATCTCTTGTGTCCGGTCGTCTTTTAATGTCTTGCACTCTTTTGTCAGTTTGCGGCGATAGTATTCCTTCTCTGTCGGCACATCAACGATCGGTAAATCTTCCTTTTCATATATCTTAACCAGCCGGGCAAGCTTTAATGCATCTTCTTTATCCGTCTTCTTCGTGCTGGCATAGATAACCGATAACTGTGAAGCATCTAAGATTACCACCGTGCAGCCGATCTGCCTCATCTCCTTTTCTATTACAAAAGCAAGACTATTTACTTCCATCGCCACAATATCTTCCGCTTTCAATTTTGCGTACAGTTTTGATCTTCCTGCCTTTGTTGTTTCTCCTCCTGATCTTCCAACTTTCCCTTTCTGATCAAAGTAACACATTTCATACGTTTTTTTGCTCAGATCCAATCCAATCCATCGACCATTCCCTTGCATACAACACTCCTTGTGTTATAAAATAGGGAACAGGGAGCTATTACCGGTTTGCAGTTCACCGTAACTCCTATTCGCGGTACGCACCTACGAGGTGCGGCCGCACTTTGATTTACGGCAGCAGATTTAGGTTAATCTCGTTTACGAGGTTCTTCTTTATTCAAGATTTCCTCGCGTTTTGGCACAACCTGCTGCCTGCCCCCTTATCCCGTCGGATAAGAGTACCACATCTCCCGGCAATTAAAAACATATCATCTTGTTTGCGTTGATTTTCACTTCCTGTATTTCCTGCCGGTGTTCCGCAAGAATCACAGAATTTTGCACCGTCCATTAATTCTTTTCCACAATTTTGACAAAATGCCATTTTATTTTTCCTCCAAATTATAAAATTCTTCCCAAGAGAATTCTTTTATTGTTTTCATATCAAATTCAATAACTTTGTCGATAGGAACAATTTTCCCAAATGCAATGAACTTATCTTTGGGAATATGTTTTACAAGTAATTCATGAAAAAACTGTCCTCCTCGTTTTCCTGTTTCATCAGGTCTGTTGTCTATCAAAAGTTGATATTTAATGTTCTCATGTGTTTTTGATGATTGATAACCTGTTAGTTTCAAAAGCTCGCCAAAAAGTTTGTGTACTGCATTATGCCCGTCGCCGGATAAATGAGTTTTTGCTTCAACCATACAAAAATCACCGTTATCGTTGATGTATTCAATGTCTGCATGATTTTTCGCTCTGCAATTACTACATTGAACAGCACCAAGTCTATCACAAAAGGATTTTATTAAATCCTGTTCCGGATTTTTTCTTTTTTCTAAATCTTTCATCATTTTTTCCCGAATATTCCGCCAAAAGCAGAGCCAAAGGCACCTTTCATTTGAGATTTGACTTCGTTCATCGGCTGTGCGATTGAATCTTTCATCTGTTGTTTTGCCTCTTCAAAAGGCTGTGCCATTTGGTCTTTTATTTTTTCCATTTCGGTAAGTTCGCCTTTTGCCTTACGTTCTTCAAAATCCGCTTTTTTTTCGGCTTTTGCTTCTTCTGCCGCTAATTTGCACGCCTTTGAACAGTAGTTTTTCTTTGCCGTGGCGACAGCACGTCCTACAAGTCCGCCGGCAGAACCGAATAATCCGTCTCCGTCTATTTGCTTGTAGTATTTTCCGCACCAGTCACAGCGAACTTGTCCATTCCAAGCAGTTTTTACATGATTTAAAAATCCCATCTTATTCCTCCAATAATGATTATTTATTTCCAGCGATGCCGACAAAATCAGCATTGTAGTTCGGCTTTTTTGCAATTATACTTCATCGTCTGCATATTCCTTTGGTCATTTTTCCTAAAAACTTTGGGAATTTTTCCCAAGACATGAATATCGGTTCGTGTTATACTAGATATGGTCGATAGTTTCATTACCGAACAATTTTACTGGAAAATCATGCTGCTAAGTCTTATTAAGAAAATTTTTAAAATCGAGTCGATATTTATCTACACCGCACTCGCAATCTTTTTTTGCACAATCTTTTTTAAGCGGGCAAGCAACAATCTGATTCAGAAACTCGACACGGAAATGTTATTGCTTCAAATGGATCCGAAAAGCATAGTTGCCGACAGAGATAGCGCTGACATTTTTTCGAAAAATCCTGTAGATTTTGAATCAATTGCTCTTAAACTGAGATCGGACTACCAAGCCTTCACTTATTTTGATGCACCTCTAAAAAAAGAACTTGAAGCAATCATTCAAAATATTCAAAGCGGTAATCGTAACACGGATGCTATTATCAACTTTCAAAATCACATTCATGGGGTGCAGACAAGACTTAATCTCGGATACGATTCTCTTTTATACAGTGCTCTTTTTCTGATTGCGATTGCAGCTTTTATAATCCTTGAAAAATTCTTTAAAAACTCAATGCAGCTCGAACAACTTAAAACAATGCAGACCGAACAGAGTAATTTCAGCCGCGACCTTCACGACGGGGTTGCGCAGAATCTTGCCGCACTCAATATTTATCTTGAAAAAGAAGACTTTTCAAAATCGAGATTTTACGCAAAACAAGCCCTAAACGAAATCCGTTATATGATAGGTTCCGGAAGTATTGAGTTTACTGAAGATTTTGAAAAAATCATACGCGAGATTTGCACTGCATTTGAAGTGAATTTCGGAATAAAAACAAATCTATATGTTGCAAGTCAGAAAATAGTTGCACTCAAAAATACGCAAAAGACACACCTTATCAGAATTTTGCAGGAGACGTTGAGCAATATTTCACGGCATTCCGATGCGACACAAGTTGAAATAAAAATTGTGGACGGGATTGATGATTTCCGTTTTATCATCTGCGATAACGGAAAGGGTTTTGAAGAAACCGAAGTTGAAAGTAAGAAGCTAAAAACTGCTGTAAAGCATTACGGACTTACCAATATCAAAAAGCGTGCCCAACTGATAGACGGCAGCGCAGATTTTATAAATGAAGGAGGTTTTACCATTGCAATCACCGTTAAAGATTCTATTCATTGATGATCACACGGGCTTACGGGACGGAATGATTTTTATGCTTCAAAACAGAAATCCGTCACTTTCGATAATCGGTGTCGGAACAATCCCGGAAGCGGTAAAAAAACTTAATGAAGATAAAGATATCAAAATTGTGATTCTCGATTTAAACCTCGACGGTGAAAACTCGCTTGAATCGGTTTCAAAAATGAGAGGTGTGAAGCCTGATATTTTAATTTTGGTTTACACTATGTACAATGATGATATTCACGTAGAACATGCACTTTTGATCGGCGTTCAAGGATTTATTACAAAAGAATCCTCTATTGATGAAGTTGAAAAAGCAATCCTTGCGGTAGGTTTAGGGAATACGTATTACAATAGCGTTGCAAGCAAAGTTTTGCACACTCTTTTACCGCAGAACAAAGGCAAGCACAGCGTTCATGACGAAAAAAGTTATCTTTTTGATAATTACAAAAGTCTTTCAAAAAAAGAACAAGAAGTTTTCATTCATCTTGCTGAAGGGCTTGATGTAGTTGAAATTGCAAAACTGCTCGGAAAATCGGAAAAAACAATCTTAAATCAGCGGACTGCAGTTTACGGAAAAATGTTTATTCGCGATCGGCATGATTTGATTGAAAAAGCAAAACTTTTAGGGCTGCTATTTTAATGAGAAAAAATGTAATGAATCGAATCAGCCGAAGGATGTTTACAGTCATTTTCACCATTGCAAGCATTTTGATTAATTGTATGTGTTCATATCTTGCAGGGCTTGTTGCTTTTCCTTTGTATTTGGATTCTTTGCTTACTATTGCCGTAACAGCCTTGTGCGGACTTATTCCGGGGATTGTATGTGCAATCACAAGTAACGCTCTTTTGTGCATCTTCGCAAACACAGGGATTCTTTTTATGCTCTGTCATATTTCTACCGCAGTAGTTGCACATCTGGTGTTTTGCTCCGAACGGAAAAAAGCAAAGACGCCTTCAAACCCGAATCCCCCTTATGCGGATGTTTCTTCCACAACCGAAAATTTTATGTGGATAGGTTTTATCTCAGCCATTACCAATTCAATTCTGGGCGACACTATTTCCTATCTTTTTTACTCAGCAAACACCTCCATTCCTCAAGTAGACAACGCCGTTCAAGGAATCTATGTCGTAACACAAAGCTTAACATTTGCGGCATACTTCGGCGGCACCGTTACAAATTTGATAGATAAAGTTTTCAGTGCGACAGTAAGCTTGTTCGTATATAGATTTTATCAACAATACCCCGCACGAATCGAAAATCAATAGCGTCGGCGTAGAGTACTTCCGCTGTATTTATAATTCATAGTAGATCGGGAATACCCGTGATGTGAGTATGTCATATCACGGGATAGTATTATTTGGATGCCTACGCGATAATGTTATACACTGCATCATGGATAACCGAGTTGGTGATTAATAAATCATCGATTTCTTGTCGCGGCTTATTCGATAGATTGGTTACCTTACCGCCCGCTTCGCTGACAATCAACTTACCGGCACAGGAACTTAAGCCCATTGACGGCTTGACGTTGATCATTGCTTCGCTTTTGCCGGTTGCAAGCCAGATAAGCTCATAGACCGTACAAACAATTATCCGTATGCCGCGTACATGCGGCTGTAATTTTTGTATAAGGTCGAGCACTTTTCCGCTGTATTCGGCATTATAACTCGATGTTAAACAAATACTGACAATCGATTCGTCAAGCTGCGAACGCTGCGACACCCGCAGTTTCATAGTGCCGCAGTACGCTCCCTCGCCTTTGATTGCGTAGTAAATAGTGTTATTCGGCCAATCGAATATGATACCGAAAATCGTTTCTTTATTTTTCCGTAAGGCGAGCGTTGTGCCGAACATTGGAATACCGGCAGCAAAATTCACCGTACCGTCAATCGGATCGATAAGCCATTCGTAGGGGCTTTCCCCACGGTTTTCGCCGTATTCTTCGCCGATAAATGTATGATCGGGAAAGCGCTGCCGGATTCCTTCTACAATTGCTTGTTCCATAAACCGGTCGGTAAACGTGGCAATATCGTTCAATTCTTTTTTTTCAATTCCTTGAACACTATACTGTGATGCTTCCCGATAGGCTCCCGTTACCAGCGGAACCAAATAATCGTAGAGGTGATGTAATGTTTCTGACGTCATGCTGCTATCCATTAAACTGCAAGTACGAACCTCTAAAAACTAACCTTGAGTTTTAGAGATGCCCAAGCGACCCATCGCAATATTTGCTTCGGTTTCTTTATCGAAGAGGATGATGGAGTTACCGGAAAAATCGAATGAGACTTTTTTATCAATGTCATAATCGACACTGCCGAACACAACGGAAGTAAGAATGGTGCCGTGCGAATTGATTTTAACGGTTGTTTCCATGCCTGCAGGTAAGGTTGAAAAGACGGTTCCTTCTGCGCTTCCGTGTTCGCTTATCTGCACATATTCAGGACGAATGCCGAGAATAACGCTTTTTTCTTCAAACGGGAGTGGGGTATCGCTGACAAATTCCGCCTGCAATCCGCAAAATTGAATGGTACCCTTACGGTATTCCGCCTCGATAAAATTCATAGTAGGATTACCGATAAAGTCGCCGACAAATACACACGACGGCTTATTGTACATTTCGAGTGGAGCGGCGTATTGCTTTAACAGTCCCTTTTCCATAATGCAGACCTTGGTAGAAAGCGTCATCGCTTCCAGCTGATCATGCGTAACATATACAAATGTGGAATCGGTCGTGCTGTGCAGCCGTTTCAGTTCAACCCGTATTTCCGTCCTCAGCTTTGCATCAAGGTTTGACAGCGGCTCATCCATAAATAAAATTTTAGGATTGGGAGCAAGCGTGCGCGCAATAGCAACCCGCTGCTGTTGTCCGCCTGAAAGCTCACTCGGATATCTTTTTTCAAATTGCTCGATTTTCAGCAAGGCAAGCAGCTCCGCCACCCGTTCTCTGATGCGCCGGCTATCCCACTTTAAGTTTTGCAAGCCGAATGCAATATTTTGATATACCGTCATGTGCGGCCACAACGCATAGTTTTGAAACAAAAAGCCGACATTCCGTTTTGACGGCGGCACATTGATTCCTTTCTCCGAATCGAAGACGGGCGTGCCGTCGATGATAATCTTTCCCGATGTAGGCGTTTCCAGTCCCGCAATCATCCGGAGCGTTGTGGTTTTTCCGCAGCCGGAAGGACCAAGCAGCGTTACAAATGCACGGTCGTCTATTGTCATATTGAGGTTATCGACGCCGACAAATTTTCCCCATTGCTTTGTCACCTGTTCCAATATAATCTCAGACATCTTATTTTCCTCCTACGCCTTTCGTAACGCTTGCACCTGTCAATTTATTCACCACCCAGTTGATAAGCAGCACGATAATGACAATCAATAAGTTTAACGCATTGCCGTACTGAGAATATCCTTTTTCGTTGTAATACATCAGTAGGGTTGTTGTAATGAAATTACTATCCACAATCAAAAGCACGAACAAAGACAATTCGCGCATACACGAGATAAATGGCAAGAGATATCCCGACAAGAAACTCGGCTTTTGAATCGGAAAGATAATTTTCAGCATCCGTTTCCACCACGGCGTATTGGTTAAAATTGCGGCTTCTTCTATTTCGCCTGACAGCTGCAGCATCGCGCCTGTAGCGGACTTTGTTGCAAAAGGCATATATTTAATAGCGCCGACCAACACGAGCAGAAAAAATGACCCGTATAAAAATGACCAGTTAACCGACAGCGCAAGATACGCCATACCGAACGCCATCGAAGGAATAAGATATGGAATAAACGCGAGTGTGCTCACGATTTTGGATAGCTTGGAATGCCGTTTGTTTACAACCGCGTAGCCGACCAACAGTCCGCACGTACCGGCAATCAGTGCGCAGGCAAGTGAGAGCAGTAAACTATGCCCCAGCGCACTCCATACATGAGCATTGACCAAAATACCGCCTTCCCAGTTATAGTATTGCGCTTGCAGAGCTTGAGAATTGGGGTCTCCGATCCAGAAATTAAACGACATATTGCCGAGTGTATAATTACCGGCGCTTTTCAATACCGATTCCAGTGCAAAGGTGATCATCGGCAGAATGGAGATAGCGAAGACGATAAGAAGACCTGCTGCTGCAAGCGGCTGCCGCGCTGCTTTTAGATTGATGAATGATACTTGCGAACTCTTGCCGGTTACCGTTGTGTATGACTTCCGTTTTCCGGTAAACAGGTTGTTGATGCCCAGTACGAATAGCCCTAATATTACCAGCACGATACCGACTGCGTAGCCTTGCGCCGGATATGCCTGATTAAAATAGGTCATCGAGGTGGTTAACGTCATAAAGCCGATAGGAGTACCGAGAAAAACGGGTACGGCATACGCGCTTACGGAACTGGCGAACACCAGCAAAAACGTATTCATCATCGCGGGAGCTACAATCGGTAAGGTAATTTTTGTAAGGATCCTCCAACGCGGCGTTTTTAGAATGGTTGCCGCTTCTTCAAGGTTGGCATCCATGTTTTTCAGAATACCGCCGATCAGAATATAGGCAAACGGCGCATAGTGAATACCGAGCGTCATCCCGATAGGGAACCGTCCGTAGACAAACCACTCCGGCGCATAGATATGGAACAACGAAGCGATAATGCCGTTTGCACTGCACCCATGCACCGTTACGTTAGCAAACATATTATGCCAAAAAAGCGCAATCGTCCACGACGGCATAATGTACGGAAATAAAAGCAACGCCGATATCGGTTTTTTCAGCGGGATGTTCGTCCGGTTGATAAACCATGCAAATACTCCGCCGATAACAATGGCAACAGCGGAAGCAATCAACGCCATGGAGATTGAGTTAAACAGCGGAACGTAAAAGTAATTTTTACTGTAGTTATACTCCGACGTGAGTAAAAGCGATTTCCATCCGCTGAGCGATATGCTTCCCGCCGGCTCTCCATGAAACAGAGCCTCCCGTAAATGTACGGTAAAACTTTCGATAATCATCGAAATGAGCGGGAAGATCGTCGTTATACCGAGTAAAATGAGCGCAACGGTAAGAATGATATTTGAGGGCTGTGCGAAAAACGCTTTTAACTTGTTGCCGGCCCTCTTCACGGTAAGTGTCATAGGTTTCATATATATACAAGATACAAACCGGATCAATTATACCCTTCAAGAAGTTTGACAATCGATGCCCAATCGGATTTTATATCGGCATAATTTTCCAGTACAAATCCGTCGAGTAACGAATCTATATCCTGCTGTACCGTGTTATTTGTAGAATATACCCCATTCCCTTCCTGATAGTTCGCAATGCCTTCTGCCGTTGACAGATAGTTAATAAAGAGCATCGCCGTATACGGACGGTCGGTTGTTTTTGCAATCTGCGTATAAAATTTATACGCATAACCGTTAAAGCCTTTCATTTTATTGAAAAATTTTACTTTGTTGTACGTTCCCCCTGCACCGGTTGAATACTTTGTTACCGGAGAAAATCCGATAACGGGCTTTTCCGCATCGACAACAATCTTGGATGCTATCTTTCCTTCACTTTCGTAATCGGTTGCTTTTTTCAAAAAACCGTCTATAAATAAATAGCCAGCATTCTTAAAGTTTCCGGCAGCTACAGCGGAATCACATGTTCCTGCGCCGTATTTTTCGTCATAGGCAGCAGACAATTTTTGTGCCCATGCATCGGATGTCAACGCTGCCATAAACAGCTGGTTAATCGGCTCTCCCGCTTTTCGGTAATAGACTGCCGATGAGGTGTCGATTAAATCCCACACATTGGTAATCTGTTCATCAAACTTTTTATCCATTGCAAATTCTTTAAAATAGTACATAAATGCGTACATATCGCTCTTCGCTGCGCCGGGTACAACGGGATTATAATTGATAAGATTTCCAGCGCCTAATTCAACACTTAAAGAAGCTCCGTTTTGGGTAACGACTGCATCAATTTCTGCCGAACCGCCGTCAATCAGCTTTTCAATAGCAGAATAGAAATCTTTTTCACTCTGCTTTACGCCGGAACCGGTTCCTTGCAGTCCGTATTTAGCAAAGAACGCCTTGACCGTTTTATCGGTTTTCGAGGATGTGGAGTACACGGTAAAATCACCGGTTTCCGCCTTTGCACGCTCGATTAACTGTTCAATGCTTGTGTCTTTCGCATTATTGATAACACTCAGCACATCGTCCGCTTTCTTTTGCTGCCCGCATCCGGCAATAAGCCCGATTAACAACAAACAAACCGCTACAATTCCAAATTTTTTCATGTTAGAAAACTCCTTTTTCGTTCCTACAAATTTTTGAAAAAATAAGCGGGCACCTTGAAAGATTCAAAACGGTTTTTCAAGAGCCCGGATGGGGTTAATTATACCGCTGCTTTCAAAAACTTGTCAACGAAAAAAATATGAAAGGCGATGGTTTTTCAATACTCTTGCGGCTTATCTTGCTGCCTTAAACTATTTGTGGCGGAGCTTCGGGAGGCTGGTAGGAAACGCCGTGTTTTTCGGCGCGGTACATCGGAGATGGCTCCTTCTCCACAAATAAAAAAAGGCGCTGCAAAAAATCTTACAGCGCCTTTCATAACAAAGCCGCTTGCCTCCAACCGGAAGCAAGCGGCTTGTTGTTTTTATCGTTATATTACCGAACACGGGGATGTCTCAAAAGTTGGTTACTTTTTCGACAGCCCCGCGCTCTCTACCGTATCCGCTTAGAACGGGCGGTCGGCAAGATATTTATACTCCTGCCAGCGCCGCTTTGCCTTCGCAACCGCTTTATCAAGCAGCATTTGAGCGCGTTCGGGGTTTGCATTCTTTAACGCCTTGAAGCGTACTTCTTTGTACATAAAGTCCGCAAGGTTAAAGTCCGGCTCTTTGCTGTCAAGCTGGAAGGGGTTTTTGCCCTGATCGGTTAAGCGCGGGTCGTAGCGATACAACGGCCACAGACCGCAGGCAACAGCCTCTTTCTGGTTCAACATACCCTTCGTCATGTTGATACCGTGGTTGATACAATGGCTGTATGCGATGATAATCGAAGGCCCATCATAGCTTTCCGCTTCACGGAATGCTTTAATAACCTGCGACATATTTGCACCCATGGAAACCTGTGCAACATACACATAACCGTAGCTCATCGCCATCATACCGAGGTCTTTTTTGCTGGTCTCTTTACCGGATGCGGCAAACTTTGCGATAGCGCCGATCTGAGTAGCCTTTGACATCTGACCGCCGGTATTGGAATATACTTCCGTATCCATAACCAGTACATTGATGTTTCTGCCGGAAGCAAGAACATGATCCAAACCGCCGTAGCCGATATCGTATGCCCAGCCGTCACCGCCGAGTATCCATACGGAACGCTTAATAAAGTGATCGGTTAAGGACAGCAGCTCTTTTGCGAGCGGGTCGGAAGATTTTTCCAATTCTTTTTTCAGCTCATCGACAAAGCCGCGCTGCTCATCGATTGCAGCATCATCAGCCTGCGTATTGCTCAATACCTTATCAATAGCGGCAACGGCAACACCTTTTGCCTTGAGCTTGCCGGCAACTTCGCGCGCGTATTCCGCAAGTTTATCGCTGGTTAAGCGCATACCGTAACCGAATTCGGCTGCATCTTCAAAGAGGGAGTTCGACCATACCGGGCCTCGTCCGTCCGCGCGTTTTGCATACGGAGTTGTGGGGAGGTTACCGCCGTAAATGGAAGAACAACCGGTTGCGTTCGCAATAACGGCACGGTCACCGAAGAGTTGCGATAAGACGCCGATATAGGGGGTTTCACCGCAGCCTGCGCAAGCGCCGGAGAATTCAAAGAGCGGACGGCGCATACCGAGGCCTTTCGGCTGGCTCAAGTTGACCTTGCGCGTATCGGGGTCGGGGAGACTCATAAAGAACTTCCAGTTTTCCGATTCAACGGCACGGTGTTCAACAAAGCTTTCCATATTAATTGCTTTAACCGCGGGATTTTCCTTGGACTTCGCAGGACACTGCTCGACACAGATACCGCATCCCGTACAATCTTCGGGAGAAACCTGAATGGTAAACAGCGAGTTGTCGAATTCCTTGCCCTTATACGGAATGGAACGGAATGTCGAAGGCGCACGGTCGGCATTGGATTTGTCGAATGCCTTCATTCGGATAACGGCATGGGGACATACAACCGTACACTGACCGCACTGGATACAGAGTTCGCTCTTCCAAATCGGGATACGCTCTGCGATTGCGCGTTTTTCATACTGGGTGGTTGCAGTCGGAAAGGTACCGTCTGCCGGAATTTCGCTTACCTTTACCGCATCGCCTTCGTTGATAGCGATTTTCCCCAGTATTTCACGGACAAACTTCGGCGCATCGGAACTCATTGCGGCATGGCGTGAAAGTTTGCCGTTTGCTTCTTTGGGGTAGGTAACCTGTTCAACGCCTTCAAGCGCCATATCGATGGTCTTGATGTTCTTCTGAACAATTTCCGGCCCTTTCTTGCCGTAGGATTTTTCGATAAATTTCTTAATCAGCGCTACCGCTTCGGCTTCGGGCAAAATACCGGAAATTTTAAAGAATGCGGTTTGCATAACAACGTTGATACGGTTGCCCATGCCTGCTTTTTCCGCAATCTTTACACCGTCGATAACGTAGAACTTCGCTTCTTTTGCGATAAGATCTTTCTGCACTTCTACCGGCAGGTGCTCCCATACCTCATCCTTATTCCAGTGGCTGTTCAAAAGGAAGGTTCCGCCTTTTTTAAGGCTCTTGAGCATATCATACGTTTCGAGGAAGGTGAATTTATGGCACGCAATAAAGTCCGCCTGTCCGACGAGGTAGGGCTTGCGGATTTTTTTCTTTCCAAAGCGTAAGTGCGAGGTAGTAATTGATCCGGACTTCTTGGAGTCGTACACAAAATAGGCTTGTGCGTTGTTGTCGGTCGCTTCACCGATAATTTTGATGGAGTTCTTGTTGGCGCCGACCGTACCGTCCGAGCCGAGTCCGTAGAACATAGCCTGATGCATACCGGAATCATCAACATGGAAGTGATGGTCGTAAGCAAGGCTTACATGGGTTACGTCGTCTTCGATGCCGATGGCAAAGTTGCTCTTCTTTTCCCCTTCCATATTATCGAATACGGCTTTAACCATTGCCGGGGTGAATTCTTTTGAACCCATACCGTAGCGGCCGCCGAGGATAACGGGATAGTGAGTAAAGGGGCATTTCTTTGCAGCCTGCATTTCGCCGATAGCGGTACGCACATCTTCGTAGAGCGCTTCACCGAGCGAGCCGGGTTCTTTCGAGCGGTCAAGTACCGTGATGTTTTGTACGGAGGCGGGCAATGCTTTTACAAAGGCCTCCGCGCTGAAGGGGCGGTATAAGCGTACTTTCAGTAAGCCGTACTTTTTACCTTGACTATTCAGATAGTCTACGGTCTCTTCTACCGTGTCAGCACCGGAACCCATCAGAATGATGACCGATTCCGCATTGGGATCGCCGTAATAGTCGAACAGGTGATAAGCGCGTCCGGTCAAGGCTGCATATTTATCCATAACCCGCTGAACGATTTCGGGGGTTGCCAGATAGTATTTATTGACTGCTTCGCGCGCTTGGAAATATACGTCAGGGTTCTGAGCGGTTCCGCGGATCATCGGTTTTTCGGGTGTTAAGCCGCGGAGACGGTGTGCACGTACCAGATCATCATTGATCATCTGACGCATCACATCCTGCGAAACTTCTTCAATCTTCTGAATTTCGTGGGAGGTTCTAAAACCGTCGAAGAAGTGGAGGAACGGAACGCGCGCTTCGAGCGTCGCAGTATGAGCGATAATCGCGAGATCCATAACTTCCTGTACGGAATTGGAAGCAAGCATTGCCCAACCGGTTTGGCGGCATGCCATAACGTCCTGATGGTCGCCGAAGATGGAAAGAGCGCTGGTGGCCAACGCGCGTGCAGCAACGTGGAACACCGTGCTGGTAAGCTCACCGGCAATTTTGTACATATTGGGGATCATCAGTAAGAGACCCTGTGATGCGGTAAAGGTTGAAGAGAGCGCTCCCGTGGTTAATGCACCGTGAACAGCGCCGGAAGCTCCTCCTTCTGATTGCAATTCGACAACTTGCGGCACGGTTCCCCAGATATTAGTCTTTCCATGGGCGGAATACTCATCGGCAACTTCCCCCATCGGGCTTGACGGCGTGATAGGATAAATTGCGATAACTTCGCTGAGCGCATGCGCAACGTGACCGGCGGCAGTATTACCGTCAATCATTACGAGGTTTTTTTCAGGCATAGTATCGTCCTTCTAAAGTATGGTGTGAATAGGTGTGTATACTATATTATTCAATATAATATATCCGATTTGCAAACAGCATAGTCTTTTAATGGAAAAAGTGCAAGACTTGGATGATAGTTTCTTTTTGCCGTTTAAATGCATTTTGAACAGAGTTTTATCGGGGTAAAAATCTTTTAATCCGCTATTCATAACGGCGCCCGTGTGCTATACTTATCGGCAAATGAATTTTTCTAATTGTAATCTAGATTCTCATCTTTTACAGGGGCTTGAAGAAGCCGGTTATATTGAATGTACTCCGGTTCAAGAGCAGGTGTTTTCCGCAGGAATGGACGGTTCCGATCTTTATGTACAATCTCAAACAGGTACGGGAAAAACAGCTGCGTATCTGGTAACACTGATGCAGCGGATGCTTGCTGCAGGAACCGAAGACCGCCGCCCCGCTTTGATTCTTGTTCCCACGCGGGAACTTGCCGTTCAAGTTGAAGAAGAAGCGCTTAAATTAGGTAAACATACGGGGATCCGTGCCGCAAGCTTTTACGGCGGCGTCGGGTATCAGCAGCAGGAAGAAGCGCTTAAAAACGGAGTAGACCTTATCATCGGTACCCCCGGCCGCGTTATCGATCTTGAAAAATCAAAAACCATGAAGCTGAAAAATGTCGGCTTTTTAGTCGTTGATGAAGCAGATCGCATGTTCGATATGGGCTTTTATCCTGATCTGCGCAGCCTCCTTTCGGTATTGTCCAAGGCGGAAGAGCGGCAAACGATGCTGTTCAGCGCGACCTTAAATACGTGGGTAAAGAACCTCGCATGGGAATACACCATCGATGCAAAAGAAATCACCATCGATGCGGATAATGTGACGGTTGATGAAATCAATCAGAAGCTGTTCCACGTGGCTGCGGAACAAAAGATGTCCCTGCTGCTCGGTATCTTGCGTAACGAAAAACCGGAGAATGCCATCATCTTCTGCAACACCAAAAAAACAACGGAGATTGTTGCAAAGCGGCTGCGCATTAACGGCTATGCGACGGAATTCCTCATCGGCGATTTGCCCCAACCGAAGCGGCTGCATATTATCGATTCGTTTAAGGCGGGTAAACTCAGCTGTTTGGTTGCAACCGATGTCGCGGCGCGGGGAATCGACATCAATGACCTCGCAATGGTTATCAACTACGATCTTCCGAATGAGGCGGAGAACTACGTGCACCGAATCGGCAGAACGGCGCGGGCGGGAAAGACCGGCGCTGCGTACAGCCTTTGCTCGGAACAGGATGTGTACAACCTCCCCGATATAGAGAAGTATATAGAAGCAAAGATACCGGTTGTTATCCCCGGTGAAGAGGATTTTGAAAAAGACCGCAGCGCCGATCAGTATATACGGCTTGACCGCGATTCCTTTGACGAAGAACGATCCGGCGGACGGTTCGGACGCAAGCCGCGCCCCGGTGAAAAATCGAGGCGGGAAGATAGAGACTCCCGGCGCGGCGCTAAAACAGCGAAACCTGCGTCCCGGCTTGCCGATTCAAAGCGTAAAAAGAAAGGCACGCAGGGAGAAGACAAAACCGACAGAAAATCTGCCGACTCACTCGGCGGCTTGAGCTTTGAAGAGCGGATGGCATACTACAAAAAACAGTACGGAAAAAAACTTGCCTCACAGGAGAGCGCCGCCCTTGCGGATACCAACAAGGGTACCGAAAGCGCCAAAGAAAGCCGCAATGCTCAGTCTCCTGCCGACAAGAAAGGAAAGGCGGGAGCCCCAGCAAACCGCACTAAAAACCGGCAAGGGCAGCCTGAGAAAAAGCGGCGCAAGGGTGATAAATACGTTCCGTCCCAAACGGGCGATACACGGCAGGGAGCAAAGCAAAAGAGACGGCAGAACCAAGACCGAATGCCTGAACAGCGGAGCCGAACCGGAAAGGCGCCGGTACAGTCTCCGGCACAAACTCAGCCGGTAAAACAAAAAACGGGCATATTCGGTATGCTGAAAAAACTGTTTACCGGAAAGTAAGGAGGAATACGTTATGGATGCAGTAAAACGCTTTTTTAAATACATTGCAGTCGATACCAAATCGAATGAAGATAATCCCGAATGCCCCAGCACCAAGGGACAGCTTGAGCTTGGAAAGATGTTGGTGCAGGAATTGCACGAGCTGGGCGTAGCCGATGCCGAACAGGATGCGCACGGATATGTCTACGGAACAATCCCTGCCAACACCGATAAAAAAGCGCCGGTTATCGGATTTATTGCACACATGGATACCGCGCCCGACTTGGACGGAAAATGCGTCAACCCGCAGATCGTACACTATAAAGGCGGCGATATTAAACTGAACGAAACCTATTCGCTGACAGTAAAGGAATTTCCGTTCCTCAACAAGCTTATCGGCGAAGACATTATCACCACTGACGGTACCACGCTTTTGGGCGCGGATGATAAATCGGGCATCACCATCATCATGGGAATGGTTGAATACCTCCGCGACAACCCACAGGTGCAGCACGGTACGATTAAAATCGGCTTTACCCCCGACGAGGAAATCGGCAGAGGTGCAGACCTCTTCGATGTAAAAAAATTCGGAGCGGATTTTGCGTATACCATCGACGGTGGAGAAATCGGCGAGCTTGAATACGAAAACTTTAATGCCGCAAGTGCGAAAATCGAAATTCAAGGGAAAAACGTCCATCCGGGCACGGCAAAGAATATCATGATCAATTCGCTGCGGGTTGCCGGCGAGCTGGACGCTATGCTGCCCGTGGAACAAAAGCCCGAATATACGGAAGGGTATGAAGGCTTTTTTCTGCTTACTCACCTTAACGGCGCAGTGGATCACACGTCCATGTCGTATATCATCCGCGACCATTCTACCGACAAATTCGAGCAAAAGAAAACGCTGCTGCGGAATGCCGTTGCTTTTTTGAACACAAAATACGGCGCCATCATCACGCTTTCCATTACAGACAGCTACTATAATATGCGCGGACAAATTGAACCGCATATCGAAATTATCGACCTTGCGAAGAAGTCTATGGAAGAGATCGGCATCACGCCGATTATCCACCCCATCCGCGGCGGAACAGACGGCGCACGGCTTTCGTTTATGGGCCTCCCTTGTCCGAACATCTTTGCCGGCGGCTTTAACTTCCACGGCCGTTTTGAGTGCATCCCCGTCAGCTCCATCTATAAAGGGATCGATTTACTCATCCGTATTATCGAAAATGCCGTAGGGTAAATAGGCTTTTCGATTGGATTAAGTGTGCATATAGTAAACCCCGATGAGTGAATATAATCTCTCGTCGGGGTTTTTTGATTCAGTTTCTAAAAAATAAAAACTTGACAAATTTACTTAGTAAACTTACAATATATTTACTAAACATCTGTTTTATAGAAGGGGAAAAACATGAGAAAAAGATTATTTAGTGTAATGGTATGCGTTATTGTCTGCGCAGTATTTTTTATCGGCTGCTCAAAGCAGGCTTCACAAGGCTCCGGCAAAACGGAAATCAGATTTGCTTCGTGGGATAGCGCCGAAACTTTGGAAGCCCAGCAAAAGCTGGTCGATCGGTTCAACGAAACTCATAGCGATATCAAGGTTTCATTGGAAGCCTACGGAGACGATTATGATACGAAGATCAGCGCCGGTATGGGGTCAGGGGATGCTCCCGATGTTATGTATATGTGGAACTATCCTGCCTACTACGAAGGTTTGGAAAACTTGGAGCCCTATATCGAAAAAGAGGGGAAGGCCTATAAAGAAAATTTTTATGAAGCATTGTGGCCGTACAATCAGATGAAAGGAACAATATACGGTATGCCGGTCGGGTTTACGACGCATTGTCTGTATTTTAATAAAGATATTTTCGATAAAGCGGGTTTGGCTTATCCCTCTTCCGATTGGACATGGGATGATTTACAGAAAAACGCTCAGCTTATCACCGAGAAAGTTCCGGGCGTAAAAGGATTTTCATTCCAGTTAAAGGCTGACCCTTATGATTTTGAGATGTATCTTTGGAGCAATGGAACAAGCTATATGGATAACAATGGAAATACCGACGGATATTTGAATTCTCCCAAAAGTATAGCCGTGTTCGATATGTTCCAAAATATGGAAAAACAGGGATGGGCTATTGCAACCGAAAAAGGCGGTTCGGACGAAATGAGCGGCGGTAAAACCGCTATGTATGTTTACGGGGGCTGGGCGATTGCACGCTTTAATCGGGAAAACTTGAATTACGGTATTGTCGAAATTCCCGCCTTTGCAGGAACAGGGAAAGATTCGATCAGTATTCTCAGTAGTTCAGGCGTATCGATTGCAAAAAGCTCAAAGCATAAAGATGCTGCGTGGGAGTTTATAAAATACTGGACGGGAACTGAATTAAATAAAGAGCGTATCGGATATGAACTGCCGGTTTTAAAGTCGGTTGTTGCCGAAGCAAATATCATGGCCGACGAAAAAACCGCTCCATTTTATACGATGCTCGAACATAGCGCGGGTTATACTCCTTCTGCCTTTATAAGCCCTACATGGTCTGATTTATCGGATGAGTTATCGCTGGCATTTGAAAGGATTTTTAATCCGACTACATTGGAAAACAGTGCAAGTGTTTTAAACGAAATAAGCAAAAGAAAATAAATATACAGGGCGGAAAATGAACAAGAAAAATGTAATAGCTCCATATCTCTTTATATCTCCATGGGTGATTGGGTTTATCGCCTTTACAGCGGGACCCTTGCTGATGTCGCTTATTATGAGCTTTTTTGATTGGTCTATTACAAAGCCACCCGTCTTTTCCGCCTTTAAAAATTATATTACGATGTTCACGCAGGATAAGCAGTTTTACCGTTCGTTGTTTATCACATTAAAATATGCCGTTATTTTTGTGCCTCTGAATATGTGCCTTGCGTTGTTTTTGGCACTGTTGATTTCTCAGCCGGTCGCGGGCGTTAAATTTTTTAGGACAGTCTTTTATATCCCCACCGTTATTTCAGGTGTGGCCGTTTCAATTGTGTGGGGATGGCTGTTGAATGCCGATTACGGCATCTTCAATTATCTTTTGTCTTTAATAGGTATCTCCGGTCCTAAGTGGCTGTTAGATCCGTCGTGGGCACTAGTTGCTGTTGTGTTAGCAAGTGCCTTCGGGGTCGGCACGATGATGCTCATTTTTTACGCAAACATCAAAACCATTCCCGCGGATTTATATGAAGCTGCCGACTTGGATGGAGCGGGTGTCGCGCGTCAGTTTTTCAGTATCACCCTTCCGATTATTACACCGACCATATTATTCAATTTGATAACTTCGTTGATAACGGCATTCCAGCAGTTGACACTGGTTATGCTGCTGACCGGTGGCGGTCCGTTGAATGCAACGTACTTTTATGGATTATACGTGTACCGCAATGCATTTAAACATCACCGTTTGGGTTATGCCTCTGCGAATGCATGGATTATGTTCATCATTATTTTGATATTGACGATGTTGGTGTTTAAGTCTTCTTCCGCATGGGTGTTTTATGAAACCGAGATCAAGAAAGGGAAACGTGGGACTGTTGAATTGTCAGGAAGGGAAACATGAGGCTGTCGAAAAAAAGTAAGATACTGATATACATTCTGCTGATAGCAATCGCTCTCTATTTTTTATTTCCGTTTATATATATGTTGCTAACCGTGTTTAAAACGGAAGCGGAGGCAAATGCATATCCGCCCCGCTTTTTCCCTAAAGAATGGCGTTGGGGTAATTTTGCTGCTGCATGGAAGTCCCAGCCCTTTGGGTTGTATTTTTTTAATTCGGTTCTTATTACGGTTATGACGACGATCGGGCAGCTCATTGCCTGTTCTTTAACTGCATACGGCTTTGCACGGTATCGGTTTAAAGGTAAAACCATTCTGTTTATCATCATGCTTTCTACGATGATGATTCCGTGGGATGTAACAATGATTCCTCTGTATATGGAGTTTAATCTTTTCGGTTGGATCAATACGTTAAAGCCGTTGATTGTGCCCGCCTTCTTCGGTTCGGCCTATTATATTTTTTTGATGCACCAATTTTTAGCGGGCGTTCCGCGCGACTTTGAGGAAGCCGCCCGTATCGACGGTGCTCATGCGTTTCAGATTTATGCACTGATCTTTATGCCGATATTAAAACCGCAACTTATTTTAGTTGCAGTCTTAAATATGCTGACGGTATGGAACGACTATCTCGGCCCGCTTATTTTCTTGCAAAGCAGAGCAAAGTATACGCTCGCGTTGGGACTTGCGTCGTTTAAAGGTGTGCATGATACGCAGATTATTCCCATTTTGTGTATTACCGTCATTATGATTATCCCTCCTATTGTGTTATTTATGATTGCACAAAAATACATTATCGAAGGCACTTCAGGAGCAATAAAATGAACACATACGGTTTTGCGTATGGAATTGATACGGTACCTTTCAGTGCATGCGGTTCGTATTTTGCCGTTTCGGAAAATGAAGGAAAAGTATATATACGGGATCTTCACGGAGGGGACGGTGCCGATTCAAATATCTATGAACTTTCGATAGACGGTTATGTATGGAAAGACTTGATATGCGAAAGAACGGAAACCGTTCTTTCATTTCATGCTCAAGATGATGCCGCCTGTTTTGTTACGCTGTTATGTACTGCGGATGATCGGCTTTTTATCAAAGCTGCCGGTTTTACCATCCGTTTAAAAGGAATTACGGACGGAGCATACGATACGCTTGTGCAAGTTTCCGAAGGGGAATATGAACATCAGCTATATGATAAACAATTAAAAATATGCATGTCGGTTTTGGAAGGGCGCTGTACTGCAACATCAAAGTGGACGGTACGAGGAAGCGCCTGTCCTGTGTTTACGGTTAATGCCGATGGGCAAGCTGCCTGCGCCGTGCTTAGAAGTACAACCGTTTCTTTTCGTCCTGATGTGTGCACAAGGGACGACTTTGATAAAGCGGAGCAACAGCTTGCAGCCGAGTATGATGAATGGAAACGCCGCTTTCCTTGCTTCATCGAGACGTATCAAGAAAGCCATTCGCTTGCCCGTTATATTGTATGGAACAATACCGTCCATGCGCAAGGAGCATTAACCTGCGATGCCGTGTATATGTCTAAAAACACCATGTTTAATATTTGGAGCTGGGACAATTGCTTTACGGCACTTGCATTGGGCGGCACGTATCCGAAAGAAGCCTACGGACAGCTGAAAATATTTTTTGACACGCAGGATTCTTTCGGCGCCTATCCCGATTATGTCAATAATGCCT
Source organism: Treponema sp. OMZ 857 (assembly GCF_024181085.1). Classification (NCBI taxonomy): domain Bacteria; kingdom Pseudomonadati; phylum Spirochaetota; class Spirochaetia; order Treponematales; family Treponemataceae; genus Treponema; species Treponema sp. OMZ 857. The sequence goes on from NZ_CP051147.1 coordinate 644,005, forward strand.
TTGCATCATTTAACTGCTTAAAACCGCCTATTCATGCGTGGGCATATAATAAATTGCTGGAAGCGGATCCGCTTTTTTCCCGGCAAGAATACTTTTTACCGGCGTATAAAAGTTTTTGCCACGCCGCTCTTTATTGGCTTGACCGCCGCCGTCCGAACGGAAGCGCTTTTCCGTTGTACTATCACGGTAACGATTCAGGCTGGGATAATGCTTCTGTTTTCCATGAAGGCGTTCCGGTGGAATCTCCCGATTTAAGCGCCTTCCTCATTCAAAAAATGGATATCTTGTCCTCCTTTGCGCACAGGCTTGGCAATGATACTGAGGCTGCACAGTGGAAGCAGCGGGCGGATGAACTCTTTGACAGCTTTATGGACAGGTTTTATGAGGATGGCGCTTTTCATGCATGGAATACCGGCACGGGCAGTAGAATTGGAACGGGGCATTCGCTGCTGATGTATCTGCCATTGGTTATTGCCTACCGTATGGATAAACGGATTGCCGATGCATTAGTGCGTGATTTGGAACAAAACTTTGAAGCTCCGTTCGGACTCACTACCGAGCAAAAAGACAGTCCGTTGTATAAGAAAGGCGGCTATTGGCTCGGCCCCCTATGGGCGCCTGTAACCTATTTGTTTATCGATGCCCTAAGAGCGAACGGATATCCCGATTTCGCAAAACGTTTGGGGTACCGTTTTTTTGAGGTAACAAAAATCGGTTTAATGGCAGAAAATTACGATGCGTTTACGGGCTGCGGGTACGACGATCAGGCCTTCACATGGCCCGCCTGCGTATTTTTGCAACTCGAAAAAGAATTCACATAAGAGAACAGGACAACCGCAATCAAAATATTTCAAGCGGTATTCCTTTTGCACGAAATTTTGAAAAAATTTCGTGCACTTTATTTTACAAGAAGAGCAATCGCATCAGGCAAATAGATCAAAGTCGCATAATCATATGGGCTGGGCGACCATTTGAGCCGCGTAGCGGCGAAACTTTGGTCGAATAGCCCATATGATTATGCGGGAATATCCCCAAAAGTGCATGATGCGATTGCTCTGAAGAAGGAAGTAGATGGAACGGCAAAAAAAACGATGGGAAGATGAAACGCTTTTACACATTGGACGGAGGAAAGCGCAGCCGCGCCTTATGCGCAGCGGTATGCATCCTACCGATTTATCGCTGAATGGTACATGGGACTTTTTATATCTACGTGCGCCGGAATTTTCGCCTGAAGGTTTTTTTGAAAAAAACTTTACGACAAAGGAATGGAATACGATACCGGTGCCTTCATGCTGGCAGATGCAGGGATACGGGCAGATGCATTACACGGATGTGTGGTATCTGTTTCCTGTCAATCCCCCGTTTGTGCCGAGTGAAAACCCAACCGGAATATATCGCCGTTCTTTCACTGTACCTGATACGTGGCAAGACGGTAAAACAATACTGCGATTTGACGGTGTCGGCAGCGCATTCGATGTATGGATAAACGGCATTCATTGCGGATATAGCAAAGTAAGTAGGCTTGCTTCCGAATTCGATATTTCACATTGCGTGGTTATAGGTGAAAATCAAATCACAGTACGAGTTTACCAATGGTCTGACGGTTCGTATTTGGAACGACAGGATATGTGGGTATTCAGCGGGATACTTCGCGATGTAACGGTGTATCACGAGAGTGCATATTCAATTTCTACTTGCTTTGTTTGCGGCGATTTAAAAAACGGATACAAGGATGGTGTGTTGTATGCCGATGTTCTGCTGAGTGCAGAAGCCGAAGGTGCAGACTATACGGTAGAATACCACTTGTCGGAAAAGGACAGCGGACGGGAGATAGTACACGGCTGCGCTACCGTTCAAGATAGTACCTGTAATACAATGCAGGATGGTGTTCAAAACGGCGGTACGGTATTCTACTCGAACAACTGCAGTTCAATGCTCAGAGTGATACGCGAAGAAATTTCCTCGGTGCATACATGGACTGCTGAGACTCCTTTTTTATATTGCTTACAACTGGAACTAAAAAAAGACGGACGAATACTTGACACTGCAGCGCTGACGCTCGGTTTTAGAAAAATTGAAATTATTGACGGGAATTTTACGGTAAACGGAAAAGCGGTGTTGCTGAACGGCGTCAATATGCACGATTTTAGTCCGGCCGGTGGCAGTACGGTAGATAAGATCGTTGTTGAGCAGAACATCATATTGATGAAGCAGCATAACATCAATGCCGTTCGCTGCTCCCATTATCCCAAGGCCGATTACTTTTATGACCTATGCGATACCTACGGTTTATATGTTATCGACGAAGCCGATTTGGAATCGCACGGCTTTGAATGGGTGCAAGCGCCGAATTGGCTGAATGAAACGGCATCATGGGAGCAAGCCTATATCGATAGGTGCGAACGGATGGTAAAAGCTCATTACAATCATCCGTGCATCCTGATGTGGTCGCTGGGAAATGAGTCGGGTATGGGCACCAATTTTAAAAAAGCCGCCGACCGTATCCGCCGCCTCGACAAAACAAGACTTCTGCATTATGAGGGTGATAGTAATGCGGAAACAGCCGATGTGTATTCGACGATGTACACCCGTTTAAACCGGCTTCAAGAAATTGCCGAAAGCAATGATGCACACGGTAAACCGCATCTGCTTTGCGAGTATGCTCATGCGATGGGAACGGGACCGGGCAATCTTGAAGAATACCAGAACCTGTTCCGCAGGTATAAAAGATTGCAGGGCGGTTTTATTTGGGAATGGTACGATCACGGGATTCAAATCACAAAAGAAGACGGGAGTATAACGTATTATTACGGCGGCGACTTCGGCGACGAACCTAATAATTCCAATTTTTGTATCGACGGTTTATTAATGCCGGACAGAACGCCGTCCACAGGCCTTTTGTGTTATAAAGAAGTTATTGCTCCGGTAGCTTGCTTTCCTGCAGATCTTGCAAAGGGGCTTGTTACAGTGCGGAACCGCTACGATTTTACGGATTTGCATGATATTGCTTTATGTTGGCAGGTTGTATCTAACGGTACGGTATATGAAAGCGGCATAATCGATACGTTGACCGCCGCTGTGGGGAAGGAAGAGACAATCCGTATTTCCTATTCCTTACCCAAAGAATCATTTGAAGCATATTATCTGAATATACAATTTACGCATAAACACAAGACCTTATATGCGGATTCGGGTTTTATTGTTGCAAAGCGGCAGCTCTTATTACCGGTCGCGCGGATACCCCGGCAGCGCTTACACGACACGGAACACGGTTTGCAGATATCAGATGGACAGGCAAAACTTACTGTGTCCGGCAATGGGGTGCAGGTAGCGTTTTGCAAGGTAACCGGTAGACTGCTTGAATATACGGTAGACGGAATAAGCTATCTATGTGAAGGTTTTACCCCGAATGTCCGGCGCGCGTTGATAGACAACGATATGTATAAAGTTAAAGATTGGAAGGAGAAATATTTTATACATAAACAACAAGAACAGTTGGAAGCCTTTACCTACAGCTCAGAGAAAAATTATGTAATGGTACGTATTTCCACACATTTCTCCTTTTTAAATCAAGCATTCGGATTTAAATGCGAATACCGTTACCGAATATTTCCAGACGGTGAGATTGAATTTGACTTGCAAGCACGTTCATTTGCGTATACCGATTTTGTTCCTCAGATGATTCCGCGTACGGGAATAGAATTCAGTATGCCGTTGCAATTCAACCGTGTTACATGGTACGGATTAGGTTTCGAAGAAAATTACTGTGATATGAAAGCCCATGTTCAAAAGGGCCTGTATTCCGCGTCGGTACAGGACATGCACACCGAATATGTTAAACCGCAGGAAAACGGGCACCGGGAAGAAGTCGAACGGCTCCTATTGAGCGGCTCCGGTAAAGGTCTGGTATTCACATTTGAAAAACCGGTAGGAATCAATATTCACGATTATACGATCGATGCATTGGAAAAAGCAGGGCATATCGGCGATATAAAAAAAGCGGACAAGGTAGTGATACATATCGATGCAAAACACAGCGGACTCGGTTCCAACAGCTGCGGGGAAGAGCAACTATATAAAAATAAAACCCGCATTAACGATTTTACCGTTACGATGCGTTTTCGTCCCGTTGATCCGACAGATTTCGTGGAGAGATTATGACGAAAAAAAATATTATTACCAAGCATAATGTTCCGTATATTCTCCTTGCACCGACAATTATTATCTTTGCCGTATTTATGGTTTATCCCGTGTTTCGTTCTTTATATTTAAGTTTTTACGAGTATCGCGGAGGTACCTATGAATTCATTCATTGGGAGAATTATATAAAACTATTTCAAGACGGAATCTTTTTTAAATCGCTTTTTAATACTTTTGTATATCTATTAATTCAAGTGCCTGTTATGGTTGTGGGCGCCTTATTGATTGCAGTGCTCATTGAGCAAAAATTCATCCGCGCAAAAGCCTTTTTCCGTGCAGCAATATTTTTGCCTTCGGTAACTGCATTGGTAGCGTATGCTCTCGTATTCAAAGTACTAATGAATTCCGATTACGGCTTAATTAATTATGTGTTAAAAGCCATAGGCTTGCCGCCGGTTAATTGGTTTTACGGCGAATGGAGTGCGCGATTTGCAATTATTATCGCGATAACGTGGCGGTGGCTCGGTTATAATATGATTATTCTATTGGCGGGCATCCAAGCAATTCCAGAAGAATTAACGGAAGCAGCTCAAATGAGCGGAGCATCGCTTTTTCAAATATTATTTTATATCACCATTCCCATTATTAAACCGGTTATTTTGTTTTGCACAATAACTTCTACCATCGGTACGCTCCAATTATTTGATGAACCCTTTATTTTAACTGAGGGAGGACCGAATAATGCGACATTAACTGCAGGACAGTATTTATTTAATAACGGTTTTACTTATTTAAAATTCGGCTATGCTTCCGCTGTCGGTTATATCCTTGTTTTGCTTATTGCTGCATTGTCCATTTTACAATTTAAGATAACAAACAGGAGCGAGATATGAAAAATATAAAAACAGGAAAGTTCCTGTGTTTAATCATTTTAATTATCGCCGCCTTTTTAGCCTTATTCCCTTTTTATTTTATGTTTGTTGCAGGTACAAATACTAATACCGATATTCTTGCCGTACCGCCACGCCTTATACCGGGATTTGAATTAGCACATAATTTCCGGTCGCTAAACGGGAAAATAGGATTATTGCGCAGTATATGGAATACATTAGCCGTTTCCGTTATATATACTGTCATAAGTACGATTTTATTTTCTGCAGCGGGTTATGCACTTGCGTTATTCTCATTTAAAGGGCGCAATATTATTTTCGGTTTTATTTTGGCTTCCATGATGATTCCCTCATTGGTTATGTATGTACCGCTTTTCGAAATGATGATTAAAATTCATTTAACGGATACTTATGCAGGTGTCGTTTTGCCGCTTTTGGCAAATGCATTCGGTATCTTTCTGATGCGTCAAAATATGCTGCATTTTCCGGCGGTTTTACTTGAAGCGGCACGGATAGACGGTGTCGGTGAGTTGGGAATTTTTGTTAAAATCGTATTGCCGAATGTCAGACCTGCTTTAGGTGCGCTTGTTATTTATATGTTTACCGGTATGTGGAACAATTTTATGTGGCCGCTTATTATTCTCGGAAGTAAACGTTTATATACCCTACCGGTTAGCCTTGCAATGCTTGACGGGAATCCTACAAATAAAAATTATGCAGTGATACTTTTGGCGGCTGCTATTGCAACACTCCCTGTGTTGTTGATATTTTTTATTTTTCAAAAACAATTTATTGCCGGTGTCATGGGCGGCGCTGTAAAAGAATAGAAATCGTTCGGAAAACGATTCTTAAATATTAGGAGGAAAAAATGAAAAAGAGTATTATAAGCGGCTTATGTATCGCCGCTACAATCATGATGCTTTTACCCGGCTGCAGTGAAAAAAATACTGCAGATAAAGACAAACCTCAAACCGTGACTATCTCCGTTTGGTCATGGGATGTCGCTTTAATGCAACTGCAGAGCGCAGCGGAAAAATTTAAGTTGACACATCCTAACGTAGAGTTTGAATTCGAAGAAATGGGAACGGATCAAATTTACAATAAGCTGTCTACTTCTCTTGCAACCGGAAACGGTATTGCCGATGTCGTTTCGATTGAAGGCGATGTATTTGCCGGTTATGTCGATAAATTTCCACAAGGATTCCTTGACCTGACGGATATTGTCGACGAGCGGAACTTCCTACCGGTAAAAATCGGCGAAGTAAAATTTAACGGAAAAATTTATGCGTTCCCGTGGGATGCGGGACCTATGGGGTTGTTTTATCGTAAGGATTATTTTGAACAAGCCGGTGTAAAGGCTTCCGATATTATTACATGGAATGATTTTATTGCTGCCGGTAAAAAAATAAGCGCCGTATGTAAAACACCTTCGGGGAAAGCGGTTAAGATGCTGCCTATACGTCCTACAAGACCATCACTCTATGCGATCCTGTGTGCAGAGCTCGGTCAGTCGGTATTCGATGCAGAAGGAAATCTGCTTATTGATACGCCGCAGTCACTTCAAGCAATGCACCTTTTTAAAGAAATCTATGATTCCGGTATCGGACAAAATTATAACGGATGGGATGAATATGAAGGCACTGTTGTTAATCAAACAGTCGCAACAATCCCGGAAGCGGTGTGGATGATCGGAACAATAAAAGATAAAGCACCGGACACAGCCGGAAAGTGGGGTGTTATCGATTTACCGAAGATAAGTGTCGATGGTTCTTCAAGCTGTGCAAACGGCGGTTCCGTAGTTGCCATTCATGCAAAAACTGCTTTGCCTGATCTGGTAAAAGAATTTGTAACATTTGCGATGACCGATACCGCTTTGCAAGCAGAAGGCTTTGAAAAATACGGATTATATCCATCGTTTATTCCGAGTTATAGCGAGCCTGTATTTGAACAAGGGGATGATTTTTTTGGCGGTGATAAGATCTATAGCGTATTTATTGAAAATGGGAAAAAAATCCCTGCCTTTCCGCAAAATCCTAACATAGCCGAAGCAAATGATATAATAGGTTCGGCTGTATCCCGTATTCTATTGAAAAATGAAGATATAAATACGACAATGCTTAATTTGCAGCGGGATTTATCGACAAAGTTCGCAAAATAACTTATAGTTACCGGCTATAACCTATCCGATAACTTCGGATAGGTTATAGGTTTCCCGTAGGATTATGATTATGAATAAAGAGCTTTTAGGCGTTATTGGATTATTATCGGCTACTATATTGTGGGGTGCAGGGTTTCTTGCCGTAGACCTTGCATTAACCGCATTTACGCCGATGCAAATTATGGCGGTGCGTTTTTTTCTTGCGTCAATCATTATGTTTTTTGCCGCGCGTAAAAGTTTGCAGAGCGTTTTAAAACAAGAGGTGATAGCCGGTATTATTATGGGGCTATGCTTATTTCTTGCGTTCACGTTACAAACGATCGGTTTAAAGTTTTCCACACTGTCTAACAACGCATTTTTAACAGCGACTAATGTTGTCTTTGTTCCCTTCCTCGTGTGGGGTGCATATAAAAAGCGCCCTGCACTGCGTGAATTCGCCGGTATGATTTTAGCGATGGCTGGGGCGGGATTTTTAACATTGACAAAAGATTTTACTATCGGCATTGGAGATACGCTTTCGCTTGCAGGTGCATTCTTTTTTGCCTGTCAAGTTTTTTTTACCGGTAAATATGCTCCCCATTATCGAACTGATATCCTCAGCTTTGTCCAGATAACAACTGCCTTTGTCTTATCCTGTATTTCCTTGCCGTTTACCGGCGGAATGGCAGGAATAGTATGGGGGAAAAATGCTTTATTATCGATTTTATATCTCGGTATTGTCAGCACGGCAATTACCTATTTTTTACAGACCTCATCACAACGATATGTAAAGCAAGTACAGGCTGTCATCATCTTGTCGCTGGAAGCGGTATTTGCAACTCTTTTTTCCGTGTTGTTGATACATGAAAAACTTTCATTTCGGGTATTGTGTGGCGCGATATTGATTTTAAGCGCTGTATTCATCTCTGAGCTGAAATTAAAAAAAACGAAGTGTTATGATACGGTAAAGTAATGGCCACAATAAAAGATATTGCCGAAAAAGCGGGAGTTTCGGCTGCTACCGTATCGCGTGTTTTAAATTATGATGAAACAATCAATGTTCTGGATGAAACCCGTCGGCGTATTTTTGAAACGGCAGCAAATCTTGAATATGATCGGAACAATAAAAAACGAAAAAAAAATAAGTTAAAAATAGGCTTGTTGAGTTCATATTCCCACGAAGAAGAACTTGCCGATCCGTTTTATTTAGCAGTACGTGTTGCTGCCGAAAAGAGAATGGAAGATGAAGGTTTTGTGCGAATTGCCGTTTCAATAGCATCACTTGACGGGTTTGTACCGTCGGTGCATGGGCTGATTTGCCTCGGCACCTTTAGTCGTTCCATTGTGAAAAAAATTGCCGCATTAAAAAAACCGGTGGTATTTGTAGACTGCAACCCCGATGAAAACCGTTTTGATTCTGTGGTTATCGGTATGGAAAAAGCCGTCATCGGTGTACTCGATTATTTGCGCGAAAACGGCCATTCAAAAATAGCCTTTGTAGGTGGCAGTACTGAACTCGACTATGACGGGAATGAGGTACCGGATATTCGCTCCGAGGTATACATAGATTATATGAAAAAATACAACATTTGGCGCCAAGACTATTTAAGGAAAGGCGATTATTCTCCTAAATGCGGTTATACTCTTATGAGACAACTTTTATTGCAACAGGATCCTCCGACTGCCGTATTTGTCGTAAACGATTCTATTGCAATCGGTGCCTATAAAGCTGCGTATGAACTGGGATGGAAGGTGCCCGATCAAGTCAGTATTGTCGGTTTTAACGACATATCTTCTGCAAAATATATGGTTCCGCCGCTTACCACCGTCAGTCTGCACATGCGGACAATGGGAAGGCAAGCCGTCGGTATCTTAGCAGATCGTATCCGCTCGGACAGAGAAGTTCCGGTAAAAATCGTTATTCCGTGTGAATTGATTGTGCGTGAAAGTGTACGGAATATTTCACGGTAAGGCTAAATCTGGACAATGTCGGGTTTTTCCGCTATGCTCAATAACCTTGTATGGATTATGTAGAAAGTTTATTTAACACGAATTTTTTAGAGTATGCCAGTTATGTTATCCGTGACCGCGCAATTCCCGATGTAGAGGACGGCCTCAAGCCGGTACAGCGGCGTATTCTACATTCTCTTTTTGAGATGGATGACGGAAAGTTCCATAAGGTTGCCAATGTCGTCGGCTACTGTATGAAGTATCACCCGCACGGGGACGCGTCCATCGGAAACGCATTGACGGTACTCGCCAATAAAAGCCTCTTTATCGACAAGCAGGGGAATTTCGGCAACCTCTTTACGGGGGACGAAGCCTCCGCCCCGCGGTATATCGAATGCCGCATCACCGAATTTGCAAAAGATATCCTGTTTAATCCCCATATTACGCGGTATGTTCCTTCTTATGACGGCAGAAACAAAGAGCCGGTCGTATTCCGCGCCAAACTGCCTGTCGTACTGCTCATTGGGGCGGAAGGGATTGCCGTCGGTATGTCTACCAAGATACTTCCGCATAATATCCGCGAAATCATCGAGGCGGAAAAAGCCTGCCTTTCCGGCAAATCCTTTACGCTCTATCCCGACTTTCAGACCGGCGGGCTTATCGACGTGTCAGACTATCAGGACGGCAAGGGCAAGGTGCTGGTGCGGGCAAAGTTGGACACCTCCGACGATAAACGAATTGTTATCCGTGAACTCCCCTTCGGCAGCACTACCGAAAGCCTCATCGCTTCGATAGAATCGGCGTCGAAGTCGGGAAAGGTAAAAATTTCGGAAATTAACGACTATACGGCGGAACAAGTAGAAATAGAACTCAAGCTGCCGCGCGGCGTGTACGCAGCGGATGTTGTCGATGCGCTCTATGCCTTTACCGATTGTGAGCAATCGATCTCCTGTAATTTGCTGGTCATTCAAGACAATCTGCCGGTTCAAACGACTGTTACCGAGGTTATTAAAACCCACGCAAAACAGCTGACCGCTTTGCTGAAAGATGAACTTTTATATGAGCAGGAGATGCTGACCGACCGGCTGCACCTCAGAACACTTGAGCGGATATTTATCGAAGAGCGGATTTATAAAAAGATTGAAACGATGAAAACCGCCGAGTCGGTCATTAAGGCGGTTATCAAAGGTTTTGAACCGTTCAAAGCAGAGCTGATACGGGAAGTAACGGAAGACGATGTAGACCGGCTCCTCAAAATCCCCATTCGGCGTATTTCGCTCTACGATATTCAAAAAAACCGTGCCGAGGTGCAGGAAATTTCCGCCCGTCTTAAAGAGATGGCCCGCCTTTTAAAGAACCTTAAAAAATATGCGCTCAGCGTCCTTGACGGAATCCTTGCAAAGTTGCCGCCTGAAATTACGGCGCGCAAAACGGAGATTACCGGCTTTACCAAAGTGGACGTAAAAGAAGCGGTAAACCGCGACCTGTCGCTCCGCTATGATGAAGCGACCGGATACCTCGGCACTGCCGTGACTACCGGAAAAGAAATACTCAAAGTTTCGCCGTATGACCGCATTTTTATCCTACGCAAAAGCGGGGTGTACACCGTTATGGACGTACCCGACCGGCTTTTTGTCGACACCGGTATGTGGTATTGCGGCTTTGCGGAAAAAGAATTATTGTCACAAATCCTCTTTACGGTTATTTATAAAGATGAGAAAACACAGTATCCGTATATCAAACGGGCACGGGTTGAATCTTATATATTGAACCGTGATTACCTGTTTGTACCGGATACGGCAACTGTGCTCTACGCAAGTACGGCTGAAAATTTCGAGTTTACGGTGCAATATACGCCCAAGCCTCGAACAAAGAAAACCGAAGCACGCTTTAAAACCGCGGATTATCCGGAAAAGGGATTAAAAGCGCAGGGGGTACGGCTTGCAGAACGGGAAGCGGAAGCTGCGGCTCCGGTAACGAAAAAAAATAGTAAAAAGTGAGGAAAACCTCTAGAAACGTGAGTTTTTAGAGATGTCTAGTACCTTGTAGGGGGAAAACTACCTATGCAAACAATCAATGAACTTGGAACTTATACCTTTCAAGCGATGCTGGAGAATAGCATCAAGCGGTTTGGGGAACGCCCTGCGCTTTCATTTGTGTCGGGATCGCCGATTTCATACAACGAAGCCGATAAGCAGATAAAACAGCTGCAGCAGCGTTTGTACCGCCTCGGCGTCAACCCGGGCGATAAGGTGTCAATCTATAGCCACAGCGTTCCTCATTGGGGAATCGCCTATTTTGCGATTGTTACGATGGGCGCCGTTGCCGTTCCGCTGCTACCTGATTTTACCGACAAAGAAGTTAAAACCTGTCTTGAACATTCCGAAACAAACATAATCATTGTTTCGGACAAACTGATGAGCCGAGTACCCGAAACCGTTTCGGTACTTATCGATATTCAGGACTTTTCGGTTAAAAAAGGTACGGAAATAAGAGACGGCACCCCTCCGCCTCATACCTGTAAAGAAGACGACACCGCTTCCGTTATTTATACGTCCGGTACGACGGGGCGTTCCAAGGGTGTGGAGCTTTCACATAAAAACCTTGTCTGCAATGCAATCGCAGGGCAATCCTGCCAACGCATTAACGAGTATGATCGGGCGCTTTCTATTCTGCCGCTTTCGCATGTATATGAATTTACGATCGGCTTTTTGATGTTTTTCTTAAACGGCGCCTGCGTGTACTATCTCGAAGGTATTCCAACCCCGCGGATACTTCTGCCCGCTCTGTTACAGGTGCGACCGACGATGATGCTGAGCGTTCCGATCGTTATGGAAAAAATATACCGGAACAAGATACTTCCGGCTTTGACCTCCTCCCCGTTCCGGGCATGGCTGTATCATACTAAGCTCGGTAAAAAAATCTTAAACCGCCTCGCGGGAAAACAGCTGAAAAAAACATTCGGCGGACACCTGAAGTTTTTCGGCTTGGGCGGTTCAAAAACCGATACAATCGTTGAAGAATTTTTGAGAGATGCTAAATTTCCCTATGTTATCGGGTACGGTTTGACGGAAACGGCGCCGCTTATTGCCGGTTCAACCGTTCGCCAAAGTGTTCCGGGCTGGATCGGTTACGCGATCCCCGATGTCGATGTTAAAATCGATAACCCTGATCCCAAAACCGGTATCGGTGAACTGCTGATAAAAGGCCCGAATGTGATGAAAGGCTATTACCGCGACCCGGAGCTTACAAAAAATTCGTTTACCGAAGACGGCTGGTTTAAAACCGGCGATCTTTTTGTGATGGACGAAAAAGGTCATCTCGCTATTAAAGGCCGCTCAAAAAACATGATTCTCGGTGCCAGCGGCGAAAATATCTACCCTGAAGATATTGAGTTTGTGCTCAATCAGCATCCGCTTGTAACGGAATCGCTCGTGGTTGAAGGGGAAAAATCTTCCCTTGTTGCCTACGTACAGCTTGATGAAGAAAAACTTGCTGCTGCCGTGCAAAAAGAGCAAAGTCAAAACAAAGAAGGCTCTGCCATTCAGAATTTGCAATCCGCCGTAGCGGGCGCTGTTTCCGGCTTGACGGATGCGATGGCTTATAAACGGGCGGAAATCTTAAACGAGATTAAATTTTTTGTTAATTCCAGTGTGAATAAGATGTCACGGATCGATAAAATTGAACAGGTTGAAGCATTTGAAAAAACGGCCAGTCAAAAGATAAAACGATACCTGTATCATTTTACGAACCGCGGGAAAAAGGATACCGAGGTTTCGGCAGGGGAATAATACACCAGCCGAAGCTTCTGTGTGACAATTTTATCCGATATGCTTGACATTTTTTTCTATTTTCGGTATAAATTTGTCCATAGTTATTTATCACTTTCCCCTGTAGCTCAGTAGGCAGAGCAAGTGGCTGTTAACCACTGGGTCCGTGGTTCGAACCCGCGCGGGGGAGCTTCCGAAGCTCAAACAGTATGACTGTTTGAGCTTTTTTGTTTTTATCCGCTTATCGGCGCCAAAAGGCAGGTACGCATAAGATAACGATGGTGTACAGTTCCAAACGGCCTGCCAGCATAGAAAAAGAGAACACGACCTTTGCCCAATGCGGAAAGAACGAAAAGTCTCCGCCGCTGCCGACTCTGCCGAATGCAGCGCCGATATTACCGACCAATGTAAGTGCTGCCGTTATGTCGGTAAGGAGATCCGCGCCGGTTAAGGCAGCCGTCAAAAACGTTACCAATAGACATACAAAATAGACGAACATGAAACCGGCAACGCTGTATACAACGTCTTTCCGTCCCGGGCGGCGGTTCAGTTGGATACTGAACACGCCATGCGGATGCAAAAGACGCTGCATTTCGTTTAAGGCTTGCTTGCGTAAAATAACCCAGCGGATCACTTTGATGCCGCCCGCTGTCGAACCGGAACACCCGCCGGTAAACATCAGTAAAAAGAGAAGCGCTTGTGCAAAGGCAGGCCATGCACAGTAGTTTACCGTAGAAAAGCCGGTGGTTGTCATAATCGATGCGACATGGAAAAAACTGTGGCGAAATGCTGCCGACAATCCGTAAACCGGTACAAGCACTAATGCAATGCCGATTCCTGTAAAAAGCGCGATACGGATATACGCCCGTAATTCGGAATTCCTAAAAAATTCTTCCGGCTTTCCGGTAAAAAGGTGGAAGTAGAGGCTGAAATTCACACCCGCCAAAAACATAAACACTGTACAGATAATCTCGATCGCTGCCGAGTTATAGTATCCGATGCTGGTATTTTGCGTTGAAAACCCGCCGGTTCCGAGCGTGGAAAAGCTGTGACACATTGCTTCTAAGAACGGCATCCCCGCAATACACAAAAGGATAATTTGCAAGACCGTCATTCCCAAGTAAATAAACCAGAGTGCTTTTGCCGTATGCGTAATTTTTGCCGTTACCTTTCCTTTATCGGGGCCGCTTGTCTCACTTTTTATTAGCTGAAAACCGCCGACACCGAGCAGCGGGAACAAGGCCACGGTTAAGGCAACAATCCCCATACCGCCGAGCCAGTGCATTTGCGTACGCCATACCCGCAGCGCCATCGGGTAGCTTTCGATGTTCTGTAAGACGCTCGCGCCGGTTGTCGTAAAACCCGAAACCGATTCAAAAAACGCATCGCTAAAGTGCGGCACAAATCCCGACAGCATGAACGGAACCGCACCCAATAAGCCCGCGCCGAGCCATGCGGCGCTTACCAAAAGGATTCCTTCGCGCACGGTAAGCCGAATCGGCTGCCGCTTTGTTCTTATAAATAAGAGAATTGTTATTACCCATAACACAGCCATCGGTATAAAAAACGCCGGCAGCATATTCCATTCATGCAAAAATACGGCAACTGCAACCGGAATCAAAAAACTTCCGGCAACAATCGAAAGGATCATAAAAATGATGGTTAAACATTGGAGAAATTTCATTTTTTACCGGCGAAATATTTAATCACTTCGTCGCTTTTTGCGACTTGTACGATAATAGCGAGTTTGTCATCCGCTTCAAGGACGGTATTTCCGCCGGGGATACGGCAGCCTGTTTCGTTTGTAATGAGTAGTATGAGGAACACTCCGGGCATTGCAATGTCTTTCAGGCTTTTCTCTACCGCTTCCGAGTGCTCGGAAATAATAACTTCGACTATCTCAAGTTCACCTGCTCCCATGGTATGAATACGGGTAAGGTGCTTACCGCCCAGATGGCTCATAATAACGTCAACCGTAACGTCTTTGAGCGGAATCGCCACGTCCACACCGATCTTATATGCTACGTTCGACATCACAGAGCTTTGTACCAGCGCAATAGTTTTGGGGATCCCCAGCGTTTTAAGATACGCAGAGGTAATCATGTTCAGTTCGTAGTTTTGTGTTGCATTGATAACGAGATCGAAGGAATTAAGCGCAATTTCTTCTATAAATGATTCGTCGGTAACGTCGCCGCTATAGATACGCGCGTCCGGATATTCCTCTGCTGCATGCTTTGCAAGGCTGCTGTCTTTATCGATAATGGCAACTTCCCAGCGGGATTTGGTACGCAGACCGAATAAGCGTTTAAACATACCGAACGAATGTTTTTCGATAAGGCTTGCTGCGACCCGTTTACCGACCTTCCCAATTCCGACTAGGGCAATCTTTTTGATGGGTTTAACCGTGAACCCGGCAAGCGCATAGAACCGCTCGATATAGTTCGGCAGTGTCAGAATCGAAATCCGCATACCGGCATGGAGTACGGTTCCTCCCGAAGGAATAGCGGTTTTATTCTCATCTTCTACAGCGACGACAACAAAGGGATCATCGATAATACTGCGGATATTTTGTAACGTAACTCCATCCAGCTTGCTATCTGCACCGATGGTAAAGCAGGTGAGCTGATACGGAGAATCTTCGAAGGCGATAATATCACTGACGGCCCCGTGCTCAACGGCATTAATGATGGCGAGTGCTGCTTCTTGGTCGGGATGCACCAAAAAATCGATACCCAACGTACGATCTTTTCCGGTGTTCAGCGATGCAACGTAATTTTCATTTCTTACGCGGGCAATCTTCAGTACCTTGGGAGCAAGAGATTCGGCAACACCGCAGATAATCATATTCAGTTCGTCACTGTCGGTAAGGGTAACCAGCGCGTCTGCCCGTTGGATACCGGCTTCGGTCAAGACTTTCGGGTCGTTACCGCTCGCCTCCGTTACGATACAGTCCAAGCGGTTGGCGGCATGGCGGGCGGTTTCTTGATTTTGTTCGATAAGAACCACATTATGCTTTTTTGCGATTAATCTTCGGGCAAGCTCAACCCCTGTTACGCCTGCGCCAATAATAATGACAGTCATTTGCAATGATACTAGCACAAAAGCATCGGCATGGACAGGGGCTCATTGATAGGGAATGCTCCCATTGATAATTCTTAATAAAGATTACCAATGGGAATTCCTATTGGGCATTTCTAAAAACTTAGGTATAGCTTTTACCCTGCTTGTCTCCTTCCTGCTAGTGCATAGGCACGGTTAGGGAGAAGGTGCTGTCGTGGTCAGTTTACCGGCAGTGTTGATATACCAATTTTGACCACTCTTCGGCGTTACCGTGAACTTTTTATAGTTGTCGTCAACGGTAATATCACCGTCGAGGACTTTGGTTGAAAGATTGTAGTTTGTATCCGGTACCGTAATACGCCCGACAGGAGTTGTGCTAGTCAATTTACCGGAAAGCGTAATATAAGTCTCCCCATTATCCTTTTTCAAAAATATATCATTTTTCCCCTTTTCATTATCACTGGAAAGAACAATGCGGCTACTTCCTTGCATCGTAAATCGACCGCCAACTACAGCGTCTTTATATACATACACACCGCCGCCGGCGCCCTGTGCAACACAGGCACTAACCTCACTATGGATAAGCGTACACTGTCCATTCCGAACAAAAATACCTCCGCCGATGCCTGAGGATTCGCAAGAGCTGATACGCGCATGAGTAAGCGTTATCGTTCCGTTGTTTGCGATACCCCCGCCTATACCGTTATTAGTAGAGATATTCGCTTTATTGTCTTCAATGATAACCGGTTTGTCTTTCGTACCGGTTATAGTAACCGTACCGTCCTCTTTGATATACAAACCGCCCCCACCATCCATAACGGCTATTCCATTAGTCACCGTATTATACCGGATAGCAACATTTGCTTCAGTTGTACATTCTCCCTTTTCCCCTATGTAAATACCACCACCTGAAGTTTTTGCCGTATTGCCTTTTGCTTTATCGGGATCCACTCCGTTATAGTCCTGTTCGCCGCCAATCGTACAGCCTGACTCTATGATAAGCTTTGCGCTACGTACCGCAATACCGCCGCCGTTTGTGGCGCTATTCCCTGAAATACGAGCGCCGTCTGTTAAAGTCAGCGTACCGTTTACAGAACCGCTTGTATTTGTTTTTATGTAAGCACCGCCGCCGCTGAAAATGCCTGCATTATTGTCTTTAACACTGCCGCCCTTGACGGTATACTCTGAGTTATCGTTATAACCTCCGCCAAAATATATCCCCGCACCGCCGTTGTTAGTATTAGGAGCCATACTTGTAAGGCTATTACTTTCTACGGTAATGTTATCCAAAACTCCCGTTATATGTGATGTTACATTAGAAGGGTTGAATGCAATACCGCCGCCTCGCAAACCTGCCGTATTACGCGAAATAATTGTCTCAGTTATAACAGCTTTCGTGTTGACACCGCCCGATGCAGCTACACATATTCCACCGCCTTCTATATCTGCCTCGCAGTCCATAATAACGCAGCCCTTTATCGTTAGCTCTTTAATATTCTTACAGAAGATACCGCCGCCCATACCATTGTCGCCTCCCCCCGCAGCCTTGCCGTTTTGAAGAGTGATGTTTTCGAGCGTAAGCTTTGTACCGGAACCCGTTACATTAAAGATACGGTGTGCATTTGCACCGAGTTCTCCCTTATTTGCGTCGAGAATATCGTAGGCACGGCCTTTATTACCGCGTATGGTGATGCTCTTGGTTACAGAAATCTCGCCATAGTTACCGGAAAGAGTACTAGCTGTAATTTCACCATCTACAACAATCGTATCACCTACCTCTGCCTCAGTTATTGCATCTTTGAGATGCTTCCAAGCACCGGAACCGCCTCCTGCTATCGCCGTTCCTTTTTTCAATACAAGCTCCTTATCATCGTCGTTCGAAATTAATACCCAGTCCTCCGCCTGTGAGCCCGCCTCTGTTAAATGGAAATAATAATTATATGCAGCAGCATACCCATTAGGTAGCTTTACCAAGGTTGTATTCTTTTGAGCACCATAGTTCTGCGGCTCAATATTGATATAGGAACCTATCGCCAAGTCTTTTGCCGTTACAAAAGCGCTTTGAGAAGCGGAGCGAGCTCCTAGACACAAAGTATTTGACCCTGTCGTATTGTCTCCAATCTGTGTCCTACCTGTTATAGTAAGTGCAGCGCTACCGGAAGAGGGCTTACTCAGGTATATTCCAGGACCTCTATTGATGATTCCCGTACCAATTGTATTTTTTTGCACTGCAACTCCGTTGAGTGTACAGCTACCTTGGTCTAGGAATATTCCCCCACCCATGCTTGCGTGGTTTCCGCTTCCTGCAGTAATACTTCCAACCATTCCGCCATTTATTGTTAAGATGCCTTTATTGTCGATACCGCCGCCGCTATTTGCTGCGATGCACTCCTGCACGATACAATCTGTCATTGTCAAGGTTCCGCCGCTTTCTATCAGCATTGCGCCGCCGCGGCCTTGGTTGCCTGTACCTGCCGCTTTACCGTTTTTGAGGGTAAGTTTTTCAAGTATCAGTTCACCGCCATTTTTGATAGTGAAAATACGATGGGCACTCGTACTGAGCTCATCTTTATTTGCATCGAGCATATCGATAGTTGCATCATTGCCTTTTATCGTAACCTTCTTGGTTATTTCGATTGCACCGTTGTTGCCGTCAGCATTGGTTGCTTTAATTGTACCGTTTATAGAGATAACATCTCCATCTTCAACCGCTGCAACGGCAGCTTTAAGCTGTTTCCAAGCGTTCTGTCCCGCGCTTATTTCCAGTGTGTTATTGCGTTTTGTTTTATAGTATACGACTACATCAGAACTCTTATCATAGCCCTCTTTTTCCGCCCATACCGTAAGCTTATACACAGCATCCGGAACAGCAGGTAATTCTATCGTTTGAGGTGTTTGTCCGGAGCTTTTGCTTACAACCGAACTGTTGCGTTCCAATTTATATTCTACCGTAGCTCCGGTTGTAGCTGTTGACGCTTGCAGTACTACTTTTTGTACACGCGGGTCATAGACTATTTCATGCGGATCGGTTTCACTTCCGCTCTTCGTTGTTGTTGTCCAATTGCCGGTCTGAACGGCTATAAGTACCGGACTAACTTTATTGGTACTGGTAGAAGCGACAAGTTCATCTTCGGAAAACAGTCCGGCTTCATCTTGCAGCCGAAACCGGTACTGCTTTACCGCGCCGCGAACCTCGACATCCGTTTTTATTCGGATAATCCATTTTTCAGTTGAAGCCGGTAATGGATCGGGCGTGACATCCGACTCAACATCTGCAGTTGCTAATTGACCCGTTGCGCTGGCTTCTAACAAGCGTCCGCCTGTGCCGCTGATATCGAATCCGCTTTTGTCTGCCTTTACCGTTAACGGTATCGAGGTGTATGAGCCGGAGCCTTCAGCAATAGAAAGATATTTAATATCCTTATGCAGAAGTTCGGAACTATTTATCTCCCTGTACATATCCGGTACTTCAAGAAACAACACATAGTAATGCTGGCCGCTTCCATCAGGGACAGCAGTCTTGCCGATTGCCCGATAGGTAAGATTGGGCGGCGGGGTATTTGCTTTTACATTGATCTTAAATGTTTCTGAAAATTTTCTGCCGTCTTTGGCATACAGCGTAATCGTCGGCCCGATATTCTTTTTGCCGTATTCATGTTTTTGTAAAAATTCCTTTTTATATGTGAGCGTTAATTGACTGTATGAATCCTGTGTCAGTTCATAATCATCGGGTTGTTTTGGGCTGCTTGTCGTTGTGCCGGCAACGTCTGTGGGAAAAACGATAATATCGGTAGGGGCGCCTGCATCTCCGGGCAGCTGAAAGGTGAAGTTTTTGGGATTACGGACGGTAAATGTTACCGTTACATCGCTTGATGAAGGAATACTTTGTATTGTGTCTGTATCGGTTTGTACGGTGATTGCAGGGTTAAAGCTAGACCGGACAATTGCAGCCTCTGTTGCCCAATAACTTAAATAGGTGTCAATATCGGCTTGATAATTTTCACATCCGGCACATAAAACGATGGCTGCCAAAAAAATAAGAAGTTTACGCATAGGAGAAGCCTCCTTCTTTTCATATTAAGTTCGGTAGGTACTGTACCAACACTTTCTATTTTACAAGTTCCGGTGAAATTTACTAATGCAGTGCTTACACTGCTCTATTTGCCTCAACCGGATATTATCATAATACCGATTAAAGGTAAATTGTATGGATTCATTGCTTATTAACGTCGATTTTAACATTGATTTTTTTCTTGACCATTTGCGATTCCGTTAGTATTTTCTATCTGTCAAATAAGGAATAAAACGGCAATTCGGCCGACAGGCAGATAAAGCGCCGGATAATTTGAGGAAGGGAATGACAAAAAAACATGAAAAAAAGCATGCGCAGGAGTGCGAAGCCCAACCGGTAGAGCAGAACGGTATGAACACGGACTCCGAAGCCGGTAAAAAAGCTGCCGGTGCGAATCCGCACGGTAACAGCACGGAAAATACCGGACAGTATGCGGCGCCGGAACAGCAAACCGGCAATCGGGAGCATGGAAAAGAGGCTGCCGGACAAACCGCTCCGGATACGGAAGCGTCAAAGGAAGCAAAGCCGGAGCCGTCCGATGCCGACAAGCTCGCATCTCTGGAAGCAAAATGCAGGGAATTGCAGGATCAATATCTGCGCAAAGCGGCGGATTTCGATAACTACCGTAAGCGCATGATAAAGGAAAAACAGGAGGCAATCGACTACGCAAACACGAATTTGATTTCCGACCTCTTGCTGATATTGGATGACTTTGACCGCGCTATCGAGGCCGGTAAAAAGGCAGGGGAAGAAAGCGCCGCTGCTTTTATGCAGGGTGTTATGATGATCCGGAGCGGCTTATCCTCGCTGCTGGAATCAAAGTATGGGCTGCAGTATTACGAAGCGCAGGGGAAGCCCTTTAACCCCGACATTCACGAAGCCGTTGCGACAAATCCCTCGGCGGAGGTTACGGAACCGACCGTCGGCGCGGAATTGCAAAAGGGCTATAAATTGAAGGAACGGATTCTCCGTCCGGCAAAGGTAATGGTATTGATGCCTGCACCGGCAGAGAAAAAATAACAGGCTTCCGAGTACGCTCAAATGCGCTTTTCGGAGCCGTCTATAAGACTATAAGATAGTATCCCGCACGGGATATATAAGAAGGAGTTTTTATTATGGGAAAAATTATCGGAATTGACTTAGGAACAACCAACTCTTGTGTTGCAATTATGGAAGGCGGAGAACCCGTCGTTATCCCAAATGCCGAAGGAGGACGCACCACACCCTCTATCGTCGCATTCAAAAAAGACGAACGGATTGTCGGTCAGCCTGCTAAAAACCAGATGATTACCAATCCCGAAGGTACCATCTATTCGGTAAAGCGCTTTATCGGCCATCGGTACAGTGAATTAACCGACGAATTAAAGCGTGTTCCGTATAAAATCGTACCGCAGGGAGATGATGTCCGTATCGAAGTGGACGGCAAAAAATATTCCACGCAGGAAATTTCAGCGTTTATCCTGCAGAAGATGAAGAAAACGGCAGAAGACTACTTAGGCGAACCGGTAACCGAAGCGGTTATCACGGTACCTGCGTACTTTAACGACGCACAGCGCCAGGCTACAAAGGATGCCGGTAAAATCGCAGGGTTGGATGTAAAGCGTATTATCAACGAACCGACGGCAGCTTCACTTGCATTCGGCTTTAACAAGGATTCAAAGAAAGAGAAGGTTATTGCGGTATACGACCTTGGCGGCGGTACCTTCGATATTTCGATTTTGGAATTGGGCGACGGTGTATTCGAGGTTAAATCGACCAACGGCGACACCCACTTGGGCGGCGACGACTTTGATAACCGCATTGTCGAATGGCTCGAAAAAGAGTTCAAGGCAGAACAGGGCATCGATCTTTCAAAGGATCGTATGGCATTGCAGCGGCTCCGCGAAGCGGCGGAAAAAGCAAAGATAGAGCTTTCCAGCCGTGCGGAAACGGAAATCAACCTTCCGTTCATCACCGCCGATGCGAACGGCCCCAAGCACTTGCAGAAAACACTGACCCGTGCAAAGTTCGAACAGATGACCGACGACCTCTTTGAGCGCACAAAAGAGCCTTGCCGCAAAGCCTTAAAGGATGCAGGGCTTGAACCGAACCAGATCGATGAGATCCTGTTGGTAGGCGGTTCTACCCGTATGCCGAAAGTAGCTCAGATCATCAAAGAGATTTTCGGTAAGGAAGGTTCAAAGGGTGTAAATCCCGACGAAGCGGTTGCAGTCGGTGCGGCTATTCAGGGCGGTATCTTGGGCGGCGATGTTAAAGACGTACTGTTGCTCGACGTTACCCCGCTTTCGCTCGGTATCGAAACGATGGGCGGCGTATTCACTCCGTTGATTAACCGCAACACCACCATTCCTACCCGCAAGAGTCAGGTGTTCTCGACTGCGGCTGACGGACAGACGGCGGTTTCCATCCATGTGTTGCAGGGTGAGCGCGGTATGGCAAGCCAGAACCGGACGCTCGGCAACTTCGACTTGGTCGGTATTCCTCCGGCTCCCCGCGGTGTTCCGCAGATTGAAGTTACCTTTGACATCGACGCGAACGGTATCGTGCACGTTTCTGCAAAAGACCTCGGCACCGGTAAAGAGCAGCACATCCGCATCGAAAGCTCCAGCGGCTTGAGCGAAAGCGAAATCGACCGCATGGTGAAGGAAGCGGAAGCCAACGCCGAAAACGACAAGAAAGAGCGTGAAAAGGTTGAGGTACGCAACGAAGCGGACTCGATGATCTATCAGACTGAAAAGACTTTGAAGGAAATGGGCGATAAGGTGAACGCCGCCGACAAGCAGCGCATCGAAGAAGCTGTTGCCGCTTTAAAGAAGGCGATTGAAGGCGGAGATACTGCCGACATCAAGTCCAAGACCGAAGCACTCCAGCAGGCTGCGTACAAGATTGCAGAAGAAATGTACAAGCAGCAGGGCGCCGGTGCAGCGGGAGCTGCCGGAGCAGGTGCAGCAGGCGGCGCTGCCGAAAGCGGCCCCACCAAGGGAACCGCCGACGACGTTGACTACGAAGTCGTAAAAGACGAAGATAAATAACCCCACGGTTTTTCTTCTATGCGAAATTTTCTTGAATTTTTCTTGAAAATTTCGCATATTTTTTTTACAATAAGGATAAGCGTAACAAATAAATAGAAACAAAGCGCAGACGGAGAGACTATTGTTGTTAAGAATAGACTTTCCGTTAGCCTTTTAAAAAGAGGCGAGGCAGAATGACCTTATTATTCTGCGGATATATTCAAAAAATGTCTGCTGCGCTTACCCTAGGAGCTTATTTTGGCACAACGAGATTATTATGAGGTATTGGGCGTAGCAAAGACCGCTACCGCCGATGAAATAAAAAAAGCCTACCGTAAATTGGCAATTCAATATCACCCCGATAAAAACCCCGGAAATAAAGAAGCAGAAGAAAAATTTAAAGAGGCGACTGAAGCCTACGAAGTGCTTATTGACGACAAAAAACGCAGCGTCTATGACCAATACGGTTTTGACGGTGTTAAAAATATGGGCGGCGGTTTTGATCCGTCTGCATTCCAAGGTTTTGAAGACATCTTCGGCGGAGGAGGCGGTCTTTCCGACTTGTTCGAAAGCTTATTCGGCGGAGGCGGGTTCGGAGGATTCGGCGGGTTCGGTTCATCGAGCCGCGGTTCGTCACGGAGCAGCGGCCCCGCACGAGGTGCAAACCTCCGGTATGACTTGCAGATCGACTTTACCGACGCCGTATACGGCAAGAAGATTGAAATACAGTATTCACGCGATGAGCACTGTACGGAATGCAAAGGTTCCGGAAGCGCCGGCGGGGGCGGCAGAAAGATGTGCCCCGACTGTAAGGGTACCGGACAGGTACGGCAGAACACCGGCTTTTTCTCCATCGCGAGTACCTGCCGGCGATGCGGCGGCTCGGGAACTATTATTGAAAACCCGTGCAAAAAATGCGGCGGTTCCGGCTTAGAGCGGAAAAAGCAAAAAATTATCATCACCATCCCCGCCGGTGTTGAAGAAGGCAAGCGCATTACCATTCCCAAACAGGGAAATGCAGGTTCAGGCGGCGGCGATTACGGCGACCTCTACGTATTCATCTTTATTAAGCCGCATCACTTATTCGAACGGCATGGGAACGACCTGTACTGTGTAATTCCCATCTCGATGACGCAAGCCGCGCTCGGAGGAGAAATAACGGTAAAATCGCTGAACGATAAGCGCCTGACGGTAAAAATTCCTGCCGGTACGCAGCACGGCGATGCGCTCAAGGTGCGCGGAGAAGGTGTCCCCGCTGCAAGCGGCAGAACCGGCGACCTCTACCTCAAGGTCATCATAAAAATACCGACGAGGATATCTTCCAGCGGTAAGAAACTGCTCAGCGAATTTTCTGCAATGGAAGGTGAAAATACGGCGCCGGAGATGGTGCCGCTGTCTAAGCTATAGGTAAATGCATCAGACTGTTTGGCATATAACCCCGCAAAATAAGCGGCTGTATCAGCAGAGTTTCACCGCTACGCGGTTCAAATGCTGCTCCAGCCACTTATTTTGCGATATGTGTAGCACCAGTCTGATGCATTTACCTTGCTTACGGAAAAAAGGGGCCGTAAGCCTTTTGAAATAGATAACGTAGTAGATACACCGTATATTGCCAAAAGGAGAGACCGAGATGAAAAAAAATTCCATAGTAATAAGCATTTTGTTTTTTTTGTGCTGTGCGGCGGCGTTGAATGCGGAAGAGGCAGCCGATGACTTCGGCTTTGACAGCGAGGCGGAATCGGGCAGTGCTTTTTCGATTGATATCGGCGGAAAGCTTTCCCTCGGCGGCTCGTTTTATTTTGACGATTTTAAGACTTTTAAGGATGTGCAGCCGGGCTCGCTGGTTGAAGGAAAGTTGCATATTCACGCAACCGCGCCGATGACGGAAGCCTATTTCGGTGTTAAGCTGAATGGTAAAACCCTCGCCCCCCTGCTCGGTAAAACGCAGACTGTTTTTCCGGAACAGCCCCAGATTGCTCCGTGGATTGACGAAGCGTATCTTAAAATACTCTTTAGTTCGGTAGTCATTACCGGCGGCATCCAAAAGATGAACTGGGGGCGGGCGGAAAGTTTAAGCGTTCTTGATATCGTCAATCCTCGCGATAAAACCGACCTTACGCTGATGTATGCCCCGCAGGAGATGAAAATTGCACGCCCGCTCATATCCGCTACTGTGTACCTTCCGTATGATCTCAAGCTGGAAGGCGTATATTTGCCGGTATTTGAAGGGAACCGCATTGTTACCGGAAAAACCGACCGCTGGTATTCGCAGCAGTTTGACCGGATTGTGCAAACCGACCCGTCGTTTTTTACCCGTGCGGTTAGCACAGTTAAAACCAATACCCTCGTATATTCGCAGGGCGGCGGGCGGCTTACGGCTGCCGTAGGAGGCAAGCACGACTTCGGTATTCAGTATTTTTACGGTCGGCTGCCGGAGCTTGCGTTTGAAACCCTTACCCCTACAACCTTTGCCGGTCTCTATAATCCCTATCACCACATCGGTATCGACTACGGTGTCGGACTCGGCCCCGTATCGCTCAGTGCGGAATTTGCCGCAAATATCACCTCGGATTTATCAGGCAATAATCCTTCCATATATAACCCGTCGCTTGCGTGGAACATCGGAGCGGTCTATTCCGCACCCCTCGGCTTTACCGTGAGTTTGACCGCAACGGAAAATATTCGGCTTCATCATAACAGAAGCGTTGCTCAAATCAACGATGTGGAATACGGCAAAAAAGCAACGGATACTAAGCTCGCATTTTCCGTATCGCAAACGCTCTTGCGTAATTCCTTGGAATGGAAGCTCGGCGCCATTGTCGGGCTTGAGGACGCAGACTTTTGCATTATGCCCGGTATCCACTGGCAGCTCGCAACCTTGCTTATCGACTGTAATGTCGGTATCTTCGGCGGTAAAAAGACCGGAAACTTCGGACAATTTTCCCGCAATAGCTTTATCAGGCTCACCCTCGCGTATGAGTTTTAAAACAGGTTGCCTTGAAATGTGATAACCGAGGATACGTATGACATATACCCAATGGTATGATTCTCCGCTGGGGAACATTTTACTGGCAGCAGACAACGCAGGTTTGACCGGCGTGTGGTTCAACGGCGAAAAGTTTTTTGCTCAGTATCTTGAAGAACAGCATGAAGAAAAAGAAACCCCGTTTTTACAGCAAACAAAGCGATGGCTTGATGTCTATTTTTCCGGAAAAGAACCTGATTTTACCGTGCCGTTCCATTTTAACGGAACGGATTTCCAAAATGCAGTGTGGAATATCCTCTGTACTATTCCATACGGGCATACAACTACCTACGGTGAAATAGCCAAGCAAATTGCCCGTCAACGAGGTCTATCCCGTATGTCCGCACAGGCGGTGGGCGGTGCAGTCGGTCATAATGGCATTTCCATTATCGTACCCTGTCATCGTGTTATCGGAGCGAACGGTAACTTAACCGGCTATGCAGGCGGCCTTGATAAAAAAATAGCATTACTGACGCTGGAGAAAATTCTTTAAGATGCAGGCAAATACAGTGTGGGTATGATAGATATATTAAAATTTGCGAAAGACTTGGAATCGGCACCGCAGCAGATGATACACAAAGCGGGCGGCTTCAATGGAGAAAACGGCTTCACGGTGATTCTCGATAACAGCAATACGGAGCAGGCTCAGTATCGGGACGCGCCGCTTTTCTATGGTCAGACACTGACGATAAAACCACCGAATGATAATACAACAGCACAACAAACCACATCATTCGGTAATAATCCCAAGCCAACGCAAAAAACAGCACCGGATAGAGCTTCAAACAGCGCAACACCAAAAGCGAAAAAGTATGTTCCGGAGCAAATTCGCAGAATGAAGAATCTCTATCAATATGGGAATGGTTCTTTTAAGCAGATATGCAAAAATTTCTATGTGCAGGGAAAATTCATGGAGGACTATGAAGATAATGTTCCTTGGAAAGGAGAAATCAGCACTTATTATTGGTCGACCTATCATAATTTATCTTTAGCTCAGCTGCGTGGGTATTTTACATGGCGGACTGAATTGCGGAAGGGAAACTATCGGAAGCACTGCGAAACGTTTGTATCGATGTATCTGTATGAGCTGCTCAATGGGATAGGAACGAAATCGGTGGAAGACAGTCTTAGGAAAATGGAAGAATTTGAAACAGGGTATATCGATTCAGGATTTGGCGACAAATATCTGCGAGATATGCTTCATCGCTGGATGCTGGAATTCGCTGTATTGAAGGGACTTGCCCCGGATATTACCCGTAAATATGCGGACAGCGACATGCTGGAAAAAGACGCCGCAGTTGAAATTCTTCACTATCCGGAAAAATTCAATGCTCAGGAAGTGTTTAATGCGCTCTGTGTGTTCGGTGGGAAGAAGACTGCCGAATCGAAGCTGATACAAGAGCGCGGGATGGAAGCTATCACCCTCTTTGCAGCGGTATGGCGGCTTGCTTCCGTTCAATATCAAGAAGATGGAAAAAAACTTTTTCAACTTTGTTTTGGGCGCCGAAGAGCACAGGACTGGCACCCTCTTGAGTACACACTTTACTATGATAATAGTAAGAAAAGAAAATCCGTCGCATATGAGCTGAATCCTTCTCGATCATATCTCTTTAAAGAGGGAGCATGGTATGTGGTAACGTATCAAAGCTACTATTTTAATAGAAAGATAATTGCTGACTTTTTACATGAAACAGACCGAAGACTGCGCTTATACCTCAAAATAAGACATCCGCTAAAAGAGCGAAAAGAAGCGGCATGGGCGGTACCTTATATAGAGGCGGTTATTGAGGCGGATCGGAAAGCAAAAATCGAAGCGGCACGTCCTAAGATCTCGATTGACTTTTCAGGCCTGGATAAAATCAGAAAGGATGCGCTTGAAACTCAAGACAACCTGTTAACCGAGGAAGAAACACAGTGTACGCCGGAGACTGCATCAAAACCATCCGGAGTGTCCGTTCCGTTAGATGGTTTGTTAGACGGTATGCAAATGCAGCTGTTGCGGATGCTGCTCCGCGGAGAGCCGGTGCAGGAATTGATTGCAGCACAGCATGGAATGCCGAGCGTTATCGCCGATGCTATCAACGAGGCCTTGTTTGATCTTATCGGCGATACGGTGGTAGAATGCGACGGCAAAACGATTACCCTGGTGGAAGATTATCGTGATGATATTATCGGGATATTGGGAGATGAAACAACATGAACGAAGCAGAAAGAAAAGTTCCGAAGCGGATTGCGCAGACAGTATTGCATTCTTTAAAAGGCGGTGTTGTGCCCCGTATCGGGCTGCCCTATATCACCGTCGGAAGGAAAAATGAAATTCAAGCCTTGCTGCATGATGTTGATATTATCGCCGAAGGCGGTGCTTCGTTCCGCTTTATTGTCGGGCGGTATGGAGCAGGAAAGAGTTTTTTACTGCAAGCTATCCGAAATTATGTGATGGATCGCGGGTTCATTGTTGCGGATGCAGACCTGTCGCCGGAACGGAGGCTGCAAGGAACGCGGGGGCAGGGGCTTGCAACATACCGTGAGTTGATCGGGAATCTTTCCACAAAGACAAAACCGGAGGGCGGTGCACTCACGCTGATATTGGAGCGGTGGATCAGCAGCGTGCAAAGTGAAGCCTTGCAAGAAAGCGGGCTTCAACCCGGAGACCCGGCGCTGACTGCGCTTGTCGATCAAAAGATTTACGCGGTAACCGCTTCGGTGAGCGAGCTGGTACACGGTTTTGAGTTTGCTCAATTACTTTCAGCCTATTATCATGCGTATCTCAAGAGCGATGATGAAACGAAAGCAAAAGTAGTGCGGTGGTTCCGGGGTGAATATGCCCTCAAGCGTGAAGCAAAGGAAGAACTCGGTGTCAATATCATTATTACGGATGATGACTGGTACGAGTATCTCAAGCTCTTTGCAACATTTTTTCGGCTGGCAGGTTATTCCGGCATGATGATTATGATCGACGAACTCGTCAATATTTATAAAGTCCCCAACTCCATCACGCGCCAGTACAATTACGAAAAACTCCTCACTATGTACAACGACACCTTACAGGGGAAGGCAAAATACCTCGGTATTATCATGGGGGCGACACCGCAGGCGATAGAGGATAAGCGGCGCGGTGTGTACAGTTACGAGGCGCTCCGCTCCCGTCTTGCAGAGGGGAAGTTTTCCAAGCCCGGTGCACGGGACTTACTTGCGCCGGTAATCCGGCTTGACCCGATTACTGCGGAAGAAATGCTGATCCTCTGTGAAAAGCTCGCTGCGATGCACGCCGGTCTCTATGGCTATGGACAGAAAATCACCACGAACGACTTGGCAGGGTTTATCAAAATTGAATATGAGCGGATCGGCGCCGATGTACATATCACCCCGCGCGAAGCAATCCGGGATTTTATCGAGTTGCTGGATATTTTATACCAAAATCCGGGAATGAGCGTTATCGAGTTACTAAACTCCGATACATTTTCGTACGCAAAGTCTGATGCGGTATCGGACACCACCGATGAAAACTATGCCGAGTTTACGATTTAAGGTGAGTGCGCAGCAGAGCAATGGACATCTTTAATCAATACGCCCCTTTTATACAGGATTATATTTACCGCTCCGGCTGGCAGGCGCTTCGCGCGGTGCAGAACGCGGCGGGCGATGCTCTTTTCAATACCGATAACAATGTGCTGCTGACGGCATCCACCGCCTCCGGCAAAACCGAAGCGGCGTTTTTTCCAATCTTGAGCCTCTTATACGAAGAGCCTGCTGCCTCGGTGGGAGTGTTGTACATCGCTCCGCTCAAGGCGCTCATCAATGATCAGTTCGGGCGACTGAACGAGCTTTGCGAGGAAGCGGGAATCGCCGTAACGCAATGGCATGGGGATGCGCCGCAGAGTCAAAAGCGGAAGCTGCTCCGTAAACCGGCGGGGATTTTGCAGATCACCCCGGAATCTCTTGAAGCGCTGATGATCACCAAGCAGAGCGAAATCCCCGCTTTGTTCCATGACCTACGCTTTATCGTCATTGATGAAGTCCACTCCCTGCTGCGTGCCGACCGCGGCGGGCAAACCTTTTGCCTGATCGAGCGGCTCTGCCGGACTGCGGGCTGCAATCCCCGGCGGGTTGGTCTTTCCGCCACACTCGGTAACCCTGAAGAAGCGGGAGCCTTTCTTGCTGCAGGCAGCGGGAGAGAAACGGTTATCCCCAAATGCGACGGCGGCAAAGAAGTGTGGCGGCTTTCGATGGAACACTTCTTCAATACGGAACCGCAAGCTGACGAAGGCAGGCCTATTACCATCGAAGCGCTTACGGTAGAACCCGCCGCGGACACGGCACCCAAGGCTGCCGATCCGGGGATGGGCTATATCTTTGAGCATACCCGCGGTAAAAAATGCCTCGTATTTACCAATTCCCGCGAGGAGTGTGAATCCGTATGCCAGCACCTCCGGCAATACTGTGAAGCCAACCACGAACCCGACCGCTTTTTAATTCACCACGGCAACCTTTCCGCTTCGTACCGCGAAAGTGCGGAAGAAGAGATGAAGAATGACGACTCGCTTATCAGTGTGTGCGCTACCGCTACACTGGAGCTGGGGATTGATATCGGGAGACTGGAGCGGGCATTCCAGATTGATGCACCCTTTACCGTTTCCGGTTTTTTACAGCGTATGGGACGTACCGGACGGCGCGGTACTCCTTCGGAAATGTGGTTTGTTATGCGGGAAGATCATCCCGAAGCGCGGGCAATGCTGCCGGAGATGATTCCGTGGTATCTCATTCAAGGGATTGCACTTATTCAGCTTTATATCGAAGAGCGCTTTGTGGAACCGCCGCGCACGGAAAAGCTGCCCTTCTCCCTGCTCTATCACCAGACCATGAGTACGCTTGCCTCCTCAGGTGAGATGACACCGGCGGAGCTGGCCTCCAGAGTACTGACTCTGTCGGTATTCCGCCGCATCAGTCAGGAGGACTTCCGTACCTTGCTCCGGCACCTTATCACTATTGATCATATCAACCGCACGGAAAACGGCGGGCTGATTGTCGGGATTACCGGGGAGCGGGTTGTCAACAATTATAAGTTTTATGCAGTGTTCCAAGAAAATATCGAATACACGGTGCGTTCCGGTTCCGAAGAGCTGGGAACAATCGTCAAACCGCCGCCTGCGGGCGAGAAGATAGCCATTGCAGGCAGGGTGTGGGCAGTGGACGAGGTGGATCACCAGCGCCGCGAGGTATACTGTACGCTGGTAAAGGGGAATATCCCTGCGTATTTCGGTGATGTGGCAGGCGATATACACACCCGTATCTTGGAACGGATGCATACTGTCCTTGCCGAACGGAAAAGCTACCCGTACCTGATGCGCCATGCCGTGTGCCGGTTGCAGGAAGCGCGGAATACGTTCAGCAAGGCAGGGATGGACACTCACCCGCTCATTTCCCTCGGCGGCTCTATGTGGGCGCTCTTTCCTCAGCTGGGCAGCTATGCCTTTCTTGCGTTGGAACGTTTTCTCAAGCTCCGCTGCGGTACACGGCTTGGGCTCAAAGGCTTGAGTCCGTCCAGACCGTACTACCTACAGTTTACCATGCAGGTAAGCGCACAAGAATTCTATCGCATTATTGCCGAAGAAGCCGCACAAAACTTTGACCCGCTTGAGCTTGTGTACGAGAACGAAGTTCCTATCTTTGACAAATACGACGAGTATGTTCCCTCTGAGCTGGTGCGCAAAGAATTTGCCTTAGGGGTGCTGGATATCGCCGGCATGAAGCAGCGGGTGCTGGGATGGAAGAAAAATGCAGAGAAAGCATAATATGAAATACAAAGGCTATCTACATCTCGGTTTTGCATTGGATCTATTCAGATGCATAAGCACTCATCTCTCTACTGCTGACAATCGGGATCGTTAAAATAATCTGATATATTCATCAAATATAAACGTGCGGTTGCGCCGGTAACCGGTGGTCTCTTTGAGGATAGCGGCTTCCGTAAAGGATCGGAGTAAGCTATTTGCGGCCTTTGCAGAAAGATGCAGCGTATCCTGAACTATCGTACCGGTAACAATGGGCTTACTAAAAAGAAGATGTAACAAATCGATACCGGCAGCGGCTCTTTTTCCAAAGTCATTGAGAATTGTTTTTTCGCAGCGTCTGCGTAAATCGATAATACACTTGAGCGTATGAGCGGAATTTTGCGCTGTTTCACTGACGCCTGTTAAAAAAAACTTAATCCATTGCGTAAGATCATTTTTTGTCCGTACTAATGTTAAATTATCATAATAAAGCGTCTTATTCTTTTCAAAAAAATCGGAGAGATACAAGAGCGGCTGCTGCAAAACCTTACTATACACCAAATAGAGCGTTATTAAGAGCCGTCCTATTCTTCCGTTTCTGTCTAAAAAAGGATGAATGGTTTCAAACTGATAGTGTGCAATAGCTATGCGGATAAGATGCGGAATTTTGATGGTATCATTATTTAAGAAGATTTCGAGGTCGGACAGCAATTCCGGCAGATGTTCATGCGAAGGAGGCACAAAAACGGCATCAGCCAGCGTAG
This sequence comes from Treponema sp. OMZ 857, assembly GCF_024181085.1. Taxonomy (NCBI): domain Bacteria; kingdom Pseudomonadati; phylum Spirochaetota; class Spirochaetia; order Treponematales; family Treponemataceae; genus Treponema; species Treponema sp. OMZ 857. Next base: position 676,595 of record NZ_CP051147.1, read on the forward strand.
CTCCACCAAGCCAATTCTGAGAAACGCGGAACTCGCCCGGGCTTTTATGTTCTCCTCTTCCTTTGGAAAGCAGTATTTTATGTGTGTTTTTAATCAACCTATTGGAGAGCGGCAGGGTATCCAATTCATTGATGGCTCTATTCATCGCTTGTACGTAGTTATGAACTTCTTGCCAGTCATCGCGCTTTTCAGGATCAATATTGTTTTGTTCGCTTAAAGCTTCTTCGATATTTGTCCGCGTACCTTCGATGCGATTGGATACAACCGCTTCTTTAAAAATATGCATAATGATAAATCGATCCAAATCCGGCACCAAAGAAGAAAAAGAGTTCAATTCACCTAAATGCAGCGACGCTTCTTCCAAAAGCGCATTGATTGAAGAAACTTGCCACGAAAAGTTATGATTGATCATTTCGGGTAGAAAATATTGATATTTATATCCTTGTTTCAAACAGCCTGATTTAAAATCTTTTATGTCCATAGAGTGCTCCGCCAAGCCAATCATAGCGCTATTCGGTACAAAAAACAAGTTATATTTTACTTTAACAGCTTAAAGTAAAATATAAGATTCTATAATTTCCTTTCAGGGCTGTTTGCGTCCTATTTTCCGTTTCCAGTAAATGGATAAGCGCATCAGATAGAGTAGATAAAAAACGGCCTGATGCGTTTACCCTGCAGTAGATGATGCCCTCTCCGTAAGCCTTTTGAAAAGATGTGGCGTAGATCCGAGGCGCGAGAAAAAATTAACCGCAGGCGTATCTTTGATACGTCGAGCATTTATTTTTTCGCAGCAACGAGGGAGAAAAAGAAAATTGCAGGAATGCCCTTGAGATGCTATAATCCTCAATATGAACATTCCACGCAGACTGCCGATCGGCGTACAGAGTTTTAAAGATTTACGGGAAAAAGATTTTCTTTATGTAGATAAAACAGAATACCTTTTTCGCTTAGCAAACAGCAGCAAGGTTTATTTCCTCAGCCGTCCGCGACGGTTTGGCAAAAGCTTGTTTCTTTCAACATTAGCTGTGTATTTTCTCGGGCAAAAAGAACTGTTCAAAGGGCTTTACCTTGAAAAAGCCGAAGAAGAACAAGCTGCACAAGAAAACCGAACTCCATGGCAAGCATATCCGGTACTCTATCTGGATTTTAATACAGAAAATTACAATGATGAGAATAGTATGCATACTATTCTCCACACCCATTTAAGCCAGTGGGAAAAGCAATACGAATCAGATACTGCAGAGCAAACATTTTCGAGCCGATTTAAAGGAATTATCCAACGGGCATATCAGCAAACCGGCAAGCAGGTAGTCATCCTTGTAGACGAATACGATAAGCCCTTGCTGCAAACTATGGGTGTCAATGAAAAGCTGAATGAACACTACCGCAATGCGCTTAAAGCGTTTTACTCAGTAATCAAAACTTGTGATGAATATATCCGATTTGCCTTTCTCACCGGTGTTACCAAATTCAGCAAGATCAGTATTTTCAGCGATCTGAATAATCTGAAAGATATTAGTCTGCATGAAACGTATGCCGGTATTTGCGGCATTAGTCAAAAAGAGCTGGAATCAAATTTTCAACACGAAATACAAGCGCTTGCAGAAAAGCAAACACTTAACTATCCGCAGACGCTTGCATCCTTAAAGCAATGGTATGACGGCTATCTCTTCCATCCGGCAGGGGAAGGAATGTATAATCCTTATAGCATTCTCAATGCTTTTGATGATAAAGAAATCAAAAGCTACTGGTTCAGTACGGGAACACCGACTTTTTTAGTCAATTACCTGAAAGAAGCTCACTATTATATTCCCGATCTTGATGGCAATGTTGAATTGGATGAAGATGGGCTGCAAACGTATCGTGCTGTAGCTCAAGATGTGCTGCCGATTTTATTCCAAGCAGGTTACTTAACAATCAAGAAATACATAAGCGATTTAAGGCTGTATCAGCTTGGCTTTCCGAATAATGAAGTACGGTATGGCTTTTTGCATAACCTTTTACCGGCATATTCTGACGTACCCTTCGGTCAAACAGGGGTTTGGGTGGGGCGATTTGTACAAGACATCCGCAATGGCAATGTGAACGGCTTTATGGAGCGGATGCAGTCGATTATCGCCGGTATTCCGTATGATGATTTCCCGAAGGAAAAGCTGAAACTGCGGGAGCAGAATTATCAAACAGCGGTATACCTCGTCTTTGCGCTGATGGGACAATTTGTACAGACGGAAGTGCACTGCTATAGCAGAACCGCCACGGATGGCGGTGGTTCCATGCAGCAGCGGCGTTTCGGCTCTGCCGAAACTCGCAGCCAAAACTATACACGGATGTATAGTTTTGGCGTTGATGCCGTGGTTACTACAGCTGATTCTGTTTATATCTTCGAGTTTAAGCTAAGCGGCAACAGCGGTGCGGAAGACGCAATCAATCAGATAAAAGAACAGAACTATGCCGCAAAGTATAAGGTAGATGGGAAGAAGATTGTGTTGATCGGTGCGGGATTTGATGAAGAAAAACGAACGATTAAAGAGTGGAAGGTGGAAAGATTATAATCCGATGAGTTTAACCCCGTAGACATACATTGCATCAGCGAAATACCTTTCCTGCTCTTGACTTTTGAGGGGGGGGGGTATTATGGAAGAAAAGGTAATTGAAAGTATCAACAGTATAGTTGAGGAAATATTTTTATAGGAGGTGTTGTATGAAACAAGTAAAGAAGAACTTTTTGAAAGAAAGGTTAATTGGAATATTAGTAATACTAATATTAACATTAACAATGGTACCATGTTTTACTTCCTGTAGCCATGGTAATAACCCTGAGAAATCTAAGCCCGAGGTTGAAGACAAGAATAAGAAGCCTGATACGCCTAATCCGCCAAAGCCTACAGATCCTGTACCCGGTAAAACTTCAGATCAACTGATTGAAGAGTTGGCAGCAAAGAAATTGGGTAAAATTAATCAAGAGACATACTTCCACACATTCGATGTATCAGGTATTAACTCTGATAAGTCCCAAAAGGAGCTTAAGGATAACATGAATCCTTTTAACTTAGGTCGTAAGAAAGGCGATGAATCGAAGAAATTATATCTGATATCTTCCACATTTAAGCCTGATAGTGGTGCACCCACCCCTGGAGGTTTGTATGAGAATGTTGCAGCATTAAAAAATAAAATATTTGAGATGCTTGTAAATGTATCTGAGCCAACTATAGCTGCTCATCATTTACCGGATGAAAGTAGTTATGGTTTTAATACTTTGGCTGATGCCTTGGAGTGGAAATGGAATATTGTCAAACAGGAAGCTGACGGTAAGCATTTTTTTTATGAAAAATGCTACCCATGGTTAACGTTTATGACCGATCCTACATTATATCAGTATACTGGCAGTAATCTTAAAAATGTATATGAGATTGCTGATTCTGGTACCGATTATATTGTCAGAGGTTTGAGTGCTGGAAAACCCGAAATATATTTTTATAATATATCTGGTTCTAATCATTTTGAATGGTGGATTACATTTGTTAATAGAAGTGATAAAGGTCAGATTTATTCTTTTCATATTGGCCCCTACTACATAAAGATGGTGGCTTATGATAAAAAGAAGGATATTATTCCACCACCTGCGGATGATGCAGAATATCCAGGTAAAAATGATAATATGGAGCATAATTATAACCTTCCTGTAGTTCATATGCTTAAGCTATCGACTATGGTGAATATTTCCTTAGGGAAGGAGCCAGGCGAATTACTGAAGGATTTAGAAGCAGATGTTATTAATAGTGATATTCCAAAGAAACTTCAGTATGAGGCATATAAAGCAGTTCCAAGTCAAACGTTAAGCGATGAAGAGGCGAAGAAGCTGGCAAAGGAAAAAGTGGAGGGTTTTATAAAAATCAATCCATTTAAGGATAACTTTGCAGATCTTAGCAACTGGGATGTTTATCTTACATTCGGTGAGTTTAATCTTGGTTTTAAGTTTACAGCTACGCAGACACCATTTATGTGGCACAATACTGTTAAACTTACAGGGCCGGACGCTGATGCTTACTGGGGTAAATGCTGGGAATGAATTCGTCACAATTTCAAAAAGTTTTTGGACAGCCCCGAGTTATCATGCCAAAACCCGCGCACTTCATTCATGCGAGGGTTTAATACCTGCCGTTTCTCGCCTTCTCTAAAAATCTAATTGTGCGAAATTTTATCCAAAATTTCGCACAATTTTCCAGTAGACGGGTAAACGCATCAGGGAAATAGCTCCAATTCTGCAAAATATATAGGCTGGGAGACCATTTGAGCTGCGTAGCAGCGAAACTCTGGTTGAACAGCCTATATATTTTGCAGGGCTGTCACAACTGCCTGATGCGTTTGCCCATAGCGTGCGGCGTTGACGCAGTACAATCTTTGGGTTACACTCAGTCGTTATGAAAATTTGGTTGAAATATTTTATCGGTATTGTGCTGGGGGTAACCTTTGCTCTTGTCGCCGGTGCCGAAAATACGCTATTTGTACAGGCTGTAGACTTTTTATCAAAAGCAGCGATACAGTTCGGAAGGTATGCCCTCTATCCGGCAGTTTTTTTCGGATTTACGCTCAGTATCTTTGAATTACGCGAAAATAGAAGTCTGCTCAAAGTTGCGATTATTACAAGCCTCATTATCTGCGGTGCCGCATTATTATTGTCCTGTATCGGATTAATATCCGTACTTATTCATACACCCGCTCGTATACCTATTTTTGTAGAAGGCATATCCGATGTACAAGTTCTCGGTGTGAAAGAATCGCTATTACAGTTACTTCCTTCCAGCTCGTTCGAAGCATTGATAAATGGAACCTATATCCTACCGCTTTGCATTTTCGGCGGATTTGCAGGAGCCGGCTGCGCCGTTGATAGAAATATTGCGAAGCCGACCATCACGCTTATCGATTCTTTGGCTCGGATTTCTTATGCGGTACTGGTCTTTTTTGTGGATATGCTGGTATTCGGTATGGTAGCTGTTTCTTCCTACTGGGTAATTAAATTTCACGAAATGCTCTTGACTGCAGTTTTTGCCGATTTTGCAATTCTGCTTATTGTCGATCTATTGATTATCGCACTTGTTATTTATCCCGCATTATTGAAAATCTTTTGCCGCGATATCAATCCGTATCGAGTTCTCTATGCAAGCCTCGCACCCATGATGGCAGCCTTTTTTTCACAGGATACCCATGTTGCGCTCAGTGTATTGCTGCGTCACTCCAACGAAAGCCTCGGTGTACGACGGCGCATTTCCTCCGTTGCCCTTCCTGTTTTCTCTATTTTTGGAAGAGCAGGTTCGGCTTTAGTCATTACCGTCAGTTTTGTTGTGATTTTAAAATCTTATTCGATTAATGTATTTAGGATAGCTTTTAGCGATATATTTTGGCTTGTGGGATATGCCTCTCTCTTTTCATGTTTGCTCGGACGGTTTTCTATCGGGGGAACATATATTGCGCTGACTTCCTTGTGTATGCTTTACGGACGAGGCTTTGAGTCGGGGTATTTGATTTTACGTCCGACTGCCTTTTTTATCAGCTCCATCGCGGCAGCAATTAACGCATTAACTGCAATAACGGGAACCTATATAACAGCGTATCGATTCAACATGACCGGCAGAAAAGATTTACGATTCTTTATTTAACCGAAGCCGGTATTGAAGTGTAAAATTATGGAACAAAAATTTCCCGTTCCTTCTCTACTCAAAGAAATCAGCGGATATTTCCATGAAGCGGGTTTTTCCGCATATCTCGTAGGCGGGGCTGTCCGCGATTTTTTCTTAAAGAAAAAAGCAAGCGATTGGGATATTGCAACCAATGCGCAACCGCAGGAAGTAATGCGCTTATTCCGGCGGACAATTCCTACCGGAATAGAACACGGTACCGTTACCATCATCTATAAAAATAAGCATATCGAATGTACAACCTTCCGTACCGAAACGGATTATACCGACGGACGGCATCCTGCAGCGGTTTCATATACGGCAAGTATAGAAGCAGATCTTGCCCGCCGCGATTTTACGATGAATGCCATTGCAGTTTCTCTTCCTGACGGAGAAATCGTTGATCCCTTTAACGGCAGAGCGGATATCCGTGCAGGGCGGATTCAAACAGTTGGGAATCCGCTCGACCGATTTTTAGAGGATGGTTTGCGCCCCGTCCGTGCGGTTCGCTTTGCAGCGCAGCTCGGCTTTACCGTCGATACGGGAACATTGCAAGCAATCCCGCAGGCGCTGCATATCACCAAAAAAATTTCGATTGAACGATTCCGCGAAGAGTTTACAAAAATGCTCAGCTGTCAAACTCCGCTTACCGGCTTGCGGCTAATGGAAAACACGGGGCTGCTGAATCTCTTTATCCCGGAGCTGATGGAATGCCGCGGCATCGGGCAGGGAAGTTATCATCACTTTGATGTACTCGACCATAGCTTTCTGGTGTGCAATGCCTGTCCAGCAGGAATGGAACACATCCATATCCGGCTTGCGGGGCTTTTCCACGATATCGGGAAGCCCGCTGCCCGCAAGGAAGCGGCGGACGGCAGCTGTACCTTTTACCGCCACGAGGCTGTCTCCGAAAAAATGACCCGCAGCATTATGCGGCGTCTGAAATACTCTAATGCCGAAATAGAAAAGACTGCTCATTTAGTTGCCGAACACATGTTTCATTATGATCCTTCATGGACTGACGCCACCGTCCGCCGTTTTATCGTCCGCGTTGGGAAAGAAAATATCGATGATTTATTTGCGTTACGAAAAGCGGATGTTTTCGGGCTCACCGGTACGTATGCAGAGCCGAACTTTCTTGTAGAATTTACGGCACGGATTGATACGCTTCTCAAAGAGGACGGGGCGTACAGCCTTAAGGATTTAGCGGTTAACGGAAAAGATTTAATGGCGATCGGTATTCCCGCGGGAAAATATCTCGGTCTGGTTTTGCATGATCTTTTGGAAACGGTATTGGATGATCCTGCGCAAAACACTAAAGAGGCGCTCTTACCCATTGCCGCAGCGCTCTATGAGCGGATACAACGGTTTCAATAGGCGATGACGTTTTTAGTTTTTACATTGCATGGATTGGATGTAGCCGTTAGGGTTTTCAATTTCGCTACTGCTTAATGGAATAACAGCCGCCTTCTTCTGCAACAAAACCTTCGCGGATGAGACCTTCGAGCGCTTTATCGAAGAGGAGCTTTTCCGTCTGAGTATTGCCGTACAGCTCTGCATATCCTTGATTACTGTGTGCCGTCAGTGTTCTGATTACTGCGCCGCGCGCTTGCCGTACCGAACCTTCAAACTTGGACTGTTTGGTATAATGTCTGCTTTTTCTGTTCGGATTGACGGTCTTCTTTTTTAATTCCGCACCGTAGTCCATCAGCGCGTAGTACCAAAGCCGCGGATTTTCTTTATACAGCGAGGCTTCGATATGAGGGAATAATTCTTTATCGCTGATATCGGTTTTGTCCTTAAAAAAGAAAAAGATAAACACCGCGCGGATATTTGTTTCGATAAATGCGTTGGGTTTATTGTAGGCGAATGTCGAAATCGCGGCAGCCGTGTAGGGGCCGATACCCGAAAGCGTTTTAAGCGTTTCGGGAGCATCGGGAACAACGCCGCCGTATTCGTTTACAATGGTTTTTGCACACTGATGTAAAAAACGCGCGCGGCGGTTGTATCCGAGACCTACCCACTGCTCAAGCACCTCCACGAGGGAGGCTGCCGCAAGGTCTTGCACCGTGGGAAACACTTCCAACCAGCGGTTGTATTTTTCCACCACTCGCTCGGTCTGCGTTTGCTGCAGCATAAATTCGGACACGAGGATGGAGTACGGATCGCTCGTTGTGCGCCACGGAAAAGAGCGCCCATGTGCAGCATAGTAATCTAAAATCGCTTTTTGAAAATCGGAGTAGTCGGGATGAGGTGGTGCTTCAAGAATACTCATTTGTTTACTATGGATAAGCTGTTCGCTCTTCAAGACTTGGTATTCCGAACCTTTGTTATGTGTCTGCTTTCGGAACAATGAGCGAACGCCGTAAAAGCTCGTCTATGATAAGCTCTACAATGAGATCGGGGGTATAATGCTCCGTATCGATCAGCATATCGGCAAAGGCATAATCGGTATTGTCGATATTGTACAGTTCTTTGTACCGGCGGGTATCGTCGCTGTCCCGCATCGCAGTAAACTCTTTGATATGTTCAAGGCTTCCGCCCTCTCGTTGAAAGATACGCCCGGCACGCACTTCATCAGAAGCATAGAGATACACTTTTAAATCCGCCTCTTTCAGCATCCAAATTGCAAGGCGGGAACCCAGTACACACGATGATTTCAGCGCCTGCTCAACTTGGCGGTTATCGACAATGCGGTCAAAGCTGAAATCGGTCTTCGCTTGCTCAATGACTTTCTTTAACGGCATATCCAATTCTTTTGCAAGATTCCTAAAGGTATAATTGATGCACGGAATACCCAATGTGTCGGCAAGCAAGGTAGAGACCGTCGTGTTGCCGCAGCCGGAAGCACCTGAGATTGCAATGCGCAGCTCTTTTTTTGCAGGAATAGCATAGTCGTTTTTCATCAGTGTATCCCTCATTCGATATTGTGAGCCTGCTCGCGGATATTTTCCAGAGCATCTTTAGCGGAGATTACCGCTTGTCCGATTTCCGTCAGCTGATTTTTGGAGCCGATGGTGTTAATCTCCCGATTGATTTCCTGACATAAAAAATCAATTCTCCGGCCGGGAGTTTCGTTCTCTGTAATTTCTTTTTCTAAAGCGGCGATATGTGCTTTTGCCCGTATAATTTCTTCATTGATTGTATACTTAACAAGCAGCACCGCCGTTTCCTGCATAACACGCTGCTGATCCGGCTCACGCTCCATAAGGTCGGAAAATTTCTTTTTCAGCATTGCAGAAAAAAGTTGTTCCATTCTCGCAGCATTCTGTTCAATCTCCGCAACGGAGTTGGAAAGTACGGTAAGCATTTTCCGTATGTCTGCGGACAATGCCTTTCCTTCTTCAATCCTGCACGCATTGAATTTTTCAATCAGCTCATCGAGTAGGGGAGCAAGGGCTTTTTGCCAAAGTTCTTCATCAAAATTTTTATCGATTTGTAACACTCCCTCTTGCCGTAAAATCAGGTCGAGTGTGATTTGATTTTCCATTCCGAGCGCATGAGCAATATCAGCGATGGATTTATAGTAGGACTGTGCGAGAGGTATATTGGGCAGGATGGGCTGATCATTATGGATTTTTTTTAAACGCAAATAAAAATCGACCTTGCCCCGTATGATACGCTTGGAAAAATATTTGCGTAAAAACGGTTCAAGTTGAGTAATCGTAGAGGGAATATTGATGTTGAGATCCAAAAATCGGGAGTTATAGCTCTTTAATTCGCAGGAAATATCGGTACCGTTCACAATGCCGTCAAGATAGGCATAGCTCGTCATGCTTTTCATACGTGTGCCTTTCCGCGTAAGTCGTTATAAACGGCGCGGCCGAGCTTCCAATTGTCGCCTGCACCGACGGTGATGAATAAATCGTTTGGACGCAGCTCTCGCTCTACAAAATCCTTTGCGTCCATAATCTCTTCAAAATAATGAACCCGTTTGTGCCGCTTCTTCATTTGTTCATACAAGGTTTTGCCGTTTGTTGAACCGCTGTATTTTTCCCGTGCGGAAGCATAAATCTTATGCAGGATAACCGTATCGGCGTATGAAAACGCCTTGGCAAATTCGGGGAGCAGCGCTGCAGTGCGTGAATAGGTATGCGACATAAAGTCTGCGATAATACGCCGTTTGGGATAAAACTCGTGTATACCCTTGAGGGTTTTATAAATTGCGGTGGGATGATGCCCGTAATCATCCATGAAGAGGATGCCGTTGACTTCGCCCAAAATTTCGCTGCGCCGCTTTGCTCCCTTAAACGAGGCGAGACTGTTCCTGATTGCGGTGAGGTCGGCGGCAGTAACTTCTTTCCGCTCCTGTTTGATAAGCCCGATTACAAGCGCGATAGCGGCGGCGGCGTTGAGAACACTGTGCTCTCCCGGAATACCGATACGGAATTCTCCGTCAAAGCCGCGGAGGGAAAAAACGGACTGTCCGTTTTGGATGCCGAGGGTTTTAATCCCGTAATCGCCGTGTGCTGTTTTTCCATAAGGCGTTAAGACAAGATCGGGACGGGAAGAAAATGTCAGTTTTGCCGCCTCCCGCGCTCCTGCATCGTCGGAACAATAAATTAATTCGGTGAACTGGGGCAGGCGGTCGATGTATTGCAAAAAGGCGGTTAATATATCTTCGTATTGCGGATAATAATCCTGATGGTCGCTTTCGATACTGGTAAGTACGATTTTTTGCGGATGGAAAAATAAAAAGTTACGTTTATACTCACAGGTTTCGGCGACAAAATATTTTGAACCGTTGATAACCGTGCATCCGCCGCCGAAGTTGGACACGGCGCTGCCTGCCAATACGGAGGCACTTAAATGTAAGTCTTTTAAAAGAGTACCTGCGATACCGGTGGTCGTTGTTTTGCCGTGTACGCCTGCAATACCTGCCGAATAACTGTGTTGAGAAAAAGCGCCGAGTGCTTCGGGATAGCTCATGCGCGGGATATTTTGTTCTACAGCGGCGTGCAGCTCCGGATTTTTATCGGGCGTGTAAGCCGTTGAATATATGATAAGCTTTGTAGAGGCGGGAATATTTGAAGGTGCAAAAGGACTGCTTACCGGTATGTTCAGCTTGCGTAAAAGTGCATCGGTATAAAATTCATCGCTGACATCGCTGCCGGTTAGCTTTGCGCCTCGCGAAACGAGCAGCTCCGCTAAGGCTGCCATACCGGTGCCTTTAATACCAATCATGTGTATGTGATAGCCGGAGAGGTTTTCAGGTAAACGTGTTACAATCATAGATGAGCACATAATAATGAAAAAGCGTGTTTTACACAAGAAGAAGTTGTTCAGGGCTTGACACCCAATACCGTCTTGTGTAGTATAAAACAGCCTTTGGGACTATAGCTCAGCTGGATAGAGCGTCAGATTCCGGATCTGAAGGCCGGCGGTTCGAATCCGCCTAGTCTCATTCTTTTAATAATATTAAACTTCTTGTTGTTTCCCGTATTTCATGCCTGCCTTGTTAGGTCTATTTTAACCGGTCTGTTGACCATTATATTTTTTGAAGGAAATAAAATGATAGCCGGACAAAGAAATAGTGACCTGACGGAAGGAATTATCTGGAAAGTACTGATTATATTTACCTTACCGATTTTGGTGGGGAATTTTTTTCAGCATTTATATACGACAGCTGATGCGGTGATTGTCGGGCGGTTTACCGGCAAAGAGGGTCTTGCCGCAATCGATTCTATTTTTAGCCTATTAAGATTACCCGTTAATTTGTTCAGCGGACTGTCGGCCGGTTCTTCAATTTTAATTTCACAGCTCTATGGAGCAAAAAAGTACCATGATCTGTCAAAGACAATGCATACGGCATTAGTGCTCACGTTTATTGTCGGAACGTTTTTATCTGTTATCGGTGTTTTATCGGCTCCTGCATTATTGGGAATGATGGGTGTTCCTTCCGATATTTTTAATGCAACATTAATCTATGCCAGGATATACTTCGGCGGGATGTTAATCTCGCTCTTTTATAATATTGCTGCAGGAATTTTACGGGCAATGGGAAATGCGCAAACGCCGTTTTATGCATTGGTGGTTTCAAGCGGAATAAATGTTATACTCGACATTGTATTTATCGGTGTGTTCAAGTGGGGGATCGGCGGGGCAGCTTTCGCAACCGTGCTTGCACAATTATGCAGTGCATCAATTCTTTTTATTACACTTTCAAAAAAAAGCAGTTTGTGTCCGTTGTATGTTTCAAAGTTTAAAGTATACGGTACTGTAGTTGCAGCTATCACAAAACTGGGTATTCCGATAGGGTTGCAGTCAATACTTTTCCCGGCTGCAAATATGATCATTCAGGCGCGGGTAAATGCTACCGGTACGGAAAACATTGCAGCGTGGGCGTTATGCGGTAAATTGGATTTTCTGATTTGGATTTTGCTTGAAGCAATGGTAACCTCTGTTTCTACGTTTGTTGCACAAAACTATGGCGCGAAAAAATATGACAGGGTAAGTACGGGGGTTCGTACCGGTTTATTGATGAGTGTCGTTATTATCGGAATATTGAGTGCGATCTTGTATTTATGGTGTGTGCCATTGGGAAAGCTCTTTATCAGCGCCGAAGATTATGGTATTCTTACCACCGCTGAACGGTTAATGCATCTGATGGCTCCCTTTTATACGGTATTTGTATTTTCGGAGGTTTTGTCTGCAGCAATGTACGGAATCGGCGAAACATTTAAACCGATGATTATTACCATGCTTGGAATATGCGTGTGCCGTATTCTGTGGATATGGTGTGTCGTACCGCGGTATCCTTCGATTGAAGTAATCGTGTGGGCGTTTCCTGTATCTTGGAGTTTAACTACCGTCGCATTTATTGTTGCATATCTGCGATTGCGGAGAAATATATGAAAATTGTTTTTATTACCGGTGTGTCCGGAACGATGGGTTCCGAAGCGTTAAAACAAATTGCTCAGACGGGAACATTCCGGTGCCGTGTTCTGTTACGGCCTAAAAAGGCGAATATAAAGCTGGCAAAAAAGCTTCAAAAAAACGAAAACATTGAAGTGTTGTTCGGTGATATACAAAACTACGAAGACTGTCTTGCCGGTGTAAAAGATGCAGATTATGTGCTGCACTGTGCGGCAATTATTCCTCCGGCAGCCGACCACAATCATGATGAAGCTTTCCGTACAAATTGGCTGGGAACTCAAAATCTGCTGAATGCTGTGGTAGAAAGCAGGCAAATCGAAAAGACAAAATTCGTTTACATAGGCACCGTTGCGGAATACGGCAACAGAACATTCAAACACCCGTGGGGACGAGTCGGCGATCCGCTTTTGCCGAGTGCCTTTGATATGTATGCGGCAAGCAAAGTAAAGGCTGAACGTGCAGTTATTGAATCTCCTTTATGCTGGGTTTCACTCCGGCAAAGCGGTATCTTATATGACGAAGTGCTTTTCAATAACATGAATGACGGGCTGATGTTTCATACGTGCTGGAATACGCCGATAGAATGGGCAACGGCGCGTACTTCCGGTTTGCTTTTGAAAAATCTCGTTGAAAAAGATACAAACGGAACGCTCAGGTCTGATTTTTGGAAAAAGGTATACAATATCGGAAACGGAAAGGATGCCCGTGTTACCGGTTTTGAAACACTTAACCGCGGTTTTAAAATGATGGGGCGGAGCGCCGAGGAAATTTTCCGCCCCGAATGGAATGCAAGCCGTAATTTCCATTGTATGTGGTTTGCCGATTCTCATATATTGAATCGCTATCTTGATTTTCAGCATGAAGGATTTGAAGCGTTTTTCTCAAAGCTTGAAAAAAAATTGTGGTATTTTAAATTGGGAAAACCGTTCCCGCGCCTTGTTCAGCGTTTTTCGATTATGCCGCTGCTGAACACAAATAATGCTCCGGTCTTTTGGGTTACGCACAACCTCAAAAAAAGAGTTGATGCCTTTTTCGGATCGCTGGATGCATATAATGCAATCCAGCGCAGCTGGAAAAAATTTCCGTTATTGTGCAAAAATCAAAACCCTGAAACCGGTGCTGAGTTAGATTACGCGGCATTGAAAGACGAAGAAGCGCTTGCGGCAAACAATATGCTTTTAAATCACGGCTATGATGAAACAAAGAAGCCGGAAGACCTTGATATTGAAGATATGCAGCGGGCGGCGGCTTTCCGGGGCGGCAAGTGCAATAGTACAACAATGACCCGCGGCGATATGTACCGTCCGCTGCAATGGCAGTGCCATAATGGTCATCATTTTTCGGCGACTCCGTATTTGGTGCTTAAAACAGGCCATTGGTGTCCCGAATGCTGCAGCGTACCGCCGTGGAATTTCGGAGAGCTTGCAAAACATATTCCGTTTTATGCACAGGTATGGTACGACGATCACACGAGTGATGAAACAGAATCATATTCGGCAGAGGATGCCCGCGATATATCCGCCTACGAAAAATGAAGCTCAGTGACGCTTTCCGAAGCTGGGTCGTTTAGCAGGTTCCTCTAATACACAAAGGGGATAATGCGCTTTGGTTTATAGCGGGCAAATTCGTCGGGGAAGTCTTTTGCATATTTTTTATACAAGGCATGAGACCGCGGTACTAAATTGCAAGCCGTCCAAAATAAAAACAGGAAACCGGCGGATGACCATGTTAAAACGGCGAAGCCGAGCCATTCCACTAATTCACCGAAGTAGTTTGCGCTGGTAACATAGCGGTACATCCCCTTACACGGATAGTAATGCTTGCTGTCTCCATTTGATCTCAGCGAACGGATATAGGAATCGGATTGTATATTGATAAACATACCGGCACAAAATAATGCAGCACCAACGATAAAACGGGGATCGGCAAACCAGCGCACGCTATACATCTCTGCGGGAGAAAAATAAAAAATCCATAAACCGATTAAAAACGCATTGATCGTATTAAAGAGCATCCCCATAGATACTATGCTGAGCGGCATTTTACTGTTTCCTTTGAGCAGCATCGGGAAAATCAGCGTGCGCTGAATGTAGTGCGCAAGGAAGAAAGACACAAGCACTATCCGTACCGGTTTGTGTGCATAGTCGAGTACGGACAGTAAAGAAATCATAACGATAAGAGTTGGGCACTCCATCAGCATCCATGCAGCTTTATTGTTAAAACTGAAGCCCCATTTTTTATTGATTAGCTTTCCGTACCCTGCCGGGATAAAATACAAGGCAAAAAAACATATCAATCCCAAAACAAGCATTACAATTTCAACAGTACAATATACAGAATACAACATTGCCACAGTATCACCGCTTTTCCTCTTTTAATCAACTATCCCTCGATGCGGGGTGTTGGGGAATGCAACTTTCCGCACGAATCAAGCGCCGGTATGAAGGGTTGACAGGCTGCATAAATACTCGTAGCTTACTTAAAAAGGCTGAATGAGATTATGGATCCTACGATACGATTGCTTCCCGCCGATGCAGTGTACACGGTGTATGAACGGCTGCGGCAGGAAAATCCCAACCCGCGGAGCGAGCTGCATTGGAAAAATGTCTATACATTGCTGGTTGCCGTGGTGCTTTCGGCGCAGGCAACCGATGTTGGGGTAAATAAGGCAACCGCACCTCTTTTTGAAAAGGTTGATACGCCGGAGCAAATGCTTGAACTTGGCGAAGAGGGACTGAAAAGCTATATCAATTCCATCAATTTATACCCGACAAAGGCAAAGCGGATTATCGCGCTCAGTAAGATTTTGATAGACCAATATCATTCGGAGGTACCGCATGACCGTACTGCATTGGAAAGCCTTCCGGGGGTCGGGCGGAAAACAGCAAATGTTGTGCTGAATGTAGGATTCGGGGAACCGGCAATAGCGGTCGATACACATATTCTGCGTACAGCTCCGCGTATCGGGCTGTCGCAGGGGACAACTCCGCTTGAAGTTGAGCAGGATTTACTGCGCGTAACGCCCGAAGAATTTTTGCTGGACGCTCATCATTGGATACTGTTGCACGGCAGATATGTCTGTAAAGCTCGAAATCCTAATTGTGCCGGATGTAATCTTAATGATATATGCTTAAAAAACGGGGTAGGGGACTAGAACCATAAAAAAGGGGGAAAAAGATAACAGCCTAATCGATTTTACGATCGCATTTACAATAGAGCCGTTCCCAGCCGTTGGCTTATTTTTTCATTGGTAGGTCGGACATCATAATATACCGCTTTAAAGGTGATTGTGCGGGCTGTAGTATCCCACAGTGCGAAATATGCAGGGAAATGCGTTTTATCGGCAAGCTCCGCCGCCCTGCCCGCTACTGCGTCTAATACGCGCGGAAAGCCTACGCTGCCCGGATTGATGATACAGCAATCTTTATCGAGTGTTACCGTTTGCTCCGGTTCGGGGTATAACGCATCGTAGCATCCCCGATCGATGTAGTAGACAGCCGCTTGATGCGTGTGTCCGCAAAAGCAGAGTTTAAAACCTTCTGCACACAGGTACCGGAGCGATACGGCTGTTTCTTGCCCGCCGTGCAGATATTCGGTGACGGGTTCCAGCGGAGAGCCGTGTACAAGCAGTGTCTTTTCGGATAAAAAATAGAGAGGACGCAAGCCTGCCAAAAAGAATCGGCTTTTCCATGAAATAAGCTGTGCGGTTTTTTTTAGAGAGCGGCGGGCGTTCTCGCCGAACCAGTCGGACGGAAGCCTTTTAAGCAATCCTTCTTCGTGATTACCTGTCAGAAGAATGCACGGACGGATATGTTTTTTTAATCCTTTTACTCGCTGAATGCAGGCTTCGGGATCGGGGCCGTAGCCGACCATATCGCCAAGCGAGATAAAGCCGTCGTACTGTCCATTGACGGAATCCAGTACAGCGTTGAGCGCTTCCATGTTTGCATGGATATCTGCCGTTACCACTATTTTCATACTGAGAGGAATATATCATACCGTATGCCGGAAAAACTTACAACAAGACTTTTGAATAACCTCCGGGATAGCTTTCAATCCGATTGGAAATTGCTTTCCGAAACGGAGCATTTCCTTGCGTCTACCCCTTTGCAGCAGAACTATGAGCAGCAATTTGCCGTATGGCGTAAACGGCTGCAAACAGGGAAAAATGATGCGGTACGTGCATCGGTACGGGAAGACCTTATCGCATTGAGGAAGGCGCTGCGTTTGGAAGGGTATGATTTGTCTCTTGGAGCAATTCAGCTTATTGTAAAAGACTTTGTCAACGATGATGCGGCGGCTCGCGGTTTCCGGCGGGTTGTGATCTGCTTTTGTGATGCGGGGCTGTTTTGGCTGTCGGGGGAAGCCAATCACCTTGAACTTGGCAGTGATCTACAGTCCGAGCTGGAACGTAAGCGGCTATATGTTCATCCTGAAATGCATTATCTTTGGTTTCTGTGGAAGCGGAATGCTTTGCTGTTAAGCGGTTCCGCAACCGAAACAAAAGAAGCTTTTGAGCGCCTACAAACGCGCGTACAGGCAAACCCGCAAAAAGTATTGCGCTATCTTAAAGCGTTGTAGCTGCCTGCTAGCTCCATGACGTCCGCCTCAGAAATCTTTCAAGCGGTTGCTTTCCTTTTAATAAATGGTTATTTTATAAACCGTTAGGAGATATGATATGGACATGGATTTATACATAACAAAGCATCGGGTCATGCAAGATTACCTTCGCCAGCTAACCAACCTTGTAAACGGTACTATAGACAAGGCAAATGCTCCATTAATTGCAGAGCTTATTAATAAAACAACGGGTGTATTGAATATGCACCTTGCCTCCGAGGATCATTTTGTTTATCCGAAATTATTGGAGAGCAGCGATGAGAAAATTCGATCGATTACCCGATCATATATGAATGAAATGACCGGCATAGCGGATTCGTATCTCGCCTTTCATAAAAAATTCAACACGCCGTCAAAAATACTTGCGGATATCGATGAATTTAAGCGGACTTTCAAAAAAGTTCGGGATGCATTATTGAGGCGTATGGAACGCGAAGAAAAAGAACTGTATACGCTTACTGTTTAAAAGTTTCCTGAAAAGGTAATACGTGGACTTGCAATTTCCTCTTTTTGCCCCTATAATTACGAGTATGCTGAGCCAACGCATCGGATTTTTGCAGTACCGGCCGCCTCTTTCCAAAGTGCAGTTGCTATTTTCTCTAGCGGCATATTTTCAAAAGGTAGTTGACACACATAGCTTCGTCGGCATAATCACTCAGCAACTCAGCAACTCAGCAACTCAGCAACTCAGCAACTCAGCAACTCAGCAACTCAAGGCGTAAAAACCGTCTGCGCCCTGAAAAACGGGCCACTTTTTTATTCAGACGACAACATCATTATTTTTTCTCATCAATTTTTGCAGACGGCAAATGTACTGTTAGTGTTTTCCCTATTAAACCGCAAAGAGTACCACATATGCGGATTCAGATAGAGGAGAACATTCCTTTCAAAACTTTAGCGTGCTCTGCGTCTCTGCGGTTAATTAAAATAAAACCACTCAGCATACAAAGATCGCAAAGAATCACCGGTAAATACCAAACCATATCCCAACCCCCTTAGCGTCTTCTGCGTACTTTGCAATGAAAAATTTTAAGGAATAAACCGTCTAGCGGTTAAAAACATATAAGTTCTAGGAGAAATACTATGAATAAAAATAGAAGAACGAATCGGCTGTTGAGCCGGTTAGCAGTAGGGTTGATGCTTGCTGCAATGGCCTTGTTTACCGGTTGTCCGAATAAGATAACGGTTAAACCGGAAACCTTTGCGGTAACGTTTAGCGCCGGGGAACACGGTACGCTTAAAGCAAAGGCGGACGGCGTAACGGAAACGGATAAAAGCCCCATAAGCGTCGAAAAGGGCAAAACCGTAACCTTTACGGCAACGCCTGTGAGCGGCTACGTAGTAGATAAATGGACGGTCAACGGTACGGCTATAACGAACGATACAACAACGTATAGCCATAAGATAACGGCAAAGATAGAGGTAAAGGTGCTGTTTAAGGCACTGCCGCCTGCTACTGTCGCGGTAACGGAAGTAAAGCTTGATAAAAGCGAACTGACGCTTGAGGAAGAAAAGACCGAACAACTGACTGCAACGGTTACGCCTGCAAACGCAACAAACAAAAAGGTAACGTGGAGTTCCGATAAGCTGGAAGTTGCGGTGGTAGATCAGAAAGGTCAGGTAACGGCAAAAGCAGCAGGAACGGCAAAGATTACGGTAACAACCGAAGACGGCAGCAAAACGGCTGAGTGTAAGGTAACGGTAATCGCAAAAGCTCCGCCGCCTGTACCTAAGCCCAAGCACACCGTAACCTTCAGCGTAGAAGGTGGGAACGGCACGCTCAAAGCAATGGTCGACGGCAGCGAAATCTATACGGGCGACAAGGTTGAACAGGGTAAAACAGTAACCTTTACTGCAACGCCTAATTCGGATTACAAGGTAAAGGAATGGAAGGTAGATGACGCAGTTGTTACCGGCAACGCATCAACCACTTATACCCACACCGTTACAAAGGCGATCGAGGTTAAGGTGAGCTTTGAAAGCGACAGCGTACCGCCGACACCACCTTCCGGCGATGTCGGTAGTTTTGAAGATACAGGCGACGGCTTTATAAAAATAAGCCCGCCTGCAGCGGGGATTACCGGTATGGATCCGACATATACATTGCCGGGAACGGCAGATAATTGGAAAGGGGTATTCCGTACAGGGCGTAAGGTAAAATTGAGTCCTTATAAGCTTGGTAAAACGGAAGTGCCGTATGAGGTATGGTATGAAGTGAGGACATGGGCAGAAAGCAATGGATATGCGTTTGCAAACAAAGGCCGTGAAGGTAGGAATGGGAGTGACGGAGCGGCTCCTACCGAAGGAAGCAAGAAGCATCCGGTAACGAGTGTAAGTTGGCGAGACTGTATTATATGGTGCAATGCGTATACCCAGAAAATCAAAGGGGAGGGGGAATGCGTCTACCGTAAAAAGGACGATCATACCGCCGTATTAAAAGATGCAACAGACGGAGCTGCTTGCGATGCCGCTTATGCCGATATGAGTAAAAAAGGCTATCGACTTCCGACGGAAGTGGAATGGGAGTATGCAGCTCGGTGGCAGGGAAGCGACAACACCAATGCTGACAAATACGGAGAAGTATGGCTTACCAAACTGAACAGTGCGAGTGGAGCGAAAGCTGATAGGTTTTAATGGTCTGACCTTACCTGAAGGAGAAACTTGGGAAAGTTTACGTGATGAAGTTACGAGGGTAGCGGTTTATGACGAATGGTGGGACGGAAGTAGTTGGCAAGATCAAGTCCCTGAGACAACTAAGACGGCAGAGGTTGGAAAGAAAATTGCTAATGCTCTCGGTTTACATGACATGTCAGGAAACGTATGGGAATGGTGTTTTGATGGGTATGATAATGATCCTAGAGCAAATGATGCTGCTTATACATCCGTCGGATTTGTAGTTGACCCGCAGGGTGGCGCGTCTGGCGGTCTCCGTGTTTTGCGCGGCGGTAGCTGGAGCAGCGGCGCTAACTACTGCGTCGTCGGTATTCGGCGCGACGACGACCCGGTCAGCAGCCTCGACGATCTTGGCTTTCGTGTGGCTTGTCGCCCCTAGAGCTCACACATTTTGCCTGTGAGGTTGAGCCGCAACGGGCGTTGCGTAAGCCGCCCGTTGCGGCGAAACCGAACCGACAAAATGTGTTGTGAGGTGCAGTATAGTTTTGAAAATAAGTCAAAGCGGCACCGAGTAGCCGCTTTAGCGGCTCGAAAATTTTTTGACTAAAAAACGGTAGGGACATTAATAAGGTGCTGCTTCCGGTGATGACCGCGTCATACGCGGCGGCAGCTGGAACAACAACGCGAAGAACTGCATCGTCGGTATTCGGAACAACGACAACCCGGACAACAGCAACGACAATCTTGGCTTTCGTGTGGCTATGTCCAAGAATTGACGTCCTTGTCAATTCTTGGACGCGAGTTTTAGTAGGCTCCGCCTGCCAAAACGTCGCTATTGCATAGAATCACCGCCGTCCGTGGCAAGTTCAAAAATTGACCTCCTTGTCAATTTTTGAACGCGAGTTTTTGCTGTGCAAAAACGTCGCTGCTTCGTAGAACCACCGCTATCCGTGGCGGTATGCGGCGAAACCGAACCGGCAAAATGTGTCGTGAGGTACACGTGTTTTGCTGTATAGCGTGTGCATATTCGCCAAGGAGGGTGGGGGTACTAAACAGGATTTGATGAAGAAAAACGAAGGCTTATTTTAGACAATGCTGTTGGCATTGTCTAAAAACGCTGCGAGTTTGCTTATCGCAAACATCGCCTATTGATTGCACTTTTTCATTTCGTTGCAAAAGTGCGGCAATTCGCCAATCCTCGCCTTTTGATTCGCAATCCGCTTTAGCGGATAAGATAAACCGTTTCCTTACAGAACAAGCCGACAGGCCTGATAAAGGCTGCGGTTGCCGAATTTTAAGGAACGATAAGAAACTGAAAGACGGAAGCGCAAGGATAGGCTTACTGCAATAATCTTGCTATACTGCGGGTATGAACGCACCACGCAAACTACCGATCGGCATCCAAAGTTTTAAAGATTTGAGGGAAAAAAAATTTCTCTATGTTGACAAAACGGCGTATCTTTCGCGATTAGTCAATAATAGTAAGGTGTATTTCTTAAGCCGTCCGCGCAGATTTGGCAAGAGCTTGTTTCTTTCAACCCTCGCTGCCTATTTTCTCGGTCAAAAAGAGCTGTTCAAGGATTTGTATATTGAACAAGCGGAAGAAGAACAGGCTGTACGAGAACAGCGATCGGCATGGCTGGAATACCCTGTGCTCTATTTGGATTTTAATACCGGGCAATATGAACTGAGCGGAGCTTTAGATGAAACGCTTAGCTATTTTTTAGATACCGAAGAGCCGAGATACAATCTGCAAAAGAGCGGGCTCTCTCATGCTAAACGGTTTACATCCCTCATAAAGGCTGCCTATCAGCAAACAGGTAAGCAAGTCGTCATCCTTGTAGACGAATACGATAAACCGCTTCTGCAAACGATGGGTGTGAACGAAGAACTGAACGAACACTACCGTAATACACTCAAAGCATTTTACTCTGTTATAAAAACCTGTGATCAATATATTCGCTTTGCGTTTTTAACCGGCGTTACTAAATTCAGCAAGATTAGTATTTTCAGCGATTTGAATAATCTTCGTGATATATCGATGGAAGAAGACTATGCCGGTATCTGCGGTCTTACGCAAACAGAGCTTGAAGAAACCTTCCAACCGGATATACAAACACTTGCAACACGGCAGAATATGGACTATCCGCAGGCATTAACAACCTTAAAGCAGTGGTACGATGGCTATTTGTTCCATCCTGCCGGGGAAGGGATGTACAACCCCTTTAGTGTGTTGAGCGCCTTAGCCAAAAAAGAGATTAGCAGTTACTGGTTCGGCACGGGAACGCCGACTTTTTTAGTCAACTTCTTAAAAGAAGCAGGCTATTATATCCCCGACCTCGATGGCAATGTTGAGTTGAATCAAACAGGATTGGAAACGTACCGGGCGGTTGCACAGGATGCATTGCCCATTCTGTTTCAAGCAGGGTACCTTACCATCAAGAAGTATATCAGCGATTTGCGGCTGTATCAGCTGGGTTTCCCGAATGATGAAGTTCGGTACGGCTTTTTGGAGAATCTCTTGCCTGCGTATTCCGGTTTAACATTGAGTCAAAGCGGGGTATGGATAGGACGGTTTGTACAGGACATCCGCAAGGGGAATGTGGACGAGTTTATGGAGCGGCTCAAGTCGATTATTTCCAGTATTGCATACGACAACTTCACCGAACAAAACTTGAAACTGAGGGAGCAGAATTACCAAACGGCAGTGTATCTCGTCTTTGCGCTGATGGGACAGTTTGTGCAAACGGAAGTACACTGCCACAGTACCGCCATGGAGGGCGGTGGTTCCATGCAGCAGCGATGTTTCGGCGGTGCCGAAACTCGTAGTCAAAACTATACATGGATGTATAGTTTTGACAGACGTGCAGATTGTGTACTCAAAACCGCTGATACTGTTTATATCTTTGAGTTTAAGCTCTCCGGCAACGGTAGTGCGGAAGATGCGCTCAACCAGATAAAAACGCAAGAGTATGCGGTACCGTACAAGGCAAGCGGGCAGAAGATAGTGCTCATTGGTGCGGGATTTGATGAAGAAAACGAACGATAAGAGACTGGAAGGTAGAGAAGTTTTAGTTCAATATAAATCCGCACCAATCCGCCACGGACGGCGGTACTGATTGGTTAGGAAGACTTTTCTTTATCGAAAAAGAAAAGTCTTCCCTAACTCCTTGACTTTCTTTTGAAATTATGGAATACTCGTTCAGTCTTGCTAAGACGGTTATGTAACGGGCCATTAGCTCAGCTGGTAGAGCAACAGACTCTTAATCTGTGGGTCGCAGGTTCGAAGCCTGCATGGCTCAGATGAATAGGAAGTTAAGTAGCCTAAAGGCTAGGACTTGACATTCCTAAGAATCATCGGTATATTGTTTCGACTCACTTTGTGAGCGAGAGTGGTGGAATTGGCAGACACGCCAGACTTAGGATCTGGTGCCTCGGCGTGAGGGTTCAAGTCCCTCCTCTCGCAGGATTCCACAACAGTACATACCGAGCGATATATTTTGCGGGAATAGCTCAGTGGTAGAGCGCCACCTTGCCAAGGTGGATGTCGCGGGTTCAATCCCCGTTTCCCGCTCTTACAGAAGCGATTCGGTACACCCGAATCGCTTTTTTTTTAACCGGAAGTTGCCGGAGAAGAATCAACAACCCCGACGCGAGCGTCGGGGTATGTTGTTCTCATAAGGTGGTTGCAGTCGGCTTTAATACCCTTTCTTACGACGCAGAGCGTCGGGGTATTAAACCCTCCGCACGAATAAAGTTCTCTTGCGAGAAACCCTTTTAGTACCATAAGGATATGCCAATGAATTTTACGAAAGAATTTACCCCTATCGAAAAGTCTCGGATGAAACTTTCGATTACCGTTAAGCAGGATGAGGTGCAAAACCGATATGCGCTTTTAACGAAAAAATATGCGAAACAGCTCCAAATACCGGGCTTTCGTAAAGGCAAAGTACCGGTAAAAGTCCTTGAACAGAAATTCGGCGATACGTTGCGCGCTGAAACGTATGATGAAGTAATACAGAATGTATTGGAAGAAGTATTTGAATCTGCGGATAAATATTCGCGGCCGTTACCGTATTCACAGCCTGAACTTGACGGTACGCCCGATTTCAAACTTGACTCCGACTTGGTGTTTACTGTTCTCTATGATGTACTTCCCAAAGTAGAAATAGCAAAGACGGAAGGTTTTACGGTATCCGTACCCGAAGTATCCGTTACCGATGCTGATATCGAAAAAGAATTGGCGTTGATACAGGAACGCAACGCGCTTGTCATCGATTGCGGTGAGGGCGATACTGTAAAAAATGATAATATCGTAACCATTAACTATGTGCAGCTTGATGATGCCGATGCGGAAATCGAAAGTTCAAAACGGAATGATTTTGTATTTACCGTCGGTAAGGGACAGTTCCATTACGGCGTAGACGATGAGCTTATCGGTATGAAGAAAGGCGAAGAAAAGGTTATCTCCAAGACATATCCTGCCGAACATATCGACAAACAGTTGGCCGGAAAACAATCAAGCTAAAGGTTAGCGTAACTGCATTAAAACGGAAAGATTTGCCTGCTATCGATGATGATCTCGCGCAGGACGTAAGCGAAAAATACAAGACACTTGCCGATTTAAAAGCTGACATCTCAAAAAATCTTACACGCCAGGTAGAAGATGTTCTGAATCGGAAAAAGACCGACAACCTGCTGAAGCAGATGGCGGAAGCCAATCCCATTGAGCTGCCTGAGTCTATGGTTAAGGCAGAACTCGAAGGCCGGTGGGCTATGTTGGCACAGCGCTTGGGAATGTCTCCCGAAAGTTTGGAAAAATTGACAATCGATATAAACGGTAAATTGTCAAAAGCATCCGCGATGACTGAATGGCGGGCAGAGGCTGAACTTCGGCTTAAGACTCGTATCATCGTTGAAAAACTGATGGAAGAGCGGGGTATTACCGCGTCTCCGGAAGATGTTGAAGCGGAATACGCCTCAATAGCAGAGCGCACGGGAGCATCCGCAGAAGAAGTTAAAAAGCATTATGACGGAAATCCTCGTGAAAAAGAATATGTGATCGATGATATTAAAGAAAAGAAACTCTATACTCAGCTTTTTGAAAAATCGACGGTAAAACCGGGTGAAAAACTGACGGTAGAACAATTGCTTGGAGAGGGAGCTGCTGATGTCGGAACAGATGCATAGCCTTGTTCCTTATGTTATTGAGCAGACGGGAAACGGGGAACGCAGCTACGATATTTTTTCGCGCCTGTTAAAAGACCGTATTATCTTTGTTGATGGTGAAATAACCGATGCAACCGCCGATTTGGTTGTTGCACAGTTGCTTTTTCTGGAATCACAGAACCCCGATAAAGATATCAGCCTTTATATTAACAGCCCCGGCGGTTCGGTAACGGCTGGGCTTGCCGTTTACGATACGATGCAGCATATTCATCCTCATGTACAAACCATCTGTCTGGGACAGGCGGCCAGTATGGCTGCTGTTCTGTTGGCAGGGGGAAGCAAAGGAAAACGCTTTGCACTGCCTTCTTCCCGTGTGATGATTCATCAGCCGTGGGGCGGCGCACAGGGACAAGCCAGCGATATTACCATACAGGCACGGGAAATACCCGGTTAAAAATTGATTATCCAATATTGCGCCCATCACACCGGAAAAACGGAAAAGGCGGTTGCCGAAGACATGGAACGGGATTTCTTTATGTCTGCGCAAGAGGCTTGCGAATACGGCATCGTCGATATGGTCATGGATAGGAGAAAAAATGCCTAAATTAAGAAGTGATTCTTCTTTAATCTGCTCTTTCTGCGGTAAGCGGGAAGATGCAGGCCGAAAAATAGTACCGGGACCGGGAGTCGCTATCTGCGATCATTGTATCCAGCTTTGTAAAGAATATTTGACCGCTTATAAGATGGCTACGCCTTTACAGCTTTCAGGGGATATTCCGACACCGATGGAATTAAAGACCTACCTTGACGAATATGTTATCGGGCAAGAGAAAGCAAAACGGGTATTATCGGTTGCCGTCTATAATCATTACAAGCGGATTATGCATCCGCCGGCTGACCGAAATGCCGTTGTTATTGAAAAATCCAATGTCTTACTGATAGGCCCGACCGGTTCGGGAAAAACGCTGTTAGCACGGACGCTTGCACAAAAGATGAAGGTTCCCTTCGCTATTGCGGATGCGACTACTTTAACCGAAGCAGGTTATGTCGGTGAGGATGTTGAAAATATCCTGTTAAAACTTATCCAGAATGCAGACGGCGATATTGCCCGTGCGGAACGCGGTATTATTTTTATTGATGAAATTGATAAGATTGCGCGGAAGAGTGAAAACGTGTCGATTACCCGTGATGTTTCGGGTGAAGGTGTGCAACAGGCTCTGTTAAAAATTGTTGAAGGAACCGTTGCTTCGGTGCCTCCGCAGGGAGGACGCAAACACCCGAATCAGGATATGTTGAAGATCGATACGTCCAATATTCTGTTTATCTGCGGTGGTGCCTTTGTCGGGCTTGATACGATCATTCAGACACGGGTTGCAGAAAATCCGATGGGGTTCGGAGCCGATGTACGGTCTTCAAAAGAAAAGGATTTGCAGGAGTTGTACGACAAGCTTATCCCCGATGATTTAGTAAAATTCGGTATTATCCCCGAATTGATCGGACGGCTTCCTATCAGTGTTTCGCTCAGCGATTTAAAGCTTGCAGACTTGCGCCGTATTCTTGTTGAACCTAAGAACGCGATTATCAAACAGTTCCAAGAATCATTTAAACTTGACAACGTTAAGCTGACTTTGATGATGCCGCCCTTGACGCTATTTCTCAGCAAGCGCTGGATCAAAATACCGGTGCACGAGGTCTTCGCTCTATCGTAGAGAAACTGATGCTGGATGCGATGTTCGAGGCTCCGTCGATGAAAGGTCAAAAAGCCTTGCATATCACAAAGAAGGTTATTGAAGAAACTGAGAAACCTGAGTTAAAGCTGATTTCGGAAAAACGGCATAGTTTGCCGAATTGTATTTTGTTTGGTTTATTTTTAAATAACATCAATGCCATAAAAGAGCCGGTGCATTAAACGGGCGGAAGCTAAAACTTCAACCGTTAGCTCCGGCTCTTTTTATATTCGTGCCGCTTTAGTTAAAAAAATGAGTTGCGGTTTAGTTGCGATATTGTACGCAGATGAGGGCACCCAGTACCATCAGGTGAGCGGAGAGCTGCTGCAGGTAGGTTAGTAAACCGTGCACACCATGTATGCCGCTGTTAAATGTTCCGATAAAATCAATCAAAATAATATTGATGATCCATAAAACGATAAAAATAATTAAGATTACATTTAAAATTTGAGGGGAGAACGTAAAGAGCCCCATCAGCAGGAAAAAACCGGCGATAAGTTCACATACGGCAATCGCGATGATGATGATTGTGCTTATTGTTGAACTTTTTACCAGCTGTGTCAGAAAGGTAACCACCGGATTTAAATTACCGGCGCTGGATTGCATAAGACCTGTTACTCCGCTGACCAGTAAGAAAAAAGCAAGTGCAATTTGTAAGATGGTGATACCCATACTTCGTCTCATAAGAACCTCCAAGTATCTTCTGTAAGAGACATCCTAAAGCTTCGATTTTCTAAAGATGTCTTGTATAATATCGGCGGATAGCGTCAGACTTTTACGGTATTGGTAATTGAAAATGGTGGAAATTGTTTGCGCAATTCGGATTCTAAATGATTTATGAATTATTTCTCCCTCTTGCCTGAATATGTCCCGCCGTTTATACTTCCCAAAATCAAATCTAAGAAAAACCTCTAAAGTCTGAGGTTTTTAGAGGTTCATATGTGTAATAACCGCTATGCAAAGTCAATTCTTCAATGTCTTTTTTCTATAGAGCCGATAGCAGTGCACGGGGCAGATGTTACGGTGCATTCGCTTTCGTATGATTCGCGTGAAGTACGGACAGGCGCCGCTTTTTTTGCCTTGCCCGGTGTGCACACCGATGGTTCAAAGTTTATCGATGCTGCTATTGCAAAGGGCGCCGTTGCGGTTATTCATGAAACAACACTTCCATTATATCAAGAACATATTTGTTATGTTCAAGTGCCGGATGTTCGCGCTGCAATGGCTGCTGCTGCAGCCGTTTTTTTTGACGAACCTTCCAAAGCGCTGGTAACAATCGGAGTAACCGGTACGGAGGGGAAAACAAGTACCGTCGATTTTATCTGGCAGCTGCTGCGGCTTGCAGGGAAAAAAGCGGGCTTTTCTTCAACGGTATCTTTTTCGTTTGGAGATGAGCCGGTCGCCAATCCGGCACATCAGACAACGCCCGAATCGATTACGGTACAGGAGCGGCTTGCCCGTATGCGGGATAACGGCTGCGAATATGCAGTGGTGGAAGCATCTTCTCACGGGCTTTCTCCCCGAACGGCACGGCTATTGCATGTTCAGTTCGATGCAGGCGTATTTATGAATGTGACGCAGGAACATTTGGAATTTCACGGTACCTTTGAACAATACCGCTACGATAAAGCGAATTTATTCCGCTCATTAGATAGCCATGATCATAAGAAAAAACGCGGAGCGGTTGCGGCCTTCGGCATTGTGAATCTTGAAGACCCATCTGCCGCCTATTTTGCACAGGCAACAAATCAGCCCGTGTTCGGCTTTTCCGTGCAGAAGCATATCGGCGCTGCTACGGCTGTTCCCTTTTCAAACTTTGCAGGCGGCTTATCGGCTGATAACATTCATGAAGGGGAGAACGGTTTAACCTTTACAATTCATGCATCGTTTGACGGTGTGCAGAAAACGTATGAGGCCGCCGCTCCGGTAACCGGCTTTTTTAATGTATATAATATCCTTGCCGCGCTTATTGTCGCTCATAATTTAACGGGACTGCCGTTTGATATGCTGGCGCCGTTGCTCAATCGGCTTATGCCGGTAAGGGGGAGAATGTGCCGCGTCGAAGCGGGGCAGGGCTTTGAGGTGCTTATCGACTATGCGCATACGCCCTCATCATTCCAAGCGATTATGCCGTCTGTCCGTGACCGTGTTAAAGCGAAAGGCGGCCGCGTGATTGCCGTATTCGGTTCGGGCGGAGAGCGCGATACCGTTAAGCGGTCGGAGCAGGGAAGAATTGCCGGAGAATACTGCGATACGATCATCCTCACCGACGAAGACCCCCGCGGCGAAGATCCTGTCGAGCTTTTGGAGATGATTGCTGCAGGTTGTCCTAACAAGAAGCGCGGCGAGGAGTTGTTTATTATTCCTGACCGGCCGACTGCCGTCCGTAAAGCATTTTCTCTTGCGCAACCGAATGATGCGGTGTTGTTGCTGGGAAAGGGGCACGAAAATTCGATTATCGGGAAAACGGCGCCGTACCCTATGACGAGTACACCGAAGCGCAAAATGCCCTGCGGGAAATGCAGAGGACACGATAGAAAACCATCAATAATTCTGATGCAGAGTGCCGAGAGCTGTTGATTTTTGTTGGGGTTTCCAAAGGGAATACCTTTGGAAATGCGCGGAAAAAGGATAGGGTTGTAAGGGAATGGAAAAACACCACTCTGAACGGGGAGGAGCACTTCCCTTGAACTCAAAACAGCTTATCCAGTTCCACTGAATAGGATATGTCGTAGGTAAATCCGTTGCGCTCGCAATATTTTATTTCTTTCGTCAGTTTTTCGTTGCGCCGTATTCGAGTAAATAGACGGTGAGTCCATACGTTTTACATTGAGCCAGATATTCCATAAAATATGCTCTGTCTTCTACCGGTTTTGCTCCAAACGTATTATTCTTAAAATGTATTTCGGTAAATACGCTTTCTTGATTGACCCCGTGTACCACTCCTTTAATGGAATTTTGCTGCATCGCTTCGGTGATAAACGTATCTCCGCCGTTAATGATAATGGGTTTATTCTCCGTGTGTATTTTGCGTAAGAGAGTTATCAGTCCTTGATATATTTCGGGTGTGTGATAATGATAATAAACGTCGGCATTATCAATAAAAAAACCGTCTATGCCTTTTTGAGATAAAAATTGCGCTTTGTGTTTTATCCTTTTTTGCCATCTTTTATCCGCAACATTTACCCATTGTTCTTCGTCCCAATTTTCATAGTGTCCTAAAGCAATATCCGCAAATGCTGCATAGTCATCGCGGAATGTTTCGATAGAGCCGATGTTTAAATAAGAAAATATGTGAATGTTTCCGTTTTTGTGAAGCTGCGCGATATCTTCTTGAGAAAAACTCCGCATCAATTACCAGCGTTTTAATTTCTTTAAGCTGCATCACTTTTCATGATCCATACCTATCAGCACTTTATAATCTTTGGTGCTTTCTGCGGATATACCGTTCATTACAACAACGGCAAAAATTAGTGACATGTAAAGGTCTTTACATTTCGCATGAATTGCTCCGCTTATTTCTTTGCTGTATACACTACGGCGTAATCTTCTGCATGGCTTTCGGTAAAGCTGTAATCCGAATAAGAGGCAACGGATTGGAAGCCTGCTTGTTCAAATAAAGCTAACAGTGTTTTGCGCTGTAACGGATGTAATACCGTAAAGTCCGAACCTACGGTATTGTGCTGCTTGTCAATAAACTCTATGGTAAACTTGATATTCCCGTCCGGTAAAAAATCATAACGCCGCTTAAAAATGAAGGCGTCTGTTTCTTTATCTTTAAAGTCCATTTTTTTCTCGGCAAGGATGCGGTCGTAATTGAGGACTTCAACAATAAAAATACCGCGCGCTTGTAAAGACTGATACACAGCGCTGAAAAAACGGCGGAGTGCCGTTTCATCAGGTAGATGCGGGAGCGTATTGCCGAAACACAGTACGCCGTTACAGGTACCGAATTGCAGAATATCGGAGATGTTCGCTTGATGAAATGCCAATTCTCCGGATGTGCGGATACCCGAAGCTTTCTCTTTTGCGATTCCAATCATCTTTGCATTTAAGTCGAGCCCGTATATATCGTATCCACGTTGATGTAAACCCACCGCAAGGTCGCCGGTTGCGCAACCTGCATCACACAATCTGCCCGGCAATGGACAAAGATGCCGGATAAAATCAAGCTTTTCCGCCTCAAGCGGGAAAAGTTCGCTGTAATGTTCTGCAATCAAATCGTATACGTTCATTCGCTTTCTCCATCGCTTTGATTATGGTATACTATATTGATATAATATGCTATGGGAGAACGGTATGATCAAAATAACGAAACGTCTATTTTTTTATGCAGCTTTTTTACTGTGCGCTGCACTTGTTTTTGCGGCTGATAACAGTAAAAAAACGGATAAACCGGCTATTAGAGTGTACGATGCAAAAGATAAGCTGGTGTGTGAACTTACAGAGAGCGCTGATATTGAATCCTTTAATTATTTATTGACGGAGAGTGCAGCAGTCGCTGCCGATGATGCCGCTTTTACGCAGGTGCCAAAAAATGCCAAGATAGCGTATCGCTATGATATACCTAACAATTCATCTGCCGATATACGCCTTCTTATCTATGCCGACAGTCATATTGCATATATACCTAATGCCCCGAAAGGTGAGGATGTGCCGGAGGTGTTTGCATGGGAGCTGTTCGGAGAAGCATACGAGATACTATCCAAGCCTGCTTCGTTAAAAAAGGCACTTGCTCGGTATCAAGATAGCGATAAAAATATTTTTGTCTATGATGCAAAAGGTTTTTTGGTATCTGAGGCACGTATTCCGTCAATCTTGCATGTATTCGGCAAAGTTATGGACGTCTATGCCGGTGATGCAAATGACCATCAATTTTCGGGAAGCATTTTACCGGAAAGAAGTGTACACGAAGGAAAGCAACTGCTGTACCGCTATACCATTTGGGCTTTAGAGATGACCCGATACGGATATACGTTTATAGCGATACGGATAAAGCTGTACTCACGAACACATTCCCGGCTTGGATTGATTGCACACTGACAAAAGAAGGATATGAATTGTTTTCAAATCCAAAACGATTGATTGATCGGTTGAATAGGGTGGCGATTGAATTGATGGACATACGCTGATAAGGAAATGGTGCTTGATTCGTGTGAGAGGGGGTAATACCCTTGTGCTCTGCACCCTAACAAAGGGTATTAAAACCGATTGCTAACATACGACGAAATATCGGGAGCTGTACCTCCGATACTTTACATCAGGATTGTTGATTTTAATTTACGATACCAGTGTTTCCCCACAGATAATAATACACCCCGATGTTCCAAAGGCCGTGTACTGCGGCTACCAGTGTGATACTTACTGCCGGATGAAACACCTGTTTGAGCTTGAGATAGGCAATGCGGAATACGATTCCTGCTCCTGCGGCGAATATCATGGAAGAAAGTCCGAGGTAACGGTGCGCCAGTGTGAAGAGGAGGTGGGCGGGAAATTCGGTGAGGAAAAATTCAAAAAACACCCCTGTGTTATTCTTGCAGCATACACACAGAAAAGACGGAAGCGGTAAATGCACAGGGCATTCCGATGTCTTCCAATTTTCCTGCAGCCGCGGTTCGATATAACCGGTATAAATGCAGTGCAGCCGATTCGGAGTATAGAGCCGGTATAGTATTTCTTCATACGCGGCTGCAAACACTGTATAAAAGTAGAAAACACACTGTGCATACAATCCGATCGGCTTGGGCGGAAGGGTAAACGGTACCGCTGAAAACAACGGAGGCAACAGTAAAAGCAAACACCAGCGCGCATTCGATAAAGAGGAGTGCATCGTTTTTATTAAAGCCGTTCCATTTCATCCCGTTATCGTATCGTTATTTTTTCTTTAAAACTAGGTTACCGCCTCTCGTGAACTTCTAAAAATCTGACTGAGTTTTAAACGATGCTCTATTCTCTATCCATCCCAAGATATCGGCTTTTACTTCCTCTTTATTTGTTTCGTTCAAAATTTCGTGCCGGCCGTTCTCGTATAGTTTTAGCGTTACGTCCTGCATTCCGATGTCCTGATAGATACGGTAAAGGGTTTTTAGCGTTTTGCCTCCGTTTGAAACGGGATCTTCCGAACCGGCGGTAATTAAAACAGGAAGATCGGCCGGTATATCTTTTAAAGCCGTCTGTGTATGCAGTCTTTTAAGCCCGCGTATAAAATCCTGAAAAAAGCCTGCGGTACAGACAAATCCGCAGTATTCATCATCGATATATTTTTTTACTTCGGTTGCATCCCTCGAAAGCCAATCAAAGGCTGTGTGCGGATTTTTGATTTTGTTGTTATATGAGCCGAACACCAATGCATTCATAAACTTGGCAACGGATTTTCTTCCTTTAAATACGCAGTTAAGGCTTGCTAGCAGCGAGGCAACGGATATGCTTGGGTTGGGGCCTGCAGACCCGATAAGAACTGCCGCTTTGACTGTTGTGCCATACCGTTCGATGTATTCCTGTGTTACAAAGGAGCCGAACGAATGCCCGACGATAATAACCGGAAGAGTAGGGTAGTGTTTTTGTATTTCCGCATTGATTTCCTTTTGATCTTCGACAACACGTCTGAATCCGTCTCCATCGGCAAGGTATCCCATTAAGCCGCTTTTTGAACCGGTCTTTCCGTGACCGCGGTGGTCGGAGGCAACTACGGCAAAGCCTTTTTTACATGCCGTTTTTGCAAAATCATCATACCGGAGGGCGTGTTCCGCCATTCCGTGCACGATATGCAGCACTGCTTTCGGTTGTTGTTCCGGGAGCCAGGTATAAACGGCGAGAGAAGCGCCGTCGCTCATTGTCTGAAACACAGTTTGCATTGTCTTTGTCCCCCATAAAAAGTCAAGAAGAAAGTATCAACTTTCGATTGACTTTTTACGCACGTTCACAACGAAGTGAGAACGTGCAGATGATATACAAGTTTGCGTTTGAGCAAACTTGAGTAAATAAAAGCCGTGCCATTTGTACGGCTTTTATTTTACACTCCTTTTTATCTTACCACGTTTCTCGGCAGGCGGTCATAATACGTAAGGCACGGTTATAGCGCACTGCTTGCGGTTCGAGCATTTTATCCGATTCAGGGCATGGATCAAGCCGTTCTTCTTCAAGCTCATCGATTTGTGTAATCTTACCCTGTATGTAATCGGTTAGCACTTCCTGTGTAACTTCCAGCCGTATCAGCATTGCGCCGAAGCGGTGATCCAACACCTCTGAACCGAATCCGCGGCATTCTTCCGTCCATACTCGCCGACGCGCCTTCGCTGTTTCGGCTAACACCGTTTTTAGCGGCTTTATCTTATTTTCGATTAATGCCTGCAATGCTTTTTTATCCGTTCCCTTATACGCCTCCCAAATATCCAAGGGGAGCCGCCACTTATAGTAAAGCGTTTTCATCATCAATGCATAAAATTCGGCAATGCTGCGCTGCAAGGGATTAGCCGTGTTGGCTGCATCCTCGATAAAGGCTTGCTCCAGTTTCTTATAGACGGCATTCATATCGGTTGTCAGCGTCCGTATGTAATACAGAAATTTTGAACCGAGCGGGTCTTGATATAACAGATACTTCGACGGCGTTATATCATAATTGTTACCGGTTGTTCCTTCAAACAAATCCGGTTCGCCCTGCCGCATCCATTCGTCAAGCCCCATGCCGGTATAGAGTTTTAGATACTGTGCAAATTCTTCCTCTTGATATTTGATATGGCAGTCAAGGTAGGCAAAAAGTACTAAGCCGAACATACACGTATACAGCGGAGATTCGTTGCCGTCATCGCCCCATGAAGTAACGATGACTTCTTTGACTTTTTCCTTTCGGCAAGCCTCAATAGCGGCAAGCGTTGCTTGAAGTGTTTTCTTATGATGCGGTATATATCCCGTCCAGCGCCATGCACCGCCGGCAAACATGGTCTTTTTTGTGAGCGCTCGGCATGCTTGCAGGTGGTCTCGGTAATGGTTGGTCAAGCAGCTATAGTAATCCCAATACATCAATCCTACCTGATTGGGAATAACCGGCTCAACATCTTCTTTGTTATTGGAATAGCGGCCGAAGAACATATCATCCCAAACGATGGGTTTAAAACCGTATGCTGTACAGAGGGTTTTCATAAAAGTAAGGTGATCTTGCATAATTTCCCTCTTCTTTGAGTCCGTTTTCATCCAAATAACGCCCGCGGCCTAGGTTATGTGCTTCGTCCATTCCGATATGGATAATATCCGAAGAAAATGCTTTACGTAACGATGCAATCATCCGGGTGAGCAGGGTTCGTACTTCAGCATTGCCGACATTAAAGATGTTATCAATATCCTTATACTTGTATTCTATGGCTTCCCACATAAAATACTGATCCATGTGAGCAAGGGTCTGAATACACGGTACCAACTGTACGCCGAAAATCTTGGCATAGCGGTCAACTTCCTGTAAATCTTTATAGAGTACCGTCCGCGTAATGCACCGAAATAGGGAGCTCCTTCGACTTCGTACACATCTTCCATGTAGAGCATAAACCACGAATGTCCCATAAATGCCATTTCGCGAATAAACTGCTTCAGCATATCGATATGTGCAACCGCATTACGGGAAAGATCGAGCATTAAGCCGTTCTTTTCAAAACATGATCCATGCGGAATTCCAATAAACGCTGCGCATCCCGCCTTGTATAGATTTTGAATCTTCGATTGTTTGACTTTTAAGCAGCAGCATCGACAGCGCAAAATAGAAATGCGGTGCAGAGTCCGCTTCAATTTCGCATACACCGTTTCTAAAGGTTGCGGAAATTTCGGAACTCTTCACTTTTTTGAACGTAACGGGGATACCATCTTCGCTAATTCTGAGTGGATAGCTTTTCCGCAGCTCTGCAACTGCGAGCGTCATTTTCTTGTCAAGATCGGATAGATCGAGTTTTAAAGGTTTCAATGGTTTTTTTGCCGTACACATACCTTTTCCATTAATTGTGATATAATAAGTTTCATTATACCACAGTTATACTGAAATGGTAGTATAAATTTCCAATATATGGGGGCAGGCTGCTATGAAATGTATTATCGATAAAAGTATCGTTGAGCTTGGGATTACAAGCGTTGTAATTGGTGTTGCGAAAAATATAGATCCGCACGCAAAATTATCCGATTCATTTTAAAGAAGCAAAAAGATGGAAGATTGGGCATTTGCGATGTTGATGAAGTTTTGAATAATCCGATTACTCAAGGGTATGCGGATTTGCTGCAAAGTGTCGGGCGCAGTATCAAAAAGTATCCGCCGACCGTTCCCGCATTTATTCGGAATATTCAGCGCCGCGGTTCTATGCCGCACATCAATAGTGTTATCGATATCTATAATGTTGAGTCATTACATTCGCTTTTAGCGATTGGCGGGCATGATCTTGATAAAATAGACGGGCAGATAGAGTTTACCGTCAATAAAGAAGCGGGAGTTTTTCTTCCGATTTCATCGACGGAAAAGCATGTTGCCGAAACCGATTATGTATACCGCGACCCTAAAGGTATTATCGCATGGCTTGGCGTCCGCGACGGTGAAAATTATAAATTTGATGACGGAACAAAAAATGCAATCTTTATTATCCAAGGGAATGCCAATACCTCTGTCGAAATACGTGTAGAAGCGCTCAAGCGGATTCAAAGCGATTTAGCGGAGTGTATGCCCCGGTTGGAGTTTGAAATACAGGTTATCGAGGGGTAGCGCTCAACCGCTATTCGCTTTTGGTTTTAAGCACCGACAAGAAGGCTGACTGCGGTAACTCAACATCGCCGACCATCTTCATGCGCTTCTTTCCCTCTTTCTGCTTTTCAAGGAGCTTACGCTTGCGGGTAATATCGCCGTAGCACTTTGCCAACACGTCCTTGCGCACCGGATTAACTGTTTCCCGTGCGATAACTTGGCTGCCGATTGCGCCTTGAATAGCGATTTTGAACTGCTGGCGTGTAATTTCTTCCTTTAACTGCTCGCACACGTGGCGCGCCTTGTTGTAGGCGTTCGGCTTATACGAAAGCTGCGCAAGGGCATCCACCGGTTTGCCGTTCAGCAGAATATCGATTTTACCAGCTCGGTTGGACGCATTTCGATTACTTCGTATTCAAACGACGCATAGCCGCGGCTGATGCTTTTGAGCCGGTCGTAAACTCAAACAGTACTTCCGCAAGCGGCATTTCGTAGGTAACCTCCACCCGCTTTTGGTCGAGGTAGTTCATATTGGTTTGCACGCCGCGTTTTCGATGCAGAGGAGATGATATTACCGAGGTATTCCGTCGGGGTGATGATATTCGCTCTGATATACGGTTCATCAGCAGAGGCAATCTTGCCTTCCTCCGGTATTCGGCAGGGTTGTCGCAGATCATGGTTTCACCGCTCCGCAGATGGAGACGGTACCGCACAGACGGTGCCGTAAAGATAACCGCCTGGTCAAACTCCCGTTCGAGCCGTTCCTGCACAATCTCCAAATGGAGCAGCCCCAAAAAGCCGCAGCGGAACCCGTGTCCAAGCGCAACCGAAGAATCTTTTTCGTAGGTGAGGCTTGCGTCATTGAGCTTGAGTTTTTCAAAGGCATCGCGCAGCTGCTCGTAGTCGTTGGTATCTACCGGGTACACGGAAGAAAACACCACGGGCTTTACAGCCTTGAACCCGGCACGGGGTTCCGCACAGGGACGATCCGCATCGGTGAGGGTGTCGCCGACTTGCACATCAGACACGGTTTTAATACCCGCAATGATGTAGCCGACCTCTCCTGCACGGAGGGAATCCCGCTGCACAAGGTCGAGAATAAACACGCCGGTTTCTTCTACACGGTATTCCGCATTGCTGTGCATAAAGCGGATGGTCATGCCGGGTTTTATCGCCCCTTCAAACACCCGCAAGTGGATAATAACCCCGCGGTATGCATCGTAGTGGCAGTCAAAGATGAGCGCCTGCAAGGGGGCTTCTGCGGAACCTGTCGGCGGTGGAAAGTGCTTTACGATGGCTTCAAACAGTGCATCGATATTTTGTCCTGTTTTTGCCGAAACCGCAACGGCAATATCGGAATCAAGCCCTAAATCGTGATCTATCTGAGCAGACACCGCCGGAATATCCGCCGCCGGTAAGTCAATCTTATTGATGACCGGCAGAATTTCGAGGTTGTGCTCAAGCGCAAGGTACATATTGGAAAGCGTCTGAGATTCCACCCCCTGCGTTGCGTCCACAATCAAAATTGCCCCCTCGCAGGATGCAATAGCGCGGGAAACTTCAGTAAAATCTACGTGCCCGGGTGTATCAACAAAGTTTAAAAGATAATCCTGCCCGTCGGCGGCGTGGTACGGAATGGTAACCGCTTGGCTTTTAATGGTGATGCCGCGTTCCCGTTCAATATCCATGTTGTCGGTCATCTGTGCCCGATAATAGCGTTCGTCGATAACCTTGGCTTTTTCAATAAGACGGTCGGCAAGCGTTGACTTCCCGTGATCGATATGAGCAACAATACAAAAATTGCGGATATGGTCAATTGAATACATAGGTTCTCTATACTATTGGAAATACGGGCGGCTGTCCAGAGCGTTTTTCGGTTAGATTTAACGTGATGCAATGCGGTCTCTTGCACTAAGCGGCGGAATTTTCTATACTAACAAGAGCCTCTTAAAAAATCGATAGTTCCGGAGGTTCTTCCTAAATCAGAAACACAAAGGCATCTCTAAAACCGAAAGTTTTAGCGGTTCCTATAAGTGAGGTAATTATGAACGATATACGGTTATTATGGAAAGAAAGTATTGCACGCGCACTCACATCGATGCAGCCTGAAGGAGCTGAGGCCGTTACTGCAGAACGGATTGCAATGGAAACACCGCCCGATCCGACTCTGGGTGATTTAGGTTTTCCGCTTTTCAGTTTTGCAAAGGTATTACGCTCTGCCCCTGCTAAAATTGCGACGGAACTGTTACCTAAGCTGCAAGCTGATTCTGCACTCAAGGGAAAAGGTGAGGTGAAAGCGGTAGGTCCGTATATCAACGTCTTTTTACCCAAGGGTGAAACAGCTGCGCAAATCCTCAATGCAATTATTAGCGGAAATGAAAACTACGGAAAAACAACTACCCTTGCCGGTAAAAAAATCATGGTTGAGTTTTCAAGCCCCAATACTAATAAACCGCTGCACCTCGGACACTTGCGCAATGACGCTATCGGAGAGAGTCTCTCCCGTATTCTCCAGTTCAGCGGAGCGGATGTCTATAAAACCAACATCATCAACGACCGCGTACACATCTGTAAATCGATGCTTGCATATAAGCTCTTCGGAAACGGTATCGATCCCGTAAAGAAGGTATATAAACCCGATAAGTTTGTCGGTGATATGTATGTTCAGTTCCATAAATACAGCAAAGATCATCCTGAAGCGGAAGATGACGCACAGGAAATGCTGCGGAAATGGGAAGCGGGTGATCCTGAAACGATGCAGCTGTGGAAGACAATGAACGCTGGGCGCTGCAAGGTATTCAGCAAACATATAGCCGCACAGGAGTTTCATTCGATAAGCTTTCTTTGAAAGCGATGTGTTCCGCAAGGGTCGCGACGAAATTATGGAAGGCTTAAAAAGGTATCTTTATAAAGACGAGGACGGTTCCATTTGGGTTGACCTTAAATCGATCGGATTTGAAAAGAAACTGCTGCTGCGTGGAGACGGAACGTCGGTATACATCACACAGGATATCGGACTTGCGATAACCCGCCATGGTGAGTGGCCGTTTGACAAGCTTATCTACGTAGTCGGTAACGAACAAATTTATCATTTTAAAGTGCTCTTCTATATTAAGCGAAGCTGCTCGGCTATGATTGGTCGAATCGGCTGTTGAGCCGGTTAGCAGTAGGGTTGATGCTTGCTGCAATGGCCTTGTTTACCGGTTGTCCGAATAAGATAACGGTTAAACTGGAAACCTTTGCGGTAACGTTTAGCGCCGGGGAACACGGTACGCTTAAAGCAAAGGCGGACGGCGTAACGGAAACGGATAAAAGCCCCATAAGCGTCGAAAGGGCAAAACCGTAACCTTTACGGCAACGCCTGTGAGCGGCTACGTAGTAGATAAATGGACGGTCAACGGTACGGCTATAACGAACGATACAACAACGTATAGCCATAAGATAACGGCAAAGATAGAGGTAAAGGTGCTGTTTAAGGCACTGCCGCCTGCTACCGTCGCGGTAACGGAAGTAAAGCTTGATAAAAGCGAACTGACGCTTGAGGAAGAAAAGACCGAACAACTGACTGCAACGGTTACGCCTGCAAACGCAACAAACAAAAAGGTAACGTGGAGTTCCGATAAGCTGGAAGTTGCGGTGGTAGATCAGAAAGGTCAGGTAACGGCAAAAGCAGCAGGAACGGCAAAGATTACGGTAACAACCGAAGA
Organism: Treponema sp. OMZ 857; assembly: GCF_024181085.1. Taxonomy (NCBI): domain Bacteria; kingdom Pseudomonadati; phylum Spirochaetota; class Spirochaetia; order Treponematales; family Treponemataceae; genus Treponema; species Treponema sp. OMZ 857. The sequence continues at coordinate 716,691 of NZ_CP051147.1, forward strand.
CGGCAGCAAAACGGCTGAGTGTAAGGTAACGGTAATCGCAAAAGCTCCGCCGCCTGTACCTAAGCCCAAGCACACCGTAACCTTCAGCGTAGAAGGTGGGAACGGCACGCTCAAAGCAATGGTCGACGGCAGCGAAATCTATACGGGCGACAAGGTTGAACAGGGTAAAACAGTAACCTTTACCGCAACGCCTAATTCGGATTACAAGGTAAAGGAATGGAAGGTAGATGACGCAGTTGTTACTGCATTATACCCACACCGTTACAAAGGCGATCGAGGTTAAGGTGAGCTTTGAAAGCGACAGCGTACCGCCGACACCACCTTCCGGCGATGTCGGTAGTTTTGAAGATACAGGCGACGGCTTTATAAAATAAGCCCGCCTGCAGCGGGATTACCGGTATGGATCCGACATACATTGCCGGGAACGGCAGATAATTGGAAAGGGTATTCCGTACAGGGCGTAAGGTAAAATTGAGTCCTTATAAGCTTGGTAAAACGGAAGTGCCGTATGAGGTATGGTATGAAGTGAGGACATGGGCAGAAAGCAATGGATATGCGTTTGCAAACAAAGGCCGTGAAGGTAGGAATGGGAGTGACGGAGCGGCTCCTACCGAAGGAAGCAAGAAGCATCCGGTAACGAGTGTAAGTTGGCGAGACTGTATTATATGGTGCAATGCGTATACCCAGAAAATCAAAGGGAGGGGAATGCGTCTACCGTAAAAGGACGATCATACCGCCGTATTAAAAGATGCAACAGACGGAGCTGCTTGCGATGCCGCTTATGCCGATATGAGTAAAAAAGGCTATCGACTTCCGACGGAAGTGGAATGGGAGTATGCAGCTCGGTGGCAGGGAAGCGACAACACCAATGCTGACAAATACGGAGAAGTATGGCTTACCAAACTGAACAGTGAGTGGAGCGAAAGCTGATAGGTTTTAATGGTCTGACCTTACCTGAAGGAGAAACTTGGGAAAGTTTACGTGATGAAGTTACGAGGGTAGCGGTTTATGACGAATGGTGGGACGGAAGTAGTTGGCAAGATCAAGTCCCTGAGACAACTAAGACGGCAGAGGTTGGAAAGAAAATTGCTAATGCTCTCGGTTTTACATGACATGTCAGGAAACGTATGGGAATGGTGTTTTGATGGGTATGATAATGATCCTAGAGCAAATGATGCTGCTTATACATCCGTCGGATTTGTAGTTGACCCGCAGGGTGGCGCGTCTGGCGGTCTCCGTGTTTTGCGCGGCGGTAGCTGGAGCAGCGGCGCTAACTACTGCGTCGTCGGTATTCGGCGCGACGACGACCCGGTCAGCAGCCTCGACGATCTTGGCTTTCGTGGTTTGTCGCCCCTTTCTCACATTTTGCCTGTTGAGCCGCAACGGCGTTGCGTAAGCCGCCCGTTGCGGCGAAACCGAACCGACAAAATGTGTTGTGAGGTGCAGTATAGTTTTGAAAATAAGTCAAAGCGGCACCGAGTAGCCGCTTTAGCGGCTCGAAAATTTTGACTAAAAACGGTAGGGACATTAATAAGGTGCTGCTTCCGGTGATGACCGCGTCATACGCGGCGGCAGCTGGAACAACAACGCGAAGAACTGCATCGTCGGTATTCGGAACAACGACAACCCGGACAACAGCAACGACAATCTTGGCTTTCGTGGCTATGTCCAAGAATTGACGTCCTTGTCAATTCTTGACGCGAGTTTTAGTAGGCTCCGCCTGCCAAAACGTCGCTATTGCATAGAATCACCGCCGTCCGTGGAAGTTCAAAATTGACCTCCTTGTCAATTTTGAACGCGAGTTTGCTGTGCAAAACGTCGCTGCTTCGTAGAACCACCGCTATCCGTGGCGGTATGCGGCGAAACCGAACCGGCAAAATGTGTCGTGAGGTACATGTTTTGCTGTATAGCGTGCATATTCGCCAAGGAGGGTGGGGGTACTAAACAGGATTTGATGAAGAAAACGAAGGTTTATTTTAGACAATGCTGTTGGCATTGTCTGTAACGCTGCGAGTTTGCTTATCGCAAACATCGCTCATTGATTGCACTTTTCATTTCGTTGCAAAGTGCGGCAATTCGCCAATCCTCGCCTTTGATTCGCAATCCGCTTTAGCGGATAAGATAAACCGTTTCCTTACAGAACAAGCCGACAGGCCTGATAAAGGCTGCGGTTGCCGAATTTTAAGGAACGATAAGAAACTGAAAGACGGAAGCGCAAGGATAGGCTTACTGCAATAATCTTGCTATACTGCGGGTATGAACGCACCACGCAAACTACCGATCGGCATCCAAAGTTTTAAAGATTTGAGGGAAAAAAAATTTCTCTATGTTGACAAAACGGCGTATCTTTCGCGATTAGTCAATAATAGTAAGGTGTATTTCTTAAGCCGTCCGCGCAGATTTGGCAAGAGCTTGTTTTTCAACCCTCGCTGCCTATTTTCTCGGTCAAAAAGAGCTGTTCAAGGATTTGTATATTGAACAAGCGGAAGAAGAACAGGCTGTACGAGAACAGCGATCGGCATGGCTGGAATACCCTGTGCTCTATTTGGATTTTAATACCGGGCAATATGAACTGAGCGGAGCTTTAGATGAAACGCTTAGCTATTTTTAGATACCGAAGAGCCGAGATACAATCTGCAAAAGAGCGGCTCTCTCATGCTAAACGGTTTACATCCCTCATAAAGGCTGCCTATCAGCAAACAGGTAAGCAAGTCGTCATCCTTGTAGACGAATACGATAAACCGCTTCTGCAAACGATGGGTGTGAACGAAGAACTGAACGAACACTACCGTAATACACTCAAAGCATTTTACTCTGTTATAAAAACCTGTGATCAATATATTCGCTTTGCGTTTTTAACCGGCGTTACTAAATTCAGCAAGATTAGTATTTTCAGCGATTTGAATAATCTTCGTGATATATCGATGGAAGAAGACTATGCCGGTATCTGCGGTCTTACGCAAACAGAGCTTGAAGAAACCTTCCAACCGGATATACAAACACTTGCAACACGGCAGAATATGGACTATCCGCAGGCATTAACAACCTTAAAGCAGTGGTACGATGGCTATTTGTTCCATCCTGCCGGGGAAGGGATGTACAAACCCTTTAGTGTGTTGAGCGCCTTAGCCAAAAAGAGATTAGCAGTTACTGGTTCGGCACGGGAACGCCGACTTTTTAGTCAACTTAAAAGAAGCAGGCTATTATATCCCCGACCTCGATGGCAATGTTGAGTTGAATCAAACAGGATTGAAACGTACCGGGCGGTTGCACAGGATGCATTGCCCATTCTGTTTCAAGCAGGGTACCTTACCATCAAGAAGTATATCAGCGATTTGCGGCTGTATCAGCTGGGTTTCCGAATGATGAAGTTCGGTACGGCTTTTTGAGAATCTCTTGCCTGCGTATTCCGGTTTAACATTGAGTCAAAGCGGGTATGGATAGGACGGTTTGTACAGGACATCCGGAATGTGGACGAGTTTATGGAGCGGCTCAAGTCGATTATTTCCAGTATTGCATACGACAACTTCACCGAACAAAACTTGAAACTGAGGGAGCAGAATTACCAAACGGCAGTGTATCTCGTCTTTGCGCTGATGGGACAGTTTGTGCAAACGGAAGTACACTGCCACAGTACCGCCATGGAGGGCGGTGGTTCCATGCAGCAGCGATGTTTCGGCGGTGCCGAAACTCGTAGTCAAAACTATACATGGATGTATAGTTTTGACAGACGTGCAGATTGTGTACTCAAAACCGCTGATACTGTTTATATCTTTGAGTTTAAGCTCTCCGGCAACGGTAGTGCGGAAGATGCGCTCAACCAGATAAAAACGCAAGAGTATGCGGTACCGTACAAGGCAAGCGGGCAGAAGATAGTGCTCATTGGTGCGGGATTTGATGAAGAAAAACGAACGATAAGAGACTGGAAGGTAGAGAAGTTTTAGTTCAATATAAATCCCGCACCAATCCGCCACGGACGGCGGTACTGATTGGTTAGGAAGACTTTTCTTTTTATCGAAAAAAAAGAAAAGTCTTCCCCTAACTCCTTGACTTTCTTTTGAAATTATGGAATACTCGTTCAGTCTTGCTAAGACGGTTATGTAACGGGCCATTAGCTCAGCTGGTAGAGCAACAGACTCTTAATCTGTGGGTCGCAGGTTCGAAGCCTGCATGGCTCAGATGAATAGGAAGTTAAGTAGCCTAAAGGCTAGGACTTGACATTCCTAAGAATCATCGGTATATTGTTTCGACTCACTTTGTGAGCGAGAGTGGTGGAATTGGCAGACACGCCAGACTTAGGATCTGGTGCCTCGGCGTGAGGGTTCAAGTCCCTCCTCTCGCAGGATTCCACAACAGTACATACCGAGCGATATATTTTGCGGGAATAGCTCAGTGGTAGAGCGCCACCTTGCCAAGGTGGATGTCGCGGGTTCAATCCCCGTTCCCGTTTACAGAAGCGATTCGGTACACCTGAATCGCTTTTTTAACCGGAAGTTGCCGGAGAAGAATCAACAACCCGACGCGAGCGTCGGGTATGTTGTTCTCATAAGGTGGTTGCAGTCGGCTTTAATACCCTTTCTTACGACGCAGAGCGTCGGGGTATTAAACCCTCCGCACGAATAAAGTTCTCTTGCGAGAAACCCTTTTAGTACCATAAGGATATGCCAATGAATTTTACGAAAGAATTTACCCCTATCGAAAAGTCTCGGATGAAACTTTCGATTACCGTTAAGCAGGATGAGGTGCAAAACCGATATGCGCTTTTAACGAAAAAATATGCGAAACAGCTCCAAATACCGGGCTTTCGTAAAGGCAAAGTACCGGTAAAAGTCCTTGAACAGAAATTCGGCGATACGTTGCGCGCTGAAACGTATGATGAAGTAATACAGAATGTATTGGAAGAAGTATTTGAATCTGCGGATAAATATTCGCGGCCGTTACCGTATTCACAGCCTGAACTTGACGGTACGCCCGATTTCAAACTTGACTCCGACTTGGTGTTTACTGTTCTCTATGATGTACTTCCCAAAGTAGAAATAGCAAAGACGGAAGGTTTTACGGTATCCGTACCCGAAGTATCCGTTACCGATGCTGATATCGAAAAAGAATTGGCGTTGATACAGGAACGCAACGCGCTTGTCATCGATTGCGGTGAGGGCGATACTGTAAAAAATGATAATATCGTAACCATTAACTATGTGCAGCTTGATGATGCCGATGCGGAAATCGAAAGTTCAAAACGGAATGATTTTGTATTTACCGTCGGTAAGGGACAGTTCCATTACGGCGTAGACGATGAGCTTATCGGTATGAAGAAAGGCGAAGAAAAGGTTATCTCCAAGACATATCCTGCCGAACATATCGACAAACAGTTGGCCGGAAAAACAATCAAGCTAAAGGTTAGCGTAACTGCATTAAAACGGAAAGATTTGCCTGCTATCGATGATGATCTCGCGCAGGACGTAAGCGAAAAATACAAGACACTTGCCGATTTAAAAGCTGACATCTCAAAAAATCTTACACGCCAGGTAGAAGATGTTCTGAATCGGAAAAAGACCGACAACCTGCTGAAGCAGATGGCGGAAGCCAATCCCATTGAGCTGCCTGAGTCTATGGTTAAGGCAGAACTCGAAGGCCGGTGGGCTATGTTGGCACAGCGCTTGGGAATGTCTCCCGAAAGTTTGGAAAAATTGACAATCGATATAAACGGTAAATTGTCAAAAGCATCCGCGATGACTGAATGGCGGGCAGAGGCTGAACTTCGGCTTAAGACTCGTATCATCGTTGAAAAACTGATGGAAGAGCGGGGTATTACCGCGTCTCCGGAAGATGTTGAAGCGGAATACGCCTCAATAGCAGAGCGCACGGGAGCATCCGCAGAAGAAGTTAAAAAGCATTATGACGGAAACTCGTGAAAAGAATATGTGATCGATGATATTAAAGAAAAGAAACTCTATACTCAGCTTTTGAAAAATCGACGGTAAAACCGGGTGAAAACTGACGGTAGAACAATTGCTTGAGAGAGCTGCTGATGTCGGAACAGATGCATAGCCTTGTTCCTTATGTTATTGAGCAGACGGGAAACGGGGAACGCAGCTACGATATTTTTTCGCGCCTGTTAAAAGACCGTATTATCTTTGTTGATGGTGAAATAACCGATGCAACCGCCGATTTGGTTGTTGCACAGTTGCTTTTTCTGGAATCACAGAACCCCGATAAAGATATCAGCCTTTATATTAACAGCCCCGGCGGTTCGGTAACGGCTGGGCTTGCCGTTTACGATACGATGCAGCATATTCATCCTCATGTACAAACCATCTGTCTGGGACAGGCGGCCAGTATGGCTGCTGTTCTGTTGGCAGGGGGAAGCAAAGGAAAACGCTTTGCACTGCCTTCTTCCCGTGTGATGATTCATCAGCCGTGGGGCGGCGCACAGGGACAAGCCAGCGATATTACCATACAGGCACGGGAAATACTCCGGTTAAAAAAATTGATTATCCAATATTGCGCCCATCACACCGGAAAAACGGAAAAGGCGGTTGCCGAAGACATGGAACGGGATTTCTTTATGTCTGCGCAAGAGGCTTGCGAATACGGCATCGTCGATATGGTCATGGATAGGAGAAAAAATGCCTAAATTAAGAAGTGATTCTTCTTTAATCTGCTCTTTCTGCGGTAAGCGGGAAGATGCAGGCCGAAAAATAGTACCGGGACCGGGAGTCGCTATCTGCGATCATTGTATCCAGCTTTGTAAAGAATATTTGACCGCTTATAAGATGGCTACGCCTTTACAGCTTTCAGGGGATATTCCGACACCGATGGAATTAAAGACCTACCTTGACGAATATGTTATCGGGCAAGAGAAAGCAAAACGGGTATTATCGGTTGCCGTCTATAATCATTACAAGCGGATTATGCATCCGCCGGCTGACCGAAATGCCGTTGTTATTGAAAAATCCAATGTCTTACTGATAGGCCCGACCGGTTCGGGAAAACGCTGTTAGCACGGACGCTTGCACAAAGATGAAGGTTCCCTTCGCTATTGCGGATGCGACTACTTTAACCGAAGCAGGTTATGTCGGTGAGGATGTTGAAAATATCCTGTTAAAACTTATCCAGAATGCAGACGGCGATATTGCCCGTGCGGAACGCGGTATTATTTTTATTGATGAAATTGATAAGATTGCGCGGAAGAGTGAAAACGTGTCGATTACCCGTGATGTTTCGGGTGAAGGTGTGCAACAGGCTCTGTTAAAAATTGTTGAAGGAACCGTTGCTTCGGTGCCTCCGCAGGGAGGACGCAAACACCCGAATCAGGATATGTTGAAGATCGATACGTCCAATATTCTGTTTATCTGCGGTGGTGCCTTTGTCGGGCTTGATACGATCATTCAGACACGGGTTGCAGAAAATCCGATGGGGTTCGGAGCCGATGTACGGTCTTCAAAAGAAAAGGATTTGCAGGAGTTGTACGACAAGCTTATCCCCGATGATTTAGTAAAATTCGGTATTATCCCCGAATTGATCGGACGGCTTCCTATCAGTGTTTCGCTCAGCGATTTAAAGCTTGCAGACTTGCGCCGTATTCTTGTTGAACCTAAGAACGCGATTATCAAACAGTTCCAAGAATCATTTAAACTTGACAACGTTAAGCTGACTTTTGATGATGCCGCCCTTGACGCTATTTCTCAGCAAGCGCTGGATCAAAATACCGGTGCACGAGGTCTTCGCTCTATCGTAGAGAAACTGATGCTGGATGCGATGTTCGAGGCTCCGTCGATGAAAGGTCAAAAAGCCTTGCATATCACAAAGAAGGTTATTGAAGAAACTGAGAAACCTGAGTTAAAGCTGATTTCGGAAAAAACGGCATAGTTTGCCGAATTGTATTTTGTTTGGTTTATTTTTTAAATAACATCAAATGCCATAAAAAAGAGCCGGTGCATTAAACGGGCGGAAGCTAAAACTTCAACCGTTAGCTCCGGCTCTTTTTATATTCGTGCCGCTTTAGTTAAAAAAATGAGTTGCGGTTTAGTTGCGATATTGTACGCAGATGAGGGCACCCAGTACCATCAGGTGAGCGGAGAGCTGCTGCAGGTAGGTTAGTAAACCGTGCACACCATGTATGCCGCTGTTAAATGTTCCGATAAAATCAATCAAAATAATATTGATGATCCATAAAACGATAAAAATAATTAAGATTACATTTAAAATTTGAGGGGAGAACGTAAAGAGCCCCATCAGCAGGAAAAAACCGGCGATAAGTTCACATACGGCAATCGCGATGATGATGATTGTGCTTATTGTTGAACTTTTTACCAGCTGTGTCAGAAAGGTAACCACCGGATTTAAATTACCGGCGCTGGATTGCATAAGACCTGTTACTCCGCTGACCAGTAAGAAAAAAGCAAGTGCAATTTGTAAGATGGTGATACCCATACTTCGTCTCATAAGAACCTCCAAGTATCTTCTGTAAGAGACATCCTAAAGCTTCGATTTTCTAAAGATGTCTTGTATAATATCGGCGGATAGCGTCAGACTTTTACGGTATTGGTAATTGAAAATGGTGGAAATTGTTTGCGCAATTCGGATTCTAAATGATTTATGAATTATTTCTCCCTCTTGCCTGAATATGTCCCGCCGTTTATACTTCCCAAAATCAAATCTAAGAAAAACCTCTAAAGTCTGAGGTTTTTAGAGGTTCATATGTGTAATAACCGCTATGCAAAGTCAATTCTTCAATGTCTTTTTTCTATAGAGCCGATAGCAGTGCACGGGGCAGATGTTACGGTGCATTCGCTTTCGTATGATTCGCGTGAAGTACGGACAGGCGCCGCTTTTTTTGCCTTGCCCGGTGTGCACACCGATGGTTCAAAGTTTATCGATGCTGCTATTGCAAAGGGCGCCGTTGCGGTTATTCATGAAACAACACTTCCATTATATCAAGAACATATTTGTTATGTTCAAGTGCCGGATGTTCGCGCTGCAATGGCTGCTGCTGCAGCCGTTTTTTTTGACGAACCTTCCAAAGCGCTGGTAACAATCGGAGTAACCGGTACGGAGGGGAAAACAAGTACCGTCGATTTTATCTGGCAGCTGCTGCGGCTTGCAGGGAAAAAAGCGGGCTTTTCTTCAACGGTATCTTTTTCGTTTGGAGATGAGCCGGTCGCCAATCCGGCACATCAGACAACGCCCGAATCGATTACGGTACAGGAGCGGCTTGCCCGTATGCGGGATAACGGCTGCGAATATGCAGTGGTGGAAGCATCTTCTCACGGGCTTTCTCCCCGAACGGCACGGCTATTGCATGTTCAGTTCGATGCAGGCGTATTTATGAATGTGACGCAGGAACATTTGGAATTTCACGGTACCTTTGAACAATACCGCTACGATAAAGCGAATTTATTCCGCTCATTAGATAGCCATGATCATAAGAAAAAACGCGGAGCGGTTGCGGCCTTCGGCATTGTGAATCTTGAAGACCCATCTGCCGCCTATTTTGCACAGGCAACAAATCAGCCCGTGTTCGGCTTTTCCGTGCAGAAGCATATCGGCGCTGCTACGGCTGTTCCCTTTTCAAACTTTGCAGGCGGCTTATCGGCTGATAACATTCATGAAGGGGAGAACGGTTTAACCTTTACAATTCATGCATCGTTTGACGGTGTGCAGAAAACGTATGAGGCCGCCGCTCCGGTAACCGGCTTTTTTAATGTATATAATATCCTTGCCGCGCTTATTGTCGCTCATAATTTAACGGGACTGCCGTTTGATATGCTGGCGCCGTTGCTCAATCGGCTTATGCCGGTAAGGGAGAATGTGCCGCGTCGAAGCGGGGCAGGGCTTTGAGGTGCTTATCGACTATGCGCATACGCCCTCATCATTCCAAGCGATTATGCCGTCTGTCCGTGACCGTGTTAAAGCGAAAGGCGGCCGCGTGATTGCCGTATTCGGTTCGGGCGGAGAGCGCGATACCGTTAAGCGGTCGGAGCAGGGAAGAATTGCCGGAGAATACTGCGATACGATCATCCTCACCGACGAAGACCCCCGCGGCGAAGATCCTGTCGAGCTTTTGGAGATGATTGCTGCAGGTTGTCCTAACAAGAAGCGCGGCGAGGAGTTGTTTATTATTCCTGACCGGCCGACTGCCGTCCGTAAAGCATTTTCTCTTGCGCAACCGAATGATGCGGTGTTGTTGCTGGGAAAGGGGCACGAAAATTCGATTATCGGGAAAAACGGCGCCGTACCCTATGACGAGTACACCGAAGCGCAAAATGCCCTGCGGGAAATGCAGAGGACACGATAGAAAACCATCAATAATTCTGATGCAGAGTGCCGAGAGCTGTTGATTTTTTTGTTGGGGTTTCCAAAGGGAATACCTTTTGGAAATGCGCGGAAAAAGGATAGGGTTGTAAGGGAATGGAAAAAACACCACTCTGAACGGGGGAGGGAGCACTTCCCCTTGAACTCAAAACAGCTTATCCAGTTCCACTGAATAGGATATGTCGTAGGTAAATCCGTTGCGCTCGCAATATGCTTTTATTTCTTTCGTCAGTTTTTTCGTTGCGCCGTATTCGAGTAAATAGACGGTGAGTCCATACGTTTTACATTGAGCCAGATATTCCATAAAATATGCTCTGTCTTCTACCGGTTTTGCTCCAAACGTATTATTCTTAAAATGTATTTCGGTAAATACGCTTTCTTGATTGACCCCGTGTACCACTCCTTTAATGGAATTTTGCTGCATCGCTTCGGTGATAAACGTATCTCCGCCGTTAATGATAATGGGTTTATTCTCCGTGTGTATTTTGCGTAAGAGAGTTATCAGTCCTTGATATATTTCGGGTGTGTGATAATGATAATAAACGTCGGCATTATCAATAAAAAAACCGTCTATGCCTTTTTGAGATAAAAATTGCGCTTTGTGTTTTATCCTTTTTTGCCATCTTTTATCCGCAACATTTACCCATTGTTCTTCGTCCCAATTTTCATAGTGTCCTAAAGCAATATCCGCAAATGCTGCATAGTCATCGCGGAATGTTTCGATAGAGCCGATGTTTAAATAAGAAAATATGTGAATGTTTCCGTTTTTGTGAAGCTGCGCGATATCTTCTTGAGAAAAAAACTCCGCATCAATTACCAGCGTTTTAATTTCTTTAAGCTGCATCACTTTTTCATGATCCATACCTATCAGCACTTTATAATCTTTGGTGCTTTCTGCGGATATACCGTTCATTACAACAACGGCAAAAAAAATTAGTGACATGTAAAGGTCTTTTACATTTCGCATGAATTGCTCCGCTTATTTCTTTGCTGTATACACTACGGCGTAATCTTCTGCATGGCTTTCGGTAAAGCTGTAATCCGAATAAGAGGCAACGGATTGGAAGCCTGCTTGTTCAAATAAAGCTAACAGTGTTTTGCGCTGTAACGGATGTAATACCGTAAAGTCCGAACCTACGGTATTGTGCTGCTTGTCAATAAACTCTATGGTAAACTTGATATTCCCGTCCGGTAAAAAATCATAACGCCGCTTAAAAATGAAGGCGTCTGTTTCTTTATCTTTAAAGTCCATTTTTTTCTCGGCAAGGATGCGGTCGTAATTGAGGACTTCAACAATAAAAATACCGCGCGCTTGTAAAGACTGATACACAGCGCTGAAAAAACGGCGGAGTGCCGTTTCATCAGGTAGATGCGGGAGCGTATTGCCGAAACACAGTACGCCGTTACAGGTACCGAATTGCAGAATATCGGAGATGTTCGCTTGATGAAATGCCAATTCTCGGATGTGCGGATACCCGAAGCTTTCTCTTTTGCGATTCCAATCATCTTTGCATTTAAGTCGAGCCCGTATATATCGTATCCACGTTGATGTAAACCCACCGCAAGGTCGCCGGTTGCGCAACCTGCATCACACAATCTGCCCGGCAATGGACAAAGATGCCGGATAAAATCAAGCTTTTCCGCCTCAAGCGGGAAAAGTTCGCTGTAATGTTCTGCAATCAAATCGTATACGTTCATTCGCTTTTCTCCATCGCTTTGATTATGGTATACTATATTGATATAATATGCTATGGGAGAACGGTATGATCAAAATAACGAAACGTCTATTTTTTTATGCAGCTTTTTTACTGTGCGCTGCACTTGTTTTTGCGGCTGATAACAGTAAAAAAACGGATAAACCGGCTATTAGAGTGTACGATGCAAAAGATAAGCTGGTGTGTGAACTTACAGAGAGCGCTGATATTGAATCCTTTAATTATTTATTGACGGAGAGTGCAGCAGTCGCTGCCGATGATGCCGCTTTTACGCAGGTGCCAAAAAATGCCAAGATAGCGTATCGCTATGATATACCTAACAATTCATCTGCCGATATACGCCTTCTTATCTATGCCGACAGTCATATTGCATATATACCTAATGCCCCGAAAGGTGAGGATGTGCCGGAGGTGTTTGCATGGGAGCTGTTCGGAGAAGCATACGAGATACTATCCAAGCCTGCTTCGTTAAAAAAGGCACTTGCTCGGTATCAAGATAGCGATAAAAATATTTTTGTCTATGATGCAAAAGGTTTTTTGGTATCTGAGGCACGTATTCCGTCAATCTTGCATGTATTCGGCAAAGTTATGGACGTCTATGCCGGTGATGCAAATGACCATCAATTTTCGGGAAGCATTTTACCGGAAAGAAGTGTACACGAAGGAAAGCAACTGCTGTACCGCTATACCATTTGGGCTTTTAGAGATGACCCGATACGGATATACGTTTATAGCGATACGGATAAAGCTGTACTCACGAACACATTCCCGGCTTGGATTGATTGCACACTGACAAAAGAAGGATATGAATTGTTTTCAAATCCAAAACGATTGATTGATCGGTTGAATAGGGTGGCGATTGAATTGATGGACATACGCTGATAAGGAAATGGTGCTTGATTCGTGTGAGAGGGGGTAATACCCTTGTGCTCTGCACCCTAACAAAGGGTATTAAAACCGATTGCTAACATACGACGAAATATCGGGAGCTGTACCTCCGATACTTTACATCAGGATTGTTGATTTTAATTTACGATACCAGTGTTTCCCCACAGATAATAATACACCCCGATGTTCCAAAGGCCGTGTACTGCGGCTACCAGTGTGATACTTACTGCCGGATGAAACACCTGTTTGAGCTTGAGATAGGCAATGCGGAATACGATTCCTGCTCCTGCGGCGAATATCATGGAAGAAAGTCCGAGGTAACGGTGCGCCAGTGTGAAGAGGAGGTGGGCGGGAAATTCGGTGAGGAAAAATTCAAAAAACACCCCTGTGTTATTCTTGCAGCATACACACAGAAAAGACGGAAGCGGTAAATGCACAGGGCATTCCGATGTCTTCCAATTTTCCTGCAGCCGCGGTTCGATATAACCGGTATAAATGCAGTGCAGCCGATTCGGAGTATAGAGCCGGTATAGTATTTCTTCATACGCGGCTGCAAACACTGTATAAAAGTAGAAAACACACTGTGCATACAATCCGATCGGCTTGGGCGGAAGGGTAAACGGTACCGCTGAAAACAACGGAGGCAACAGTAAAAAAGCAAACACCAGCGCGCATTCGATAAAGAGGAGTGCATCGTTTTTATTAAAGCCGTTCCATTTCATCCCGTTATCGTATCGTTATTTTTTCTTTAAAACTAGGTTACCGCCTCTCGTGAACTTCTAAAAATCTGACTGAGTTTTAAACGATGCTCTATTCTCTATCCATCCCAAGATATCGGCTTTTACTTCCTCTTTATTTGTTTCGTTCAAAATTTCGTGCCGGCCGTTCTCGTATAGTTTTAGCGTTACGTCCTGCATTCCGATGTCCTGATAGATACGGTAAAGGGTTTTTAGCGTTTTGCCTCCGTTTGAAACGGGATCTTCCGAACCGGCGGTAATTAAAACAGGAAGATCGGCCGGTATATCTTTTAAAGCCGTCTGTGTATGCAGTCTTTTAAGCCCGCGTATAAAATCCTGAAAAAAGCCTGCGGTACAGACAAATCCGCAGTATTCATCATCGATATATTTTTTTACTTCGGTTGCATCCCTCGAAAGCCAATCAAAGGCTGTGTGCGGATTTTTGATTTTGTTGTTATATGAGCCGAACACCAATGCATTCATAAACTTGGCAACGGATTTTCTTCCTTTAAATACGCAGTTAAGGCTTGCTAGCAGCGAGGCAACGGATATGCTTGGGTTGGGGCCTGCAGACCCGATAAGAACTGCCGCTTTGACTGTTGTGCCATACCGTTCGATGTATTCCTGTGTTACAAAGGAGCCGAACGAATGCCCGACGATAATAACCGGAAGAGTAGGGTAGTGTTTTTGTATTTCCGCATTGATTTCCTTTTGATCTTCGACAACACGTCTGAATCCGTCTCCATCGGCAAGGTATCCCATTAAGCCGCTTTTTGAACCGGTCTTTCCGTGACCGCGGTGGTCGGAGGCAACTACGGCAAAGCCTTTTTTACATGCCGTTTTTGCAAAATCATCATACCGGAGGGCGTGTTCCGCCATTCCGTGCACGATATGCAGCACTGCTTTCGGTTGTTGTTCCGGGAGCCAGGTATAAACGGCGAGAGAAGCGCCGTCGCTCATTGTCTGAAACACAGTTTGCATTGTCTTTGTCCCCCATAAAAAGTCAAGAAGAAAGTATCAACTTTCGATTGACTTTTTACGCACGTTCACAACGAAGTGAGAACGTGCAGATGATATACAAGTTTGCGTTTGAGCAAACTTGAGTAAATAAAAGCCGTGCCATTTGTACGGCTTTTATTTTACACTCCTTTTTATCTTACCACGTTTCTCGGCAGGCGGTCATAATACGTAAGGCACGGTTATAGCGCACTGCTTGCGGTTCGAGCATTTTATCCGATTCAGGGCATGGATCAAGCCGTTCTTCTTCAAGCTCATCGATTTGTGTAATCTTACCCTGTATGTAATCGGTTAGCACTTCCTGTGTAACTTCCAGCCGTATCAGCATTGCGCCGAAGCGGTGATCCAACACCTCTGAACCGAATCCGCGGCATTCTTCCGTCCATACTCGCCGACGCGCCTTCGCTGTTTCGGCTAACACCGTTTTTAGCGGCTTTATCTTATTTTCGATTAATGCCTGCAATGCTTTTTTATCCGTTCCCTTATACGCCTCCCAAATATCCAAGGGGAGCCGCCACTTATAGTAAAGCGTTTTCATCATCAATGCATAAAATTCGGCAATGCTGCGCTGCAAGGGATTAGCCGTGTTGGCTGCATCCTCGATAAAGGCTTGCTCCAGTTTCTTATAGACGGCATTCATATCGGTTGTCAGCGTCCGTATGTAATACAGAAATTTTGAACCGAGCGGGTCTTGATATAACAGATACTTCGACGGCGTTATATCATAATTGTTACCGGTTGTTCCTTCAAACAAATCCGGTTCGCCCTGCCGCATCCATTCGTCAAGCCCCATGCCGGTATAGAGTTTTAGATACTGTGCAAATTCTTCCTCTTGATATTTGATATGGCAGTCAAGGTAGGCAAAAAGTACTAAGCCGAACATACACGTATACAGCGGAGATTCGTTGCCGTCATCGCCCCATGAAGTAACGATGACTTCTTTGACTTTTTCCTTTCGGCAAGCCTCAATAGCGGCAAGCGTTGCTTGAAGTGTTTTCTTATGATGCGGTATATATCCCGTCCAGCGCCATGCACCGCCGGCAAACATGGTCTTTTTTGTGAGCGCTCGGCATGCTTGCAGGTGGTCTCGGTAATGGTTGGTCAAGCAGCTATAGTAATCCCAATACATCAATCCTACCTGATTGGGAATAACCGGCTCAACATCTTCTTTGTTATTGGAATAGCGGCCGAAGAACATATCATCCCAAACGATGGGTTTAAAACCGTATGCTGTACAGAGGGTTTTCATAAAAGTAAGGTGATCTTGCATAATTTCCCTCTTTTCTTTGAGTCCGTTTTCATCCAAATAACGCCCGCGGCCTAGGTTATGTGCTTCGTCCATTCCGATATGGATAATATCCGAAGAAAATGCTTTACGTAACGATGCAATCATCCGGGTGAGCAGGGTTCGTACTTCAGCATTGCCGACATTAAAGATGTTATCAATATCCTTATACTTGTATTCTATGGCTTCCCACATAAAATACTGATCCATGTGAGCAAGGGTCTGAATACACGGTACCAACTGTACGCCGAAAATCTTGGCATAGCGGTCAACTTCCTGTAAATCTTTTATAGAGTACCGTCCGCGTAATGCACCGAAATAGGGAGCTCCTTCGACTTCGTACACATCTTCCATGTAGAGCATAAACCACGAATGTCCCATAAATGCCATTTCGCGAATAAACTGCTTCAGCATATCGATATGTGCAACCGCATTACGGGAAAGATCGAGCATTAAGCCGTTCTTTTCAAAAACATGATCCATGCGGAATTCCAATAAACGCTGCGCATCCCGCCTTGTATAGATTTTTGAATCTTCGATTGTTTGACTTTTAAGCAGCAGCATCGACAGCGCAAAATAGAAATGCGGTGCAGAGTCCGCTTCAATTTCGCATACACCGTTTCTAAAGGTTGCGGAAATTTCGGAACTCTTCACTTTTTTGAACGTAACGGGGATACCATCTTCGCTAATTCTGAGTGGATAGCTTTTCCGCAGCTCTGCAACTGCGAGCGTCATTTTCTTGTCAAGATCGGATAGATCGAGTTTTAAAGGTTTCAATGGTTTTTTTGCCGTACACATACCTTTTCCATTAATTGTGATATAATAAGTTTCATTATACCACAGTTATACTGAAATGGTAGTATAAATTTCCAATATATGGGGGCAGGCTGCTATGAAATGTATTATCGATAAAAGTATCGTTGAGCTTGGGATTACAAGCGTTGTAATTGGTGTTGCGAAAAATATAGATCCGCACGCAAAATTATCCGATTCATTTTTAAAGAAGCAAAAAAAGATGGAAGATTGGGCATTGCAGTGCGATGTTGATGAAGTTTTGAATAATCCGATTACTCAAGGGTATGCGGATTTGCTGCAAAGTGTCGGGCGCAGTATCAAAAAGTATCCGCCGACCGTTCCCGCATTTATTCGGAATATTCAGCGCCGCGGTTCTATGCCGCACATCAATAGTGTTATCGATATCTATAATGTTGAGTCATTACATTCGCTTTTAGCGATTGGCGGGCATGATCTTGATAAAATAGACGGGCAGATAGAGTTTACCGTCAATAAAGAAGCGGGAGTTTTTCTTCCGATTTCATCGACGGAAAAGCATGTTGCCGAAACCGATTATGTATACCGCGACCCTAAAGGTATTATCGCATGGCTTGGCGTCCGCGACGGTGAAAATTATAAATTTGATGACGGAACAAAAAATGCAATCTTTATTATCCAAGGGAATGCCAATACCTCTGTCGAAATACGTGTAGAAGCGCTCAAGCGGATTCAAAGCGATTTAGCGGAGTGTATGCCCCGGTTGGAGTTTGAAATACAGGTTATCGAGGGGTAGCGCTCAACCGCTATTCGCTTTTGGTTTTAAGCACCGACAAGAAGGCTGACTGCGGTAACTCAACATCGCCGACCATCTTCATGCGCTTCTTTCCCTCTTTCTGCTTTTCAAGGAGCTTACGCTTGCGGGTAATATCGCCGCCGTAGCACTTTGCCAACACGTCCTTGCGCACCGGATTAACTGTTTCCCGTGCGATAACTTGGCTGCCGATTGCGCCTTGAATAGCGATTTTGAACTGCTGGCGTGTAATTTCTTCCTTTAACTGCTCGCACACGTGGCGCGCCTTGTTGTAGGCGTTCGGCTTATACGAAAGCTGCGCAAGGGCATCCACCGGCTTGCCGTTCAGCAGAATATCGATTTTTACCAGCTCGGTTGGACGCATTTCGATTACTTCGTATTCAAACGACGCATAGCCGCGGCTGATGCTTTTGAGCCGGTCGTAAAACTCAAACAGTACTTCCGCAAGCGGCATTTCGTAGGTAACCTCCACCCGCTTTTGGTCGAGGTAGTTCATATTGGTTTGCACGCCGCGTTTTTCGATGCAGAGGGAGATGATATTACCGAGGTATTCCGTCGGGGTGATGATATTCGCTCTGATATACGGTTCATCAGCAGAGGCAATCTTGCCTTCCTCCGGGTATTCGGCAGGGTTGTCGCAGATCATGGTTTCACCGCTCCGCAGATGGAGACGGTACCGCACAGACGGTGCCGTAAAGATAACCGCCTGGTCAAACTCCCGTTCGAGCCGTTCCTGCACAATCTCCAAATGGAGCAGCCCCAAAAAGCCGCAGCGGAACCCGTGTCCAAGCGCAACCGAAGAATCTTTTTCGTAGGTGAGGCTTGCGTCATTGAGCTTGAGTTTTTCAAAGGCATCGCGCAGCTGCTCGTAGTCGTTGGTATCTACCGGGTACACGGAAGAAAACACCACGGGCTTTACAGCCTTGAACCCGGCACGGGGTTCCGCACAGGGACGATCCGCATCGGTGAGGGTGTCGCCGACTTGCACATCAGACACGGTTTTAATACCCGCAATGATGTAGCCGACCTCTCCTGCACGGAGGGAATCCCGCTGCACAAGGTCGAGAATAAACACGCCGGTTTCTTCTACACGGTATTCCGCATTGCTGTGCATAAAGCGGATGGTCATGCCGGGTTTTATCGCCCCTTCAAACACCCGCAAGTGGATAATAACCCCGCGGTATGCATCGTAGTGGCAGTCAAAGATGAGCGCCTGCAAGGGGGCTTCTGCGGAACCTGTCGGCGGTGGAAAGTGCTTTACGATGGCTTCAAACAGTGCATCGATATTTTGTCCTGTTTTTGCCGAAACCGCAACGGCAATATCGGAATCAAGCCCTAAATCGTGATCTATCTGAGCAGACACCGCCGGAATATCCGCCGCCGGTAAGTCAATCTTATTGATGACCGGCAGAATTTCGAGGTTGTGCTCAAGCGCAAGGTACATATTGGAAAGCGTCTGAGATTCCACCCCCTGCGTTGCGTCCACAATCAAAATTGCCCCCTCGCAGGATGCAATAGCGCGGGAAACTTCGTAAGTAAAATCTACGTGCCCGGGTGTATCAACAAAGTTTAAAAGATAATCCTGCCCGTCGGCGGCGTGGTACGGAATGGTAACCGCTTGGCTTTTAATGGTGATGCCGCGTTCCCGTTCAATATCCATGTTGTCGGTCATCTGTGCCCGATAATAGCGTTCGTCGATAACCTTGGCTTTTTCAATAAGACGGTCGGCAAGCGTTGACTTCCCGTGATCGATATGAGCAACAATACAAAAATTGCGGATATGGTCAATTGAATACATAGGTTCTCTATACTATTGGAAATACGGGCGGCTGTCCAGAGCGTTTTTCGGTTAGATTTAACGTGATGCAATGCGGTCTCTTGCACTAAGCGGCGGAATTTTCTATACTAACAAGAGCCTCTTAAAAATCGATAGTTCCGGAGGTTCTTCCTAAATCAGAAACACAAAGGCATCTCTAAAACCGAAAGTTTTAGCGGTTCCTATAAGTGAGGTAATTATGAACGATATACGGTTATTATGGAAAGAAAGTATTGCACGCGCACTCACATCGATGCAGCCTGAAGGAGCTGAGGCCGTTACTGCAGAACGGATTGCAATGGAAACACCGCCCGATCCGACTCTGGGTGATTTAGGTTTTCCGCTTTTCAGTTTTGCAAAGGTATTACGCTCTGCCCCTGCTAAAATTGCGACGGAACTGTTACCTAAGCTGCAAGCTGATTCTGCACTCAAGGGAAAAGGTGAGGTGAAAGCGGTAGGTCCGTATATCAACGTCTTTTTACCCAAGGGTGAAACAGCTGCGCAAATCCTCAATGCAATTATTAGCGGAAATGAAAACTACGGAAAAACAACTACCCTTGCCGGTAAAAAAATCATGGTTGAGTTTTCAAGCCCCAATACTAATAAACCGCTGCACCTCGGACACTTGCGCAATGACGCTATCGGAGAGAGTCTCTCCCGTATTCTCCAGTTCAGCGGAGCGGATGTCTATAAAACCAACATCATCAACGACCGCGGTGTACACATCTGTAAATCGATGCTTGCATATAAGCTCTTCGGAAACGGTATCGATCCCGTAAAAGAAGGTATAAAACCCGATAAGTTTGTCGGTGATATGTATGTTCAGTTCCATAAATACAGCAAAGATCATCCTGAAGCGGAAGATGACGCACAGGAAATGCTGCGGAAATGGGAAGCGGGTGATCCTGAAACGATGCAGCTGTGGAAGACAATGAACGGCTGGGCGCTGCAAGGTATTCAGCAAACATATAGCCGCACAGGAGTTTCATTCGATAAGCTTTTCTTTGAAAGCGATGTGTTCCGCAAGGGTCGCGACGAAATTATGGAAGGCTTAAAAAAAGGTATCTTTTATAAAGACGAGGACGGTTCCATTTGGGTTGACCTTAAATCGATCGGATTTGAAAAGAAACTGCTGCTGCGTGGAGACGGAACGTCGGTATACATCACACAGGATATCGGACTTGCGATAACCCGCCATGGTGAGTGGCCGTTTGACAAGCTTATCTACGTAGTCGGTAACGAACAAATTTATCATTTTAAAGTGCTCTTCTATATTATGAAGCTGCTCGGCTATGATTGGTACACCGGTTTGTATCACCTCGCTTATGGTATGGTGAACTTGCCGGAAGGCAAAATGAAAAGCCGCGAGGGCACCGTTGTCGATGCGGACGATCTGATTACAGAGCTCAAGAATAGTGCATTAAAAGAGATTGCCTCCAAAGGCCGCGAAGATGCGGTAGGAAATCCCGAAGAAGTTGCGGAAAAGGTCGCGCTCGGTGCATTGCACTACTTCTTGCTCCAAGTAGACACGATAAAAGATATGCTGTTCAACGCTTCCGAGTCTCTTTCGTTCAACGGCAATACCGGCCCCTATATCCAATACATGGGTGCGCGTATTTCTTCTATTTTACGCAAGGCTGATACGGAAGAAGGCAAAAAAGCAAAGACAGGTGTTTGCAAGCCCGAGCTGCTTAACTCCGATATAGAATGGGAATTACTGAAAAAACTCGAAGAATTCCCCGCTCAAGTAGATAAGGCCGCCGCTCAGTATGCACCGATGCTGATAACCAGCTATCTGTACGATCTTTGTAAGCTGTTCAGCCGTTTCTATCATGACTGTCCCATCCTCGGTGCGGAAAACGCCGATGTTGCCGCGACCCGGCTTGCGCTTGCGAAAGCAGTATACATCGTACTGAAAAACGCAACAGGACTGGTGATTGTTCCTTTCCTTGAGGTTATGTAAGAGCACAACCTTTTAACGGCTGTATGAGAATCGGACGTCTGCATAGGTATTTGCAAAGCAGCGGCCGATTCCTGATACCCGGATACGAGGCAGATGAAAACCGGTTATTTAGCGGAACGGTCAAAACAGTTACAGCTGGCGGCGCTCTCCATTGCGCAGGGAATGCAAGCCGGAAGCTTCCGGAGTCATTTCCGGGGCAGGGGCATTGAGTTTGATTCGCTGCGGGAATACGAAGCGGGGGATGATATCCGCAGTATTGACTGGAACTTGATGGCACGAAGCGGCAAAACCTTTGTGAAACTGTACCGTGAAGAACGGGACTTACGGCTTTTTTTGATTGTCGATGTTTCTGCTTCGATGGAAGCAGGCAGTACCGTTAATGCACCGCAAGAAAAAGCTTTGGAAGCGGCAGCACTGATCACTTTTGCCGCGGAACATTTGCACAGTTATACGGGACTCCTCGCTTTTGACGGGAAGGTCGCGCGGGTATTTCAGCTCCGGCGCGGCAGAGAACCAAGTCTGCATATTCTGAGCGCTCTGGAACGGATTGCCGTTTCGGGCAGCAAAAGCAAAGGAACCGCATTGGCGCCTGCGCTTGAAGCGGCGGGAAAACTGCTGCGGCAGCGGGCACTCGTCATTATTCTATCCGATTTTAAAGTAGAAAATTTTGAAAAAGAGTTGGGGGTATTAGCACGCCGTCATGACGTTGCAGCTATCCGCATTACCGCACCTTATGATGAAGCGCTTCCCGCCGCAGGGATATTGCGCTTTACCGACCCCGAAACGGGACTGGAGCGGCTCTTGCCGACCAATTCGCATCAGTTCCGGCAAGATCGTATCCGCCGTATAACCGAAGATACCCAACAATGGGAAAATACCTGTATACGCTGCGGAGCATATCCGCTTGTATTGCCCTACGACGGTAATACGGTAAAGCTCTTAAACCAGTTTTTTTTGACCGGCAAATACGGTATTCAACCCTTTAGCCGATACCGGCCTCAGACGGATACGGTATTATGAACGGGGTTCTCATTCCTCAGCGTATCTTTGTCGGCGATACGGCACAGTTTCTTTTTCCGCTATCCGAAAAAGAATACAAAACATTAACCGGCAGCGGCTTTACCGTTGCCGTCCCTATTCCGCTTAAAAACATGACACAAAACGATGTGATGACAATCAACGAAATCAAGATTGTTACACGGGAATCACGGTATTACCTCGCTATTACATTTGTCCCATGGGAAACAGGCGAAATTGAGTTTCCGTCTCTTACTTTCTTACAGCTACACACTAAACTTCCGGCGATTTCCGTCGCTTCGCTCTTGGGAACCGGTGAACGGGTAAGCCTCCAGCCGCCGAAGCCGCCGCTGTTGCCGCCGGGAACTGACTTTCTATTATACGGCGCAGCGGTTTTAGGTGTTGGGTTGTTGGGAGTGTTAGCCGCCGGAGTGCGGCTGCTTTTGAGAAAGCTGCGGAGAAGAACGCTTGGAACGGCAAAAAAGCGGCTTACCGCACTGCGTAAACAGTTAAAACGGCTTTACAAAGCAGCAAAGAAAATTCAAAAAGACTTACCTCCGCCCGGTGCGGCTTTCGCTACAAATCCGATTTCTGCGGATACGAACGCGATCGCTGCCGGAGAAAATCAAGAAAACACGGACAATAGGAAAGCTTCAAGCCTTACGGATGAAATCTCAAGGAATACGAAAAATGCCATAGAAAGCTGGTATGCGGGTATTGACCGCTGTCTCCGCGAATATGTACGGGCTTTGTATATGGACAACACCCTTGAAGCCTTAACAAAGGATGAAGCATATTTTTTAAGTGCGACATACGCAGAGTTGACGGAAACCCTTATAGAATTGTTTGCTCCGAAACGGAATATAGCCGATCTGTTTTGCATCTTTTATGCTATGTTGGAACAACAGCGCTTTGCAAGCACTCTTTCCGATTTAATCCGCAACTATACTGCCGTTTCGCAGGATATGCTTAAACAAGTTCCGCGTATTGCCGAAAAAGCAGAAGCCGAATACGCCTTACTCACCTAAATAATTCATCATTTTGAATTATGAATTTGCTCTAATTTTATTGTAAATTTTGCTTGCATTTAAAAAAAACTGTGCTATAATTATTCCTATCTTTTGCAGGGAGACTCGGCTGATAGTGTTTTTCTACGCGAAGCAGCCTTTTGACGGTTTTTTTACCGTATCCTGCGCTATAAGTTATAGGAGGCTTATATGTCCGTATTAAGTGTTACCAGTGAAATTAAAACACTGCGTAAAGTATTGCTTCATAGGCCTGGTGCCGAACTACTTCATTTAACTCCCGACACCTTAGGCGAACTGCTGTTTGACGACATTCCGTTCCTTAAAGTCGCTCAAGCAGAACATGACGCCTTTGCCAAGATTTTGAGAGATAACGGAGCTGAAGTTCTGTACCTCGAAGACCTTGCTGCTGAAGCAATTAAAAAACCGGAAATTAGAACAAAGTTTATTGAACAGTTTATTAACGAAAGCGATGTTTATTCCGAAAAACACAAAGAAAGCATCCGCGAACTGTTGAACAACATCAAAGATAATAAACAGCTGATTTTAAAAACGATGGAAGGCATTGATATTAAAGAACTTAATGTCAAAGGCAATGCTTCATTGGTAGACTTCGTTGCCGATTCCGATTCGTCAATGGTTGTCAACCCTATGCCGAACCTGTATTTTACCCGCGATCCTTTTGCTACAATTGGAAACGGTATAAGCTTAAATAGAATGTTCTCCGTTACCCGTAACCGTGAAACGATCTATGCCGAATACATTTTTAATCATCATCCCGATTATGCCGGTAAAGTACCCAAGTTCTATGATCGCTATGATCCGCCCCACATTGAAGGCGGTGATATCCTCAATATAAATGAAAAAGTTTTGGCTATCGGTATTTCTCAGCGAACCAGCGCAAACGCTATCGATGTTATCGCAAAGAAGATCTTCTTTAACAGCGAATCAAAGATCGAAACAATCCTTGCGTTTGATATTCCGGTAAGCCGCGCATTCATGCACTTGGATACGGTATTTACCCAGATCGATCACGACAAGTTCACAATCCATCCCGGTATTCTCGGCCCGCTCCGCGTATTCACCATCACCAAAGGTGCTGCAAAAGGCGAGTTGAAGATTGTACAAAATGATACGACGCTCGAAAAAACACTTGCACAGTACACCGGTACCGGCCATGCAGAGCTTATTCAGTGTGCAGGCGGCGACAGGATTGCGGCAGCACGCGAGCAGTGGAACGACGGTTCGAATACGCTGTGTATCAGCCCCGGAACAATCGTTGTATACGAAAGAAACGATGTTACCAACGAGCTCCTTACGAAGCACGGACTGAAGGTTCTGACAATGCCGAGCGCGGAGCTTTCACGCGGACGCGGCGGTCCCCGCTGTATGAGTATGCCGCTTGTACGCGACAACTAAACCGTACATTGCCATAGAGTGCCGACACGTTCTTTCCCGTTAGATCGGATAAACAGACAGGTGTCGGTCTCTGCTGTTTTTGTACCACGGTACTCCATGTAGACTGCGGATTACCGCATTGCTGCTTGGAACGGCTGATATCTTGTCAGTGTTGTGTTGCTTGTCAAATTAAAAAGGCTGTGGTACAATTTTTACATGGGAAGCGTCTGCATACAGATAAGTATTGAAGGCGTTTCCCATATTATTTCATTACTGGGACTGTCAAAAAACTGAATTTTTTGAACGGTTTCCTTAATTTTTTAAACGCTATTAAATAATAGCAAGGAGTTTTTATGGGTGTGAATCTTTTAGGACGCAGCTTCTTAAAGTTGTTGGATTTCAGCTCAGCAGAAATCAGGTATTTGTTGGATCTTTCAAAAGAATTAAAAAAATTGAAGATGACACATACCCCGCACGATCACTTAAAAGGAAAAAACATCGTATTATTGTTTGAAAAAACTTCAACACGCACACGTTGTTCTTTTGAAGTTGCCGCTATGGATTTAGGTATGGGTTCAACCTTCCTTGATCCTGCAAGCTCTCAGATGGGGCATAAGGAAAGCATCGAAGACACCGCACGGGTTTTAGGCCGTATGTACGACGGTATCGAATACCGCGGATTCAGCCAAGAAATTGTTGAAAAATTGGCAAAATATGCGGGTGTTCCGGTTTGGAACGGCTTAACCAACGAATTCCATCCCACTCAGATGCTTGCAGACGTACTCACCGTTGAAGAGCACTTCGGTCATTTGAAGGGTATCAAGCTGACGTTTGTCGGCGATGCACGCAACAACGTTGCCAATTCACTGATGGTTGTATGCGCAAAGATGGGTATGCACTTTACCGCATGCGGCCCCAAGGATTTGTTCCCTGCCGCCGACTTGGTAAAAACAGCTCAAGAGATTGCAAAAGAGACCGGCGCTACCATCACCCTTACCGATGATGTAGAAAAAGGCTGTAAAAACGCAGACGTATTGTACACCGACATTTGGGTATCGATGGGTGAACCCGACAGCGTATGGGAATCCCGCATTAAGCTGTTGAGCAAGTATCAGGTGAACAAGAAGATGATGGCTCTTGCCAACCACAATGCTATCTTCCTCCACTGCTTACCCTCATTCCACGACTTGAATACGAAAGTCGGACGCGAAGTAAACGAGAAATTCGGTATTCCTGAAATGGAAGTAAGCAACGAAGTCTTTGAATCTGCACAGTCAAAAGTGTTCGATCAGGCTGAAAACCGCATGCATACTATTAAAGCGGTTATGTATGCAACCTTAAAATAAAGCGAGCGTTACTACGAATATGAAGAAAGAAAGAATTGTTGTAGCGCTTGGCGGAAATGCACTTGGGAATAATCCGCAGGAGCAGCTCGCTTTAGTAAAAGAAACGGCAAAATCGATTGTTGCATTGGCAGAAAGCGGCTATGAAATCGTTATCGGACACGGTAATGGGCCGCAGGTCGGTATGATTAATTTGGCAATGGACTATGCTGCAAATGGAAGTGCGGGAACTCCTGCAATGCCGTTTGCTGAATGCGGCGCCATGAGCCAAGGATATATCGGCTATCATTTGCAGCAGGCAATCGGCGACGAACTGAAACGACGGAATGTTAAACGCGAAGTCGTATGCGTTATCACGCAGGTTTTGGTATCGGAAAACGATCCCGCGTTCACAAACCCCAGTAAGCCTATCGGTATGTTCTATACAAAAGAACAGGCTGATAAAATTAAGGCTGAAAAACCGGATCAGACATTCGTTGAGGATGCAGGCAGAGGCTACCGCCGTGTTGTTCCGTCACCGCAGCCGGTCGCAATTGTCGAACGCCCCGTTATCGAAGAGTTGGTTGCCGCAGGGCATATCGTTATTACTGTCGGAGGCGGCGGTATTCCGGTTCTGCAAAAAGCAGACGGCTTACACGGCGTTGATGCAGTTATCGACAAGGATAAATCCTGTGCAAAACTCGCAGCGGATGTTAAGGCTGATAAACTGGTTATCTTAACGGCGGTTGATCAGGTTTGTATCAATTTTAACAAACCCAATCAGCAGGCTTTAAGCAAACTGAACATTGCCGAGGCAGAAAAATACATTGCCGAAGGGCATTTTGCAAAAGGCAGTATGCTCCCCAAGGTGGAAGCATGTTTACAGTTTGTCCGCAATCACAAAGAAGGACAGGCTGTTATTACCTCATTGGCTAATGCAGGCAATGCGCTGAAAGGCGGTAACAGTACGGTTATTACCGCTAACTAATTTACGGTGCTGCGGATAAATACACGTTATTTACCGCAGCACTGCCGGTATTCCGGTTAGTATGACGTTGTCTTCTAACCGGAGCTTGCATCATATATTGTATGAAAACTGTATAATCATGCAAACCGGCTTTTAAATAAATTGGAGGAAAAAAAATGGGAAAAGATAAAAAAAAGAGGTCATCTCTCTCCGCATTCTCGATTTTGTATATCATTTTGTTTGTATTGGCGATAATCACATGGATTATCCCCGATGTTAAAAGTGCAACACTCGGAACCATCGTTATGGCATCCTACAATGGATTTTCCAATGCGCTTGACGTTTGTTTCTTCGTATTGGTACTCGGCGGTTTCTTGGGTATTGTAACAAAAACCGGTGCTCTTAACGCAGGTATTACTCACCTTGTAAAAAAATTAAAGGGCAATGAGCTTATCCTTATTCCGATTCTGATGACACTGTTCTCAATCGGCGGTACAACGTATGGTATGGCTGAAGAGACGGTTGCTTTCTACGGACTGTTGGCAGCAACGATGGTTGCAGCCGGTTTTGATTCGGTTGTCGGTGCCGCTACGGTATTGCTCGGTGCGGGTGTCGGCGTTCTCGGTTCAACGGTAAACCCCTTTGCAACCGGTATCGCTATTGACAGTATCAACAAAAGTTTTGAAGAACTCGGTATTCAGAGCAGCGTAAATAACGGTATTGTTATTGCATTGGGTATTGTTCTCTGGCTTTCATCTCTCATCATTGCATGTGCATTTGTAATGTCCTATGCAAAGAAAGTAAAGAGAGATAAGGGTTCCACCATCCTTTCCTTGCAAGAACAAGAAATCATGAATGCGGAATTCACAAAGAAAGATACGGACGTTGCAGTTGAATATACCGGAAAAATGAAGCTTACAATGGGCATCTTCGCATTCGGTTTCTTCGTGATGATTATTTCCGTCATTCCGTGGGATAAATTCAATGTTACCATATTCCAGGGCTGGTCGTCATTCTTAACCGGTGCTGCAATCGGTGAATGGTGGTTCGGTGAATTGGGTATGTGGTTCTTCATCATCGGTTTGATCATTGCATTTATCAATAGGTTTACCGAAAATGAAATCGTTTCCGCATTTATGGAAGGTGCGAAGGATATCATGAGCGTTGTTCTCGTTATCGCTGTTGCACGCGGTGCTTCCGTATTAATGGGTGAAACCGGTTTGGATAAGTACGTTCTTGAACATGCTTCAAAAGCATTGGAAGGTTTGCCGGCATTTGCATTTGCACCGCTTTCATACATCTTGTATGCCTTGCTGTCATTCGTTATCCCGTCAACCTCAGGTTTGGCAACCGTATCAATGCCGATTATGGGACCGCTTGCACAGAACTTAGGCTACAACCCCGCTGTTATGGTTATGATTTTCTCTGCAGCATCCGGTATCCTGAACCTCTTTACCCCCACGAGCGGTGTTGTTATGGGCGGTCTCGCGAGCGCACGTATCGAATACAGCACATGGCTCAAGTTTGTCGGTAAAGTGCTTGCCGTACTGTTTATTGTCAACCTCGTCGTTCTGACTGTGGGAATGATGGTTCTTTAAAAATAAGCTTTGGGCGTAAAAGTCTGAGACAGTAGGCACCTAAAAATTTAGATTTTTCCGTGCCTATCATATTTAATAACAAAAACGGCCTATTAACCCGTTCGGATTAATAGGCCGTTTTGTATTTATACCTGCCGTTATTGATAAATCTCGATGGTAGCTTTATCCGTCAAAAGAAGTATAATCGGTATATCGATCATATATTCATCGTATAAATCCAGATAACCTACTTCGGTTGATTTTTTTGCCGTTTTCAGAAGAACTCTTTTGATGGACGGCATACATGTCTTGCTTATCAATAATCGGTATTTACTGCTTGCTAAAAATAATTGCAGCATTTCGTTGTCGGTTTTTGAATAATCATCATCTTGCAGCGAACCGACATAAATCGTCATTTTCTTTTTCCCATATTTTGGGATAAGGTCAATATCCTCTGCATTGATTGCTTTGAGTATGTCTTTATCTTTGTAGTTGATATTCATGTCGATTAGGTATCCGGCATTGACTTGATCGTTTATTTTTGTCATTTTTGCACCGAATTGTTCGTATTCTTCCATGTCCGATGTGTTGAACTCAGCAAAAAGCTCATCGTAATTGATGGATGGATTCCCCTGCATCGATGCCAACATCTCAATAACTGCCTTTGTGACAGTGATGCTGATGGTGTTCTGCTCCGTCCCGTCGCTTTTACGGGTAATATGCTGCACGATATCGATACAGCCTGTCAAGCTGAGACAACATAACCCGATACAAATTAATAGTGTTATTTTTTTCATAGAGAACTCCTTCTCGTAATTCTATAAGGAGCTGGAGGGTATGTCAATCAAAAAAATAGGGTGGAGCAGTGCATCCGCATTAGACGTTGGGCCAGCATTGTCGCACTGCTTCTTTAAAGCGGAGACCGCGGTCGAACTCGTTTTTGAACATACCGAAGCTCGTAGCGCCTGGGGAAAATACAACGATTTCTTTTGCTGCAGCATTGTTATTTTGCAGTGCCGGTTCGCATTCTCTGCGGACTGCTTCGAGCAGTGTAGAAAGATCTTGAAAGGGACCGAAGTACGGGGTGTGTTGCGCTTGTAGTAGCGGTATTAATTTATCGGTACCTGTGCCGGCAAGTAAAAACAATGCTTTTGCCTTTTTAAGTTCCGGTGCAAGTGCGGTAAAGTCAAGTTTTTTGTCGGTACCCCCGGTGATGAGAATAACCGGCTTTTCAAAGGCATTCACCGCTGCCGCCGCCGCTTCGGGAATCGTTGCTGCAGAATCATTATAGAATTTGAAGTGTTCCGTTTCGTAAAAAAATTCAAGCCGGTGGGGAATACCACCGTAGCTTTTCATAACGGATGGAATCTGTTGCAGATCGGCGCCGTATAACGCAAGGGCAAGCGAAGCTGCCATGACATTTTGCTTGAGTGCTGCGCCGGGCACTGTAATTCGGGAGGGCAGCAGCAGGCGGTCATCGCCCGGTGTCAGCCGTATGCGAGCTGAACCGTCGGAAGCTATCCATGCACCGGTGAGGTTCGGCGGCAACGGATGTGTACTGTACCAAAAAACCTGTCCGGCTGTTTCCTGCGCAAAAACCTTTCCCCAGCCGTCATCGTAGTTGCAGATTGTGTAATCGGTCTTATCTTGGTTGTGGTAGATAATTTTTTTGTCGGCTACATAGCGTTCCATCGAACCGTACCAGTTTTGATGATCGGGCATAATATGAGTGATAAGTGCTATTTTCGGTTTTAGCTGCGGACGGTGCGCAAGGTCGCCGAGCTGCCAGCTGGAAAGCTCCAACACAACCGGCGTGTCGGCGTGTGTTTCTGTTAAGAAGGTGAGTGGGCTTACCGTGATGTTACCGCCGAGGAATGCCCGTATGCCGCATTGCTGCAGTCCGTAGTACAGCGCGCTGACGGTTGACGATTTTCCTTTACTGCCGGTTACGGCAAGCACCGGCGCATCACTCAGCCGTAAAAAAATCGAGATATCCGTTTCGATGCAGTGTGCTGCAGCAAGGTAGGGATTCCCCTCCAATTTTACACCGGGATTTTTAATCACCATGTCAGCCGTACGGAAATCTTCAATATTGTGGCCGCCGAGAGCAAAACGCACATTAGGATATTGCTGCAATTCTACAACGGAGGGCGCAAGCTCCTCTTCGGTTTTCATGTCGGTTACGATCACCTCTTTTGCACCGTGTTCTGCAAAAAAACGCGCGGAAGCGAGTCCTCCACCGTTTAATCCAAGTCCCATAATCGTTACCGAAAGCCCTGCAATATCGTTCAAATTCCGCATCATCATTCGGCAATAATATCAAAAAAAAAGTATTTAGAAAAGAATGCGTATTTTTGATTAGCATCTGCCAAATTTATCTTTTGGAAAAAATGTGTTTTTAAATTGTCCTCAGCTGCAATTGCCGTGCTTCTCCTTGCCTTGACTATTATACCCTGTAAAGTTAAAATGTTAATATGAGAGATACATTGATAGATAGTGCCGTTCGCAAGATTCCTGATTTTCCTAAGAAGGGAATTTTGTTTTATGATATTACGGGGCTTCTGATAAATCCTGAAGCGTTTCACTATTGTTTGGATAAGCTTACGGGCTTTTATAAGGATGAAAAAATCGATGCGGTTGCAGCGATCGAATCGCGCGGTTTTATTTTTGCGGCTCCCTTTGCGGATAGACTCGGTATCCCGTTGATTCTTATCAGAAAGAAGGGAAAGTTGCCGGGCGATACCTATTCCTGCTCATACGACCTCGAATACGGGCAAGCAACGATCGAAGTGCACACCTCCGATATACAAAAGGGGCAGCGGATATTGCTGCTCGATGATCTGATTGCAACCGGCGGCACGCTGAATGCGGCGCGGAAAATGTTGAATCAGGGCGGCGCCGAGGTGGTCGGTTTTTGCGGCGTTATCGGATTGCCGTTTTTGCACTATGACAAGATTATCGGTGATTTACCGATTAAAACACTGATCGAATACGACAGCGAATAGGGATGAGATTTTAAAATGATTACATTAATTAAAGATATACTGACGCAGAAACCGGACGGGCAGGAGGTTGCCGTCTACGGATGGGTGCGTACCAAACGTGAGACAAAGAACCTCATTTTTATTCAGGTAAACGACGGTTCATGCTTTGCGTCGATTCAGCTCACCTTTGACCGCGATAAGGGGATCGATGCGCAAACCGAAAAAGAATTAAGCAGGATTACGACCGGCGCTTCCATTAAAGCGATCGGAGCATTGATCGAATCTCCCGCATCGGGACAGGCAGTAGAGGTCGCCGCAAAAACGATTTTTGTGTACGGCGAGGCTTCCGGAGAAACCTATCCGTTGCAAAAAAAACGGCATACGTTTGAGTTTTTACGCGACATAGCTCACTTACGCGCCCGTACCAATACGTTCGGAGCGGTTGCCCGTGTACGGAATCAAATGGCTTTTGCCGTGCATAACTTCTTTCAAGAACATGGGTTCCAGTATGTGCATACGCCGCTGATTACCGCCTCCGATTGCGAAGGCGCCGGCGAGATGTTTCAGGTAACCACGCTCA
This sequence comes from Treponema sp. OMZ 857, assembly GCF_024181085.1. Classification (NCBI taxonomy): domain Bacteria; kingdom Pseudomonadati; phylum Spirochaetota; class Spirochaetia; order Treponematales; family Treponemataceae; genus Treponema; species Treponema sp. OMZ 857. The sequence goes on from NZ_CP051147.1 coordinate 748,884, forward strand.
ATATGCAGGAGATTGTCCGCAAAGCCTTAAAGGATAAAGTTGATCCCGCAACCTTCGCGGTTGATTACAAACAGGACTTCTTTGAACGCGAGGCATATCTAACCGTTTCCGGTCAGCTGGAAATAGAGACGTATGCAACCGCTCTTTCACGGGTATATACCTTTGGCCCGACTTTCCGTGCGGAAAACTCAAATACGACGCGGCACCTCTCCGAATTTTGGATGATAGAACCGGAGATGTCGTTTTTCCGGCTTGAGGACAACATGGATTTAGCGGAGAAATTTGTTGTCTACCTCCTTAAATGGGCATTAACCCATTGCAGAGCCGACCTTGAGTTTTTTAACGCGCAGATTAAACCGGGGCTTATCGAAACCCTGGAACACGTGGTGGAGTCCAAGTTTACCCGTATCACCTATACCGATGCGGTGAAGGAACTTGAAAAACACGCTTCCGAGTTTGAGTTTAAACCGTTCTGGGGTTGTGATCTTCAAAGCGAGCACGAAAAATATTTGACTGAGCAGGTTTTTAAAGGCCCCGTTATCGTAACGGATTATCCCAAGGAAATAAAAGCCTTCTATATGAAACAAAATGATGACGGTAAAACGGTACGGGCGATGGATGTGCTGGTGCCGGGACTGGGTGAGATTATCGGCGGTTCCGAACGGGAAGACAACCTTGCCGCGCTGGAAACCCGTATGACCGATCTCGGGCTTGATATAAAAAACTATTGGTGGTATTTGGATTTGCGCCGCTACGGAACCGTACCGCACTCGGGATTCGGGCTCGGATTTGACCGGCTGCTCCTCTATGTGACCGGTATGGCGAATATCCGCGATGTTATTCCGTATCCGCGGACTCCGAAATCTGCGGAATTTTAACCCCGGTAGTGTGGTGTACCGCAACGCTGCGTACTTATACGGGATGTACCGGTATGCAGCGTACCGGTACATGATGCGTTTGTATGTACCGTACTTACACGTTCCGACCGTAAAACCGGTAGTATGAGTAATCGTTCTTGGAATACCGAGGCGCTTGTGCTGTCGGTTTCTTCTTTTAGCAGCGACCACCGGAACGTGTCGCTCCTTGTGCCGCAGGAGCACGGGTGTACCATTGTACCGGCAACCCTGTTCGGCGGCGCGCGGAGTAAACTGAGGGGGATGGTTTCTACCTATCAGAGCGGGCAGGTCTGGCTTTATTCAAACCCGATAAAAAATTCAAACAAAATTACCGATTTTTCAGTGAGCGCCTACCGGATGGAGCTGCGCGAAAGTTTAGCCCGCAGCTGGTGCGCTGCCGTGTGCAGCGAAATCACGATAAAGACCTGCGGTACGGTGAATTGGCAGCTGGTAAACGCTTTTTTGGATGGGCTGTGCGTTTCCGACGATGAAGGATGCGAGCGCGGGCTCCTGCGCTTTTTATGGCGGCTGTTGCAGACCGCAGGCGTTGCCCCCGATATATTCCACTGCGGCACGTGCGGTATCGAGATTGCAGCCGACGCTGAAATTGCGGCAAACGCCGCGTCCTGCCCGGCGGAAACGTGTTGCGCCGTGTATAGCCCCGCAGAGGATGAATGCTTTTGTAGTGCCTGCCGCCGGTTCGATGCGCATACGTTTCCGCTTTCTGCAGAGGCTTTCAGGTATCTGTATGCCGTAACGGAAAAAGCTCCCGGCTATTCACGGCACTTGCCGCTCAGCCCTGCCGCTTATGGGGAGCTCAAGCGGTTCCTCTTCTTCTTAACCGAAAAGATGGCAGGAGCACCGCTCAAAACCTTTCAGATGGGGTATGTGTAATCATAAATCATAAACACTTGATTTGCCGGTGCGCTATGATGAATGATCTATAACACAGAAAAATGTTATCTTAGCCCCAAAATTTGTCTTCTGCCGATTGTTGTTCGGCAAAAGTCCATACTTCTTGTATCTTGCCATTTTCTATTTTGAATAGATCAATTCCCGGATTATTTAGCTTATCACCCCCTTTCTCCGCTACGGAAACAACACTTGCAGCAACAAAGCACTCGTTACTTGCAGCCCAATTGGTAATATCATCTGAGTACGGGTACAAAAAGGTTTAATCAGCTCGAAAGATTAATGCCTACAACAACTCGAACTGTTTTAACAAGACAACTCCGCCAGCTTGAAAAAGATAAACTAATCGACCGCAAAGTCTTTGCCGAAGTCCCGCCTCATGTTGAATACTCTTTGAGTAAATTGGGAACTCAGTTTCAAAAAGTATTAGACGAGATTGAGATCTTTGGTTTGAATTATATCGCCGAATTAAATAAAATGCAAAAAGGAAAAAGCGAGTAGATTATGTGTGTTTTACTATATTATACTAATATATGATAAAAAATAATTAAATTTATCAAACTCAAAAGTTGTCCTTGTTTTAAATTTATTCATATTTTCTTTGGTTATTTCATATTCATAAATTAAATCAGGATCATCTTTTATTACATCTGAAAAAATAAATTCTAATTTAAAAAAATCAATTTCAATATCTTCTGTACATATCAGATTTCCAGTTGTTTTATCAAAACAATGTATTTCTCTCTTATATCTATTAATCCTAATATTTTCATAATTAAGAGTTACCATTGGATAATACAAACCTTTTCTAACCTTGTTTCCAAATAAAATCAAAGTTACATATTTTTTCCCATTATCTTCGTAAAATTCTTCGTACCCATACTCTCGAGATTTGTATTTTTTATTTAATCTGGAAATATGACCGGTTTCCTTTACAGTGTTCCAAGATAAAATCTTAGCTTTTTCAAAAATAATATCAAAATAAACTAACTTCTTTTCTTCTGAATCATAAGTCTTAACTTTTATTACAACGTTTCCATTAGTTTGTTTCAGATAGATTTTTGCATCATGCAAATATTTATATACTTTTATGAAATCAGATTTCTCAAAATTTTTTATTATACTCTTATTATATTCACGTAATGCTTTTCGATACTCATCATCATTGTAATCAGATAAATAAATATATTTTAAGAATTTTGATTTTTTTATATTTCCATAAGTTAATAACATTTTTTCTCAATACTTTGCATTGTGCACATAACATTATTTTAAACCGCATTGCGTCTAGACCGCAATATCGGTTTTTGAAATGGTGTTATGTGGTTTTTCAATTACATTGAATCAGCTTTTTTCTGATGTTCTTCCATAATCGGATCCCAATAATCACGATATTCCTGTTCGTATTGTGTGTTTTTTGCAGAAATCCCATATGTAATCAGTTTTGAAATTAGACGGTATCTTAATTCAAAAAGACTTTGTGTTTCTTTCCAATAGCTAAAAAAAGATGTGCTGACTCCTTTAATTATGTTTACCGGTAAATTATCATCCGAATATGCAATTTTATATATTAAAGGCATTTTAACTACATCTGAATAATGCCAATGATGTCTATGTACAAAAGGCTTGTTTAAATATCGTTTACCGTTAATATAACACTGAGCCTCATCAATAGGCTCAATTTTCAAAATTTCTATTTTATCGATTGATTTCGGAATATACCAATGAATTTCTACCTGATGATTATTCAACACTTTCCATGTGCTTTGGTTGTCGTCATCGTCATAGTTTCGGAAAAACCAAGCTTTATCGGAATCAACAACTTCTTTGTCCTTTAAATCCGGATTTCGTGATCTTGAATAGGTGTAGGTATACTTTGTATAAAAATTAAAGTGATTATCTTCTCTATAACCTTCACCGGAATATGTGTTCTTATCTGGAAGAGACCAGTTTCCGCATTTTAAATATTCTTTTAATTGATTTGCCGTTTTCGGTTTAATAAATTCAGGTTGAAAATGCGATAAGTAACCGCCGAACACCCAACCGTATTCAGCTTTATCGTCTTTCCATTCATAAGGCGGAATTAAAATTTTAACCCATGGGGCTGTAATTTCGTCGATTGTTTCTTCTTTCCCAATAGCAATAATTTTTACAGGTAATCTGTGCGGTAATCCGCAAAGACGATTTGATTTTAAAGACGGATAGCCTCTCACTTTTAATCCTTCTTTGGAATTAACATACATTGTATCAATCACTTTGCCATTTTTATAAAAATTATTTTTGTCCGCAAAAACCGATGTAATTATTAAAATCGCTACTAATAAAGTTGAAAAAAATTGTTTCATATTTTTTTCTCTAAAATTACGCCGTGTAATGTACACATAACATTGTTTTAAACCGCAAACGGGCACAGTCCCGTTTGTCGGCTTTGAAAACAGTGTTATGTGTTATTTCAAATTCTCATAGTGTGACCACATTCTAATAATTTTTACTGTGTCCTCATATTCAATATTATCTTCTACCATTTTTCCAACATAAACTTGATAGACAAATCTATGCTGAATATTTAATCTTCTGGAAAAAAGACCTGACAGATTTCCTACCAAAGCTTCATATGGTGGTGGATTTTGAAAAGGATATTTCCTAACAATTTCTATCAGTTCTTTGGCCTTACCATCCAGTTTTGCTGATTTCAAATTCTGTATATCCTTTATAGCTTGTTTTTCATATACAATTTTATACATTTACCACTCTATATCTTTTTCTGAAACACATTCGCTTAATGGAGTTTCAATTCCACTTTTAAGAGAATCATACATTCCTGGAATCGAGTTTAAATATAAAGTCTCCTGAATCGCATTCCAATCATCTTCGCCAATTAATACAGCATTCTTTCCTTTACTATTTGTAAGAGTAATTGGTTCTGAATTGAAATTTACATTTGCAATAAGCTGAAAAAGCTTTGCCCTTGCTTGAGTTACGTTCATCGCATGCATATAACACCTCTATCATTAGTATAATGTACACTATTACGTACGTCAATATACTTTTTGTCTATTCTTTAATGTTAAAAACCGAAGTTTCATTAAAATTCAAAGGAATATATCTTTGATGAAATATAATTTCCACTATCATCGAATTTAATTGATAAATAGGTAAAAGGCATTCCAAGGGTAAAAATAGATCCTTGCTTTAAGAAATATGACAATTCATTATCTTGAGTGTATTCCATTTCAACGGCTGTAGTTCCAAGTAACTCTAAAACTTTTTCCTTATTTAGCCTTTTCTTTTCTAATATTTGAATTAAATCATCAGACATTTCAAATCTATGACTTACTTTATCCCATTTATTTTTATCAAATTTAGTTTTTTTATTTGATATATAAAAGATACACAATGAGGCAATAAAAAATACAATTACTGATAAAACAATTTTATTCTTTTTTTCCATAATTCAATAGATAATCAAACGCCGCCACTGGCATTATACACATAACATCCGCTTAACCCGCGGCAAGCTCGACTTGCCGTCCGCTTTGAAGCTTTGTTATGTGATTATTATAATTTCTTATATAATAAAAGAATTTTAGAATCGATATTATCTATTTCTTTTATTAATTCTTTTTCTTCTTCTGAGACTTCTTTTGGTCCCTCGTCTGAAGAAGTTAAAGGGTTGGAATTAACACGAATTTCTTTTAATTTACTTTTTAAGAGGTTCCGGCTATTTTCTAACAAAGAAATTTTTTCAAGAATTTTATTTATTTCTTGATTTTGATTATTTATAATATGTTCTTTTAATTTGTTGTTTTCTTCAATAATTTGATTATAATCTTTTAATAAAACATAATTATTATTTATTTTATTCGTAAAATCTTCCACTGTGATGTAGGTGCCTTTTGTTATTAATTCTTGATTTGAATGTGCATGTATTACTGATGGAGTTTTAAAACCTACCCCATAACTTATAATTGCAATACCACAACAGAACCTATAGTTAACATTTTTTTCCTCCAAAAGCGCCCCTGAGGGGCTTCAACCTAACATTCTTTTAGATCGCAATGTAAGTGAAGACTTGCATTGCCGGCTTTAAAAACTGTGTTAGGCAAGATGTTTATCGACTTGTTCCAAATAATCTTTGAATTACTGGACTTAAAGCGGTACTAAAAATAAAAATTATAATTGTCCATATTAATAGTAAGAATGGAGACTCTTTTACAAGCATAATTACCCCTGGAATGGTCACATCATAAATTTCTCTTACCTTGGAATTATGCTTAAGTTTTCCACATTGATAAGTAGTTAAAAGTCTATCAATAATCTCTACTTTTCTCATAGTAGACATATGAAGTTTTAGATAGTCTTTTTCTTCAAAGGCAGCTGCTTCATCAGCACCTGGAAGTGCATCTCGAACCGATATTTTATTGCGATTTGCTAGGTTCAAAAGTTGCCCGCATGGTTTATGAGCTTCGAAAGAGTATGTAAATAATTTTCCAAATACTTGTAAAAGATCTATTTTGTTGCTATCAGGAATACTTATTTCTTGACCACCTAGAATCCTATATCTGTTTGAAATAGCCTGGAAGCCATAGCTTGCACTGCGCATATTCCAATGAATCCATAAATAGCTCATATGACTCGACACATATCGAGAAAATTCATCGAGCATATATTTTTCCACTTCATTCAAATCAGTATTAGATAAATTCGATATATCTTTTTTAAGTATTTGTGCAGATAAATGAAGTGAAAAAATAATTGATTCGTTGTTTTCTTTGTTTAATATTCCTATACCCGTAACACGTGGTGTATAACCAGCTTTTCTATAAAATGATTCGCAAGAATAATGAACTACTAATGCCTTTCCATTTATATTTTCAAGTTTTTTCAAAATAAGTCTTGCTTCTCGTCTCTGATTTATTCTATATGAGTTTAGTATTTTCATTTTTTCTCCTGAGCCGAAGGCTTCAACCTAACATTCGCTTAACCTGCAGTGCCGCAAAGGCATGAAGCGGGTGTTAGGTTTCTTCTTTATTTCTTAATTGATCAATTGGTAAATAATGTATATTTAAATGACTATCTGCTAAATTTACATCATAAATAGGTTTTTTAACATCATCTTCATTTATAATTAGTTCATTATACTGATTCATAAGCCATCGGTATTTAAGAAATACTTCTGGTTTTGAAAAAGACATATCTAGTCCATCAATCAATCGCTTTCTAATTACATCAAGATCGTATTTTAGCTTATTTTGTTCATTTACTTCAGACTGCATTACTTGGAAAAATTGCATTTGATGAAATCCAGCACATCCATCTTTAAAGCGATTAATGTATTGATGGTATGGATATCTGTCGCTTTTTCTTTTTAAAGGATAATTCAATTTTCCGATTAATTTATCCGATAGGATGATCCTTGGATTTTTTGCATAATTTGATTCCAATAAGTATGCTTCGATTATTGCAGGTCCCATGATGATTCCATCATTAGTATGTATTAAATTTCCAACAGTCATTGCTCCTCGAATTAATATTCCAGCTTGGAGGAGCTTTGCTCCAATTTTTGATAGATTTCCAATAAGTGTTGATGCTTTTTCATTAATTAATTCATTTTCACATTGAACAGACACAACTATTGAATCAGAAAAACAGGTACATGCTGTTATTCCAGAAATATCGAATTTTTCTAAACCTTTTCTTTGTGCATCTTCTTCAACAGCAATAACCTTAATATCCCATTTATTTTGCCCTTGTGTATCCCATGCTTTGATATATTTTAGTATTTCTAGTAATTCATTAACTTGATCAGGATTATTTTCAGATTTCTTTATCAAATCCTTAAAACCAAGGATGTCAATGAATGCAACTAGTCTATTCTCATAACTTTCCATTATTTTCTCCATGCCCGCAGGGTCAATCTAACATTGTTTTAAACCGCAACGCAGCTTGTCTGCGTTGTCGACTTTGAAAACGGTGTTATACGAATACAGTTTGTTCTTGCGATAATATATGCTCTTTTTCTGAATTCTTTGCAAGAAGATATACGCAATATTGGTTCATACTTACTCCTTCCTTTTTAGAATCTTCGGCAAGAGTCTTGTGCAAAGATTTTGGAATGCGTAGTTTGAATTGACCGGAATAATAATCGGCACTTTTTGGTTCTGCAATTTCAATATTTTCTTCAATGGCAGCCAAAAGCCACTCTTTTTTTGCATCTTCTGCATTATTAACTGCATCAGAAATTGTTGAACCGCAAGTTATACAACCCGGAAGGTCTGGATATGAGGCTACAAAACCTGATTCTTCTGAATCCGGAATAATTTCCAGTTTATATGGCATTTTCATATATTCATCAATTGTTTTCATATCAGTCCTCCTTTCCCTTGAGCGCCTCTTCTGATTCTACAACCTCTTTTACCATTCTTACATAAATAATTTTTATCGGTTCATGTTTTGGGATGGTAATCGGATTACAACCATCTTTTCGAAAAGTATAATGATTGCTTCCTCTTTTTGGCTGTGTCATTCTATAGCCGTAACTTTGTAGCACTTTCTTGAGTTCTGTAAAACGCATATCTTTATCAAGAGATAGTATTTTAGCCAGAAGTTTTTCCCATTGAGCCATAATCTCATTATAAGTGGTGTTGTATATGGTGTCAAGAAGGTGTGTTTTTAGAATGATTAAAATACAATATATTCTCCAAAGCGTAAAATTTAATTCCATTTTTTTAAGCAAATTTAGTTTGCTGGAAAAATATTTTTACTGAATCAAAACTTCTTTTATATAGCCTAGAAATAAATACATCTATTTTTTTATCTTTGGAATAGTCAATATTAGTGCAGTGCCTAAATACCCCAAATGTATTTAAGCAGCACTTTTTTTAGCTGCTGTTTTTCTGTATACCAGTGGAGGTAAGCCATCGGGATTTACCGTCGTTACACGCTTGGTGTTGTAATAAGCAAACGTGTATCTCCAGACGATTGTCTTGACTTCCTCCACGGTCAGTTTTGTCGTATCAAGCTGATATATCTTTTCCTTTTTCAGCGTCGCAAACCAGCTTTCCATCCGGGCATTATCCCAGCATTTTCCAACTCCGCTCATACTCTGGACAGCATGCAGTTGTCCGAGCATCTTTTTGTACTCGCCGCTTGTATACTGGCTTCCGCAATCGCTGTGAATTATTGCTCCGCTTTTTATATCAAAATTCTTGTATGCCTCCGTTATCGTTTTTATGCATAGTTCCTTTTTCATGTTCGTGTCCATTGCAAGAGAAACGATCTCTCCATTGTAACAGTCCAAAAGCGGTGACACATACAGTTTTCCGTCTTTGCACGGTATCTGCGTTATATCCGTTAGCAGTTTTCTCAAAGGTTCTTGTGCACTAAAGTCTTGTTTGATGATATTCTGCGGTCTCAGAGCCTTTTTGTCGACTTTTGTAAGACCGTCAGGGCTTCTTCTGTCTTCATGCAGCAGATTTCCTCGTGCCATCACTCGTCTTACCGTCGACAATGAACGCTTAATGCCCCGTTGTTCAAGTGCTATCTGCATACGCCTGTCCCCATAGTTCTTGTTTTCTTCATCCTCTTCAAGAATCTCATGCATTTGAGCGAGCAGTTTCTGCCATGCTTTCACCTTTTTCCTGTTTCGCTTCCATTTATAAAAACCGCTTTCACTGACCGGAAGAGTCGCGCACAGCATCCGTGCTGAAAACAGCTTCTCAGCAGTACGGTGGTGGATGTAAGCGAAAAGACCATCCTTTTCTATTTCTTCCGGTCTTGAACGAAAAAACCGAGTGCATCCTTGAGTATCTCATTCGCATTTTTAAGCTCGGCTATTTCTTTTTTGAGCCTGCTGTTCTCTTTGTGAATGTCAGCTTCTGTATTTTTTCCTTCTTTGTTTTTCTTTACCCGCTGCTTTCTCCATCCTGCCAATGTTCCATAGTTCACGTTAAGCTGTTCACACGCTTTCTTCACTCCGATATAGTCCGACAGCTTCAATGCCTCGATTTTAAAGTTCTCATCGTACCGTTTCATTGCCTCTCCTCCTCTCTTTTTCGGCAATTTTGGCACTGTACTTTTATTGTATCACTCCACTTTTAACATTTCCATTACTTTATATGAATCAGAAACTCCTTCATCTGTCAAAGGTCTAGTTTGCTCATTGATTACTCAATCAACAACTTTATATTATCTACAACAGCATTTATCTCTTCTTCTGTTATTTTTTCTATAAAATCACAACTTCTTTTTTTATAATCAAGGTTCTTTACTTGGTCACTAAGAATACAGCCATTTATCGAATGATTATCCAATACAATTTCAAAAGGATAACCTTTTATATGGCTTGTAATAGGACAAAATAAAGCAAGTCCGACTTTTTGATTGTATCTTTTTTGAAAAATGCAAATTGCAGGACGACGACCTTTCTGCTCATGTCTTGCTTGCGGATTAAAATCAAGCCAAACTAAATCGCCTCTATCGGGAACATAATTTGAATTCACCATTCTTCGTTACCTACTGGATAACCTGTCGAGATTTCCGAATGAACATTTTCAGAAGTAACCATTGCCAGCATATCATCAAGAGTTTTTTTCTGAGGAAGAATTACTATTTTTCCTTTTTCTACGATTACTTCTATTTTGCTTCCATTCTTTACATTATTATCTTTTGCCCAAAGGGAAGGTATTCTAAATCCGAGACTATTACCCCATTTCTGAACTACAACCTGCATAATAAATCTCCATTATTTTTTAGTATATACATTGTATAGTCTTTTTGTTAAGGATTTTTTCAAAAAAACGGGCTTGCTCCACTGCCTAAACCAAAGGGATATGCTCCATTTATCACTGTAACCTTTGCTTTAGCCATTAGGAATTCTGTACTTTGGCAACTACATAAGATAAATAGACTTATTAACTGGGAATATATTTCTTCATTTTTACCTCAAGCTGCCCGAAGGGCAGTCCAACCTAACGGGGCGCGTAGCGTTCGTTCAACTGCCGCTTAAGCTGCATTGCCGTGCCCGTATAGGGCTTGGAGTGGAAAGCATAAAAAAAGCGAAGTCGCAAGCGACCATCCAAGCAACTTTCGTGAAAAAAATGTCAGGTAGAAGCAGGTGTTATGCTTATTTTGATTTACATTTACACGCAAAACAAACTGGATAATAATTTCCACAATCTGAACATTCAATTATTTCTAACGCAATTCCACAACAAGCACATCGCCCAGCAGCAGCATTAGTTGTTGTGCAATTTAATTTATCGAATATCATATTATCCGTATTGCATTCAGGACATTGAATGCAGTCTGCTACATAATCATCAAATTGATAACCACATAATAAGCATTTATAAGTATCAAATTCATATATACACGTGTTATTTCCACATTCTAAACAATAATGAACTTCGTCACTTTTTTGTTGGGCAAATTTCTCTACTTCGTTAATAATCTTTGTTTTTGATAAAAGTCTGTCATATAAATCAGGAGTTAAAATTTTATCCTTTAATATATTAATGAGTGGTTCCTCATAATCATTTGAAATTCTTTCTTTGTATTCAAAATTCGAAAAAATACTAACAATTAATTTTATAGTCTTTAAGATCAAATCTGTATTCTCTCGAACTATTCCTATATGTATTATTTGATTCCGTTCATATTCAAATTCTCGAATTAATTTCAATTCATCTTTTGTAAATGCGTCTGAACATTTTTCAAGAAGTAAACTATATTGTTTTGTGTGTAATTCTCCATTTTTTAATAAATTTAAAAGAAATTTTTCAGTAGGTAAACATTTCTTAAAGTATTTTTCTTCAAGTATTTTTTCAACGTGATTTTCTTCCAAAACATAAAGTTTAATCAACAATTCCAGTGATGTTTGAATGTTTAGTATTATTTGTAAATAATCTTCAATACTTATTCGTTCCAACGTCAAATGTTCGATAGCATGACGAAAACATGCTATAAATGTTGTCCGAATTCTCACTTTTAACTCATCTTCTAATTTTTTCATGTATTCTCCTAAACCGCGTCTATAGCGTGTCGTCCTAACATCCGCTTAACCTGCATTTGTGGCTTTGCCGACGCATAGCAGCGGAAAAGTTGGCGTAAAACTTGCGGTGCCGTATAGGCACTTTAAGCAAGATGATATGTTTTTAATTGCCGGGAAATGTGGTACCCTTATCCGACGGGATAAGGGGGCAGGCAGCAGGTTGACGCAAAACGCCAGGAAATCTTGAATAAAGATGAACCTCGTCGACGAGATTAACCTAAACCTGCTGCCGTAAATCAAAATGCGGCCGCACCTCGTAGGTGCGTACCGCGAATAGGAGTTACGGTGAACTGCAAACCGGTAAAAGCTCCCTGTTCCCTATTTTATAGCACAAGGGGTGTCATATGCAAGGGAATGGTCGATGGATCGGATTGGATCTGAGCAAAAGAACGTATGAAATGTGTTACTTTGATCAGAAAGGAAAAGTCGGAAGATCAGGAGGAGAAACAACCAAAGGCGGAAGGGCAAAACTATACGCGAAACTGAAGGCAGAAGATATTGTGGCGATGGAAGCGAATAGTCTCGCTTTTGTAATGGAAAAAGAGATGAGAGCAATCGGCTGCACAGTAGTCATCTTAAATGCTTCACAGTTATCGGTTATCTATGCCAGCACGAAGAAGACGGATAAAGAAGATGCATTAAAGCTTGCACGGCTGGTTAAGATATATGAAAAGGAAGATTTACCGACCGTTGATGTGCCGACAGAGAAGGAATACTATCGCCGCAAACTGACAAAAGAGTGCAAGACATTAAAAGACGACCGGACACAAGAGATCAACCGGCTGCATGCGTTATTCTTACAGTGCGGAATAACCACAATGAAGAGGAGTAATTTGCAAACCGATGCAAATCGGCAAAAGGTACTTTCGCAGCTATTTGGGTATGAAGTAAGACAGGCAAAACGGGTGTGTGAAAGGCTTACTCTATTGGAGGCACAAATAAAAGAGTTGGAGCAGACAATAACAAAGGAATGTAAGGCGGATAAAGATATCGAACGGCTGCAAACGATACCGGGGGTCGGAGATAAGACAGCGCTTGCTTTTACGGCTTATGTCGGAGATGGAAAGCGCTTTAACAATGGAGATGAAGTAGCAAATTATCTGGGCTTAGTGCCGCGGGTAGATTGTTCGGGATCAATTAACCGGTATGGGCATATAACGAAGAAGGGAAATAGAATTGTACGGGCGTTATTATATCAGGCGGCATGGTCGATAGTACGGAGCAAACATGGGGGAGCGTTAAAGGCAAAATACTTTTATATGACTGAGCATGGGAAAGGAAAGAAGATATCGATAACGGCGATAGCACGAAAAAAGAGCAAAATTGTTGTATTTAGTAATGAAGAATAAACAGATGGTATATCAAGAACTGCCTTTCCCCGACTTACAAGCAGGATAAACCAGGCGTGTGAAACAAGGGATTACAGGGACGGGAGCGGCCAAGCAGAGAAAAACCTAAAAAGTTTCGCTTTTCTGCTTGACAAAAAACATAGGCGTTTTATGCCAAAACAAATATCAGGTTGAAGCAGGTGTTAGATGATTTTTCTTAACTATTGAATCCTAAAATATGTGCAACACTTGGTGTAAGCAAATTTGATGTAATTGATATACCAAAACTCATTAGAGCACTACCGATACCTTTCAAGAAATCCATTGATACACGTTTTTGCTTAATTTCTTGTACTGTTGTCTCAACAATATTTCTTAATGCAATGTTATCATTATTTTTTTTAACCAAATCATTTAAATAGGCTATAAGCTCAGACTCTTGGTTATCTGTTATTGTAATATTGGAACAGGGATTCCGCATTATAACGAGAGCAATACTCTATCAAGGCAATCTTCTCGTTTGTTGCACAGATGTTGCTTATGGAGAAGCGGCATTTTCTTTGTGCTTATGATATCCGAGAAGTCAACCTGTTTGAGAATATTCAAGACAATTTTTCGTAAGACGCTTAAGTTTGCTGCCGCATTGTCTTTCCGTACAAGACAATAATCCTCATCGAGAATCGCATCGAGAACCCAATGCAGGTTATTTTCTATCCCCCAATGAGCCCTCATCGCAAATGCGGCCTTGTGCACATCTGTCAGTGAGGTCAAGAAATATCTTTGTTCAACGGATTTCTTCCCAGTCTTCTTTACCGTTCTTTCGCACACGAGCATTCCAACTCCATTGAGATTCTTCCATTCATCTTTTTCTGAAAGCCAATCAATATTCCCGCAAAGATAACAGGTGCGTTTTTCAATTCGCCCGTGTCCAATTTCAATGGTATATTCTCCTCGCTGAATATGGTAACACTGACAATACGCACCATCACAAGGGTGCTCAAAGAACTCTTTTACATCCCGGTGTATCGATTGCTGATTTCCTTTCAGAGAAATAACATACTCCGCTTCCTTTTCTGCTATTTTCTCAACGATTTTTTTTCTGACAGCCCATCGCATCTATAGTAATAATCATGCCTTTTAAGTCTAACAGATCCAGAAGTTCAGGAATGGCGGTAATTTCATTTGATTTTTCTTCTGTTTTCACCTGCCCGAAGCACACACCCAGAGAATGCGCCCAAGCCGAAACAACATGAGCAGCTTTATGCGGTTTTATTTTCGCCTGTCGATACATATTCAGAGCGCCGGATAGTTTTCCATCAATCGCGACCACTTCATTTTCTGCAATATGCTTGCCAAATGTCTCTCGTGCATATTCTATGAATACTTTTTCAAGCTGCTTTGCATCAATCCTTGCAAGCACTCGCAGAATCGTATCGCTGCTGGGGATGCCATTTTCCAGTTTCAGATATTTTTTGAGGGTTTGCTCGCTTAATGTCGCATAAAACTGTATTTGTTCTATACTTTTATAGCCGCACAATACTCCCATAAACACAAGCATTAATATATCGACGAGATTGTGTTTCTTGCATCTGTCGATTCTTTCGTCTTTAATGTTTTCAAATGCTTCTTGTAATGTCATTGTTCCACTCCAAGAACATTTTACCATTATTTATACCATGGGGGCTACTATTTTTTTTGACACGATTTATAATGCGGAATCCCTGAATATTGGAACCTGGTGAGTTTACAATAATTTGAGAGTTAGTTATATTTGAAAAGTTCGTTATTGCAGTTTTCGAGAAATCATTCTCATATTCATCTGTTGGCATTTTCATTTCCATTTTCTCAACTAAATCGATCGCTAGTATTGATAACTGAATCATAGTTGGAAAAGCATAACCGTGTAAATGTATCAAGCTGTATTTTAGATAGCCTTTTTCTCCAAGATATAAAATATTCTTTATGATCTCCTCTTTATCAATATCTGGTATTAATTCAAATATTGTTCCTTTTTGTACCATTGTATTATTCAAATCAAAATTTAAATACTCACAAATAACCTTAAGAATTCTTAGTCTTAACTGTTGTCGTTCTAATGCTGTCATAGTCTCTCCTAACATAAAATTTATTCTTTCTTTATTTTGTCTTGTGCTTTGCGTCAATCTAACGGGGTGGCGGATAAGCTGCCAGAAGCGAGAAAGCCTTTAGGCTTTTGAGCTTCGCCGTCAGCTTAATCCGCGTGTTGGACGGCGCTGTGCGCCGGACGACACGCGGAGATTCCGCCGCCCCGTTGAACGGGCGAGCAGCGTCCGTTCAACACCTTTTCGACCTTTCCTCATTATATCACGCAAACTACGCATTTTCAATCTAAACTGGCACCTCTCCCAGGGATTCCGCAGTATAAATAAAAACCTATGAAATTTATGTTCTAAATCATCGAAATAACTCTATATTTGAAGATATAAAGCCATTTTACGATTAAAAGCTTTGTTTTTTGTTACGTATAGCAGTGGTTTCACTGAATTTTATCTGCAAAAGCTTATAATGCGGAATCCATTGCACCTCTCCAAGCAGCTTCATCTTTCTTCCATAATACCCGCCGGAACACATCAGCAACAACCAGATTAGGCCTATCTTCACTAAATAGGATAAAGACAAATCGGTGTGCTTGAGAAAACACCCACAGCCATCTCTAAGTTTTACCGACATTAGGATATTTTTTTTCGCACGAGCAGAAGGAAGATTACATTTTCTCTATATTTATCTCTGCGTTAGGGTTGTTGATCTTTTTCCACGTTATATAATCTTTTTTTGCCTTAATATCTTTTAGCTTATTCCATGCGTCTAAAGCCGCTTCTCTTGTTGCATTTTTTTCATTTGCCAGATAATCACTGATGAAGTTATTAAATTTACAGGATGGAATTTGCGGAAGTTTTCCTTTGGTTTTGTTTAACCGAATATATTCACAAATGACATCATTATAAGTTATTTTTTCACCATCAGAAAGTTTATCTTCAATCCATCGATTAAGCCAATATTTTGCCCCTGATTTCGGTTGTAATCCCGGAATCCGTTTGTCCATTTCACTATGTATGAATTCCCATGTTTCTTTTTTGTTGCTAAAATTTTCAACATAAGTATGACTATTCAATATATCTCTATTCCGGCTTTTACTCCGATAACTATTTTTTTTATTCACCGTTCCGGTTTCCAAAAACTGAATAATCATCTTTTCAAGCTGATCCTTTCGTATTTTTAAACCAAAAGGAATTTTAAGCGATTTAGCCAATGCTTTGAGCTCACTCATGTACCAATATTTATTCTCAAATTCTTTTATTGTCATAGAGTCTTTTGCGTATGTACCGTAATTATTGTATAACTGTATGCATTAACGGTTATCATACTATCATCAATACCGATATCCTGATTTCTACGCGCGTTGCGTCCGGCCAACACCCTATTACTGCGCCGTAACTTCTGCGGTGATAGGTTCCGTCAAGGAACGTATCTTTTCGGCGCTCAACGGTATGTTGATCATTTCGGAGGGAATCATGCGGGCAATCCGTTTTGTTGCAAGCACCGTGTTTCCCGATTTCACTGATACGGTGGCATTTTGATAGATGGCATCCACTCGCATGAAGAGGTTTACCCCGTCGGGCATGTGCGTCAACACCTTGCGCGGCATCACATAGCGGATACCTTTGCCGGGCGTACAGGGAACGGAAACCGAATCGGGTAGAGCGCCGAGCGCGTACAGCCCTGCGTGTTTTCCGGCGATTCTGCTTTCCCGTGTTACAAAATCAACGATATCGTGTACATGCAGCACATTACCGCAGGCGAATATTCCCGGTATCTCTGTTTGCATCGCGCTGTCAACCATCGGTCCGTTGGTAATTGGGTCGAGTGTGACACCGGCTTTTACCGAAAGTTCGTTTTCAGGGATCAGACCTACCGAAAGGAGGAGTGTGTCGCAGGGATAATACGCTTGCGTGCCTTCAATTTCGTTAAAATGCGAATCGATTTGCGAAACGGTAACACCTTCCAGCCGGTTCTTTCCGTGGATAAAGCTGATATTATGGCTTAACAAAAGCGGTATACCGTAATCTTCCAAACATTGGGCGATATTCCGGTTGAGTCCGCTCGAAAACGGCATAATCTCTACGACGGCTTTTACCTTTGCACCTTCGAGCGTCATACGCCGCGCCATAATCAGGCCGATGTCGCCGGAGCCGTAAATGACAACCTCGCGCCCCATGCGGCAGCCTTCCATGTTCATCATCCGCTGCGCCATGCCCGCGGTATATACACCCGCCGGACGGTACCCTTTTACGGCAATCGCGCCCGCAGTGCGTTCGCGGCAGCCCATCGCAAGCACAACAGCTCCGGCCTGTATGGTTTTCAGCCCGTCCGTCCCTGCCGCAGTGATAACCCGCTCCGGCGAAATATCGAGTACCATCGTATTCAGCATTACTTGAATATCCGTTTGTGCAGTCTGCATAATAAAGCGCTGCGCATATTCCGGCCCGGTCAGTTCTTCTTTAAATTCATGCAAGCCGAAGCCGGCGTGGATACATTGATTGAGGATGCCGCCCAATTCGCGGTCGCGTTCGATAATCAGAATTTTTTTCACGCCGGTTTCCCGCGCGGCGAGGGCTGCTGCCAACCCTGCGGGGCCGCCCCCGATCACTACAACATCATATTTCATCATGTTCTTTTTCCGTTTAAGATTTTGAGGGATTACCGCTGGGGATTTCACTCTCTGCGATGTTCTTTAACCTTCCCAACACGATCTCCGTACCCCTGTCCGATTTGGCAATGTTTTCCATCGGCAGCTGTAATTCCCTGCTGAGGATTTCCAAAACGCGCGGCGTACAAAAGCCTCCTTGACAGCGTCCTGTTCCGGGACGTACCCGCCGCTTAACACCGTCAACGGTACGCGCTCCGGCAGGACGGCGGATTGCTTCGACGATTTCCGCCTCCGTTACCGTTTCGCAGCGGCAGATGATCCGTCCGTAGAGCGGATTTTCCGCAATTAGGGCTGCCCGCTCTTCGTTGGAAAGGGCGGAAAACTGACGGATACCCTTCCGTGCAGTAACAACGTGCGGCTTTTTTATCAGCTCCGCTCCTGCATACTGCAAAAGCTCCGCAACGTATTCGGCGATTGCCGGCGCAGAGCTCAATCCGGGAGATTCGATGCCTCCGGCGTGAATAAATCCCTTTGCATACTTTGAAGCATAGATCATAAAGTCGCCGGTACTCGGACGGGCGCGCACGCCGGTAAAGGTGCGGATGGTTTTTCGGAAGTCGAGCGCCGGTACCGATTTTTTTGCGGAACTGTCGATCTTGTTCAGACCGGCAAGCGTTGTCGAAGTATCCTCGCGGTCGTCAACGTCCTGCGCCGTCGGTCCTGCCAAAAGGTTGTTATCATAGGTGGGAGTTACCAGAACGCCCTTGCCCATTTTGGTCGGCGCCTGAAAGATAACGTGATGCACCAGATCGCCGCATACCTTATCCAACACACGGTACTCACCTTTGCGGGGATTGATAGCATAATCGTAATCGCCGATCATCGCGGCAATCTTATCCGCGTAGAGTCCTGCGGCGTTGATAACATATCGCGCAGTAAAAATTCCCTGCGATGTCGTTACGGAAAAAGCATGTTCTTGCGCCGACGTTTGTGCAGTTACAGCGTGAACGGCGGTATCCTGTGTTTGAACGGCAGCGCCATCCATCTTTGTGCCGCTCCTGATTTTTTGTATGCCGGTTACCTCGGCATCACATATCAGCTCAACGCCGTTTTCTACCGCATTTTCGATAAAGGCATACGTCATGCCAAAGGGACACACGATACCGGCAGTCCCGCAAAACAGCGCCCCCTTCGTTTCGGACGAAAGGTTCGGTTCTTCCGCTAAGGTCTTTTCCCGATTCCAAATCTCAAGCTCCGGCACGCCGTTTGCAATGCCCCGTTCATAGAGCTTTTTAACTTCCTCCATATCTTCATCTGAAAAGGCGACAACTAACGAACCTATCTGTTTAAAATGAAACTGAAGCTGCGGCGCAAGACGGCGGATCAACTCGTTTCCGCGCACATTGAGGCGGGCTTTTAATGTGCCCGGCTTTGCATCAAAGCCTCCGTGCACAATAGCGCTGTTTGCCTTGGAGGAACCTTCGCAAAACTCCGAATGCTTTTCGAGCAGAGCAATACTCAGCCGGTACTGCGACAACTCGCGTGCAATAGCACACCCGACAACACCCCCGCCGATTATAATCACATCATACATGAGTTAGTTTTCCCAGTTCATGGCACGTCTTATCGCCTTTTGCCAACCGGTATAGCGCTGTGTCCGCGCCGCTTCGTCCATCTGCACGGTGAATGCGCGGTCTACTGCCCAGTTGCGTTTAATTTCTTCCATATCTTTCCAAAAGCCGACTGCGAGTCCCGCCAAGTATGCGGCGCCGAGTGCGGTTGTTTCCAGCACCTGCGGACGGTGTACCGGTACATTCAAAATATCGGCTTGGAACTGCATCAAAAAATTATTGACCGCCGCGCCTCCGTCTACTTTCAGCGCCTTGAGCGTGATGCCGGAATCTTTTTCCATTGCGGAAAGGACATCCCGTGTCCCATAGGCAATCGACTCAAGGGTGGCGCGGACAATGTGTTCCCGTTTGGTGCCGCGGCTTAAGCCCACAATCGCACCGCGCGCATACATATCCCAATACGGAGCGCCGAGGCCGGTAAAGGCGGGCACAACGTATACGCCGTTGGTATCTTCTACCCGCTCTGCGTAATACTCCGTTTCGGCGGCGTCGTACACCAGTCTGAGCTGATCCCGCAGCCATTGCACGGCTGCTCCCGCTACGAAGATGCTTCCTTCAAGTGCGTAAGTTACCGTGTCTTCGATGCCCCACGCAATGGTCGTTAACAGCCCGTTCTTCGAGATAATCGGCGCAGTGCCGGTGTTCATCAGCATAAAGCAGCCGGTGCCGTAAGTGTTCTTCGCCATGCCTGCTTCGAAGCACGCCTGCCCGAACAGCGCCGCCTGCTGATCTCCCGCGGCTCCTGCAATGGGGATGTCGGCGCCGCCGAAGGTGCGTTCATCGGTTTTGCCGTACACGCAGCTCGACGGTTTTACCTCCGGCAGCATCGAACGCGGAATATTCAGTTCCGTCAGAATTTCATCATCCCATTGCAGGGTGTTGATATTGAACAGCATGGTGCGGGATGCGTTGCTATAGTCGGTAACGTGTACCTTGCCGCGGGTTAAATTCCAGATAAGCCACGTGTCGATATTCCCGAATAACAGTTCTCCCCGTTCCGCCCGCTCGCGTGCCCCGGCTACATTATCAAGTATCCATTTTATTTTCGTGCCGGAAAAATAGGCGTCGACAATCAGGCCTGTCTTTTTCCGTATCGTATCCGTCCATCCCTTTGCTTTAAGTTCGTCGCAGATTGAAGCAGTACGCCGGCACTGCCACACAATCGCATTGTACACGGGTCTTCCGGTATTCTTATCCCACACGACGGTGGTTTCCCGCTGGTTGGTAATCCCGATTGCCGCAACCTCATCGGGGCGCGTTCCGGTTTCTTCCAATACTTGCCGGGCAACACCGCTCTGTGTCCCCCAAATTTCCATAGCATCGTGTTCCACCCATCCGGACTTAGGAAAAATCTGAGTAAACTCTTGTTGTGCAGTAGCGATAATCGTGCCTGCTTTATCAAATAAAATAGCGCGGGAACTGGTTGTCCCTTGATCAAACGATAAAATATATTTTTTCATGCTATGATATACTATAAAGCGGTTCAGGCAATTATGCAAGTTCAAGGATGCATACCAGCCTTACCGGATAAAAATGTTGCCCCCTCTTGACTTAAAATCCCAATTGAATTTGTATATGTAATAAACAGGAATGGAGCATTTAGAGTGTTAAAAAACAGAGATCTTAGATTTTTCAGCATTTCCTGTCAGAGTCTGAGCGGAGGTAATTATGAATGAATTTAACGGCGTGGCCGATACGATGTTGATACCGATGGCTGCGCGGATCTATGCGTCTAAACATTTTCCTGAATATTTTTATGATGAAACGGCTTTGTCGTTGGAATCAAAAATTCCGGCGGGAACATTTGAGCGGATTTGGAAATCGTCGTCTCAATATACGATGCTGGCTTCGGTCGCTCGCTATTATAATTTTGACGAGATGATAAAAAATTTTTATGCCAAGCATGAAAAATGTAATATCATTAATCTTGGAGCCGGATTGGAAACCGCCGCGTTTAGATTACCTGAAATCAAAGCTCCGTTTTACGAAATTGACTTACCCGAAGTCATAGCGTTGCGTAAAAATATTTTGAATACAAGAGAAAACGAAACGCTGATCGATGCGGATATTTTTAAGCTGGAGTGGACGGATGGTATTGACACTTCTATCCCGTCCTTGTTGATTGTATCCGGCGTCTTTCAGTATTTCCGCGAAGAAAAAGTGCTGGCTTTTTTATCCGCGATTAAGGAGCGCTTCCCGAAGGGGGAAGTAATTTTTGATGCGACAAATGCAATCGGTATAAAGTATGCCAATAAGTATGTACAAAAAACAGGTAACACTTCAGCGCAGATGTATTTTTATGTAGATGACGGTTCTGCCTTTGCGCAAAAATGCGGCATGGAACTCATAGAACAGCGTTCCTTTTATACTACCGCACGGAAGATGTTAAAGCGTAAATTAAAGCTGTATACCCGTATCGCGATGAAAGTGTGTGACGATGGAGGCAGAACCATTATTCTGCATTTACAACTCAATTAAACACCGCAGATTTTTCTAGCAAAGGGGTAAACGCATCAGGCAGAGTAGATAAAAACCGCGGAAAAATTGAGACTGTGAGACCATTTGAACCATCTTCAACTGTTGTACATCCGTGTACAACAGTTGAAGATGAGTTTTGTGCACGCACAAAACATCACTACTGTATGGAACCACTGCCATCCTTGGTAGTTCCGGTCGAATAGTATCAATTTTTCTGCGGGGTTGTTAAAAAACGGCTTGATGCGTTTACCCTGTGATTTTTGCTCTTGTTCAATTAGAAAAAGTATGCGATAATAAAAAACAAATGGCTGTTAGTGTAAGACTCCCGGATATTTTGCGCACTTATGCTTTGCGTTTTAATAGTCCATTTGTGGGGATTAGCGAATTAACCGATTATTTACGAAAGTATGCTCAAAGAAATATAGCTGAAAAGCCGGATCTTGCTTCTTTCATTGATATATCGGAAACAAGATTGGTAACGGAACTGGAAGCTCTTGAATCGGAAGGAAAAGTAGAGCTTATTGACGATAAACGGAAGGGTAAAGTTGTCTTTGTTCCGTTCTATTTCCTCGATAAGGTAACCCGTCAATACGAGACGATTCGGGAAAAGCCGGAATTGCCTTTTCCGCTTGCCAGCGCGATACCGCAGAATTTTTCCAAACGGTTTCTTCGTTATATCAGGATTAATACCGATTTTACCGAACTGCAGCCGGAAGCTGAAAACAATACCTTTCTGTATCAACTTATGTTTCCGGATGACACACCTCCGCTTATCTTCCCGGGGAATTTTTCTACCGATCAGATGCTTGATCTTGCGATTGCAAAATTACGCTTCTTTTTTCAGAAGGATGAATTACGGGATTTTATTCAAAAGAAGTTGATAACAGCAAACCCCGGAAAAGAATATTCCATTAGAAAGTTTATTCTTACGATTCAAGCCCATTCTTCCGAAGCCATGTATACGTTGAAAAAATCAGGCGATGTATATTTGTATTGGAGCTATCTTTGCTCGGTTGTAAAACAGGAATTTTCGAAGAAAACCGAAAAAATGAGCGATGAAATCACCATTTTGCAGGCTATCTTTATTATTGAATACCTGAATAACTATTACCGGAATAAGACGCAGCAGTCGCTTCAACGGGAAACAGCACTAAAGAATCTTGATTTGGCACTTCAAAAGCCTCCATATTATTTTAATAAGGCTGCCATTGTTAATTTTAAAGATTCCCGCGGGGTACCGCTGCTCGGGCAATATAGTCAAGAGGATCTTGAAGAATATATACAGGAAAAAACTGCTGCTGACGGCGATACTAATTTACCCGACCTTCTTAGCTTCAAAACTCCTGATGGAGAGCGGTATTATATCATGTTGGATAAAACGGTGCCGTTGATTATCTCACTGGTAAACGATAACCGGAAAAAATTACGGGATGTTTGCTTAAAGAAATGGTATCAACAACTGATACGGTTTGAACAATCCGATGCGATGCACACCGATTCGGCGTTTAATCAGTTATTAAAGACCTTATGTGCGGAATACGTACCGGTATTGTATGCATTACTAGGGGCCCCGTTTATTCCTATGCTTTCAGCCGACAAACGTATTACGGAACATCAGGCTGCAGAAATTCGGAGAATATTTTCCCGTGACCGGTTATTGTCCTATACCGACTTATTTATGATGAACAGGCAAGAACTTTTAACCGATGCAAAAATTCTCTTGCCTTTCTGGTATACGATTCCTATTTTATCTTCTATCATCGCTTTTTTTATGCGCCCCAAGAAGTCTCGTCACACCGCTCGGTCGGGAAATTCTAAGTCAGGATCTTTACCGCAGCAACCGGGAACCACGAATAAAAAAGTTTCACCGCGGGAAATTGCGAGCGAACTGCAGGCTGAATTTATTCCTGAAAATAAAAGTCTACAGGATTGCATTATTGAACAGCTCGATTTGTGGAATACGATTATCGATCCGGTAATTAGAAAGCAAAATACTGAGGATGTGAACTCTTTTATCAGAGATCAAGTAAAGATAGCGCATAAGACGCAGTCTTTTTTAAAATTAACTTCCGATCGTATTCGTAATCTGGCGGATGCAATTGTCAGTACGCCCGGTTTGGCAAAAGTAAAAAATAAAGGGGCACTAAGACTTTATACGGAATATTATATCTTATGGCTTGTGCTGCATTCTGTATAAGAAAAGAATGCATATCCTCTATTCGATAGCGTTCTTTTTTTGTATCTTAACAATGTCTGAACTGATAAATACCGGTTAACCGGTAAATAGCTCAGTTCATATTTTATGGAGGAAATTGGTATGGCTGTACTACATTTAAATCAGGAAAATTTTGATAAAACAATCAATAATGCTGAAACGGCATTGGTAGATTTTTGGGCACCGTGGTGCGGGCCTTGTAAGATGCTTGGTCCCGTTTTTGAAGAAGCGGAAAAGGAAGTTAACGGAAAAGCCGTTCTCGCGAAGGTCAATGTAGACGAACAGCAAGATCTTGCAGTAAGATTCGGCGTTACCAGTATTCCGACGCTTATCCTTTTCAAAAACGGAAAAGAAGTTAAACGCTCTCTCGGATTTATTGATAAAGCCAAGATACTGGCATTGCTCTAACAAGCAGGTAATCACCATACCCCGATGGATGCAAAGTCGGGGTATTTTTCCCTCCGCATCAATAAGAACATATTTTAGGAAATACCGACCGGTCGAGCGGTTTCATCATGCAGAACTGCCGGTCTTTAGATACCCGCCTTATATACCCGTTTTAACGAAAGCGTTTTTTTTGTTTCCAATGATACCCTTGCAATAATGCCGCAGAATATCGCTTCTCCGCTTTCCGGTATGTTGAAGGTTTGCGGGGTCAGTGTGAGGCTTCGGGCTACAGCAGCTTCAATAGAGCTGCCGATGATCGAATGGAATGCCCCTATCATACCTGCATCGGTAATGTAGCCGGTGCCGCCCGCAAGGATGCGTTCATCGGCGGTTTGTGTATGGGTGTGCGAGCCGAATACACATGAAACACGCCCGTCAAGATAATACGCGAGCGCTTCTTTTTCCTGTACCGATTCCGCATGGAAATCCACCATAACTATGCCGTCAGCCTGTTCCGCTAATAAACGGTCAGCCGTTTGGAAGGGACAATCGATTGGGCGCATGTTTTCTCTTCCTTGGATATTCAGTACCGTCAACGTCCCTTGAGGTTTACGCACGGTGATGATACCGCTGCCCGGCGCAAGCGGGTAGTTTGCAGGGCGCAGTATCCGCGGTTCCTGTCCGAAACCGGCTCGCAAGTCAAACCGCTCCATACTGTGATTCCCGCCGGTAATAACATCAACCCCGGCAGCGAATAACCGCTCGGCCTGTTCCAATTCTATGCCGGAACCTTTCGCCGCATTTTCTCCGTTTACGATGATAAAATCAAGTTTTTCAGCCTTGAGCAGCTCCGGTATTATCCGTACTGCAATATCAACGCCCAGCGTTCCGCAAATATCTCCGCCAAAAAAAAGAGTCAGTTCATCACTCATTACGCAATCTATCGCTTAAAGATTTCGTACACTTTTTTGAGGGCAGCAGCGAGGGCATTGATGTCTTCCTGCGTGTTGTAGATACCGAGGCTTGCGCGGCAGCAGGAGTTGATACCCATGTAGTCCATCAGCGGCTGCGTGCAGTGGTGTCCGCTTCTGACCATAACGCCTTGTTCATCCAGAATATACGCAGTGTCGTGCGAATGGACGTCTTTAACGTTAAAGGCGACGGTTGGTACCCGCCGCTGCGCATCAGTATAGTACGCTTCTACAAAGTCGAGGCTTTTTAAAGTAGTTAAGAGTGAGCGGTGTAATCCTTCCGCATAACGATGTATTTCCTCAAGTCCAAGCTTTTTCAAAAAGTCGATACTCAACTGTAAAGAATGAATCGCAGCGGCATCTAAGGTGCCGCCTTCGTACTTTGCACCGCCCGCTTTAAATTCGCTGGTTTGCTCGCCGACGAATTCAATCATGCTGCCGCCGTAAAGGAAGGGCGGCATTTTTTCGATAAGCGTGCGCTTGGCATACAGCACTCCGGCGCCGAACTCCGCATAGAGCTTGTGCCCCGAAAATGCGAGAAAGTCGCAATCCCATGCCGCAACATCATGCGGAAAGTGCGCGATGGACTGAGCCGCATCGATAACAGCGACGGCGCCGTACTTATGCGCTTCCGTGATGATTTCCTGTACCGGAAAGACAACGCCGGTGGTATTGACGGCGGCGGTTACCGCTACAATCTTGGTGCGGCTGCCGAGCAGGGTTTTAAAACCCGCCATGTCGAAGTTGCCGTGTTCATCAAGGTAGACATACCGCAGCGCGGCGCCGGTTTTCCGTGCAACGAACTGCCACGGAATAAGATTTGCGTGATGGTTTGCAATCGAAATGATTATTTCATCGCCGGCATGGAGCTGCTCTAATCCGTAACAGTATGCAATAATATTGAGCGATTCGGTCGCATTCTTGGTAAAAATGACCTCGCCGGAATCGTCGGCGCCGATAAAACCGCTTACCGCAGTGCGGGCAGCTTCAATCAGTGCGGAGGATTCCATCGCAAGGGTATGGGAGCCGCGCCCTGCGTTTCCGTTGCTGCGGGTGTAGTACGCCTGTACGCCGTCGAGCACTGCCTGCGGACGCTGCGCAGTTGCAGCAGCATCCAAATAGTGAATATTCCGATTTTGCAGCAACGGGAAGTATTGCTTATACATGTGCCGCTCCCATTTTGCTTTGAGCACTGTCTGACGCCGCTGTTTCGGTGCCGGATGTCGCCGTTCCAATTTTGAATGCAGCCGTTTTATCCGCTTGCGCCTGAATCTGCGTTGATAGGCGTGCATCAAATTCTGCGTTGAGCCGGTTCCGTATTGCCTCATCAGGAATACTATTAAAGACGGGGCGGAATGCAGCGTCGATAATCAGCTTTTTTGCGCTGAGCTCGTCGAAGCCGCGGCTCATTAAATAGTAGAGTTTTTCTTTATCGATGGCGGCAAAGCTCGCGGCATGCTCCCCGATAACGTCATCTTCATCGCAGAAGATAGTCGGGATGCTCGCGCCGACGGCATTTTTATCGAGCATGAT
Organism: Treponema sp. OMZ 857; assembly: GCF_024181085.1. Lineage (NCBI taxonomy): Bacteria > Pseudomonadati > Spirochaetota > Spirochaetia > Treponematales > Treponemataceae > Treponema > Treponema sp. OMZ 857. The sequence goes on from NZ_CP051147.1 coordinate 775,973, forward strand.
ACTGTTATCCGCAAAGCGAGCGACGGAGGCTGAGCAGCCCTTATTCAAGAAAATATTGCCGCGGAAAACCTTATGCGCCTCGTTTTTCAGCGCACCGCGGGCTTTTATCTCCGACAGCGTACTCTTACCGTTGATAATCAGATTATGTTCAAGATCCATCCGGCGCGTTTTATCGACAAAGTACAGCGGGAAGATATACACTTCCGCCCAATCTTCCTGCATATAGGAAGAATAGGACACACCGCTTTTTTGCGAACCGAGCTGTATGTCGTGAACGGTTACCCGTGCTCTTTCGCCGACATCCATCCGCACCGTTTCAAAGTTGAGCGCGGTGTCTGCAAAGTTCTGAATTTTGATAATTTCGACTGCGGCATGTTTCCCGACACGAATACTGATAAGTCCGTTCCGATACGATTGCAGCGCGGGGGATTTTTCGTCGGTATCGAAGTACAGGATGAGCCGCGCCGCAGCGTTATCCGCTATGTCGATATAGCTCTGGTCAAACAATACGGAATGAGCCGCGTCAACGGTGAAGCGCACGAAAAAGTCCTGCATCGCTTCGGGTCTGTTCTTAGCGTATTCAGCTTTATCAGCTTCAATTTTGAGGTAAAAGCCGCTGTTCCGCTTTGCCTGCACCTCATCGGTAAAACGCTTTCCCAGTCCGCAGTTTTTTTCGCGCGGAGACTTTTCGGTGTTGAATATTTTTGCAACCTGCTCCGCACTGCATGTTTTGAGGAAGTCTTCAATCGGCAGATACTGCGCAGTCTTAGATTCCGTATGAAAAAAGATACCGGAAAAAGGAGCCACCGGTACATCCTGTATATGGTAATCGAGCCGTTTAAAATAGTTGTCGTTTCTCATCAGCCTATCGTCCCCTCCAGCTCAATGGAAATAAGGTTATTCAGCTCGACGGCATATTCGAGCGGAAGCTCTTTGGAGATCGGTTCGACAAAGCCTTTGATAATCAAGGATTTAGCCGTCGCTTCGTCGAGGCCGCGCTGCATTAGGTACAGAATCATCGAATCGCTAATGCGTCCGATCTTTGCTTCGTGTCCGATGTCGGCATCGTCGGTATGGTTTTCGATAATCGGGATGGTGTCGGTGCGGGACTCGTTATCCAGCATCAGGGATTCGCATTCGGCGAGCGCCTTCGCGCCGGTTGCATCCTTACCGATAACCAGCAAGCCGCGGTAGTTGGATTCGCCGCCGTTTTTCGCAATAGAGCGCGAGTGCATTTCGGACACGGTGTTCTTTCCGATATGGACAGTTTTAGTACCGGTGTCGAGACACTGCCCTGCGGAAGCGAAGGTAACGCCGGTAAACTCGGAGCGCGAGCGGTCACCTTTCAAAATACTCATAGGATAGAGCATTGTTACGCGCGAGCCGAACGAGCCGGACACCCATTCGATAGCGCCGTCTTCTTCTACGATTGCCCGTTTGGTGTTCAGGTTGTAGAGGTTCCGCGACCAGTTTTCAATAGTGGAATAGCGCATGGTCGCCTTTTTGCCAACATACAGCTCGACGGCGCCCGCGTGGAGTGCATTTTTATAGTACTTAGGTGCGCTGCATCCTTCGATAAAGTGCAGATAAGCGCCTTCATCGACGATAATCAGCGTGTGTTCAAACTGCCCTGATTGGTTCGCGTTCAGTCTGAAATAAGATTGCAGCGGGAGTTCGACCTTGACGCCCTTGGGTACATACACAAACGAGCCGCCCGACCATACCGCACCGTGCAGCGCGGCAAACTTATGATCGTTGGGCTTTATCAGCTTCATAAAATGCTCGCGGACAAGATCACCGTAACGCAGTACCGCCGATTCCATATCGAGGTACACAACCCCTTGGTCTGCAAGGTTTTTCTGTAAGCTGTGATATACCACTTCGGAATCATACTGCGCGCCGACGCCCGCCAGCGAGGTTTGCTCCGCTTTGGGAATACCGAGCCGGTCAAAGGTTTGCTTAATCTCTTCCGGTACCTGATCCCAGTCGGTCGCCATCGGCTTTTCGTCCGAAACTATATAATGGATAATCTCTTGAATATTGAGGTCGGAAATATCGGCGCCCCAGTCCGGCATCGGCCGTTCAAAAAAATACTGCAAAGATTGCAGCCTGAGGTCAAGCATCCACTTGGGTTCCAGCTTGCGGGCGGAAATCTTCCGCACCACGTCTTCGTTCAAACCGACACCGGTGGAATACTGATAATCGATTTTATCCTTTATATCGTAAATGCCCCGCTCAATATCGGAGATGAAGGTGCGCTTCCGCGTTTGGAACAGGGGCGAGCGGGAATCTCTAAAATCATTACTCATAGCCGCTCCTACATCCCTGCGTATCCGTGCTTTTGAATATGCTCTACCAACTCGATACCGCCGCTTTTTGCCAGCGAACCGTTAATTAAGACATGTACATGATCGGGTTTAAGATAGTCGAGTACCTTGCTATGGTGAGTGATAATTAAAATACCCATATCCGACGTTTTCAGTTTTGCAACGCCCTCAAATACAATTCTGGTGGCATCGATATCCAAACCTGAATCCGTTTCGTCCAGAATAGCGAGCTTGGGTTGGAGCACCGCGAGCTGTAATATTTCGTTCTTCTTTTTTTCGCCTCCGGAGAAGCCCACATTCAAACTGCGGTCTGCATACTCGGGATTGATGCTGAGCGTTTGCATTAAACGCATCAGTTCTTTATGAAAGGTGAGCGCCGGGATTTTTTTACCGGTGACGGCTTCCTTTGCAGCGCGGAGAAATTCTTCTACTTTTAAGCCCGGAATTTCTTCGGGATTTTGAAAAGAAAGAAAGATACCTTTCCGCGCCCGCTCAAAAACGGGCAGATCATTGAGTAATTCTCCATTAAAGAAAATTGAACCCTGATTTACCTGAAAGACGGGATTCCCGACAATCGCTGCAGCAAGCGTGGATTTTCCGGCGCCGTTCGGCCCCATAACCACGTGTACCTCGCCTGCGTTGATGGTCAAGTTCAAATTATGCAAAATCGGCTTTTCATTCACCGATAGATGTAAATTTTCTATATGTAATAGCGGTTTCATTCGCAACTCCTTCGTGTGAAATATATTACTGAAATATTATAACAAGATGCAAAATACGTTACAAGAGTTCACAAGAAATGAGCATTACACGGGCACATTGATAGGAAAGGGCAACCGCAACAGGAATATTTTAAACGCTTGCCTAAACCCCGAAAATATGCTACATTCGCTCCGTTGTTTCGTAAAGGACGATTAACTCAGCGGTAGAGTGCTACCTTCACACGGTAGAAGTCACTGGTTCAAACCCAGTATCGTCCATTTTATCTTTCTCATTATTTACTACGACACTACAATTCAATAGTGCTACAATCCGATATCGATTTAATTAAACTTTTAAGATTTGAGCTGCTCCTTGCCGAAGCATCATATCCGCAAGCACAATGGCAACCATCGCGTCGATAACGGGCATAACCCGCCGATAGAGGCAGACATCATGCCGTCCCGTAATAGCATGACTTATGCGGTCTCCGCTTGCGGTTTCCATTATCTGTTTTTGCGCGATTGAAGGCACCGGTTTTATGACTGCCTGAAATACAATATCTTTTCCGTCGGAGATACCGCCGGCAATTCCCCCGTGATGATTTTTATCGAGAGCGTTTGCTTCCGAACCGGACATACGCGCCAGCTGAAAGCCTGCACCGAATGCAATGCCCTTAACGCCGCCGATGGAAAGCACCGCCTTTGCAAGTTCTGCTTCAAGCTTATCAAAGACCGGCTCGCCGAGGCCGGCGGGAACATTCCGTACCGTACATTGTACAATAGCTCCGGCGGAATCACCTGCCTGTTTAATAGCTGCGAGTTTACTATTTATTTCCGAAGGGAGTTCATCCGTTGCAGAGATTGGGTTACAGGGGATACCTGCAATTTCTATTGCTGAAGTTTCAATGGTGATTGGAAGGCTGGTGCCATGCTGTGGGCGGTTTTCTCCGTCAGCGGATGTGCCGTCCAGCAGTTTACCGTCAGCCTTGCACGCCGTATACTGCACAGAATACGGTATCGAACAATGTGCCAGCACTTTTTTTGCGATAACACCGGCGGCAATCCGTGCAGCAGCCTCACGCCCCGATGCGCGTCCGCCGCCGCGCCAGTCGCGGCGTCGGTATTTTGCCTCGTAGGCAAAATCCGCATGACCGGGACGGTATATGTCTTTTAGTGCTTCGTAGTCATGCGGACGCGCATCGGCGTTGCGCAAAAGCACCGCAATCGGCGTTCCGAGGGTTTTGCCTTCAAATACGCCGGAAAGGATTTCGGGTATATTCGGTTCCCGCCGCGCGGTTTCAAAAGTACCCGAAGGCCGTGCCGTATTAAACGCAGCGGTAAAATCTTCAAGCTCCAGCGGAACACCGGCGGGGCACCCATCGACGACAACGCCGATTGCGGCTCCGTGGCTTTCGCCGAAGGTAGTAACTGTAAAGATCGTTCCGAATGTATTTCCTGCCATAGCGGTAGTTTACTTTAAATACCAGCCGGACTCAATATGGTTGTCAGCGGGTTGTTAAAAAAACAACCTAATGCGTTTGATCTGCGGTAACCTTTTATATCTTACGGATGTTTTAGATATCATGTGTACAATATGCATGAAAAGGAGAGAAAGCCGTAAGGACTCCCTATGAGTACGGTACACACGATTAACAACCTTACAGGAGAATAATATGAAGAATTTTAGCCGCACTTTACGTATAAGTGCAACAGTCGGTTTTATTTTGGTGCTATGCTGCTTGGCGTTTGCTGTCTATGCGAAGGATAAAGATAAAAACAAGAAGCAGGGAATCAGCTATGAGGCCGACATCGACTATCCCGTTTTTGAAAAAGAACCTCTTCTCAATGCCCAAGTTTCCGATGTTGTTCAGAAGGCACTTGAAGCCTTTAACAGCGAATTCTTTTCTGCGGAAGCGCCCGCCTATCCGCAAGGTTTTCAATTCAATATCGACAGCAGCTCGGTATACGAAGATTCTAAGCATATCAGTTTTCTCTTAACTGTCTATCAATATGCCGGCGGCGCAGCACATGGCAGCACCACTCTTATTCCGATAACCTACAGCAAGCAAACAAAGAAACTGCTTTCATTGGAAGAAGCTTTGCAACCGGCAAAAAAAGACTGGCTTGCAGCTCTTTCAACTGAGGCACGTAAACAGCTGAATGCTCAAGTTCAAAAGAAGACCTTTAGCTCCGACGAAGATTGGATTAACAGAGGCACGGAACCTACAAAAGAAAATTTTGCGGTCTTTAAGCTTGAAAAAAATTCCGTCCGCATTGTCTTTAGTCAATACCAAGTCGGGCCGTATGCTTCCGGTATGCCGGAAATTGTTGTTCCCCGCTCGTTGTTTAAGTAGGTTTGTTACAGCGTAGATTTTTTATAATATTATGATATGATGCCGGTATGGATCACGTATATTCGATACAAGAGATTACCGGCATTATCAAATCGCTTTTTGAGCAAAATTTTTCCTCCCTCCGTATTGCGGGGGAGATTTCCAACTGCCGCCCTTCAAGCACCGGGCACCTCTATTTTACCCTAAAAGATGAAAAAGCCGCATTGCAAGCGGTAATGTTTAAAGGCCGAACATGGACGCTCGGCTTTGAGCCGAAAGACGGACTCAAGGTTATCGTATCAGGTTCGCTGTCGGTATATGAGCAGCGTGGTTCGTACCAGATAATCGTCGAAACGATGGAGCTTGCCGGAGAAGGCGCTATTCTGAAAATGCTGGAAGAGCGGAAGCAGAAACTTGCGCGCGAAGGCCTTTTTGACCGAGACAGGAAGCGCCCGTTGCCGTTTTTTCCGCTCCGTATCGCCGTGATTACCAGCCCAACGGGCGCCGCCCTGCGCGATATCCTCACGGTACTTTCGCGCAGGAACCGCACGGTAAGTGTTACCGTGCTTCCCGCTCCCGTGCAGGGAGCGGAGGCGGCTCCTGTGTTAGCTCGTCAGCTGGAAACCGCCAATCGGTATAAGCTTGGAGAGCTTATCATTATCGGAAGAGGCGGCGGCTCCTTGGAAGACCTGTTGCCCTTCTCCGATGAGGCTGTTGTCCGTGCTGTAGCCGCTTCGGATATTCCTGTTATCAGCGCAGTCGGGCACGAAATTGACTGGGCGCTTACTGATTTTGCAGCGGATGTACGCGCGCCTACGCCGTCTGCCGCCGCCGAACTTGCCGTACCGGTCTTGGATGAAATTACCGATACCATTACTCAAATACAATCCGATATGCTGCGTAGTATCGGCAGCGCTTTGGAAAGAATACGGCTTACGATTAAAGGGTTTACACCGGAGTCGCTTGAAATGAAATTCCGCCGTATCGAGCAGCCGCTTTTAATGCGCCTTGACGATGCGAAAGAAAATCTGCTGTACACAATGCAGGCGCGGCTGACTGACACAAAGCACCGGCTCGCCTTGCTGACCCGTACCATTGAAGGGGCAAACCCGCAAGAAATTCTCAACAGAGGGTATTCTATCGTCTACAACCGGCAGACGGGACTTGTACTCCGCCGTGCGCAGGATGCAGCAGCTGCCCGTGAACTCCGCATTAGACTCGCCGACGGAGAAATTGCCGCTTCTACCGAGGAGTAAGCATCAATCGAATAGCAGGCGTTAAGCGAATGGCAGCGTGGAGATACTTTTGAGGTAATCTGAAACGGCGGTTTGGCAAGAGCTTATTTCTCTCAACATTAGCAGCATATTTTCTCGGTCAAAAAGAGCTGTTCAAGGGGTTATATCTTGAAAAACTGGAAGAAGATTGTGCTGATTGGTGCGGGATTTGATGAGCAAACGCGAACGATAAGAGACTGGAAAACGGAGTATCTATGTTATTAACCATAACGGCGGAAGGAGAGAATGCCGCAGCTTTAAGCTTTTTGATGCATAAGCATCCCGATACATTACAGCAGGCTGAGCTGTCAGTCGGCACAGCATATATATTTTATCCGGAGTGCAGAAAAGAAAAAGTAACAGCGGCTCTCCTTTTGGATATTGATCCCATCGGGATGGTACGCAACGCAAAGAATTTTGCCGGGAAAGATTTTTTACTGGGGCAGTATGTCAACGACCGGCCGTATGTTGCGTCTTCTTTTATGAGCAGCGCAATTTCAAAGGCGTTTTCGAGTGCGATGAACGGCAGCTGCAAAGAGCATCCTGAATTTATCGATATGCCGCTTGCCTTAACCGCAAAAATTTCCGTGCTGCCGGCGCCGCGGGGCGGTGAACTGTTGATTAAACGGATCTTTGAACCGCTCGGGTACACAGTTGAAGCGGAACGGCACCTGCTCGACACGCAGTTTCCCGCGTGGGGCTACGGAAAGTATTTTACCCTGACGCTTAAAAATACGCTGACGCTGAAAGAATTGCTTTCCCACCTCTATGTACTCATTCCTGTTTTGGATACCGAAAAACACTATTTTATCACACAGAATGAAGTTGAAAAATTGCTGCAAAAGGGCAAGGGCTGGCTTGAGCAGCACCAGGGCTTCAGCATGAAAGAAAAGTATAGTAAAGTAATGTTATGGTGGAAGGGATATTATTTGAACAAGTAGAAGACAGTCGTCAAGACTGGAAAGTAAAGCATTCGATCAGTGAAATACTGACGGTAGTAATGTGTGGAGTAAGTGCCGGAGAGCGAAGCATCTATGGGATTCGAGAGTTTGCCCGGCTGAAAGAACAATGGCTGCGCGATGTTATCGGTCTTAAACTGCCGAACGGGCTGCCTTCATATGATACGGTAAGGCGGGTATTGGGACTATTAGATCCCAAACAGTTTCAAAGTGTATTTATCCGCTGGATAGAAGAAGAACTTGATATTCCAGAGGGCAGTTATGTCAGTTTAGATGGAAAAACGCTCAGAGGAAGCGGGCTGAAAGAAGCCGGCATAGATCCATTACATCTATTACACGCCTATAGCCATGAATTGGGAGTCGTTATCGGACAGATGGAATGCAGCAGCGAGAAAACAAACGAAATACCGATAAGTAAGAAGCTCATAGAGGCACTGAAAATAAAAGAAACCATTATAACCGCTGATGCACTGTTATGTCAGAAAGAAATAGTAAAAAAGATTGCAAAAGATAATGATTATATTCTAGCTCTTAAAGGAAATCATCCGCTTATGGAGCAGGAAGTAAAGGAGTTTTTCTCAAGCTCCGCAACATCGACTCGAAGCGTCCATACTACCTTTGATAAAGGACATGGGAGAATAGAGAGACGAATATATAGCCTTGATACCAATATAGGATGGTTTGAAGATAAAAAAGAGTGGAAGCACCTTGCTGCATTCGGCATGGTTGAAAGCATGGTAACAAGGAAAGGAAAAGAATGCCGTGAAAGGCGCTATTTTATTACGAGTCTTACAGATGTAAAACAATTTGCAAAGGGAGTACGCAGTCATTGGGCGATAGAGAATAACTTACATTGGTGTTTAGATGTCCTGTTTTGTGATGATGAGTGCACAGTTCTTGACCGGAATGCAGCAGAAAACCTAGCTATTATCAGAAGAATTGTCTACAACAGAATTAAGATGCTCTCTAAAATGGATACGCTCAGTATGGGCAAGCGCGCTTGTATCTACGACGATAATTTTAGAGCTCAAATCCTTTTTTCATGCTGAAGCCCTGTGAGCAGCACCCTGAACGGGAAATTATTGTTTCGCGGTATTTAATCAACCTAAAATCGCTGGTGCGTTCCGCCTTTGAAGTACTGCAGGCAGCGGAAGACGGCATCATACCCAGCGCTGATGATGAGACTGAGCAAGATGAACTTACGAAAATAGAAGATACTGCTGCCGCTCACACTCAGCTGCAAAAAGCAAAAAAAGAGCGGCTCCATGACATACGGCTCAAGCTTGTCGCAGAAAAATTGAAGCAGAGCGGGGCTGCAAGCGTTATTGATTTAGGCTGCGGCGATGGCAAGCTGCTCAGACTACTCTTAAAAGAAAAGCAGTTTACCCGGATTGCCGGTACCGATGTTTCTTATTCGGAATTAGAAAAAAGCCAAGACAAACTCCACTGGGAAGAAATGCCTGAAAAGCAGCGTGAGCGGATTTCGCTCTTTCAAAGTTCACTGACCTATCGGGATAAACGGTTCAGCGGGTTTGATGCCGCAGCCGTTGTTGAGGTAATAGAACACCTCGATCCCAACCGCTTGCCTGCGTTGGAAAAATCGCTGTTTACCTACGCAAAGCCTCAGACCATTGTGCTGACTACGCCGAACCGGGAATACAATGTGCGGTATGAAAATCTTTCAGCAGGAAAAGTGCGGCACAGCGATCACCGGTTTGAATGGACCCGCTCGGAATTTGCAGCATGGGCGGAACGGGTTGCGCGTGAAAACAATTATACGGTTGCATTTTTCCCAGTCGGTGAAGAAGAAGAAAACATAGGAGCACCGTCCCAAATGGCGGTATTTACGTATGGAAATTAGAATACCAAAAACAGCCTTAGTACTGCTCGTGGGCGCTTCCGGCTCAGGCAAGAGCAGCTTTGCTAAAAAACATTTCGCCCAGTATGAAATCGTTTCGTCGGATGCGTGCCGCGGTATTGTTTCCAATGATGAAAATAATCAGGCAGCCTCAAACGATGCCTTTGAACTGTTCTACTATATTATTTCAATGCGGTTGAAAAAAGGATTGCTCACGGTTGCAGATGCGACGAATATTCAGCCCGATGCACGGAAAAAACTCATCAGCATTGCCCGTTCCTTTCACGTACTGCCTGTTGCTATCGTCTTTGATATGCCGCAGGAGTTATGCGAAACGAGAAATCAGCAACGCACAGACCGGAACGTTCTGCCCCATGTTATCCGGCGGCAGCTGCAGGACTTAAAGCGTTCCCTCCGGAGCATAAAAAAAGAAGGCTTTAAAAAACTCTACACATTCCGGTCGGAAGAAGAGGCCGATAACGTGCCCGCGATTGTGCGGGAGAAGCTCTATAACGATAAGGCTGAGCTGCATGGCCCCTTCGATATTATCGGGGATGTACACGGCTGTTACGAAGAGTTGATTGAGTTGCTGCAAAAACTCAGGTATATAATAGAAAAAACAGCAGATGACGGCACCAACTACGGGTTAAAAGTCAGTCATCCTGAAAACCGCACGGTCATTTTTTTAGGTGATTTGATTGACCGAGGCCCCGCATCGCCCGCCGTACTCAAACTGGTTATGAGCATGGTTAGAAGCGGTACAGCGCTCTGTGTTCCGGGCAACCATGATATGAAGCTCCACAAAAAACTCACCGGAAAGGCAGTGCAGGAAAAACACGGCTTGGCTGAAACACTCCGGCAGCTTGAAGGTGAAACCGATGCATTCAAGAACGATGTAAAAGAATTTTTGTACGGGCTTGTCAGTCACTATGTGTTGGATGCAGGAAAGCTCGTGGTTGCCCATGCGGGACTCAAAGAAGAGATGCAGGGACGCGGTTCGGGAGCGGTACGCTCGTTCTGTTTGTATGGAGAAACCACCGGAGAAACGGATGAGTTCGGCTTACCGGTGCGGTACAACTGGGCAGCGGAATACCGCGGTCGTGCAAAGGTTGTGTATGGGCATACCCCTGTACCATCCGCACAATGGCTGAACAACACCATCGATATTGACACAGGTTGTGTTTTCGGCGGCTCCCTCACCGCGCTGCGTTACCCCGAAGAGGAACTCGTTTCGGTACCGGCGCACACAATGTATTGCAAACCGGTGAAGCCGCTTGAGGCTGAATGCTGCAGAACCGGAAGTGCACTGATACACGAAGCCGCTATCGCAGAAGTTCCGGCAAGCAACGAAGCTGTACAGCCGTCGGTCAATATAGCGGCAGTGTACGGTGCATCCAACGCGCTGAAAAACCTGCAAGCGGATAGCAGCAACACTGCACACAATACAATCATGTCATTGCAGCAGCAAGATGATGATGTGCTCGATATAGAAGACGTAACGGGGCGGCGGATTGTTCAAACACGGCTGAAAAACAACATTTTGATTCGGCAAGAAAACTCCATTGCCGCCCTTGAAGCGATGAGCCGGTTTGCGGTAAACCCTAAGTGGCTTATCTACCTGCCGCCTACCATGTCTCCCTGCGAAACAAGCGCACTCGACGGCTTCTTGGAATATCCCGCCGAAGCAATCGGCTATTACAAAAACCGCGGGGTTCAAGCGGTGGTTTGCGAAGAAAAGCACATGGGTTCCCGCGCGGTACTCGTTATCTGCAAAGATGAACAGACCGCAGCGCACCGATTCGGTATTACCGGGGAAGGATTCGGTATCTGTTATACCCGCACGGGGCGGAACTTTTTTAATGAGCCTGAAACCGAACAAGCGTTTCTAACCAAAGTGCGGGATACCTTAACCCGCTCAGGCTTTTGGGGAAAGCATCAGACCGATTGGGTGTGTCTGGATGCAGAGCTGATGCCGTGGTCGGTAAAGGCGCAAAGCCTTATTCAGGCACAATATGCGGCAACGGGATCTGCGGCGCTCAATGCACTTGCGGAAGCGGAAGCCGTGCTGCGTGTAACGGCACAGCGCGGTATAGAAGGCGCTCAGGAGATGCTGCATACCTTTGCAGAGAAAAAGCAGGCAGCGGAAAAATTTGTTTCCGCATACCGCGCCTATTGCTGGGAGGTTACCGGCATCGATGATTACAAACTTGCACCGTTCCATATTTTAGCAACGGAGGGGGCTGTTCATGCCGATAAAACCCACCAATGGCACATGGAACAGATCGCCGAGATCTGCCGTGCGGATTCCACGCTTTTTAAACTGACGCCGTATAAAATGGTGCATTTGGACAACGAAGCGGAAATTACCGATGCGGTAGCGTGGTGGCTTGAGCTTACAGGTAAGGGCGGCGAAGGCATGGTGGTAAAGCCGTATCAATTTACCGCTTATGGTACGGACGGTACGCTTTTGCAGCCTGCCGTAAAATGCCGCGGGAAAGAATACCTTAGGATTATCTACGGACCCGAATATTGCAAGTCGGAAAATCTTACCCGGCTTAAAAAACGGGGATTAGCAAAAAAGCGGAGTCTTGCCCTCCAGGAATTTGCCCTCGGTATCGAAGCGCTCGAACGCTTTGTACGGAAAGAACCGCTCCGGCGTATTCACGAAAGTGCATTCGGCGTGCTTGCTATGGAAAGTGAGCCCACCGACCCGCGGCTGTAGAAATAATCCGGTGCGGTTGACAGCTGATGCAGTTCACTTATGCAGTTGACGCTGTACTAAAGCGAGTTTTTTTAGTATGTTAGTACGTCAACGGTTTTTATAGCAACCGTATTTTCATTACTAGGGCATTTCTGAAAATCGAATTAAATTTTGAGAAATGCTGTAAATTTATAAAGGGTGGATGAATGAATACTTTTTATAACACGGAAGAAACGTCAAAAGAAAAAACAAACGATAGTGCGAATGAGCAGCTGATGCAAAAATTCTTGAATACCCGTCAGATTATTCTGTCGGGCGAAGTGAATAAAGAACTGGCGGAAAAGGTTATCCGTCAGCTTTTGATCCTTGAAGCCGATTCCGCTTCAAAACCGATTTATGTGTATATCGATTCTCCCGGCGGAGATGTTGATGCCGGTTTTGCGATTTTTGATATGATCCGGTTTATTAAGCCGCCGGTTTATACGATTGGTATGGGATTGGTAGCCAGTGCAGGTGCGCTTATTCTTTTAGCGGCGCCGAAGAACTACCGGCTTGGGCTTCCGAATAGTCACTACCTTATCCATCAGCCGTTATCCGGTATCAAAGGGGTTGCGACGGATATCGAAATCCATGCAAAAGAAATTGAAAAAATCCGCGTAAAAATAAATGCGCTTATCGCCGAAGAAACCGGTAAGGATGTAGCGGACGTTGCTAAAGATACCGACCGCGACTACTGGCTTTCGGCAGACGAAGCTGCCGCTTACGGACTCATCTTACAGGTCATTAAAACCCGCAGCGATCTTCCCAAAAAATAAAATCAGTACCGCCATGGATGGCGGTGGTTCCATATAGCAGCGACGTTTTTGCTGCGCAAAAACTCGTCGTTGACCAGCGTACAGGGACGTACACTGGTCAACAGCGCCACGGATGGCGGTGGTTCTATACAGAAGTAAGTTTTTCGTCAGAAAAACTTATCGTCAAAACGCCCAAGGATGGGCGGGGTATTAATCAGGGGTGAGTTTTGGACAAAACTCGCCTTTTCCCGACATACACAGACGTATGTCGGGAAAAAGTGTACATGGATGTATACTTGCCAACAGCACCACGGACAGCGGCGTTGAAGCGGGTGTTAGAACTTATTTTCCAATATAAAAACTTTCATGACTGTATTCACACCATTTTTCATACATCTGAATATATTTTTCTTTGATAAATTCCTGTATCTTTCTTAATTCTTTATCCGTAAATAATACCCGGCAACCTTAAATGAAAAATATTTCGGCATATTAATCTTCCATATATTTTAAACAGCTTTGTAAATGTTTTTTTGAAGCTGCTATTTCTATATCATCCATATTTGTTTCTATCAAAGTCCCATCAGGTTTAAACACTGCGGCACCGTAACCATTATTTAGATTAAAAACGCTTATTCCTTCGGGAATTTTTTTAAATGCAAAACCATTATCAATGACATCTGCTTCATGAGCAATTTTATATAAATCAGGCATATCGTACCTCAACTTTTTTGATTGCAGATAAAAAATCTTCTGCCTCAATATATAAATTTTTTAATATTGGGATTAAATCAATATATTCTTCTTCCGGTTCAGAATTATGAGTATATTTAGCTAATACTTCAAGATAACCATTATCCCAATGGAGAACCTTTTCATATTTTTCCAGCGAATACGGTGCTACAAATTTTAATCGAGTCTTATTAAAAGAAAATAATGTATAGGAACCATCATTGCTTAAATAAGCTGTGTCAAATCTACTCATGTTTCAATTATAGCATAAAAATTATAACATAAACTACTTATAAAACCATAAATACTTAAAATTACAGTAGTTCTAACATAGGCCTGATGCACTCTCAGTTCCACACAAGCGGCCGTTTGTTATCGGACAGCCGCTTATCAAGATATTCCTTATTTAGGTGCAGCTCTTTTACTAATGTGCGCATTTGATCTGCGGAGAGCAAATTCTGTTCGGCAAACAGGAAGATGAGTGCCCGTTCCGCAATGCAGGGAACACGGAGCGCATTCATCCGTTCCGGAGAAGGATTGGCACAATCAAGATATTCGGTCTTAAACGTATTAAACAATACGGAATGCTCCATATCATCTTGAATTGCTGCCAGTTCTTGCATAAGCGGCTGCATATTTCCTCTGCTTGCTTCTATTCCGAGCGGTTTTAACGTAAAGAACGTATACTGCTTACCGGGTAAAAAATGATGCTGGTCACAGCGGGTACAGTAATTCGGCTCGAAAGGATCTTCTTTTTTGCGGTCTCCGCCGATAATAATCAGCGGATCAAAATAGAGCGCAGGGCATTCAACGCCGTTTACAATGTAGTACCGATAGGTGTTGTAGCCGTTTTGCAGACAGTCGGGATGTTCGCAATAGGCAGAGAACGGATATATTTCCGTTGCCGTTTCTACCAGCAGCCGTGCCGTCGCATTAAAAATTTCACCGCGAAAGTTTAACAGCAGGGTCGGCATAACAAATACAAGCCCGCGCCGATCGCTTTCTTTTTTAATCACATACGCGAGCCGTTCGTCGTAGAAGGCTGCTTCATCGATAATCCATGTACCGATATGCGGATTTTCTTGCAACAGTTTTTCAAGTGAAAATGAATTGCCGACTGTTGCAATATTTTCTCCACACCGCTGATAGCCGCCGCGATAGGCGAGGGCATCATCGGGATAGTCTGGGAACCGCTCTTTATCTAAGCTGTAGCGTGCAAAAAAGGTATATCGCCTATCCGCCGAGCCGATACCGCTTGCAGGGTCAAACAAGTCTTTTTGAGAGTTTGCTCCGCTGGTCAGTTTTTGTACTGCGCCGCTTTTGGTACGGGCTACTTGCGCATCCCTCCATACGTGTCCCGCATATTCCGTTTTTCCCGACCCCATCGGCCCGACTACCAGAATACGGCGAGAGGCAGTGGTAAAGTCAAAATGAGCTTTCGGCTCATGCATCAATAAAGAAGGAAAACCAAGGTTTTTAAACCATGCATTAATCTGTTCTTGCGCCGGTTCCAATTGCATTTATAAAGCTCCAAATCGTGAGAAGGGGAATACCCGCAGTATTGTGGTGCCGAGTATCTTTTCTGCAGGGACATATTTCGGTTCGACATTACTGTAAAACCGAATGGATTGTGCATCGTTCTTATCAACAGAAGTCAGTTTAAAACCAGTGGTATGGCGCATATCGGTTGAATTAAACCGGTTGTCGCCCATCATAAAATATGCGTTTTCTGGAATGTACTCATCCTTTCCCGCAGGAAAGACATTCATGTTGCGCTGATTAGTCCATGCAAGATAAAATGCGTAGGTTTGCGCTTCTTCCAAAAGTCTATTCCGTACTTCGTCGTTGATAAATTGCTCTGCCGTAGCGTTTGCGCGGAACAGTTCGATATTGCGGATAACGATTTTACCGAAGCAGAGTTTGATAAGCGCATTTAACTGCGCAAACCGTTTTTCATATAATGAAGCTTGTTGTGCCTCGCTGCTTTGCCAGTAGGGAATCCATCCCGTCATAAAGCTGCGGAACCATGCAAGCCCGCCGTTGGTCGTTAAAATTTCGCGGCTTATCGTGTCATTGGCACGGAAGAGGGTGAGTATCTCATATCCCGATTCCTGCAAGAAATCCGCCGCTACTGCCGTATCCTTATTATGCTTTAAAAGCGAAAGCCGATTGACAATCGATTCTGTTTGCTTTACCGCATCGGTTAAGTTGAGTTCTTTCCGCTGAGCTTCGACCGATTCCAGCACACGCAAATCTGCGGCACTGATGAGTATATCTTTGATTAAACGGCGTTCCGATTCAGGGAGACTTGCTAAATCCCAGTTGGCATAGAGCCGATCTTCTTCTACCGGTAAAAATTCCGTGTCGCCGCGGTGCTTAGCATACAATATTCCGTCAACCAGCATGAGTTTTTCTCCGGGGAGTCCGGTAATCCGCTTAACTAACGGATCCGGTTTCGGTTTGCCGTTTTCATCAGTGTTAATATTCACCTGTGCAAGCGTGAGCATATAGACTAGCTGCGACATAAAGGTTTTAAGCTGTGCCTTGGGTGTGTCGGGGTAATTCGGGTTGCTGAAAATAACAATATCGCCGCGTTTATATGTTTTCCATCGCGGCAGTCTAAAAGAAGAAAGCGGAAAAGCGGGCCCCGAAGGAGTTTTAAGGCCGACAACCGTATCACCGATCATAAATTGCGGCACCATAGATTCCGTTGGAATACGGTATACTTGAAAGATAAAGATATTGATGAGTAACACAAAAAAGATCGCGTAAAAAGCAGCATCGACCCATTCCAACAGTTCAATTAAAACTCGTTTTATTATTTCTCTAACCGGTTTTTTTCCGCGGTATCCTGTTAAAATGATTTTTATTATTTCGCCAATTGACGTTCCCTTGCTCGAAGGAATTTTTTTCTTTTGAATGGGTTGAATATCCGGAAAATATTTTTGTAAATTTTTATTTTTCAGATAATGAACGGTCACTGCTTTCAGAACAACGATACCGAACCACATCAGTGCAAGAATGGCATCCATTATATAAGGCGAATGTTCTACAAGTGCGCGGGAACACACAAAGCAGGCAATCATAACAAACGGCCAATAATCGAAGAGCTTTCTCGTAAAAACAAGTGAGATATAGGTTCTCTTTCGGTTTAACTTTAATTGTGAATACACAAGCACTGAAGAAAAAATGATGCCGGCTATGCTCCCCGCGAAGGCTAAGCCGTGCATATTCTTGACAACTAATAGCAGAGAAAAAACAAAAGACAGTCCTGTACAAACGCGGAAAAATAGTGCCATGAATAACCCCTTCAACAATTTTTACACACAAGATACTTGATTACGGTAAGCGGCTTATTGTAGCGGTTATTATTTAGAATGTCAATTTTTCGGTTTGTGCTGTATCCATCGTCTTGTTGCACTTTTGTACACCATCACTTGAACAGTTGGTGGTAAAGTGATAGTATTTCAGTATAAAGTTATTAGAGAAAGTTGATAAAAAAGGGAAAATAAACATATCAGCATTTCTCTATAGCAGCGGCAACTGCCGGCTATGCATCCTACAACGTGAAGCTCTTCACTATAACAGCGAATTTTATATCAGCTATTCACTGCTACAGGAATAGTGCTCCACGGCATTGATTGAGAGGAACCTTAAAAATTTCTGTTTTTTAAAACACCTTCTAATGCAGTAGTTTGATGTAATTTTATTGTCTAAAGGAGATGCTTGACAAAATGGATGGAAACAGTATAATACCCCAGCATAGTAAGTTACATGACAGGCGGTATCTTATGAGTACAAACAAAAGAATTTTCTCGCTTAGGTATAAGCTTGTTTTGCTTTTCGGTGCATTGATTTTAGTTGCCAGTATTGTGATGGCTGTCTTAGCTGTGAGAACTGCTCGTAAAGCGGTAATAGAAAAAGTTACCGTTCACCTTACCGATAAAGCAACTGATATCGCGGCTATTGCAGACGGGAAAATGTCCGCTGTTATGCAATTTATTGAAGGCCTTGCCCGTATGCCGTTCTTACGTGATGAAAGTCTTACGCTGTATCAAAAAGTTCAAATGCTGTCTGTAGAAGCGGAACGTAATGCAAAAATAGATTACTTCGGGGTATGCGATCTGCACGGCAATCGCTATGATACACGTGACACTCCTACGATTGTAAATGATCGGGAGTGGTTCCGTGCCGCTGTGCGGGGAAAAACTTATATTATGGAGCCTGCGCTTTCACATATAACAAATAATCTGCAAATACTTTTTGCCGTTCCGATCTATGATAATGCTAATACTGTTATCGGCGTATTAAATGCGGCGGTACCGGCGAAACAGCTGTCCGATGACATCAAAGATATCGTAGTCGGTCAAAGTGGATATTGTTATATTGTAGGTTCGTCGGGTACTGTTATCGCGCATAGAGATTTCTCGTTGGTTCAGAACTATGCTAATTCACAAGAAATGGCGAAAACGAACGCATCGCTTACGTCTCTTGCTGCATTTGAAAAACAGGCTCAGGCATCGCAAGTTTCTTCCGTAGGATACTATGAGTATAACGGTGTCAATAATATAGCCTCTTATGCGACAATACCGTTAACAGGGTGGATCGTTATTATAAAAGCTCCGGTCAATGAATTTATGGGTACCGTCAATGCATTGCGAAACGGGATTTGGCTTATTGGAATTATTATCTTTGTGGTAAGTATCATCGTTGTGTATATTATCGCCTATAAAATGATGCATCCTATTCAGGCGGTTGTCGCTACATTGCAGGATATCGCTCACGGTGAAGGAGATTTAACCGTTCGTTTGCCGGTCTTCGGAAATGACGAAATAACGAATTTATCCGCATACTTCAATGAAACAATAGAAAAGATTGCCGTGTCGGTACGTGCAGTCAGTGCCAGCGGAGAAACGATGGAAGAAATCGGCAGCGAACTTGCCTCCAATATGACTGAGACGGCAAGCGCTATCCACGAAATCAGCGCTAATATTGCAGGTGTAAAACAACAAGCACTAACGCAAGCGTCAAGCGTAACCGAGACAGCTGCAACCATTGAAGAGATCGTCCGGACAATTAAACAGCTGAATACCAGTATCGAAGCACAGGCGGCAAGCGTTGCACAATCATCTTCTTCTATAGAACAGATGGTTGCAAATATTGCTTCAATTACAAAGACACTTGAAAGTACTGATGGTGCTATTAAAAAGTTGGCCTCCGCAACCGGAGACGGAAAAGAAACACTTGCAACCGCCAATACCGTAACGCAGAAAATTGCAGAGGAGTCGGGAGGCTTGTTGGAAGCGTCGAGCGTTATTCAGCATATTGCTTCGCAGACAAACTTGCTTGCAATGAATGCCGCTATAGAGGCCGCCCATGCCGGAGAAGCAGGTAAGGGCTTTGCGGTTGTCGCCGACGAAATCCGAAAGCTGGCGGAAGATTCCGCAACGCAAGGTAAAGCAATAACTGCAACACTGAAAATATTAAGCGGAGAAATCGAAACGCTTTCGGATTCTTCAAGAACCGCTGAAGAGAAATTCAATACTATATTTAACTTATCGGAGCAGGTAAAATCGATGAGCGACCATTTAACCGAAGCAATGCGTGAACAAGAAAACGGTAGCCAAGAAGTTCTTACCGCAATTAAAAAGATTAATATGGTAACGGTCGAAGTAAGCGCGGGTTCCGAAGAGATGCTGAAAGGCGGTGAAGGCGTTGCTGAAGAAATGCATAGGCTCAGTGATCTTACCCGGATTATTACCGACAGTATGAATGAAATGGCAGCAGGGGCAGTGCAAATCAGCAATGCCGTACAGGAAGTAAACGAAATTACACAAAAAAACAAACAAAACATTCAAAACTTAGTAGCTGAGGTTAATAAATTTAAAGTTTAACCAGCTGTTTTACAAATACATCAAAAGGGAGGCGAATTTGTTGTCTGCCTTTTGATGTATTTTACATATTTTATTTTCTTCTTAACAACTATAGGTATCTCTAAAAACTTCAATCAGATTTAACGTGATGCAATGCGGGGGCTTGTCATAAATGTATCTATTTTATAAAATAGAAGCATCAGTATTAAATATTTATTAAAGACGAAGTAAAATGGGATCGGATAATAAGCATTTTATTAAAGTAACTGAAAACGCACTCACTCCTCTCAGTTCTGAACAAAAGGTAGTATTAAATCGGCGCGGTAACCAGCTCTTTAACGAAGGCTTTATAAACGAAGCTCAACGTATTTTTATTACTACCGGCTATTCGGATGGTCTTACAAGGGTCGGTGATTATTACGCCGCACAAAAAAATACGTTGGAAGCACTTCGTATGTATTGCCTTGCAAAAAATAAACGCAAATCGGAACCGATCATTGATTCGCTTGTTCGGCTCATTAGAGTGTTAATAGATACTGAATCCAAAGGAGTAGAAAATGTTTGAAAGTGTTGAAAATGGTTATTCCGAGCAGACCGACTCGTTATTTCCTGCATCATTAGATCCCGCTCAAGAACTTCCTCATGCGGAAGGAACCGATGAACTTACAAAACTTTCACGTGAGGGATATCTTTTCTTGAAAGCAAATGAAATTGATCGGGCGGAAGCTGAATTTAAAAAAATGTTGGAGCTTGATGAAAATAATAACTATGCCCTTGTCGGACTTGGGGACGCTGCGCGGAAGCGGAATAAATGCAAAGAAGCCGCAGAATATTACAGCGAATGTTTACGGCACCATCCGGGGAATAATTATGCGTTATTCGGATTAGCAGACTGCTATAAGAATATGAATTTATATGCGAAGGCAATAGAAATTTGGGAACAATATCTTGAACATGATAACGCAAATATCACCGTCTTTACCCGCGTTGCCGACGCATACCGAAAGATACATGATTTTCAAAATTCAAAAAAGCTCTATTTAAAAGTACTTGAGATTGAAGAGAATAATCCCTATGCACTTATCGGTTTGGGGCATCTTCATTATGATTTTAAAAAATACCGCGAAGCGCTTGTTTATTGGCAAAAGATTTTTGATCAGAATCCTGACAATGTCGATATCCGAATCCTAACATCGATCGGCAACTGTTATCGAAAGATGAAGCAATTTGATCAGGGTGTCTATTATTTTGAGAAAGCACTTGAAAAAGATCCCGATAATTTTTACGGTCTGTTCGGTCTTGCGGACTGCTACCGTGGTATGAAGCAGCAGCAGCATTCAATAAAATATTGGGAAGCTATTCTTAACAAAGATCCGAATAATAAGGTTATTCTTACCCGTATGGGCGATGCCTATCGGCATATCGGTGATTATGACAAAGCCGAACAAATTTATCAGCGTGCGCTTGATATCGATTATGATTCCTATGCGATACTCGGTCTTGCGATTTTGTGCAAGATACAGGGAAAATATGATGAAGCGATAACCAGCTTAACGCATTTGTTGCAGGCAGACCGGAAAAATTACCGTATCTATCTTGAGCTTGCAGATTGTTACATCCATACAAACGAAAAATCAAAAGCGATTGAAGTGCTGCAAGCGTTCCAGCAGTATGGTATTAAAAACCAAGCGGTAAGCGACACTCTTTTTTCATTACAAAATTAAGGCGTATTGATTGGGACAGAACGATAACACCGTTGCGGAAAAAACAGCCATTTCAGGGATGTTGCCGGAAGAAATTGGCGCGGTCTGTAATTTACCGCAACGGTTTCAGCCTATGCAGATTTTTCAATGGATTGCGCGCGGGTGTTCATCTTTTGAAGACATGACAAACCTTCCGCTTAAAGAGCGGGAGCGGCTTGCCAGTGAATATACGCCGCGCAATACCGTATGTGAAACCGTGCTGAAAGATCCTGACGGTACGGTCAAACTCGGCATAGGCTTGTATGACGGCAGCAGTATTGAGACGGTACTGTTGTTTGATAAAGCCGCGCGGAAAACCGCCTGCGTTTCCTGTCAAGTCGGTTGTCCGATGGGCTGTACTTTCTGTCAAACAGGACAGCTCGGCTGCTTGCGTAATCTTGCTCCCAACGAAATTGTGGAACAATTTTTACATCTGGAAAATATCTGCGGTAAACTTGATAATATCGTGTTTATGGGAATGGGTGAACCGTTGTTAAACCTTGACAGTATTGCGAAAACTATTGCCGTTCTTACGCACCCAAAAGGTAGAAATCTTTCGCACCGGCGGATAACGCTTTCCACTTCCGGTATTTGTAAGGGCATTTATGAACTTGCGGATAGACAACTTGATATCCGTCTTGCCGTTTCTCTGACTACTGCGGACGAAGCGCTCCGGACAACCTTGATGCCCGTTACAAAGGCTAATCCGCTCAGTGAATTAAAAAAGGCAATTCGCTATTTTAATGGTAAAACCGATAAGCGGGTAACCCTAGAACTTGCTCTGCTTAAAAATGTAAATACTTCCTATAAGGCAGCGCAGCAGGTACGTGCTTTTGCCGAAGACCTCAATGTGCATATCAATCTTATCCCGTGGAATCCCGTGCAGCAATTACCATACAGCACTCCTTCTGATTCGGAAATACGCTCTTTTTACAATTACTTAATGGCAGAAAACTTAAATGTAACGGTTCGGCAAAAGCGGGGCAGAACAATCGGCGGCGCTTGCGGTCAATTAGGTAAAAAAGGCTCTTCAAAATCGACATAGCCTGCTATAGAGCAACTCTAACTATGTTTTCAGCACAATATCTTTAGTATATAAAAAAAGCACCGGCTAATCTGCAAGATTAACCGGCGCTTTAATTAACTAAACATTTAACAGCACGGTAACATATCGCTACCTCGTTAAATTTTCAGTATATCCGATTTATTGACCATCCGCGGGAACGCTCCAGGTCGTGGGTTCGTTTCCCTCTCTGTCTATAACCTCTATATCTGATGCAGGAGTGATCTTGTCTACATAGAATTTGTAGGACACAGGCTCCGATACGTTACCGACGTTATCGATTGCTTTTACATCGATATTGTAAACAGTGTTGGTAGAGAAATGAAGCGGTTCGATATATTTAACATAATCCGCATCATTGATTTTGACATACAGGGCATCCACACCGGAAAGCTCATCGGTTGCACCGAACGCAACGGATTCTTTTGTAGAAACGATAATGCGTCCCTCTTCGTCAACAACATCGGCGCTCGGGAAAATCATGTATGCATCATCTTTATTGATAAGACGATCGCTGTTTTCAATAAAAACAGTGGGAGCCGTCGTATCAACGACAACGGAGAGTACTGCGATCGGAGCTAAGTTACCGACATTATCAACAGCCGTGTAATATATCTTTGCAGCACCTTCTTCGTTTACAGAGTAATAAGCATCTTCATCTTCTTTTCCATTACCATGGAGTGCTAAAGAATCCAAATCCGTACCGATATAGGCTCCGGCAGTTCCGGAACCGGTTAAATCATCGGTTGCCGAAATATACCACTTGGTATTTGCAGAACAGTAAGCAGCCAAACCTTTGTAGAATAACGGTTCAGTTGTATTCAGTGTGGTTTTGGGCGCAGTATTATCGACAATTACCGAAAGGGTTTTTGCAACTTCAAGGTTTTTGCTGTTGTCGAAACCGCGATATGAGATATCGTGTTTACCTTCTTCCAAGATCTGGAAGGGGTTGCGGTAAGTCATAAAGCTTGAACCGTCAAGTGAGAATTCAACAAAATCGAGACCTGTTTCTTTATCTGCCGAATTGAGCTTAAAGAACACATCGCTGTTGACAAAATGTTTATCACCGTTGCGGTATTGCATTGCCGCGCGTTGATAATCAGGGTTCATTGTTTCAGGCACTTGTGCCCAAACTGAGAAGCAAAGAGCCGCAAAAGCAGCGGCAAAGAGTGATTTCTTCATAAATCCTACCTCCAAATACTATAAAAGATGACTCCGCATCCTTTTTAATAATAAATTTCGACTCTGCGGTTGTGTTTCCGTTCGGAAATTTCCGTATGAGATCCTGCAGGGTGCTCAGCCCCTTCCGCCGATATGGTAATATTACCTGCTTTAAAGGCACCTGTTGATTCAAAATACCGTGCGACGGCATTTGCTCGTTGTAACGACAGTTTTTCTTCTTCTTTTGTGCTGTCTAATTTTGCACAATGTCCGACAATTTTTATCTGTGTTACATTCTTCGCTTTCAACAGTTCGGCAATACTGTCCAACTTATGCGCAGTGAACGTATCAATCTTATACGTCTTCGGGGCAAAATAAACCGTTGTTTCGTTATCGGTATTATTTTTCCCATTTTGCTGCGGTTCGGCAGTTTTTTCTTCCGCAGGAGCAGTTTCAACCTGCTGCGTTTCTGCAACGGGTTTTTCTTCCTTCGGTTGCTTAGGCTGTGATGCGCATCCCATCACAATTGCCGCGATCAGCAACAGAAGAATACCTTTTAGCTTGCTCAAATTTTGACCTCCTCAAAATTCTTGTATAAAGAGCATCTTTAAAAACCGAAGCTTTTAGAGGCTCTTATCATTTTTAGGTTCTTCTTAAATTCACTAATACCGTTGCTATTTTAAATTGACGTTTTTTATTGAGATTCAAAGAATATCGGCCGATACTCTTGCCAAGGGATATGTTCATAGCGAAATATTTTCCTATCCGCTAGTAAGCTCTCTATATGACCGGCACTCCTACACCGTACTTGCCATACTATCATCCTCATCTTTTTTGTCAAGTCTTTTTATAGCAAAAGCTGTTTCTCCGTGTAGATTTTTTGTGTATTATTTCACATAAAACCCGATAATATGAGGTACTATGAATACGGAACATGAAAAAAAGGTAAAAATAATTGCGGTGGTAACCGGAGGCACAAGCGGAATCGGTTTGGAAACGGCAAAAGCTTTGAGCGATAGGGGCTATGCCGTGTATACGGTGAGCCGAAGGGGACTCGATGGTTATATGCCTAAATGCGGAGGACATTTTTCAGCTGATGTGACGGATGAATGTGCTTTGACCAAGGTTTTTGCCGAGATATGGGAACGGGAAGCTCGATTGGATGTCTGTGTCTGTGCTGCCGGTTTCGGTATTTCGGGCGCCGTTGAATTCACGACGCTTGAAGATGCAAAAAAACAGCTGGAAGTAAATTTTTTCGGCGCTTTTTTAACGATGAAAGTCGCAGCTTCATACATGAGGAAGCAAGGTTTCGGAAAGATTCTTGCGGTGAGTTCGGTTGCGGGAGAAATTGCCATTCCCTTTCAGGCCTTTTATTCCGCTTCCAAAGCAGCACTTGGAAAATTATTGGAGGCGTTTGCCGCCGAAGTCTTTCCGTTTGGTATACAATGTGCGCTTATTATGCCGGGTGATGTTGCGACTCCGTTTACGGATGCCCGTAATAAGTCGAATACCGGTAACGATGTGTATTCCGGAAGGATCACAAAGAGTATTGCAAAGATGGAGCGTGATGAACGGCACGGCATACCGGCAGATAAACTCGGTGCTTTTATTGCATTGTTAGCGGATAAAAAGCGGATTGGTTTCTTTCATCCCTATAACGCACCCTATGCTCTGTTGATAAGTCTATACCGTTTACTGCCTCGTCGTTTAGCTCTGTTTATTGTTCGCAAGCTCTATGCCTGCTAAGGAAAAATAAGAATTATTCTTGATTTTTCTATGGGAATGATTATATTATAACTACAGTTGATGTATCAGCAATGATAAATATATCATCAATTAGGAGTATTATATGAGCAAAACAGGAATTTTTTATGCAAGTAAAGGCGGCGTAACCGAAGCTTTTGCAAAGCAGATTGCAGAAAAGCTAGGAGCCGATGTGCACAATATGAAAGATACGAAAGTAGATGCGATAGCGGCCTATCAGAATGTCGTGCTGATGTCCTCCAGCTATTTCTTCGGCGCATTAATGGAAGATTGGGGCGGTAAAGTAAAACTGCTGCACACCGTTGATTTTGCCGGAAAAAATGTTGCGATTGTCGGCGTCGGAAGCCAGGAACGCCATCCCGACAGTTTCTGCTCCGGAGCTGCGGACTTCTATGATAAGCTCCGCTTCAGCGGCGCCCGCTTTGTCGGCGATGTATGCCCCTGCGGATATGACTTCCAATTCTCCCGCATGGAAAGAGGCGGCAGAATGCTCGGTCTGTGCTTGGACAAGGGCGATGCTAAAGTGAACGAAAAAATCGACGAATGGGTAAAAGCCGTTCAGCCGGTATTTGCAAAATAACTTTTGTTGGTAAGATTTGTTTCGCATCTTTCAGAATAGAGATGCCTATTACAAGCTTCCGGAATAATATACATTGAGGTTTCTCAGATATTTCCGGAAGCTTTTTTATTCCCCAACGGTAAAGGTTGTTCTGCAAATAGTGTGAAAGGGGCAGCCCATACAATCTTGCCATTGTACGGCTGCCGGTTTTCTAAAGTCTTCCATACCGACCTGTTGCGCGTATTCTTGAGCAATTTGTAAAAAAGCCTGAATCGACGGTTCAAATTCTTCCCTCGTTTTAGAAGAACGGGAACTATCCTGAGGTATCACCTCTTTATCGTTGACGATGTACTTTCTCTCTTCTTTCGTAATACCGAGAAAAAAAGCATGGAACACTTCCTGTTTCAGTCTATTTTCTGCAAGGAAGATGTACATCGGCATTTGGAAATCTCGCATAGCTCCCGAGGTATAGTCTGTAGCGGACGGAACCTTGCCGGTTTTATAATCAAGGATGACGGCGCGGCCTTCAGCTTCCTGATAGGCGATGCGGTCTACGAGCCCGTGATAGAGGATGTCTCCGCTCCGGTGCTGCAGCTCGCCTTCCATTAAATACGGCGTATAGCCGTCCAGTTTTTCCGCATCGAACGTAAGCACAAAGTCAACGCTTTTTAAACTGCGCTTTTTAATCGATTCGATAAAAGGCGCGGCAAGCGGCCCTCGAAAATCGGTTTGGCTGTGAACGGTCTCATTAAATATCGATTCAGCCCACTCCTTATAATCGGCGAGATGCGCTGAGATAAACACCTTATCGTTTTCCCGTATACGCTGATAGAGCCGCTCCAAAATACGGTGGCAAATGATACCGATATAGCGCGGGTTGAAAAGTTCCGCATCAGTGTCTTCTTCGTCGATGGAAAGTGCCGACGACAAAAACCATTGAGCCGGACAGCCGGAAAAAAGATGTAAGCCGCTTTGACTGATGCGGAACGCCCCGTCCGTGTAGTGCCCGTCTTTGAGCTTTTCCGAAAGTACCGGTAGGCTGCCGTTAAAAGGTTCGGTTAAAAAGGAAAAGCCGCGCTCTTGTTTAATACCGGCGAATTGTTCAAATCCCGCTTTTTGTACGGAATACAGCGCTTCCGGCGCAGGTTCGTCCCGTTTAAAGAAGCGATATTCCTGCAAAAGAGAGTCGCTGTCATTCAGGTCGGGACGGGAGGCAAAGGCGGTAAAAATGCCATTGCTGACGGTAAAGCCCGAAAAGGTTTGTTCGGAAACGGAAAAGCGCACTGTGCCATATATTGCATACACCGCAAAAAAGGCCTGCGTTGCATCTTTTTCGACAACGCCGAGTTCTTCCCGTTTGTCTTTCCGTAAAAAGGGAAGTTTTTGATAGATCACCCTGCTTGCTTTTTGATTGCAGTTGAGGACAAAGTGATGCGCAAAGGGCGTTGCAGCCGTGACTCTAAACGGAAAGATACTGACCGCTCTTCCGGTATTTTGCGGTACATAGATTTCGCGGGCAAGTTGAGCGGTAAAAAAGCGATAAGGTTGTGCAGGCAGACAGTCGGCAAAATCTTCTTCAAGCTGTACCAATTCCTGCATCAGCGTAATGCAGCGGCCGATGACGGCATTGTCTTCGGCTGAAAAGCCGTCGGGATTCAGATACTGCACTCGAAAGAGGATGTACTGCCGCCTCATTTCGGAAAAGCTTTGAGCCTGCACGAATCGCTCCGCAGCTTTCATAAAGGGGAGAAGCCATTCCTTTGCCTGCTCTTTTTCGGCTTGCTCTTCCTCAGCACTGCTATGGGGATTATACGGGATAGGGAGTTTAAACGCCTCCTTCCAGACGTTTTTATAGTGTCCTTCATCCTTCCACGAAACGAGACAGTTGTTTTTTATGCCGAAATTGATGAGCGCTTGTATCTGCGCGGGATGCTTCCACGGAATATGAGGATTGAGCAGCAGCGGTTTAAGGCTTTCAAACGAGTAATGTTCCTGTACGCACTGTTCAAGCAACGGAAAGAGCTGCCCCGCCTGCTGTTCGCCGAGTTTAAAGCCGAGCCGAAATTCCGCCGGGATATTCCGCAATGCAAACTCCCGTTTGAGATACGGTACGGTATCTTCAATACCGGCAATACTGAGCGCAATGTCATCGGCGGGAACTCCGGTTGCCAAGAGCTGCTCAACTGCGAGCGCGGTTGACCGGATTTCTTCCCGCATGGTGCCGAATTGGATAAGCGGCGTTGTTTCCGCTTTAAAGGCAGGGGCGGGAAGTATCGACAGTTCCGGCAGTTCTTCCAATAGACTGCGGTATTCGTCAAAATCTTCCATTAATTCGGGATAGAGTAAAATGTACTGTTGCGCATGCGGGATAAATTCCGCCCCTGCCCACGAAGGTTCAAAGAGCCGGTGCGCATCCAAAAATTCCGTATACGCTTTTTTCAAAATCCGTAAATCGGAGAACTCGGCGTCTTTACCGGCTTTATGCTGCGTCGCGCGTTTTTCCCAGTGATCCAACTGCGGCAAAATACCGGCAATCCATTGTGCAAATATGGCGCCGTCGGCTGCGTAGTCCGCAGGGATGATGTTCTGTAGAAACGGTTTTGCCGCCGCAGCATTGTCGGCTGCAATATGATGCGCAAAGAGCAAGCGGATAATTTGAGACACCGGGTTTTTATTTTCTGCTTGAGCGATACAGCACTCCGCCTTAAAGGCATCCCATGCAATAAACAGTTCAGCAGGAATTGCTGCAAGGCCGGTCAACGCAAGCGCACGATGCATCCAAAGCCGAGCCGCAATCCGTGACGAAAACACAAAACACGTGCGGGCGTCCGTACCGTAGCGGCGGATACAGTCTTCTATAGTGGAACAGCCGGATATGATGCGCATAACAACCTCTTAAATATGTGAAACCTCTAAAAATCTAACCGACTTTTTAGAGATGCCTATGATCTGGTTTCTATCAACGATGAAAGCTCAATAATGTATTATACACAAAAAAATCGGATTGAGCATCTCTCAAACTATGCTTAAACTATGCTAAATGCAGGTTTCTTGTTCGTATGCGCTTCTGATGATATACTGACACGGTATAAGGAACGGTTCATATTCCTCTACTATCGGGAAATATCGAGAAACGGAGGTTTGAGATATGAAATACTTACGATGTTATTTATATTTTTGCATATTGTGCATCAGTGTGATGTCATGCACAAGTACCCCGACTACCGGAGCGCTTTACTTTCCTATCACCGTATTAACCGGTGTTGCTGACTTAACGGTTTCAACGGCTGGAGACATTCAAACGGATACTCATGATAAAACCGAAGCCTTTGCAAGAAATGCAAGAATACTGAATAAGGATTGGACTCTTGATAAAACGGAGTCGCATCCTCAAAGAGAATCTCCGTCCGAATACGATTATCTTTCAAACATTCAGTTACAACCGCGGAAGAATAGTGCAGAACCGGCAAATCAGCAAAAAAATGATATGAAGCCTGTTTCTTCGATACGATTGCAAAAAGGAGAGTCATTTTCTACGCCGATACCGGTGCACAAGGAAGTGACGGTCGTTGTTGAAAATAAGGACGGCAACGAACTAAGGTTTATGTGTACCGGTCAACAATTCGTCTTGCAGCAGGGGGAAATGGTGATGCTGCATTTTCGGTAAACGAGAACAGCCGCTTGTCATCACAGTAGCTGCAAACGCCACCAAGCTCGCAGCGTTTAATGAAACGGTAAAGTGTGCTATACTGCTATGGGATGGATAGATAAGGAGCATTCTATGAACGATATAATGATGCGGCAATACAATATGCTTTCAAAGGAGCTGCAGCAGGAAGTGCAGCATTATATTGAATATTTATTTGTAAAAATGAAAAAAACGAATAGACAACATATTGTAACAATACCTCAGCAAGAAAAAAATAGAGCTTATGATGCCCTGATACAGTATGCAGGTTGCCTACCGCCGGATATTGATTATAAACAAGAAGCTATAGAATTTGCGGTTACGAAATATGAAAGTCTTACTTGATACAAAATTTTGAAGATGGTTTGCAATATCAATGCGCATTAGAAGAGTCGGTAGATTGCATTATTACACGCAATAAAAAAGATTTTTTGGGGTCAAAAATACCCGTGTATACGCCGGATGAATTTTTAGCATAAAGCTTTGAGTAGGTTGACTAAAAAAGCCTGTTCTTCCGCAAAGGAAAAACAGGCTTTTTTGCATCACAGCTTAAAAATTACAGGCTGCCTTTTGCCGCTTTAACCGCTTCGGTCAGCATCGGAAGTACCTTGAACAGGTCTCCTGCAATACCGTAGTCGGCTACACCGAAGATCGGCGCATCGGGGTTCTTGTTGACCGCGATGATGTACTCGGAATCCTGCATACCGGCAAGGTGCTGAATTGCTCCGGAAATACCGACTGCCACATAGATGTGCGGATGTACGGTTTTACCGGTCTGTCCAACCTGATGGTTTGCATCCATCCAGCCGGAGTCAACAACGGCACGGGATGCCCCGACAACGCCGCCGAGCGCCTGAGCCAAATCCTCAGCAAGCTTGATACCTGCTTTGGGATCTTTACCGATACCGCGGCCGACGGAAACAACCACATTTGCTCCGATCAAGTCTACGATATTCTTTGCGGTTTTCTTGATTTCGAGGATATCGACGCTGATATCGGCTTTGGAAAGTTCAACTTTCGGCTTTTCAATCACGGTCTTTGCCGCTTTTGCCGAATCAAAGTCCTGCTTCTTCATAACGCCGGGACGCACGGTCGCAATCTGCGGGCGGAAGCGGGGACACACAATCGTTGCCATCAGGTGACCACCGAAAGCCGGACGGGTCATCTTCAAGTTGGTATTTACCTTAAAGGGTGTCTTTTCGACATCCATCGTCGAGCTGGTGCGGAGGAATTCCTTGTATTTTTCCGTATCGACATCGAGGTGCGTGGTGTCGGCGGTCAATCCGGTATGGAGCCGTGCGGCACAGCGGGGTCCTAAGTCGCGTCCGATGGTTGTTGCACCGATTAAGAAAACTTCCGGTTTTTTGTCCTGTACCAATGCGGTAATCACTTTTGTATACGCATCGGTTGTATAATCGGCAAGAAGATCGTGCTCGCAGTAGTATACCTTATCAGCGCCGTAACCGCCGAGATTCTTTAACGCATCTTCTTTAATACCTTTCCCAAGTACAACGCCGCAGAGTTCGCCCTTTAATTCATCGGCGAGCTTCCGGCCTTCGCTCAATAATTCAAACGAGGTGTTGAGGATTTCTCCGTTGCGCTGTTCACAAAATACCCACACGCCTTTGAAGGCTTCAGTGTCTTTGCTATCGTAAGCCATTTGTACATTCTCCTCCTTCATTAAATGATATGTTTTTCTGCCAGCATACCGACGAGCTTTTCACAAGCGGCTTTGTCGGCGCCTTCCATCATCGTACCGGCGCCCTTCTGCGGCGGGGTAAAGGACTTATATACGTTTGTCGGAGAACCTTCCAAACCGATCGTGTCTTTATCGATGAGCGGGTCGTCCTTCAAGGTTTCGTAATTGTATACCTCATACGGCTTTGAGTAGCATTCCATAATACCGCTGACGCTCATATAGCGCGGTTCGTTCAGCTCTTTGATACAGGTGATAAGACAGGGTGTCTTTACCTTGAGCATCATGTAGCCGTCTTCGAGCATACGCTTTACTATCAGCGCGTTGCCTTCTTTTTTAATATCAGCTGCGTAGGTGATCTGCGGCAGTTCGAGTTTTTCAGCGATCTGCGGACCTACCTGTGCGGTATCGCCGTCGATTGCCTGACGGCCGCAGAATACAACGTCTTCCGGCCCGACACCGACGCGGCGTACTGCTGCTGCCAAAATCTGGCTGGTAGCATACGTGTCGCTTCCGCCGAACTCACGGCTGGAAACCAGTACCGCCTTGTCAACGCCGCGCGCCAACAGCTCACGGAGCATGCTTTCTGCAGGGGGGGGGCCCATCGAAATAGCGACAACTTCACAGCCGGTTTGATCTTTCAGCTGCAGCGCCGCTTCAATCGCGTTTAAGTCATCGGGGTTGGTGATGGTCATCATCGAAGCGCGGTCAAGCTGCCCGTTTTCTTTGACGGCAACTTTTCCGGATGTATCGGGAACTTGTTTTACACAAACAATAGCTTTCATCTGTTCTTGTCCTCCTTAATTGACGCCGAGGTTTGCGGCAATAACCATGCGCTGAACTTCGCTCGTGCCTTCGTAAATTTCCGTAATCTTTGCGTCGCGCATCATCCGCTCGATCGGGTAGTCGCGGGTATAGCCGTATCCGCCGAAGAGCTGTAAACAGCGGCGGGTTACATCGCTTGCGACCTCAGCTGCAACGAGCTTTGCCATTGCCGCTTCCACAGAATACCGGATATTGGGGTTTTCGTTGGCTGCCTGTTTTTTGCATGCTGCTGCATAGACAAGATATTGCGCACTTTGTGTGCGGGCTGCCATATCTGCGAGCTGGAACTGGGTGTTCTGCTGCTGGCTGATGCGCTTTCCGAACTGGACACGCTCTTTTGTATATTTGATGGTTTCTTCGATAGCACCTTCTGCAAGACCGAGTGCCTGTGCTGCAATACCGATACGTCCGCCGTCAAGGGTTGTCATCGCGATAATGAAGCCGCGTCCCTGTACGCCGAGGAGGTTTTCTTTCGGTACGATACAGTCTTCAAAGACCAATTCGCAGGTTGAAGAACCGCGGATACCCATTTTCTTTTCATGCTTACCGATGGAGAATCCGGGGAAACCGCGCTCTACGATAAATGCGCTGATTTCTTTTACGGAGCGGCCTTTTTTATCTTTTACCGTGCCGGTTACCGCGATAACGATAAAGACGTCGGCATAGCCCGCATTGGTGATAAAGATTTTACTGCCGTTGAGTACCCAGTGGTCACCGTCGAGTACTGCAGTGGTCTGCTGTCCTTGAGCATCGGTACCGGCTCCCGGTTCTGTTAAACCGAATGCACCGATCTTTTTACCGGAGGCAAGATCCGGAACATACTTCATCTTCTGTGCTTCCGTTCCGAAGTGTAAAATCGGATCGATACAAAGTGACGTATGTGCGGAAATGATAACGCCGGTGGTACCGCACACCTTACTCATTTCTTCTACGCACATGGCATAGGTTAAAACATCAGCACCCTGTCCGCCGTACTGTTTCGGAACGGGAATACCGAAGAATCCCAGCTTTGCCATCTTTTTGACATTCTCTTCAGGAAATTTTTCCTCTTCGTCGACTTCGGCAGCGAGCGGTTTTACTTCGTTTTGCGCAAAATCGCGAAACAGCTGCTGCGCCATGAGCTGTTCTCTGCTCAACGTAAAATCCATGTTGAATCTCCTTCGTTTATTGAATTTTATTAAAAATCTCTACTTTATATAGAGGCTTTTCTATAGTATAATAATCTTCGTTGTTGTGTCCAAGTACATATATAGTAGTATTTTTATAGATAGATTATATCAGCAAACCGGCGAAATGGATAGAGGAAGAATCGTATTTTATCATACTTTTTTTCTCTTGATCCTTTGCGCCAGGGGAGAATGATTATATGACAAGAATAGCCATAGCCGCGCTGGCGCGGAATACTTCGGCCTTTTTTGCATCAAATGCGACAAAATCATATCAATTCCGTGCCGAACAGCTTCGTAAGCTTGGAGCCGCCGTTCACGCGTATGAGCAGCGGATAAGCGATGCGCTCTATAAGGATTTACACAAGGCGCCGATGGAAACTTACCTTACGGAAATCGGTATGGTGCAGGAGGAAGTTCGCTTTCTATCGAAACATTTGAAAAAATTGATGAAGCCGAAACGGGCGCGCACGCCGCTCAGTCATTTTTTAGCGTCGAGTACGATTTATTACGAACCGTACGGCACCGTGCTGATTATGTCGCCGTGGAACTATCCCGTCAATTTAACGCTGACGCCGCTTGCCGGTGCGATTGCCGCAGGAAACTGCGCGGTGATAAAGCCGTCGAATTATACTCCCGAAACCTCAAAAGTAATCGCCGATTTGATTGCGGAAACCTTTGATCCGGGCTTTGTTACGGTTGTAACCGGCGGGCGAGAAGAGAACGCCGGGCTTTTGGAGCAAAAGTTCGATTACATTTTCTTTACCGGCGGTACGGTAGTCGGTAAGCTTGTTATGGAGGCCGCCGCACGGAACCTGACGCCGGTAACGCTGGAGCTCGGCGGCAAGTCCCCCTGTATCATCGATAAAACCGCCGATATAAAAGCGGCTGCCCGGCGTATCCTTTTCGGCAAGATACTGAATGGCGGACAAACCTGCGTTGCTCCTGACTATGTGTTGATTCACACATCAGTAAAAGAAGCGTTTATCGAACAGTGCAAGGCTGTCCTTCGTGAATTTTTACCGACAGACGCGTATGCCTCATGCAATATGACGCGGATTGTCAACGACAAGCATTTTGAACGGCTCTCACATTTAATGGAAGGAGAAACGGCTGTTATCGGCGGAGACAAGGATGCCCATGGGCGTTTTATACCGCTGACGGTGTTGGACAATATCAGCTTTGAATCGCCGGTTATGCAGGAAGAAATTTTCGGCCCCATCTTGCCGCTCATCCCGTTTACCGATTTGCAGTGGGCTGTCGACCAAATCTGTGCCCGCCCGAAGCCGCTTGCCCTCTATCTCTTTACTAAAGATGCTGCCGTAGAGCGGAAGATTTTATCGGAAGTATCGTTCGGCGGCGGGTGCATTAACGACACCATCGTGCATCTTGCGACACCGTATATGCCCTTCGGCGGCGTCGGAACAAGCGGTATGGGGAATTACCACGGAAAACAAAGCTTTTACACATTCAGCCACGAAAAGAGCGTAATGAAAAAATCCCTGCTGGTAGACTTACCGATGCGCTATCATCCCTACAGCGAGAAAAATTTCAACCTCGTTAAAAAGTTTATGTAGGTGCATACCGGACGGTGTATCCGGCTGTGCCCCGCAAGCTGTCTTGCGTGATTTTGCCTAAACCGGTATATTTCCAGATATTCCGGTTGCTGATATTTTACGAGGTTTATATGGACGCGCTCTTACATGATTTTTTAATGAATTCATCGGTTGTGATATCGTTGATTGTGCTTGTCGCAAGTTTATTTACGCTGAGTAAGGGTGCGGATTGGCTGGTAGACAGTGCGGTTGCCCTTTCGCTTAAATGGGGAATGCCCAAGATGGTGATCGGCGCAACGATTGTAAGTCTTGGTACGACTCTGCCCGAGGCGTCGGTGTCTACATTAGCGGCAATTAAAGGAAATGCGGAGCTTGCGCTTGGGAATGCTATCGGCTCGATTATTGCGGATACGGCTCTCATTATCGGACTTGCCGCGATGCTTGGTACGGTGCCGGTCGATAAACGGCTTATTCACCGGCAGGGTACCGTGCAATTTGCAGCAGCGTTGCTGTTGACGCTTGTTTCGCTTCCCTTCTTTTCTCCGGGCAGGGAGGGAAAAATCTATCAGTGGATGGGTTGGATTTTTGTCGTGCTGCTTGCGTGTTATATGTATATATCATTCCGTTGGGCAAAAGAATCTATGGAAGAGAGCGAACAGGATACGGCAGAAGAAAATCAAAAACCGCTGTGGCTGCTGCTTGTGTGGCTGGCTGTAGGAATCGCGGTGGTTGTGCTCTCGTCTAAGATACTGATCCCTGCGGTAGAAGTTTCCGCTATAAAGATCGGTATTCCGCAGAGTATTATCGCGGCAACTTTGGTTGCGTTCGGTACGAGCGTGCCCGAATTGGTAACTGCAATTACTGCCGTTCGGAAAGGGCACGGAGAACTCGCAGCGGGCAACATCATCGGAGCGGATATCTTGAACGTTCTCTTCGTATTGGGTGTAGCGGCTGCGGTAACTCCCGCCGGTATCCGTGTGCCGGTAGATTTTTATTATCTGCAATTCCCGACTATGCTGCTGGTGCTTGGTATCTTCCGTTTTTGTTCAACACGTCAGCGCAGCGTCATAACCCGAATGCAAGGTGCGTTTCTGTTTATCTTTTATGCCGCATACATTGTTCTCAATTTTACATTAAGACATATCACGGGTTAAGGGCGGCAAGGCTGCCATGAATATCATTTTATTACGAGAGGAAGAACTTTCAGACGGGAATTTTTCTTTTGCCAAAACTGATGAACGCTTTTTACATATCAAAAAAGTGCTGAAGCTGGGCGTGGGTTCAGTATTCAAGGCGGGGATCATTGACAGCGCAAAAGGAACGGCGGAAATTACTTCCTTTTCCGATGAGTTGTTGACTGCACGGTTTACTTCATCGGAGGATGCGGAAGGAGGAGACGATGTTTCCGCGTTGCCGCCCATCAGACTGATACTCGGATTTCCGCGTCCTATTCAGCTGCGCCGTATTTTGCGTGATGTCGCAGGGCTTGGAATTGAAGCGCTGTATCTGACTGGTACCGAGCTGGGGGAAAAATCCTATCTACAGGCGGATATCGCTGCGGAAACGGAGATAGAGCGGCTGCTGATTGACGGATGCAGTCAGGCAGGGGATACTCATATTCCGAAAGTGTATCGAGCCTATAGTGTACGGCATTTTTTCGACCGGTATGAGGATGATATCTGTCCGGATCATCTGCGAGCGGTGCTCGATGTTCCTTTTCAAATTGAACACGCGCATAGTGAACAAAGCGACACACTCTGCGCCCCTGCGATGTATCCGCTGCCACAGTTGCAATGGGACGGGAAACAAACGCTGTGGCTTGCTGTCGGGAATGAGCGGGGCTGGAGTCTGAACGAACGGCTGCTGTTTGCAAAAAAGCAGTTCACTGCCTATACTATGGGGCGGAGAATTTTGCGTACGGAAACTGCCGTTACTTCCGCTGTTGCAGTGTGCCTTGCTTTATCCGGCGCATGGGATATGAGAGGAGCGCGATGAATCAGGATCAGGTAAAAGAGATATTATTGCAGATTGAAGAGTCGGGGCTTGAATTTTCGGTAACGTTTACCGGCAAGGCGAGCAAGAAAGTCAATGGGCTGTATAAAAGCGACACACACGAGATTCTGCTGCACAATAAAAACTTTTCCGTCGATAACGAACTGCTGTACACCGCTATTCACGAATATACGCATCATCGGCTCTGCGAGCTGGACGGCACCCGTTCCGGCCGTGTACATACGCAGCGGTTTTGGAGCTATTTTCACCGGCTGCTGCAAAAGGCGGAGGAGAAGGGGCTGTATAAAATCGCTATGGAAGAATCGCCTGAACTGCTCGAACTGACGGATACAATCAGGACGACCATCATGGCGGAGGACGGCAAGCTGATGAAGGAACTCGGTAGGCTTTTGAGTAAGGCGCGGGTGCTCTGTAAGCAAGCCGGTGTCCGCTACGAAGATTATATCGACCGTGTGCTGTGCCTGCCGCGCGCCTCCGCTGCGACGATTGAGAAAATACATGCGTTCGATGTAAAGCCGGAACTCGGCTATGAAGCGATGAAGGTGGTTGCGAATATTGCAAATCCCGATAAACGCGCCGCAGCAGAGGATCTTTTTTTACAAAAGCACAGTCCTGCGTTTGTGCGCGACAGTGTAAAAAATAAACCGCAGGATGAAGACCCGCGGCGTAAGTTGGAAAATGAAAAGCGCCGAATTGAGCGCACGATTGTCAGCTTGCAAGCGCGGCTCAGCGAGTTGGAAGACACGCTTGCAAAGATGCCCGTAACGCCGTTTATCTTTTGTTTTTTCTTTTTGCTGCGGCTGCTTTCTCCCCTCGCTGCGGATAATACCGGAGCCGGGCAAATGCAAATACCTGCGATACCGGATATTCCTGAAGTTACTATCGGCGGAGGTATTACTCGGCCGCCTGCACCTCCCGTTATTCAGCCTCCGGCGTTTTTGCAACAAAAACGCACCCCATCGTCCGCAGCAGGGGCGAAAGGCAAACAGACAGGTAACGCCGCTGCCGCTTCCGGTAATTCCGGTAAAAGCGATATAAAAAAATCAACGGCGCTAAACGGACTCAACGCTAAAACGCTGGCGGCATTAAGCCAGAACAGCGGCAACCTGACGCTGCTCAATAATTTGCTCGGCACTGATGCGGGATTAGGCGGCAATACAGGTTTGGGCAATGTAAGCGGTTTGCAAACCGATACGGGCGGCGCCGTTTTAACAAAGATTTTAAGCGAACTGGAAAAACTGCAAGCGCAAACCGCTCAAAAAGAGAATACACAAACCGGTCAGGCTGTACAGAAAGCAACTGCATCAACCGGAAATACCGGTGCGGAAACCAATGGAAACAATGCTGCCGGTACTGCTGGAAATACCGGCGCAGACAATACGGCAAATACTCCCACTGCACTTGCACAAGGGGCTGCGGCGGAGCTTATTCGGTTGCGGATAAACGGTAAGGAAATTAAAGACGATTTGGTTTATACATTTTGTTCCGCTCCCGCCGCAAACGGTTCGTTCTTGTATGGAGCAGACCGCCGCTTTACGGCTAACGGCGCCGAGCTGAATGAGACCGCTTATTTTCTGTGCCGGAAGACGGAAACGCAGCTGTACGAGATTACGATGGATTTACGACAAGAGCCGCTGAATGCAAATTCGTTTCTGTATAAACTCTATCAACTCAGTCCCGTATCGGTGGAGCAAACTTCGGATATCATCTTTTGGCATTATAAGGCTTCCGATCTTGAAGTAGAGTTGATATTCAGACTTAAGGAAACCTCTAAAAACTGCGGTTTTTCGAGGTTCATAATTAAGGACGCGAAGGCGTAACAAGCTGTACTGCATATAAGCAGGCAATGCCGAGCACTGCCGCTGCAGGGAGAATGAAGCCGCCGCCCAGCGAAATAAAAAAGTTATAAAGCCCGTGGAGAACAACCGCTGCGAGAAAAACGAACGCAGCTTTCCGCTTTGTGTTTTTGTATGCCATCGATGCATAAAAACAGCCGAGCGTCCCGTGTAATAAGGCGGCGGTAACAAGCCGGAGAAACTGTACGTTGGAATACCGCAAACTATACGAGATATTTTCAAAACCGCTAAAGACAAAGCCGAAGAATACGCCAAGCAGCATACTCTGTGTAATCCCGAATCTTTTTTTTAAAACCATAGCGGCCGTTAAACCGAATGCCGCTGCTTTAACGGTTTCTTCTATCAAGGCTGCCGTAATAAAGCTGTTAAACAGGAGCCGCACCGCTTCCGATTGTTTTGCAATACCGGCATCTAAAAAAATATGCACACTATGCTGGAGCGCAAGCGCCGGAAGCAGTGACGCTGCCGCTGCAAAGAATACGGCGGCAAGCGCATAAACGGGAACGTGTTTTTTTATTGCAATACAGACTGCTGCCGATGCCGGCAAAAATGCGGTTATCAGCAGCCCGATAATACTCATGCCGTACGAACCGCTAGCATATCTTTCCGCCCGAGACCTTTATGTCGGAACCGTGTTCGACGATGGCTTCAAGCGCGTGGGTAATGCCGCTGACAATTGTTTCCAAGCTCATCGAGGGGGTAAGCGCCGGTTTCCCGATTACCTGTTCGGGCAGGAACGGAATATGGATAAAGCCGCTTTTCATCGGTTTCCCCGCCGCCGTCCTTTGCGCCGCAAGGTGCGCGACACCGTAACAGACATGGTTGCAGATAAAAGTACCTGCCGTGTTGGAAATTGAAGCGGGAATCTTATGCGCTTTTATGTTTTCAACGATAGCCTTTATCGGAACGGTAACAAAATATGCAGCGGGGCCGCCTTTTACCACTGGTTCATCGATCGGTTGATTCCCTTCGTTATCGGGGATGCGGCAATCGTCGATGTTGATACCGATTCTTTCTACGGTAATTTCAGATCTGCCGCCTGCCTGTCCGATGCTTAACACTACATCTGGATTTTCTTTTTCAACCGCTTCTTTTATCTTTGCTAAAGATTTTCCTACGACAGTCGGAATTTCGAGTTTGATAATCTGCGCGCCTAAAATGGTATCAAGCAATCGTTTAATTGTTTCCAGGGCGGGGTTGATTTTTTCTCCGCCGAAGGGATCAAATCCGGTAACTAAAATTTTCATCATGGCTCCTAAAAGGCGAAGATTGACATCAAGATGATGTGCACGATGATCAAGGCAACCGACATAAAAGCTTGCGTTTTAATAAGCGTGTATTTATTTTCGGTTTCCAAAATTGCTGCGGGAACGATGTTGAAGTTCGCCGCCATTGGCGTTAAAAGTGTGCCGCAGTATCCGCAGGTCATACCGAGTGCACCGACAACTGCCGGATTTCCGCCTTGCATAATAACAAAGGGAACGCCGACGCCGATGGTAATGACGGTAAAGGCGGCAAATGCGTTACCCATAATCATCGTAAAGATTACCATACCGAGGCAGTATGCGATAACACCGAGAATGGGTACTCCTTGCGGTACAATACCGCTTGCAAATTGACCGATGATTTTACCGATACCGGCAGTTGCGAATATCGCTCCTAAAACGCCGAGTAATTGTGGGAGTAAGCTGGAGGAGCCGACTTGCATCAGCATTTTTGAAGTATCGTTGACGGTATTTTTCAATGTCGGTTTTGCCAACAATACCGCGAAAATCAACGCAATAATCGATGCAGCGCCGACAACCTGCGCGGTCGAAAAACCGAAGATGATTGCCTTACCGGCAGCATTGGTTCCAAGCGAAATATTAAAACTTTTGACCTGCGCCAATAGCATTGCTACAACGCCGATTAAAACTGCCGGAATAAAAATCTTATTGCCGACCTTTTGCGAATTTTTTTCTACCTCTTCTTTTTCGGCTGTCGGGATGTTTGCGACCTTTACTTGTTTTGTCAGTGTGAGGATACCGAGCAGAATTAATAATCCGCCGATAATGGCTCCGCCGTTCGGAATGTTCAGTACAATGACTTTGCCGAACATGAACAACAAACCTAAGATACCCCAGAACAAGAATGTTCCGATAGGATTCTTTTTATCTTTTAAGGAGATGAATGCGGTGATAATGGAAACAAGACCGCAGAGGCCGTAGATAATTTCATCGATAATCATGCTGTGAGAATGGATAAAACTAAACATCGCGCTTCTCTCCTTTTCTTAAATGCTTTTCGAATAACCAACACTGGACAAGCGCGATGAGCACCATCGCAACGCCCGCTAAAATGGAATACTTTGCGACATCGATATTGCTGATGTCGACTCCTTGTTCCTTCAGTGTACCGGTAATCAACAGAACCCCGGATGCAACGGGAAATATGTTTTGCCCGAAGAAGTTTCCGTAGTTTTCGGAAGCGCCGGCAAGTCCTTTGATTTTTTCAATATCTTCGTCAGTCAGTTTGATACTCTTTCGTGCGGCTCCCTCAGCCATCGGCAAAATGAGCGGACGGATAAACTGAACATGCCCGCCCAACCGAATTGAAAAAGCGGAAGCAATCGTTCTGATTACAATGTAGAGCCAAATAACCATACCGGCGCTTGCACCCTTAATCTTTTTGATACATTCCGCCGCACGCAATTTTAAACCGTAGCGTTCCATAATGGCGATAACAGGGAACGAAATAAAAAATAAGCTCATATAACGGTTATTGACAAATCCCGTTCCAATTGCATTGAGCACTTCAACCAGTCCCATTTTTGCAATTAATCCGGTAACGAGACCGGAAATTAATACGACTGCGACAACGTCAAGTTTTAAAATAAAACCGACGATGATAATCGCAATGCCGATGAGAACAAAATAGTTCATATCATCTCCTATAAAAACTTTTGTTGAACACATTTTATCAAACTTACAGCCTGCTGTCTATTTGCGTGATAAACCAATATTTTCAAAAGACCGATTTGACTAAACGTGAAGGATAGCGTAAAATTATCCGTTATGTCCGCTTCATTAAAACCGCTTATCATTCAAGGCGACCGCTCTATATTACTCGACGTTCATGCGCCGGAAGCAACGGATGCGCGCTTTGCACTTATCCCCTTTGCAGAACTTGAAAAATCTCCCGAACACTTGCATACCTACCGTTTGACCGGCTTATCTTTATGGAATGCCGCAAGCGCAGGCTTTACTGCCGAAAAAATTACGGAAACGCTCAAGCGGTTTTCCCGTTTTGATATTCCCCCTGCCGTACTCGGTTGGGTGGAAGAAACGTTCAGCAGGTACGGAAAGATTAAACTAACCGAGTGTGAAGATGATTCGTTTTTGTATTTGACGGCGGAAAATGATCGGATATATCAGGAATTAAAAGCGTCTCCTAAGCTTACAAAATATCTGATTGCTGCGGAAAAACCGCTTTCGTTTTTAATTGCACTCTTGAACCGCGGTACGGTAAAACAGGCGCTACTAAAGATGGGGTGGCCGGTGCGCGATGAGGTGCCGCTCAAGGACGGAGCGCCGCTTACGGTAGCGTTACGAACGCAGACAAAAAAAGGAAAAGATTTTATCATCCGCGACTATCAGCGGGAAGCGGCGGAAGCATTTACCGGCAACAAGGGGCCGGGAACGGGCTTCGGTACGATTGTACTGCCGTGCGGGGCGGGCAAAACGATTGTCGGTATGCTGGTCATGTCCATGCTGAACACCGATACGCTCATTCTGACTACTAACACCGCCGCGGTACATCAATGGAAGCGCGAGTTAATCGATAAAACCGAACTGGATCCCAACAGCATCGGTATTTATTCAAGCGAAACCAAGGAGATTAAGCCGGTTACCGTCGCAACCTATCAGATTTT
Organism: Treponema sp. OMZ 857; assembly: GCF_024181085.1. Taxonomy (NCBI): domain Bacteria; kingdom Pseudomonadati; phylum Spirochaetota; class Spirochaetia; order Treponematales; family Treponemataceae; genus Treponema; species Treponema sp. OMZ 857. The sequence goes on from NZ_CP051147.1 coordinate 818,524, forward strand.
AACATGGCGTCCCGACATCGAAGCGGAGTTTCCGCATTTCAAGCTGTTCCGCGAACGCAACTGGGGGTTGATTATCTATGACGAAGTCCATCTGCTCCCGGCTCCGGTATTCCGCATTACCGCAGAGTTGCAGGTGATTAGGCGGCTCGGCTTAACCGCAACGCTTATAAGGGAGGACGGCTGCGAAGGGGATGTATTCAGCCTTGTCGGCCCTAAACGCTATGACGTGCCATGGAAGGAACTCGAAGAAAAGGGCTGGATTGCTCATGCCTATTGCACGGAAATACGCATACCGCTGCCGGTCTCTAAGGAGATTGAATACGCTGCTGCGCCTTTGCGCGAAAAGCACCGGATTGCGAGCGAGAACGAAGCAAAGAACGATATTGTCAGGCAGCTGCTTGCGCGACATACTGACGACCAAATTTTGATTATCGGGCAATACATTACGCAGCTGAAAAGAATAGCCGATGCGGTACATGCGCCGCTCATCACCGGCAAAACGCCGAATGCCGAACGGGAAGTTTTATACGATGCGTTTAGAGCGGGGGATATTTCCGTGCTGGTTGTGTCTAAGGTGGCGAATTTCGCTATCGATTTACCGGACGCTTCGGTGGCCATCCAAATTTCCGGTACCTTCGGAAGCAGGCAGGAAGAAGCGCAGCGGCTCGGCCGTATTCTCCGCCCGAAAGAGCGGGATTCGTTTTTTTACACGCTCGTAACGCGCCATTCGGTCGAAGAAGAATGCGCCGACCACCGCCAAAAATTTCTTGCGGAACAAGGCTATGCCTATTCGCTTATCACCGACGCAGATCTTGCTGCCGATACGGCTCTACCGTGTAGGAGTCTCCAATAAAAACCTCTTCATATTTTTTCTCTTTTGCCGATATTGAGTAGAGGTACCTCTCCAAAAATAATCGTTTGGGGAGGGCGCAGAGAGGTTCTTATGATTAGAGGTTGGTACACTGCGGCAAGCGGTATGAACGCTCAGCAAAAACAGTTGGACGTTATCGCTCAGAATTTAGCAAATGCCGATACGACAAGCTATAAACGGGACGTTGCGACCCATAAAAATTTTCCCGAATTGCTGATACGGCGCTTAAATGATGACGGCGTGGTTAAAAATCCCTTCGGTTCTTCCGATGTTGCGCCCATTATCGGAAAGCTCGGCCTTGGGGTGGAGCTGAACGAAATCTTTACCGAATTTGAACAAGGTTCCTTAAAACAGACCAATACCGCCTCAGATCTCGCGCTTGAAGGCAAAGGATTTTTCTGTGTAGAAACCCCTTACGGCGAACGGTATACCCGCAACGGAAACTTTACCGTCGGCGTCGAAGGTTATCTGATGACCAAAGAAGGTTATCCCGTTCTTGGGGAAAACGGCCGTATTTTTTTACAGGATCAAGAATACAAAGTGAATCAGAACGGAGAGGTTTATGCGCGGCCGATGACCGAACCTGATTCGGATTCCACGCTCGCCGACCGGCTTAAAATCGTTACCTTTGAAAATGACCGGTATCTGAAAAAACACGGCTCAAGTTTTTATCTCGACACGCCGGTGTCGGGGCCTGCAATCGCTGCGGAAGGCGGCGACCGTCCCGTTGTGGTGCAGGGTTTTGTTGAAGCCTCAAATATTAAGGTAGTCAACGAAATGGTGCGGATGATCGAGGTGAACCGTGCGTATGAAGCAAATCAAAAAACAATTCAATCCGAAGATACGATGATGAGTAAGCTCTGGAATGAGGTTGCTAAGGTAAAATAGCGTAGGAGATAAAAGATGGTAAGAAGTTTATGGACAGCCGCAACCGGCATGAACAGTCAGCAAGCAAATATCGATACGGTTGCAAACAACCTTGCAAACGTAAATACAAGCGGTTTTAAAAAGCAGCGGGCGGAGTTTGAAGACCTGCTGTATCAGACAATACGGGCAGCGGGAACGCCTGCAACCGAAGATACGATTACGCCCGTCGGTGTGGAGATGGGGCACGGTGCAAAGCTCGCCGCAACGCAGCGGAATTTTGAACAAGGCTCGCTGCAGAACACAGGCGTTTCTACCGATGTGGCAATTGCAGGAGAGGGATTTTTCCGTGTACTGCAATATGACGGCACCTATGCCTATACACGGGACGGTTCCTTTAAAATCGATGCCGATCGGCAGTTGGTAACCTCAAACGGACTCCGCTGTTTGCCGGAAATTATTTTCCCGGAAAACTATCTTCCGCATACGATTGCAATCAGCCAAGACGGCCGGGTGTCGGTGCGGGTAGGGGAGCAGGATGATCCAGTAGAAGTAGGTCAGATTGAGCTGTATCGATTCCAGAATCCGGTCGGGCTTTCCGCTCAAGGAAGCAACTTGTTTCGCCAAACTCCGGCATCGGGTCAGGCCATCGCAGGCCGCCCGGGCTTTAACGGCTTCGGCAAAACCGAACATAAATTTTTGGAAATGTCGAACGTCTCTACCGTCAGCGAAATGGTCAACATGATTGTCGCACAGCGCGCCTACGAGTTTAACTCAAAGGCGATCCAAACCAGCGATAATATGCTCGGCACTGCCGTCGGCCTCAAGCGATAGTATTTCTTTTGTGCAAAATTTTGAATAGTTGATCTTGAAGGAGCGGATTTGATGATTGAATCAGTAAAGCATACCTGTACGGCGCAGCAGCAGTCGGCAGCACGGAATACTTCACAGGCGCCGGAGGCTCGCCCTGCAAACAAACACACTGCAAAAAACACACAGAGCTTTTCTCAGTTGCTCGATTCTTTAAAAACCGAATCCGCCCGCTTTTCTACGGCGCAGGAAGCCGCTCATCCGAACCTCTCGACGCGGCTGCCGGGCGAGTATTTAAGCTCATTTGAAATCGTCAATCCTACTGATGCAGACCGTGCGGCGCAGCCTAAGGGAATGGGCGCCGTTTCCGCGGCACAGCACTCCGGTACAAAGGCCAGCATTATCGATAAAACCTCCCAACTGTATCAGCAAGCGCTTGAACTTGAATCCTATTTTGTCAAAATAATGCTCGACTCTATGCGGAGCACCTTAGGCAAAAATACTCTTGCCGGAAAAGAAAGCTTTGCCGGCCAAATGTACGACGACATGATGTACGAAGAGCTGTCCCGCACGATGACCAAAAATGCGGGGCTCGGTCTTGCCGATCAAATATACTTACAGCTGAACGGGCAAGCGTAAGGAAATCTCTGTCCCAGCAATTCTTGTTAAAGCCTTGAAACGCCGGTTAATTCAGAAACGAATTAATCGGCATTTTTTTATTCTTGACATTGATAAAAAGTTAGCATAGGATAACTGATATTTTTAGATACACGAATGCCTATCTATAGGACATCTCTCAAAACTATAAAAGGATATGATGATGAATGAACAAAAGCATACTCCGCCTCTGCAATTAGGTGCTATACAAGAGACGATGCTGATACCGGTTACGATAAAAGCAACTGAGACTCAGCGGAAAAATGCGAGGATTAAAGATTATACCGCTGTAAAAATTCTTGAGACCTTGCAGTGCGATACTTCAAAATACGACAAATTTATGAGCCATGAGGGAGTTATTGCGCGCACGATTATGTTTGACCGGGAAGCCGCCTCTTTTATTGCAGCGCATCCTGATTGTACTGTACTGAATCTTGCATGTGGACTTGATGACCGATTCTCCCGTGTCGATAACGGAACTATCCGCTGGTTCGATCTTGACCTTGCCGACAGCATGGCGGTACGGCAGCAGTTTTTCTCCGATACCGACCGGAGAAAGATGATTACCGGATCCGTACTTGATAATTCTTGGGTTTCTGCGGTAAAGAGTTTCGGTAACTACAAGGAACCCTCTTATGTATTGATCATAATAGAAGGGCTTCTCATGTATCTGACGGAAGCCGAGGTTAAAAAGACCTTTGACATCATTGCAGACTCTTTTCCCGGTGCACGGATTATCACTGAATTGATGTGCAGAGCCGCAACAGGATTTTCGAAGCACCATGATACCGTTAAACATACCGGTGCGGTATTCCGATGGGGAATCGATAACGGTACTGAGCTTGAAGAGCTGTGCCCAAAGCTGAAGCTGCTTAAAGAAGAAAGCTTTAATCTGGAAATGAGCAAATACACATTCCGCGGCTGGCTATTCGGTAATCTGCCTAAGTTCAAGCGGCTGAATAATAGGCTTGCGGTATTTGGAGTGAAGGCTTATTCCCCTGCGCTCACCGTTTCGGTGTAGACCTCAATATCCCCCGACACGGAATGCAGGGGGATTAAACGATCCGTACTACTGAATTAAAAATACTGCCGTTTTGCCTCTGCACGGGGATGCAAAATCCATTCTACATCAGCATCGGTAAGCGTCATATTATAGAATTGTTTATAATATTCTTTTATTTTTTGATTCATATCGATATCGCCGAAAAGGTCGGGTCGGGCTGTTTTTGCAAACCACCACATAGCAAGCGGAGTATCGGTTGTGGGCGGCCACCAGCGGTGCATTCCAAACGGAAACTTAAAGACTTGCCGGTTTTTAACTGCATTTATACCGCTCCAATCATGTCCGGGAGCTGCAGTGTTGTTGTATAAATTATCCGGTGTCTTATCGGAAAAGGTTAAGATAAAGACCTGATCAGGCTGCCATTCATATATTTGTTCCATATTGATAGCTCCCTGAGTTGCCTTCCCTCCAAGGTTTATTCCGCCCAGCAAGTTTGCCCAGTATTGCCCGAACGATTTTTTTCCGGCAGAGGCGATAGTTGTGTCCGAATACTTACTGATAAACAGAATCTTATTCGGAGAGGGGAGCGGATGCTTTTCAATTCGAGCTTTAATTTCCTTTTCAACTTGTTCGCCGTAGGCAATAATCTGTTGAGCAGGGCTTTCCATTTGCAGTGTTTGAGCCATCGTATCCATCCACGATTTAAGGGTTACAAGCGGGCTTGCATCCCATCCGGTACTCGGATGTGCTAAGGCTACAGCAGCAATCCCGGCTTGCTGGAGCGGTGCGGCAACCGATGCATCCATATAAAAGACAACATCCGGCTTGAGCTTAATCAGCTCTTCCAAGTTGAGCTTTCCGCCGGTATAAAACGCAGAGGAAATATTTTGGAAGTCCGGGGCATATTTCGAAAATATGCTGTACTTTGCCCCATTGACGGAATCGGGGGATACACCGACAATGTTACTCGTTTTACCTTGCTGAAATACGGTTAGAACCGTCGGTGCCGGCAGTGGACCTAATACAACGATTCGTTCGATCTTATTGGGAACCTCTACCGAATTTCCCTTAAAGTCCACAACCGTATGAGTTCCTTCTGCAGCACTTACCGCCGCGGTTCCGGCTGTCTTTGCCGGTTCATCTTTTTTACCGGCGCCGTAGACACCGCCCAACACAATAGAAAAAAACAATACTGTTATTAGTAGTTTTTTCATACCTTACACTCCTTCTGGTAAGTAATTGTTTTATTTCGCTAAAGATACCGCCGTTACAGCGCTGTACGGTATCCCTTTATACGAAGCCTGAAGAATATCAACGTGCACCTGAAAAACATCTTCCATTATCTCTGCGTTAATAACCGTCTCAGATTGCCCGAATATACTTTCTCCGCTGCGGGAGAGAATGAGCGACTTGTCGGAAATACGCAGGGCATGGGCGGGGTAATGCGTATTGAACACACAGCATAAGCCGTCAACTTTTGCAAGCCGGTGAACCGTTTCCAAAATGATAAGCTGGTTGCGGAAATCTAAGTTTGATTCAGGTTCATCCAGCACCAGCATCTCCGGCTTGCTGCACAGCGCCCGGGCGATCAGCACCATTTGCAGTTCGCCTCCGCTTAAACGGTTGCAATACTTGCCGCGTAAATGGGAAATGCCTACTGCTTCCATCGCTTCTTCACAGTATTGTCTATCCTTTTCGCCCGGCACGCCGAACAATCCGATGTGTACACTGCGTCCCAATAGAATCATCTCCTCTACGGTAAAAGCAAAGGGGAGATATTTTGCCTGCGGAACATAGGCAATACGCCTCCACAGCTGTTGTGTAGGAATTTCTACAATATTCTGTCCGTCAACCGTACTGGTACCGGAATTCCATTGCAGCATCCCCATCATGCAGCGGAGCAACGTTGTTTTTCCGATACCGTTGGGGCCAAGGATGGATAATATCTGCCCGCTCTCTATCGAAAAAGAAACATCCCGTAAAACCGGTGCGCCGCCTTTAAATGCAAATGTCCCATTATGAACCGCGAATATCACTTCCAGCCGCCTCCCGTCCGTTTTAGCAGTATGATAAAGAAAGGAGCTCCTACAAGGGCTGTCAGAATGGAAAGGGGAATTTCCGACTGCGTTGCACTGCGGGCGACTGTATCTAACAGCAGCATGAACACAGCACCGATGCTGGCGCTTGCAGGAATAACCCGCCGGTTATCGCTTCCGAAGAGCATCCGGCATACATGGGGCACCACGAGCCCTACCCAGCCGATTTGTCCGCACATAGAAACACTGGAAGCAATAACCGCCGCCGATGCGATAATGATCAGTAAGCGTATTTTCCGGAGATCGATCCCCATAGACTTTGCTTCATCATCAGATAAGGTAAGGATATTGCATTTCCACCGTGCAAGGATTAAGATTACCGTTCCTGCTACAATAATCGGCGCTCCTACGGCTAAACCTTTCCATGTGGCATTATTCAGACTCCCAAGCAGCCAATAGGTAATTGTCGGGAGTTTTTCTTCGGAATCTGCCGTGTATTTAATGAGCGATACCATTGCCTGGAATAGCGCAGACACCACAACGCCTGCTAACACCAGCATAACAATGGAGTTCTGCTGCTTTATTTTTCCTGCTTGGTAGGTGAGGTAAAGCGCGATAATACCAAAGGTAAGAGCGCTGAGCTGTACAATCAGCAGGCGTTGATCTGCCAGCAGTGCCAGTGCGGCACCGAAACTTGCCCCTGAGGCAACTCCAAGCGTATCGGGGGATACAAGCGGATTGGAAAGCAGCGCTTGTAACCCTGCTCCGGCGCTTGCCAATGCACAGCCGCAGAGCAGCCCTAATAGGATGCGGGGCAGTCTGATGCCGATAATAATGTGGGCTTCAACATTATCTTTTGCCAATGCGATATTATTGTGCGTAATGAACTGTATAATTGCGCGAATAGTACTGCTTGCCGGCACAGAATACCGTCCGATAGAGAGGCTGATCATCATTGCAATAAGCGGTGCTAAAAACAAGAGACATCCAAATAAAACGGGATACTGCCGTCGATTCTCTTTTTTGATCATTGTTGACATTGGAAAAAAGTTAGCATAAACTAACTGTGTATTCTGTTGCCGTTGCAACAAAGAAGGAAAAAATGCTTAATTTTTGCACAGCTTTTTTAGCACATTCTGCAGTATTTAAAGGTATCCCTGCTCAAGAAATTGATAAAGCTGTTTCCTGCCTTCACGGATTTTACCGGTTACTTGAAAGCGGACAGGAAGTACATCCTATAGCTGATACTATCCCTTACGCAGGCATCGTGATTACCGGCTGCATTCATGTAGAACAAATCGGTGTTGATGGGAAGATCATACTGCTTAAGCAAGTGCAAAGGGGAGACCTGTTCGGCGCAGAACTCAGTTGTTTAGAGCTGACAAATCCGTTTTTACGTATGGTAAGTGCTCAAAAATCAAAGGTGCTGTTTATCAAAGTGCCGTCTGCACAAAATAAGACCTGCCGAACCTGTCCGTATAAGATGACTGTTTTAGAGAATATCCTCAGGGAAGTTGCACGTGATGCAGTATATCTGAATCTGAAAATTCAGCTTCTTTCACAGCCGACACTCCGTGATAAACTGCTGTTTTACCTGAATGTAATGCATGACTCGCAGCACTCTCATGCTTTTACGATCCCTTTTACGCGGGAAAAACTGGCACAGTTTATTTGCGCTGATAGAAGTGCGGTATCGCGGGAGTTGAGCCGTATGCAGCGCGAAGGTATTATCACAATTGAGGGGAAACAGATCAAGTTTGTGTTGCACCGGCAACAGACGGTAAACGGATAAATCCAGTATAAGTAATGTATGGAAGATTTAAAGGTTATTTTGGATATAAACCGTTCGTTGTATAAAAGATTCGGCTTACCGCTGCCGATTTTTGATGAGCTTATTACAGGCTTCCACTGGATTATGACGGCTGATACCGACTCACATATAAGCCTTGCGCTGCGTGTTGAAGAAAATATAAGCCCTGAGCAATATGCGAAAATTGCAGCGGAGCTTTACGGTAAACCGGTAGACGTATGTATCGAACTGCTGCTTAAACAGCATGATACTCATCTACGGAATCTCATCGTAAGTTTAAGCAGTTTGATGAGTAAACCGCTCAATACGACGGAACTTTTGGCGAAGCGCAGCATTGTGAGGACGGAAGGTCTGCAATTTCGGTATCAAACGGAAGGAAAAAAGGTCGGGCTTATCGGGTTCGGTGTTTATATCAACCGTTTTTTGAACCGCTGTAAAGAATTTCATGTGTTTGATTTACGGAAACCGGAAACAATTCTAAGTTATCGCTATAAAAACGGACTGCAGCGCTTTCCGGAAGGCATACAGTGGCATCTTGGACACAATGCTGCTGATTTTTGCGATATACTCAGTACGCTTGATATTATCATTATGTCAGGCAGCACTATTGTGAATAATTCATACATGGCATTGCGGCAAGCGGGATCCAATGCAGAAATTGTAGGCTTGTACGGACCGAGTTGCGAGCTCTGTCCCGACTACTTTTTTGAGCAAGGGTATAACTATATGTTCAGTACCTCGGTTAGGGATAAGGAAACATATTTGAAGACTGCCCTCGGCGCAGAGCAGACATACCGGGAATTTGACTACATGGATATTTATGAACTTGAAAGGAAATAAGATGAAAGAAAAACGAATATTTTCCATTGCAGAAGAGCATAAACCGATAGTAGGGTGTACAACGTCAGAGGCAGTGTTGCAAGGCAGTATGTGCAGCATGTCGGTGTTTGCTATTGCAGCGGAGACCAATATCAGTCCCGAAACTTATAACTATCCTAAGCTTTGGAAGATAGAGCAGGGAAGTGCAGATGTTATCTATCTTAGTGAGCATACTCAGCCGCTGCAGTACGGCGAGCTGTTTGTGGTGCCGGAAAATATTCCGGTCGGCATACAAAGCAGCGGCGGATGTATATATTCGGAAATCATATTCAATAAGGAGTGTTCTATGAACAAAATTTTGAAAGGCGGAGAGCTTTTTGTCTTAAAAGAATTGCTTCCATACAAGGAAGCAAATATCGTCAGCATGGATCTTGTTGATGACAAAAAAACAAAATTTGTGCTGATGTCGTTTGATGCGGGTACGGAGCTGCAGCCCCATGCAGCTCCCGGGGAAGCAATTGTATTCGGGCTTGACGGTGAAGCTATCATCGGCTATGAAGGCAAGGAATACCGCATACATGAAGGTGAAAACTTCAAGTTCGATAAAGACGGCAGACACTATGTAAAAGCAGTGGGTAAATTTAAAATGGCGTTGCTGCTAATTCGCGAATAGTAAGATCGTACAAAAGGGCATCTCTCAATTAACAATCGAGGTGTAGAGGTGTCCTTCTCTATAAAACTTTCTGTAGGAGATTATGATGTACGAAGCTGGACATGTTTTTTTAGCAAGAATCGGTAAAACGACGCTCCGTCCGGGCGGTATTGAAGCTACCGAATGGCTGATTGATCAGGCTGCAATAACACAGGAGACAAAGGTTCTTGAGGTTGCGTGCAATAGAGGTCGCACCATGATTCAGTTGGCACAGAGATTCGGTTGCGCCGTTACAGGTGTCGATCTTGATGAAAATGCCTTACAAAATGCGAAAGCTAATATCGAAAAAAATAATCTACAAGATAAACTTACGCTGATACACGGCGATGCAACAGCATTACCATTTGAAGATAATAGTTTTGATGTTATTATCAATGAAGCAATGCTGACCATGCTGGTGGGCGACCGCAAAGACAAAGCACTCAAAGAGTATTTCCGTGTGCTTAAACCGGGCGGTAGAGTAGTAACACAGGATGTCTTTTTTACCGTTAAAGACACGGCACAGCAAAAGGAACTCAGAATGGGTCTAAGCAAGGCGATTAACGTAAATGTCGAGCCGCTCGATGCCGAGGGGTGGGAGAGTCTTTTCTCCCGGAACGGATTTACCGTAACACAGAAATGCGGAATGATGACCCTGCTCAGCCCCCGCGGTTTGCTCAGAGATGAAGGCTTGTGGAATACGCTGCATATTATCCGGTGTGCACTCAAGAAAGAAAACAGAGCAATGTTCTCCAAGATGTACCGTTACTTTAACGGACACAAGTACGAACTCGGTTATATCTGTAACGCAGGCGTAAAAAAGGTGTAGATCGATTTTCTAAAAGCTCTAGCTTTTTAGAGGTGTTCATCTATCGCGCTACAGCCCCACTCCTGCTTATCCAGCCGTATTTGCCCCCACCGTTTCGGTATAGACCTCTTTGTTGAGCACTTCCAGCGACAGCTTTGTTCCTTCCGGAACGGTGTACGGTACGGAACATGCGCCGCCCGGATGCCGGAAGGAGGTAAGGAGATCCTTATCCCCGTTGGGATACGCCGCATAGAGCGAAACGGTAAAGGGGTAGGGAAACTCCGCCAGTGTTGTTTTGAGGATGCCGGATACCATGCCGTTTGTCGATTCCGGTAGGGAAACGGTCAGTGTTACCGGAGAAAATACCGGAACTTCGCTCTGTGCTGCGGCGCTTTGCTGTTGTACGGTAATATCCGTTCCCGTTGTGCTGCCTGCGGTAAAAGCAAAAGTTACCGCAGCTCTCTGCATTACCTGATATATTTTTTTTAGATCGGCGCCGGCCATATTGGGAACTTGGGTTGTTTCCGCTTGCGTTCCCTTGCTTACCACAAAGGTCAGCTCCATATTATTCGCAATCGGAGTTCCCGCTGCGGGTTCCTGCTCAAGGATGGTTCCTGCGGGTTCGGCGCTGTATTTTGTCAAATACGGCTGTTTAATCTGGATGTATTGGCGGCTGCCGGAGGTAAACAATTCCCGTATCCGATTTTGTACATCTTCGATATTCTCTCCGATATAGTTCTGTACCGTATCGATGACAGTCCCCTGGCTTACCACCAGCTCGATCCGCTTGCCGCCTTTAACGATAGCTCCCGGGCTGGGATCCTGTTCAAGGATAAGCCCCTTCTCATCTGCTTTTTGAGAATAGCGGAGCTGAATGCGCGGATAGAGCTCACGTGCCTGCAAATCGAGCAGCGCTTCGGGTAAATCTTTACCGACAACATTCGGCACCATCACTTGCTCGGCACTTTTTAACGAAATAAAAAAGACCAGCGTCGAAACCGCAACAAAAACGATGAGCATCACCAACGATGTAATAACAATTGTTTTTCCGTTTCCGCTGATATCATCAGCAATATCACCTATACTCATACTTAATCCTTAGATTTATGTTTCCGGAAGAGATCGGAGCGTAGTTCCGATAAAGCCGGCTGCCCCATTTAAAAAATCCTTCCATTGCATTGCTTTTTTTGTTTCCTTCTGGAGTATCTGAACTGCTAAAATACCCTTTCCCGTTTGCACCAATACGCCTTCCCGTTTATCAATGCCGAGTACCAGTCCCGGCGTTTCGGGCGATTCCTTCGCAGCATTCCCCGTATACGGATGAGCCTGTATAATGGAAAGTTTTGAACCCATCCAATAGGTAAAGGCTCCCGGCCACGGGGTGTAGGCGCGTATTTTTCGATCTATTGCGGCAGCATCATCTTGCCAGCACAGTAATCCGCTATCTTTTTCCAACAGCGTACAATAGGTTGCTGCTGCATGATTTTGCTGTGTTGTGGTGACAGAACCCGTTTCTACCGTTTTAAGCGCTTGCACGATGAGCGAAGCGCCGAGTTCTGCACAGCGGGTTAAGAGCGTTTCGGTCGTATCGGACGGTTCAACCGGCAGCTCTTTTTGAATAATGATGTCTCCCGCATCCATTTCCTGCGCCATATACTGAACGGTTACACCGGTTGTGCTATCTCCTGCAAGGATTGCTGCCGGTACCGGACTCGGCCCTCGCCATCGGGGCAGCAGGGACGGATGAATATTGAGCGCTCCGTGTGGAAATAATGCCAGCGTCTTCGGGCCGAAAATCTTTCCATACGCAAAACAGACCAGTACATCAGGCCGGAGCGCCGCTACGGCTTCGCGGAAATCCGCATTTAATTTCTCCGGTGTAAAGACCGGTACCTCTTGAGCGATGATGCCGCGTTCTTTTAGTTCGGCAACCGCCTGCGCTATCGCAGAGTCTGTATATTTTTTACCGCGTCCGACACGGGCGGGCGGAGCCGTTAACACGCCGGCAAGAGGATAGGTTTTTGCGATTGCTTGCAAGGCCGGGATTGCACAATCGGGAGTTCCGGCAAAAAAAACGTTCATTATGCACGCGCCCGCTTTTTTGCTTCACGCTGTTTTTTGCGCTCTTGCTGTTGAGTGAACTTTGCAATGAGGCTATCCCGTTCTTTTTCGGATAGCCGGTCAATGAAAAGGACTCCTTCAAGGTGATCATACTCATGCTGGATAACCCGCGCGAGTAAACCGTTTGCTTCTATCGTCCTGCGCCGTCCGTTCATATCCTGATATTGCACGGTAACGGCTTCGGGGCGAACAACGTCCGCATACATTTTAGGGATGCTTAAACAGCCTTCTTCATAGCTGCATTGTTTTTCCGAAGTGCCGACAATGAGCGGATTAATGAATACTCGTTCCACGCCGTCATCGATTTTTACGATAAAAAGTCTTACATTTTTTCCTATCTGAGGCGCCGCCAAACCGATACCTTTATCCTCATCCATTGTTATAAACATTTCCCGTATCAGTTCATGCAAGGCTTCATCAATATGCTCTACCGGCTTTGAGGGCTGCCGGAGCGTTTCTTCACCTAAATACAGTACCTTCATCGCGCATTATAGTACAAAATTTATGCCGTGCGGTCAATGTGTTTACAAAGTGAACGTACCGGAAATCTCTGTCCCGCATCTATCAGCTACTTGACTTTTTTGGGGTTATTTGGCATTATCGCCTGTATTCACGGTGGGTGTAGTTCAGTGGTAGAGCGCCAGATTGTGGATCTGGTTGTCGTGGGTTCGAACCCCATCACCCACCCTTTTACGTTTATGCTCGTTGTGCATCACTAAAAGCTAACTGAGTTTTTAGTGATGCACATAAATTAGTCTGTTTTGGGCATGAGCGAAAAATGCGCCTGTAGCTCAGTTGGATAGAGCAACGGACTTCGAATCCGTAGGTCGCACGTTCGAGCCGTGTCGGGCGCACGTTTTTTACCCATTCATATTTTTTACAAATCCCGTTACTCATCACCGGATAAATCTTTTACATACAAGAGTCCTTTCTGCTCAAACCCTTCCCGTTCAAGTAGTGCAATCAGATGAGCCGGTGTGCAAAAGTCGGCAAATATCAGTACATCAGCCAAAGGTTGGGCATACATGCAGGCTCGCTGTAGAAGCTCTTTACCGAGTCCAAGTCCCCGATACTCAGGCAATACCCGCAAGAACGGAATACAAAAACTTTCATTAAACGGGAAGGCAATGACGGAGCAAACCCCGCACAACCCGTTTTCATTGTATGCAGTGATATACACAGCATTATGCTGAGTTGTACTGTACTTCTGTCCGGCTGCGGCGCAAACATTCGCATCAAAAAATGCTGTGTATCCAAGTAGACTACCCGCTTCAAATGCTGCCTTTTCGTCAAAGTCGTCAAAGGATATTATCTTATCACTGTCGTCGGATGTTGTTTCCGTTTTACGGATAAAATTTCGCAAAAGTTCGGCATTCAACGCATCGTATTTTTCAATCTGAAACGTAAAATCTTCCTGTAAAAGCTGACTGTCCGTTTCATCTTCAAAACTGATTTTTTCCAGTCCCCAGAGTTTTCGCAGATCATTATACCATTCGTACACGGCAGCTTTCATCTGCTGATCCTTGAAGCGGTACCATTCGCGTTCAACAGCAGGTGCGGTTTTCAGTACTTCTTTATATCGGCGAAAGACGCCTTTCCGCTGTCCGAGTGCATTGAGCAATGCCTCCCGCAGTAGCGGATTATGCACCAGTGTAGTAAACTGCTCCATCACATGGAAACCATGAGCGGAAGTCCATTTAGGGAGAGCGTAATAGCGCTGTTCGTCGATAACCGTTTCATAATCATCGCCAATGGTATCTGCAGCAACACAGACACCTTCAAGTGCATCGAATAAAAGAATTTCCGTTTGATTTTCCATAGAAAAGATAATATCGTTGAGCATTTCGGGGGATAAAATAAATGTCATACCATTTGATTATATCATAAAATAAGTGTAATATGTAGCGGATTATCTCTAGGGCATCTCTAAAAACTCGGTTAGCTTTTTAGAAGTTCCCTCTGAAAGATGGGAGGTCGTATATGAGCGATATTGTGTATATTGAAGGACGTGAGATTCTCGATTCTCGCGGAAATCCTACTGTTGAAGTTGATGTTGCATTGAGCGACGGCAGTTTCGGACGTGCCTGCGTTCCGTCGGGAGCATCTACCGGCGAGTTTGAAGCGTTGGAAATGCGCGACGGTGATGCAAAACGCTACGGCGGCAAGGGTGTGTTAAAGGCTGTTGATAATGTGAATACCATTATTGCGGAAGAGCTTGAGGGAATGGATGCCTTGGAACAGGCTGAAATCGATCAGACTATGCTCAACCTGGATGGAACACCGAATAAGTCAAAACTCGGCGCCAATGCAATGCTCGGCGTTTCGATGGCGGTTGCACGCGCTGCCGCCGACTATGTCGGTTTACCGCTGTACCGTTACTTGGGCGGCGCACATACCTTGCAAATGCCCGTGCCGATGGCAAATATCATCAACGGCGGCAAGCATTCCGACAACAAAATCGACTTTCAGGAATACATGGTGATGCCGATCGGCGCCGAATCCATTCACGAAGCGGTGCGCATGACGGCGGAAGTGTTCCATGCTTTGAAGAGCCTTTTGAAAGCAGACGGCAAAGCTACCTCTGTCGGTGATGAAGGCGGTTTCGCTCCGGATATCGATAACGAAGCGGCGCTGGAGTATATTATGAAGGCGATCGATAAGGCAGGCTATAAGCCGCGCACCGATATTGCCATCGCGCTGGACTGCGCTTCTTCCGAATTGTTCGACGAGGGCGGACGCAAGGGCTATAAATTCTGGAAGTCTAATCCGGATAAGCTGTTCACTGCGGATGAGATGATCGAAATCTACAAAAAGTGGATTAACACCTATCCGATCGTTTCTATCGAAGATCCGCTCGATCAAAATGATTGGGAAGGCTATGCCCGCCTGACCAAAGAACTCGGCAGCAAAATTCAGATTGTCGGCGACGACTTCTTTGTTACCAACACCGAACGGCTGCAGCGCGGTATTAAAGAAAAGGCCTGTAACTCCATTTTGATTAAGCTCAATCAAATCGGCACGGTTACCGAAACCATCGATGCGGTACGTATGGCGCAGAACGCAGGCTATACCGCCGTTATTTCTCACCGCTCAGGCGAAACCGAGGATGCGTTTATCGCCGACCTCGCCGTCGCAGTAGAAGCGGGACAGATTAAGACCGGTTCGATGAGCCGCAGTGACCGTATTGCAAAGTACAACCAGCTGATTCGTATCGAAGAAGAACTCGGCTGCCAAGCCCGCTATGCCGGCGCCGCAACCTTTGCCCGCTATGGATTTTAACATTTAGTCTCACATTCTTAATTATACATTCATAATTAAGAATGTGAGTAATTACCCATTACAAATTACCAATTACTAATTGATTTATAGGAGTAGTTATGAAACAGATTATTGCAACAGACAAGGCGCCGGCTGCGATCGGGCCGTACTCGCAGGGAACAGCCGCAAACGGCTTTATCTTTACTTCCGGTCAGCTGCCGATTGATCCCGCTACGGGTGCTTTTGTTCCGGGCGGTATTGCCGAACAAACCCGCCAATCGCTGATGAACCTGAAAGCGGTACTCGAAGCAGGTGGTAGCAGTTTGGACAAGGTGCTTAAAACAACCGTATTTTTAAGCGATATGAACAACTTTGCGGAAATGAACAAAGTGTACAGCGAGGTATTCGGTACCGGAAATTATCCCGGACGCTCCGCTGTGGAAGTTGCCCGTCTGCCTAAAGACGGACTGGTCGAAATTGAGGCAATCGCTCTTGCGTAAGTTGATTTTAGCGCTGCCGCTTGCGGCAGCGCTTGTTTTTTCCGCTTGTACAAAACAAAAGACAGAAACCAAAACGCCGCCAGCACAAAAAAGTGTATCGGCAGCACCGGTTGAAGTTCCGTCCGCCAATCATTGGAAATATTTCTCCGTTGGTGATAATGGTTCTGTGGAATTAAAAAACGCCGATGCCGTTTCCGAAATACCTGCCGCGATGTTTAAACCGTGGACGGAGGCGGTTCAAGTTGCCGATTTCGGTTTAAATAACGGGAATGCCGTTTTTTTAATCAATAAATGCGGACTGTATCCGATTCGCTCTTTACAATCCAGCGCGCAGCTTCCGGTTGAGCATGAGCTTTTTTCGCAGGCTACCGCCGGAGATCTGTATACGGTTGACGGGCAGTTTTTTATTCGCATTTACCAAAATTCGATCTTTTTATCGCGCGATACATCCGAAAATACGCTCTTTTTATTGCGTGCCGATTCCGGATTCTCGTCGTATACACCCGTTGCCGATGTAACGTATCTGCATTTACCGAAAGGCGCGCAGTGCAAATCGCTTGAACAGGTTGGCAGTCAATGGTATGCGAGTTTTAAGGCTGATAATGGAACGGATATTTCCTTCTCGTATGTAAAATGCGGTAATTTTGTCTCCTTTATGCAGAAGGATGCCTATAAATATATCGAACAGCTGTCTGTAGAGGCCTTTAGAGCAGCCTGCGAACCTCCGCTTTATACCCGGATGCCGGATATGCTCAAAGAGTTAGCAGACACAATCGAAAGTAATAGAGATTTGTACTTGAAAGTATTCACCGAAGATTCGGCGGATGGTACTATTTTCTTCAAACCTGCACGGAATCAAACAACTGATACTATGGAAGAGAGGGTGCCGGTAACCGTGTATGCAATTCAGTATTCCCAAGGTGATGCTAACCGGAGCGCCGCCCTTCTTTTGCCTGACGGAACGTTGATGCTTAATACGAACGGGCGAGGCATCCGAAAAGTACAGCTGCCGTCTTTACCCGAAAACTTTAACTATACTGCGTTTTCTATCACAGATACGGCTATTACCGCAGCGTGGGAAGAATCGATATTCTACGAAGTCGGGCGTGCAGGTATCTTTACCGCCGAGTTGAGTGAATTAGGACTGTAAAGTCCAATGTTTGTTTTCAGCCGCTAAAACTGAGCGGCTGAAAACGGCTGAATTTACTTACGCAAACTTACGGATTATATGCACTTATCGTGCACGATTGCCCTTTACCTTATGAGAATATCTCCCTGCGTTTTGCGTCGGGGTTATTGATTATGAAGGGGAGACCGAGCAGCAGTTCGTCGATGCTTGTGATAAGATGCCGCGGACGTATCTTGTCTTTATACTCAAGCAATTGCTTAAATATGTAGAGAGATTCATCAAGCACCTTGCCGATCAATCCCGGAATCCTGATTCGTACTTGCAGCGTCCATCGTGAAATAAAAATCATCGCTTGCAGAACAACTGCTTTTTCCAAACCGTTCAGCAAGGCTCCGCTCGTGAGCGAGAAACTTCCTATCGAAAATAGTTCTCTTCCTACCGGAATAAAGATATGACACGCTACTATTCCTACCGTCGAAATACAAAGCGGCACCCAATATATTTTTTGTTTTTCTGCAATACAGAGCAAAAAGCCCGCAGTAAAAATGACAGCCTTTGCCGGTAAGCCCGGTATAAAAAGGAGTGCAATCAACAAGGTGAAGCCTGTTATCAATCGGAGCCGCGGATGAGCGGCAGGATTCGTATTGTCCGGTAGTTGAACGTATAACGGGGAATCCGTGTCCCGTATATGAGTATACCATTCGGATTCCGCTTCAAAGCTTTCGCAAAAAATACCGAGGATCAAAGACGTTATCGCACCGATAAAGAGAAAGGGCGGCACCATATAGCGGATACCTTCTCCGAAAATAAAGAAGCGCCCGATAAAAAGCTGTATGCAGTTTGATACAAATGCCCCTGCCATGCTGATCCCCGCAAGCGAGAGCACCTTACGGGGAATCTTATGCAAGGCATACATCATAAGTGCGGCACCGATTGTCCCTGCTGCCGAAAACAGGACGAGATAAGAAAAGAGCGTTCCGCTGATAAACGCCTGCCCGAGAATTTTTATCATCGTCAGCAATAAAAACGCCGGAAACGATAACACATCAAGTGCGAGCATCAACGGAACATTCGCAAGACCTATCCGCAAAAACGGCAGCGGCTTGGGAATAACAAATTCAATAGCCGAAAGGAAGAAACACAAGGCGCCGAAAACCGGCACCAGCGCATCCTGTTTTTTGTTCATAGTATAGCCGGTTTAATGACAGCCTGAGCACCCGCCGCAGCCGCCTTCACCTGTACCGCAGCTGCTTCCGCAACCGCCTGCGAAGGATTGCTGGACTTCTTCAAGCTCTTCGGGGGTAGCATCCCGCACACCGGCAATCTTTATATCGAAGTGTAGTGTCTTTCCGGCAAGCGGATGGTTTGCATCCAGCGTGATGATATCACCATCAATACCGGTTATAACCACATGATGGCCGCTTGTTTCAAATTCCATGCCGACTTCCAGCTGAGTGTCGGGCGGGAATTGTGCCCGGCTCACCTCAAAGACCGCACGCGGGTCAATTTCACCGTAAGCCTGCTGCGGTGCTACCGTAAGCGAAAAACTTTCGCCCTCCTCGCGTCCTGCAAGGGCTTTTTCCAAGCCGGGGATAAGCTGGCGATAACCGTGAACATAGTCCAGCGGTCCCATCTGTTCTGATGAATCCAAAATCTCTTGGTTATCATCTTTTAAGGTATACTCAAGGGTAACCAAACAATCGTCTGCAATTTTCATGCTGAATATGATACCGATTTTCCTACGTTCAGGCAAGGCAAAAACTCGAAATGCGTTTGCTCTGAATCCACATCTTGACCTCTGTAGGCCGTTTATGCTATATTTTGAAATCAACCGTTTAGTTTTGATGGTATGCACCCGTTCATATATCATCATACAAAAATCTATAAAATACGCGGAGTTATGTATCATATTTAATGATAGATGTTTCCGTGGAAACGTAAACAGAGGTTTTTATGTACGCACTTTTTGAATATAAAGGCAAACAGTATAAGGCTGAACAAGGTTCCAAGATTCTGGTAGATAAGATCAACGAACCGCAGGGAACGGCTATCGATATCGATACCGTTTTACTGGTTAACAATGACGGTAAAGTGTCTGTTGGAGCTCCCTACGTTGCGGGCGCGAAAATTTCGGCAACGGTTGAAGAGAGTATGCGTGATAAGAAGGTAATTGTATACAAGTACAAGAGTAAGAAAGACTATCACCGCACAATCGGGCATCGCCAGCACTACACCTATTTAACGGTTAATTCGATTACCGGGGTGTAAGCGCGGAATGATACAAGTCCTTTTGGAGCTTGATGAAAGGGAGCATCTCCTTTCCGTTGAAGCTTCCGGCCATGCGAATAGCGGCGTGAAAGGACATGATATTGTGTGTGCAGCCGTAACGATCCTTTTAAGGACGACTGTACAGGCGCTCGGTTCTGTGCAAGCTGATGTCAGTGCGGAACGGCGCGGTTCGCTTTCTTTTCGGGTTCTTAACTATGACGAAACGCAAAGTGAAAAATTACGGTATGCAGCGGAGTTTTTATGGCTTGGGATAGCTTCTTTACAGGAAGAATATCCGCAAGCGGTTCAATGCAAAAAGATACAGCGGTAAGCACACAGATGCTTATCTGATACGAGGAGGCTACTATGGCACGGAAACGAGGCGGAAGCGGTGCAAAAAACGGACGAGATTCAAACCCTAAATATTTGGGCGTTAAGGTATACGGCGGGCAGACGGTAAAAGCCGGTTCCATTTTAGTCCGTCAGCGCGGAACTCCCATCCATCCGGGCGACAATGTCGGCCGCGGCAAAGATGATACCTTATTTGCAACTGTAGACGGTACGGTTGTGTATCATCACCGCAATGGCAGACATTTAGCATCTGTAACGCAAGCGTAGGGATGGACGAGCGGTTAATTCCGCAATGATATTGAGACCTTCTGAAAATTGAGTTTTTTAGAGGGTACTTGTTGTAAGCCGGCTCTAATGCCGGCTTTTTTTTCGAGAAGGAAACGAGGCGATGATTCAATTTGCGGATGAAGCTTTAATCGAAGTTTCATCGGGAAAAGGCGGGAACGGCTGTATTGCGTTCCGGCGGGAAAAATACGTGCCTAAGGGCGGCCCGGCAGGCGGCGACGGCGGGCGCGGCGGCGATGTGCTGTTTGAGATTAAACGGAATATGCGCACGCTTGTGCATTTACGCCATAAGCGGGTATTCCGGGCTAAAAACGGCTTGGATGGGCAAGGTTCAAAACGATTCGGTGCGAAGGGTACCGACTGTATTATTCCGCTCCCGCCGGGCTGCATTATTAAAGATGCCGATACCGATGAGCTTGTCTACGATTTCGGTGACCGGACTGAGGGGCTTATTCCTTTCTTGACCGGCGGTAACGGCGGCTGGGGGAATTGTCATTTTAAAACCTCAACCAATCAAGCGCCGCGCACCGCTTTGCCGGGACAGGAGGGCAAGACCCGCCGTCTTAAAATTGAGCTGAATATCATCGCCGATATCGGACTTGTCGGTTTTCCCAATGCCGGTAAGTCCTCTCTTTTGGATTACTTTACCAATGCCCGCCCTAAGATTGCACCCTATCCGTTTACCACCAAAATACCGAACCTCGGCGTCCTCCGCATCGATGAGGAACAGGATATTATCATCGCGGATATACCGGGGATATTGGAGGGCGCTTCGGAGGGAGTCGGCCTCGGTATTCGGTTCTTAAAGCATATTTCGCGGACGGCGGGGCTGGCCTTTTTGATTGACCTGTCCGATGAGAATTATTTAACCGCGTATGATACCCTCTGCGGAGAGCTTGCAGCCTATTCGGAAGAATTAGCTGCAAAAAAACGGGTTATTATCGCTACTAAACTCGATCTTGAGGGAACAAAAGAGCGGCTCAAAACTCTGCGGGAAAAACTTTCCGATGTGCCCGTACTCGGTATTTCGGTGTTTAACCGCTGGGGATTGGACGAGGTTCGCGATGCGTTTGTTGCGCTGGTAGAAGAGCTTGCCGCCGCGGATGCAGGCAAAAACGCTGAAACATCGACAGAGAGCACCGTCGGCAAACAGGCAGGCAACACCGCATTCAGCACCACTGTGTTCGATAACGCAGTATCCGGTGATGACTTGACAACCGAAGGTTTATCGGCAGATATGGCTGCGGGTGGTGTGTTCGATTTCGATAGCGCTGCCGGCGGCGGTTTTAACGATAGTGCTGCAGGAAGCAATCATTTTAATGCCGTCGGCGGTATGCAAAAGACTATCGTACCGGCTGCGGCAGACAATAACTTTATGCATGCAGAGCTGGAAGACCCCGTTTACGTGCAGCAGGAAGGTTTCGGCGCAACGGTGAGTTTAAGCCGCAAGCGGAAGGGTAAAAAATGAGGCTCGCCGTATTGGGCGGATCTTATAATCCTATTCATATCGGCCATTTGATGCTTGCCGATGCGGTTTCGCTCCGTTACGGGTACGACACCGTAGCCTTTATCCCCGCGTTCTTATCACCCTTTAAAGACGGACACTCCGGCTGCACCGCCGAGGACAGACTCGCAATGGTGAAACTCGCAATCGCCGATAATCCGGCTTTTTACTGTGAACCCTGCGAGATACAGCGGCAAGGTGTTTCGTATACCATCGATACGTTAAAATTCCTAAAGAAAAAATTTCCTCAATGTGAAGGGAAAATCGGGTTGATTATCGGCGATGATTTACTGGAAGGTTTTACCGGCTGGCGTGAAGCGGAGTGCATACCCGATTATGCCGATATAATAGTAGGAAACCGCATTATAGACCGATATTCTACGGCACAGGCTGCTTCCGCGGGCAAGGTTCCTCATTTAAGGGTAGATAATGCCTTGCTGCCGGTGTCTTCAAGCGGAATACGGGCAGCTATAAAAGAAAAAAAGAGCTGGCGCTATCTTGTACCTTCAGGCGTATACTCGTATATTAAAGAACATAAACTCTATGAATGATATCCGTATTGAAAAACTCATCACAGTACTGGACCGGTATGCACGCCGCAATCTTTCCGATCACCGCTATGAACATTCATGCAGGGTTGCCTCTTATGCGGAAGAACTTGCCCGCCGGTATGGTTACGGACACAGGCTTCAGCGGCTTTGTTATCTCGCCGGTATTTCCCACGATATGTGCAAAGAAAAGCCCATCGGCTTTCTACTCCGCACGGTACGGACGGATGGGCAGCCTGTTACGCCCGACGAAGCGGTAAATTCCGAGTTACTGCACGGGCGGGCTGCAGCGGTTTTATTGCAGGAGCATTACGGCATTCATAAAAAATCGCTTTTAAATGCGGTGCGCTATCATACCTCCGCTTCTACAAAGTTTGATGCGCTGGGGCGGATCATCTATATTGCGGATAAAATCGAACCCGGCCGGAAAAATTGCAATTACTTACGGGAAAAGGTTGAGGAGCTGACGCTCGATGAGCTTTTTCTTGAAGTGCTGAAAGAGGTTATCGGCTTTGTGGAGTCAAAAGGAAAAAAAGTGCAGGCGTGTACGTATAAAACATATCGATTTCTAAAAGAGAAAAATGCTTTACAGGATAGGCAGCAGATACCGGATATGCAGACGAAAACGATCCGTCGGGAGGCAAGGAATTGAAAGAGGGAAAAAACATCATCTTTTTACTACTCATCTTAGCTATGCTCATTCCTTCTGGGGTGATTGTCGCACGGAATCTCAATGTTGACCCTATCAGTACCTCTCTTTCTGAGGATAATGTGCTCAAGGTGCTGTTTATCATCGAACACGACAATGTGCCTATTTCTACGAATGTTATTGCGCACTATTCGCAAACACGGCGCGCGGCAATGTTCGATATCCCTGCGAATATCGGATTGATTTTGCCTCAACTTGGACGTACCGGCGGTATCGGCTCGCTCTATACGGAAAAGGACGCGGCTGTTTATAAGAAAGAAATTGAAAAACTGACCGGTGTTGACATTCCGTTTTATATTGTGTGTTCGCTGACCGATTTTATGTATTTAACCGATTTGCTCGGCGGTATTTCGGTTTTTATTCCTTCTTCCGTCGATATCGATTCCGAACAATATGGAAAGATCTTGCTCCCCTCCGGTTCGGTACTATTGGACGGCGATAAGGTTCGCGACTATTTGTTGTATGAAGATGAGGCGGATGCCGAAGGTGAGGCGGTAACCCGCAAGCAAAAAGCGGTATTGGCCTTTCTCCGCAGTTTATATGAGCATCCCGAAATGCTCGAAAAGGAGCAATTTAAGGTCTTCAGCCCGTTGCTGCACGGCAATGTTACCGGCGGAAATTTAAAACAGCTTTTGGAATACCTTTGCAAAATCGATTCGGAGCGGTTAGTACCTCAGCGTTTAACCGGCGCCGTGCGTATCGTCGATTCAAAGGAATTACTCTTTCCGTTCCGCGACGGTCAGCAGATAAAGGAAATTATCGGACAGACGCTTGCCGCGCTTGCTTCAAAAGAAGGTACAACGCTGGAGCGGGTATATGCATTGGAAGTTTTAAATGGAACCGATATTAACGGGCTTGCACGAACCGCCTCCGAGCTGTATCAGAGTTTCGGGTATGACGTTATCCGTGTTGGAAATGCGGCGCAAACGGGAGTTGAGCATACGGTTTTAATCGATAGAATCGGGAATGAGGCGGTGGCAAAGATTGTCGGACAGGTTGTCCGTTGTGAAAATATCGAATCTGCCCAAATCGGCGATGATCATTCCGGCAGCGAAACGAACGTCGACTTTACGTTGATACTCGGTAAAGATTTTAACGGTTATTCGGTACGGCAAAAAAAATAGAAGAGAGGATATATGGAAGTTAATTTTGAACAGGCAGCTTTAACATTTGGAACTATTTTGCGTGATCTTAAAGCGGAATCGGTTGTAGTGCTCGATTTACGAGAGGCGCATATTTGGACGGATTTTTTTGTGATTGCGACTATAGCGAGCGGTAAACAGGCCGGCGGTCTTGAAGGCAAAATTATGGAAGCGGCGAAAGAGATGCAGATTGAGGAATACCGGACTATCAGAAAAAGTCCGGATGGCGACGAATGGAAACTGCTCGATTTCGGTTCCATCGTTGTGCATTTAATGAGTCCCACCGCCCGAAAATTCTACGACCTTGAACGTTTGTGGTATGACAGCCCTAATCTGTTAGCGTAGGGGTTAAAGTATCGGCGCTTCTTAAAAATAAAATCTTGGAATTCCGATAATGATTGCAGGAGTATTGTAATGAAAAAACTCATTTTTATGATATTGACCGCACTGTCGGTACTCATGGCACGGACGTATGCGGCTACGGATACAGCTCCATCAAAAACAACTGCCGATAAAACCGTACCGCAAGTAAAACAGCAAGCGGAACAGGATGCCCAAAAGAGCGGAACGGAAAAACCGGAAGAGAAAAAACAAGAGCTTGATGAGATTGAAAAAGCCCGGCAAGCATTGCAGTACGGATTGGAATCGGAAATACTTGAGGTAGTCAATAAGGTTGAGAAGCGTGATTTTGAAACGATGCAGGACGATTTTAATCGCCTGTTTATGGAGACAAAGAGTCCTGCCGTGCGAGAAGGTCTTTTCGGTTTATACCAAAAATATAAAAACACTCAACTGACGGAAGCGGCGGTTGCAGTATTGGCAGACTATGAAGCCCAACAGCGGACGCTGGTAAAGGCGGTGCTGTCTTACCTTGCAACGGTAAAGCCGGAACTCACTCCCGCCTTAAACGAGGCTCTGCAAAAAATGCTGACTCAAGATACGGCGGAGTATGGTGCGGAAACGGTTTCCGTATTAGGCGAAATCGGCAGTGATGAAGAGGCTGCCTTTTTAGCAGACTATTTTGATAGCTTGACAATTGACGATGCAAAGCAGGAACTTATTTTAAAACAGACGATTATGGCTGCGCTCGAAAAGCTGCACAGCGAAGATACCCGTGCGTTTTTATCGGAGCGGGCGCAGGATGAAAATGAAAATATTTACGTTCGTTCCAGTGCTATTGCCGGACTTGCCCAAATGGGGAACCCCGATATTGTGCCGCTGCTGGCGGAGTTTTTTGAACAGCCGGAACCGCAGCTGCGGGAAGCCGCAATACGGGGTGCTGCCTCTTTCGATACGGATGAAACCCGAAAGCTCATCTTGCAGGGATTTAAAGACAGCTATTATAAGGTTCGGCTCGAATCCTTAAAAACCGCACAAAAGACAAAGATGGCGGAAGCAGCGCCGTATGTATTATACCGTGCAAAGTATGACCCGACGGATGCGGTTCGGTTTGCAGCGGTAGAAACGCTGGCGGTATTGAATACGGCAGAAGGCAATACATGGCTTGCCGAAACATTTCGTGATTCTAAAAAGAGTGAAAAACTGCGGGTTACTATTCTGAGTTCGGTGTTGAAGCACAATTCCACGGCGCTTGCAGCTGATTTGGATACGGTGGTGCTGGCAACCGTAACGGATAACAAGCAAAAGAAACTACGGTATGAGTTCGGTAAGGAAATTGCAAAAATCGAAAATACTGCAACGGCAGAAATTTGCAAAGCTTTTTTACAGAGTGATGATGTATTAACCAAGAGTATCGGGCTTGATATGTTTAAGACGAACGCTCCGGCGGATGCCCGTGCCTTAGTGGAAGCTATCGCGCAAGACGAAAAACAAGGTGCACTGCAGCGCCGTGCCCGGCGATTGCTGGAATAACGGGTAAACGGTATTCTTGCTGCCTTGGTGTACGGCAATCTTGGCAGCATGAGCCTCCCCCGATGAACCTGCTGCCGGTAATCGACAAGGCGTAATCTACGGCTTGCATAAACTTTTCCTTTATGATATTCTTCTATATAGAACTTTATTATCCTTATAAATCTAGGCAGGAGTCGTTCAAACGGCTCTTTTTTTGTTTACGGGAGTTGATGCAATGGAATATGTGCAAAAAGAAACCGTTCCGTATTTTACCGATTATGAACAACTGGTTACCGGTCTTGGATATAAATTGGTTGATTTACAGATTGTTCATCAAAAAACAATGTGGCTGGTAAAGGCCGTTATCTACAGTAAAAATGGAGTCGGGATAGACGATTGCTCAAAGGTACATCGGGCGTTATTATCGCGTGCAGAAGTTCTGCTCAATTCTCAAGATATTCAAATGGAAGTAAGCTCTCCGGGGCTTAACAGAGTAATAAAAAATGCAGCGGAATTTCAAGCCTTTATCGGAGAAAATATAAAGGTGTTGGAAGTTTCCTGCCCCGATTGGCTTGAGGGTGAATTGCTGGCTGCGGATTCGACGGGTATCTGTTTAAATATTTCCGGCGGGCAAAGGGATATCCGGTATGCGGATATAAAAAAAGCGAAATTGAATAAGATCTAAGGAGTCGTGATGGCTGGGGTAAGTATTGAAGATGTCCGAAAATTCGCGTTAGAAAAAGAACTGGATGAAGATCTTGCATTTAAAATTGTTGAACAAACATTGAAAGCTGCATACAAAACGGCTTTTAAGACCGATGTTAATGCGGTAGTTATTACCGGTGATGATGCAGTAAGCATTTATGCACGTAAAAAGATTGTTGATGATGTTGTGAACCCTGTGCTTGAGGTAGATATAGAAGAGGCAACAAAACTTGCGCCTGACTGCGAACTCGGCGATGAACTTCTTTTTGAGCTGGATCCTAAGGATTTTAAGCGCGGCTCAATTCAAGCGGGTGTGCAGCGCGTGCATCAATCGACGAGAGAAATCCAAAAAGACAGCATTTATTCCGAGTATAAGGCGAAAGAGGGTGAGATTATCATCGGCTATTATCAACGGAAGAAAAACGATAATATTTATGTCGATCTCGGAAAAGTTGAAGGGCTTTTACCGCGGAAATTTCAACTTCCACAGGAAATATATCATCCGAACGATAGAATAAAAGCCCTTATAAAAGAAGTAAAAAAACACCGGCAATCAAATGTGGTACAGCTCATCCTTTCTCGTACCGATCCCGATTTTGTGCGCCGGTTAATGGAACTTGAAGTTCCTGAAATTTACGATAATATTGTTGAATTGTACAAAATCGTCCGCGAACCCGGCTACCGGACAAAGGTTGCCGTTATCTCTCATAGAGAGGATGTGGATCCCGTCGGTGCTTGTGTCGGTCCGAAAGGTACCCGTATTCAGACGATTATTACCGAGTTGGAGGGAGAAAAAATCGATGTGCTTGAATATTCGAGCGATCCGGCAGTATTTATTGCCAATGCCCTCTCACCGGCTGAAGTATTGGATGTTGTTATCCTTGATGCGGAAAAGCGTACGGCGCTTGCCGTTGTTGCGGAAAGTCAGCTTTCAATTGCCATTGGAAAGCAGGGCTTGAATGTTCGGTTGGCCAACCGGCTGGCAGATTGGAGTATCGACGTTAAGACTGAAAAGCAGTTCCAAGAGATGGATATCCATGCTGAAACCCGTAAGGCTGCTGAAGAGCTGTTTAATGATGAGGCTGTTTTACTGACCGAGGTTGAAGGTATTGACCCTGATGTGTTAGCGCTCTTGCATGAGAATCATATTGAAACGGTTGAGCAGTTCTTGGATACTTCGCATCAAGAACTCTGTGCGCTTCCCGGTATGTCGGAAGAAAAAGTTAAGACTCTTGAGGCATTGATCAACGGATCATTTGAGATCGTCAATGAGAATCAGGAACCGGAACAGGAAGCCCAGCCTGAAAATCAAACAATGTCTGCACCTGCTGAGGATGCGGAAGAAGAAGTATACGAATGTCCCGAATGTGGGGCACCGATTACGATCGATATGACAGTCTGTCCTAACTGTGGTGTCGGTTTAAGTTTTGAATATGAGGACGAAGAATAGGAGTTGTATGGCAGAAGGTATCGAAAATACTCAGGAACAAAAAGTTATTCTCAAAAAGGCAAAGCCCGATTCTGCATCGGTAGCGGCAGCCCAGCCTCAAGTACAGCAGGCCGTAGAACAGAAACCGGTACGGACAATAAAACGTAAACTGAAACCGGTAGCGCATCCTACGGCGAACGCAGCTCCAGCCGGCGCAGCAGGAAATCGTCCTGCCGGCGAGCAGAAGCGGCGTCCTGTTGTATCTTCAACTCCTGCGGATTCTTCCCCTCAGGTGAAAAAAACACCGGAGCATTCGGCGCAGCCGTCGGAACGAAAAAGTTCTGCTTATACGCAGGGGGAAGAAAACCGCCGCGTACAAAAGCATAGCGGCGAACGCACGGAACGCTATGATAGGAATCGATCTGAAAAGCCGATGCGGAGAGAAAATACCGAAACTCAATCTCAAACTCAACAGACACAATCGCAATCGGATAATAAGAATCAAATCCGTTCACTGGATTTAAGCAGCAAACGGCCAGACCGCCGTGCGGGAAACCTTGCGGGTGGATCCAAGCCGATGAACCGGTTCGGTAACCAAGGTAACCGGCATAATAAGCCCGGCTTTACCGGCGGACAGGGACGAACCCAGCAGCAACAGGATGGACGCGGCGATCAGAACAACCGCGGAGGTCGTCCGGGCGGCTATTCATCGGATAGACCGCGGACAGGTGGCTTTAATAAGCCCGGTTTCCAAGGCGGACAGAATAGAGGTGGTGCCGGCGGTCGTCCGATGTCAAGCCCGATGCCGCTTGAAACCAATAAGCAGAATACCAAAAAAGCGTTTAAGGGCAAAAAGACTTATTCACGAAAGGATCAGGAAAGCGAGTTCTTTGAAGAGAAACTGCTGCAGCAAAAGAAAAAGGCTAAAGAAAAGGTAAGCGCCGTTCCTAAGAGCATCGAGATGATGGAATCCATTTCCGTTGCAGAATTAGCTCGAAAGATGAACCTCAAAGCATCGGAGCTTATCGGTAAATTGATGGAAATGGGCATGATGGTAACGATGAATCAATCCATCGATGCGGATACTGCAACCATCCTTGCTTCGGAATATGAGTGTGATGTTAAAATCGTCAGCCTCTATGATGAAACCATTATCGAAACTGTCAACGATGAAGATGCAGAGTTGCTTACCCGGCCGCCGGTTGTTACCATCATGGGACATGTTGACCACGGTAAAACCAAGACGCTTGATGCTATCCGCAGTACCAATGTTACCGCCCATGAGTTCGGCGGTATTACCCAGCATATCGGCGCCTATATGGTATCTACCCCCAAGGGAAATATCACCTTCCTTGATACGCCCGGCCACGAAGCATTTACAATGATGCGCGCGCGCGGCGCCGAGGTTACCGATATTGTCGTATTGGTAGTTGCGGCCGATGACGGCGTGATGCCTCAGACGATTGAAGCGCTGAACCACGCGAAGGATGCAAAGGTTCCGATAATCGTTGCAATCAATAAAATCGATAAGCCGGAAGCAAACCCCGATAAAATAAAAACCCGCCTCGGCGAACTCGGTCTTGTTGCCGAAGAATGGGGTGGAGACACGATATACGTTCCCATTTCAGCCTTGCAGAAAAAAGGTATCGATGACCTACTCGATGCAATCCTGTTACAAGCGGAAGTATTGGAACTGAAGGCAAACTATAGCTGCCGTGCGGAAGGAAAGGTTGTTGAATCTAAGATCGATCACGGACGCGGCGTTGTCGCAACGATTATCGTACAGCGTGGAACCCTCCGAACGGGCGATCCCTATGTCGCAGGTGTTTATTCCGGACGTGTTCGTGCTATCTTTAACGACAAAGGTGAAAAGATCGACGAAGCAACGCCGAGTATGCCGGTAGAGATTTTAGGACTTGAAGGAATGCCGAATGCGGGTGATCCCTTCCAAGTAACCGAATCCGAACGCATGGCTCGCCAAATTTCGTTAAAACGGCAAGAACTCAAGCGGTTTGAAGATTCACGTAATGTGAAGAAGGTAACGCTCGATAACCTGTATGAAACGATCACCGATGGTGAAGTTCTTGAACTCAAAGTTATTATTAAGGGCGACGTACAGGGATCGGTAGAAGCCTTGAAGCAATCGCTTGAAAAACTGTCTACAAAAGAAATACGCTTGAATGTTATCCATGCGTCTGCCGGTGCTATCAATGACTCTGATGTTATGCTTGCTGCAGCGGATTCAAACGCAATCATTATCGGCTTCAATGTCCGTCCCACATCGCAGGCAAAGGCGCTTGCCGAACAGGAAAAGGTCGATATCCGCAAGTATAACGTTATCTATAAAGCCGTTGAAGAAATTCAGCAGGCTATGGAAGGAATGCTCAGTCCCGATATTAAAGAGAATGTTATCGGTATGGCTGAAATCCGCAGCGTTATTAAAGTACCTAAGATCGGCAATATCGCCGGTTCATATATACTTGAAGGTACGGTAAAACGGAGCAGTACGGTTCACCTTATCCGCGACGGCATTGTGGTGTTCTCCGGTAAGCTTGCGTCCTTGCGCCGATTTAAGGATGATGTCAAGGAAGTGGCTGCGGGTTACGAATGCGGTATTGCGCTTGAGAACTTCAACGATATAAAGGTCGGCGACCAGCTGGAGATTATCGAAACCGTCGAGGTTGCCCGTAAGCTGACTGATACACAGCATTATGAAGCACCCGAAGCTCATACCGGTAACGGAGAAGCAGCTGAATGAGTGAGTTCCGTTTGGATAAACTCGCGGAACAAATCCGCGAGGAAATTTCTCAGTTGATTTTTTCAGGGAAGATAAAAGATCCGCGTGTTTCCAACTTTCTTTCGATAAACAGAGTAGAAGTGTCCGGCGACCTTGCGTACGCAAAGGTGTATGTTTCCAGCTTTATGGATACGCATAAGACAAAGCAGGGCGTTCGGGGTTTGGAAAACGCGGCGGGATTTATCCGCACAAGCTTGGCAAAAAAGCTGCATATCCATCAGTGTCCTCAGTTTACCTTTATCTATGACGAAAGTATCGAAGAGGGCTTTAATATGGTGAAAAAACTTGAAGCCTTAGAAGCAGCCTCGGATTCCGGGAACAATGCCCAAGATTGAACCTCAATTTATTATCCCCTTTGCAAAACCTTCCGGTATAACCAGCTTTACCTCCCTTTGGCAGGTAAAGCATACGCTCGGCACTAAAAAAGTAGGACACACCGGTACGCTCGACAGCTTTGCTGACGGCTTACTGGTGTTGCTTTCCGGAAAGCTGACCAAACTGGTGCCGTATATCACGGATTTTGATAAAACCTATCGCGTGTTGTTCTATTTTGGAAAAGAAACTGATACGCTCGACCCCGAGGGAACCGTTATCGCCGAAAAGCCGCTTCCGGTGTATGCCGACTTTATTGCGGCAATTCGGCAGCTGACCGGACACATCGAGCAAGTGCCGCCTGTTTATTCGGCGGTAAAGCAGGCGGGGGAGCGGCTTTCCGATAAAATACGGCGTGGAGAAACGGTAACCGTACCGCCTCGAACCGTTACCATCTATAGCATTGACATCGAAGAAATTTTTTATGCACCGGAAGCTGATACGGATGCCGAAAAATCCGAAATAGGTGCAGCTCAAAAAGTGCTGGGCGCCGTGCTGTGTGTGCGCTGCTCCAAGGGAACGTATATCCGTGCATTGGTGCGGGATATTGCCCATCGATGCGGTTCTGCCGCGTATGTCTATGGGCTCCGCAGAACGGCAGTCGGGCCGTTTACCCTTGAACAGGCGGCCGGTTTTTCGGCGCTGCAGCCTTTCGGAAGCGCTGCAGTGAGTACGGAAGGTGCACCGTATTCGGTTACCGACGAAGAAGTAAAACGGGCGGCGCTGCCTTTAAATGAAGAAATCGCCGGTGCCATGCATTTTCAAATAGCGGTGCTTCAAGAGAAATATTATGCTGCGTTTATGAACGGGAAGCCCATCAACGGGTACTGGTTTACAGGTACGCAACCGCTTTCTGACGGCGGACCTATCGCAGTGTTTTATCAGGGTAGCTGCACGGGTCTGATCATAAAAAACGGTAACCGGTTTCATTATGAGACTGTATTCAATCAAAGCTGAGGCGTTTGCACTGATAGGCTGGAGTGATGAAGATTATCTATTGGGATGATTTAATAAAAGAAAAAAACTTGTATCCGCAGGGTTCTGCTATTTCCATAGGCGGATTTGACGGACCGCACCGCGGGCACGAGCGTATCTTGTCGGCGGTGTTAAAGGCTGCACGACATAAGGGCATTCCCGCTGGAATCATCACTTTTTTCCGGTCACCTCGGTCGGTTAAGGCGGGAAATACTTATGCAGGCGATGTTTCTACACTGGAAATGCGACTGCAAAAATTTGCCGAGCAAGGATTTAGCTTTGCGGTGCTGATTGACTTTTCCGCTGATTTCGCTAGAATAAAAGGTACTGTTTTTTTTGACATACTAATAAAAACTATCTGCATAAAATATCTTGCCGTTGGCAGTGATTTTACCTGCGGGTATCGCCACGATACGGGAGTAGGGGACTTACAGCGCCTTGCTCGTGAAAGGGGCTTTTGTTTTGATTCCATTGAACAGCTTTATTCGGCACGGCAGGTGCGTATCAGCTCAAGCGCGATACGGCAGGCTGTTGAACAAGCTGATTTCACCCTTGCAAAAGACCTTCTCGGGTATCCTTTTTTCTTAGATGTCGAAAAAATAGTCCAGCGGAGAGAGAACACTGTATGGTCTATCGAAAAGTCGGCTGTAACACAGATTCTCCCACAGAGCGGACAGTATTCAGCCTGCGCATATTTACGGTCGGGGGTGATTATTCCCGTACAGGTGAAAGTTACGGATACTTTGCTGGAAGTTTCCGAAGAGACCGCAGCGCCGGTTCCGTTTGCCGCGGAAACATTAATACATAAATTGGAATTTATACGGAAGGAGTAAGAAATGGCACTTACAAAAGAACACACTGCATCGGTTGTTATGAAATTCGGTGCAAACGAAAAAGATACGGGCAATACCAAAGTTCAGATTGCGTTGTTGACCGATAGGATCCGACAGCTCACCGAGCACTGCAGAATCAATAAAAAGGATAAGAGCAGCCAGCGGGGGCTTTTGGTATTGGTAGGACAGCGACGGCGCTTGCTGAAGTACTACAAGCGTACCAACCTCGAAGGCTACCGTGCCCTTATTAAAGAGTTAGGCTTGCGCAAGTAAGATACACGCTGCTTAATGTACCGGAAATTGCTAATAGCGAACGTTTTTAGTAATTTTCTTTAGATTGTTTTAAGCGGCATAAAACGGTTACCTATCGGGAACAGGTAGGTAGCCGTTTTTTATAAGTAGTTTGAGAAATTGTAATTAATAGAAGGAAATATTATGAGACAAAGAGTAACGTATAAGATCGGAAATGAAGAGTTAATTTTAGAGACAGGTCATCTGGCAAAACAGGCAAACGGCGCTATTTATGCGCAATTCGGCGGAACCGCAGTGTTGGCGACGGTGTGTGCGTCATCTACGGCAGTTGAGGGGCTCGATTATGTACCGGTAACCGTCGATTATAATGAAAAATACTATGCAGCGGGAAAGATACCGGGCGGTTTTATCAAGCGTGAAGGCCGTCCTAAGGATAAAGAGATTTTAGTTTCGCGGCTGATCGATCGTCCGATGCGGCCGCTGTTTGAAAAAGCGTTCGGGCGGGAAATTCAGATTGTACCGACCTGTATTTCCTCGGATATGATCAATCCGCCGGATATTTTAGCGGTTATTGCAAGTTCGGCTGCAGTTGTTATTTCCGACATTCCGTTTAACGGGCCGGTTGCGGGCGCCCGCGTGGCATACCTCGACGGCGAGTTTGTAATAAACCCGACCTTCAGCCAGATTGAAAAGGCTGATATGGAAATCGTTGTCGCGGGTACCGCCGAAGGTATTACGATGGTAGAGGGCGGCGCCCACGAGGTTTCGGAAGAGATCATGCTCAAGGCCTTGGAAAAAGCGCATGAATTTATCAAAGCGATCTGTGCGTTGCAAAATGAGCTCCGCGCGGCGTGTGGCAAGGAAAAACTGCCGCTTGCACCCGTGAACGCAACGCTTGCAAATAAAGATGCCATTTACGCAAAGGCCTACCCCGAACTTTCTAAAGCCTTATATACAAAGGGCAAGGTAGAGCGCCGCGAAGCCTGCGATGTTATCAGAAAGGCGCTCGCCGAAGAATATGCGGAGCAGCTTACCGATGAAACACAGGCGAAGCTCTTTGCTGCTTTATTCGACGATATGGAATACCATATTTTGCGCGAAAACATACTGGAAAAAGGCTTGCGGGTTGACGGGCGCGGCTTGGAAGATATCCGTCCCATCACCTGCGAGATTGGAGTGCTGCCGCGTCCGCACGGTTCTGCGGTGTTTACCCGCGGGGAAACACAGTCGCTTGCCGTTGTTACGCTCGGTACCGTGTTTGACGAACAAGTTTATGACGATATCGAAGGCGACCGCCGAGAGAATTTTATCCTGCATTATAACTTCCCGCCCTATTCGGTCGGTGAAGTGGGACGGCTTGGAACCGGACGCCGTGAAATCGGGCACGGGCACCTTGCGCACCGCTCGCTTATGCCGATGATTCCGTCCAGAGAAGCGTTCCCGTATACCATCCGAGTGGTTTCCGAAATTCTGGAATCCAACGGTTCTTCGTCAATGGCAACCGTGTGCGGCGGTACGCTTTCGTTGCTGCACGCCGGCGTCCCGATGAAAAAGCCGGTAGCCGGTATTGCGATGGGACTTATTACCGACGGAAGCCGCTTTGCGGTACTCTCCGATATTCTGGGCGAAGAAGACCACCTCGGCGATATGGACTTTAAAGTTGCCGGTACCGCAGAAGGTATTACCGGCTTCCAGATGGATATTAAAATCGCCGGCGTTTCCGCTGAGATTATGCAAAAAGCGCTCGAGCAGGCAAAAAAAGGCCGGCTCCATATCCTCGGCATTATGAATCAGACTATTTCCAAACCCTCCGAGCAGGTGTCGAAGTATGCGCCGCGGATTGAAACACTCAAGATTCCGGTTGATAAGATCGGAGCGCTCATCGGGCCGGGCGGAAAGATTATTAAGGCGCTGTCCGAACAATACCATGTAACAATCAATACCGAAAACGACGGTACGGTTACCATCTACGGGCGGGATTCTTCGTCCGCGCTCGGCGCCAAAGCTGCGGTTATCGGCATCGTAGAAGATCCTGAGGTGGGCAGAATTTATGAAGGAACCGTTAAGTGCATCAAGGATTTTGGCGCCTTTATCGAAATTCTGCCCGGCAAGGAAGGCCTCTGTCATATTTCCAAGCTTTCACGCAGCCGCATCGAAAAAGTGTCCGATGTGCTGCAGGAAGGACAAAAAGTACCCGTCAAGCTTTTGGAAATCGATAAGCTCGGCCGCTTAAATCTTTCGTATATCGATGCCTGTGAAGAGCAGGAAAAAAACCGTTAAGCCGCTCATTGAGGAAAAAAACGGTGAGTATTGCTGATGGGGCAGTAAAGGTTTTTTCCGTACTCAAGGAAGGAGCCTTGCTGCCTGAATATCAAACACCCGGTTCCGCAGGAGCGGACTTATATGCATACCTGGCGGAACCGATAACGCTGAATCCGATGGAGCGTAAGCTCATCCCAACGGGGCTTTTTGTTGAATTGCCTGTGGGGTATGAGCTGCAAGTACGCCCTCGGTCGGGGCTTGCGCTAAAATACGGTATTACGGTGCTCAATACTCCCGGTACGGTTGATTCCGATTACCGCGGAGAGCTGTGTGTGCTGTTGGTAAACTTCGGCAGCGAACCTTTTACCGTACAAAATGGCGATAGGATTGCACAAGCCGTGGTTGCTCAGGCGGTTCAGGTGAGCTTTGTACAAACTGATGCACTTTCAAAAACAGGACGGGGCACCGGCGGCTACGGCTCCACCGGAATCGCGTAACTGAACGCAATGGAGCCGTTATAAAAAGAAAAATACCCCTGCTACTGTATTTGGAGTTATCGGCATTTTTGCGTTTCGGAGATTAAAAGAAGAAGATGATGGGCATAAGACAAAGGCTGCTTTTTTTATATATTATAAAAGAAATGCTGCTGTACTTTTTTGTCTGTTTTTTGTTTTTGTTCTTTATCTTTTTTGTTAATAATATTCTGCTGCTGGCAGAAGATGTCTTATCAAAACAGGCTCCCTTTAAGGATGTCGCATTGTTGATGCTGTATTCGCTGCCTGCAGTTATCGCAAATGCTGCTCCCTTTGCCGCCTTAATCGGTATATTAATGGGGATTGGCCGGTTTGTCAGCGATTTGGAATTCCTTTCTATGAATGCGCTTGGCGTTTCGCCTCGTTTTCTGATGCTGCCGGTACTGCTGGTCGGTTTAGTTGTTTCGATAGTTTCCTTTTTTACCAACGATGTATTGCTGCCTGCCAGTGCCGTCAATTTTAGACGAGTCTATTGGGATATTGCAACCTCAACTCCTGCACTGGAACTTTCCTCTTATTCCATAAAGCGCAATCGTAATGCGGTTGTTGTAACGGGATTAATACAGGATGGAAAAATCCATAATCTTTTGATTGTCGATAAAAATGCTGATAAAGCATTCCGTATACTCGGTACGCAGACTGCGGAAATTGAAAAATCCGATGATCCTTCAATCGTGATGTCGCTTAAAATGGCTCTGCCACATCTTCTTATTTTAGATCCTTCCGATAAACAAAAATATGATGCAGTAAACGGCGACGCAGTAACCTACAACGTGCTTGCAAAGAGCATTAAGTCCTCTTATTTTAATACAATCGGTCCGTCCGAAATGTCCTCATTTGACCTCTATAAGGATATAAAGGAAAAACAAATACAAAACGAAGACAACCGGATACTCAATTTGTATTGGATGGAATTTCATAAGAAGTTTTCCATTCCTTTCGGTGCCTTCTTTTTTGTGCTGCTTGCCTTTGCCATCAGCAGCGCCGGTAAGGTACATAATCAGGGTGTAGGTTTTGTGTTGGGGCTTTTAATTGCCGTCGCTTATTGGGCGCTGTTTATGGGCGGGCAGACGCTCTGCTTACGGCTTGATTGGAATGGGACTATCGCTATGTGGGTACCCAATATTATGGTATTTGCCGCCTCCATTGCACTGCTGGGGAAAAAATTATTCAAATGAAAATTCTTCAACGATATTTGCTGCAACTTTTTTTCCCCGTCTTTGTGCTAACACTGTTGTTTTTTATTTTGCTGTTGCAGCTCGGCGATCTCTTTCTTAATCTGGCGCAGTATTTACAAAATCAAGTACACTTTGTTACGCTGCTTCGGGTAATGTATTTGTATTTGCCAAAATGTATATCATTTGCAATGCCGCTTTCGGTATTGTTTGCAAGTTCGTATACAATGGGAAATATGTATGCAAAAAATGAGCTGACATCGATTTTTGCCTCCGGTATGCCGCTCGCCGTATTGGTAGCTCCACTTGTACTGTGCGGATTTTTGTTATCGCTTGGGATGTTTTATTTTGAAGACCATATCTTAATTCATTTTCAGCGGCAAAAAATTGCGCTGGTAAATTCTATCTTGGAACCTCAACAGAATTTGAGCAGCAGTGATGTGGTTATTTTATCCGAGTCGGGAAAGATTGTATATTTTGCCGATTACTACGATGATAATCAAAAAGAATTGAGCAATGTACTGATTGTTGTGCGTACCGAATCGGGAGATATTTCTTCCGTTGTGAAAGGAAGTTCGGCTCATTGGCAAACCGATCACTGGGAAGTGTCTGATAAATCTATCTACACCTTTGCTGCCGACAATGATGTCCTCTATCAAGATACCATCGATGAAACTCTTTTTTCCGAACCTCCCGAAACCTTCCAGCGGAATATTACCTCTATCGATGAGATGACTGTTGCACAAGCAAAAGTCTTTATCGATAACTTAAAAAAGATGGGCTTACCCTATCATGAATATCTTTCTCAATATTACCGCCGCTTTTCATTTCCGTTTACAACATTCATTGTTTTATTTTTTTCGGTTTCCATTGGCGGCCGATTTAAAAAAAATATCCTGCTGATGAGTTTACTCTTCAGTTTAGCCCTTGCAGTTCTCTATTATGTTACTGAGATGATGACCATGGTTTCTGCAAAATGGGAATATATTTCTCCGCTTGCCGGTGCGTTTCTCCCTCTTTTAATTTTCACGCTCTTGAGCGTCGCAATGCTTAAAATAGCGCGTACGTAAAAATCATACCTGCTAAACTTCCGTTCCAGAACTAACCCCTAGAATCACGGCAGGTTCTTAGGGTAGAACCCTAAGCCGTTATTTTTCTTTTTAGGGGGCGTAGGGGGCATTTTTCTTTTTATCGGAAAAACTATTTCTAATGCTTTTGAAAATAGACGATGCAGATACGAGGCGCGAGCACAAATTAACCGCAGGCGTATCTTTGATACGTTGAGGATTAATTTGTGCGCAGCAACGAAGTAGATGCGCCGTATATTTTCAAAAGTCTAGGTTTTGAATTTAGAAACTTCTACAACTAAATTCTCAATACTCTGCTTATTCTGCTGCGTAATACCGTTAACTTCCTGTACTGCGTTATTGATTTGTACGGCGCCGGAAGCCATTTCATTCATACTGTCGGTAATAACACGGGTGAGGTTATCCAGTTTTCGCATTTCTTCCGCAACACCTTCACTGCCCTTCAACATTTCAGCGGAACCTGCTTGTACCTCCAATGTTACCATATTGATGTTTTTGATCGCGGTAAGCACTTCTCTACTGCCGTGTTCTTGTTCGCGCATTGCCTCGGTAAGGCTGTTACTCATCTCTTTAACCTGTTCGGCAAGGGTAAAGATTGTATTGAATTTTCCTTCGACGATTCTGGAAGAATTTGCAAGCGTTTCAATTTCACCCGATAGCGTTTTAAGCGTTGTTGTTATTGTTTTGCCTTGAGCGGCTGAATCTTCGGCAAGTTTTCGGATTTCATCTGCGACGACCGCAAAGCCCTTGCCTGCTTCGCCTGCGTGTGCGGCTTCTATCGCAGCATTCATTGCCAGCAGGTTCGTTTGCGATGCAATATGTTGAATAACGCTTGAGGCTTCTATCAGAGACCCCGATTCTTCGGCAATCTTTTTGGTAACCGCATTGGAGGTTACCAATGTATCTTTTCCGTCTCCCGTAGCACCGGTCAGGCTTCTAATCGCCTCATCGGTTTTACCGAGCGTTTGGCCAATGGATGTGATGTTGGCAACCATTTGTTCTATTGATGAAGAAGATTGGGCAACGCTTGCAGCTTGCATTTCGATACTACCGTTAAGTTGCCGAATAGTGCGTACAATCTCTTCGATAGTAGCCGCTGTTTCGGTAACGCTTGCCGCTTGGGTAAGCGCTTGTTGTTTAACGCTTTCGATATTTGCATTTATTTGGTGTATAGCGCTTGCTGTTTCGGTCATATTGCTTGCAAGTTCTTCACCGACACCCTGCATAACATCCGAACTGGCTCCGACTGCTTTAACCGATGTGCCGATTTTCTCTATTGTCTGATTAAAGTAATTGGAAAGATCTGTTATCTCATCTTTGCCTACAACCGGTAAGCGTACCGTTAAATCACCTTCTCCTTGTGCAATATCTTTTAACGCCTCAACCGCGGCCTTTATTGGTTTTACTATTTTATACGCAGTGATATAGACAACCATAATTGCAACCAGCAAGATGACGACTGTAATGACAGAGAGCGATTTTTGCATAACCGCTATACTGCCTAGAAATTCATGTATGGGGGCGGAAAGAATAACTCGCCATCCGGTACTTGCAATTATTCCGAAGGCTGCTATTTGCTCTTCGCCTTGCCAATGAAAGTATCCTGTATCGGGCGCTGTAGATTGCAATGCTCTTTTTTCAAAGGCTGCTATTTCGGCAAAGGCGGTATCTCTTTTTGCTTTTTCCATGCTGTTTTCTTGGGATTTTACCGCCTCAATATCAGTATCTCCGATGGTATTGCCTGAGAGTCCTATAACATAGCAGTCCCCCGTTTCCCCAATTACAATATCGGATATCATTTGGGAAAGACCGGATGCGTCTACCCGTGCATATAAGACACCGATGATGTCCTTTTCGTCGTTATAAATCGGAACCGAGAAAAATGTGAAAAGTTCATTAGTTGCACGTGAAATCATCGGCTCCGTTACAAATGCTTTTCCGTTGAGTGCGGATTGATAATATTCCCGATCGGAAACGTTCGATTGTCTCCCATCGGTAAGCCATGCATTTCCTTCTCGATCGCAAATTCCGAATGCATTTATTTTTGAATTACTGAATGTGAGTTCATGCGCAAGAATAGCAACTTTTTGTTCATACGGAATGTCTTTTCTCAGAGTTTCTTGCCGTGCGATAGCTGTAAGGCTGGCAAAAAAAGTATTGATGCGTTCATCTATCAATGATGCGGTGTCTTTCGCTTTTTCGGTCAGTTGAAGATGAACTTTTTTTATCATTGCATTTTTTGAAATCGTTATTGCCGTAATTCCTAAAACGGCAATTGCAAGCAGCATGAGTAACCCGAATACACAGATAAGCTTACGTTGAATTGAAAAATATTTTCGGGGGCTGCGGATACTGATTGTGTCCTTCATGTTTTGTCGGTCTCCCTACCTATAAAATGTTAAAGTATCGGTTTCTTCGAATAAATATCGTCTGTATCGATACTTAAGAAGATGCGATTATATTCATAAATATATTTTTGTGCAAGACCGTAGCGTATTTTGTATTTTAATTGTACAGATTGCGGGATAGTATAAAGAGGGGCGTAAATGTATGGGGCGCTTAAGCTTCTTTTTTCTTTATCGCGACTTGATCAATTCGCTGCCCATGCATACCGAGTACCGTGCAGATATAAGAACCGGTATCGATGCTGTCGCCGGGGCGGGGAATGGCATCAAGATGGGCAAGCAGGTAGCCGGCAAGGGTGTAGTATTCTTCGGTTGGATGGCGTTCAATATCATTTAAAAGCCCGATCGCCTGTATTTCGTCAAGGCTCATCTGTGCACTGACAATAATACTTCCGTCCGCTTGCCGAGCGGGTTGCTGGCCTGTACGGCTTGCAGACTGAATGCTTCTATTAAACAAGCTTTCCAATAGACCGTCTTTAGTGATAAATCCTTCGATGCCGCCATATTCGTCAATAACGCAGGCGCTATGTGTGTTATGCTCGTTCAGTAATTCAAGGGTATGTCTGATGGTTTGTGATTCGGGAATGAACAGCGGTTTTGTTAAAACTTTTTGCAGATTCGGCGGCGGCGTTTCGAACCTGCTT
Organism: Treponema sp. OMZ 857; assembly: GCF_024181085.1. Classification (NCBI taxonomy): domain Bacteria; kingdom Pseudomonadati; phylum Spirochaetota; class Spirochaetia; order Treponematales; family Treponemataceae; genus Treponema; species Treponema sp. OMZ 857. Next base: position 860,029 of record NZ_CP051147.1, read on the forward strand.
TGCAAATAATCCCGTGCGCTGACAATACCGATAACTGCATCGATTTTACTTGCACATACCGGAAAATAGTCAAAATTTTTGTGCGTCTTTATCAGTGTAAGAATATCCTGACTCTTATCCGTAATATCAATCCATACAATATCGGAGCGGTAGGTCATGCAGCTGCCGATTTTTCGCGTATATGCAGACGGTTCCTTTTCTTTCGCCTGATATTGCGGCGGTAATGGGAGGTTCATACGGTATGTGCAGCGTAAAAAATGCAGAGCATAAGGTTCGAATCTTATCGATTATAAACTGAGATCGACGAGAGCCGCAGTGCGCGCCGTACCGGCATAGATACTTTCTTTGTGTGCATAAGGCCGCTTCAGCGATGCAACTTGCTGCCGTAAACCGGTAATATGTGTTTGCAGAAGCTCACGATTCTTTTTATTTTGAGCCAAAACCCTTTTTTGTAAGTCATCCAAATCCGTTTTAAGATGAGGAATATCCGAATGATCCGTATTCTTGCAGATATTGGTATACATATATTCCAGCGGATCGATTACTTTTTGAATAGTAAATATTTCGGCAATAATGGACTCTTCCAATTCCGTGTGCTGTAGGACAGCATCGGTGTTTTCGTCGGAAATACTTTTTTCTTGCTTTTCCAATACTGTCAAGTATTCGCGGAATTTAAGCCGCTGCTGCTCTAACAGCGACCTGAACCGCTTGAGGACTGCAACCCGTTCGGCAATTTCGGAATCATTAAGCGTAGCTGTATGCATGGCCTTATCCTGCTATGTTTACACCGGAAGCAACCGGTTTTATTTCTGTTGCAGCGGCGGCAGTTGAATTGACAACATGATGCCATGCTTCGCGAAGTTCTTCCATCATGCCGCGTACCGTAATAAGCGGCTGCGGATCCTTTTGCATATTGGCTTGAAAAAGCTGTTGGTTAAAGAAGGAGTAAAGCGATAAGAGATTTTCGGCAATTTCTCCTCCCTCATCCATATTTAAGGATGCCATCAGCTCGGTAATAACATCCTGCGCTTTTAAAATGTACTGGTGAATGCGTTCAATATTTTCCGCTTCAATTTTTCCATCAGGCATGCCTTCAATGGCAAGGGTAATATTTTTAATACCCTCATCATACAGCATAATGATCAGAGATCCCGGACTTGCCGTTTTTACACGTGTCTCTTTATATGCCGTTAAGGCTTGACTGTTATAACTCATTTTTAATCCCCCATGCGATCGCGTGTTCCTTCTATCTTATCGGCAAAAGAAACGGTCTGTTGAGTCCCTCCGTGAAAAATCTTTCGCATTCCTTTATGGGAAGCCCCAAATATCGCAGCTTTTAGAAACGCCCCCTATATCTTAAACTTTCTAACCTCAGCGGCAAGATTTTCGATGCTTACTGTGTTTTCTTGCGCAATACCGTTAACTGCTTGTACAGCATCACCGATCCGTTCGGAAGCGGCAACCATGCCGTGCATATGTTCGCTGATGCTCAGTGTTATTTGATTTAACCGCTGCATTTCTTGTGCGACCTGCTCTCCGCCGCGCAGCATCTCGGCGGAAGCATCGCGGACACCGCCGGTAACTTCGTTAATATTCCGAATTGCCGCCAACACTTCGCGGCTTGTATTCTCCTGTTCGGCCATTGCGGTAACAATTTGTTCTTCTTGTTGAGAAATTTGGTTGACCGATTCATATACTTCAACAAAGCTTTTTTCCGCTCCTGCTCCGGCGGTGGTTAAGTTGCTGATTATTTGTATTGCATCCTTTATAACGGTACCGATCTGTTTTCCTTGTGTATTTGATTCTTCCGCAAGTTTGCGGATTTCGTCGGCAACAACTGCAAAGCCTTTACCTGTTTCTCCCGCATGAGCCGCTTCGATTGCCGCATTCATAGCCAATAAGTTTGTTTGGCTGGCAATATTTTGGATAACCTGGCTTGCCTCCAAAAGCGCTTCGGTTTTTTCAGCGATTTGCCCGACAACCTCATTAGCATACCTTACTCGATGTTTACCGTTCTTTGTTTGATCATAAACCGTTTTGATAACCGTATTATTCTTTCCGAGGCGGTCTGAAACGGCACCGATATTGGCGACCATTTCTTCTATGGCAGCTGATGATTGTGCAACGCTTTCCGCTTGTCTTTCTATACTTTGATCCAGCTGCTTGAGTCTTTTAATGACCTCTTCAATTGTTGCAGCTGTTTCGGTTACGCTCGCGCTTTGGTCTACTGTTTGATTTTGTACTAAGGCAACGCTTTTTTCTATTTCTTGAGCCGCCGTTTCAGTTTCTGCCATATTTCCGGCAAGTTTTTTGCCGACCGTTTGCATAGTGCCGGCGTTGTGTGAAACCGCTTCTATAACCGAACCGATTCTTTCAATGGTTTGTTCAAAGTATTGGGAGAGTTCGGCTATTTCGTCGTTCCCTTCGACCGAAAGATGAACGGTTAAATCGCCCTCCGCTATGGACATGAGCGCATGGATAACTTTTTTGACCGGCTTTATAATAAATTTTCGGGTAAATCCGGTAATTGTTACTACAAAAAGGCAAAGGATTACAATGAGAATAATCGCTGTTTTAAGGAAGAAATCCGTTCTTCTTGTTAAAGTATGTTCGATTGAAAAACAGAATTTTGCATATCCGATTCTTTGTCCGGAAAAGTCTTTTAGCGGATAATAAGCAAAGGCATCGTTTTTTTCAGTGCGGATCATTCCGTCATCGGGCAATGTTTCCGTGATTTGTGCAGCATCCGAATCAACTTTGCTTTCAAAATTGGAACCGATGAGCTGATAGGTATTATCCAATGTCCGCGCAACGACCGTTACTTTTAAGCCGTCTTTTAATACTTCCGGTGTTGTCGTTAGAACGAATTGGTCGATAAATGCCGTATTTACCGCACCGCCGTATTCTACGGTTCCGAGCATTCGTCTTGCCGTATCGAAAAGCGGCCGTACGACTCTAAAACCCAGATCGTTTACCCCAACTTCAAGGCCGTAAATTTCTTTTTTCTGCGTTTGGGCGGCTACGATGGTAGCTCTAAAAGAAGAAAGGTTGTCGCCGAATTTTGCAGGATTCTGAACGCGAAGAAAAGAGACTGCCGACGGCGTATGAAAATGGAATTGCTGCACTCTATATTTTTGCTTTATATCGGTAAAAATCGGCTGCGTTAACTCCAGCAGCTTTGCTCTGTCCCGTGAAGCAAAGGCTTGAACAATATTTTGATCCCGAGCGATATCGTCTAAAAGGATGCGGCCGACAAGCGAATAACTATTTAATTCGTTATAAAACGCAGAATATTTAAGATCTGCGGTTGCTTTAATTTGATTTTCCGAAAACTGTGTGATGCTCCGCCAATCCTTATAGGCAATAATCCCATACTGAAGCAGTAGCAGCATGATAGTAACAATGAGCAGTTTCGTACCGATGGACCGAACCTGTTTTTTACTGAAATGCAGTCTTTGAAAATGAGCGTTGTTTTTGATCATACTGTGGTGGTCTCCTTTGAAAGACTATTATGTGAACTTTATACGAATAGTGTCAATGTGACAACCGGTATCCGGTATATTAATCAAAGAGAAAGTAGTTGAGATGGAAATATGAGCGGGAAAGAATTGTTGTTGTGTGCTACAGCGGATGAAGGGAGTCGAACCCTCGTCTCCAGCTTGGAAGGCTGGGGTAATAGCCGTTATACGACATCCGCAAAAAATATGAAGCCACTATACCGGAAAAATCCTGATATGTCAATCGGAATCTTTATTTTTACTGCTCGATTTTGTATACTCTATAGTATGATTAAAGCATGTATTTTTGATTTGGATGGAACATTGACCGATACCGTCCGGACACTCGCTTATTTTGTCAATACCGAAACGGCAAAGCACGGATTACCGCCTGCGCCGGTGGAACAGTTTAAGTATTTTGCGGGAAACGGGGCTCGGACGCTTATTCATAGAGTTTTGGCATATCACGGCGTTACGGATGCTGCGCTAGAAAACAGTATTTTACAGGATTACAACGCAGCCTATGATGCCGATTTTTTACACCTCTGCTCTTTGTACGACGGCGTCGCCGATATGATACAAGAGCTGCATGGCAGGGGGATTCAACTCGCGGTTCTTTCGAACAAACCGCAGCCGACTACGCAAAAGATCATCAAAGCTTTTTTTGATGCGGGAACTTTTTCTGTTGTTTTTGGACAGCGGGAAGGGGTTCCGCTCAAACCGGATCCTGCCGGCGTATTTGAGATTTTAGGTCTTTTACACCGCCAAAAACAGGAATGCCTCTACATCGGGGACACTGCCGTGGATATAAACACTGGAAAAAACGCAGGCTTGACAACCGTCGGTGTCCTGTGGGGCTTCCGCGACCGTGCCGAACTGGAAGGCGCCGGTGCAATGCATATTATCGCAAAGCCGTTGGAGCTGCTGCCGCTTGTAACCGCAATCCGGTAATTAGTCTTTTTTCAAAAATAGCACAAGGGCAATCGTGCAGATAATGACATATCCGGCAATGCTGTAACGGTCGGGAACTTCATGGAATAGTAAAAAACCGAACGCTGCGGCAAAGAGGATTTGAGTGTAGTCGAAAACCGCGATATTTTTTGCCGGTGCATAAGAATACGCCGCGGTAACGGTAAATTGCCCTCCTGCGCCTGCTGCACCGGTTGCAATCAGCCAGAAAAGCTGCTGTAAGCTCATCGGCGCAAAACTGTAGAGGAAAAAAGGCAATAGCATCAGCATGGAAGCAACCGAAAAGAAGAACACTACAAATGTACCGGATTCTTTATGCGTTAACAGATAGCGCACACAGGTATATGCACCGCCTGCACAGAGACCTCCGAAACATGCCACTGAGGCTGCAAAGATATGACCCGATCCGGCAAAAGCAGGCTTGATAATTAAGAGGCTTGCGGCAAATGCGCATACCGCTGCAAGAAGCCGGGTAAATCGGATTCGCTCCTTTAAAAACAGAAACGAGAAAAAAATGGTAAAAAACGGCGCAAGCTTTGCCAAGATAGAAGCATCGGCAAGCGCTAAGTGACTGACGGCATAGAAATTGGAAACTAAACCGGCAGTGCCCAATACCGCCCGCAATATAAGGAAGGGGATATTTTTTTTCTGCGGCAGTACAAATTGACGGTTCTTTATCAAAACAAAGAGTGATGTACAACAGGCAATACTGTTCCTAAAAAATGCTTTTTGGATAGACGGTAAATCGCCTGAAAGCTTTGCGCATAAATTCATTATAGTAAAAAAGAAAGCCGAACAAATGATGCACAAGATCCCTTTTTGTGCGGATGTCAATCGAATACTCATAATACCGGTAAAGTATAGCAGAAATGAATACGCGAGGTAAACGCATTAGGGGAACAGGAAAAATGCATCAGAGCTTTTTTAATATTCCTTCAAAATAAGAGAATATGTTAGCAAAATAAGTGCTTATGCATAAAAATACTGTTTTTTTAATATTTTTTCTCTTTTTATGCATATTTATGCATATTTATGCTTGACATTTTTTATAGAAGGTTTTAGTATCAAATTAACGGTTGTTTTTAATATATAGTTTAAAAGCTGCCGAATGTAGGAGGTATCAAGCTATGATATCCTTACACTATCAAAAGGAGTTGAATATGAAAAAAAACATGTATGCCGTATTTGTTTTATTGGCTGCAGCGCTCTTTAGCGTATTCGCTATAGGGTGCAGTAAAAAGGCGGAAACAAAACCGGAACAAACAGACTCGGCATCTAACGGAAAAAAGACCGCCTCGTACCATATCGGTATTGCAACGGGAACCGTTTCTCAATCGGAAGATGACCTTCGCGGCGCCGAAAAATTGATCGAAATGTACGGTTCCGCTAAAACCGGCGGTATGATCCAGCATATCACCTATCCTGATGACTTTATGTCTCAGCAGGAAACAACCATCACACAGATTGCCGCTCTTGCGGACGATCCGATGATGAAGGCTATTATCGTAAACCAGGGAATTCCCGGAACCGCAGAGGCGTTTAAGCGCGTTCGGGAAAAGCGTCCCGATATATTGCTGTTTGCCGGTGAACCGCACGAAGACCCGCTTGTTATCCAAGCGTCTGCCGATATGGCAATAAACAATGACTTCGTGTCCCGCGGCTATACGATTATTTGGGCTGCAAAAGAGCTCGGTGCAAAGACTTTTGTGCATATTTCTTTCCCGCGGCATATGTCGTATGAAACGCTCGGTCTCCGCCGCCAGATTATGGAAGCTACCTGTAATGACCTTGGGGTAAAGTTTGTGTTTGAAACCGCGCCCGATCCGACAAGCGATGTCGGCGTTGCCGGTGCACAGCAGTTTATCCTTGAAAAAGTTCCGCAGTGGATTGAAAAATACGGCAAAGAAACCGCATTCTTCTGTACGAACGATGCCCATACGGAGCCGCTCTTAAAGCAGTTGTTACAGTACGGCGGTATCTTTGTTGAAGCAGACCTTCCTTCCCCATTAATGGGATATCCGGGAGCACTCGGTATCGACCTTACCGAACAGGCCGGGGACTTTGCAGCTATCTTAAAGAAGGTTGAACAGTCGGTTATCGACAAGGGCGGCGCAGGTCGCTTCGGTACGTGGGCTTACTCCTACGGCTTTACGGTCAGCGCAGGTTTGGGTGAATATGCTCGTCGCATTATCGACGGAGAAGCGGAGAAAGGAAGCCTCAGTGATTTGTCAAAAGCGCTGGGTGTCTTTACTCCCAACGCACGATGGAAGAGTGCCTACTACACGGATGCAAATACCGGTGTTCGCGCAAAGAACCAGGCATTAGTATTTATGGATACCTATATTCTCGGAAAAGGCTTCTTGTCTACAACCGAGCAAGAGGTACCGCAAAAATACTTAAATATGAAGTTTAATAAATAGTAGAGAATGGAAACTATTTAAAAAAAAGCCTCCTCAGCAGAACGGGTACATGGAAAGTTTTGAAGTGTACCCGTTTTTTTTTGCTGAATTTTTGCTAATGGTGAAGGATTGTAGGAATTTATGAATAATGATGAAGTTATCTTATCCATCGATCATATTACGAAGGAATTTTCAGGAACGCCCGTTTTGCAGGGTGTGAGTTTTGATGTCCATGCGGGAGAGGTGATCGGGCTGGTAGGAGAAAACGGAGCCGGAAAAACGACATTGATGAGTATTCTGTTCGGTATGCCGGTGATTGCCGAAACGGGCGGCTACGGCGGAACTATTCGGCTGCAGGGGAAAGAAGTCGTTTTCAAAACGCCGTTCGATGCCCTCGGTGCAGGCGTCGGAATGGTGCACCAAGAGTTTTCGCTGATTCCGGGTTTTTCCTCCGGTGAAAATATTATGCTGAACCGTGAGCTTGAGCAGGAAAGTATTATTTCCGACCTCTTCGGGCGGCGGCTTACGACATTAAACCGTAAAGCAATGCACGAACGGGCACAGAGTACGCTTAATCAACTTGGAGTGTCTATCAGCGCACAAACGCTCATCTCCGAAATGCCGGTTGGGCACAAGCAGTTTACCGAAATTGCCCGCGAAATAGACCGCGATAATGTGCGGCTTTTAGTATTGGATGAACCGACCGCCGTCCTCACCGAATCAGAGGCGGAGGTACTGCTGAAATCTATCAAAGCATTAGCGGAGAAGGGCATCGCGGTTATCTTTATTTCCCACCGTCTGCATGAGGTTATGGAAATTTGCGACCGGGTTGTCGTGCTGCGCGACGGCGTTTCAATACAAGACACGGAAACCTCAAAGACGAATATACAGGCGATTGCAGCCGCGATGGTCGGAAGAAAGGTTGAGGGGCAGACCGCCGAAAGGACGGTGCGCCAGTTTGACGAAACCATCCTCGATGTAAAACATCTGTGGGTAGATATGCCGGGCGAGCTGGTTAACGATGCGACTTTCTCCGTTAAAAGGGGAGAGATATTCGGCATCGGCGGTTTGGCCGGGCAGGGAAAAATCGGTATTCCCAACGGTATTATGGGGCTGTTCCGTGCGGGCGGTGAGGTTATTTTTAAAGGCAAGCCGCTCGACATCAGCAAAACCTCAAAAGTGCTTTCGGAAGGGCTTGCCTTTGTTTCCGAAGACCGGCGCGGCGTCGGTCTTTTGCTGGACGAAAGCCTTGACTGGAATATCGCCTTTACCGCAATGCAGGCAAAGCATAAATACTTAAAGAAATATTTGGGCGGGTTAATCACTGTCCGCGACGAAAAGGCGATGAAGGCGCTTGCCGACGAGTATATTAAGATGCTGCAAATTAAATGTACCGGTTCCCAGCAAAAGGCGCGGGAGCTTTCCGGCGGCAATCAGCAAAAAATATGCTTGGCAAAGGCGTTCTGTCTGGAACCCGATTTACTCTTTGTCGCAGAGCCGACGCGAGGTATCGATGTAGGCGCCAAGGCGTTGGTATTGGACGCAATCCGCACGTTAAATAAAGAAAAAGGCGTTACCGTTGTGATGATTTCGAGTGAACTTGAAGAGCTGCGCTCTGTGTGTGACCGTATTGCCGTTGTATTCCAGGGCAAGGTTGCGCATATACTGCAGCCGTCCGAAGATCCGGCTGAGTTTGCGCTTTATATGGCAGGAGTAAAATAGATGGAACAATTAAAAAAGCAACTTGCGGTGTTCGGCTGGCCGCGTATTATTATTTTCTTATTCCTCTTGTCGCTGTTTATTGCAGCGCCTTTTGTGAATGTCAGTATCGGCGCATCTCTTTCGGATACGATAAACCGCTTCGGGATGAATGCCCTCTTGGTGCTTGCGATGGTGCCGATGGTGCAGGCAGGCTGCGGTCTTAACTTCGGGTTATCGCTCGGCGTTATCGGCGGACTGCTCGGTGCGACAATCGCGATGGAACTGAACTTAGTCGGATGGGCAGGCTTTTTTTCAGCCGTGTTTTTTACGATATTGATCTGTGCGGTGATCGGCTACGCTTACGGCAAGCTCTTAAATTTGATTAAAGGCGAAGAGATGACTATCGCTTTGTATGTCGGCTTTGCTGCGGTTATGTTCATGTCGATTTTATGGCTGCTGTTGCCGTATACTAATCCGACGATGGTGTGGGGTTATGCGGGAAAAGGTTTGCGTACAACCATCACGCTCGAAGGATACTGGCTGAAAATACTGAACAATCTATGGGCGTTTCAAGCAGGTTCATTCGTGTTTCCGACCGGGCTTATTCTCTTTGTCTTTGTCTGCTTTTTTATTATGAAGGTATTTATGAAGACACGGACGGGAACGGCATTGACTGCAGTCGGTTCAAATCCCGAATTTGCGCGGGCGAGCGGTGTGAATATCGACCGAGCGCGGATTATCAGTACGGTGCTGTCCACCGTTATCGGCGGTGTCGGGATTTTGCTGTATCAGCAAAGTTTCGGCTTTATTCAGCTGTATCAGGCTCCGCTCTTTATGGCCTTCCCGGCGGTAGCGGCTATTCTGATCGGAGGAGCCTCGGTCAATAAAGCGTCGATTTTAAACGTAATGCTGGGGACATTTCTGTTTCAAGGTATTTTAACAATGACTCCCTCCGTTATTAATAGTGTTTTGCAAACCGATATGTCGGAGGTTATCCGTATTGTGTTGTCAAACGGCATGATTTTGTATGCACTGACGCGGAAGACGCAGGCGGCGAGGTAGATTATGGTATCGTCTAATATGCTTAAAAAGAAGTGGGGAAATTTTTCCGCGGTTGATTTTATTCTGGATAATTTGGTATCCATCATATTTTTGGTTATTTCGTTCCTTGCCATTCCCGTGTCGGGCTTATCGGCGCACCATATTATCGCCGAAATTTTAACGCGGATCGGTAGAAACTCCTTTTTGGTGTTTGCGCTCATCCTGCCGATTATGGCAGGGATGGGTATCAACTTCGGGATGGTGCTCGGCGCGATGGCTGGGCAGATCGGTCTTATTTTTGCAATGGACTGGAGCATCGGCGGTATCTACGGATTGGTGTTTGCAGCCTGTATCGGGATGCCGATATCCATCTTGCTTGGGATTGTCGCCGGTTCGGTGCTGAACCGTGCCCGTGGGCGGGAAATGGTTACGAGCTACATCCTCGGGTTTTTCTTTAACGGGATTTATCAGTTCTTTGTGCTGTACATCCTCGGGTCGGTTATTCCGATGCACAATAAGGCGATTATGCTTTCCCGCGGCTATGGGGTGCGCAATACGCTTGAGTTGGCGCCCGTACGGCAGATGCTCGATACGGCAATCCCGCTCACGATTGCAGGGTTTAAAATTCCGATTCTTTCGTATCTGATTATTATTGCATTGTGTTTCTTTATCGTGTGGTTTAGAAAGACAAAGCTTGGACAGGATATGCGGGCAATCGGGCAGAATCAGACGGTTGCACTCGCTTCGGGTATCGCAGTTGAGCGGACACGGATTATTTCGATTGTTATTTCGACGGTGCTTGCCTGTATCGGGCAGATTATCTTCTTGCAGAATATGGGAAACATGAGCACCTATAATGCGCATGATCAAACCGGTTTCTTTGCCGCCGCGGCAATCCTTGTCGGAGGCGCTTCGGTAAATAAGGCAAATATTAAAAATGTCTTTATCGGTATTATCTTGCTGCATTTTTTGTACATCGTTACGCCGATGGCGGGACAGCACCTCTTTGATTCTGCGATGATCGGTGAATACTTTAGACAGTTTTCCGGCTATGCGGCAATTGCGTTATCGCTTGTCATGCACGCAGCGCGTAATCAAAAGAATGCGGAAAAACAGCGGGCTGCGCTGCGGGCCGAAAGCGGGAGGGCATAATGATTCGAGTACGTTCAAAAAAAGGTCAGCGACTGGTAAAAATAGGCTTGGTTGTTTTTTACTTGCTCATTATGGCACTTATGTTTTTATTCGGCCGCTCTCATACCGTGCTGATAGATAACAATAGCGATCCGAACGGCGCATATAAAGCGATTGACGGCTGTACTATTTCATTTAATGGAGAAAAGCCGATCGAGATGTTTAAGGGCGACCGCGATAAAATTATGCTGCGGGGTCAGATTCATCATGTAAAGGTTAGCTTCTTTAACGGACAAGAAGATGTTACCGGTACTATCACCATTCCGCTTTTTGAAGATGCGGTGATGGTGTCAATTCCGGCCTTTACGAGAGGCGAAAATGCCGTTACTCATTTTGAGCTGTATGCTCCGGCGGAAGAACGGTAATGATGAGACCTGTTCGATAACTGCGTTGCCGAACAGGTTTATTCTATATTTTTTTGAGTGCGGCAACTTCATCGGGGGTAAGCTCGCGGCAAGAACCGGCAGGTAATTGCCGGTCGAGCACAACGCCGCCCATCGAAATCCGCTTGAGGTAGACTACTTCATTTCCCAGTGCTTTTATCATTTTTTTTACTTGATGGTATTTCCCTTCACATATATGCATCAAAAATGCCCATTCGGTTTTTATGTTTTGAGCTTCCGTGCGTTCAAAGGTCGCGGGAAGGCAGATGAAGTTTTTTCCAAGCGGTAATCCTTGATTACAGGCTGTTTGGGCGGCATTAAATTCAGCTTCGGAGAAAGGGGCAGCCGTTTCAAGATAATAGCTTTTGATACAGGCTGATTTCGGAGCGGTAAGCCGGTGGGTGAGTTCCCCGTCATCGGTAATGATGAGCAGCCCTTCGGTATCGAGGTCGAGCCGCCCGATGGGGAAAAGATTCATTGCGGAAAAAGGCGGCGGCAGCAGCTCCATAACGGTGCGGTGCAGCGGATCGGAGGTAGAAGTAACAACCCCAGCCGGTTTGTTCAGCATAAGGTAACAGCAGGTACGGAGATACAGTTGTTCCCCGTTGCGTAACAGCGTATCGTGTTCAGGGTCAAGCAGCGTCCCTGCATCGGTTACCCGTGTGCCGTTGAGCCGGAAATCTTCTTTACGCAAAAGCCGCCGTACATCTTTCCGTGAACCTAATCCGTTCGCAGCGAGTATTTTATCTATTCTTACAAGCATGTTCTGTAAATGGCGTTTAACCCGTAGTCAAGCGGCGGTACAGTTCCCGTACACCTTCGGATCTGTCTTTCAGCAGTGCAGTAATGCAGGGACGCCCGATCATGACCTGCGCTGCACCGAGCCGTTTCGCAGCGGCGATATCTGCGCGGCTCCGCAATCCGCCGTCTACCCACACCTCGCCTGCAAACTTACGGAGCGTACTGCCGTACTCGGCTAAGAAATCCGCCGTACTGCCGCGCCTTGTTTCTATCCTGCCGCCGTGATTGGAAATAACGGCAACATCGGGACGCAGCTCTTTTACCAGCTCGACATTTTCAGGTAAAAATATTCCTTTAATTGCAAAAGGCTTTTGTGCATACCGCTGTATTTCTTTCAGACTCTGTGCATCTTTTTGTTCAAGCTGAACCAGGTTGCGCATCGTTACAATATTATAGGAATCGATATCGATCCCTATCAGATCGGCAGAGCCGCGTACCCAATCAATCCGTTCAAAGATACGGGAATTAGGGTACGGCTTAATGAACACCGCTCCGGTTTTTCCGTACCGCCGGAGGGCTGCAAGGCCTCCCTGTATCTTTGCATCGGGGTAGCCGTCTCCAATGCTGAGCAGGAACCCTGCTTCGGCACAGGCTTCAATTAAATCGAAATAAAACGCGGCCTCGTCTTCGTAGCCGACATTTTCGACACCGCCGGTAATAGGCGCCAATCTAATGGGAGGCAACACATCATCACATAGCGTATCGCTATAATATTTTCGCCATGCAGAACAGTTGCTGATAAAATTGGCGCTTTGAAATACGCCGCCCATTCCAGGCAGCTCGCCGAGACAGCCGTATCCGTCGCATTCGGCACAAAAATGACATTTATATCCGCTCATGATTTTCTACAATAGGGGGTAGCATTTTATTCATTTATAAATTACGTTTCAGTGCTATCTTGGCTTCAAACATAGAAGCTGGAGTACTGTAAAGAAGCGGGTAAAACGAAAAACGGAAATCAAGATCGCACGGTCCGATATTCAGTGTATAGAACGGCGTAAAGGCGAGTACTACGAGCTGCATATTCGTCGGGCGTGTTATCGGCAGGGCAATCAGACTGTGAAATCCCCCCTGCATTTTATTTAATTCCATCCTTCCAAAACCAAAGAACATATTTAACCCGCCGTAGAGCTCATTATGAACGATAGTAAAAGGCTTTATAAGCGGTGCAGCAGGAAAAAGCCCGCCGGATTGAGTGTCCCGAATCTTGGAAATAAAGAATGTAAAATCAAAGTCCATCCGTTCAAGTGCGATACGCGGTTCAAAAAATGCAAAGAGATTGCCGATAAAATCCTGTTGCAGTGTTGCGCTTCTAAAATTCGTTTTATGCAACCCTACCTGCGTAAAAATACCGACATTATCATGAACGGTAAAAAGTGCCGAAGCTGATGTGGCAAGAGATACTTTTGCCGCTTTATCGCTAATATGAAAGGAGAAGTTTGCATTGATAAGTGCAATATTGGTGAAAACACCTCCCTGTGCGTATAGGCTGTATTCTTGTTTATCATTTATCCCTCCGTTCCAGCTGAAAGAGCCTCCTACATACCCGGTATTCAAAATGAGTCCTGCAGCACTGACACCTAAGCCTTCGCGAGGACGCGGCGGTGTAAAAAGCGCGGCAATATCGTTTTCATACATTTTTACCGGCCGTATACGCTGCTTAAGAAAATAAAAACTATACTGTTCGCCGGTAAGACTTTGGTGTTCTCCCGTAAAGACTGATAAAATCAGCGGCTGGCCTATAAAATTCGGAAAGTTCAGAGAAAAATCAACACAGGTGAATTGTCCCGGTATCCGCGACAGTTGTTCCGGATGGAAAAAACGCAGCACATCAGGAATATAGAGCGCAAGGTTTAAGTCGCTGTAAAAACGTTCTCCGTGCAGTAAACGGAAATTAACGGACGATTCTTGGACTATACTGAATTGTGACAAGCCACCCGGCTGTTTACCTGCCAATATCCCGAAGTTAAATTCAGGCACATTAACCTCTAAGGCTGCGGCGGTGTATATCATCGAAAAACAAACAAAGATACGTGCGATAAATTTTTTCATTTAAAACTCCCTTTACAGTTTCGGTATTTTTTCAGTGCTGCTTGATTCCTTTTCGCAAGCGCAGAGAGAGCATCTCAAGTAAAATGACAGTACCGAAAATAACGTAGGTGATAACGCCGACTTCCCGTATATCATAATAGAGATTCCCTGCCATGAATAAATAGTACCCGATACCGCCTGATCCTGCAGCGGCGCCGATCGCAACGGCATTGATAAAATTAATTTCAAAACGGAAGAATGTCCATGAAATAATGGAAGTTGCAGCCACCGGAATAACCGCTTGCGTAATAATGCCGGAAAATCCCGCCCCGCATGCCCGCAAAGCATCGATCGTGTCACGGTTAATCTGTTCAAAGCTTTCGGAAAACACTTTTACCAAATAGGCAATGCTGTGAAAGCACATACCGATAACGGCGGCATCGGTACCGATATTAACCGTAACCGAGAAAACCAGTACCCAAATGATGGTGGGGATTGACCGGATAACTGCGGTGATAATGCGGATTACTTTTACAACAGCCGGAGGGGCAATGTTGCGGGCAGCTCCGAGCGCCAAGAAAAACGCAATAGCGGCGCCGCCGATTGTTGTTAAAATCGACAGTGCGAAACTGATGCCGAGTGAGTACACGAGTTCACCAATCGGTAAATGATCTGACCGCTTCGGTTGTAAAAAAAGGATGCGCCCGTAATGGAGCAGATTATCCCATGAACTTTTCCAATCGATTGTTTCCTGCGCAAGGAGCAAGTATCCCCAGATGCTGATGCCGAAAAGAACTGCAAATACAAGAGAGAGCGTATATTGTTTTTTTCTCGGCAATCGGCAGCGGTCAATATTGGTATGGGTTTTCATAGTAAGATCCTTCGTACCCTGTTGGAAATACTGTCGATGCAGAGTACGAGTATCATCAATACACAGATGATGAGCCCTGCTTCGGGATAGCGGAAGCTCTTAAAATACAGATTGAAGAGAAATCCGATACCCGTACCCGTTAAGATACCGATCAGTGCCGAGTCTCTGACATTGGTTTCTATTGCATAAAGCAGCCATGAAATAAAAAGCGGGAGAACATTCGGTAATACCCCGTGAATGATAATCGGCATATACGGTACACCGGCCGCTTCCAATGCCGTATACGATTCTTCCGCATGAGAGTCTATAATTTCGGTAAATGCCCGCGTTAAATGTCCTGCCGTGATAAAAAAAAGAGCCAAAAAACCGGTTATGGCATTTTGCTTAAAGGATAATAGCAAGAGAATAGACCATGCGGGGAGGGGGATGTTTCTAAAAAAAGATGCCGCGCCGGAACAGACAATACGCAGTACACGGAAGCGTCCGGTTGTTTGAGAACCGGCAACTGCCGCTATGCAGGCAACGCCAAAAGCCGTAGTTGATGCCGTTATCGCGATAACGGCGGTGTGCAGCGAAGTCTTAAAAATAAGCGGCAGCACCGCAATCGATTGCGCCGATGGGAAAAAGTTTCGTATCAGCCAATACAGTCCGCGTGGGATGCCGGTTACCGCATTCCATGCCGTAAGTCCCGTCATAATTGCCGAAGCAACATATAACACGGCAGCCGTGAAAAAAAGAGTCAATGTTCTTACTTTCTTTTTTTTGAAGAAAGCTTCCGAAGAAGGTGAGTGACGGTGCCGGTGTGGTTCAAAGGCATGGTATTGTCTGCCTATCGGAATATCAAATTTCATGGCCGTCTTTCTTTTCGGTATGATTTCCGGAAGAAAAAATAGCGTGCAGCGCTTCTTCCGACAGTTCTTCCGGTTTTCCGTCAAAAACCACTTTCCCGTTACCTAAACCGATAATTCTGTCGGAATATCGTTTTGCATATTCAACATGATGCAGATTCATGATGCAGGTAAGATTCCGCGTTCTGACGATCTTTTCGATATAATCAAGGATATCTTGTGCGTTTTGCGGATCAAGCGAAGACACCGGTTCATCGCATAAGAGTATTTCCGGATTTTGCATCAATGCCCGTGCAATGCCGGTACGCTGTTTTTGGCCGCCGCTTAAATCCGTACAGCGCTGATACAGGTAGTCCGAAAGGCCGAGTTCTTCGAGTATTGCCAACGCCTGCGCTCTTTCCTTTTGAGGATACAGCCCGAACAGACTTCGGTACAACGGCAGTGCGCCAAGGCAGCCGTGGAGCGTGTTCTCCAGAACGGTGAGCCGCTCTACCAGATTATAGTTTTGAAAAATCATTCCGATTTTTCTACGGAGTTGTTTTAAGCGGCGCCCGGTCATTTTTTGCAATGCTTCGCCATCGATTTCAACCGTACCGGCAGTACAGTCGATGAGTCGGTTGATACAACGGATAAAGGTTGTCTTACCCGCCCCCGAAGATCCGATAACGGAAACGATTGTTCCCCGTTCAATCGTAAGATCGATGGAATCAAGCGCACGTCTGCCGCCGGTGTATTGCTTTGAAACATTTTTAAAAGTAATCAATAATTCAAACCTTATTTGTGCGGAGGGTTTAATACCCCGGCGTTTTACGTCGGGGTATATCGGTTACATACTCAAGCAAGATATCAGCGGGTATTCATTACTTAGTAGAATTTCTAATCTCATCATACCAGGCATCATCGGTAGCAACCAGCCGCGTTTTTTCGGAGTACTTAGGATATATGCCTTTTTTACCGGAGCCCTTTATGTTAAAAATGCCGGGATTATTTGCCGTCTTATCAGATGTCAGCGCATCCCGTATCTTTTGTATATCAGAGGCTGAAACCGTATTCGTATTAACGGTAATCGGCGCATTTAAGACCGGAATTGAGCGGATGACGGTCATTTCACTTCCTGCAAAGGATGTGAAGGGTTCGTCGGCTCCTACGGTTACGCGGTATACGGCGCCGGTTTTATAATCTTCCCCGTCGAGTAGTTCATACACACCGATTGTCTGCGGGATCGCAAAGGCCGCCGCATCAGCATCACCACGGAAAAGATTTACCTGTGAGCCCTGATGAGAACCGGCAAACAGCACTTTGGAAAATATCTTGTCGCTCAATATAAGATCGTCGGTGTTATCAATAGAAAAAGCCGTTGCCAAAACTTTTGCGGGAATAATAAAACCGGAAGTAGAACTTGCCGCTACAAATGACATTTTTTTACCTTTTAATAGACTTAAATCAAAACTGCCGTCCGCTTTTTTATAGCTGTCGGCATCCTTCCTCTGTACGCCGATGAAGCTGTAATATTTCGCATCATCAAGTGTTCCGCTGGCTCCCGAATTCGTTGCAACAGGGATAACGGCACTGTTCCGTTTATGTGCAGTAATGTATCCTTCGGCACCGACATAGGCCATATCAGCCTTACCGGAAACGAGCGCTTCCAATGCGATGTTATAATCGGTCGTGGTAAGAATTTTAACGTCTCGGCCGACAGCTTCTTTTAAAATTTCTTGGAATGCCGCGCGGGCATCCTTCATGGATTCGCTTGATTCATTGGGATAAAAAACCATGGTAAGCGGCTTTTGTTCCTCTTTGCTGCATGAACAAACAAGGAGTGTTGATAGGCAAAGTACGAAAAAGAACGGTTTAACATACCGCAACAACTTTCCGGCGGTTTGGCGGGACATATCACCAATTAAAAATGATTTCATCACTTTCTCCAAATTTGAAGGACTGCTAAAACAGGTCTTAGCGGTTCCTCTGAGTTAATTGCGTGCGCCAGTCTACTATAATTGAGGTCTTTATGCAATCGTCCGCTGCCGGTTCCGCTTTTCTACGAGATGGATAGTATTATTCCGGTTTTTGTGCTAGTATCGCCGCATGATCGGATTCTTTCTCAAAAAAAATTTTTTTGACGGGTGGGATAATTTTCTCCTGCTCGCTCTTTTCAATATTGCGGTTATACTGATTGTCTTTTTATTTTTCGGTTTAGCTTATTTAGTTTCAGCGGTATCAGTGCTGCCGGTACTCATTTTGTTTATGTGTATCATTGGGATGGGGGTGCTGCTTTTAGCTGTCTCCAATTTGATGTCGCGTATTTCCGATTATAAATCTTTTTCATTGAAAGAAATTGGCGGAGAAATCAAACACACGTGGCGGCACGGTGTTTTATTCGCAGTAATCGAAACTTTTTGTTGGGTTGTTGCCGGAGTTGCCGTTCCCTATTATTTTTCGTTTCAAAATTTCCTCGGTCTGTTTCTCGGTGTTACTGTCGTATGGATTTTTGCGGTGATACAGCTGTCGCTTTTATGGTTTTTCCCGATACGGAGCCGGCTGGAATCGAATTTTGGCAAGTGTCTTAAAAAGTGCTTTATTGTTTTTTTTGATAATACCGGATTTACGCTTTTTATGCTGCTGTACAGTGTCGTTCTTATTATCATGACCCCGTTCTTAGCTTTTTTGGCACCGGGTTTTTCAGGCCTCTTGCTTGCATGGAACAATGCCTTTAAACTGAGAATGTATAAATATGATTGGATTGAGCAGCATCCTGAAATACCGATTCAAACTGCACGGAAACAAATTCCGTGGGATGAGTTACTGGCGGAAGATCGGGAAACACTTGGCAGCCGGTCTATTCGAAATTTTATTTTTCCGTGGAAAGACTGATGAATATAGGGACATCTAAAAACTCGGTGGATTTTTAGATATCCCTCATAATGATTTTGATACATTTGACAATACTAGGGAGGATATGATGAGTGTTCATATTGGAGCAAAAGAAGGTGAAATTGCCGAACGGATTTTGCTGCCGGGCGATCCGCTGCGGGCAAAATTCGTTGCTGAAAATTTTTTGGAAAATGCACGCTGTTACAATGAAGTCCGCGGTATGTACGGATTTACCGGCACGTATAAAGGAGTGCCTGTTTCCGTGCAGGGAACGGGCATGGGGCAGCCTTCCATTTCCATCTATGTGAATGAGCTTTTCCGTGAATACGGCGTGCAGAAAGCTATCCGTATCGGTACGGCGGGAGCCTTGCAAAAAGAGATTCCGTTGCGGTCTTTGATTATCGGAATGAGCGCGGCGACCAATTCAGGTTCAAATACGCTCCGTTTCCGAGGAACCCAGTTTGCGCCTACAGCGGACTGGAAGCTCTTAAAGCATGCCTATGATGCGGCTGTCCGCTTAGGGTATAGTCCCTTGGTTGGTCCCATCGCTTCGTCTGATGTGTTCTATGACGAGCTTGAAACGTGGAAACTCTGGTCGAAGTACGGTCTTTTAGCGATTGAGATGGAAGCCGCCGAGCTGTACACCCTTGCCGCACAGTACAAACGGCAGGCGCTCGCGCTGCTTACCATATCCGACAATATGGTTACCCATGAAGAAACCACGGCAGAAGAGCGGCAGACATCGTTCACTGCAATGATGCAAACTGCACTTGAGGCAATTATCGCCGAATAAATATAAATCGAAAGAGAACGGGGATATCTCAGAAGCCGGTTACTTTTTTGATAACCCGTTTCCTACTTTTTTGCAAAATTGTAAGCCATTTTGTTATTGGTGATGCATATATATGGTATGAATATCATCAATAACAAAGCGCCTGATGGCGAAATCTCCTACCTTTTTGAACCGGAGACGGCGCTGCCCGATACGGAAAGCTGTCCCGTGATTTTTGAATCGGATAATCCCGAATACAGCTTGGAAAAAACAGCCGATGCCGTTTCTATCTGCGCACAGACCGTATTCGGGATTCCGGCGTTGTACCCGTGGCAGCGGCTCGTGATTGCCAATATCCTCGATGCCGTACACGCTGCCGAAGCGGTCGAAGCTGCCGCATCGCCAGCCGGAATTTCTACAGCACCGTTCGGAACCGCGGTACCGCAAGCAGAGGATTGCTTTTTGTCCGGCACGGGAGAACCTTTAAGCGAACTTTACGACGAAGACGGCGTGTTGCGGGGCAGGCAGATCGTCTTGTTGCCGACCGGTGCGGGAAAATCGCTGTGTTTTCAGGTGCCGGCACTGTTGTTGGATAAGCCGACACTCATTATCTATCCGCTTTTAGCCTTGATGAGCGACCAGATGCGCCGTATGTGCGAGGGGAATCTTGAACCGGTGTTGTTCCGCGGCGGCCAAAGCGGACAGGAACGAGCCGCGCAGTATGCCCGCCTCGAAGGTACGGACGGCAAACCTCCTGCGAAACTCATCATTGCCAATCCCGAAATTCTGATGCAGGAAGAAGTGTTAAACCGTATTGCAAAGCGCGGCATTGCCCACCTTGCTATAGACGAGGCGCACTGTGTGAGTGAATGGGGAGACAGCTTTCGGCCGGCCTATCAAACGCTCAAGCAAGTTATCGAAACATTAAAGCCGCCCGCCGTTACTGCTTTTACCGCGACAGCAGGAAACGAGGTATTAAAGCGTATCGGTGAGGTACTCTTTGACGGACGGGCGCATCTGGTACGCGGAGAGTCGGATCGTACCAATATTGCTTATTATGTACGGCAATGCCGCGTAAAGGCGCCTGCCCTCCTGCAAGAGGTTATGCAGCGGCAGCGGCCGATGGTTATTTTCTGTGCAACACGGAACGGTACGGAACAAACTGCTGCGTTCTTACGCTATACGCTGCGGGATCGGGCAATTCGGTTTTATCATGCAGGCTTACAGCGGGATGAAAAAGATGATGTGGAACAGTGGTTCCATCAGCACGACAGCGCGATACTGGTAACGACCTGTGCGTGGGGCATGGGTGTCGATAAAAAGAACGTACGCACCGTGATTCATCTGAATGCGTCGCCCACCGCCGAAGCTTATGTACAAGAAGCGGGCAGGGGAGGGCGGGACGGAAACCCTGCTCAGGCGGTGTTACTGTGGAGTCCGGAAGACAAAGCGCGGATTGCGCTGTTACCGGAAAAGCAGCGGAAACGGGCGGAAATACTCGTTAATTTTGCCGAAAGCGGCCGCTGCCGGCGCGAGGTTCTGCTCGAAGCGCTCGGAGAAGTGCGGGCAGTTCCGCTTCATGCAGGAGATGAAAGTATCGCCTGTTCCGGCTGCGATATTTGTAATGGAACCGCGCTATTATACCCGCAGGATGAACGGGAATTGCTTTCGTTTGTGGCGGCAAATAAGCGGAAATTTACCGCTCCGCAGCTTATCCGTCTATTACACGAAAATCTCCCGCTCTGGCGCGCCGGCGACATTAGCAGCCTCGTTTCACAGCTTATCCAAGAGCAGAAAATCCGCCCAGCCAAGGCGTTTTTCTGGAAGGGCGCTCTTGTGTGGGGGTAAAAAAAACTGTTATAGTGTCGGTATGACACTTTATGAATATTATATGGTATTTCCTGATGGCGATATGCAGGAAGTTTCCGATGAACTTATGGTCGGATCTCTGTACGATATCAATGGTAGGCGATTAATGCCGCCGCTTCCGACAAATAAGATGATTGTGTATCAGGTATGCGGGAAACGTACCCGTGAAGAAAGAGGTATTGTGGCAACCTATTACGCGCTGGAACAGTTGGATGCTGCAGAATTACGTGCATACGTCTAACGAATGATTAACACTTATAATGAAACACACCTGCACCGTACCCTAAAAGACTTGTATAGCAGTACCAGTGCCGTGCAGGAAACCTCGTTGCAGGGATTTATCTGTGATATTTACGATGCAGGGCGGATAATAGAAATACAAACCTCTAAACTTTCCGCACTGCGAGCTAAATTGGAAAAGCTTTTGCCGCTGTATCCTATCCAGATTGTCTATCCCATCATCCAAAATGCATATATACTGATGCTCAATGCAGACGGCAGTAAACGAAGCTGCCGGAAAAGTCCGAAACACGGGAATTTCTATCAAATTTTTAGAGAACTGTTAGGAATTGTTCACTGTCTCGATAATCCGAATCTTACAATACGGATTTTGTATGTTGATTGCGAAGTTATCAAAATAGATGATAAGCAGGGGAGAAGCAGATATAAGAGACCGCGTATTATCGATAAAAAGCTGTTAAAGATACATCGGGAGGAGGAGTTTCACGGTATCGATAGCTTGACTGTTCGGCTTATGGCAAAGCTGCCCGATGCATTTATCAGTACCGATGTAAGAAAATTAGGCACCGGTGTCTATGCATCATATATCCTATCGTTTTTAAAAAAATGTCAAAAAATAGTCTTTTATACAAAGGCGGGGCGCTATCATGTATATAAAAAAACCGGTACCAAATAGGTACCGGTTTTCAATCGATTGATACGAGTTAGAACAGCGGTTTACCAGCTGTCTTTCATATCGTCATCATCGCGCATATCAACTTCATAGAGGTCGGTAACAGCACGGAGATCATCGAAGTAGATGTAGTAATTTCCATAAGCTTCCCACGGATTGCATTCAATGCGGAAACCTACAATCTTTAAGCCCATGCTGGTGCCGTAGTGATAATCTTTTTGTACAATTCCCGTTCCTGCTGCATTCTGCGGGGGAACCGCAACGGTCATCAATTTCCATCCTGCATGATTCAGCTTTCCTACATAGAGTTCAAAGCGCTGTCCCATATAATCTTCGAGGATGAGCTTTAAAACATGCGGATAACTTCTTCCGACAACCCAAACGCTGACAGTTTTAGTAATACCTTCGACCGGAATCGGTTTGACGGCACGGACTTCAAAGCTGTTATAACCACGGCGGTAGAAGGACACCTTTGTACCGTAAACTTTGCTGTCAGGGAGATTCAAGTTTTCCTCGTCCGGAATTGCTTTCTTCTGTTTGGGTGCGCCGTCAAACAAACGTCCTTGAATAACGCCTTCGTCAGACGACATGGAACAAACCCAAGAGCCTTCATTTTCGAACTTATCAACTGAAACTTCTTTTAAGCGCTGTTCTGCAGATTCAACGCCGATGCGGGAAGCATCAACTTGATCCAATGCCAAACCATCGCGAGTGTTCTCTTGAGCAAATGCAAACAACGATAATGCTGATAATAATGCTGCTACGGTAAAATATTTTTTTGTCATTATTTTCCGCCCTCCTTATTTGAATCGGCATCATCAAACTTGGCATTCTCTAACTCAAAACCGTCATAAGAAGCTGTACGAGTATTTGTTAATGCCTTGAATTCATCAAAGAAAACATAAAAGTCATCAACATTCTCTGTAGGCTGAGTGCGGATTCTAAATGCGACAAAGGTCATATATTTAAGCTGTGATAAATAGCGTGACCGCTGTTGAATATTCGTGGGAACGGTAACTGCTAAATTTTTCCATCCATGGTAATTTAATGTTCCGACCGGTAATGTATGTATCCGTCCGTTGCAATCGCGTACCAGAATTTCAAGGTCATACGCATAGCCTGCGCCCCAGACCCAAAGATCAAATCTTTGGACAACCCCTTTTAAGGGGATTTCATAAGGAGCGGCATTATCGCCTGAGCTTTTTGTCGGATAAAGATCGACCCAGTTATCGCCTTGGCGGTTAAATTTAAACTGCATTCCTAAAAATTTGTATTCTTTATCGGAATCGGATTGCATAACCCGCAGAGCGTTCGGCATTCCGTCAAAATACTTTAAAATAGGATAACCTTCGGTGATAAACTTGCTTCCAATAGCATTCCATGTTATCTCTGATGATTCGGGGGAGTCAAAAGTCTCCACCATATACGTTTGATAATTAACACCGCTATCCTGCGCTGCCAATGGAGTACAAACGACTGCAAACATCAGAACAAAGACCGTAATAACAACGCCTTGTTTCATTCACAACTCCTTTTATTTCCGCCGATATTCTAAGAAATCATACCCATTATAGTCTGAAAAGAAAACTTTGTCAAACAACTCGGTAATCCCCAAACCTCATGGAGCATCAATTCCGCAGCGGATGAAGAACTCTGCCTACAGTATCGGCAGAGTAAGCAAAATATACAAGGGCTAGACGTTTTTTTTTATTTTTTGTTAGGATGTTTAACCGGCGTTTCCTTGCCGGTATAGTATAAAGTGGAGTATCGCACCGATAAAAGTGAGCCCCGCTAAAATAGAGCCGTAGATGAGCGGATTTCCTTTAAAATAATGAAGCCCCAGCGCAAAAGTACCCAGTATAAGGATTCCTATATATAGAAGAAAGCAAAGGACGCAGGCAACGGCGTAATAGAAGGTGATATCGGTACAAAAATGTAAGAGTGCATCCAGAATAAACAGCGCGCTTGCATACAGAATGATGCAGAGTACAATAGGTATGATGCGGAGATGTGTGCTTGCAAGAAATAGCTGTTGATATATCTTTACGGTAAATAGACCAAACAGCGCTGCCGGAACCGGTAAAACGTTAAAACCGGAAAAGATCAAGGCGATCAATAATACAATGCAGAAAGGGATAAGGGTATCCACAAAGAAGGAATAAAAAAAATAACTGCCTAACGAACCGATATAGCGATCCACTCTTGCAGAAAAAAAAGATACAATCAGTAAGAACAGCGTAGCCGCGGTAATACCGACAAAAAACATAAAGATATGCTTATTTTTTTCTTCTAATTGAAAGGCGTAAGAGAAAAAAATGAGCGGAAGACAAAATAATAGTAAAACAGCCATACCCAGTTAGAATATCATAAAATGATACGATAGACAACGCTCATTTTGAATCTGTGTTGAACACCAAAACTACCGGTGACGGAATACTATAGAGCAGGAGACCATTCAAAATGTTCTATCTTTGAACAGCCTCCTATTCATTTTCTCGGTAATACAATATTGTACCGCCGCCTCTTTTACGGATGGCGTGCAGCTACTCCTTTTTCGATCAGTGATATCAGTTGATCTTCATACCAATCTTGGGAATAGGGTGCATGCTGGCGGACAATCGGCCGAACTTTTGCTTCGATGGTGTCCTTGCAGGCTTCGCAAATATCATATTCGCGGATATGCCAATAGGTTCTTCCGGTTATGGGATTAACCAATTCTTTTTTGCAAATGTCGCAATGTAAAGTTTTCATAACGATGCTCTCCTAATAATAAAGCTTGTATACAAAAGCATACCGTATATTCGTTTTTTTGTCGAGTCAATCGGGTAAACGCATCAGACTGTTTTTTAATAGCCCCGCAGAATTATTAAGGCTGTTCAACCAGAATTGAACCTCTTCGCGGTTCAAATGGTCTCACAGCCTCAATAATTCTGCGATTTTTATCTACTTTGTCTGATGCGTTTACCCTTCGTATATAAAAGGAAACTCTCCGTAAGCCTGTTGAAAAGCATACATCCGTGTATGCTTTTCAACGACGAGATTTGTGCATAGCCCAAATCTCGCTACTGCTTGGAACCACCGCCATCCGTGGCGCTGTTGACCAGTGTACGTCCTTGTACACTGGTCAACGTCGAGTTTTTCTAGCGAAAAACTCGCTACTGTTTAACACCACCGCCATCCATGGCGGTTCTGCCCCTTCAACGCTTTTGCGAATAGACGATGCAGATGCTAGAAGCGTACAAAAAACACCCGCAGGCACGGTACAAAATGTACATCCCTGTACATTTTGTACCTACGTGTTTGCCCTGCAAACACGCTACTGACTAGAACCACCGCCATCCATGGCGGTACTGATACGTTGAGGATTGTCAGTAGCGACACGTAGTATATAGCTTTCCGTCAGCCTTTTGTCGTAAGCCTTTTGAAATAGACGGTATAGATACAAGGAGCTAGCTGAAAATAAAGCGGAGGCGTATCTATGATACGTTGAGCATTTATTTTCAGCGTACGACGCAGTAGATATGCCGTATATTTCAAAAGGCAGAGTCGTTGATGCTATTAAGCCATCCCGTACACGCCGGTACAACCGACGCGATGCAGCCTTCTTTGAACGGATTTTTTAAGTTTGCCAATTCCACAAGGCGGAGAAAAGAGTCGCGGCCGCCCGCTTTGCAGAGGCGAAGGTAATCCGCCCATGCGGTTTTCCGGTCGGAAAGGCTTTTTGTCCAAAACTGCAATGCGCATACTTGCGCAAGGGTGTAATCGATATAATAAAACGGCGTGCTGAAGATATGGCCTTGGCGCATCCAATAACCGCCGCGGTTTAAGAAATCGTTATCGTCGTAATCCCGTGCAGGCAGGTACTTTTTTTCGATAGTGCGCCATGCGGCCTTTCGTTCTGCGGGGCTTGCTTCGGGATGCTCATATACCCAGTGCTGAAATTCATCGACCGTAACGCCGTAGGGTAAAAACAGGAGCGCTCCGGATAGATGGGTAAAGCGGAACTTATCGGTTTGCTCTTCAAAAAACAGATTCATCCACGGCCATGTAAAGAATTCCATACTCATCGAGTGTATTTCGCAGGCTTCGTAGGTCGGCCATACGTACTCCAGCAGGCGGGCATTACGGCTCTGATAGGCTTGGAATGCGTGCCCTGCTTCATGGGTCATCACTTCAACATCGTGCTGCGTATTGTTAAAGTTGGCAAAAATAAACGGCGCCTTGTAATCGGGAATTGTGGTACAATAACCGCCTGCTGCCTTTCCCTTTTTCGCAAGTACATCGAGCATCTGATGCGAAGTCATGAAGGTAAAAAATTCATCGGTTTCCGGGGAAAGTTCCGCATACATCTTTTTGGCATTTGCCAAAATCCAATCGGGATTGCCGTGAGGAATCGCATTGCCGGTGGTATATTCAAGCGGTTCATCATAGTAGTATAGCCGTTCCAACCCCAACCGTTTCGCCTGCCGTTTTCGTAAGTTCACGGCTATCGGCACAATTTCGCGGTAGATTTGATTCCGATAGGCAGCAACCATCTCGGCATTGTAGTCGGTTCTGCCCATCCGGTCGTATCCGAGCTGCACGAAGTTTTTGTATCCGAGTTTTTTTGCGATGCGTGTACGCACTTTGACTAAATTATCGTAGATGGAATCGAATTCTGCTTCGTGTCCCGCAAAAAAACCGTAGTAGGCTTTTGCCGCTTTTTTCCGTGTTGCACGGTCTTGATCCTGCATAAAAGGAGTCAGCTGTGCGAGCGTGCGTTTTTCTCCTGCAAATTCGATTTCTGCCGAAGCGATCAGTTTGTCGTAGCTGCTGGTAAGTTTGTTTTCTTCCGCTAAATCTTCCATAATAGAGGGTGAAAACACCTTCATATCAAGTTCGGTCATTGCGAAGATATGCGTCCCGAGTTCTGTTTCCAGCTCTTTACGGAACGATGAGGCAAGCAGTTTTTTGTTAAAGCTATTGGTCATTTCGATATAAAACGGGTTTGATTCATCAAAAAACGTATTTTCGGCATCGTAAAAACCGTCACGGGTGTCGATACTGTGCCGTATTTCCGCAAGGGTCTGCATGGTTTGATAATGGGATTTAAGCTTTTGTACTTCGTCGATAAGAGCGATTTGCTCTGCAGCCGAATGTGCGGCTTCGAACTGCTGTTCAGCTTTTTTAAATGCTGTTTTTAATGCCTCCATATCGGGGCGGGTATAGGGAAGGGCGGTAAATTGCTTCATTTCCGGTGTATTCATTATAGGCTCCTATGCTTTTTATAAAATTATACGGAGTGATTATAGCATAAGGCCGATATTTAGGACAGCATCAGAAATTCTCAGTAGAAATTCTTATATACACTTGACGGATATTCGATTAATTTGTATATATAGCGCAATCAAAATATAAAGTTCCTTGATGCGTTGCATCAGTGAATCCCGCATTTTTTATTATGGAGTCTACTTTTGAAGAAATTTTTACCAGTCTTTTTTTCTATCTTGACTGTTTTGCTCATTATAGGTTGTAACAACAACTATGCCCCGTTCCGTCCTACTGCCGATATAGTATTCGAACCTGCATTGCCTGAAAATCCTCTCCGACTAAGCGTTAACAAAACCTGTCAAATCCATGCAAAGGTAATATATGATAATGCAACGGATAAAAACCTTATCTACAGTTCAGCTGATGACAGTATCGCATCTGTAGATGATAAGGGGGTAGTTACTGCTCATAAAACAGGCGATACAAAAATTACGATTAAAGCTTCAAACGGTGTTTCTAAAGAAATTACCGTAACCGTTACTACAACACACATCCCTGTTACGGGTATTGCTCTTCGCTCCGGTGAAACTGCTATTTCTGTAGAGAATGGAGCTACCCGTCAAATCGGCGCGTATGTTGTGCCCGAAAACGCAACGAATAAAAATCTTATCTATAGTTCAGATGATGAAACAGTTGCATTTGTAAATGACAAAGGGGAGATTACGGCAAAACAGGAGGGCCGTACGATTGTTACCATAATAGCAGCGGATAATCCGGCTGTATCAAAAAAAGTGACGCTAACCGTTACGAAAGCTATAGTCCGTGTTACTTCTATTGAGTTCAATCCGCCGCTTCCCACAGAACCGATTGAGATGTTTCTCAACGAAATATATAAGTTTGATATAAAGGTATTGCCTGAAGAAGCTGAGAATAAAAATCTTACCTTCAAATCCTCCAAGACCTCGGTAGCATGGCTATGCGGTGACGGAAACAGAGATGTAAAAGCTGACGGAGAAGGGGATGCAACGGTAACTATAACCGCCGATGATAATCCTTTTGTTAGTGTGGCTGTTCACTTTAAGATGAAGCGAAAACCTGCCGGTCCCTCAATTAACATAGAAAACTCGTCTATCCCGTGTGAAAGTGATGAAGGAGATGTCTCCTTTACGGTAAAAACGATCAACGGTAAGCTTGCGTATACCCCTGAAGTTGTTGGCGGCGGAAAAGAATGGGTGACCTCTGTTCGTAAAGACAATACAGATGCAAGCACAGATACGGTACACTTGCACCTTAAGAAAAATAAAACCGTGTGGTACAGGAATGCTCATATCAAATTTAAAGATAATAATACAAATAAGTATGTCAAAGCAGCAGGTAAGGAGCTGCAAGTAAAAATCATCCAAAAAAGGAATGAGCACCCGGTTGTAACGATAAAATGGGTACATGGAATAACGGGACCCGGCGGAACTGAAAAGCAACCGGTACAAATTGTCGGTTCAAATCCGGTAGAAAATCATAATAGCGACTATGTTTTTACATGGAACGAAACGATGACTACCCCATTTTTCAATACGCGAAAAATTACCCATACGTATGCGCTCTTCGGTGGTTATGAAGGTCCTCGTCCTGATGGTAATCAATGTTGGGCTAAAACCGATGCCAATATGCTGCATTGGTGGTTTGAGCAAAATAAAGACAATATAGAAAAGTACATAGAAAAGAACGGTATAACAGGCGATGCTGTAAATATGTATAAACCCTATTACAAACGCGAGCTTACCGACAAGTATGAAGATCAAAAAAGTTCCATAGCGAATCTCTTTCGGGAAAAGTGTAAGAATTCCGGAGGGAGTCCTGCTAGAGGGCTGCAGTGGTATCTCTTCGGATTAGATGACTTTGAACTGCTAAGAAATAAAGGCTACTCTCCGGCATTATTTAAAGACGTATTTAATCAAAGCAACACACCTATCGAATGGGTGACTATTCGTACAAAAAAGGAGTTTGAGAATACGCTTAAAGCCGCACTTAATGCTAAAAAAGCTGTTGGGCTGAATAGATATGGGGCTCAGGACAATACCCAACACGCTATAACGCTGTGGGGTGCTGCCTTTGATGAAGATGATAATATTATCGCTATATACGTCGTTGATAATAACGAGGTACCCAATAGAGTGTTCACGTACGGTATACAGTATCAAAGCGGAGTAGATATTTATGCAGAGCCAGAACCTGATCAAAATAAGCCGCTTCGGGATAATCCATATTTCTTTAATTATAGCAGTAATAGCCTGAGCAAAAATCACTGTATCGGCGAAATAATCACCCTGGATAAAGGTGAAGATCAGTGGCAGGATTGGCTGAGTAAACACTAGCCGACGGCTTTTACAAATAAGCTCTCAGCTGTAAAAACTTACTTGAGCTTTTTACAGCTGCATGGTAACGCAACGCAAAGGTTTTTTGAGAAAGCGGGTGCATTCGTTATGAATGTGCCCGCTTTTTTATGGGATGGATTGTATCATAAAAAAATGAAGTAAGAGAACTTTCTATTTGACATTATAGCCATATCGTTTTATTCTAATAACGATTACTAATACAAAAATCGTCTAAGAGTAACCATTCTTGGGAACGATTCAGTATGAGTGTATCAGTAAACCTGTTCGGAAGCTTTCGTTTCCGAACATGTCTAGTATATAAAGGGATGAAAAAAGTATGGCAACAGAAACAAAAGATACGGAAGAATTGAACACCGCTTGGGTACAATGGGATAAAAAACTGGAACTCGGTATTCCGCGAATCGACAGTCAGCACCGTAAGCTGGTGGCAATGTGCAATGAGCTGCGTGAAGCGCTGATGAACCGTCAAAAACGGAGTAAAGACGAATGGCTGGTGACCGTAGGTAACGTACTGCGGCAAGCAGTAGATTATACTCAAACACACTTTATTGATGAAGAAAAATTGATGAAGGCGTGTGGCTTTTCTGGCTATGAAGCTCATAAACAGCGGCACAAGGAGTTTGTCCAAACAATTACTCGGGTATTGATGGACTTTGACGAAATGACCGTAACGATTGGTTTTGAGTTTGCCGACTACCTTAGGGATTGGATACTGTCGCATATTGCTTACGAGGATAAGCAGTACTGTCCGGCTATGCGCTCCTTTTATCACACGTTGCAGGAATACAGCCAACAGAATCATACAGCCGATTCAACTGCCGGACAGCAGCCTTAGATTAAATCCTTCGTACGAATAAAAAAATATTTATATATTGGCGATGCGACGTTTATATGCTATTATAAGACAGTAAAGGGAACTTCTAAAAAGCTTCAGTTTTTAGAAGTTTTCCTTAGATTTACTTGCGATGGAGATGTATGAAATCATTCGTCCGAACGTTTGAACAGACAATTCCGCCTCGCGATATGCAGCTCGGCGCCGTGTATGATGCCGCCGCTCAAAGCTGCCGTTTTTCTTTATGGGCGCCGAATTCCCGCGATGTGTCGGTAAACCTCTATCAAAACGCCGGTGATTCAGAACCTGCTTTTACGGTTCCGCTTCGGTATGACGATGTAACCGGTCTGTGGTGCGGCATCTTTGCGGAACGGGATCCGGAACTGTTCTTTTACGATTACACGCTGTCAAACGAAACGGGAACGCATACTGTGCTCGATCCGTACAGCCTCTCGATGGCGGCTTGTACCGGCAGCGGCGGTATCGGACGAGGCGCTATTATCAACCTGCAAAAAGAAACGCTCAAACTGGAGCGGGAATATCCGTATATCACCTTGCAAAAACGGGAGGATGCGATTATTTATGAAGTGTCTGTCCGCGATTTTACTGCAAGCCCCGACTCCGGCGTTAAAAATATCCCCGGCACATATAAAGCTTTTATCGAAAAAATCCCCTACTTACGCGAACTGGGCATTACGCATATTCAGCTGATGCCGGTGCTGAACTTTTACTACACGGACGAGACAAATCAGCAGTATGAAGATGCCGGTACCGTGCACAACAACAACTATAACTGGGGCTACGATCCGCACAACTATTTTACGCCCGAAGGTTGGTATGCAAGCGAGCCTGAAAATCCCGAAAGCCGTGTACGCGAATTGCGGGAGCTGATTAACGAGTGCCATCGGGCAGGGCTCGGTGTAGTGCTCGACGTGGTGTATAATCATGTTGCGCGCACCGATCTTTTCGACACGATTGTTCCGGGCTATTACTTTCGGACAAATCCCGACGGCAGCTATACCAACGGCTCGTGTTGCGGGAACGATATTGCTTCGGAGCGGCTGATGGTACGAAAGCTTATTGTCGATTCGGCTGTACACTGGGTGAAAAACTATAAGGTTGACGGTCTCCGGTTTGATCTGATGGGACTGCTCGATACCGAGACGGTGCTGGAGGCGTACGACCTCTGCAGGGAGCTTAATCCGTCCGTACTGTTCATCGGGGAAGGCTGGAAGCTGTATAACGGAGCCGAAGGTACCGTCGGTATGGATCAGCGGTACATGACCGAAACCGACAGCGTTGCCGTCTTTAACGACGAATTCCGCGATTTGGTAAAAGCAGGCGGTATGAATGAGGAAAGCAAGGGCTTTTTAACCGGCGGCAACGTCGATCTTCAGCAGCTCTTTTGCAACTGTATCGGTTTACCTCAGTGCAATTACACCGCCGACAGCCCGGGTGATAACGTGCAGTACCTTGTTTGCCACGATGGGCTTACGCTGCACGACTGCATTGCCCATAATGCCGGGCTTGATGAACGTATCCCCTCGCAAAAGCGGGAGCTGATTGCCCGCATCAAACTCGGCAACGCGCTGGCGCTTACCTGTCAAGGGATCGCATTCTTACACGCCGGACAGGAGCGGGGGCGTACCAAGCCGAATGTGCACGGAGCGGCGGAAGAATGTACCGGCGCCTTTGTCCGCAACAGCTATGACGCTTCGGACAGCGTTAACCGCATTGTGTGGACGCTCGATGAGGATTACGCCGAGCTGCTCGCATACACGCGCGGGCTTATCGCGTTGAGGAAACGGTTTGACGTGTTTAGAATAGGAAATGCCGGACGCATTGCACAAGTCGCCGCGTTTTTGCCCGCAGAAGATGCAGCGGTTGCTGCATCGGGTGATTGCAGCGGTAACCGATGTGCCGTAAAGAGTGATGCCGGAGCATTGTCCGAAACGGAGAAGCAGTACGGGCAGGCATTCGGGTACACACTTGACTGGACGGACGGCACGTGGTTTTTGTTGTTTAATGCCGCGGGAACGGAACACTGTTTTACACTTGGCGGCGCATTACAAAAGCCTGTGGTTTTTGTCGATGGAGCGGCGGCATCGCCGGACGGCATTGCACATCCGTCCGGTATACGATTTGAGCAAAACCGGATCATACTAGATCCGTACACTGCGGCTATTGTTCGCAGTGAATAGACCTGTTCGATAACTTCGTTGTCGAACAGGTCGGCGAGTTCTAAATTGTACAAATAGCACGATTTAGAACATCGCATTTCAAGGTAACCTGTTCAGAAACGGAAGTTTCCGAACAGGTTTAGCAGATTTTTTTCATAACAGACTGGAGGTGTTATATGAAAAAAGCAATTATAAGGCTTTCTGCCTGTGTATCATTGATGCTTCTTCTTGCTCTTACGAGCTGCGGCGGAGGTTCCGAGAGAAAGGACGATAAAGCCGGCGATATGAAGGGTGAAACGGTTACCGTTAAAATATGGGAATCCGAAGGCCCCGAAAAAGATTTTATGTTGTTCGCTGCGGAAGAATACAAAAAAACGCATCCGAACGTATCCTTTGTGTATGAACCGGTTCAGTCGACCGATGCGCGCACAAAGATTGAAATGGACGGCCCCGCAGGTGTAGGCGCAGATATCTTTGTTGCACCGCACGACCACATCGGCGCCCTTGTTGCAGGCGGTCATATTCTCCCCTTTGATGATGCGTCCGTCCTCGACAACTTTATCCCCGCTGCATTGACATCCGCCGCGTATGAGGGAAAAAACTACGGGTATCCGCTCGCAATCGAAACCTACGCATTGTTCTATAATAAAGACTTGTTGCCGGAAGCGCCTAAAACATGGGACGATGTGGAAACGTTTGCAAAGACGTGGAACGATAAAGCTCAAAATAAATATGCATTGGTCTGGGGTGTCGGAAACGCATACTTTAACTATATTTTTATGAGCGGCTTCGGCGCACCGCTTTTCGGACCGAACGGCGATGATCCCAAACAGCACAACGTCAATAGCCCCAATGCTATTACCGGCTTAACCTATTTCCAGAGTCTTCGCAAGAAAATGCTCGATGTTCCATCAGGCGACATTACCGATGATTTCTGCAATTCCTCGTTTACGGAAGGTAAAGCCGCGATGATTATTACCGGCCCGTGGAAGATCTCCGATTTTTCAAAAACAGGCCTTAACTACGGTATTGCACCCATTCCGGTATTCCCCGGCATGACCAATCCCCCGGCATCATTCTCCGGTCTCCGCTTGGCCTTTGTCAGCGCCTACAGCGATCATCCGGCGGAAGCGCAGGACTTTGCAAAATTCCTTACTTCAAAGCCGATATTGGAAAAACGGTATGAAATGACCAAGCAAATTCCGCCCCGCTCCGATATCACCATCAGCGATCCGTTAAGCCAAGGTATTTTAGCACAGGCGCAATACGCAACACCGATGCCCACCATTCCCGAAATGGGCAAATACTGGTCTGCAATGAATGCAACTTTTACGAATATCTGGGACGGCGGCAATGTTACGGAAAAACTGAATGCTGCTGCGGCTACAATGGAGTCGATACAATAGGGTATTGGGGCTGTCCAAAAACTGAAAGCCTATCGACTTTTTCTGTAAGGAAATTATTCGTTATATCCGCTAAAGCGAATTGCGAAACAGTTTTTGGACAGTTTCCTTAGATATAGGTGCTTGGTATGCAGTTTTCGGCAATAGAACATCGCAGTACGGATAATTTTTGTTATCCCCTCAATGAAAATGAGCTCATGATCGGCATTAAAACCGGCAGCGACATACGGCGTGTATTTATTGTATACGGAGATCCGTTCGACGGTTCGGTAACACCGGACGGATGGGCATGGGAAGGCAAACGGCAGGAAATCACCCGCAAAAAAGATCTTCCCTACCATACATGGTGGCAGGTAACGGTTACGCTTCCGTACGGACGGTGTAAATACTGCTTTGAACTGCACGGTCAAGATGAAGGCGATGTCCGCTACTGTCTGGAAAACGGGTTTTACACGGCAGATGAGCTTGTTACGCTGCGCCGGGTAACCGGTAATTTTCCCGGTTTTGAGTTTCCGTGGTTGGACGGCGCCGAATGCGTCCGTGTACCGGATTGGGTACCCCGCACGGTGTGGTATCAAATTTTTCCCGATCGGTTTTGCAGGGATACCGCCTCGCAGAAACCGAATGCTTTGCCGTGGCCTGCTGCCGAGGATGCCGTTACCAACAATGAACACTATGGCGGTACGCTTCGAGGTATTACCGAAAAGCTCGGCTATCTTGCCGATTTGAACATTACCGGTTTATATCTTAATCCGGTTAATGCCTCGCCGAGTGTGCATAAGTATGACACATCCGATTATCTGAATATCGATCCTGCATTCGGTACTGCGGAAGACTTATGCATGTTGGTGAAAGAAGCCCATGCACGCGGTATAAAAGTGATGCTGGACGGCGTCTTTAACCACTGCGGCTGGGACTTTGCACTGTGGCAGGATGTTGTCCGCAACGGAAAAGCCTCGCCGTATTTCGATTGGTTTATCGTACAAGAATGGCCGTTTGAAACCGTTGCAGAACCGGAATGTGAAGCCGCCGCGAGCCGACCGTCCGGTACAAACGGAAAAAGCGGACGATACAGCGTTTTTGCGTATGTCGATACGATGCCAAAGCTGAATACCAATAATCCTGCCGTCGTCGATTATCTGCTGAACGTATGCGAAACATGGGTGCGCAGTTATGATATTGACGGGCTCCGGCTCGATGTTGCGAATGAGCTTTCGCACACATTTTGCAGGCAGCTTTATCGGCGGATGCGCAGTCTTAAAAAAGGCTTTTACCTGCTCGGTGAAATATGGCGCAGTGCCTTGCCGTGGCTGCGCGGCGGCGAGTTGGATTCGGTAATGAATTATCCGCTCGCGCTGTGCTTTTGGAAATTCTTTTACGATAAAACGCTGCCTGCCCTGACTTTGGAGCAGGACATAAACGCTGTTTTTACGGCCTATCCCGAACCTGTTACCGTAGGCCTGTTTAATCTGCTGGACTCCCATGATACGCCGCGCCTTTTTACCCGCAACGGCGGCGATGTGTCCGCCGTATGGCAGCAATACGCCCTGCTGTTGAGCCTGCCCGGTTCGCCGTGTATCTATTACGGCAGCGAGGTTTTGCTTGCAGGCGGAAATGATCCCGATTGCCGCCGCTGTATGCCGTGGCAGGCTATCGAAGCAGGTGAATACGCCGAACCGATGAGCATGATGCGGCAGTTGATTGCTTTGCGCCATACGCATCCGGCAATGACCGCTTCCGGTTACTCATATCTGCATGACGTACCGCTTGCCGAAAGCGAACCGAATAGGATTATTCATTTGCAAAAGTATGCCGAAACGGTAGAACCTGCAGAAACTACGGAGACCGTTGAAACCGCGGAAGTGCCGATTACGCGGAGCATAGACCTCATTCTTAATTGCGGTACGGCTCCGGTATCAATTGCGCAGATAATAGACGAAAAAACACAAGTTTTCGTATCCCTGCGCTGCAGAGATAAAACGGTACTGCCCGGCGGCTTTATCTTTTTTGAACACCTCATCAACCGATGAACTTCCGTGTACATCGGTTGATGGCGAATTTTGGCAATGCCAAAATATCGCTTCTGTTATAACCACCGCCATCCGTGGCGGTAAAGTTTGCGGTGCAAACTCGATTATTTACGGGTGCGCCGTCCTGAACTTCGGAGCAAAGCTCCTCGTTGCAGGACATGCGCACGGCTAAAAACTTTTTCGGATGTTTAAACATCCTGCAAAAGTTTTTATAGGAGGAGTTTTAATGGCTACAACGACCTTACAAGGCGCCGCCGTTATCGACAAATCAATTATCAAAAAGACGTCAACCGCATCGACGTGCTTTATGGGGCTCGGTCAGATCCTCTATTTAAAGCAATACGTGCGCGGCGCCTTTTTCGCTTTGATGGAATTGGCGGTCTTATTTTTGATCTTTTTTGATCAGACGGTTATGCAGTTCAATGGAAAAGGCCCCATCGTGCGGAGTCTGATCGGCCTTATCACACTCGGAGATGAAAAACCGAATGTCCCCATCAAGATGAAGGATCATTCCATCTTCATGATGATCGGCGGTCTTATCACCGTATTGCTGCTCGTCGTGTTTATCGGCGTGTATGTTGCGAACGTGATCACTGCGAAAAAAACGGCAGCATATATCGTGGAAAAGCAGCGCTATCCGTCCGCTGAGGAAGCCCGTAAGAAGTTTGTCGAATCGGCGTTTCCGTATCTCGGACTAAGCCCTGCGATCCTGTTGATGCTGTTTTTCACTGTTTTGCCGCTCATCTTTTCGGCGCTGGTTGCCTTTACGAATTACTCATCGCCCAAGCACATTCCGCCGAACAACCTTGTCGACTGGGTCGGTTTTGAAAACTTTATCACGATGTTTAATTCAAAGATGGCAAACAGCTGGTTCTCTGCCTTCGGGCGCGTCGCTCTGTGGACGGTTATCTGGGCGTTCTTTGCAACCACAACCTGTTATTTTACCGGTATGATATTCGCAGTTATCCTTGTCGACAAGCGCATCAAGCTGCCGAAATTCTTCCGAACCGTGTTTATCCTGCCGTACGCCATTCCAGTTATGCTGAGTTTGTTCATTTGGGCGAACCTTTTAAACGGAACATTCGGCCCCATCAACCGCTCGCTGATGCAGTTCGGTCTTTTGAGTGAACCGATTAAGTGGCTTTCCGACCCGTTTATAGCAAAGATTACGATGCTGTTGGTCAATATTTGGATCGGTTTTCCATATAGTATGATATTGATTACCAGCAATATGACGGCCATCCCTGCGGATATTTATGAGGCGGCAACCATCGACGGTGCGAATAAATTGCAGCAATTCTTCCGCATCACACTTCCGTTGGTGCTGTTCCAAACGATGCCTATTCTCATTATGCAGTTTGCCGCCAATATCAACAACTTCGGTGCGGTATTCTTCCTTACTGCCGGCGGTCCGAATCTTGACGACAGTATTCAGACAAAGGCGGGTGCAACCGACCTGTTGATTTCGTGGATTTATAAACTTACGTATGATACGCCGACTTTGTACAACCTTGCCTCGGTACTTTCGATCCTCGTGTTTGTCGTGCTGGTGCCGTTCGCAGTCTATAATTTTACGCATACCAAGGCGTTTAAAGAAGGAGAACTGTAATGAAAAAGCATTCTCTGAGTACCATACTGGTGCTGATTATCCTGTATACCGTCCTTATTTCGACGGTGCTCTTTGTCCTCTATCCCGTTGCCTTTACGGTCGGCGCAGCGTTCACCAAAACCAATTCGTTGGCGGCAACAAGCATTTCTCCTATTCCCAAGGAACCGTCGGTGTATCAGTTCAAACGGCTTTTAACACCCGCGGACAAAATCGTCGAAGGCACAACCGATGTGCGCGGTACCAACTACGTTAAATGGTACGGCAACACCCTCAAGATTGCGGTGTTCAATGTTCTTTTGACCTTGGCTGTCTGCGTAACCGCCGCCTATATCTTTTCCCGTTTTAGGTTCCCGCTGCGAAAGCCGCTGCTCGCTTCTATGATTGTGCTGCAGATGTTTCCAAGCTTTATCGGAATGGTTGCAACGTATGTGCTGCTATGGAAGATAAACGGCTTAAATACCCATTGGGGGCTCCTTTTGGTTTATGCGGCGGGCAGTGTGCCTTTTAACGTATGGCTGATGAAAGGCTATTTTGATACGGTGCCGAAAAGCGTTGAAGAAGCCGCCCATGTCGACGGCGCCGGTTCATTTACCACGTACGCGAAAATCGTACTGCCGATGGTAAAACCGATGATTATGTTCCTTGCGCTTACCAGCTTTACCGCGCCGTGGATGGACTTTATCTTCCCGCGCCTTATTTTGCGCAGCGACGATAAAAAGACCTTGGCGCTCGGTCTTTTCGAGTTGATTAACGGCCGCGCAAACGATAACTTTACGATGTTTGCCGCCGGAGCGCTGCTCGTTGCAGTGCCGTTTACGCTGCTGTTTATGGCAGGGCAGAAATTCTTGCTCAAGTCCCTTGCCGCCGGAGCGGTAAAGGAATAGAAAAGGGCAGGTCAAAGAATTGGCAATGGGTAATTGGTGATGAGTAATTATATTTCCAATTACCCCCGCCTCATCTAAAACGGTAGAAGAAAAGTTCAATGTAATTTTCACTCTTGCCGAGCAAGTAAAAGAAATGAGCGACCGCCTGACTGAGGCAATGCGGGAACAGGAGAATGGAAGTAGGGAAGTGTTGACTGCCATTAAGAGCATCAACACGGTGACGATAGAAGTACAGGCCGGCTCCGAAGAAATGTTAAAAGGCGGAGAAAGTGTTACGGGCGAAATGCATAAACTCGATGATCTTACTCGTATCATAACCGACAGCATGAATGAAATGGCTTCCGGTGCGGTGCAGATACAAGGCGCGA
Source organism: Treponema sp. OMZ 857 (assembly GCF_024181085.1). NCBI lineage: Bacteria > Pseudomonadati > Spirochaetota > Spirochaetia > Treponematales > Treponemataceae > Treponema > Treponema sp. OMZ 857. Next base: position 899,135 of record NZ_CP051147.1, read on the forward strand.
GCAAAAATAAAGCGGAGACACGCCCAAAACTGAACATCCTTGTTCAGTTTTGGGCTGCTAGTTCGCATTACGAACTAGCTTCCTCGTGGAACCAGCGGCATCCATGCCGCTTCTGATACGTTGAGCATTTATTTTTGCGCAGCAACGCAGTAGATGCGCCGTATATTTGCAAAAGACTAGTCGACACGAAAAAGTTGAGCCCTCTGATACACAGGGAAAAAGCGTTTTTGGCTGCCGTTTTCGAACTGTACGGTAATCACCAATTCGCCGCCGCTTTGCCGGGACTGTACCACATACCCGTAGCCGTAGTCGTCGTGAAAGAGGCGCTGTCCGCATTTCCACAACGCGGCTTCTTCATCGGCGGGAGAGGCAAAGCTTGCGATGGACTGTCCTATTACGTCGACAAGACTGCTGTCAATTTCCGCTAAAAAGCGGCTTGGTTCCATATACGACAGCTTCCCGTACATCCGCCGTGCCGCGCAGCTGGTCATATATAGGGCATCCTGCGCACGGGTACAGGCAACATACATCAGCCGCCGTTCCTCTTCCATATCTTCGGCGCTTTCGTCATTGCGCGGAAAAATACCGTTTTCAAGACCGGTGATAATCACATTGCGGAACTCAAGGCCTTTTGTGTTGTGCATAGTGATAAGTTGTACGGCATCGGCTCCGGCATCGGTTTCCGCAAGGCTGCGATCCAACTCGATATGCTCCAAAAAGGAAGTCAGCCCGGCAGCCGAGCAGGGGTACAGCGAGGCGGTATTGGCAAGTTCTTGCAAGTTCGCTGTTTTCTGAGTGCCCATCACTTCGTCCTGATTCCGGTGAAAAACGCCTAAACCTGTTTGCTCGATAACCGCCAGTACAAAGGCAGCAAGCCGCTCGCCTTGCTGTCCGTGTTTTTGCGTAACTGCCTGTTCAGAGGCGCCGGTGTCTATGGTACTGCCGGTTGAGGCGTCAGACCGCAGGTCGTCGGCTTGTGCATCGATGTCCACTGCCGTATCAAACGCCGCAGCGCCGGCGGTATTTGTGGAATCGTATTCGGCAAGGAGGCTGCGGAGCGAATGCAATGTGTTTAAAAACTCCTGCAGCGCGGTACCTGCTTTCTTGGGTATCGGGAGCTTTGCTCCTGCGCCGAGTAGTACAGTAATATAGTCGGCTCCTTGTTGCGGTATAGCTTCTGCTTGTTGTCGCAAGGGTAGGGCAGTGGGTTCTTGCAGTTGAGTGAACTCTTGCTGAGCGCTTCCGCTGTCTTGTTCCGGTGAATTGCCGAATGCTGATGAACCTACCTCTGCCGCTTCTTCCGCGTTTGCGAGCACACCTGTATTCGCGGATAAGCTTGCAAATGCTGCGCGGGCATACGCGACCAGTTTGTTCTGCGTTGTTTCGCCGATTCCCCGTGCGGGTTTATTCACCATACGGCGGAAGGCAATTTCGTCGCGCCCGTTTGCGATGAGCGCCAAAAGAGCCAGCGCATCCTTAATTTCCTCGCGTTCGTAGAACTTGAGTGTACCGACTACTTTGTGCGGAATTTTTTCGTGCAGAAAAGTTGTTTCAAAGTTGAGCGACTGTGCATTAGTGCGGTACAAAACTGCCCAATCCGAATAGGAGCCGCCCGCCCGCACCGCTTTTTTAATGAGCTGCACACACAGCTCTGCCTCCGCGTCTTGAGACGGTAGGTAATAAAGGCAGGGCTTTTGTCCGCCGGTTCCGCGCGCTGCAATCAGCGTTTTACCGAGCCGTCCCTCATTGCGGGACACAACCGAGTCGGCAACACGTAAAATCGGTTCATACGAGCGGTAGTTCCGCACCAGCCGGATAATCTTTGTGTGCGGAAATTGACGGTCAAAGGTCAGGATGTTCTGCACCTCCGCGCCGCGGAACCGGTAAATGGACTGATCGTCATCACCGACAACACAGACATACGTATCTTCGCCGGTTAATTCCCGCAGCAGTTGAAACTGAGCACTGTTTGAATCCTGATACTCATCCACGAGGATCACTTTAAAGCGTCGATGAAGCTGCTGTGCAATAGCGGTATGTTCTTGCAGCAGCTGAACCGGCAGCATAATCAAATCGCCGAAGTCGGCATTCCCTGTTTCACGGAGCCGCTGTTGATACGCACGGTAGATTACAGCGAACTCAGGCGCGGGGTCGATCATCGTAAGCTGCGGGTTATCAGGCAACAGGCAATAATCTTTCGCGCGGGAGATTTTCCGTATAAAGCGCTGCGCCTCCTGCTTATTTAGCTGAGGCAGCACTTTCATCAACAGCGTTACCGAATCATCATCATCGTAAATCGTAAAATTGGGAGAAAGCCCCGCCCATTCAGCATACCGGCGCAGCATCCACGCACCGAAAGAGTGAAAGGTGCGGATACTCGACCTGGCTGCGCGTTCATCCAGTGCCTGTGCCCGTTCCGCCATTTCCCGAGCAGCCTTGTTGGTAAAGGTAACTGCCAAAATCGATTCAGGACGCACATCTTGTTCTGCAATGAGCCACGCAATTTTTGTTGTAATAACCCGCGTCTTCCCCGAACCCGCACCAGCCAAAATCAAAAGCGGCGAGCCGGTATGACACACGGCTTCAAGTTGTTCAGGATTTAAAACCGATAAATATCCGCACGTTTCTTCCATCGTTCTCATGTTACTTTTGGCTAAGATTTCCCGTCAGCAATTCTTTAAGTTGATCTAAAATCTGCCCGCCGCCGGTAATGGAAATTTGGCTGATCTTTTCGCTCATCTTATCGACATACTCAAGTTCCTTGAGTTTTAGCAACAAGGGATTTTCCTCCATCAATTTAGCGGTATTGAGGAGGCTCCGCGTAGAAGCGGTTTCTTCGCGGCGGGTGATGATATTCGCCTGCGCTTTCTTTTCGGCAATCAACACTTGATTGACAATATCCCGAATCTCTCCCGGTAAAATAGTATCTTTCAGTCCGCATGAAAGCACTTCGATACCGAATTGCGCTTGATACGGTTTTAGAGTCTCCATGACAAAGGCATTGATTTCCTGTTTTTTCTGCAGCAGCTCATCAAAAAGGAGCGTACCGACATACTCGCGCAAGGCGAGCTGGAAGCACACGTACAGCTGATTTTCATAATCGGCATTTGAAACCAGCGCAGTAACCGGATCGTTTATTTTATACCGGCACATAAAATTCAGCCGGAGCAGGACTTTATCCTTTGTCAATATTTCCTGACCCGAAATTTCAAGTTGCCGCGCACGCATATCGGCTTTTATCACATTGATGGACTGAACACTTTTCCAGAAAAAATAATTCCCCGGTTCAAGTATTTTGATGAATTGTTTATCAAAGTAGAGAAGTCCCTTCTCGTATGGTTCAACTCCATAGCTGATAACGTAGGGTTTCAACACATCAGCAGTGAGGATATTCCGGTCAATATCCGCGCTGATTTCAGGATTGTTCAAATCAATCTGCTGAAATGTTTTAACGCGGCTATTATTCCAAAAAATATGCTGTCCCGGTATCAACACATCTTTTAAAAGTCCATCCTCAAAATAGAGCGTAATATGACCGGCACTCACCGTAACGGTTTCCGTTTGATTGCGGAATGCCTCGTCGGCAAGCAGTTCAGCCGGATCGCCTGCGGTATGCAGTTCTTCAAAAACCGAATGATATTCAAGCATATAGCTTTTCCAATTCAAAAAAAATCCAGGCTTTAGGATTTTGATAAACTTTCCGTGCTTAAATAGCAATACCTTTTGATCAAACCTAATATACATACTTCCTACGGGTAATTGCATCAGGCTGTTTTTATGACCCCGCAGAATTATTGGGGTTGTTCAACCAGAATTGAACCACTTCGCGGTTCAAATGGTCTCACAACCTCAATAATTCTGCGATTTTTACCTATGCGTCTGATACAATTACCCTCCCTCCTAAAATAAATGGCGCGAAATTTTCTTGAAAATTTCGCGTAATATAATTAAAGAATACGGAAGACCTGTCCTGCCGTCGAAGAACGGATCGCGGCTTTAGGAATGCTGCAATGCTTCTATGCTCGGTACGGTTAGGCGCTCTTTCTAAAAAGAGAACCGTAGCGTACTGAGTTTCGGCAGCTGCGCTCTACATTCCGGTATCTGCTGCAATGCTAAGTTATCCGCCGGTTGCCGTCTGCAAGCTCCTTACCTGACCCCGTACAAGTCCTCGGGACGGCACGGCATCAGATAGAAACGGTATGCAAAAGCGCCGAGACATCAGCGCCTTTGCCGCAGACAGCGAGGGTAAGTATTCCGTATGTGTTGTGGTGCTTCTTTTCAGAAGCTGGTGTTACCATACGCTGCGTGAAGTGCAGTTGGGAATCGAACCCAATTAGTCCAGTCCGGGCGAGAGAGCTTTCGCCAACTCGGTACCGGATTATCTCATATTTTTTCACGGCAGAACGCAGGAGACTACTGTGCCGGCGCTGCTGTGCTTTGAATGAAACACCGCGTGAAAAAAACAGACTTCTTATTGTATGAGTTTATCGAGGGCTTGGCTAGGGGAAAATGAAAGCTCAGGGCAAATACTTAAACTATATTGAGTGTACTTGCTTCTTTTTGCGAGCATTTCTAGAAATTATACCTGAGTTTTTTGCAGATGCCTATGATTGTATAACAGGCACTATGAGAAGTTTTCAGACGGCAGGGTGAAGGATATCGAGGATGACATTCCGTTTGCCGTGCCGGAGGGCTGGGCGTGGTGCAGGTTGGGGGAAGTGTGTGAATTTAAAGGAGGAAAGAGAATACCGGCAGGACTATCAACAATAAAAGAAAAAACTTCGCATATTTATATACGTGTTACAGATATGAAAAATAATTCCATTTCAGACGAGGATTTAGTTTATATAACTGATGAGATTTATGAAAAAATTCAGCGATATACAATTAGTAAAAACGATTTATATTTGACAATAGCAGGTTCAATAGGGCGCGTTGGGATTGTTCCTGATAAGTTTGATGGAATGAATCTAACAGAGAATGCTTTAAAATTAACGGATATTTCAGTTGATAAAAAATATCTCATGTTAATTTTAAATAGTCCGTTTGTTCAAGATTATTTTGAAAGTACTTATCATCAAGTTGCAATGCCCAAATTATCTTTAGTCAATGCTTCAAAAACAGCTATCCCTCTCCCTCCTATCGCCGAGCAAAAACGCATCGTTACAGCAATCGAAGCAATCTTTGCACAGATAGATCTACTGGAACAAAACAAAGCCGACTTACAGACAGCTGTCAAACAGGCAAAGTCAAAAATCCTCGACTTAGCTATCCACGGGAAGCTTGTTCCGCAAGACCCTGTTGATGAACCTGCAAGCGTGATGCTGGAAAGACTGCGTACCGAAAAAGAGGCGAGAATCGCAGCCGGAGAGATAAAACGCGGCAAGAATGATTCGTATATCTATAGGAATCCTACTGATAATTGTTATTATCAAAAATATACCGATGGCTGCGAGGAAAATATTTCTGACGAAATCCCGTTTGATGTACCGGATGGATGGGCTTGGTGCAGGTTGGGAGAAACAGCAGATATTGCACGAGGAGGATCACCGCGACCTATTGAAGATTTTATTACTGATAAAGAAAATGGTATAAATTGGATAAAGATAGGTGATACCGCTTTAGAAAGTAAATATATAATTTCTGCAAAAGAAAAAATTAAACTAGAAGGTAAAAAATATTCGCGTTTTGTTCATGCAGGGGATTTTTTGCTAACAAATTCTATGAGCTTTGGCCGTCCATATATTTTAAAAATAGATGGCTGTATACATGACGGCTGGCTTGTTTTTGCTGATATTAGAAAGTATCTTTTAAAAGATTTTCTATATTATACGCTGAACTCGCAGTATATTTACAACTCATTTTCTTTGGTTGCTGCAGGTTCAACTGTCAAAAATTTAAAGGCTGATACGGTAAAGCAAGTTTTATTCCCCCTCCCTCCACTCGCCGAACAAAAACGAATCGTTGCCAAAATTGAAGAACTCTTTGCTAAGCTTGATTTTATTACGACTACACTAGCAGAATAGTTTTACTTCTATCGAACGTAAATAATTGCAGCTCAAGTTTTGTATTGGATGTAATATCTGTGACCTATTACATGAGGTATCTCCTTGTCTATAGGTTTTCCATATTGTAAAGTAGTCTTTTTTGAGATTCCTTTTTATGGATTCAGTATAAAAATCTATTTGACATATACACATAATACGGTTATAGTACCAGTGTAATCAAGAACCCCGGCGCAAGCGTCGAGGTATTAAAACATCCGCACGAATAAAGAGTTTTGTGGGTAAAGAAACAGAGCGTGTTTATAAACAGAAGTTTTCAAAATGGCTTCCGAATATAATTCATAAAGTAGCATCAAGAAAAATGTAGATATTGTAGACACCACTAGAAAAATAGTATGGTTGATTATATTGAAACTCCGACAATGGGAGACATCTTAAATGAAGGATTTCTTATGACTGATATTTTAAATTTTTCTGATTTTCAATTTGAATCGGAACAGAATAATGAGCAAAAGGCTCAAGATATTGTTTATGATGCATGGGATAGTGAGTCATCCGTACAACGAAAACGATTAGCGCAAAAAGCTCTTGAACTTGATCCGAACTGTGCAGATGCATACTGCATTCTGGCAGGAGAGTATAGATCATATAAAAAGAAAAATGAGTATTACAAAAAAGGAATAGAAGTATTTAGAAAAAAATATGGGGAGAAGTATTTTTCAGAAAATAGCGGATATTTCTGGGGAATACTTGAAACAAGGTCGTTTATGCGGCTTTCGGCAGGATATGGACAATTATTATGGGATAATGAGAAAAAGGATGAAGCAATACAAATATATGAAGAGTTATTACAATTGAATCCGAATGATAATCAGGGATTACGCTATACTTTGATAAACTGGTTGATAGACCAAAATCAGTTGGACAAAGGAACGGAATTACTAAAACAATATCAGGAAGAGACTGCATTCATGTTGTTTAGCGACCTATTACTTTCTATAAAAAAACAAGAAAGTGACACAAAAATCTTAAAAAAATACATAAAAGCCAAAAAGGGAAATCCGTATATAGTGAAGTATTTACTGCATGAAAGTGAATTGCCTGAATATTTACCGGACTATTATGAATTTGGTGATGAAGATGAGGCCGTAACATATTGTTTTGGTTCGATGGATGTATGGATAAAAGATCAAGATACTATTAGAAAATTGAAAGAGATTAGAGATAAATAACGCTTGCTTCAAACAGACAACCGGAAAGACTTTGATATGTGTCGGTTTTAATTAAGGGCTGTACATTGAGAATAATAGACAAGAATCAACAGGTTTAACCGATTGTGAAAAGATAGTAAATCACAGTTTTTATAAAAAAACATCTTTTATAAATATGCAAAAAAAAGTCCTCTATGTTTAGTAAAACCTGTCCAAAAACTGAAAACCTATCGGCTTTTTCTGTCAGGAAATGATTTATCATATCAGCCAAAGCGGATTGAGTAACAGTTGTTGGACAGTTCCGATTTTTACCACGTTACAATGCTGTCAACCAGTTCCCGCTGTTCGCTTGCTGTGCGGCGTAAATAAATGCGTGTTGTTTCGATGCTTTCATGCCCCATCAAATCGGCAAGAAGGGAAATATCATTGAACTTTTCAAGAAAATTCTTGGCATAACGATGCCGGAATGAATGCGGATAGACAACTTTTTCATTTATTCCGTATTTTCTAGCATAACTCTTGAGCTGCTGTGCAATACCGCGAGTGGTAATATGCTTTGCAAAGCGATTTAAAAACAGATAGCCGGATTGGCGTCCAACGGATTCCAGCCATTGTAAGGCTTCTTCCTTCAAAATTTTTGGAATATAAAGGCGCCTCAGCTTTCCTCCCTTTGAGTATAGATCAAAATATCCTAATTTTACATGCTCAACTTTTATCTGGATAAGTTCGCTGACACGAGCTCCTGTAGCTGCGAGGAACCATACAACAAAATACCATTCTTGATTTCCGTCTTTTTTAAGACTCGATTTTAAAAACTGGTAGTCCGCATTGCTGATAACATTTTCAAGAAAGTTTTTCTGCTGGACTTTTACAAACTTTAATTGCAGCTGCTCTTTGTGAATAAACTGTAAATACTTGTTAATTCCCTGAATCCTTAAATTCACCGTCTTCGGTTTAAAGAACTCAATCAGATAGCCTTTGTATGCAAGCAGATTTTCTGTGCTGACAGAATCATAATGTTCTGTGTAGTATTTAACTGTCCATACATAGGATGTAAGAGTATTCTGAGAAAGATTGCTTTTCTTCAGATACGTTTCAAAAGTTTCGCCGTTTTCCATCACGACCTCCCAATAAACAAGATTTGCGATTTCTCGCTTATATGGAAAGTATACTTGCAGTGTGAGTTCTTGTTATTATGAGAAGTTTGACGGAAAAAGTGATGTTTGTATTGATAATGAGATCCCATTTGAACTTCCAGTAAACTGGCAATGGTGCAGATTGGATGAAATTGGTGATACTAATATAGGTTTAACTTATCATCCGAAAGATTTGATTGATACAGGTATTCCTGTTCTACGATCACACAATATACAAGATGAAAAATTATGTTTATCAGATTTGGCAAGAGTACAAACAAAAATATTTGAAAATCAATATGTTTCAAACGGCAGTATTTTAATTTGTACTCGCAACGGTAGTAAAAATTTAGTTGGAAAATGCACAATAATTGAAAATTTACCTGAAAAAATGGTTTTCGGTGCATTTATGGCTGTTTTTAGAAGTAAATTTAATCCCTATATCCTTAGATATTTGCAGAGTTTTTATTTCAAAGATTATTTAAGAGAATCAAATTCAACGCAGATATATCAATTAACACAAAATATGCTAAGAAATGCACTCATTCCTATTCCTCCTATCGCTGAACAAAAAAGGATTGTCGTTAAGATTGAAGAGCTATTTGAACTATTAGACAATATTCAAAGAGATCTCATCTAATTTTTTCATTAATGTATTGATAGTTCTACATATTTTGACCTGTTCATTTAACGGTGGAATTGGAATAAGAGTTTCTGCAATAAATTCTTTTCCAATTCTCTGTTGTCCTACAGCGCCAGTAAAATTATTGATTCCTTCCTTTATGAAAGCATCCGTTTTTATAAACCAAAATACATATTCATTGAAAATATATTTATTGTTTGTTCGTAATATATGTAATTCTGTTGTTCCAGCCCCATATTTGTTCTTTAAGTTCTTAAAAATCACAGATTTTCTATTTTCAAAACAAGGTGTAATTTTTGCAATTCCAATATCATTATCCGAAAAGTGACTAAATCCTGATTTTACCGTTTCCCATCTTTGCAATTCATAGGTAAAATTGTTATTAAATTGGGAATCAATTAAAGTCATTGGTACAAAAGAAATTTCTAAAGTATTATCTAATTTATTCTTAGGATTTATTTCACATATTGAAGAAATTTTTTGCCAGCACCAACTTTCCGGTAAATTAAACGGTATTTCGATCTGTTCCTCAGTCCCATCATCAAACTTCTCATAATAACAATTATCAGTAGGATTCCTATAGATATACGAATCATTCTTACTCCGTTTCATCTTTCCGGCTGCGATTTTAGCTTCTTTTTCGGCACGCAGTCTTTCCAGCATTACGCTTGCAGATTCGTCGGCAGGGTCTTGCGGAACAAGCTTCCCATGAATTGCAAGGTCAAGAATTTTTGACTTTGCCTGTTTGACAGCTGTTTGCAGGTCTATCTTGTTTTGTTCCAACAGATCGATTTGTGCAAAGCTTGCTTCGATTATATTAACTATTCGCTGTTGCTCCGATAAAGACGGGATAGGGAGAAGCATCTTTTGAAGATGATCTGCTTTTATATTATTAATGTTTGTACCTTTTATGTTATTTTGAATATAATTCACATAATATTCTGATTGAAAAATAAAGCTAATATATTTACTTATTGGGAAAAATAATATACGTATAATTCGTAAAAAAGCCCCTATTTGAGTAGTATCATAGTCTTTATCGATGAATGCCGGTTTTCCTATTACATTTGTACTCCCTGTAGAAGCTACAATGATAATGTCGCCAACTGTGATATTTTTTCTACTATCAATATATTTATCATGAATAAATACATCATCACTTCTTAAGATCAGATCATTATTTTGTATATTACCGCCACGTAATATACGTAGAGCTCCGTTTGATATAATATCATTTTTCTGATATGAAGTACCGCTTATGATTTCACACACTTCCCCCAATCTACACCACGCCCAGCCCTCCGGCACGGCAAACGGGATTTCGTCTTCAATATCCTTCACCCTGCCGTCTGCGAACTTCTCATAGTGCCTGTTATGTTCCAATCCCTCAGGATTGTTATCGGTTTTGTTTTCACCGGATGTGCCGGTATATTTAAAGATATACGAATCATTCTTGTTGCGTTTTATCTCTCCGGCGGCAATCTTTGCTTCTTTTTCCGCGCGGAGTTTTTCCAGCATCACGGATGCAGGTTCGTCTGCGGAGTCTTGCTTCACCAGCTTTCCGTGGATAGCGAGGTCTAATATTTTTTGACGTAATGCGTTTGTGTTCACTTTATGATCTCCCAATAACAGCCTTTATCAGTTTCCGCTCATTTCGAGAGAGGTTTTATATTCTTCTATTTGTTCGCTCAAATTCCGTATATGGTGTGAAAACATAAACTGTAAGAAATCTGCCGCATCATCTTTTTCTTGCGAAGAAGCAAGACTTTGAATATATTCCGCCCTGTTTTCTTTTTTTATGAGTGACGGAATGATTCCTGCCTCATATTGGATAAAATTCATTAAAAGCCGACTCATCCGGCCATTCCCATCCGCCCAAGGATGCATATAAACAAGTTTATAATGTGAGAGAAAACTAACAGCGTATTGTTCTTCTATTCGTTTTTGCACAATATTTTTTCTTTCCGAATTGAGCCAACCACAAAATTCTTCCAGTTTTTGCGGCAACTTCTGCCATGCCATATAACTTCTCCCGCCCCGTCCCGCACTGACATTTAAAAGCCGCAGTTCTCCTTTTGCAGAAGAAAATGTTCCGCCGATGGTATTGTACACAGTGCCGGTGTTCTTCATTACGAGAGACGAAAGTTCACAGAGGATTTCCGGTGTCATTTGGGTATGCTGTTTTGCAAATTCAAAACTTCTTTCATACGCGGATTTTAAGTCAAGGTTCATAAGCTGTTCATGAATCGGTTTATTTGCACTTATCCCTTCATCAAAGAGAAGCTGATTTTCAATTTCTGTGACGGTAGAACCTTCTATTGCCGTTGAATGCGTGATAATCGAATATAAATAGAACTTATCGTAATCAAGTTGCTGAGCGATGTGCAGTTTGTTGTACTCGTTTATAACTTCTAAAAGTTTATCAAAGTTTTGTTCTTCCTTCCGATTTGTCATTCTTCAATACCTTCAATCAGTTTGGAAAGTTCGGTAACAGCTGTAGCAATATTTGCACTTTTCTCTTGGATGGTTTGCATCAGTTCGGCAAGTGAACAGTCCACTGTATCGGAACCGTCTTTGATCCATTTTAAATCGAGGCTAGTCTTTTCATCTTTCAAGATTTCTTCAATCGGAAACTTACGCCATCTGCCATTCGGATTTTCGGGCGACCACGTTTCTTTACGATCTTCAAAATGTCCTGCACAGTAGAGTGCTTCAAATTCGGCAAAGTCTTCTTTTTTTAACGGATTTGTTTTTCCGAATGAACGCATATTACTGCGCAAATCATACACCCATACGGCTTTTGTGTTATCTTCATCACATTTGCCACGCGTAAAAAAAAGTATATTCGTCTTTACGCCCTGCGCATAAAAGATGCCCGTCGGCAAGCGTAAAATCGTATGAAGATTACATTTATTCATTAAATCCCGGCGAATTTTCTGACCGGTATTGTCTTCAAAAAGTACATTGTCCGGCAAGACAACCGCAGCACGGGCGGTACCGGTTGTCTTGAGCGAGCGGTAAATATGCTGCAAAAAATTCAGCTGCTTGTTGCTGGTGGTATAGGTAAAATCATCGCGGGTTGCACGCTCGCCGCCTTTCTTTGTTCCAAACGGTGGGTTCGTTAGTACTACGTCGTAGCCGGTCATTGCCTTACCGCTTTCGCTCAATGTGTCGCCGTATACAATTTTTCCTTCAATATTGTGGAGCATGGCGTTCATCAACGCTAAACGGTGTGTTTCGTGTACCAGCTCACCGCCGGTAAACGCTTCTTTTACTTGGAATGCGGCATCCTTTTCGTTCAAGTCGCAGTAGTCGTCGGTAAGGCTTTTTACATATCGATCAGCGCTAATCATAAACCCGAATGTTCCGCACGCAGGGTCGTTGCAGCGTTCTCCTACTTGCGGCGCGGTAAGGCGTGTCATCATATCAATTAAAACACGCGGAGTAAAATATTGTCCCGCTCCGCTTTTCTTTTCGTTCGCATTTTTTTCGAGCAGCCCTTCATAAAGATTGCCGAGACCTTCCTCCTTTGCGGAATACCAGTCCAGTTCATCGATAGACTTAATAATTTTTTCAAGATTTTTCGGCTCGTCGATATTGGAACTAGCCCCCTGATAAATCTCGCGCACACGTCCCTTTGTGTTTTCACCGAGATATGTCAGCAGTTCCTTGTAGAACTTCTTTAATGCAATGCCGCTGTAAGAAACAAGTGTATCCCAGCGGTAGTTTTCCGGCAAAGTGTTTTCCGTTTTTGTCTCCTTTGCCATTTTTAAAAAAAGGATATAGGTAAGTTCCGTAACATACTGATGATAGGTGATTCCATCATCCCGCAAAATATTGCATAAATTCCACAGTTTTGAAACGATTTCTTGATTTGTCATGTTGTATGCTCCGTATTATGCGACTTTGTCTTCGTAGAGATAGGTATTCAATTCACGCACGATTGCAGTGAGCGAGCCTGAAAAAATTTTGTTTATTTTTGAAAAGCCGCCTTGTGTACGCCATGCGGTAAATTCATCAAAGGTTTGAACATTTAAAACGGATTCGTTGATGAGATATTTTTCTATGCGGTCAATCCACTTCTTTTCGCTCGCGGTAAAATTATGAGCTTTGCAGAGTTTTTTAACGGCGTTGCGGATTCGCTCTTCGTGCGACACAAGAGGACTGCCGATAGCATAACTGCGAATAAGCGTGATAATATCCGCAGCGCATTCTTCCTTTGTCAGCTGCGTAATAGCGGTATTGAGCCGCGTTCGATTAAAACCATTTGCATCAAGCGTCATGCTCACACTGCGCAAGCCGGCAAGTGTAAGATCGGCAGGACGAGTACAGATTATGTCCAGCGCTTCAATTTTATCGCGGTTCGTTTTTATATACTGAGAAAAACTTTCCAGATAGTCTTTCGGTTCTTGTCCTTTCCCATACCCCCGTGTTACTTCGTGCACTTCATCCGGCTTGTCGCTTATCGGTAGATAGTAGCCGGTTGACCGCTGTTCCTTGAATGCATCGAATGCTCTTCGTTTTTCTAAAAACAAACCCCGGCACGCTTCTTCGCTATGCTTTCGCCGTTCTTTTACATCGGCAATAAAATGTTCCATACTGTCGTAATTCGATGTAACGGTAAAAAAGTTTAATTGCTTTTGATCCATGCGGAACTTTGCGCGTTGGAGCTTTGCGATAATCTGATCATTTATGTATGCAATATGTTCACTATCCGTTACCGCTTTGTATCCCTCTAAGAGTTCATCAAACGTAATACTTGGATTTGATACCGTCGGCTTCATTGAAGAAACTTCGTTCAGGTAACTGTATAAATCAACCGCATCATAAATCTCAAAATGGGTTTTATTTATTTGGGGGCACAGACGAGTTGCACGCCCCAGCATTTGTTCGTATAGAATACGGGATTTGATACGGCGCATAAAAACAATCTTAGTAATTTCCGGCACATCAATTCCGGTAGAAAGCAAATCAACGGTTACGGCAATGGTTGGATAGTGCTCATTCTTAAATCGCTTAATCGCATTTTGTACACGTCCTTTATCACCGATTGCATACGTGATTTTCTCTATTGCCGATGCAATGATGCCTTGCGGTGCATATATATCGCGCAGCTGTTTGACAATCTCATCCGCATGGCGGTCGCTTACGGCAAAGATGAGTGTCTTTTCTTCACCTTCGGGATATATACGCTGTGCAAGCTCGGTAAGAACCGCCTCATTGAATGAAGGGGTAATAACCTTTTTGTTGAAGTCTTCTACATCAAAATTCAGTTCATCTTCAAGCTCTTCCGGATTTAAAAGCTCCTTGGTTACAGGATTATAACGGGCTAATTTTTCTCCTTTTTGATGATGAATACCGTGTTGATTCAGTTCCGTTTTGATGCTGTAAGGCGCATCGTAATCTACCAGATACCCGTCTATCACTGCTTCGCGATATGAATAGGTAAATACCGCATTTCCAAAAATCTGAGTAGTGTGCAAAGCCGGAGTTGCAGTCAATCCTATTCTGACTGCATCAAAATATTCAATCACTTTTTTATATTTGCTGATAAAGTCATTTTGATCGCGGTACAACAGTTCTGCGTCGCTCAGCTCGCGGTCAAGCGTATATCCGCGGTGCGCTTCATCGATAATGATACAGTCAAAGTCTCCTGAGGAAGGGATGCGGTCTCTCTCTTCGCTCATGATGCGGGAAATCATTCCCTGCACGGTGGCAACTTGCACGCGGGTTTCTATCGCAAGGTCTATGTCATCGAGGGTATTGATAGTGTAAATTTTATTCAGCGGCTGCAAGTCTTCAAGTTTTACATCATTAAAAACATCTTGCGCTTGTTCACCTAAAGCCGTGCGGTCTACCAAAAAGAGAATGCGGCGGAAACGGCCGGTTTTTAAGAACCGGTAAACCATGCCCAAGACGGTACGGGTTTTGCCGGTGCCGGTCGCCATTGCGAGCAAAATCTGCCGCTGCCCGTTTACCACGGCATGTTCTACCGCTTCAACTGCCGAAAGCTGATAATGGCGGAGATTCAATCCGTCAGGGTCGCGCAAAAAATCGTACGGCAAATTTTCCAGTGCGCGATCGGCTTCATCAATATTCTGACGGAATTTTGCCAGTAAGTCTTCGGGACTATACCATCCGTGCAGTGCAATCGGCGTATTTGTTTTATTCCGTAAATCCTGAAACCAAATCCCGGACTCCGTTTCTATTTGCTTTAAATACGGGCGACCGTTTGTTGCAAAGATAAACGGTACTTTGTACCCGTACCACATACCTAAACAGCATTTTTCATCTTCGACCGTTATGTGTTGCGCATATTCACGGCATTGATTATCGATGATTGCATACACGTTTTTTGCGTACGGTTTTGCTTCTACAATACCGATGGGCTGTTCGCCGACAAAAAGTGCATAGTCTGCATGTGCGGTTGTTGTTTTTCCCGATGCGACCGGCCATTCCGCAATCGCCAGTTTTCTTCCTTTTTGCGGACGGACACCTTTTGCGTAACGGAGGTTTTCCGTATCCGCTTCCCAGCCGACTTTTCTCAGCTGTTCGTCAATAAGTGCGCGAGTTTCTGCTTCGGTCAGTTTTGTCTTTGCGAGTGCTTGAGCGGATGTGTTTTGACGTTCCTGTTTTGATCGAGTACTTTGTGGAGTAAGAGCCGATACGGCCGCACGGGCGTTCCGTTCTTTTTCTATTTCCGCTTCGAGCGCTTGCAGCTTTTTCTCCCGTTCAGCTATCAACGCTTCTTGTTCGGCAATGGTTGCCGCCGCATGTTCAAGTTCGATTTTTTGTTCTTCAATTTTCTTTTCCTGATTCCGAACAAGCGGCATTATATTGATTTTACGTTTCGGCGGTTCAGGATTTATAAACGGCTGTGCAGCAAATGAACTATCGCCATACGTCTGCATAAACCACACGGCAATATGATGGGCAAAACGGAGTACCAACAAGGCGTCTTGCTCGGTAGCATCATTTTCATGCGCGGCAGTATTCCGTTTGATACGGACTTGATTAATCCATTGATTTACATCATACGGAATAAGCCCCTCATTTTTGAGGATTCTTGTACGGTTAAAATGATTATTTTCTTTTACATCTATCGGCTCCGGAATATGTTCGATACGCATCATTTCGCGTATCATCAGTTCTACAAATAATCCGGATTTATTCTTACTTGATGCGGGGTCGGAATATGCGTAATGTTCTGCAAATTCCATCGTTTTCGCAAAATCCGGCCAATACGTCTGTAAAAAAGTAAAATTTCCCATACTCATATTCCGATAATCAAAACTATGAGAAGTATTATACCATAGGTTTACGGATTTTGGTAGCGAATGCCACATTTCATATTAGAGTATACGCATCGGATTTCCGGCGCAGCGCAGCCGTGCTTCAAATATGTTTGTTGATTTCCATTAGTTAACGAAAAACTAAACTTACAACCTAATGAGTAAATGTACCGATAGGGAGTAAATCGATATCGATTATGTTTTCGATGATTATGGCAGCAAACAAAGTAAGAGTGCCGTATTGTGTTATTTTCCGCTCAACTTCATTGCTTAAATTGAGTCCCGATAAAAATACATGACTGCCGTGCCATCGCCGAGTTTATCCGCAACGAAGGCATGGCTGAATTCATGTACGGTAAGGCCGATAATCACTCCGGGCAGCGAATACAGTATATTAGTCCAGTTAAAATTCATAAAAAAACGCTATCAGTGTAAAAACTCTTTTACAGCGCCGCTTTATAAATTGCAAGGACATCGGCTGCCGTTAAGGTTTGGAAGCCGCGGATTTTTCCGCTGCGGCTCCGGTGCATCACAGCCGCTTCCGCCATCTCTTTAAGATGCTCTTCGCCGATACCGACTTCACGCAGCGTCATCGGGATACCGAGCGATGCAAAAAATTCCGATGTCTTATCGATGGCGGCGTTTGCCGTTTTATAGACATCCGCGTCTGCGGACAAGCCCCACACGTTGACACCGTATTCGGCAAGCTTATGCACGGTATTATCGTTCAGTACGTGCCGCATCCAGTGAGGGGTCAGGATTGCAAGTCCTACCCCATGCGTAATGTCATAAAAGGCGCTCAGCTCATGTTCCATCGGATGAGCCGACCACATCGTCATCTTTCCGCACCCCAACAAACCGTTGATTGCCCATGTTCCTGCCCACATCAGATTGGCGCGGGCGTCATAATTATCGGGGTCATTCAGCGCAATGGGTCCGTAATGGATACAAGTCTTGAGTACCGCTTCGGCGAACCGGTCTTGTAAGTAAGCCCCATCGTCCAACGAAAAATAACTTTCAAAGGTATGGCTCATAATATCCGCAGTACCGGCAGCCGTATGCGCTTTGGGTACCGAAAAGGTGTAGCACGGATCCATCACGGAGAACTTAGGCATTACAAGCGGAACTTCAAAGCCGAGCTTTTCCTTGGTTTTACAGTTAGTAATAACGGCTCCGCAATTCATTTCGGAACCCGTCGCTGCAAGGGTTAAGACAGTACCGAGCGGGAGGACGTTCTCCGCTGATGCCTTCCGGGTAACAATGTCCCACGGGTCGCCGTTATAGTGCGCACCGGTAGCGATTGCCTTAGCACAATCGATGGAACTTCCTCCGCCGACAGGGAGAATAAAATTAAGCTTATGTTCCCGTACCAGCGCGATTCCTTTTTCAACTTCTTCTATCCGCGGGTTGGGAGAAATGCCGGATAGTTCCGCATAAAAAATACCTTTTGATTTTAACTGCGTCGTTATCGTATCGTAAAGGCCGATTTTCTTGATACTCCCGCCGCCGTAACAGAGCAGCACTCTATTGCCGTATTTTACTATCTCATCGGCAAGCCCTTCGACACTGCCTTTCCCGAACAGTATCTTTACCGGTACATCAAAAACAAAATTAAACATTATAGCCTCCTGAGTAATTGCGCAATATGATATAGAAAGAAACAGCTTTTACAAGCTCACATAATTGAGTTTAACACAGAATACACGATTGTGCTATCCTACATGCGGTACGTCGCAGGGCAAACGCATCAGGCTGTTTTTTTAACATCCCGCGAAAAAATTAATACTATTCGACCAGAGTTGAACCTCTTCGCGGTTCAAATGGTCTCACAGTCTCAATTTTTTCGCGATTTTTCTCTACTCTGCCTGATGCGTTTCCCCTGATCGTTTTTCCGCAATGCTTGGAATCCGATCACGACCGTCCACACGTAGGCGCAGGTTTTAGGGATCATCAAAATACCGACAAGCGGGAACGCATCCGAAAAAAGCACCACCGGAATATAAAATCCGAAGCTGAGCACTATGGTGAGCCAGAGTTTGCTGAATGCCGTATCGTTGTTTTCTCTTGCACTTTTGTAAAATAACGCGATAATGATAATACCCAAAGCCGTAAAGGGCAGGTTTCGGTAAATAGCCCATGAAAGCGGGGCATCCGGACTTGTCCATGCGTTTTGCGGCATAAAGCACAGCGCTATGCGGAGTGCCGCAAGAATATACACCGCAGCCGTTACCTGCTTTTTTCCCGTAATGCCATAGCGTTCCCGCCATACGTGGTAGAGCAGCACGTAGAACACCGTCATCGTTACCGACGTTATCCACTTCCCGATACCGAGGGCAGCAACGTGATTTTCCAGCCCGGTTGTTAACAGTGCCGCCGACCGGGGAATAAGGTGAAATGAATCCCCGAATCCCAGCGTAACTGCCATAATTCCATAGAGCAAAAACTGTTTTTGCCCCTTCGCTTTTTTGATCATCATAAAACCGAGGATAATTACCGTCGGTAAGTAGAGAGAATCAAAAATAGTTTCCATAATTGCCTGCATATTTTCCTCCAAAAATAAAATGAACATTGTTCATTTTATGGTATATAACATCCTTAGGTCTCTCTACAACCTTTGTTAGATTGTTAGAGGTTCCCACGCGGCATTAAAAACTTAGATCGGTTTTCATGCCTACAGTCCGGTTTTCCCGTTACTGGTATATGATTTTTTTTATACCGGCGATCAACACCTTGCATGACTGCCTTTGCAAAATAAGCAGTCCGATGATGTTTGTTAATATACACTCTGTGAAATCATCTGCAGTAAAATCTTGAGAAAAAAGATTCTGTTTAACTGCCGTATCGGCTTGCAATATAGTAAGCATTTCTTCTTTTACCGATGCAAAATACCCATACATCTTTTTTCTGGCATCATCTTTTGAGTTTTCGCTAAAACTCATCGAGTGTGCGGTAAAAAAGTCGGGATATTTGACCATCCCTTTTTGAACTTTTTGAAAAACCGCTTCAATGTAGTCAGTAAAAGCGATACCGGGACTATAATGAGATTCTCTACCGAAGATACTCTGCCATACGCTTTCAACCGCGGCTATAATCAGCTCGTCTTTGGAACCAAAGTAATTATATACCGACCCAAGTGCAATATCGCAGCGCTTTGCAACTGCCCGCATATTGAGCGCACCAAGCCCCTTTTCCGCCACTATTGCCTTACAAGCCTCCAGGATTTCTTCTTTCGATGTCGCTGCTTTATTGATACCATGCCTCCAAACTGAACAATGTTCATTATAGAACACCGTGTATGCTTTGTCAAGATTATAGAGCGCCTTTTTCAAGGGTATCAGCCGTGAACAAGTAGGGCTTCAGCATGAAAGAAAAGTATAGTAAAGTAATGTTATGGTGGAAGGGATATTATTTGAACAAGTAGAAGACAGTCGGCAAGACTGGAAAGTAAAGCATTCGATAAGTGAAATACTGATGGTAGTAATGTGTGGAGTAAGTGCTGGAGAACGAAGCATCTATGGGATTCGAGAGTTTGCGCGGCTAAAAGAACAATGGTTGAGAGATGTTATCGGTCTTAAACTGCCGAATGGACTGCCTTCATATGATACGGTAAGGCGGGTATTGGGAATATTGGATCCAAAACAGTTTCAAAGTGTATTTATCCGCTGGATAGAGGAAGAACTTGATATTCCAGAGGGCAGTTATGTCAGTTTAGATGGAAAAACGCTCAGAGGAAGCGGGCTGAAAGAAGCCGGTATAGATCCATTACATCTATTACACGCCTATAGCCATGAATTGGGAGTCGTTATCGGACAGATGGAATGCAGCAGCGAAAAGACGAACGAAATACCAATCGCTGAAAGGCTGATACAGATACTCAAAATCAAAGGCGTCATTATAACCGCTGATGCACTGTTATGTCAGAAAGAAATAGTAAAAAAGATTGCAAAAGATAATGATTATATTCTGGCTCTTAAAGGAAATCATCCGCTTATGGAGCAGGAGGTAAAGGACTTCTTTCTTAGTCCTGCACCATCGACTCGGAGCGTCCATACGACCTTTGATAAAGGGCACGGGAGAATAGAAAGGCGAATATATACCCTTGATACCAACATAGGATGGTTTGAAGATAAAAAAGAGTGGAAGCACCTTGCTGCATTCGGCATGGTTGAAAGCATGGTAACAAGGAAAGGGAAAGAATGCCGTGAAATTCGCTATTTCATTACGAGTGTTACAGATGTAAAACAATTTGCAAAGGGAGTACGCAGTCATTGGGCGATAGAGAATAACTTACATTGGTGTTTAGATGTGTTGTTTTGTGATGATGAGTGCACCGTTCTTGACCGGAATGCAGCAGAAAACCTTGCTATTATCAGAAGAATTGTTTACAACAGAATTAAGATGCTCTCTAAAATGGATACGCTCAGTATGGGCAAGCGCGCTTGCATCTACGACGATAATTTTAGAGCTCAGATCCTTTTTTCATGCTGAAGCCCTGCGTGAACAAGGGGCGTTCATTGCGCCTTTTGTTGATATTCTTGCAATTCACACTTGACTTTTAAGGTAATATGGAAGAAAGTTTTAATATTGACTGCAGTATGCAGACAAGGAGGTTTCGGTATGAAAAAGAATTATCGGGTTTCATTATGGAACGTATTGCTACTGATGGGCGCTATTATATTCTTAGGCGGGTGTCCTCAGGCGAACGAGCCGTCCGGCGGTGGCGAACAACAGGGGGAAATAAAAAGCGAGGAGTTAAAAGGCGTGTGGGAACTGTTTGTTGCAGCGAACCAGCAGACAAGCAATATCTTCCTCTACTTTGATGGGACGACCATGTACAGTGCTGTAAAGGCAGGTGGGCAGTTTACGGCTATTCCTGCGGGCACTCCCTTCTTGCAGTACAAAGACGGAAAACTTCAGTACGGTGCTTCCGGCAGTACGACTGTGGAATTTGTAGGTAAAAAGAACGGAAAAAACATCGACCTATATGCAAAGGTAAACGGGCAGGTTGTGTCGGTTGCAAGCTATACCTTAAAGCCGTCGACGGAAAGCGGCGAATCGATTAAAGAAGCGGGAACAGAAGAGCCCTGTACCGGCCCCTGCATCCGCAGCATCATGTTTGACCGCAAACACCTTGCCTACAATGACGCCAACTTAACGGTAACGGTAGCACTGAGCGGAAAGAACTTTAACCTGATAGCAAGCCAGCCTGATACGGATGTAAAGGCAGGTCTCTTTGATACAGACGACGTCCTGCAAGGGGGCTTGGTAAAGGTTACCGACATTGATACGGTAAACCATCGGGCAACGGTAAGCTTACCGGTTCCGCAGATTAGTGCAGGTGAAGCAACGGTGGAAGGCAAGAAGTATATGGTAAGGGTAAAAATATGCGGAAAGTATGCAAAAGTACAAGCCCCCTTAACCATTACCAAGGAAGCGCGGTTAACTGAAAATCCTGCGCTTGAAAAATCTCTTATTCCGTCCAATGAAGTAAGCGCATCGACGACCGTTAAAATGACCGTAAAAGGGTGCAACCTTGCGGTAGCAGGCGGGGTATTTGTGTAGCTGTATGACGGAAGCGGAGCGGCATACGGGGAGCCGGTTATGATCAATACGGCCGGGATGGGCATCGGAGAAACATCCGAAGGAGAAGCAGCCGTTCCCGTACCGAAGGATGAAGGGGAATATACGGCCAAGGTGCTGTTCGGGACCGCGGAACAGACACGATATTACAGTGATCCGTCAAATGATTACGGAAGTACGCTGACTAATCCGACCCTTCAAGTATACGGAACGCCGAAATTTACCTCGTTTCTGATTCCGAATGCGGGAACAGGGAAGGAAGACCATGCCATAACAGCCTATGTTACGGGGGTAAACTTTAAAGCGCCGGGGATAACGGCAGAAAGCTTTAGGGTAAGCTGTGCGGGAAAACCGTCTATTACGGCTGAAACGACAGTGAAGATACTAAGCGATAGAGGGCTTGCGGTAACGTTAACCATCCCCGGTCAAGCGGGAGCGTATGAGGTAACGATTGCAAACGGAGCAAATACCGTGAACGGTACCTTTACGGTAAAAGACTATGGGGACTACAGCAGTTACACGGCAGGAAGGATCGTATTAAAGGATGGAACCTTTGTTTCAAAAGATGAGTATACGGCGATTGCTGCGAATAATCCGCCGGTGGCGGTTATGGTCGGTGCACAAAACGTCTATGGTGTGCCGCTGGGTATCGGGTTGCACACACAAGGAAAACGATGGGCAAAGGATGGCAGTACCGGCTTCCATACGAAGTTTGAAGGTATTATCTGTACGTCGAGTGAAACGGGAAGCGGGGCGGCAGGCAAGGCAACCTTTACGGGGGACAAAGACGGAATCGATAACTGGGAGTATATTTGCGGTCAAGATGCCCTAGGCGCTGCAAATGCTGAAGAAAACTATCCTGCCTTCCATTGGGTAAATGAATACGCTACGGTCTATAATACCGGAACGAACGTCAAGTGGTATATGCCGAGCCTTATTAAAACCTGTTTTCTGAAAGCAATGGCCGACATTCGTTGTCAGTACAAAATAGTTTTTATCACTTATCAGTTTGCGCAAGTTTTCGTATACCGGTTTTGGTGCATCGGTATAGCGGTTTATCATAATGTAGCGACTCCAGTATGCCCAACGTTCCTCCAATGTCGCGTACGGATAAAATCCGCCGGTATACATATCCGAAAAACCGTACTTTGCGTGGAAATCCGCAAAGTACTTTTCGAAGCGTTCCCCTGAATACGTAAATCCCGCCGCAGTCGAAAGTCCTGCACCCGCCCCTATTAGTACCGTATCTGCTTTCGCCAACACAGCTTTCAATGCCTTAATCTTCTGCCGGTATTCTTCCAGTGTGTCATATGTAGGTTTGAATCTCATTTCTCTCTCCTTTTCTTTTTTTCATGTTGCCGTACCTATGTCTTTATACATATATACTATTCCAATGTTCCTGCCGAATTTCCGCCAACAGTTCTTCAATCTTCCGTATTCAACAAATCCGTTATTTTTATGAAATGCAATACTTTTTTCATTTTCATCGGATATATCAACAACAAGCTTTTTCATTCCGTGCAGTTTTGCGTCATTTTCCAGCAATGATACGATTTCCCGTCCCACGCCTTTTCCGGTCATTTCCGGTTTAATGAAATACATGCAATCGCCGAGTTCGTTAAATGTTCGGATGTTTTTATATTTTTCCAGCATACAAAATCCAATAACCTCATTTGCATTATTCATCATCGTGTATGCGCTGACAACATCGTCATCAACGAGGGTGTTAAAGAAGTCATACCCAACTTTTTCGGAACGGTATGCTGCAGTTGTGTGTTCAATATAATAATTGAAAATATCGATTGTTTCTTTTTTATATTTTGCAGTCAGCCTGTTAAAATGTATATTCATAAGGACATCTCCATACGTCTTGTATAAAAATAGCACAAAAATTTACCCTGTTCTATTATATGTATTGTAGCGGTATTATCTACAGCAATAATCGTAAAAGCTCACTGTAAATGCTTTTCCCAATCGCGCCAGCTCACATAGGAAGTACCGTTGATGTCCATACTCATATCGGATAAATAAAACACTGCATTTTTTGCCGTTTCATCATTCAGCAGCTGCAAATATTTTTTTGTGCTGCGCGACAGCTTTGCATCCGGGGCATTGGAGCTTTTTATCTCAATCGCAAAAGTACGGTTCCAATCCGCAATCGTATCTACCTCCAAACCCTTGCTGTCTCTAAAAAAGGTTAGATTCGCTTTTTTGCCCTGATTCAGGCGATATTTCAGTAATTCCGAAACGGCAAAGGTCTCAACCGCTGCTCCCTTGTATCTGCTCAAGAGCAAATCCTCTTTTGTCTCCAGCCGCAAAAGATGACACAGCAGCCCGGAATCAACAAAATAGAGCTTCGGCGTTTTTACAATACTTCTTCCAAGATTATTGGTGTTCGGTTCAAGGAAGTGGATAATAAACGAAGCCTCTAAAATAGAAAGCCAGCTCTTGACCGTCGGTGCGGAAATGCCGGTATCCCGCGCAATGCTATCCATAGAAAGCAGCTGCCCGCTCTGCACCGCGCAGATTTGAACAAACTTCTTAAACAGCGAAATATTACCGGAATTAATCTGATCCCGTATGTCCAAGTCCAAGTAGGTATCGATATAATTTTCATACCAATCCTCCGGAATAAAATGCCGGGCAGTATCATAGAGGGGCGGATATTGACCCGAAAAAATCAGCGTATACGGATTGTCTGGCAGCACACCGCCCGTCTGTAACTCGTGAATAGAAAATGGCAGCAGCTTCAAAAACGCCACCCGTCCAGCCAAACTGTCCGTCATATTTGCTTTTAACCGGAGCTGACTGGAACCCGTTACGATAAACGTTCCCGGCGCGCTCTGTTCCCGATCCGCATGCAGTTTTATCGCATCAAAGATTTCCGGCACTTTCTGCGCCTCATCAATCACCGCACCATCGGGAAACGCCATAATAAAGTCATTCGGATTCGACGCTGCAAGATCCCGCATTGTCCGGTCATCAAACGTCACATATTTTTTATTAGGGAAAACCGCTTTTGCCAGTGTTGACTTCCCGCTCTGCCGCGGCCCGGTTATCCCAATCACCGGAAACTGAGAAGCCAACCGCCGCAAGGCCTCTTCCGCTGTCCTTTTAACCATATCGCCGCTCCCTTTTTAATCCGATTACGAGTAAACCTGCTTGCCTCTTCTGTTACTGAATAGGTCTAGCATTGGTGGTAATAATCCAAAGTATACTATGGGAGAATCCTAAAGTCAATATTGGTAATAATCCAAAGTTTTATATGGTAATAATCTAAAGTTTTGACGGGTTGTAATCCAAAGTTTTATGTAGTGATAACCTAAGTTCTTGTCTTTATATGGAGGTTCCCCTCACTCCGTTCGGGTCGCTACGTTCGCTGTTTCGCTTTCGCTCCATTCCTCCGCTTCGTTTCTATACGGACAAGGATGTCCGTGATGTGAATCAGAAGCTCCCATCGCTAATCCTATTGTAGCGGTATACATTATCTCTCTATAGACTAAGGCTATGGGCAAGGGGCGGAGCGGTTTGTTACATTATACCGCCCGCCTATGATATTATTTACTGTACTTCTTTTCTATATCGCCGATCATATTGACGCGTTTTGTGTAGCTGCCGCCTTCAAACTGTGCATCAAAAAAAGCATCGACAATTGCTTTTGCTATTTCAGGGCCTACGATACATACACCCATAGAAACAATATTGATATCACTGTGCTCAACAGCCAATTTTGCGGTGCACGGTTCACTACACGCGGCAGCGCGGATTCCCGGAACCTTATTTGCAGCGAGGGAAATACCGATACCTGATCCGCAGATCAATATTCCTTTTTCAACCTCCTTCGATTTAATTGCCTCAGCAACCTTTAAACCGAATTCGGGATAATCGACCGGAACCTTCGGATCTGTTGTTCCGTAATCGACACATTCATACCCTTTGTTTCGTACATGTTCCATTAAGATATGTTTTAATCCAACCGATGCATGATCGCATCCAAAACCGACCTTCATAGTATGCTCCCTTTGTATCGTAAGATTTTTGATCATTTTCTACAAACCGGAATCTTATAGAAAAGATCGTAATTATTGCAGCTTCTATTGAAGTGCTACAACATAATAACACATTTATAGCGAAAATAAAAATACTATGGATAGGATATCTCTAAAAAACTCGCATAGATTTGTTTCGCATCCTTCGGAATAGATACCTTCATCCCCTTGACACCTACCGCGATCGGTTGTATGTTTATATGTGTTAGCTAACACTGTATGCCAAAGAAGGTACCCATGCCGAGAGACAAAACCGCCAATCATATAAAAATCATAGCCGCAGCAAAAGCCGAATTTATGGAGATGGGCTTTGATAAGTCTTCCATGCGGAGCATTGCTGAACGCTGCGGTATGACGGCTGCGGGAATATATCGGCATTGTGTCGATAAAGCAGATCTCTTTGATCAAATTGTCGCTCCTGCGGTGGATCGCATAAACGCTTGGTTGGATGCGCACGTTGCGCGGTATGTGGATGCAGTTCATCACGAAGAACGTATACAGTGGCGGGATTCTGAAATCGACATGATGCGTGAGATTATCTATCCGAATATGGAAGAATATCATCTATTGCTGGCAAAATCGCGGGGGAGTAAGTACGAGCATTTCCTCCATGATCTTACAGAGGGGCAGCAAGCGCAGCTTTTACAATATATGCCGATGCTTAAAGCGCAAGGCTACGCGGTGAAGGACATTACGCCAAAGGAGCTGCATCTTTTGCTTTCGGCATATACGACCGCGCTCTTTGAACCGGTTATCCATAATTACAGCGTGGAAGAAGCGCTCCGCTGCTTAACAACGGTAGAGGCATTCTTTGTTCCGGGCTGGAAGCAGTTATTCGGGTTTTAGAGATTTTTAATAGATAGGACTTCTAAAAAATTAACCGCCAAGACGCAAAGAGCGCAAAGGGAAATTAAGGGGAAGCTGAACAGGTAATCCTTTAAAAACTTTGCGTCCTTTGCGCCTCTGCGGTGAGTAATTGAAAGTTACAGTTTTTTAGAAGTTCCCGTAAGGAGAATTGCTTATGAAGGAAAAAGAAAAAAGTCCTTCGCCTATCGCGTGGGCTTTGGGACAAACAGGGGAACACAAAGGACAATATGTATTGAGTGTTATCCTCGCAGTTATCGGTGTGGCTTTTTCCATCGCACCGTATTTTGTTGTTGTCGGCATTGTACACGGTTTGATGAGCGGAAACAAAGACCTATCATATTATATGATACGCTGTCTGATTATTGCAGCGTTCTGGTTTTGCCGTGTACTGTTTCATGCGCTTAGCACATCGACAAGTCATAGAGCAACGTTTGCAGTACTCGCTGAACTCCGAAAACGCTGCACGGAAAAACTGACAAGAATGCCGCTGGGTGCGGTGCTGGAGCAAAGTTCCGGGGCGCTCAAAAATACGCTCATCGAACGTATCGACAGCATTGAAACAACACTGGCGCATATCGTTCCGGAGTTCACCGCAAATTTACTGATCCCCGTCATCATTTTGATCTACATTTTTACCATTGACTGGCGTATGGGGCTGGCATCTCTTGCAACGATACCGGTGGGCTTTTTCTGTTACGGTCTTATGATGAGGGGCAGTCCGCAATTCTATCAACGCACGGTTACAGCCACAAAAGCGCTCAATGATACGGCGGTTGAATATATCGGCGGTATTCAAGTCATCAAGGTTTTCGGAAATACAAAAAGTTCCTACGACCGCTTCGTGCATGATGCGTATGAAGCCGCTCACAGCTATATCGATTGGATGCGCTCCTGCATTCTCACCTTTACATTCGCCACGGTAATCATGCCCGCCACAATGGTTTCCGTGCTCCCCATCGGCGGTCTTTTGGTAAAGGGAGGATATCTTCCTCCGCAGAATCTGGTAACAATTATTATTCTGTCTGTCGGCATCATCACACCGCTTATAACCTTGATGAGTTATTCGGACGATTTTCGAACCATGGGAACCATCTTCGGTGAAGTTCAAAGTATTTTGTATGCGCCGGAAATGGAGCGCCCTGTAGACGGAACTGTTCCAATGGAAAACACGTTGAAGCTGCAAGATGTTCATTTCTCGTATAAGGAAAAGGAAGTGCTTCACGGCATTTCTCTGGAAATCCCGGAGGGCAGCTTTATTGCGCTGGTCGGTCCCTCCGGCAGCGGAAAGAGTACCATTGCGCGCCTTATCGCTTCGCTCTGGGATGTGAGCAGCGGCTCAATTTTGCTGGGAGATACGGACATTCGTGAAATTCCGCAAGAAGCATATTCGGATAAGATTGCCTTTGTTTCGCAGGATAATTATCTATTCAATATGACGGTCAGGGAAAATATCCGCATCGGGCGGGCGGATGCAACGGATGCGGAAGTGGAGGAAGCGGCAAGGCACAGCGGTTGCCATGAATTCATTTTGGAGCTGGAGCACGGTTACGATACCGTGGTAGGCACTTCCGGCGGACATCTTTCCGGCGGCGAGCGGCAGCGTATTTCCATTGCCAGAGCAATGCTGAAAGCGGCGCCCATTATTATTTTGGATGAAGCAACCGCATACACCGATCCTGAAAACGAGGCAGTTATTCAGCGCTCTATCTCTAAGCTGACGGAGGGGAAGACGCTCATCGTGATTGCGCACCGGCTCTCGACGATTACCGCTGCCGATTGTATTTATGTCATTAAAGACGGCGCCGTTGCAGACAGCGGAACCCATGATGAGCTTCTTTCTCATCACGGGTTATATGAAACGATGTGGAATGCACATATGGAGGTGAAAGATCATGCTTAAAGTTATTAGAAAGTTTTTTGCGTTCTGCGATGAAGAAAACCGCCGGAAATTTATCACTTCCATTCGGCTCAATGTTATCCAGGCTCTGTTTGAGGCGCTAAAGATTCCGGCGATTGCGGTGATGATTCGGGCGCTGATGAATGGAACGGTAGACACAAAAGATATCCTGCTCTCGTTAGGGATTATGCTGATCAGCATTGCCGGATCGGGATTGCTAAAATCAAAGGCCGTTATGTTACAGACCGAAGGAGGCTATAACACTTGTGCGAAAAAACGGGTGGAGATTGCGGAGCACATGCGGTATCTTCAGATGGGATACTTTAACGCCAACAGCCTCGGGCAGATTACGTCTATTACAACTAATATAATGGAAAGCCTTGAAAATATCGCGGCTCGTGTGGTAATGCTTGTCTGCGACGGCTTGCTTACAACCTCGCTTATTATCGTCATGCTGTTTTTCTTCGACTGGAGAATCGCCTGTGTGCTGCTCTGCGGTTTTTCGCTGTTTCTTTTTGCAAATAGCCGTCTCCGGATTGCTTCCGAAAAGGTGTCGGGAAAAAAGATACGCGCAGATGAAAGACTCGTAGAAAAGGTTCTAGAATACCTGCAAGGGATGACCGAGGTTAAGGCTTACCGGTTGACGGGAGTTAAGAGCAAGGAATTAAATGAGGCAATCTCGGAAAACAGTAAGATCAATATCGATATGGAAATGACACTGGTGCCCCGCATAGCATTGCAGAGTTTTATCGCCAAGCTTACCGGTGCGGCAATGGTAGCTTTTTCATGCGCATTTTATTGTGCCGGAAGCATGGACGCGCTGAATGCTGTTGTCATGGTAATCTCCGCATTTATCATCTATACCAGTCTGGAAACGGCAGGACAATATTCGTCACTGCTGCGCGTGGTTGATATGAGTGTTGACCGGGCGCAGGAAATTCTGAACACGCCGCAGATGGATATATCCGGAGAAAATATTACACCGTCAGTACGCGATATTACTGCGCAGGATATAGCGTTTTCTTATGAGAAACGAAAAATCATCGACGGTATTTCATTGCATATTCCTGAAAAGACCACGACGGCGATTGTCGGTCCTTCCGGCGGAGGCAAAACTACCTTGGTAAATCTGCTTGCACGGTTCTGGGATGTAGACGGGGGTACCGTTATGCTGGGCGGCCGGAATGTGAAAGATTACGATATGGATTCTTTGATGGCGAATTTCAGTTTTGTGTTCCAATCGGTTTATTTATTCCACGACACCATCGCCAACAATATCCGCTTTGGTCAGCCCGGCGCTCCGATGGAGGATGTGATCGCTGCGGCAAAAAAAGCCTGCTGCCATGACTTTATCTCAAGCCTTCCCCACGGATACGATACGGTAGTCGGTGAAGGCGGCGCAAGTCTTTCCGGCGGCGAAAAGCAGCGCATCTCTATTGCCCGCGCCATGATGAAAAACGCACCTGTCATCTTTTTGGATGAGGCAACCGCCAACGTCGATCCCGAAAATGAAAACGAACTGATGCACGCCGTCCAAGCGCTTACCGCCGAAAAGACCGTTATCATGATTGCCCATCGGCTGAAAACCGTAGAGAGAGCCGATCAGATCATCGTCGTAGACCACGGCAAGATTGTGCAGCACGGCACCCATGCCCAACTTTTGGAGCAGGACGGCATTTACCGAAACTTTATCGGCGAGCGTCGCGAAGCTGCAAGCTGGAAGGTACATAAATAATTATATGGAGGTTCCCCTCACTGCGTTCGGGTCGCTACGTCCGCTGTTCCGCTACCGCTCCATTCCTCCACTGCGTTTCTGCACGGACAAGGATGTCCGTGATGTGAATCAGAAGCGAGTTCGCATTGCGAACTCGTAGCCCAAGGATGTACAAGACGTACATCCTTGGGCGCAGCTACCATCGCTAACCTGGGGGAAAAATCTGACAGTGGAAAAAAGCCTTAAAAATAGTATAATATCGGCAAATATGTAGAGAGAAAACTGTGAAGAAAAAGGTGGTGAGTTCATTTGCTGAACTCAATAACCGGAACTTAGAAAGCAAAGAAATAAATCAAGTGTATAAGTTGGCCAGTAAATTTATTGTCTGACAAATTTGAATTTAAGGGGAAATTTATGAGTCGAAAAAAAGCAATTTTCCTTTATTTATTAGGAACCTTAGGGCAAATATGGATGATATTTATTATAGTTTTTATATTGCGTAATTTGGGTATGGTTGTAGATTATACGATGCCAATGGGAATGGTTGCTATTGGAATAGGTGGAGTTTCATCTGCTCTATGGGGAACTGTTATTGCAGTTAGATACAAAAAGTACAGTACGAAGAAAATATTAAAGGATTTTTTCGCTATAAAGCAAAACACCGGCAGTTATTTATTCGTTATGGTGTTCTTGTTTTTGGATTTTTGCTATGTTGCATTTGATGGAAAATTAGCGTTGAATGCGTGGTATATTCCTATTATCTTATTTCTTAAAGCAATCCTTTTTGGAGGGATTGAAGAAGTAGGGTGGAGATATGTTTTTCAACCAATTATGATGGAACGCCATAGTTATATTAGTTCAACTTTAATTACTTTTGTTCTATGGGGAATATGGCATTTTTCTTATTTCTACATTGAGGGAACATTGCCACAAGTACGGGCGTTTGGATTTTTGCTTGGACTGTTGACTAATTGCTTTATTTTATCCGCATTATTTATAAAGACAAACAGTTTGTGGATATGTGTGATGACACATTCGTTAACAAATGTTTTCTCACAATTAGCAGTAGGTGGTAATCAAAATATAGCTTATGCTTGTAAAATACTTATTATAGTAATGGCAACTGTTCTTTCGATTAGAGAGCAAAATAAAAAAGCAACTGATGTGTCAGTTCTTTAAAGAGCGACAAATTTCAGTTTGTCTAACTTAATTAAACAATTAAATAAGTAGTAATTCACGAAGTAGTAAATCTGACACTGCATTGACACGCGGGTTGGGTGCTCCGATAAAGTGCACTAACATCTGCCGTATCGGATTTCGAGTGCAGGATTTGATACTGCTGGTTATCTACCTCGCCGCTGTTGTTATGTGGATTTTGGAGCTTTGCAGAGTAGACGGCAAAAAACAAAAAATAACCTGCGCTTCCGTAAATGTATCCGAACCGAAAATCATACTGCTCTCGTTGTAACCCACGACAGCGAACTTATCCGCTCCTGCTGCACGAGGCGTATAACCGTATAAGTTTTTTCCACATCACCAAATATACGGAATGATTTTGTATTTTACCTTCTTTTTATATTCGGTGTATCCGTCTAAATCTTTTTCAAGCACTGCTTCTTCGTTTATAATTCTTTTTGCAATAATGACAGGATATGCAAGAAAAACGACAAAAGAGATAAGAGAACCCAGCACCAAAGGCATCGACAGAAATAAAAAAATCGTTATGGTATACATAGGATGGCGAACGATCCCATATAATCCGGTATCAACGACCTTTTGCCCCTTTTGGACTTCAACCGTTCGTGATAAGTAGGCATTCTCCTTTAATACTTCCGCATAAAGCATATATGAAAGCAGAAATATAGCGGTACCTGTCCATGACAACCAATCGGGTGCTATTATCCATCCGAAGCGGAAATTCAATCCAGCTAAAACAAATCCCAAAAGAAACATTGCGGCACTTAAGTTTATCACCAGACGTTGTTCCGCTTGCGATTCTTTTGTATTCAAGCGTTTTTTGAGCAAGTCCGGATTTTTCAACAGTAATACAATTCCTGCGAAGAGCATCGGAATAAATAATATCCCCATCAACAACCATGCTTTCCAATAATGAAAAGTTCCTGCAGGTAAAAACAATAAAATTCCTATGGCCACCACGCCGAGAGAAAACTTTAACAGTGCTTTAAAGCATAAATCTTTTTCCATACAACCTCTTTTATATTCCCCTTCGCTCAGTTCTTTATGAGCTGTATAATTTTTTCACAATGCCTTTCTGTTGTTTTTACGGAAACTTATCTACGGTTCTGTATATATTCTTTTCTGAGCTTATCGGCAATACCGCTCTTTTGAATATGGTGAATAAGATTTGCATGCGGAAACGGTATGGTTTTGATATCTTTATCATATTCTGTAATTTTTCCGGTTTCATTAAAAAGCGGACGCCCTTCTATTTTGCCGAACTTAATAAACTGTATCCAGTCCTTTTGAATTGCAATAACGGCAGCCTTATTTTCATCGGTAATGTGTATATTCATGTTATCTATGGTGCCGAAGAAAAATGCAAGTTCCGCCCCATGATATGAGCCGCGAAGTCCATTATATAGATTAGGAATATAATTCATTCTATATCCGTATACGGGAGATTTTTCTCCGATTTTTTCCATGAGGAACAGTGCACTTGAGTGAAATACAAGCAACTCCATGATTTGAATTTGTAAGTCTACGATTCCGTTCGCTTCCGGTTTTAGTTCGGATTCAAGAGAATCTGCAAATTCTCCGTATTTTTTCAACAGAAATTCTTTTAAATGTTCTTTGTTCTTTGTAATTCCAAGGGCTTTGTAGTACATCGGTAATTCAATCATGGAAAATTCATCTTTATTTGACCCTATCAGTACCGGCATACAAGGGAATGATCCTCGTTCCAACAGATTCATCGGGTGCTCTGTAAAAAACTTGCCGTCAATGATATCATTTTGACCTCCTTTTAGTTTCATCAATTTTTTAGCCGACAATTTTTTCAGGTCTTCAAGTCCGTTTAAATGATTTTTTGACAGCATTTTTTCATATTCATTTTTTGCGAAATCATATTCAGACAGTATCGGGACATTTCCCGCACAAAGCATGAGTTTATGAAACAGATTATTACTCAGCGGATTTAAATAATGATACAGGGCTGCGACTGCGCCTCCGCAATGCCCCATAAGTGTAATGTTTGTATTATCTCCGCCGAATGAGTTGATATTATTATGAATCCAAGTTAAAGCTGCTTGCTGATCAAGGTAGGAAAGCGACCCTCTTACTTCTCCTTTTTCAAAAACAGGCATATAGCCGAAGTTTCCTATTCGATAAGTAATTGTAACCGCTACAATACCTTGTTCGGCAATATGCGCCATTGTGTATATCGGAACCGTTCCCGATCCTTCTCCTCCGCCGTGTAAAAATACAAGCACCGGTTTCTTTTTCGTAAAATTGTCAGGTGCCCATATGTTTACTACAAATGCATTTTCCGTTTGGGTATCTTTTAACGGTTGAAATTCCGGACGCAGCATATGATGTTTCATTAAAATATTTAAAAACAGCGGATATTTTCTCTGCGGAAAGCATACTGTCTCCGTTCGGTTAATTACTGTTTCCGGTGTATAGTCTTTTTTATTAAGAATTTTTGCATATTCAAATCTTTTTCCTTGTGCATAGGGGACGCTCAATATAGAATACACTGTTCTGCCTTCTTCCGTTTTTCCGACTATATCCGCATATACTCTGCCGATTTCTGTCTGTACTGTTTTCATTTTATATCTCCGTTATGCCAATTTTTATCTCTTCTTATTTATAAATAGTATATCGTTTTTAAGATACATTTTCTATCAGTCGGCAGATCAACGTCGGATTGCCTATATTCTCAATACTTATATTTTTTTGTATAATCGCAGAGTGTCAATTAAAAGCGATTTTTTCAGGGGATTCCGAATAAGTGATAGGGCATCTCGAAAACCTGACCTTGAGCGAATTTGTTCGAGACTTAAAGAAACGATATGAGAGAATCAAATCAATTAAAAGAATGTCAGAAACTTTGGGCAGTACATAAGTATCTCGTTCTCAGCAAGTCCGGCTCTATTTATAACGAGATTCGCGAGTATTTAAAGCGGGAGAATGCACAAGTGCAGCATGTGTTGACTCTCATTGATCAGGCGTGCACTTTACCGGAGGATCGAGGACAAGTCTGCAACGCGTTTCAGCATATCTGGGGATATTTTAAGAAGCAGGCTACTCAGGATGAAAAGGCGGAGTTTATGTATTGTTTGGAGCAATATCGCAGCGGTCAGGCGGAACAGGAAATTTTGTTGGGCGCTGTGCGCAAGCTCCTTGCAGTCTACCCTAACAAGTATTTGCAGCAATCGCATCTATTATTCGGAGAACAAGATGAGACTGTGGCATCAAGATATGATTAGCAAACTCCCGCGTCAACAGCTGTTGGGACAACATAGGGAGTGTTGTGCCTTGCGCGGAAACGGCTGGGGCAGGCAGCATGCAACTGTCAATTATGTTTTTCGTTATTCACCCTATCTGCTTTATTGTTATCACCGACTCATTATGGCAGAGATGAATCGGCGAGGCTACAGGGTCAGTCCGGAGTGGTTGGACAAAGACTATCGCGGCAGGAGATGTCCGTCATATAACAATTTAGCGGTCATCGAAGTACTCAACCCCATATATACTGAACATGATGATTGCTATTATCGTGAGTGTCTCAAGAATTTGGAAACCAAGGGAATTCATTTGGATTAAGTAGGGTAACATCAAATGTATGGAACTTTGTATGGATAAAAGCGAAAAGCTCATTAAATATATACTGGGGGACTCCATAGCCCTAGACATCACTCTTTGTGTATGCTTTGTTATCGGTTTTTCACTGGGACTTGGAAGTGTGGAGATCGGCTTTTTTATGGTAGGTCTTGTTTTCCGGTACGGACTAACCATAGCCATCATCAGCATTTTATTGAAGTTTGCTGTTATTGCTTTGAGTTTTCAAAGAGATACAAATATAAAAAGAAAGTCATGGTCCATCGCTTTTCTTTCTCTGGTAAGGTTGTTGATTATAGGCGGAGTAATCTGGGGAATTTATTATATCGGTAAAGTGATGACTGCCGTAGGATAACCCATCGCTAACCCTTTTAATATCTTTTTTTGCTCATCTCTTGCAGCAACAAAGCTCTTCAAACAAGAATCTACTGAATGAATCTTTTAAACATAGATAGTGCTCAATACTTGTGGTATAATACGGGCAGCTGAAAATCGGTCGGGGTGTTGTGGTTATGGTAAGAGAAGCGGTTAAAGAAGATTTATATGAGTTATTGGATCTATCTCTGTTTTTGCACGAAAAAAATATTCCGGAAAATTCAAGCCGCCTGGAAAATACATGGAACGCAATTATTGAAGATGAGAATCATCATATCATCGTCAATGAAATAAACGGTAAAATCGAAATCCGAGGAGATGATTTTTAGACGATGGAAACAGTGATTATACACGGACAAAATCATAAGGGATCAACATATCATATTGCGAACAATCTGGCATTGAAAGTCGGGGGAAACATAAAAGAGTTTTTTTTGCCGAAAGATTTCGGTGAGTTTTGTACCGGTTGTACAAAGTGTTTTTTAGAATCGGAAAAACAATGTCCGCATTTCGACAGACTTAACCCTATTACCGAGACGATAGACAAAGCCGATTTGATTATTCTTGCAAGTCCCGTATATGTAATGCACCCAACGGGTTCTATGAAAGCATTTTTAGATCATTACGGATATCGTTGGATGGTACACCGGCCGGAGGAAACAATGTTTTCGAAGCAGGGTGTGTGTATTTCCACTGCCGCGGGTGGGGGTATGAAATCTGCAAATAAAGATATGGCAGACAGTTTGTTTTTTTGGGGAGTTGCTGAAATTTACACATACGGCAAAGCTGTTCAGGCTGTAAAATGGCAAGATGTAAGTGAAAAAGATAAAAAATCCATAGATAAAGCATTAAGCTCTCTTGCAAAAAAAATTACCGATAAGTACGGTAAAGCGAAGCCCGGAATAAAAACAAAACTGATGTTCAATATCATACGCCTCTTACAAAATAAAATCCGGAATCGGGCAGATACGGATTATTGGCAGGAAAAGGGATGGCGGGATAAAAACCGTCCGTGGAAATAATGATAAACTTTCGAAATATTCTATAGGGAACCTTTGAAAACCAACGGGATTTTTAGAGATGCCGCATATTAACTTGAAAGTTTAGTTGAGAAATTCAACGATCCACCCTTTTCCCGAAATTCAGCTTTCCAATATTCTCCCTATATGGCGTTTTTCAAAGAACATATCTTTGTTTGTAAAAACAATAATTACAGCGGCAACTGTAACACAGATTGTTTCGACGCATTTTGTCGTTTGGGTCATCGCAATCTTTTCCTGCATGAAGTTTACAAAAAGGTGAAAAATAATACTTGCAAGCATGCTTCGGTTATTTTTTACATAAACCCATGTTGTTATAAAACCGAAGGGAATAACGGAAATAAAAAAATTGAACATATACAAAACATTCATTTCATGTATTGCAAAATGGTAGGTGCCTGGGATGAAAAACAGCGGTAGGTGCCATAATGCCCATACAAAGCCGAATATAATAGATTCTGTGAACCAACTGCAATATTGAGCGATTGAGTCTTCACCGTAACCGCGCCAACCGACTTCTTCTAAAACTGAAGCAAGCAAAATCGTTAAAAATGCAGAACTGATTCCAGCCCCGGTAAAAGAAAATCCTTCTGTAAAAGAAAACTGATTTAAAGACTGTCCCCAGAAGGTTGAAAGCAAAATGGAGCAGCCGACTATCAGTGAAAAAACAATTACGGCAGCAAAAATGTATTTCGGTCTTAATTTATAAAACCTGCAAATCTTGCGTTTAAAGTCCGCTTTTAGTTCTTTGTTTTTTGAACCGAACACGGTGATGAGTGCAATTATTGCCGGCGAAAGGAGTCCGAGCAGCATTGTGAGTGTACAAATAAAACCTTCTTTAAAAATAAGCGCGCAAAACCAAAATCCCCATGTTGCTAGAATGGTTGTAACATAAAACCTTACGGGTCTGTATATATAGGGTTTGTTTATGCAATCTACCGATATGGTCGTTGCATGACGATTTGTGCTGCATTTTTCTGTAAGTTCTTCCTGCACAAGATTTTTTTGCTTTTGCAAGGTTTCTGATTTTTCCGAAAAGTTCATAATTCATCTCCTTCACGGATGTTCTTCGGCATCCGCAATATTAGACGGATAATAACCTTGCAGCTGCAATTATGAAAGAAATGATACATTACAATCCGAGAAATTTTCGCTACTTATAGTAGCAGGGGATGTCTCAAGACATCAATTTGTTATAAATGGCTTCATCCTGTTTGCTGAATACATTAAACACGATTTTCATTGTGCTGTTGTTTTTTGCTTTCCAGTCTTCAACCATCGCGATGGCAATCTCCGCAGCTTTTTGAGCAGGGAACCGGAATACACCGGTTGAAATACAGCACAAGGCAATAGATTTTACGCCGTTTTCGGCTGCGAGGTTCAGGCAGGACGTGTAGCAGTTTGCAAGCAGCATGCAGTCGCGGTCGGTAAGTTGACCGCTGATAATCGGCCCTACGGTATGCAGCACATACTTGCACGGTAAATTGAACGCAGGCGTAATCTTTGCGGTTCCGGTCGGCTCTTCGTGTCCTTGTTTTTGCATGATGCCGGCACACACGGCGCGCAGCTGCACCCCCGCGAAGGTGTGGATGCAGTTGTCGATGCACGCATGGCAGGGCTGCCAGCATCCGGTCATACCGCTGTTCGCCGCGTTCACAATCGCATCGACCTTAAGCGTTGTAATGTCGCCCCTCCACACATACCAATCCCCGTTGCCCCGTCCGGTAACCGGTTTTAAATCGGCAAGGTCGGTAATGCCGCGCTGCCGGACCGCTTCCTGTAAATAGCTGTCCTGTATGCGCAGGAACTCTTCGCTTGTATGCTGCGGCGGCCGAATGTTCATCAGAGAGCGAAGCAGATTCTTCTGTTCATCCTCATCATCCGGCATCTGCACATCGCGATAGTTGGTATTTTCTTTTAAAAGATATTTGATTAAAAAAATACGCCGTTCCTTTTGTGTCATCTTTCCCTTCCATAAAATGCAACAGTTGAACAAAGTTTCAACTTTGGAAACTGTTGCATTGGTACGCGATAGCGTACATACAATAAGTAAGTTTTCGGTAGAAAACTTGACGGTTAACGAGGCTGCGCAATGTTAGCAGCCGAAGTTATACTTTCTGATAAATGCATCAATATTTTGGAAATATACGCCTCTCGTTCTACCGCTGCTTACTATCGCCCCAGCCGTGCCAATGCCCGTGTATCGGGATCTACATCGTATTGTATTTCTTCATAGAGATTATCGTCAATACAGCGGCGTTCAATCATCTTTTCAATAATGGTGTTGCGGCAGAGGGAATATTTGAAAAAGGAATTCAACACACAAAGGATTCCGTGTTATTGGCGGCTTTTGAGCTTACTATCACTGATCACCACTGAATCTTCGATTGACAAAGAACGGCAAATAATTATAATCACGCTAATAAAACCTTGTTTTGTAAATTCGATTTTACAAAACGAGGTTTTCACTTCTTAATCTAAAGAGGGGTGATTCGTTGGATTCGATTATTGGCATTGGTAAAGGTATGTTTTGTTCGAGACCTATTCCAATGCACTTCTAATGCTTGATTCTAACACATTTTTATTTTAGGAGTTTATAATGATACACACCTACAAGGCGCGGATTTACAGGATTCTTGTAAATATCGCTATGGGATTGGCGGTTGCTGCAGTTATAAGTGCGGTTGCAGGTTTTTTTATATCGAGCAATATAATAAGAGCCCTTATTTTTATTGCTGTTCTGGCGGGATATGTTTGGCTTGTTATTATTGGTAATCTGATTACTATAGAAGTCGATGAAAAAACGCTGACTGTAAAAAAAGGCAAAAAAACGGATGTGTACGATCTTGCAACAACGGCTGTCAGAGCAGAACTCGTTACCACAACATACGGCCGATCTCGAGCTGGCAGCGATACATCCTGCACACTGTATTTGACGAGGCAGGGTGAACAGGAAGTATCCGTTGATTGCGAACTTATCGGTGTTTCCCAGTTTAACGAGCTGTTGGGGAATTTGGGGATTACGGGAGATACCGTAACTAAGCTCGAAGAACCGGTACACACTAAAGACAATAACTAGGAGAATTCAAATGGCACGATTTTATTATTTTATTATTCTTCCAATAGCGGTGGCTATCTATCTGGCGTATATGTTTTTTAAAACGAAAACCGATAAAGCGCGTATCGCCGGTTGGCTGAATGAAAATCCGAATGCGGCAAAAGTATATATCGCCAAGCCCACTTCATTACTCGGCTTCCTGTCCAAAGCATGGAATCATCTGAACGTTATTAGTGTAGACGGACAGCGCCCGCTGTTTTTTAGAGAAAAACTTTCGGTAGGTTTCTATGTCGCTGCCGGAACACATGTTGTTGAATCTTCTTTTTCAAAAACACGTCCCGGATTTTTTTACCGTACCGTTACAACATCCTACGGACCGAGCAAACAGGAAATCAGCGTAGAGTCTGCAAAATCGTATAACTACACCTTTGATAAAGGTGAAGAATCCTACCATTTTGAACAAATAAACGAGGTATTATAGGTATTGATTTGTAATTCGGTTCGGATCAAGCCTATGAAAATGATATGGGAAACCTCTAAAAACAGAAGTTTTTAGAGGTTTCTCTTTTATCACTGCGTACTATCGCCCCATCCGTGCCAATACCCGTGTATCGGAATCTACGTCGTATTGTATTTCTTCATAGAGATTATCGTCAATGCAATGGCGTTCAATCATCTTTTCAACGATTCCGTTGCGGCAGAGGGGGCATTTCATGTTACGATACAGTATCCGGAGAATATCGTTAAACACGGGATCTTCGGCTAACGCCTTTGACTCTAGAGCCGTATGTTTTATCTCATGTATATCGAAGATAGTGCACAGCTCAAGCAAGTTAAAAAGCTCGGTCTTTTTGTTTTCAGAGTAATATTTCAAGCAGACTTTTATAAAGGCATTTCTGGTATTGTCGTCATACCGGTCTTTTAAAAAATCATAGACGGCAGGATCATTGAAGGGAACAAGTGCTTCGATAATATCTTGCCGAAACGACTTATTTTCAGTTGCTTCAAAAGAATCGAAGAGTACCTGTGCAGGAATTTTGATTTGCCGTTCGCCGAATAATCGGATAAGTCTTTTTTTCAACGGCAGTTCAGCTTCAAGAAATACATTCGAAAGTTTTTGGATATCGGCTTCGCTTGCACGTCTTCGTACCCATCTCCAAAGGCTGATACGTTCCAGTCGGGTTGGGGAGGGTTTTCTTTTCAACAGTGCAATGGCTGTATCCGCCGTATACTGTTTTTGTTTTTTCCTTCGTGTCTTTCGTTTTATGTGCGCGATTGCGAGATAGCGGTCGATTGCCGCATCATGTTCGTTGCGGAGCTTTTCTGTCAGCTCCGCTTCAGTGTATCCGATATCTTCCGCATATATATCGTAAAAAGTAGAGTCGATAAACTCTTTTTTATTATCTTCTGTAATATGGGTACCGAAATAACGAGCGAGGTATACAACCGCCTCATATTTATCGAGCAGCAGTAAATCGCTCAAGCCGATCATGCCATTATACATATCTTCTTCGGCATACTGTTCGAATTTTTTGTACAGCTCGGTCTTATCGAACCGCCTCGACTCGGCGAGCTTCCGTACAAATCCGAATACCTGCAATTCGCCCCAATCTCTATCGTCCATTGTGTTAAAATATGCGATAACGCGCTCGTCGATTTTTTCTCTGTGCGGATATAATTCCAAGAGATCGTACAGATATTCGGTGCGGCTGCCTTCACATTGCGGATCGTAGGCTTTGTTTTCTATAATGTTAGCATATAAGATTTCTTCAATTTGCTCCGAAGGTTGAATACAGCCTTTTCTCAGCAAAAGATACGGTACACCGGTACCCTTCTCAAGTTCCTGTTCAAAAACGGTAATCATAGTTACTCCTATTTTCAATACTCCAATTGTGTAATAACCCCGACATCAACATTGAGCCCGCGGATTTTCAGTGCATTAAAAATGATATTTTCCACATCTACTGAATATTTTTGCGTAAAAGCGCAAAAATATTCAGTAGCGGTTTTGCTTATTCTATAAAATCTTTCCTATTTTGTCTCTTTTCTTTCTCAATAAGGCTGAAAAAAAGCCGAAAATCATAAAGACGAACGTTTATTTTCAGCCGTTGAAATAGCGCGGCTGAAAAACACTGCGAGTTTGCTTTCGCAAACGTCGTAGATTATATGTGCGCTTTTCGCGCACGAATGCAACAGTTTCCAAAGTTGATACTTTGTTCAACTGTTGCATTTTAAGGAAAGTTTATCTATATAGAGGCAAATTGGAGGTTCAATACATGCAAGCACTTGATGTCCAGAACGATATGCAGCCGGTCAATTACACGGATGCAGTACAGTCAAGTAATCAGGATAAAAAAAATGCAAAAGAACCTGATGTGAAGGGCTCATCCTTTATTGATATAATAAA
This sequence comes from Treponema sp. OMZ 857, assembly GCF_024181085.1. Lineage (NCBI taxonomy): Bacteria > Pseudomonadati > Spirochaetota > Spirochaetia > Treponematales > Treponemataceae > Treponema > Treponema sp. OMZ 857. The sequence continues at coordinate 941,209 of NZ_CP051147.1, forward strand.
AAAGCTGATGGCGGAGGAGACCGACAGCCGTACTGCGGGAGAAGAAAAAATATCCGGCAGCACCGCATTGGCTCAAGAGGCGTCGGAACAGACTGAGCGTAAAAAAAATGCTGCGGCGCAAACCGAATTATCCCGGCTAAAGAGCAAAGCGGGAAAGCAAAGCGATACGCGCGCACAACACCTTGCCGAAGCAGATGCACGGGAAGGGGAGGCTGTCGAAGCGCTTGCAGACGCGGATGTTTTGCTTGCCTTTGAGGACGGGATCGATGTAAAGAATGCGCTTGAAAACGACGCGGATAAGCAGCTTCAAACTTCGATGTTTGCTCAAGCGGAGACGGATGCCGTGCCTGAGGAAGCCGCGGTGCTCTCTGCCGAAGAAGCTCAACTGTTAAAAAAGCAGAAAAACGGCAAAGCGGAATCCGGCATGGCTGTAGGTATATCGGCTTCCGGTACGGCAGAGCTGTCCGGAAAGCTGAAAAAAAATGCCGATGAGCCCGCCGCGGATCATTCTCTCGAAAAAAGCACAAAGGCGCAGCAGGTAAAACAGCACAAGCCGGTGTTTACCATTATAGATGAGCGCACGGTGAATGCCGCTCCGGTTGTTGCGGACGGTTCTGTACACGAAGCGGGCGCCGCCGTGCGGGTTACCAATGCGCCGTCGGTTGATATGGCGGCGGACTTCCGCAGTATGACGGCAGGTTTGGGCACCGCTGCAAACGGTACGCAGACAGCACAGGAGAGCGGCGCACCGAGTTTTGCCTCGTTGGTAGCGCAGCAAGTGCAGGATATGGCGCCCGACTTTGTGCAGGCAGGGCGGATTGTGCTGCAGGATAACAACGCAGGCGTCATCCGCTTGCAGATGCAGCCCGCGCATCTCGGCAATGTCAGAATCAATTTGGAATTGGCCGGCGGGAAGAAAATCGTCGGGAAGATTATCACGGGATCAAAAGAAGCATACGAAGCATTTAAAGAAAGCATCGAACAGCTTGCCAAGGCCTTTGAACAGGGCGGATTTGCAAGTGCGCAGTTTGATGTCAGCTGGTCGGGCGAAGGCGGCGGGCAATTTGATGGTGAGAACGGTCAATTTAATGAATTATTTGCACAAAATGACCGGCTTGAGGTAATGCAGGGTAATCGTTATGCCGATACTGAAACTGTCTATGCCTTCGGGCAAGATCAAGCGGTGAATGTATTTGCGTAAAATGGGGGATAAAGAGATATGAATATCGGTATGGTAGCGCAGGGAAACGGAATTCCGATGCCTTCTTTTGACATGAGTCCGGAAGAAAAAGCCCGGCTCAACATGGAAGTAGACACAATCAATAAACAGAATTTTCCGGAAGGGAGAAAGCCTAAGCAGGAGCTGGGAAAGGACGATTTTCTCCAGTTGCTCGTAGCACAGCTGACTCATCAGGATCCTACCAGCCCGATGGAAGATACTCAGTTTGTCGCTCAGATGGCACAGTTTACGTCGCTTGAGCAACTGACGAATATGAACCAGAGCTTCGGAATCTTGAACAGGCTGATCGGAGATTCTTCGGCGGTTAATGTGGTCGGTAAGCAGGTTGATATCCAACAGAGCAGCGGTACCGTTTCGGGAACCATTACGGCTGCGACCCGCGGAGAAAACCCGCAGGTACAGGTTAACGGCAAATGGTATGCATGGTCGGATGTACAGACCGTCTATGCAAATAACTAAGATATAATAGAGGAGATTACAGATATGATGCGGTCATTATTTTCCGGCGTTTCCGGAATGCAGAATCACCAAACGAGAATGGATGTTATCGGTAACAATATTGCAAACGTGAATACCACAGGCTTTAAGCGCGGACGGGTTAATTTTCAGGATTTGATTTCTCAGCAGTTGAGCGGCGCTTCCCGTCCGAACGAAGAAGTCGGCGGCGTGAACCCGAAAGAAGTCGGCCTCGGTGTTATGGTTGCCAGCATCGACACCGTGCATACGCAGGGCGCTTTGCAGTCAACCGGCATCAATACCGATATCGCGGTGCAGGGAAACGGTTTCTTCGTACTCAAGTCGGGTGAAAAGAGCTTTTATACTCGCGCCGGTGCCTTCGGTGTCGATAAAGACGGCACGATGGTGAACCCTGCAAACGGTATGCGTGTTCAGGGCTGGATGGCACAGGAAGTAGACGGCACCCGCCTTATCAACACCTCCGCACAGACGGAAGACCTCATCATTCCGATCGGGCAGAAGATCGACGCCCGTGCAACCACATCGGTGAACTATGCTTGTAACCTCGACAAGCGGCTTCCGGAACTTCCCGAAAATGCGAACCGCGCGCAAGTGCTGGAATCGACATGGACAACCGAGTTCAAAGTATACGATACTTTCGGCGAAACCCATGAACTTAATTTAAGCTTTTCGCGCGTCCCGGGCACACAGAACCAGTGGCTCGCGACGGTCAATGTTGACCCTGAAAACGCAGAAGCAACGGCAACGCGCACGGGCGTCGGTACTATCGAAGGCACCGGCAACACGTTTACCGTTACCTTCGACAACTACGGACACCTTGCTTCGGTTACCGATACGGCAGGAAATGCCTCCGCCGCAGCAGGACAAGTACTTGTGCAGGTTTCCTATAACGTTCCCGGTGCAACAGCCGGTGAAGATGGTGCTCCTGTCCGCCACACCTTCGATATTAACTTAGGCGAGATCGGTACTTCCCGCAATACGATTACCCAATTTGCCGAACGCAGCACCACCAAGGCTTACGAACAGGACGGATACGCAATGGGCTATCTTGAAAACTTTAAGATCGACCAGAGCGGTATTATCACCGGTGTGTATTCCAACGGCGTAAGCAACGAGATCGGTCAGCTTGCAATGGCAGGCTTTGCAAACCAGGGCGGCTTGGAAAAAGCAGGTGAAAATACCTATATTCAGTCGAATAACTCCGGTATTGCGAATATCACCACATCGGGTGTTATGGGAAAGGGTAAACTGATTGCCGGTACCCTCGAAATGAGTAATGTCGATTTAACCGATCAGTTTACCGACATGATTATTACACAGCGCGGGTTCCAAGCAGGGGCAAAAACCATTCAAACGTCCGATACAATGCTTGAAACCGTATTGAATTTGAAGCGGTAATAAGGTAATATAAAGGATACATTATGGTAAAGGTTACGCGGCTTAACGGTACACAGTATTGGATAAATCCCCATCAGATTGAAACGATAGACTGTAATCCCGATGTAACGCTGCACATGCTGTCGGGTAAAAGCTTTGTGATAAAAGAAACGCCCGATGCGCTGATCGATGCTATTGTCGCGTACCGCAAATGTATCGGTATCTTTAAAAACGAAATGTAAGGGAGCTGTCTTAAGTTATGGATATAGCATCATTTATAGGTATATTCGGCGGTATTGCTATCGTTCTGTTCGGAGCTTTCATGGGAAGCTCGTTGGGCGGACTTATCGACGTTCCTTCGATGTTCATCACGATCGGCGGTTCGTATATGTGTTTGTTCTTAACCTATCCGCTTTCTTACGTTATTGGTATTTTCAAGGTTATGGGCAGGGTGTTCAAAGTTGCCGACTATAAAGAGAAAGAAATGGTACAAAAACTCGTCGCCTTGTCAGAAAAAAGCCGCCGTACCGGTCTTTTAGCTCTGGAAGAAGAAATTCAAGATTTTGAAGATGATTTTCTCCGTACCGGATTACGCAATGTTATCGACGGTATCGACGGGGCTGCTATCCGTGTGTCGATGGAAAACGAATTAACACAGATGGAAGAGCGGCATAACAAATGGATTTCGTTGGTAAACGCATGGGCAACCCTCGCACCGGGCTTTGGAATGTTGGGAACGGTTATCGGTCTTATCGGTATGTTGCTGAACATCGAAGATAAGAGTTCATTAGGTCCAAACATGGCTGTTGCATTGGTTACGACGTTCTACGGTTCTATGATGGCAAACTGGATGCTTATTCCGATAGCGTCAAAGCTTGCTTATCAGAATAATCTGGAGGTACGGTCAAAGGAAATGATTATCGAGGGTATCCTTGGTATTCAATCGGGCGATCACCCGCGTATCCTTGCGCAGCGTTTGCTGACGTATCTTGATCCTAAAGACCGAAAGGTTTTGGAATCCGAGCTTGTAAGGGATTAGTTCATGGCACGGAAAAAGAAAGGCGCGAGCGCTCCCGGCAGCGGATGGCTCACAACGTACGGTGATATGGTTACGCTGATGCTCTGTTTCTTTGTTATGCTCTATGAACCGAGCGAAGTAGATATAACTCGGTTACAGGCGTTATCGGCATCTATCAGCGGCGACCCTACCGGCGGTTCCATCTCGTTATCGGCGGGCAAACTTGCCGACCTCGGCAATACCATCAGTTCAATGCCGTCTATGGAAAAAGGGAAGATGCTTGGAACCGCCTTAAAAAAGGCTGTTTCGATTTTTACGCCCGAAATAAAGACGACTAAGATTGCTGTTACGAGCGATGAACGCGGTATTGTTATTTCACTTATAGCTGAGTCCTTTTTTGCCCGGAACAGTGCAGAGCTGAATATCGAAGAAAGCCGCGAAACATTATTGAAAATTGCGCAGTTTTTATCCGATAAAGAATTAGCGGCTCGCCGTTTCCGCATCGAAGGACACACGGATTCAAGCGATGCGCTTGCGGGAAAGTGGACAAGCAACTGGGAACTGTCGGCCGCCCGTGCAATCAGCGTATTGCACAATTTGACTGACTTCGGTGTGCAGGAAGATAAGTTTTCCATTGCCGGCTATGCAGATACTCGTCCCATCTATTCCAACGAGACTGCAGAAGAGCGTGCATATAATAGACGGGTTGATATTATCATTTTGGATGATGCACATTTTTAGTGCTTCCCTAAAGATTTACTTGAAGAGAGAGGAGTAACCACAATGGCTGACGAGCATACAAATTTGACTGATGAACACGGAATGGATGAAAACATCGGTGTCGATAATCCGGTAAAGGCTAAAAAAGCGGGGCTTATTCCGACGCTTCTGAAATACATTGCCATCACGCTCGCTGCTTTGATTTTTATTGTAACGGTTGTCGTTATTACGGTTAATCTGATGTCAAAGCGAGGGCAATCTCAGTCCGAATATCCCATTGCTGAGGAATATCGCGACTCACGCGAAATGCTGCAATATTATTCTGCAATCGGTGCTGTAAAGACATTTACCAAAGATGTCGTGCCGGGTACCGTTGTGGTTAACGTCGAGCTGGGATATCCGCAAAACGATAAGACAACTTCGCAGGAACTGACAGCACGGTTGGTTGAGTTGAAGGATTTTCTTCGTGGTTATTTCCAGAGTAAAACGATTGCGGAACTGAAGCAGGAAGAGAAGATTAAAATCGAAATCCGTAATCAAATCAATGACAATATACTATCAAAGTCGAAGATAAAAGCAGTTGCTTTTACCCAATATGATATTATAGAACAATAGGGATTGTATGACTGAAGTATTATCGCAGGACGAAATAGACCAGCTTCTCACTGCAATCAGCTCAGGGGATACCGAAGCGGAAGAGTTTAGACCGGTTAATGATACTCGTAAAATCAAAATTTACGATTTTAAGCGGCCGGATAAATTCTCTAAGGAGCAGATGCGTACCGTTTCAATTATGCACGAAACCTTTGCGCGTTTGACTACCACCGCTCTTTCTGCTCAGCTGCGGAGTATGGCGCACGTACACGTTGCCTCTGTCGATCAGCTGACATACGAAGAGTTTATCCGTTCAATCCCTACGCCGACTACGCTGGCTGTAATTAACATGGATCCGCTCAAGGGTAATGCCGTTTTAGAAATAGACCCTTCCGTTACCTTCTCTATAATAGACCGTCTTTTCGGCGGTACGGGGCAGGGGACGATGGTACAGCGGGAATTAACCGACATCGAAGCCTCCGTTATGGAAGGAGTTATCGTGCGTATCTTGGCGAATATGCGTGAAGCATGGACGCAGGTTATCGACTTGCGCCCCCGCTTGGGTCAGATTGAAACCAATCCGCAGTTCGCGCAGATCGTACCGCCTTCCGAAATGGTCGTTTTGGTTACGCTTGAAACCAAGGTTGGCGAAGAAGAAGGAATGATGAACTTCTGTATTCCCTACATCACGATAGAGCCGATTATTTCAAAGCTGTCCAGCCAGTTCTGGTTCTCGTCCGTGCGCAGAAGTTCGACAACTCAGTATATGGGTGTACTGAAGGAAAAGCTGTCTACGGTAGATATGGATGTCGTCGCCGAAGTAGGTTCGTTAAAACTGCCGGTACGTGATGTGCTCAATCTGCGTGCAGGCGATGTGGTTCGTCTTACCGACACCAGGGTAGGGCATCCGTTTACGCTGAGCGTTGGCAGCAGAAAGAAGTTCTGGTGTCAGCCCGGCGTTGTGGGAAATAAAGTAGCCGTACAGATATTGGAAAAGATTGAGGATATCAATCAAGATGAATTTGAAGAGCTAAGTGCTGATCAGGAGGAATTATATGAGTGATGGTTCCATTTCTCAGAACGAAATAGATGCGTTGTTGTCGGGTATGGGCGGTTCCGGCAGTGCGCCTGCGGATGGAGCGTTTACGCCGGCACGTCAAGAAGCATTACAGAAGTTTTTTGACGGGAATGTTCCCGCGCTCTCTGCAAATCTGGATTCGATGACGGGTAAAACCGTCTCCGTGTCCAATCCTGTGATCGAGCTGAGCGGTCGTGAAGCCTTTTTGCAGAAAGTGCCGGATATGGCGGTTGCCGTTACCATTGACTTTGAAGGTGCACTGACGGGCGATCACTTGTTTGTGTTGGCCCCCGAATTTGCGGAAAAGCTGGTAGGGCTTGTAAACAATGAGGAGAGCGTTACAATCGATGATATGGCGCTTTCGGTTATCAGTGAAACCATTGCGCAGTATGTCGGAAAAGAAATCAGCGCGTTTGACGGTCAAGATATTAAAGGTGTTACCAATATGCCTGCCGAAGCTCATCATGTGCCCAAGGCAATGGTACGGCTTTCGCAGGACTTTGCACTTTTAACATATTCGGTTACAATTGATGATACAACTTTTAATTTATGGGAGATTATCTCCAAAAAAACAGCGGAACAACTTGCCGATAAATTAAGCAATATGGAGAGCGCTTCGCCGGTAACACCTGTGCAGCCTATTCCCGCACAGCCTGTTCCTGATCAGGGAGGCGCAATGGGGGCAATGAATATGCCGATGAACGGAATGAATGGAATGCCGCAAATGGGTCAGCAACCGATGGGCATGGGAATGCAAATGCAAGGCGGAGTACAGGCTCAGGGCGGAATGGTGATGCCCGGTATGAACCCGAATGTACAATCCGTGCAATTTTCTCCCCTGTTAAATGGAGTAACTGAATCGGAACAGGGAAATATCGGGCTGATTATGGACGTGTTCATGGAAATGACCGTTGAACTCGGCCGTACCCGCAAGATGATTAAAGAAATTTTAAGCATGGGTGAAGGGCATATTATCGAATTGGATAAGCTTGCCGGTGAACCGGTTGATATATTAGTTAATCATAAACCGATTGCAAAAGGGGAAGTCGTCGTTATCGATGAAAATTTCGGTGTCCGCGTTACCGAAATTTTGTCGCCGGCGGAACGTATTAGCGATACATAGCGGATCTGTGAGTACGGCTTTTGCATACTGCGGCCGTAGAGCACATGGGGTGGGAAATGTATAGCAGCTTTTATAAAAGTATATTATTCTCTTTTCTTTTACTCTGCAGCGCCGTGTGTGCGTTTGCGGATAACGGAACAGCAGCAGAACCCGGTAATCCGGCTGTCTCTCAGACATCACCTGCAGAGACTAATATTGTTTTACAGACGGATGAATCGACATTGCCGGTACAAGATGTACCTGTGCCTCGATCTTCAAGAACTTCAACTGTTTCAATGCTGTTTCAGTTGATCATATCATTAGCGGTTGTGTGTGCGCTTATTTACGGAGTGCTGTATTTTATCCGGCGTTCAAAGCAATTTACCGCCGCAGATGATCCTTTCTTAAAGAATGTTGCCAATTTACCGCTTGCGCCTAATAAAACCCTCCACATTGTGACTCTTATTGATAAAGCATATTTAATCGGCGCATCGGATGCTTCGTTGTCGCTGATTGCGGAAATCACCGATAAAGAGCTCATCGATGCGATGAATCTGCACGCGGCGCAAACACCCGGTCCAAAGCAGAGCTTCAACTCATTGCTGCATACCTTTTTCCCTGCAGCAAAACCAAAAGAAGCCGATGCGAATCCCTTCGACTCGTTTTTAGCTAAGCAGCGGGGACGTCTGCAAAATTCAGGTGCGGTGCAGGAAAACGGAACTCCACGAGAGATGGAAATCGGCGGCACGGGGAGGGAAGGCCGATGAAAAAACTTGCACTATGTATTGCGTGTATCTGCTTGTTTTGTATTCCTGCGACACTGGCTGCGCAGAGTAATACCGGTACCTCGCAGACCGGACGTACTGAAATAGACGCCACCCGTCAGGCAACGCGTATTCCCTTTGTCAACCTGAATATCCGCGAACCTCAAAATAATCAGGAAGTAGCGTTTTCCATTCAGCTGCTTCTGTTAATAACACTGATCACTCTTGCGCCGAGTATTCTCCTTTTGATGACATCGTTCTTGCGGCTCAGTATTGCGCTTGACTTTATTAAGCGTGCGCTGTCGCTGCAGCAGGTACCGCCGACGCAGGTACTCAACGGCATTGCTCTTTTTTTGACGATTTTTATCATGTGGCCGACTTTAACGGAAATATACGATAAATCGTTTAAGCCGATGGCAGACGGGCAAATCAATATCGAAACCGCTTATACCGAAGCGGAAAAACCGTTACGTCTCTTTATGTATAAACAGATGGCGCATGATCCCTCTCATATCAGACTCTGCATGTCGCTTGCCCGTATGGAAAAACCCAATACACTCGCCGACGTTCCCACTCATGTGTTAATCCCTGCATTTATCCTGCACGAGTTAACCATTGCTTTTCAGATAGGCATCTTCCTTTATTTGCCGTTTATCATCATCGACATGGTGGTTGCAAGTATTCTAATGTCGATGGGTATGATCATGCTGCCGCCGGTACAAATTTCGATGCCGTTTAAGCTGATTTTATTTATACTGGTTGACGGCTGGAATTTGTTGGCCGGTCAACTCTTTCAGTCGTTCTTGTAAGATTGCCCGGCGCCTCTAAAAATCTAACAAGAGGGTTTCTTTGATTATAAAATATAAGGAGGAAAGCAATGAGTATCGGGATGATTGTCAGTCTCTTGCGGGAGGGTGTTTTTCAGGTATTTATATTAGCCGCCCCTATTCTGCTGGCTGCATTAGTTGTCGGTTTAATCGTAGCAATTTTTCAGGCGACCACCTCCATTCAGGAACAGACGCTTACCTTTGTACCGAAAATTTTGACTATTTTGGGTATGCTTGCGCTTTTGGGCGGCTGGATGATCAGCGTATTGCGGGATTATACCGTCCGCCTTTTTGACATTATTCCTCAGCTGGTGCAAGGTTAGCTAACCCGTAGGCGGCGTGACTAATGGAACCTAACCCCTTCTCTTTTTTACTTGTTAAGGCTCCTCTCTTTTTTTTGGTATGCGTACGGATATTCGCGATAATTTCTACGACGCCGCTTCTTTCGACGAGGGCGGTGCCGCGCATTGCAAAGATTTCACTGGCGGGATTAATCGGTTTTTTGGTGATGCCGGTTGCCTATGGTTCCCCGCTGGACGTGCAAGGATTTAATCTTGACTATGTGCTGCTTGTTGTCGGCGAAGCGCTGCTCGGAGTGCTGACCGGCTTTTTTATCAGCATTATCTTTGCCTCGTTTAGTACGGCCGGTCAATTTTTTTCGTATCAAATGGGATTCGGCGCATCGGAAGTGTATGATGCACTTGCTCAAATTGAAAATCCGCTGATGGGACAATTTTTAAATTTTATTGCAGTGCTGCTTTTTTTGCAGATTAAGGGATTCCAGACGTTGTTTTTAGGCGGTATGGTTCGCAGCTTTCAGTCGATCAACTGTTTTATGTTTCTGGAAAAACGGGAATTGCTTGCTTCATTTCTTATAACAAATCTTAGCAGTCTTTTCTTAAATGCAATGATGATTGCGCTGCCGGTGATGGGGACGCTCTTTTTAGTACATGTTTCGATGGGCTTGCTGTCAAAGGCCGCGCCGCAGATGAACCTTTTATCGGAAGGCTTCCCGATAACCATTTTGCTGACCTTCTTTCTTTTAACCGTTTCGCTGCCGTTTATGGCAAATTTATTTGTACGGATTATGGAAAACGGATTCGCGGCATTTGAGTCGCTTCTGGGCCGTGTCGCCGGAGGTGTATAGGATGCGGAAACTCGTGATGGAGACTGCAAGCGGATATACCGAACAGAACTTTTTTATTGACTTGCAGTGGTTTGCAGCAGAGGATGAAGGACGTACCGAAGACCCAACCGACTATAAGATACGCAAAGCCCGTGAAGAAGGACGTGTCGCAAAAAGTCAGGATATCAATGCCGCTTTGGTAATGCTTTTTCCCGCCGGAGCCCTGATCTTCCTTTCTTCCTTTTTTTTGGAAGAGTGTATGGAAATCCTCCGCTTCTTTTTTTTGCGGAGTACACAGGCTGATATCCGTAGCGGTATTTGGTTCGGAATCTTTGTGCAATATTTTTTAAAGCTTGCGCTCCCGCTTGCACTTATTGCAATGATTGCAGGTGTGATTGCCAATATCCTTCAAAATAACGGTTTTTTATTTTCTACTAAACCCATTCAACCTCAGTTTAATAAGATTGTTCCCAATTTTATGCGTTTTTTTAAGCGGGCACTTTTTTCTGCGGAAGGTTTATTCAATTTTGCAAAGTCGTTGACAAAGGTTGTCGTATTGGTATTTGTTGCCTTTTTGATGATACGGGCAAACCTGCCTCACTTTATCGAATTGCTAACGGTGAGTTTTCCCCAGGCGATTTTTTTTATCGCGGGACTTGCCGCAAAATTACTCGCAACCGCTGCTCTACTGCTGTTGATTCTGGCAATCCCCGACTATTTTTTTCAGCGTAAGCAATTTATCGATTCGCTGAAGATGACAAAGCAGGAAATAAAAGAAGAATACAAGGAGTTGGAAGGAGATCCGCAGGTTAAGGGGAGGATCCGGCAGCAAATGCAGGCAATCCTTTCCCAAAATGCAATCCGCAATGTGCCAAAGGCCGATGTCGTTATTACAAACCCGACGCACTTCGCTATTGCAATGCAGTGGGATTCAAAAACGATGGCGGCGCCGATGGTGCTGGCCAAAGGTGCCGATGCGATGGCGCAGAAGATAAAGGCAATCGCCCGCGAGCATAATATTCCATTAATAGAAAACAAGCCGCTTGCCCGTGCGCTCTATGCTAAAGTTCAAATCGGTGATATAATACCGGAGGAATATTATCGGGCGCTTTCGTTAGTGTTTGCAGAAGTGTACACCCTCAACAATAAAAAACAGGAATTTTATAGAAGATAATCATGGCAGCAAAAAAGTATAATATCGATATCGCAGTTGCATTTACCGTCATCCTCATGGTGCTGATGTTTATTATCCCGCTTCCTACCGTGTTGCTTGATTTTTTTATGGCGTTGAACCTTACATTCAGCCTTGTCGTATTGTTGATTGTATTGTTTACCGCACGTGCTACCGACTTTTCGGTCTTCCCTTCATTATTGCTGCTTAGCACTATTTTCGGATTAGTGCTGAACGTGTCTTCTACCCGCCTTATTCTTTCAAAGGGAGAAGCCTTTGACGGAGCGATGATACGGGCATTCAGTTCATTTGTTATCGGCTCGACCGGCAGTCAAGGTCTTGTTATCGGCTTTGTCATCTTTATCATCCTTATTGCGGTACAGGCCTTTGTTATTACGAAAGGCGCTAAGCGGGTTGCCGAGGTTTCCGCCCGTTTTAAACTCGACTCTCATCCGACAAAGAGTATGTCCATCGATGCCGAATACAATGCGGGTATTATTACCGATGAAGAAGCCCGGAAGAAAAAAGAGCAGCTGCAGCGGGAAGACGACTTTTACGGCGCGATGGACGGTGCGAATCAGTTTGTGTCAGGTAACGTAAAAGTCGGTATTTTTATTACGGTTATCAACGTTATTGCCGGTTTGATTATTGGGATGGTGTTCCGGACTGAATCTTTTTCCAACGCACTGCGTACCTATACGACGTTGACTATCGGAGACGGCTTGCTTGCGCAGCTGCCTTCCCTCTTTTTGTCGGTAGCAACCGGCTTGCTGGTTACCCGTATGATCGACGAAGGGTCATTCGGGCAGGATATTAAAAAGCAGTTTTCCCAAATCGGGTGGATTTACTTTGTTGCTGCCGGTACGCTTGCCATTATGGGCGTACTGCCCGGATTTCCTCATGTTGTGTTATTTATTATCGCGTTTGTTTTGGCTTTTGTCGGCTGGAGAATCATCAAAGAAGAACAGACATTTAAAGCCGGTAAAGAAAAGCAGACTGCGCAAAAACAGGCTGGGCAGCAGCGCACAGGAAGCGGAGGAGAGCCTGGGGCTGCCGGAGAAATTGCTCCCATCGTACCGCTTGATCCTTTGTCACTGGAGCTCGGCTATGCGCTGATTCCGCTTGTCGACAAGGACAAGGGTGCGGAACTGCTTGAGCGTATTACGCGCATTCGGCGGGAGGCTGCCCTTGACCTCGGTTTGGTTGCCCCGCGCATCCGTATTATCGACAATATGCGGCTTGAACCGAGTGAATATTGTTTTAAGATTAGGGGCGTAGAAGTGGCGCGGGGAAAAATCCGTATGGGTTGGTACCTCGGTATAAACCCCGGCGGCGTTTCCGAAGAAATTGCCGGCGAGCGTACTGTCGATCCTACCTTCGGCTTACCCGCTGTGTGGATATCCGAGGAAAACCGCGACCGAGCCGAGCGAGCCGGTTATACCGTGGTAGATCCTCCTGCGATTATCGCGACACACCTCACCGAGGTGATTAAAAAACACGCAGCTGAAATTCTTGGACGGCAGGAAGTACAGGGGATTATGGATGCGCTGCGTAAAGACTATCCGGCGGTTATCGACGAAGCGGCAAAAGTATGCAGTCTCGGCGAGGTGCAGAAAGTTCTCCAAGGTTTGTTACGGGAACAAGTGTCTATCCGCAACACAATTGTTATTTTGGAAACGCTTGCAGATTTCCGCCCTATTACATCCGATATTTCCCTTCTTGTTGAAAAGGTTCGGCAGGCACTCGGACGGCAGATATGTTTACAGTACGCCGATGAAAATAAAACACTCCATGTGCTGACGGTTGAGCCTGCACTTGCTCAAAAAATTATTGAAAGCAGAATAGATACGGTAAATGGGCCGATGGCGGCGCTTGAACCGTCCGAGCAGCGGATGTGGATACGCTCGCTTATTCAAGCGGTTACAACGATGCAGAAAAACGGCTTTCTGCCTATTGTACTGGCGCCCGAAGCTTCCGCCCGTGTTTTGATTAAAAATTCAACCGATAGGGAGATTCCTGATCTTGTTGTACTCTCCATCCCCGAAATTGCGAAAGATATACAGGTTGAAGTGATCGGCGAGATAAAATTGGAACAGGATAAGAACTAATGGAACTTTTTGTTGAGCAAGATTCGACGTATGACAAATGTCTGAAAAAAATTACAAAAAAGCATGGTGATGCCGTTACCATCTGGAGAAGGAAAGACGCTAAAATCAGCCGCCTTTTTGGACTCTTCGAAAAAGATGTGGTTGAGGTAACCTTTACGGTAAACGATAAAATACCTCCGCGGCCGTCCTTGCTTTCAGAACAACAACCGGTGATGAGACCTCCAACCAGATTGTCCGGTGTGAGCAATCTGAACGATGAAGAAGAGCGGCTGAAAATCGTAACACGGTATGCAAATAAAAATCCTGCTGCTGCCGATGAGCTGCGCCAATATGTCGATATGACTTCGAAAAAAAATCCCGAGAAAAAGTCCGTACCTGTTTCTACACCGAATGAGGAGAAGTCTGTAGAGAAACTTGCCGAAACGGTTGAACGGCTTGTGACGGAAATGAAAAAACAGAATGCGTCGCACGCTGATGCTGAACATGCACATATCGTTAAAGTGCAGAAAATTCTCGAAGAAAATGATTTTTCTCCTTCATATATCAAAAAATTGTCCGCCCGTTTGAAGGATGAGTTGAGCTATACGGAAATCGAAAGTTTTTTAACAGTACAGAAAAAACTCTTTGAACTGCTTGCCGAATCGATCAAAATTAAACCTGCCGACAGTCAACCTAAAACACGGGTGGTGCTATTGGTCGGCCCTACAGGGGTTGGAAAAACAACGACACTCGCAAAAATTGCCGTACAGTATATCCGTAAAAATTCCGAGCATCCATTACGGGTTAAAGTGATTACGATTGATAACTGGCGTATTGGGGCAGCGTATCAGATGAAGCGTTACTGTGAATTGATGGGAATTCCTTTGATGGTAGCGTCAAGCCCTGCCGAAGTACGTAAATATATGGCATTGTATCGCGAAGAAGCCGATGTTATTTGTATCGATACCATCGGGCGGAGTCCGAAAGACCGAGAAAAGATTTCGACCATGCAAAATTATTTTACCGAACTGGGTGACGACGCCGAGGTATATTTGACAGTATGTGCCGGGACCCGAATAAACGACATTCGGGAAATTATGAAAGAGTATGCGGTTTTTAAATACAAATCACTGATCATTACAAAGTTTGATGAAACCTCATATATCGGCAATTTATTGAGTATTATTTCGGAAACGAATATACCGATAACGTATATAACAGCGGGGCAAGAAGTTCCGCAGGATTTTATGCTTGCCGATGTCGAAGTCTTTTTAAGAAAACTAAAAGGCTTTTCAATCGATGACGAATATATCAATCAACTGTGTAATAAAGATAGAGAGCAACTGCTCAAAGTTTCTGCTTTATAGGAGCTCGAAACACAACCGATTTGATAAAAGTTCAAAGTGTGGAGAAAAAAATGGGTGATCAAGCTGACGGATTACGTCTCTTAATGAAAGAAATAAATAAAGGCGCCGACAATACCGGAGGCGGGCAGGATACGGCGCAAAAGACTCGGATTATTGCTGTGACCAGCGGCAAGGGGGGCGTGGGCAAAACCAATGTTGCTACCAATATGGGAATTGCGTATGCTCAGATGGGAAAGAAAGTTATCGTTATCGATGCGGATCTCGGGCTTGCCAATGTCAATGTTATTCTGAATGTCATTCCGCAATATAATTTATATCACGTTATTAAAAAGCAAAAGAGATTGTCGGAAATTATTATCGACACCGAATACGGTATTAAGCTGATTGTCGGCGCTTCCGGTTTTGCAAAGATTGCAAATATGGCAGAAGCGGAACGCAATGAATTTATTAACGAAATGTATACCCTTTCCGATGTCGATATCATTATTATTGATACCAGTGCCGGTGTATCTAAGAATGTATTGAGCTTTGTGGCTGCTGCCGATGAAGTGGTTATTATAACGACCTCCGAGCCGACCGCAATTACCGATGCCTACGGTATTATCAAGGTGATTGCAACGGAAGTCGATAACATGAACCTCAACCTCAAAATGATTATCAATAGAGTTGATTCTGCAGCCGAAGGCAAGCGGATTGCAGACCGTATGATAAAAATAGCTGCACAGTTCCTAAATCTTAAAATTGAATATTTGGGCTTCATCTATAATGATCCTTTGGTAACAAAAGCCGTACTCAAACAAAAACCTTTTATTATTGCAGAACCCAACGGTAAAGCGGCAAGCTGTCTAAAGCATATCGTATCCCGTATGGAAAAAACCGAAATTCCCGAAACCGGCGGTTTTGCGCACTTCGTAAAAAAATTATTCGGACGCAGCTGGGAAACGGAGTAGGATAGCAGACTGCATACAAATTTTATGAGTATATAGGGAAATTCCTGATAATTTTCGTCTTTTTGAGACTGTCTTTATTAACAAAAAGGAGAGCAATATGATGGCGTTTGCAATCGCTTTGTTCGATTGGATTATTATCGGACTTGGTGTGTACTTTTTTTGTCTTTCTGTGAGTAATGCTTTGTGGTTGGCAAAGGAATCTCGTCCTGCCGATTTAACCGATGGCCCGCTCGTTTCGGTACTTATTCCCGCTCGTGATGAAGAAGTACATATCGAGCAATGTATACAATCGTTTATGAATCAGACCTATACAAATTATGAAGTACTTGTATTAAACGATAATTCTACTGATAAAACAGGTGAAATATTAAACAGCCTCCAAGCGTTATATCCCGATAAGCTGAAAGTTTTTCAAGGCGTGCCGCTGCCGCCGGATTGGCGAGGTAAGCCATTTGCGATGGATCAGCTTTGCAAACAAGCAAAGGGAAAATACTGGCTGTTTACTGATGCTGATACTATTCATTCTCCTCGTTCCATCTCACTTGCAGTTACCAATATTATTTATCATAAGGTTGATTTTTTATCCGGGTATATTACACAAAAAATGAAAACGTTTGGAGAAAAAATAACAGTCCCGTTGATGTATTTGCTTAGCGGTTTTATTTTGCCATTACAGATGTGTAAATGGAGTAAATTATCGGTTTTTGCAGTAGCTATTGGACAATATATTTGTGTGAAAAGTGATGCGTTTATGGAGTGTGGTGGGTTCAGTTTGGTTAAGGGGAAGACAACGGAAGATGTATTTATGGCTCGAACGATGAGGCGTCACGGGTATAAGACCGTTTTTTTAAATCTTAGAGATGCCGCATTATGCCGGATGTATACATCATGGCAAAGTGCTGTGAAAGGAATAAGCAAGAATATTTTTGATTTTATAGATAAAAACCATATTCTCCTTGTGTTTGCCGTACTCGGTATTTTTATTTTTTTAACTTTGCCTCCTTTTTTAGCGGTTGGATTAACGGCATATACACTCATTGGCACGCAGACTGTTTCATTTACGCTTGTAGCGCTATGGATTAATCTGATTTTAGTAGGCGGAACATGGGCGGTCATATTTAGAACGCAAGACATCGATAAAAAATTTATATGTATATACCCGTTACTGTTTACTAATCTGCTATATACTGCACTCCTTTCATGGGTTCATTCTGTAAAGAAACAAGGTTATGAATGGAAGGGGCGAATAGTTTATTGATGGAGATAATGCGTATATGACGATGACGGCACGGTTTAGGGCGGTATTTTTTGATAAAAATTTTTTACGAACGCTATTCACAATCGCTCTTCCGATTATGCTGCAAAATTTCCTCAGTGCCTTTGTCAATATTCTCGATACGGTGATGATCGGTAAGCTCGGTACTACCGAGCTTGCGGCTGTCGGTTTGGGGAACCAACTTTTCTTTTTGCTCAACCTGATTTTATACGGTATCGGTTCCGGCAGCATGGTATTTACGGCGCAGTTCTGGGGCAAGAAAGATTTTAAGGGCTTACATAAAACGCTCGGTATTTCTATGCTGGTGTCCGTATTCTTCGCTGTTTTGTTTACGGTTTGCTGTGTAAGTATGCCGAAAGAAATACTGTCACTGTATACAAAGGACAATGCCGTAATAGAAACCGGTGTGCACTATCTACGGCTGTCGGCGTTGTGCTTTATCCCATTTGCGATAAATTTTATGCTGATGATTACCCTGCGTTCTATCGAAAAGGTGAGAGTTGCAGTCGGTGCTACGCTCGTGTCTTTGGTTGTCAATACGACGCTGAATGCCATTTTAATTTTCGGGTTATTCGGCGCTCCGGCATTGGGTGTCCGCGGTGCGGCTATCGCAACCGTGATTGCCCGCTTTGTCGAGCTCTTTATTACGTTTACCATAACAAAGTATCGGAAATATCCTGTTTTAGGAACGTTAAAAAGTCACTTTACCTTTGATGCTAAATTCTTAAAAGTGTACCTCTTAATCGTATTGCCGGTACTGTTAAACGAAACGCTGTGGTCTTTCGGCATCACATTCCATCATAAAATTTTTGCAAGTATTAATACGTTCTCTTATGCAGCCTTTAATATTACTAATACTATTTCTCAGTTGACATGGGTTATCTTTATCGGCTTTGGGAATGGTGTGAGCGTTTTAATCGGAAAGAAAATAGGCGAAAAGCATGACAGCGAAGCGCGGCAATATGCTGCTAAAGTTCTGTTGTTTATTCCGATTGTTGCGATCTTTATCGGCGCCGCGCTGATTCCTATTTCCTATCTTGTTCCTTTTATCTTTAATGTGGAACCGATTGTGTTGTCAACGGTTAAAACACTGTTTGTCGTGTTGGCGTGCTGTTATCCCCTTAAAGCCTGCAATATGTGTATATTGATAGGTCTGGTGCGCGCGGGCGGCGATACCCGTTTCGGTATGATTTGCGACACCTTTATTATGTGGCTGATTGCGATTCCGCTTGCATCTTTCGTATCGATTCATTCAGTGCTTCCGCCGTGGGTTATTTATATGTGTCTCTTTAGCGAAGAGCCGCTTAAACTGCTGCTAGGGCTGTGGCGGATCAAATCCGGTAAATGGCTTCACTCTGTCACCGACTAGTCATATTTGCCCTGCTATGATATGCTTTAGCGTATGAAAGATATGCGCCGAACGGTTCTTTTTTTACTTTCCTTTTTTTTCATTGCAATTTCCGGTTTTACGGATCCGTTGACGGAGGGAATGTATACCCGTGAGCGGCTGATGCAGGTGTACCGCAATGAGATAGCGGAGGCATCTTCACATGAAATAGCGGCGAGTGAAGTCGGCGAATGGTATGATATTATCGAAACGTCTCTCTTTATGCTGATACGAAGAACCGAGCTCTTTCGCGGCACGATGCGTTTAATTATAACCGACCGAAAAAATGCCCGATGTGTGATGTATCCCGACGGGACGTTTCTTGTAAGTACCGGTCTTTTGGATTATATCGATTCTCTTCTTTTTATGGATACATCCGGTTCTGCGCGCAAGATACGGAATTTGAACAACGAACGGGAGAATTTTTTTGCTCCTATCGCTGCCGTGTGTGCGGCGCAGTTTGCGCTCAACTATTACAGTACCGCTAAAAATACCGCATTTTTGCCTGAGCAAGTGTACACCGCCGACATCATGGCAAGTGTATTACTCACTATTGCCGGTTATCCTCAAGGGTTATTGGAGACATGGCTCGATCGGCTTGCTTCGCTTTCCGCCGATACGGGAACGGCAAAAGTCTTTGCAGCGTTTTCAACCGGTTCCATAAAACCTGCTGCACGGCTTGAGCAGTTGAATGGCAACGGAGAAGATATTACGCATCTCTACGAAGAAATTTCCGGAGTGCTCTTTGCACTGCAGAATCGTAGAGGAACCGCCGATGCCCGTACCGTGTTGGGTAATGTACTACAGATCTTCCCGCAGAGTCTTTATATCAATCGCTTGAATGCCTTGGTAGCTCATCAGGAGTGGCTGAACAGTCTTGATAAGCGGGATACGGAGATGGCAACTATTCTTCCTGCTGCAGTGTATGATAATGCATCGGTTTTTGCGTTCTTTCAGTCGGCGGATTTTATGTTTGAAAATGATGACGATGAACAGTCCGACTACTTTTCAAAGACAATGCCGGCACGGAGTAACAGTGCTCTATATGAGCAGGCAAAAAAAGCATATAGCGATTATCTTACTATGATATACGAGGCTGGAATCGCATCGAGCTATGCGTATCTGCTCGCATCCTCTCCGTTGACTCATGAGCGGAATGCGGTACTCAGTATTGCGGAACAGGCTGATCTCTTTCATACGGGAGCCGATGATAAAACCGCACGGGCAAACTATGCTGCGCTATTGTCTCTGCTAAGAAAAGACTATACCAAGGCGCAGCAGCTGCTTGCCGATTGCCTCTATTCATCTGTCCGAAAAACAACCGGTAAAGTATTGTTTATAACAACGGGATTTCCTGCCGATGAACGGCTGATCCGCTGCAATTATTTCCGTATCCTAAAAAAATTACACAATAAAACAGGCGCTGCAAAAGAAAGGCAATGGCTTGCCGATATTTTAAAAGAACCTGAAACCGCTGTTCCGATTGTTCTCCGCAAGGTATCCGTCGGCGATACGGTCGATAAACTATTGAGCGCTTGGGATAGACCGTCTACCATTATCTACAATTATTACAGTGAACGTTGGTTGTATCGTCTGCTTAATACCGAGATCATCATCCGTTCTAAAGATGAGGATGGTGCGGTACTGCAAATAAGTATCGGCTTTCCATCGTCACTCTCGCTCTTTAACGAAATACGTACCGGAGATTCCCGTGAGGCTTTTGAAAAAGCATGCGGAAAGGCGGTGTATCGCAGCTGCGATGCTCTGATGTATCACAAACAGGGAAATCTCTTACAAGTGATATACGGTAATAACAAAGTACGAAACATTACAATCCGGAACATCAATGAAAAAAGGTAATCTTGTCCTCTATAAGAATCAACCTGCACTTATTACCGATGTGCAAGCTGATAAGTTTGAAATTACGCTGGAAGCCGGCACAAAGAAAGTTCGCGAAAAAGATATTGTGCTGCTCCATGGCGGAGAATGCCGGAGTATTAAAGCAGCGCTCGATGCCGCAGTACCTGCTGCGGATTTTGCCGAAGCAGCGGATTTCTTTGAAGGAGAAACGCCGTCTTTCGCTGAGCTTGCAGAGCTCTTGTGGGGAACGTATACAGCGGAGCAAAGCTGGAAGGTATGGCAAACGCTGTGTACTTCACCGTATTTTATTTGTACTTCGCCGGCAGAACCGATCGGTATCCGTTCTCAGGCGGAAATAGAACGGCTCAATCAAAAGGAAACTGAAAAAGCTCAGGCTGAAAAACTGAGGCAGGATTTTATCGCTGCACTCCGCACCTGTATGCAGGGAAAGCCTTTTACCGAAAGCAAAGAGTTATACACGCCGTTTTTTCAAGAGCTTGAGGCGCTTGCGCTGGGGAGTTCTTCCGCTTCCAAAATATTAAAAGATGCAAAACTGGAGCAAACGCCCGAACAGGCACACGATATTCTGTTAAAAACGGTTTTTTGGCCTATTGAAAAAAATCCCTATCCGGCACGCTTCGGGCATTCGCTTCATTCGTCAAAAGCGGATATTCCCGAGCCGGTGTTTCCCGCAGCGCCGCTCGATTTGACGGCAATTCCTGCGTATGCAATCGACAATCCCGGCAGTACCGATCCCGACGATGCGGTTTCTTTTGACGGGACATACTTGTGGATTCACATCGCAAACCCTGCCGACACCATTCAGGCCGATACGCAAAGCGATACCGATGCCTGCGCCCGCGGTGCAACGCTGTACACGCCGGAAGGAGCTGCCCGAATGCTCGGCGAAAAAGCGGTTGACTATTTTGCCCTTGGGCTAAAGCCGATATCTTATGCGCTTTCCTTTAAGCTGATCCTCGATGCCGACGGTGCAATCGAAGAAGTAGGTATCCACCGCACTCAGCTTTCGGTTATCAGGATGACGTATGAAGAAGCGGATGCTCAAAAAGACTCGTCCGCATTAGCGCCGCTTTTTGCCATAGCGGAGAAAAACCGCATCAGGCGGGAAAATGCAGGCGCCGTATCCATCGATTTTCCCGAAGTATCGATTACACTGACGGAGCAGGACGGCACAAAACGGGCGCAGGTTCAGCCTGTTGACCAGACCGAAGCCGCTGCAATGATTAAAGAAATGATGCTGCTTGCAGGAGAGGCAGCAGCCCGTTTTGCCTTTCAGCATAGTATTCCGTTTCAATACATCAGTCAGGAGGCGCCCGAACTGCCGAATAAGCTGCCGTCCGGCCTTGCCGGGGAATACAGGAAGCGGCGCGCCATGCGTCCGCGCAGCGTGGGTACCATTCCGTCGATGCACGCTGCGCTCGGGCTTGCGATGTACGGACAGGTAACAAGCCCGCTCCGCCGCTATGGGGATTTAGTCAGCCATCGCCAGCTGTTAAACTATATTGACGGTAAACCGCTAACGCCTGCAGCAGAACTCATCCTTAAAATAGCAGCGGGGGATGTGGCGGGGCGCGCTTGCGTTTCTGCGGAACGGGCATCCCGTCAGCATTGGACGCTCGTGTACTTGCTGCAAAACCCCGATTGGCGCGGTACGGCGGTTGTGCTTGAGGCGATGGGCAAAAAAGCTCATGTTTTTATCCCGTCCCTTGGATACGAAGGCGATATCACGCTGGATACCGAACCGGAACTTAATCAGGAACTGACCGTAAAGGTACGCCGTATCCGCCTTGCCTATCTGCAAGCTTCGTTTGAACAGGTATGAGTTTTATAGGCTGAACGTTGATTAAACGCTCAACAATACTTTCTCAGATTTTTCTGAAATTGTCCCTTTAGGATATGTGATAATTTTTAATCCCATGCCAAGACTATCAAGATAATCTATCAAAGTAGAAAGTTTTATATCTTTTCTTTTTTCAATTTTAGAAACTGACGATTGGGTAAAATAAGCCATATCCGATTGTTTTATATTTTGTTCTTCACGGATTTGAGCAAGTCGAATTGCCATAATATCCTGCTCGGCTTTTATGTGTGCACGTCTTACCGATTCGGGAGACATCTTACTTTCCATCATTTTTATTGCGTCTTTCATTTTTCAACTCCTTTTCGTGCCTTTCAATGATTATTTCGGATTCTGCAATCAAATCCCTATAAAATTTATCATGCACTTTCCCTTTTTTATCTCCACCGGTAAGCAAAAATGCTTTTCTAGCCGAATCAAAATAATAAGCAATTCTTAGCACGTGTTTTTGGGTTTGATTGCGAAGTTCTTTGAGGTTCTTATATTTTTTAGAACCATGGAGCACATCTGCATACGGACGAGGAAGATTGGGGCCGTATTGTTTGAGTAAAAGGACGCGTTCTAATACAGCTTCTTTACATGCCTCATCTAAAGTTAGAAACCAAGAATCGTATTCATCCGATGAATCAACATACCACATATCTTTGTTGTTGATTATATGAACTAAAGTGCATAATTGTCAAGATTCAAAACAGGACTCCCGATAATTCCATTCCGCAACCTTCCCAAAATCGTAAAAGACAGGTATACTAAAGAAGATAATCAGGACAACCCCCTAAGGAGTATAGATATGGCGATGCAAAAACAGTATGCCCGTGAACTGATGCGGTTTATCGATCAAAGCCCGTCGGTGTATCATGTGATTGAAAATGCCGGTAAAAAGCTTGAGGCTGCCGGTTTTACCCGTCTCAATCTTTCGGATGCCTTTCAGTTAAAACCGGCAGGAAAGTACTTTGTCACTGCAAACGGCAGCGCTCTTATTGCATGGCAGATGAGCCGCGGGAAGAAAGCGCGCGGGTTTAAGCTCGTCGGCAGTCATAGCGACTCCCCCTGCTTGCGGATAAAACCGCATCCCGAAGTAACGGTGCAGGATCATTATCTCAAGCTGAATACCGAAGTATACGGCGGGGCAATTCTTTCAACATGGTTTGACCGGCCGCTTTCTGCAGCGGGACGTGTGGTTATACGGACTGATGATCCGCTTGCGCCTCAAGAAATGCTGTTCTCGTTCAAAGGCTCTCCGCTCATTATACCGAACCTCGCTATCCACATGAACCGTGAGGTAAACGACGGGTATAAAATTGAACGACAAAAAGATGTGCTGCCGCTGCTCGGCATCATCAATAAGAAATTTGAAAAAGACGGGTATCTCGTTTCGCTCATATCCAAGCAGCTGCATGTACCGGTGAACGCAATCCTCGATTTTGACCTCTATCTGTACGATACGCAGCCGGGAAGTTTTTGCGGTCTTTCCGATGAATTTTTTTCGACGGGAAAAATCGACAACCTCGGTATGGCCTATGCTTCCCTCGATGCGCTGATTGCACAAGATGCTCCGTTAGACTATGTTAAAGCCGCCTGTATCTTTGATAACGAAGAAGTCGGCTCGGAAACAATGCAGGGCGCCGGAAGTCCGTTCCTTGCGGATACGCTCAAGCGGATTACGATTGCGCAGTGCGAGGCAGGTGAGCAGTGGTTTGAGCTGTTCCAGCAGCAGTTGAGCAGGTCTTTCCTTATTTCCGCCGATCAGGCGCATGCTTACCATCCCAATTATCCCGAAAAAAACGATATTACCAACTTCCCGCTTGTAAACGGCGGCCCCGTAGTAAAACTTGCCGCTTCGATGAGCTATGCGAGCGACGGAATTTCGGCAGGGATATTTAAAGATCTCTGTGCAAGAGCCGGCGTTCCGTGTCAGAACTTTGTCAACCGTTCGGATATAAAAGGCGGTTCAACCATCGGGCCGATTACGACGACAAACTTGCGGATTAAGACGGTCGATATCGGAAACCCCATCTTGTCGATGCATTCCATTCGCGAGCTGGGCGGCGTGGCGGATCAAGCCTATATCACGCAGGTATTTAATCAGTATTACAAAGAATAATCCGGCTCCCCGCATCCGGCGGGAATTGCTAGGGGGATGACAAAAAGGCAATAGGCTTTTGAGGCGCCCCCTGTACGGCGCTTCCTTAAGATATATGCTAAAAATACCGAAATTACAAGAGAAAGGGGCTTTTGTGCGCGTTTATGCCGAATTTAAATGAAATTACGAAGTTTAGAGAAGATCTGAAAAATATTGCTCATGAAGATGAAATAACCGCTCGGTGGGGTGAACGAGTTTATGACGAACTCCCTCCTCCGGATCCGGCAGAGGTACCTGATATTGATCTTGATGCCTTGCTGCCTGCAACGGAGCCGGAGCAGACGGCTTCCGTAAGCGATACCGTTGACGAATCTTCCGAGTCTATACCCGCATCGCAACAGCATACCGAACCTACCTCCGGTATGTTTGATACCGTGCCGGTTACGGATGCACCCGACATATCGATGGATACCCCCTTTCCCATTGATTTTGATAATCTCGGTACCAACGGCACTTCCTCACAAAGTAATAGTATCTCTTCCGATGATACCGTTGCAGCGCCGCAAAAATCCGGCAAACCGAGTACTGCGTCCGATGAACCCGAAGTGGTAACTGGAGACGCGTATCCTGTTGACGAAGAAGGAATGCCGGATACCTCAGACATGGACGCATTTCTTTCTTCGTTTAATTTTGACGATCTTCCCGGAGGCGACACAGGTGCTTCAGATACCGCTGAATCGGAAGGAGCGGATGGAATATCCGATGGATTTGACGACTCTTTCGGCTTTGATACCGGTTTTGACGATGCCGATTCCAGCACCGGTACGGATTCTTTCGACGGTTTAGGGGAATTGAGTGCACCCGATTTCGATGAAGCCGGACTGTCTGCCGGTGATAGTTCGCAAGATGTACCGGAAATGTCCGAAGCCGGTGATCTGCCTGAGGTATCTGATGATACCGCTTCGCCAAGCGCTGACGATCCGTTTAATTTTGACGATATGCTTTCTTCCTTTGATTTTGCTCCCGAACCGATAAAGGTAAATGAATCTGCGTCAGCCGATGACGATATTATTCCGGAAGATGTGGAAACGCTGGATGAACATGATGAAGTGCCGGCGGGTGATGATACACTTCAAGAAGAACGTACCATCCCCGATATTACTATTCCCGATATCGATTTATCGGCTTTCGATTCCCTTTCTGAGGATACTTCAAGCGATTCTGATATTCCCGATGATTTGGATGCAATGGAAGATATTTCACATTTCAATATTCCCGATATAGATATGGGAGAAGATGAAGAAAGCGCTCAATTTCCGGTATCAGATGAAATGACAGGGGGCGATGCTTCTACTCATTCCGATACTGCAGTCGCTGGTGCCGATTCATCGGATAATTTTGAAAATATGGATGAGCTTGCACTTTATTCCGAAAACAGGGATGAGCCTATATCATCCGATGCCGAATCGCCGGATGAGGAAACGGATACATCGTCATTTGAATTTAGTATGGATACTCCGGATACCGAACCTATCGGTATTCCGCCGATTTCCCAGGCCGATACGGGGTTTGACGGTATCGGGATGCCGGAGCACATAACCGATACCTTTTTTAGTCAGCCGGAGAGCGATAGCGGCGACCAAAGCGGTTTTTCTTTGGAAGAAAATCCGCTTGACAGCAATATAACCGAAGTCGTTGACGATCAGTTCAACCTTCCCGATAACTTTAAAGATTTCTCGGCAGATGCTCATTCGCAGATGTTCGATTCCGTTATCGCCAAGAGCACCGGTTCTTCGGATGACAGTGAAGCTTTAACAATATCGGATGATGATTATTTCAATTTCTTAAACAAGCTTGAAACCTTCCCGTTTAATGTGCAGCTTGCTATTCAGGACTATATCGCCAACGGCGATGACCGTCCCGAAAATAAGATGAACTTTATCCGCTTTGTATTGGAAAAAGATTCTCTTAAAAAAGTTGTCAATAAGCTCGAAAAGATAATCAATAGATCGATTCCTATTCCGCGCGGATTTCAACGGCAGAGTGTTGAAGACTACGAAAAAGAAAAGCAGACCTTTAAATATTGGTTCATGCACCGATTCTTGCCCGTGGCGGTTATGACCGCGATTGCACTGATTCTCGTATTCTGTATTTCAGTTTTGTCGTGGCAGTTTATTTATAAACCGGTAAAGTCGGAATCTCTCTATAAGACCGGATATTCTTATCTGGAGAACGGTCAGTATGAAACTGCAATAGAAAAATTTAATCGGGCAGGCGAGTATAAGCGGAAGAAAAAATGGTATTTCTCGTATGCCCGTGCTTTTAGAGCAAAAAAACAATTTACTGCTGCAGAAAAAATGTATCTCCGCCTGATTTACGACTTTGCTAACGATAAGCAGGGCGGCTTGGAATATGCAGATATGTTGAGCACCGATCTGCGTAATTACGAAAAAGCTGAGGCGGTTTTGCGCCGGCGTGTTCTTGATCAGCATATCAATGATAAAGATGGAATGCTCGCCCTTGGTGATGTGTTTATGAATTGGGCTGATGAAGAGCCTGAGAAGTATGGTGAGGCGGTAAAGATTTACAGCAGGTTGATCGAGCTATATGGTGAAAACGATATCTTCCTTGCGCGGATGATGCGCTATTTTATCCGCACGGATAATCTGGCAGAAGTGCTGAACCTCAAAGATCATTTCTCTTCCCGTATAACGAAAATCGGAGCGGCAAATCTCACTGAGTTGAGCGGTTATTTACTCGAAAAGCGGTATAATCCTAAACCGCTCGATTCCGAAAAACTCCGCTCAAAAATCGACGATGTCCGTATGCTATTGGAAAAAGCCGTACAGACGGATAAAACGATGCCGGAAGCCTATTACAATTTAGGCCGCTTCTTTATCTACAATAATAAGCAGGACGGCGCGATCGAAAATTTGACTGAGGCGATTAAGTTGTTCAAAACTGCCGCCCCCATGACTGCGCGGCGTACCGGTAATTATGTCGATGCAATGCGCCTGTTGGGAGAGCAGCTGGTAGATCAGAAAAAATACCTTGAGGCTCAAACCCTTTATGCTGATGCACTGAATATATACCGGGAATATACTGCCTTTAAACCGCTGCCGCCGAACAGAGCTATCGGAAAACTCTATGCAGATTACGGCGACATCGACTACTTTATTTCGTATAATTTTGATTCGGCGCTCGACAGCTATCAAAATGCGGTGAAGGAACTGTATAACACGCCGTCGGTAAATTACCGAATCGGCTATATACATTATCAACAAGAAAATTACCGGCAGGCAATAGAAGCCATGAGTCATGCGTATGCAGAAAAAGCACACGATAAGAATTTGCTGTACGGATTCGGAAATGCGTTCTTTAAGCGGGGTGATTATTTTGCTGCTTTGGCTGCGTATGAGGAGCTTTTAACATTGCTGAATGCACAGCGTGCGCGGAAAGAACAAGCTTTGTCCAATACCCGCCCTGATGATGCTGCGTTTATTGAACGCTATATGCATACGGCTAATAATTTGGGTGCGACGCTGAGCAGATTGTCCGAGCGAACCGGCGACTCTCAGAAGAATGGGCGTGCACTTGCGCTATATGCGGAATCTACCCGTGCGTGGGATGCGTTAACCAGAAATCCTCAGACGATGATCCGTGCAAAATCAGTCGGCTTAGCCTATTTGAATACCCAAAATATGCTGAATACAAAGAGTCCGTATCAATCAGAGATTTACACGGATATACCGATGATTCTTGAAAACGAGAGAGCGCTGGAACAAAAAGAGGATAAATAGTCTATGGATACCGAGATTTTAAAGTATGTTACAGCCGATACGGCAAATGGTATTACGGGCGTATTATGCACAATTATCGAAGCGCATGGTTCTTCGCCGCGGGAAGCCGGAACGTCGATGTGGGTAACTCCGGAGCGTATCCGCGGTACGGTAGGCGGCGGTGGTTCCGAACATGAAGTTATCAAAAAGGCACGTGAAATGCTGAAAACAGGCGATACTACCTGTATCATAAAGAAAAATCTTACTGCAGAGGAAGGTCTCGCGTGCGGAGGTTCTATCCAAGTGTATCTTGAAAAGATCGGGAATGATCCTGAACTGTTTATCTTCGGCGGCGGACACGTCGGCCGTGCGCTTGCGAAGATTGCCTCTTTTATCGGTTTCCGCGTTACCGTTTGGGATGACCGTGCCGATTGTATTACGGAAGATTTGTTTCCGACAGCGCGGCGGCTCTGTTGTCCGCTGGAACAGCTCTTTCTCAAAGAAACGGCTGCATCGGGTCAAAATAATCAGGCAGCGTACGATAATTCGCCGTCCTGCGGCATCGCTGCGCCTCAAGGAGCTGTACCGGCATCTCATACCGTCCTACAGTTTCACGAAAATGTATACTGTGTTGCGGTAACCCGCGGGCATCGCTGCGATGCGGATGTCTTGCGGTATCTGTGCGGTAAGAAACTTGCCTATATCGGCATGATCGGCTCATTTGAAAAAAATGCTGCGGTTGTAAAGCTGCTTGCCGATGAAGGTATCGGCAAAGAGTACCTCGATTCCATCTATAAACCGATCGGGCTGCCCATCAGAGCGGAAACACCTGAAGAAATTGCCGTTTCCATCGCTGCCGAGCTTATCGCAGTTCGTCACCACGGGAACCCCGCACTATTACGCAGCGGCTACACCGAATCCCGTCACGGATAGACTTTTCGGAGGATACCTGACGTTCCTCGTCTTCCGCTGCCCCGCAGGCATTCATGTAATTCATAATTAAGAATTATGATCGGATGCGTTTTCGTTTTCCGCACCTCTTATCATTTGCCCCCGTTTTTGCTATAGTTTTAGGTATGCCTCAAGATTTTGTTCATTTACACGTGCACTCCGACTATTCGTTGTTGGACGGCGCTTCTTCCATAAAACAACTGGTAACAACCGCTAAGAACCTCGGACAAACAGCCCTCGCGCTGACCGACCACGGCAATATGTTTGCCGCCTTGCGCTTTTTCCGTGAATGTAAGGCGCAGGGAATAAAGCCAGTTATCGGCTGCGAAGTGTATGTTGCGAACGGCAGCCGCTTCGGAAAGCCGGAGAATACCAATACCGGCGTCCGCAAATACTTTCACCTTATCTTGCTTGCCGAAACCGAAACCGGCTACCGGAATTTGATGGTGCTGTGCTCCAAAGGCTACACCGAGGGTATGTACTATAAACCGCGTATTGACGAGGAGCTGCTGACACAGTATTCGGAGGGACTTATCTGCCTTTCAGCCTGTCTTGCGGGAGAATTGCCGTCGCTGCTGTTGCAGGGTAAAAAGGCTGAGGCCGAAGCGCATGTCAGACGTTACCGCAGTATATTCGGCATCGACAATTACTTTATCGAGCTGCAAAAGCATGGCATCGCCGACGAGGAGAAGGTTGCGCCGATGCTGATTGAGATGGCACGCAAGATAGGCGTGCCGATGGTGGTAACGAACGACGCTCACTATGCGGAGCAAAAGGATGCGGTTGCGCAGGATATTCTCCTCTGTATCGGCACAAAAAAGAACCGCTCCGACACCAACCGCATGAAGTTTGAAACCGATCAATTCTATCTTAAATCGGCGGAGGAGATGGAAAAGCTCTTCCCCGGTTATCCCGAAATGCTGTCCAACACCTGCCGTATTGCAGAGCGCTGTAATTTCGAAATTCCGCAGCCGGGGCCGCTCCTTCCCGTGTATCAGATACCGGAAGATTTTGCAACAAAAGAAGAGTACATTACCCACCTCGTACACGAGGGCTTAAAAAAACGCTACAATCCCGTTACCGAAGAGATGACCCAGCGTGCCGACTATGAACTCGGTATTATCATGAAGATGGACTTTGTCGGGTACTTTCTTATCGTATGGGATTTTATCAACTGGGCGAAGGAGCACGGCATTCCGGTTGGACCGGGGCGCGGTTCCGGGGCGGGTTCTATTGTCGCCTACGCGATGCGGATCACCGACATCGACCCGCTCAAATACAAGCTGCTGTTTGAGCGCTTTCTTAATCCCGAACGTATTTCCATGCCGGACTTCGACGTTGACTTCTGCTTCGAACGGCGGCAGGAGGTTATCGACTATGTCCGCAGAAAATACGGTGATGAAAGCGTCGGTCAGATTATCACGTTCGGAACATTGAAGCCGAAAGCCGCAATCAAGGATGTCGGGCGGGTATTGGAAATTCCGCTCGGCGAGGTAAATGCCATCACCAAAATGATGCCCTCCGATCCCAAGCTCACGTTTGAAAAAGCCTTTGCGGATGTCCCCGAACTCGCCGAAATGCGTTCCGACCCACGGTACACGGAGCTTTTTTCCATTGCGGAAAAGCTGGAAGACCTCAACCGGAACACGAGCCTCCATGCGGCGGGTATCGTTATCGGTAAAACGCAGCTGACCGATTATGTACCGCTGTACAAGGATTCCAAGACAGGCAAGACCGCTTCTCAGTTTACGATGGATTTAATAGAAGATTGCGGTTTGGTCAAGATGGACTTCCTCGGTCTCAAGACATTGACGCTGATTAAGCACACGGAAGACCTTATCAAAAAGCGGGGAGGGGAGTATGCGAACTTCTCTATTGCTCAAATTGATGAGCAGGATGCGGCGACGTTTAAAATGCTCGGCGAAGGGAAATCCGCTGCAGTCTTTCAGTTTGAAAGTCAGGGTATGCAAAACATCCTCAAACGCGCAAAGCCCGATAAAATAGAAGACCTTATCGCTTTAAACGCCCTCTATCGTCCCGGGCCGATGGCCTACATCGATCAGTTCATCGAATCCAAGTTTGATCCGTCCAAGATACAATATCCCGATCCCTGTCTGGAGGATATATTGGCGGAAACCTACGGTGTTATCGTCTATCAGGAACAGGTTATGCAGGTTGCGCAGCGCATCGGCGGCTACAGCCTCGGGCAGGCGGACTTGCTGCGGCGCGCAATGGGAAAAAAGAAAAAAGAGGTAATGGAAAAGGAAAAAACGCGGTTCATCGAGGGCGCCGTAAAGAACAATTTTAAGGAAAAAGACGCTGACCGTATCTTCGAAATTCTGATTCCCTTTGCCGGTTACGGATTTAACAAGAGCCATGCCGCCGCTTATTCGGTACTGGCGTATCAAACCGCCTATCTCAAGGCGAATTTCCCTGCGGAGTTTATGGCGGCCAACCTCACCAATGAAATTACCTCGACGGATAAGCTGCCGGAGTATATCAGTGAAGCGAATAAGATGGGACTTGCGCTTCACGCGCCCGACATCAATACCTCGGAAGAATATTTTTCGGTCTATGAGGGAGATATCGTATTCGGGCTGCTCGGGATTAAGGGAGTAGGGGAGCAGGCTGCCCGCGATATTGTCGCTGAACGCATCGCGCACGGCCCCTACAAGTCGTTTATCGATTTTCTCGATCGGCTGGACTTGCACACCGTGAATAAAAAGAACTTGGAAGTGCTTATCAAGACGGGGTGCTTCGATAAGCTCGGTCAGAATCGTTCCGAGCTGCTGGATAATCTTGAAGCGGCAATGGCGTTCAGCGCACAGAAAAAGGCGGGCTCGGCAGTCGGTCAAACCAGCCTCTTTGAGGACACCGGCATTAAAGAGTTTTCCGATTTTACCTTTAAGCAGGTCAACGATTTGCCGCAAAAGGAAAAGCTCCGTATCGAAAAAGAGCTGATGGGGTTTTATATTTCCGGCCATCCCCTCGATGAGTACAAAAAGGCAATTGACCGCAGCGCTACTTTGGAGCTGATTAATTTCCGGCGTGCGCAGAAAGAAAAGCTGTATACCATCGTCGGGATGATTACCGGCATCCGCCCCTATCAGACTAAAAACGGCAAATGGATGGGCTTCGGCACCTTTGAAGACCGTACCGGTACCATCGATTTAACCTTCTTTTCCAAGGTGTGGGAAGAAAACCGCGCCAATGCGCTGCCTGAAACAGTGTGCGGCCTTATCGGGAAAGTGGACTGCTCGCGCGATACGCCGTCGTTCCTCGTTGAATCGATGGTCAGCATCGATGAGCTAAAAGAGCGTTCGATTAAAGAGGTGCACCTTGAGCTTGATCCGCTCATCGAAACCGATTTACAGTTCCAGCCGCTCAAGGATTTCCTGTTCGGCGCGCAAGGCACTTGCGATATTTTTATCCATATTACCGATAACGATACCGTCTATCAGGTGAAGGGCTCTTCGCAGCTGAAAGTATCTTCTTCCGATGAATTTATCGAACAGCTGGGGAAGCAGCCGGGGGTTCTCCAGGTCTGGAAAGAATGAGTCCTTTTGAAAATATACGACGCATCTACTGCGTCATACGGTAAAAAAGTGTCCTCAACGTATCAAAGATACGCCTGCGGTACTTTTTTACCGTATTCCTTGTATCTGCATCGTCTATTTCAAAAGGCTAACGGCAAATGGTATTTCAGAACGGACAAGGATGTCCGTGGTTCCATGCAGAAGCAAGTTTTTTGCCAAAAAAACTTGTCGTTGAAAAGCGTACACGGAAGTACGCTTTTCAACAGCCTGCGGGTGTTATTCGCTCTGCGCCTCGTATCTGCACTGCCTATTTGCAAAAGCGCTGGAAAGGCGGGGCATCTGCGTTGTCGCTACGCCGAAATAAATGCTCGACGTACAAAAAGTACGCCTCCGCTTTATTTCGGCTAGGCTCCTAGCGTCTGCACCGCCTATTTGCAAAAGCGTTGGAGGAGCATAACCGCCACGGACGGCGGTGGTTCTAAACAGCAGCGATGTTTTTGCGTAGCAAAAACTCGCGTCCAGAAGTGTACATCCGTGTACACTTCTGGACAGTCTATTTCAAAAGGCTTACGGAAAAGTTTCTTTCAACGGGCGCTTACCGGTATGTTCTCATAAGGTGGTTGCAGTCGGGCTTTAATACCCTCATACTACGCCTACGATCTACGCCGCAACATGAGAGGCTTAAAGCCGACTTATGAGAACATACCGGTTGAGGTCAAACTTGCTGCTCAAAGACATGCATGCATTTTGAATGATGCGTTTTTTAAACTTTCCATCTCCTCTGTCTTCGTTGTGTTTATTCCATACTCTTTTCAACATTTAAAAGACGAGCAGGTAAAAACGGATGAGTTGAACAGATTTCAGTAAACCATACGGCAAAACTTCGGCGTTGCGCTGCGTTTTCAATATAAGTCCGCATATCAACACATTTATAGAGCTTTTTTCCCGAAGCCAACACTAAAAGCCCTGCAACAGCTCCGTTATCGGATAAATCGCTACCAATATTATCGCAGGTAAATTCGCAACTCCGCGAATAGGCCGCCGTTAGAAACGGAATGAAGGAAGATAAAAATGTCCAAAACCGTTTCGTTTGGTGATTCCGTTTAACATGCCCCAATTCATGGCCGATGATGAATTTTAGAGCTTCAATATCGGAGCTGACTAATTCAAAAACATCAGAATAAACCGCAATATAATATTTACCGGAAAACTTTATGGTAAAAGCATTGAGTATGCCGCCGTGTTGAATAACAAACAGCGGAGGCATTTTTTTAATGCCCAGTTTTTCAACCATTTCCTTATAAGCGGTAAAAACTTCAGGAAATTGCACGTTATTTACTTCTATGCCGTTGCCTTTTAAAAAACCGATCAAGAAGAGCTTTAAAAAAATAATAATTGTAAAAATTACCTTCAGTGCAAAAACATCGCTGCTGCGTGGAACCACCGCCTTCCTTCTGCGAAAAATTTTTAAAATTTTTCGCAATTTATTTCCAAAGCCGAATAAACGTATCAGACGAGTAAACATAAATCGCAAAATCAGGAGATTGGGCAAGCATTTGAACCGCAAAGAGGTTCAACTCTGCTTGAACAGTCTCCTGATTTTGCGGGGATGTAAAAAACGGCCTGATACGTTTATTCGATGCGCTTTATTTTTTCTTCAAATACTTCACGCTGTCGAGGGCGACGGCGGCGATGATGATAAAGCCTTTAAACACGAACTGTAAGTTGGTGTCGATGCCGAGGAAGGTTAGGCAGTACGTTAAACCGGTAAAGATGATAACGCCGAGCACCGCGCCTTCCAGCTTACCGATACCGCCGTTAAACGAAATACCGCCGACTACGCAGGCCGCGATTGCGTCCAGCTCATACCCCTGTCCGGTACCTGCACTCGCATTCGCCTTAAACGCCTCGAAGAAGGCACCGAAGCCGTAGAAAATCCCTGCCATAATAAACACGCTCATCGTTACCTTGAATACGCTGATACCGCTCACGCTTGCGGCTTCGGCATTGCCGCCAACCGCGTACATATTCTTGCCGAGTACGGTCTTATTCCAGATAAACCACGCAATCGCAATCGCGATAACCGCAGGGATAATCAGCTTGGGGAAGGTTACCAATTCGCCGCCTACAACGCCGAGCACCCACCGGCCGCCGAAAAAGTCCTTAATACCGGCGTCGATGGAACCGACCGGTGTACCGCTCGTCCCGAAGAACAAGAGACCGTAGATAATCAGCTGAGTCGCGAGCGTCGAAATAAAGGGGTGAATTTTCAGCCACGCTGAAAAGAAGCCTGCAAAAGCGCTGAATATCACACAGAGGATGATGGAAATTCCAAGCGAAAGCACTACCCGTACCGGCATCGCCAGCGCGGTAAAATCCCACGGTCCCATACCGAAGAACGTTACGATATTCGTTCCCGGATGTAAGATTAAACCGGTAACCACCGCGCCCATCGCGACCATACGCCCGACGCTCAAGTCCGTACCGGCAAGCAAGATAAGTCCCGCAACACCCAGCGCGTAGAACATACGCACCGAAGATTGTTCCAAAATCGTCAGGATATTGGAAATTGTCAATAAATTGCCGCTTCCCGAAAGCGGAGCAACGATAATACAGACCACAAAGAAGATCGCAATCGCAATATACAATCCGTTCGCTAAAAAGAACTGCGCGGGGGTAAACTTATAGGCGTAATCCTTTAAGCCGAGTTTAAAGTCCTCGGCAAAATTGGTTTTACTGTTGCGCAAATGGATATTTTTCTGTACCCGATCGACATACACCTGATGTTTTGCCGTTTTACACTTTCCGAGCGCTGCCTCATACTGATTTTTCGCATCGAAAAGCGCGGACTTAAACGCATTGTGTGCAGCGGTCAGTTCCTGCTGTACTTCCCGCCGTTCTTCCCCGGAGTTTTTCCCTGCAAAAGCGGTGGTAATCTCTTGCTTCTTTTTCTCCGCCGCCTCCGTAATGCTCTGTACCTTCTCCGCGTATTCCTGCTTATACCGCGCCGCCTTTGCATTTTCATTCTTTTTTACTTCCTGCTCAAAAGCGTCGGAAAGCGCATTCACCCGCTGTATCGCTTTATGCGTCAGTTCTTTTTCTTCATCCTTATACCGCGCCGCAACGGTCTTAGCCTCTTCAATCTGCTTGCGATACGCTGCAATCCGGGTGTTTTTTTCCTCGGCGCTTATCAATTTATTTTTGCGTACGGCGGCAATTTCCTGCGTCAATGCGGAAACCTTGTTCACTCCGTTTTTGCGCAATGCATCAAGCCGCTCCGTATACTCGGCAAGAACGGCATCTTCCTCCAAGAGCTTTGCCGTATCCGCCTGCGCAATTTGTTCCTGCGTAAACGTGTACTGTGTAGTATTTTCGGGTGTATCTTTCATCCTATCCTCCGGTAAATTTCCGTGTTCAATTATATTCAATGATTTTCAGCTGTCCAATTATAAGTACCGAGCGGAAAGACGCAGCAGCGCTTCCTGATCGGTGGTAGCAGTATCGACAATACCGGCAAGGCGGTAGTTCGACATAACGGCAATGCGGTTCGTAATGCCTAAAATTTCCGGCATCTCACTCGAAACAACGATAATTGTCTTTCCCGCTTTCGCCATATTGATGATAAGCTGATAAATTTCGTACTTAGCTCCGACGTCGATACCGCGGGTCGGTTCATCCAGCAAAAGAATATCGGGCTGGCGTTCAAGCCACTTGCCGATAATCACCTTCTGCTGATTCCCCCCGCTCAATGCGCTAATCAGCTCATCCGCAGAAACACACTTTGTGTGCATCGTCTTTATTTCACGGTCGGCAGCCTCCTGCATTTTGCGGTTTGACAGCACGCCGAATGTTTTATAGGTTTCAATATTCGCAATAACGGTATTAAATTTAATGGACGCTTTGGCGAACATCCCGTTAAACTTCCGCTCCTCGGTTACCAGCGCAAAGTTATAGTCCATCGCCTCCTTCGCATTGGAAAAATGAAGCTTTTTACCGTCCAAGAGCATCTCGCCCGACGCAATAGTGCGAAGGCCGAAGATACTTTCCAAAAGCTCGCTCCGCCCCGCGCCGACCAGCCCGTACAGTCCGAAAATTTCTCCCTTTTTTACCGTAAAAGAAATATCCTTTAGCTGAGGTTCATAGCGGGTCGTAATATTCCGCACCTCAAAATAATCTTCTCCAACCTCATTATCCACATCGGGGAAGCGCTTTTCCAACGAACGTCCGACCATCGCCGAAATCAATTCATTCATATTCGTATCGTGAATATTTTTTGCCAGCGTCAGCCGCCCGTCACGCAGCACTGCCACCTCGCTGCATATCTGAAAAATCTCATCCATCTTATGAGAGATATATACAAACGATACGCCCTTCTTGCTTAACGACCGTACAATAGAAAACAGTTTAATAACTTCCGGTTCCGTCAAAGAAGAAGTCGGCTCATCCAGCACGATAACCTTCGCATTATACGAAACAGCCTTCGCAATCTCTACCATCTGCCGCTGCGAAACGGACATCGTGCGCATAATCGTGCGTGCATTCACATTCATTTTAAGAGACGCAAACAGCGCATCTGCATCCTTTTGCATCTTCACTTCATTCACCGCGCCAAACCGGACAGGATACCTTCCTAAAAAGAGATTATCCATCACAGTACGGTCAAGGCATTGGTTCAGCTC
Source organism: Treponema sp. OMZ 857 (assembly GCF_024181085.1). Lineage (NCBI taxonomy): Bacteria > Pseudomonadati > Spirochaetota > Spirochaetia > Treponematales > Treponemataceae > Treponema > Treponema sp. OMZ 857. Next base: position 978,537 of record NZ_CP051147.1, read on the forward strand.
CTGATGCACCATCGCCACACCGTTTTCCAGCGCATCCTTGGGAGACTTAAAATCGATCAAGTTATTCTCAAGGAAAAAGCGTCCTTCGTCCTTCGCATAAATCCCGAACAGACACTTCATCATCGTCGATTTTCCGGCGCCGTTTTCTCCCATCAGTCCGACCACCGCCCCTCTTTTCACCGTCAAACTGATATTTTCCAATACCTTGTTTTTAGCAAAAGACTTTGAAAGATTTTTAATTTCAAGTACCGTGTCTTCCATAGCTATTCCTTACATGGTTTTTTTCGGTTTCGGAGCGCAAAGCCCCCTGTGCAGTACATTCAACAACTTTTTTTCTTCTTTATACCTTTGATACATTCTACGGTAAACATTGCTTTCGCCATAGGACAATATGTATCGAATGACGGAGAACAATGCCTGAAAAAAAAACGGTAATGCATAACTTATCATCTGAAAATTATGCATTACCCATTATACATTACCAATTATTAATACTTCAGCTTGCCGGTGTAGTCTGCGCCGGAGTTGGTCTTTACCATATTGACGGCGAATGCGTCAAAGTTGTTCAGGTTGGTAAAGCGATCCAAGCAGCTGGACTCGTTTTGTCCGTCGCCCTGTACGATGGTCAGGTCGATGTTCAAAAGCGGAGCGTAGTATTTCAGCGCCGGAACATACGAAGAAGAAAGGAAGTTATCGGCAGAGTTGTAGATTGTCAACAATACCTTTTTCTTATCGGCCTGTGTCTGCTTGATGCCCATGTCGCGGCTGCCGCCGGAGTAGTTCTGCCAGTTTTCGGCATTTACGCCTGAGTTTTCCGCCATAACGGCTTTTACGTCTGCCCAATACTGTACGGGCGCGGTGATCTTATTGCCGTATTTATCGGCGACGGAGATACCCTTGGTGTATACGTCCTCTCCGGTTAAACCGTCGAGCAAGTTGCGTAATACCTGCAATGTTGCGGTTGCCTGTGCGTCTACGTTCTGAGAAACGGTTCCCGAAAGTTTGCCGTTTCCGATTGCTTCGATCGCGTCTGCGTTTGCATCATAACCGAAAATCGGAACGCCTGCCGGATAGTTTGAAGCCTGTAAACAGCCCATTGCCATACCGTCGTTGTTGGAAACAACCATGTCGATCTGGTCTGCAAATTTGGTTGCCCAGCCGCCCATTGCTTCGGTCGCTGCGTTTGCATTCCAAGTAGAACCGTCGGTTCCGGTCATCGCCTTTCCTTCAAGCTCTACGACTTTTAAGGTTTTTCCTGCGATGGTGAGAGAACCTGCCTGAACTACTCCCGGATCGGTGGAACCTGCCCACGTACCGAGCGCCCGTCTGATACCTTCGGTTCTCGCCTTGGAATCGTTATGTCCGACGTCGCCGATGCACAGTACATAGCCCAAAACACCGTCGCCGTTGCGGTCGATTGAGGCGTCAGCCTTTGCAAGGAAGTTCATAATCAGTTCCCCTTGAACGGCTCCGCCGCCAGCAGCGTCAAAACCGACATAGTAGGTCTTGTCGTTCCAGTTCATCGTCGTCATGTCGATTGCACCGGTCGTCGGATCGGACGGCTGCCGGTTAAAGAATACGAGCGGCTTATCCTTGTTGAGCGTCGCGGTACTTTTCCCGCCGCAGCTTGCAAGAACCAATAGACTGCACGTCAGTACAGCCAATACAACTTTGTGAGATACTTTTGAAACATAGTTCATAGATATCTGCCTCCTCAAAATAAGTCATGCTTAACCGTGGCTCCGTTTTTGGGAAGCCAAAGCTAAACCTCTGTATCTAACAGTTTTACCATTATTTACGGCTCACTGCCAGTACAATTCCGTATTATACTATATAAGTGCAAAATTTTCAAAATATTTTTTTATTTTTAATAGCACAATATGCAAAGCGAATGCATTGGAAACCGAATTTTAATGAAACAGGATGAATTGATTAGCTGCTTGCCCGCACACAACTTACCGCATACCCTTGAACGATAACCGAAAAATAACTAAAATATCTAGTTATTGTAGAAAAACGAAGCAGGAGATTGGCGTCATGGAAGACATATTGCACACGATAGAATTGGAAAAAGCATATAATCCTAAGGATTTTGAAGATAGGATCTATGCGGATTGGGAGAAGCAGGGCTGTTTTAAGCCGGTAAAAAAGACTGACGGTACCGGCAGATATGTCGTCGCCATTCCTCCCCCCAATGTAACCGGAGTTCTCCACATGGGACACGGTTTAAACAACGTGCTGCAGGATGTCGTTGTCCGCTACCACCGCATGAAGGGGGATGAAACGCTCTGGATACCCGGTACCGACCATGCCGGTATCGCAACGCAAAATGTGGTTGAACGCCAGCTAAAGGCAGAAGGCAAAACACGGCACGACCTCGGACGGGAAGCCTTTCTTAAACGCACGTGGGAGGTCAAAGAAAAGCACCACTCGATTATCACCAATCAGCTGCGTAAAATCGGCGCTTCCGTCGATTGGTCACGGGAGCGGTTTACGATGGATGAAGGGCTTTCCCATGCCGTCCGCACCGTATTCGTCACCCTCTATGAACGCGGACTTATCTACCGCGGCAACTATCTGGTTAACTGGTGTCCTTCCTGCGGTACTGCGCTTGCGGACGATGAGGTCGACCATGAGGAGACCAAAGGGGGGATGTACCATATTTTATACCCCCTCGCCGATGAAAACGGGGCTCCCTCTGCGTCGGAATATATCGAAATAGCGACAACCCGTCCCGAAACGCTTTTGGGCGATACCGCGGTTGCCGTACATCCTGACGATCCCCGCTATACTCATTTAATAGGAAAGAAGCTCGTGCTGCCGCTGACCGGTCGCTGTATTCCGATTGTTGCAGACAGCTATGTCGATAAGGAATTCGGGACGGGCGCTGTAAAAATAACTCCTGCCCACGACCCCAACGACTGGGAAGTCGGCAAGCGGCACAATCTCGAAGTTATCAATATATTAAACTCCGACGGTACGCTCAATGCGGCGGTACCCGAAAAATACCGCGGCATGACGGTGAAAGCCGCCCGTGAAGCGGTTATCGCCGATTTGGAGGCGATGGGCTTATTTAAAGAGAAAGAAAACATTAAACATGCCGTAGGGCACTGCTACCGCTGTCACAGCGTCGTAGAGCCGTATCTTTCGGAGCAATGGTTTGTCAAAATGAAGCCGCTTGCAGATAAAGCGCTTGCCGCGTGGAAAAAAGGCGAACTCGTGTTCTATCCGCAAAAATGGGAAAATACCTACAGTCATTGGATGGAAAATATCCGCGATTGGTGTATTTCGCGGCAGCTGTGGTGGGGGCACCGGATACCGGTGTGGTATTGTAAAGACTGCGGTAAGATGACCGTTTCGGTAGAAGATGTAACCGAATGTCCTCACTGTAAGAGCATCGCCCTCAAGCAGGATAGCGATGTGCTCGACACGTGGTTTTCAAGCTGGCTGTGGCCGTTCTCGACGCTCGGCTGGCCTGAAAAAACCGAGGATTTGCAGCGCTATTACCCGACCTCCGCCGTCATCACCGGCCACGATATTATCTTCTTCTGGGTTGCCCGTATGATTATGGCGGCGCTGGAGTTTACCGATGCCGTTCCCTTCCGTGATATTTACCTGCACGGTCTTGTACGTGATAAGCAGGGGCGCAAGATGTCCAAATCGCTCGGTAACGGTATCGATCCGCTGAATATTATCGACGAGTACGGCGCCGACGCCCTTAAATTTACGCTTACCTTTATGTGTACGCAGGGGCAGGACATCCTTATCGACAACGAATCCTTTAAACTCGGCTCCCGCTTTGCAAATAAAATCTGGAATGCTTCGCGTTATATCTTAGGAAATCTCGAAGGGCGGCGCATTGTTCCCGTTTCCGCATCGGAATTAACCGAGCTTGACCGATGGATTTATCATACCCTCAACGAAACGGTCCAAAATGTGCGGGCAGCCTTTGAAGGATACCGCTATAACGAGATAGGGCAGGGCGTGTATGAATTTTTTTGGAATAACTTTTGCGACTGGTATGTCGAAGGGACAAAACTTTCCTATAGGAGCGGAGATGATGCGGAAAAAGACCGCATAACTTCGGTACTGCTTGCCGTTTTGGAAGAATCGCTCCGGCTGCTGCATCCTGTGCTTCCCTTCGTTACCGAAGAAATCTACCGCAAACTCCCCGAACACTGTGCTGCCGGAGCTTCACACCGTGCAGAGGCGCTGATAACCGTCGATTATCCCATCTATTGCGAAGAGCGTATCGATACGGCTGCTGCCGCGCGCTTTACTGCGCTGCAAAATATCGTACGGCTTATCCGTGCGCTCAGAGCAGAATGCGGTATCGATCCTCAGCTCAAGTTGCATATCGCGCTCTATATCGAAGCAGGTTCTCCCGCGGCCGCCGCGTTTGAGAATATCGATTTAATTAAGCTATTGGCGGGACTCGCGGATATCGCGTTTATCGAAACCCCTGCCGCTAAGCCTGCAAATTCCATCGGGACGGTAGGAGCCGGCTTTGAAGCCTTTATCATTACCGGAACCGAGGTAGACCGCAGTCAATTGGCTGCGCGCTTTACCAAAGAACTCGAAAAAGAAAAACAGGCAGTGTCCCGTTTAACGGCAAAGCTTTCGAATGCAAATTTTACGGATCATGCACCGGCTGAGGTTGTCGAAGGGGAAAGAGAAAAGCTGCGCCAAGCGGAACGGCTGATTGAAAAGTTCACGCTCTATTTGCAAGACCTCGTATAACGAAAAAAGGATAAGAAGATGGAACAACACGAAGTAGCACTATTAAAAGGGATGTATCTTGCCCCTTATATTCATTTGGCGACCAGTTTACGGGGAAAAGCACGCCATGCAGGCGGTAATATGTTTCGACATCAAATCGATACAATGGGTACGCTTATCGATTATGGCTATATCGACAGCATTTTGCTGAAAGCCTCAATCGTTCATGATGTATTGGAAGATGTGCCGGATTTTAATGTGAATGAATTGTTATCGATCGATTCGGAATCTTCCGCCGTCTATGAATTGGTTATGGAAGTTACCCGTCGTCCGGGGCAGTCAAAACCTGAATATTTGGAGCATATTATCAGGCATGGATCACAACGGGCAAAGGTTCTCAAGTGTGCCGACCGAATCAGTAATATGATCAGTTTGGGCTTTGTAAACGATCCTGAATTTATTAAACGGTATTGTAATGAAACTGAAGTGTATGTATTTCCGATTGCGCTGGAAGTAAATTTTGATATGTATAATGAATTGCTGTATCTGGTGCAGTCCCGTCTGCAATACCTTGCTGATTTTGAATTTCTGCATCAACACCGCAAAGACTCTGCTTCTGTTTAATAGATAGGAGGCTGCCGTTTTCAGCAGCCCCTTTTTTTATTTCGATCACTTATTCGTCGAAGTCGTCTTCAAAACCGTCATCATCGTCATAGGTATCATCAAAATCGTCATCGTCAAAATCATCATCGAAGTCGTCGTCAAAATCGTCATCGAAATCATCATCAAAGTCGTCGTCGCTAAAATCATCGTCAAAATCATCATTGCCGAAATCATCGTCAAAGTCGTCATCGAAATCATCGTCGTCATCAAAAGGAGCGGCCGATAAAAAACGATTTCCGAAAAAGAAAGAAACTTTGTTACTCATAGTGAACCATCCATTGTATTTTGGAATATCTTATAAAATCGTCTTAGAGGAAAGACGCTACCGTTGGGTAAACGGCAAATGCATAATAATAAGAGTATACTACTCTGTCAACCGGTTTTAGATTCAATGTATATTAGCTTAACCGTGCAAGACATCGCCGGTATTTATCCGGATTAACCCTAAAAGCTACAATAGGATCGCCGCCCTCTTGGGTTGCCTTGCCGATTGCAGCCATGGCTTCTTCGATCATGCGGGGAGCAGGAATAAGCCGCCCTGCCCGTGTCGTAAGCCCGATGCCGAGTGATTTCTTAGCGGAATCATCCAAGAGCGCATTAATTTCGTCATAGAGACTACTTGCAATTTGCATTGCCTGATCCAACGGTGCATAAAAGATAATAATACCGAGAATATCTTTATTAAAAACAAACACCTTATGGATGCGGTCGAGTGTTGAACGCAGCATATGAACAATTTGCTGATTATGAGGTATATCGGTTGCATGAATGAGCAGAAGTGTTAAGTCCTCTTCGGCTACAGCTGTTTCGGTAATTGCCGTTGTCAATTCTTCGATGAGTGTAGCTTGTTCAAGCGAATGACTGCTGCTGCGTGATGCACCTGAAAGCGGTGTGTTCTCGAAGGTAGTAACGGGCGGTTTTTTTGCGGATTCTTGTGTTTCGGTTGAGGTTTTCAATATTTGTGTATGATTTTCAAAGAAACCGTAATTCCTCGCGTCAAAACCCTGTTTACTATCCGCTTGCGGAGTCTCTGCCGTTTGTAAAATGTCCGTTTCAGCGCCATTTGAGGATACCGGACGTTCCGTATCCTTATCTGTGTTGCTTTGCCGATCTGCTGTGCTGTTTTCAAGCTGGGTATGTTGTGAGCCTGCTTGATATTCGGGGGCGCTTTGTTGGGGCTGTTCATCATCGTAGATATGGAGACGGTTGAGCGATTCAAGCTGTTCGTTTAACGGTAAAGACGAGACCGTCGTAGATATTTGCGCCTTATTTTTTTCCGTTGCAGGTTGTTCATGAGTATTCGGCATCTTTGCACGGATACTTAAACCTTCTGTTTGCAAGGAGGCTGAATTGTCCGGTTCGGCACAAGTTTCCGCCTGTGGTATGCTTGGCGGCTCATTAGTTGCTGTAGCAGTGGCATACTCGCCTGACTGAGCGGTATTCGAATCGGTTATATCCGTTTCGGAAGTGCGTATAGCACTTTTAAGCTCCGGTTTTTTTTCTGCTGCGGATTTGATATCCATATATGAAAAGATCAACACCAAGACGGTCATTAATACAATCAGCAGTAATAGAAAGAATACTATTTGACCGCGGTTAAAGACCGTTTCAATCGGAAGCATTTGGAGCGCCGCATGGACGGTCACGGTATTACCCGTTTCTTTAACCGGAATATGCGTTTGAGCAGCAGTAAAAAAGAGCGGCAGGTTTTTTACTTCGACTACATATTGTTCATTATATGAAAAAATATCGGTGTTTTTCGGCCAGGTAAATACGATACCGGCACTATCTCTAATGAGAACCGCTTGTACATATTTGCTGTAGTTACGGCATAACTGTTCAAGCTGTACTTGCAGACGGGCAGGATTACCTTCTTGAGCGGATTCCGACAAGATCTCGCCGGTATGCTGAGCAAATATCTTAAAGTTCTTCAATGCTTCCGTTTTTCCCGCAGCAGAATCGCTGTGAAGGGTAAAAACAAACCATAACAAACTTCCAATAATAACAAGCAATGCGCATGCGGCATAGACTGACATCAATATTTTTTTCATCATAAATCAGTATACTCCGAAATGAATTCCGATACAAGTTCCATATCGGTCAAATTTCCTTTTCTATGAGCTTTACACCATGCAAGTGCAGGGAGCAGCGGCATGACGGCATTCCGGCCGTTTTGTTGTAAGGTTTTACTAAAAGATGCAAGAAATGCCGTGTACGGGAATTGTTGAAAATCAGTGGGTTGCCAGCGGGTGGCACTGTGTTTTTCCGCTTCAAAAGCCGCCCGGTAAGAATCCAAAAGTGCCGTTCGATAGGTGATGCCTTGCGTTGTCTGCTCGTTGTAGGTTTCGGTACGGAACATGAGGCGGATGAACGAGTGTTCTTGAGGGCTGATACGTGCTGCACTGCCGGCATATTGCGCCGAAAGATAGGTACCGCGGCTATATGCCTTGCCGCCGGTATAGGCAAAGTCCATTCCGCTGCATTCGATATGCCGGTAACCGAGTGCCTGTGCCGCATGGTAGGCTGCGACGGCAACAGTGCCGGAACCCGTAGCAAGCGGCGGAAAAGGGGAGAAAAGCGCGGCTGTTTGGACAAGCGGGTGCCCGCCTGCCGTAAAAAAGAAAGCGTTGCCGTTTTTGTAAAAGCGGCGCGCTCCGGCGGGTTGTGCCGAAAGGTCGAAGATGCCTGTCGTTTCTTTAGGTATGACACCGATGGTATGCTGATATGAGATATGCTGCGGGTCAAGTGCGATGAAGAATTCCGGTGTAATACCGCTTGTGCATACGGCGGGAAAGGCTGTATCGGTACAAAAGACCGTGTACTGCTGCCGCTTTTTTTTCAACAATGATAAGCCTGCTTCCAAGCTTGGGCCTGCGCCCAATATGAGCGCTGTCCGGGCGGTATCAGTGTGAGGATATGCCGGTTTGACGGAACCTGCAAGGCGCAAATTGAAAAAGATATTGCGCAGCCAGATTTTTCCAAAATGTGCTTGAACCGAAAAATCCGCCTTGATTTTTTTGAGTGCATGTTCGATCTTTTCCGGTAAATCTTTTACTTGAGCTTTATAGTATTCGCTCCATGTCCTTAGGATGTGATAGCCGAAGGTGCCGTGTACGGCCGGCAAATAGGCTGCTGTAAGTGCGGTCTCAAAAGCGCTGCTTGTGCAGGGCGGCAAGAGAAAGACCCTGCTATCGGCTAACAGCTCCGTATAGTCGATGAGTGAGAGCAGCTGCTTGAAGGATTCGTAATCCGATTCCGTAATTGCGCAAAATGATTGCGGATATGTATCTAAAAACACTTTGATGTGGATACCGTTGCCCAGTCCGCAAAAAAGCATAAAACCGGCTGCTGAAGTAAGGGCGCGTTCTGCCTCACGTACCGGATTATACAGGGACTGCAGCGCCTGTCCCGATGCAAAAAGCGGCACCGGCTCCCCTGTTTTTGCGGGTACGACGCCTTTATAGGCAGCTCCTACTTGAGAGCGTTGGATATTTTCTGCGAGTTCCGGTTGTTTAGGGCGTATTGCAGTGAGGTTCATCTCTAAAACCGTCATGCTTCTATCCTTTTGATGAGCGCATCGAGTATGCGGCTTACCTGTTCCGACAAGTTTGTGTGCGCTTTGGTATCCGCAGGATTTTTTATCACATTACAGTAAGCAGTATAGCTGCATAAGGCGCACATCTGTTTTTCGAGGGTTGCCGTATCTTCCGCGAGCTGCGCCGGTTCCGCTGCAATTAACGCAGGTATTTCGGTACGCAGTGTGTTTAGTAGGGAATGCACTATCCGTGTGCGCTCCTGAGCGGATGGTGCAGGGTAGGATGTTACGGAAATCCGTGCCTTACCCCGTACTCCCGCTGTCAGGTCAACCGGTTTGATATTTGGAAGCGGCGCTCCACCCGTACCCGCGCGGGCCAGTCTCCGTGCAGATTCCGGCGGCAGCTGCAAAAACCATTGCCGATAGGTTTCAAGCGATTGCGCTGCAAAGTTTTGGACGGCGAGTGCATCAGCAAGCGGATGTACTCTGTTCGTTTCGGCAAACAAGCGTGCGATACTTGCATGGGGCTGTGCATGGCTGAAACCTTTTGCAACTGCCAAATCGACGCCGGCAAGTATGATGTTCCGGTTGCTATGCCGTAAAAGTAGTTCGCAGGCTGTGCCTGTTACAGTGCCGTTCTCTCTGGCGGTAAGCGGCTGTAGGTTTGCTGCCGTAAAGAGCGCTGATTCCAGCGGAGAATTGTATGAAAGCGGAACACAGGGATGCGTTTTGAGTATCGATGCGGGAATTGCCGCTTCGAGCGGAAAGGCAATCGGAACACTTGCAGGCAGCCGGTCAAAATGAGGTAATGCCCAATAGCCGGCGTCAGTACTGATGCAGAGGTCTATCGGGATATCCCGCGCCGTCAGCGCTGCACAAGCCGATGATACGGCAAGGATAGAGTAGGGGGCAGCCTGTGCTGCAGTGAGCTGTTCTAAGCTTGGGCCTGCCCCGGCTAAGATAAAATCCTGTGTTCCGAATTGCAGCGCTGCAGGCTGCTCAAGCCCGATAAAGTTATTGATCGTGTTTTGAAGCCACTTATTTCCAAAGAATGAACGGGTATGCATGATGCTCGTCAGCATATCGATTGTATTCCGAATATTTTTCCAGACTGTATCCGCCGCATCGGGAAAAGCTTTATCGGCAGCCTTCCAGCTGATAAAGCGGGTTCCTGCCAATTTTTCATCGGGTATATGTGAAAGTAAGAAAAAAGGCAAATTGCCGCTTCCCGGCCGCCAAACGGCGTCCCAGAGGGTATCGGAATCGGCAAAAGCTGTTTCGTTATACCGCACTGCAATACATTTTGTAGAGGGAAACTTTGCTTTCAGTACCGATGCAAGGTAGGATTCTCCCGGCTCGGTTATGACAATAATCGACGGATTGCCTTCAATAGCGGAAGCAAACTGTTCGGCTTCTTTGTGAGGGTTGTATTTTGAATGGAGACGAAAAGGAGGCATGAAAGCAATTAGCCGCTATGCAGGGGGGCATAGCGGCGCTAGGAAGTTTCTGTTATTAGGAAATGCCTAATTCTTCAAAAAGATGTTTATAAGTTTCAAAATATTCAGATTTGGCAAACTCTTCAATCTTCTTTTCGGGCAAGGCTTCCAACAGTTGATCCATGTAGGAAAGAACCGATTTAATCTCATTTTTCAGTTCCAACGGAATAGAAATGGTTTCCCGCTTTCTGCTCGCAGCTTGCAACAATGTTTCCTGTTTCGGTTCTTCGGGAACGCTTTCGGTTTCCGGTTCCGATTCAAGCTCTGGAATTGCATCTTCAGCGGCGGTGTCCAATGCTTCGAACGTATCTTCATGGGCTCCGGATTGAGCTTCTTCGCCTTCCGATTCAATAGCAGGAACTTCTGCGATAAACGGTTCTTCGATAATTTCTTCTTTTATCGAATCTTCGCCGGCAGCTGAATCATCGTCAAACGGGTTCGGGAAATCTTCGTCATTTTGAAGTTCATGAATTGTGCGTTCTTCTTTCATTTCTTTAGAAGACTGTATTTCATTGTCAACCGCTTCCATGTCTTCAGAGGGAACTTCAATTTCCTGTTCCGTGGGAATATCGAAGGATTCTATATTGATATCTTCAAAATCGGCATCGTCATCCACAGACTCAGCGTCTTCAATATCTTCAAGTTCGGCTATTTCTTGATGATCTTCCGTATCTCCGTCAATAAGCCCCATATCTTCATCCGTAACTTCCGATTGATCGTCAAGGTAACTGAGATCTTCGGGCAGCGATGTAATGGGTGTGGGGTCTACATTAAAGACGGGATCGGATGCAAGGAGTTTTTCCCCTTCCGCCTCAGGTTTGTAATCGTTATTTGTCTCTTCCGAAGCCGGTTCCGCTATACTGTCTTCAAAAGCGTGATCGGCAGAGGCTGTTTCTTGTATTTCCGGATCAATATCTTTTGTAAGTACGGGCGGCACTTCATAGGTTTCGGTTGTTTCTGCCGGAGCTTCCTCATCGGCAGATGCCCGCTCTCCATCCTCGGCGTTCCGCTCTTCAGTGAAATCCGCAGTAATAAGGATATTATTTAGCTCATCCCCGGTGAGGGCAATCGTTTCGTCCGTGTCATCATCGCTGAAAAAGCCCGAACTTTCCGTATCGGCAGCTTTGTTTTCCGTATGTGCAGCAGCGTCTTTTACCGGTGCTTCGGAGGTTACTTTCGCTTGAGCCGTCATACCGGCTTTTAAGCTATTCAGCTCTGCTTTCAGATCGCTGATTTCGTGAGCAATTTGCATCAGTAATTCGGTTGCTTTATCTTGTTCAGCGGCGGTGCGTTGGAAAGGTACGGCTGTTGTATCCATAGTTTCTTTTGAATCCTTTTCCAAAGCAGGTTTCACCGGTTCTGCTTCAGGTTCGGTAACCTGCTGTGTTGAAAGTAAATCTTCTTTAACAGCTTCAACATCGTCAAAGAAAGCCGGCTCTTCCGTATGGGGAGATTTGTCGTCTGTCTCCGTACCGAAAATCGAAATATCGGCATTATCTTCTACAATCTGTGAGGATAGTGCCGAAAGCGGCTGCTCTTTGGCTCCTTCATCATCAGCTGTAACGTCAATGTCTAAAACGGTCTCTTCTTTTTGTTCGCTGTGTCCGGCTTCTTGCGTTTCGGAAGCGTCGTCTGCGAAGATATCGTTAAAATCATCGACTGTCTCAAAACCGTCGTCTGATCCGGAGCTTTCAGCCGGCGCTGCGTCTTCAAAATCTTCAAGAGAAATTTCACTGAAGTTTTCGAGCCCTGCCGGAAGTTCATTGGTGTTAGAATGTTGTTCGGTATCGTCGGTAATTTCGGTAAAATCAAGATCTATCGGTTCTTCTTCAACAAATGCTTCGGAGCTTTCTTTGGGCGCCGTTTCTGCAGAGGAGTCATCCGACAAAAAGTCATCCAAATCCAACGACTCAAAACTGTTTTCATCAAGCGCAATATCGGAAGTATCACTATCGCTATATGAAGGTGCAGGCGTTTCCAGCGGTATTTCGGTTGAAGTATTTATATCACTCAACTCGTCAAGTTCTGGTATTTCAGTATCTGCAGCCATATCCGAAAAAGAGAAATCATCATCAAAATTTATGCTATCTTGATCCGGTTCTATGTCGGAAGTACTTACAAATTGAGAATCGTCTGAATCGAGCGGTTCATTACTATCTTTCTTTTTCTTAAGCCATACACCATACATATCCAATTTTTCCGTGCTTTTACTGTCTATAGAAAAATTAGGATCATATAAATCATCGGTTTTGTTAAAATTATCCATAAACTTTCTCCACAAAGGGCTGTGTCATTATATCATGTATCGGCATACCCTGTATATAACATAAGTAACATAAACGGAAGTCTTGCCGAGAGTTTCTAAAAAATCCGGCATTCACAGGTGCTCCCCTACCGATTCAGTCGGTATCTTCAACTTTCTATTGTACCTTATTTCGAATAAAATTCAAGAAAATATTTATTTTGCCGTTATTAAAATCGAGTATGAAATTTTATTTGAAAGTTATTACGCCGATCTTCGTATTTGCGTTTGTTTATAGCTTTTTGAGTATGTGCTTTGGAGCACGCGGTTTTTTTGCATGTCAGCAGTTGAGAAGGCAGCACGAAGCTCTTGTGCAGCACGTACAGCTTCTATCCGATATTGGGGAAGATCTGAATATTCGTATCGCGAATTTGTCTTCCGATCCTCAGACCATCGCTGTGTATGCGCATGAATTGGGCTATGTTCAAAAAAACGAACGGCTTATCAAATTGATGAACTTTTCCGGGACGGCGGAGCGCACCGAGGATGTCGGTGTCGTGTATCTGATAGAGGCTCCGCGCTATCTGCCTGATGCCGTATGCAAAACGATTGCCGTTTCCATGAGCATTATCATGATTATGTGTCAGATGATTGTGAGCAAAAAGAATGCGTATTCAAAAAAAAGCGTCTAATTCGGCGGATGTCGCCGCTGCGGAACTCAAGCGTGGAAATATCGTGGTTATTCCAACCGATACGATTTACGGATTTTCCGGGTTGATCGGTAAGACTGCCGAGGCAATTGCCCGTATTAAAGGAAGAGCTGAAGATAAACCGTTTATCGCCCTCATCGCCGAACCGGCGGATATTTACCGCTATACCGATCTAAAAATTCCCGAACATATTTTGAACCTGTGGCCTGCACCGCTTACGCTTATCGTGCCGTTAAAAGGGCAGGGGACTCAAGCCTTTCGCTGTCCCGCGGATGATTGGCTGCGCAGTGTCGTTGCTGCAGCGGGAGATGCAGTGTATTCGACGAGTGTTAACCGTTCGGGAACCCCGCCCCTCACCGATATAGAGGCGATTTGCCGCGAATTTGAGGATTCCGTTTCGTTAATTGTCGATGACGGTAATCTTGAGGGGCTTCCTTCTACTCTTGTGGATTTGACTTCCGGCACTCCCCGCGTGCTCCGCCAAGGTTCTGTTGTTATCGATTAAGCAAAGAGAAGATGGGCTATCCGTGCGGATGAGCTTTGTGGTACAGCTCTTGGAGCTGGGCTGCCGTGATGTGGGTGTAGCGTTGGGTGGTTGCGATATTGCTGTGTCCCAGCAGTTCCTGCACAACCCGTATGTCTGCTCCGCGCGTGATGAACATCGAGGCAAAGCTGTGCCGGAAAGCGTGCGGCGTCAGCTTTTTATAGTTCGGGAGAAGGGCTGTGTATCGGTTGATGATGTACCGGATGCCCTGCGTTGTAAGCGCGCCGCCGCGGCAGTTTAAAAAAAGCGCGTCTTCGGCAATCGCGGTTTTTAAGCCGTCCTGTTCTTTTAGGTATGCAATCAGTTCTGCCCGCTCCGTCAAATACCGCTGTACCGCTTCCTGTGCAAAGTCCGCAAAGAACACCTTGCGTTCTTTGCTTCCTTTTCCTTGTACGATTGCCCAGCTGCAATCTCCCTTTAAATCCGTTATTTTGAGTCCTTGCAGCTCCGCCGCGCGGCAGCCGGTAGAGTAGAGCGACGAAAAGATCGCTGCATCACGGGCGTACCATAGAATGCCCGCTTCTTTGGGAAATTCGCAGAAGCGTTCCGCTTCGTCGGGGAAGAGGAAGCGGGGCAGCTTATCCGGCTGTTTGAGGTTGCGGACAACTGCGGCGGGGTTCGTGGTACAGAGCCCTTTCTGTAGGGCATAGCGGTACAATCCTCGTATGCAGGAGAGAGTACGGTTAATGCTTGCCGGTGCAAAATGCCGGTTACCGAGCTCTGCAACAAAAATACGTATCTGTGTTTTCGTAACTTCGGTAAAGGACAGCTCATTGTCCGCAAGCCAATCGGAAAAAATCTTGAGGTCGCTCCGGTATGCCTCAATTGTCTTTTCCGAAAAGTGCCGCACGCCTGCGCTGTAGGCGAGGTAGTCTTCAAAGACCGTATTCATCGGCTAGTCGATATCCCGGTCTTCAATGCCTTCGACAACGCTATGAAGATAATCGCAATCGGGATTTACACAGGCTTTGTAGCTTCCGTTCTTTTTATCGTATTTTTCAACCATGAACCAGCCGCATTTAGGGCACGCTGCGTTGATGGGCTTAAAATGAGAGATAAAATTGCACGTTGGAAAGTTGGTGCAGCCGAAGAATTCTTTGCCCCGCCCTTTTGCCCGCCGGGATACGATGTCGCCGCCGCATCCGGGTCGCGGGCATTTAGCCAATGGAATGGATTTGGTATTGCGGCATTCGGGGAAACCCTCGCACGCTAAGAAAAAACCGAAACGGCCGAGCTTTTTCATCATTCTTTTGCCGCATTTTTCGCATATGAAGTTTGTCGGCTCATCGAGGCTGCCTTTCAAACTGCCTAAATGCGCCATCACCGAATCCACCTGTGTGATGAATGGGGTATAAAAGGAGCCGATAATCTTTGACCAGTCGGCATTGTGTTCTTCTATTTCGTCCAACTTTTGTTCCATACCGGCGGTAAAGTTGACGTCGATTACGTCGTTGAAGTTTGCGACTAACAGATCGTTAATTATTCTGCCGAGCTGAGTGGGAACAAGCTGTTTATTGGAGCGGTTAACGTAATAACGGTCGAGCAGTACCGAAATAATCGGCGCATACGTCGAGGGGCGCCCGATGCCTTTTTGTTCCAGCATTTTAACGATACTTGCGTCGGTATAGCGGGCAGGTCCCTGTGTAAAATGCTGTTCGGGCGTCAGGCTGTCTACCGTCAGGGTGTCGCCGGTTTTTAACGCCGGTAACGTCTTGCTCTTTTCTTCTTTTGAAAGGAGGAGATTCAGCACCGAATAGAAACCTTTTTCAGTTACTTTGGTGGAAGCCGTTCTAAAAACGGCATCTCCTGCAGAAATTTCATAGCTGAGCGTTTCAGTCTTTGCACCGGTCATCTGGCTTGCAGTAAAACGTTCCCAGATAAGAGCGTAGAGACGTAATTGGTCGCGGTTGAGGTAGTCTTTCAGATAATCGGGCGTATAATTAGCGTAAGTCGGGCGGATACCTTCGTGGGCATCCTGCGCTTTTGCTCCGACGCTGTAGAAATTGGGTTTTTCCGGCAAGTAGGCGGGATATTGCTCGCCGATCCATTTGCGTACTTCCGTAAGAGCAACATCGGAGATACGTACCGAGTCGGTACGCATATAGGTGATTAAACCGACGCGGCTTGAGCCGACGGCGATACCTTCGTACAACTGTTGAGCAATCTGCATTGTCTTACGGGAGGTAAAGCCGAGCCTATTTGCTGCCGTTTGCTGCATCGTGGAGGTTGTAAACGGCGGTTTCGGATTGATGGTCTTTTGCGTGCTTTTGACATCGGTAACCGTTGCCTCTTTTCCGCTCAATACATCGATAATCGCCTGTACCTCCCGCTCGTTCTTCAGCGCCGGTTTTTCTCCGTTATATAATGCGAGTTGGGCGTTAAAGGCTGTTTTCCCCTTTTTAAAAGCTCCTTCCAGTGTCCAAAATTCTTCGGGGATAAAACTTTCTACCTCCGCTTCCCGTTCGCAGATGAGGCGCAGCGCGACCGACTGTACCCGCCCCGCGGAAAGCCCGTTCTTTACTTTCTGCCAAAGCAGCGGAGAAAGGTTGTAGCCGACAAGCCGGTCGAGTACGCGGCGGGCTTTTTGCGCATTCACCTTTGCCTCATCGATATCCATAGGATTCTGCACGGCGGTTTTAATCGCCTGCGGCGTGATTTCGTTAAAGACAATACGGTTGATCGGCACATCTTCGCATTTTTCCCGTATCGCATTGCACAGATGATAGGCGATTGCCTCCCCTTCGCGGTCATTATCACTTGCGAGAAAGACGTGTTGAGCATTTTTTGCATCTTGCTGCAGCTCTTTTAAGAGTTTAGCTCTGCCGCGCACGGTGATATATTCGGGCTGAAAGCCGTGTTCGATATCGATTGCGATACGGGACTTCGGCAGATCGATCAGGTGCCCCATCGAAGCCTTAACCGTATAGCCGCTGCCTAAATACTTTTCGATTGTTTTTGCTTTTGCCGGAGACTCTACGATAATTAAGTTTGTTTTTTTCGTTTTTGCTGCGGTTTTCTTCGCCATATTATGGTGCTCCTTTCTCAAACAAAGGTAGTTGTATGTGCTGCTCTCTCTGTAAATACTGCAAGGTCGGATGTGCCCATTCTCGTAAAAGGTCGCCGGCATGTTCTACCGGAATCGCTCCGTCCTCAGCAAGTTTTTTGCAGCCGGTATTCTGTACGGAATCCTGCATTCCGGCGTATATGCATACGTCGCGTCCTTGCTCAAGGGCAAAGTCTGCCGTAATGAGCGCTCCCGATTTTGCCGGTGCTTCGACGACAACGGTTGCGCGGGCTAACCCCGAAATAATCCGGTTACGCTGCGGAAAGCGGTAGGCGAGCGGCAGTTCCCCGGGCGCATATTCGCTGAGGATGCACCCGCCCGTTTCCAGTATCCGGCCTGCGAGCCGTGCATTGCTCTGCGGGTATAGCCGGTCAAGTCCGCAGGCGAGTACAGCCGTCGTGAGGCCGCCGCCTTCCAAGGCTCCCCGGTGCGCAAAGGTGTCGATACCGCGTGCCAGCCCCGAAATAACGGGGATGCCGGCGTGCCCGCATTCGGTGCCCAGCTGCAGTGCCGCCTTAATGCCGTTTCCTGTCGGGCGGCGTGTGCCGACAATCGCCGCTGCGGGCGTATCGGTCTGCGGTAAGACGCCGCGGTAGTACAGCAAAAAAGGCGCATCGGGAATTTCCCGCAGCAGGGGAGGGAAGTCGGCGTCATCGTAAAACGTCATGTTGATTCGGCAATACTTCATCAGCGCTTCAGCTTTTTCCACTGCCTGCGGCAGCTGTTCGGGCTTATAACTGCGTGTGCGGAGTGTCCGCTGTATCAGCCTGCTCAGCGTATCTATTGAACTTACTGTAAGTGCTTGCAAAGTGTCAAGCGTGCGGGCAAGTAAAAGGCGCTCGCTGCCCTTTAGAAAAGAGCAATAAGAGAGCGCAATGTAGAGTTTCCGCTTTTCAGAATCGGTTTTTGTATTCATTATTATAGTTTTTGTAGAATTCTATTGCCGAGCAGTTGTTGACCGTTAGCGCCGTGCATTTTCTACGAAAGCTTTGTTCCGTTCGGCATCGGCGCGTTGTTCGGCGCTTCCGCTCGTTTTGATAATACGGTCGTAGGCGGCTATTGCCTTTTCGTATTGACCGGTCATGTAATAGGCGCGTCCAAGGATGAATAAGGAATCCAGCGGCTTTTTTTCGCGGGCGGCGACCGGTTCCATGATCGTAATGGCATCCTCCGGCCGGTTCAATTCAAAAACATAGAGTACGGACAGTGCGTATACCGCCCGTGTATAGGTTGGATCAAGCTCTACGGCGCGTTTATAGGCTGAGACCGACAGGTCGAAATATGCTTGCCGTTCGCCGAGGCTCATATTGGGGTAATCGAGGGTGCTTTTTGCGATAATAGCGGCACATACGCCGATTTGATAAAACACATGCTGATTTTCGGGGAAGTATTCCAATGCGCTGCGGAAGGATTCAATCGCTTTTTTGTACATCTTTTTATCCATGTACCGGCGGCCGAGTATTTTGTACCAAATGCCGACCCGCTGTTCCATAGTTAGGATTTCGTTGATCTTTCCCTGATACTTTTGTATAGCAGATTCCAATTCTTGTATAGAAGACGGATTTTTGACGCCCATCTCCATATCCTGCATCCGCCGAATAAAGGCATTGTCCTTACAGGCAGTAAAAAGGAAAAGAATTGAACACAACAGCCCCGCATACGGAACTTTTTTTGATTTCATGTACACCTTCTCTTATTCAGCGCCGCCACAGATGGCGGTGGTTATATTTCATGAGTGATGACAAGGGTGTTCATCACTCATGAAGTATTCTTATATATCTTTGTATGATTGTCAATATTACGGCAGCGGACTTTAGGCTGCGGATAAATGAGCCTTTTTTTTGGAATTCCGGGGCATAAAGGAAATTTGTATCTTTTGCTTAACTTTTTCTGTAAAATATTGCGGTTCTTTTTCCTTTTTACTATAATGGATCCTCAAAATAGGGAACCACTGGTTAATCCGAACGCGAATTAATCAACGCGCCCTTAATATACCCTTTCGGGTATAAAGGAGTTGTTTATGTCTGCTAAGGAAATACCGATTGAAGAAATCGCGCTGCAAATTGTCCTTTCCGTCGGAATTATCATTATCGCTGCAAAGTACCTTGGTCTGCTTGCTAAAAAAATCAATATTCCGCAGGTTGCAGGGGAAAT
The DNA here is from genome assembly GCF_024181085.1 of Treponema sp. OMZ 857. Lineage (NCBI taxonomy): Bacteria > Pseudomonadati > Spirochaetota > Spirochaetia > Treponematales > Treponemataceae > Treponema > Treponema sp. OMZ 857. Next base: position 997,664 of record NZ_CP051147.1, read on the forward strand.
TGTTGCAGGACTTTTCTTACGCTATCTGCCTTTTTTCCGTAATTTCGGCGGTGCCGAACCGAATATTATCTACGCCGAAACCAATCAGTTTATCGGGTATATGTCAGAAATCGGCGTTATTCTGATTATGTTCTCCGCCGGTCTGGGGACTAATTTGAAATCACTTGTTAAGTCCGGCGTAAAATCAACCGTGATTGCTGCCTGCGGTGTTGTAGTACCATTGGTGTTAGGCACGGTTATGGCGTTGGGCTTTTGGGGCTTTGACGGTTTCGGGTCTCCCGTATTTTATCAAGCGCTATTCATCGGTACTATTTTAACGGCAACTTCGGTCAGTATTACCGTTGTTGCATTGAAAGAGCTGGGCAAGATAAATTCGGAAGTCGGGCAAACAATTATCAGCGCTGCAATTATCGATGATGTCTTCGGTATTATTGTATTAACGGTTGTGCTCGGCGCAAGCTCCGGTAAGGGAGATTACCTCGGACTTATGATAAAAACGGCAGCATTCTTTGGCGCTTCATTGGTCGTGGGGTACCTGATTTACCGAATTTTTAAATGGTATGATAACCGGCATCCGCATACCCACCGTATTTCGATTTACGGGTTGGGGGTTGCGTTGATTTTTTCCTATTGTACGGAACGCTTCTTCGGTATCGCTGATATCACCGGTGCGTATGTCGCAGGGGTTGTATTTTGCAATTTACATGATGCCTCTTATATGGAGAAAAAAATAGATATCAATTCATATATGTTTTTTAGTCCTCTCTTTTTTACTGCTATCGGACTTAAAACGGATTTAAGCGGACTGAATATGAGCTTAATATGGTTTTCGATCGCCTTTGTGCTTGTCGGTTGTATTGCAAAAATAATCGGCTGCGGCGGTTCGGCTTTGGCTTTGGGCTTTAAGCGACAGGAATCGCTCCAGATAGGGCTGGGAATGATGGTGCGCGGTGAGGTAGCCCTTATCGTAGCTCAAAAGGGACTTGCCGTCGGCATGGTTCAGGCTGAATATTTTGCACCGGTCATTTTGCTGATTATTGTTTCTTCCATGATTGTGCCTATTTTGCTTGGAAAAGCATTTTCGGAAAAGAATCTGCCTCCGGCAGGAACAGCCGCCGTATAGCCGGAGCTCCGAATAGTATATGGATACGGCATTTTTCGATTCAAAAGCAGAGCAATGGGATGCACACCGCACGCGGGTGTTGAGGGCGGAAGAGATATATAGAAAAATTATCGCTGAGATATGCCCTCAGCCTTACAGCAAGGTGCTTGATTTCGGTTGCGGGACAGGCTTGCTCGGATTTCATTTTGTTGATTGTGCAGTTGAAGTAACGTTTGCCGACATCTCCGCCGGTATGCTCGAACAGGTGTGCAAAAAAGCTGCAACGCTTGGGAGCGGCAGTGTAAAGACCATCGATTTAACGGAGCATACCGTTACGGAAGCATACGATATTATTGTTTCACTGTTGGCGCTCCATCATGTTGACGATATAGAAAAAACGGTTTGCGGCTTGGCTTCACATGTTGCCGAGGGCGGATATCTCTGCCTTTCAGATCTCGATCTTGAAGACGGGAGTTTCCATTACCCCAATACGGCGCCTCATAACGGAATAGACCGTGGTGCGGTTATGAATGCGGCTCGTAAGAGCGGTATGCACGTTATTTGTAACAAAACCGTATATACTGAGCAAAAGATTATCGACGGCGCCGTAAAAACATATCCTATTTTTTTAATCATTGGGATGCGGGACATTAACCGAAGATAGGCTATAGGGCGCGGCTGCTTATCGGCTTTCGTTCACAAAGACACGGGGAACACGCTTGTGGATACCGCAGGTGATTTCGTAGGGAATAGTGCCTGCAATATCTGCGAGCGTTTGTGCGCTGTTGTCCTGCGGGTTGGGGCCGAATATGCACACCTCATCCCACCGTTGTACCCACGGGTGCGCGCCGAGGTCAACCATGCATTGATCCATACATATTCTGCCGATAATCGGGAAAAATTCGTTGCCGATGCGTACTTTTAGTCCGGGCGAAAGCGCGCGGCGTAAACCGTCCGCATATCCGATCGGGAGGGTTGCAATATAGGTATCCTGAGGAGCTGTCCAGTTGCGCCCGTAGGAAACGCAGGTGCCCGCGCGTATCTGTTTTATCAGCACTACCTGCGTTACCAGTTCCATAACGGGTTTTACGTCGATAGCTGTTGCCGTATCCTGTATGGGCAGGTAGCCGTAGGCGAGGAGCCCCGGGCGCACCATATCGAACCGGGCTTCGGGCATCATCTGCACCGCGCCTGAGTTGGCGGCATGAACGAGCGGGATGTGTATGCCCGTCTGTCTGATTGCTTCGACGGCATTGCTAAAACGTTCCAGCTGGTCTTTTGTAAAAGCGCGGTCGGATTCCGAATCGGAATCCGCAACGGCAAAGTGGGTTGCAACGCCTTGCAACCGTAAATTTTTTGCCCGCACAATTTGGGTCGCCAGTTTTACCGCTTCCGACGGTTTGCAGCCTATCCTGCTCATACCGGTATCTATTTTAAGATGTACCGCAACGGTTTTCTTTTGCGCATCGGCCGCGCGATTGAGTTCATTGATGAATTCCTCATCGATAACAAGCGGTTCCAGTTTATAGTCTATAATAGAATCTATTTCTTCCAAAATCGGCAGACTGAGCGAAATGATGGGGGCGACAATGCCAGCCTCTCGAAGCTCTATACCTTCCTGTACGGAAGCGACGGCAAGGTATGAAACTCCTGCTCTGATGGCTGCAATCGCTGTCCGTATGGCTCCGTGTCCGTAGGCATCAGCTTTAACCGGTAAACATATCTTTGTTTCCGGGGCAAGGGTTTGTTTGATTTGGGTAATGTTATGTTTCAGATTATCCAGATGGATAATCGCTTTTGTTGCACGCATGGGCGGCATTGTACTGCAAACGGCAAAGAATTGCAATTTATATTTTTGTCAACTGTGCTTAACCCTTGACATTATTTTTATGAGTGATATACTAACGGCATATTTGTAAGTTTTAGCTAATTAGTTGAGGGCTTTATGTATATTACACAGAATAAAAAACATGCCTTTGCCGCGATTTTGTTCGCTTTATCGTTCATATTTATTCCGGTTAGCGGACTGTATGCCGCAAACGACGAAGAGGTGCTGGATTCGTGGACAGGAATTGTAAAAAAGATGGAAGTGCACCTCAATAATGCCTACGATCTTTATACTCAAGGGAAATCCAAAGAGGCGTATGACGAAGTGAACGTCGCGTACTTTAGATTTTATGAATCTAAAGGGATGGAAAAGATAACGATGGGGTACCTTTCCGGTGCGCGTAAGACAACGGTAGAAAATGCGTTTTATGAATATCGTCGAAATGTCTACAGCGATAAAGACAACGAGATGGTAAAAGCGCATAAAGATAAGCTTATTGCAATGCTTTACCATGATGCAGCCGAGCTTGACGGCACGTTGGACGAAAGCGGCAGCGAGACTGCAAATACCGCTCAATCGGCAGTTGTTGCAACGTTTATTTCCTGTTTTGTATTGGTACTCCGCGAAGGCTTGGAAGCAATCCTTGTTATCGCCGCTATTATCGCCTATCTTGTAAAAACGGGAAAAAAGAAATATATCATGTCGGTATATGTCGGTGCGTTGGGCGGTATCTTGGTTAGTATTCTGCTGGCCTTTTTGTTCGGCGCTGTTGCCGGTGCTCAGAGCGGCATCGCTCAGGAAGTTTTTGAAGGCATCGGTATGTTTGTCGCAGTTATCGTGTTGTTCTATGTCAGTAACTGGATGCTTTCAAAGTCCGAAACCGAAGCATGGGAGCGGTACATTCATAAGAAGGTTGAAGCATCGGTTTCTACCGGAAATAAATGGGTCTTAATTTTCGCGGCCTTTATTGCAGTTGCGCGTGAAGGCGCCGAGCTTATTCTCTTTTTCCAGGGCGTTCCCGTTCATGGAACGAGCGGCCGGAATGCAATGATCTTGGCGATTGTGCTGTCAGCGGTTGTTTTGATTGCGGTGTTCCTAGTATTTAGGTTCTTAACCGTGCGGTTGCCGTTAAAGCCTTTCTTCTTGGTTACCAGTATATTGATGTATGCGATGTGCTTTTCGTTTACCGGAAAAGGTGTGTCGGAACTGCAAGCTGCCGGTGTTGTCAATAAGACCGTTATTCCGTGGATGAGTTTTGAAATGGACTTTCTCGGTATTTATGCAACGTATGAAAGTCTCATCCCGCAGATTATCGTGCTTGCGGTGATTATCACAATGTCTGTTGTGTATGCAAAAAAGAATAAACAACAGCGTGCTCAAATTGAAGCTGAAAAGGCGAGGATTGGGCAAAAGTAAAAAAATATAGGGCGATCTCAAAAGCAAAGTTTTTGAGATCGCCGATGGCAACTGCTTTTGGGCTGCCGGATTGTGGAAAATAACCGGTGTCCTACAAGGCTGTAATGAATGTGAAACAAAAAGAAAATAAAGATATATTATTTAGGAGGATAGTTTCAAAATGAAGAAAACAGTATCTTTTCTTTTTGCACTGATTGCAATCGCTTTTGTGCTTGCATCATGTGACAAACCTGCGCAAAAGCAGGAAATGGCAAAACCTGCCGCAGAGCAAAAAGCTGCGGCTCCCGCACCGACTGCAGAAGAGGCAGCAGGTTTCGATGAGTTCCCAATCGGGGACGAACAGGATGTTGGTCCGCTCCACATCGGTGGCGTTTACTTCCAGCCGGTTGACATGGAACCTGCCGGAAACAGCCTTTCCAAGAACGAAGCTGACTGCCACATCGAAGCGGATATCCACGCAAATGATGAGGGTAAAGCGCTCGGTTACGGCGTAGGCGACTTTGTTCCGTATCTTCATGTTAAGGCTTATGTTCAAAAGCAAGGCTCGAGCAAAGTGCAGGAAGTTGCATTTATGCCGATGAATGCCGATGACGGCCCCCACTACGGTGCAAACATGAAGTTCGAAGAAGGTCTCGGCAAATACAATGTCAAATTCGAAATCAAAGCTCCGGGTAACGATTACCTGTTGCACGTTGACAAAGAAACCGGTGTTACCGGCCGTTTCTGGACGGAACCGCTCGTTGTCGAATGGAAAGATTTTGAATGGAAAGGACCTCAGTGGTAAACAGTATGCAGTTTTAAGGCGGTGCCGGTTCATTTAAACAGTTAATCGGTATGCCTTACAATCAACCTGTTTGGAAACTTCCGTTTCGGAACAGGTTGCTTTGGAAACTGCTTTGCCGCACTAAGCGGTAACCGTTATTCTTTCTCTTTGCAAGATACTCCTATTAAGAGGTATATTTTGGGAAGGAGTGGCGGTTACCGCCGGTTTTTTCTTGGAGGTGTATCATCTTAAAATTTTATATAAGAGTTTTTGAAGCAGGTATCGCCTTTGCATTGGTGTTAGCCGTTGTATTTGCTTCATTTAAAACTCAAGAGTCCGAGAGAACGGAAGAATCCGAAAAAAAAAACGGCTTGTCGTTTTAGCAAGTATCCTGCTGGGGTTTGCCGGCAGTATTGTCTCAGCAATTCTTAGATCAATTCCCAACTATATAAATAGAACACGTTTCGCTTTTTGGTGCATGGTTCCTGTTACCATCGCACTTCTCTTTTTACTCATCCTGCTTTTTATTTCACCCAATCTTAAACGAAAGATAGCGCATATATATGAAAATCTTTTTAGTGCGGCAATTTTCTTGTATGCAGCCTCGATGCTGTTTTACTATCTTCCCGTTATCATCATGCTGGCAACCACATTGGTTAATTACGGCGAGAGCGCAGTAAGTACGATTGTCTTATTCAGACTGATAGGCTATGTACTCGGTATTGTGTGTATGCTGTGCGCCGGTTTAGCGATCTATAAAACGTTGATTAAATTATCGGCCATAGAACTCAAGGTATCGGTTGCCGGAGCGCTTTGCATTTTCGGTGTTACGCAAGTAGTTGTTATTTTACAGCGCCTCTATTCGTTGGGGATTATTCCTCGCAACGACTTTATCTTTGCATTCATTGCCGCGGTCGTAAACCATGGAAATTTCTTTACCTTTGCAATTATCCTATTCATTATGATTCCGCCGATTATCCTCTGGCGGAAGAACCGGACAATTACGGAAACATATCACAACAATGCAGAACTGCGGAAACTGAAAGCGCAAAAGCGCAACGCACGCCGGTGGGCGAAATTTTCGCTGGTCTTGCTGATCGGTTCGGTTTTATCTCTGTCTGTGTTGCGGCACTATGTCGACCGAGAAGTTCCGCTTTCGCCGCCGGAAAATTATACGATTGCCGACGGTATGGCGATGATTCCTATTTCGGAATTGGAAGATGATAAGCTGCACCGGTATGCGTATACTTCGGAGCAGGGGATTGAAGTCCGGTTTATTGCCATTAAAAAGAGCGAAGGCTCTTATGGCGTAGGACTTGATGCGTGCGATATCTGCGGTCCTACCGGATATTTTGAACGGAACGGGGAGGTTATCTGTAAACTCTGCGATGTCGTGATGAACAAGGGAACTATCGGCTTCCCGGGCGGATGTAACCCTGTGCCGGTTGCGTATATCATCCACGATGAAAAGATCAAGATAAAGATAGCCGATCTTGAAGCGGAAGCGCACCGCTTTAAATAGGAATATCCAGATGGAGGTTCGATAGCAATTATGTTTTGGAGAATGATAGCCGGTTCCCTCTTCCGTCAGAAAGGGAAGATGGCGATGATTGCGTTTACCATTGCGCTAGGTGCGAGTCTTTCAAGCGCAATGCTCAATACGATGCTCGGAGTAGGGGATAAGGTAAATCAGGAGCTGAAAACCTACGGAGCGAATATCAATGTCGTGCATAAAGAGGCCTCGCTTCTCGATGATATTTACGGAGTAGAGTCGGGGAGTACCAAAAAGTATTTACGCGAGGATGAGCTGTATAAAATTAAGACTATATTTTGGGCGTACAATGTTGTTGACTATGCTCCGTTTTTAAACGTGTCCGTTGAATATAAGGGCCAAAATAAGCCCGTCCGTCTGACCGGTACATGGTTCGATTATAAAATAGACTTGCACACCGGACAGGAAGTTATTACCGGTATCCGGCGGATGCGAACGTGGTGGGAAGTAACCGGTGCATGGGCTTCCGATACCGATGATTCCAGCTGTATGATCGGCAGCCTTTTTGCGGGGCGTAATGCCATTCATGTCGGTGATGTAATCGAAGTAACAGGCCCTGCCGGAACCGCATCGTTGACTGTTTCCGGTATATTCAATTCGGGCAGCAACGAGGATGAGTACATCTTTACGACTATTCATACGGCGCAGCGCCTGTTAGGAAAAACCGATGTATGTGAAAGTATCGAGGTAAGCGCCCTTACGACGCCCGATAACGACCTCGCACGAAAGGCCGCGCGGAACCCTTTGAGTTTAACCATCAAAGAGATGGAGGTATGGTACTGCACCGCGTATGTCAGCAGTATCTGCTATCAGATTCAGGAAGTGATTACCGATGCCGTTGCAAAACCGGTGCGGCAGGTTGCCGAATCCGAAGGGGCGATTTTAAATAAGACCACGCTGCTGATGCTCTTAATCACAATTTTGAGCTTGCTCGCTTCCGCATTGGGGATTTCCAACCTTGTAACGGCAAGCGTGATGGACAGACGCGCGGAAATCGGTTTAAAGAAAGCGATCGGTGCGAGTAATACAGCGGTTACCGTATCGGTACTGACGGAGATTATGATTATCGGATTAATCGGCGGAACAATCGGCTACTTTGCAGGTTTGGGTCTGACGCAGATTATCGGACGGAGTGTATTCGGTTCGGCTATTCCTCCCGCACCGATGGTGATTCCGATTGTCGTGCTTATCATCTTCCTTATTACCCTGCTCGGCAGTCTGCCTTCGGTACGGTATTTGCTTAAACTCAACCCTACGGAGGTGCTGCATGGAAAATAAAATGCACGCCGAAAGCGGAAAGAGCGGATACGGGAGTGAACTATTATGACAAGAAATAGAATGTATTTAAAGATGATTACAAGTTCGCTGATACGTCGCCGGTCGCGGATGCTTGTCGCGTTGTTGGCAATCGCAATCGGTTCTACGGTGCTGTCGGGCTTACTGACTATTTACTATGATATTCCGCGTCAGATGGGGACGGTATTCCGCTCATACGGCGCAAATGTGATATTCCTTCCGGCGGAAAGCGAATCCAAGATTACGCAGGAGCAAATCGACGCTATTAAGCAGGTAATCGATTCTGAGAAGCTGGTCGGGTTTGCGCCGTATATTTATCAGTCGGCGAAGGTGAACGAACAGCCGTACATGATTGCCGCGACAGATTTGGAAAATGCGAAAAGCAATAGCCCCTATTGGCTTATCCGCGGGGACTGGCCGCATAATAAAAAGGAAGTGCTGATAGGGCACGAAATAAGTCGCAATATCGAATTGTCGGTCGGCGATACCTTTATTGTCAATACGCCGAAACCGAACGGCGATGTTACCGTCAACGAATGTACGGTGTCGGGCATCGTTACCACCGGCGGTGTGGAAGAAGAATTTATCTTTATGAGTCTTGAAGATATCAAAGGTATTATCGGCTACGATGATCAGTTTGATGTTATCGAATGCAGCATCGACGGCAATCAGGAATACCTTAAATCGATAGCCGACACGGTGTCCAAGCAGGTGAACGGTATTACGCCGCGGCTTGTGAAGCGTGTAACGGAATCTCAGGATGTGGTTTTGAGCAAGCTGCAGGCACTCGTGTGGATTGTTACCATCATTGTGTTGTTCTTAACGATGATCTGCGTAACGACGACGATGATGGCGGTTGTCGCAGAACGCAGAAAAGAAATCGGACTTAAAAAAGCGCTCGGCGCTTCGAACAGCAGCGTTGTGAAAGACTTTATGGGTGAAGCGGTGATGCTCGGTTTGATCGGCGGTATCTTGGGCGTGGTATTAGGCTATGTGTTTGCGGATAACGTGAGTATCAGTGTATTCGCCCGCGAGGTTTCGTTTCCGGTGCAGCTTGCGCCGTTTACGGTAATCGCCTCGATTATCATCACGATTGTTTCCTGTTTATTCCCGGTACGCGCCACGGTAGACATCGACCCCGCTTTGGTTTTACGCGGGGAGTAGAAAAGGAGGATTATATGGATATTTTAACATTGAGCGGAATTTCAAAGATTTACGGCGATTTGAAAGCCTTAGACAACATAAACTTAAACGTAGAAGAAGGCGAGTGGCTGTCGATTATGGGGCCGTCCGGTTCCGGTAAAACGACGCTGATGAACATCATCGGCTGTATGGATAAGCCGTCGCTCGGCAAGATTGAGCTTGCGGGGCAGGATATTTCAAAATTATCCTCGAAGGAATTAACGGTCGTACGGCGGGATACCATCGGCTTGGTCTTTCAGCAATTCCACCTCGTCAACTATCTTACCGCGCTTGAAAACGTGATGATGGCGCAGTATTACCACAGTATGCCCGATGAAGAAGAGGCGATGGAAGCGCTTGCGAGCGTCGGCTTAAAGGAGCGGGCAAAGCACTTACCCAATCAGCTTTCGGGCGGAGAGCAGCAGCGTGTGTGTATTGCCCGCGCGCTCATCAATCACCCTAAGCTCCTGCTTGCGGACGAACCGACCGGCAACCTCGATGAAAAAAACGAGCGGTTGGTTATGGAAATTTTTGAAAAGCTGCACAATACCGGCAGTACCATTATCGTCGTTACCCATGACCCGGAGGTTGCCGATCAGGCGGAACGGATGGTTGTACTTGAACACGGAAAAATCGCGCGCATCGAAAAGATGAGCAGAACGCGGCCGATGCTGCAAAAATAAGATATGCAGGGAAAAACACATCAGAGGTTTTTTAACAACAAGAGCCTGATGTGTTTTTCCTTTTTTCTAACATAAATTAGACGAAGGTTTAAAGAAAATTTCATACAAGAAGGAGTAAAGAATGAAAAAAATATCTTTGTGTATCTTCACAATTACATTGGCACTTGCGGCGTTTTGCTTCGCAGGGTGTAGTAAAAATGAAGGGACTGCGCAGCAGGCCGGACAATCGGCACAAGCTGTACAACCTACGGTACGGTATAAGGATGGCGTTTACAAAGCGGTTTCCGGTATTACGGACGATTGGGGCGGAAATGCCGAGGTAACGATAACCGTTAAAGACGGTAAAATTACCGACTGTGAATTCCTATCCTACGAGAAGGACGGAACGCTGAAAGGCGAGGACTACGGCAAAACCGACGGAGTGATTAAGAATGCCGGTTTATACAAAATTGCGCAGAACGCAATTAAGAATGCCGAAAAGTATGGTCCGAAACTGGTTGAAACGCAGCAGCTTGATAAAGTGGATGCGATTGCCGGTGCGACTGTATCTTATGAACTGTTTGAGAACGTAGTCGGTATTGCGCTTAAACAGGCAAGGGCAGAGTAGTAACGATGGCAGCTTCCGAACCGGTCAAAAAATTAACGGTTATCGAACTTGCGAAACAGAACCTTAAACGCAAGCCGTTTAGGACGGTGAGTTTGATTGTGCTGACCGCGGTGCTGGCGTTCAGTCTTTTTGCAGGCAGCTTTTTGGTCAAGAGTCTGAACGGCGGAATGCAGTCTCTGTCGAACCGGCTGGGTGCAGACATCATTGTAGTGCCGCAGGGGTATGATTCAAAAATCGAAAGCGCACTGCTGCGGGGTGAGCCGAACAGCTTTTACTTTAAGTCCGAGGTCGTAGACCGCCTTAAAAAAATTGAAGGGGTTGACCTTGCTTCTCCGCAGCTTTTTATCGCAACCCTTTCCGCCGGATGCTGTTCGTTTCCGTTGCAGGTAATCGGCATTGACTTTGATTCCGATTTTAATATCAAGCCGTGGCTCGAAAGACAAATTCGGTTACCGCTTACCGATAACCAGATTGTTGTGGGCAGTAACATCGTCGGGGATACGCATTCCGAGGTTAAGTTCTTTAATCAGCCTTTTGTGATTACGGGGCGGCTCGCGAAAACCGGTATGGGCTTCGACAATTCCGTATTTATGACGATTGAAAATGCAAAGCGGCTTGCAAAAGAATATGAGCGAATTATGGAACATCCGGTTGCGCACGACGAGGATCTTATTTCCAGCGTTATGGTACGGCTAAAGCCGAACGCCGATGTAAAAGCCGTTTCGCAGCGCATACTCAAAGAGTTTGAAGGCGAACAGATATATCCTCTTATTTCCAAACGGATGATGACCAATATTTCCGCAAGTATCGCAAACCTCAATGTGTATATTTATGTGCTGCTTGCGCTGCTCTGGCTGTTGTCATTCATTGTACTTGCGGTATCGTTTTCTTCGATATTCCATGAGCGGAAAGAAGAATTCGGAATGCTGCGGATTATCGGCGGTACAAAGAAAAAACTTGCGCAGCTTGCTTCTGCCGAAGCGTTTATCATCAGTGCATCAGGTGCGGGAATTGGAACGGTACTGTCCTGCTTAATTGTGCTCTTGTTTAATCAAGCAATTATCGCCGGTCTTAAAATGCCCTTTCTTACGCCGCCGGTTTTGTGGATACTGTTGTGCGCCCTTTTGACCTTATCGGTTATTTCGGTTATCGGCCCGCTTGCCGCACTCAAAACAATTCACGGATTTACCAAGCAAGAGCCTGCGTTACAGCTGCAAGGATAGGGATTATCTATCCGTTCCAACATTCCGCAACTGCCGGTTTTGATAATCTGCCACAATTCCGTGCAGTTGCAATTTTGCAGGAAAACACTGTCATGGCTGATGATAATGAGTGCGCATGATATTTTTGCAAGGGCAGTTTCGAGAAGTCTGGCGGAAAGAATATCCAAGTGATTGGTCGGTTCGTCCAAAATAAGAACTTTGAGCGGTTTTGACATTGCAAGTGCAATCATGAGCTTGCGAAGTTCGCCGGGACTGATCCGCTTGCTGTCAGTAAAGGTAAGCAGCGTTTTGGGATTCGATCCCATGCGGTACACCGTAGAAAGAATTTCACTTCGCAGTTCTTTATCGAGCGAGAAGAAATGTGCTAACACTGCTTGTTCTTCTGCTTTCGGAATTTCCTGCGGCAGATAAAATGAAAGACTTTCTCCATCGCTTTTCTTTTGCAGATCAGCTTCCCGTATCCGGTTTAATATTGTATGTGCAAGCAATGTCTTTCCTGTTCCGTTGGCTCCCGTCAGTGCAATGCGGGACTGCTTTTGCACCGTCAATTCGGGAATCTGCAAGGTATAACTGCCATCTTCTCCTGCACTGATGATTTGCGGCGGCAGGTGTATGAGTACCTTTGGAATGAACACTGATGTGTCTGCTTGCGCCGGTGAAAACCCTTCCTTACGGTTCAGCGGTTTTGCTTGAGTATCGCGGCGTTTTTCGGCTTGTTCACGGCGGCTGTCAAAACATTTTTTTACGATGCCCGGCGTACGGTCTTTACCGGTAACAATGGCAAGGCGGATTTTTTGTGCTGCATCGTGGTCTTTGCTGCCGTACACATTCCTCAGGCGGTTCTTAGAATGTTCTGCCTCGCGCTGCCACATATCGGAAAGCGCTTTTGCTTTTGAAACCCCTGCATCAGCTTTATGCCATTCCGAAAGGCAGGAAGCTCGCTCTGTGTCCCAAAGTTCAAGTGCTGTACTTACATTCGCAGCATAGAGCTTACCTCTGATTGAATCGGCTCCGTCTGCGAACGCTGCCGATTCCCGATATAAGTAGAAGGTAGCGGTACACAATGAATCGGCAAAGGCGCGGTCATGACTGACAATGAGTCCTGTGCCGGTAAACAGTTTTAAGGCATTTATAATGAGCTCTTTTGAAACGGCATCCAAGTGATTGGTCGGTTCGTCAAGCAGCAGAACCGAAGGACGCTCCGCTAAAGCACAGGCAATTTGCAGCCGCTTCTTTTCTCCGCCCGAAAGTGTTTCCCAGCGTTCGAGCTGTTTTGCCGTAATATTAAGCAGCGAGAAAAAGCGACGCACTTCGTTATCCGCATCCCAGAACAATGTATACGCAGTATCGGGCAGTTCCGTACTGTTTTGCGCACAGTATACTGCCGATTCGCATTTAATTATCCCTGAAAGCGGCGGAAGCATCCCTGCGATTAATTTGAGTAATGTCGTTTTTCCGCAGCCGTTTGCACCGGTAATACATGTCCAATGGGATGCTCCTCCAAGCGTTGCGGAGAATCCGTCGAATAATATCTCCGCAGAATCCGGATATGAAAAAGAAATATCTTGTAGTGTTATCATGTATGCTGTATTCCTTCATTCAATGAGTAATTATCGTATTATAAATTATTTCTCGCCCTTCTCCGATACGGCTTTTGCCACATCGTCTATCAATTTTGAAAAATCAATTGCATTTTTCGGGCTGATGACCGGCTTACCGGTTTCTGTTTCGATTTCTTTTCGTGTACGTCCTGCAATGTTGCCGCCCCGTTGTGCTATTTTTTTGTTTCATTTTCGGCGCCGGTAATTCATCATACATTGCATTAAACAAGCCCGTTATAAATGCTTTGTCATCGACTTCGTCTACTAAAAGCATTTCTTTTGCGCCTTGATACGGCAATTCGTAGGAAGCGTTCGGCATATACGCAATTGCCGACGGAACCGCTTTTACCAGTAAGCGGTCATCGTAGATACCGCCCACAATTTTATCTCGATAGTAAATGATAAATTCGCCCATCATTGCGCGATAGCGTATGTCTTGCAATTCCGATAACTGTTCCAAAATAAAATCTAAATATGTTTTACTCGATGCCATAATTACTAAAGTCTACTGTTTTTAGCTGTTATTTGTCTATACGGTTGTTAGATAAAGGCTTTCAGAATACAATAATGGAAGATATCATTACGGAAATAGGAAAAGAATGAGCCATTAGGTATGTATTTTTCTCCCAAGCCGTTTCTCCAATCTCCACTGAGGTGGGACTCCATCGTCTCCCCAATATTCATCCATCGCAATGATTTTATCATCTTTTAATTTTATAAACGATACCACATGAAAAGAACTTGTTCTATCGACACTGTATACGTTGACAGCGGTGATAATTAAATCATCGGTTTGTTCTATCCTTTCGATTGTTCCATCCCATGTTCCCGGATACTCGCAATTTGCTTGTATGTATTCTTCAACCGTGAAATGCTCATTGGTACAATGCCAGTTGATATATGCGGAATCGGAAAAGTAAGTACGTAATTGTTCGGTATCTTGTTTTAATACTGCGTTCAAAAAATCTTGTATGTTCATAACCAGCCTCAAAGTTAGATATTCAATTCCATTTCAATACATTCCCATGCGCAATCCGGCATCATATAGGTTATAACTTTTTCTGTTGGTTGAAAACCGGTGGCTTCATAACAATGCCGTGCACGCTCATTATTCGTAAACACTCCCAATGTTATTTTTGAAGCATACAAAACGGTCTTTGCATATTCTATTGCAAGCTCTACCATTTTCTTTCCGCTTCCCTTTCCCCTGCTTTCAGGCGAAAGTATAATAAACCCGAATCGCACGAGCGTTTTATCGTCTTTATTTGGATATCGGATAAACAAATGACCGATTACGCTGCATCCGTCAATGGCACAAAGAGGAATGATAGGCTGTGTACCGTTCATCGAACCATAGTATTCATTTAACTCATTGCCATTCAGTGGAAATCGCCCTATTCTGTCGGCAGACCATTGATAAAGTTGCTTTGTATCTTTAATCCAGCTGCAAATCATTTTGGAATCTTGCGCTTCATATTTTCTTAATACCATGATCACCTCAATAATATTTTTGTATAAACGACACAACGGATTCTTCAAGCTGTGTAATACCCGGCTGTTCAATCGGAAAATGCCCCGCGTTTTTAAGCGTGCATAGTTGTTTTTGACTCCGTATGCGATCAAAAAAGAGGTGGCTTATCCATTCGGGTGTCCAGCGATCTTTTTCAGGATGACAAAGCAAAAGCGGAATTTCAAATGCTTCAGGCTCTACGGCAGGAATGCTTTCCATCATCGAACATAACAAACCAAGATGCACGGAAGATCCTGAGCCTCGTTTATCATGCAGCAACAAAGAAAGCACCCTGTCGTTGTTGACAATTGCATTCATATTCGTTACCGCCTTTACCGGAATTTTTAAGCGCCTCATCTGATTCGGTATAAAACGTAAAAGCGGCAAAGCGATACGCGCCTGCAATTTATTTTTTGCCGAATAGTTACGCACCGGCTTTAAGCGATTATCTAACAGGGTGGTAACGATGATGCCGGAAACATCATGAGCTAAGCAAGCGATGTTGTATGCGAGCATGCCTCCTGCACTCAAACCCAGCACAAAAAGCTTTTTGGAGTGCAGCAATTCCTGTTGTACAATGTGCACACCGGTGTCGATCCATGTTTTATAAGACGGTATGCCCTCGTATTCGGTATAGCCGTACCCCGGCAAATCCGGACAGACAACCTTATAGCCGCGCTTTGCCAAAGGAGCTGCAATAAACGACAGGAGCCGACCGTTCCCGCCGACACCGTGGAACAGCACGAGCGTAACACCGTTGTTGCTATGTTCGTTGTATACATCGAGATGGATGTTCGTCCTGTCGAATGTACTGAACATTTCGGAAGGAGCGCATGAAATGCTTATCCTGTTGCGTTCGGGCAAAAACGCTTGAAGTTTTTGCCATGTTTCATCGTTTGTATACACACCATTCTCCTTGATTCCACAGCTCCGTATTTCAAGCTTTTTTATTTTCAAAAAAGTCCAATCAATGCCCGTCGAGGTTTTCGATTTTTCACTTGTTTTCTCTCGAATTCTTTAGTGATTGCATAAGTTCAAAAAAATATTTAGTCTCTTTTGTTGTGTAGAGTTTATACCAATTTATCAAAGTATCTTCGCTGAATACATTCAACAATTTTAAAACTTCAAATGTAAATTCAAGCGGAGCAATTCCTGTTGCCGTAATTAAATTACCGTCCGTTACTGCCGGTGTATTTTCATATAAATGTTCACCCTTGTAATTTTTGCACACTTGTTTTAAGAATGCCTTATCGTTACTCGTATGTCTTTTATTATCAAGGGCGCCGACATTTGCCAAACCGAAAGTTGCACCGCATATTGCGGCAACCTTTATACCCTGCTCAATATACGTTTTCGCTTTTAAGAGAATCGGTTCATGTTCTTTTTTAAACCAATTATCGGAACCCGGTAAAATCAATATATCGCTGCCTGAAATCTCCATATCATCTACACGGCAATCAGGTATAATCGATAGCCCGCCCATAGTTTGCCGCGGTTCCAGAATATTCGCTGTTTTGACAATTTCAATCGGTTGATTTTTATTTTTAAAATAACGCTTGCTGTTCAATTCCGCTAATAAGAAACTCAGTTCCCAATCTGCCAATTCGTCGATAATGTAAACAAAAACTTTCATTCAAATATCTCCTTAATAGTATATGTTAATTCTTACTACTTCTTACTTCACCGCGTGTGTTGCAATGTATGACGGGATATGCAATTCGTGCAAACGTCCTTCTCCGTTCGTGTCTTCGTATATATCGGTGAGCGTGAAACCTGCGCGCAGCTGTCCGCCGATTTGTTCGCTTATTGTATGAGAAAATTGCCAACCGCCGTCTGTTTCTTCAAGCTGTTTGCGGTGCGCTTCGTACACGAGCGGATTAAACGGAAGTGCGTTGATAATTTTCTCTTCTTTTTGATCAACAATATAATTGATCCCTGTATCAAGTCCGCATAGTAACACGCCGCCTTTTTTGAGTATACGGAAACATTCCAAAAACACCGGTTCAACTTTTTCGATATAGCAGTTGCTTACCGGATGGAAAATAATATCGAAGGATGCATCGGCAAAGGGCAGCGGTTTTGACATATCTGCACGTATAATGTTAATTCGGTAACCTTCTCGTTCGGCAACAATTCGCTCAGATTCAAGCTGTTTTTCAGAGTAGTCAAGTACCGTGCATTCCGCTCCGGCTGCGGTAAAAATCGGCATTTGCTGACCGCCTCCCGACGCAAGTCCTAACAGCTTTTTCCCTTTTAAATCACCGAACCATTCACGCGGTACCGCTTTTGTCGGCGTCAATACTACAGACCATTGTCCGTTTTGTGCATTGATATAGGTTTCGTGATCAACGGGCTTACCCCATTCCCAGCCTTCAGTAATCCAACGGTCGATCACCGCCGCATTTGCGTCCTGATAATTTTGCTGTGTGTTCATAATATACTCCCTTCATGTTCTCCAATCTCCACTGAGGCGGAACTCCGTCATTGCTTCTCATAAACAAAACATTTCACTATGTCTAAATTTTTTATGTGCATCGGTTTTTGAACGGGATAACGCTGTGCAAGTATGCTCGGCATTGTCCTCATCTGAAATCCGTGACTTACAATCACCGCATTTTTGTTTTCCATTAAAGACATCAATGCTTCGATTTCATGCTCGACCATCTGCTTTGTTCTTTCCTGCCGCGGATTGTTGTAAAACCACTGCACCCGTCCCCAGAATAGCCATCGCCATAGCGAAAGCGGCTTATCAGAATCTCGATACGGATAAATCGGTATTTCCGAAAGCTCCGGCAACCGTATCGGTGTTTTATCAGGAAAGAGCAGTGCCGCCGTGTCAATGCTTCTTTTTAACGTACTCGTATAAAGTTCAAAATGCTCCGGTAATTCATCTCTGATAGACCGAAGCTGTGAAGCGTTGATCTGTTCTATCGGTGCTTCATCATACTCAGCTTGCGCCTGAGCAAAGCCCTCTGCCGTATATTTCTGTTCCCAATTAAAAAGCACGTGTGCATGCCGTATCAAAATAAGCATTATGGTGTGTACCTCATGTGTTTCCGCTACAGTGTGCTTTGTGTGTAGTGAGGATCAATCTTTGTGCAGCACTACCGGAGATAGTCAGTGTAACAGAATAAGCTCTGTTATAATCTATTAGAACGAGATAATGATAGTATGAAAAAGAGAGTAAAGAGTCAATAATGGATAATAGGACATCTCTAAAAACGATTCGCCGTATTTTATATGGGAAAAAGGAACAAATCGCCCAACCGGTACCGCATGCCGTTTAATCAGTATGCTTGAAAATAAAACATTTGAAACACTACCTTTTGTAAAAAGGATAGCAACTGCGTAATCAACACTTCGGTGCATCTTGCGATAGGTTGTACAATACGCAGTAAACTATCGCAAAAAAGCTTAAGGAAAACCTCGAAAAAACTAAGCAATTTTTTAGAGACTGCTAGTAAAACCAGCTTTTTCATTGATAGTAAAAAAACGGTGAGTTTTACCTGACAAAGAAAAGCGATCTTTTAATGGGTTGCGTACTCATTATTTCGGTTTTTTCTGTTCTCGGTATTTATCTTTCTTAAGTTCTCTTTTTTCTTCACGAATACCTATTTTTTTCTTTGCAAGATATTCTTTTTGTGCTTCTTTATATTGCTCCAATGATTTTGGTTTAGTATTTTTTTTCAGAACATCTTTAATACGGATTTTCTCATATGCAACTGTTTTATACAATGGAACATACGCAAAATCATTTAACATCCATTGTATAAGCTGCGGACTTGACGGTTCAGCACCAAACACATATCGACCGGAATAAAATACCCCGTGCTCCTGTTTCTGAATAAATGCACACCAGAATTGTCCGTCAAAATACACTGTTGTAATTGTAAAGTCGTCCATATTTACCTCTGGGCATAGAAACCCTGTGGTAAAACTGGACATCAAAAAATTGATGGTTACTGAATATGATTCCTCATATCAACCGGACTACCATTACCGGTTCGTGTTTTTGTTTTATGTTCTTTGAATAATATTGTTTATTACATTAATTGTCAAGAATCCTTTTGGTTAGATTTTTGCGTGAGTAAATACGGAATACGTGTGCGGCAACGAAGTAGATGCGTCCCTTCCTGCTCAGTCTTTTGAAAAGAGACGATGCAGATACCTTGTCAGCATACTATGTTCATCCTTGTACATTCTTCAACCGTGAAATGCTCATTGGTACAATGCCAATTGATATATGCGGAATCGGAAAAGTAAGTGCGTAAGCGTTCCTTAAAATGCAACAGTTGAGAGAATGTCAATTCTCGAAGACTGTTGCATTGGTGCGCGAAAAGCGCACACGTCAATAAGCGATGTTTGCCGGTAGGCAAACTCGGCAGTGTTTTTCAGCCGCGATATCTTAGCGGCTGAAAATAAACATTCGGCATCCTGTTTTAATACTGCATTCAAAAAATCTTGTATGTTCATAGTTTTACCTTTCCTGTAGTGTTTTGTTTATAAAGGAAATAATTAAAGAAAAACAAAAAAGATAATTTCTACAACGAACATACAGCAGAGATTATTTTATTTGAAAGTGCGAAGAAATATTTGAAAGAACATTTAGGAGAAAGCAAGTCCTTAAATATATCCAAATGGAAATCGGAAGTAATAGCATTGAAGAAAGAAAAAGATACCCTATATTCTCAAATTATAGATATACGAAAAGAGGTTGAACAAGCTGAAAGTGTAAGAAGCTGTATAGAGAAATTACAACAAGAAAACAGAGAAATAACACAGGCAAAGAAACAAGAATTAGACCTTTAAAACTAATTGAAAATATGGTATAATACTACAAACAGCGAGTAAAACAAATTAGAATTTATAGAGGTGTATATAAATGAAAATATGTATTTTAGGCTTAGGTGTGATAGGTACAACTTATGGATATGTATTTCAAAAAGCAGGACATCAGATTGAGCATTTAGTTAGGGAGAATAAAAAACAAAATGTTCCAACAAAGCTGAATATAACTATATTAGACGGACGTTATGATAATAAGGGAGAAGAAAAAACAGATACATACACTGTAAATCTTGCAAAACCGGATACAAGTTATGACTTTATTCTTTTGAGTGTTTCACGCGGAAAAATAAAAGATGCTATAGCAACACTTTCGCAAAACAACATTACGGGAAGTTTGATATTATTCTGTAACTTTTGGAACAGTCGCAAAGAGATTGAAGAAATAGTAGGTAATTTTAAATACATTATAGGATTTCCTACTGCTGGTGGAAGTATGATACAGCAAGAGTTGAACTGTGTTCTATTTGGCCATATAATGCCTGAAAGCAAGGAAAAGGCAAGCATTCCAAACTATAGAGATTTGATAGAACTTCTTAAATCTACAGACCTAAAAACAGAAGTTCCTTATGATATGGTGGAATGGATATGGATTCACATGGCAATAAATGCAGGTGTTACTTCTACTGCTGCACGAGCAGGAAAAATTGATGACCCAAAACAGCTTGCGATTAATCTTATGAGAGATTCCCACGCATTATCTATAGCAGTGAAATCGATAAGAGAAACTGTTAAAGTAGTAAAAGCTAGAGGGGTCAATTTGAAATTATATAAAAATGAACTTCTTCCTTACAAAATACCTTCTGCTGTCGCAGGTATGATAATGAAACGAATGTTTGCAGGAAATGAGCTCACAAGCAGAATTATGACGTTACATAATGATGTAAAAGACATTATGTATGGATGTAAAAGTATTTATGAGGCTGGGAAGCAAGAAAATCTGGATTTACCCTTATTTTATTCAAATATGGATAAAATCTTTAATAGATAAATTCGTAGATAAATTCAGCTTCATAAATTCCAGTTTGTTTAATTGAATACAACAATTTGAGAAACAGTAAATCAAAATAGGTTTACTGTTTTTTGTTGCTCAATTTTCAAAAAATCGTCCATAAACATAAAAAGGTACTTGACAAAGCGCTCTCTGCCGTAATGTTCATTGTGTTGATGTCTTTATGGACACTCTGACAGCCTATCGTTTTGTCCATGTCTTTTACGCGAAATAAAAGCACATAAAAATAGTTGCCGTCCGAATCAGCCGTTGCCGTTTTTCCGATTCCCGCGTCCCCAAAAGCAGGGGCGGTGTCAACTTTTAAATTTAAGCTAAATTTCCTACGAAACACCCTGCGGTCAGTGATGAAGGTAATTTCAGGACTAATGTTACCGATACCCCACTCGTGCGTTTGTAAAAAAGCCGATTTGTATTTAAGTTCCAGTTTATCGTTTGTGATTTGCGTTAAAGTGTAGTCTTTCAACTCGCCATACTCAGGCTGCGGCGAAAGCCCGGGGAATGTGATAACCTTTCCTGCATCGGGAGAAGGGGAGTTAGGCATAACGAGCTGAAAATTTTTCGGATTACGCAGGTTAATCGTAACCGTTACATCGCTTGTTGATGGTATACACAGAACACCGTCTTTATTTGTTGGGTACGGCTTTTGAAGTTGATCAATGCTATAGCTCACCGGAGCAATCTCTGCCGCCCAATACCTCAAATATGTATCTATATCCGAGGTAAACTGCTCACAAGAGGTACATAAAAAAGTGAAAAATATTCCGGTTAAAATAGCAAAAACTTTACGCATACGTTCCTCCGTTTTGAGGATAGGGGATTATTAAAACCGATAATAAAAAACAGCTGTATTATGGGCTTGAGTATCTGCTATTTTTATAGAAATAACAAGGGCATCGCTAAAAGCTCAAGCTGCCCCGGCATTCCCTAATATCCAATTGTGTAAATCAATTAAAATGAGTATAGTCCTTTCATGCTTGAATTTTTAGCGCTTTGCGCAGTCGGCGCGGAGCCGATCCTTTCAAATGAATTAAAACTGTTAGACTTTAAGCCGGTTAACCGATTGCCGGGACGTGTTTTTTTTACCTCTACACTGAAGGAGCCTGAAGTTGTAAGCATCATGCGTGCAAACTTTTACCTCCGCACTGCGGACAGGCTCTATCTCGTCCTGAAAGAATTTGCCGCTGATAACTTCGATACGTTGTATGACACCGTTGCCGCAGTAGATTGGCAGCGTTTTTTTTCCAAAGATTCCAAGATAACGGTAGACAAAGTCAGAACCTTTAAGAGTAAACTCGCTTCCGAACATGCAGTGCAGCGGGCTGTTCATAAGGCGGTATGCACCGCGCTCTGTTCCGCATGGAAGATGGATGTATTACCGGAAACGGGGAGGGAGTACAGTATACGCATATATATAGAACATAACCGCGTGTATCTGCTGCTTGACCTTTCGGGAGAGCCGCTGCACCGGCGGGGATACCGCTTAAGCGGAGGCGCTGCGCCGATGAGGGAAACGCTGGCGGCTGTTCTGTTGCAGTGTATGCAATGGAAGCGGAAGCTGCCGCTGCACGATGCTTTTTGCGGTTCGGGTACCATCCCGATTGAAGCGGCGTGGTATGCCTATAATATCCCGCCCGGAATCGGCCGCAGCTTTGCCTTTGAAACCTTTACCTGTTATTCGTCTAAAAAAGACCGGCAGCTTATTGAAGAAGAGCGTCGGCGCGGTGCGCTCAATATCCGCACGGATTGCTTGGTGCGGGTGAGCGGTTCCGACAACGATCCTGAGGCGGTGCGGCTTGCGCAAACCAATGCGGAGCGTGCCTGTATGCTTGCAGGTAAAGCGCTGCAGCGGATTGGAAAAGATAACCGTATCCCGCGCCCCGAATTTATCCAAGCTGATTTTAGCGAACTTGCCGCGCCGTATCCCGAAGGAGTGCTTCTTTCCAATCCGCCTTACGGAGACCGCCTCGGCGATGAACAGGAAGCAACCGCGCTCTACGAAAAAATAACGTCCATTGCTTCTTCAAGCTGTGCGATACCCGGCTGTTCAATCGGAAAATGCCCCGCGTTTTTAAGTGTGCACAGTTTTTTTGGACTCCGTATGCGATCAAAAAAGAGGCGGCTTATCCATTCGGGTGTCCAGCAATCTTTTTCAGGATGACAAAGTAAAAGCGGAATTTCAAATGCTTCAGGCTCTACGGCAGGAATGCTTTCCATCATCGAACATAACAAACCAAGATGCACGGAAGATCCTGCTCCCCTTTTATCCTGCAGCAACAAAGAAAGTACCCGGTCGTTGTTGACGATTGCTTTCATATTCGTTATCGCCTTTACCGGAATTTTTAAGTGTCTTATCTGCTTCGGTATAAAACGTAAAAGAGGCAAAGTGATACGCCCCTGCAATTTGTTTTTTGCCGAATAGTTATGCACCGGCTTTAAGCGATTATCTAACAGGGTGGTAACGATGATGCCGGAAACACCATGAGCTAAGCAAGCGATGTTGTATGCGAGCATGCCGCCTGCACTCAACCCCAGCACAAAAAGCTTTTTCGAGTGTAGCAATTCCTGTCGTACGATGTGAACGCCTGTCTCGATCCATGTTTTATAAGACGGTATGCCCTCGTATTCGGTATAGCCGTACCCCGGCAAATCCGGACAAACAATCTTATAGCCGCGCTTTGCCAAAGGAGCTGCAATAAACGACAGGAGTCGGCCGTTCCCGCCGACACCGTGGAACAGCACGAGCGTAACACCGTTGTTGCTATGTTCGTTGTACATGTCGAGATGGATGTTCGTTCTGTCGAATGTGCTGAACATTTCGGAAGGAGCGCATGAAATGCTTATCCTGTTGCGTTCAGACAAAAACATTTGAGGTTTTTGCCATGTTTCATCGTTTGTATACATGCAGCGCTCCTTCATTCGTGTGGAGACTTTACTACCTACAATCTTTTTTATGCAGATAGACAAATAGAACAATTATAAACGACACGGATTGGGCAATTGCAATTCTTAAAAATATCAATTCATCACACCCCGTAGAAGAAACAATATGAAAAATATTAATGATTGTATTATTTACAAAGTGATCACCCATTGCCATATAAATAGAGCCGGTCAATTTTGTTAATAAAGCAAATTTAAATCCGATAAATCCGGAAGCAGTAACCAACAGAATAATATTTACATACATACCTTCAATACTGCTGCTGCCGTCAAAATAGTTTCTTACAGGTCCGATAAAATGCCATAATCCAAACAAAACAGAAGTAATAAGCACAGATATAAAAAATGTATGATTTTTCTCAAGCATTTTTGTAAACAGGCCTCTGAATATCCCTTCTTCCATAATCACATTAATGATATTCCCGATAATACAAATTACAAAAAAGAGTAGTGAAGTTTGATTTCCTATATTTTTATCTACAGAATAAGAACTGACATATAATTGTAATGATTGAAAATTTTTATTTGAAACAGCTATAACAATCTCTATACTATAAGCTAATACATATATACAAATTCCAAACAGCAATCCCATCAATGTATATTTTACAGCTCTATTTTTATTAAATCCGATATCTTGCGTTTTAAAGTTATATAATCTAGCTGCTATGAATAAAACAACTATCCCCAAAAGTTTGTGTAAAAATGCCTCTCCCCAAAATGTTTGATCCGTACGAATAATAAAATACTCTATAAATCGGAATATAAAGCACAATATATAAATCACGAGAACGGCAAATAAGGGTTTATTGATTTTCGTCATTTCTTATTTTCTCCCATGATTTCTTCATCTTCATTCTTATCGGCAATGACAGTTAATCTGCCTTTCCATGATGATAGTGTTAATCTCTTTTTCAAAGTGTTCCTCCCCTATGGCTGATTCATCTAGCTATACAGGATACTATCCTCGTGCCCTGCTCAACAAACCGGTAAGCGTTTCCTCAATAAGCTCCTTCCCTGCAAAATACGTTCCTTGAATGGCAGAACTGCTTCCGCCGCCGCGGCCGTTGAGCTGTTGGTTTAATGTTTTTATGTGCGGTTTTAAATCGATGGCATTGCTGACGATGACGTAATTGTATGCTGCCGGTTGCACTTCTTCCGACTCAACTGCAACCGCTGATAATGCTGCACAGGTGTGCATTTTTCCTGTTGCTAAAAGTAGATTGCAGAAAGAGCGTAGATATTCGATACTGAGATTATCTTCAAAATAAATAGGCACTTTTGTTATGTCTACTACCGACTCCGCTTTCTGTTTCAGATATTTTTCGGTCATCTCGTGCAGCTGCTGCTGTAATTTCCCTTTTTCAGCATTCAATTTTTCCACTGCATCCTGCACTTCGGAGGGCTTCGCAGATAAACAGCGGGAAATAGCCCGTACTTGTGCCATTTCTTGTTCGTATGCAAGAACCGCCTTTCTGCCGCAGAGCACTTCCAAACGGACTCCCTTTTTTCGGTTCGTAAAGTTGAGGATTTTAATCAAACCGATCTCGCCGGTGGCAGTTACATGTGTGCCGCAGCAGGCGCAGGCATCAAGTCCCGGAATGGTGATAATGCGTACGATACCCGAAAGTTCTTTCTTGCTGCGGTATTGCATTGTTTTACGTTCTTCATCGTTCGGAAAGCTTTCTTGTATTGGAAGATTTGCACGGACAATTTCATTGGCACGCTGTTCCGCATCGAGTACCTGCTCGTCGGTCAACGGACCGCTAAAGTCGATGGTGATAAAACTTTCGCCCATGTGGAAACCGACGTTTTCATATCCGTAGGTTTGCGCGAGGATGCCGGTAAGGATATGCTCGCCCGAATGTCCTTGCATATTGTCGCAACGGTTTACCCAGTCCAATACGCCGTGAACTTTTGTTCCGGCAACAAGTTCTCCATCGGCAATATGCACGATACGTTCACCTGCAAATTGCGTATCCGATATTCGGATAGTTCGCTCAGGCTGTCCTTCCACAATAAGGTTGCCTCTATCGCCGGGTTGTCCGCCCCCTTCGGGATAAAATGCCGTATCCGACAGTTCTATCTCATACCCTCTCTCGGTTTTTAAACAAGCAGTTACCGTTGCATCGAATTCTCTGATATACGGTTTCTGGTAGTACAGTGCGTTAAAGTTTTCCATAAATGTTCCTTGTGTCGAATAAGTTCATTATACTCCGATACGGCAATAAATCCAATCATCTTTTATCTGTCGAATATAAGGTAAACGCTTAAAACTATCTGATGCGGTTACCTTCCGTTTGCACAAAATTTTGCATAAAATTTTGTGCTATTTTTTTTAAGAAGGATAAACGCATCAGGTAGAGTAGATAAAAAGCGCAGAAGCAATGGGGTTGTGAGACCATTTGAACCGCGAAGAGGTTCAACTCTGGTTGAACAACCCCATTGCTTCTGCGGGGTTACTAAAAAACGGCATGATGCGTTTATCCTGATATCGAATATGTATTGTCATCCCTGCTAAACTCAGATATAGTAACTGTATTATTGTAGACAAGAAGGCTCTAAAAACTAACTCAGTTGTTAGATATGTCTGGTATGCGGAGGTATTTCTCTTTATGCGGGAAAAGAAAAGTTTTTCTATTCGTAAGAAGCTGCTTATCATTTTCGGAACGTTGATTACGGTAGCCGGTGTTATACAAGGTTCGTTGGCGCGATATACTGCGCAACAAGCCCTTACTGCGCGGGTCAATGCGCATCTTATCGACAAAGTAAACGATATAGCCTTGTTTATTACGAGCGATATTAAAGGGGACTTCAGTTTCTTAAGCGGTTTTATGCGTAATCCGGCAATAAAGGATCCTTCAGTGTCTTTTACGGAAAAAACGCGAATTGTACGTGACGATATCGGATATGCCGACGCTCTCAGTTTTTTTAATATATGCGATACTAAGGGAAACAGCTATTATGCCGACGGTACGGTTAGCTTTGTCGGGGATACGGACTGGTATAAGAGCGCGGTGAGTGGAGTTTCTTTTATCACCGAACCTCATATTTCAACGCTCACTAAAAAACTGGAAGTTATTTTGGCTGTTCCGATGTTAGATAGCGAGGATAATGTTATCGCTGTTTTGGGTGCAGGACTGGGAGGAACTGTTATTTGCGATACCATATCGGAAATCAAAATCGGTAAAACGGGAAATTGCCATATTTTAGGAATGGACGGAACAACTATTGCCCATAAGGATACATCAATTGTTGAAGCGCAACAAAATACAATGGAACTGGCAAAGACTGACCGCTCCTTCGCATCCATCGCAGAGTTTCAGCGGCAAGCGGTTTCGGATTCTTCCGACGGTATCGGTTATTATACTTACAACGGTAAAAAGCATATTGCAGCCTATACGAAAATGCCGGATACGAAGTGGACAATTATTATTGCTGCTCCGGCGGAAGAGTTTCTCGGCGCAATTACGGATTTTCGTAAAATGATCATTATCATCGGTATTATTATCCTTGCGGTAACACTGACAATTATATTTTTTATTGCGGCAAAGATGGTCGCTCCCGTTCAGACAGCGGTTAATGCACTGAAAGATATTTCGCAAGGGGAGGGCGATTTGACCGTGCAGCTTCCTCTTATCGGTAATGATGAGGTAACGCGGCTATCGGAATATTTTAATGAGACGATTAAAAAGATTAGAACCGCTATACAATCTATCGATAGCAATGCCGGAATAATGCGATCGATTGGTGATGAACTGGCTCAGAATATGACCGAGACAGCTCAAGCTGTCCATAAGATAAATGAAAATATCGACGGTGTAAAACAGCAAGCATTGACGCAGACTGCAAGTGTCGGAGAAACGGCTGCAACGGTTGAAGAAATTATCAAAACGATACGTCAATTAAATACCCGCATAGAAAGCCAGTCGGCAAGTGTGTCCGTTTCTTCTTCCGCTATAGAAGAGATGGTCGCCAATATCGCATCGATTACCGATACGCTTGAAAAGACGGACGGGGTTATTAAAACACTCGCAGAAGCGACTGCGGACGGACGAGAGATTATCGTGAATACCGGCAGTGTTACTCAAAAAATTGCCGAGGAGTCCGGCAGCTTAATGGAAGCTTCAAGTGTCATTCAACACATCGCATCTCAAACGAACTTACTTGCAATGAATGCCGCTATTGAAGCAGCTCATGCCGGTGAGGCTGGAAAGGGGTTTGCGGTTGTTGCCGACGAAATCCGTAAACTTGCAGAAGATTCTGCTGCGCAGGGTAAGACAATTACCGCGACGCTTAAAACTTTGAGTGCTGAAATCGAAGGGCTTTCTACGTCTTCAAAAGTTGCCGGCGAAAAATTTGCTACTATTTTTATGCTTTCCGATCAGGTAAAAAATATGAGCACCCGTTTAACCGAGTCGATGAGGGAACAGGAAAACGGGAGCCGCGAGGTACTGGAAGCAATTAAGAATATTAGTGAGGTAACCGTTGAAATAGAAGACGGTTCAGGCGATATGCTGAAAGGCGGAGAAGGGGTCGCACACGAAATGAAAAAACTCGACGGGCTTACTAACACAATCGCAGCAAGTATGAAAGAAATGGCGGCGGCGGCAGTGCAAATCAATAATGCAATTCAAGGTGTAAAAGAAATCACCAATAAGAACAAACGAAGTATCGAAAATTTGGCACAGGAAGTATCTAAGTTTAAAATATAAGAGATGAGTTTTGCTCACCGGTTTTTCTCTTGAGTAATTATGCGGCATAATTACTCAAGAGGCGTTTTTGTGTGCTCTATTTTCCAAGCCGCTTTTTTATTTCCGCAATTAAAGTATTCAGTTCAACGCCGGTGCGTTCGCTCGCAATTTTAATCGTCGCCTTCGGCAGCATGATCCGTGCGAGCGGCGTTTTCAGCATTTTAAACTTGGGGCTGATTTCTTCCATTTTATCTTTTAACGCAGGATAATCTTCAAAGATATCTTTTAAAAGCGTATCGGCGGTAATATCCGCTGCGGAAAGTTTTTTATCCCGCTGCGGAGATTCGGAACTCTGTGTATGTGGCGTACCGGCTGCACTTTTCGCATCGGCGGTATTGGCGTTATGAGATGTAGTCGAGCCTTCTTGGATAACGGTTTGGCCGTTTATCTCGCCGCCTTTTTTCCACGTCAGCAGCGTTTGCGAATCGGTTAGGCTGCGGATATGCGTGCAGTCCTGCATCATTTCGAGGATGCCGCGGAATTTACCGTGTTCGTCACGGACTGCCGTATACAGAATGTAGATAAAGATGCCGGGTTTATTGATCCAAAATTCTGCAGAGTCCTGTTCGCCCGAGCGGAACTTTTCGATAATCTCTTCGACAATATGCACACTTGCCCGCGGGTGACAGTTCTTAACATTCCGCCCGATGACGTTTTTGCTGCGCGGAAACACACGATGCTCCGTATCGGAATAAAAGCAAACGATTTCGTTTTCGTCTACATACGAAAGATCGACGGGTAGGTGTCGGTAAATCAAATTAATCTGTTCGAGTGTCAGCTTTCCTGTTGTTACATCAAAAACGGAACTGGTTTCACTGCCGACATTTAAACCGTGCTTGCGTAATACTGCGGCTAAATCATCCGTTAAAGAAGAAACAGTGCCGGTAGCGCCCTGCGTTTGCGTATCGTGTGCCGTTTGTGCGGAATTGTTTTTAGCTGTTAAACTATGTGCTCCGCTGTCGTTTATCCACGCAAAGCCGATTTCTTTGTCTCCCGACTTCATCTCTTCAAATTCTTTTTCATTGATCATCGCAAGCGAAGTAGGATACAAAATTGCTTCTTCTTTTTGCAGTAAGTCGCGTACATCGGCAACAATCGAAGATTGCACCGCAATAAATTGATCGTCGGCATCATCTTCCAGCAGCTTTCGCGCATCACGGATTTCATCACGGATAAAATTGTCCAACGTCCACATTGTTGTCGTAGGCCGGTCAAAGCCTTTTTTTTCCAAAATGGAATAGAGCTGATTTTGTTTGCGTGATAGGTGTATTCTGAACTGATCCAGCCGGTCATATATGCCGAGCCACTGATTTTTGATAAGCGGATATTGAACAAGGTCTTCAATTTCCAATAGGATCTTTTTGAGCGCATCGTTTTCGCGGTAATAGCACATGATAGGATGATCGTTGGGTAAGTCGGGACGACTCGTATCCATAATGTCCTCAAAAAGCTCAAGCATTTTCTGAATGTCTTCTTTTTGACATTCATTTTCGTCAAACTCTTTAAGCTCCTGTTCTGCGAGGGCAATCTCGTACGGTTTTAAGGAACCGACTTTTTCTTTTAATATCCGTTTGGCATCCGCTAAACCGATTTTGCCTGCATTATAGTCATTCTTCAGCTGAAGAACCGTTTTTATCTTTGCATCATTTACTGAATCTAAATGGCGTTTCATTTCCATAGGTATCCTCCGTATAAAGACTGTAGTTTCTTATTCCTGGAAGCGATAAGAGGTGTCTGTTAGTCTTTATTTACAATAAAGATAAAGAAATACCTGCCTTGCGTCAAGTCAATCTCTTTTGCAAGCCGCACGGAATAGATATAATTGCTTTATGGAAAAACACGATGAACTGCTAAAGCGAGCGCACACTGTGCTTAAAACGACATTCGGTTACAATGAGTTCCGCCCGATGCAGCAAGAGGTAATTGCCTCCGTTTTGTCGGGGCGCGATACGCTTGCCGTTATGCCGACCGGCGGCGGAAAATCGTTGTGCTATCAGATCCCCGCGCTTTTGTTCGGCGGCATTACGCTTGTTGTTTCTCCGCTGATTTCACTCATGCAAGATCAAGTTGCTTCCCTTGTCGAAAACGGTGTGAGCGCCGTTTTTTTGAATAGCTCGCTTGAATGGGGCGACTATCTTGATGCAGTGCAGCGTATTAAGTCCGGAAGTGTCAAACTGGTATACCTTTCTCCGGAAGCGCTTGCGGCGGATCGCACGCAGTCTATACTGCATGATGCAAGCCTGCCGGTCAGCTGCATTACCATTGACGAAGCTCATTGTATCAGCGAGTGGGGGCACGACTTCCGTCCCGACTACTTGGCAATTTCGAATATCCGTGCGCAATTTAAGGATGCGGTTTTTCTTGCGCTTACGGCAACTGCGACGGCACAGGTGCAAGAAGATATTACGGTAAATCTCCGTATGAAAACGCCGGATGTTTTTGTCGCCGGTTTTAACCGCGCAAATATTTTTCTTGAGATACGTCCTAAGCGGAATGCGCTGCACGAGGTCATCGCCTGCCTTGAACAACACAGCGGTGAAAGCGGAATCATTTATTGTTTTTCGCGCAAGCAAGTTGATAAGCTGACCGAACAGCTGAATGATGTCGGCTACTCGGCGCTCAATTATCATGCAGGTCTTTCCGACGAAGAGCGGAGAAATCATCAACAGCAATTTATCCGCGATAAAGTGCGGATTATGGTTGCGACGGTTGCATTCGGTATGGGAATTGATAAACCGAACGTCCGCTTTGTTATCCATTATGATTTACCCAAGTCGCTCGAAGAGTATTATCAGGAGATTGGACGGGCTGGACGCGATGGGCTTGCGTCTCACGCCCTACTTTTATACAGCGCAGGCGATGCACATAAAATTCGTTCGTTTTTTGAAGAGGCCGCGGACAGCACCAACTCCGAACGGCTCTTGCAGGCAATGCTCAGGTTTGCGTCCGCTCGGACATGCCGCCGTCATTTTCTGTTGTCGTATTTCGGAGAGCGGTTTGTTCCGGCGGCAGCCAACGAGAAAGCCGAAAGCCCTGATGCAAAACCGGAAGACATCGGCGGTGAAAACGAAAGCGTTGCCGGACAAATATGTCCTTTTCCATGCTGCGATGTGTGTGCCGCGCCTCCGTCTCCGCTGACAGATGTTACAATCCCGGCTCAAAAGTTTATGAGCTGCATATACCGTACGCAATCGCGGTTCGGGCTTTCGTATATTGTCGATGTATTGCTCGGCTCAAAGCAAAAGCGGATTATTGAAAACGGACATGATAAAGTTTCAACATGGGGAATCGGGCGGGAGCTTTCAAAAGAGGATTGGTTTGCGCTGTCCGATGCGCTCATCTATGCGGGACTTGTCGAAAAAACCGGTGATTACAATGTGCTCATTATAACCGAGAACGGTAAACGGACGCTTGCATCCCGCGCAAAAATCGAACTCCCGATCGAGCTTGTTGGGCAGAGCGGGGTGAATCAAGCAGAATCTAAAAAGACCGGTATTGATTCTAAAAAGAATGATGCTGCACATAAACGAGGTGAATATAAGCGAGGTGAATTTTTGCGCACGTTGAATGAAGATGACGCAGCGTTGTATGAAGCGATAAAAGACTGGCGCAGACACGCTGCCGAGGAAGAAAACGTTCCGCCTTACGTTATATTCGGAGATAGAACAATCGAAGACCTCATCCTTAAGAAGCCGCGCACGGTACGTGAACTGCTGAACGTATTCGGTATCGGCGAAATAAAAGCGGAAAAATTCGGCTCGGCGCTTTTACGCCTTGTGGAAAATACGGGGATGTAACCGCATCACGATGTGTGATGCCATCTCCCGACAAGGCGCACCGTAATCGGGATGGTGCAGATAAGCCCGATGCTTCCGGCGACTGCGCGCAGTACTTCGGAGGCTAAAAGTTCGAGGTTGATAATTTCGGTAAAGCCGTTGGAGAATAGAATAAACAGCAGCAGTACCGGAATGGAGGTACTGACATACGCCAAAATCAGTGTGTTCGACATTGAGCCGATAATGTCTCGGCCGATATTCATGCCGGATTTTATCAGTTGCTTTTTTGATATGTCAGGGCTTACGGAAATAATCTCCCACATTGCCGATGAGATGGACATTGCCACATCCATCACCGCGCCGAGTGCACCAATCATAATACCTGCAAACAACAAACCTTGATAGTCAATCCTACGGTGCTGCGGTATAAAGGCAAGCATTTGCGCGTCCTCGTTTCCAAGCCCTGTCAGCATGAGTACCTTACCGGCAATAAATGCGAATATCCCTGCGATGATAACACCGCCGATTGTACCTATGATAGCCGTATATGTTTTTTTATTGCTGCCGCTGATGATCAGCAGCGTGATAACCGTTGCTGAACTGCATACGGCGAGCGCCAATAAGATCGGGTTAAAACCCCGTATAATGCACGGGAGAAAAATACCGAAAATAAGACCTACGGTAATACCGAGCGTAATCAGTGCTTTAAGGCCATTTTTTTTGCCGACGATAATAAGCGCTGCCGCAAAGATTACGATGAGTGCATAGACTTTTGTGTCCCGTGCACGCTCATAGATTTTTAAGTTTATTATCTTTCCGGTTTCTTCATCTTCGTCCACCTGCAGTATCATTTTTTCATGGACACGGAAGATAAGCCGGTACGGAATTGCCAGTTCAATAGTGTTGCGGACGGTATACACTTCGCCCTTATGCTTGCCGGTTAAAATTTCTATTTTTAAATGCTGATACCGGAAGTCGGATTCAATCGGAACATCCGGCCTGCTTTCCGCAAGGTCATCATATACGATTTCAATGACGCGCGCTTTTACCACCTGATTCTTCGGCAAATTAAGTTGTGTGTCGTAATATTCCGCCAATCCTTTATCTTTTGAATCGGTGTCTGCCTCTGCAAATACGGGGATTTGCGATGTAAGCATATTTGTAAGGATAAAAAAAAAGAAAATAAAAGACCGTTTGATTTTTTGCTGCATGACGAATACCAAAAAGAAAAACAAGCAATGTATGCGAACATACATTGCTTGTTTCATTGTGTATAAGGACTCCCTTTTATTTTTTACTGATATCTTTGATGTAATCCGGAGCTTTCGGCGTAATTGTTTTTGCCGCTTTAATTTCGTCGATTAAAGCATCACGAATCGGAACGTATGTTTCGACGACGTTCGTTGCCTTCGAGAAATCGTATTTATCGCCGCCGGTAAACATAAAGTCGTTGACAACAACCTTATATGTTTTGTTCATATCGAGCGGAGTTCCATCGGCTAATGCGATAGAAGTTACTCTGCTTTCAAAAGGTTTGGTGCCGTCGTATTCAACCTTTAATCCTGCAAACTGTCCGTCTGTGATATTCGGGTTCATAATACCGTGATCAATTGCCTTTTTGATTTCCGAACCGGGAAGATCGAACACTACCAAGTAGTTGTCGAACGGCATAATTTCGTACAGATCGCCGACGGTAATATTTCCCGCTGCAAGCGTTCTGCGTAATCCGCCGCCGTTTTGGATGGCGATATCCGCTTTACCTACTTTCCGCTGAGCTTCGGAAGCCCATACGCCGAGCAAGGTGTTGCTGCCTTTTTCACTTCTTTCGTGGGTAAATTCACCGGCAGCGGTGCCGATTACTTTGCCTAAGATCGGTTTTAAGTCAGCTTCGTATTTTGCATGTACAGCCTTGCCTACTTCATCCTCGACGATAGTGTCTTTACGCTTCCAAATTTCATCCAGTGCAGGCGTAATCGAAGCGATTTTTTTATTTTCATCAAATGTGATACTGAGTTTTCCGACTGCGCGGCCATAGCAGTATGCCTGCATAATCGGCATACCGTCTGCAACTCCTTGTACCGGCCGGTGGCTGTGAGCTGATAATATCGCGTTTAAACCCTTAATTTTAGCAAGGGCAACTGCATTTCCGGTAATTTCTTCACCTTTCTGATCGGAATCGATGTGCGTCAATGCGATGATGACATCCGGTTTCCCTTCTTTTGCTTTTCCGGCTAACAGATAGTCAACCCATTGCTGTCCGGCTTTAACGGGATCAGTAAAGTCCAAGCCGCTGACATGTTCCGCTTTTGTTAAAGTGACCGTGTCGGGATGTGCTAAACCAATAAATGCAACCTTATAACCGCCTTTAGTGATAATCATGTACGGTTTTGCCCACGAGACAGGCTTCTTGGTGTTTTTATCAACGATATTTGCCGCCAAGAAGGTGAAGCCGCCGTCTTTTTGCCATTGGGTCATGTGTTTTACACCCCAGTCGAATTCATGGTTTCCGACTGCACATACCGATACACCCATCGCCTTCATCATTGCGGAAACCGGCGCACCGTAGGTCAAATTGGAAATCGCAGTACCTTGGTAGTTATCACCGCCCGCTACAACAATCGTGTTCGGGTTTTCCCTTTGTGCCGTGTGTACATAGCCGAGCATCTTTGCCATACCGGCATTTCTACCTTTGCCGGGACGGGTATCTTCCGCGACGTTACCGTGGAAGTCGTTAAATAATAGAACGTCTACTTGATTGGCAGGCGCTTTCGCTTCAATGGCACTGTATTGCTTTGATACAGCTGCCGGAGCGGATTCGGTTGTTTTACACGACGGGAACAGCATAAATGCAGCCGCCAGAACAACGAACAGTGTTTTAAAAACTTTTTTCTGTGTCATTTGCATACTCCTTATGTTCTTTAGTGTAAAACGGATAGAAAAAAAATGCAAGGAAAAAAGAGAGAAAAAGTTATAAGGAAAAACCTCTATAAACTATGGCGTAGATAAAAAGATATGGCGTTATTGTATACAGACTGGATTTCTTATGTTAATTAAGAATGATATGCTGTATAATACCGCATATATAGGAATAACATGAAAATAAATGAAGTGCTTAAAAATTTACAGCTCAATTGGCAAACAGAGCTGCAAAAAGATGAATGGTTTTTTGCAAAAGCACGGGATAAAATAGATACTGCATTTACTGCAGAAGATGCTTTTAGCGCTATAATGGAAGTTGTGTTTTTTATACAGTCTGAAACAAACCCCTATTTATGTACCGAATGTGTTGAGCTTTTGTATTCACTTATACGAAAAAGTGATACCACAGAAATTCCTCAAGGCTTCCTTCAAAACCTTCATGTTTTGAAGGAAAAACTCGCAAAAGATACGTACTCATTAAATATCTTACAAGAAATTGAAGCTCACTATAGAATATGAAGGTCGTTTTCGGCCAAAGAAGCTGATCCCCCAACGTTACAGATTGCGGCTGCGAGCGATGGAAAATCTTTTCCATTAATTGGTAAAGAGGGCGTTGATTTGTTTGCTGTATAACGACGTAATCTTATAGCGCATGATATCTTGCTTTGCCGAAAGTTCCACACCTGCTTCAAAAGGTTTAGCAAGGAGCGCAAAACGATTAATCCGTTCAAACAGCTTAAAACCATTTTCATGGTTTATCAACGAAGCAATTTGCCGTTCAAAAAGTTTTTTGATCTCCGGCTTTTCCAGCAGTTCCGAAAGCGAATCTGCGGCTAATCCTTGTTCTGCTGCATAGCTTTTTACTTCCGCTTCATCCGCAACGATGAGTGCGCCTAAAAAGCGCTGATCCTGCCCGAGAACTACGGCTTGCGCAATGAATGGCGATTCTTGCAGCTTCATTTCAATCGGTACCGGCTCGATGTTTTCTCCGCCGCGCAGTACAATCGTATCCTTTTTTCTGCCGCGTAGGATAAGTTCGCCGTCAAGCGTTTTAAATCCGAGGTCGCCGCTGTCGAACCAACCGTCTTTATCGATGACCGCATCGGTTAAATCCTGCCGTTTGTAATACCCCTTCATAACACTGGTGCCGCGGATCATTACCGTACCGAGTTGGCCTACCGGCAATTCTTTCCCGTTGTCATCGACAATCTTTACCGTTGTACACGACAGCGGCTTCCCGATAGTGCCGAATACGGGGCGTCCGAGTGGGCGAACCGACACAACCGGTGCCGTTTCGGTTAAACCGTAGCCTTCGGTAACGCTTACACCGATAGCCCAGAAGAAAGCATCGATATTCGGCGGTAGCGCTCCTCCGCCGGAAACACCTTGGCGGAATCCGGTGCCGAGTTTGGTACGGATCTTTTTAAACACAAGCGCATTGCCCAGCGCATAGAGCGGCAGGGAGAAAAGATAGGGTATAAAGGAAATAATAGGACGGATAACCTTCGTATAAGGCACAAAGTGCGGATTTTGCCCTGTTACATTCCGCGCATGGTGTGCATGGAACAAGCCTACTGCAACGAAAAAGTTGAACAGTTTTTGTTTAATACCGCCAGCCTGCTTCATTGCTTTAAAAACACCGGTGTAGACTGACTCCCATATACGCGGTACCGACGGGAACAGTGCCGGATTGGTTTTTGCGATATCTGCAAGCAGGATGCTTCCCACCGGTTTGGAGTATACCATTCCCGCAGCAGAAGCCAAAATAACGTATTCGCAGAGCCGCTCAAAGCTATGCCATACCGGTAGAACCACAATGGCCTTTTCGCCGGGATAGAGGATAACTCTCGTTTTAAGATCATCCAGCTGCACGGCAAAGTTTTTATGCGTCAGCATAACGCCCTTAGGTTCGCCTGTCGTACCGGAGGTAAAAATGATCGTAGCAACTTCCGTATCGCTGCCTTTTTCCAGCTCCCGTTCAACCGCTTCGGGGTGTTCTTTCCGATATGCCATACCCCGTTCGATAATCTCATCATAGCTGTACATTGCAAAGCGGAAAATGTCACCCTTTGTTTTGAGCTCTTCATCTTGAATATCAAAAGGATCAAAAACAATGAGCGTTTTGAGCAGCGGGAACTGTTGCTGATTTTTTAAGATTTTTATGAATTGATCCCGATTTTCTATGACAGCAGCCGTACATTCAGCGAAAGATAAAATGCGTACTAAATCCTGTTCGGTTGCATCACAGCCGCGCGGAACATCAGCAGCTCCGATCGTCATAATCCCCATACTGGCATGGTACCATTCTTTCCGGTTATCTGCGATAAGGCCGACTCTATCGCCCCGCGTGATGCCGAGGGATAACAGCCCGCCTGCGAAACTCAATACCCGATCAAAAACATCGGTGTAGGAGAGCGGATTAAAATCGCCTTGCTCATTCTTTGAATATTGAGCGGCAATGTTCGGATGCTTTTTTGCAATTTGTTGCAACAATTGCGGCATTGTGATGTCGTTCATGCCGAAACGCTAGCACAAAAGAAAAAATCAGTCAAGTAAAAGGTAACCTCATCAGACGGTCTTCGGATATTCCCGCAAAATAAAGAGGATGTTCAAGACGTATGATTGACGGCAAAGAGGTTTCCTCTTACAATGAAAAGAAAAGGAGCTAACGTATGGATGATTGTATTTTTTGTAAGATTACTAAAGGTGAAATTCCGTGCATGAAAATTTATGAAGATGAATATACGATTGTCTTTATGGATATTGCAAAAGATGTTGACGGTCACATGCTGGTTGTCCCCAAAAAACATGTTACGAATATCTTGGATGCGGATGAAGCAACGCTCCATCATGTAATGGATACGGTAAAAAAGATCGCCAACCATTGCGTAACTGACTGCGGATATGAAGGTATCAATATGCTGAATGCAAATAACCAATGTGCAGGCCAGACTGTTTTTCATTTGCATATACACCTTATTCCGCGGAAATCAGGTGACGCCGTTCCGAGTTTCCCGAAATTCGGCGGAGCTGTACACCCGCTCGAAGAAACGTATAAAAAACTCAAGATGTAAAGCGCACCGCTGCCGGATCGGAGATGTTTTGGAGATATTTGGGGCGGTTGACAAAACTCACAATATATGAATAATGCTTCAAGCATGAGTGCCGATGCAATTAGTCTTTGTGCATATGCGAAGATTAATATTC
Organism: Treponema sp. OMZ 857; assembly: GCF_024181085.1. Lineage (NCBI taxonomy): Bacteria > Pseudomonadati > Spirochaetota > Spirochaetia > Treponematales > Treponemataceae > Treponema > Treponema sp. OMZ 857. The sequence continues at coordinate 1,035,880 of NZ_CP051147.1, forward strand.
ATCTAAAGGTTCTGGCAAAAAGAGAAGATGGGTTTCATAACCTTGAAAGTATTTTTCAGCGTATTTCAATAGCGGATTATCTTTCCATAACACAATCAAGCGATTCGCACAGTTGTACGGTTGAATCTCCTTTGTTGCCATTGCCTGCTGATAACACATTGACTAAAGCATGGAAAGTGTTTAAAGACGCGGCGGGAATCAATGCGGGCATAAGAGTTCGGTTGATAAAAAATCTTCCTGCAGGAAGCGGTTTGGGTGCAGGGTCATCCGATGCGGCTGCCTTACTGAAGGTTGTAAATGAGCTTTTTGCGATGCCGTTAACCGATTCTGAGTTGATAGATCTTGCTTTACAAGTCGGTAGCGATGTGCCGTTCTTTCTTAGGGAGGCGGCAGGAATCGTGTCGGGACGAGGAGAGGTTTTTGAGCCGATACAATCCCGTACTGACTGTTTCGGTATCTTGATTTGGCCGGATGTGCAGAGTTCAACGAAAGAAGCTTATTCGCTTTTGGATAAACAAAAGGGAATGCTATCCGGCGAATATGAAGCCTGGGGATATGAAAAACTGATAAAACAGTATCATGATCCGCTTGGGAAATGGTGCTTTGTAAATGATTTTCAACCGGTGCTTGAGCAGCGCTACCCCGTTATCGGTCGTGTGCGTAACGAGCTCTGCGAACAAGGTGCGGAATTTGCACAGATGAGCGGTTCCGGTTCCGCTGTTTTCGGGTTGTTTAGCTCTGAAAATCTTATGGCTTCTGCATTCAAAGTCTTGGCAAAAAGATGGAGCTGGTGTAAACCGTTTCTTTTACTTGCCTAACAAGACTTTACGGTGTATAATGGCTCTACCGTAAGGAGGGGCATAGTATGACGATCACTGATGTCCAGATCCGGAAGACCGTAGCTGAAGGCAAATTAAAGGCTTATGCAACCGTTACCTTTGATGACTGCTTCGTACTGCATAATGTGAAGCTTATTGAAGGCGAAAAAGGTGTTTTTGTTGCAATGCCGAGCCGTAGAACTAAGACCGGCGCGTACAAGGATATTGCTCATCCGATAACACCTGAATTCCGATCGGTACTGCAAGAAAAGATACTTTCCGCATACGAGGCTTGTGCAGAAAGCTAGAACCGATGGTATGCAGATCGGTTTATAACAATAGGAAAATTACCATGCATGAATGCATGGTTTTTTATAATGGGACGTCGGCAAGTGGTAAGCCAACGGCTTTTGGTGCCGTCATTCCGTAGGTTCGAATCCTACCGTCCCAGTCTGAAGGAGATACGGATTATTTTGTTGCAAAATAATCCGTGTTGACTTTATATGAATGTAAATATAAAAAAGGGGCTTTTCATACAGAAGGAGCCTCTTGTTTGCTTTATATGCAAAGGAGTTCCTGATTATGGAAGAGAGAGTTTTGACAGCCTGCCGCCGAACAGATTTTGGAAAAGCTGCTACTGCAAAATGCCGTAGGGCTAATCGTTTGCCTGCCGTTATTTATGATAATGCGGGGCATTCGACAGCTATTGATGTTCCCTATCGCGATTTTGAAAAATTATTCAAAACAGTTACCGAAAGTACGCTTATTACCGTTAAAGTTGACGACAAAGACGAGTTTGAAGTTTTTATCAAAGATTATCAATATGATATCGTAAACGATAAAGTTTTCCACGCAGATTTCTACGCTGTTGAACGCGGTCAGTTGTTACGGACTAAAATTCAGATTCGGCTTTCCGGATCTCCTGAAGCATGCCGTCAAGGCGCCGTTTTGGAAACCGGTATTGCAGAACTTGAGGTTGAATGTTTACCGCGTAACTTGCCTGAGCGCATCGTAGTCAATGTTGAAAAACTCGGTGCTAACGAAGCAATTCACGTTCGGGATATTAAAGTTCCCGAAGGTGTTAAGGTTTTGACTGATGCTGATTTAGCGGTTGCAATGGTTAAATTTGCCAGAGAAGAAGCCCCCGCTGTTACGGATGAAGCTGCAGCTGATGCAGCTCCGGCTGCAGGCGCTGCTCCGGAAGCAAAAGTCTAACCTTCTTATCAAAGTGCAGGTCTTACACCTGCACTTTTTTTCTGTTCTGTTCTTGTCTTTTCCTCAAAAACGCTTTATTGTTCTCAGTGTATGTATTCTCATCCGCTCGTCGATGCCGTATTTAACAATCTTAAACCATTTTTAACACATATTCCGTGTCGCTTTCTTCTTGCGTGTTCGGGCGGTGCTGATTCTACGGCATTACTGTTAGCCTTTCATCGATTACAGACGCGGCTTCGCTGCCGATTAACCGTAGTTACGGTTAACCATAATATCCGCGGTGCGGAAGAAAGCGCCGCCGATTCAGCCTTTGTCGCCGAGCTATGCAGCCGTCTGGATCCGCCGGTATCCTGTGTAGTCGCGGAAATCCCCGCTGGAGAAGTTGCGCGTTATGCAAAGGAACGAAACAGGGGAACCGAAGATGCCGCACGTACGCTGAGATACCGGCTTTTTGAAGAAACCGCCGCTTCCGTTGGTGCCGACTATATTGTAACGGCGCATAACCGTAGTGATGTATATGAAACGGCGCTGATGCGGCTCTTCCAAGGCGGCAGTACGGCAAGTTTATCCATGATGCCGGTACGGCGCGGACGGTATTTACGCCCGCTTATCACGGTAGAACGGAGCGATATAGAAGCCTTTTTACGGCAGCAGGGTATCAAATGGCGCGAGGATTCCACCAATGCGGAAGATACGTATCTGCGCAACCGAATCCGGCACCATCTAGTACCGGCATTGGCTGCGGCCTTCGGCGGGTGGCGCACCGGGCTGGATAAAACGTTGCAGCGGATTAGTCTGGATCGTTCGTTCTGTGAAGAAGCATTGATAACTGCGCGCAAAACCTTTATCGGCATAGCCGGTGCAACCAACGCGGGCGCCACGGCTGATTGGGAGCAATGCAAACACGGTGCGCTTGCAATCGCGGCGGATTTCTTCGATTCGCTCCATTCTGCGCTGCGGCTTAGGGTACTTGAACAAGGGTGCCGCCGGCTCGGTATCGGGACACGGGTTCCGCTGGGCATACTCCTTAGGCTTTCGTCCGAACATACGGAAGCGCCGGAAATATTGAAGGGAGCGAGGCAAGAAACAGCGGCAGCTTTGGATGTATCAGACTCACCGGCAGTATCGGAGGAATCTACGTCTGAAGCATCGACACTGCCGGATGCATTGATTGTTCAGGAAAAGCAACCGGATACTCGCTCAAAGATTGCTGCTGCCGGCGCTCTTCGGGTGGAACGCCGCGGTGATCGTATCCTTCTTTTTGACAGTACTGCCTATCTTACGCTGTATAGTCAAAAGTCATATAGTTTGACCATTCCGCAATGCGGCATATATGCGTATCCTCTGGGGCAGTTGGAGGTTTATCAAGCTGACAACGGTATCTTTGTGCGGGATAGTACGGAGAAAAGCAGCGGAATAGGCCCTTTTACGCTCCCCATTTTCGTCAGATCTAGGCGTGGCGGCGATCGGATTCAAATGAAATCCGGAAATGTAAAAGAAGTAAAAAAAATTTTAAATGAATGGCAGGTTGATTCACTTGCCCGCGAACTTTTGCCGATTATCATAGAAGATACTTGTATTCGGAGGCGTACTCGTATACGCGCCTTGTATGGCAGCTTCCTTGGATATAAAAACTGGTTTGTGGAGGAACAATAGAATGCTCAAGCATATAAAACGGATGATTCCGCTTACAGAAGCGTTGTTTATGCTATTACTACCTGTTACTGCGGCTTATTCGCAAACAGTAAACCGTGAACTGCAGCAGATTAATACCTCGTATGCACTGCAATATTTACAAAAAGCCGCGGCGCTCTATACCGATGCAAACTATGCGGAAGCTCTTGAATACACCGAAAAAGGCATGACTTTTGACGATTCCTTTGCGGACTTTTTTTATTTAAAGGCTCAATGTCTTCTTCAGTTGAACGGTACTCGTGCACAATGCCTTGATGCCGCGGAAACGGCATTGACTTCGGGATTAAAGTTGCGTATCTATAACCGTGATAATCTCGTTCTCCTGCTTGCCCGCCTTTATACTGAAACGGGACGCTACAACGAAGCAATTCAAGTGTTGGATTCGCTTTCCTTTGATTCCGCCGACCGTGACTTTTACCGCGCTTCTGCGCTCTATGGGGTAGGACGTGACGGGCAGGCGCGGGATGTAATCGAAACTGCGTTAAACCGTTGGAGTTTTGATGTTCGGTTCCCTCGGCTGTTCTTTTTACAAGAGCGGGATAAAGTGATGACCCGCGCGGGGAAAAAACTTGCCGACTCTCTTTTGCAGCAACTTTATGTCTGGATTGAACAGGAGCCGTCTCTGGCAGTGTATGCCGCTCCCTTTGATCCTAACCCGCAAGAAAACAGCCGCCGTTTAAAAGTGTATCGTAATATGCACGCAGTAGTCAATCAAAACCTTGATGCACGGACGCAGCTTGCCGCGGTGCTTGCGGAGCTTCGGTATGGCGTTATCGAAGAAAAGACCGCTGTCGAAGAATTTTTTGCCGTAACCGTTGCCGCTCATTTGCCGCAAAGGGAAAATGGTAAAGCGCCCGTGTCCGCCTTGTATTCCGATCAGCTGATTGAGTTGTGCCGGCTGACCGGTACGGACGCTATGCGGAAAGAGATTGGCAACCGCCTTAAAAGTTTTAGCGGCGTGCTCTTAGAGGACGATAACCGTGACGGCATCTCCAACGCGGCTGTTTTTTTTGAACAGGGACGCCCCGTATCGGCTTTTTTCGATCTCAATCAGGATGAGGTGTATGAATATCAGATACAGTGCAATTTCGGCGCCCCTGATCGTATCGTTACGCCGAAGAACGGTTATGCCGTTCAATATGACAGCTATCCGGCAGTGCATTCGATTGTGCAAAAGACGGAAAAGCGGGAATATATCATGCGTCCGCTTGCACTTCGATGGGAGCCGGTTGTTCAGACCGAACTTGATTTAAGACTGCGCGATACCGATGCAGAGGCTCCGGCTTTCTTTACGCTGCGGTTACGCAACAATGCCCGCCTCCTGCAAGAACATGATTTTATCTTTTCGGTATTATATAGCGAAGAACCTTCACCGTTGGATACAAATGCAGTTATGCGGATGCACTTTGAAGACGGCCGGATTATTTCGGCTGAAATCAAGACGGGAACACAAACGCTTGCTCTTGCTCGGTATCGGAACGGCGTACTTGCACAAAAAGAGTATGACTATGACGGCGACGGATTTTTTGAGGTGCTGGAACAATACGGCAAACAGGGAAAGCTCGATAAAATTTCGGTTGATATCAATAAAAATAAGTTGTTTGAATATTATGAACTTTACAAGACGGACGGAACGGTCATAAAAAATTGGGATGAAAATGAAGACGGAACACCGGAAATTCAGTATACGCAGTTTCCGTCGGGAAATGCTCAGACGGTGTGGAAGCACCGGTATTCGGGGTTACCGGTTTCGGTATACTATAAAAAAGGAACACCGGAACGCTTGACTATCGGCAAAACAAGTATGCCGCTGATAAAAGATCCTTCATATAATGTATACTGGCTCGAAATGCGCCCCGCTTTTTCCGATAAGGTAGCCGAAAAACTGATAGAGTTGTTTAAGAATACCGATTCCAATGTAGAAGGGCGGACGGTGATAATCGGAAGTTATGAGCTTTATGCCGTCCGCTCCGAAGGCGTCGTGTTCGTTCAAATGTTGCGCGTTCCCGTTCGGGCCGCTCCTGTGAAAGCTGAGGGGCAAAAGTGAGATTGAGCCGGTTTTTGTATAACATATCCGCGCTGATTGTACTTTTGGTTACTTTCGGCGCCTGTACCTCCGTTACTCCCTCTTTTTCTCAAAGCGTCAATTACACGGACGGCCGCAGTGTGATACGGGAGATTGAAGCTGTCCGCGGTCTTATTGCAGAAAAACCGCTCGATGCCCTATTGCGGGCAAAGCGTTTAACACTGTATACCGAACGTACCGATGAAATAAACACATTGTATCAAGACTCCAAGAGTGCTGTTGAAGAATTGTTTTTTAGGGCTGTCGAAAACGGTACATGGGATGAAGCGCTCAAAATATTCCGATCACTCACTGCATTAGGACATACGCCTGCACAGTGGAGTGAGGAAAAACTTGTGTCAGCGCAGCGGAATAAATGGAAAGAAAAGAAATTTGATGCGCTGATTCAGGATAGTGCCCGATTATCAGACGGAGTACATGATGCGCCGTCGTTGGAAACGGTTCGAAAGATGATGAAAGGAACCGTAACGGTGTGGGTAGACCGCGGTATGACGATCGAAAAAGGGTTGGGGAGAGCCGACCGGATGATCGGTTCGGGCTTTTTTATCGACGCTAACGGCTATCTCATTACAAACTATCATGTTATTCAAAGCGAAGTTGATCCCGAATACGAAGGATTTTCCCGTGTGTACATCAAGCGTGCGGAAAATCCTACGGTGCGGATACCGGCAAAGGTAGTCGGCTGGGATACGACATTCGACCTTGCGCTTCTTAAAACGGAGATTAATCCCGAAGTGTATTTTCAGCTCGGCTCTTCGGAAGACTTAAACATCGGCAGTAGAATCTATGCGATCGGCTCGCCCGCCGGATTGGAGCAGACGCTTACTTCCGGTATCGTGTCGGCGCAAAACCGGCGTCTTCTGTCTTTAGGCAGCGTATTGCAGATTGATGCGCCTGTTAATCACGGCAGCTCAGGCGGGCCGATTATCGACGAGGCGGGCAGGGTACAGGCAATTGTGTTTGCCGGTCTTGAACGCAACGAGGGCTTAAACTTTGCGATACCGGTGGAACTGCTGCGGCTTATCCTCCCACAGCTCTATGCGGGCGGTGAAATCGTCCATGCTTGGATGTCTTGCTATGGCGTTTCCGTGAAGGAATCGCCGCAGCAGGCGGCAGGAACGGAACTGGTCTATGCAGTGCCGGGTTCCTCCGCGTCTGTTATTCCCGCCGGCGCCGTTATTACTCATCTGAATGGGCGGGCGGTTCCCAGCTTGGAAGCACTGCAGGCCGAGCTGATGCGGTTGAGCGCCGGTACTATCATTAAGGTTTCAGGCTATGCGCCCCTGCATACTCCTGCCGCGAATGCCGCTCGTACTACCGGCTCAGATATCGCTGCAAACGTCAGTATCGCCCCCGATGCAATCGCCAGCTCAACAGGCAATACCGAAAATGCAAATGCCAGCACTATGCCTGATGCAATCGGCAATATGGGCGGGGCGGAACAAGGCGAGCACCGTTGGGAAAAAACGCGGCAGGATTGGTACGTACAGCTGGAAGCCCGTCCCAAACAGCCTGCCGAGCTGGTGTATCGTAAGGATAGCCGTGCGCGGGCTATGCTGCCGGTGTATGGTATGTATCTTGAAAGTGCCGGCGGAAGAAAGGCTTTCCGGATAACGGAAGTTATTCCCGGCAGCTACGCCGATGAAACAGGCTTTTCCGCCGGAGATTATCTTGAAATCCGTGATATGGAAGTACAAAAAGCCGAGGATGCGCTGTTCACCCGGATTTATACCAAACGCCGGAAATCCGCTTATCTCGATACCTTTATGAACATCTGGGCATACCTAGACAATCCGTCATATTTTTAGAAATAAAAGCAACCGCATGAGAAATATTTAAAGCGATTGCTTTCTTCTTATGCCTTATGCGAAATTTTATCCAAAATTTCGCATTTTTTTCAACAGATGGGAAAACACATCAGGCAGAGTAAATCGGAATCGCAGAAGAATTGAGGCTGTGAGACCATTTGAACCGCGAAGAGGTTCAACTCTGGTTGAACAGCCTCAATTCTTCTGCGGGGTTGCTAAAAAACAGCCTGATGTGTTTTCCTTAGTCGGTTACGTATTGTTTATAGTCTCCGTAGCCGGCGGCATCCATTTCTTCGTAGGGAACAAATCGTAACGAAGCTCCGTTGATACAATAGCGCAAGCCTGTTTTATCCTGCGGGCCGTCGTCAAAAACGTGGCCTAAATGTGCGCCGCCGGTTTTTGAGGTAACTTCAATCCGTTCCATACCGTGGCTACTGTCGTGCGTAAAATCAACCGCCTGCGAGGTAATCGGTTTGGTAAAGCTCGGCCATCCGCAGCCTGCATCGTATTTATCGCTCGAAGAAAAAAGCGGTTTTCCCGTAACAACATCAACGTAAATTCCCTTTCCTTCAAACTTATCATACTCGCTGGTAAAGGGACGTTCGGTTGCTTTCTCCTGTGTTACACTGTATTGCAGCGGTGTCAGCCGTTCCTTAATCTGTTTGACATCCGGCATTTTGAACTTCGTTTCGTCATGCAGGGGTAGGGATGCAAGGCTTAAATTGATATGACAGTACCCGTTGGGATTTTTTTCAAGATAATCTTGATGATAGTCTTCCGCCAATACGAAATTCCTCAGCGGTTGCGTTTCTACTGCAAGCGGGCGTGCATATTGTGTCTGCATCCGTTTTAAAAAAGCGTGAATAACCGGCACATCTTTCTTATCGGTGTAGTAAATGCCGGTACGGTATTGCCTGCCGACATCATTTCCCTGCTTATTTACGGAAAGCGGGTCAATGATGCGGAAATAGTGTTCCAATAGTTCTTCGAGTGCGATAACGCCGGTATTATAGGTTATCTTGACGGTTTCGGCATGATCGGTCCCATGTATGTGCTGATAATCGGTTGTATCGGTTGTGCCGTTCGCATATCCCGTATCGGTTTCAACGACACCGGCAATCCGGCGGAAGTATCCTTCAACACCCCAAAAGCAGCCTCCCGCCAAATAAATCTCTTTTATATTCCCCGCTGTTACCATAGGTGTTCCTCCGTTTTTGTTTTCATTCTGCGGTCTATGTCTTTCCCCTGCTTGTGCTTTCATACAGCTGCAGAGAGTTAGAGCAATGCAGAGCGGCACCGCTAAATGAATACGTTTATAAATTATCATCTTGCTTTTCAGCTCCTTGTTATACCCAAGAGGGGGTATCCGATCGAAGAATGGTATGCCTTGGGGATGTCTTAAAAGTTGGTTACTTTTTCGATATCCCCAAAAGACAAACTAATTTTTTATAGTAGATAAAAAGCTGTAATACCGGGTTATTCTTGTTTTTTCTCCAGCGACTTTAAAGCATTGAGCGCCGCTTTGGAATCCTGCTGTGCAACAGCAATCAGTTCAATGATGTGCGGGTATTTTGCCAAAAAGTCTCCCCATTTTGTCAGCCGGTCTATCTGGAATTGTTCCGAAGCTGCGTATTGTGCTTCTTTTGCCGCAGTTTCTGCCAAAAGCATTTCGCGCTTCTGTTCATACGTGTTATAAGCCTGTTCTGCAATCTTATAAGTATGAATATCGGGGATGGTGAGTTTGGTTAAGGTAACGGCTTCGGTAGAAAAGTCTTCACCGGTTGTTTTTATGAGTTCGTTTTTGAGCTTTTCCGAAAGTGTATGATAATCGGTTTTTACTTGCTGATATTCGTAGGGATTGTCGATCAGTTCCGAAACATACCGGTACATAATTGTCTGCAACGCCGCGCGTATATGCGAATCGATATACGAGTCAAGGGCTTCTTGCGTCTGTATGGTGTTTTTTTCGATAATTGATACCAACTTTTCAGGTTTCAGCGTAACGAGGGCATCGATACCGAATGCCCACGAAAAATTATCTTTTGTATTCAATATTTTAGCGTATCGGTCTGCCGACGGGAGCGAACCGTCCGCCGCGTAATTTACTTGCCGGGGCGTTAGGTCAAATACCAGTATCCGTGCATTCGTAGGAACAATCCGCTCCCATCGCCAGGTAAAATTTCCGGGCATAATCGCTTGGGGGTAATAGCCTCCCGACTTTGACAGCATGACACCGTATTTTCCTGCAGGAACTGAGAATTGCGTCCATCCGAAAAAGAACACTGCTCCTGCACACGCGAGTACAATTACTGTAATAATACTTACCTTTTTCATAGTCATCATCCTCTACAGCCGGCTAGACTTTAAACTTGCCGACTTCATCCGTTAAGTTTTCGATACTTCGTTTATTCTTCTGCGTTATGTTATTGACTTCTTGAACGGCGTTATTGATCTGCGCCGCTCCTATCGCCATTTCGTTCATGCCGTCGGTAATGATGCGGGTAAGATCATCCAGTTTTCGCATTTCTTCAGCAACGCTTTCTCCGCCTGTTAGCATCTCCTCGGAGCCTGCCTGTACCTCTATCGTTACCGTATTGATATTCTTGATAGCGGTTAATACTTCTTTGCTGCCGTTTTCCTGTTCGCGCATTGCCTGGGTCAGGCTATCGCTCATGTCCTTCACTTGTCCCGCTAGGTTAAATATGGCATTGAATTTCCCTTCTACGGTCTTGGAAGATGCTGAAAGTGTTTCGATTTCTCCGCTGAGCATTTTAAGGGTCTTTGTAATATTTTTGCCTTGAGCCGCGGAATCTTCTGCCAATTTGCGGATTTCATCTGCGACGACGGCAAATCCTTTTCCTGCTTCTCCTGCATGAGCGGCTTCGATGGCGGCATTCATTGCGAGCAAGTTCGTTTGGGATGCAATATGCTGAATAACGCTCGATGCTTCCATCAGCGAGCCGGATTCTTCGGCTATTTTTTGTGTTACGGTATTCGAGGTTACAAGCGTTGCTTTACCGTCGTCGGTTGCGGTTGTCAGGCTTTTTACTGCACCGTTTGCCTTTTCGAGCGTACCGGTAATGGAGGCGATGTTGGCCACCATCTGCTCAATCGAAGATGAAGACTGTGCAACGCTTGCCGCTTGCGTTTGGATACTGGTGTTCAGCTGCTTAATAGTACGGACAATTTCCTCGACGGTTGCTGCCGTTTCGTTCACACTTGCCGCTTGGGTTAAAGTCTGCCGCTTTACACCTTCGATATTGGCACTGATTTGATTCACTGCACTTGCGGTTTCTACCATATTATCTGCAAGTTCATTGCCGATAGTTTGCATCTCAGCGCTATTTGTCCCGATCGATTTTATTGCATGAGCGATCTTTTCAATGGTTTGGTTAAAAAATTCGGATAAATCGGTAATTTCATCATTCCCCGTAACCGGCAGCCTAACTGTCAAATTACCTTCGCCTTGTGAAATATCCTTTAATGCATATACCGCTGTTTGAATAGGTTTGACCAGCTTCGCAGCCACGAGATACACGATAAGCAGCGCCCCGATCAGTATGAAGAATCCGATAGTGAGCATAGAACCGGTGAGTGAATCGACCGTTCCCATAAATTCGTGATAGGGTGCATTAACAACGATCGTCCAGCCTGAGATATTGCTTTTTGCGTATGCAGCTATTTTTGAAATGCCTGCATATTTATAGTACCCGACAGCGGGCTTTTGTGCTTTTAAGGCGATTTGTTCGAATGCCCCAAGGCTTACTAAGTCCGGATCGGTTTTAGCCAATTCGGAGGCATTAAAAAGCGCTTCTACTAAGGGAAAGTCCCTGTCGGCAATGGTAGTCCCCGTTAAGCCCATTATGTAGCAGAAGCCGCTTTCACCGACAACGATATCTGCGATATTTTGTGCAAGCAATAATCCCTTGACATCGGCTGAAAGGACACTATGAATATGGTGATTTTCATCGAATATCGGTACAGCGAGGGTGATGACGAGTGTTTCCTTTATTCGCTCTCTATACGGTTCCGAAATAAAAGGAGTGCCTGAAAGGGCTGCCTGAAACCATGCTCTGTCACCTACTTGGGTTGTATTTCCGGGATAATAGAATGTACCGTTCGGATCGGTTACATGCAGTTCAATAATTTTACTGTTTGTCTGGGTTTCTGCTTGTAAGAGTACAGCCCGTTCTTGATATGAATATGCAGGATCGGTTAAAAAAGGCATACGTGCAATACCGTTAAGGAATTGATAGAGTGCGCTTATTCTTCCGTCGATGATGTTTGCAACATCTACTGCTTTGTCCGTTAAATGCGTTTCGACTTTTTCGGTTACCGCTTTGCGTGCAATCAAGTTTGCCAGCACTGCTTCGGTAATGCCGGCAAACAGCACAAGAAGGCCGAAAACAAGGATGAGTTTATAGCGGATTGAAAACCGTTTCGGTGTTGTTTTTGCCATAGTGCTAAGACTCCTTTCCAAACATGGATTTTATTTTTTAACCGATTACAAATTAACGGGGTCTTACGGTAAAATTATTATCCGCCCGGCTCTATAATAGTAGATGTATTCTATTCCTTTTGCGTATCACTGTCTATGCTCAGAATGGTAATGTTCCGCGTAAAGGCCTAAAATATGCATGATTTATGTACCCGTTGTCCTGTAAAAATAAAAATAAATTTATTTATTTATTTTCTTGACAACACGGTAGAGGCATTGTAGGATTAAATAATACTGGAATGAGTATGAGCGTTATAGGCCAATATATCAATTATACAAGCAGTTATTATGTATACTTAGATAAGTGCTTGTATTGTTGGTTTGGTGCTGTTTTCGACTCTATTTTCAGGTTTATGTAATTTAAGGAGGCACTGTAGAATGAAAATTATTTTTTACGGCGTGCGCGATGTCGAAGTTCCTATCTTTGAAGCGGTAAATAAGAAATTCGGGTACGAAATGACCTTAATCCCCGAATATCTGACCGATGAGGCGACCGCAAAGAAGGCGGCAGGGCATGACGTAGTCGTATTGCGCGGAAACTGCTTTGCGACAAAAGAGCGGCTGGATATTTATAAGGAACTCGGTGTTAAATATGTATTAACCCGAACGGTAGGGGTTAATCACATCGATATCCCGTATGCAAAAGAATTAGGATTTAAAATGGCATATGTGCCGTTTTATTCTCCGAATGCGATTGCGGAATTGGCGCTGACGTTAGCGATGACTTTGTTGCGCAATGTTACGTATACCGGCAACAAAACAAAAGATAAGAATTTTATCGTTGATAAGCAAATGTTCTCGCGTGAAGTACGGAATTGTACGGTCGGCGTACTCGGTCTGGGACGAATCGGTATGACAGCCGCTAAACTGTTTAAAGGTTTAGGCGCGAATGTTATCGGATTTGATATTTTCCCGAAAACCGGTGTAGAAGACATCGTTACGCAGGTGCCGATGGATGAGGTGCTTGCAAAATCAGATATTATCACGCTCCATGCTCCGTATATCAAAGAAAACGGTAAGATTATCACCAAAGAGGCAATTGCAAAGATGAAGGATAATGTTATCCTCATCAATACGGGACGAGGTGAATTGGTCGATACCGATGCGTTGGTTGAAGGGCTGGAAAGCGGAAAGATCTACGGTGCGGGTATCGATACCTTGGATAACGAGGTAGAAATCTTCTTTAAAGATTTTAAAGGAAAGACCTTGCCTGTTCCTGCATTTGAGAAGCTGATCAATATGTATCCGAAAGTCATTATTACGCCGCACGTCGGTTCCTATACCGATGAAGCCGCTCTTAATATGATCGAAACAACCTTCGATAATGTAAAAGAATATCTCGACACCGGAGATTGCAAAAATAAAATTCAGTAATTGACTGCTAGTGGTGTGCAACAGTAAATGCATCTTATGAGGAGGTAATGAAAGATGTTTACATTTACGTTTGATATGTATCTAACGTTGGGGCTTGCTATTATACTGTACCTGTTGGGAAGCGGTATTAAAGCAAAAGTCGGGCTTTTTCAGAAGTACTACATTCCTGCGCCGGTTATCGGAGGAACACTGTTCTCAATTGTAATGTTAGTAGGCCATAATATGGGGCTGTTTACATTTACATTTGACGGAAATTTGAAGAATTTCTTCATGGTTGTGTTCTTTACCAGTGTCGGTTTCTTGGCAAGTGTTTCTGCATTGAAAAAGGGTGGTATTGCAACACTTCTGTTTTTGGCCGCAGCAGCGGTACTCTGTGTTGTACAAGACGGTGTCGGTATTGCCTTGGCAAAGGTGTTCGGGCTTAACCCCGGTATCGGTTTGGCAGCAGGTTCTATCCCGTTGACCGGCGGACACGGAACGTCGGGTGCCTTCGGTCCTTATTTGGAAGAACGGGGAGTTTCAGGTGCTACGGTTGTTGCAATTGCTTCGGCAACCTACGGCTTGGTAGCGGGCTGTTTGCTCGGAGGTCCGATTGCAAAGCGTTTAAAGGATAAGCACAACCTCGTGTGCAAAGAAGTCAACGCAAAAGATGCTCAACAGCAAGCTGAAAATGAAGAGACCCTTGCTCAAAAAGCTACCATGACTGAGAAATCCTTCTTTAAAGCAGCCTGTATGATCGGTATTTCAATGGGTGTCGGCGGCCTTATCACTCCGCTTATTAAAAAAGCAGGACTGTCTTTACCGGCATACCTCATCCCGATGCTCATTGCCGCTATTATGCGTAACGTTGTCGATAAGACTGAAAGCAAAACACCTATCGATGAAATCGGTATTATCGGAAGCGTATGTCTTTCCTTCTTCTTGGCCATCGCATTAATGTCGATGAAGCTGTGGGAATTGGCAGACTTGGCGATTCCGCTTATCGTAATCCTGTTGGTACAGACCGTCGTTATGGGATTGTTTGCCTATTTTGTAACCTTCAATATTATGGGACGGGACTACGATGCTGCGGTTATGGCGACCGGTCACTGCGGCTTCGGTATGGGCGCTACCCCGAACGCTATCGCAAACATGGAAGCGTTCACCTCGGTAAATGGTTTCTCGACAAAGGCTTTCTTAGCTGTTCCGCTCGTAGGTTCACTGTTTATCGACTTTGTTAATGCGTTTATCATTCAGACCTTTACCAGTATCTTTGTCGGGTAACGTTGAAAAGAACATATCTATTGTGAGGTATCTTCTAAAGATATAACCAAGTTTTTAGAGATACCCTAGAACAGTCAAAAAGTGCTTTGCTGTCTCGACAGTAAAGCACTTTTTGTATTATGATAGGGCTATTATCCAGGATGCTTTTTCAAGCTATTTATTCCTTATAGGAGGTATGAATGATTACAACAGAGTACATAAGCTTTGTTACAAGCTTGTTGTCATCTCTGCTTGGGCTTGGCATTGTGTTTTTATCTCTAATCTTCTTAGCGATTTACGTTATGATCGTTTCGAAAGTTATTTCGGGCTTAGAGAAAAACTTACCGGCCAAAGCTCAAGCAGCCCCTGCGGCAGCGGCATCTACAGCCGTCAATGCGAAGCCTGCAGCGGGTGCCGAAGCGGTAAAGGTTGCGGTTATTGCGGCCGCAATCAGCGAAGAAAGGCGCGAGCCTTTAAATTCATTCGTAATTACGAATATTAAGAAACTATAAATCACATAAAGGAGTGTTTAGTATGAACTATGTAGTCACTGTGAATGGTGAAAAATATGAAGTTGAAGTCGAGAGAGTCGGCGGCGGCTCTTCCTCTTTGTCCAGACGCCCCCCTGAGCGGGTATCCCACGCTGTTCAAGCTGCTCCCGCAGCTCAACCTGTCGCCGCCCCGCAGCCTGTTGCTCCGGCACCTGCTGCTCCCGCAGCTTCCGGTTCTGCCGGTTCCGTAGTCAGCCCGATGCCCGGTACCGTTCTTGATGTAAAAGTGAAAGAGGGCGATGCTGTTTCCGTCGGTCAAGTGGTCGTTATTTTGGAAGCCATGAAGATGGAAACCGAAATCGTATCCGAAGTTGCCGGTTCCGTAGCTGCTGTCAGGGTAAAGAAAGGAGATGCCGTCGATACTGATACCGTACTGGTAGAGGTTAAATAAGGGGCACCGCATGGAATTCATTAAGGTTATAGGGACGATGATGCAACAATCAGGCTTTGCTGCGTTGACATGGCAGCAGCTTGTGATGTTTGTCATCTCGTTCGTTTTAATTTATTTAGCAATCGTCAAACAGTTTGAACCGTTGCTGCTGTTGCCGATTGCTTTCGGTATGTTTTTGACGAATTTACCGTTAGCGGATTTGATGAAGGAAGCGGATCCTTGGTATACGTCCGGTGTACTGCGGATTATCTATAGTGGTATCAAAAGTAACCTCTTCCCGTGCTTAATATTCATGGGAATAGGCGCAATGACTGATTTCGGGCCGCTTATCGCCAACCCCATCAGCTTGCTGCTCGGAGCGGCAGCGCAGTTCGGTATCTATATTACCTTTATGGCTGCCAGCGCCTTACCGATTTTTACGGCAAAGCAGGCTGCCGCTATCGCTATCATCGGCGGAGCTGACGGTCCTACCTCTATTTATATTGCAAACAACTTGGCGCCCGAACTGCTGGCACCGATTGCCGTTGCAGCGTATTCGTACATGGCGCTGATTCCGTTGATTCAGCCGCCGATTATGAAGCTGTTAACCACCAAAAAAGAGCGGGCGGTTAAGATGAAGCAGTTGCGGAAGGTGAGTAAGACCGAAAAGATCGTATTCCCGATCGGAACCGTTCTATTTACTGCGCTGTTGCTGCCGTCGGTTGCTCCGTTGCTCGGTATGCTGATGTTGGGCAATATTTTTAGAGAGTCCGGTGTTGTACAGCGCTTGTCCGATACGGCACAAAACGCTTTGATTAACATCGTTACGATTATGCTCGGCGTTACGGTTGGTGCTACCGCTAACGGAGAGCTGTTCCTGCGGGTGCAAACGATTACCATTATCTTTATGGGCTTGTTTGCGTTCTGTATGTCTACCGTCGGCGGTGTTCTGCTCGGAAAGGTGTTGTATGTCGTTACCGGCGGGAAAATCAACCCGTTAATCGGGTCTGCGGGTGTTTCAGCAGTACCGATGGCTGCGCGCGTTTCGCAAACGGTCGGTGCGTCCGAAAATCCGACGAACTTCCTGTTGATGCACGCAATGGGGCCGAATGTGGCCGGTGTTATCGGATCTGCGGTTGCAGCCGGTTATTTTATGCTGATTTTCGGCAAGTAATAATGCAGAGGGAATACCGATGTTATCGGCGTTCCCTCTTTGTATCATAGAATGTATCGCTGAAGAGTGATTTCTGCGATACATTCTATCTCATTAAAGTACATATAGTTGGAAGGAGATGTATTATGAGTAAGGTTATGTCATTGCATGATGCAATCAAAACGTACGTAAAATCGGGCGATGTTCTTTGTTTCGGCGGTTTTACGACAAACCGCAAGCCTTATGCGGCGGTAAATGAGATCTTGCGTCAAGGTTTAGGTGATTTTATCGGTTATTCCGGCCCTGCCGGCGGCGACTGGGATATGTTGATCGGTGAAGGAAGGGTAAAGGCCTTTATTAACTGCTATATTGCAAATTCCGGTTATACGAACGTAGCGCGCCGTTTCCGTCACGAAATTGAAAAAAACAAAAAAATGCAGCTGGAAGACTATTCGCAGGATGTTTTGATGCTGATGCTTCACGCCTCTTCTCTCGGCCTTCCGTATCTTCCGGTACGGCTGATGCAGGGTTCCGACTTGGTAAACAAATGGGGAATCAGTAAAGAAGAGCGGGCAAAAGATCCGCGGCTCCCCAATGATAAATTGATAGAGATGGAAAACCCCTTTAACCCCGGTGAAAAGGTTGTTGCCGTTCCGGTGCCGCGCTTGGATACCGCAATCATCCACGTGCAGAAGGCTTCTATTGATGGAACCTGTTCCATCGAAGGTGATGAATTCCACGATATCGACATCGCAATTGCGGCAAAAAAATGTATCGTAACCTGCGAAGAGCTCGTAACCGAAGAAGAAATCAGAAAAGACCCGAGTAAAAACTCAATTCCGCAGTTCTGCGTTGATGCGGTTGTTCACACTCCCTACGGCGCTCATCCCGCTCAGTGCTATAACTATTATGACTACGATGCGAATTTCTTCAAAATGTATGACAGTGTTACCAAAACCGAAGAAGATTTTAAAGCCTACTTGCAGGAATGGGTATACGGCGTGAAAGATCATACCGAATATATCGATAAACTGGGGGCAAGCAGATTGGCAAACCTGAAGGTCGTGCAGGGATTCGGTTATGCGGCAAAGCTTGTAAAGGAGGAAAAGTAAGATGGCAAATTATAAGAACTATACCAATAAAGAAATGCAGGCGATTACAATCGCGAAGACTATTAAAGACGGTCAGATCGTTATTGTAGGAACAGGTCTTCCTTTAATCGGAGCATCGTTGGCAAAACGGATCTTTGCTCCGAATTGTAGGCTGATTGTAGAAAGCGGTTTGATGGACTGCGCGCCCATTGAAGTACCGCGCAGCGTCGGTGATAACCGGTTGATGGCTCACTGCGGTGTACAATGGCCGAACGTCCGCTTTATCGGTTTTGAAGCAAACGAGTGGCTGAATGATAAAGAGCGCATGATCGCCTTTATCGGCGGTGCACAGATTGACCCCTACGGAAACGTAAACTCAACCTGTATCGGCGATTATCATAATCCTATTACCCGGTTTACCGGTTCGGGCGGTGCAAACGGTATCGCAACATATTCCAATACCGTTATTATGATGCAGCATGAAAAACGCCGCTTTATCGACAAAATTGACTACATCACCAGCGCCGGATGGGGAGACGGCCCCGGCGGACGTGAAAGACTCGGTCTTCCGGGAAACAGAGGCCCGATCGCCGTTGTTACCGACCGCGGTATCCTCAAATTTGACGAGAAGACCAAGCGGATGTACTTAGCGGGATATTATCCGACTTCTTCCCCCGAGGACGTACTGGAAAATACCGGTTTTGATATCGATGTTTCTAAGGCTGTTCTGCTTGATGCGCCGAGCGAAGATGTCATTAAGATGATTCGCGAGGAAATCGATCCCGGACAGGCATTTATCAAGGTTCCTGTCGAAGAATAAACGATTGCGCTCCTCACCGGCTTACCGATGTATGAGGAGCGTTCATAAAAGGTCTCGCGTACAAGGTAATGCTGAAATACGCGGGGCTGTATAACCGGAGGAATAGACATGGGTGATTATTCGATGCCAAACTATTTCCAGAATATGGAACAAGTTGGAAAAGCATTGGCACATATTGATGAAGAAAATGAGAAGCTGATTAAAGATGTTGAAGAAGAAATCGGCAGACTTGTAGATGAGATTCATGAAGCAGGAACACCGACGGAGGCTATCAACGAAAAAGGGCAAATGACCGCGCTGCAGCGGATCGCCGACCTGATTGACGAAGGTACATGGTGTCCTTTAAACAGCCTCTATAATCCGCAGGACTTTGAAACCGCGACCGGTATCGTCAAAGGCTTGGGACGGATTAACGGAAAATGGGCGGTTATCGTTGCATCCGATAATAAGAAGATTGTCGGTGCGTGGGTTCCCGGGCAAGCGGAAAACTTACTGCGGGCTTCCGATACGGCAAAATGTCTCCGCATTCCGCTGGTCTATGTATTGAATTGTAGCGGTGTTAAACTTGACGAACAGGAAAAAGTCTATGCAAATCGGCGCGGCGGCGGTACTCCGTTCTATCGGAACGTAGAGCTGCAGCAGCTCGGTGTTCCCGTTATCGTCGGTATCTATGGCACGAACCCTGCGGGCGGCGGTTACCACAGTATCAGCCCGACCATCCTTATCGCGCATGAAAAAGCGAATATGGCAGTCGGTGGTGCCGGTATCGTCGGCGGTATGAACCCGAAAGGCTATATCGACCAAGAGGGCGCCGAGCAGATTATCGAGGCAAGCAAAAAATCCAAGGGCGTTGACGTTCCCGGCACCGTATCCATTCACTACAACGAAACGGGCTTCTTCCGCGAAGTGTACAGCGATGAAATCGGCGTATTGGACGGTATCAAAAAGTACATGGACTACCTGCCTGCCTACGATTTGGAATTTTTCCGCGTAGACGAACCGAGAGAGCCTGCGCTTGACCCGAATGATCTTTATTCCATTTTGCCGATGAACCAGAAGAAGATATATAATATCTACGATATTATCGGACGGCTGGTAGATAACAGCGAATTCAGCGAATACAAAAAAGGCTACGGCCCCGAAATGGTAACCGGTATTGCGAAGGTAGACGGCTTGTTAGTCGGTATTGTGGCAAACTTCCAAGGCTTGCTGCTGAAATATCCCGAATACAAGGAAGGTGCTGTCGGTATCGGCGGTAAGCTCTATCGGCAGGGACTTATGAAGATGAATGAGTTCGTAACGCTCTGTGCACGCGATAAGATTCCGATTGTCTGGCTGCAGGATACTACCGGTATCGACGTCGGAAATGATGCGGAAAAAGCGGAGCTGCTCGGTTTGGGACAGTCTCTTATCTACTCCATCCAGAATTCCAATATTCCGCAGATGGAGGTTACGTTGCGTAAGGGTACCGCTGCGGCTCACTACGTATTGGGCGGGCCTCAGGGCAACGATACCAATGCGTTCTCACTCGGAACCGCGGCAACCGAAATCAACGTTATGAACGGTGAAACTGCCGCAACCGCGATGTATTCACGCCGCTTGGTTAAGGATAAGGATGCGGGAAAAGATTTAACACCGACCATTGAAAAGATGAACAAACTGATCAATGAGTATAAGGAAAAATCCATTCCGCAGTATTGTGCCAAGACCGGTATGGTCGACGAAATCGTCAATCTGTATGATATACGGGCGTATATGATCGCGTTTGCAAACTCGGTCTATCAGAATCCGAAAGCGATGTGCGCATTCCATCAAATGCTGCTGCCGCGGGCAATTCGAGAATATAATACCTTTGTAAAGAAATAGAACTATAAAACGGCACCGGTACACTGTTTTGAACGGTGAAGCCGGTGTTGTTTCGTTTGGGAACCGCTCAAACGGATAACAACCGCGTCAGACGGTTCTCTTATTTATGCACTGTTAAATTCCGTAATTTTTATACGGAAATACAAGCATTATCAGGAGTTATCGGTTTATGGAAAGAATTGTTTTAAAATTAGGTATGTTTGAAACACTCATGGTTGCCGTTATTGCAATCTATGTAGGGGAGTTCTTGCGTAACAAGATTCCCGTTCTCAAAAAATATTGTTTGCCCGCTGCCGTTGTGGGCGGTACCTTATTTGCGCTCCTTTCGTTATTGCTCTATTCGGTCAATATTTTTGAACTCAATTTTGATTATAAAACGGTCAATCAGCTGTTCTATTGTCTTTTCTTTGCCGCAAGCGGCGCTGCTGCGAGTTTGGCATTGTTGAAAAAAGGCGGCAAGCTGGTAATTATTTTTACCGTACTGGCAGCTTTGCTTGCCGCGTTGCAAAACGCCGCCGCTATTTCGGTAGGAAGCCTTTTTAACATCAGTCCGCTTATTTCGTTGATGACTGGCAGTATTCCGATGACCGGCGGTCATGGAAATGCGGCTTCGTTTGCTCCGATTGCCGTAGAAGCGGGTGCAACCGCGGCTATGGAAGTTGCGATTGCCGCTGCAACCTTCGGATTGATTTCAGGTTGTATCTTGGGCGGTCCGTTCGGTAACTTTATGGTAAAGCGTTTCCACCTTGAAAACCCTGAATTGGACGGCAAGGAAGAAGCGGCGGAATTAAAGGCTGAAGGTTCTGGCGGTACAGCCGGCGCTTTGGTAGATAAAGCCAATGTACTGCAGGCAGTGTTTATGCTCTGTATTGCGTGCGGTATCGGACAAGTTTTATTTTTAGCCTTGAAGTATTTCAAGATCAACTTCCCCATTCACGTATGCTGTATGTTCGGCGGAATCGCTATGCGCCTTTTGTTGGATTTAACTTCAAAAACTAATCCCGCAAAGCACAATGTATTATATGATGCATTCGATATCGTCGGTGAGTTTTCGCTCGCGTTATTTGTTTCGATGTCGATTGTTTCAATGAAACTCTGGCAACTCGCAGGCTTAGGCTCCGCACTGGTTGTATTGCTGCTCGTACAAGTTGTATTAATTCTTATCTTCTGTTACTTCCTTACGTTTAATCTTTTGGGAAGAAACTATGACGCGGCGGTTATGGCAGTCGGACATATCGGGTTCGGTCTAGGGGCAGTGCCTGTTTCGATGACGACAATGCAGACGGTATGCCGCAAATACCGCTACTCAAAGTTGGCATTCTTTGTCGTGCCGGTTATCGGAGGATTTATCAGTAATATTACCAATGCAATTATCATTACAAAGTTCTTGGATTTGGCTAAGCACATGCTTGGACTGTAATGTGTAAGCGGTTTTTGCCGCAAGTAACGGTAACCGCTGACTGAAAAGCGGTTGCCTGAAAATTGCCCGTGATCGGGAATTTTTGTATATTTTTATCGGCAAGGGAGTGGATATATCGTTATGAGTATATTTACTATGGGCGTAGACGTCGGTTCTACAGCTTCCAAGTGTGTTATTATCAAGGACGGGAAGGAAATCGTCGCAACGGCTGTCGTTCCGGTGGGGACGGGAACAAGCGGGCCGGCACGGGTAATGAAGCAGGCGCTTGATCAGCTGGGGTTTACCTCGATGGAGCAGCTTGACGGAGCTATCGCAACTGGCTATGGGCGTAATTCGTTAAAGGAAGTACCGGCACAGATGTCTGAACTGTCCTGCCATGCAAAAGGCGCTTATTTCTTGTTCCCGCGTGTTCGTACTATTATCGATATCGGTGGGCAGGATTCTAAGGCGTTAAAGCTTAGCGATAACGGTATGCTTGAAAACTTTGTTATGAACGATAAGTGCGCTGCCGGTACGGGACGCTTCCTCGATGTTATCGCAAAGGTTTTGGAAATCAATTTGGAGGATCTCGAAAAACTTGACGAACAGTCCACCAAAGAGCTGACAATCAGTTCAACCTGTACCGTTTTTGCCGAATCGGAAGTTATCTCTCAGTTGGCGAGCGGTGCAAAAATTCCCGATATTGTAAAAGGAATCCACACTGCAATAGCGAGCCGTGTCGGCAGTTTGGCCAAGCGGGTCGGTATTCAGGATGACGTCATAATGACCGGAGGAGTAGCCCTGAATAAGGGAATGGTACGGGCATTAGAAAAGAATATAGGATTTAAAATTCACACGAGTGAGTATTGCCAGTTAAATGGCGCAATTGGAGCCGCTCTGTTTGCACATCAAAAGTGTATGCAGGCGGGAAAATAAGTAAGGCTCTACGCCGGTTAATGCAAGGCCGGTGCAGGCCTGAATGGCATCTTTTAAAGAACCTGCCGGTTTTTTTTAAGATAACCTTGAGGACATAGGAGGAAACAAATGGCCCAAAAAATGGAAAAGTTACCCAACAAAACGCCGCGGCCGATTGAAGGTCATAAGCCCGCAGCAGCTATTTTACGCGATGTCGTAGATAAGGTCTATGCGAACGCGTGGGAAGCAAAGCGGCGCGGTGAATTAGTCGGATGGAGTTCTTCTAAATTTCCAATTGAATTAGCGAAAGCTTTTGATCTTAATGTTGTTTATCCCGAAAACCATGCAGCATCGACGGCTGCTAAGAAAGACGGATTGCGCCTCTGCCAAGCTGCGGAAGATATGGGATACGATAACGATATTTGCGGTTATGCGCGCATCAGCCTTGCGTATGCCGCAGGAGAGCCTACCGATTCGCGCAGAATGCCGCAGCCCGACTTTTTGTTGTGCTGTAACAATATCTGCAATATGATGACCAAATGGTACGAAAATATTGCACGTATGCATAATATTCCGCTCATCATGGTCGACATCCCGTTCTCCAACACGGTGGATGTTCCCGAAGAAAAAGTGGATTATCTTATCGGACAGTTTGATTATGCCATCAAGCAGCTGGAACAATTGACCGGTAAAAAATTCGACGAAAAGAAATTTGAGGATGCCTGTGCGCGTGCAAACAGAACCGCCGCGGCATGGTTGAAATCCTGTTCATTTATGTCATATAAGCCGTCTCCGTTAAGCGGGTTTGACCTGTTTAACCACATGGCAGACATTGTCGCCGCCCGCTGTGAGGAAGACGCCGCTGTCGGTTTTGAACTCTTGGCACAGGAATTTGAACAATCGGTAAAAGAAAATACCTCTACGTGGGAATATCCCGAAGAGCATCGTATCTTGTTTGAAGGTATTCCGTGCTGGCCGGCGCTTCGTCCCTTGTTTGATCCCTTAAAGGATAGCGGCGTTAACGTAACCGCTGTCGTATATGCTCCGGCATTCGGCTTCCGTTATGAGAATATCCGTGAAATGGCCGCCGCATACTGCAAGGCGCCGTGTTCCGTCTGTATCGAAACCGGTGTTGAATGGCGCGAAACTATGGCAAAAGAAAACGGTATCAGCGGCGCGTTGGTCAACTACAACCGTAGCTGTAAACCGTGGAGCGGCGCGATGCCCGAAATTGAGCGGCGCTGGAAGGAAGACCTCGGTATTCCGGTCGTCCACTTCGACGGCGATCAAGCTGACGAACGCAACTTCTCTACGGAACAGTACAAAACACGTGTACAGGGCTTGGTAGAAATTATGGACGATCGCAAGCAGGATAAACTGGCGAAGGGCGAGGACGTCTATACCAACTTTAAAAACACCAAAGAGACCGATTGGTCGAAGCCGACGCTGGAGTAGGGGAGGATAGTATGGAAACAATCAAAGAATTATTGGAACAATTTAAATATTTGGCGAACAATCCGCGGAAGCAGCTGGATAAATACCTTGCGGCAGGGAAAAAAGCCGTCGGTATTTTCCCGTACTACGCGCCCGAAGAAATTGTCTATGCGGCAGGCATCGCACCGTTCGGCGTATGGGGCGGTCAAGGCCCCATCGAGCGGGCAAAGGAATACTTCCCGACATTCTATTACTCGTTGGCATTGCGCTGTTTGGAGATGGCCTTGGACGGTACCCTCGACGGGCTTTCCGCTTCGATGCTGACAACGCTGGACGATACACTGCGTCCGCTCTCCCAGAACTACAAGGTGAGCGCCGGACGGAAAATTCCGATGATCTTCATCAATCACGGTCAGCACCGTAAGGAAGATTTCGGCAAGAAGTACAACGCACGTATCTTTACCAAGGCGAAGGAAGAGCTGGAAAAAATCTGCGGCGTTAAAGTAACCGATGAAAACTTAAAGAAAGCGTTCAAAGTGTATAACGAAAACAGGGCTGAAAAGCGCCGGTTTATCAAGCTCGCTGCGGTTCATCCGCAGAGCATAAAGGCTTCCGACCGCTGCTATGTGCTGAAAAGCTCATACTTTATGCTGAAAGACGAACACACAGAATTGCTCAAAAAGCTGAACGCCTTGCTCGAAGCCTTGCCGGAAGAAAAATGGGACGGCGTTCGGGTGGTTACCAGCGGTGTTATTGCCGATAACCCCGGTTTGCTGGATATCTTAGATTCCTACAATGTCTGTGTTGTTGCCGATGACGTTGCGCATGAATCTCGCGCGTTGAAGGTTGATATCGATCTTTCCATCGACGATCCGATGCTGGCGCTTGCCGATCAATTTGCCCGCATGGATGAGGATCCGCTGCTCTATGATCCGGATTTGACAAAGCGTCCTGCGTATGTGGTGAAACTGGCAAAGGACAACAAGGCTGACGGATGCCTCCTCTTTATGCTCAACTTTGATGATACGGAAGAGATGGAATATCCTTCGCTTAAGCAGGCATTCAGTGAAGCAAAAATCCCGTTGATTAAAGTCGGTTATGATCAGCAGATGTCGGACTTCGGGCAGGTAAAAACACAGCTTGAAACATTCAACGAGATTGTACAGCTCAATCGGATGTAAGGGGGTAGCAGTATGAGTGAAAATGTATGGGAAAATGATGATTTTATTTTTAAAGGCGCCGAATTAAAGGGCATGACGCAGAAGGGAAAGGATAAGGTAAAAACACAAGGGCTTACCGATTTGACCATTCCGGCGACAGCTCCTGACGGGACTCCTATTACGCGGATCGGCGACAATGCATTTTACCGCAGGGGCTTAACCTCCGTTGTTATCCCCGACACGGTAGAGAGCATCGGCTATGATGCATTCGGTGTGTGTAAATTGACTTCGGTTAAACTGCCGAGCGCGTTGAAGGACATTGAAGGCTTTGCTTTTTACCGGAACGGTCTTAAAGAAGTTACCTTCGGGGGTAAGGAAACAAAGATTGAGCCGAGCGCCTTTGCATTAAATGCGTTGACGGAACTCAACTTGCCTGCAACCCTTGAGCTGATTGATACTTCATCCTTCTACAAGAATGAGCTGACGGCGGTCAAGATTCCTGCATCGGTGAAGAAAATCAATATGTATGCTTTTTTGAAGAACAACATCAAAGAAGTGGAAATCCCCAAATCCGTGGAATTTGTGCATGCACACGCATTTGAACCGACTACCGAAGTAAAAAAATAAAAGCTCTTCTATGAAAATGAAAAAATAGAGGAAAATCTATGCCTTCAGTATATGTAAGTTTCTGTGCATATACTGAAGGTGTCTAGTGTATTATCAGTTATCCCCTTACAAATTATCGAATAATCATATTTTAGTATTGATTTTGCCGAATGTGAATATTGACAGTACCGCTTCTGAAATTGTAGTATTCATTATGAATTTAGGCGTTGCGCTTTGATACGAGGAGTTATTGTATATGAAAAAAGCTGTGTCATACAAGTATTCAAAACAGCGGGAGGCATTGTTTAACCTATTATGTTCTACTCATACGCATCCTACGGCTGCGTGGTTGTATGATAAACTTCGGAAAGACTTTCCTCACTTGAGTCAGGGAACCGTTTACCGTAACTTAAATATTCTTGCCGAGCAAAAACGAATCAAGGTTATTAATGTTGACGGTACCTTTGCTCATTTCGATGCGGATATGAGCGCTCATAATCACGTCATCTGTACCCGGTGCGGCAAGGTAGAAGATGCGTTTATGCCGTCTGATGAAGATTGTGAGAAAAAGGCTGCGGAGATGAGCGGCTATCGCATTGATTCACATCGGTTTGATTTTTTTGGACTCTGTCCTGAGTGTCAGTGTCTTGAAAAGGATTGAGTTCTATAGTAATTTATTCATGCGAAAAACTTTCGCACTAGACAAACTTCTTTAAGAGCTCTATGAGTTTTTTAGATGTCTGGATATCCGTTTAGAAATGGAGGTTGTGATGAATAAAACACTGAAAACATTGTTTTATATTCTCTGTGTTTGTGTTCTGTTATTCGGTTTCGGTGCTTGCGCATCTAATAAACCTAAGCCGGAGCAAAAACCTGAATCGGTAAAGCCTGCTGATTCGGAGAAAAGCGAAGAACAGGTAAAGACAGCTCGTCTACTGGATGAGATGGCAAAGGCTCGTACCGAAGCAGTTAACGTCAAGGCAGATACGACTTATCCTGCGCAGTTTAAATCAGCCGACGATACGGCGGCCGAAGCAAGAAAGAGTTATGAATCAAATAACCTTGCTGAAGCACAGGAAAAGGCTCAAAGAGCTACCGCTCAGTATCGTACTCTGGCTAACCGAATGAAGATCGCCGAGTTAAAAGCAAAGATCGACAAAAATAAATTTGCAGAATATGATGCGGAAAGCTATAAAAAGGCTCAAGATTTATCTGCAAAGATACCCGCTCTTTATGAACCTGATCCGGCAAAAGCTTTTGAAACCTCTGAAGAGGCACTGAATTTCTATGAGAAGGTAAAAGAAGCCGGTTTTGCTTCGATGATGGGTGATGCAAAAAAGAAGGCCGATGAAGCACGTTCCCGCGCAGATTCGGTTAAAGCGGCTACGGCGATGAAAGACCCGTATACAAAAACGGTGAATCGTTACCGCACAGCAGGAATTGCTGCCGGTAATAAGAAGTATGAACAAGCGTATACGGGCTATATGACTGCTTCCGATGAGTTTAACGATATCTACGAAAAGGTAAAAGTTAAACGGGCACAGGCAAATGATGCAATGGAACGGGCAAAAGCTCGTCAGGATGCCAGCAGCAAGCTTGCAAAAGAAGCCGACCGCGAAGCGCCGTTGCCGGAAAATGCGGAAGGTTTTTCCGAAGAGCCGGTTAATCTTGATGAATTACAGCGTTCTACAAATACCGGCAATATAACGTCATCCGGTAACGGGAGGTAACCCATGAAAAAAACAGCGATTCTCTGTACCGTATTCTTCGTCTTAGGGGCTGCGTTACTATTTGCCGTATCCTATGATAATAATGAGTATCAGCGGAAGAGCCGCGCTTATTCCGAATTGGCACGGCGAGCATATAGCGAAGGTGATTATGACGCTTCTATAGAGTATTCACGGCTTGCCGAAGAGAATGCTCAAAAATCGGCTGATTATATTCAATATATGCTTGCGCGTGTTGAAGCTGAACAAGCAATGAATAGAGCGCGCACCCGCTATACATGGGCGAAAAACAACAAGGCTGAAGAGAAATATCCTGAAGCATTTAAGACAGCAACTGAGGCTTTAAAGGCAGGAAATACCGCATTTGGAAATAAAGACTTTGACGTTGCGGTTGTCTGCGCAAAAAAAGTTTTGGATGCACTTGCTGTCGTTACCGGTGATGAATCCGGTTTCACAACGCTCCCGGCTCAATACCGTATCCGCACATGGCGCGGTGAACGGGACTGTTTATGGAATATCGCAAAGGATAAGGCTATTTATGATAATCCGTATCTGTGGCGGAAGCTGTATGAAGCGAACAAGAATAAGTTGCCCGATCCTAACAACCCTGATCTGGTTGAACCCGGTATTATCTTGACAATTCCGAGCCTCCGCGGCGAAAAACGCAGCGGTATGTACGATCCTGCGGTAACCTACGAAAAATTACCGCCGGCTAAAAAGTAAGAAATAATCATCTGCGAACCTCTAAAAACAAAAGTTTTTAGAGGTTCTTTTATATTCCCGTCCATCAGCGGCAAGGATAAGCTCGCTGATAAAAGAAAAGTGCCGTGCACATAAGCGCGTGGTCGTAGGATCCCGTTCCCATTTTGTTCAATACCTCTTCTACGGGAACCGCCTCGGCTTCTAAAAACTCATCTTCATCCAAATGCTGTGCCTGCGTATCCGATTCACAGTCTGCAAAGTAGATATGGCTTTTATTTCCCATAATTGCAGGGTTGGGATACACTTCACCGAGCAGCGTTAAGTTGCGTCCTGTTTTTCCCGTTTCTTCCAGCAATTCGCGCCGTGCTGCCTGCTCCGGCGTTTCTCCTTCATCGACTACACCACCGGGAAATTCGATCGATAAGTGCGCTGAACCGTGCCTCCACTGCTTTACCATCAAAAAATACTGTTGCCCTTTGGTATCGGTGATACGGGGAATAACGATAACCCATTCCGGTGCGGACAATGTCGAAAACGTCTTTGTTTCGTTGTCGGGCGAAAGACTGGTAATTTCGTTGACGGTAAATACCCGTGTGGTGCATATTTCTTTTGTAGAAACGGGTTTCCATGAAAGACTAGGATTTTTTTGCATAAAAATAGAACCTTCCTTTGACATAATGAGCATTTAGCCTTATTCTATAGAAGAGGAGGCTTTATGGCAATTATCACAATTTCACGGCAAATAGCTTCTTACGGCGATGAAACGGCTTTAGAGTTGGCAAAATCGCTTGGCTACGAGTTTATCGACAAAAAAGACTTGGAGAAAGATCTGATTGACAGGGGTGTTTCAAAAGAGTGTCTTGCTCATTATGACGAGCGGAAACCCGGCTTTTGGGCATCGCTTTCCCGTAACCGCGACGCCTATTTCGATTATTTACGGGAAATCGTGTACGGATATGCGCTGAAAGGAAATAGTATCTTTATCGGCCGCGGCGGTTTTGCGTTATTACGCGGTATCCCCGGTTGCTATGCAGTACGGCTGGTAGCCTCTGATGAGGTTCGGATTGCGCGGTTGATGAAAGAGTTCGATTGGTCCGAAAAAAAAGCCCGTGCTTTGATGGCAGAAAGCGATGCCAACCGCGAAGGATTCCATAAATGTTTTTTTGACATGAAGCCGGAAGACCCTACCCATTACCGCCTTGTTATTAATACTGATTTTGCTACCGCACCGCTTGCCGCAAGTATTATTACTCATGCATGCAAGGATGCTATTTCTCCTGAAGAAGAGCAGGAAGGGCTCAAGCGTATTTCGGAACTGTTACTGGGACAGCGGATTGTCAATTTGATTGCATTTAAGGAAGAACTCCCGATTTATTTTTTGGATGCGGAAGTGTCCGATACACAGATTGTGCTGCATGGAGTTGCGGACTCTGTTGCCTGTATCGACAAAGCGCTTAAAATAGCCGAAGACTTAGCTCAGGGGCGTTCGGTATCAACACAGATCAGCATTGTTAACGAATATAAGCCCTATCCATAGCTGATGCGGTTGCTCCGGGAGTTTCCGTTCTCTTGACTATCCCTTATCTTCATTGTAGACTTATTCCGTTATATCCGGTGGGCGGTCGTTTGATCTAAACATCGGATAGAAGGAGATACACTATGATCAGTAAGAAATTGGAAGACGCTTTGAACGACCAAATCAACAAAGAGTTCTATTCGGCGTATTTATACCTTGGGATGGCAGTGCATTTTGAAGCGGAAGGTCTTAAAGGCTTTGCCAAGTGGATGAGGGTTCAGGCAGGCGAAGAGCAAGGCCATGCGATGAAGATATACGACTATCTCTTTTCGGTCGATGCAAAGCCCGTGTTAAAGGCGATTAAGGAAGTGCCGGTGCATTATGCCAAGCCTCCGGTAGAAGTTATTCAGGAAGTGCTCAAGCACGAACAGTTTGTAACCGCTTCCATTAACAGTCTGTACGAACTCGCCCTTGCGGAGAAAGACTACAAAACGCAAACTTTCCTGCAGTGGTTTATCAACGAGCAGGTGGAAGAAGAAGAAAACGACCGGGATATCCTCGATACCTTTAAATATATCGACGGGAATGCCGGTTTGCTTATTCTGGATAGAGAGCTCGGCAAACGGGAATAAGTCCGTCCAGGATGTAGACGGTCGTTATGTTTAAAAGTTAGAGAGTAGTGTTGTTGGATACCTCATATACAATCGTGTTGGAAGATCAAACCGTATTGTCTTCCTTATGCGGCGCAAATGATGAGAATTTACAGGTTTTTGAAACCTATTTAGGTGTTCCCGTTATCTGTCGGGGAAATGAAGTAACGGTGTTAACTTCCGACCAAGCGGTTTGCAATAGGTTTCAAAAACTCATCGACACTCTTTTGAAAAGCCCAGAAATTACCTCGGAAAGTTCTGCCGAGTTTATCGCCTCCTGCGTTGCTAATAGTGTGCCGCAGGGGGGGGCTTTTTGTCCGCAGTGTATTCATATTCCGCGTGGTATAAAATCCGTTTATCCTAAAAATAGAAAACAGGCAGCGTTGATCGATTCGATCTATACTAATGATATAACGTTCGGACTCGGCCCCGCCGGTACGGGAAAAACCTATATTGCAGTTGCGCTTGCATTAAAACTGTTGCTGTCGCACAAGATGCGCAAGCTTATTTTAACCCGCCCTGTCGTAGAAGCCGGCGAAAGCCTCGGGTTTTTACCCGGCGACCTTGTTCAGAAAATAAACCCGTATTTGCGTCCGCTCTTCGATATTATGGAAACACTGTTGCCTGCCGATGTGCTGCGTAGCATGGAAGAGTCCAATACCATCGAGGTGGCGCCGCTTGCCTATATGCGCGGGCGGACACTGCACAATGCCGTTGTCATTTTGGACGAAGCACAGAATACCACGAAAGAACAAATGAAGATGTTTTTGACGCGGATGGGCGAGGGTTCAAAGCTGATTATTACCGGCGATCCATCCCAATCGGATATCCGCGGAAGATCGGAGTCGGGGCTTGTTCACGCCGTTTCTTTAATCCGCACCATTGACGGAATTGGAATCGTTGAATTTTCTGCGGATGACGTAGTCCGTCATTCGCTGGTACAAAAGATAATTAATGCGTATGAAAAACAATAACACCGTATTTTTAAGGGATAATCCAACTCTTGCGGACTATAGCGGAGTCATCGAATGAAAGACGAAAACAATTCCGGATATATTAAAGCAGTAGTATTGCCGTCTATCACGGGTTTTTTCTGCAAAATTAAAGACGGTTTTCGAACGGAAAAAGTTTTTTCCATTCTGTTTATTGTAAGTTTTTTTGTTGTTATTGCAGCGATGCTGTTTACGACGCTTGACCGCGGCGGGCTTGCCTACCTAAACCTTGATGAATTTGCCGTAGGAAGAGTGGCTGAACGCGATGTTATTGCAGGCAGGGATATTTCCTACACGGATCAGTCTGCGACGGAGATAAGAAAAGCTGCCCGATTACAGACAGTTACACCTATTTTTAGGCAGGATGCCGAGCTGGTATCCGAAACGCTCAAAAAATATGATGAGTTTGTTTCCTTTATGCTTGCCTTACACAATGATACCGAAGCGATCTTTGAAGCGCGGATACAGGAAGAATATCCGGGCTTTTTTGACGCGCAGGTTTTGAAAGATTTACAAAAGGTAAAGCAATTTGAAGGGATCTTATCCGCCGCGCAAGCTGTCGTCAAACAAGTGATGGCAGTCGGTATTGCCGAATTTCCCGAAAAAGGACTCGAAGGGTTTAATCAAACGGAAATGACGCTATTGGTACAGCGCGGAAATAACCGCGAGTACATCAACATTCAGACAAGTTCTGTTATTAAAAAAGAGAATCTCGATGCATATATCAAAAATGCAATACGCTCCTTGAGTGCACGATTTGATGCTAACATCATAACAGCGCTCATTAAGCCGTTTTTGCAGCCGACCATCATTTACGATGAAAAAGAAACCAACCTGCGGGTACAGGAAGCGCTCAAACAGGTTCAGCCGGTGATTGTAACCATCCAGAAAAGTCAAAAGATTATTAAACGGGGATTTATTATTACCACGGAAAACTACCGGCAGCTGCAGGCCTATGCAGATGCGGGAAATTATATTGATATCAATAAATTTTTAGGGCTTTCGGCCTTTATTCTGTGCCTCTATATCATCGGTAGCTTTATGTTTTCGGCACAAGCAATAGGGGATCGGTTAAAAGAAAGCCGAAAAATCTTTTTATTGCTGATTTCGCTTGCCGTGTATCTTATCGTCCTCTTTACGGCAAAGGCGCTATCCCTTGTACAGGCACTTGATATTATTCCATTTATTCCCGCAGCACTGACCGCTATGCTGGTAGCGACGCTTGTTTCCTCACAGATTGCGATACGGATAGTGTTTTTGATCATGCTGATTGTGCTGACGGCAACCGGTTTTAAACTTGAACCGGCGCTCTTTGCGCTGTTCTCCGGCTTGTCGGCTGTCTCATTGATGAATTTAACCGGACGGCGGATGGATTTAATTAAAACAGCCTGCCAACTTGCGGTCATTCACCCGATTATTACCTTTGTACTGTGCGCGGTATTTCCGGACTCATACAGTGACTTTGTCTTTGTGCTGCTCGGCTCGGTCATAAACGGCTTTATCAGCGGCATCTTTGTACTCGGCTTCCTGCCTATTTTGGAAGACCGGCTGAATACGCCGACCTGCTTCCGCTTGATGGAACTTTCCGACCTTAACTCTCCGACGATGAAGCAGATGCTGTTGACGGCTTCCGGTACCTATAACCACACGATGATGGTGGCAACATTGGCGGAAGCAGCCTGCCGCGAAATCGGGGCAGACGCGCTGTTGGCGCGGGTCGGCGCGTATTACCACGACATCGGCAAGATGGCAAACAGCGAATACTTTGTCGAAAACCAGACATCATATAATAAGCACTTGGATTTAAATCCGCGGCTGTCGGCGGCTATCATCCGCAGTCATGTAAAAATCGGGGTGGAAAAAGCGGAAAGTATGAGGCTGCCCCGGGAAGTTATCGACATTATCGGGCAGCACCACGGTAATTCTTTGGTGCAGTATTTTTATGCTAAGGCAAAAGAGCTCGACCCCAATGTCAGCCCCAAGGATTTTTCGTATCCGGGGCAGCCGCCGCGTACCAAAGAGGCCGCCGTAGTGATGCTTGCCGACGTGAGCGAAGCCGCTTGCCGGACGTTAGACCATCCGTCGGTGCCTCGGCTCGAAAAGTTTATTGCGAAACTCGTTAAAGGTAAAATGGAATCGGGGCAGCTTGATAACTGCGATTTAACACTGCGGGAATTGCGCATTATTCAAGAATCTTTTGTAACGACGCTTGCAGGGTATTACCATTCCCGTATTAAGTATCCGAATCAAAAAGATCCTGATGAAAAAGAAGGTGCCGGCGGCAAAATTCCCGATGAAAAGGCAGCACCGCAGGATAGTGCGGCTGACAAGACTGCCGATGACAAATCGATACAACAGGGAACTCCGGCGGTAAAAGAAATTTCGCCGGGAGTAAAAAATTACCTGCAGATAGACCTCGGATTAGCAGCATCTGAAAACACAGTCGATACACCGGCAGCAGAACCACTGGCAACAACGCAGTCATCAACCGTGACATCGGAACAAACTACGGGAGTAAAGCAGGGGCTGCCGGATGGGAAGAACAACAAGGAAGAATAACATGAATACTATTGCGATTACGTGGCAGGATATCCCCGAACCGAAATGGGGTGCGCAGATTTTGCCTTTTTTAGAGGCGGTACTTACACAGCTTGAACACACGAATTGGGATTTATCCGTTGTATTTTGCCGAGATACGTTTATCCATGAGCTGAATAAAACCTACCGGCATATCGACTCGCCGACTGACGTACTTTCTTTTGAGCAGGGCGACGAATACGATGATGAAGACGGGAGTTTGCGTTTTAATGCAGGAGATATTGTAATTAGCCTCGATAGTTTGCGCTCAAATGCCGAAACTTTTAATGTAACGATGAATGAAGAATTAAAACGGTTGCTGATACACGGTATTTTGCATCTGAGCGGTATGGATCACAGTGATAACGATCCGCAGCAGGAAATGCTGCAATTACAGGAAAAAATACTCAAGGAATATAGTAATACGGTAATCTATCAGGAATAAGTATGGGGATATTTGATAAACTGAAAAAAAAGCGGGCGGTATCCGAGATTTTGCAGGATTCGCTCAATGAAGAAAAAGAAGATATGATACGCGGTGTGGTAGACCTTTCCGACACCGCAGTAAAAGAAGTGATGATACCGCGCATCGATGTCGATTTTATTCCGTTGGATATGGAAACGGAGGAATTGCTCAAGCGGGTTGCGGAAAGCGGGCATTCACGGTTTCCCGTCTATAACGAATCCATCGATAATGTGGTAGGCATCCTGTATGTGAAGGATTTAATCAATTCATTCGCAAAAAAAGAACCGATCGATTTGGAAAAAATTATCAGAAAGCCGTTTTTTGTACCCGAATCCAAGCGTATCGACGGCCTATTACGGGAATTTAAACGCCGACACGTGCATATTGCAATTGCAGTTGATGAATACGGCGGTATTTCGGGTATTGTCTGTATGGAAGATATTATCGAAGAGATTGTCGG
Organism: Treponema sp. OMZ 857; assembly: GCF_024181085.1. Taxonomy (NCBI): domain Bacteria; kingdom Pseudomonadati; phylum Spirochaetota; class Spirochaetia; order Treponematales; family Treponemataceae; genus Treponema; species Treponema sp. OMZ 857. Next base: position 1,071,071 of record NZ_CP051147.1, read on the forward strand.
TGATATTCAGGATGAATTCGATAATGAAGGTGAAGATATTTCTTCTATCGGCGAGGGGCTCTGGCTCTGTGATGCCCGTGTCGATATGGACGATTTAGCGGAATGTCTACATACGGAACTGCCGTCCGATGAATTTGAGACGCTCGGCGGTTTTGTTTTTGACTTATTTGGAAAAATTCCCGTGCGTTACGAAAAAGTACGGTGGAAGAACTTTGATTTTATCGTTCAGGATATGGACGGGCATAAAATCAATACCGTGAAAATTGCTGCGGTCAAAGATGAGGATCAATAAAGGAAGATTTATGCGTAAAAATAGTCTGTTTAGTGTATTTCTGCTCTGCGTTGCGCTGCCTCTTTTGGCTTCTCCTATTCAACTCTTTGAGAAAGGAAAGGAGCTGCAATACCATGAAAACTGGTACGGCGCTATAGAACTCTATCAACAGGCGTTAAAAGAAAATCCCGCTTATAATGCCGTGTATCGAGGCTTGGCCGAATGTTTTTACGCACTGGGCGAATATGATCAGGCTATTGTCTACGCGGAAAAGGCACGCCGCTACTCTCCGCAGGATGTCGATATCGAAAACCTCTATGCATTTATTCTGATCGGTATCGGGCGTATCGAAGACGCGCAAAAGATTTTTTCGAGTATTCTGAACCGTTACCCGAACAACCTTGACGCACGCTTCGGCATGGCTGAAATCGAGGTAACGGGCGGCCGTTTAACCAATGCTTCGGAACTGTACACCGCCGCGCTCCGCCGCCAAAGCGAAAACCGCAAAGCGCTTCTGTCGCTTGCGCTGCTCAGCCACGAAACGGGTAATAACAAAGCGGCTGAGAGTTACATCAGCCGCGCCCTGCAATACCACGGGGATAACGCGCAAGTGCATTACTTTGCCGGTTACCTTTCCGCCCTTGCAGGAAACCTGAACGAAGCGGAAGGACGTATCCGTGCGGCGCTGACCATCGACGAAGACTATGATAAGGCGCGGGCGCTGCTCTGCTCGCTTTTATACAGCTCCGGCCGTTACCGCGAGGCGATGTCCGTAGCCGATTTGCGCATTGCGGGCGACCGTAAGCGTGCCGATGCCTGGTATGTAAAAGCGCTCTGTTTAATGAAGCTGACGCAAAAAAAGCAAGCATTTGAAGCCGCGCAAATCGGGCTTTCCGTCGATACCGAAAACGAACTGATGCGTACCCTGCTTGAGGATATCGCCGTTCAAACCTTTGAGTTTGAAGATACGCAGCGGAAGGAGCTCGCCGGCGCACACCGCATAAAGGGCGATGCCTTTTTAAACCGCAACATGACCGACCAAGCCTTATATGAATATCGGCGCGCCCTCAAGGTGTATCCGTATGACACGGAAAGCCGGCAAGCGTATGCCAATATCCTGATGCGGCAAGGCTTTTACGAACGTGCCATACAGCAGCTTGAATTTATTCAGTCCATCGAAAAAAGTACCGCCCGAATCAATGACACGGTAGAGGCTTACAGCAAGATGCTCGACCACTCGGTGCGGAACCGCTGGAAGATCGATCCGCTGTATTTGAATAAGGCGCACCTTTCTATCGGGCTTTTTTATCAGGTAAATGCAGCCAATGTGTTTCACCCCGAAGCGGAAAAACTCACCGCAGCGCTGATAAATGATATTCTTTCTTACAACCGCCGTTTTGCGGTTTCCGCCCATCTGGATAGTCCGAGCTCGTATATGGAAGCGTTCAGACAGGCGCGCACTGCCGGAAACGATTATTTCGGTATCATCAATTTGCAGGAAAACGAGCGGGATATACAGATTACGCTCGACCTCTATGTCGGACGTACCGGTTCAAAAGCAGAAACCTTAACGGTGTACCGGTCGGGTAATGATCGGTTCGGTAACGCAGTCCGTCGTATCATCGGTCTATTTAATCAAGCAATGCCGGTTATCGGTAGTATTGCCGGACGCTCCCAAGCGGAAGCGGTTATCGATATCGGTTCGGGCGACTGCGATTTTACCGATTATACTATCGAAATCGTCAAAAAGGGAACGCTCACGATTGCGAATGAAGGCATCGGACTCTTGTACAATGAAAAAGATGTACTCGGTACATTCACGATAGGGCGTATTTCGGAAGATCTTACTGAAGGAACACTTACGCGGAAGGGGTACTACGATAGAATGACGAAAGGCGATATGGCGGTGCTTATTTACACCGATCCGGCAAAGACCGGCGGGAAAGCCGAAAAAACCGTCGATGGTACCGACCCGCGCGGACAGCAGATGTCGCAGCTGTTGTCGCTTTTACGGAGCATCCGCTAACCTTTTGAAAATATACGGCGCATCTGCGTTGTCGCTTAACAAAAAACAGTCCTCGACGTACAACAAGTACGCCTGCGGTACTTTTTTACCGTATTCCTTGTATCTGTATCGTCTATTTCAAAAGGCGCTGGCGAGGCATTTTTACTAAACCGCTACTGAAAATCCTCGACGTACAACAAGTACGCCTGCGGGTGTTTTTTGTACGCTCCTAGCATCTACACCGCCTATTTCAAAAGGCGCTGGCGAGGCGTTTTTACTCAACCGCTATTGAAAATCCTCAATGTATTTTTCTTATTTTCCTTGCCAAAATGATTACTCGTGCGCTATATATCGGGTATGACTATACGTTCAAATGTACGGGAAAAACCGGATATACGGGAGCGCCTTTTGGCGCATGGAGCGGAACAGCTGAGTGATGTTGATTTGCTTGCAGTTCTTTTACACACCGGTATTGTGAATAAGCCGGTAACAAAACTTGCCGAAGAGATTATCCGGCATATCGATACACGTAAAACGGAAAGTATCGAAGCGGCGTTAAAGACTATTAACGGGATAGGAGCTGCGAAGTTATCGACGATACTTGCAGCGTTTGAGCTTGGCAGGAGATATTACGGTGTCGGAGGTGAGAAAGTCCGGCATCCGAGTGATATTGTTCCATTCTTACGGCATTATTCGGTGCGTAAGCAAGAGCAGTTTATCTGTGTATCGCTGAACGGGGCGCACGAAATTTTGGCAATCCGTGTGGTTTCGGTTGGGACGCTGACTCATACGCTCGTGCATCCTCGTGAGGTATTCGCTGATTCGCTTGCAGACAGAGCTGCCGCAGTTATTCTCGCTCACAACCATCCGTCAGGTGCTTTAACGCCCTCTGCTGAGGATTTAAACTTGACAAAGCGACTCTGTGAGGCCGGACGGCTCTTAGGAATTGAGGTGTTGGATCACATCATTCTGTCGCCGAACGGCGAGTACATGAGCTTTATCGAGGCTGGTTTCCCTCTTATTTAGGGTTATGTTTGGCCCTTACCGGCGCAAAAAGTTGCGGAAGGCGTAAGCAGGATAACGTTTTGTGTTACCGGAATAAAACCAGCCTTTTATTGCTTCAAACGCGCCAGGGTATAAGTAGGGCATAGAAGCTTCTGATATTTTCTGCTTTAAAAACAGATCGAGCCATCCGAGTATTAACAGTCTGTAGCGCATATAAAGTTCGATATCGAACCAACCTGAAAGCATATTGCCTTTGCTATCGAGTCCGCTGCTATGAACACCGTTCTTAACGGCAAAAAAAGCCGTGGGCGCAGATGTATTGCAGTGTTCGTAAAATTTAAAGGTTTTTTCGGGATATGCAACATTATCCTTGTTGCCGGTAATAATAAGAACGGGAATGTGCAGAGCTGTTAGATCGGTACCGAGAACCTCATTTTTGCCTCCGACTCGTTCTACCAAAGAAGATGCTCCGTTATACGGATTCAATGCAATCACGGCACCGATATCGGGGATTGATTTTGAAAAGTGCAGCGCCGCTGTTCCTCCCATAGAGTGACCGATTATTGCTATTTTTTGCATATCCATCCGCTTAAATAAACGGCTTTCGGTATTTTCGTTTGCCGTTTTTAAAAGTGTATATGCCGATTCAAATGCAGCGATAAACTCTTCGGGGTAACTTTTCTCTTTTGCCGACAGAATCGCTGCGACATATCCTTGAGAAGCAAGATAACGGGCAAGGCTTGCATTCGGCTTTTTTGAAACATGCCAGCCATGGCTGATAATAACGAGCGGGTAGGTTCCCTCAAGTACCGGATAAAAAACCGTGAGCGGAGTATCTAAAACACCTTCATCGGTTAATTCAGGCGCTGAAAAAGCATGATTGAGTTCATAGTTATAGATGCGGTTATATTTTTTGAAGGACTCAGGGTTTAATACGGCAACTTCATATTCGAGCTGTGCGTCACCGGTTTGTGCATACAGCACTGCTCTTCCGTTCACCGGAAGCAGTAAGACAAAAAAGAAAAATATACGCGGTAAAAAAAATATTGTTTTATATGTTTTCATAACATCTGAAGAGCCAGCAGCTTATCGTACGGGCGTATTTCGATAGCCGATTGCGGAATTGCTAAAGCATCAAGCAGCGTGTCGAAAATAATCTGTGCATTACGTATATGCCGTTCGTAAGCGGCAGTATCGGAACCTTCATCGGGGTAGAGAACCTCGATTTCTAAAAAATACCCGATCGGATGTATGAAGGATAGCTCCGCCGACACCGATCGAGTATCTTCAAGTATGTCTGCGGAAAACAAGTTTGAGTGTGGAACAAAAACTTTTGTCTCCTTTTGTTTCTTTGTGGTACAGGTCATACCGAGGCTTTCGAGCATTTCGGTAAATACCGGTACGGACACAGCTGCAAGCTCAAATTCGAGTTCGCGGTTGGTTTCTATCGTATCGGTATAGTGTTTCTGCTTATGCGTTACGAAAACCGTTTCTTTGTCCCTAATCAGTTCCCGCCGTACCCGTACCGTTTTTTCTCCGAGTGTCCAGTACCGGTCGGTCTTGGTGCAGCGGAGTGAAAAATCTGCGATACGGGATAACAGCGCCTCGGTTTTTTCAGGATGCTCAAGATGCGCTTTTAATTCGATTTCGTGCATACGCTCATCTGTGCCAATATGGAAAGCGGGTTGACGTTACGCTTGAGTACCTGTTTTAACCGCACGAGCAAGTTCGGCGCCTCGTTCTTCAAGCAGCCGAATATCTGCGTCGAGCAGCTTGCCCTGCCATTCATATTGCTCCAGCTGATTCCATTTCAGAGCGGCTATTTTTTGCTCGTATTCTTTCTTTGCGCCGCCCGACCATCCCCAGTTTCCGATACGCAGTACCGTTTTATCGGTAATATGCTTGCGTTCAAATAAATCCAATACATACGCCATCGGCGGGAACATCTTGTATTCATAGGTAGGCATCGCAAGCACCAAGCCTGCCGCCTTGTACGCATTACCGAGTATGTAGGATACGTCCGTGTCGGGTATGTCGTGGATGGTGTAGGGGACTTGTTCGGCTTCAATTCCTTTGATGACGGCATCGAGCCCTTGTTTGGTATATCCATACATGGAACCCCAAATAATACAGATTTCTTTTTCGCATTCGCCACCGGTGTTGTAACCTGCAAACCGTTTGTAAAGGGAAAAAATACGATCGGGATGGGAACGCCAAATAAGACCGTGACTCGGCGCAATACATTTGATATCCAGCGCTGCAAGTTTGTCCAACGCCTTTAAGACGAATGTACTGAAACTTGCGACGATATTCGAATAATAGCGCAGCGCTTCGGATTCGTAAAACTTCAGTTCTTCCTCCGAATGCTGATCGTCAAAGATCTTTTCGCCGATAGCGCCGTACGAGCCGAATGCATCGCAGGAAAAGAGGATTTTAGCGACAGGCTCATAGGTCATCATTGTTTCAGGCCAGTGCACATTCGGTGTTTCGTAGAATTGGAGAACTTTTCCGCCGCCAAGGTCAAGACTATCTCCCGTTTTAACCGCACGGAGGTTTCCCTGTACCTTAAAAAACTTTTCGACTATCGCCAGCCCCTTTGACGTACTGATAACTTCCGCCTGCGGATTACAGGAATGGACATATTCAATCAGATCGCAATGGTCGGGTTCCAGGTGATTCAGAATAAGGTAATCGATGTCCTTGAACGAAAGCCCGATGGATTCCAGTTGTTCCGTATAGCTTTTTAACGAGCCGTCCCAATCACGAACAATGTCGATCAATGCGGTCTTTTCGCCTTTTACAATATATGAATTGATACTTACTCCTTGAGGAAGCATCCATAACCCTTCAAAACGGCTCGTGCGTGCACAAATATCCGCATGGATACAATATATGCCTGCACTTATTTCTTGCGCTTTCATAGTGTCCTCCATAACGTCTAAGGAAAAACTCTCATTTGAATTGAGGCTCGGTGAGCGTTAGGTGATATCGGCGCCTACAGGTACCGGTGCTTCAGGTTTGAGCAGAACGCAGACCGAAGAATCCGTAGTTTCCGCGCAGAGCAGCATACCTTCGGAAATATGCCCGCGCATTTTAGCAGGCTTGAGGTTTGCAAGCACGATAATCTCTTTGCCGACCAATTCTTCGGCAGTGTAGTAGTCTACTAAGCTCGAAACGATTTGGCGCGGCTTTTCTTCGCCAATGTCTACCTGTAAAATGTAGAGTTTTTCCGCATTTTCAGCTTTTACACATTCCAAAACCTTGCCGGCTTTCATCTGAAGCTTTGCAAAATCATCATAGGTAATTATTTCAGTTGTTTTCTCACTCATGCTGTCCAGTATATGAGAAAGAGCTGAAAATTGCAAGCCGAGGAGAGAGTAATTGCATCGGACTTTTTTTTCATTTTTTTTAATATTTGTGCTTGACTTTAGGGGATAATATAGAAGAGAAGTTATGCGCAATGTGTAACTTACGTTCGCCGTATGGCGAACGTATTTTCAGAAACGTAATGTAATATTGCATTATGTAAAGGAACGAAAGATGAAAAAACTTTCATTACTTGTAGCACTCACCGTGCTTATCGGGAGCGCCCTGTTTGTTACCAGCTGCGGTGCAAAGTTCCAGACTGATACTGTTTGGCAAAATAAAGCCGCAACCAATATGTATTTTTGTTTTTGTGCCGACGGAAAAGTAATTGTTGCTACAGAAACTGCTTTGGGATTATATCAAGTTCCCGGTTTTCAGGGAGATTACACTGCAACGGGTGGAAAAATTAAAGCCGCGTTTACGGGCAATATGGAGTGGGACTATAAAATCAGCGGCAGTACAATGACAATATCAAAAGCTGGTGTAACTGCGTATGAATTAACGAAGGTTAGTAAGCCTACCGTAGCAGAGATGAAGGCTGCTAAGAGTCTGTAATCACCCTTTCTTAGAAAAATACGCTTAGCGATCTTACGGCTGCTTACCGTTCAGGCAGGCGGCCGTTTTTTCCCGCATCCTGCAAGTACTATAACAAATAAAACTAGAAAGAAAAGAATCTTTTTCATATTATCTCCAGCTGCGAATACAGCGTTTTACCCGCGGGATTCTTAGGGATAGCCTCAATAAAAAAGACATGGAAGACCTTTGCAGGGAGCCGTGTCGTTTGGGCGAGGTATTCCGATACTGCACGATGCTGTTCTTCGGTTTTAAGCGTTGTATATACGCAGAGAAGGTCGTCTTGTCCGATACAAGCGAATTCGGCATCGGCAAAGGCGGCAGACAGCAGCCGTTCGGTATCGTCTAAATTAACCCGATTACCGAATACCTTGATGAACCGCTTTTTCCTCCCGACGATAAAAAAATACCCGTCTGAATCCCGTTTTGCCATATCACCGGTATGCAGCGTTCCCTGCCATTCGTCGCCTTTCGCTAAATCGGCAGCGCATTCCGCATAGCCCATCGAAACATTCGGCCCGCGGTACACCAATTCGCCGACAGTATCGGACGCAGTGATTTCCGCACCGGTTTCGTCGATCAACTTTAGTTTACCGCCGGGGATTGCAATACCCATACTACCGCATTTTTCCATTGTCTTATCAGGCGGCAGATATGCCATGCGCGGTGCGGCTTCGGTTTGTCCATACATCACAAAAAAGCGCCGTCCGGTGTTCAGGCTCCATTCACCGAATTTTTGATGCAGCTCATACGGGAGTTTACCTCCCGCCTGCGTCAGTGTTTTGAGCGCCGGCAGCTCCATTTCGGTCAGCCGTAGACGGGAGAACATTTGATAGGTATAGGGGATTCCCACAAGCGAACTGACGTTCTCTTGCTTAACCCGTTCCCAGAACGCAGCGGTTAAGATATCATGCCCGGTCAATATGACGGTTGCACCCATAAGAACATGGCTGTTAATAATGGACATTCCGTATGAACAGCTCATCGGCAACATGGTTACCGGGCGTTCTTTGTCGGTAATGTGCAGGTATTCTGCAATTGACCACGCGTTTTCACAGATATTACGGTATGTCAGACGTACGAGCTTGGGGCTGCCGGTACTGCCCGATGTGGTGAGGAGCAGCGCTAAATCTTGAAAAAGCTCCGGCCCTTTTTTGTCCGAACGGAGCAGCACACTGTCTGCTATCGTTGTAACGGGCTTATTCATCGGAAGTATTTTTTTTGTCTCTTCCGGTAAGTCTTGCGGGATATAATAAAAGGCGGGATGGTAGGTTTGAATTAAATGGTGCAAAAGATCCGGTGCAATATGTGCGTCCAGCAAGAGCGGTACGACGCCTGCTTTTAAGCAACCAAGGTAGCCGAGCAGCGTTCCGTGCGAATTTCTACAGAGCAGGAATACCAGTTGATGGGCTGCTTCTTTCGGGAGCGCTGCTGCAGCTGTATTGATTTCGCTGTAATGTAATGTTTCGCCGCTATCGGTTATCGCCAATACCCGATGCGGATCTTCTTCGGCATATCTCAATAGTTCCATATTTCACCTCATTACCCATAGGATAACTGTATTGGAGTACCTTGCCGGTAAACTGTTACATCGTTTTGCTGAGTGTTTCGGAAATACTGAACGCGCAGTCTCCGACCTTTTCAATTGTCCGTACCATATCGATATACAAAAGCTCTGCCTTAACATTACCGCCTTCTTCCAGACGGTTCCGTGCGAGCTTTTTCAGATTACTGCGCATTGCATCGATTGTTTGTTCCATTTCATCGGCAAGCGCGAGTTGATCCTGTGCCAGCGGTTTATTTAAGTGATCGTGTACAAAGTGAATAAATTGATTGACGACGCCGAGATAGGGCAAGAGCTTATCCATATCCTCTTTCGGAATATCGAGCTTCTTCTTCTTGCTTTTTTCGATATGCAGACCCAATTCATAGATATGATCGGTCATGTTTTCGAGGTTATCGACAATAGTCAGCATCAGCCGTACGTTATGTTCCGCTTTAGTGCTGAGGGATAGACGGGATGTTGCAATCAAGAAACGGGATAATTCTTCCTGCATTTGGTCTGCATAGTCCTCTTGCTGTACGAGCTGTTCAATAACGGCTTCAACAGAGCCTTTGTGTTCATCCTCCAACAGGGGGCGGATTGTGTCGAACATCCTGCGCACAACCATAGACATCATGCTGATTTCCCGCTCAGCTTGCAGAATGTACGCTTCAATATTTTCTTTAATTGCCGTTTCGTTCGGCATAACCAGCTGATACCGTTCCGGCGATTCGTCTCCTTTGTCTTTTACAAGCCATTCTACGAATCGTGCAATGTACGAAACAAACGGAAGTGCAATCAACGTATTGATGATATTGAATAACGAGTGGAAGAGTGCAAGACGAATAGTGATGTCTGCAAGTTTTCCGCCGTCGGGGGTTAATCGGTATAGTAATACAAGTGAGGGCTTAAAAAAGATTAAGAATAACAGTGCCCCGCAGACATTAAAAAGGACGTGTACCGTAGCGGTTCTGCGTGCGTTGAGTTTGCTGCCGATTGCCGCGATAACCGCATCGATTGTGGAACCGACGTTACTGCCGAGTACGCTTGCCGCAGCAAATTCCATACCGATTACTTTGCCGTATGCCATGGTCAAAATAATAGCAGTAGTTGCCGACGAAGAGTGCAAAATGACCGTTAAAAGAAAGCCTGCAACAAAACCGACTATAATGCTGTAGATACTGCCATCCGCTGCAAATGATAAGAACGAAAGGTTGTCGGCGGAAAGATCCGGCATAAGCGAAGAGAGGATTCCGAGTCCTGTGAAAAGGAGTCCGAAGCCCATAATACCTTCGCCCAAACTTTCCTTACGGAACTTTTTGAAGAAGGTAAGAAAAAAGCCGATGCCGAATGCCGGTATCGCAATTTCGGCAAGTTTAAGTTGAAAGCCGATCAGTGCAACAATCCATGCGGTAACCGTAGTACCGATATTAGCGCCGAAGATGACGCCGATTGCTTGTGTTAGTGAAAGGAGTCCTGCATTGACAAAGGAAACGGTCATAACCGTGGTTGCGCCTGATGATTGGACAATAGCGGTAACTGCAAAACCGGTGATTACAGCAAGAACTCGATTACCGGTCATCATGTTGAGGATTCGGTGAAGACTCCCTCCCGCACTTTTTTGAATACCTTCGCTCATCAATTTCATGCCGTACAGAATGAATCCGAGGCTCCCCAATGCTTGCAGCAATATTACAACTATTTTCATGCCGACAGCATAGCAAAAGGTCATGTATTTTGCAATGATATCCACGGTTTTTATCAAACCGGTTTGATGATGTTGCCCGCAGCTCTGCTCGAGCCTCTGATCGAACCGTTGACATAAACTATCGTACATTATACAATAATTGCATTATTCATACGATAGGTATCTAATCTATTTTTATCTACTTTATTTAAAAGGAAGGAAATCATGGCAGAAGAAAAATATGTCTATTTTTTCGGGAACGGCAAAGCTGAAGGCAACGGCGAAATGAAGCAGCTGCTGGGCGGTAAAGGTGCCGGCTTAGCCGAAATGACTCGTGCAAAGTTACCTGTTCCCGCTGGTTTTACAATTACCACTGAAGTTTGTCAATTGTATTATTCAAATAATAAAAAATATCCTGCCGGCTTGGAGCAGTCTGTAAAAGAAAACTTGCAGAAGCTGGAAAAAAGCGCCGGTAAGAAGCTTGGCGATCCCAATGATCCGCTTTTGGTTTCCGTCCGTTCAGGTGCTCCCGTTTCGATGCCCGGTATGATGGAAACGATTTTGAACCTCGGTTTAACCGATAAATCGGTCGAAGGTTTGGCAAAAAAGACTTCAAACCGCCGTTTTGCGTTGGATGCATACCGCCGTTTTATTATGATGTACGGTTCGACGGCAATGGGTATCGACCGTATTAAGTTTGATGACCTTTTTGATGAGGTAAAAGAAAAGCATACCCGCGGACGCTTGAATATTGCCGCGAGCAAGAAAGTCGGCGATACCGATGTAAATGAAGACGAGCTCGCAGAAGTTATCACAAAATTTAAGGCACTGTATAAAAAAGAAATTAAAAAAGACTTCCCGCAGGATCCGATCGAACAGCTTTGGGGTGCTATCGGAGCGGTATTCAATTCTTGGATGGCCGAAAAAGCTGTTACCTACCGCCGCGTAGAAAATCTCGTCGGAATTAAGGGCACTGCGGTCAACGTTATGCAGATGGTATTCGGTAACAAGGGGAATACCTCCGGTACTGGCGTTTGCTTTACGCGCGATCCCAACAGCGGCGAAAACATATTCTACGGTGATTACCTCTTTAATGCACAGGGTGAAGACGTTGTTGCAGGTATCCGTACGCCGATTAAACTTTCCGAGTTTGAAAAAGAAGATAAAAAAGCGTATGATCAGCTCTGCAAAGTCCGCGCTCTTTTGGAAGAACATTACAAAGATATGCAGGATATGGAGTTCACCGTAGAAGAAGGTACGCTCTATATGCTCCAGTGCCGTACCGGTAAGCGCTCTCCCGCCGCTGCGTTTAGAATGGCTGTCGATATGGTAAATGAAAAGCTCATTACAAAAGAAGAAGCTATCATGCGTATTAAGGCAAGCGATATTGAAGGTATTTTCTATCCTGCCATCGACTATAAGCAGCCAAACTTAAAATCCGCGCTATTCGTCAGCGGAATTGCCGCAGTTCCGGGTGCTGCCGCAGGAAAAATCTGTTTCTCCGCAGCTAAGGCAGAGGCTCTCGCTGCAAATAAAGAAAAAGCAATTCTGGTGCGTAAGGAAACCAGCCCCGAAGATGTCGGCGGTATGCACGCTGCACAGGGTATTTTGACTGCGACCGGTGGAAAGACAAGCCACGCAGCTGTTGTTGCTCGCGGTTGGGGTAAATGCTGTATCGTCGGATGCGAAAAACTTGTCATCGATTACGAAAAAGGCGAATGCAGCTATAACGGTAAAGTTCTCAAAGAAGGTGATTTTATTACCCTTGACGGAACAAAAGGCGATGTATATATCGGTGAATTAAAATTGGTACAGGCAAAACAGCCTGAATCATATAAGACATTAATGAAGTGGGTTGATGAAATCCGCACTATCAAAGTACGCACCAATGCCGATCAGCCAGAAGATGCAAAGGTTGCACTCGAACACGGTGCCGAAGGTATCGGTTTGTGCCGCACCGAACACATGTTCTTTAATGATGAAAAACGCATCCTCGCAATTCGTGAGATGATTGTTGCGGACAGTACTGAAGGACGCAAAAAGGCCTTGGCGAAGTTGCTCCCGATTCAGACAAAAGACTTTGAAGGTATCTTTAAGGCCATGGACGGAAAGGGCGTTACCATTCGCTTAATCGACCCGCCGCTGCACGAGTTTGTACCGCACGATAAAGAAGGTCAGCAAAAATTGGCTGAGGCGCTCAATATCAGTTTTGGAAGCGTAAAAGAACGGGTCGAACAGCTCCATGAAGCAAACCCGATGCTCGGTCACCGTGGCTGCCGCTTGGCAATTACCTATCCTGAAATCCTCGAAATGCAGGTAACCGCTATTATTACTGCGGCATGCAATGTACATAAAAAAGGTATTACGGTACTGCCGGAAATTATGATTCCGCTTACCATCGATCCTAAAGAGTTTGCGATTCTTGAAGCGAGAGTCCGTAGCGTTGCCGATGCAATTCTGAAAAAGCATGATGCTAAGATTAAATACTTGGTCGGTACGATGATCGAAACCCCGCGTGCTGCTTTGTTAGCCGATAAAATCGCTGAACGGGCAGAGTTCTTCTCATTCGGAACCAACGACTTAACGCAGATGACGCTCGGTATCAGCCGCGACGATGCTGCAAAGTTCTTGCCTGCGTATGTCGATGAACAGAAAGCGGGAGTGTTCCCGGCAGATCCGTTCCAGTCTTTGGATCAGGCCGGTGTCGGGCTGCTCGTAAAAGAAGGTATTGCAAAAGGCCGTTCGACCCGCCCCGAATTAAAGGTCGGTATCTGCGGTGAACACGGCGGTGATTTGGAATCCGTCAAGTTCTGCTGCCGCGCCGGTATGTCGTATGTTTCGGCATCCCCCTTCCGTGTTCCGATTGCCCGCCTCGCTGCTGCACAGGCTGCAATAGAGGATAAAAAGGCCGGAGCTAAAAAAACGGCAAAAACTGCAAAGACAGCTAAAACGGCAAAATCTGCTAAAACCGCAACGAAAAAAAAGTAAATAATCGTTAGTTGATATATAACTTGCGACTAGAAGGCTGTCCGAAAATCTGAGTTTTTGGGCAGCCTTTTTATTTTATAGTTTGATACCGAATGCTTGACGCCACTATATTTTTAAACTATCCTATTATATAGGATTGGAGCAAAAAGTGAAAAATTTAGATAAAACAGGATTACAGTTAATTTCTATCGGTGATATTCTTACGGAATCTTTTTTTATTCCGTCTTATCAGCGTGGATATCGATGGGAAAAACGCCAAGTAATTGACTTGTTGAATGACCTTCTTGAATTTATGAACAAAGAGCCGAAGCATACCGGCGAATTTTATTGTTTACAGCCCATCGTTGTTACAAAGAAAGGTTCTCAATGGTATGTGATTGACGGACAGCAGCGGCTTACTACTATTTATATTATATTAAAATTTCTTGAAGATGTAAAAAAAGTGCTGTTTCCAAAGCGACCTACCTTCTCCCTTTTCTATGAAACAAGAAAGAATAGCAGAGAGTTTTTAGAAAAAATACAGCAAACAATTAATATAGATTGCACGAATGCAGATTATTATCATGCAAGTAATGCATACCTTGCTATCAAAGAATGGTTTGACGAAAAAGAAGAACAGCAGAGTATAAACCGCAGCGATTTTCTCAATACTCTAATAAAAGCAGATTATCAAAACAACAGTGAGATTGATAGCGCGAACAATGTTCGTTTTATTTGGTATAATGTTTCTTCTCACGATGAAACCAACGATAAAAAAATTTTTAGAAAAATCAATATGGGGAAAATACCACTTACCAATGCTGAATTGATCAAAGCACTCTTTTTTACTACTGCTATAGATGATGTAGAAAAAGAGAAACAGCAGAATAGATTTGCATACGAGTGGAATGCTATTGAAGATGCTTTGCAGGATAATGATTTTTGGTTTTTTCTTAATAATAAGCAAAATCAAAAAAATACGCGGATAGAATTTCTCTTTGATTTATTTGCTGAAAATAGTAAAAATATACTCAGTAATTCCTATGGCAAAAATGATGATTATTATACGTTTTATATTTTTAATGATCTCATACATCAGCAAAAGAAATCGATTGACGATTTGTGGCAAGACATAAAAAAGTATTTTAGAACGTTTAAAGAATGGTTTGATGATAATGAATATTATCACTTGATAGGTTATTGCATTCATAGCGGTATATCGATCAATACTATTTTACTATTAGCAGATGGCGTAACAAAATCAAAGTTTAAACAAAAACTTGAGAAACTGATAAAATCGACTGTGCAGGTAACGGAAGAAAATATCATGGATTTAACCTATTATGATAATAGAAAGGACATTGAAAATATTTTATTTCTCTTTAATATTCTTTCGACAATGGCTGAACAAAAGAGCCGTTTCCACTTTGAAAGATACATTGATGAAAAATGGAGCTTAGAGCATATCCATGCACAAAACTCTGAAGACCTAAAAACAGATAAACAAAGAAGATTGTTACTTGAGGAACAACGCGCGTATTATAATAAAATAAATAATGACTGTTTTATCGCTAAAATAGATGAGCTATTACAGGCAAAAGAAATCAATGAGGAGCAATTTATCGGTTTACAAACAGATATTTTTTCTCAATTTTCTACGGATGAGGATGGAGGCGAGCAGTTATCCAACGATACACTGGATAATTTAGCCCTTTTATCTTCCGGTGATAATTCGGCTTTAAGTAATAATATTTTTCCTATCAAACGGGATAAAATAATCGAGCTTGATTCTAAAGGCTCATTTATACCACTTTGCACCAAAAATGTATTTT
Source organism: Treponema sp. OMZ 857 (assembly GCF_024181085.1). Classification (NCBI taxonomy): domain Bacteria; kingdom Pseudomonadati; phylum Spirochaetota; class Spirochaetia; order Treponematales; family Treponemataceae; genus Treponema; species Treponema sp. OMZ 857. Next base: position 1,086,320 of record NZ_CP051147.1, read on the forward strand.
TAAAATATTACAGCAAGGATGTTACACAGAATGTCATCTGGACAGTGAAAGATAGGGCTGCATATCTTGCGGCAATAAAAGAAACGCTCAAAGACTACATAGGAAGAGGCTCAGAAAATGGACAATAAAAAAAGTTTTTGGAATGTATTGACACAGTATAAAATCGAAATACCGAAAATTCAACGGGATTATGCACAAGGGCGGACAGATGAAAAGACCAAGACCTTAGTAAATATTTTTTTAACCGATATAAGAAAGGCGCTCAATGAAGGTGTCCCGATAAATCTTGATTTTGTATACGGCAAGGTCACTGATAGTACGCTTATTCCAATTGATGGGCAGCAGCGCCTGACGACATTGTTCTTATTGCATTGGTATTTTGCTGTTAAAGAAAACAAGCTGAGTGAAGAAGTAAAAGGTGTATTACGCAAGTTTACCTATGAAACAAGATTGAGTTCGAGAGATTTTTGTGCAGGCCTTGTTGAGCATGGCGGGGACTATCAAAATCTTTTTGATAATAAGGGCACCAATGATATACAAAGTGCAATAATAGATAGCGTATGGTATTTTCTCTCATGGAAATATGATCCCACTATCGTATCAATGTTGAATATGATAGATACTATACATAGTATTTTTGCAGGTCTACCGAATCATATTTTTGAAAAATTGATAAGCGATAGTGCTCCAATCACTTTCTATTTTTTGCCAATGGAAGATTTTAAATTAACTGATGAGTTATATATAAAAATGAATGCACGGGGTAAGCAGCTTACAAATTTTGAAAATTTTAAAACACTCTTTTCAGAGTATTTTGATATAGAAAATAAAGCAAAACTGGATAATGAATGGCTTGATATATTCTGGAAAATAGAAGTAAAAAATGCTGAAAAAGATAAAAGAGAACTGTATACTCAGAATGTTGATCGATTTTATTATCGATTTTTGCAAAATATGACCGCATTGTTTTATACGGAAAATAATGCGGCGCAAAAAGACTATATCGATAATTATCCGCTTTTTAAAGAATACAAAGCAGTGTATGATCAAAATGAGTATATTCAGCAGATAGTTAGCATTCTCAATGCACTCATTATATATCACGATAATGAAAATCTATTGAGAAAATTCATATCGGATAATCCGAACTATTGGGAAAGAATTCGGTTTTATGCTTTAGCACGATATTTTATTTGGCAACAAAATAACTCCAGTGCTAAGCAAGTAGAAAAAGAGTATGTCTATCAGTGCTGGATGCGTATAACGAAAAATCTTATCAATAATACTCCGATTGAAGGACCTGAAGATTATAAGAAGGCAATAGAATCTATAAAAGAATTAAGTATTCATATTGAAGATATGTATGAATATGTGAGTAAGTCCGGCAACCAAATATCGTTTTTTGCCAGGATCCAGAAAGATGAGGAAATGCTAAAAGCGCAACTCATACTGAAAGATGCAAAGTGGCTTCCGCTGTTGGAAAGGATAGAAAACCATTTTTATTTTGACGGTCAAATCGGATTTATGTTGGCGTATGCACGGGATAAAAAGGGAGAATACAGCCAAAAGGATTTTGAACGGTATGCAAACAAATTAGAGAAGCTCTTTAGCGCTGAATTTCAAGAAAATCATAATTTCCTTTTTCAAAGAGCGCTGCTATCAAAAGGGAATTATCTTATTCAACCCGACTGGCATCATTCTTTTTGTAATTTTGATGCATCTCTTAGAGCAAAAAGAGATAACTGGCGAAAAGTATTTAATGATCCTAAAAGAACTCTGATTATAAAAACATTACTTGATGATATAACAAGTGATGATATTTTAGATGAGTTGAATCGGATTATTAAAACAAGCAGCGTAAATGATTGGAGAAAACTCATCATAGACAATGGTGAAAATATTGCGTATTGCAAGAATAGATACCTCTATTTTGACAGCGATAAAGTCTACTTAATATCAAAGGTGAGGATGAGCAGTCGGCATCGTGAACTCTTTTCATACAGTCTTTATCTGAGATTTTCTAAAGGTAATAACTATCCTCCATTTTCTTCGGTGCGGTATTATGAATCAACGTCTTATGACGAGCCTTGCACTGTATTGGATGGCTTTATATATGCTGCATATACTTTTTATATGAATATTCAGCATACAGGAAAGAAAAACTATACAATCATTTTTGGCAATAAAGAGGACACCGGTATTCCCGATGAAGTTATCAATCTCTTGAAAGACTTGGACTTTACTATATATGCAGCATCTTGTAAATTGAGCAATATACCGGAAACTAAGGTAACAGAAACTGTAAAGAAAATATGTACGAGTCTTCAACAATTAAGCTGATGGAGAAGGATTATTTTGAAGTTTAAGGAACAAATCGTCCAACCGGTACGGCTTGCCGTTTAATCAGTATGCTGGAAAATCACACATTTGAAGCATTGCCTTTTGTAAAATGTTTATCTTAGGACTTTTACGCAAACCGTATAACCTGTTCATCCGCATCAACTGTCGCTTCAACGCCGAGCGGAATAATACAGCGCGGTGTTGCGTGTCCGATATTAATGTTGTACACAATCGGTAAATCCGGTTTGTTGATTTCGCTGATTAAAAGGCGTTTGTAGTCTTCGTAATATACTTCGTCCATAGGCTTGCCGACAAGGATACCGTTTATAACTTCAAAAATGCCGGTAGTGTTTAAGGCTTGTAACATCTTTTGATAGAGCTCAGGTTTTGTGCGTTCTTCGCTCGATTCCAAAAGCAGTATTTTACCGTTCCAATCGTCAATGCTCGGGAAAAGATGATACCGGCGGCACAAAGCAGGGCTGTCATTATGGCGGGTGTTGTCAAACATATCATACAGTGTTTCAATACAGCCTCCGAGAATAGCGCCGGAGAATACGGACTTCCCTTGCAACAATTCAAATCCATTGTTCCGGTGCCGCATTCTTTTTACACCGATCTGTGATTCATCAAATGCCGTACGCTCGCCATACCACATATCGCTCGGGCGGATTTCTTTTATTGTGCCGGTTGTAATCAATTCTTCAAAATACTTTTTTGAATACGGCAGCATTTCATCTTCAAGTTCACAGATATCCGCCACAAACGACTGACCGTAAAAAGTGTTCACGCCGATGTTATGCAGCATAAAATGATTCATTGTTGTATCGGAGAATCCGAGAAAAATCTTTTTGCTATGTTGTACCGCCTTCCGTAATTCATCATGTTCAAATAAATACGGCAGCAGCTTGTATGTGTCCTCTCCGCCGATTGCACACAGAATCATATCGATAGACGGATCGGAGAAAGCATCCAATAAATCCTGTGCACGTGCTTCGGGATGACTTTGAAGAAAATCAATTCCTTTACAGGCATTCGCAGTGGTAACGACTTCTATCCCATACGACCGTAAACGCCTAAAGCCCAGTTCTTCCACGTGCTTAATAAACGGCTCGCCGAGTAAGCCCCGCGAAAGACTGATAATCGCTATCTTTTTTACCGTCATAGTTTTTACTCCTCATATCATTTTTTTTCGGTATGTAATGCTTTCGTTTCTTTTATTCATGCGGAGGGTTTAATACCTGCCGTTTCTCGGCAACGCTTTGCGTCGTAACAAAGGGTATGAAAGCCGACTGCAACTACCTTATAGAACACACAGTGCGAAACGTTGAGCACTGTGCCCCGATGCTCGCGTCGGGGGTGTTGATTTGTTTCCAAATCTATTTTACGTTCTGATTACGGTCAGAATATTTTAAATCACTTTTCTGTTTTTATCAATTCCTGTTGTTTAATGTGAGTTATTTATATTCTTTTTTGATAATAAGTTCCTCAGTCATTCCGGCGTACTGCGCTCCGTCAAATTCAATTTTTACAATATACGGCATATAGTCAATTATTCTCATAAAACTATCGCAGCCAAATGCCGGATTATAATAATTGAGAATGGTGCTTAAAGCGGTGCCATGGGGTCCTATTACGATATTTTTATCCCGATAGATTTCTATTATTTCCTTAAGCGCTTCGATATTTCTTTTTTGCACGGAATAAAGCGATTCCCCATCCTCTTCCGCGTAATTTTTATCCGCCCATTGCTTTTTGAACAGTTCAAACGTATTCCCGTTTTTGCCTGATTTTCGTTCCCTCAATCTTTCATCGGTTTTTATTTGTAGATGATAATATTCGGCAGCTTTTGCGATCGTGTCATAGCTTCGTTTATATGGACTTGAAATGAACACATCAATGTTTTTATCTTTAAGATAATGCAACACTGCGTGGGAGTCCTCAAGTCCTTCCTTCGTCAGAGGCCGAAATTGTTCATCGCCGCTTTTCGTATGATCCGATTGGCAATGCCTCACAAAATAAATACATGTCATTTTTAGCTCCTCTTTTACGCAAACCGGATAACCTGCTTTTCTGCATTAACTGTTGCTTGAACGCCAAGCGGGATAATGCACCGCGGTGCTGCGTGTCCGATATTGACGTTGTACACAATCGGCAAATTCGGCTTATTGATTTCGCTGATTAAAAGGTTTTTATAGTCTTCGTAATACGATTCGTCAATCGGTTTTCCGACAAGGATGCCGTTTATGACTTCAAAAATGCCGGTAGTGTTTAATGCTTGCAGCATCTTTTGATAGAGTTCAGGTTTGGTACGATTTTCACTTGATTCCAAAAGCAGTATTTTACCCTTCCAATCATCAAGTGAGGGAAAGAGATTATACCGGCGGCACAGAGCAGGGCTGTCACTATGGCGGGTGTTGTCAAACATATCATACATTGTTTCAATACAGCCTCCGAGTATTTTACCGGAGAATACGGACTTCCCTTGTAATAATTCAAATCCATTGTTCCGGTGCCGCATTCTTTTTACACCGATCTGTGATTCATCAAATTCGGTGCGCTCGCCATACCACATATCGCTCGGGCGGATTTCTTTTATTGTGCCGGTTGTAATCAATTCTTCAAAATACTTTTTTGAATATGGCAGCATTTCATCTTCAAGTTCGCAGATATCCGCCACAAACGACTGACCGTAAAAAGTGTTTACGCCTACGTTATGCAGCATAAAATGATTCATCGTCGTATCGGAGAATCCGAGGAAAATCTTTTTGCTATGCTGTACCGCCTTCCGTAATTCACCGTGTTCAAATAAATACGGCAGCAGCTTGTATGTGTCCTCTCCGCCGATTGCACACAGAATCATATCAATAGACGGATTGGAAAAAGCATCCAATAAATCCTGTGCACGTGCTTCGGGATGACTTTGAAGAAAATCAATTCCTTTACAGGCATTCGCAGTAGTAACAACTTCTATCCCATACGAGCGTAAACGCCTAAAGCCCAATTCTTCCTCGTGCTTAATAAACGGCTCGCCGAGCAAACCCCGTGAAAGACTGATAATCGCTATCTTTTTTACTGTCATGTTTTTTCTCCTATTATCACCATATACAGATATCAAAAAACTTCTATTACCCCTTTGTATGCACACGCTTTTTGTATCAATGACCCCTTTGCACCCATAGTAAAAGCAATATCGCTGCTTCGGATTGCCAACAATTTGTCTCCGGTCTTAATATCCAATGTTTGCATCAAAGATGGCGAAATATGAACTCCGTTATCTTTCAAGGTAAGCCAGCCGTATTTTCTTCCCTTATATGAAATCAACTCTCCCTCTTTTAGTGTCCTATCTGCCAAACGAGGGTTTTCTTTTAGGATGTGATTGAGTTTTGAGCGGGAAAGCAGGGGCTCGCTCATCACACAAAATCCGCCCGTCTGCTTACTGCCGGAAACGATGTAAATATATTGCTCTTGGTGTAATTTATATTCTTCCACTGCCGGTACCGGAAAGATGAGCGCTCCATCTTCCCGTATCTCAGACCAGCCGAAAATATATTTTCCGCCTTTACTCATCTGCGGCATATTTAATCTTCTCCAATGCTTTCTTTGTTATGCGAATTGCACCGCCGCTGTGAATACGGACAACGGGATGCGGATCATGTTGTGCAAACCATTCCAGTTTTTCCAAGTACGGTTCTACAGAATGCGGCAGCCGTTTTCCCATTACCCGAAACATTTCAGGCGCCTCAATTCGTACGCGCTCTCCCTTATCCGATATCAACTCATAGAACAAATCCAATGTGTCGCAAAAAAGTTCCGGTGCGCCTGTTGCAATATTTTCACAAGTCCACACAAACGCAAGCCGTACTGCTTCCGCTGTGTCGGAGCGCATATTCATGATTGTGTCAAAATAAGGAAGAATCAAATCCTTGTTTGCCCTGCCTATTCGTCCCAATGCGTTTACCGAGCGCTCCCGTAACTTCGGATTACCGTCTTTCAAATAGCCAGCAATTTGTTCAATATAAGACTGCACCGATAACGGATACTGTAATCCCATTTCACCGAGAATCCACAACGCTTTTGCTTTTACATCCGCTGAATACTGTTCGCCGAGTTTTGCTGCGACATCATCAATCGCTGTCACCCAATTTGCTTTATTTTTTGTTATTGTTCGTAATTCGTCCAGTATCTCTTTGTCTGTTAGTTTATTTACCACTGTGTATTACACTCCGTAAAAAATCGTTCCCTCTTGCCGAAGTATTTATTCTGGAATTTCTTATTTCGGATACGATTTCTTCTGCGCTTCGATCATCTCCCCAAGAATCATTTAATGCGAGAAAGGCATCAACTGCGTTCGTCGGAGTTTCCTGTGGAGCCGCTGCTTTTTCCTGTAAAATCGTTATAACATGCTGACTTATCGAATGATTTGCTAATTTAGTATTCACACAAAGCCAGTTATACAATTGTGCATCTATATCCCGTACTTGAAGATTTGGCATAGTAGGCCTCCATTCATTCCTCATTATACCTATTCACATAAAATTTTCTATTGTACTTTCTCAGCCTTATCCTTCCGATGCCGTTTTCTCAAACGCAGTATGATAAGCATTGCGGCTATTCCCAACGCGATAAATACCCAGCCGTACAGCAGTGCGATACAGACTGCGGCAAATGCCTGTACTCCGCCTTTTATTGCATCCCATACCGGCATAAAAAACGAACCGGTTTCCGATGCGGCTTCTATCTGCTGGTACATACTGATATGCAGCGTACTGAAATTAACGGAATTTTTCAGATACCGCAGTCTGCCTTCTATCGATTCTATATCCGACCGTATATTCTGCAGTTCATTTTGAATATCGAGGATATCTTTTATTGTTTTTGCTTGGTTGAGCAGCCGCAGGTATCCTTGTTCCGTTTCTTTTTTGACGGCAAGGCGTGCGGTACTATCGATAAACTCTTCCGTTACATCCTGTACGGTAATGGATTTTTCATCGATTTTTTTAACGCCGCCGGAAAGCTCCGTTACGAATACATCAAAATGAGCCCTAGGAATTCTGACGGTCATATTCTGATATATCCGTGAAGAGCTTGCTCGCTCATCTTCTTGACTGATATACGCGCCGTATTTTTGAACGAGTGATTCGATGTGCTGACGGGTTTCCGCTATATCGTGCGTTTCAAAATTGATCGAGCCTTCTTTTATGAGCTGCCGTTCGAGCATTGCAGCGGTATTTGCAGTCTCTGTGCCGTCTAAGGGACGCTGCATATCGGCGGTATCTACATCAGTAGTGGTTGCATCTTTTGCGTATGCCGCATTTTTTACCGCTCCTGCGGGATGTTCAGCTTCGGCATATACCTGTCTAGTTGAAACCGAATCGCTTTTTTTAGCACATGAGCTGAAGACGACCGTTCCTGAAAAGATAATAAAAAAAGATAGAAAAATACAATGACGATTCATATAATGGTACTCCTTACATCAAGTCTGTATTATATCATAATGAGCGCATCTCTAAAAATCCAATTGACTTTTTTATATAGACCTTTGTCGTTTATGCAAGCGCTTGTAAGAGTTTTTCTACGTTTTCGGGCGTGGTTGCCCAGTCGGTTGCGATGCGGACAACAGTGTGCGAACCATCTTTCTTTTCCCAAAAACCGAATGTGATTTTTTTTGAGAGCTCTGCATAGCGTGTATTTTCAAGGACGATAAAAATCTGATTTGTCGGCGCCATAAAATATTGTTCATACCCGTGAGAGTCAAGAAAGGTACGAATGGTATCGGCGGCTCGGATCGCATTTTCCCCGATACGGAGATACAGGTCATCGGTAAAAAGTGTTTCAAACTGAATACCGAGTAAGCGGCCTTTTGCGAGTAACGCGCCGTGTTGTTTCATAATGGTAAAAAAATGTGAGCTACGTTTCGGATCGGGAATAACAACCGCTTCGCCGAAGAGTGTGCCGCATTTCGTGCCGCCGATGTAAAAGACATCGCAGAGTGCTGCAAGGTCGGCAAGCGTTATATCGTTTTCTTTGCAAGCAAGCGCATACGCAAGCCGCGCTCCGTCAACATACAGCGGAATATGATACTCACGGCACACTGTATTGATTGCACTCAGTTCTTGCTTGCTGTAGAGCGTTCCGTATTCAGTCGGCTGCGAGATATACACCATTCCCGGATGAACCATGTGCTCATAGTTTCCGTCAGCATAAAAATCCTGTAGATACTGCTTAACCGATGCAGCGGTGATTTTACCTTTGTCGCAGGTAAGGGTGAGTACTTTATGCCCGCCGAACTCTATCGCTCCCGCTTCGTGTACGGCAACATGCCCGGTCTGTGCCGAGATAACACCCTCATACCGGTTAAGGAGTGCATCGATAACCGTTGCGTTTGTCTGAGTACCGCCGACAAGAAAATGCACCGCCGCCTCAGGGCATTCGCACGCTTTTCTGATAAGGGCACGTGCCCGCTCACAGTATTCGTCGGTACCGTATCCTGCCGTTTGTTCCATATTTGTCTGTACAAGGCGCTGGATAATCGCAGGATGCGCCCCTTCCATATAATCCGAAGCAAAAGAAAGTTTGTGTTGAGTTTCCATGCTGTAAGATTATCGGATAACAGATTTTTCTGCAAGATTTTTTGACTCGCATTTATGCAGACAGTTTTATGGTATCTTGACAGTCTAAAAATTCGGCGATATGCTTTCTTTTATTGTATATATTGGATATCTTGGGAGGTCTTATGAATTATTCATTACCGAAATCGGAAAAATTACCGTTAATACGGCACAGTATTGCACATATAATGGCGGAAGCCGTTATGAATTTATTTCCCGGAACAAAGGTAGCCATTGGCCCTGCTGTTGAACACGGGTTTTATTATGACTTTGACCTCCCGACATCGATTACGCAGGATGATCTTGCTCGTATCGAAAAAGAAATGCGCCGTCTTTTATCAACTCCGCAGAACTTTGTAAAAGAAGTCGTAAGTAGGCAACAAGCACTTGAGCTTTTTAAAGACCAGCCGTATAAATGCGAGCTTATCAATGACCTACCGCAAGATGCGGAAATCTCGATTTATCGATCGGGTAATTTTTTCGATTTATGCAGAGGGCCGCATGTTGCCAATTCAAAAGAAATTAACGCGCAAAGTTTTAAGCTGCAAAAAATTGCGGGCGCCTATTGGCGCGGCGATGAAAAACGGCCGATGCTGACCCGTATCTATGGTACGGCATGGGAAACACCCAATGACCTTAAAACATATCTGACTATGCAGGCGGAAGCGGAGAAAAACGATCACCGCAAGATAGGACGGGAACTTGATTTGTTCCATATCGAAGAAGACAATCCCGGTGAAGTATTCTGGCACCCGAACGGCTGGACGCTCTATTTAACTGTGCAACAGCATGTACGCCAAAAGATTAAAGAGGACGGCTATGTCGAAGTAAACACCCCCTTTGTTATGCCGCAGAGTCTCTGGCTTCGGTCGGGGCACTGGGAAAAATACAAGGAAAATATGTTTATCACCGAAAGCGAAAAACGGGTGTTTGCGCTTAAACCGATGAACTGTCCGGGGCATGTCGAAATCTTTAAACAGGGAATTAAAAGCTACCGTGATTTACCGCTGCGTATTGCGGAGTTCGGCTCCTGCACGCGGAATGAGCCTTCCGGTTCGTTGCACGGTATTATGCGGGTGCGCGGTTTTGTGCAGGATGATGCGCATATTTTCTGTACGGAAGAACAGATTTCCTCCGAGGTTTGTAAGTTCTGTAACCTGCTCAAGTCGCTCTATCGGGATTTCGGCTTTGACGATAAAGTCATACTCGTTAAGTTTTCCACGCGGCCTGAAAAACGGGTCGGCGATGATGCAACGTGGGATAGGGCAGAGAACGCGCTTGCGGAAGCGTGTAAAGCCGCGGGACTTGAATACGAGATTGCCCCCGGAGAAGGAGCTTTTTACGGGCCGAAGTTGGAGTTTACGCTTGTCGATGCGCTTGGCCGAGAATGGCAATGCGGCACCATACAAGCCGACTATCAACTGCCCTCTAAAGACCGGCTGAATGCCGAGTATATCGGAGAGGATAACCAAAAGCATCAGCCCGTCATGCTGCACCGGGCGGCGCTCGGTTCACTGGAGCGGTTTATCGGTATTTTGATTGAACAATTCGGCGGTGCGTTGCCTCCGTGGCTCTCTCCGGTGCAGGCAATGGTTATTCCCGTTGCTCCCGTATTTAACGAATATGCCGAGAGTATCGCGGCGTCTCTTTCAAAAGCCGGCTTCCGCGTAAAGGCTGATATTGATACCGACCGTATGAATGCGAAGATACGGAAGTATCAGGAACAAAAAATTCCGTATCAGCTTGTTGTCGGCGAAAAGGAAAGGCAGAACAATAGTGTTACCGTCCGGCTTTTGAAAGGAGCGCAAAAAACGATGTCCGTCGATGAATTTACCGCTTTCTTAAAACTCAAAACCGACACCGTTGCAACAAGCGCGGAATTTTAACAGGAAAGCCATGTTGATGAAGCATCTCTAAAAGCGATACCTGAGTTTTTTCAGATGCCCTAGAGATGTTCGACCTGTTTGACAACGAAGTTATCGAACAGGTCTAGTATGTATAAATGACAACGGCCGGTAATTCAGCAAGAATTACCGGCCGTTTTGTTAAAGGCTCGTGATTGAGCGGCGTGTCAAAATCGGCACTGCCGCATCATACACTACTCAACGCGGCATGGCATATCGCGGGTTGCGACAATGTCGATGCCCGTATGCAGCACGTCGGGAATAATGACTGCTCCTGTCTTTACCGGCGCCGTTACCCTGATTTTGTTGATCTCTTCCATCACCTGAAAAATCATACCTTTCGGAATAGGCGCAGCGGTTTTAACGGGAAGCGCCGCTAAAAAACCGTTTTCAATGCGCACCGTCGAGCTGATGTTTCTTCGAGGATCTTTCATTTCCTGCAAGCCGTACTCAAGTCCTCGTTTACAGCTATATCCTTCTATTGTGTAGGCGCCGTCTTTTTCGATTGCTCGGAGCCTACAGCCCATAGGACAGGAAACACAGGTAAATTCTTCCATCGCTGTTTTGTTTATGCATCGAGGCAGGCGATTCCGGGCAGGGTTTTTCCTTCCAAGAATTCGAGTGAGGCGCCGCCGCCGGTAGATACGTGGCTCATCTTATCGGCAAGATGGAACTTGTTGACGGCCGCAACGGAATCCCCGCCGCCGACTACCGTTACTGCGCCTTTTCCGGTCGCTTCGGCCACAAGGCGGGCAACCGCTTCTGTTCCGTGGGAGAAAGCTTCAAATTCAAACACGCCGACCGGGCCGTTCCACACGATGGACTTTGCGTTTAAGATTTCTGCCTTGTATAACGCGATGGTTTTAGGTCCGACATCCATTCCCATAAGCGAATCGGGAATATCACAGCCGTCCACGCTTTCCGGTTTTGCATCGGCGGCAAAAGAGGCGGCGCAAATATGATCTGTCGGCAGGATTATTTTAACACCCTTTGCCTTTGCATCGGTCAAAAGTTTCTTTGCCGTGTCGATAAAATCATCTTCTACCAAGGACTTCCCGATTGAATGGCCTTGCGCTTTAAGGAAGGTATACGCCATACCGCCGCCGATAATCAGCGCAGCGGCATTTTTCAAAAGACTGTCCAGTACGGCAATTTTTGAAGAAACTTTTGCGCCGCCGATGATGGCGACCATCGGTTTGGGCGGATTTTTTACCATCGGTTCAATATATTTAACTTCTTTCTCCATTAAAAAACCGGCAACTTTTACCTTCATAAATTTCGCGATGGTTGCCGTAGAAGCATGAGCACGGTGTGCAGTTCCGAATGCGTCATTGACGTATACATCGCCGTAGGAGGCAAGCTCTTTGGCAAGTGTTTCCTGTTCTGCAGTGTCCTTCGAGGTTTCTTCGGGATGGAAGCGCGTATTCTCAAGCATCAAGATACCGCCTTCGGGAAGTGCATCGACTACCGCCTTTTGTCCCTTGCAGGAATCGGCAAGCCGGACAGGCATACCTAACAGTTTTTCCAAATAGGCAGCTACCGGCTTCATCTTATGCTTACCGGCAATGTAGGCCTCTTTATCAAATGGTTTACCATCCTTAGCCGCTTTTTCGGCAGCTTTCTTTGAATCTTTGGCAGGATCGCCGAGGTGGCTCATCAACACCAGCGAGCGCGGCTTTTGCTCTAAAATATATTTGATAGTGGGTAATGCTGCGACAATTCGTGTATCGTCCTGTACGGCCCCGTCCTTCATCGGAACATTAAAATCGACCCGCATGATAATACGTTTGCCGTGAAGATCTACATCTCTTACCGTTTTAACCATTGTATTCCTCCGTTATATTAGGGGCGGCGTTTGCATCTCAGTTTAGCCGACCCCTCGTCTTCCAAAATGATAGTACTTACCAAGAGTTTTATATCCGATAAAAATATACTCTGTTATATAAAAAAATGCAACAATGACCGAGGGCTGCTTCCTTCCAATAATTTTAGTGTGTTTTTTTGACAGTATTGTCCTCTTACAATGATAATTGGACAGTCTTACAGACAAGAAAGCCAATCTTTCTGCGCTTGCACCAATCCCGTCCATACAAATGCGCGGAACCCAAGTTTTTGAGCTGCTTCGATATTCCGTTCCAGGTCATCGAAAAAAACAGCTTCATCTGCACGGATGCCTAATCCTTCAAGACAGTTGCGATAAATTTTGGGTTCGGGTTTTATCAGATGTAACCGGCATGAAAAGCATGCGTAATCGGCGGCCACAAAGGGAGGAATTTCTTTTTCATATCGATCTAAAAATTGATACGGCATATTGGAAAGAATCCCCAGCTTGAAGCCTTGCTTTTGTATGTTCAATGCCCAATCGCATACAGCGTCATTTAAAGTTCTCCAAGCGGCTAAATCGATATCCACCATTTTTTTCAGTAGTCCGGCATCTTTAGCGGCTTCTTCATAACCGTTATTGTGCAGTAAGCGGCTGTACATTTCCTCACCGCTGATGATACCGCGATCAAAATCGCTGCGGTGTGTACTGTAAAGATTTCCAAATGCTTCCACCGGAATACCGGTTTCAGCAGCCATTGCTTCATCGATAGCTTTCGTGTCGGTTAAAGAAATTACATTACCGTAATCCAAAATCAGTGCTTTAATCATAAGAAACTCCTAAGGTAACTCCTGAGGTATCTCCAAAAACTGCAAGTCGATCGGCTTGTTCTGTAGGAAATGCATTAAATTGCCTGCCTTGCGGATTGCGAATAGGTTTTTAGAGGTTTCTTGAACAATATACTGAAATATGATGATGTGAATAGTGGATAAGTTCTCATCTGATTATTTCGAAAGATTGCGGTTATTAAATAAAAAAACATATAGAGGTGTTGACAGAAAAGCAAAATGTGTGATACTATCTTTTCCGTTGCATTTGTTACCTGCTATGCAGTAACAGCAGGCAATAAACATAAAAGTGTTTGGGTTTTGCTGGTTTCTTCTATTATTAGATAGTGTACAGTTGTATAAACTCCTCATGCTGATACGGTCTATCGGTTGATTTTTTTAATGCTGATATGCTTTGTGAGCAGTGACACTAAGATGTTGTTTTATGTTTTTTAGTTTATAACGCTTGCTGAATTGAGTGAAAAAAAAACTAAAAAAAATAAATAAAAAAAGAAAAAGGTGCTTGACAAGACTGAGTGTTTTGTGATACATTCTTTTTCGCTTGCGGCGCTCTAAAGCAGGGCTTCGATTAAGCAAGCTGGTCTTTGAAATTAAAGGGAAGGGAAAGAAGAAAAAGCCAAAGAGCAAAATCTTTGGTAAGGAAATAAGCGTAGAACAAAGAATCAAGAGAAAGAGAGTGTGCAGGGCAATGAATAATTGCTTTGCATTATTATTTTCTTTCTCTTAAAGGTCAACGTTCCTAAAATAAAAGAAACGGGACTTGCTTTCAAAATTATGAATATCAGACGCCCTTCGGGGTGTTTGAAATAAAATAATGGAGAGTTTGATCCTGGCTCAGAACGAACGCTGGCGGCGCGTCTTAAGCATGCAAGTCGAACGGCAAGAGAGAAGCTTGCTTCTCTCCTAGAGTGGCGGACTGGTGAGGAACACGTGGGTAATCTACCCTTAAGATGGGGATAGCTGCTAGAAATAGCAGGTAATACCGAATACACTCGGCATTTCACAAGAGATGTTGAGGAAAGGAAGCTACGGCTTCGCTTGAGGATGAGCTTGCGTCCCATTAGCTAGTTGGTGAGGTAAAGGCCCACCAAGGCGACGATGGGTATCCGGCCTGAGAGGGTGATCGGACACATTGGGACTGAGATACGGCCCAAACTCCTACGGGAGGCAGCAGCTAAGAATATTCCGCAATGGACGGAAGTCTGACGGAGCGACGCCGCGTGGATGAAGAAGGCTGAAAAGTTGTAAAATCCTTTTGTTGATGAAGAATAAGGGTGAGAGGGAATGCTCATCTGATGACGGTAATCGACGAATAAGCCCCGGCTAATTACGTGCCAGCAGCCGCGGTAACACGTAAGGGGCGAGCGTTGTTCGGAATTATTGGGCGTAAAGGGCATGTAGGCGGTTGTGTAAGCCTGGTGTGAAATCCTGGGGCTTAACCCCAGAATAGCATTGGGTACTGCACAACTTGAATTACGGAAGGGAAACTGGAATTCCAAGTGTAGGGGTGGAATCTGTAGATATTTGGAAGAACACCGGTGGCGAAGGCGGGTTTCTGGCCGATAATTGACGCTGAGATGCGAAAGTGTGGGGATCGAACAGGATTAGATACCCTGGTAGTCCACACTGTAAACGATGTACACTAGGTGTTGGGGCAAGAGCTTCAGTGCCAAAGCAAACGCGATAAGTGTACCGCCTGGGGAGTATGCCCGCAAGGGTGAAACTCAAAGGAATTGACGGGGGCCCGCACAAGCGGTGGAGCATGTGGTTTAATTCGATGGTACGCGAGGAACCTTACCTGGGTTTGACATCTAGTAGAAGGTCTTAGAGATAAGGCCGGGTAGCAATACCCTGCTAGACAGGTGCTGCATGGCTGTCGTCAGCTCGTGCCGTGAGGTGTTGGGTTAAGTCCCGCAACGAGCGCAACCCCTACTGCCAGTTACTAACAGGTAAAGCTTGAGGACTCTGGCGGAACTGCCGATGACAAATCGGAGGAAGGTGGGGATGACGTCAAGTCATCATGGCCCTTATGTCCAGGGCTACACACGTGCTACAATGGTTGCTACAAAGCGAAGCGAGACCGTAAGGTGGAGCAAACCGCAAAAAAGCAATCGTAGTTCGGATTGAAGTCTGAAACTCGACTTCATGAAGTTGGAATCGCTAGTAATCGCGCATCAGCACGGCGCGGTGAATACGTTCCCGGGCCTTGTACACACCGCCCGTCACACCATCCGAGTTGGGGGTACCCGAAGTCGCTTGTCTAACCTGCAAAGGAGGACGGTGCCGAAGGTACGCTTGGTAAGGAGGGTGAAGTCGTAACAAGGTAGCCGTACCGGAAGGTGCGGCTGGATCACCTCCTTTCTTAGAGAAAGGTAAATACTAAATGCTTTGTTGGTTGTACACAAAGCTTCCGCTTATCTCCTCTTCTTTCCCTCTCTTTTTTCTATACGGGCCTGTAGCTCAGTTGGTTAGAGCACTTCTCTGATAAGGAAGGGGTCATTAGTTCAACTCTAATCAGGCCCATTTTACAGCTGAGTGAATAGCTGATAGTAATATCACTAAAAATGGTATTACGGAAAGATCTTTGAAAAGCTAGGGAAGGGAAAGAAAGACT
The DNA here is from genome assembly GCF_024181085.1 of Treponema sp. OMZ 857. Taxonomy (NCBI): domain Bacteria; kingdom Pseudomonadati; phylum Spirochaetota; class Spirochaetia; order Treponematales; family Treponemataceae; genus Treponema; species Treponema sp. OMZ 857. The sequence goes on from NZ_CP051147.1 coordinate 1,102,456, forward strand.
ACTTAAAGGTGAGTTGCTTTGTTAGAGAAGTGATTAACTGGAGAGTAGAAGAAAATAAGGTGAAGAGAAAAGTTCTTAACGGTTGTTGAATAGACGATTGTTTTAAGAAGAGAACATAATATGGTCAAGCGAAGAATAGGTTTATGGTGGATGTCTTGGAGCCAACCGGCGAAGAAGGCCGTGATAAGCTGCGAAAAGCTTCGGGGAGGAGCACATATCCTTTGATCCGGAGATTGCCGAATGGGGTAACCCGATAGGAGAGATTCTATCATTACGCTCTTGAATAAAATAGAGAGGTAAAGCGATACTGAGTGAACTGAACCATCTAAGTAACTCAAGGAAAAGACATCAAAAGAGATTCCGAAAGTAGTGGCGAGCGAAATTGGAAGAGCCCAAACCCGTTAAACGGGGGTTGTAGGGCTGCACGGGCTTACGTACAGCAAGTGATAAAGTGAATGTATAGTAGAAAGGTTTTGGGAAAGCCTGACAGAGAGGGTGAAATCCCCGTATACGAAATGCATTCATCTTGCCGGTGCAGTACCTGAGTACGGCGGGACACGAGAAATCCTGTCGGAATCCGGGTCGACCACGATCCAAGGCTAAATACGAGTTGGCTACCGATAGCGGACAAGTACCGTGAGGGAAAGATGAAAAGAACCCCGGTGAGGGGAGTGAAATAGAACCTGAAACCATAAACCAACAAGATGTTACAGCCCTTTATGGGTGGTAGCGTGCCTTTTGTAGAATGAGCCTGCGAGTTACGGTATGCAGCGAGGTTAAGGAATAGAAGTTCCGGAGCCGGAGGGAAACCGAGTCTGAATAGGGCGAAGTAAAGTTGCATGTCGTAGACCCGAAGCCAGAGTGATCTAGTCATGAGCAGGTTGAAGCAGCGGTAAAACGCTGTGGAGGACCGAACTACAATCTGTTAAAAAAGGTTTGGATGACTTGTGACTAGGAGTGAAAGGCTAAACAAACCTGGAAATAGCTGGTTCTCCCCGAAATGCCTTTAGGGACAGCCTTATACAAAATTACCGGAGGTAAAGCACTGGATGGACTAGGGGGCTTCACCGCCTACCAAACCCAATCAAACTCTGAATGCCGGTAATCAACGTATAGGAGTGAGACTGCGTGCGACAAGGTTCGTAGTCAAAAGGGAAACAGCCCAGACCGTCAGCTAAGGTCCCGAAATACTGCTTGAGTGTGAAATGAAGTGTGGATACAAAGACAGCCAGGAGGTTGGCTTAGAAGCAGCCATTCCTTAAAAGAGTGCGTAATAGCTCACTGGTCGAGTATACATGCGCAGATAATGTAACGGGGCTAAGCAGTATACCGAAGCTACGGGTCTTACACGATTTAAGTGTAAGGCGGTAGGGGAGCATTCCATGGACTGATGAAGGTGTACCTGAGAGGGGCACTGGAGGGGATGGAAGAGAGAATGCAGGTATAAGTACACGAAAAGAAAGGTGAGATTCCTTTCCGCCGAAAACCTAAGGTTTCCTGGGTAAAGGTCATCTGCCCAGGGTTAGTCGGCCCCTAAGGCGAGGGCGAAAGCCGTAGTCGATGGGAAATCGGTTCATATTCCGATACCTTTTATAATTTCGATGGCAGGACGCATGAGGCGACCCCCGGCCGGAGAACGGTTGTTCCGGTCGAAGCTTTCAAGCCGTTATAAAGGATAGTAGGTAAATCCGCTATCCAAGGTGAGAGGCGACAGCGAGTGGATCGATGAGAGAAGCGAAGCGGGGTAAGTCATGGTGCCGGGAAATACTGTCTAAGGCTAGGTTATAAAAGACCGTACCGTAAACCGACACAGGTAGGTAGGATGAGAAATCTAAGGCGCTCGAGAGAACTCGCGTTAAGGAACTCGGCAAAATGCACACGTAACTTAGGGAAAAGTGTGGCCTCTGTTTAGTAATGAGTGGAGGTAGCATAAAGCAGGCCCAGGCGACTGTTTATCAAAAACACAGCCATCTGCGAATCAGTAATGAGACGTATAGGTGGTGACACCTGCCCGGTGCCGGAAGGTTAAGAGGAGCGGTTAGCAGTAATGCGAAGCTGTCAATTGAAGCCCCGGTAAACGGCGGCCGTAACTATAACGGTCCTAAGGTAGCGAAATTCCTTGTCGGGTAAGTTCCGACCCGCACGAATGGTGTAACGTATCTGGGCACTGTCTCAACGCGAGGCTCGGTGAAATTTATATACCGGTAAAGAAGCCGGTTACCCATAGTTAGACGGAAAGACCCGTGAACCTTCACCGTAACTTACTATTGGGACTTGGTTTATCATGTGTAGAATAGGTGGGAAACTATGAAGCTTGCTCGTTAGGGTGAGTGGAGTTGCCAAGTGAAATACCACCCTTGATGAATTAGGTTTCTAACCTGTTCCGTGAAGCCGGAATAGGAACAGTGGTAGGCAGGCGGTTTGACTGGGGCGGTCGCCTCCTAAAATGTAACGGAGGTGCGCGAAGGTCTCCTCACGTCGGTTGGAAATCGACGCAGTGAGTGTAAAGGCACAAGGAGGCTTAACTGCAAGAGTGACAGCTCAAGCAGATACGAAAGTAGGTCTTAGTGATCTGGCGGTAGCGAGTGGAAGCGCCGTCACTTAACGGATAAAAGGTACTCCGGGGATAACAGGCTGATTTTCCCCAAGAGTTCACATCGACGGGAAAGTTTGGCACCTCGATGTCGGCTCATCGCATCCTGGGGCTGAAGTAGGTCCCAAGGGTTTGGCTGTTCGCCAATTAAAGCGGTACGTGAGCTGGGTTCAGAACGTCGCGAGACAGTTCGGTCCCTATCTGCTATGGGCGTTGGATATGTGAGAGGAGCTGCTTTTAGTACGAGAGGACCGAAGTGGACGAACCTCTGGTGTACCAGTTATCCTGCCAAGGGTAAGTGCTGGGTAGCTATCGTTCGGAAGGGATAACCGCTGAAGGCATCTAAGCGGGAAGCCCGCCTCAAGATTACATATCCCTCGGGGTTTAACCCCGCTAAAGACTCCTTGCACACTACAAGGTTGATAGGTTGCAGGTCTAAGCACAGTAATGTGTTATAGCCGAGCAATACTAATAAGTCGTGAGGCTTGACCATATTATCTTCTCTTCTTTATTCTTTATCTCCTTACTCTTTCTTTCCTGTCCCTTTATTTAATAAATTTCGTTTCTTTTTTGTTGCGTCTTTTATTGCCCGGTTGCCATAGTGGAGAGGTCATACCCGTTCCCATCCCGAACACGGAAGTCAAGCTCTCATTACGCCGATGATACTGCTCATCCAGAGTGGGAAAGTAGGTAGCTGCCGGGCTTTTTTTATTTAACCGGTATCGTCGCTTAAAAAGCGTCGGAAGTAGACTATTGTTTTGCCCTAAGGGGTGTTTTAAAGCTATTCGCCTTTTAAAGGTGTAATCTGGAGGCAAAACACTTTATGTGTTTCACACAGTATCTGGAAGGCTTTTTGTTTAACAAAAAAATTGGAACTAACCTATAGTTTTTTTTATCTGTTTTGTATATAATTTTCCTTATGAATCCTCAAGTTTCTACATTTGATAAGTTGGTTGATTCCCTTTCGACAGAAGAAGCACAGGCAATGCTTGCACATATTGCTGAAAATATGAAGATGTCTGAAGATATACAAACGGACTCTAAAAAGGAGCCATTGTTAAGCGATACTCAAATAAAAAAAAGTATTCGAATAAATGACGAACCTTTTTTTATTCGTTTATGGCTACGCATTAAATCCTTTTTTAAGTCATTACCCATTGAAACGGTGTATGAAGAAGAATTGATTCGGCGTCTTGGAAAAGATTTGCAGCATGAATACAAGCAATATATCAATATAAAAGGAAATGTCTTTACAAAGGACTTCTATGAATTGTTACGTGAATTACGAAAAACCCAACTTTTTTTTACCTCTCTTTTATCTGCTTATGATACTGACAAAGGAAATTTTTACTTATTGGTAAGTTCTTTCGTTGCACCGGATGTGTATTTAAAATTAATGTATAACACTGATCCTTTTAACTGTGTTCCAACTTCTCAGGCAAATTCAAACCTTCGATCCGAGCTTTTAAAAAAAATTGATGAATCGTTTTCTCTGATGACGACAGATTATAAGGCTGGAATGTATCAAGCGGCTAATGCAATTGAATGGATGCGGTATTTTTGTGAATTGCCGATCGATAAAGCTGTTTTACGTTTTACCGTAAATCCGGCTGTTGAACCTTCCTGTTCCGTTTATTTGCTTTCTGCAGAAATTGGTATGCTTGCATCGGTTCTCAGTACAACAAAACCAATTCCTGATGTTGTACTCCAAGCTTTATTTTTGTTATCAAAACAAGATAAGTTGAATGATAAAACGGTTAATATGGATGAAGAATCGGTTGAGTTTATTTCGCAAGCTTCTCATGCTTTGGAAGCAATTAAAGAATTTTCCGTGAAAATTCCGATTTTAGAATTAGCCCGTTATACGTTAAAATCGATACACTGGGAACCGCAACGCCTTGAAGGAGGGGAAGATTGGTTTCAACTCTTTAAAGTAACATGGAAAAAACGATTTACTGAACGGTGGCAACTATGGGCTTCAGAACAAAAACGCGCTCAATTAAGCCGTCAGATGCTGGATTTGTTGAAAACTGATCAGCTTGAACCTTTAATGTATCGCCCCTGGGAAGATTCATGGCTTGTGCTTCGTTTTAAGCGTGAATTTTCATTTAGATTTCTTTCTGCTTTTTTTTCAAGATTATATCCGCCTTTTGTGCAACCGATATTAAAAACGTTGTTAATGGAAGGAAATTTTTATCGTCGTGAGAATCTTGCAGAATATACCAATGCCTTTACTGCATTGGAAAAACAGCAAAGTTGTATTAGTACTTTTGAAACACGGTTATCTCCTGAGGGGGAAATCGGTGCAGCATTTATCCAATTAAAAGAAAAAACTGTAGCAAGTTTGAAGAGTAAGAATAGCCTTGAAGCGTTAATGAAAAATATTGAAACCGAAGCTAAACAAATTATTACTTCTTCTCAGAATGCATTCAAAATATTGATTGCTTTGCTCAACGGTTTTATCGATGGTAATAAGAGCAGTGTATATGCACCGCTATTAAATTGGCTGATTATTCAAGGAAATGACAATGCAGACTTTAGAAAGCGTGTAGAAGGTGTAAAGAATTTATTACAGGAAGTAACAAGCATCCTGACGGAAGCTGATAAGATTGAAGCAGATTGGTAATACAGAATAGAAAAACCGTTTGCTTGACAAAAAAATATAGCAACATATACTCTATAAGGAGGAAAATATATGGCAGAATTTTTAAGTGACCGCAACTTTGAACTCTTTAAAAATTTAATATATAACGAAAGCGGTATCACTTTTTCTGTAACAAACCGATCCATTTTAGAAAGTCGTTTGAAAGATCGCTTACGAGAGAATAAAATGGACGATATTGATGCCTACTATAAAATTCTGACTTCAAATAAAGAAGAGCTGAAAATTATGTTGGATTCGGTTACCACCAATCTGACCCGTTTCTTCAGAAATCAACCTCATTTCGATGCTTTAACTCATTATGTTATTCCTGAAATTGTCAAGATAAAACAAGCTGCAGGACAAAAGCAGATTCATATTTGGAGTGCAGGGTGTTCCACTGGAGAAGAGCCGTATACGATTGCTATGATTATGAAGCGGCATTTACCTTCTGGGTTCACCGCTGATATTCTTGCTTCAGATCTGTCGTTTAAGTCGTTGGTTGTTGGGAAACAAGGATTTTATCCGGAAAGCCGTGTAGTTGGGATTCCTGATGATTATCTTGCTCAGTATTTAACTAAACAGGGAAATGGTTATCAAATAAATCCTGAGATTATGCAAATGGTTAAGTTTGATTATCATAATTTAAAACATGATGCTAATAGGAATAATATTGATATTCTTTTTTGCCGTAATGTGATTATCTATTTTGACGAACCGGCACAACAGGCGGTTATTAATCGTTTCTGGGATGCGATGGCTCCTCATTCATTTCTTTTTATTGGACATTCAGAATCTTTATTCGGTATGGATACGAAATTTGAGTTTCTTAAAACCGAATGGGCTTGCTTGTACCAAAAAAATGTTAAGTAGAGTCCTTTATCGCTACAACTATGTATTGAAAAGGGCATATGAATTTTTAGTATATCTGCTGAAAATGCGGGAGGTTGTTTTAATATGGATGATATAAAAGTTTTAATAGTAGATGACTCGGCCTTGATGCGGAGTTTGATTGGAAAGATAATTGATGGGGCACCCGGATTAACTGTCGCTGATAAAGCTATGAACGGGAGATTTGCCCTACAAAAATTGGAACGTGTTCAGCCTGATATTATTGTGCTTGATCTCGAAATGCCGGAAATGAATGGAATAGAGTTTTTGCGTGAGCGAAAAAGACTTAAGATTGATATTCCGGTCATCATTCTGTCCAGTATTGCAAAAGAGGGAGCCCGTATCACAATGGATTGTCTGGAACTTGGTGCCAGCGATTTTGTTACTAAGCCTTCCGGATCCGAATCGGCAAACTTAGCTACAGTTGCCAGTCAGCTTGTGGAATTTTTACAAGCGTATGGTCGGCAATATCAATTGAAAAAGCAATCTGTTGCCGGTATCAAGACTGCTTCAACTGCTCCTGCACCGCATTATATTCATACACCTCAGCTGCAAACAGCGCCTCAAACTCATACGGTTGCAAGTGGTATCTCAGCCTTTGCAGCACCTCCGGAAAAAGCTGAAAAACCGATGCAAGTTCGTCAACCGGGAAAACTTGAAATTATTGCAATCGGGATTTCTACCGGTGGACCGAATGCCTTGCGTGAAGTGTTTGCAGAATTAGATCCGAATCTTCCACAGCCGATTGTTGTTGTTCAGCATATGCCTCCGGGATTTACCTATGAATTTGCGAATAGTCTCAATAAGATATGTCCATTGGAGGTGAAAGAAGCTCAAGAAGGAGATCTTGTAAAACCGGGACGTATTCTTATTGCACAGGGGGGAAAACACCTTTTAGTTGAAAAGAAACCTCTTGGAGTTATTGCCCATATTTCCGATGCGCCTCCTCAAAGCGGGCATCGTCCGAGTGCGGATGTGTTATTTGCTTCTGTAGCAGAACAGTTCCAAAACCGTGCACTTGGAATTATCATGACAGGTATGGGCAAGGACGGTGCTGCAAGTCTTACACGGTTGTATCAGGAAGGGTCCCGTACTATTGGGCAAGATGAAGCGTCTGCTATTGTATACGGTATGCCCCGTGTTGCGTATGAAATGGGCGGTGTTATGGAACAGGTTTCTTTAAGCAATATGGCTTCCGTTATCAATCGTTATGGAAGGGAGTTTGCCTAATAATGATACATAGATGAAGCGTTCTAAATAGTATTTTTAGAACGCTCAAGAGTGTTAAGCAATGAGCGATGCTTTGCCGAAAGGTAAACTCGCTCGTTAATACGTCCGCCGCGACGAATGGTAGTTAGGGACGAAGCGATAGTTTAGCTGTTCAACGTGTACCTTCTATTTTTATGAAAAAGTTCTGACAGATGCTGTGTGCATGGTCTGAGATCGTATTTTTATCTTGAGTGACAAGCGTTATTACTGTGCTGCCGCTTTTAGGCGGTCGAGGCTTTCCGTACTAAGCTTGTCCCCGGCATTAATCCCTGCCCGTCCAAAGTAACCTTGCGCTACTTCAAGGGCATAGCGCACCGAATAAGTGCTGGCGGTAATGTCCAAGCTAAACGGCTGCATATCATAGATTTCTCGGATACGGCCTGTTGAATCGATAAAGGCAATGGAAAGCGGGTGCGGAGTATCCTTCATCCAAAACCGTAATTTTTCATCTCGTTTAAAAACAAAAATCATACCGGTCCCGTCCGGTATCTCATTTCGCTGCATAAAACCACGCTGCTGCTCTTGGGCGGTTACTGCGGTTTCGACCTCAATGGGAATAGCGGTTTTTGTGTTTTTCGATTCGATAAAGATAGTTATAGGGGGGGCTTTTGGGCTGTCTGTGCCGGTGCAAGATACAGCAGCCGCGGCGAAGATAAGAAAGCATAAGAGTACTGCCCGATGTCTGAAACTCTTCCGTATGGAATCAAAATACATGATAATATTTCCTGTGCTTAAAATCCGTCGATAAAGTTTTGGCGGTTTGTTTCGGCTGTGGCTTTCTCGGTAGTGCTTTGAGAAAGCAATTCGTTGAATACCGTAAGATCGATATATTTTACGATAAGCGGCCGCTCGATAACAACACGGGTATGTTCATCTTCCCACACAGCCCGCTGTGGGTTGATTGAGACCGGTTCACCGTATTTTTCACAAAATTTGGAATAAACCGAATAGTAATCGACCGTATCGGTATTTAGTTTAAAGATCATTGTATAGAGATTATCTTTATAAAACTGAAACCATGACCTACTGATAAAGTAAGAACCTGCCGATTCGATAAGACTTCTGTTCTCCGTCGGCAGTAATGAAACATCCCGTTCGCCGCGGTACCCGAACACCGCATCTTGTTTAAGCGCCTCTTTTACCGCATCGATGTTCATGCCGAGTCCGATGCTGCGGTATTCGGCCGGTAATGCGGTTTTTTCTTGTTTTTCGCTTTTTCTTGTCGGCGGCTTTACCTGATTTCCGGCAGACGTTTGAGTTGTGTGGACGGATTGTGCCGCCGCCGGCGGTGGAGAAGATTCTGCTGCTGTTAAAGGTACTACAGCGGTAGCAAAAAACAAAACAACCGTACATAAAAGATATTTCATCTTATACCCTCATGGTGTTTTTGCCTATTAGCGGACAGGTTTTCCGCGGTAGGTCGGTTCATTGGCACGGGATTGCTTGCGGGCTTGTTCAATTTCCTGCATCTTTTTAAAGTACGCAGTCTGCTTCGACAGCTCAAGTGTATCGGTGATAATGATGCTGTCATCGGTGCTTCGCACAATTGGTGTCATTAAAAACTCGGCAATCGCTTGTGCGACCTGTTCTTTAGGAATACTGCACATTTTTGCAAGCTCCGCAGGACCGAACAAAAAGGTGTGCTGCTTGCCTGATCCAGGTTGTATCCGCAGCTTTTCAAGTTGAATGCTCAGCATATCGTACATCTTTTCAAGCGGAACAGGAATGAGCGTATTTGCAAGCTGCTTGTACATCGCCCAAATACGATCCGCAAGGGTAGTAGTTAAGCGGGCAATCAGTTGGGGTTGAGTTGCAACCATTTGGTTGAAGTTTTGCCGATTTACCGCTAAAAGTTGACACTCTTCTGCAGCGGTAATGGCTGTCGCTGACCGCGGTTTATTCTCAAGCAGTGCCATTTCGCCGAACATATCACCTTCTCTGAGGACTGCAAGCAATACTTCGCTATTATCTACAATCTTGGAAATTTTTACTCGGCCTTTTTGGATGATATATAATTCGGTTCCCGATTGGCATTCGCAGAAGACCATTGATTCGCGGTTATACACCCGAACCATCTGCTTAGTGTCCGGTTCGAGCATCTCAATCGGTGCTTTGACACCGGTGGATTTTATCGCCATAAAGCGCTTGCGTGCTGTTTCGGCATATTGTCCGTTCGGTTTTTCTTTCAAGTAATGGTAATAGGCGTATAGTGCAAGCTCAAATTTCGACATGCGAAGGTAATATTCGCCGATGGTAAAAAGATGGGAAATATCGGTATCGATATTTCGCTTCAAGGTAATTCTGGTAAGGGCTTCATCCAAATAGCGCATCTTCCTACTAAACGAATAGATAATTTTCATTGCGATAGGGGTATTTTTTTCGATCAATTCGGGAAACTGCGTATAGTGAACGGCAATAAGCACTACATCGGTAACTGCAATAGCCGTTTCAATCTGACTATGATGTGCCATACAGGCAACAACCCCTAAAAAGTCGCCCGGTCCGAGGAGATTTCCCTCTTCTTCCGCTACAACCTCTTTTTGCTTTGCAATTTGTACTTGACCGCTTTGGATAATATAAAAACGGTCGGTATCGGATTTCCCTTCAATGAGGATATAAGACCCACGTTTAAAATTTACAAAAGATAGTTGAAGCACTTTATTACCCTCTTGTTTTTTTGCTTGTCATTAGGCCTGTCCGATAACTTCGTTGTCGAACAGGTTTATTATAATACCAGGCTGTTGCAATATACGTAAGCCCCTTTATCCGGCAAAAATGATCTCCGGTTCAAGTTCAAAACCGGTTTTATCTTTCACCTGTCTTTGAACTGCCTCAATGAGTTCCACAACATCCCGTGCAGTTGCGGAACCGGTATTCACAATAAAATTCCCATGCCACGGCGCCACCTGGGCGTCGCCTATTCGCAGACCGCGTAAGCCGGCCTCATCTATCAGCTGACCGGATGGTTTTCCGAATGCATGATTATTTTTAAACACGCTCCCTGCCGAAGGGAGTTTAAAGTGTCCCTTCGACGTTCTGTCCGTAATGCGGCTCTCCATTATGTTACGGATGAGTATCGCATCTCCTTGTTCAACTCCAAACGTTGCGGAAACAATTACCGGTCGGTTACCATCGAGCGATGCATATCGTTTATTTGATGGTTGAAACGGCGATTGTTTATAGCCCCAATCTTCTTTACGGCAATTATATTCCTGCAATGTGCAGCCTTTTTCAGAAAAATACAACGCCGATACGGAAAATAATACATCGGAAATCGATTTTTCGTAACAACGGGCGTTCATAAAGACTGCCCCTCCCACCGTTCCGGGAAGCCCGGCAAAATCTTCCAACCCGGTAAGGCCGTGCTCCGCGCAGAATTCCGTTAGATCTTGCACGAGCGCTCCGGCTTCCGCTTGAACAAACAGGTGGCCTGCAGATTCCTCCAGCAGGATTTTATTTAATCTACAGGTATGGATAACGGCTCCCCGTATTCCTTCATCCGGAATTAACAGGTTGCTGCCACCGCCTAATAGTATTGCCGGTATGCGTTCCGCATGAATAAACATCAGTGCCGCTACCAATTCATCCTGAGATGAAGGCCTAATATATATATCGGCATTTCCACCGATTTTGAAACTCGTAAATGAACTCAATTTTACGTTTTTTTGTATTATATCACAGAATTTAACAGGGAAACTGTTTTTTTTCTCTTTTTCTCCTAGATTAAACATACTAAAACACTATATACTATCAGCGGTATTTATAAAAGACTTGTCTTTTGAAAATATACGGCGCATCTGCGTTGTCGCGCAACGTATCAGAACCGCCATGGACGGCGGTGGGTGCAAGCAGTAGCAAGTTTTTCGTTAGAAAAACTTGTCGTTAAAAAACGTACACGGATGTACGTTTTTTAACAGGCTATTTTCAAAAGGCTTACGGAAAATGTATTTTCAGAAATGGCAAGAAAAATACCAATTGGTTATCATACAGGAGATTTTTTTATGAGTTTACGCATATATAACACATTGGGGCATAAAATAGAGGACTTTGTGCCGGTTGATCCGAAAAAGGTGGGCTTCTACGGTTGCGGTCCGACTGTATATAACTATGCGCATATCGGTAACTTGCGGGCGTATGTATTCCAAGATACGCTGTCGCGCCTGCTGCGTTTTTTAGGGTATCCGGTAACCCATGTGATGAATATAACCGATATCGGTCATCTTTCGGGCGATGCCGATGACGGTGAAGATAAGATGGTTAAGACAGCGAAGGAGCGCGGACAGAGTGTGTTGGAGATTGCCGATTTCTACACTCAAGCGTTCTTTAAGGATACTGAACGGCTCAACATTCGCCGTCCCGATGTCGTATGCAAGGCCACCGAACATGTATCCGATATGATAGAGCTGATCAAACGGATTGAAGCGAATGGACACACGTATTCGGCAGGCGGGAATCTCTACTATGATATTATGACCTTTCCAAAATATGGAGAACTTGCGTCGATTAATCTCGAAGACCTCAAGGCAGGCGCTCGCATTGAAGTTGATGAAAATAAGCGGAATCCACATGATTTTGTGCTCTGGTTTACCAAGAGCAAGTTTGAAAATCAAGCTCTAGTGTGGGATTCTCCGTGGGGTAGGGGATATCCGGGCTGGCATATCGAGTGTTCCGCCATGAGTATGAAGTATCTAGGCGAGCAGTTTGATATTCACACGGGCGGTATCGACCACATCCGTATTCACCATACAAACGAGATAGCCCAGTCGGAAGGGGCAACCGGCAAAAAATGGGTAAAATATTGGCTCCATAACGAATTTTTGGTGATGAACAAGGGGAAAATGTCCAAGTCTACCGGCGATTTTATCACCTTAGATAAGGTGATTGAGGCGGGGTATGCGCCGCTCGATTACCGTTTCCTGTTGCTGGGAGGACATTACCGCAGTCAGCTTACCTTTTCGTGGGAAGCGATAGAAACGGCAAAGAATGCGCGTAAAAACCTTGAACAAAGGATTTCCAATCTGCTGACTGAAGCAAAAACGTTTCCCGATTTCCCCTGTGGCGGTCTAACAGCCGAACAATCGATTGCGCTGCTCCATACCGAAAAAGCACGCGGTTGTTTTACGGACTTTGTGCATGCGCTTGAAGAAGATATTTCGACACCGCGTGCACTTTCCGTGCTGCAGCTGGCCGTTAAAGATAAGGAGCTCGATGCAAGTGAAGCTGTTACGTTAATTCGTATTTTCGATACGGTACTTGCCTTACATTTAATAGAAGAAGCAGAAGCGCTTCATACCGGCACCGAATCAGTCGATAATGCAGAAGAAATCGAACGCTTGGTTGCTGAACGGACGGAAGCGAAAAAGAATAAAGACTTTAAACGGGCGGATGAAATCCGTAACGTGCTGAAAGATCGTGGAATTGCTTTAGAAGATACGGCAAACGGAACGCTGTGGCGTAAGATGTAACCTTTGGGAGACTGAGTTGTTTGATGAATTAGCGCCGTTAGATGCGCTTTCCGATAAGGATTTTAAAACCATTTATGATGCGGTAATACCGGCACTGTACAAGGTTGCCTATAATGTTGTACGGGAAGAAGATGCTGCTGAAGACCTGTGCCATGATGCGCTGATTAAGATGACGGAAAAGGAGATGAAATTTCCGTCGTTAAATGATGCAAAGTATTGGCTTATCAGAGTGGTAAAAAATGCAGCGCTGAACTATGCGAAACGGCGAGTGCTGGAGCGGAAAGTATATACGCGTGCCTTTAAAGAAGATCAGCGTAAAATAGACTCCGGTGAGACTGCGCTCTTGAAAGATGAAACAATTCAAGATGTACAGCATGCATTGGAGCAATTGCCTGAAAAACTGCGGATAGCACTACAGCTTCGTGAATATACCGAGTTGAATTATAAGGAGATTGGACGTATCCTTGGTATTAGCGAAGGAAATGTGAAAGTCCGTATTTTCCGTGCACGGGAATATTTAGCAAAAGTTATAGGAGAAGATAATGTCTACATGCCCTAATAAAGATCTTTTGTCTGCTTATATCGACGGTGAAATTCTGTTCCCTTGGAAAGGAACAATAGAACAGCATTTACAGCAATGTGCTACATGCAAAAAAATATACGGTCAATATATGATGGTGCACCGTTATATGCAAAAACCAACGGCCGAAGCGGAGTTTGATGCGGGGGATTCTTTTGCTAAATTGCTTGAAAAGCGAAATGCCGTATTACAGAATAAATCGCAAACCCAAAAACGGCGATGGGCATTAAGCTCAGGTGAACGGTGGTTTTCGTCTTCCATTCGCATTCCTGTTTCTGCCGCCGCAGCCGCTATTCTGGTTTTTGTCTTTTTGCCGCTTATATTATTCTTCAAAGTAGAACATACTATCAATTCAGTTGCTGCGGCTCAGTCTTCTTTTACTCCGATTATTCCCGTTTCGCTTGAGAAACAAAAGCCTATTACCGAGATAGATTACGGCATTACCCAAACAAGCGGTACTCAAAACTATGCCGTATCGACTAAAGCAGTGAATACTAATGCTAAGTTCTTTACGGTCGGTGAATTTACCCGTTTGTATTCAAAAGATGAAAATTTATTTCAGCCGGTTGAATCTACAGTCGATCTTAAAATTTCTTCTTCGTCGTTTCCGCTTTCATCGGAGTATCAATCGCTTTATATCATCGCTGATCCCAATATAAGAATAAGCAATCGATGAAGCTTTTTTATCTCATAAGAAAGTATCCCTTTTTTCGCTTTCTTATTTTTTCATTTGTTATCGGCGGTATAGTAGCCGGTATTATTTTCTTTTCTCGATCTACCATTCGTTCCAATGTTATTACAGCCGTGTCTCCTCAAGTGACCGTGCCGGGTGAACGCGTTACTGTAGCAGGTAAGAATTTTGGACAGCCTTCAATCCATTCATGGCTTATGATCGGCAATGACAGAATTAAATCCGACCGGTGTATTGAATGGACTGATACGAGGATCGTTTTTGAAGCACCTGATACTCTCTATGAAGATATGCTGTACGTAGTGACTAAGAATAAGCAAGGAAATGCAGTCATGTTGGTGAATCAGACTGTTTTTCCGGTTAGTTCAAAACGTACCGCAGACGAAAATCTTCCGTTTATCGACTCTTTGGAGACCGATTCGGGCAATGTGGGGGATCTGATTTCCATTCACGGCAAAAACTTCGGTCATGCGCGTAATAATTCGGTTGTACTATTTACAGGAATGCAGAATACCATTTACGCACAAAATACTGCAAAAGAAGCGGTGTTGACCGGCGCCGAATGCAGCGAATCGGATTTTGATTACGAATTTTGGAGCGATCGTGAGTTGCGGATACGGGTACCCGATGCCGCGGATACGGGAAATGTCGTGATTATTACCGAAGCGGGGATGAGTAATCCTGTAGCGTTCCGGTTGAAAAACAAATACGGTACAAAAACCTATACGGATACGAGGACATATCGTCTTGTTTCCGAAGTTGAAATTTCCGATTTTCTGGCAGAGACGCCGAATACCTTCTTTTTGCAGATACCGTTGCCGCAAAAAATGGAAACACAGCGTACCGTTACTATTAATTCCGTCCAACCGGAGCCGTTTGTACCCTCATATCAGGGTGCGAGTATTTACCGTTTTCATAATGTTGAATCCGGCAGTAAAATACAGATCCGGCAGGAATACAGCGTATCCCGCAGTATAGTTGAAACGAATGTTAATGTTGCGTCTCTCAGGAGGACGGAGCAAAATAATCCGCTTTTGTATGCCGCATATACCGAATCCGATGATTTCCTTCCTGCCGATAACGCAGTAATTAAAAAGATATGTCGGCAGATTGTCGGCTCTGAAACGAACCCTTATAATAAAGCACGGCGTATCTACACCTTTTTAACCTCCGAGATAAAAGCACGGGAAAGCAGCGCGGCAGATGCGGGACGATCTATTCTTACTGCCTTGGAAGAGAAAAACGGCAGTGCGTATGATCTTGCACTGCTGTTTTGTACGCTTGCCCGCGCTGCGGGTGTACCGGCTATTCCGGCGGCCGGACTATTGGTTGATCAGGAGCAGAAAGCTGTGCTGCATTGGTGGGCAGCATTCTATATAAACGGTTTCGGCTGGGTTCCCGTTGATCCTGCCCTTGCGTCCGGCATTCCTTTTGATACCGGTGTCGCCGATAAGGGAAGATGGTATTTCGGTAATTTGGATGCCTATCATATTGCGTTTTCTCGTGGGTATCAGAGTCAAGCACCAATGCTGCCGAACGGTAAAACGACGGAAAAGGTTCGGAGCTATGCCTTTCGGTCTATTTGGGAAGAAGCAACGCCGAATATCAGCGGCTACAGTTCACTCTGGCGGATCCCGAAGATAACAGGCGTGTACTAAAAAGAATTGCATTTTTTTAAATTAATTATTACATTGTAAAATGTAAAACAGCCTGTAAATGGGCGATAACTGATAGTGTTTTTTACTTGTTTTATGATCTAAAGTAAACTTCCAATGCGAATGAGGAGGATCTTTATGGTACGTGTTTTATCGGTAGGCGGATCAATTGTGGTGCCTCAACAGCCTGATGAAGCCTTTTTACGGGATTTTGCCGCCCATATACGCAGATGGCTCAGTGTGTCGGCAGAGAGAAAACTGATTTTAGTTGTCGGCGGCGGCGGTCCCGCTCGAATGTATCAGCAAGCATATAAAAATATTACAGATAATACGCCTTCAAATGATGAGGCCGATTGGATCGGTATTATGGCGACACGGCTTAATGCGCAGCTCTTAAAAGCTATTTTTTCGGATATATGTCCTAATCCCGTTGTGTACGACCCTACGGCTGTGGAGCTTTTTTCCGGGCAGGTATTGATAGCAGCCGGCTGGAAGCCGGGCTTTTCCACCGACAACGATGCTGTTTTGCTGGCGGAACGTTTTTCTGCAAAGCAGGTTATCAATCTTTCCAATATCGAAAAAGTATACACTGACGATCCTAAGAAAAATCCTGATGCAAAACCGATTGATTCGATTTCGTGGGAGCAATTTATTCGGTTGGTTGGTACGGAATGGGTTCCCGGCAAAAATGTGCCGTTTGATCCGGTAGCAAGTCTGCGTGCTCAAAAAGCGGGGATACAGGTAATCTGCGCCGGCGGTACTGATTTGAATAATCTTGATAATATCTTAAATGGCTGTCCTTTTAAAGGCACGACAATAGGCTAGACGTATGGATTATTATGAGGTTCTGGGAGTTTCGAAAACTGCTTCCGATGAAGAAATAAAGAAAGCATACCGCGCAAAGGCGTTGCAATATCATCCCGATAAAAATCAGGGAAATGCAGCTGCCGAAGAAATGTTCAAAAAGATAAATGAAGCATATTCCGTATTGTCCGATTCCAAGAAACGCGCCGATTATGACCTCGGCGGTACCGCATCGCAGCAATACGGAGCCTATACACAACAGTATGCACGGCAAAATCCTTTTACCTATAACCCGTTCGCAGAAGAAGATGATGATCCGATGTTCGGTCAATCGTATCACTGGACGTTTTACCATTCGCCACAGCAGGAAAACGAACCGGTTTCACGGCGCAGAGGATTGAGCGCTTTACTCGCCGGTATCTTATATCTATGGTTGGGCTTGTTAAGCTTCCGTGTGATATACCTCTTCGGCTTTTTAGGTCTTTTTATCGGTGTGCCGTTGCTGGTGAAAGGTGTTAAAAACCTGAAAATAGCATTTGTGTCATTTTTTAAAAGCAGTTAGCGTTCGCGGAAAATAATTCTTCCTCTGTTAAGGTCGTAGGGAGAGAGCGCAACCTTTACGCTGTCGCCGGGAACAATGCGGATAAAATGTTTGCGCATCTTTCCCGATAAATGCGCTAAAATGACATGACCGTTTTTTAATTCAACACGAAACATCGTATTGGGAAGGGATTCTTTAACTATTCCTTCAACTTCAATTGCTTCTTCTTTAGCCACAATTCCTCCAAAAAAAACACTTGCTTTTTTATTGAAATAACGCGTATAATTGTAGAGTCTATTCATTAGTTTGTCAACTAATGGAAAGGGGCATAAAAAGAAAGGAGTTATAAAAAATAGATGGAAAAAGAGTTTTATCAAGAGATGAAGCAATCGCTGCATGAGCGCCGTGCCGAAATTATCAAAACGTTTGTAGCAAACCATGAAAGTTTCAAACAGATTATTGAATCGGTCGATCCTAAAGATTTCGGCGATATCGCTTCGGAAGATACCGATCGGAAGATGCTGGAAAGCATGAATGAAAAAGATGCCAAACGGATGCAGTTAATTGAATCCGCTCTTGCCCGTCTCGAACAAGGTAAGTATGGCAAGTGCATCAAGTGTGCAAAAAAAATACCGGAAGACCGGCTGCGGGCGATCCCTTATGCATTGATGTGTATCGATTGTCAATCTGAAACCGAACGAAAAAAACGCTAACCCATACAAGGGGAGATACAATGCAAAGAGTTTTTTTATTCATCGCGGACGGATTTGAAGAAGTCGAAGCGATTACGCCGCTCGATTACTTGCGCCGCTGCGGAGCCGATTTGACGTTGGTTGGAGTCGGTGCAAAAATTATTCGCTCGTCACGCGGACTGGCCGTTACCTGCGATCTTGCCTTATCCGAACTGATCGGAGAGGGTGCAGACGCAAAAAAAAATGCCGAGCGGTTGGCAGCAGATACCGTATTGGCAATACTGCCGGGCGGTCTTCCAAACAGTCGTACACTCAGTGAAAGTACCGATCTTTGTTTTTTTATAACCGAGACGGCAAAACACGGGGGATTTGTTGCAGCAATTTGCGCGGCTCCGGCGCTTGCTCTTGGCGAATGGGGGTTGCTTGATGGGAAGCGATTCACCTGCTATCCGGGTATGGGGGAAGATTTACCGACGCAGCCTGTAAAGGGCGCACGTGTCATTCGTGATGGTCAATTTATTACTGCCTGCGGAGCGGGAGCTGCCGAAGAATTCGCTTTTGCTTTGGCGGATGCCTTGTACGGCGAAAAGAAACTTGCTGAGCTGAAAAGCTCAATCGTCGCCCGGTAGTACGGTACATATTGATAGTATAATGAAGATAAACGGTTATCAAGATTGGAAAGAAGCGATGCTGTTCCTTCCTGAACGGACATTTTTTCTCTTAATGCGTCTGTATCTCGGGGAAATTAAAACGCCTTTTAATAAGCAACGTCTTGTAGAGAGTCTTGGCGGGTTTTTGTCGAAGCCGGAGACACAGCGGACGATGGTAGAAAGCCTTGACCGCCTCGACCTGCTGATTTTAACAGCCGTTCATACGCTGCCGGTGGCCAACCGCGGCGCATTGCTGATATTTTTATCTTCTGAAACTGCATTACAAACGCGGCTGACCAATCTGGAAGAGCGGCTTATTCTCTATCGGGATAGTTATACCGATGATTACGATAGAGTAATAAACAACTACAAGATTAATCCTTTTTTGTATAAAGCCGTCGAACCTTTGTTGGATTCGCGCTCGCTTTTTTTCCCTCAGCAGGAAAAGGATCCTCAGAGTGAGGCAACGCTTTGCGATGATATCGTATTGGCGGGACTCTACACCTTTTTTCTCAAAGAACCCGATGTGCTTAAAATGAATGGTGCTTTTAAAGTGAGAGCCGAAAAGCAGCTTAAAGCGATTTTTCAAGATACGGCAACGGATATCGGCGCTTTTAAAACGCTCTGTACCGGCTTAGAAAACCTCGGTTTGCTGATAGTGGACTCTGCAAGCCTTATTCCTCAGCAAGGGCGATGGGAGGAGTTTTTTAAGCAAAAGCCGTTTGACCGAAAGATGTATATTGTTGCCGCAATGTATGGTCATGTGCGCCGCGATAGTATGCAAAAAAGGGCACAGTTTTTTTCGGATTTTTTAACCTCGCTTGATCCGCGCGGTTTGTATGACGATACCGCACTGAAACGTTTTTTCGATTTTTTATATATGCGTTTATATGTCGAAACAACCGGAGATGCCTCGATTTTCCCTGATATGATGAGTGAGGATGAACTGCGTATGATCGATACGCTCAAAGCGCTCAAGTTTTTACTGCCGGTTGGAGACTATTGGCAGTTGAATACTGCCTCTTTTAATCAAGAATCGGTAGAGCAGCGGTTGATTGCCGCTCCTTCATTTGAGATAACGCTGTTACCCTTTACGGCGCTTGGGCGGATATTTCCGGTGCTGAGCTGTATGGAACCGGTATCTATTTTGACAACCGGCCGGTTTAGTATCACACGGACAGCCTGTTTGCGCTGTTTTGAGCGGTGCAGCACTGATAAAACGTTGATCGCCTTACTGGAGGAAGCTTCCGGAGGGACACTTCCTCAAAATATAAAGGTAAGTATTTCCGAATGGTATTTGCAGTGTACCGCCGTCGGTTTATACTATGGATTTGTGATAACCGTTGCAGAAGACAAACGGAAGCTTTTTAAGCAAAATGCCGGGCTGCAGGATATCATCTATAAGGAGTTAGCCGACGGTGTATATCTGATAAAGCAAATGGATTTGGATTCGGTTCGCACGATGGTCAAGTCTGCCGGTTTAGATGTAACTTTTTATACTACAGGTTCTACAGACCGTTATACTGCTACCGGATTTTCTTCTATTGAAAATCGGCATTCTGTGCTTGATAATTTTGATAAAAAAGCAAAAAAACAGCATACGGCGCAATGTAAACAGGAAAAAAACTATTCTGAGCATATTCGGGAGCTGCAAGCTGTTGTAGATACGATGCCCATCGATCAGTATAATAAACAAAGCTTAAAAGAAAAAATTGCGAAAAAGCTGATTATCACCAAAGAGCAGCTATATGGAGCGCCGGCTGACAACGAAGTCCGGGAGGTTTCCGGGCTTGATTTTTTAGGCAAAATCCACCTTGCAGAAACTGCGATTACCGATAACAGCCGTTTGGAGGTGTCTATCGATGGTGCTTCCGGACGGCGGACAATTACCGGTATTCCTATTACAATTGAAAAAACGGATCATGATGCGGTATTGGTGATGCAGGGAGAAAATGCTCCATACAAAGAAAAAATTTCGATTGCCGGTATCGTAAAGATGAGAGCATTCCGCAGTTCATTGTTTTCGTAATGCTGATGTCCGGTTCAAACTTTTGAAAAAAAATCCGATATTGTAATCGAGATATTGGGTTTTCTTGCGGAACGAGGAGGGTTTAAGACGATGGGGGCATCGTTTATATTAGCGCCGTCTTTATTGAGTGCAGACTTTTCACGGCTTGCTGAAGAATTACAGTTTATTGAAGCAAACGGAGGGCAATGGGTGCATCTTGATGTGATGGACGGCGCCTTTGTACCGAATTTAACATTCGGCGCTCCTGTTGTACGCAGCTTGCGGCGTAAGAGCACTCTTCCTTTTGACGTGCATTTGATGGTTGCCCGTCCTCAAGATTTTGTAAAAGATTTTGCGGCGGCTGGTGCCGATTATTTTACGTTTCATATTGAAGCGGCAATTCATGCCCATCGGCTTATTACGGAAATCCGCGCGGCGGGTATGAAGCCCGGCGTGAGTATCGTACCGTCAACCCCTGTACATCTTTTGGATGAGGTGTTACCCTTTGTCGATCTTGTGTTGGTGATGACGGTTAATCCGGGCTTTGGCGGACAAACGATGATCCCCCATTGTCTCGGTAAAATTGAGAAACTATGTGAGTACCGTAAAAAATACGGTTATCGCTATTTGATTTCGGTTGACGGCGGCGTCAATGCGGAAACGCTTCCTGCTGTATGTAATGCAGGTGCCGATGTTGTCGTTTCGGGATCATCTTTTTTTTCCGGAGAGATAGAGAAATGAAAAAAAAATTAGTATTGGTTTATCTTGTGTGCTTTGGTATGTGCAGCCTTTTTGCAGGCAACGATGACTTACTGGCCGGTCTTGATGCGTATAGCCGCGGTGATTGGACTGCTGCTGTGGAATCATTAGAACGGGTGATTACTACGGCAGAACCGAACGACCGTACTGAGGCGCTCTACTGGCTCGTAATGTCCGAAACTTCTGCACAAAACTATGAGCGTGCATTGGAGTATGCCGATGCATTTTTGGAAGCAGCCCCTGAGGATGAACGTGCCGCCGAGGTGAGCTATCAAAAAGGACGGCTTTTACATCTGTCGGGCTGCTATGATGCATCATCGGAGAACTTCTATGAATTTATTGAAAAGTATCCCGACCATCCTAAGATTCCGTCCGCTCATTATTGGATAGGGGAAAATTTTTACGCAGCGGGGAATCACGCCGAAGCCCGCAAAATTTTTAACGACGTTGTAGTAAATTATCCGCAGTCGGGAAAAGTAAACGAGGCACGATATAAAATCGTACTTATCGATCAACAGGCGGTTCGGGAGGAACTTTTGCGGATGGCGAGCGAAACCCATTCCGCATCGGCAGAGGCTGAAAAAATATCTGAATCCACCGAACCGGAGCCGAAATCCGATAAAGCCGCCCCGAAATCCTATGAAGCAAGTGCCTCGATTGCGTCAGACAGCACGGACAGCAATACCGCAGATGCACTGATTACGGATGAAGCTGTTATAACGGTTGCTGGAGATACTCCCGATACTACCACGGATGCCGGCAAACCCGATACAACCGAGACAGCGGTTGCATCAGCCGAGCGTACGGAAGCTGCACCGGTTGCGGAGGCTGCTCCATTAATGGAAGAAGAAAAGCAGACCGAATACTTTACCGGCCGCTTAGCGGTGTTGGAGAAAAAAATCAATGAAATTTCTGCAACGCTTTCTCTGATTGTTGAAGAACAAGAAAATCAGCGTATGCGGGAACAGCAGCAACAAAAAGAACAAAAAGAAGCCAAACGGCAGAAACTTGAAAGACGTCGTCAGGAATTGGCAGAGCTGAAGGCTCGTACCAAGACCTTGGAAAAACTTTATGAACAGCGTACAAAAGGAGCAAAATAATGCGGATACTCAATAAAAAGATGATTCTATTGTGCCTCTCGGTATGGTTGCTGAGCGGATTATTTGCAGCGGAAAATACAGTCGAAATGGTCAGTGATCCGCTCAAGCTGGTTATTTACCCTAATACGGGTAATTTCTGTTTATATCATTCGAAGGCCGAAGATGCACGCTCGTATGAGCCGCTGTATGATGACCGCTCTCAATCTTCCGTGAATCTTTATTCAGTGCTCTTTAATGGAGAGATACACCATCTCAATAATAAAAGCGGGAAGAAAATTATTATTAGCCAGTCAAAAAATGAGATAACGGTTATGTTCCAGATCAGTATGGACTTTTTGGCGACGCAGACGTTTTCATTTGTACCTTCAAAACAGCGGTCAACGGGGAAGCTCTTAAAGGTCGTAACCGAAATTCAAAACATTTCGGGAGATATTGCCGATATCGGTTTAAAGGCGTTATTTGACACGTCGTTGGGTGAAAAGAATCTTGTTCCGCTGTATACGGACTTACGCAGCGAAATCGGAGCGGAACTGATGCTGCAGCCTGTATTGGAAAAAGATTCCGTTATCTTTTCTGCGGATAGAGGATATGCCTGCCTCTTCTTCTTACGAAATGAATATGCGACAGTACCTACATCCGTATATATTGCAAATTGGGAGCGGCTGGTAACAAAGAAGTGGCTGCCTTCTTATGTAAACGGTAGATCCTTCCGTAAGTATGCATTTTCCGATCCCGGGCTTTTATACGTATGGTCTGAAAAGAAGATTCTTTATAAAGAGACGTTCAGTGTTACAAATTGCATCGGTTTTTACGATTACCGGAGTACAGCTGATAGCGTAACGGCATATTCGGCATATACTCAACAGGTAGCGGGAGAGACGGTTGTGCCCGTTGCAGCACCGGTTATTAGCAAGCCTACCGTTACTACCGTTTACCGGGCTGCTCCCATAACTCAACCGGCTGCTCCTAACACACAGCCGGCGGATAGTTCTGTTTCTTCGGCATCTGCAGAGCAGTCTGCTGCCGTTCAAGCCGCCGAACAGAATCCACCGGTAAAACCGGAAGAACCTAAAAAAGATTACCGGTATGTGCAGGAGCTGTTGGATAAAATTGCGGAGCTTGAAAAATCATCCGACTCATTATCCATGGAAGAGATTGCAAAATTACGTATAGAAGTAGATAACGCAATAGAGGCTATGCAGGAACAATAATGCCGTCATCGATTCTTGAACAAGCAAAAAAACAATTTGCGAAGGGGAATTATCAACAGGTCATTAACTTATTGGAACCGCACGTTACGCAATACGTTGTGTCGGGCGATACCAAAGATGTCGTGTATAATGCTTCATTTAACAAATCGTTTCCTTTTTATTTGTATTTAGGACTTGCTTGTTTACATGCCGGGGATATCGGCGGTGCCGTTGATTATTTGACCTGTGCGCGGCGTATTAAAATGACTGATCCCGATTTGCTGTGTGCGCAGGCCGTGCTGTTTTTACGGCGCGGTGATACTGCTCGTGCGATCGACTATTATTTGGAAGCCATTGAGTATAATCCTAACCATGAATTGGCACGCAGCGGGTTGGAGTTTATTCGAACTCATAATACGCCGGAGGCAATAGGAGACGCCGTTCAATCGGGCGAAATAAAGAAGTTTTATCCCCGCCCCGGTGTGCAGGCCTATATCAAAAAAAGAATAATCTTGTTTGCCTGCTTTGCAGCTGCAGTGTTTATTGCGGCGATTGCAGTAACGATATTGATAAAATATCCGCTGTCAATACGGACTCGGAATAATAATAGAGCCGACCTTTCGGCGTTCACATTGCTGTCGGATGAAAAAGCGCGTCCGATTGATACGGGCGGAACGTATCGGTATACGCTCTCTGAAAAAGAGGTACTTGCGGCATATCGGAATGCACAGAAATATTTTCAGGATTCACGGGATAACCTTGCTCAAATTGAAGTTAACCGGATTTTGTCTTCAAATGCCGCTCATTCGATTAAACAAAAAGCTCGATTGTTGATGGACTATTTTGCAACACCGGGTTTTGATACCGTTCGGGATATTCCTGCTTACAGTGATGTTCGGGCTGATATTCCGCTCTATCTTGATTGTTGGACAATCTGGTCGGGGCGTGCAACAAATGTGCAATCCGATGGGGACAATACGAGTTTCGATCTTTTGGTAGGGTATAGCGAGCGCATTCAGCTGGAAGGTGTTGTCCCTATCTTTTGTAATTTTTCGGTCAGGATAGATTCTGAGCGCCCGATAGAAGTATTAGGGAAAATTCAGCAGCGGGGCGGTATCCTTTTTTTAAAAGCTGCCGGTATTCATCAAAGCCAAGTACCGGAAAACAAACGCTGATTGGAGAAAATATGTATACGGCGGAAAAAGTACGGATAGGCGGCAAGGGCAGCGTTCGGAGTATTGAGCTTGGCGGAGATAGTCCTATTGCTATCCAGACTATGTGGAAACAGCCGCTGAGCGGAGATACCTTGCAGGAGACGGCACGGAAAATTGCCGAATTGGAGCAGCTCGGTTGTGATATTCTCCGGTTTGCCGTACCGGATTCCGAAAGTGCCGAAGCGTTTGTCAAGCTTACCGGAATGACGCCGATGCCGCTTGTTGCCGATATTCACTTTGACTATCGACTTGCGTTGCGCTGTATGGACGGCTGTGCTGCAAAAATACGTATCAATCCGGGAAATATCGGAACGGAAGATCGGGTAAGCGCGGTCATTAAAAAAGCACAGGATACCGGTACCGTACTCCGCATCGGTGTCAACAGCGGCTCTCTCCCCGCCGATATACGGAACCGTATGGAGCAGGAAATCCGCGAAGGACGCAATGCAGAGGAGGCGAGGGCAGCCGCATTGGTTGCCGGGGCGCAGCGGGAAGCGGCGCTTTTCTATAAACACGGCTTTTCGCAGTACCTTGTGTCGATGAAAGCCTCATCCGTAAACGAAACGGTTATTGCCAATGAACTGTTTGCTGCCGAATCCGCTGCGCCGCTCCATTTAGGTGTTACGGAGGCGGGGCCTTTGGTTTCGGGCATTGTCAAAAGTACGCTCGCATTTTCAAAGCTGCTTGAACGGAATATCGGCGCTACCGTGCGGGTAAGCCTTTCCGATACTATGGAAAATGAGGTTATTGCAGCGCGGGAAATTTTGACGGAATGCGGTAAACGGAAAGGCGGTATCAGGTTGGTGTCGTGTCCGCGCTGCGGCCGTAACGGTTTTGATGTTCACGGGTTCGTTGCACGCTGGCAGCACCGGCTTTTTGCTGAGAAGAAAGACTTGACTGTTGCGGTGATGGGATGTGTTGTCAACGGGCCGGGCGAGGGAAAATTTGCCGATATCGGGATTACCGGTGCGGAAAACGTTATCCTGTTGTTTAAGCGGGGCGTTATCGTTCAGCGTATCGATATACAAGGCTTGACGGAAATGGAAAAAAATACGGTTGTCGATGCAGCCTTTGAAAAGGAGCTGAGGAGTTTATGAAAAAGTTAGTAATAGCATGTTTTACAATCCTTATCAGTGTGTGTCTGTATGCACAAAAAGTATCGACCGACTCGTTGGAGTACCCTTGGCATCTGCTTGAGCAAGGAAAGGTTGCGTATGAAGGACGGGAATTCGGCAAGGCTCTCCTTTTGTTCAGACAAGCACGGGAAATGCATAAAACACAGGTAACCGCTCAATATGATTATCTTTTCGCCGCACTTAAACCGCATCAGGTACGGGCTGCCGGTGATCTTATCTCGGATGTATACCGCGTGTTGGAAAAGCGGCAGGATTATGAAGCTTGTGCAATTCTTGATAGAATTTTTCTTATTCATCCTCCTGCTTATTTTGATAAGTCGATTTCTGCAGTACTTACATGGTTAAAAAAGAGCGATGTCTATCCCGAATGTGACTATCTTATTGGGAAGGTTTATGAGCTTGAAGGAGAGCTTACTCAGTCCCGCAGATTTTATCAATCTGCATGGGAAGCGAGAGAATTTTTATACATCCCCGATATGCGGTTTGAAATTATTTATTCGCTTGCACAAATTTCCGGTTTATTAAAGCAATATGACGATCAGGAAAAATACCTTCTCCTTATTTTAACGGAAGATCCGGTGTATGGAACTACCAATGTAGAAAGTCCGACATTGAGGGCGATGATCCATACGATTAAAAATGAACAGACGGTTGAAAAGTTTTTTTCATTATATCGGCATCATAATGATATAGCGCTTCGTGCTTATATTGAACTGACCGATATTTATCTTCGTGCCGAAGAATACGATCGCGCATTTAGAACTGCGCTGCTCGGCGCCGATATTGCTGTTACGTATTTAAGCAATACCTTGAAAAAAGCTGATTTTATGTATACGTACAGTAACTTTTCCGATCTATTGCAGAGAATCGGTACAAATAATGAAATCTTACAATGGACGGAAACCAAGCAAATTTGGAATGTCTTTTTGCAGTTCGCAGATTTGTTGTACCGGCAGGGATTTGTCGTACAAGCAAATGATCTCTATCACAAATTGTCGGAGAGCTGTCCTTCTTTTACGTATGCAAAGGAAGCAACTTACAGGCTTTCTCAAACTTTTTAAACGAAAAGCACTGCTGCATCGGCAGCGGTAAAACCGGGGAGATGGAAGATGAATATACACGACTACGGATTTTATCGGGTTGCTGCGATAGTTCCTTCTTGTGCAGTTGGCGATTGTACCGGTAATGCCGAACGGATTATTGGTGCATTGCGGAAAAGCGCCGAAATGGGAGCCGATATTGCCGTATTCCCCGCATTGGCTCTAACATCCGCCAGCTGCGGTACTTTTTTCGGACACCGGTCATTACTGAATGCTGCTGAAGACCGGCTTGCGTATATCGTCCGGCAAACTTCCATGGAGCCGATTATCGGTGTGGTTGGTTTTCCGTTCTTTTTTTCGGGTAATATCTACAGTGCTGTTGCCGTCTTCAGTAGAGGAACTATTTACGGCATTGTACCGCTGGATGGAACCGCTCACTCCCGCGTTTTTTCCATGTATGACGGAAGAGAATCTTCGGCAATTCTTACCGGTTTGCAAAATACGGCTATTCCGTTCGGTTCCGATTTGCTGTTTGAAGTAGAAAAAAGCCGGTTTTCGTTTGTAATCGGCAGCCCAAAAAATGTACTGAATCAAAGTCAAGCCGGAACTAAAAATGCTTCTCCGGATGCGGGCAACGTCCTACCGGTAACCGGATCGGCGTTATACATTGAACCGCTCGCACAGGCTTCGTTCACCGGGTCTTTTACGGAACTTTGCCGCAGCGCTGCCGCCCGGTCAAAGCAAGAAAGAAATACGGTTCTGTTTGTCAACGCCGGTTGGGGAGAGTCTTCAACCGACACTGTCTGTGCGGGCGAGCGCGGCATTTACGAAAACGGCGAGCTGCTTGCGGCGGCAAACGGGTTTGAACTGTCTTCTTTTAATAAAACAGGCGATTTCAATTTTTCCGGCTATGAAGATGACGTCGCTATTACCCTTGCAGATATGGATTGCGAAGCGCCCTCCAGTCTCGGTCGCAGTTTATCGGTTTGCCGCCGTATTGTCATTCCTGCCATACCTTCCCGAGGGGTTCTACTTGTTCGTCCGCGTAACCCCAATCCGTTTATTCCGCTTGCGGTGCAAAATAACGAGCAAGCATGGGAAAGTTTTTTCTCACAGGTAACGGAGCTTCAAGCGCGCGGACTTGCA
Source organism: Treponema sp. OMZ 857 (assembly GCF_024181085.1). NCBI lineage: Bacteria > Pseudomonadati > Spirochaetota > Spirochaetia > Treponematales > Treponemataceae > Treponema > Treponema sp. OMZ 857. Next base: position 1,130,521 of record NZ_CP051147.1, read on the forward strand.
AAGCGGTTGTACCACACCGGTTGTAAAAAGACAGTACTTGGGATTTCCGGGGGTCTGGATTCCACATTGGCGCTCTTTATTGCGATACTCGCTTCGCGAATGCTCCGTCAGAAAGCCGATTCGGTTACGGCAATTACCATGCCCGGCTTCGGAACAACGGACAGAACCAAATCCAATGCGCTTAAACTTGCGGAATTACTCGGCTGTACCGTTCTTACCATTCCTATAGAAAAGGCGATGCTGCAACATTTTGCGGATATCGAGCACCCCGCAGATCTCTGCAATACGGTCTACGAAAACGCGCAGGCACGGGAACGAACTCAAATTCTGATGGATAAAGCAAACCAGCTTGGGGCGCTGCTTGTCGGGACTGGGGATCTTTCCGAATCCGCGCTCGGATGGGAAACGTATAACGGCGATCATATGTCGATGTATAATGTCAATGCCGGGCTCCCCAAAACCATGTTACGCCATTGCATCGGCTATGTTGCGGTATATCCGTCAGTATTTTTACCGGATGCCGATAAGCATACCGAATTCCGCGTTATTGTGCAGGATATTCTCGATACGCCGATCAGTCCCGAACTGCTGCCTGCACAAAAACAAGTCATCACGCAAAAAACCGAGGATATACTCGGCCCCTATGAGCTGCACGACTTCTTTTTATATTATCTGCTGCACACGGATTTTAGCCCTGCAAAAATCCTTTTACTTGCAGAGCATTGTTTTTCTACGGAGCAGCGGTATAACCGTCAGCAGATACTCGGCTGTATGCGTATTTTTTACCGACGCCTTTTTTCTCAGCAGTTTAAACGTTCCTGTGCTCCCGACGGCGTGCAGGTAGGATTCGGCAGTTTCTCCCCGCGGGGAGCATGGCAAATGCCGAGCGACATGAATGCTGCCGTATGGCTTGCCGAACTTGAAAAGTTGTCGGAAGTGTGATATATCTTTCTAATGTTTCAAACAATTGCCGCGTGGATAGGACAGTATATTTCTTATTTTCCATTGGTTATTTTTATCAGCTTGTTTCTCGGAGGATTCAATCTTCCGATTTCGGAAGATATCATTGTTATTACTGCTGCTTTGCTCTGCAAACAAGAGAAGGCCTCTATTCCTGCCTTCTATGCTGCTCTTTATTTTGGTGCAGTGATCAGCGATTATCTTGTGTACTTTTGGGGATGGCTTTTAGGGCGCGGCAGAATTTCGGAGAAATTTTTTTCAAAATTGATAAGTGAAAATAATATAAGGCGTATTTCCAGTGCACTTGAACGGCACGGCTTTCTAACTTTTTTATTCGGGCGTTTTATTCCTTTCGGTATACGTAATATTATTTCAATGACATCCGGCTTTGTTAATTTTCCGTTTTATAAGTTCGCTTTTTTTGACGCTATTGCAGCGGTTTGCAATATTTCGGCTTTATTCTGGCTCGTCTACTTTCTTGGACAAAGGGGCAGTCATTTTATGAAGATCATCGGAATTGTCCTTTTACTTCTTTTTATCGGCTTCAGTATTTATGTTATGCGATCGGAGAAAATCTTTAAATCTTCACAAAAGAAATACAATGTCGAATGATGTACTTATCGAAAATAGATATATATCGGTAAAGAGGAGACTGTATGAATAAATTCGCAATTATTGGTTTAGGTGCGTTCGGTGTCCGTATGTTGGAAGAGCTGCTCCATTTTACCGATGAAGTTATCATTATAGATAAAGATCCTAATCTTATTAAAAAGTATGAAGGCAAGGCCGTTAAAGGCTCTGTCGTGAATATTACCGATGAAGAGAGTCTCCGGAAAAATATCCCCCAAAGAATCGGTACTGCTATTGTTGATCTGGGCGGAAGGATTGAACTTTCGCTGATGGTAACCAAATATTTAAAGCAGCTTGGTATTAAAGAGATTGTTGTAAAGGCTGAAACCGACCAGCATGAGAATCTGTTGTCCATGGTTGGGGCAACTAAAGTGATTTTTCCCGACCGGGAAGCGGCAAAGCGAGTGATGCCGATGCTGGCATCGACTCTATTGTTAAATTTTATGCCGATTTCAGCGGATCTTGCATTGGCGGAAGTAAGCATTAACGAAAAATATATCGGCATGACTCTTCTTGAAGCAAATCTGCGGAAAGAACTTGGTCTCAATGTCGTTGCGGTACGGAAGCAAGACTGCGAAAGTTTTGAATTTATTGAACCGGACTATCGTTTTGCCGCAGATGATATTCTCCTCTTAGCAGGCTCGGAAGAGCATATTTTTGTTTTTTCTCATCATAAGGAAGATTTGCATAAAAAAGAACATGCAAGCCTTTTCCGTATGCTTTTTCCGCGCTTTCATCTCTAAATATAGAGGCTAAAAAAGATATATTGACGGTCAGCTCGGTTTATGGCATTATAAATCACTTATGCAAAGACTAAGGAAAACGCTCTCTATTGCGGTTGTTATGATGTTTTTAACATCATTTCCTATTTTCGCCCATGACTTTAGTTTTGGGGTAAAGCTATTCGGCTTAAGTATCCATCCAAGTGGTGCCCCAAATTATCGGCTGTTTCCATGGAAGCTTGATCCTAAGGGTATCGTTGTCTTTAATCCTGGAGTAACGTTAAATTTTGAATATTTTGTGTGGCGGGATATTATTTCCATAAAAGTGGTACAGGGTCTTTATGGTGATTGTGCGATGCAGTTTGCGGGCTTTTCTCATCTTGGTTTTAGGGTACGCTTTTTAAAAATCGCTCGGTTCTCGATGAATGTAGGCATAGGACCGACATTTTTATATAAGCGGAGTTGGTATAAATTACCTAATTATGATCCTTCTTCAGAGTCTTATAAAGGGGGAACAAAAGGTGAGGATTGGCAGCACCTCTTTTATTGGTATGCCGGCGAAATTGAGACAAATATTAAGGTAAATGACAATTTTGATGTTTCCATTACCGTTATCCCGGGAATACCGGAAATAATCAATTTCAGTGCAGGTTTTCGGTATAATTATCACGGAAAAAAGGTATAAACCTCATAGTTTCTTAATCTAAATTTCAATTTTGTTGATTTGTCGTTCCGCATACGGCCAAAAGAAATGCGCAATAATACCGCTTGCGAGCAGCGGAATACCCGCAAAGCACGGCAGATAGTAGTCCTGCGGTATGGATATCAGCGATGCTGCCGTTATAGTGATGCTGAACAGCAGTAGGTCGGAAAATAGCATAATGATAGTGTTGAGATTATGCTTGACTGCCCCTACGGGCGTGTCCCAGTGGAGTTTGGGATGGGCGGTATCCAGCATCAGTGCAAGAAGGTTGCAGAAAAGGGCAAGCGAGAGTGCAATTAGCAGTGCTGCTATAGCGGCTGAAGGCTTAAGAGAAAAAAGCAGGGTCGTGCCTCCAACGCCAATGAGTGAACCGATACCGGCAAAGAGCATTGCATGGGCGAGCTTAGCTTGCATATAGTGCTTTATCGAAAGGGGAAGGTTTTTTATCAGCCAAAGATTTTTTGCATCACGGGATACGGCTGTTGCTGCTGTACCGGTTGCCGAGCCGAGAAAGGCTCCACATACTCCTGCAATCACAAGTCCTGTAGTGCTTTGCATAAATAATTCTGCCTCCGGCGGCAAAGTAAGCGAGCCGGTAAGGTACATAATGCCGTAGATGAGTGGCAGTAGTATCATAGTGAATGGGCCGTTTAAAAGATAAGCCGGCTCGCGGTTCATCATATGAATTTCCCGTAACAGCAGCGTACTAAAGGCTGAGCGCTGTGTGAATCCGCGGCGGATAACCTTTACTGTTTCGGAAGCTGTGAGCCGTTTTAAGGCCTGTTCATCAAACCCGTCTAGTGTCTTTTCATACACCCCCGAAAGCAGCCCGATTATTGCTATCGGCACGGCAATGCAGACTGCGAGAAACGGCAAAAAAGAACCGATTGCTGTAGAAAGAGAGTTTGCTGAAAGGGCTGCTGCAAAAAAACGCACGGGTAACAAACAGCGCGTAACGGCAGCAATAAATGGCCGGTAGCGTGTAAAAGCTTCTACTAAGTCTGAACTCCCGTGCAGCATATTGATTGATTGTACAAAATAATTGATTCCGAGTGCTATTACGATGCCGAGTAAACCGGTGATCATCATTACGAATCGGCGTTGCTTAAAAATCTTCGTTATCCTCATAACACCGATATTGATTAGATAGCATAGTCCGATAAGCGGCAACGGAAAAAACATGGCGCCGGTTACTGCCATGATATAGAATGGAGCCTGGGAGTGTTCATAGTGTCCGTATACTGCTGCAGTAACTCCAAAAAAACTCACCGAAATAATTGCAGCCGGTAAACAATGTGCAAAAAATTTTGCACCGAAAAAAATACGGGGCGGAATAGGCATTGCGCGCAGCGTTTGCTCGATGTTACCGATAAAGTAAGTAGAAAGCGTCAGTAAAAAATTGGAAATAAAGAGAAATACAAAGAGCGCCGTTATTTCGATTTCAAAGAGGAGGTGTTGCATCCCTAAGGGCTGTAAGCTCTTGTAGAGATTCACTGCAATCATTCTGAACAATGCGATAAAGCAGCCGCCGATGTATATCAAAAAAAGGATAAAAAGTCCGGTTTTAACGATAGATACGGTGGTGTCTGCATTTTCGGTAATATTGTCGGAACTTTTTCTGTTTCCGGCGATAGCTTCCGTAATATTTTGTGCCGCTTGCTCTTGTTTGTTTCGGCTGCTGCCGTGAATACGGCTCTTTTTTCCCCGGATAAAATCTTGCCACCGGCTAATACCGAATACCATCATCGCATATATGCGGAATAGGGACTTAAAAACTGCAATATACTGTATGCCGATTTTGTTTTTTTGATGCATATACATATACCTTTGCGGCTATTATAATACGGTTATCACTTTTCTGCAATTTAGCATCTTAAGCTGTCATTACACAGAAAGACAGGCGGAGAGATGCTGTAACAGCTTTTCTCTGCCCGTTTTTTTTGTAGAAGAGGTTACGATTATTTCATCCTTGCTGCATTCAAAAAAGGACGCAAGGGCAAGGAGCTGGGTTGCCTGTTCGTTTTTACTGAGCTTGTCGGCTTTGGTTGCCGTCAAGACAGCGGGTATGTTGTGCTCCCGGAAAAACTGTAAGGTTTGCAGTTCTATTTCAGCAGGATCACGCCGGATATCCATCAATAGGAATACTGTTTTAAGTGTAGATCGGCTTGTGCAGTAATCATACAACATAGCGTCAATCCGCTTCCGTTCCGCTTGGGATACTTGCGCAAAGCCGTAGCCGGGTAAGTCGGCAACGCAAAACGATTCTGCACTTGGCGGCTTTCCTGCCGGAGCATTCACCGCAAAAAAATTGATTTCCCGTGTCATGCCCGGCTTTGAGCCTGTTTTTACGAGGTTTTTCCGATTAAGAAGCATATTGATCAGCGAAGACTTTCCCGCATTGGAGCGTCCGAAAAAAGCAAACTCGGGAACGCCTATCTGCGGGAATTGCTTACTGTTAATTGCCCCTTTGATGAACTCGGCGGATACGATCTTGAGCATACCGGTTGTGCTAATTCCCTCAGCCTATAGTCCAAACAGGCGGGCGTAGGCGGCGAGTTCGGGCGGCATATCGTGCGATAAGACTTTTTTCGCAAGCACCTTGCCGAGCTGAACACCTTCCTGATCGAAACTGTTGACATTCCAGATAAAGCCTTGGAACATTACCTTGTTTTCGTAGTGTGCAAGCAGCGCGCCGAGCGCTTCCGGTGTAAGCGCCTTTCCGTAGATAAGGCTTGAAGGCCGCCCTCCGGCAAAGCTCTTATTCGCATTTTCATCCTGTTTACCGAGTGCAAAGGCTGTAATCTGCGCGACAACATTGGCAAGCAGTTTTTGCTGACTGGTAGAGCCTTCCACGGTAATGTCTTTGCCGTATTGACTTTCTTCAAAGCCGATAAACTGGAGCGGCACAATATCGGCGCCTTGATGCAGCAGCTGATAGAATGAATGCTGTCCGTTTGTTCCGGGCTCCCCAAAGATAACCGGCCCTGTTTTATAGTGAACCGGTTCGCCGAAGCGGTTCACCGACTTTCCGTTGGATTCCATATCCAGCTGCTGCAGATGAGCAGGGAAGCGGGAAAGCGCTTGGCTGTAGGGCAGAATAGCGGTGCTGCCGTAGCCGAGGATATTCCGTTCATAGACACCGATCAGCGCATCCATGAGCGCGGCATTGTTAGTATGGTTCGGCTCGAGGGCTTGCTTGTCCGCAGCTGCGGCTCCGGCGAGGAGGGCGTCAAAGGTATCCGCCCCGAATGCGAGCGAAAGCACCGCACCTCCGCACGCAGAGGTGGAAGAGTACCGTCCGCCGATAAAGTCATCCATATAGAAGGATGCAAGGTATGAAGGATTGTTGGCAAGCGGACTGCTTTCGCTCGTTACGGCAACCATTTGCTTTGCAGGGTTTAGTCCCGCCGCTTGCAAAAATTGCCCGACGAAGCGTTCGTTGGTGAGCGTTTCGAGCGTGGTGCCGCTCTTTGAAACCAAGATAAACAGCGTTGTCGATAAGTCCAGCGCGGAAAGTACCGCCGCTGCATCGTCAGGGTCTACATTCGATATAAAGTGAGCGCGGAGCTTGAGTTTGTTATGCCGCTCCCCCCATGCTTTTAGCGCAAGGTACAACGCACGCGGGCCGAGATCCGAACCTCCGATACCGATCTGTACAACATCAGTGAAGGGCTTACCGGACGGAGCGGTGATGGAACCGTTTCGGACAGCTTCGGAAAACTTACGGACTTTTTCCTGCTGTTCCAAATAAAAGGTACGCATATTTTTGCCGTTGTAGATAACATCGTCGCCAAGCTGTCCGCGTGTCAGATGATGCAGGACTTTCCGGCATTCTCCGGTATTGATTTCTTCGCCCGAAAGGAGCATTCGGTACTTTAATGTTACTTGCTGTTCATTCGCGAGCATACCGAGTTTTGTGAGGATGCTTTCGTCAACCTGCTTTGCAGCATAATTGTAGTGCAGACCGGCAGCCATCGGTATGGAGTATCGTTCTATACGGTTTGCTCCTCCCGTTCCTTTCATCCATTGTGTGAGATCCGGTATTTGTGCTTCCTGCAAATCTCGAAACAGGGAACATTCATCTAAGTTTTTCCACATAATCGTCTCCTTTGTAGCTGTTTCCTATAAAATAAAACGCCGGTAAGGGAAGAAATCTACTGTGTATTCTTCGGAGTAGCCGTGTCATCATTGGTAAGGTGCTTTTCTTTTTCAAAATGAATGAGCGCGAAGAATAATATCCCCACCAGTGAAAGCCCGATAAGCGTTGCTAGTGCCATCAGTCCTTGTGAGATAACCGCCAGCGTTACGAATATATCTATAATGATCTGTAAAATCATTACAGTAACCAATGCCCCCCGCGGCGAATAGCCGATGAGCATCAGCTTATGATGAAGGTGCATCCTGTCCCCTTCCCGTATCGGTTTTTTATCCCGTATACGCCGCCAAATTGCGGCAATCATATCGAAAATAGGCAGCATCATAAAAATAGCCGCGAAAGGAGCAGCAGCAGTTTCATATCCATCATTTCTGGGTACGAGCGGGAGTATTGCAAGTACAAAGCCGAGAAACTGAGAACCCGCATCTCCCATAAATATCTTTGCTTTAGGGCGGGAAAGATTAAAAAATAAAAAACCTATAATCGCAGCAGTCAATATGATACAGGTATAGGTCATAGAAAAATGAGGCGGTAAATCCGTACAAAATAAAACGATATAGCTGATCAGCAATGAAGCGCTCAAACAGCCTACTTGTCCGTCGATGCCGTCCATCAAGTTTACGGCATTGGTAACACCGGCAATCCAGAGTACCGTTATCGGATACGCAAAAATACCGAAGGGGATGAAAAGACTGATAGGGCCAAAACTGATACGGGTGAAACGGAAGCCTGCGTAAACGACGATACCTGCTGCAACTAATTGAACAATAAGTTTATAGATAGCCCGCCAGTTTTTTAGGTCATCCCAAAGTCCCATAAAGAAAATTAAGCAGCCTCCGATGATAATAGCCGTAAATTGGTGGCTTATAACGATACTGCCCGGAAATGTGAAGTAGGTGATAAAGACGCTCAATACAAAGGCAGAAAAGAAACCGACACCGCCTAACCGCGGAATTTTCCCCGAATGGATTTTTCTACCGCCGACGTCATCGTATAAGTTGTGCCGTTTTGCAAAAAGAATTACAAGGTATACAAAGAAGGCTGATATGGCGCAGGGGATCAGCATCGTGAATATGATAAGCTGCACATGTGTCAGTTGCATTAAAACCTCAATGGAAACGTCATTATTAACTATTCTTACCTTTGTTCAGCGAAACTGCAACGCGCAGAATACGCAAAACTTTGTAGCAGATATGATAGCCGATTAAGCCGTAAGATACAAGTATCAGAGCTTAACCGGCTTTTATATTTTGTTATAGCGACGGGTAGGAACCTTCCCAGACAATTTTTTTATACATATCGGGATCGGTATCTCCTTCCGTAGAAAAGCACAGTATCTTTGAATTCTTATCGAGCTTTAATGCCGCGCGTAAATCCTTCATATCATCGTGCTGCATAATTGCGGATAAGAGGCCGAAGGGGACGGCACCCGATTCTCCTGAGGTAACCGGCGCATCTCCCTTAATAGGAGCCGCAAGCATACGCATACCGCGGGCGGAAACCCAATCGGGTGCGGAAACAAAGCAGCTGGTGTTATTCTTTAGGATGTCCCAAGAAATGGTGTTCGGTTCGCCGCATGCGAGCCCTGCCATAATGGTTTGCAAGTCGCCCGTTACAAAATGCGGTTTTCCGTCTGCTGCAGTTGCCGACCGGTACAAGCAGTCTGCAGCGCGCGCTTCCACGACAACGGTAATGGGGCAATTATTGGGGAACAGATTTTTAAAATATCCTTGTACGGCTCCTGCAAGTGAACCGACCCCTGCCTGTACAAAGATATGGGTGGGGCGGTCTACGCCGGCTGCCTTGAGCTGTTCGGCAGCTTCAAGCGCCATCGTACCGTAGCCCTGCATAATCCATGCGGGGATTTCTTCGTACCCATCCCATGCCGTATCCTGTACCATAACGCCGTTTTCCGTTTTTGCGGCAAGCGCTGCAGCCATACGAACACATTCATCATAGTTGACGTTTTCTATAGTAACCTTTGCGCCTTCTTTTGCGATATTATCGAAGCGGGTTTTAGTAGAGCCTTTGGGCATCAGCACGACCGATTTTTGACCGAGTTTATTTGCAGCCCAGGCCACGCCTCGTCCGTGATTGCCGTCGGTTGCGGTAAAAAACGTAGCCTGCCCGAATTCTTTCCGCAGTTTTTCACCGGTTAATACCTCGTAGGGGAGTTCCGAAACATCTTTTTTAAGCTGCTTTGCAATATACTTTGCCATCGCAAAGGAACCGCCGAGTACTTTAAAAGCATTTAAACCGAATCGCCATGATTCGTCTTTGATAAATACCGACCCGACACCAAGCATATCCGCCATATTTTTTAATGGAACGAGCGGTGTTGGTGCATACTGCGGGAAGCTTTTATGAAACGCGTGTGCCTTATTGATTTCGTCTAAAGCCATTACCGCAAGCTGTTTGTTGTCCGTTTTCGGAAGCTTATTTTCCGACCACAGAATCTTCTCCATAAGATAACTCCTTTTAATCTTTTAAAATAGAGAACCGCTAAAATCCGTTTTTTTAAGGATTCTCATTCAAAAAAAAATTGTTAGAATCAAAATATTTATGAGCTAATCATAGCACAGATACAAGATATGTCAAGTTCAGTCAGGGCAAGCGCATCAGGCTGTTTTTTAGCAGCCTAATGCGTTTGCCCGGATGGCTGTGGTCTAAAGCTCTTTGAGGCGGTGCCGAAACTATAAATAGATGCCGTCTGCTGCAAGCGAATAATTTTATGGAGAGCGGCACACTGCATCGTTTTTCGTTATAGTGGAGGGTAATGTATGAAATTGTATTCGATTAAAAGTAATCCGGGTGATGTATCCTATTTTTCAATTCTGAACGAAACGGATAAAGGATATTTTATCCGCATCTGCCATGATAAAGAAGGATATGAGAAAATCAGCGAAGAATTTCTTGATAATGATATGTTTGCACTCTGCCTGCGTACCGGATATATCAGCGAAGTTCCTGCCGAAGCTCACGGAGTCGCCTAATTGGTTAACAATGCTGCACCTCTCTAAACACTGAAGCTTTTAGAGGGGGGCGGGTATACACGGTGGAAACGCCGAAATTCTTATCTTTTTCTCTTGTCATTTGTATAAAAATAGTACATAGTAGGCCGTAATACGGCTGTTTTATCAGCGTTATTGTCAAAAAAACGGGTAAAAGGAATGAGCGTGTATGCGTAAACTTTGTACTATTATAACAGGAATATTTTTAACTCTTTTATTTACAAACTGTCAGCCGTTTAAAGACAATATAGAAGACTATTTAAGTTATTGGTCGGCGGAGGTGATCGCTACGGACTATCGCATCAATCCGTCGTATTCAACGAATGCTGCCGGTGCATTGTGCGTACCGTCCATTGCTGATGATGGAACCGATACCGATGTAACGGTTACGGTTAAACTGCGTAATCCTAAAAACTTTACCCTCAAGATGCCGTCCTCCCCCGCCGATGCAGGAAAGGTTATCCGCTTTCCCAGGCTTTCGCCGCAGCCGGAGTACGGCGATACAAAAGACTATACCTTAACGCAAACAGCACCCGATACACTTACCCTCACGTATAAAAGCGGCTTTTTAAAAAAGTATGAATGGGGCACCGGAGATATCAGTCCCGAAATTACCTTTCTCACTGCCAATAACGACAGAGTATTCCGTCAGAAGTTCCACCTAAACCTCAAGGCTGACACTGCCCCTGCTTTGGAGTACAAGGGTGTCGGGAAAACACTGGTAGGCAGCGAATGGTACTATGTGCTCATATTCCAAGCGAAGGGCATGAATGCCAAGATAGGTACGGAGTATGTACACAGAGACATTGAAAAGCTGCACATTACAAAAGAAGGCGGAGCAAGCGCTGTTTATACCATTCAAAATATTAATTTTAGCTCCCAAACATTCAGCTGGAGCCCCGGTGATCCGCTTTTAAATACTGCAACACAGTTGGGTTTAGGTGATTATGAGGGATCCGCGCCCCCCTTCCCAGAGACTACGGATAAATGGCTCATATACTATAAAACCGATATCGAAGTTTCCGCCTCGTCGGCGGCAAAAACATACACTGCACAGCTCAGCGATGCGGCGGGGCTTCGTTCAAACGAGGTTGAATGCAGTACCGTTAAAAGGAAAGTCGGACTTATAGACCTTGAGGTAACTAACCCATCCCCATATATTCCTCAATCCGGAGAAAACGGCGCAGAGACTCAGCCGTATCGCATAAGATGTGATGAAAACGGTGCAACGCTCAAAGCAACATGCAATACGCCCGGCGTTACTATTTCGTACACGGTTTACGACATAATAAGCAGCAGTACGGCGGTAGAAACAAGCAAGAATTCGGGTGCTTCGCCGCTTACGGGGATACGGCTTATCGCGTCCGGCACTGTTGGGCATACAAAGCAGTATAAAGTTGTTCTAAAAGCAACGGCACCGGGATTTACCGAAGACACCCGTGATGTGTACTACACACTGACCCGTGTAGGCGACGTAACTATAGACGCTAGTACACTCGATGAGAATGAAAAATGGAAAAAGCTGAGAGAGACCGTGGCAAACGCTACCGCAGGCGACATTATCATCATAAATGGAGAAATTAAGGCAACGAACGATACCGGTAACTATGGTGAAATTACCATCGGTAAAGACCTTACGATACGGGGCAAAAGCGGTAAGGATACCGATATTCTGAACGCAGATACGGCTGCGACCGGCAAAACACACCGTATTTTCAACGTGCAAAGCGGTAAAACACTCACCCTAAGCGGCTTGACACTCAAAAATGCTACGACTCCCTCAGATGCAACCGGAGACGGCGGCGCCATTTTGGTTAATATCTCCAACGGCAAGGTAGTGCTTTCAAATTGCACGATTAAAGACTGCAAAGCGGGTACCAACAACAGAAACGGCGGCGGCATTTTTGTTCGGAGCAGCGGAAGGGCAGAGCTTTCAAACTGCACGATTGAGCGCTGCAACGCGAAGCAGGGCGGTGCCATTGGAAGTGAGGGAGGAACCGTTACCATAACCGGCTGTACGCTTACCGGTAACTCGGCGACTGACGGCGGCGCCGTGTATGTAACCTCCAGCGGGGTATTCACCATGCATAGCGGTACCATCAGCGGCAATACGGTGCAATCAGCGCTTACCAAGACGAGCGGAGGCGGTGTATACGTTGCCTACGGTGCAATGTTTACGATGAAAGGCGGTACGATAAGCGGCAATACGGCAACTACACAAGGAAGCACCGGTACAAAGGCTAGAGGTGGCGGGGTCTGCGTCAGTGGAGACGGACGGCCTACTCAGTTCATTATGGAAGGAGACTCTTCGAAAATTATTGGCAACAAAGTTAAAACGGCAGGCGGCGGCTCGTACCTTTCGACAATAGGCGGCGGTGTGTGCGTATGTGATGACGCCACGTTCGAGATGAAGGCCGGCTCTATAGAAAACAATGAAGCGCTTGATGGAAACGTACAATATTTTGGGCATGCAGGCGGTGGTGTATGTGTCGGCGGTCACGGGAGTGCTAGTATCTCGACCTATACCGATGATTCCGCTTCGTTTACAATGACAGGCGGTACCATCAGCAAAAACAAAGCCGGATATGGCGGCGGTGTTGCCGTTATAAGCAATAGCTCCTTTACCATGAAAGGCGGCACTATCGGCGGTGCCGATGATGGTGACAAAAACACGGCAACAACCGACTCGGGCGGCGGCGTTGCCGTTATGCACGGTACCTTTACTATGGAAGGCGGTATGATCAGCAAAAACACAGCTACTGGATATGGCGGTGGCATACACAGCATGAATTTTAACGGCAACAAGGGCGTCATTACCGTGAAAGGCAAGAGTGTTATTAGCAACAACACGGCAAGCAGCGGCGGAGGCGGAATTGCTTCAAGCTATCAGCTTACTATTCAATCTATAGATAGCAACTCGCCGGTCATAAAAGAAAACATAACCGGTTCTTACGGCGGTGGGATATATCTCCCCCTCAATAGCACACTAACCTTTACCGGCGGCACCGTAACCAATAACACAGCTTCCAGGCAAGGAAGCGGTATGTACCTGCAAGATGCTCGTACGACTGTTAATATGTCCGGAAGCGCAACAGTTGCTGCGAATAACGATGTGTATTTGGGCGGTATCCGATCTGGTCATGGCGAAGATGGCTATGCGTTTATCACCGTTATCGGAGCGCTTACAGGACAACAGGCGGCAACGCTCACAATGCAGAACGATAATGCCGGTTACAATGAGGGGCGGGAAGTTGTAAAAAGAGGTAGCTCTTATACGTTTATGCAAGGTGATATCAACAAGTTCCCTATAACCCAACAGACGGAACCAAGTGAGCAGAAATGGACGACGGAACTGGGCACCAATGCGCTCAAGCTGAAAAAGAAGACATCATAAATCAACATACCCCGACGCAGAGCGCCGGAGTATGTTGATTCAAAATGATGAATGCGTGATGTAAGGGATTTTTTAAAAATTGACATTTTCAAAAAATCCCTGTATCATTTTTTTATGAGCATCAACGTGTATTCTCTGGGAGCCGCAGAGGAAGTAACCGGTTCAAAGCATATTCTCGATGTCGATGGGTATTTGTATCTTTTTGACTGCGGGGCTTTTCAAGGGAAACGGGCGGAAGCCGATAAAAAGAACCGCGATTTTAATGTTCCCGCCGATAAATTAACCGCCGTTGTTCTTACCCACGGGCACTATGATCACTGCGGGCTGTTACCGCTGTTGGGTATACACGGGTTTACCGGCAATATCTATGCGACGCCCGCGTCACGGGATATTGCCAACCTCGTGCTGATGGATTCCGCCCGTATACAGGCGCGGGATGCCGAATATTTACAAAAACAAGCAATCAAAAAACATGAAAAATTCGACTGGAAGCCGCTTTTTACCGAAGAAGATGCCGTACAAACCATCAATCAATTTGTAACGGTTTCGTATCATCGTCCCGTGTGGATCGGCCCGAATGTGCAGCTTGAATTTTATGATGCGGGGCATATTCTCGGTTCCGCAATCGCCTTTATTACGGCAAAAGATTCCGCCGGTAAGACTGTAAAAATTGCCTTTACCGGAGACCTCGGCAGAAAGAATAAATCGATTATCCGCGACCCTGATATTATCCCTGCTGCCGATTATATTATGATAGAAAGCACCTACGGAAACCGCCGGCATGAGGATATTCACAATGCGATGGAGATGCTGGAACGTGCGGTTAATGACGCGGTAAAGATGCGCGGTAAGATTATCATCCCCGCCTTTGCCGTTGAGCGGACGCAGGAACTCATCTATTATTTCCATCTGCTGACGGATCAAAAACGGATTCCGCAAATTCCCATCTATGTCGATTCACCGATGGCGGTGAACGCAACGACCATCTTTCAGGTGCATCCCGAATGCTTTGATCACGAAACGCAGGAAGCTTTTGTTAAACATCACAAAAACCCGTTCGGTTTTAACGCGCTCAAGTTTATTACGAGTGTCGATGAATCGAAGGCACTGAACGCGATGGAAGAGCCGATGGTTATTATCAGTGCGGACGGTATGTGTGAATTCGGCCGCATTACGCACCATCTTGCAAATAATATTTCAAAGCCTTCGACAAAAATTATGCTGGTCGGCTATATGGCGGAAAATACGCTCGGCAGACGGCTGATGAACCGTGAACCGGAGGTAAAGATATTCGGAGAATGGCATCAAGTCCGCGCTGAAATTCTTCAGATTAATGCGTTCAGCGCCCATGCCGATTATGTCGAAATGGTCGAATGGCTTGACAGTCTCGACACCGGAAGCTTAAAAAAGCTGCTGATGGTGCACGGTGAACCGGACGCACAGAGTTTTTTTCAAGCATATTTACAGGAACATCGCTATGAATCGCATATTATGCGGTACGGCGATGTGATAGAGTTATAGCGATGCAGATTATTACCGGTTTTCATGCGATAGAAGAATTACTGCGCTCGGTGGAAGCACAGTTGGAGAAAAAAAATTCGGAAACAAAAAGCTCCGGATTGCGGCTCAAGATCCTTTACGCCAAGCAGGGGCCGCGCGTAAAAAAGATCCTTGCGCAGGCGGAAAAACTTTCCGTAACGATAGAGCAGCGGACTGACGCCGAGCTTGACAAATTGACGGCGTCCCTGCCGGAATATCTGCAAAATCACCGCGGAATTATCCTGATCGATGAGCGTCCGCAGGATCAGGCGCCGAAGCTTTCTGCCGATGCGCTGCTCGCTGCGCTGGCTTCCCGCGAAAAAGCCTTTGTGGTCGTCCTTGATTCAATCACCGACCCTCACAATACCGGCGCGATTATCCGCAGCGCCGATCAATTCGCCGTTGACGCCGTTGTGCTGCCCGAACGGAGATCCGCCGGAGACTTTCAGACTGTCAGTAAAATCAGCGCGGGGGCGGCGGCGTGGGTGCCGCTTTTATACACGGCGAATTTGGTGCGGACGGTAGAAGAGCTTAAACGCAACGGCTTCTGGGTATTCGGCGCCGACGCCCAAGGCGACCTGCTGCCGCACACCAAGTTCCCCGACAAAACCGTGCTTATTATGGGCAGTGAAGGGTCGGGCATCAGCCGCTTGTTAAAAGCCTCCTGCGATTCCTTTACGGCAATCCCCACCTCCGGCAAGCTCGACAGTTTAAATGTCTCGGTCGCCGCCGGTATTTTGATGTATGAGGTACGCCGGCAGCAAAACGGGTAGGGGGGGGGAGGCAGGGTAAACGCATCAGGCCGTTTTTTACCACCCCCGCGGGAAAATTGAGACTATTCGACCAGAGTGAACCTCTTCGCGGTTATTCCCGCCGGAGTTCGGCAAGTGCGGAACAGAAGAGGGTGCCGGCTTGCGCTACGTTAAGGCTTTCGATTGCTCCGCTGCCGTTGATTTTAACCAGCACATCACAGAGTTTTTTCGCTTCGGCAGAAATGCCGTGTTCTTCATTTCCTAAGACTATAACGACCGCTTCGTCCGGCTGTACCACTGACGGAATATCTTTTAGACTGCGGTATGCCCGATGATCCGCCCCTATCCGTACCAAATATCCGCTGCTCATCTTTAAAAAATGTTCGGCGGAAGGAGTGGTATACAAGGTGATAAATTCCACACCCCCTTGTGCAATCCGGTAGGCGCTCGGTGTCAGCTGCGCTTGTGCATCCTCTCCGCTTATCACGATATGCTCTATGCCGAAAAAGGCTGCGCTGCGGATAACTGCGCCGAGGTTATTTGCATTTCCGACACGGTCGCACAGCAACACTGCGGCTTTTTCGGTTTCCCACCGTTTCATCTGTTCCGGTGTTACGGCAGCGACGTGGGGTTCTGCAATCATCGCGACCACCCCTTGGTGGTGAACGGAGCCGCAGAGTTTTTCCAATTCCGCATCCGACTGTACGAGCCGGTAGAGCCGTTTCCGCTGAGCAAGATATTTACAAAGGCTGCCGAATGTTTTTGCCCTGCTTCCGGCAAAAAAAAGTCTTGAAATTTTTTCAGGATGTTCGGCGGCGAGCGCTTTTACCGCTTCAAAACCGCACACCGCCAATTCTTTTTGATATAATTCACTCATAGTGCACGTTACGGCAAGGCAACCGCAAAAATAGATACGGTTGCCTTGTTATACCTCTTTTTTTACCTTGAAACTGCTTTACGCGTGAGCTTACGCCCTTCGTTTTCCGCCTTTTCCAATTCTGCCTGTGCAATCGACAAGAGTGCGATAGGCACCGAATAAGACGAACAGGAGACATAGTTCAAACCCGCCTTCATACAGAAGGGGATGTTTTCGGGGCGTGCGCCTTGTTCTCCGCAGAGTCCGAGTTTAATGTCGGGGCGGGTGAGCTTGCCGCGTTCAATTGCGATACTGATAAGTTCCCGCACACACGGATCCAAAATTGCAAAAGGATTGCCGTCGATTAAGTCATACAACGTGTAATCCGGCATAAAGCTGTTAAAGTCATCGCGTGAAAGTCCGAGCGTTGTTTGCGTAAGGTCATTGGTTCCGAACGAGAAGAATTCCGCATAACGGGCAATTTCTCCTGCCGATAACGCCGCAACGGGCAATTCAATCATCGTGCCGATTTTGAAGTCTATCGGTTTCGCTTTGAACTGTGCGCGCATTTCCTGTTCAATCGTACGGATACCGAGGTAGGCATGCCCTTCGATCTTCTTTCCGTATGCAATTTGTTTAAGCTCACGGAAATTCATGATAATTGGAACCATGATTTCAACGTGCGTTTCAACGCCTTCTTTTTGCAGTTTGTAGGCTGCTTCAAAGATAGCGCGGACTTGCATTGCGTAAATTTCAGGATACGAGATTGCGATACGGCAGCCTCGGTGTCCCAGCATGGGATTTACTTCCGCACAAAGCTCGATTTTTTCCGACAATGCTTTTTTAGTAACGGTTTTTTTTGTTTCTTTTTTAAGGTAATCGATAAATTCGTTCAGCTCCGCGTCATTATGCGGTAAGAATTCGTGTAACGGAGCATCCAAAAGACGGATGGTAACTTCACGTCCTGCCATAGTCTTAAAGATACCGTAAAAGTCTTCCATTTGAACTTTTTGGAGCTTGTTTAAAACTTTAATACGTTCTTCCGTTGTTTCGGCAAGGATCATCTCTCTAAAGGGATTGATACGCTTTGCCTCAAAGAACATGTGTTCGGTACGGCACAGCCCGATACCTTCGGCACCGAAGCTGACTGCTAAGGCAGCATCACGGGGACTGTCGGCATTGGCACGGACATGGAAGTCTTGGATAAACGAACGGGTAAGATCAATAAAGTCAAGCAAGCCGGATGTCTTGGGATCAGGTTCGATCAGTTCTGCCGCTCCGAAGTATACGGTCGATTCGCCGTAATAGGGTACTTGCAAGGTGATGTAATCCCCTTCCTTAATGGTAATACCGTTGATGATAGCTTTATTCGCCATAATTTTCATGTCGGGGCGTACCAATGAGATTTTCCCATATTGGCGTGAAACAACGGAGGCATGTGCCGAATAGCCGCCTTCATTCGATAAAACACCGGTAGAAACTTCAATCGCCTTTACATCGCCTGCATAACTCGCCGGTAGGCAGAGAATACAGCGGGTATCAGCGCTTTGCAAACGTGCAATATGCTGGGCTTCAATCAGTGCGTCAGCACTAAAGTATACACGGCCGACTGCCGCACCCGGCGCGCCTGCGATACCGCCCTTTGAATGCTGGAGATTTTTGACGCTCGACATATTGATAACCGGATGCAATATTTCATTTAACTGTCCGGGCTTGACATTTTTTACGACATATTCAGCATCAACGATTTTTCGATTGTACAAATCGAGGAGGAAGTGTACCAATGCAATCGTGCTTTTTGCTTCAACGGATTTTTGCTCGATAAGCCATAGTTTTCCTGCTTCAATCGTAAACCGGATTTCGCGGACATCTTTACTATGATCTTCCAACCGCCATGCAATAGCTTCCAATTGCTCAAGGTATACCGGCTTTATGTCGTTAATATCTTTTCCGAGGGCATCCACTTCATCAAATTTTTCTTGGAAGAACATACCCTGTAATTTCTTTTCACCGGTAACGATATTGCGGCTGAAGAATCTGCCGGAAAAGGATTCCTTGTCATAGTTACCGTATACTAAGGGCTGAATCAATAATGCGACATCATTTTCATTATCAGGTTCAAGACTGAGCAGGGTGCTGATGAGCTGGATGGTTTGATTGAGCTGTACTTCTGCAGTGCTAAAAAACTCCTGCGGCAGATACGGTTGGTACTTATCCATAACGGTAGTACCGGATTCGTTTCGTTTTTCTTTCTTTAGTTCATGTTCAATTTTTTCCAGCTGTTCTTTATAGAGGTGCTGTTTCGCGTTGTCTTCCTGTAACTCTGCAATCTTATGGAGAATTGAAAAGATACCGCGCAATAAGAACAGAACTTCGTGACTTGCAAAATCTTTTCCGACTTTCTTTTCAAAGCCGCCGATGGTTGTTTTTGCCAACCCGAAGTTATGGAGCGTCGGATAGTTGGCGATAACAAGGTTGGGCGAAATAACGAGCTTTAATAAAAGAGGATTTTCCGGATCACCGAATTCTTTTTTAACCGCTTCGCCCATTTTCTTTAAGAACGGTCGCAGTGTCGATAATACATTTACCTGTTGCAAGGTTTGTGTAATAGTTGCATCCATGACAAGACCCGGTACGATAGGTAATCCGAGTTCCGAAAATTCATTCAGCTGGCGCCCGCGGATACCGAGGATTGTTTTGTCGATGTTGCTTTTAAGTGCTTCCTTATTAGTAAAAAAATGGATTGATTTAGACATATTCATAATAAACTCCTAGAAAAGGTTAAGGACGGTGCTGGGGGAACCGCGCAAAAAGGCTTCAAAACGTGGACTTGCGCCTTCTGCAAAATATTTGGACAATTTTGATAAGTCTTTAATTTCCTCACCTGCAACGGCAAATTGGATGCTGCTGCCGTGCTTTACTTTTCCCCATTTAAACAACGTATTGATATCGACAATCTGCTCGCCGTCATAGAATACGATAACCTTATTATGCGGATAGCGTGCATTGTAGCTGCGAATAATTCGCTTCCATGCTTCGACGTTGCCGTTATGAAACAGTTCGTTGGTAACAACAACCGAAATTTGTTGCGAGATGCGGGTTTTCCCCGATGGAACCTGCATTTGAGCGGGGGCTGCCGCCTGTTTTGCTTTTGCAGGACTTGCTGCTGCTGTTTTGGCTTTTGCCGTTGCCGGAGTTTTTACCGCTTTTCGCTTTCGCTCTTTTACCGGCTGCTTTTTTGCTTTAGGTGCAGTAAATACAAACGGCCCGTTCAAAAGTTTTGCAGGAACCGACGGGGTTGTACCACTTAAGAGGTCAAAAAATGCGTTGAATACCGTTTCTGCAACAGAAGTTTCTATTATGCCTTTATCTTGTTTTCCGACATAAATATTTAAGAGTTCATTTTTTTTCATCGTTTCAAAAAGAGACGCATTTGCAGGATTTTTAGGGTTTATCACCAAAAAGCCTAAGTCAGGGTGATGATAACCGATTACGATATCGATTCCTTTCCATTTTGCTGCTTCTGTGATGATATTCATCGGCGTCGTAGTGATTTCTCGGATGTTTTTAGATATAACCTTATATCCCCACATATCGAGTAGTATAACAGATAAAAACGCCGGAATTTCTTCATTTATTAATTCTTTGTTTTCAAGTAATATACTAATTTCATCGGCAATATTTTTTTTAACATTGCTGGCATCCAGAAGCGATAGAGCATTCTGAATATGTGTTACAGAGGCATTAAACCCCTGCTTTGTAGCAAGCGGTACATAAAATCCTAATGAATCGAGCATTCACTTCTCCTTTGCATCGCAAGGATGGTTTTAGAAGCATTGATTAAAAAACGTCCTTGCATTTACTTTCAGTCTTATGGGAAAAACAATTCCTTCAGGAATCCTTGAATAACACGGAATGTAAGTTCCCTATAGATAAAAGCCCTCCGAAACGAGCGTTTCAGGGGGCTTTTATACATAACTTTAACTTATTGCCATACGATAAGCTTTACAGGGTTCTTACACCGGATTTGCGTCCCCGGCGTCCTTTGCTTGCCGTACTATCAACAGCACCCGCTTTCTTCGTTTTAGCGGTACCTCTGCGTCCGCGGGTTGCGGCCGGTGTTCTGCTCACGGTTTCAGCGGCAGGTGCCTCCAAACTCGGAGTTTCGTTTAACACATCGAGGAACTGAGCGCGCCCGCTCGGTGTTCCCGCAGCAGGTTCATCCTCTTCGCCTGAACCGAAGGTCTGTGCAATATCTGCACGAACTGTTGAGCGGCGGCGGCTGAAGGAAGCAAATGCCTGATCCATAAAGCCTTTGGAAACGCCATGGAGGAATTCGTTTAAGACGTTTGCCATACCGTCAAGAGTTGCCTTCTTGCGTTTGATGGAGGTGATATCCACGTCAAGCAAGAGACCCGGCTGCATATGGAACGGGTTGATGAGGTAGTCGAACTTGTTGAATTCAGCCTCGAGGAAGGCGAGCCGTTCTTCCATAACACGGCGTTCAACAGGGTACTGATAATCATACATTTTCTTGAGCCGTTCACGCATGATTACAAGCTTCTTGCGCATCTTGTCTTTTTCGTAGACAAACGTGCGGTTCATTTTTTCGACGTCGGTTTCAGCTGCATTGACAAACGAAATTTCGTCCCAGACTTTTGCAATATCCTTATAGGCGGGTTCACCCTTCGGCATCTTGTACTTCTTCTGGATGTGCTTTTCGTAGAGCTTTGCCAAATCGCCGAAATCGGTAATACGTACCATGAACTTCGACTTGTCATACTGGGTCTGTAATACGTCCCAGAGGTGCTCGACTTCGGTTTCAAATGAACGAACCATAACCTCATACGCTTTGCGCTCTTCAAGCAGCTGGGCATTATCGTAGTAGCGTAGACGAATCTGGTAGCGTTCGTCGGGGAGGTTTGCAACGTTCGTATCATCGTATTCGCGCAACAGCAACTCACGGGCGTTCTTCAAGTTTTCAATGTACTGATATCCCATCTTAGAGGTGTCAAGAATTGAAGTTAACGAGTTAATTGCCGTGTTAAAGCCGCGGTTACGGATGTTTTCGATATCGATGATGTGTTTGATATTCTCACGCACATTGAGCTGATCGAAAGTCTCCGGATCAATTTCCGCTCGCAAGTTTGCGATGCGTTCCATCAATTCCTTTGAAACTACCGAATAGCGCTTGCTTTCAGGATTTTCAACATCATCGTCGGTAACATCGAGAACTTTTCCCATCTTCTTGAAGATGATTTCACTGTCGGTCATCTCTTCTTTGCCTTCGTCGATAAGTTCATCTTTTAATACTTCGATTTCCTTATCGATAAGGTTCATCAGGTGGCCGGAGAGCAAATCTTTGATTAAATATTCAACCGTTGCCTGATACTGGAAAATCGGGCTGATAAGCTCGGTGTCGAGAATGTTGACTGAAAGTTTTACATCCGTTACCGTTTTGGGCTTAATGATGTTGTCTTT
This sequence comes from Treponema sp. OMZ 857, assembly GCF_024181085.1. Classification (NCBI taxonomy): domain Bacteria; kingdom Pseudomonadati; phylum Spirochaetota; class Spirochaetia; order Treponematales; family Treponemataceae; genus Treponema; species Treponema sp. OMZ 857. Next base: position 1,152,725 of record NZ_CP051147.1, read on the forward strand.
AAACGCACACTTTACAATTGAGTAAGCGTTTTCACCGCGGACGAAAGCACCGACGTCGGTTTTCTGACGCAGAAGCGAATTGGTCAGTGTTTCCAAATCGTTGATTCCGCGCTGTACGTGTCCTTGCAGGTGTCCGTACATATTGACGATCGATTTTTCGATTTCACCGGTATTGAACTTATCGGCGCCGCCGACTTCATCCAACAGAGTTGCGATCTCTTTTGGCGTGTAGCGGTTCAGAACCTTCATTTCTTCCCTATCGATAAATCCGCGGACTTTTTTGAGCATTTCATCTTCTGCGGTTACCATATAGCGGTTGAACATATTCTGATAGTTCTGGTTAAAGTAATTGTATAACTTTTCTTTTAAACCACCCATTACATCCAATCTTTCCAGAACGTCTTTGGGTAATTTTGTTGATAAGTGATGCAATACTTTATTGGTCTCTTCTTCAATCAGCTGATTCACTTCTTTTTGCTGATCGCGGTAATCTTGCGCCAACGAATTTCTTGAACCGACAGCACTAGGCTTTTCGGGATGAAATACATTTGGACTTTGAGGTAAATCTAAACTTCCCATCTTACTGTCTCCTTATTGCAGTAGATTTATATCCGTGACGGATATACTAACACACTTCTCATTATAAGGCTATTTGATAAAATGTAAAGGCTTCCCCCCCTTTTTACTTTCTTTTTTTTGTAATACTATAGGTTATATCTAAAAACACGGTGTATTTTTAGAAGGGTGTTATACAATATCTGTAATGAAAGGAGTTATTATGTTGAAAATCAAATCTATTTTCTTTGCTGTTTCTTTTTTTATTATTTCTTTTACGGTATTTGCCGGTGAAAGAACTATTCCCGTCGATATTTTTTTGATGATTGATAAATCGCAATCAATGAATGAACCCGGTAAATTCGAGAGTTTGCATAAATGGGTACGCGATACGCTCGTTACCGAAATGCTGATACCTGATGATTGGATAACTGTCTGGGAATTTTATGAGAAGCCTCATGAATTACAAACATTAGTTATTAAAAATGAAAACGATCGTAATTCATTGATAAAAACAATCGACAATATTACTCCCAACGGTGCATTTACCGATATCGGCAGTGCATTGGATGCAATCCAAGATTCATTAAATAAACGAGGAAAAAACAACCGATATAAAATTTTATTATTGGTAACGGATCTTGAACAAGATGCGCCGTGGACATCAAAATATCGCGGAAAACAGGAATCGTTTAAAAGTCCGTATCTTGCAGAAGCGCGCATTATCAAACATGATAATTGGTACGAAATAACACTGGATATGGATATTCAGGATAAGGTTGTTAAAACGACTCAAGAACTCTATACGAATATTATTGATAATAAGGGAGTGCCCCGTAGTAATGATGACCAAAATAAAGTGCTTATCACCGAAGAAAAAAAATAAATTGCGGAATTATAAAGCAGGGCGTTTTTAAAGATGAAAAAATTGTTTTATATACTTTGCATTGCGGCGGTTATTGTTATTATCGGTCTATTGACTTATCAGCGTATTGTTCGCCAACGAATGCAGGTAATACCACGGAATGCTCAAACAATTATTCCCGTTGCGCCGCAATTGCATCAGCAAGAAGTTTCCGCTTCGGAAGTAATACCGGAAACCGTACAATCGGTTATTACGCTGCTCAGCGATGAGGTACTTGTTGAGGATATACAAGCGGATCTGAATGGTGATAATAAAGAAGATAAAATTATTGCTGCAAAAAAATTATCCGATCAATTCATCTATCTTTTTATATTTTTACAGGATAATGATGCTTACACTTTTACAAGAGCGGCAGAAATAAAAACGGAAGCAACCCATGCGAAAACGCTTTCCGTTTATACGTTAATGGTACAAGAGTACCCATATCCTGTTATAGCGTATAATGGAATGAATGCCGACAGTATGCAGGTTTTCGGTATGTATGCGTTGGAAATCGATGACAATAAAATGATCAGTATCAATTCTTTAGCCGGTATACAAGCGGACGGTCAAATTATACTGAAAAATGAACAGAATAATTCGATTTCCGATTATACGATATCTGCATATTATTCCGATAAAGATGCTCCAAATACGCTCAACCAAATAGAAAAACAATATACATGGAATGCTAAAAAAGAATCTTTTGTGCAAACAAAAGAAATAAAGATTCCCGGAAAAAGAATTGAAAGTCAATTTCTTCAAAAATTTCAAACAGGGGATAGTAATTCTTTTCAAGAATTTCTTGATGGATTATGGTATCAACCGAGTGCACGAAAAGATCAAAACCGGAGTATCTTTTTTAACCGGTCAGAAAATGAAATCATTTTTTCCGTTGATAATATTCAAGAACTGTTCACTATTGATTCGATAACACCGCGCAGATTCGGTATTTATTTTTCTACAAAAAATGCTTCTATTTCGAGTATTCATCGGCGCATCAGTATTGAGTTGATTGGAGTTGATGAGGTGCATGTAAGAGTTATCGATGATATTGCACGTTTGAAAATCGGTGTTGCATCAAACTGGGATGGAACATACCGAAAAATAAGCAATACTGTACGAGAAGTGCAGAGCAGTACCATGCTTGACAATATAAAAAAGATATTAACTGCGGATGAAAAAACATGGGCAAGTGCAGAGGGGTATTCTTTATCTTTTTCGGATAATTCGTATCGCTTGCTGCAAGATACGGTGCAGCAATCAGGATGGTATACGATTTTGCAGATAAAAGACAATACTGTCTTACAGCTTAAAGATACTGAAAATAATGAGCGCTTTTTTAATCTGATACTTGATAATGCCGGCAAACGATTAAGTTTAATAGAAGTTTCCGTTACGTTGAGCGGTATTACACCGATTGGAAAATCACCGCTTATATTTGAATAAGCTTTTGAGATGCATACTGTAACATATCCGCGAGGCAGAGCTTTTGTATAAAATTCTACCTCGCGGAATATCGCAGAATACCGCGTCTTGACTTTGACTGTTTCGGCAGCGGAATGTGTTTTATCTTATCGTTTTACAATAACGGCAGTACCTTGACCTCCGCCGATACACAGAGAAGCAAGACCGAGCTTTTTATCCGATCGAATCATTTCGTGCAGGAGGGTTACTAAAATACGATTGCCCGAAGCTCCTACCGGATGTCCAAGCGCAATAGCGCCGCCGTTGACGTTCGTTCGTTTTAACAGGGCATCACGATCAACACCGTGCTCCTGTACCAATTCATGGATAACACCCAGAGACTGGGCGGCAAATGCCTCATTCAATTCAATCAGTTCCATATCGGAAAGTTTCAGCGATGCATAGTTTAATGCATTACGGATTGCCGGAACGGGACCTAATCCCATTACGAGCGGGTCGACGCCGCCTTGCCCGATGCCGATAATTTCCGCAAGAGGTTTTAGGTTATATTTCTTTACGGCTGCTTCACTTGCAATCAGTACAAAAGAAGCACCATCATTTATTCCCGATGCATTGCCCGCGGTAACGGTACCGTCGCTTTTAAAAGCAGGTTTTAACTTTGCAAGTTTTTCGAGGTCGGTGGTGCGATTGGGATATTCGTCGGTGTCGAAAACCGTATCGCCTTTTTTTGAATGAATGGTAATCGGAACGATTTCGTTTTTAAATTTACCTGCATCGATAGCGGCAATCGCTTTTTGCTGGGATGCAAATGCAAATTCATCTTGCTGCGCTCTGGTAATATTGAATTTTGCCGCGATGTTTTCGGCTGTAATTCCCATGTGGATATTTGCACGGGCATCGGTTAAGGCGTCATAAATCATGTGATCGACCGCCTGCCAGTTTCCCATCTTATTTCCGCTGCGGGTATTTGCAGGTACGAGGTATGGAGCGAGCGACATCGATTCTACACCGCCTGCAACAACAATATCATTAAAGCCCGCTTGGATGGACATAACTGCTTCCATGACCGTCCGCAAGCCGGAGCCGCATACCATATTGGTTGAATGAGCGCATACAGTTTCGGGGATTCCCGCTTCCAATGCGATGGTACGTCCGATATTTTGTCCGAGTCCGGCGCCGAGTACGTTACCGCAAATAAGTTCCGAAACTTGATCGGGCTTTACCTTTGCATCTTCCAGCAGCGCTTTTACTACTGCTGAACCCATGTCTTTAGGCTGTACGGCGGATAATCCGCCGAGGAATTTCCCGATAGCAGTACGTTTTGCACTGACAATATACGATTTTGATAATGTCATTTTTGACCTCCTAGAAATCCGGGGAATATGTTTACGTTAAAGAAAATTTCTAAAAACTTTGGTTTATGAAGTAATTTAGAACTATCCTTTAATTAGGATAAATCCCCTATATTGTTCTATCATATCACGCTTACAACAATCTGACTATATTAGGCGATCAGGGTAAACGCATCAGGCGGTTTTTTATCAGCCCTAATTATTCTACGAGAATGTTTTCTTGTCTGACGGTTTGCTCTTTGATATAATTCGGAACAATTTAGAATGAATTTCTAAAATACACATTGCAAGGAATATCATACATGGAAACACTCTGTCTGCGTCCGCACCATTTGTTATGCACCCGTGCATTTAAAGGTAACGGCTATTCTCCCGCATTTGTTGAAAATATGCAGCGTGTTATCGATCGGTTAAAAACCGGCTGTGATATTACCTTAGTGACAGGCGTCGATGCCATTTGCGCCCCATGTCCCGAAAGAATCGGCAATCACTGCCGCTCGGAAGCAAAAGTAATGGGCTTTGATGAAGCTGTCCTATCGCAGCTCGGATTGGAAAGAAAAACATATACTTATACCGAAATAGAAAAGGTACTTACAGCCCGATTAACCGAACCCGTATACGAGTGCATTTGCCGTGGCTGTGAATGGAAGCAAACCGGCATCTGCTGTTACGCTGATGTAAAACGCTCACTGTTTGCAAAATAAAATAAGAGGTCGTGACAGTTGTGCATTTATTGCAGAAGCGGCATGGATGCCGCTGGTTATATCAGAAGCGATGTTTCGACAACGTCGAAACTCGCAGCCAAAAGTGTACAAGGATGTACACTTTTGGCGTAGATGTGCCGTATATTTCAAAAGATTGACTGATTTTGTCCTGAACACTATAATATTACGCTATGAAACGAAAATTGATAACTTCAGCCCTTCCGTATGTGAATAATATCCCGCACCTCGGGAATTTAATCCAAGTTTTGTCCGCCGATGTCTTTGCACGTTTTTGCAGACTCCGCGGATATACGAGTTTATATGTATGCGGTACCGACGAATACGGTACGGCAACCGAAACAAAGGCCCTCGAAGAAGGGAAAACGCCGCGCGAATTGTGCGACTACTACCATGCGATCCACCGCGATATTTATCATTGGTTCAATATTGCGTTTGACTACTTTGGGCGTACCTCCACACCTCAGCAAACGGAGATTGTGCAGGGGATTTTTAAAGATATTGAAAAAAACGGTTTTATAAAAGAACATTCGATGGAACAGCTCCATTGTGCACACTGTAACCGCTTTTTGGCAGACCGCTATGTACGCGGTATCTGTCCCCACTGCGGCTACGAAGACGCGCGCGGCGATCAGTGTGAAGCCTGCGGCAAGCTGCTGGAGCCGACCGAGCTGAAAGCTCCCCGCTGTTCAACCTGCGGAGCCGCGCCGGAGCCGCGCAGTACCAAGCACCTCTACATCGATTTGCCGGGCATTGTGCCGCAGTATGAACCATGGATGCAGAAAGCGAGCGTAGAAGGGCAGTGGAGCAACAACGCCGTGCAGATGACCAAAGGCTGGCTGCGCGATGGTTTACAGGAACGCGCCATCACCCGCGACCTTAAATGGGGCATCCCCGTCCCGAAAGCGGGCTTTGAAGATAAGGTGTTCTATGTCTGGTTTGATGCCCCGATTGGCTATATCTCTATTACAAAATGCTTTACCGATTTAACCGGAGCCGATTGGAAAAACTGGTGGCTTGAGCAAAACGACATCGAGCTGTTTCAGTTCATTGGAAAAGATAATATCCCCTTCCATACGGTGATTTTCCCCAGCTCACTCATTGCATCGGGGAAGGATTGGGTAAAGCTCCATCATATTTCAAGCAGCGAGTACCTCAACTACGAGTCCGGCAAATTCTCCAAATCGAAGGGGATCGGCGTGTTCGGCTCCGATGCCAAGGATTCAGGGATTCCGGCGGATATGTGGCGCTTCTACATCTTCTATAACCGCCCCGAAAAGAATGATGCCCTGTTTACGTGGAAGGATTTTCAGGAGCGGGTAAACAGCGAGCTGGTGGGGAACCTGTGTAATCTGATAAACCGGACGCTCACCTTTGTGTCGCGTTATTATGACGGCGTTATCCCGCAGCGGGATGGGATGGCTTCCGCCCGTGAGGATGTCCGTGCGGTAACGGAAGGCTTGCGTGCTGCAGCAAAGTATAGCATTGAAAAAATTACTGCACTGCTTGAAGAAGCGGAACTGCGCGATGCCTTCCACGAGCTGTTTACACTTTCCTCAGTTGCCAACAAGGCGTTCCAAGACGGAGAGCCGTGGAAAAACCGCGAGGCTGATCCCGAAAAAGCGGAGGCGCTCCTCTTTGAACTGTGCTATTTAATCAAGGATTTGCTGATATTGATGCACCCGTATATGCCGGAATACGCCGATGCGGTTGCGTCGTTCTTAGGTATTAAGATATGGTCGGGCAATGTCTTTGACTGGGAACATCCCGTACAGCCCCGTCACGCAACTGCCCTTGCGTGGGAAAATCTCTTGGAGCGACGTGGTTTGGAGCGGGTACAAAAGCCTGCAATCATCTTTAAAACGCTGGAAAACGATGCGATTGCGGCGTATCGTGAGCGCTATGCAGGAAGTCAGAAGGAACGCGCCGCGCAAGCCGGAAAACAGGCTACGGGAAAGCAAGCAGGCGGAGAACAGGGCGGGAAAAAACAGCAGAATGCGGGAAGCAAAAACGAGAAGCAGAAAGCCAAGCCGGAATGGGCGGATATTTCTCCCGAACGGCTGTTTACCGATTATATTTCGTTAAAAACCGCGAAAATCATTTCTGTGGAAAAACATCCCGATGCGGATAAGCTCTTTGTGGAAACCATTGACGACGGCTCGGAAAGCGGGCGGGTTATCCTTTCCGGCTTAGCGCCGTATTTTGCGCCGGAAGAGCTGGTTGGTGTGGATATTATCCTCGCAGAAAACTTAAAGCCGCGGAAAATGCGCGGGATTGAATCGAAGGGAATGCTCTTAGCGTCTCATTATACCGATGCGGACGGAACCGAGCGGGTTGAACTGGTTGGGATGCCCGGTGCGGCTGCCGGTACGCCGGTAATGCTGGAGGGAGCTGAAGCAACTACGCCACTGGTACAGAAACCGCAAGCCATCGATGCGGAGCTGTTCTTTGCAGTGCCCTTTACGGTAGAAGATTTCCGCGTATGCGCCGCCGGAAAACAGCTCTTGGTAAACGGCAAACCGCTTGTAATGAAGCACGTTAAAACCGGTACGGTACAGTAACAGCGCAGATATGGGGCTGTCCAAAAACTTCAGTTTTTGGACAGTTTCCTTAGATTTAGATGCGATGTTTAAAATTAAGTCATTATTGTATCAAGACTTAATCTTAAACTCGCGGGGATGTCGAAAAAGTAACCAACTTTTGAGACATCCCCATATGTTTGTAGGGGAGGGGACTGCCGTTACGGTAATACTCAATGATCAAGAGTGTATAATTTTTAACCAGTAATCACAAGCCATTTCACTCAGTAGTTCATCATGTGTGATGATCACAACGGTTTTTCCCGCTTGTGCAAGCGCATCAACCCACTGCACCATACTTAAAAGACCTTCGCCGTCCATGCCGCTGGTCGGCTCATCGAACACAAAGAGCTGTGCCTCCGAGCAATACGCCGCGGCAATTACTACCCGCTGCTTTTCTCCGCCGGAGAGCGATGCAGGATGCCGGTTCCGTACCGCCTGCAAGCGGAACAGCTCAAGCGCTTCTTCTGCCCGGTTCTTTATGTTTTGAGACGGTTTCCACCCCAACAGCAGCTCATTGATGACGCTGTCGGAGTACAGCTGATAATCAGCATCCTGCATCACAAAATAGCTCATACGCCGCCGCTGTGCACATGAAAGCTTCTGTCCGTTCAGGGTAATGCATCCTCTCTGCTGCCGCAACAGTCCGCACAGTACCTTGCACAGGGTAGTTTTACCGGCACCGTTTTTTCCGGTCAGTGCAGTAATACTCCCCTGCGGAAACGTAAGGCTGATATTCCGTATACCGCATTCCATTGCCCGACCGGAACCGTCTTCGCCGCGACATTCCGCATACCGTCCATTCCGGTATAAATACGTTACATTCGACACACATAAATCAGATCGCGATGCATTCGGCTCTATTTTTGCCGCTTTCGGTAATTTTACAGCCGGATCCGGTGTTGACGTTTCTACTGCTGCGGCTTTTTTCGGTGTTTCTTTTAGTGCGGCGATTTCAGGTTGTCCTATTACTTCCTTTGTACGAATGTGATTTGTCCGCAAAGATAACTCCGCCATACCGGGATAGCGAAATCCGAATTGCCGTAGCTCACCTTCCTGCAAACGGTAAAACTCATCTGCCGTCCACCGGTGTGCAGCTCTGCCGTTTTCGATATGCAAAAATGAATCTGCAATTCCTAAAAATGTGTGCAGCCGGTGCTCACTGATGATAATCGTCGTTCCACGCTTTTTAATCTCCGCCAAAAGACCGGTAAGAATTTCGATGCCATCCGAATCCAAATTGGAAATAGGCTCGTCCAAAATCAGGATTTGAGGCGATAAAATGAGCGCTGCTGCAATCGCTACCCGCTGCTTTTGCCCTGCCGATAGGGTATCAACGGTTCGACATAACAGCGGCTCTATGTTAAGAAGTGCAGCCGCTTCTCGTACCTTTTCTTTCACGTACATCGGTTCCAGTCCAATATTCTCTGCAGAAAACGCAATTTCATCCTGTACACTGTTCATAAAAAACTGACTGCGTGGATCTTGAAATACAACCCCGAACGTCCGCACCCGCTGCTCAGGCGGCATAGACGCAGGTTCTCTCCCGGCAACCAGCACCGAACCATGCAGCGCTCCCTCGTAAAATGCCGGAGCTAAACCGTTGATCAGCCTCAACACGGTACTTTTTCCCGCTCCCGATCTTCCGCACAAAACAACGCATTCCCCGTCCCGTATATCGAATGACATCCCCTCAATGCAAGCATCCTGCCGATTCCCTGCCGCAAGCTCCGCTTCCCCATAACAAAACGATACATCACAAAACGTAATCATAGACATAGCAACCGTATTTCACACAATGGCAATCAACACCATCACAACACCGTATAATCCAACGGTAAGATAATCGTAGATGGATAACGGAACGGAATACATGCTGCTTCGTTTTTGAGGAGCGTCCAAACCGCGCAGTTCCGCCGTTGCACCCAATTCTGCCGATAGCTTTAAACAGCGAACGGTAAACGGAACAAAAAAACTTTCATACACAATAACCGGATGACGGACATAATCATGCCACTGCGGAAACAAACCCCGTGCCTTAATCCCCTCCCGAATCGATGCCATCTCTTTCCGCAGTACCGGAAAAAAGCGCATCATCATACAGAGCATAATGGTCACGGACTTAGGAATGTGCAGGCTTTGCCAGCTTGCCATCAGCCTACTCGGATTGCTTTTTACAATGGCGGCAGCAAACATCACGAGCGGAATTGAGCGGGCCAGGGTATGCAGGATCACATAGAGCAGCGCTGTATGCGGCGCACATATCCGGGCAAGTACTTGGAGAATAGTATAGAAAAAGCACAAACGCCACGCAGTCCGCACTTCCTTCACCTGCAGCAGATAACAGCCTGCCAGCAGGCACAGGCAATGCATTTGTCCGATCCGCTCGTAGAAAAACCAAACGGCCGTAGCACACAGCATAACAGCAAGGTGTGTTCGAGGGTCGAGATTTTGCACCGACTTTACGCTAACTTTGCTTTTTGAATATGTTTTTTGAAAAACAGCATACCGACCCAAAATCCTACAGCCGCAAGTGCCGCCGAAATCAACCCGATAAGCAGCATCATATCGAGCGAACCGTAAAAGCGAATCAATACTTGCTTGCCTTCTTCGGTATATGAATCACCTAAGCTCCTTAAATACCAGTCCTTAAAAAAGAATAGCGGAATTGAACTGCCCCATGCATACAGCGTCCAATATACCACATAGCCGATACCGTTCCGCACCGGGTTTTTGTAGGTATTATTACCCAGCATCAAAAGCTCGCAGATGAGCCCTACTGCAAGCATCACTGCAGAAAACCATGCCGAGCCGAACGCAGCCATCATCAATCCGCAAAAAATTGCCGTTACAAGGAATGTTCCGTGTTTCGCCGTTTTGTTTGACATAACAATGTAGAGCGGTGCGCAGAAAAAAGCCATCACGCCGATGTAAAAAAGGTAATCGAGTGCGGGTGTTGCCGCTATTGTCATAACCATCTTAACGATAACCATAATCACCAGCATCGCGATATTAAAAATCGAAAGTGTGATAATATCCTTTAACCGCAGCCGTGCCGAACCGTTTGTTTTTACTTCCATAGTATTTCCTCCTCTTGAGTTAACATCTGCTAACTCAAGAGAATACTATAGCGGCAATGAACAGCTGTTTTCCACTCCATTCAGTCAAAACCTATCCAAAAAGCCGTGAAAATTGGCCAGGGCAAACGCATCAGGCTGTTTTTTTAATATCCCCGCAGAAAAATTGAGCCTATTCGACCGAACTGCCAAGGATGGCAGTGGTTCCATACAGTAGTGATGTTTTGTGCACGCACAAAACTCGCCTTCAACTGATGTACATGGACGTACAACAGTTGAAGATGGTTCAAATGGTCTCACAGTCTCAATTTTTCCGCGATTTTTATCTATTCTGCCTGATGCGTTTACCCCTTTGATGGAAAAATGTGCGAAATTTTATGCAAAATTTCGCACAGAAGAGAGGCTTGAGGATAGACCTTCCGTTAGTCTTTTGGAATAGATGGTACAGATGCTAGGAGCGCATAAAAAACACCCGCAGGTACGACAAAGAATGAACATCCGTGTACATTCATAACCGCCATGGATGGCGGTAGTTCCAGACAGAAGCGAGTTTTTGCAGAGCAAAAACTCCTATGTTTTTTGTCAAGCAGAAAAGTAAACCTTTTTAGTTTTTTCTCTGCTTGGCCGCTCCCGTCCCTGCAATCCTTGTTTTACACGCCTGTTTTATCCCGCTTGTAAGTCGGGGGCAGGCATTTCTTGATATTCCATCTGTTTATTCTTCATTACTAAGTACAACAATTTCGCCATCTTTCGTGCTATCGCTGTTATCGATATCTTCTTTCCTTTCCCTCGCTCCGTCATATAAAAGTATTTTGCTTTTAACGCTCCCCCATGTTTACTCCGTACTATCGCCCATGCCGCCTGATATAATAGAGCCCGTACAACCTTATTCCCCTTCTTCGTTATATGCCCATACTTGTTAATCGTCCCCGAACAATCTACCCGCGGCACCAGCCCTACATAATTTGCCACTTCGTTTCCATTATTAAAGCGCTTGCCATCTCCTACATACGCCGCAAAAGCAAGCGCTGTCTTATCTCCGACTCCCGGTATCGTTTGCAGCCGTTGGATACCTTTATCCTCTTTACATTCTTTTTTTATCAGCTGCTCCAACTCCTCTATCTGTACCTCCAGCATCGTAAGCCGCTGACACAATCGTTGTGCCTGCCCTGCTTCATAGTCAAAAAGTTGTGCTAACACCTTTTGCCGATTTACATCCGTTTGCAAATTACTCCGCTTAATCGTTGTTATCCCGCATTGTACGAATAACGCGTGGAGCCGATTGAGCTCCTGTGTCCGGTCGCCCTTTAATGTTTTGTACTCTTTGATGAGTTTGCGACGATAGTATTCCTTATCGGTCGGCACATCAACGGTCGGTAAATCTTCCTTTTCATATATCTTAACCAGCCGAGCAAGCTTTAATGCATCTTCTTTATCCGTCTTCTTCGTGCTGGCATAGATAACCGATAACTGCGAAGCATTTAAGATGACTACTGTGCAGCCGATTGCTCTCATCTCTTTTTCCATTACAAAAGCGAGACTATTCGCTTCCATCGCCACAATATCTTCTGCCTTCAGTTTCGTGTATAGTTTTGCCCTTCCGCCTTTGGTTGTTTCTCCTCCTGATCTGCCGACTTTTCCTTTCTGATCAAAGTAACACATTTCATACGTTCTTTTGCTCAGATCCAATCCGATCCATCGACCATTCCCTTGCATATGACACCCCTTGTGCTATAAAATAGGGGACAGGGAGCTTTTACCGGTTTTTGGACTACCGTAACTCCTATTCGCGGTACGCACCGTTAGCGGTGTGGCCGCACTTTGATTTACGGCAGCAGGTTTAGGTTAATCTCGTCGACGAGGTTCATCTTTATTCAAGATTTTCTCACGTTTTGCGTCAACCTGCTGCCTGCCCCCTTATCCCGTCAGATAAGGGTACCATATCCACCGGTAATTAAAAACATATCATCTCGTCGTCCACGAATTGACAAGGATGTCAATTCGTGGACAGCGTTAGGGATTGCAGCGATAGCCTTTTTGCTGCCAGAAGAAGTCACATGCAGTTTTCGACGCGAGGAGAAACACTGCTGAAATGGTACAAATGCAGCAAAAAGCTATAAGCGTAAAGCCCGACGGGAACCGGAACGCCCAAAATAATTATCCATTACAAATTATCAATTATAAATTATCCTGCCGGTATTCCCGCGGAGAACATCCGAATGTATTCTTAAAAGCGGAAGAAAACTTATTCGGGTTTTCGTATCCAATTAGGGAGGCAATTTCCGTAATCGATTTTTCCGTAGTGTGTAATAACTGCGCTGCTTTTTGCATTTTGTATTCTTTTTGAAAAGCATAAATCGGTTTTCCGTATACCGCCTTAAAACAGTCTTTCATTACCGTTAAACCGATGCCGTATTTTTGCGACAAATCTTTTAACCGCGGATTTTCGCTCCAGTGTTCCGTAATATCAGCTTTAATCGCTTTTATCTTTTTTATATATACTCCTGAAAAACAGGTATGTGCCGCAGACTGCTTTTGCGGTTTATAGTGCTGCAATAAAAACAACAGCTCTAAAACTTTCAGCCGCAGGTAGCCGTTTGTTGTATCAGAGGGAAAGCGGCACTCTTGGGATGCTTCATATAATTCATTGAATATACGGAGCAGCATTGGCGGTGTTTTAATAACTGAGCATTTATTGTCGGGACAATAGTTTTGCAGTAGTGCCGCTAGGTCAATGGATATGCCTTCGATCGTATTCTGAAAAACCATACCTGTCTTTTTGACATCGATAATGATTGTACAGCCGGTGTAATATCCTAACGGGAAAAAAGGCTTTTCGGTTTGAGCTTCCAGAATGCCGATGGCGCAATCATCGTCTCCAAGGTAGGTAAAGTAACCGCTTTTATATTCGCATTCAAACCTGCCTGATTTGCAATAGGCTATTTCGATAACATCGGATACTGCATGTTTGCGGTAATCACATGAGGACGCTTCAAAGATTGTAAGTGCATAATCGATCCCTGAGAATAAATGAAAGGTTTTCATGCGTCCGTTCGGCGTATCGCAGGCAATAGCGTATTCCGTTACCGAGTTGGTATTAGATACAATAGCGGCACGTGTTCCGTGCCATTCGGTTGCGTGCGCACAAGAGTTCATATTAAGGTTCCATTATGAGGGTGATACTGTCTAATAAAGATGGATGAAACAAAAATAAGCGAATATCGATACATATCAATGGGTGCGGTAGTCCGACGGCAAGATACCCGTATAGTTTTTAAATTGAGTTGAAAAACTTCCCGCATTTTTGTAGCCGAGCCGGTAAGCAATTTCCGCAACATAGAGATTACTATGCGTTAAAAGCTCGCAGGCTTTTTCCATCCTCTTTTTCGTTATGTAGCCGGAGAATGTTTGCCCCGTAACCGCCTTAAACACATATTTAAATTTTGAAACACTCATATACACTTCGGCCGCCAGCTCTGACAATAAAAAGTTTTTTGACAAATGCGTATTCGCATATTCCGTAATCCTTGCAACGGCACGCTTGTCGGAAGCTGCAATTTTCCTGTCATCCGTACAGCGGAGCTCTTCCGCTTTCTGAATAATGATTGCAGTCAGCTCATCGATCTTGCTTTTGAAAAAGAGCCGTGAACTAAGTTCACTCCCGTTAAAGCTGCGTATCTTGCTAAATATCGCTGCAATTTCAGGAATTACAACACCATGCGGAAACACCTGTAGATATTTTTTTAAATCAATTCCTTTTATACCGAACTCTTTTTTGAGATATGTTTCGTAATAATCCGGCAGCAGCTGAATACCAATCACCTTTGCAGGAACATCTTTTTTAATAACATACCGGTATGTTCTATCGCCTGATGCATAATCGATATACTGCATCCCCGTTAAAACATTTCCCTGCGGATAACGCCGGTCGGAATTGATGGAATCGTACTGCTGTATGCTGATGGAGTCCTCTGTCGGCACGGAATATTCAAAATCTCTGGCGTATGAATGCTCTGCAATGCAAATGCTTGCATAGGTATCGAGTTGATATACGGCAGTGTATCCTTTGCCGTAATCGGATGAGAATTGGTATGTATCAAAACACTCGTTCAGCAACGCGCCTTTTTTTGTAAGCGTACTGCCGGTATGGTCTATAAAACTTTGATAACTGTTGGTCAATTTTGAAGGTTCCTAATATAATCAATTATAAAATTGTACTTCTACGCTATGGATATCAGGCACTCTCCAGTGCGTCAAGATTGCGGAATGCCGTTATCGGTATAGGTAATTACAATTTCATCTTTTTCACAAAAAACTTTACGGCTCATAATAGGCTCCTACGTCCTATATTATACAATAAATAGCCGAATAATGCTATGTTATGGAACATTATTTTATTTTAGAAATATTTGTCACTTTTCTATTAACCTGTATAATGCCGGTAAAATAAATTTTCTTCCATACCCTCCTCGCTTTCGCTCCCAGCCAAAAGATATGGCAAAAAGACAATGCTTTGGCATTTTGATAGCCGCAGCTAACTTATATAGCTATGATAACACACAGGATTCCGGTATTTGTTAAAAAAGCTCAAGACGAATATTTAAACACCAAAGATTACCGGCGCCTATATAAAAAGGAAAAAGTTGTACGATATGCAAGAAAACAAAATGGCCGTATTCGATGCGAGAACACTTCTTTTTTTAGATATGTTGATTATGGTTTTTATGCTGATTTCCGGAAAGCCGGAAGTAACGCTCAGCTCTTTTATCGTTGCGGCGGCAGTGCCGGTCATAACGGGATTATACGGTGCCTTAGTGTGCTACGCTATTTTGTTTGCAGTGTTCTTTTCCTATTACCAACTGATTTTTCATTTGAAGTTGCCGGTGTTTCACTCCGCGGTTTTTTCCGTTATCGGAATACTCGCTTTTATCGTACAGCGAATTATTCCCTTTATGCTGCTGGGGACGGTAATTAAAAAGCAAAAGAATATTTCGGAAATTACGATGCCGCTCGAACGTATGCGACTACCGAGAGGAATTATCCTCAGCATAGCGGTAATGTTTCGCTATTTTCCGTCAATAAAAGATGACTTTTTTATCATCATCGATTCGATGAAGCTGAAAGGTTTGTACACCTCAAAACGTTCGGCTATGCTTCATCCGATAAGGACGATGGAATTTATAATCGTGCCGATGTTATTTAAAAGTCTACGAACTGCCGAAGAACTTTCCTGCGCAGCACTGATCAAGGGCATTGAAAACACCGGTAAGAAAACATCGTATTTTGATGTCAGGCTCAGATCGGTTGACCTTATATTTTCGTTCGCCGCACTCGCAATTCTAACGGCAAGTACAAGCGTAAAATTGTTTTGAATGAGAGCCGCGCGTATGATCAATCTGAACGATGTAAGCTACAAATATAACGATGCTGCGGCACAGGCAATTCGACACATATCCTTGTCCGTAAAAAAAGGTGAATTGGTTGTTATTACCGGAAAAAGCGGCTGCGGAAAAACAACGCTGTTTCGCTGTGTAAATGGGCTGTGTCCTCATTTTTATGAAGGAGAAATAACCGGCAACCTTACGCTAAACGACAATGCTCTTTCGTCGATGCGAATATGCGATATATCAAACATTGCAGCGTCTGTTTTTCAAAATCCCGAAAGCCAGTTTTTTACCACCGACGTGTTTTCCGATCTTGTGTACCCATGCGAAAATTACGGTATAGAAAAAGAGGAAATGCAAGAGCGGCTGCACCGTGTTACAAAACTGTTATCGCTGGAACCGCTTTTAAACAAAAAGCTTTCGGAACTCTCCGGAGGTGAAAAACAAAAAATTGCAATCGCTTCTGTTTTAATGTTGGACACGCGCGTTATACTGATGGATGAGCCGTCTTCCAATCTTGACTATCGATCCATTGAATTGCTTACACAAATACTTGCACAGCTAAAATTAGAAGGTTACACGATACTCATCATCGAGCATCGGCTGCATTATTTGGCGGAACTCTGCGACCGGCTCATCGTAATGGAGAACGGGTCTATAGTACGGGAATATGAAAAAGATTCGTTATGCACTATCGGTAATGATGAGTTGCACAAACGAGGACTTCGCGGCTTGCATTTATTTCAAAACAACCGCAATACACTGATTACTCCGCAGCGGCAACATATAGACAAACCGTTATCGGTGCTGCACGATATTCATTTTTCCTATCATAAAAGTGCGGAGGTTTTGAAAGGAATTGATCTTTTAATCTACCCCAGAGATAAAATCGCTTTAATCGGTAAGAACGGCTGCGGAAAAACAACGCTTGGAAAAATCCTTTGCGGATTAAAACGAGAGAAAAGCGGCAATCTCTTATTTGACGGAAGCGTATTCCCTGCAAAGGTACGCAGTAAGGCGGTCGGGTATGTGATGCAGAATGTAGACTTTCAGCTTTTCGGGTGCAGTGTATATGATGATTTATTGCTCGGTAACGAAATGCTGCACGACCGGAAAAATCAAATACAAACAGTGCTTGCAAAAATTGGTCTTTCAGAGCTGCAAGAACAACACCCGACTACACTGTCGATGGGACAAAAACAGCGTTTAGTAGTCGCATCATCATTTTTGCAAAATAAGCGGCTTACTATTTTTGACGAACCGACAAGCGGTTTGGATTACGGCAATATGCAAAATGTCTGCGCATTAATCGATTCGATAACGGGCAAGACAAATGCCTCTGTTATTATCACGCATGATTATGAGTTCATTTTGAACACCTGCAATAGAGTTGTTCTTTTGGAAAACGGACGGATAAACGAAGATTTTCAATTGAACGGCTCGATGCAGTTGGAACATATTTTTAAAGAGAGGTTATAAAGGTATGGAAACAAAAAACAATCACTGGAAAATCAGTCACTTTGTTTTAATCGGTTTAATGGCGGCGATTTATGCAGCTGTTATTTATGGGGTCGGGATGTTGACAGCCGTTACTATTCCCGTTATGCACGTGTTTGCGCCCAGTATGACGGGAATTTTGATGGGACCTATCGTGCTTTTTGTTGTAAAGACTGTTCGGCGATTCGGCGTATTGACCCTGTTTGCCGGTTTGGGTGTTGCGCTTTTTACGCTGACCGGAATGGGAAGTATCAACTGTTTAATTTTTGTTGTCATTATAGGCTTGATAGCTGATGTAATTATCACAAAAACAGGATTCAAAACGCTTTCGGTCGGTATCGGTCACGGACTAACGCAGGCTGCATATTTTACCGGAGGCGTGTTCCCTTTCCTTTTCTTTTTGGAACGGGAATTGGCAAAGTGGCAGAAAATGGGAATGAGCCGGGAAGAAATACTTGAATATGTGAAATATTTTACCGGAACCTTCGCCGTAATCGGCATCGTATCCGCCGTCATCTTCGGAATCGCCGGTGTTTATATCGGCAAGCTCATTTTAAAACGGCACTTTAAGGATATGAAGTAAAAGATTGCCAACCATGCGATTTAAGGATTTTGTAAAAGAACGTTTATTTTCAGCGGTGCAAATAGCGCCGCTGAAAAACACGTCAAGTTTGCTTTGTGCAAACTTGCGGATTATATGTACGCGTTCCGCGCACGAATTGAATAACTTCCAAAGTTGACACTTTGTTCAGTTGTTCAATTTTAAGGAACGTTTATTTTCAGCAGTGCAAATAGCGCCGCTGAAAACTGCAAACCTAACTGTTTGTTCTGTAATCATCAAGAATACCGTTTTCTCCTAAATGCACAATCCGTGTGCAGGCTTTGTGTATAAACTCATAGTCGTGAGTAACGATAAAGATGATGCGCCCCGCTGCAAGGCTGCGGATAACAGCGGAAACCCGCGCCATGCTATCGTAGTCAAGTCCGCTTGTGGGTTCATCAAACACAAGCAGCGGCTTAGCGCTTACCTGCCCCGCTGCAATCGCAACCCGTTGTTTTTGCCCACCCGAAAGAGAGCCGGGGTGCCGTGTACGGATTTCCATTAAATGCAAAGCGTTAAGCGCTGCTTCTACCGCTTCTGCTTGTGCTGTTTTCAAACCGAATGAACATTCTGCCTCCACGCTTTCGGCAAAAAGCTGGTAGTTCACATCCTGCATCACCATATACGTATGCTGTAACCGTTCCTTTGGTTTAAGCGGTTTTCCGTTCCATAGAAAACTGCCGGATGTTTCCTTGTGCAGACCGCACAATGCACGGACAAAGGTTGTCTTTCCCGTACCGTTTGCACCTGTAATCGCAATAATCTCTCCTGCATGGGCAGACAAAGAAAGATTATGGAGGATGAGTTTTTTCTTACGGTACAGTGAAACATTCTGCAGCTCTAACATAAGCGATGAAGGAGTTTCTGACGGAATATCCATCGCCTCATTATGTATAGAGGAAGGGATTTCTTCCTGCAAATGAATTGCCCGCAGCCCCATTCGGTGACGTGTTTCAGCAGAAAGCGACTTAAACTCCATCGGTGTGAATATGCGAGCAATACAGCCGTTTTCCATATATACGATTTTATCTGCAAGATCAGCTAAATAATACAGCCGGTGCTCCGCAACGATGACCGTCTTCCCTTGCGCTTTTATATTCCGTATGTAGCTTTGTAGCGCAGTAATCGATTCCGAATCCAAATTTGACGAAGGTTCATCAAGTACATATATATCGGGATTCATTGCATACACCGAGGCAAAGGCGATTTTTTGTTTTTCGCCGCCGGAAAGCTCAAAGATATTTCTTCCGCTCAAAGTTTCAATATGCAGCTCTTCGACTGTTTGCCGTACCCGCTGTACCAGTTGCTCCTGCGGATAGCCTTCATTTTCAATACCGAATGCAATTTCGCTGTCGGTATCAACATTAAAAAATTGTGTCCGCGGATTTTGAAACACCGAACCGACCCGCTTGGCAATTTTATACAGTGGTAATTCGCCGACAGGCTGATTGTCAATGAGTACGGAGCCGGTGAGCGTGCCCATATAAAAGGAAGGAATTAATCCGTTGATCAACCGCGTAACTGTTGTTTTGCCGCAACCGGAACGTCCACAGAGCAGAACGCACTCACCTTTTTGTATTTCTAAATTGATATGATGTATGCCATCCGTTTCATTACCGGCATAGGTAAAAGAAACATCTTGTATCGTTATCATGACAGTATGAGTCCTTTTTATACTAGCAATGCCAGCGCTGTATACAGTAAAAAGACCACACTGGCGATGGCATCTGCAAACCTAAATTGAGTCTGCACAAGACACGTTCGCGGATGAGGATTTTCAATACCGCGGGTAAGGGCAGCGATAGAAAGCTCGTCAGCTGTTTTTGATGCTGCTGACAGCAACGGCACGTAAATACACTCAACGGTCATAACCGGCTGTTTCACAAATCCTGCAAGCGTCGGCGATACATCACGCATCCGCATTGCATCTTTAATGTACCGCCAATCTTCACCGATTGTGGGGAAATAACGGATCATTACTGCAAGCGGAATAACAATCTTTTTGGAAACGCGGAGCCGGTGCATCGCAGATAAAAATTCGTTCACCTTTGTTGAAGTGATAAATAAGCCGCCCATCATACCGCAGGGATATACCTTGTGAAACAGTCCAAACGCAGCCAGCAGTGTTGTCTTCAGTGTGCCCGTCAGACCGGCAGCCCACAGTGTAAGCGCATACAAGAGCGCATAACCGGCGATCCCCGTTAGTGCACTGCGCCAATACCCGCACAGGATTCCCATCATTCCAATAAGGACGACAAGCCCGGCTCCATATAAAAGAGACGGTGCGAGAGAGGCGGCAATAACGCACAAGAGCAGTATAAAAAGCTTTGTCTGCGGGTCAAGAATGAACATAAAAACCTTCTTTAATAATGAGTAATGTTTAATTGGTAATGTGTAATCAACATTATCCATTACAAATTACTAATTATTACACAAGTCCTGCTTTTTCAAATTGTTTTTTCAGCATCTTGCTGCCTACCCATGCACTGAATGCTGCAACGAGCAATGTTCCGCCGACAATCACGACAGGCATCCATGATGCTGCCGAGGTGTTCATGGTTTCAATGTAGGAAGCGTCGGTGCCTTTTTTCAGCATCGCGTGTATCCATCTATCACGGTCGATAAAAAAGATGAGATAGGTAAAGGTGTTTGAAAGCATAAATAGCATATACGAAAGTGCATTGAGTTTTTTATTGGTATATTTACCGCAGCCTGCAACGATGTCGGCGATAATGCCCATTCCGATATTGCCGAGCGCCATCGACCAATGCATTCCGGTAACAAAAAAGAAAAAGCCTAAAATGATACCGAGAATGGTAATGCTCCAGCGTTTGTGAACCTTTGCGACTAAAAGCAAATACACAGGACCACACAATAAGGCACAGCCCATCGGCATATAAAACGTCAATACCGGATTAGGTGCAAAAAATATGCCGCCGAGCATTGTAAACACAATCATCAATGCGGTAAAAATACCGGTCGTGACCAAATCTTTTACCGATAACCCTTTTTGAGTATTCATAGTAAAACCTCCTTAGAAACCTTGATTCATAAGCAGGTATCTTCTAAAAACTAACCTTGAGTTTTTGAAAGATACCCAAGCGACTGAAAAACATAATTAGATTTTCAGACAATATTCCAAATACGCTTTTACCATTGCTACAATCGCTTCCCGATTCGCTTGCAGGATTTCTTTTTCCTGTAAACATTCAAAACCGATTGTCAATGCGCTGGTAAATACAAAAAGGAAATCGTCCAGATAGCCGCTTCCATCGACTGTTTGATCTACAGCAAATGCATCTCGCATTTCCTGTAGTCCTTCCGTTTTAAGCCGTGTATACAGCTCCTGCAATTTAGGATTATGCTCTTTTTCCAATAAAAAGAGCGCATACAGCGGTTTATATTCGTTTTCGTCGAGTATTTTATCTGCAATAAACTGCGCTGCCATATCTTGCGACGATGTATAGCTTCCGTGCCGTATATGCTGTACGGTTTCATTAATTCGGTACCGGTTACCTTCTTCCATAAGGTCGTAGAGAATGTCAGCCGTATTCTTATAATAATGATACACCCCGCCCGTCGATAATCCGCTTTCCGCTATTACATCTTCCATCGTCGTTGCAGAAAAACCTTTCTCTTTAAAGATCCGCGCTGCCGCTTTTCTAATTTCTTTTTTCCGCTCTTGAGGGAGCAACCGTTTCCGCTTCATCATTTTTTTCACACCTACGAGCACCCGTAAAAGTTGGATGTTATCGAGGGTTTCCTCGATAATAAGGATGAGTATATCTACGGGAAGGAAATGTGTCAAGCGGCTTACATACGCCATCCTGTATGTACAAGTTTTATTCGCGCTGAGACTTAATACCCGCAATTACTCTACCGCCACGGATGGCGGTTGTTCCACGCAGTAGCAATGTTGTAGCTCTGCTGCAACATTACAGTCAAAACTATACACGGATGTATAGTTTTGACGAACGCTCTGCGTCGGGGGTGTTGATTTTAAAACGGCATTTTAGAGATATAGCGTAGAGGATCGGGAAAGAGAGAGAAAGAATACCGGACAACAAGCATACGTCCTTGTGTATTTTTTATCTTAGAGTATGTTCGGTGGCATCAATTACTTTACAAAATATTTATTTCCGATTATATTTGTATACCTGGCATACAAAAAGGATGGAGGATGAAATCTGTTTTAAAATATTATACAAAGCTCGACGCACTATTGGATGCGCAGATTTTTTTTATAGCGTTGGAGTTTGATATGTTTACCGTATTAAGTAACGGTAAGACGGTTGAGGAGCTTGCTGCAGTAATATCGTGCAATGCCGACAAATACGGCAGTCTCAATCTTGGCAATGCACAATCTCTAAAGATATTTTTAGATGCACTCGCTGCTCAAGGATTGATAACCGTTGATGGAGAATGCTATTACAATACCGATGAAACGCAGCGGTTTTTAGTTCGTTCGAGTGTATCGTATATAGGCGATGTACTGCTTTATCGGAAACGATTGTCGGATATATGCAATGAAGCGGAAACTCTATCCGATAAACCAAGCAGCTGTCCCGTCTTTGATTTTACTGAAATGGCACGGATTACCGCCAAGGAAATAAGCATATTGAGAAAACAGCCCTTGCTTACACTGATTAAAGAACTTGGCATTATGCCGAAAAAGGTTCTTGATTTAGGCGGCGGTTCAGGAGCACTGCTCATTGCGGTAGTCAAATCGTATAAAAAATGCGAAGGCGTTCTTTTTGAGCAGAAAGACATTGCATCTATCGCACGGCGTTTCATCGCCGATTCTCCGGCAAAAAACCGCATTGCAATCATGGAAGGAAATTTTCTTTTGGATGATATCGGAGGAGGTTATGACTTCATTATTGCCTCAGGTATTTTTCCGTTCGTGGCGGAGAAGATCGAGCCTTTTGTTAAAAAAATAAGCGATGCGATGCAAGAAGGCGGACTATTATTGGTGTATGATACCGCTTTTGCCGCAGAGAAAGATAAGGCGCGATATGCAGCGCGGTGGCTAAAGGGAAATCTCAGACGAAAAAATCAACAACTCCGATGCAGAGTACCGAGGGATGAAAACTTCCGCATAAATAAAGCTCTGTTAAAAGAGATACTGATCTCCGCTTTAAATTCCGTCAGTCTAAAAGCGATAACAAAAGGCACCGACGGCTTATATCCTTTTATTGTATTTAGGAAGGTATGCAGTGACAAATAAAAATATTGTGATTGAACGATACATAGCATTGATAGAGAAAATTGCAAACGGAAAAAATAACACGCTTTCTTTTGCAGGGAAGGATATGACGTTTTACCGCGGTGAAATTCATATCATAAAAAAGATAGGAGATAATCCGGGAATATTCAGCTCGGAAATTGCCCGCGATATGGGGATTACCCGTGCGGTTATTCACAAGACTTTGCTGAAACTTGAGGAACGCGGATTTGTAGAAAAAGAGGAGGATACGGAGGATAAAAAACGAAAGAAATTATTTTTAACAAAGAGAGGGCGAGCGGCGTATACTGCACATGAGAAGTACCATCAAACGTATGATAAATCTTTTTTCGATTTTATCGATTCGCTGAATGAGCAAGAATGCTCTCTTATCAATCTCTTTTTAGAAAAAGCTAATGAGATGATAGCAAATCATTTTTAAAACTTGTAAAAGTTTTTACTATTATTGTGGACGAGTATTTTTATGGAGGAAAATATGAATAAGAAAATTGTATATGCGGTTTTTATTTCCGTATTGGGTCTCAGTCTTTTTGCTGCGGGACAAAAAGAATCGCATGGTGCAGAAAAATCCGAACGGGAACAACAACATACCCGTATCGTTAATTTATCACCGCCGGTTTATTCGATGCTGCTTACTTTTCCGCAGCTTGCAGATTCCGTTGTCGGTGTAAATCCGCGGACATTTTCAACATCAAATCCGCAGGTGCTGCATATTGTAAATCCCAGTGCGAAAAACATCGACACTTCGTTCGTCAATAACGATTTTACAATCAATGTCGAAAGTTTGGCATCGTTACATCCTTCACTGATTATCTATTACGGGGATTTTGAAAAAAAGAATTTGGCGAGTATCGATGCACCGATGTTGAATATGCACCTGAAAGATATGAATCCCCAAACGCTAACGGAAAAATGGGAAGCGCTGCTCGCAGATACTTTCCGCATAAAAAATCCCGAACAGTTTAAAAAGCAGTGGCAGGAAACAAATACACTCACTGAAAAAATTTTGCATACAGGTGAACATAAAAAATTAAAAGCGCTCTTTATTTTCAGCTATCTTGGCGGGAAGATTACCGTAAGCGGAAAAAACAGTTATGGAGATGCATTTTTAAAGATGGCAGGTTTTGAAAATAGCGCGGCAGTAGAAGGCTTTGCTGATGGAGCAGGACAGGCAGCCGTTTCTATGGAACAGATTCATGCGTGGAATCCCGATGTGATTTTTATCAATAACATGCGAGTCGGAAAAAATGTAATCGCCGCTGCGCATATTTTACAAAACAAAGTAGACGGCTCCGACTGGTCGTTTATTACTGCGGTAAAAGAAAAACATGTATTCGATATTCCGCAAGGCACATACAGCTGGGGAATGCCGTGTGCCGATTCCCCTTTGGTGCCGCTTTGGATGCTGCTGAAAGTATATCCCGATAGGTATACCGAGGCTGAATTCAAAGCAAGAATAAAGCACTATTACAAAGAAATGTATGCTGCCGATTTACCGGATGCCGTCATCAGTGATATGCTTAAACCGATAGCGATACAGTAAATGTACAGGTACGGTCATACCTCATATCGCAAAATACTTATTGCCGGTATAGTGCTTTTAACGGCAGCAGCAATTGCCGCTTGTTTTATCGGACGGTTTCAGATTATGCCGTCCGATATTGCAAAGCTTTTTATACGGCAAGCAGTCTCCGACGGTGATGTAAAACGGCATATCTTCTTCGATATCCGTCTTCCGCGAGTGATACTATCGATTATGGTAGGCGCTGCACTTGCTCTGGCAGGTACAGCGATGCAGGGTATTTTGCAAAATCCGCTTGCGAGTCCCGATGTGTTGGGAACCGCTTCCGCTTCAGGATTTGGAGCCGCAGCAGGGATTCTATTCTTCGGCAATAATCTCTTCGCAACACTTATACTCTCCTTTACTGCAGGACTACTCAGTATCTTTTTTGTGGTTGCATTATGTAGATTGAAAAAAGATTTTTCTGTTTTATCTATTGTATTAAGCGGTATCATTACTTCATCATTATTTGTTTCCATGCTTTCCATTCTAAAATTTGCAGCAGATCCGAACGATACCCTGCCTGCAATTACGTTTTGGCTGATGGGCAGCTTTGCATCCTCCGGCTCGGCACAAATTACTTTTATTCTGCTTCCGTTCTTGCTTGGAACGGGACTGTTATACCTATTTCGCTGGAAGTTAAATATTTTATCGCTCGGAGATGATGAAGCAAAAATCGCCGGTGTGCATCCAAAGCTCGTTAAAAGTATTGTGCTTGGTGCAGCGACTGTACTGATCGCTTCTGCCGTTACGGTAAGCGGTATGATCGGCTGGGTAGGGCTGGTAATTCCTCATGCAACTCGAAAAATTATCGGCTCGAATCACGGATATGTACTGCCGCTTTCAAGCGTATTCGGCGCTTTGTTTATGCTGCTTTCCGACACCTTTGCTCGAACAATCGGCTTTTCGGAAATTCCCATCGGCATTATCACCTCACTAACCGGCGCGCCGCTTTTTGCTTTGCTTTTTTTATTTAAGGATGCCTCTGGACATGAATAACATAGTCGAAGTGAAGTGCGCCTCTTTTGCATACCCCCGTACAAAACCGATTTTACATGATATTTCGTTTACCGTGAGCGAAGGTGAAATCCTTGCCGTTATGGGATGCAATGGAATAGGAAAAACAACATTGTTAAAGTGCATTGCAGGTATATTCGAATGGACGGCAGGATTTTCTTTCATTATAAATCGTCCGTCAAAAGAAGCGCACCGATTTTTAGCATACGTACCGCAGGCAAAAAGTCCTTCGTTTGCTTACACCGTTTTTGATTTTGTTTCATTTGGTAGGTGCGGTGTAAACCGATACTTTGCAGCCCCTTCAAAAAAAGATTATGAAATAAGCGAAAATATTCTTGCGAATTTGCATATCGGTCATTTAAAGAATAAAAACTGCAACCGGTTAAGCGGCGGAGAAATGCAAATGGTATATATCGCAAAGGCATTAGTTTCTCAGCCTCGTCTGCTTATTCTCGATGAACCGGAATCAAACTTGGATTTTTATAATCAGGCGCAACTTTTGAAGATATTACAAACGCTTGCAAAATCGCACCATACCGCTATCATCATTAATTCGCATTATATCCAAAATATTATCCGCATTGCAGATAAGGGCTTATTGCTGTCCAGACAAACTTATCTTTTCGGCAATATCCGCGATATTATTACACAAGAAAACGTGCAATCTTTTTTCAACGCGAATGTGGAAATTGTGCAGGTGAATACGTCAACTGCACTGCTGCTGAAAATATAGCGGAAGAAGATGTCCTGTTTTCAAAAAGTTTAATATAGATTCAATCTTTACAGGAATCGTCTATTGATGGATGTTTTTCAGCGACCATTCCTTCGAGCGGTTTTGCAGATTCCACAAGCGGGCGTACAGCCCGTTGCGTGCAAGCAGTTCGCGGTGTGTACCGGTTTCTTCAATGCGCCCCTCGTTCACGACCAGAATCTGATCGGCGTGTTCGACTGTTTTAAGGCGGTGGGCAATCATTATGACGGTTTTATTCCGTACCAGCTGACCAATCGCTTTTTGTACTGCAACCTCATTCCGTGCATCCAAACTGGCAGTCGGCTCATCGAGCAGCAAAAGGGGAGCATCTTTCAGTAACGCCCGCGCAATAGCAATCCGCTGTTTTTCTCCGCCGGAAAGCGTGGAGCCTCCTTCACCTGCAACCGTATCATACCCTTGCGGCAGCTTCATAATAAAATCGTGGCAATTCGCCTTTTTCGCCGCTTCAATCATCTTCTCTTCGGACGCATCCTTTCTGCCGAATAAAATATTTTCCCGAATCGTTTCGTGAAACAAATACACATCCTGCAGCACCATAGAAACTGCCGCAAGCCATTTTTCACTGTCGATTGTTTTTATCGGCGTATTACCACATAGAATCGTTCCGGTGTCGGCTTCCCAAAATCGCGCCAGCAGCCGGATAATCGTCGATTTTCCGCTTCCGCTCGGGCCCACAATCGCCGTGAGTTTTCCTTTCGGGATAGTGAACGACACATCTTTCAGTACGGCGCTGTCGCTTCCCTTCACATACGAAAAGCCGACATTCTTAAATACGATATCGTCAACCGCAAAGTGTTCCACCGTTCCCGGTAAGGGGTCCTGCTTCATCACTGCACCGATGCGGGACGCTGACACATAGTGTACCCGCAGGAGTGCGATATAGCGCATCCAAACGAGCAAGGGGCTGACAATCTTCGTACCGACAATAATCACAAACTGAGATAATCAACCAATGCAAACCGTCCGCCTTGAATACGATAGGCGCCGGTAAAGCACATAAGCGGCAGACCGGGCCGGATGCAGGTTACGGCAAGCGATAAAAGCGTACCGCCGGTGATTTCTCCTTTTAAAGCAGTATCCCGCACATCATGATATGCGTTACTCAGGCGGGTAAATCCCTGTCCCGTCTGATTATATGAGCGCAGCACCTTCATCCCGAAAAGATATTCATTTAGCGAATCGGCTGCCGCGTCTTTTGCCGACTTTGCTGCAGAATCCAGTTTTCCGAATGTCTTTAATGAAAGCACGATGATGAGCGCTGCAACCGGCATCGTCATATAAAACGCGAAGGCCATCTGCGGATTAAAATAAAACATAAAGAGGGATGTGATGATGCAGCTGAATACTACCCCTGCCAAGCCGGTAAACAGGGCGACCATCGACTGTTCAAGCGCAAGAAAGTCCGACGTAAAAGTATTGATCAGCTCTCCTGCCGCCTTTTTGGAAAAATAACCGAGCGGCAGTGTTTTCAGTTTGTAGACAAAATCGGTTTTGTTTTCAGCCGAGTGTGTTGCAGCCGGTAAGAACGTACCGAGAAACGAACCCCAGCTGACGAATAGCTGCACGGCAAACAAGCCGCCCATTACAATACAGATGATGCGGAGCGTGTACATATTCAGCGAAGCCGGATTCGCAAAACCTTCAGCCAACAAATTGATTGCAAAGTATACGGCGACGGCAGGGAACGAAATCGTCGGTCCTTCAAAAAAATGGCACAGCGCCGGTCCAATCATCTGCTTTGGATGCCCCATCGTAAATGCATTGATGATAGTTTTCATACTGTCAATCTCCTTCTTATTCCTTATTCATGCCGCCGATCAATCGACCATTCGTCCACGGTGTGCTGTAAGTCCCACAGGGCTTTATACTCCGTGTCTCCGCTCATAAGTATGTGGTGCGTACCGCGTTCAATAATCTTTCCGTTCTGCATCACCAAGATTTGACCGGCTTCCGCAATGCTTTGCAGCCGATGAGCAATGACGATGAATGTTTTATCCCGTACCAGATTTTTAATCGCCGTCTGAATTTGGTTTTCATTTTCCGCATCCGTGTAGGCAAGCGCTTCATCAAGAATAACAATCGGTGTATTTTTCAAAATCGCCCTCGCAGTGGAAATCCGCTGTGCTTCTCCTCCCGACAGTTTGCTGTGTCCCGACCCGACCATCGTGCCGTACCCGTGCGGCAGCTTCATAATAAAATCGTGACAGCACGCCTGCCGTGCAGCTTCCATAACCGCTTCATCGCTCGCGTGTGAATGCATTCTGATGTTTTCCATAACAGTACCCGCAAAGATGTACGTGTCTTGAAAAACCGCCGCCGTATACTCCATCAGGCGGGAAAAAGGAATATCGCGGATAGACACACCGCCGATAGTAATTGCCCCTTCTTCCGTTTCCCAAAAGCGCAAGAGCAGCTGTCCGATTGTTGATTTCCCTCCGCCTGATTCTCCGACCAGCGCTGTCATTTGTCCCTGCGGTGCAGTAAACGATATCCCGGACAGCGCCTGCTTCCGCAGTGGGTCGTCGCTTTTTTGGTACGAAAAAGAAACATTGTCAAAACACACCTCCCAGCTGTGCGGTACAAAAGCAGCGGCTCCGGCATCTGTATCTGTATCTATTGCTCCTGTATCGGAATCGATATATGACGGTTCCTGCACAATCTCATCAATTTGCACAAGCCCTGCTTGCAGCATCCGCAGCTGCGTTGCATATTCGATACAGCCGGTCAGCGGTTCAAACAATGCCGGTACAAGAATCAGTGTCATCAAAATAGAAAGAATTAACTCCTTGCTCGGATTGCGGGCAAGCAGCCATACGCCGACAGGCAGCGCCACACTCAAAAGCGACAGCACAATACTCTTGTACATGCTCATCGCGAACGCGCTGTTTTTATAACTTTTTATCTCCCACCCCATATACGCGGCGATATGCTGTTTCAACGCATTCGTTACCGCCCCCGCACGTCCGAACAGTTTAACCTCAGCCATACCCCGCACATATTCCGAAAAGGCGCCCGTCATCTTTGTGGAGGACTGCGTCACTGCTGTCATAATCGTTTTTACCTTGTTGCCGCCGAAAACCAGCATCTGAAAAAAGAAACCCGCGATAATTGCAGCTACGACAGCCGCAGCTAATACGAGGTTCAGATACGCGATACTCAAGAACAGGATAATCACCATAACCAGCGAGCCGATAAGATCAGGCAGTATATGCGCGATAAACCTTTCCATTTTTTCGATATTTTCATCCATCACTTTTTGAATACCGCCGCTCGTGTGCGTAGAAAAATAGCTCATCGAAATACGGCCGAGATGTTCCATCACATACAGGCGGTAACGATACAGCGCATCAAAGGCAACCGCATGGCACCCGGCGCTGCCTAAAAATGTGAACACCATATTTCCGATAATGGCGCCTCCGGCAACCGCCGTCCACAGCACAATACCGCCGTGCTCCCCCGCCGCTCCCAGCAGAAAATATTTGCAGATAAAATACACGGAGAGATAAGGCACCAAGCTCAGCACCATACCGAGCACGGAAGCAATACAGCTCGCTGCCAGCAGTCCCTTCCCCTTCGGTGAAACGGCAAACACCCGCTCCAACACACCTTTTTGTTTATGGTTCTCAGTCATAATCCGCTCCTCGACCTCACTTACATTTCAAAGCAACCTGTTCCGAAACAGAAGCTTTTGAACAGGGTTTAATGCCCCGATGCTCTGCGTCGAGGTTGTTGATTCAATCCTTTTCGTCGGTAACCTACGGTAAACTTATATGGGCAGTATAAACGAAACGCTTTTCTGATTCAAGCTGGAAAACTGTAAAAAGAAAAGAATATGAAGGAGAGTATCTGTTTTTAGCACATTTATGCTGCAAATACAAAATAGATTGCTGTAAATAGAGAAGGTATAAAAAATTTAAAGAAGAGGGCGTTATGGTTTACGCATGCCCAAACAGCCATGGATGGCTGTTGAATATGCGACCGTCGAGCTTTACGCTTGTAGCTTTTTGCCGTGTTTTTTGAATTTTTCCAATATTTTCAGCTTTAAAATCAGTAAAAACAGCAAAACCTGTAATTTATGGGAGAATAATAATTTGAAGTGCTTGAAAATTGATTTCTGTGATAACCGAAAGGGTGTTAAAATTCGAGAAATGTGGTATAATTATAATCTAAAGGAACCCTTTTGCTATGCCGAAATTTTAATGTGGAATAGATTATGACATACAAATATGTGGACTATTTCGACTCTTATGGTCGAATTATGCAGTTTAACAAAAACAAAAAAGAACCTATACACCGATGGTATCCTTTTGTGGAGGGCTATTCTCGGGAATTTATTAGCTCAATATTAGATGAAGTGAAGAAAAAAAAATTGGTATGTTTAGAGCCTTTTTCCGGTAGTGGGACAACGGCCTTAGAGCTTCAAAATAGAGGATTTCAATGCTACTCCTTTGAAGTAAATCCGCTAATGTATGTGATTGCAAGAGTAAAACTTGAAAATACGTATGAAATCCAAGAATTTAATAAATGGTTTGATTTTGTCTGTGTAAAGCGTAATACAGTATGTGCTGATAATCTATCATCAGTTTTTACAACCCTCTATCAGAAAGAGAATAGTAATAAGTGGAATTATGATATTTCTGTAGCAAAAGCTATTACAAAACTAATAAAATCTATAATATCTATAGATAATCAAGTATATCAAGATCTGTTTATGGTTGCTCTTTCAGCGATATTATTAGATGTAAGTAATTTATATAGAAATGGTAAGTGTCTTTCTTATAAAAAAAACTGGAAAAGTATTTCTTATGATGAGAATTATGTTTTTTCAAAATTTGATAGTAAAATAAAAAATGAATTATTACCTGATATCCAGAATATAAAAAAAACTACATCTGTATCAAATAAAAAGAGATTGTTCAATCAAGATTCTCGTGTTGGAATTGAAGAGAAAATAGCTGATAATTCTATTGATCTTGTTATAACATCTCCGCCATACTTGAATTCTCGTGATTATACCGATACATATATGCTTGAGTTAAAAACTTTATATTTTGACAATTATAAACAAATAAAGGATTTGAGAAAGCAAACAATTAGATCTCATGTTCAAGTGAAATGGAATGATCAAGTTTATATTCAGAATAAATTACTTAATCAAACGTTAGATGAGCTTTCAAAAGCTTCATCTAACGTTAAACTGTGGAATGATTCAATTATAGATATGATTAGATTATATTTTGTAGATATGCAAATAATATTTCAATCTCTATATAAAAAAATGAAAAAAAATGGATCAATATATTTTAATGTTTCAAATTCAGCATATTTTAATACCCTTATAAATACATTAGATATTTGTGCATCTATTGCAGAAGATATAGGATTCAATATTATTGAAATCAGAAAAGCAAGAAATTTAAAGTCAAGTCCGCAGCAAAAAGAGAAAATAGGTAAATTATTAGAAGGTGTTATCGTATTAAAAAAGTGAGGGAGTTGTATGAATAAGTTTACTTTGCCGGTTTTGAAAACTATGCACATTTATAATTATGGACTTTTTAAAAAAGATATACATATAGATTTCGATAAGAAAATAACTGTTTTTTTTGGAACTAATGGAATTGGGAAAAGTACACTTATACAAATTTTAATTTATTCTATAATAGGTCCGTATATTGGTAATATAAAAGTTAAAACAAGAGAAAATAAAAGAAGAGAAAATAGGCCAACTTTTTCCGATAACTTCTTTCTTTCTCGAGGATTAAAAAATGGAGTAAATAAAGCAGA
Source organism: Treponema sp. OMZ 857 (assembly GCF_024181085.1). Lineage (NCBI taxonomy): Bacteria > Pseudomonadati > Spirochaetota > Spirochaetia > Treponematales > Treponemataceae > Treponema > Treponema sp. OMZ 857. The sequence continues at coordinate 1,185,203 of NZ_CP051147.1, forward strand.
ATCTTCAATGGTAGAAGTTATTTTTTTTATAGGGAAGGATGAGTTTAAAGTTACTCATAGTCTAGAAGCAAACCAATTGGAATCATTTTCTATCAATGGGGTAAATATTCCCGGTAAGATTACTTCATATGGAAAATTTGAATCATTATATTCAAAAGTATTGGATGGTAGAGAGGCTGAAAATGCTCTTGATGATTATCTAATAGAAAAGTATCAAACTAAATTAGCAATAACTGCATCAGTCCCCGGTGGGTTTAATACAATAGTAAGTACAATAAATGATGTTATTTTTTTTAGTGAAGATAGAAAATATACTTTTTGGCAATCATCATTGCAACATCTTGTCATAAGCAAATATCTGCTTGAGCCTGAGGCATATGAAAATTTTGAAAACCAAATAAGGAATGTAACTTATAGTGAAAGTCAATATAAAAAAGCCAGTGAAACATTAAATTATTATAAGAAATTTCTAAATAGAATGTCGGAACAATCTGCAGAAGTAGATTCTAAAATTATAGATTATAATATCCTATGTAATGAAATGGAGCGTCTTAATAAGGAAAAGAATGACAAAAACTCTATTTTAGATAAAATTGAAAATGACATGAGAGTATTGCGAAAAGAATATCAAACACTGAGTACTGCCTTATCAAAAAATTCTATGGATTGGAGTAATATCTTCTTACCTAATGAATATGAAAAAAAATACACACAATTAATTCAGAGTATTAATTGTGGTATATGTCCTATATGTAATCAAAATCACATATTTGATATACAGACAGATAAGTGTATCTTTTGCGGTGAAAAAATGCAATTACAAGAAAATTATCAAGAATTTAAAACTATTGATCTTAGAAGGAAAGAATTAAATAAAAAGCTTGAAGCTAATAGGTATAACTTTGATAGTTTGAAGAAAACATACGAAAAAATTCATAACGAAATTAATATTATTAATACTACACTTGAAGATATACAGTTTGAAAAAGATGCTATTGATAGGAAATCCAATATATCTAATGCTAATACTATTGATGAAAAAAGAATAAAAGCAATGGAAAAAGAGATAAAGAGTGCTAATGAAGCAGTTATCAAAGAGAAGAAAAAAGTATCGATAATGAGGAAAAATATAGAATTGTTACTGGTAGAAGAATTTAAATCTTTTTCTTTAAATTTTTCGAAGTATGCGGGACGTTTTTTTGGAAAAAATATCAAAGCTGAAATTTCTTTACCTTTCTCTATAGAGTCGGAAGATTCTTTTGATTTAATAAATGAAGATATGGGTGAATTGTTAATCGCTTTTGAACTACAAAATTTACGCCGCAATACGGAATATGAGCTATCTGAATCACAGCGAATATTTACTGATTTAACTTTTCGTTTTTCCATACTATCTTACTTTCATAATAATTCTTTTTTTATAATTGAAACACCGGATAGTACGCTTGATGTTTTTCATGAAAGCAATGCAGCAAATGTTTTTCAAAATTATGTCAATTCAGGTAGTAAATTGATTATCACTGCCAATGCAAAGAATAACAATCTACTTGAGCTTTTATCATCAAGATATAATTCAAAAAATGAAATCCAAATTATTAATGTAGCTGAAATATCAAATCTTGCCGATAAAAATCTATCAAAAAAGATAAATGATATGATTATAAAAATAAAGGAGAAAAAGATACTATGAATAATGAAAAATTAATTGAAAAGATTCCATTATTTTTATATGCAGTCTCAAAATATCAGAAAACAATAAACTATAAAACCTTTCAAAGATATATCTATTTATACTATACTGCAGAATCATTTTTGTATTCCGAAAATAAGACGAAAGATAATTTTTGCCTTTCTATACAAAAAATTGATAATGGATTGAGTTATGAAATTGTTGATTTTTCCAATACTATTATAAGACTACAAAATATAAGCTATGTATTATTTTCAGAAAAAAATCTTTTAATAACAATTAATAAAAAACTACAAAATGATATTTCTTCTAAATTGGAGAACAATGGATATCTCTATGATGAGTATAAAAAAATTGAAAAATTTATTAGCCTGATACAAAGTTACAATGAAGACTATATTTTTACACTTTTTTTTGCAGATCCTACGATAAAAGCTGTAGATAACAGAAATCTTTCAGAATTTAATACTAATAAAGTTAATGAATTAAAAAAAATACTCAAGAAATTCAAAGACGGTTTAGGAAAGAAGAAAAACATTACCTCTTATGATATTTTTATATCATGGATTGAATATATATTAAATTATTTTTATTTGAATGACTCAGGAAATAAAAAAAATGAAAGATATCTATAATGATTTTTATACTAAGGCTGTTTGTAATTCATTTTCACTTGAATATGCATTGTTTATTGATTTGTATAAAAGATTTAAAAATATAGAATATTTATTGATTGAGATTTGTGATATAAACATATTCCATAGTAGTTATGAAAATATTGTTATGGAAATTAAAACAACACATAAAAGGTATGATTGTAACTATTATCTACAAGAAGATACGAACTCTAGGCTTTCTAAAGTTAAATATGATGAAAGCAAAGATTCATTTTTATCGTTTGCAGAAACATTATCAAATAAAAATAAATCTAAAGTACTAGTAAAAAAATTGGATGATTTCCATTTTTATATAGATGGTAAATTTGATGAAATTTTTCAAAATCATTTTCGTGAATCTAACGCACGATTTGATTGTTATTTTAAACGATATAATTTTGATGATTTATATACCGCCCTTGATGTTTATCAGAGAGAAAGAATTCACAGAAGTAATCCTTTTTTTTGCATTAAAACTAACTATGTTAATGAGAATCTTACTGAAAAAATGCTGAGAAATTCTCTTTTTGAGTTTCTCCGTCAAAATGTAAAAGCTAATGTTATACATGAACCGGCTACAGATATAAATAATGATGAAGAATCTGTTGATATCGGATTAATGGATAAAGATGAAAATCGTGCATATATTGAAGTAAAATATTTTATTGAAGGATGCTTTATTAACAAAAATGCAGAAAGGAAACCAACAGGATATAGTATAAATAGATTTATCAATGGGTATAAGCAGTTGGATAAATATTGTAGACATGGTGAAACTTGTGGATTTAGAATAAAATATGTAATATTATATATGTTTTATGCAAGTAAAAAATCAAAAACTGATGTTTGTTCTATATGTAAAGATAAATATATGGAAAATAAGAAAGACTTCTCTTCTATATTTAACAGTTGTTTTTATGCTTCAGTATGTGACGATATTAGAGAACCGGTTAATTCAATGATTGTAAAATCTGAGGAATTTGTCCAATAATCGAACTACCCTTGATTTAAAAGATAGGAACCAATTATGAGAACGATAGAAGATTATTGGAAGGATTGGGAGCGGCTGGGGTTTGAAAAGAAAGTGGAAGCGGGGTGTATTCGGTACACGGCGTTGCCTGAGCTGGGGAGGGGCGGATTTACCATTATGGGGGATACGCGGACTGCGATGGGGATTGTGTCCGACTGTACGCTGGAGCGGCCCTGTATCATAGAGGAGTCGGTTGACGAACGGGGTATTGAGATCGGCCGGTATTACGAGGGTTCGGTGGAAGTATATGATGCATGTCGGAAGCCTTTGCCGGATGCGGTGGACTACGGATTAAATGTCTATGTGAACGAGCCGGTTTTTCATGGGTTTAAACGGATTAACCCGCACGTACGGATTGTCAATGCAGGGTTTTCGTATCGCCCTCAGTTTTTTGAAACGCTGCCTGTCGCGCTGCCTGATGATTTTTGGGAACGTGCGGCTGCGGTTCTTAATCCTGCGCCATTGCATATTCCGCAAATATCCGCGATCTGTGAGCAGCTGAAAAACTGTACGCTGACGGGTGATGTGCTCGTGCTGTATATACAGGCGAAGGCGTTGGAAGCGTTTGTGTATCTTTTTGACTATATCTATTCGCATACGGAAAAACGGACGGTGCATTTATCCACGGATGATAAAGCGCGTTTGTATGCATTGCGCGTGTATCTTGAAAAGCACGCGGTGAATCCGCCGACTATTCAGGCGCTGTCGAAACAATTTGCGTTAAACAGAGAAAAACTGGTAACGGGATTTAAAGAAACCTATCATACTACGGTCAATGGGTATGTGCAAAATGTGCGGATGCATAGAGCGGTTGAGCTTTTGAAAAACAGCGATGTGTCGATTACACAGATTGCCCGTGAGGTCGGCTATTACGGCGACGGGTATTTTCAAACTGCGTTTAAAAAATATTACGGAGTTAGTCCCGGCGAATTACGAAGAGAGCTGAGAGGAAGAATCAGCTAACATCAAAAGGCTATTGTATTGCTTTTGTAGGCACATGAGCGTATAATGCAGGCATGAGCAGTTTGGGAGAAAAAATGGCAAAAACAGCAAATCTTTATGCAAGAATTGAACCTGAAATAAAAGAGCAGGCTGAAATTATTTTAGATTCACTTGGAATTCCTGCATCTAATGCAATAACGATGTTCTATAAACAAATAATTTTAAACCATGGTATTCCTTTTGAGTTAAAGCTTCCGGCAAAGACGCCTCTTGTTTTAGCAGATTTAACTGAAGAAGGTTTAAATAGAGAGCTTATGAAAGGGTATGCCGATATAACTAATGGAAATAAAAAAACAGCAACGGAGATTTTTGATAAGATTCAAAAAGATTATTGTCTATGACCTATAACATCATCGGATAAAAAAGTTTATATTGTTCGTGTAATATATGGCGGAAGAAATATTGAAGAAGAATTAAACAAATAATAAAAAAGGTAACTGAAAAAATTAAAAAAGCAGATTAGCTGTTAGTTATTATTTGTACTTCCATACTATCCGCTTGTTATCAGATAAACTTTCAAACATTTTACAAATAGCCCCTTAAAAAACTTCTTCCCTTTCGCTTGCAGCCAAAATATATCGCTATCAGACAAACTTTTACCGATTGTGCGGACAGCTTATTCAAAAAGACGTATAAACGAACTATGCGATTTAAGGATTTTGTAAAAGAACATATTCCGGTTTATAGTGTTTCTGTGGCTCTGGCGATTGCTTCCGTGTTTTTCGGTTTGTTGCCGTATTATACGGTATATCGGCTGCTGCTGCGTATCATGCAGGGCTGCAATGGACGGACGGTACTGTGGTATGCACTGTTGATTTTGCTGTCGCTTGTGCTCGAAATACTGATGCACTGTCTTTCAACCGCTCTTTCGCATAAGACGGCGTTTTCTATTTTGAAAAAAGTGCGGCTTTCCATTACGGAAAAAATGATGCGTATGCCGCTCGGCTATATGCAAGCAAAAGGGATCGGCTGCTTTCACAGTCTCTTGATTGACAGCCTCGAACGGCTTGAATATCCGCTTGCGCACGCAATCCCCGAAACGACCTCAAACGTACTGCTACCTGTCAGTGTTATCGCGCTGCTTTTCAGTTTTGACTGGCGGATGGGGCTTTCGGTATTGATTCCCGCGGCGTTGACGCTGCTGTTTTATCTTCCGATGTATATCGGCATTATGAACGAATTTGCTGCTACCTATTATACCATGCTCGAAAATATGAACGGGAGAGTTATCGAATATATCCGCGGAAATAAGGAAATCAAAATTTTCGGGAGAGAGGATGCGGCGCTTTCTCAATATGAAACTTCCATTGACAAATACAAAACGGCGACACTCCGGCTTTATAATCGAATGTATGTTGCAGCGTCTCCTTCGATTGTTTTACTATCTTCGCTTTTGGCAAGCGTACTGAGTGTCGGCGGCTTTTTATATTGCGCCGGCAGTTTAAGTGCGCACTTGTATTTGTTTTCCGTGTTGGTGTCTGTCGGGATCGGCACTTCGCTTTTAAAGTTCACGGAATTTATGGATAATTTTTATTACATTAAAAACGGCGAACGCCTCATCAACGAAGTTCTCGCTGCTCCTGAATTACAAAAACCAGATACAGCCGCCGGTGAAATACCGAATAACGAAATTGCACTGCATCATGTTTCTTTTGCGTATGAAGATGTACAGGTGCTGCATGATATTTCACTTGTGTTCCCTGAAAAAACAAAGACTGCGATTGTCGGGCATTCAGGTTCCGGTAAAACGACCATCGCTAATCTTATTGCGCGCTTTTGGGATGTACAAGAAGGAAGTATAACAATAGGCGGTGTTGCCTATCGAGATTTATCTTTGGATCAGTTGATGCAGCGGGTCAACTATGTAACGCAGGACACCTTTTTATTCAACATGACAATTATGGAAAACATACGGCTTGGGAAGCCCGGTGCATCCGATGAGGAAGTGATTGAAGCGGCGAAGAAAGCTCATTGCCACGAGTTTATCATTGCGTTTGAGAATGGCTACAACACGAGTGCAGGAGATGATGGTGCAAAATTGTCGGGAGGTCAGCGGCAGCGGATTATTATTGCACGTGCTCTGTTGCGAAACGCACCGATACTGATTCTTGACGAAGCAACCTCTTATGCTGATATGGAAAATCAGCACAAAATTCAAAAGTCTCTTGAAGAATTGTGTAAAGACAAAACGCTCATTGTAATTGCACACCGGTTATCAACGGTTATCGGCTGCGATCAAATTATCGTGATGCATAATGGAACGGTCGCCGCCACGGGAACACACGGCGAACTGTTGAAGCAATCACCGCTGTATGCAAAGCTGTGGAGTACGCAGGTACAGAGCCGGAACTGGAAGCTGGAAAGGGTAATGGGGGAATCGGTATGTTAAAAACGGTGAGACTGTGAAGTCCTTTCTGTAAATTCAGTGGGCTATGGTAAAAAGTTTGAATGCGGGTATATCCCTCAAGTAGCTGACAGATACTGTTGATTTTTTATCAAGCGTTAAATACTAAAGACAGCTTCCTTGACAGCGAGTTTTCGGCTTTGCCTCAAACATCGATTCCGCATCAATGATTGCCATCCTTAGCGAATAGATCTTCCAACTGAATAGAAAAATCAAAATTGTTATCGACGGCAATAGCAAAAATATCGAACAAGGTACGGACAAAAGAAATAAATTCTACAAAGTGTATTACGATGAATAAAAATAGATATTACTCCTACCTATATATTGCTGAAGCGGTATCAAAACAAGAAATATTCGAGGTCGTCAAAATCCGTAGCAAACCTATATTACTTTAAAGTAATAATCACAAATTCTCTCGGCATATCAAACTTGGTCATAACGCTTGCAATACGAGTCATACATGTTGCTGCGGATATATTGGTATGAATAAACAACATATCGCCTTTAAGATTTGAGATTTTATCCGGGAATAGCCCGTCAAATGATTTATATCGGGTGGTTAGGTCTATATTCCTGTCTATAATCGTTTTTAATAGGCCCCAGTGTAGAATTACACCTTCGCGATTGAATAAGTCAGTTTGATTATCAAGGATAAATTGGAAATCATATCTGCTATCTTCTTTCATAAATGTAATAAACTTTATAAACACATCTTGCCAAGTCGAGACATTAAAAACACTGTCGTTGATTATCATTTTTGCCGGTTTATTCCCCTCTGCCCAATCGCCGGCATCGTCGTCTATAGGGGAAAAGGTTGTGACATCAGGTTTTTTTCTATCATAGTTAGAAGCTGCTTGATATTGTTGAGGTAATGGGAATGTCTCCAAGAACCAATTAATCATATTTGACTGGTGTCGTTTTATACTATCCTCATTCCAAACATCATTGTTAAGTATTTCCAGTCTATAATATAAAGAAGACGTGTGTAATTGCGTTTTCTTATCTTTGAAAGGGTTATTCCCTATTTCACTATTAAACTCTGTTAGAATGAGATTTCCAATATTATGCAAATATTTTTTATATATTTCTTCATAATTATTTCCAAGCATTGCTTTCCACTCATCATTGAGTGTCTGCGGCATAATGTGTTCTATCGTGATTTTAGCATTTCTAAAATCAACAGGGACTTTTGCATTGTGTTCTTCTATTTTTCCCAGAATAAATTTTCCATAGGTTTTAAAATCTTCATAAAATTTTGAAATCATCAAGACTTGCCGCATTTCATCATCATTCGGAAGTCTCATTTTATAAAACATACTTGATAATAAATCGATCATTTCAATTTTTTTTTGCACGAGATCATGTATTCGATTGCAGAGAAGTACGATATTTTTATTTTCTCCTTGTGTTAGCCGTGCTATTCGTCTCCGTATTAGATACGTTCTAATGATTTGCAATATCGCTATAAAATTATCATCACTAAATATGATAGTGCTTGTTTGATTTTGATGATAATAAAGCAGTCCAAGGATAAACGGTTTAAATGCTTCAGTTTTTATATCATGAAAAATATTCCTCAACAGTTCCTTTATTTGACTGTCTTTTATTTTATCTGGTGAAATAGTATCAGTGATTTCTACTTGTATAATCCAAGTATAAAGTTTTACATACTTTACAATGTCGTCAATAAAAGCTTTATGATTAGCATACGATTCTTCGACAAAGTTTTTGAAGTTTGCATAAATTTCTTTTGTGTTATTATCACTTACAACTTTTATAGAAGTAGATTTTTTATACTGTAAAAAATCTCGAAAAAAATCCGACGTACTACCGGTTAATTGTATTTCAATTTTTGGGTACCAAATTGTTTCATACATGATCGCTTGATGCGTACAGTCCATATTGAGCAAGACATAATTTCTGATTAAATCGGATAGAGTGAGCGGTTTCCCTAAAGAATTGAGCGTTTCAAAAATAATTTGCGGGTCTTCACCTTTAAATGGTCTTTCATCTAAGAAAATAACGGCAACATTAAGCCGTTGGATGGCTACAATATATTTTTCCACTGTAATTTCAGGACGTGATATTTTTATATTTGCTATTAGTTTAGTGAATATATCATACGCATTTTTTATTATGCCGGGTTTTGCACTTGTTCCATTTATCAATGCACGATAGGCATCCCAATCTTTTGAAACTTGCTTTAATTTTATTTTATCTTGAAAAGATGATGCGTTATTAGTTAAATAAGTATCAGTAATAAAGCCTCTATTTTCTTTGTTGGGTTCATTATCTCGTAAAGCAATCAAAAAGAGCAGTGTCGTGGTTAATCGTTGCTGTCCATCGACAACAATAGACTTATTCACAAATCCTGCTTTTTCTTCCTTTATAACGAGTGTTCCAAAAAAGTGTTCAAGTTTATCGGATTGTGCCGTATCAAGTTCTGAATTAATAATCCTGATAATATCGCTAAAATACCTTTCTATTTCTGTTTTCCCCCATGCATAAGCTCTTTGAAATGGAGGAATAAAAAATGAGGTTGCATTTTTCGCTAAAATATCATGAATGGAATGTGTCTCTGTTTGCATAATTGTTTTTCCTTGCGTTTGCGGGTTAGCAAACGCGACGTTTATAAAGTAACATAGCTGTGCGATTATCAAATAAATCCAGACAATTACTAACCTTATATCACAAATGAACATATCTTACTACTACCCTAAGTTACTTTCCCCCCCCCTTATGCTCCCAGCCAAAATATATTGCAGGAAGACAATGTTTTGTTGATTGTACAGATGCCGGGCGGGAAAATGATTAAAATCAGAGGAATCTGTTGGAGGCGCCATGTTAAAAACGGTACGGGATTTTATCAAGTTGATGAGCGGGCAAAAAAGAGAGCTGTATGCTTCGCTTGTGTTGAGCTTTTTTGACGGCTGGCTGATTGTGGTTCCTTTGCTGGCAGCGTTTCATATTACCGCGCGGATGCCGGAATTTAATCCTGATGTTGCGGAGGCTTTGACAATGCCGGTAATGATCCGGTATTCGCTGATTATGTTGGCGAGTATTCTTGCCCGCATCGTGCTGCGCTACCTTGTTTCGTGTCTGCGGTCGGGCGCGGGGTATAAGTGCATGGCGGAAGAACGCAAACTTTTGGGTAAGGAATTACGAAAAGTTTCGCTCGGCTTTTTTAACGAAAAGAATGTAGGCGATTTGGTTTCGACGATTACTTCCGATGCGGCGTTTTTGGAAATAGAAGGCATCGGCGTTATTGAAAAAGTTGCGGTCGGCATTCCAACCTTTGTTATCGCACTGATTATCTGCCTCTCGTTCGACTACCGCATTTTTTTGTTGGTGCTTGCGCTGCTCATTCCGACGTGGTTTGCCTACCGCTATCTTGCCACCCGGCAGGATGCGCTCAATCTAAACCGGCAAAAATTAATCGGAACGGTAACGGAAGACACGATTGAATTTATCAAAGGACTGCATGTACTGAAAGCCTACAATATGGCGGAAAAACAATTTTCCAAAACGCAAGAATCATACGAAAAACTCCGTACCTTTTCCGTACGAGGAGAGTTTGTGCATATCCCGCCGATGGGCATCTATCAATTATGCTTCCGCCTGATTACCACAGGAATCGTATTTCTTTCGGGGCTGTTTCTATTGCATAAAGAGTTCACGTTTCCGCAAACCTTTTTGCTGATGCTTGCCTCGTTCAGTCTTTTTACCGGCGCTGAGGCGATGGGGATATTCAGTATCTTTGCAAAGATGACTCAGCAGTCCATCGACCGGATGAATCAGATTAAGAGGATTCCTAAAATGGAGACGCTTTCCGGCACGGAAAAACTTGAGCGGTACGATATTTGTTTTGAGCATGTGAATTTTGCATACAATAAAACGCCGGTATTGCGAGATGTTAGTTTTTGCGCACCGGAAGGAACGACGACGGCTCTTGTCGGACTTTCGGGGAGCGGCAAAACAACGATTACGAATTTGATTGCCCGCTTTTGGGATATCCTGCCCGGACACGGGGAGATCAGCATCGGCGGCAAGGCGCTAAAGACGCTCTCGTACGAACACTTGTTAAAGAATATCAGTTTTGTATTTCAGGATGTATTTTTGTTTAATGATACCGTGCTGAACAATATCCGTGTCGGACGGCCTGATGCAACGATTGAAGAAGTCTGTGAAGCAGCACGGCGTGCAGGCTGTGCGGAATTTATTGAAGCGATGGAAGATGGCTACAACACGGTTATCGGTGAGGCGGGGGCACGGCTTTCCGGCGGAGAAAAGCAGCGTATTTCCATCGCGCGGGCGCTTCTCAAGAATACACCGATTATCCTCTTGGATGAGGTAACGGCAAATGTCGATGCGGAAAATGAGCAGCTGATTCAAACGGCTTTACAGGAACTTTTGAAAAACAAAACAGTGATTATGATTGCGCATAAACTTTCTACTATACAGAACGCGGATCAGATTCTCGTGCTGGAAAACGGCACAATCAGTCAGCGCGGCTCTCATGCAGAGCTGATTGCTCAAGAGGGGCTATACCGGCGGCTGTGGGATATACAATATGAAGCTGAGCGGTGGAGAATGTAGGGGGAACCTCACAAAGGATTCTCTATGATGCACATAGCCCTGATGATTTTAAAAAGGGCTCTGTTCTATTTATATTCCTTCTTCTTTTCTGCGAATATTCCTGAGCAAAAACCCTATTCAAAGATACATAAACATAGATAGAACTCCTACAGATAAAGAGAAAATCAGTAATGTATTAATTCTATAAACACATTGAGAGCACGTGTTTCTAAATATGATAAAACAGCGGATAATATATCTGACATCTTGCGTACAAACTATATATCTTCTCTCCTATACTTTTCCTTCTTTATATAATCAATTATAAAATTTTATAACCTCCAGTTCTCCCTACACTATTAGCATCAAGCGCTCTCCAGACCATCAAGACTGCGGAATGCCGTTATAGACTGATAAATCTGCTTGAGATAATTTTTAAAATATTCATTCTTTTCTACATTAAAATTAGAATGGATTATTTCTCTTTTTATATTATACCACCCATCCTTGGGCGTATTACAGAAGCGCCACGGATGGCGGTGGTTCCAAGAGATAGCGATGTTTTGAGCTTTGCTCAAAACTCGTCGTCTAAGAATGTACAAGGAAGTACATTCTTAGACAACTTCCATCCTGCAGATTCATTTTTTGCGGTAATGAGTTTTTTGTAAAGACCGCCTTGTGCCATGAGTTCTTCATGGGTGCCGCTTTGTTCGATGACTCCACCGTTGAGTACCAAAATCCTGTCGGCATTGCGGATGGTTTTCAGGCGGTGCGCAATCATAATGATGGTTTTGTTTTCCGTCAGAGCTTCGATAGCAAGGCGCAGTTTATCTTCGTTTTCGGGGTCGATATTTGCTGTTGCTTCATCAAAAATAATGATGGGGGCATCTTTTAAAATAGCTCTGGCAATGGAAAGCCTTTGCTTTTCCCCGCCCGATAACGAAGTACCTCCTTCACCGATAAGCGTGTCATAACCGTTCGGCAATGATTCGATAAAGTCATGGCACATTGCTTTTTTTGCCGCCTCAATAACCTGTTCGCGGCTTGCTTCCGGCTTTCCGAATTTAATATTGTTTTCGATAGTGTCTTCAAAAAGATAGACATTTTGAAATACCATACTGATTTTGCTCATCAAAGTTTCCAAACTTACATCTTTGATATCAACTCCGCCGATAGTGATAGTGCCGCTTTGCACATCCCAAAAGCGTGCAATCAAATTACAGAGCGTCGTTTTGCCCGAACCTGACGGGCCGACAATAGCGGTAATTTCACGCTCATGCATCTTGCAGGAAACATTGCTAAGAATATTTTTTTCATCATAGCTGAACGATACGTTTTTAAATTCGATTTCCGTTTTTGCATTGCCGGAAGTATGCACCGCTGTCTGAATTGTTTCTCCCGTATGTATTTCAGGCATTGTTTCAAGATAGTTTAAACTGTCGATAGCGTTTTCCGTAATCCTCAAAATAGCCATTAAACTACCTGCGCCTTTTAAGCCTTCAAAAATGATAAAACTTGCAATCATCGACATAATCGCATCGGGCAAAAGCATGGCTCCTTTTAAATAGAGCATAAGGGAATAATACACCATAAAACTTATTGCCGCTCCGATAACGATACGCTGCGCAGCAATGTACGGTGTCATTGTTTTTTCAAGTCCCATCGTAATGCGGCAGTTGTCGTCAAAAGCATTATGCAATTCTTTATTATTCTCTCCTGAAAGATTATAGGATTTTATAACGGACATTCCCTGCACCGTGGTAAGCACCTGTTTGGTTAAATCTTGCTGCGCTTCGTGGATTTGATGAGCATTATTACGCGAGCGTTTTTCCATACAAGCGGTAACGATAAAAAATCCCGCCATACCGGCTGCTGCAATTAGTCCTATTCTTACGTTAAAAAAGAAAAGGCTCACTATAAAAATATTCGTATTCAATAAACCGCCGAGCATTAAAACCAAAAGCAAAGGCACCTGCGCTTCGATAAGGCTCAAAGTAGTCGTACTCAGTGTGGTAAGTTTTCCTAAACTAAAGTCGCTAAAAAAGCCCATCGGAACTTTTTTCAGTTTTTCGCCGACTTCAATTCTTTTGTCTGCTGCCATAAAATAACCGGCATGGGTTTGCTGCAGCTGAGAAAGATATTTGGTAATCATCTTTCCTGCAAGACTTAGCAGTAAAATACCGAGCGTTACCGCAATATCTTTTGTTTCAATTGTTTTTCCGTTTGTAGTATCAAAGATTTTCACCAATACATAATAAATCGCCGCAAACTGCAATGCGTTAAAAACCGCATTCATAAAACCTGCAATAATTGATTTTCGTATATTTGTCCGCTCTTTTTCTGCAAAGCGGATAATCTTTTTAAAAACACTTATCATTATTCTTCTCCCTTAATGGCTGCTTCCCACATGCTGCGGTACAGCGCCGATTTTTCCAAAAGCTCGGTGTGCGTGCCGGTACTTTCCACACTGCCGTTTTCGATTACAACGATGGTATCTGCATTGACAACGGTTCGTAATCGATGAGCAACCACAATAAGAGTTTTACCTTGCACCAAACTGCCGATAGCTTTTTGCATAAGGCTTTCGTTTTCGGTGTCCATATATGCCGTCGCTTCGTCAAGGATAACAATCGGGGCATTTTTGAGCATAGCGCGGGCGATGGAGATTCGCTGTTTTTCTCCGCCTGAAAGACGGCTTCCGCCTTGTCCGCTTACCGTGTCGTAACCGTGTGCAAGTTTTCGTATAAACTCATCACAGCCCGATTTTTTTGCAATGCTTTCAACTTCTTCATCGCTCGCATCGGGTCTTCCTATTCTGATATTTTCGCGTATGGACATATCGAATAAATAGTTATCCTGCGATACATAGGAAATAATTTCCGAAAGCTGCTCAAGCGGAATATCTTTTATATCCGTCCCGCCGATACTGAGCTGTCCTGCCGTTGTATCCCAAAAGCCTGCAATCAATCTGATGATGGTAGACTTTCCCGAACCCGACGGCCCGACAATAGCGGTAATGTGTTTTTCTTTTAATAAAAGATTCAAGCCGCTCAATATTTTTTTATCGTCCGTGTATGAAAAATCAACATTTTTAAATTCGATGGTATAATCGGAAATCGCTGCCCGTTTTTCCGTATGAGCCAATTCTTTTGATTCCAATATTCCGTTTATTTCTCCGGTGATGGTGTTTATCCGCGCAAGGTCGTCCAAAGCATTCGTTGCCGCAATGATGTTTTCGATGGTACCGAATGACAGAATAATGATGGTAATAAGGTGCACGGATGTAATGGAATTATGTAAATAAAAGAATATGCCGAAAGGCAAAATCGTTAAGAGCATCATCGGACAGATAGTTCGGTATGCCGAAACACCGACCATACATTGCTTCATCCATCTATAATAAAAGTCAGCATTATTGTAAACCGCATCGCTGTATTTTTTATATGACGCGTCATTTTGATTAAAAGTTTTAATAACTTCGATACCGTTGATGTATTCAACTACGGCGCTATTCATTCCTTGATTTATTTTTACCGATTCGGCATAGTTTGTTCCGTAGGATTTCATTGTCGTCTTCATAAACATCATACCGATAACAAGCGGCACAAGAGAAAGAGCGCCGAGTCTCCAATCCAAGAGAAACATATATACTAACAGAATGAGCGGGCCTACAATGTTTGCCGTCATTTCCGGAACGAGGTGTGCCAATGTTGTTTCCATTGAATCGACTTGTTCGACGAGAATGTTTTTAAGTTTACCCGATGATATATTGAGAATATCACCTAAGGGCATTTTAAACATCTTATCTGCAATGTCTTTGCGCATATCCTTCAATGCCGAAAATGTTGCTCTGTGCGATATTGATGTGGAAACCGACGCAAAGATTTCTTTTAATATAAAACAGAGCAAAATACTGCCTGCTGCCTTTGTGTAAAAGCGCAGGTCTTTACTGCCTCCGATAAGAGCGGCGACTGCTCCCGCTAAAATGATGTATGTAATAAGCCCCATAGCAACCTCAAGCAAGGCGCAAAATATGGAAGCTGCATACATCCCCTTGTGCTTACCGATGTGTTTTTTTATCAGGTTCATTGTGATTCTCCTCTGCCCAAATAATGACGAATGATGTTTCTAAAAAAATCTTTGTTTTTTCTAAAGACTGTACCAACCGATAGTACTTCGCATGATACGATGACGGCATTGAGAAAAGCGATGCCGGTTTCACTTGTTAAGGGAATGAGTTTATCGAGGTCGTGTTCATGTAAAAACGAGCGTAATTCCTTTGCCGATTCTTTTATCAGTTCATCGCGTAATTTTTTAAGCGTTTCATTTTTTTCCGCTTCCATTAAAAACATGGCATATAAGGATTTATACTCGTTAGGGTCAAGCATTTTCATAAGGGTAATTTCGATTGCGATATCTTCGGGTGAAGCGGAAGGATGGCTGCGCATAAAATCTTCGGAAAGATCGGAGCGGTATTCATTACCGTCGAGCATAAGGTCATAGAGCATTTCCGATGTGCTTTTATAGTGACGGTAAACTCCGCCCTTACTCATACCGGTTGCGGCGATAACATCTTCCATACTGGTATCGGTAAATCCTTTTTTTAAAAACACCTTTTTTGCCTCCTCCCTGATTTCCTTTTTGCGGACATCTGCAGGAAGTCTTTTTATTGCACACATAAACTCTGTCATCTACCTTCAATCAAAACAATTAGCGACGCATCCGTCGCTAAAATAAAGATAGTATAATTTAACATCAGTGTCAACCGGATTTAACAGAGGAAATTAAAAAGATTCGGGAGTATTTTATAGATGATTATCGGACATAATGGAGTACCTCTTTCATAGAAAAAATAGCCACTTGGAATAGTCAATATTAGTACAGTGCCTAAACATCCCAAATGTATTTAAGCAGCATCTTTTTTAGATGCAGTCTTTTCCCTGTATGCGACTGGCGGCAAACCGTCCGGATTTACCGTCGTGATACGTTTCGTGTTGTAATAGGCAAACGTGTATCTCCAGACGATCGTCTTGACTTCCTCAACAGTGAGTTTTGTCGTATCAAGCTGATAGAGCTTTTCCTTTTTCAGCGTCGCAAACCAGCTTTCCATCCGGGCATTATCCCAGCATTTTCCAACTCCGCTCATACTCTGGACAGCATGCAGCTGTCCGAGCGTCTTTTTGTATTCGCCGCTTGTATACTGGCTTCCACAGTCACTATGAATTATCGCTCCACTTTGTATATCAAAATTCTTGTATGCCTCCGTTATTGTTTTTATACACAGTTCCTTTTTCATATTCGTATCCATTACAAGAGAAATGATCTCTCCATTATAGCAGTCAAAAAGAGGTGATACGTACAGCTTTCCGTCCTTGCACGGTATCTGAGTTATATCCGTCAGCAATTTTCTCAAAGGTTCTTGTGCACTAAAGTCTTGTTTGATGATATTCTGCGGTCTCATCGCCTTTTTGTTGGCTTTTGTAAGACCGTCAGGACTTCTTCTGTCTTCATGCAGCAGATTTCCCCGTGCCATTACACGCCTTACCGTCGATAATGAACGTTTGATTCCTCGTTGCTCAAGCGCTATCTGCATACGCCTGACGCCGTAGTTTCTGTTTTCTTCATCCTCATCAAGAATTTTATGCATTTCAGCGAGCAGCTTCTGCCATGCTTTCAGCTTTCCTCTGTTCCGTTTCCATTTATAAAAACCGCTTTCACTAACCGGAAGAACAGTGCACATCATCCGTGCTGAAAACTTCTTTTCATCGGCACGGCAGTGGATGTAAACAAACATATCTCCGTTTTCTATTTCTTCCGGTCTTGAATGAAAAAAGTGAGTGCGTCCTTGAGAATCTCATTCGCATTTTTAAGCTCGGCTATTTCTTTTCTGAGCCTGCTGTTCTCTTTCTGAATATCACCATCAGCGTTCTTTTCTTTCTTGTTTTTCTTTACCCGCTGTTTCCTCCAGCCTGCCAATGTTCCGTAGTTTACGTTAAGCTGTTCACACGCCTTCTTAACTCCGATGTCGTCCGATAGCTTCAATGCCTCGGTTTTGAAATTTTGATCGTACCTTTTCATTGCCTTTCCTCCTCTCTTTTT
Source organism: Treponema sp. OMZ 857 (assembly GCF_024181085.1). Taxonomy (NCBI): domain Bacteria; kingdom Pseudomonadati; phylum Spirochaetota; class Spirochaetia; order Treponematales; family Treponemataceae; genus Treponema; species Treponema sp. OMZ 857. Next base: position 1,202,662 of record NZ_CP051147.1, read on the forward strand.
CGGCAATTTTGGCACTGCACTTTTATTATATCACTCCAGTAAAATAATCTCGACAGTGAAACATCGTATGGTATTTTGTTGTGGTTTGATTTCTATTTTTGATGTAAAATAATAATAGTGATGATACTGGTATCGATGTCTCGTTGTGGTTTGATTTCTATTTTTGATGTAAAATAATGATGCAGTTAGAACCTACATCAATGCGGAGTTGTGGTTTGATTTCTATTTTTGATGTAAAATAATATTACGGAATGAAAAGCATTACAATTGAAGTTGTGGTTTGATTTCTATTTTTGATGTAAAATAATACGACTGGATACGGTTAGCAGACTGGGAAAGTTGTGGTTTGATTTCTATTTTTGATGTAAAATAATTCTGCGATTATTTATATTTGCAAAAAAGGAGTTGTGGTTTGATTTCTATTTTTGATGTAAAATAATCGGATAACTTCGACCCCGAAAAGGATGTCTGTTGTGGTTTGATTTCTATTTTTGATGTAAAATAATACGAGCTTTTTAAGTATAGGAAAGCGCTTAGTTGTGGTTTGATTTCTATTTTTGATGTAAAATAATGCGGGGAGCGGGCGTATTGCTGTTGCATTTGTTGTGGTTTGATTTCTATTTTTGATGTAAAATAATTACACAAGATGGTGTAAAATGCGCAACATGGTTGTGGTTTGATTTCTATTTTTGATGTAAAATAATGCGGGGAGCGGGCGTATTGCTGTTGCATTTGTTGTGGTTTGATTTCTATTTTTGATGTAAAATAATTACACAAGATGGTGTAAAATGCGCAACATGGTTGTGGTTTGATTTCTATTTTTGATGTAAAATAATCAGCAACGAATACTCGCTTTACCCCCGATAGTTGTGGTTTGATTTCTATTTTTGATGTAAAATAATTAGACATCTTTTCGGTTCCGATAAACTTAAGTTGTGGTTTGATTTCTATTTTTGATGTAAAATAATTACAAGTTTATCTTTAATCAGCACGACATAGTTGTGGTTTGATTTCTATTTTTGATGTAAAATAATCAAAACACAGAACACATATACTATTGAACGGTTGTGGTTTGATTTCTATTTTTGATGTAAAATAATCCGCATTCTTCCAACCCGGCAAGGAACGATGTTGTGGTTTGATTTCTATTTTTGATGTAAAATAATATATAATGCCGGATGAAGTGCAGTGGATTGTTGTGGTTTGATTTCTATTTTTGATGTAAAATAATTCCCCGTCTTTTCGCTCGCTCATACCCGAAGTTGTGGTTTGATTTCTATTTTTGATGTAAAATAATGAGTGGTCTCATCATAGTGATGCGTGATGGTTGTGGTTTGATTTCTATTTTTGATGTAAAATAATTATACGTGCCGTTTGTACTGTTTGATGGAGTTGTGGTTTGATTTCTATTTTTGATGTAAAATAATAATATTTTTCGTCAAAGACACACTGTCGTTGTGGTTTGATTTCTATTTTTGATGTAAAATAATTATCTGACTGGGCGGTCGCAATGACGGGGGGTTGTGGTTTGATTTCTATTTTTGATGTAAAATAATCAATTATCGCAGATAACCGATATGTCCGAGTTGTGGTTTGATTTCTATTTTTGATGTAAAATAATCACGTATGGGGGAGCGTACTGCGGTACGAGTTGTGGTTTGATTTCTATTTTTGATGTAAAATAATGAAACAAACCAACTTACTTTATCAAAAACAGTTGTGGTTTGATTTCTATTTTTGATGTAAAATAATGCAAAGCCGAATATGATGAGCTAATTCAGGGTTGTGGTTTGATTTCTATTTTTGATGTAAAATAATAATTTCATATCATTTTCACCAATAAAAACAGTTGTGGTTTGATTTCTATTTTTGATGTAAAATAATATATACTACGAGAATATGGGAACTCCAAAGGTTGTGGTTTGATTTCTATTTTTGATGTAAAATAATCACTAATGAACGCACAAACACGCGAACACTGTTGTGGTTTGATTTCTATTTTTGATGTAAAATAATTCCAATATTGGACTAAAGATGTTGCAAGCGGTTGTGGTTTGATTTCTATTTTTGATGTAAAATAATATGAGTTTTGTAAGACCATATTATGCAAAGATTTAGATTGGTTTGCAGTGTAAAAAAAATAGGGAAAAGTTACCTTTTCCGATACTTTTCTTTGTTTTTTTACTTGCAGCCGGTTCTTTCTTCGGTTTTTCATATCCGGCATCAGAACAATTGAAGTTGTTGCGGTGCTTTTTCTTTCTTTTGCGGACTTTTACCTATAAATGTCAAAATTTCGCCGAACTGTCTGTCCGTAAATTTCAAGATGCTTACGGTTCCTTCTCTTGGAAGCCATTTTTTTATTCGGTTTTCGTGAACTTCACACGACTCTCTGCTTCCGCAAAATCTTTTGTAAACGCTGAACTGCATCATTTCAAAGCCGTCTTCCAGCAGTCTTTTACGGAACTCGCCCGCTCGTTTGCGCTGAGGCTTTGTGTTTGTCGGTAAATCGAACATACAGAAAATCCACATTATCTTATAGGCGTTTATCCGGTCAAAACTCATATCATACAAAATCCGGCAGTTTCAGCTTTTCAGATTCGTTTGAAAGAGCATCTGCCAGCGAAGCACTTGTCATTGAAAGGGCGGCCATCATCGGTCTGGTCAGGTTGTTCATTTTTACGTCGCGTGTAAGGACTTTCAAAATTTTCTTTTTGAATTCCAGTCCAAGTTCCTTCTCATCGGGATTTGTCGAGATGTATTCTATAACTTCATCATCGATAAAAGGTCTGTAAGGCTCCATCAGATCGTCCGCAAGGCAATATGCGTTATACTTGTTGTGATGGTGAATTCCGAGTGCGGGAAGAAGACCCGAGCCGGCCAGTGCCCGTGCAGTTGCGGCTCTCAAAATTGCATATCCGTAATTTAAATAATTGTTCGGAAACTCTCCGAAACGATTGCGGCACCAGTTTTTTCCGAAAAGATTGTCCCAATAAAATTTTGCCGCCTGACTTTCCATGTTCGTCGAATCGCCGCTTTTTACACGTTTTGAAAAATCGGCAAGTCTTGCAAAATCCAGATCATATTTTTTAAGAAGAAGTCCCTGATTTTTTATCTTGTATTCCACAACCTGCTTCCAGCATTTCTTTTTGACGGGAAGTTTTGCGTTTATCTGGGCGGAAAAAAGTTGAGACTGGATTTCATTGCAATCAAGCGGCATTGTCATTGAAAAGGGCATATGCTTTTCATTGCAAAAAATAAGCGCGCAATTATTTTCTGTAAGTTCGTTTATCAAAGGAATTGTCAGCGAGACACGCTCATTTTCGACAATCACAAAACCTATGTCCTCGATGGGGACTAAGGTTTCTTCCTGAGTTTCTTTACTGAAAATGACAAGCTGCTTGTGCTTTACGCTTAAACAAACAGCATGTGAGAAAAACAGTGTTCGTTTAATCATATTTTAACTATCGGATTAAAAACCCGGTATGTTTAGTTTTATTTTCGGGCGGATGGTTCTAGCGTTGATATTTTCCGGAAGAGTTCTTGTAATCTTATTGTGCAAGAATCCTCCGGGCTCTTTTTGTCGTGAGATTCCTACATAAGCAAAGTTTTATATTCCTGTCCGGAAAGATTAAACCTTTAGCACACTCTTGCTTTTTGTATGATTTCTCCTGCAGGCGAAACTGTAAAGTCCTGTCCTTCGAGAAGCCCTTTAAAATTGGCTGTTCCATAAAGAAGACATTCTATGCCTGCATTCAAATCTCTTTCTCCTTTCATGTATTCCCAAGGTCTTGCACTTATAATGTGTACTAGTTTTATTTGAATATCATTACCTGAAGCCGCAAGCCCGGCAATCCTGTACATCCGCTTCCAGAGTTTTTCTTTCGGTAATGCGAACACATCTTCCTGAATGTCGTCTTGCAGAATTACTATTTTTCCGACTTTTAAGACCTTATATAACTGAAGATTTATGCCTTTTTTCTCTTTAAAATCAGGATAGAGTTCCGTCCGGTTTTGTCTGCTTTTTACAGCGTCAAGTAAATTGCAAATTTTGTGATCTGAAACATCCTTTCCTTTTGCGTCTTTTCCTCTGTAAATGGCAAGCAGATAATTTTCGTCGTTTACGACATAATAGTTTTGTTTGTAGTCTTTCGGATTTTTGTTAATCACATTATGGTGTTTTTTCAAAATGATCGGCGAAGTCGGCTTTGCCTTTATTCTCACTCGTTTTACAAAAACATCTCTTCCTTCTTTTTTAAACGGAAGCAGAATTCCGTCAGTTTGGATCTCCTGAAGTGTCTGTATTCCGTTTGAAAGATTATTTTCAAAAGTTTCTCTGATTCGCTTGTCGATGATTTTTTCCGCAACCTTTTCGTCCAGCGTTGCAACCGGAATCCTCTGCACAAATATCATCTCGGATTTTCCGCCTTCTTCGGGAACGGTTTTGATGCATCCGTAGAATGTGTCTTTATGCAAAGAACCTCGTGCGGTCGCCCCCTGAATAAAGACTGTTTTTCCGTCTTTCAGGACGGGTTTTCCATCCCTGCCTCTAAGGATTTTCTTTGACTGTCTCAATGAGTTTTCATCTGAAAAATATTTCGGGATTATATATCGAACGGCGTTCAAAACGTCGGTGTCGAATGTCTCCCATGGTTTTGGGAATTTCAAGTGCTTCCCGTCGGAACTGTTTTTAATAGCCTCCGACAATAAATTAAATTTTCCCCGATTTATACATGCTATCGTCAAAGCATCTACCGTGTGGTGAGTGTGGTTTGAACGGTCTTTTATTTCATTTCGCTCCATCAAACCCCATTGCCTTTTAAATGTGTCGGTCATAGAACCTTTTACAGGCTGAACATGGTCAAAAACGCCCTTTAAATACGAAAGGGAAAATTTTGTGATGATGCGGGTGTCATTAAGCTGGCTGTGTTTGAAGCCTGACGTAATTTCCGTTGAGGAAAAACGCCGTAATTTTTCTTTGTAATAGTTAAGTTCGTATTGAGCTTTGTGCTTTTTTACGATTCTTAAATCTTTCACGGCAGGCTCTTCGTATGAGCCTCCGCTTTTTGAGTTGAGTTCAATTATTCTCAGGCAGTTGTCTATTTTGTCTTCATAAAATTTGAGAAACCGCTTGTTTATCTCTTCAAAATCCGGCAATTCAGAAGGAAGTCTCTGTTTTTTTATATTCCGGTTGAATTCGCTGTCGCATAGCGTGAGGTTTTCAAGAGAGTCATCATAAGACAGACTTCTGGGGATTGTATGCTCAAAGTCAAATTTGGGAATCGGACCGAATAAATCCGTAAAGCTTATATGCTTTCCCGTGTAAGGGCATGTTTCATTCTGTTCTTTCCAGAGCCTGAATTTTTTGATGTCCGATTCCGTCGGAACGACTTTAAATCCTGCCTCGTTGCAAAGCTCTTCTATTTTCTTCCTTGCATCCGCATTATTTTTTTCGTTGGTTTTTGCAAGTTCTTCGATAGCCTTCCGCTGATTTTTGTCGTTTACATCGTTTGCAAGTTCAACATTTATTTTTGTTGTGCTGTCTATTTTTCCTGTTTTTATAAGATAATTTACAAGTTTCCGGAGTTGATGCAATGCCCTCATCACTACTGGATTTTTTACGCTCGGAGAACGAGGCGATGCAAGATATATTTTTCCGTCTTCTGCCGGAACCGGCGTTTCAAAATTGTAATCCGTATCGCTCGGGTGATAAAGCTCTCCTTTTACGACGAATCCTTTTTGATTCAGATAGTCCATAATCAAGTCGCCTGTGCGCAAAAGCGGATATTTGTAGTCGTTCGGGTTTTTCCCTACGGCGATTTTCAGATTGTCCTCAACTTTTTCGGAAACCTGTGAAATTATGGTTTTACGTTTTTCTTCGTCATATTCATTCCACTTTTTTTTTCCGAACAAATCCCATGCAGAGTTTTCCACGAGTGCTTTGTCCCATTCTTCAAACCTGAAATCATTATCCTTATCTTTAAATGCGGATTCGATGCAGCGGTTTGCAAGAACGATTATATTATTTTTGTCTCTGAGCGTTCCGATGATATTCTTTACCGAATCTTCAATTTCTTTTTCATTCTGCAAAAATATATCCCGCCCGATCATGAACGGTATGTTTGCAAGAAAAACTGCAGTAGAATAGATATAGCCTTTCCGTAAAAAAGGAGTTATTTTACGGATTGCCTTGAGGCTTAAATTTGCGTAGCCCTGCTGGATTCGGATTGCGCAGAATTTTTTTGCCGCTTCATCGCTCAGAAAAAGTTTTCGTTTTGCAAATTCCAGCAGTTTTTCTTCATCGTCGAAATCAAAAAGAACGTGCCAGATGTCGCACATATCGTATTGTCCGACTTTTTTGTCTTTCCAGCTTTCAGCTGAAGCTTCATCGCCGAAAATATTTTTTAATCCTGCAGAAACGGGGCAGCCTGAAACGTTAGTGTCCTTTCTGTAGTTGAATTTCCAAAAACCGTTCTTGCCTTTTAATTTTTTTTCGATATCCGCAAACTGAAATGAAGGCTTTGAAATCCTGAAAAACAGGGGCTTTATAAGTTCTTTTTCTTCTTCCGTAAGAAATTCAAAACCGCAGTTTTCATCTTCGCTGGAGTTTTTTGCAATTTTTATGGAATTTATGAACGAAAGCATCCTGAATTCTTCAAATTCAAAATGAGAGATTGGAGCGCGGGGCTTGTTTCGTTCAAAAGTGCATTTTCCCACAAGAAATTTCTGGGACTTCAGCTTTCTCTGAAAAAAGATTGCCCTGTATAAATCGTCTTTTAATTCCGGCAAAATTTCCTGAACTTCACAGATTTTATTGAATTCTTTTTCGTAGTGTTCTTTTCTTGATGTGTATTTTCCGCGTACTTTTTCGCCTGATTGTTTTAATCCATAAAAATACTGACCGAGAGTTCTTCCGTCCATAAGGGAAGAAAGTTCGTCTATGCTTTTTGAGACTTTTCCATCCGATGCTTTTGTGGATTCCTTTCTGTTGCTCAAAAATCCCCGTCGTTGTGCAAGATGGTACACGGCGCGCCCGATTTCATACGGTCCGGCTTTTTGTTCCGCACATTTTTTCCGCAGAAAATACGGCTCCCAGTTTTTCAGCTCGTCCGTCCGGTACCAGTTTAAAAAATCCTGCGAAACAGGATAGACTTTCTGCTTCCGCCATTTTTCGAGTTCTTCCATAGTAAGCGGACACATTTTGTTTTTGATAAGGACTTTTAATGTTTCGCATTTTCTAAGTTTCCTTCTGAATTTTAATCTCCGGGCAAGGCGGAAATTTGTCCGCTCCGCAGCTTTTGAACTTTCGTTTCCCTTCTCTTTTTTTACGCCTTCGGGGAAAATGTACACGCCGCAGCCTTCTATTTTGTTTGCCGTTTCGTCGACAATTCCCCATCCGATAGAATTTGTTCCTATATCAAGTCCGAGAGTTTTCATAAAATCCTCATTTTTAAAAATTTGTGCTGTCTAATGCTTGCAAAACATCGCAGGCAATGTTATAGTGAACGCAGAAATCAAATCACAATAAGGCTAAATGCCGAAGTCATTTGACTACAGTCCCGCATCTTGCGGGACTTTTTCATTATATCACAAGATTTTAATTTTTTTTAGATATTTATTTAAAAAAAATAAGTCTTCAGCATGAAAACAGGATTTCAGCTCTAAACTCATCGTCATAGATACAAGCACGTTTTCCCATGCTTATGGTTTCCACCCCTGAGAGTATCTTGATCCTGTTATAGATAATTCTTCTGATTATTGCTAAGTTTTCCGCTGCATCCCATCTGCCCGATCACGACTCCCAATTGATGGATGTAGGCATGCAACAGCTGTAACGGTTCTATGCCTGATTCTTTTTCTCCGCTGCTCTTAAACTTTTCCCGTCTAAGCTTACATAACTACCCTGCGGAATAGCGAGTTTGCTGTTGGCTCCGCTCCGGTTTTTCTGCTGGAATAGTCCAGTACGAGTTATTAGCCGTATTAGGCAAAAATTGAGTTCCGTGTATCTCTGCCGCTTTCCATTGACACATCTGTCTCATTGTCATACAATGCTAACAAAGTTATCAAGAAGAGCAGGACATCTCTAAAAATCTAACCTATGTTTTTAGAGGTTCCCAATACGGATATGGCGAGCGGAAGTTTCGAGGTTACCCACACAAGGATTTTAGAAAGCGGCAAAAAGATGTTTTTGCGGAATGGTTATGAACGTACAAACCTGCGGGATTTGTGTGGTGAGGCGGGCGTAACGACCGGTGCGTTTTACCGTCATTTTAAGGACAAAGAAGCGCTCTTTTCGGCGCTTGTGGAACCTGCCGTCAATAGTATCCAAGATACATATGAAACAGCTGCAGATGAATGCTTTGACTGCCTCAGTTCGGAAAATATAGAAGACATTTGGGCAATTTCGGCAGAGACGATAGAAGCATTTGTCCGCATCGTTTACGCGCATTTTGATGAGTTCAAACTCCTTTTGTGCTGCGCGGATGGAACACCGTATATCGATTTTACCGACCGGCTGGTTGAAAGGGAGCTACAAAATACACACCGTATGTACGAATTTTTGGATAAAAAGCATATCAAATACAGCCGGATTGATGGGAAAAAACTGCACATGCTTATCCATTCCTATTTTTCTTGTATTTTTGAAACGGTTTTGCATGATTACACACAAGACGAAGCGCTTGAAGTTGTGCATACCCTTGCCGAATTTTTTTCTGCCGGCTGGCGGAAGGTTTTGCGAGTGTAAGTAAACTCGACGATGAGCATGTATATGGACGTACATTCAGAACGGACAGGGACGTCCATGGTGTTAACCAATAGTGAGTTTGTGGTACGCAAACTCACGTTCAGCAGATGCCATGGACGGCATCTGCTGAACAGCGGCACGGGCGAAGGCGGATATCCTTTTTTCCGTTTGTTTTCAGATATGTGGCAGTTTTGGAGCGGAAGCGGAAAAACCTGCCTTCAATAATGCAGTAACGGAAAAAAGATTGGAGCCGGAGACCGGTTTTTGCGCTGTTTTAACTTCTGTCGCTGAAATAGTTAAAACAGCGCAAAAAGCCGCCCAAAAGAGAAAAAAGAAGACAAAGGTCGGCTTGAGACGATTTATTTTTTTGAAGAAAAGATAACAAAGTGTGCTATCAATGTTATCACAAAGGACTCTGAAAAATCAGGGTGCTTAATAATTTAATGGAGGTTTGCGTATGCAAAGCAGCAAGTTGTCGGCGAAGGATCTGATAAATGTCGGAATCTATACGGCGATGTATCTGGTTATTTTTTTTGTTGTCGGGATGATAAATGCAATTCCGGTTCTGTATCCGTTTTTGTATGTGATTGTGCCGATTGCGACGGGGATTCCGTTTATGCTGTTTTTGACAAAGGCGGATAAGTTCGGGATGGTCTTTATTATGAGCGTTATTTTAGGGATATTTTGGTATCTGATGGGATACACGTATCTTCCTATTATAAGCTATTGCGTGATGGGGGTGATTGCCGACCTTGTGCTGAAAGCGGGCAAATACAAGAGTTTTAAGGCGAGTGTGCTTGGCTACTGGCTTTTCTCTTGCGCGATGATAAGCTGTCAGGCGCCGATGTGGCTTTTTGCCGCAACGTATATGGAACAGGTGCGGCGCTCAATGGGTGATCAATACGTTGCGGGGCTGCAAAAGTTTATGCCGCCGTGGATGGGATTTGCGGCAATCGGTATTCTGTTTGTCTCTTCACTGCTCGGAGCGCTGCTTGGAAGGCGGATGTTGACAAAGCATTTTGAAAGAGCCGGTATTGTATAGGTGCGTATAGATGCTGCCGGTGCTGCATGGTGTTAGATAAGGGTTATATAAAGGATTGTATAATGGAAGATTTTGAGCCGTATAGACCGCTGCGGGCAAAGGGGGTGCACATCGATCCCCGCACTAAGGTGCTGTTTATGTTTTTTCTTGCAACGCTGATATTCTTTGTGGAAGAGCAGAGTATGCTGAATATGGTGATTGTGCTTATTCCCATTAGCCTGCTTTTTCTGAACCGTCAATACCGGCCGGCGCTGATTTACGGTGGGCTTTTTGCGCTGGCGGCTGCGGTTAAGCTGTCGAACATGGCGGGGGCGCTTCCGTACCTTGCGGCGATGCTGTGGGGGCTTTTAAGCGAGCTGATTTTCCGGTTTTTTCCGGTGTTTATGTTCGGCTACTATATTATCGAATCGACAAAACCGAATGAGTTTATCGCGGCGATGAGCCGGTGGCATGTGCCTGATGCGCTGATTATTCCCATATCCGTTGTGTTCCGGTTTATTCCTACGTTGGGAGAAGAAAACCGTTCAATCGGCAGTGCGATGCGGATGCGGGAGATCGGGTTCGGTACGCCGCGGTTTTGGCGGAATCCTGCGATGATGCTGGAGTACCGGCTGATTCCGCTGATGATGTCGATTGCCAAAATCGGTGAAGAGTTATCGGCGGCGGCTTTGACGAGAGGCTTAGGGGGATTGAAAAAGCGGACATGCCTTGTTGAGCTGCACTTTGGCATATACGATGCAGGCATTGTCGTTATCGCGGCTGCGCTGCTTGTCTGTACGGTGTTACGCATCGGGGGATGATTGGGGCGCAACACAGATTAGACAATGATATGGAAAATGATGCAGATTAGAGGATGATAAGATGATTGAGTTAAAAAATGTAACTTTTACCTATCATAACGCGGAGCGGAGCGCGGGAGTGTACGGCATCGACTTACAAATCCCGGCGGGACAGGTGGTGCTGCTATGTGGGCTGTCGGGCTGCGGTAAGACGACGATTACCCGCCTGATTAACGGGCTTGCTCCGGCGTATTACGCGGGGACGCTGGAAGGGCAGGTACTTATCGACGGGAAGGATTCGGCGTCCGTAACGCTGTATGAGCTTTCGCAAAAAGTCGGGTCGGTGTTTCAAAATCCGCGCTCTCAGTTTTTTAGCTTGGATTCCACGAGTGAAATCGCTTTCGGCTGCGAAAATACCGGTGTTCCGCGGGAAGAAATGTACCGCCGCATCGGGCAGGTAAGCAGAGACCTTGATATGGCTGACCTTTTGGATAGAAACCTGTTTGCGCTTTCAGGCGGAGAAAAGCAAAAAATAGCGTGTGCTTCCGCGGCGGCGATGCAGCCTGCCATATTCGTCTTGGATGAGCCTTCTTCCAACCTTGATCTCCGCTCCATTGCCAATTTGAAGGCGGTAATACGGAAATGGAAGGAGCAGGGAAAGACGGTCGTTATTGCCGAGCACCGCCTATACTATCTGATGGAGATAGCCGACTGCGTGATCTATATGGAAAACGGGCGGATTATCAAGGATTTTCCGATAGCGGAATTTCTGAAGGTGGACACGGAAGCGCTGCATCGGAAAGGTTTGCGTTCGCAAAAAGCAATGGAATACACTCCGGGATGTATCCGTGCATGTCAAACCGGAGGAATCCTTGAAGGAATCTTTGAATGTGCCCCCGCCGAAAAGTCTCCGGCATTTGACTGTGCCTCTGTCGAGAGGCCACCGGCATCCGAATGTGCTCCTGCCGAAGAGCCGCCGGTGTTTGAAGATACCTCTGTCGAAAAGCCGCCGATATTTGAGCGGTATGTTACGTTTTCCGGTCTTGCGTTTTCTTACGGGAAAAAGCGCGTTCTCGATATACCGGAGCTGAAGGTTCCTTCCGGTGCGGTTACGGGTGTGCTTGGGTTTAACGGCGCAGGAAAATCGACTTTGGCGCGGGTTATCTGCGGGCTTGAAAAACAGGCGAAGGGGGTGTTGAACGATAACGGAAAATCCTACACGGCAAAGGCGCGGCTGAAAAAGTCCTATATGGTGATGCAGGATGTTAACCATCAACTTTTTACGGAAAGCGTTATCGAAGAAGTCTTGTTGAGTATGGATTCAGGTGACGGAAGTGACGAAGCGGCGCGTCAAAAAGCTCGGCAAAAAGCGCTTGATATTTTGGATGCGATGAATCTTTCGGAATTTAAGGAAGTGCATCCGATGGCATTATCGGGCGGACAAAAGCAGCGTCTTGCCGTCGCAAGCGCAATTGCTGCCGATAAGGAGTTCCTTATTTTTGACGAGCCGACCAGCGGCCTTGACTACGCACACATGCGGGAAGTTGCGGGAAGCATCGCACGCCTCGCCCGCGCAGGCAAAACCGTGTTCATCATCAGCCATGATCCTGAGTTAATTACTTCCTGTTGTAATTATCTCATTTTTATGGATGGCGGAAAGTTGGTGTGGAGCGGCGGCTGGTCGGAGGCTGTCATTGAGAAAGTGAAGGCGTTTTTTGAGGGGAGGTAGCGGGGAGAGTGAGCGGCAAGCTTAGCTTAAAGCGGTGCTCATTAAACGGTATTTATTTCATCATTTCAGCTTCTACAGCTGACGCAATTTCCGTATTGCAGATACGGATACTGCAATCTTCTTCTTCCGAATATCTTCATGGGTCATCGTAAAAGAATGGAGTAATTTTATAAGCTCATTGTTAGAAAGGGTTTATAAATATGATACAACAGCGGAGGATACCTCGGACATCTTGCGTGCAATCTATAATTCTATCTTTAATGATGTGCCATCCAAATAAATTGCCTCCGATTCTGTGATTTTAATTTTCTGTTCTTCGGTAAATCCTATGGTTTCTCCGTGGTGCAGCGTTACATCTTGCCGTAAAACGTACTCAAGGATAGATAATAGAAAATCATATACTTCACTGCCTTTCATATGTGCATCGATTATTTCTATTTCGGATTTACCGAACTCTTTCATCCCGTATGTATAAACACTGCTTTTCTCATCTCCATTGATAATCCCGATATACACCCACAGCTGAATCGGTAACATATCCTCCAATAAAAAATGAGCAAAATCAAGATAAAGATTTTTCTGAAGTAACAGTGTCGATGCACCTTGATATACCCCTATTGCCGTTTCACACGTTCTCAAAATAGAAGCATTCACTTTAGTTAATAAAGAGTACCTTTCCACTGCCGAGGTATTGCCGGCTAAAAGTGAAACTATTGCATGCTGTGTATGTTTTTTTACCTCTTTCTCCGCATCTTTCCAAAGGTAAGAATAGCTGTACATGGATTCAAATTCCTCAGCGGGTATCGGTGCAGGCATCAACGCAATGACTACACGTTCTTCGCCGATTTCAAATGAAGCGGTAGTATCATCACCCTCTATCTGATCAACCGTAAGTCCCCAATATGATTTTAAATCCTCGATAACTTTCTCCAATGAATACCCGCTATCACCTTTAAACATTGGCATAGATAAAATGAGCGGTGCTTGAGTGTCCATTTTTTTATTTTTTTTACCGAATGTGTTCTTCAAAATTCCCATGATATCTCCTGTTTGCTATTATAACTTTTTCTGAATATAATTCTACTTTCTTCACAATTTTTTCCTGCATAACATAAAGATAGAAATAGGCAGCGGTATATCAACCGTTTAGAATGCCTTTCCTTGTAGTACAACGGGAAGAAAGTTTTGATATGGGGCGCTCAGAGGGCAAATCCCGCGGTTCCCGAAGTCTGCCTTGCTTTGTCCTTGCTGAGCTTCTTTAATGTTTGCTCCGATGCTCGTTCCACTTTTTAAAAGCTGTTTTGACATAACAAACTCACGGTTCGTATCGCAAAGCTTATTCTTAATTTGTAATGGATAATGTGTGATTCATAATTCTGAATTGTTTTTCCCTCAGTTTCAGTTTTTATCAAAAAACGATGAATTATCCCCATTTTGTTAGCCATTTTTGTATCCGTGCTTTATATAAAGGGTATGGAGGCGAAAATGGAAGACACCTATAGATTAACACTTAAAAACGATTATTTATTCAAGCTCTTGCTCGGTTCGGAAGAAAATAAAGCCTGCTTGCAGGACTTTCTTGAATGCGTACTGGATATGCCCAGTGGTATGATTGCAGACCTTGAATTGCTGGACAAGGAACTTACCAAAGATGAGATAACCGATAAGACCGGTATTCTCGATGTTAAGCTTCGATTAAAAGACAGCACGACCATAGACATTGAAATACAAAACTCTTGGTCTGCCGAATTTATTCCTCGAACACTATTCTATTGGTCTAAAATGTACATTGAAGGCTTTAAAGAAGGGGAACCGTATACCAGTCTTACAAGATGCATTGCTATTAATCTGATCTCACAAGGTTTTAAGCTCAATAGTGAAATACATTCTACCTATAGTATACTGGAGCAAAAAACACAGCAGCCACTTACTGACTTACTGGAGATACATTTCCTCAACTTGTCGGCAGTAAAAGGAACTGAAATACGGCAAACTATCACTACCAAAAAGCAAGAAAAGCTGCTAAACTGGTTACAGCTTACCAGAATTCACCCTTTTGAAAATAGACGATGCAGGTGCTAGAAGCTAGCCGAAATAAAGCGGAGACGTATCGGGTATACGTTGAGCATTTATTTCGGTGTAGCGACAACGCAGATGCGCCGTATATTTTCAAAAGACGACAAGGAGGTGAGAACTATGTTACCAACAACTTCACCGGTATTGCAGATGTTGAATGAGAAAATCGATATACTCAGTTTGAAGCCTGAAGAACGCAAGCTCTATGAATCGAGAATGAAGCTAAAAAGCGACATAGCAACTATTTCTGAAGTGCAGTTCAAGGCAGGGATCGAACGCGGTAAATCACTCGGCCTCGCCGAAGGTGAAGCACGCGGTCGCTCAGAGGGTTCCCACCAAAAAGCGCTTGAAACGGCAAAAAATCTTCTGCAATTCGGGCTTTCTCGGGAAAAGATAGCGCAAGCAACCGGTCTTACACAAGCAGAGGTCGAAGCAATTTGTAATTCATAATGAGTAATTTGTAATTAAGTCGACAGCCGATGAAACTTGCCAAGTATTAGTAGACACATTAAATTGATAATTATCCATTATCCATTATATTACCAATTACCCATTTCTCCTGTGTTTCGTTATAGCGACGAGGAGCTTGATAATTTCTTGGCAGTCTTGGTAGATTGCAGAAAACTCTTCTTCACCGATATATCCGCTTTCGTGTAAAAGCTCTAGCCAATATTCCGTTTCGCTTGCCTCTTTGAGCGAGATATAGAGCTTTGCATAAAAGTCTGCCTTGCTTTGTCCTTGCTGGGCTTCTTTAATGTTTGCTCCGATGCTCGTTCCGCTTTTTAAAAGCTGTTTTGACATAACAAACTCACGGTTCGTATCGCAAAGCTTTTTGTACAAGGCGATGACCTTCAACGCAAACGCCTTTGATTTATCAACAATCACATTGTCAATTTGTAATTGATAATGAGTAATTCATAATTCTGAATTGTTTTCCCCCTCAGTTTCAGTTTTTATCAAAAAAATGATGAATTATCCCCATTTTGTTAGCCATTTCTTCATCCGTGCTCTATAAGTAGTTATATATGCCTATGGAGGAACATACTATGAAAAAACGTAATCGCCGATACAAAGATTCTGTCTTTGTCGACCTATTCAGTACAGACAAAACCGCGAAAGCTAATTTTTTATCGCTATATAACGCGCTGCACGGTACTGATTACCAATCTACCACTATTTTGAAAAACATACGGCTTAAACAAGTACTCTATATGAGTTTCGCTAACGATGTATCGTATCTCGTTGACAATAAGATTATCGTGCTGGCAGAACATCAGTCGACCATAAATCCCAATATGCCAATCAGATGCCTTGAATATATTGCTCGCTTATACGAACAGTTTTATAAGTCAAAAGAAAAGTATAGCCGTAAACAGTTAGCTATTCCAACACCGGAGTTTTATGTCTTTTATAACGGAAAAGAACCATATCGCGGTGATTCGCTCTTAAAACTATCTGATTCATTCACTCAAAAACATAATGAATATGCCCTTGAATTATCCGTAAAAGTGGTTAATATCAATTATGATAAAGCAAGTGAAATACTTGAGCGCTGCAAGCCGCTGAAACAATACAGCTTGTTTGTTGATGCCGTACGCCGCAATATTGCTGTTGATAAGGAACATGGGTTTGAAAAAGCAATCAAAGAATGTATACAAAACGATATTTTACGGGAATATTTACAACGGAAATCGAAGGAGGTTCTGAACATGTTAATAGGTGAGTATGATTATGATACCGACATAGCAGTACAACGGGAAGAAAGTTTTGATATGGGGCTTGCAGAAGGTGAAGCAAGAGGTCGCTCAGAGGGTTCCCGTCAAGCAAAGCTTGAAACGGCAAAAACAATGCTTACTATGGGCTATCCGCTTGTGGATATTTGTAAAATTTCCGGCCTAACCACAGACGAGGTAGACGCTCTAGACGAAACTCATTCCTAATCCTTCTTGCAGCCGTATTGCTGCTGACTAGTATTACCACCATCTATGGCAGATATGATAAAACAGCCTGATACGTTTTCCCCTCTGCTGGAAAAAACTGTGCGGAATTTTGTGTAAAATTCCGCACAGCAGGGAGGCAACCGCACTAAAATACTTTTGATACGGTTGCCTCCAAGGAATCCCCCCTTAGGTTGCCGTACCATGGCAGTTGTTTTGAAAATAGCCACCACTGTCTCCAATTACCGAGCCGGAGCCTTCTTGGTTGTCTTTGATCTCGCCGCCAGCCCAGTTAAAATAATGCTGAAGCATCACCGCCTTGCCGTCAGTATTTGCTTTATTCTTGGTAATTGTTCCGCCTGACATGGTAAGTGTTCCGTCTACAAAAACAGGACATTTTCCGTCATGGTCACCCCCGTTTGTAAACCAGGAATTTTTAAACTCGGTAATTGTTACGCCATTTTTGATTTCTGCCGTGCCTCCGGTTTCTACATAAAGCGCGTATTGACTATTCCTTCCGTACGCAGCGCCTTGCAGTTTTATCAGCCCTTTTAATGTTAATGAGGCATGTTCTTTTACATGTAAGTGTTTATAGTCGTTCCACTTCTGAGGACATGTTAAGGTTACCGCTGTATCCGCCTTTAGCATAATCTTTTTATGTCCCGGTATTTGAACCGTTTGAAGGTCGTCGATAGTACCCGCCAGCTTTATAATAAAAGGCTTATCATCGGCGGGTGCGGCATCGATTGCTTCTTTCAACGTTTCAAGATCCTCAACTTCCGCTTTCAACAAACCGGTAGCGGAAATGTACCAAAATATCTTCCCGTTCTCCGATCCCACCGTAACTTTCTGCGGCGGTACGGTGAACTTCTTGCGGTTTTCGCCGGTTGTTATATTGCCCGTAAGCACCGTCGTCGCCCTGTAGCTTTCCGGCGTAATACGCGCGGCGGGTTCTTTGGGAAGATTGCTGCACCGGTTCGCAATCTACCTAAGCGGTTATTTTGAAGATAGGAAGGGTCGAAGGGAAGGAAAGGCTCTTTTATCCGAAACAAGTGTCTTTCTTTCCCTTACCTATTACCCATTTAATTAGGCAGTATATAAAACTTGGCGTTGTCTAAAATTTTGAACTGACTGGCAGCAGTTTTAAGCTGAAAATCATTACCACTAGAACCAGATCCTCCGGAGTCTAAATCAAAGCTCGCGTCTCCATTTACCACTTTACCACTATTTTGCAGAACATCGCTATGATATGTTCTAAAGGTTTTGTAATTAAACTTAATATGTCCTTTACCTCCGTTACTTGTGTTGTTTACTTCGGTAACGTGCATAATGCCGTAATCATATTTGCCTGTCATATAAAGTATCAGTTTGCCTTGCAACGTCGTGATGAGGTTGGTAATTGTTTTACCCTCCGTATAAACCATTGCAGAGTTTGCGGCTCCAATTTCGGCTTCTATCTGATCCTTCGTGATATTGGCAAAAATGTCAGCGAGAGTGTTTGACAATGTACCGTTGCTTTTCACTGTCCAACGCTTGTTGCCATTCGGTGTTACGACGAACTTGGTGTACTCCGTACCGACCTTATCTCCCGCAAGCACCTTCGTCCCCGTCTGGTAGTTGTCGTTCGGTACCGTAATGCGCGCCGCGATTCCGCCTTGAGGGGTGAGCGGGTCGTCAACGGTTATCGCCTGTCCGGTCACCAAATACACGTCGTTTTTCCCCTTATCATTCGCCTCTGATCCGGTAGCGGGCGTAACGACTGCGGAGCCGCTCATCTTAAAGGTGCCGCCTTTCACATAAACTCCGCCGCCGCGCTGTGCTGTGTTGCCCGTAATTGTGCAGCCGGTGGAGCCGTTATTTTGCAGTGTTACCTTGCAGTCTTCACCGATATAAATGCCTCCGCCGGTGCCATCGGAGCCGGTTCCGGTTGTTTTGTTTGCCTTATCCGTATCCGTGCCGCCGATAGTGCCGCCGCTGATTGTTACGGTGGGTGGGGTGCCTTTCTCCTTTTTCGTATAGATACCGCCGCCGTTCTTTGCGGTGTTCCCCGTAAAGGTGCAGTTTGTGATGTTGGTAGTTGTGCCCTCAACATTTAAGCCGCCGCCGTTTGTGGCTGCTTCGTTGCCCGTAATGGTACAGCCTGTCATGGTGAGCCTTCCCATAAAGGTATATACGCCGCCGCCGCCTGAGTCATTGTTGCCTGTTGTCTTGTTGTTTTTAATAGTACAGTCGGTCATTTTAACAGTTGATTCGTTTGCGCGCACACCGCCGGCTCTCCATGCCTCGTTGCCGATAATCCGTACACTGTCAAGCCTTAAGGTACAGCCAGTCACTACAAGGATACCGCCGCCGAATTGCCACTCGCTGGTTACCTTGTTCTTATCCTCGTCTGTGTCGCCGCCGATAGTGCCGCCGCTGATTTTTATGGTGGAAGCAGTACTGCCTTCCTCTCGTGCATAAATTGCACCGCCGCCATAAGCAGCCTCGTTACCCTTGAAGGTGCAGTTTGTTATGTTGACGATTGCACCGCTTGCATAGATCGCGCCGCCATAGTTATCCGCATCTTGTGTCCCCTCTGCCTTTCCACCTTTAAGCGTCAGGTTTTCAAGGGTAAGCGTTTTGCCGCTCTCCACCTTGAAAATGCGGTGCTTCGGTTTACTGCCTGTGTCTTTGTTCGCGTCGATCACGGCGGATGATGCACCGTCCGCGATTTTAATCGTCAGGTTTTTGTTTATTTTGATTTCACCCGCATTGTCTCCGTTTGTCGCCTTTATTTCACCGTCTATGGTGATAACGGCATTATTGTCAGCGATTTTAACAACTTCTTTTAACAACTGCCACGCGTTATTATCGGTGTGTTTTACGGTCGTCACCTTCTTAAACTTCACCTTTACGGCTTTATCGCTCTTTATGTTAGAAAGACTATAGGTACTATCCGCCCCGCTTATAGCGGTACTGTCAAGCGTCCAACCTTCAATTTCCCACGCGAGGTTGGGCTGTGCTTTAAAGGTTACACTTCCACCGTGCTCAACTGAAACGGTCGCTGATGAGCTTGTTGTACTCTCAGTGCCGCCCGCAGGTGTTGCTTTAAGCGTTCCGCCCACTCCGTTGTCTACACTGTAAGATACGTCGTATTTTTTGCGCTTTACGGTAAATTTTACGGTGCTTTGCGTACCGTTTTGAGCTGTTACCGTGATGGTAAACTTTTTACCCGTACTGACTGGGATAGATTCGCTGCCCGCAGGACTTACGCTTGCCGTTGCTCCGTCACTGCCGGTATCAAAGCTAAAGCCTTTTACTTCTGCCTGCTCGGACGCAACCTCGTATTCGCTCGCAAAAGAACCATCGGAAGCCGCAGTTTTGGTTTCTCCGTTAAGCGTAAAGCTCCGTAACTTTGCAACGTCGTTTTTCACACGGGTTATGCTTACCGTTTTTGACCACGCAGGATAATTGCCTGGATCTGCTGCAACGTTTATGGTAATGGTTAGACTCTCTCCTTCCGTTAAGTTAAGCGGCAATGACGGTGTTACGGTAAAGTCAATTCCCGTCTGTCCGCTAAACGCAAGACTTATATCCTCTTTCTTCACTTGAGTTATAGTATAAGGCAGCGTAACGGAACCGACCGAAGCGTCTCGCCCGTGTATTTTAAGTTTACTCAGGTTTAAAGCATTAAGCTGTACAAACTGCACACTTACAATTGTGTCTGTCGTTACGGTAAGCGTGGCACTCGACTGTCCACTTGCCCCTGTAAAGCCTTCCGAAGGTGTACAAGTCCAGTCTCCTACCTTGTAGTGGGTTGGATCTGTCGGTGTTGCAGTAAAGGTTACGGTTCCGCCATGCAGAACTGAAACGGAACCTGTTGTACTCTCAGAACCGCCCTCAGGTTTTGCTTTAAGCGTTCCGCCGGTTCCGTCTACTGCGCTGAATGTTACGGTGTACTTTTTCGCAACCTTATAATAAATCGTTTTTACCGGCGTTGCAGCAAAGCCTTCGCCGTCTATGTAATACTCCAGCTTGTACTTTTTTTCACCGGCGCTGCTTAACGGAAGCAGTACGGTAACGTGCTTGGCGTTGTATCTTGTAACGGAACCGTCGCTTGTATCGGTGCATGTGCAGTGCACCGTGGTATTCGCCGTTGGGGAGGATATCGTCAGTTCCGCTCTGCTGCTGTCGGTACCGATAATCGTCGGATTAGTGTCGCTGCCGCTTCCGCCAGAGGGAGTCCCTTTCGTAATAGCAATATTTTCAGGTTCCACTTTATTCGGTTTTGTACTTGCCTTCACTATGTCGGAAGCTAAGCCTTTTTTGTCTATAAGTTTAATCGTATAGTCTTTTTTTGCAGCGCCGTCTTTCACTTCAACATCGGTTTTATAGTACAGAACCCAGTTACCGGATGGAATATTATCGGCATCGGGATCGGTAAGCTTTTTTACCTCGGTCCGTGTAATAAAGACCGGATCTTTCGGCTCGGTAAACGCGGTTTGTGCTTCATTAACCGAAAACGTATAGTGTGTTCCGTTGACCTCAATACGGGCAAGATCTTCATGCAAAAGCCCGCCCGGCACCCTCTTATCCATATCCGGTACCGTGATGCACAGCACGTAATAAGCGGGCGTCCCCGTCGTTTTTGCAACGGCATAGCTCGGCTTCGGAGGCGGGGTATTCGCTTTAAGAGGAATGGTAAAGGTTTGTTTAAACGGCGGCCGTCCGTCATTGGCATACAGGGTGATGGTAGACGAGATATCTTTTTCGCCCCATTCGGAGTTTTTCAAAAAAGAGTTTTTATATACAAGCTGCAAGGTATCCGCTGTAAGTTGTGTCAGTTCATAATCGGTACCGGCTGCGGGTTTTGTTCCGGCAAAATGAGCAAACCCAACGATATTTCTTGTTTCGGACGCGGACGGCATAACAAACCGGAACGACTTGGGGTTCTGTACTTTCAGCGTAATGGTAACATCATCCGCAGAAGCGACACTTACAATACCGTTTGCGTCATTATAGGTTTTCTTGTCTATAGTCGAGTTTAGAATAAAAGCCTGGGAAGACCAAAGACTTAAATAGTCGTCTATATCTGCGGTAAACTGCTTACACGTTGAAAACAAAAGAGTAAACAATATCCCTGTTAAAATAATATAAAATTTCCGCATAGAGCGACTCCTTAATAGAAAAGAAATTGGAGTATAATAGCAAAAATCTTCAATAAAAGGTCGTTTTTAACTCAAAAAGAACCATGGTTGCTTAAAAAGAACCATGGTTACGCTGTCCGGCATGGCTATAATCTTTGGGAAAGTCTAGAATTTTCACACTATTTTTGATATGGTACTGCCGATTATGACTAAAAAACTAAGCCCTGATCGTCTGTTATATATTTTAAATGCCGGTATGATGACCTTTGCAATGATAATGAATATCAAAGTAGCTATTCCATATGCATCTGTTATACCGTATATGAATTTAATTAAAGCTGGGTTGAACGCTTTTTGCGTGTGTCTTTCCATTATCCTTATCGTTCATCCCCAAAAAAAACTCTTAACCTACATTGTCTTTTTTGTCGAAGCAGGAAATGCCGTTCTTGTCGGTTTTATGGGAATCGGAACGTCGATGTTCTGTATCGGTATTATCCTCTGTTTTGTTAACGGAGAATTTGCCGTTAATCGGAGAAAAAAGGTGATATTGCTTGGTGTCTACTGGTTGCTGGTTACTATAACAATCTATCCTGTCCTCGGATTTACATTCGTTATATTTGAAATCTTAGGGACACTATTCGGGCTTACTGCCTGCGCTGCATTGTATCAAAAACTCGAAGGAAAGCTTTCGTATCTTTTGTTGCCGAACGAAACGGTAACGACTGCCGTTACCCTGCCGCCGAAAGGTTCAACATTAAAATTATCGGATTATGAGCTTTCGGAGCGCCAAATCGCATTTATCCTCGGTTCGATTAAACACGGTGAAACTTACGAAACGCTGGGAAATCGCTATTATGTCAGCACCTCTGTGGTCAAAAAAGACATGGCTGCAGCCTGTAAGTATTTCGGCGTCGCGAACCGAGAAGCGCTGCGAATTTTGCTTTTGCAATATAAGCTGGAGTAACCGGCGCTGTACCCTGATAATTTCTGTATGGTGTAGTGGTGTATTAATCAATGGGGATTTCTCATAAAAGAGAACTACGTCTGGGGACATCTAAAAGTTATACTTGAGTTTTTAGAGATCCCCTGTAATATCTGATTGAGTAGATCGCCTGCAAGCAGAATACCGGCTGCAGCGGGTACCCATGAAACCGAGCTTGGCGGACGGCTGCGGACAGCGGGAACTTCCTTGGAATATAGCACCCGCAGCTTTTTTACTCCCCGTTTTTTTAGTAGTCCGCGCATGGCTTTACACAAGGGGCAAACGGCAGTATCGTAAATGTCGGCAAATTGAAATAAATCCGCGCGGAGCTTATTTCCGCAGCCCATTGCCGCTACGATTGGGATACCGCGGTTTTCCGCCTCTGCCGCCAGTGCAACTTTGAGTGAAATCGTATCAACCGCATCGACAATACAATCGATGCTTGATAAGAAAGGTAAGAAAGAAAGAAAGCCGTCCGCATCGGGGAGAATGTGCTGAACAACCTGATGCACCGTACACGCCGGGTTTATATCGGCGATTCGTGCGGCGGCAGCAGCAGTTTTATACTGTCCGATGGTAGAGGTAAGCGCATAGAGCTGCCGGTTAAGGTTTGAAGGGCTTACCGTATCGCCGTCAACGAGATATAGTGTCCCGATACCGGCGCGTGCAAGGGCTTCAACCGTATACCCGCCGACACCGCCGATACCGAATACCGCAACCCGCAATTTACGAAGCCGGTTAACCCCTTCCGTTCCGATAAGCGCTTTACTCCGGATAAACAGCGGGTCAGGCTCATCCTGCATAGCCATACCGATATTACGCGTATCGTATGAACTGCACACAGCGCTCTTGCGATCAGAGTCAGTCAAAGCTTAGCGGATTTTGAATAAGACTGCAAATACGGCAAGCGTAATCAGCAGTTGCAAAATAAGGAATTTTATCAATACCTGCGTCGATGACCATTGAAGGTTTTTCCTCATGTGGTCATGGAGCGGGAACCGGATATTCCTAAAAATACGGATATGAAAAAAGCGTAATAACGCCACTTTAACGAGGCCTGTGCCGCCGTTGAGCAGAATCATTCCGCTGGTCATTAACAGCAAGAAGGGATTGCCCGAAATAATAACCAATACGCCGATAAAAAAGCCGAGTGCGCGGGAACCGGCATCTCCCATCATCACCTTACTTGGATAGGCATTGTGCCACAGGTATCCCATCAGTACGCCGGAAAGACTAAAGCAGATAAGCGCCCACTGCGCGCCATCTACCCGATGCGGAATAAGCAGATATTCCGAAACTTTTACGTTCCCGATAATAAAATAGAAGACCATACCAAGCGAAATAAGCGCCATCAAAATGAGGGTTCCGGAAAGTCCGTCTACTCCATCGGTACAGTTTGTCGTATTGATAGAAAACCATAAAATTAAAACGGAAACCGTAAAAAATACGGCAGGATGTACCGCGATACTTTGACTCATAAACGGAATCCAGTAAGAAATGGAATCGTCAAAATACCAATGAAAGAGCACTGTCGCAGTAATCAGCGACAACACTAAATCCAATGCGCCTTTCCGGTATTCTCCCCACGGATTAACCGACCGGTCGTCAAGATAGCCGGTGAGCATCACCAACCATGTTAAAACCAGTACCGCTATTTGCGTACCCGAAGGCATGATCAGCAGGAAAATCATAACGACAAAAATCGTAATAAAGACGACACCGCCGCCGGTCGGTTTTCCTTTTGCTGCCTCAGGAGAAATACCGAATTCCTTTCCTCTGTCTTTCGGTAAACGGGCATAAAAGCGCGGTAAAATGAATACCGTTAAAAAAAAGCCTACATAAAATGAAATTGAAATAAGTACGAGATATGATTGTAAAAGCCGCATGGGGCCGTAGAATGAAGAAAGAAGCCCCGATAAATAAAAAAGCATTGGAACAGTATATACAGCCCATATAAAAAAAACAACCCTTCGCTTGCTCCATGATAAACACATCAGCCAAGTTTCCGTCATAGGGAGTGGCGGTTCCACATAGCTGCAGAATAAGCAAGGCTGATGCTTTTTGAACAGCATTTTTCCGTGAGCCTTTTGAAATAGACTGTTAAAAAGCGTACGTCCCTGTACGCTTTTTAACGACGAGATTTGTGCATAGCCCAAATCTCGCTACTACTATAGCCACGGACATCCATGTCCGTTCTGATACGTTGAGCATTTATTACAGAAGCGGCAGGGATGCCGCTGGTTATATCAGAAGCGATGTTTCAGCGATGCTGAAACTCGCTGCCAAAAGTGTACAAGGATGTACACTTTTGGCAAGGCAACGCAGCAGATGCGCCGTATATTTCAAAAGGTAGGTACTGTATTCACATATGTAATCGCCGCCGCCAGCGCATCGGCGGCATGGTCGGGTTTCGGTATCGCTTTAAGTCCGAGCAGCAGCTGGACGGTCAGCTGCACTTGCTGTTTTTCCGCCTGCGCGATGCCGGTAACCGCTTTTTTAATAGCGTTCGGTGCATATTGAAAGACGGGGACACCTGCCTGCGCTAAGGCAAGCAGTGTTACGCCGCGTGCTTCCGAAACACTCAAAGCGCTCGTTACGTTTTTTGCGAAATAGAGCGTTTCGATACCGGCTGCGGCGGGTTGGTATGTGCGGATAAGCTCCGTGAGCCGGTCAAAGACAATGAGCAGCCGGTCCCCCTGTACCTGTCTCGCTTCCGTTTGAATAACACCGTAATCGATACAGCGCATCCTGCTGCCGGACACAGTAATAATGCCGTAGCCGGTATGGGCAAGTCCGGGGTCAAGCCCCATGATAATTTGTCCTGCGGCTGTCCGCTTTTCCGTCATCTGCTCTATCTTCCTATCATCTTAACATTTGTTTACCCTGCATTGCAGAGCAATGGCGGATTGAAGCAGGCATTAGGTTTCCTAACTTTTCCAGTTTTCCAATTTTAAATATGGGATTTTTTCAAAGTGCTTCACATTGTTTGTTACCAGTGTTAAATCATTGTAAATTGCTGTTGCTGCAATCAATAAATCCATATCTTCAATTCGTATTCCATTGTTAAACATTTTTGCTTTTATATCGGCAAAAACTTCCATCACACCTTCGTTTAAGTCTTCAATCGGATAAAGTTCACGGATATGCCTTACTTTAATCATGTTTTGCTGTTCGTTTTGAGAACGCTTTGCTCCAAAAATCAGCTCTGCATAAGTGATCATTGAAATTGAAATGGGGATGTTCTTGTTCTCTTCAAATTTTATCAGAACCGACTTATCTTTACGAAGAGCAAAAATTATTATATCCGTATCAATTAAATATGCCATCTAATGCCTCAAATCTTGTAGAATTTACGCGCGAACTATAAATATCATCGATTATTGCTTCTGTAGTTCGGCTATCTTCCCAAGAACCTGCAAGTTTTAAGAATTCTTCCGTGGCATTTTTTTGTTTTATGGGAATTGAAGTAAAATAATCCTGTAAAATTGTAATAACTTGCTGACTGATTGAGCGGTTATCCAATTTCGCAACAAATTTTAGCCTATCATATAATCGATCATCTATATCGCGGACTTGTAACATTGCCATATTGAGCCTCCACTCATAACTATATAATGGAATACATGAAAAATCAATCAGATTTCATTATTTTACTCCTCAGCCCTCTTACAGTGCCTGTGTCCGCTCTTTTAAGAATGCACGATGTGCCTCATCCAAATGAGGTTCCAGCGCCGTGCGAACCGCTTGATTATAATCATTCAGCCACTTGAGTTCTTCGGGAAGCAGTAGCTCCTTCACCACCGGCCGTGTGTCGATCGGGCAGAGCGTCAGCGTTTCAAACTTCAAGAAGGTGCCGTACTCAGTCGTTTTCCATTCCTTTGTCAGTGTGAGGTTTTCGATGCGGATACCGTGACTTCCGGCGCAGTAAAAGCCGGGCTCGTTGGAGGTAATCATACCCGCCTTCATCGGAGCGTCCGTATAGCGGAGCCCGATATTCTGCGGCCCTTCGTGAACGGACAGCACATACCCGACGCCGTGTCCGGTACCGTGCTTATAATCCTTGCCGTATTTCCGAAGCGGATTGCGGGCAAGAATATCAAGCTTATAGCCGGTCGTGTTTTCGGGGAACTTTGCTAAAGCGAGCTGGATATGCCCTTTGAGTACCAGCGTATAATCCTCTTTTTCTTCCGCGGTGAGCGGGCCGAGCGGGATGGTACGGGTAATATCCGTTGTTCCGTCTCGATATTGTCCGCCTGAGTCGAGCAGCAAAAAGCCTTTGGGCTGCAAGGTAGCGGCCGTTTCTTTTTTAGGCCCGTAGTGGATAATCGCGGCGTTTGCTCCGTATCCTGCAATCGTGGTAAAGCTCGCTTCGATAAAGTCCGGCTGTTCGGCACGGAAGCGCAGCAGCTGTTCGGAAACGTCCCATTCGGTAACGCCGCTATCGGCATGGTCTTCCACCCATTTGAGGATTTTGACCATCGCGATGCCGTCTTTGAGGAATGCATTCCGGTAGTTTTTAATTTCGGTTTCGTTTTTCACCGCTTTCATCGAAGAAGTGATATTAAGGCCTTCTATGATATTCGCCTTAATCTTGTTGCGTAAGAAGATATTTGTCCGTGCCGGATCAATGTAGACCGTACCCTGTAACTTTTCGGCATCGGCGAAAACCGCTTCGTAAGGAGCAACCGACACGCCTTCTTTTTCCAGCGCCGCCTTCACCTCATCCGTCATTTGCCGCGCGTCGATGTAAAGCCGTGTCCTCTGCATATCAACCAAGGCATAGGCGGTAACAACCGGCGTGCATTCAATATCATTGCCGCGGATATTAAAAAGGTAACAAACATCCTCCAAAGCCCCGATAACCGTTGCCTCCGCTTTCTTTTCCCGAAGCGCCGCGCGGACTTCTTTGATTTTTTCCGACGCGGATTTTCCCGTGTAGCGGACATCGAGTAAAAAGGCAGTGCTTAATACGGGCGCAGGCCGATCCGTCCACATCTCCCCGATGAGATCACGGTCGATAACAAACTTCATATCGGGAAGCGACGAATTAAACTGTGCAAACGAATTAACCGCTATCACTTTCCCGTCCATACCGATCGTACTTCCCGCAGGAAGCGTCTGTGCAAGATATTCAAATACGGTCGGTACATTCGGTTCTCCGCTCTTTTGCAAGAAGATGCCGCTTCCTTGTAATTCTTTTTCAGCTTGTAAAAAATACCGGCCGTCAGTCCATAAAAAGGCCTTGTCTTTTGTAACCAATACGGCGCCCGCAGAGCCGGTAAAGCCGGAAATAAAGACGCGGGTCTTATCGTGTTCGGCAAGATATTCGCACTGATGCGGGTCGGCGGTTGGAATATAATACGCGTCGAAGCCGCATTCCGCCATTTTATTGCGTAATACGTTAATACGTTCAGCTATTGTCATAGTGATCTCCTTTGTAAATCAATTTAAAATAACCTCAAAAATTGAGTTTTTTAGAGGTTACCGGTTATATTTTCGTTACAACCCTGCGTACATGCGGCGCAGCAGCTGGTCTATTTTATGCCCGTAAGCGGGATCCGATGCCCACGTTCCGGCAAGGTTATAAATATGCGGCGCCTTGCCTTTCGGGTTTACGTAACGGTAACGAGGATCTACGGATGGAAGTTTGAGCGGTTCGGCGCTGGCGTATGCTTTTAGATGCTGAATATGCGCTCTGACTCCCGTTTGCTCGTCGGGAAACACCAAACCCGGATTTTCGGCATTGATCGCGCCGAGTCCGCAAAAATTGTTCATGTCTGCGGTTACCAATCCGCCGAACCGTAAAAAGCCGGTTTCCAAACACATCTGTGCAAAAGCGATATCGGCATTTATTCCTTCAGCTGAGGATTCTTTCACATAATACCCTGCCAACCGCTCGACCTTTTCCTGATCAACTTCTTCTGTTTGCGCTAATGCGGTTTGCATTAAAAAGAACGAAACGAGTTGTTCCTGCGTCATGCGTCCGGTACCCATAATCGCTTTAGGAATGGACGGGGGAACCGACCTGCATGAAAAGCAAAGAAATAGCAAAAGCAGGGTAATAAGGAGGAAAGGATGGCTAAAAAAATGCTTTATGCGAAGACGGGAAACGCTCATACGCTTCTTTTACTCCCATTCGATGGTTGCGGGCGGCTTGGGCGTAATGTCGTACACCACGCGGTTGATGCCTTTGACTTCGTTGATGATACGGAGCGTAATCTTCTGCAGCAGCGGATACGGAATTTCCGCGACCTCAACCGTCATCGCATCGACGGAGGTTACCGCCCGTATCGCTATCAGGTTGTCATACGTTCTGCCGTCGCCCATAGCGCCGACCGTGCGGACATTGGGGAATACGGTAAAATACTGCCAAATAGAATCCGCCAAGCCCGCCTGCGCAATTTCTTCGCGGAGAATGGCATCGCTTTCGCGTACCAGATGCAGCCGTTCGGGGGTGATTTCTCCTAATATACGTACCGCAAGTCCCGGGCCGGGGAATGGCTGCCGTTTAACCAGTTCGTCGGGAATACCGAGCGCTTTGCCGAGTGCACGTACCTCATCCTTAAATAGCATCCGCAGCGGTTCTATCAATTCTTTAAAGTCGATATGTTCGGGGAGACCGCCGACATTGTGGTGGGATTTAATAACCGCGGCTTTTTTGCTTCCGCCCGATTCAATAACGTCGGGATAAATGGTTCCCTGCACCAAAAAATCGACGGTGCCGATTTTTTTCGCTTCTTCTTCAAAAACGCGGATAAATTCCTCACCGATAATCTTCCGCTTGCGTTCGGGTTCGGTTACTCCGGCAAGTTTTTTTAAGAACTGCTCGGAGGCATCCACATGGATGATGTTAAGACCGAGTGTTTCGCGGTAGGTTTTCAGCACCTGTGCCGCCTCATCTTTGCGTAAAAGTCCGTGATCGACAAAGATACAGGTAAGCTGATCGCCGACAGCCTTATGCACCAGCACCGAAGCGACGGAGGAATCAACCCCGCCCGACAGAGCCGAAATAACCTTTTTGTTGCCGACCTTTCGTTTTATTTCCTGAATGACCGAATCGGCGGCGGTTGCGGCGTTCCATACTTCGGTACATCCGCAAATGCCGCGCACAAAGTTTTTGAGCATTTGTGTGCCGTATACGGAGTGTAATACTTCGGGATGGAATTGTACGCCGTAGTACCCGCATTCGGTATTTGCCATAGCGGCGATAGGACAGTTATCCGTTTTCGCAATGGTTGTAAACCCTTCGGGGAGGGCGGATACGCTGTCGTTGTGGCTCATCCACACGATGGAGTCTGCCGGACAGTCCTTCCAAAGCGCTGCACCTGCCGCATCTTTGCCGGTGTACAGCTTTGTCTTACCGAATTCGCTTTTTTCTGCCGGCTGCACTTTTCCGCCGAGCAAATAGGTCATCAGCTGCATTCCGTAACAGATACCCAACACCGGTACCCCTAAGTTGAATATTTCAGGATTGCAGGTTGCCGCATCATCGGCATACACGGAGTCGGGCGCTCCGGATAAGATGATTCCCTTTAAAGAAATACTTTGTATACGGGTAAGCTCTGCGTCGAAAGGAAGTACTTCACAATAAACACCGCATTCGCGGATACGGCGGGCAATGAGCTGAATATACTGCCCTCCGAAATCAAGGATAATAATTTTTTCTGTGTGCATAGTGTACTATATCAGTGTATGACTTGTTAGACAAGGAGTCTTTCGATTAGAGGGCAAGACTTTCCGTTAGATTTTTACGTGAGTAAATACTTTATCCAAACCTCAATTTATGATACTATCTCCGAATGGAGTACCAAGTAACGGCGACACGGCGCAGGCCTCAGCGATTTGAAGATTTATTAGGGCAGGATTTTGTTGCGGCGACGCTGCAAAAATCTATTGAAGCGGGGAAAATAGCCCATGCGTATCTTTTTTCGGGGCCGCGCGGATGCGGTAAAACCAGTTCGGCGCGTATTTTAGCCAAGGCACTCAACTGTGAAACGGGAACGGTCGCTACTCCCTGCGGAGTTTGTACCTCGTGCCGCGAAATTACGGCCGGTTCAAGTATCGACGTTATCGAGATAGACGGCGCATCGAATACGAGTGTCAACGATGTGCGGCAAATCAAGGACGAAATTCTCTTTCCGCCCAATACCAGCCGGTATAAAATCTACATTATCGACGAAGTTCATATGCTTTCCACGAGCGCTTTCAATGCGTTGCTGAAAACGATCGAAGAGCCGCCTCCGTATGTTATCTTTATTTTTGCAACAACCGAACTGCACAAGGTTCCGGCAACCATCAAAAGCCGCTGTCAGCACTTTAACTTTAAATTAGTCGATGTAGAAGTGCTTAAACAGGCTTTAGCAGAGGCGGCGGCGGAGCTGCATATCGAGGCTGACGACGAGGCGTTGTACTGGATTGCGCGCGAGGCTACCGGGAGCGTGCGCGATTGCTACACCTTGTTTGATCAGGTGGCTGCCTTTTCGGACGGGCATATCACCTTTGAAAAAATACAGAGCACACTTGGTTTAACGGGTACCGATTCGATCGGAGCCTTGCTGACTGCTTGCGTTCAAAAAGATGCCGCCGCCGCGCTGCTCACCCTTGATACTATTCTGCAAAACGGTGTTTCTACCGAGCAATTTACGGTAGACTGCACTAACTATCTCCGCAGTCTTCTATTAATACAACAAGGTATTACAAAAGAGGCTTTAATCGGGCAGCGCGCGGAGCGGTTCCCGCAGGAGATACTGACAGGCTGGAATGCCCAGCAGCTTGAGCGCGCTCTCTATCTGTTTTTGCAGCTTTTCAGAGATCTCCGGTTCTCGCTTAATCCGCGTTATGAACTGGAATTAACGGTTTCCCGCCTTGCATGGCTTTCCGACTATGTTTCCCCAAAGGAACTGAAAGAAGCCTTTGATGCGGCTCAAGCGCTGTTCGCGGGCGTACCTACGGCAGTTCAATCTGCAACCAGAGCGTTGCCCGGCAGCGGGGTGCCGCAAAAAGGCGGGGCTGACTCCCCTTTTTTAAGACCGGCGGCTTCTCTTCGCTGAGGGCTGCCGGTACTTACGGAAATACCGCATCGGCCGGGATACCTGTTTCGGACGGAATAGCCGGCACCTCGCAGACAGGAATTTCGGCCAATGCTCCGCTAGGTTATACTCAGTATCCGGTAACCGGAGCGGTGCAGCAACAGGCGGTACAGCATCCGGCAACCGGAGCAGCGCCGGTGCAGCAGCAGCGGGATGTCCCGCTACCGCAGGGAACGCCGCAGATTCAGCCGCCGGTGTCGGTACCGCAGCCTTCGGCAGTGCGGCAGTCGCCAATTGGAACCCCACCGCCGCCCCGTGTGCAGAGCATCGATGAGCTCAAGGACGCGCTTATTCAGCATCTACTCATAGAACATACGATGTTGTCGGCGGCGGTCGGTAAAACGCTCAACTGGAGCGAACGGGACGGCATCCTGTATATGGCTGTTCATACCCCTTTTGAAGTACAGCAGCTGCAGCGGGAAAAAAATATCCTAACCCGAAAGACGGCGGAGCTTTACGGCAAAGAATTGAAAATACAAATAACACTCGCTCAAGAAGAGACAGTGCAAAAAGTATCCGTCCCCGCGCGGGTAGAGATGGTACGGCGTAATATCAAGGGCAGTATCGTTGACATACAGAAAAAAGCGGTTGTAGAAGAACCGGAGGAAGAATAATGAATATAAATCCGTTTGAATTAATGAAAAATGCAAAAGACTTGCAGGCTCATTTCGGGAAAATGCAAGAAGAACTGGCAGCGCTCCGCGTGCAAGGCGTTTCGGGCGGCGGCTTGGTAAAGGTAACGCTGAGCGGTACCTTCGATATGGTAAAAGTCGAATTGGATCCTATTGCTGTCGATAACCGCGATATTCCGATGTTACAAGACCTAATCCGCTCGGCTCATACCGATGCAATAGAAAAAATTAAAGATACCTTGAAGGAGAAAATGGGACCGCTTGCCGCGCTTGCAGGAGGAATGCCGTCATAATGAACGCGCTTGAAGACCTTATCGACAATTTATGCCGCCTGCCGGGTATCGGAAAAAAGAGTGCCGCTCGGCTCGCATATCATATCCTCAAGCAAGAGCCTCCCTATGCCCACCGGCTGGCAGACAGCCTCTACAAGCTTCACGACAGTATTAAACCGTGCCCGATATGCGGCGCTTTTACCGATCAAGATGTGTGCACTATCTGCAGCGATCCGGGACGGGACGGCTCCTGCATCTGCGTAGTGGAGCAGCCGCAGGATGTTTATACCTTGATGAGCATGGGCGAGTACCGGGGGCTTTTTCACGTACTCGGCGGTGTTATCGCGCCGCTTGAAGGCATCGGGCCGGAACAGCTCCGTATTGCAAGCCTCGTTAAGCGTATCGGCAACGGTACGGCGGTAAAAGAAGTGATTCTCGCAACCAATCCGACAATCGAAGGGGATACCACCGCCCTTTATATCCAAAAGGTGCTGCGCGATCTTCCCGTCGAGGTTACCCGTCTTGCATCGGGTCTGCCGGTCGGCGGCGACTTGGAGTACACCGACAAACTGACTCTAATGCGCAGCTTCAAAGGCAGGATAAAGATTTAAGATTTATTTTTCGCTTGACAAAATATTTAATTATCGGTATACGTCAAGTGAGATTTAGTAATATACGCGGTAATCTGCCACCCTCTAAAAGTCATCCATAAAAGTAATCGTACAAAAAGTTTATCGCTAGCAACATTAAAGTTTTGCGCTATTGCTGCCGATAGGGGACGCGGGATAGCAGAAAGTTGTAGCGGTCATGCCGCTACCGCTCAGAGGTGAAAGCAAGACGGTAAGGTTCTGCCGCAGAGAAGCGAAGCAGAAGAAAATACAGGGCGTTTTTATCGCCGGAGCGTGGGGCTGTCCATAAACTTCAGGTTTTGGATAGTTTTCTTGCTCAATGAAGCGGAGAAAAGGCTTATGAAAAAGATGAATCACGTAGTATCTTTTGTACTGATTGTATTAACTGTTCTTGCAGGTGTTACCTGTAAACCGTATGTAGGCTTGGGCGGTCAGATCGATATTCTTCCGCCGAGCGGGAAGATCGACTATCCTGATGCGGGTGAGACGCCGATACGGGGTTCGTTTGTCTTAAAGGGAACGGCAAGCGATGATGACGGTATTCAATCGATTTCGGTTGTTTTTGAAAATATCGAAACAAAAGAAAGAAGCTCTGCGTATCGCGCCGAAGGATTTTCCGCAGGGGATGTTTCAGCTTCGTGGACAATAAACGTAAATAATGAATCGACGGGAACCGAACCCGGGCATGAGCTGGTAAAAGTGTATCCCATTCCCGACGGTGAATATACGGCAATTGTCAGCGTTACCGACAAGGTTGGAAAGACGTCCACATTTACCAAGAACTATAAAATAGACAACACCCCGCCGGTGTTTATCGTGCAGCGGCCGTCGATGTTTGTTGATGAAAGTACCTCTCCTTCACCATCGGATCCTTCAGACGGTTATGGTTCGACTTTTTCTGTTGTGGGGCAGGTGGGTGAAAAAAATACCGTTGAAAAACTGAATGTGCATGTTCCGGGAACGCCGCCGATTGATATAACTAATATGTTCGTGGGCAACAATATAAACGCACGGGTTGCCGTATCGGAAGTCATTTCAGGCAATGAAACAAATCCTTTATATAATTTGCAAGCGCAGGATAAAACAAAGCCTATCAGAAGTCAATTATATTTATACGATAATGCCCGCAAATATACTGGGGGGGTAACAGACGAAGGTAATAAAGCCGATTGGTATTATCAGTGGGATAGCATTTATACAGATGTCATAGCAAAAGGCTACACGCCTGAAGTAATCAGCGATTATTTTGCCGGTAAAAAGGGGTCGGATAAAGACGAGCATGATAAAAAAATAAAAGAATTGCGCAACGATACGGCAGCTTTGAATATACTTAAAACGACGATGATTAAAATGACTGAAAAGCGCAGCACTTTTAAACTTGATCCGAGCCAATCTCCCGGTTTTACAGTTGTCGGCGTAAAAAGTTTACCTGTAGAGCCTGCTTTAACTCTTTCAGACGCTACGTCGATGCTCTTTAAAAGCGGAGGTGAAACGGCATTTTCGATAGAGCTTATCCGTAATAAAAATAACACTCCATTGACGGCCGGCTTTGACCTTGCTAGGTATAAGGAAAGCAATATTGAGATCGTTTTACACAAATGGAATAAAGCGGCCGGCACGAATGAAGCGGACAGCTTAAAAAATGATGTAAATTGTGAAGAGAAGAAACTGGTAAAGTTTTCTGAGTTGACGGATACAAGCAATATTACGGTAGTAGATGGAAAGTTACGTGTAAAATGTGTCTTTGATCCGTCTTGGGGTGAAGGATACTATGCCGTAAAGGTTAAAGGTTCCGACACCTCCGGAGCCGATTCAAATAAATTTGAAGCCTATGACACCTCTAATACGGTAAGCAACAGCCTTTATATCATAAACTTTCTTGCTACCGGAAGCGGTCCGAGAATACGGCCGATCCGTCCGCAAGGCTTTAAAAATACAACTGTGGATATAGAAGCGGATGTTACCGGTATCGATTCGACTGGTGCTGTATATTACAATATAGGTGCACCGGTAAATGCCGGTAGTCCCGATACAACAAAGATTCTTACAAAGGTCAGTTCCGACCCGGGCAATCCTCGCTACAAAGCGACGGTTGTTTTAACTACTGATTCGCAGGGGAAGCTTCTTTGGAATGGGGCACCTCTTTCGGACGGCATCCATAAAATTCACTTTTTAGCAAAAACAAGTTCCGGTTCTACCGATACGGATACTACCGAATTTACCGTCGATAACACGGGTCCGACAATTGAAATAGTATATCCTGAAGAAACCAATCCGCAAGCGGGAGAGATTGTCGTTTCAGGCCGAGTCAGCGATGAATGGGCCGGAGTAAATCCCGAAAAAACCAAATACATACTGGGTAAAAAGACTCCTGCGCCGACGGTTGATACTGCTGCCGGCTGGAAAATAATGAAAGATGCTCCTGATACTTCGACAAAAGGTTCGTGGAGTATTCACATCAATTTGGATAACGTTCCTTCATCGGAATACGGTGCGGTTATCGGTAGATATAGAAAAATACCGTTATATGTTTTTACGGAAGACGAACTGGGGAATAAAGCTGTACATGAAAAACAGATACTCTTTGATACTGAGGGAACAAAGCCGATTGTGAAAGTACTTTCACCGCAGAATACTACTCCTACTACAAAATTAGGCGGTACTATACAGATATTCGGAACTGCAAGTGTACCTAAAGGTGGACCGGCAGCGGTGCGTGAAGTATATATTCAATTTTCTCGTGATGGTAATTTTACCTCTGCCGCAGATGGAACATTTGGTACAATCAATTGGTACAATAGTGGAAACGGACAGCTTATTCCAGGGACAGATACTAACGGAGGCGCAGACTGGAGAATCAGTATAAACGGCGACGGTTCATTTAATCATGCAACCAATCAAAACCAAGATGTCTATTTTAGAGTCCGTGCGAAAAATAAAAATGGTACATCGATGGGAGACTGGAGCGATAAAATAAAAATAATCGTCGATAAGTCTGCTCCTACGATTGGAAGTCCCAATGCCGTTAAAGTAGACGATTCTTCGAGTACCGTTCTTGCCGGCAGTGCAAACGCAAAAGACTATACGCCTAATATGTGGGTAGGACGCAATAAAAAACTGATCGGCTCATTAAAAGACGATTCGGGTATAAAGGCTGTTCAAATTGCATCAACCGGTTTGGCTGGCGGTGTGAACTATGATCTTGCTCAAGCTAAAGCAGCGGGTTGGATAGCTGATGCTGCAGACGGAAATTATGAGCTAAAGATTCCGTTCGACTTAGATGCGCTGAGCTCTGCTGCAAAAGCGGCTGGAGAGTTTAGTGTAACTATTTCCATTACAGAAAATACAACATCTCCGGCATTGAGTACACAACAAACGTTTACCTTCCGCTTCGACACCACCGATCCTATCGGTGATTTCGGTACCGATAAATATATGAATATCGGGAATTTTGCTTCTGATTCGATAACTGACGCACAGCTGGCGCAAAAAGTGAAAGATTTAGGCGCTACAGAATCTTCCGGCGGTGGATGCAAAATACTGGCGGACAATCATATACTCACGGCAACGAAAGTAACGGGCGATAAGATTGAATTTACCGCCTCTCCGGCTCTTACTGCTGGACGCCACAGCTATATTCTGTATAAACCGGAAACGCTGATATACAAAAACAACAGTGGGAAATGGATTGTCAATGGTGTGGCGAATGATAGTGGTTCAGGTGTTGCAGAAGTGAAGGTACATGTAACCGTCAACGGCATTGATTCACCTGAAACGGTCATAAACGAAACTCATCAGACAAACAGAATTACCAAACAGCTTGGTGGAACCGTTACGTGGAAGGGAGAGCTTGATTTTGGTTCCGTATCTGATGGTAAGGGCAAGCTGCATTATACCATAACCGACAAGAGTGGTAATACGTATATGACGCCCGGTGTTGATGTCGTGGTAAAAAACAAGCCGGTAAAGGTTTCTAAAGTTATACTACAAACCGAAATCGGTGGACAACCGGTAACAACCGATAAACTCAATCCTGCAGAAACGGATCCACAGACGACGGTAACGAAAGATACCAACGATGCTCAATTGAATCAGACCAAGACTGTGGAAAGCAAAAACTTTGCCTTTAAGAGCACAACCAATTCAAAGATTAAGGTTGAGTTTTCCGGCGGACAAGGTACCGTAAAATACCGCCTGAGAAAAAGTGACGGAACTCTATTGCAGGATCTTACCGCGGTAACATCCGGCAGCGAAATTGACTTAACAACTCACTTCGGCTCGGGGGCAAATAAAATAAATAACTCAAACGGTACGCCTACGACAATAAAGCTTGAGTTGTGGGATGAGGCATACGGTTTTGATCCAGGTACTACGAGTTCTTGGGCTAAGGTAGACATTACTACACTTTTTGATGCGCTTGACACTAAGCCGCCGACGGTTGTTATCCTGCCTTTCCATTGGAATAGCGAAACCGATAACTCTCTGTATCAAAACAGTCGTGCTAACGGACATGTGGAAATTGCAAAGATTAACAGCTTAGGCAACGATTACTCTTCCGTTTCGGGTAAAGTTACCCTACGCGGCTTTGCATATGATAATGTTCAGCTCAAGACACTTACGGCAACGCTTCCTAACGCTTCAAACATAACTGTTACGAACACCAATAATACATGGTCTATAAGCGAAGATGCTTCAAAGAATATCAAGTTTAAAGTTGAAGAGTCTAAATACGACTATCTCGGCTACTATGTAAAATGGAAGCTGGAATGGGACAGTGAAAAAACGTCTGTAGGTCTTGGAAAGACAATCAGTGTTTCGGCTCATGACGGAACCAATTCTTCAGGAACCTCGGCTGCCGATCCGTCTTCCTCATCTTCTTCTCTAACCCGCGATACTAATGATACGGCGGAACATGCGGATTTTGCCGTTGCCAAGCCCGGTCAGTTTATTCTCTTTACTAAGGGTGAAGCACAGCACTTAACCCGCGTAAAATCAGTTACCGGTAATAAGATTGAGCTTATAAATGCGGTAGATACCGGTTTTGTGACTGCTACGCTGTATAAAGATACAACAAATGATTCTTCGATAAGTGTTAACGTGGTGCCGTATATTACCGGTGTCAGCAGAAACAGTACGTACAATACAAACAGAGCTCGAAGCGGTGCCATACCCTTACTACGCGGGGAAGCGGGCAACACACTTACAGGTTTTAACTTGGACGGAAGCACTCCCTCTTTAAAGATTACCGCAAATAAAGACGGAAGCGGTTCTTTTCCAGTTGAAATGGAGAGTCTGACATTAAGTAGTGATAAGAAGAGTTTTACCTTTAAAGTGCCGGATACGGCAAAAGACGGTTATCTGCATCTTGTGGTAAACGGTGTTGCTGCGGTAAATAATATAAATGCCTATACCGCAAGTAATACGGAAAAATCCGATACATACGGAACCGCGAAACATTCCGACGACAGATTTGTGCATATTTGGCGTGTAAGTAAGGAAGATACCTTTAAGGGCAGCAAAAATGCCATTTATCCTGCAATGACTAAAGATAGTAACGGTGAGCTGTATGCTTCGTTCAGTAATTATTCAAACTCGGATGTGTATTATTCAAATCAATTTACGGGAGATACTCCTGTTGCCGTAGCTGTAGACGGAAACGGTACACGCAGGGTGCTTCACGTATACGATCCGCCGGAAGAAACGGATATAACCGTAAATGGAGGGGAAGTAAATGTACTCTATGCTGCAAATTATCATAACGGAAGTGCTACGGATTGGGGCAATGGTACAACCAGCACAGACGGAAAAAAATACCTATGGAATGATACTAACTCCGTAAATGCGGGCGGTATATACCTCTATGATAAAGATGCGCCCAAGATATATCGTGATTATAAGGGCTATCGGTTTGAGTTGTTTACCTACGATAATGAATTGCAGCAGTTTAAAAACATACGGACTGTACGTTCCGGCGATAACATCTACGTTGTCTATTATGACAGATTAACTGCAGCTGCAAAATTTGCCTGGGTTGATGACAGTAAAACGCCGAATACAAGCCTCAAGGCGCTGCCGTGGTGCGTGATAGACGGCAATACCGACGTAACCGATAGAGAATGTGCAGTACCTGACGCTCCGGCTGATGCTCCGGCTGATCAAAAGAAATTTACATTTGTGAGCCCCAACGGTTCAACTTATGCATCTCCGTATGTATTGAGTAATTTTGAACCAGGGCTTTCCGTTTCAAATGCAGTGTGGGAATCCGTTGCCGTTACGGTAACTAAGAATGGTTATCCTGTTGTTGTGTACATGGATGCCGCAACCGGCAGCTTACGTCTTGCAAGAAGTACGTCAAAACAGCCTACGTCGTCAGCCGATTGGACAATTCAAAAGGTTCTCGATTCTTCGGATCCGAACGGTAAGATTGCAAGCGACTATATAAATGCATGTATCGGCAGTGATGGGGTTTTGCATATCGCGTTCCAAAACACCAAGGGGCAGCTCGTGTACGTAAAATCTACGAATATGTCCGATGACGGTTCAACAAAGTATACGTTTGGAGAGTCGGAAGTACTGGATGATTCCGGTATGTCTATAGATATGACCATGGACGGCACAACTCCCTATATTACGTATATGTCCCGTCCCAACTCGTACGATGCTATCCGGATTGCCTATAAAACCTCTATGGACTTTAACAATACGGGAACGGATGTAGCTGGCTGGGAAACAATGACCGCTCCGCTTAACCAACGGGCAGCAAACGGCCGTATCTGTATTGAAACAAAGGCAAAGTATTACAATACTACGGAGAAGATGCCTGTTGCGGTAGGGTTTAAAACCAGTTCGGATTACCGCGCGGCATTCTATGTAGGAAAGTAGTGTTTTTGTAAGGTAAAATAAAAGTTTTGGGCATTGCCGTTAAAAACTTTGGTTTTTAACGGCGACGCTTTTTGTATTGTCTTGTTTAGCGGTATTGTTCTTTCATCCACAAAAAATTATCGGCTATTTTGCTCCAACGCGAATTTTGTTTATGAGGAATACAGTCTTCCTGCCAATACCACCAAAAATAGCCGCCGATATAGCGGTGGTTATAGGGGAGCATACGATAATATCTATCTGCCTGGGCATTGAAGGTTTTTCCTGCGTTGTGTGGTTTTGCAAACCCGCATTCACCGAATCCAAGCAAAGAATTAGGAAACATATTATACAGATTTTTGAACATACTCTGCCATTCTTCATGCTTACCGTCATTATCATCGTCATAGTAACTGACTAATACATAATCAAGTGTATTCCGCATATCAGGTGGAATATAGTTTAAAAGCCAGTCCTCCATTGTTATACTTTGAGAATCCGGATCAGCCATATATGCGGTAAGTGCCGTTGCAAAACCTTGCTGATGTATGTATTTCCACGCCGTATAAACCTTCTCGGCAATCAATTTCTCCGAACCGCCCAACCATCCTTCTCCGTTGACTTCATTTCCGATTTCCCAAATATCTACGTACGGCGTGAGATATGCCGCACATTCGGCGAAACGCGCCTTATAGGATTCGGCTGTTTTATAAAAAGCCATATCATACGAATCGCATGGACAAAGCATAATATACGCGACTTCGTGAATACCGGCGAGAAGTGAAACAAAATCAGCCGGCTTTTTGTCAGCATCAATAACAATACGTGCTGTCGGTTTTACCGGTAGTGCTTTAATTGCATCTATGATAGCTGTGATAGAATGC
The DNA here is from genome assembly GCF_024181085.1 of Treponema sp. OMZ 857. Classification (NCBI taxonomy): domain Bacteria; kingdom Pseudomonadati; phylum Spirochaetota; class Spirochaetia; order Treponematales; family Treponemataceae; genus Treponema; species Treponema sp. OMZ 857. The sequence continues at coordinate 1,243,440 of NZ_CP051147.1, forward strand.
TCTGAAACATCGTCAAGCGTTATACCGTACAGCGGAGAAGGAATACGGCCTTGTATGTGTGTATCCGTTGCTGTAGCGGTGTAGGCGGACAGTAGTAATATAAAAAATATTGTATGCCGTAACATAATGTTGATACTAGCATGAGAAGCAACTCTGATACAATGTACGCTTAATTGGTCAGTAAGAAGAACCGGAGGAAGAATACGGTACGGCGGTAAAAGAAGTGATTCTCGCAACCAACCCGACAATCGAAGGAGATACCACCGCCCTTTATATCCAAAAGGTGCTGCGCGATCTCCCCGTCGAGGTTACCCGTCTTGCATCGGGACTGCCGGTCGGCGGCGATTTGGAGTACACCGACAAACTGACGCTAATGCGCAGCTTCAAAGGCAGGATAAAGATTTAAGATTTATTTTTTGCTTGACAAAATGTTTAATTATCGGTATACATCACATGAGATTTAGTAATATATGCGGTAATCTGCCGCCCTCTAAAAGTCATCCATAAAAAGTAATCGTACAAAAAGTTTATCAACTAGCAACATTAAAGTTTTGCGCTATTGCTGCCGATACGGGAAGCGGGATAGCAGAAAGTTGTACCGGTCATGCCGTTACCGCTCAGACGGGAAAGCAAGACGGTAAGGTTCTGCCGCAGAGAAGCGAAGCAGAAGAAATTACAGGGCGTTTTTATCGCCGGAGTGTGTTAGAAACGCTTGCTCAATGGAGCGGAGAAAAGGCTTATGAAAAAGATGAATCGCGCAGTATTTCTTGTACTGATTATATTAACTGCCCTTGCAGGTGTTACCTGTAAACCGTATGTAGGTTTGGGCGGTCAGATCGATATTCTTCCGCCGAGCGGTGAGATTACCTATCCTGATGCAGGTGAAACGCCGATACGGGGTTCATTTATTTTGAGAGGAACGGCAAAGGACGATGACGGTATCCAATCGATTTCGGTTGTTTTTGAAAATATCGAAACGAAAGAAAGAAGCTCTGCGTATCGTGCTGAAGGATTTTCTAAAGGTGATGTTTCAGCTTCGTGGACAATACATGTAAATAACGAATCGACGGGAACCGAACCCGGGCACGATCTGGTAAAAGTGTATCCCATTCCCGATGGCGAATATACGGCAATTGTCAGCGTTACCGACAAGGGCGGAAAAGTTTCTACATTTACAAAGACCTATAAGATAGACAACACACCTCCTGTGTTTATTGTGTCCCGTCCGTCGACAATTATCATAAACGATGATAGTACCGCACAGGCCGACCCTTACGGTTCGGTTTTTACAGTCATAGGACAAGCGGAAGATCGAAGCAAAATAGAGGATCTTACTTTAAAAGTTGACGGGACGAATATAAGCGTATCGAAAAAATTTGTCGGAAAAAATATAAACGAAGAAATAGCTACTGCTACAAAAAACGCTTCCGATTTTACCGATCCTTTATATAAATATAACGCCGACCACGCAAGCCCCAAAATTAAAGCCCATATATCTTTAACAGATAATGCGCGTTTTTTTAAAGGCGATGGAAACCAAGGCGAGGGAAACACTTCAGAATGGTATTATTTGCGGGATAGAGATATCAAATCGGTTTTAGAAAAGGGGTATACCGCCGATGTTATAAACGATTATTTTGCGGGGAAAAAAGGTTCAGCTTCTTCATCGAATAAAACGCTGAAGCTTTTGGCAAAATTATATGACGACAATGATCCTGAGGGACAGTCAGTAAAGCAGATATTGGAAAATGCCCGCATTATGACCAAAGTTGACCCTGACGTTCAAAAATTTTCCTTTTTTACGCTTGATCCGAATAAATCGCCCGGCTTTAAAGTAACAAATGGAACCAACTTTCCTCAATCCTATCCCGCAGCGACTCCCGATGCGGATTTGCCTCATCCCGGTGTAGAGTTTTTCAGCGGTTCGGTGCGGCCTAAAGTTTCTCTCAAGCTCATTCCGAATAAAAACAACACCTCATTGGTTGAAACTTTCGATTACAATGGATACAGAGCAAGCGGTATTATCATCAATATGTATAAATGCAACGATGATGTTGCGTATGTTGCTTCCGGCGATAAAAAAATATTGAATTTGGTGCAGTCCGCTACCCCTGCTTATTCTTTAAAATTTGCGGATTTATCGACACAGGACGAGCTTAATCAGGTTGTTACCGGCACAAGTGAATTGACCGTACAATGGCAACTGCCGAATCCTGCTACTTTTTCTGCCGGGTGTTATGTCATAGAAGTAGAAGGAAAAGATACCCAAAATAATGATTTTGTTGCTTATGACAGAAATAATTCCCCCGGAGGCTCTTTCGTTATCAAGTTTGAAGCGGCAGGCAACCACCTCATGATACGTCCCGGCGCTCCTTCGGGTTTTGTAAAAGAAGCTTTTCATGTCATTGCAAATGTTTCTTCCGGGCAGCCGGTTACCAAAGTATGTTATAAATTTGATGGAGCAGCGGGAGAAGGCGATACAGAACTTCCGTACTCTTCCGGAACCGAATGGAAAACCGCTGCAACTGTTTCGATTACTTCATTATCGGAAGGAGAGCACAAAGTTCATTTTTGGGCTAAGAATAGTACGAATCAGACTGCTAATGCCGAAATAACATTTATTAAAGATACAACAGCTCCCATAGCGGATTTAAAATATCCTCCGCCCAATGCCGAGCAGGCGGGAATCGTAAGGATTATGGGAAGCGTTGACGATGCCCATGCCGGAGTAAACAAGGACGGTACAAAGTACATCATAGGAAAACAGGCTTCCGTGCCGACCCCCGCTACCACCGGTTGGCGCGTCATGGATAAAACTACTCCTGTTTCATGGGAGTTTACGTATAACTTGGATGATTTTTCGTCAAATCCTGCATCTCACGGTACTGAAGTTAGCGGGAATCCGGGGGTGTACGATATTCCCGTCTATATTTTGACCGAGGATAACATAGGAAACAAAGCTGTTAAGCAATCTACAGTCCGCTATGATTCAGCAGGGGACAAGCCGGTTGTTACAGTACTTTCACCGCAGCAAAATCAAACTTTGGGCGGTACTGTCCAAATATTCGGTACGGCTGCTGCCCGACTGGGGCTCCCGACAGACATCGGTGAGGTCTATATTCAGTTTTCAAAAAACGGCAACTTTAACGATACCGCAAACGGGAATATGACCTTCGGAACATCCGGCGGCGGTTATGATGCCGATTGGCATAAAGGCGGCGACGGCCAGCTTGTACCGGGTACTGACGGTCCTAACGGAGGATCAAATTGGCAAATTTCAATAAACGGAAACGAAGCATTTAACAATCCAAGCGGGCAAAACTGGAATGTTTATTTCAGAGTCCGTGCCAAAAATAAAACTACTAATAAATACGGTCCATGGTCAGAGCCTGTAAAAATCTTCATAGATAAAGCTTACCCGACTATCGGCAGTCCAGATCCGTTAAAGCTGGTAAATAAATCGGACGGTTCAAACCCGATAAACTATGCCTCTGGTATGTGGATCACTGACGGGAAAAAACTTATCGGTTCTTTATATGACGACTCGGGAATAAAAACCGTCGAGATTTCATCTCCGGAACTATTGGGCAATCAAAAATATAATTTGTCGCAAGCGTTATCGCAGGGCTGGATTGCCGAAGATACCGCCCATGCGCCTGCTGCTCCTGGGGCAAAAAATTATAAGCTTCAAATTCCTTTGGATTTAAATACGCTCAGCGATGCGTCGAAACGCAAAGGCGAGATATCGATAAAAATTGAAATAGTTGATATGGGGCAAAACTTGTCCAGGGAAGAAACCGTAAAGCTGAACTTCGATATTACAGCTCCGACAGGTGATGTAGGAGAATTTATCTACAGATACAGCGGAAACGTCAGAGTATCTTCCATAACGGACTCCAATCTTGCACAAAAAGTAAAAGAGTATGCGCCCGGCCCGACTCCCGATTACAGCAAGCTGCACCTTTTAATTAACGATAAGATCCGCACGGTAACAAACGTCAGCGGAACTACGGTGTCTTTTGCCCCCAATCTTGATAGAGCGGGCACATACAATTGTCTTTTATATAAAGCACCGTATATTATACGGAACGACGGCGGAAATTGGATCGTGCGCGGTGTTGCACACGACGACGGATCGGGTATAAAAAAGATCGAAGCGACGGTTACCGTTGACGGGATGTCCGAATCAAGCGGTGAAATTACAGGAAATAAAATAACCAAACATCTCGGCGGGCAAGTCAGCTGGGAAGGAGAAATCAATTTAAGCACCCTAAAAGACGGTAAAGGAAAACTGAGCTGTAAGATTTACGATGAGCAGGATAACGTATATACAGTTCCCGATATCGATGTTGTTGTAAAAAACAAGCCGATTGTTGTTTCTAAAGTTACGCTCATGACCGACATAGCAGGCAGCCCTGAGAGTTTTGAAAACAACACTACAAATAAAGCGCTTAAAAACGTAAAGACTGACAGTAATCTTGACTTTACCGCAGATTTTGCGAGCACTGAATTTGCCTTTAAAAATAAGAATAATTCAAAGATAAAGGTTGACTTTACCGGCGGATACGGTACCGTAAAATATCAGCTTAAAAAAGAAGACGGTACTCTATTAGGAGGCCTTACCGCTATTACAAGCGGCGGTGAAATCGACTTAAAGGATCATTTTGGCACGGCTACAGACAAAATCAACAATTCAAACGGTACGCCGACAAAAATTATCCTTGAGTTGTGGGGCGAAACGGCGGGCTATACACAAGGTACGAATTCCGCTTCTGCGAAAATCAATATCACCACCCTCTTCGATGCGCTTGACGGTAAACCGCCGACGGTGGTCATTCTTCCGTTCCATTGGAACGGCGAAGCCGATAACTCACTATACGAAAACAAACGCGCCAACGGGCATGTGGAAATTGCAAAAATCAACAGCTTAGGTAACAATCACTCTTCCGTTTCGGGTAAAGTTACTTTGCGCGGCTTTGCGTATGATAATGTTAAAATCGATTCGATTAAGGCGGAGATAGCCGGTAAAACGTTAACAGCTACACTTTCGGGCAATGGGCCGTGGACGGCTGGAACAATAACTTCGGCAGATGGTATTGTATTAAAGGTAAAAAAACTCGGTGCCGACTATCTTGGCTATTACGTTACATGGCAGATTGATTGGGACACTGAAAAAGCGGGCGTAGGGCTTGCGAAAGACATTAAAGTAACGGCTAACGATGGAACAACGACATTTTCCGATACCGGAGTGACTACAGCAAAAACAACAGGTGTTACCCGGACTGAAAAAAGATCTGCGGAAAACGCTGTTTTCGCAAATAAGAAGCCGGGACAGTTCGTTGTGTTTACAAAAGGCGAAACGCAGTACCTGACACGTATAAGAAGCGTAACAGGCAATACGGCAACTCTTGAAGATGATGTTCCCGTTGAAGCAACTACGGTTTCTATGTACGCTTATACTGCAAACGAGCCGAAAACAACGGTAAACGTTGTGCCGTATATAAGTGGCATTACCACCGCGCTTTCAGAACTTGGTAGTAATGAACCCGACCTCTATGCGCGCACGGCACTGGGACGCTATCCCGTCAAAGACGGCGAAACGATTAAAGTACACGGGTTTAATCTTACCGGAGCTGCTTGTACGGTTGGAGGCGTTAGCTGTGGAACTCTTAGTGCAGACGGTTCCTCATGGACTTTGACGCTGCCTAAATTTGTTTCAGCTACTAATAAAGGCGCTGTAAGCGGTAAACTTGAAGTAAATGTAGGTTCTATTGCTGCAATCAACAATACAAACAATAACGACAAGCCGTATAACAAGGGGGCAAAAACCGCAAGCAACGACAAGCTTACTGACGATGTGGAACTGGATGTGTGGCAGTTTAATAGTGAGGCAGTAAAATCAAAGGATGGATCTGTTGCCTACCCGATGATGAAGATACATCCCGATGCTGAAAATAACGGTAGAATAGGTTTTGCCTTTGCAAATGGCACCGGATGGTTTAGTATGGCAAGTAACTCGACAAGCTATACCATTTTCCAAATGAACTGGGATTTATATCAGAATGTCGGATTTGCATACGGTCCGGATGGTAAAAGCTATGGTATTGCTTCCGGTACTGACGTAAACACGGACAATAATCCTGACACATGCGGTCTTGCAACATTCTTTGAAGTAAATCCTAATGGTAGCTATAATAATGCGAATGCAAATTATAATGGGGTGGGAGGTGTAGCGTTTGAAAGTATCGGTCTTGGCGATGGCAATATCAATAAAAACCGTATTCAGTCGCCTGCTATAGCAGCCGGTCAGAATGTCTACATAGCGTATTATGATTTACTGAAGAAGCAATTGCGATTTAGAACGAAGAATAAAATTGTGAATATACCTGGTACGCTGAAAAATCCGAAAGATTCCAACGCAAGTAACTATCAAATAGTAGTAAGCGGTAGCAGTACGCCTTTCGTGGCTTTAGGGGTGGTATCGGAGTTTGATACTGCAGGAACCGCTACAAGTGATAAAGCCGTAGTTCTTGCCTATTACGATGGGGCTCCCAGAAAACTCAAACTGAAGTATAAGACTGCTCTTGATGTTACAACCGCATGGACTGATAATGATTCAGTTAATTTTTCAGGCGGGCAGGATGTTCAGTTAGCAGTTGATAGGAGTGGAGGTATCCATTTGGCTTATACAACCAGTTCCGGCGATTTGGCTTATGCCTATTCTGCTTCCTACAGCGGCACATTTACGGAATACATTGTTGATTCGTACTCGCTGACGGGCAGCCGCCTTACCATCGATGTTGCAAATGATATAAACGGTAAACCGATTCCCTACATAGGTTACTTTATGCAGGGGGGAGGCGTTCCGAAACTTGCGTATCTAAAAGACGGTGCAGTATTGGAAGCAGGAGCTAAAAACGATTACTACACCGGCAACTGGGAAGTTTCGGTTGTGCCAACCCCAAAGGCGTACGATACCTATGCAGCAGGTAATAAAGTTAACGTCGGTGTCTGGAAAAAGAAAACGGATGGAAAGTTGACCGAAGGTAAAACAGGAAGTTCTAGTTCCGGAACAGAAAATGGAAATGTTTACGGCAATGGTACTTCAAATCCGGTATTGGGTTATGTTATTGAAGAGGGTACTATCGAAACCGCTCAAAAGAAGTAGACTGGGAGCTGTCTGAGTGTTGACTCATCAAGTGTCCTTATGAAAAGAGCGGAGCAGAAGCTGCTCCGCTCTCAATGAGGATAAAGATTTAAGCGGTATAACTTGTCAATCTACACTTAATTGGTTAGTAAGTAGATACTCTCTTCAATCAAATTGAAAAAACACGCCTTTTGGAACTCGGAGATTTCCGCGGCGGAAAAGGTGTCGCTGAAAATCTCTTCGGTTTCTTTCATCAATGCGCCGACGCTGCGCCGGTCGATGGGGAGTCCCTTTCCGGTTAAGAGGTTTTCAAACTCTTTACTCTTTATCAGCTGAGTGCTGCCGAACAGCAGTTTAACATCGGAAAGCAGGTTTTTCTGTGTGCGGGCCATAAATACAAAAGAGGCGGTATCGGCAGTAATATGACCGACCGGTCCAAGCCGCTTATAATATGAAATAGTCCATTCTTCAAACGGAACGCGCACACGGAGGATAATATGCGGGCTCTGGCGCAGTGCAGTGCTGCTTTCGTCGCAATACTGAATCAGCGGCATCCAAAATGTTTCTTTCCGTGTCCGTATTTCGATTTTCGTATCGAGCGCGATTAATGGGATAAGGCAGGAATTTTGCATGGGCGCTTGCGCGATGTTTCCGCCGATGGTTGCAAGCGAGCGGATACCGGGATTGGCCGCAAGGGAAATCGCCTGATAGAGAATCTGTGGTACGTTTTTTTCTCCCAGCTCTAAAATGGTATTGAGGCTTGCGGCAGCGCCGAAGTCTATGAAGCGTTCCCGTTTGGCGATGGTTTCAAGTTCGGGAAGATTCTTTAGGAATAAAATCGATTCCGGCAAGAGGAAACGGTCGGTATGGCAATCTTTGAGCAATCCGGTAGTGCCGGCAAGCGGAGTAATGTCGGTATGGTTCTGCATCAGTGTGTACAGCTCGGCCATGTTTTTTGCGGTATTGACGATATAATTATTTTTCATGCCGCTTGCTCCTCTTTGATTTGCAGACCTGTTTTAACGCTGCGGTGATCGAAACAATATCGGTACATCGGCACACGATTCCGATATAGGCATCGCGTATTTGTTCGTCGGTGGGGTTCCAATGTTTTTGTACAATACTGTGAGCGGTTAAAAGAGTACCCGCAGAGCAAAAACCGCACAGTGTAATGCCTTCTTTTTCAAATGCGGTGATAATATCTTTATATTCCTGCGTAGCGCTAAAGGCTTCAAGTGTGATAATGTTTTGCCCCGCTGCAGCAAAGACGGGGAGCATACAGGACGGCACCGGATGATCGTTTAATAACACTGTGCAGGAAGCATACGTCTCCTGCATACAGCTTTTCCGTACACTCAAGATGCCGAAATCTCGTCTCAGCACATCTGACAGCCGCTCATCGGCATCGGCTTCTATTTCTACCGCCTCATTATTGAGATGAAATCGTATCTTCATATTATTTTTTCCCCGTTAAAGCTTTGAATAGCTGTTCTCTACGGATCGGTAAGGTATCTATCCGTGCAGGAACACGCAGCAGTATTTGGTTCAACGCTGCAAGGTATGCAGCGGGCAGTATATTCAGCACAGATGAATCGAAAGCACTCATCGAACGTCCCCGTTCGGGAATATCCACGGAAAGGGGCGGCATTTCATTCGGCAGTATCATCCGGTATTCCGAATAGGGGAGGGGAGTATCACCGGTTTCGGCTGAAGGGAGCGCTTCCTGAGCAGTACGTGATAATGCCGCGGCAATATTTTTACGCAGATAGTTGAGAATCTGCTTTTTTTCGTAGATTTTTCCGGGATGACAAGCGAACCACACTTTCCGGATTTGTATTTCATAGCAAACCGTGTCCAGTTCAAGTTCGATAATACAGGCCGCGGGCGTTTTGGCAATAAACGGAACACTGTTTTTACCGGTTTCATTTTCTGCCGAGGAAACGTCCGGCTGCGGAGTATCGGGCGGCGGAATATCAGGGTGCGGGGTATTGAGCTGTGAAACATCGGGCTGCGGGGTGTGAGTACTTCTCGAAATACTGATCGGGAGCGGATTGCGGAATCGCTGCTCCTGCAAATCGCTCAGGCATTGCTCAATAAGAGGTAGGACAATACCCGCAGTATTGCCGGCAGTCGCAGGCCCGGACTCATTCATATCGGCAGTCGTAAGGCCGGCAAAGGTAATATCGGATTCGGCGATTTCCAGTTTTTTCGCAGCAAGCTTCCTGATGACTTTCTTTAAATCATCCTCCGCCGGTTCCGCCTTAATTGAAAGCCGGTTGTGGACATCCAACGTCAGCTCTGCCGTATACGTGAAGTTTGCGGCACATCCACTATATTGAAAGCCCGCTGCCAAGCCGATACCGCGCCACCGTCCGTCCCGTTTATCCGTTTTGCCTCGGTTAAAAACATTATACGCGGCATATTTACAGATAAAATCGCTTTTGCCGGTTAAGAGTTCGAAGAGGTTTGAAAAAACGGCGCTGTAATCGTCCGGCATATTTTTGGTACGCCATTCCGCCGGAGAGAGATTGTAATCCTGAATAATCTTGTTGATATGGTTTTCCAGCGCGTTTGATATATAGTAGTCGCCCCAGCCTTCAAGGATATCGATAAGGCCGTCCGCTGTTTTTGAAGCCCGCACTTCTATCCGGTAGTTCGGTACGGTGTACGGTCCTAATGCAGCGGCGGTCATTTGCTTGAGTATATTGCCGATGAGCGGGCAGCAGGTACCGGCATTGACAATAATCGATATCTGCATTGCGTCAATCGAATAAGTGTCTGATAGCGCTGATTGATGTTCGATAATCATTTCCGGCGTTTTAGGCGCTGCCGCCCGGCTTTCTTCCGCGGATAGGTTGAGCGAAACGGTATTCCGCTGTAGAACCGCCGCAACAGCGCACTGACAGGCGAGGAGAGACGGGAACCATAAAAGTTCATTGAATGTTTCGCCGGTTTGGGTTGGATGCACGACAACCGCTTCTTCCGTAAGACCGGTCGCTTTTGCTACCGCGGCACGGACATGAAACGGCCACTGGGTAGGCACATAGACATCGAGCCCGTCTTCGCGGAACACCGTAACGGCGGAAAACGGCTCCGAACGGGCGGCATATTGCGAAGCTATTTTAAGCGATGAGAATACGGTCGAAGGGGCTGTTTCAAAGATTGAATCGATATTTCCCGCAGTGCGATCCTCCCGCGCAATAATAGGATAATCAAACAGCGTATGCGTCCGTCCAGCTTCAAAACTGTCTTCGGGTATCGGCGCCAGTTCTATGGTGATGTCTTTCCGCAGCGCTTCAAGGGTCGCCTCATTATCGCCGGTCAGGATTCCGACTGCTTGTTCTTTATATTCTATCTCGTCCGCTGCAAAAAGCGGGATCGAGTGTTCAAATACTTCGACGGTTTTTTGTCCGGGAATCTGCGCTGCTCCGTAAAAGGCATAGCCTTCGGGTAAGAGTGGCAGATGCACGGCGGAAATGATCCCCGACGGTACGGGAGCACGGACAATCACCGCATAGAGCTGCCTGTCAAAGTTCATATCCGAAACAAATTGTTCTATCATATCAAACTTCCTGTCAAAATCCTCGCGGTATCTTTCCTATCTGCGAAACTTCTTTGCAGTATCGATTACCGTGTCGATGACATACTGCACGTCCTCATCGCTCATATCCGGCCAGAACGGAAGGCTGATGCTCTGCGCATAGTGCGCTGCGGCATTGGGGAAGTCCTGTGAGCGTAGCCCGTACCGCTCTTTCAGGAAGGTCAGTTCAAAGTGGGGGATAAAGTGGACTGAAATACCGAGTCCCCGTTCCTGCAGTGCACGGGCAAAGTCATCCCTGCCGACGGAAAGCGTTTCCGGTACGATGCGGAGGAGGTAGAGGTGCCACGCATTGCCTGCTCCGTCCGGCGGAACTTGAAAAAAGCCGAGCGGTTCAAAGGCGCGGGTAAAGCGTTCGGCGATGAGCTTCCGTTTCCGGTAAAACTCTTCCGCCTTTTGTAACTGTACTCTGCCGATTGCCGATAAAATATCCGGCAGGTTGCATTTATAGCCTTCCGCAACGACATCGTATTGCCAGCTGGCGTGTTTGTCGGTGTAACGATCCCATATTGTGCGGTTGATACCGTGGGAGCGCATCAGCTTAATGCGTTCCGCCGCTTCGGAATTACGGACGCAGATCATACCGCCTTCTCCGGTTGTGATGGTTTTGGTGGCATAAAAAGAGAACACGCCCGCGTCGCCGAAGGTACCGCCGTAGCCGTCTGCTGTTTTTGCAGGAAAGGCATGGGCTGCGTCCTCGATAACCGCAACGTTGTATTTCTTTGCGAGGCTGTTAATCGCCTTCATATTGCAGAGGTTTCCTGCGATATGGATAGGCACAATCGCTTTAATGCTTTTATCCTGCTTGAGTTTATCTTCGATTTTTTCCGGATCGATACTGTAGGAATCCGCTTCGATATCCGCATAGACTGCTTCTCCTCCGAGGTGTAAGGCGCTTGTCGCAGTCGAGACAAAGGTGTAGGGACTGGTGAGTATTTTACTTCCCTTGCCGATTCCGAAGGCTTCCATCGCGAGCATCAATCCGTTTGACGCGGAATTGACCGCAAGCGCGTAGGGGCTGTGTACCATATCGGCAAACTCTTTTTCGAAGGCGAGCGTTTCTTTGCCGGTCGTCAGCCAGCCTGAGTGCAGCACACGGATTGCCGCTTCTTCTTCTCTGCGGTCGAACGACGGTCTAAAAAAAGGTATCTCCCGTACGGGATTTTGTTCGGTTGTATTCATGATTATATTTCCTATTTTATTCAAGCACAATCTTCGGGATAGCAACGCTGAAATGCCCTTCCGGTTTGGCATTCGTTTTGAGCATCTCGGTGATACAGGATAGTACTGCGTTGCTGTATTCATAGGCAGCGAGGCCGCAGACGTTATCAGGCAGGCAGCCGAGGTCGTAGGGATTGCGCAGGGCGACAGCGATCATCGGTTTATGCAGGCGTGTAAGGGCTTGGATCAATTTGAGCTGTCCCTGTTTTACGTGTCCGTTATAGCTCGCTGCGGCGATACCGGTAGCCGATTCCGCCTGCGCAACGATTCGCGCGATTTCCGCTTCGTCAGGGTCGATCGACGTATCGATACCGGTGCCGCCGAATGCGGTTTGCATGGAGCGTGCAAAGCTGATTGAATTATCGACGTCGTTCGACACATTGGTAACAATGAACGGCTGCGGGCCGGCAAAAAACGGTTTGCTGCCGAGGTTGGGGAATCCGCTTTCGGACAGATGATAGCCCGTCAGCGTTTTGCGCCGGAGACTTGCAATGGTTTTTCGATATTCTTCCATCGTTTTTTCCGGCAGCGGCTGTGCGGGTTTGAATTGCTTTTTTAAGCCGATAATCTTTCCGGCTGCCTGTTCGATGGTTGCTGCAGAAATCTGTTTGTCCGCACAGGCGCGCGTTACCGTTTCGATAGCGGCGCAGGCGGTCGGTATGGTGTGGGAGATAAAAATCAGTTCGATACCTGCATCGATTGCCGCCGCAGCGCTTTCCGCGGTGCCGAAGTACGTTTGCATCGCCTTCATCTCCATGCAGTCGCTGATAACCAATCCGTTAAATCCGAGCTCTTCTTTTAATAAGCCGGTTACGATCTTTTTAGAGATGGTCGCAGGGAATTGCTCATCGATGGCGGGAAAGAGAATATGCGAGATGGTAACCGCGGGAAGCAGTCCCGTTTTGATGACGTGTGCAAAGGGGGCAATTTCCATCTCTTCCAGTTCCGCTTTTGATTTACGGACGGTCGGTAACGTGAGGTGCGAATCGACTGATGTGTCGCCGTGCCCGGGAAAATGCTTTGCGGCACTGAGCACTCCTCCTGCGGTGAGTCCCCGTACCATCTGAAGCCCGTAGCGGCCGACAAGGGTAGGATCATCTCCGTAGCTGCGTACCCCGATAACCGGATTATGCGGATTGGAATTGACGTCCAGCACCGGTGCTAAATCAAAGTTTACGCCGTGGGCATGGAGGATTTCTCCCGTGATTTTACCGGCGGTGTAGGCGTTCATTTCATCGCCGGTTGCCGCCAGCGCCATTGCGCCCGGTACGTTATAGTAGTCTTCGGCAAGCCGTGAAACAGCACCTCCTTCTTGGTCAATCGTGATGAAGGCAGGGTGTCCGGTTTCAGCGGTAATCAAGGTTTGTATGTCCGCGCAGAGCGTCTTGAGCTGCGCGAGGCTTGTAATGTTATGCTTAAAGAGGATGACATTGCCGACCTTGTATTTTTTTACCAATGCGATAAAGTCTTCCGGCATTTCCGTTCCCGGAAAACCGCAGGCAAACATCTGTCCGATATGTTCGGTTAACGTGGTGCTGTTCATAGTTGTTCCCTCCTACGAGTAAATAAAAAACGGCCTGATACGCCGGTAAAAAGCTTCCGCTTCTTTTTCAAATATGCTGCACACTTCGGCTGAGGAAGAGGCTGTCCTCAATAGACTGTCTCCGCCGAGCCGGTCTATCGAAGCCGAAAGATTTCCGTCTGCGGCTGTTGCTTCCGGAGTGGGCAAAAACCGGAAATCATCGGGGTAGGCAGTCTTAACGGCAAACAAGAGCGTTACGCCCGTTTTAACCGGCTCGAAGGCTTTGTAGTCGGTGATAAAAAGTTGTACGCCGCGGCACGGCACGCCTGCGTATTTGGAGGCGGAAGGGGTAAAACGGGCGGGTAAAAAATGCACGCCGCGCAACTTTGCAGCATTCATCGTATCGGCAAGTTTTTCCGCATCGATGTACGGAGCGCCGATAAGGGTAAACGGATTTGCCGTGCCTCTGCCTTCCGATACATCTGATCCTTCAAACAACGCGGTACCCGGATAGGCGAGCGTATTGTCAAAGTGCGGCAGATTGGGGGAGGGTGGTATCCACACGCGGCCGGTTTCGGTAAACAGCATATCACGGCTCCAGTATTCCATCGGCACAATGTGCAGCGGGCAGCGCAGCTGTTCCTCCGTGTGTACCATTCGTGCAAGTTCGGCGGCGGTTAAACCGTAGCGGATACACAGCGAGTACGTACCGACAAAACTTTCAAAGTCTTTTTTTACGATGTTACCTTCCGTTTTAACGCCGCCGAGCGGATTAGGCCGGTCAAGTACGATAAAATCCTTACCATGCGCCGATGCTGCCCGCATTGCGAGTATCAATGTAGAAATATAGGTATAAAATCGGACGCCGGCATCCTGAATGTCGTAGACTAAGGTGTCGATATCGGTGAGCATATCGGGCTTAAAATCTTGCCCGTCCTGCCGGTAAAGACTGTGGAGCGGAATACCGGAAACCGATTTGTTTTCGCCTTCCCACACTGCGCCGGCGTCTTCGCAGCCGTAAAGCCCGTGTTCCGGCGCAAAGAGGGCGCGTACCGTATACTGTTCGGTAAGTATTTTCCACGACGGGATAAAATCTTTAGAAAGACCGGACAGCGAGGTGATAACACCGAGCTTTTTCCCTTTAAAAAGAGAATCGAAATCACATATCCGGTCTATTCCGTTCAATACCATAATACAACATTAACACAGTGCAAAAATCGGCGGAGCCTACTGCTTTGTCTTAATACGGAGTTTTTCCGCAGCGCGTGTATGGTCGATTTTTGCAAGTTTATAATAATCGGGCGGCAAATGCATCGCCATCGGCCCTTCATATTGAGCGATAATCTTTTCGAGTATGGTATACGCATCCTTCCATTGATGCCGTTTGATATGCAAGTGTGCAATTTCATATTGAGCGGCGACGCAAGCGCTCTCATCATCGGCAAAACGTTTCAGGATAGTCTCATAATAGACACGTGCAGCACGGTAGTTACCTGAATCGAATGCTTCTTGCGCTTTTTGCGTTAAATCCGCAGCTGTTGCTTCTTCCGGTATTTCGGATTCTTTAGGGACAGTCATACACGAAAAAAGACTGAACGTCATGATCATACAACACAAATATGCAATGTTTTTTATCTTCATACATAAACTCCTCTAAAAACTTGTACTAGTCGCGCAGGATGATAATTTCTACGCGGCGGTTTTTTGCCCTGTTTTCGGCAGTGTCGTTCGGCGCAATGGGACGCGTTGCTCCGTATCCGGCAGTTTGCATTCTACTTGCTTCAATACCTCGTTTTGCAAGCTCTTCAGCAATTTTATCAGCCCGTTGTAGAGATAGGATGCGTTGCCCTTCGGGGCGATTAAGGTCAGCAGTATGCCCTTCGATTAAGAAGTGCGTATTCGTGCCTACTTTTTTAAGCGCTTCTGCAATTACGTCAAGACGGCCTGTTTCGTCCGGAAGAATTTCTGCCGAATCCGCTACGAATAGTATCTCATCATGCATAGTAATTTTGATAACATTTTCGGGCGCTTTAAGGGTGATGTTTTCGGGTTCGCGGTCTAAGAAGAATTTTTCTATATCATGATACATAAAATAGAACTGTTCATCCACAAGCGGATACGCCGGAGAAACCTGCAAGGTATCTTTATCACATACAATAACAATCTTTCCTTGACGGAGCAGTTCGATATTTTCTTTTTTTGCAAGGATACGTTCCGCATCTTCGTTGCTGATAATAGGATCCGTTCGGTTGTCGCCGAATACACCGCGCGCAATAATTCTCAATGGCTCGGTACCGATTCTGTCCCGATATTTGCTTTCATCGAGGGTATCGGTATAAAATACGATGCTGCGTTTTTTTGCTTGCGCGGGATCGACCATATTCTTCTCGTAAATCAAGTTCATGTTTTTATTCCAAATTTTCGGAAACAAACACGGATTAAGTTGTTCACTGGAATACTCACCATGTACGGGCAGCTGTCCGCGTGCATCGATTAAAATACCGGTGTATACCTTACTCGCCGTACCGAGAGGAAAAAAAGACGGGGTATACGGTGCGTTATGTTTTACAAAGAGGTTTGCAAGTCCCTGTAAAGGATTTTGATGATAAACAATAGCCGTCTGCAATTCTTGAGAGAGAATAGGCGCCGTGCTTTTACCGTTGTTAATGACGGTATTTATATCAGTGAAGGAAATTTTTTCTTCTGCCAGATAGTTGCCGATCCTATGGGAAGAATCCACCAATATGGAAAGATAGGCATTCTTTAAGAGAGAAGAGCGGTTCTGTTGGATAAGCCGTATTGCCGCATTTCTATCGGTCGGCAGGTACAACCCGCTTTTATTTAAATCTATCGTGATTTTTGAATCTACTTGAGCTGTTTCCCAGTTTTGTACTGTTTGGGATTCCATCCACGACGGGTAGCTGTAGCAGAAGAGTGAAGCAAATAAAATGAAAACGGTAAGGGAAAGTGAATATTTCATAGATACGTCCTCGTTACAGTATCGGCACTTTTAGGGTATTCCCTAACTTGAGGACACTATTTACCGACATATTGTTCTTTTGAGCTAAAAGTTCGACTGAAACCGAATATTTCAGCGCGATCGACCACAGCGTGTCGCCCTGCCGGATCGTATGTGTACCGTCAAAGTTTCCTGCCTGTGCGGTACTTTTGCCCGAATAGGTTCCAACCGACTTTAATGCAGGGATTAAAATAGTCTTTCCGATTTTCAGTGTTTCCGGTTTAAGACCGGTGTTGTAGTTTAAGATACTTTGAACGCTGACCCCATAGTGTTTTGCCAGCGCATAGAGCGTGTCGCCCGATTTTATACGGTACTGATAGTATTTTATCAGCAGTTTATCCGATTGACTGAGTACGGCTTGGGCTGCTTCCGTATAAGCCGAGGGGAGGCGCAGCTGATATTTGACGCTCGGCGGTGTGATAAAGTACCGGAGCGAAGGATTGAGTTTTCTAATTGCTTCGGATTCAAGTCCGAGCTCCTCTGCCAGTAACCGCACATCGATTGCCCGTTTGATTTCGATGGTGGAAGTAGGCTGGTGGTCTTCGGTCTTTCCCCAATCGATGTTAAGTTCCTCGCTGCGGGAAAGTATCTCCGCAATAGCAAGGAATTTCGGCACATAGTACAGTGTTTCCTTTTTTAGATACCCGTGTTCTGCGAGATACCAGTAATCAGCTTTGCCGGCTTTTTTGACCGCTGCCCGTATTGTTCCCACTCCGCTGTTATAGGCGGCGAGCGCAAGGGTCCAGTCGTTGAATTGACTGTAGTTCCACTTGAGTTTTTTTACCGCGGCGACACTCGTTTTCCACGGATCCCGCCGTTCATCAACCCAATCGTCGATGTGGATGTTGAAGCCGCCGACACTGTTCCTCATAAATTGCCAAATTCCGACGGCTCCCGATTTTGACGTTGCCGTTTCAAAAAAGCCCGATTCGATGACAGGCAGGAACAGCAGTTCGGCAGGCATATTTTCTGCTTCCAAGAGTTCGATGATGAAATCGCGGTACGGAGCGGAACGCTTCATTATTTTTGAAAGGTAGTCATAGCCGTCGGTACACATATACTGCTTACGGAATTTTTCGATTAACGGATGATCATGAGGGATAAGCGTATTATGTAGTAACGTATTGCTTTGGAAATTTTGCAAAAGCGATTTATTGAAGTACACACCTGTTTCTGTGACTGCCGGTTTGGGCTGAGCATTCGCATAGATAGGGCGGATACACAGCGTACCTGCTATGACACCGGCACAGAAGTACTTTATATGCGATTTTTTACCGGTAAAATGTATACGCATCCTCAAAGTTTTTCTCCATAATAGATGCCTGCCCATTCCCAGCGGCCGTGGATTGCCGGATCGGCAGGAAAATTAATTTTTCTAAAGTAGAGGTACCATGTACGGACGTATTGGTTCCAACCGGAAGTCCTTAAATAAGCTTCGTAAGGGGTTGAGGACGGATCCAGCTCGGAGGCAATACTGATAGCACTGCCGTACATAAAATCCTTTAGATTCGTATCGGGCTGCTGCTGCGTATCGGATAACTCCTGCTTCCACGACATTGCAAAGAAGTTAACCTTTGATCGGCACCGTTCCAAGGTCGCATAGTCCCGCGCACGGATTGCAGCCTTGATGGTCTTTACGAGATCGTCAAGCGTATTGAACGTCCAGCTTTTTGTCGAGGTACTGTAGTCAACAATCTTACGCGCATAGCCGTAGCTGTCGGGAATACCCGGAATAATAACATCAAACCGGTGCAGATTTAAAAATTGCGTATAGGCTTGGATTGCAAGCTGCCATTCCCCTTGTTTTTCATAAGCCTGTGCGAGCATAAAATATGCTTGTGCGGGGTCGAACTCATTATAAAAATCGGTCAAAAGCCGCGAATAATAAACAATCGATTTTCTGGCGGTGCCGACAAGCTCTATCAGATTTTTTAAGCAGAGCAAGTGGATTGATTGCCCATTCACCATCATATCTGAATAATTTTGAACGATATATTCAAAATAATGGGCTGCAATAGCGTCTTCTTGGGAATCCCGATATGCCGCCGCAAGCCGTAAAAGGAAGTAGGCATTATAGGGATTGTCCGGTTGCGCGTCAATAACGGATTGGAGGAACACTGCCAGTGATTTTATTTTATGCTCAGCTTGTAAATGAGAAGTAATTTTGTCGATAAGGGCGAACCGTATTTGAGCGTCCTGTTCTTTTTCCAATAAAGCGACCAAAGTTTTCTGTTCTTTGCGGTGTTCTCGTAAGCCGGTATAGAGATAGCCGAACCGATCCTGAGAACAGGAACAGCATAAAGCGCCGATACAAAGGGCGGAACAGACAAGCAGGTACTTTTTAAACCGTATCACGGGGGGCATACTATCACAGCCATTGTATATTGACAAGACTCCGCTTACCTTGACAGGCTGTTTTTTATTTACTACCATAATACAACTATTATGCAATCGGATACTTTCAGATTTCAGGCACAAGAAGATTTTTCCAAGGCGCGCAATAAGGCATGGATCAATGAGATGCAGAATGTCATGCATCCCGATAAAAAACGGCTTCTCTCTCTGAACGACGTAAAAAAGATTTTAAAGCCTAAGAATGAGGTGTATGTCGGGCTTAAAACGGTTCCGATCAAAAAGATAGTCGGCAGTGAGGGGCGCTATAATGATTTTGACAACCGCTTTTTACCCCGTTCAAACGAATTGAAGCAGCGGTGGATGAATGTCGATCAAGCTCATTTATCTGACATTATATTGCCGCCTATTCAGCTGTATGAACTCGGCGGGTTGTATTTTGTCCGGGACGGGAATCACCGTGTGTCGGTGGCGAAGACGCAGGGGGTTGAGTTTATCGATGCCGAAGTGATCTCGCTGCAGAGCGAGGTGCAGCTGCCGCCGGATGTCAGACTGGACACGCTGCTCGATGCGGTTATCCGTTACGAGAAACGGGTGTTTTATAACGAAACACATTTCGGCGATCTAACCGATTATTGGGATTTGGACTTTACCGCAGCCGGCCGCTACGATGTCATCTATAATCATATCCTTGTACATAAGTATTATATGAATGAGCAGCAGCATACCGAAATTGATTTTAATGATGCGCTGGTTTCTTGGTATAAAACGGTGTATCTTCCGGTTATCGCTGTGATAGATAAATATAAGCTGCTTTCCGATTTTAAAGACCGGACAAAGAGCGATATTTATGTCTGGATTGTCAAGCATTGGGATAGCCTCAAGCAAAAGAACGGCAACGATTTCAGTCTCGATGAAGCTGCGCTGGATTTTGTAAAATTAGAACAAACCTCCCATGCAAGGCACGGTTCGTTTTTTACACGGTTAAAAGCATTGTTGCAACAGTACCTTGCCCAATAACCGTGGAAAGGAGGTGAAGATGAAACGGGTCGCATTATTTTCAATAATCGTGATAATGTTTGTGAGCTGCGGATCTATGTCTTTTGAAGGATTGGCGTATCCGAATATCTCCGGTCAGATTTCCGACCGTAATAATCAGCCTATCAGTAATGTAAAGGTCTATATTACTGATAACTATGACGAACGATTTAATGATTTGTCATATTTTACCGACTCTGAAGGGCGTTTTTTTATAAAAGCTTGTATAGTAAAGAAAGTTGGTATAGGTTGTCTTGCCTTTGATGGACATTTTATTCGGATCCATACAGAAAAATCAGGATATAAAGATGCAGATATGTTTATGTCTTTCGCTCACTGCGATCAGTATCATGACCGGATACTTACACAAAATGTCGTATTAGCAGCTCAATAATCAGAAAACACCTCCGGTGCAGTATGTGAGAATTATTAGCTCTTCGCACGAATAAGGAAACCAGCATGAAAGACGGATTAATACGCTATGTACAGTTGTTCACGGCTTTTTTTAAGATAGGGCTTTTTACCTTCGGCGGCGGTATGAGTATGCTGCCGATGCTGCAGAAAGAATTGGTAGAATCAAAAAAGTGGCTGACGGAAGAAGAAATCCTGAATTACTTTGCGATAGGGCAGTGTACGCCGGGAATTATTGCGGTGAACGTTGCGACGTTCTGCGGGTATAAACGTGCCGGGCTTTCGGGTGCGATTGTGAGCACGATAGGGATTGTGTGTCCTTCGTGGATTGTCATTACGCTGATAGCCGGTTCTATCTCCCGCTTTTCCGATATTGTATGGATACAACGCGCGATGAAGGGTGTCTATGTCGCCGTCGCCGCGCTGCTTGCCCGTGCGGTTTTTACTTTCGGCAAAAAGATTATTACCGACTTTGTTACCGCGGGGATTGCCGCCGGTGCGTTTCTCGCGATGTCCGTGTGGAATATTTCCGGTATCTTGATAGTGCTTGCCGCGGGTATTATCGGGTTTTGTGCGCAGATTATCCGAAACGGCAAAAGAGCTTCCAGCCGCCGTAAGGAGGATAAAGAATGAGCTTATTCGGTTTGTTTTTCCTTTTTATGTATATCGGCCTTTCTACCATCGGCGGCGGACTGGTTGCCGTCAGCTTGATGCAGCAGGAGCTGGTTTCCCGATCAATTATCAGTTCGGAGCGGTTTATTGCGATGATTGCCGTTTCGGAATCGACCCCCGGTCCGATCGGCATCAATATGGCGACTTATGTAGGGTATGAGTTGTATGGTATTTGTGGCAGCCTTGTGTTGACGACAGGCATTGTGCTGCCGTCGCTGATTGTGATTGTGTTAATAGCCCGCTTTGCTCAATCGTTTCAAAATGCGGCGCCGGTTAAGAATACCATGTATGGGCTGCGGGCGGGGGCTGCGGGGATGATTGCCGCTGCGGCATGGAACGTACTTGCCGTTGCTGTATTCACATTGCCTGCCTTTTACGCTTCGCGGCAGTGGACGGAATTGGTTGACTGGAAAGCTGCAGCCGTCTTTTGCCTTTTCTTACTTGTGCAAATATTGTTTAAGCGGCTGCATCCCATCTTTTTAATTCTTGCCGGCGCTGCGGTCGGCCTTGTATTGTTTTAAAAAATAATTTGCAATCAGCTTAAGCAGATATGAGAGACCATTCCCTTACAGAACAAGCCGATAAGCTTGCAATTTTTTTAGAGGTTCTCTTTTATTTTATTCCATAGGCGTCGGTGATGGGCAGCACGAATAAGATTCCGTGGCCGTCTTTTTCAATATCGCTGTGGCTGCGGATGGCGGCAACGACGGGTTCAACCTGTTCGGGATCTACAATTGTTAAGACAATTTCTTTTTCGGGTTCTATTTCAATATCGAAAATCAGCTTTGTTTGATTTGCCCCCGAACCACGGGCGTGAAGGATGGTGCCTCCGCGTGCTCCCGCTTCTATGGTAGCGTCCACAACATCATTAGCTCGTCCTCTATCTACAATCGTAAAAATCGCCGACTTCATAGCTTGTATCTCCTTTTGCGTTTCCGGCGGCATTGCTCCGCTGAAATGTTTATTTGAATAGGTAATCGGAATGATGAACGCAATGCCGAAATTTTTTCTGGTTACTTTATGCCGCCGGTTCAGTTCCTCCATAATCGAGGCAAGTTTATCATGTTCTCCCATCGTCAAAATCAATTCCTTTTGGATTTGATTGATGCCGAGAAAATCGAGCAGCTTACTTTTTACGGTACCTTGAGCAAGCAGCGTTGTTGCGCCGATAAGGCCGAGTTCCCTGCCTTCGTGGATAATTTTCCGCGCTTGTCCATGCGGCACTAAAATGATCAATAATGAAAAAGCGGTCATGTCCCTTTCCTTTGTTTTAAATAAAAAAGTAATCCCAGCACTTGCAGCGAGATAACCGGCGCCAAAGCAACCGCTGCGATAATACCGAACCCGTCGATAAGTACGTTTGCACCCGGTGTTGCAGCCGCCAACCCTTGCGCAAAGGAGAGCACGAATGTCGCTGTCATCGGACCAGACGCGACCCCTCCTGCATCAAAAGCCATACCGACAAACAGCTCCGGCACAATCCACGAAAGCGCGAGAGCGACCATGTATCCCGGCAATAGAATATGCCAGAGCTGAAATGCGGGAATAAGAATCCTCAGCATCGAAAGAAACGTCGCAATACTCACGCCGAGCGCAAGGAAGATGAGTACCAGCTTTCTCGGAATATAGCCGGCGCTGACGGTTTCAATTTGCTTGGTCAATACATAAACGGCCGGCTCCGCAAGGATGACCACACAGCCGATAAAAGCCCCGATGATTAAAATGAGCGGCATATTGGCGATTTCGCCGATTTTATGCCCAATCAGGAATCCCAGATCCAAAAAGCCCGCTTTTACTCCCGCTAAAAACAACATTAAGCCGACAAAGGTGATGATCATCCCCTTAATAATTCCGCTCAAGGTGTTTTTTTTCAACCGTAATGAGAATATATCGGTGAGTAAAAAGATAACCGCGATCGGTAACAGCGACAGCATCGATTCAGAGGCTGCATGGCTCAATGATTCGGATATGGCGGTAAGGATTGATGCTCCGGCAGCAGGCTCCGAAATACTGAAGTTGTCATCAAAGGCGGGTAACTGCCGTATCAAGGTTATTGCAAGCACGCTCAAGATTGCTCCCGCCGAAACCATCCCGACAAGTCCGAATGAATCCGTTTCCGATGCGATGGAGTTTTTCTTCATGCGGGAAACACCTGCTGCTATTGCCAGAACAAAAGGTACCGTAATCGCGCCGGTTGTTGCACCCGAAGAATCAAAGGCAATCGATATGCCCTCTCGTACCGAAAAAATAGAGCAAAGCAATATTAATCCATAGGAGAAAGTAAAAACTTTATGCTGCGGGATGTGATAGACAATCGTCAATAATCCGACGGCAAGAAATACCGCGACACCGATTGAAACGATGACAATCAGCGTGGTTTGCGGGATTGCGCCCTTGGTAACTTGCATAACTTGAGCGCCGAGTATTTGCAGATCGGGTTCGGCAATCGAAATAAAAAAGCCGAGTATGAGCGCCCCGATAATGACTACCGAGATTTTATTTTTCGCAGTGATAAACTGCCCCATTACATCGCCGATCGGCGTAATACCGATGTCTATTCCGAATAGGAATATCGTAAGTCCGAGGCAGATAAAAACAACGCCGATTAAAAACTGAATAAAAAAAGTATAATCAACCCGCACAAAAAGGAAGTTCAAAATACAAATTAACACGGCAATGGGTAAAACTGAAAAAATAACTTCTTTACATTTTTCAGCTAAAACATTCATAAGGGAACAAGTGCCTCCTCTTTGCGAGGGATAAGGATTAAGGCATCTCTAAAAACTCGGTTAGATTTTTAGAGATGCCAAAAAGGATGTTATTTTGTAACTTTGGTGATTTTTACGGTCCATTCGCCGCCGTATTCGATTTTATGCACGGCTGCGAAATTATCCATATTCAATGCCATCGATAAGCAATCGAGGCTATTGTAATACAGCAGCGGCTTTCCGTCGGGAACATCGCCGAAACTGTTCACATACGGCATAGAGCCGGTGTATACTTGTTTTCCGTTATTGAATACCGTTACCTGCACGACATCATTGACGGCTAATTTTAATGCTTCGGCTGTTTCACGGCTAATATTTGTCCACACATTCCCGTACTGGACATCGAGGGCAGGAATGGTTCCTAATAGTGTACCTTTGTCAAAACGGGGTTTTTCGTAAGGAAGACGGACAATCTCTTTTTTTGCGGGTCCAACCTGCTCAAAACTGATAATTCCTCCTGCGAGCCGTGCACCGGTAAAAGCGTATACATCACGTCCGTGGAAGGTGTAACTCTTTTCGGAATGTTTTCGCCGGTTTACCGCCTCATCGATTAAACGGACTTCTGCAATTCCAAGCCTGTCTGCGACAAGCGTAAGTGTTCCATTATCAGGAGTCACAATATAGTGACCTGTCTTAGTTTTTAAGACAACCGAATCACGGTCGGTACCGACACCGGGGTCAACTACCGATACAAAGACTGTGCCTGCGGGCCAGTATTCTACCGTCTGAAAGAGCCGATACGCTGCATCCCAGATACTGTAAGCAGGTATTTCGTGGGTAAGATCATACAGCGGAATCGCAGACGATTGCGTAAAAGCGACACCCTTCATTGCCGAGACCGCACCATCCTTTAGTCCGAAGTCAGTCTGAAATACCAACGGCCGGGAATTCCGGGGTGTTCCCGCGCAGCCGGAAATACCGATCGCGATTATCAGCATACCTGCTGCAGCCAAACCGCATAACCTTTTATTGCACATAAATCCTCCTATAAAACCAAGTTTTCTTTTAAAAACTTGGCCTCATCAACTGATGGACATCTTTGTCCATCAGTTGATGAGTTTTTAAAACTCATCAAAAGAAATATTTTCCTGTTTTACAGGTGTGTCGCTTCCTTCGGGAGTATTTTCTATGTTTTTCACCGCTGATGTATTTGAATTAAATTCATCGTATTTGTCATAGTCTGCTTTTAATTCTTCTACAAGCTGCAAGAGAGCCGGTTCGTCCAATACTTTTAAAACATCCTGGCATTGTGCGGGTGAAATCGCAATCCGCACTGCAGGGCAGTTAGCTTTGTCGTCTGCTTGAGTGGTCGCATTGGCAAGTATGAAGTACGGCCGTTGCGGCGTAATAAATTGATAATCAAATCGCAGGGTTGGGTATGCTTCATGTGCCCCTCCGAATAGCCCCCATGTCATTAATATCTCGGTTTTTCCAAATGCTCCCTTTTTCTTTGCTCCTTCGGGAGTCAGTGTTTTATTAGCAAAGGCTGTGAGGTACTGTTCAATGGCATTCCGTAGAAGTGCACGTTCCTTCTTTTTTAAAGAAATCCAAATATTATCTCCCATCATCTTATGATGAAATTTAACAGTGTTGGTTGAGGGTTCAAAAACAAAGCTGATATCGCGCGGCAGTAAATCGTTGGAATAACGTTTTACTATATTAAGATGCAGTACACCTAACGACTGTACCGGATAGTTGCCGAGGAAGTCGGGATCGTGCTTTTTTGACGTAGAGGCACATGCACCGCTCAAAAATGCAATACCGAGCGTTGCAATCAATACACACAGGGGTATAATACGTTTCATAATAACTCCTATAAAAACTTGAGTTAAAAACTACATCGACGATGATGTCAAATACAGTTTTTAACATATCTTTTTATCCCGAATTGTACGGAAAACATCCTCTTAATGCAAGGTCTCGTATTGCATCAATGTCAACCGCAGCGGAGATATTCTAAAAGGCATGCGTATCATTATGGACAGCCGCTCGGAGTTTTTCCATAAACCGTTTTTTATTGACGATTGCCCGTACATGGGTACCACTGCCTATAATCCCCCGATCGTTTGAGACTTCCGCTTTAAAAGTCAAGAATTTTCCATTCTCACTGATGTCTATCAGTTCGGTATGGACATATACTTTCATCCCTTCAAGGGTTGCGGCAGTATGTTGAACATCGACTTTTACGCCGACCATCGTATATCCTTCTTCTAAAAATGGAAGTACGCTGAGCGCTGCAGTCCGCTCAATCTTTAGAACCATGTTCGGCGTCGAAAATACCTCAAGTGTGTCATCACCGTCTTGACTCGCCAACATTTCCTTTGTAACGGTAAAGCAGGTATCTCCTTTAATCCCAACTTTCATATAAACCTCCTCCAAAGATTGCTTTAACAAAACTGTTTCAGATGCTTTTCAATAAATGCCCGTAACGTAGGAATATGGCTTGTCTCAGGTTCCCTGACCGCATACAGTATCGTAACGTTACCGGTTTGCAGTTTGCTTTTAATTTTTTCGATAAAAGCCGGTACTGTAGGATTTTCTGCTAATTCTTTTGCATAAAGGGCGGAAAAATGGCTGTAATCCATGTCTCCCCTGTGATAGGCCTGCCGTATATCCGACGACGGCGTAATATCTTTTGCCCAATCTCCGAGCATTGCTTTTTCTTTTGTAATACCTCGCGGCCACAGCCGATCGGCTAATATTCTAAACCCATCCTGAGGTTCGGCAGTATCGTATATACGTTTCCAGTATAATGTTCCCATAGCAAGATCTCCCTATAAATATAATATACCAAGGTTGTTGGAGTAATACAATTCATAATTGTGAATTGTCTGGTATGTTCATCTTGAACAAGTTTAGCCCACAACGGCAAAAAAAATGCTTGAAATAGCAAGGTTTTTCATATATAATGAGATAATTGTAACGGAGAAGTTTTTGCAGCAAAGTTTATTTTGGAAAGGCGGTTTATGCTTTTCATGCGACCGATGTTCAGGATGTTGCCGCTATGATCCGGGGTTTGTGTATTTATCTCCTCGGGATCTTCAAAATTTGCAAACATGGGCATCGCTAAAACGGGCGGCATTTATCGAAAAATATTGCCGGTGGGTACTTCAAGGGGATGGATACGAGTATCTTTGCTTAAAAGAACTTCCAAATTACGATTGTATTTTATGGAATAACGGCTGTATTGCATATAATTATCGGCCTTTTCAATGTTCTTCATATCCGTTTTGGGATTATTTACTTGAAAATGAGCAGCGTTGGAATGCAAATGCCCGCAGCTGTTCGGGAATAAATCGCGGTAAATGGTATTCTGCGGAAGAGATTCAAGGTTTTCTTGATGCTGCAAAACAATTTCCTGTTATTCGACGAAGAAGAACCGGCGAAAGCAGAGATTTTACCGAAAAATAGAGGAGTGTATGCGGGTACATTTTTGGGGCGTTCGCGGCTCGATTGCAACCCCGTTGAGCGCAACGCAAATTCAAGCTAAAATTTCTGCTGTTGTTCAACGGATAACCGAAAAGGACATTACCGATCAAGATGCACGGGAGCGTTTTCTTGCTTCATTACCGCCATGGCTCTTTGGAACTATCGGCGGAAATACGACCTGCGTAGAAGTGGAAACCGAAGAGGGTAATCATATCATTTTTGATGCAGGTACCGGTATTCGTGAGTTAGGCGTTAATTTGCAAAACCGCTTTGATTATTTCGACCGGCCGCAAACCTATCACCTCTTTTTCTCTCATTTCCATTGGGATCATATCCAAGGTCTTCCTTTTTTCGGCCCGGCGTATGATTCACGCAATACTATTATTATATATAGTACCCGCCCTAAAATGCGGGAGTTTTTAGAAGAGCAGATGAAGTATCCGTACTTCCCGATTACCATGTTCGGAAAGGGCGGCTTTACTGCAAAGTTCGAGTTCCGTTGTATTGCACCGGATGAACCGTATATCCACATTGGTAATACACGGATAGGATGGCATCGTGTGCGTCATCCGGGTGGCTGTGTCGCATACTCAATCAATGATAATCAAAAAAAGATTATTTTTTCAACCGATACGGAGCTTCG
Source organism: Treponema sp. OMZ 857 (assembly GCF_024181085.1). Lineage (NCBI taxonomy): Bacteria > Pseudomonadati > Spirochaetota > Spirochaetia > Treponematales > Treponemataceae > Treponema > Treponema sp. OMZ 857. The sequence continues at coordinate 1,271,260 of NZ_CP051147.1, forward strand.
CCCTCAAGATTTTGAAAAAAATGATGCTAATATCGCATTTTATAGTGATGTAGAGCTGCTGATTATCGATGCTCAGTACACAATGACCGATTCCATCGAAAAAATAGGCTGGGGGCATTCAACCTTTTCTCTCGCTATTGATTTTGCAACTTCGTGGGGAATTAAAAAATTAGCGCTTTTCCATCACGAACCGACGTATAACGATAAAAAAATTCTCGCGATACAATCAAGTGCACAGCATTACTGCAACTATATAGGTACCGGTACGCTTGAAATATTCAGTGCTGTTGAAGGAACGGATCTGTACTTATGAGTGATGATCTGCCGATTTATCAATTTTCCGATTCCGAACTTAAAGCACTTGTTTCTTTTTTTAGGAAAAGTCCCCCGTTGCCCGATGAGCTGTATTCATTGAATGTTTTTGCTGAAAAGTATATTTATAGAAATCTTACCATCAGCGAAGCGGAACAGCTCTATGGTGATCGATAGTAGTCAATATATGTGATATGTGAACACACTATGAAAAAAAAATACTTTTTCTTAATGATGATTGTATCGATATGTCTCTTTCTTATTGGAGCAGCGGCTGCTGTTGTTTATACGCCTGCTTCTTTTAATACAAATCCTGCCGAACAGCTTTTTACTATTAAACGCGGTACTTCTGCACGGGCAATCGCTGCCGATTTAAAAGCGGCGGGACTCATCCGCTTTGAGTATCCGACATATCTGTATTTCCGGCTTTTTAATAAACCGATTAAAGCCGGAACATATAAACTTTCTTCCGCTTGGTCGGTGCACACGCTCTGTGCCTATTTACAGGCGGGAAAACAAGAATTGATTAAGGTTACTGTGCCGGAGGGGCTGACACTCTCAAAAACGGCAGCGATTCTTGAAGACCGGCAGGTTATTGCCGCCGATGATTTCCTTGCAGCGGCAACCAATAAAGCTTTGCTGCAATCCTATGGAATTCCCGGCAGTTCTGCCGAAGGGTTTTTATTCCCCGATACCTACTTTTTTTCGTACAATGAAACGGCAGATCGGGTTATTACGGCGATGCTGGATAATTTCTTCAGCAAAACGGCCGGTATCCCTCACTTCCCCGACGATCCTGTTCAGCGGTACGAGGCGGTTATTTTGGCAAGCATTATAGAGCGTGAATACCGTGTACCGGAAGAAGCCGTAAAAATTGCCGGCGTTTTTTCAAACCGGCTGCATATCGGCATGGGACTGCAATCGTGTGCTACCGTAGAATATATATTGACAGAGATTCAGCATAAACCTCACCCCGATCGTCTGTTGAATAGAGATTTGGAAATAGACCATCCGTATAATACCTATAAATGGCGGGGGCTTCCTCCGGGGCCGATTTCCAATCCGGGAATGACCGCCTTGTACGCAGCTTGTAATCCCGAAAAAAGCAGCTATCTCTACTTTCGTTTGGAAGATGCGGCGGCCGGTACACATATTTTTACTAAAAATTTAACGGAACATACAAAAGCAGGCGCAATTATTTTAAAACGGGCAGCGGGGCGCTGACCGCGATGGCAAAAATCACTACGGAAACGATCGACGCGGTCAATAATCATACGGACTTGGTGTCACTCGTCGAAAATTATACCCATTTGGAAAAGCGCGGGCATGATTGGTGGGGCTGTTGTCCCTTCCATAATGAAAAAACACCGTCTTTCCATGTTATCCCCGATAAAAAAATGTATTACTGCTTCGGTTGCGGAGCGGGCGGCCCTACCATCAAGTTTCTTATGGAAATGGAAAAGCTGTCCTTTAATGAGGCGGTAGAGGCGCTTGCGAAGCGAGCCGGTATTCCCGTTGTGTATGCGGAAGGCCGTTATAACCCCGCGCCGGAAGATTCATTGAAAGAAACACTGCTTGAATTATACAAAAGAGTGAGCGGAACCTTTCATTATTTTCTATTGCACACCCCTGAAGGAGCTCCTGCGCTGCGATATTTACAGGGGAGGGCAGTAAGTCCCGAAATGATCGAGCAGTTTAATCTCGGGTATGCGCCGGCTGATCGCCGGTGGCTCTTTAAATTTTTGCAGACAAAGGGGTATTCTGCGGAGTTTTTAGCAAAATCCGGTTTATTTTCTAAAAACTATCCCGAAGTTTCTTTTTTTTCAAACAGAATTATGTTTCCGATTTGTAACCGGCACGGTCAGCCGGTTGCTTTCGGAGGGCGTATTTTGGAAGGCGACGGACCGAAGTATCTTAATACCGGAGACTTACCGCAGTATAAAAAAGGCGAAACGCTTTTTGCGTTTTCGCAGGCGCTTGCTCAGATCAGAAAAGAAAAAACGGTTATTTTTTGTGAAGGCTATATGGATGTTATCGCCTTTCACCAAGCGGGTATTACCAATGCCGTTGCTCCATTAGGCACCGCTTTGACGGAAGAGCAGGTAAAGCTCATTCAATCCTTTGCCGACACTATCATTCTTTCGTTCGATTCCGATTTTGCAGGACAACAGGCAACATACAAGGCGATAAAGCTGTGCCGTGCCGGACATTTACAAGTACGGGTACTGATGATTAAGGGAGGGAAGGATCCTGCTGAGATACTGGCGCATAAGGGTGCCGAAAGCTTGACGGAACTGGTAAAAAATGCTATTTTAGACAGTGATTATCTTATTCAAATTGCCGTTGGGCGGTTTGATGTGGTGAGTCCCGAAGGAAAGGCTCAGGCTGCTGCCTTTCTATTCCCCTATATTGAGGTGTTGGAATCCGATATTCAAAAAGAGTCAACAATACATAAGTTTTCGGCGGACTTGGGTATAAGCTCAAAAGCGTTATTTACTGATTATATACAGTATGACCAAAAACAAGAACGGGTACCGCCTACACGAAAAAGTGAAACACAAAAGCGTACTGCGCTTAAAATGACCGCAGAGCTGAGGATCGTGCTTGCAGCAGCTGCAAATCCTCATCTCTTTAAAAAAATGCGGGCAGAGTTGACTTCCGATGATTTTGAGGATCCTGCTGCGAAGGATTTGTTTATTGTATTAGAAGAATGTTATCGCGCCGATGCAAATACGTATGACAGCTTATTAGCGCATTGTCCTTCCGAAACGTTGAGAGATGCCGTAAGCAGTGCAATTATTAAAGGTGAATTTGCAGAAAATCCTGATAAACTGGTGTATGACGGTATCTACTATATTAAACAAAATGCTTTACAGCGCCAAAAGGAGCTCATAATCCGTAAATTGCAAGCAGTGCATGAAAACGGCAGTGTTGACGATATTCAGCATGCCAATGACCTGCTGAGCGAGAAACTGCATATCGACAGAGTGCTCGCAGAATTAAAGGAAACGACATAAATGATAGATATCTCTGAAGATCCTATTGTTATAAAGTTGATTGCCCATGCAAAAGAGCGTAAAAGCTTAACGTGGGATGAACTGACCGATTTGTTGCCTGAAAAAATGACTTCGTCCGAAACGGTGATGGATGAAATTATTGATCTGCTTGAACAAGAGCAGATACAAGTGGTTGATGATGTCTCAGAAGAAGCCGATGATATGTTCGCGGATGAGCTTGATGAAGTAGAGCTTGAAAGCGAGGAGCAGCTGTTTGAAGAGGCGGAACTCGAACCCGGAAATGACTCTGAATTTTCAAAACCGGAAGAAACGCATAAAAAGCTTTTGAATAACGATAGAGAAGCAGTTGTTGACGACCCTATTAAACTCTATTTGCGTGATATCGGCAAGGAAAATTTGCTGACAGCCGAGCAGGAAGTTATCCTTTCAAAAGCGATGGAGGATGGGGAGAATATCATCAAAAATGCGATAAAGAACTCGGGTGTGCTGATTTCTGAAGTTCAAATGATCGCCCAAAAAGCTTTTGCCAAAATCAGTTCTTCAGAGAACAATAAACCGCGTAAGGAATTGAGCTATGAAGATGCTGAAAAAAAACGGCTCCGCCAATCGTATGGCGAACAATTAAAACCCATCTATTCCGATATAAAGGCTTATATCTTATTAAAAAAGAAATTATACGATAAAGAGACGCTTGCCAGTTTTTTGGATGACGAAGATCTCCAAAAAACACGGAAAAAGATTCTGAATTATTTACAAAAAATCGAGTTTCAAACCGAAGAAATCGAAAAAATTTCGGATCATTTTTTGGAGGCAGCCCGGAAGATACGGGAGTACCGGCGCCGGCGTGAAAAGAAGCAGCGTCAACTCGGTATACGGGCGTACTCCGACTTGCGAAAGCTTGGGAAACGGCTCGCTATTCCGCGTGAACGGCAGAAGCTGGAAGAAGAGCTTGGTATGACGGCGAACGATATCCGCGATATTTATACGCATATTCAAACGCTCATTCGTAAAGTGCGGAAAATCGAATATGATTTTGAAGCGCCGACGGAAGATATTATCGCGCTGGCAAAAGAAATTCGTCACGGTCATGCAATGTTAAAAAAAGCGAAGGATAAGCTGATCAATGCAAACCTGCGCTTGGTCGTATCGATCGCAAAAAAATATACGAATAGAGGATTACACTTTTTCGATCTGGTTCAAGAAGGCAATATCGGCTTGATCAAAGCGGTTGAAAAATTTGAATACCGCAAAGGGTATAAATTTTCGACATACGCGACATGGTGGATACGGCAGGCAATTACGCGTTCCATCTCCGATCAGGCGCGAACCATCCGTGTGCCGGTGCACATGATTGAACAGATCAATAAGGTTACCCGCGAGTCGCGGCAGCTGATGCAGAAGTTCGGCAGAGAGCCTACCGACGAGGAGATCGCCGCGCAGCTTGGCTGGAATGTCGAGCGGGTTAAACAGGTTAAAAATGTCGCGCGCGAGCCTATTTCGCTTGAAACACCGATAGGCGAGGAAGAAGATTCTTCGCTCGGCGATTTTATCGAAGATAAGGATGTCGAAAATCCGTCCAACTTGACAGAGTATATTCTGTTGCAGGAACAGCTGCGCGGCGTATTGTCGTGCCTGCCGTTGCGGGAGCAAGAAGTGCTTAAAATGCGGTTCGGTCTTGATGAAGGCTATGCTCTGACTTTGGAAGAAGTCGGCTTGTATTTTAACGTAACGCGCGAGCGCATCCGTCAAATTGAGGCAAAGGCATTACGCAGATTGCGGCATCCTAAACAAAGTTGCAAATTAAAAGATTATTTGGATACATAGGGGAGTGAGAGACGATGGTTACAGCGGAGATTTTTGATAAACTGCGTGAATTACAGGATATTCTTGCACGGAAGAATCAGCTTGATAGTGAGATTTCAGAGGCACCTCAACTATTGGTAAAGCAGGAAGAACTGTTGGCGCAGTATAAAACGAATTATATTAAGAAGAATACTGACGATGAAGCAATACGGCAAACCATCGGCGCATTAAAAGCAGAACTGTTTGAAACCGAACAAAAGCGTGAAAATGCCGAGAAGGGAATGGATAGTATTACCTCACAACGGGAATATGATGCTCTCGATCGTGAAATTCAGGAGGCGAGCAAAAAAGAAGCTGAGCTTCGTAAAGAAATCCTGAAAAACGAGGCAAATCATAAGCGTCTTGACGAAGAGATTAAAAACGAAGAAGCGCTGATTAAACAGCAGGAACAGGAGCTTGATGAACGGAAGGCGGTGATCGAAAAAGAAATTGCCGAAAAGAAAAACGAGCTGGCTGAACTTGCTGAAGGGGAGCAGCGGATTGCCCCCGATTTGGATAGTGATACGCTGTTTAAATTCGACCGTATTATCAAAAACAAGCAAGGTATCGGTATCGTTCCCGTTCAAGGCAATGTTTGTATGGGTTGCCACATGATCTTATCGGCTCAATTTGCTATTGAAGTACGGGAAGGAAAAAATATCATGTATTGTCCGTATTGCAGTAGAATTCTGTATTATCAGGAAAGTGATCAGGATTCCACTGAAGATATGATCTTTGATGATATGGATATGGGTAGCTTAGCCGATTTGGATGATTCGTCCGACTATGATGAAGGGGAATCGGACAACAGCGAAGATTAATAGTGTAAGATGATAGAGAGCCGGTAACCGCCGTGATATACGGAGGAAAGTCCGGACTCCTTCGGAGATGATGCCGGTTAATGGCCGGGCGCTTGTATTGAAAAATACAGGCGACAGACAGCGCAACAGAAAATAAACCGCCGGTAAAACGGTAAGGGTGAAAAGGCGGGGTAAGAGCCCACCGCGCTTCCGGTAACGGGGCGGCACTGCAAGCCTCATCAGGAGCAAAATTGAATAGTAAAGGATATCCGATCCTTTATTTACGGGTTGATTGCGGAAATTACTGTAGTAATGCAGTAATAAGATAGATGGTTACCCTGTTCGCAGACAGAATCCGGCTTATGGCTCTCTATTTTTTATTTATACGGATGCATTCCGTTATGAAGGATATGAATTAGAAACGTATGAAAAGGTACCACGGTAAGACACAGTATTACTCAAAACCGCATATCGGAAGATATGCCGTTCTTTTTTTGTGTATTGTGTTTATCGTTGCCGGTGCTCTTTTCTTTTTTACTGTGTATCGGGCGCGTTATTTCCGTGTGCCGTCGATGCGTACGGTATATACTCAGTGGGAAAATAAAGATTATGCGGGAGTGTACGCAAAGACCGCTCAAATTTTAGAGAAACGCCCGATGGATGGAACTGCGCTTGCACTGCACGGTTTTGCAGCGTATTACCTTTTTGCCGAACAGACCGATTTATCTGTCGGTGCGGATTATCTTACGGCAGCTATTGTGCATTTGCGCAGGGCGCTTTATCTGACTAAAGATAAGGATATTCCGAAAATTGCGTATGTACTCGGGAAGGCATATTATCAACAAGGCTATTACTATGCCGATCTCGCAGTGAAGTACTTGGATGAAGCATACACAGGCGGTATTGAGGCGAGTGATTTATCGGAGTTCCGCGGTATGGCGGCTTCTGTACTGGGAGATACCGATAAGGCGATAGAAGCTTTTACACAAGCGCTTGCGGCGAATCCTTCCGACTTCGTGCTGTATGCCGTAGCGGAAAATTATAAAAAGAAGGGCGACATACAGAATGCAAAGCTCTATCTTTTTGAAACAATTAAAAAGACCGGTAATGCCGTGTTGGAAGTGCGGTGCAGAAATCAGCTCGGTTTGCTCTTTTTAGAGGAAAATAAACCGGACGATGCGTTGGCGCAGTTCAAGCTTGTACTTGAAAAAGATGTAAATTCTGCGGATGCACATTACGGTATCGGGCTGATACATGAGATGCAGGGAGATATGATTAAGGCGCGGTATGAGTGGCGCTCTGCGATACGGCTTAATCCCATACATGCGGAAACGCGTGCAAAATTGAATATAAAGTAGGAGGAACGTTCGGGGTATGGGCTTTTTTAAAAGATTTTCTGCCGATATAGGCATTGATTTGGGAACCTGTAATACTGTCATTTATATAAAAGGGAAGGGGATTGTCGTTAATGAACCTTCGGTTGTTGCCGTAGAACGCGGAACAAAATCGGTTGTGGCGGTAGGCGCCGACGCTAAACGAATGCTGTGGAGGACGCCGGGCAACATCATCGCCATACGGCCGCTGAAAGACGGGGTTATTGCGGATAAAGATACGACGGAAAAGATGATCCGGTACTTTATTTCCAAGATTTTGCCGCGTCATAGGCTGATTAAACCGCGCGTGGTTATCGGTATTCCGAGCTGTATCACCGATGTGGAAAGCAGTGCCGTGCACGAAAGTGCATTAAAAGCAGGCGCGGGCAGTGTCGAGGTTCTGGAAGAATCACGCGCGGCAGCTATCGGCGCCAATATTCCGATTACCGAACCTGCCGGTAATATGGTATGCGATATCGGCGGCGGTACGACCGAAGTATCGGTTATCTCGCTGCTTGGTATGGTTGTTACCAATGCTATCCGTGTCGGCGGCGATGAATTTGATCAGGCCATCATTAAGCATATCCGTTCCGTGCATAACCTCATCATCGGTGAGCAGACTGCCGAGCGCCTTAAAATTGAAATCGGTAACGCGTTCCCGGAAAAAAACATGGAACGGGTGGAAATTAAGGGAACCGATGCAATTACCGGACTTCCCCGTCGCCTCGAAATCGATTCCGTAGAAGTGCGCGAGGCGTTGAGGGAGCCGATTACCCAGATTGTAGAAGAGATAAAAACAACGCTCGCCCAGACGCCGCCGGAACTGGCTGCCGATATCGTAGAGCGGGGGATTGTTATGACCGGCGGTGGCTCTCTGCTGAAAGGCTTACCGAAGCTCATTTCTAAAGAAACGCACGTTCCGGTCATCCTTGCCGAAAATCCCATGGACTGCGTGGCGATCGGCGCAGGTTTATACTATGACGTGTATAAGGATATGTCGGGTAACCGCAGTCTCTACGAGAGTTTAAACCGCTAATACAATGAAAAGGAAATTTTCATTTAAAATAAAGCTTGATGTTTTTTTATTAATCTTGCTGCTTATCATATCTTCGGTGTTGCTGACGTTCTCCGGCGGTCGATTTATCGTCGATTTTAAATCGGTCGGTTTTTCAGTTGCTGCCGGAACGGAAAATGCCGTGCATTCGGTATCGTCATTTGTGACGGATACGGTGTCGGCTGTGCGGGAGCTTGCCGAGCTTCGTTCAAAGTATGTGGCGTTGAGCGAAAAACTTAAAGATTATGAGCTTTTGCAGCGGTCAAATGCCGACATACGCCGTGAGAACAGAGAGTTAAAGGAATTGCTCGGTTTTGCGGATACGATTATCTATAAAAATATTCCGGCGCAGGTTGTCGGATTTGATCCTGATAACCTCTATTCCGGTATTATCATTAACCGCGGAACAAAGCACGGTGTGCGTAAGAATATGCCGGTGTTGGCATTCCAGGGCAGCAATGTCGGCTTAGTAGGAAAAATCGTACAAACCGGTCGCGACAGCAGTATGATCATCCCAATATATGATTATCAGTGTTATGTTGCCGCTTCCGTTCAAACAACAAAACATCGGGGCTTGATCAACGGACAGGGTACTGCCGATCTTCCGCTTACTATGAAGTATGTACAAAAACGGGCAAAAGACGAAATCGCTATCGGTGACAGAATTCTTGCATCGGGGGAAAACAATCTATTCCCGAAAGACAGTCCTATCGGTATTGTAACCGGTATTAAGGTGCATGATTATGAAACCTATCTTGAGTTGGCGGTACAGCCGATTATCGATTTCTCACGGTTGGACTATGTGTTTGTGCTGGATTTATCGGGTTCTAATGGGGAGGCGGTACAGTGAGAAAAGTTATTCTGTGGACGATTGCAACTGCCTTTTTACTCGGTGTGTTTGAAACAGCGATTTTGTCCCATATTCAATTATTGCCGGCATTGCCGGATTTAATTTTACTTCTTGTCGTGTATATTGCGCTGTATAACGGTACTGTTCCCGGCATTACAGCAGGTTTTTTTTCCGGACTCATTTTTGATTTTCTTTCATTGGCGCCGATGGGACTCCATTCATTTGTATTTACCGTACTCGGATTTCTTTATGGTATGTTGTACGGGAAATATAATGTGCGTCGCTTCTTTTTCCCATTGATACTCGGGCTTTCGGCAACATTTTTAAAAGCTGGGATGCTATTCGTGTTACATGTACTGTTCGGACAAAGTATTCAGGTTTATAACCTGCTCGCAGCCCCCTTTTGGATTGAAGTTGCAGAAAATGCCCTCTGTGCGCCGGCATTATTTATGCTGTTAGGTTTATTTCCGAATGCGTTTGAAATAAGGGAGTGCTGAGTTCCATGTATGAGCAGGATTTTCAACAAGTTGATAAACGGCTGAAATTTTTTAGTGTTTTTGTTTTCTGTATTTTAGTGATATATCTGTTTCGATTGTTTACGATGCAGATCGTTCAAGGTGATCAGTTTAGAAGACAGTCTCAGACAATATCTCAGCGTTCCGAACGTATTCCCGCACAGCGTGGAGAAATATTTGACCGTAATGCAAACGTCCCGATGGTACTTAGTACCAACACCTTTGCCGTGTCGGTAACTCCGGGAGAAATTCCGAAAAAGTCATTTTCAACGGTTATGGTGCGTCTTGCAAATATTTTGCGGATTCCCGTTGTAGAGATCGAAAAAAAATTGCCGGCGAAGCGTAATTCCTTTCAAAGTATCGAGATAAGGTCTAACCTTCCTTATGAAGTCATTACGTCTCTTGCAGAAAATATCGATGAATTGCCGGGAGTTTCGTGGCATTCAAAACCGGTGCGCAACTATGTTGAGACGGGATCGTTTTCTCATATTCTCGGCTATGTCGGTGATATAACAAAAGAAGAACTCAAGGAGTTGTATAACAAGGGCTATACGGCAAATACTTCAATCGGTAAGGCCGGTATCGAAAAATACTATGATGAGTGGTTACGCGGAGAGGACGGCAGCGAATATCGCACAGTTGACGCAAGCGGGCGGTTAATTGAGAGCAACACCGCATTTATTCCTCCTAAAATGGGAAATAATCTTATTTTAACCATCGACCGGAAAATTCAAAAGCTTGCGGAAAATGCGCTTGGTCAGCGTATCGGTGCTGCCGTAGTACTAAAGCCGGCAACAGGAGAAATCCTTGCGCTTGTTTCGTATCCATCCTTTGATTCCAATCTTTTTTTGAATGATAATGGGAATGAAATGTATGCGCAGGTCTTGCATGATCCCCGTAATCCGCTGTTGAACAGGGCGGTGAATGCAAGCTATCCTCCGGCTTCGACTTTTAAAATCGCTATGTCTACTGCAATTCTGGCGGAAAAAGCGTTTCCTCCCGAAAAAAAAGTGCAGTGTTCCGGTAAAGTAGAATACGGTAATCACTTATTCCGTTGCCATCAACGTGCCGGACACGGGTATCTTGATTTAAGGAATGCATTGGCACAGTCTTGCGATATTTATTATTGGACGGTATGCCGTGATAACCTCGGCATCGATAAGATGGTCGATTATGTCCGCGATTTCGGATACGGTAAGTCTGCCGAAATCGATTTACCGAGCCAAGCAGTTGGCGAAGTGCCTAATCCCGTATGGAAGGAACGTCAATTCCATGAAAAATGGCTTGGCGGGGATACGATGAATATGTCGATCGGACAGGGATTTATGCTTGCTTCGCCCTTACAAGTTGCAAATATGGTAGCAATGGTTGTTAACAACGGAGTAATCTATAAACCGCATTTGTTAAAAGAAGTCAGAGCACCCGGTACTAACGAACTTATATATGAAAAGAAACCGGAGATATTGCAGCAAAGTGATATTCCTCCCGATATATTCGCTCAGGTGCGGGCGGATATGCGGTACACCATTACGGATGGAACGGCTCAATACCCAATGCGTAATAAAATCGTGCAGCTTGCCGGAAAAACCGGTACTGCAGAAGTAGGCTTCTCCGATCGATGGCATTCATGGATGGTTGCTTATGGGCCTTACAATGCTCCGGCAGAAGACGCTGTTATAGTTGTTGTACTGGTTGAAGCCCAGAATAAATGGGAGTGGTGGGCACCCTATGCTACAAATATTATCTTTCAGGGTATCTTTGCGGATCAAACATATGAAGAAGCTCTTGAAGCTCTCGGCGGTAAGAGCTTTTTACCGGCTGTAAGGGTAAGGCAAGAATGAATCTGAGACATATTACTAATTTTGATTATGTACTGTTTTTAGCTGTAATCAGCTTGTCGGTTATCGGCATCCTCTTTATCTATTCTTCCGGAGTTAATTCCGATGGTATATCGATTTCGCATGAATATATTAAACAGCTCATTTGGGTTGTGTCGGGATTGATTTTACTGTTTGCGGTAGCGGTATACGATTATACTAAAATCGCCGATCGTGCTTTATTGATTTATATTATTACAATGCTCTTATTGGTGTATACAAGATTGTTCGGAAAAACCGTTAAAGGAGCACGGAGCTGGATCGGAATCGGAGATTTCGGTATACAAATTTCCGAATTTACAAAAATTATTTATATTTTATTTCTTGCTTGGTATCTATCAAGATCTCAGAATGAGCCCGAATTCCGCCGGTTTGTCAAGGCTGCGATTATTATGTTTGTACCGATGGGGTTGATACTACTGCAGCCCGATCTTGGAACGGCTTCCGTATATCTTCCCATTTTTTTAATCATGAGCTTTATAGCCGGTTTCCCGCTTCGGTATGTGTTTGGTTTATTGGGTACAACGGTCTGTACGCTCATTTTTACGCTACTGCCCCTTTGGGAACGGACTATTTTACGCAAATCTTCTTTCGCAGTTAAAGTATTAGGTAATAAAAATATTACCTTGTTGATTATTTTTTCTGTTGTCGGGGCAGGGATTATTGCTGCAATCGGATATCTTCTGTTGAAAAAGCGGTATTATTACTGGATTGGTTATGTATTGGGCATTATCGCCGTTGCTTTATCCGGTGCATTGGTTGGGAGCAGAGTATTAAAAGATTACCAGATGAAGCGTTTGATCATCTTTTTGGATCCCAATAGCGATCCGCGTGGTGCAGGTTGGCATATCCTCCAATCGATGACGGCAATCGGTTCGGGAGGGCGATCCGGTTTAGGTTTTCTAAAAGGAACGCAAAGCCATTACCGCTTTTTGCCGGAACAGAGTACCGATTTTATTTTCAGTATTCTATCGGAAGAGTGGGGGTTCCTCGGCGGACTTTTGGTCTTTGGACTTTATGCAATCATTTTTTTACGGATGATTCTTATCATTCAAAAAACAAGTGATTTATTCGGAAAACTCATTGTCTCCGGTGTTGTGGGGATGTTCTTTTTTCACTTTGTTGTCAATATTGGGATGGTGATGGGATTTATGCCGATTACCGGTATTCCGCTGTTATTTCTGTCGTATGGAGGTTCTTCTTTGTGGACCGCGATGATTGCTACAGGGCTTGTGATGGGAATCAGTCTGAGACAACTGTAAAAAACTATTATGAAGCAGCTTGCAAAATCTATAATGTTGCGTTACACTGATTAAATAGGAGCCTTCGTAATGACAATACATAACCTTATGGAAGATTTCGTATACAACGAAGTGAATAAAGTTTTCGATGCTGCAAAAGAAAAGAATGAATCATGGTTTACTTGTAATTGTATGCAATGCCGTTTGGATACGGTTTGTTATGTTTTAAACCGGATTAAGCCGCGGTATACGACTTCCGGTAGAGGTATGGCGCATTTTTTGCAGATTGATCAGCCGGAAAAAAATCAGCTGCTTGCCGATGTTTCAGCGTTGGCGTTTGAAGGTATGAAAACTGTTTTGAGTACCAAGCGTTCCCATACGTCCTCTGAACAAGTCCTGCCTTCCGGTCATGTATTTAATTTTCCAACCATCACGGGGCGAGTCTTGGACGGTCAAACATTTGCTCCCGTTTCCGATTTACCTGTCGCTTTATATCTGGAAAACACCTTGGTTGCACAGATGAATCATCTGTGGGATAATCCGTATACGATTTCTCATAAGACGCCCGGCACGTATACGTTTTGGCCGTTTCCCGTACTTGCATCGGAATTAGGTGAAAAGCGTATTTTTAACTTTTATATTCATGCTGATAAGGATGGATATGATCCTATTCACTACCATTTTAAACTCGGTTTAGTGAGTGATGCAAGTGTAAAGCGGGATCTTGATGTTGAAAGCTGTCATACTTTACCCGATTTATATCTTTTTAGCAGAGTATAGGAAGCCTCTAAAGACCTCTGTTTTTTAGAGATGCCCTATAACAACTTCGTTTAGAGGTTATATATGAAATTGGTTTTTTTAGGTCCTCCGGGGGCCGGAAAGGGAACATTGGCGTTGGAGGCTGCAAAATATTACGGTATTCCTCATATTTCTACGGGATCTATGTTCCGTGTTGCTATCAAGAATCATACTCCATTAGGGGAAAAAATTCAAAAGATTATCGATTCCGGTGCGCTTGTTGATGATGAAATAACGGCTGCTTTGGTAAAAGAGCGTCTTACTCATGATGATGCCCGGAACGGGTTTATTTTAGACGGTTTCCCGCGTACGATTGCACAGGCGGAAATATTGGAAGGTTTTTGCGATCTTGATGCTGTCATCAATTTTGATATTTCGGATGAAGCAGTAATAAAACGGTTGTCAGGCAGGCGGCTGTGTCCCTCGTGCGGTAAGAACTTTCATATTGAGTTTATGAAACCACAGGTCGAAGGTGTTTGCGACAACTGCCGCGGTACACTGGTTATCCGCGAGGATGATAAAATAGAAGCAATTGTAAAGCGGCTTGAAACCTATCGAGAGCAAACCTTTCCTTTAATAGAGTTTTATCAAAATAAAAAACTGCTCATAACCTTGGATGCACAACCTGCTCCGGCAGTTATTTTGAAAAACTTTGTTAAACTCTTTCCTCTCAAGCACTAAAGGATACTGCTTTTTGAATTATACGCTTGATGACGAAATTGCCGCTATTGCAACAGCATTGGCGCCTGCTGCGCTCGGTATTGTGCGGACATCGGGAACTCGAAGCCTTGAGCTTATTTCCCGTTTTTTTTCCCGTCCGCAGGCATTGTTGCAGGCAGAGGGGCATACGCTGGTATACGGGTGGATACACGATGAGGGGGTGAAAGTCGATGAGGTTGTCCTCTGCGTGTATCGTGCTCCGAAAAGCAATACCGGTGAAAATGCCGTTGAAATCCTCTGTCACGGCGGGGCAGGTGTAGTAAAAGCGATTTATCGTCTCTGCATCAAAAACGGCTTCCGTGAAGCGGAGCGAGGCGAGTTCACCTTTCGTTCGTTTATACACGGCAAAACGGATTTAACCCGCGCGGAAGCGGTGCGGGAAATTATCGATTCAAAAACAAATACGGCGCAGCAAAAGGCTGCCGGCCGGCTTTCCGGTACCGTATTCCGTGAAATTGAAACAATCAAAACAGATTTAATGACAGCTCTTGCCGCTCTTGAAGTGGGCATCGAATATCCCGAAGATGAGGAAACGATTGCAGACAGTTTTAACGAAGCACTTCTGAAAAAACCTCTTTCGGCCTTGCAGCAGCTCGCCGATTCGTGGCAAACGGAAAAAATATATCAGGCAGGTGTGCGCCTTGTGCTTGCAGGCAAAACAAACGCAGGAAAATCTTCTCTTTTTAATGCGCTGTTAAAAGAAGATCGCGCTATCGTGTCTGATATTCACGGAACAACCCGTGATTGGCTTGAAGCTGAACTCGATTTTAAAGGTATTCCTGCACATATTTTCGACACTGCCGGTCTCCGCGCTACGGAAGATACAATCGAAGCGATAGGCGTGCAGCGCAGCGTTGAACTGGCATCGGCAGCCGACATTGTGCTGTATCTGATTGACGGGACAAAGCCGCCGGCCGAAGAAGATAGTGCGTTTATCGAACGGAATACCGTGCCGCTGATTATCGTGCAAACCAAGGCGGATAAGGGGCAAACGGAACCATTGCCGGCGGCTTTGCAGCGGTATCCCGCCGTGAGTTTGAGCTCGAAAACGGGAGCCGGTCTCGATACGCTGATCGATACGGTTGCCGGGCTCCTTACGGCGGATACCGCGCTGCCGATGCAGGACGCAGGCATCTCGCTCGGGACGGAGCGGCAAAAGGAAGCGGTAACCGCCGCGCTTGAAGCAACACGCCATGCGCTTGAAGCAGGACGCAGCGGATATCCGCTCGATGCCGTCATTCAGGATGTGGAAGAGGCGGTGCATGCGCTTGGAAGCGTTACCGGCGAAGTGCGCTCCGATGATATCTTAGATAAAATATTCTCAGGCTTTTGCGTGGGCAAATAAGAAGGGAGTTTATAATATGAGTGTTATTTTAGAGGTAGACGGGCTAAAGAAATCCTATTTTACCAAACCTGTCTTGAATGGTATTTCTTTGGCGATAGAAGAAGGTTCGATACTCGGGTTGCTCGGGCCGAACGGTTCGGGCAAAACAACTTTTTTGAAGATTATTGCAGGATTGCTCCATGCAACCTCCGGCGATGTTCGGGTGTGCGGTCAACCGATTGGGCTTGAAACAAAGCGTATGGTGTCGTTTTTACCTGACCGGAATTGCTTGTATCCGCGGATGACTGCACTCGATGTTATTCAGTTTTATCAGGATTTTTTTGATGACTTTGACCGGAATAAAGCCTTGGAATTGCTTGAATTCATGGAACTCGAGCAAAAGCAAACGATTAAAACAATGTCGAAAGGTATGATCGAAAAGATGAATTTAACGCTCACTTTTTCGCGGGCGGCAAAGCTGTTCGTGCTTGATGAGCCGTTAGGAGGCACCGATCCTGTTGCCCGTGAAAGGATTATCAAAACGATCATTAAAACATGGACGGAAAACAGTGCAATTATCATCAGTACCCATCTGGTTACGGATGTTGAGCATGTGTTTACCGATGTCGCTTTTTTGCGCAAAGGAACAATTGCCATGCAAGGCAATGCGGAACAACTAAGGGAAGCGCATCAAAAATCGATGTATCAGTTGTATCTCGAAATTTTCGGCTAAAGGGGAAATAAATGAACCGGATTTTTAAATATACTTTTTTGCAGCGGCTGCCGAGTATTATTTTAAGCTGTGCCGTTATGGCATGTATGAGCGGTGTTGAGCTGCTCTTTTTAGCCTTTACTAAAAACATATTTAACGGGTTTTATATGTTATGGTTTGTACTTACCGTGATAGTCTTAACGGTAATTCCGCTCTTCCTATTTATTCGTTGCAGCAGCGGTTACGCACGGACATTGCTATTTACCGATGAGAGCTATCTTATGCTGACACTGCCGGTTCGTACCGAATTCATATTACTCGGCAGAATACTATGCGGCCTTGCCGAATTGCTGATTTGTATGTTTGTCTCAGGAGCCTTTTTAATAGCAGTTGGAATAGGGTGGACATATCATTATATCGGTTTTACGAGTCAGCAGTTTTTTCGTGTTGCGGGAGATATTCTTACTCTTATTTTCCTTAAAAATTTTCCGCTCCTTGCTCTCATGCTGTTCGGCTCTTTAGTGTCATTCATATTTATCGGAAATGTTGCGCTTGCCGTTCAAACGGTGATGCGTTCCTTTAATATTAAACGGATGCGGGGAGTCTGGACTGTAGGCTTTATTCTTATTTTTACCGGTACGCTCTTTTTGACAGGAAGAGTTGAGGCAATGGTCGGACGGGCGTTAGGTTCCTATTGTCCCATTACCGTATCCGGTATTAAGTATACAGCACAGATTGCATCATATCCGAGTATGGTTGTTAACGTCCCTATCGTTTCGACGTTTATTTCACTGGGGATAGGTATCGCATGTTTTTTTGCTTCGGCATGGCTTTTAAAAAGAAAGGTTGAGGTATAAACAGAGGCGGTGATTCTGGTTTAGAGGAGTTAACGATGATACTATATAAAAAAATTTTTTCGTATGTATGTTTGGTTTTGCTGATATTAGGCTCTATTGCATGTAAACGTGAGGCACGGCAAGATACCGCTCAAACTTGTACGGCGGATAAACGTACACAAACCGCTGTATGGGCCGAAAGGCCTGTTGCGCATGTGGTGATTGACGATAAAGCACATGCAGCGCTGAGTAAGCAACAAGCGACTGCTGTGTATTGTATCGCGATGGGAGCATCGTGAGGCGGTACTATTGTAGATCCGACCGTGCTTGTCGGAATGCCGAA
The DNA here is from genome assembly GCF_024181085.1 of Treponema sp. OMZ 857. NCBI lineage: Bacteria > Pseudomonadati > Spirochaetota > Spirochaetia > Treponematales > Treponemataceae > Treponema > Treponema sp. OMZ 857. Next base: position 1,288,874 of record NZ_CP051147.1, read on the forward strand.
AGACTTTAATAACTATGATAAATTTGAAGTAAACGGAATCGATGTGTATATCAGCAAAGGGACCAATACGCTTGATGGTATTGTAACAATCACAGCAGAAAATGCATTTTGGCAAGAAGTGTTTATTGCAAAAGGAATAGCACAATAGGAAATGTCAGTATAAACGCATCGGACTGTTAGGCTAGCGGACGATCCTGTTCTTCTTGTATTTCTATTTCTCTGCTGATATCTTCCAATTCCGTTGCAATCAGGTTGATGTTTTCCGCACAGAGCCGGAGCTTTTCCGTAATTTGAGCGGTGTTACGGTCGATGTCTTTTTTGTAATATATCTTATGCTCGACACTTGCCCAAAAGTCCATCGCGATTGTACGGAATTGTACTTCTACCTGCATGTACTTTTTTCCCTCTGCGAAGAAAACAGGAATTTCGACAATCAGATGCAGGCTGCGGTACCCGTTCGGTTTTGGATTTTTAATGTAATCTTTGCGGGCAAGCAGTTTTATATCATCTTGTGCGCACAATTTATCGGCAAGGATATAGATGTCCTTTTGAAACGTGCAGATAACCCGAATGCCCGCCACGTCATGTAAATGACGTTCGATATTTTCGAGCGATACATCCAGTCCCATCTTTTTTAATTTGCCGAGAATACTGATCGGTTTTTTGATTCTACAGGTGATGGATTCAAAAGGATTACGGTCTTGGTCCATCGACAGCTCAGTATTAAGGACTTCCAGTTTTGTTTGAACCTCTCGCATAGCACAGCGATACTGCATCATCAGATGGGCAAACGGGTATGCCGCTTCCAATAGCTCTTCGGGTTTGTCGCTATTCAACAATTCTTTAACTGTAACACTTGTCAATATATACCTCACACTTCCGTCAAAATTTCGTACAGCCGGATAATTCAGTCAATGTATAATTGGTAATGTTGTATACTTAAGGATTGCACTAATTACCAATTACACATTAGAACATTATCAATTATTTTACACCTTCCATGCAGCAGCAGTTTCCCGCATACCGACAAAGCGTGCATAAATACCGTCTTGCTGCACGAGTTCGGCATGGGTGCCGTGCTGGACGATATTGCCCTTATCCATGACGAATATTTGATCGGCATTTTTGATAGTTGAAAGCCGGTGTGCGATGATGATTGCGGTTTTGTTTTTTAACAATTCATCGAGGGCGCTCATCAGTTTTTCTTCGTTTTCGGGATCGACACTAGAAGTCGCTTCGTCGAGGATGACAATGGAACTCGGTTTGAGCATTGCACGCGCAATGGAAATACGCTGGCGCTCCCCGCCTGAAAGATTGCTGCCGCCTTCCTGCAGTACGGTATCGTAACCGTTCGGCAGTTCCATAATAAAGTCGTGACACTGCGCTGCTTTTGCCGCTGCAATAACTTCTTCGTCAGTTGCATCCGGTTTTCCGAATTTAATGTTGTTCTTTATCGTGTCTTCAAACAAGTACACATCTTGGAATACAAATGTAAAGTTCGATAAAAACGCATCGTACGCAAAATCCTTGATATTGGTATCACCGAGTTTTATTTCCCCTGAATTAACATCCCAAAAGCGGGCAATCAGCTGACACAAACTGGTCTTTCCCGAACCGGAATACCCAACCAAGGCTGTTACACTGTTTTTCGGAATACTCATATCCACATTGCGGAAAAGTTTTTCTTCCGGCTGCTCCTTTCCGCCGTAGCCGAAGGTAACATTTTTGACAGTGATATCGTCGTTTCCCTGCGGCAGGAGCGAACCTTCCGGTAAGGCTTGAATATTTTTAACTGTAAAAAGCGTATCCAAATTCTGCACCGCAACACCGCGCATCCGCTGCATTGTACCGGCTATTTCAAACCCGCCGAATACCACAAAACTCGCAACAATCAGCATCAGCGTTTTTTCCACATCGATCGCTCCAGCTGAATACCGATATAAGGCACTTACAATAATTATGGTTGTCCCCAGTTTAAGCAGGAGCGAAAAAACCAGCAATGAAGGCATCAGTGTCTTTTCTACCGCAAAGAAACCGGTTTTGCTTTTTTTAATACTCTCCGTCACGTTTTTTATCGCTTCGCTGGTTCTGCCGAACGCCTTGACCACACCGATCCCCTGCACATACTCCAGAACATCGGTATGCAGTTGCAGCTTCAGCTCCGTCAGTTTTGTCGTTACCGCATCGGTCTTTTTTTGAAACACAGAGTTGAACAGGATTGCAGTAACAAGGGTGATAAAAATGATACCGCCGGTTGTCATATCATACGGGAAAACAAACAGCGCCATAATCACCGTTTGAATGCTGCCTGCAAACATCATTTCGAGAATCATCATATCGATTGTTTCAACATCAGAAATCACCGTTGTCAACGCTCCCGAAATATCGCCGAGTTTACTTTCGGAAAAATATCCCATGTGTACGTTTTTCAGTTTATCTCCGATGACAAGCCGGTTCTCCGCCCCCATCGTATACGAGGCGATATTTTTATTCCGGTCTGAAATATAGCCGAAAATGATTTTTCCCGTGATGCCGGCGAGCATAATGCAGAACACCGTGATAATATTACTCCGTGTAACCGGCTGAGATTGAAACACTGCACGGCTCAGTGTTAGCAAAAAATACCCAAGCCCGCCGAGCGTAAAGCCTTCGAATATGCTTTTGATCATATCGCAAATAAACATCATTGTTATGCGCTTTGATTGCTTCCCCGCAATCGCGTAAATCTTCTTCAATAAATCAAACATAGTTTTACCATTCCTTTATAAAGCGTTTTTGCAGCTTGGTACATTCGTAGCCGCAGTGTTCATAAAACGCATGGGCTTCCGTGCGGTGCTCACCGGAGTTGAGGCGGATAAAGCGGTAGTGCCGTGCAGCAGCTTCAGCTTCTACAGCACCCAACAGCTGTTTGCCGATACCCTTGTGCTGGTGTTCGGAACTGACTGCCAATTCTAAAATGTTGAACCCCGCTTCTTCAAACAGTAATTCATACGCTTCGGCATGAATAAAGCCTACCACAGTGTGCGTTTCATCATCTTCGTATACCCGTATAAAATGCCGATTATCGGAGATGAGTTTTGCAATCTGCCGTTCGGTTACCGCTTCCGTTGTTTTATACCCAAGCGAAAACTCGCTGATATCCCGAATAGCCTTTGCGTCTGTTAGCTGTATAGTTCGTATCATATATTACTCCAATATAATTCTTAATTATCCCTGCTGCTGATATGGGACTGCCACATTTTTTGATAGAGCGGTGAACGCTGTAACAGTTCGGTATGCGTTCCCTCAGCGGCGATTTTCCCTTTATCCAGTACGATGATTTTATCGGCATTGACAATCGTAGAAAGCCGGTGCGCAATCATAATAACGGTCTTATTTTTTACGAGGTTATCGATAGACTGCTGGATAATGGCTTCGTTTTCCGGGTCGGAGTAGGCGGTTGCCTCGTCGAGTACCACAATGGGACTGTCTTTCAGTAAGGCACGGGCAATGGTGAGCCGCTGCCGCTCGCCGCCTGAAAACTTGCTGCCTGCGTTTCCCGCATTGGTATCATACCCGTCGGGCAGGCTTTTGATAAAGTCGTGGATGCTGGCTTTCGTACAAGCTGCTTCGATTTCCGCATCGGTTGCATCTTCTTTTGCCATCTTGAGGTTTTCCCGAATGGTCTTATTGAACAAAAAGTTTTCCTGCGACACGTAGGTAACCAACTGCATATTCCGTTCCAAGCTCATACTCCCGATATCAGCACCGCCGATGGTGATGTGTCCGCTGTCGATATTCCAAAAGCCTGCCAGCAGTTTTGCAATGGTAGACTTGCCGCTGCCGGAAGAACCGACAATCGCAGTCAGCTCGCCTTCTTTGGCGGTAAAGTTCAATCCATCGAACACCTTTGTGCTGTCTTTGGCAGCTGCACCGTTTACCGCGCTGCCTGCCGCAGGATCCTTGGCAGCGGCACCGGCTGTTTCGCACAGCGCTCCGCCGTAGCCGAATACCACATTTTCAAAGCGCACATCAAAGCCGTGCGGTGCAGGGGCGGTGTCTTGCCGAACCAGCTCCGGTAAATCGAGTACCGACTGTATCTCACCGAACACAACACGCACATTCGCCATTGTGTCCATGTACGCCATTGCTTTAAGGAGCGGTTTATATGACGCATAAGAAAGCAGCACGCACATAATCAGCACCGGCAGTGTAATGCCGCCGGTCATAAACAGATACAAGCCGACCGGCAGTACGACAAGGAGCGTAGACGGCAGCACTTCCATCGCAGCGGTCATCGCAAAACACACGCTCAAATACCAGTCGAGCATTGAGTCCCGGTTATCCTCCACCGCTTTTTGGAATTTATCATACGATGATGCCGATTTGTTAAACGCCTTGATCACTTTTATCCCTTGAATATATTCGACCGCAGCGGCATTCATTTTTTTCGATGCTTCGATGTACCGTTTCGATTTTGCTTCATAGTCTTTCATCATCAGCATCGAAAAGAGCATACCGAGCGGCAGCGTTACGAGGTTTGCAAGAGCGATCTTCCAGTTCAGTATAAAAATGATAACGACAATAACAATCGGAATGATAACGTTGGCAAGTACTTCGGGGATAACGTGCGCAATCGGCTTTTCCATTTTATCCACCGTTTCTACCACAAACTGAGACCACTTGCCGCTGCTTTTTTCTTCTATCGTACCCATCGAAAGACGGCTTAATTTTTCCACCACCCGCTTCCGCGTATCTTCAATAATGCTGAATGCCAGATTGTGCGAACCAATGGTAGATACCGAATGTCCGATAATCGCCCCGGCAAAGCCTGCAAAAATAAGTCCTGCATACGGTAAGAAAATGCGGTAATCCGTTGCGCCGTTTATCAGCTGTGTCACAATAGATGCAACAGCAAAGTAGGGCACAATGCTGCACGCAACACCGATAATTGCGACAACCACCGAAAAGATGATTGCGCCGATATGCTTTTTTAAAATATCCATATATTCTCCTCTCTATAAAAAATCTAACCAGAGTTGTTAAAAGATGCCTACTACCTCCTGATAGATCAAAATCGCTGCCGTAGTTTTATTCTCCCATTACGGAACCCTAAAACCGCTTTCCACCCCGCCTCAAAAAAAGCGGCGAGCGTATGAGCATATTTTAATGCGGTTTCTTTTGGATAATTGTGCAACACAAGTTCGGCAAGGGAAGCATAATGCGCATGCACAAGGATATGCCATTCATCATCTTCCAAATCCCGAAAAGGAATACCCCGCCGCTTTAATTCGACAAGGAACTTTTTAGTTTCCCGCATTTCGGCACGTACCACCATATCTTGAAAATCTGCGTATTTTGTACCGGCTGAACACATCAGCAAAAGCTGAAATATTTCAAAATGTGCGTAGATATACTCGATCATGCTGCACAAGGTTTCTTCTTCATGTCTCCACAGCTGTAAAAGATCATCGTTTTTTACTAATGCGAACTGCTCCGCTGCGGCATCGTTATACATTTGAGAAATAGTTTGAAAAACCGGGTCTACTATGGCGCCGAAGAGCGCTTCCTTATCCGTAAAATGATTATAGAATGCGCCGTTGGTTACATGAGCTTCCTTGCAAATTTCCCGAATGCTTGCCCGCTCAAAGCCGAATGCTAAAAACTGCTCTTTTGCACATTGCAGCAGATTTTCGTGTGTTTGCTGAAAATTCCTTGGTATACAATCACCCTCCGCCAGAATCTATTGACCGGTACAGGATACTATACCGATAGCTATCTTTTTTGCTGTAATATTACAACGTAATATTACACTGTAAGACGGAGTTTACTACAATCAGAAGAAAGATGCAATATCCCGCATTGCATCACGCAGGGCTTCAGCATGAAAAAAGGATCTGAGCTCTAAAATTATCGTCGTAGATGCAAGCGCGCTTGCCCATACTGAGCGTATCCATTTTAGAAAGCATCTTAATTCTATTGTAGACAATTCTTCTGATAATAGCTAGGTTTTCTGCTGCATTCCGGTCAAGAACAGTACAGGCATCATCAGAAAACAACACATCTAAACACCAATGTAAGTTATTTTCTATCGCCCAATGACTGCGTACTCCCTTTGCAAATTGTTTTACATCTGTAAGACTCGTAATAAAATAGCGAATTTCACGGCATTCTTTCCCCTTCCTCGTTACAATGCTTTCGACCATACCGAATGCAGCAAGGTGCTTCCACTCCTTTTTATCTTCAAACCATTCTATGTTGGTATCAAGGCTATATATTCGCCTTTCTATTCTCCCGTGCCCTTTATCAAAGGTCGTATGGACGATCCGAGTCGATGGTGCAGGACTAAGAAAGAAGTCCTTTACCTCCTGCTCCATAAGCGGATGATTTCCTTTAAGAGCCAGAATATAATCATTATCTTTTGCAATCTTTTTCACTATTTCTTTCTGACATAGCATTGCATCAGCGGTTATAATGACGCCTTTGATTTTGAGTATCTGTATCAGCCTTTCAGCGATTGGTATTTCGTTCGTCTTTTCGCTGCTGCATTCCATCTGTCCGATAACGACTCCCAATTCATGGCTATAAGCGTGTAACAGATGCAATGGATCTATGCCGACTTCTTTCAACCCGCTTCCTCTTAGACTTTTTCCATCTAAACTGACATAACTGCCTACTGGAATATCGAGTTCTTCTTCTATCCAGCGAATAAATACACTTTGAAACTGTTTTGGATCTAACATTCCTAGTACTCGCCGTACCGTATCATATGAAGGCAGTCCATTCGGCAGTTTAAGACCGATAACATCTCGCAACCATTGTTCTTTTAGCCGCGCAAACTCTCGAATCCCATAGATGCTTCGTTCTCCGGCACTTACTCCACACATTACTACCATCAGTATTTCACTTATCGAATGCTTTACTTTCCAGTCTTGCCGACTGTCTTCTACTTGTTCAAATAATATCCCTTCCACCATAACGTTACTTTACTATACTTTTCTTTCATGCTGAAGCCCTGTTGCATCACGTTAAATCTAACCGAAAAAGAAGCGGTGCATCACGTAAAAATCTAACCCAAAATAGAAGCCCAAAGGAAGGGCGCAATGGGGTTAGACATGAAAACGAAAAAGAAATTAACCGAAGAGACGGCGAAGCGTTACTGTACGGCAAGCAAAAAGAGCAAGACGAAAATAATCGATGAGTTTATCGCAACAACCGGTTACAATCGAAAGTATGCCATTCACGTTCTGAAAAATAGTGCATATGTAAAGGTCACGCACTTTAACAATGTCGCAAGACAGAGCGTACAGGTCATTACAAAGACACGTAAAAAGCGGAACTATGAAAAATACTACGGTCAAGACGTACAACAAGAAGTCATCCGGCTGTGGATTTTTTCGATGTATCTGTGTGCAAAACGGCTCGTGCCGTTCATTCGGGATAATATCGATTACTTTGCTCAAAAGTTCGGCTATGATGAAAAACTGAAAGCAAAACTCGCCCGCATATCAAGCGCGACAGTCGGCAGGATTCTCAAACCGGAAATCCCAAAACATTCCATCCGCGGTATTTCAACAACACGACCTGCAAAGAATCTTAATAAGCTCATTCCCATCCGCACCTTTTTCGATTGGGATGAACGTAAGCCGGGTTTTTTTGAGGTTGACACCGTTGCCAACTGCGGCATAAGTACCCAAGGACAGTATATTTGCACGCTTACCCTTACCGATGTCCATTCCGGCTGGACAGAAAACCGAGCACTTTTAAACAAAGCTCACCGCTGGGTAAAAGAAGCGATAGAAGATGTGAAAGAGAAGCTGCCCTTTCAGATGAAAGGTATTGATAGCGACAACGGAAGTGAGTTCAAAAATACACAGCTGTTGCAATGGTGTAAAAGTAATGAAGTTATTTTCACTCGGAGCAGATCATATAAAAAGAATGATAATTGTTTTGTTGAACAGAAAAATGACAGTGTCGTAAGACGCATCGTCGGTTACTATCGCTTTGAGGGAGAAGCGGCACGCATGGTTATGGCTGACCTTTATCAGCAGTATAATACACTGGTCAATTTCTTTTTTCCCTCAATGAAGATCATTGCAAAAAAACGGATAGACGCAAAGGTCATAAAAAAATATGATACGGCAAAGACGCCGTATTGCAGGCTGATGGAAAGCTCTGATGTAAGCGAGGCGGTAAAAGCTGAGCTGTGCCGCAGGAAGAACAACTTGGATTTACAACAGCTGCTTGAAACAACGCAATACTTGCAGCGTAAACTTATCTCTATGGCTCAGCCTTGGACATAGAGTGCTATGGTTAGATTTTTACTTGAGTAACCGGAAGCCTTTCGGTTAGATTTTTACGTGAGTAAATACGTATCCAGACGGCATTCAATAACGTCTGTGGGGAAACGCCCACTTTTATCCTTTTTCAACTACTGCAATTATATGGATTACCCGGCTAATCCAGTTCAAATAGCCTCTTTTATCACTTGGGGTAGAACTAATTGGAAAAACAAGCTTTTTACCATTTTTATAGTAAATTAATTTTGGATGACCGGAACCTCCTGCTGTTTCATAATAGAAATTGAGTGCGTAAAGTTCCTTTATCTGTTTTTCACTAAGATAGTGTTTCTGTTTTTTTAAAATCTCTTTTAATTTCTCTCTTAATTTTTTATATTCACCCATAGCAATACCTCCTGAAGTTTCATATGTTAAAGGTACTCTGCACCGTTAGTTTTCTCAGCCATAAAATTCGGACATTTTTTATGCAATCTTTTCTTTGCTGAGAACTCTTTTCAAAATCAAATCCGTATGATCAGATCTATATCGTGAATCAAATTTTTCAATGTCAAAATTTATTTGCTCTAAAGCATCGCTGAAATCCGTAGTTAAAAGACTTTCACTGTAAACGTAATTATTTTTATTCCCGTTCTGGAAAAGTTTCCCGTTTGGAGCAATCATCAAGTAACTTTCAGTCATTAATTCATTGTCTTCGATATATATTGGAAGAGCTTCTCGATAATTATTCCTTAAGAAAGTATAAAACTGTTCCTGTGAGATTCCTTTTGAATTTCCAAAAGGCATTTGCTTAAGGATTTTTATGCGATTGCAGCCAAGTTCTCTCATCTGAGGAACTACAATATCATCCCAGTTCCATTCACTTACAACGGTGTTGATTTTTAACTTGAATGTTCCACCTGCATTTCTTAGTAAATTGATTTTTGCAAGCAATTCATCTTTAGTAAGAGCTTTTGTGCCACAGCATCGTCCAATACTCTTATTTTTATCGTTATTCCATGAATCAATTGAAATCCCTATCTGACTGATATTTCTTATTATGGTTTCAAGTATTTCAAGATTTGTTCCATTTGTCTGAACAGAAATATCCATGTCTAAACCTGTTGCATATTTCATTACAGGCAGAATCTTTTCTGGAAAAAGCAGCGGCTCACCACCTACAAAATTCAATCTGTAACCCGATTTCCAAATTGAACGGAGCTGTTCTAAAATAGATTTCACATTATCAAAATTATCCCATATTTCATCTTGATGATTCCATTTTGCAAAACAAAACTTACAGTGATAATTACATTTTTCTGTAATGTGCCAGTTTACAACAAGATTTTCCATAACTGCCTCCTTATCATTAAGACCGTTTCATTTTCATTTTTTTCCATATTTTTTTATGCAATAAAAAAAAGACATTTTTTTCAAGCGAAAAATCAACATACCCCGACGCCAAGCGTTGCCGTGGACGGCGGGTATTAAACCCTCCGCACGAATAAGTAAAAAAATGTCCGATTTTTATGACTGTTTTCATAACGGAAAATGTCTATATTTCTTGTATATCAGATATAAGGAGGCCTAATATGGCTACAAAAGGAACAAGTTCTAATTCAGGAAAGAATTATGCAGGTCAGAACTCTCACAGAGGGCCTGCTATTCCTCCAAACAATCACGATGGCGGAAACTGGCCATCAACTCATTCCGGAAAAGCTTCAGGAGCCGGAAGAGGAAACGCTGCATCAAAAGCCGGCAAGAATGGTAAATAACCGTGCGGTTTAAAAATGGGGCTGTCGAAAAAGTAACCGACTTTTGAAACAGCCCCAAATACCCGATATAATGTAAGAGGCTGATATGAAAAATGAAAGAATCGAATATGGAAATATTACTCTTGGTAAAATAAATAAAATGCTTATTTCTTTTATTGGAGAAAGTACTTTCTATTATTACTGTGAACAATTTGCACAAGAAGGCCTGATAGAAAACTGGCAGAGTAAAGAGGCCTTTCAAAAATATATCAACCGATTGCTTGCTGAAGAAGATGCTGATTTTGCCGGTTTGAACCCAGCAAATAATTCGAGTATTCCGGTTGTCGTCTGTAAGATACTTGATAGGTTTGCTTCAGACTATGGGTGTATGCCGTTTATTACAAGGCAAATTAAAAAATTAGCATTTGATCTTTATACAGGATATACAAATTTTCAATATCCGATATATGAAACTTATAATTTTCTCAGGGTAGTTTTTTGCAAGCATTACGAAGAATATGCAAAGGATGTAATATCAAATATTGTAATTGACCCACGAAATATACCGTTTTTGTCATTATATTTTTGTTCTTCTGTTAAAAAATATAATTTTGCATACGATTTCTTATCTAAAATTCCTGATTTTGGAAGTAAGGAAGAGTTGTATAGAAAACTTGCTGATTGTTATACTGATAAAGAAAAACAGCCGGAGCATTATAAGCAGATTATTACTAATCAAATGAAAGATGCTCTTAATCCAAAATGGATTAACATGAAGGAAATTCTGGATTTTTTAATGCGGAATGAAGGACAGAGGATTGCCGCCAGCTGGCTTATTGAAGCGTATTTGCTTTCGAATATTGAAAAGTTCATTAAGAAAGAAAGTGGTATACCGGAAGAACAAATAAAAAAACTGTTTTCTGTTGGATTATATGTCTATTCAGTTCATCCCAATCCTGAAGAGTTTTTAAGAGTATTGAATGATTTGGAATTTGACGGAATGGACGAGAAAAAATTTGATAATTCTGTTGAAGCTATACAAAAGGCATTAAACGCAATTTTTAATGAGCACATCTATTTGTATGATGAAAATCAAACAAAAGAGTTTATAGAAAATGTACGCACTTCTGTACCTAATGCAGCAGAATTTTATTGTACGTGGATGGAAGGTTATATTCAGTTGGCTAAGGATAACGTTTCCGGCGCTTTGAAAAAATACAAGGATGCATTTGAAAACAGAAGGTTTGCCGGTTTTCAATTTGAGCATTTTATTAAGCAAGCTTTTGCTCTTTCTGTTTTTGCAAATTCGACTGACATCATGGTTCGAGAAGCTGTAGATCCATCTAAAGATAGAACGACCCCATTGAAAAACGACGCTAAAAAATATTGGAACTATGGATATACACTTGGAATTTTCGAAAAGCCGGCAGAAGACACCTTTATAGAAAATGTGTACAAGACAAGTAATTTTCTGTCTGTATTTCCGGAAACAATGTTTATTAAAAATTCAAAGATCAAAAAGACTCTTTCAGAAAATGTGAGCAAAGACATGGGTATTGATTTTGTAACAATCCTTGAAGGAAGTTTATTCACAGAAGAATTTAAAAAAGAAGTCGAAAAAGATTACGCACGTCTTTCGAAACTTACAAATGAAAATATCAATACTCGTGTAAGAATGTACAATCATGAAGTTCAACCTGCAGTGCCGCCTTTGACATTAGCAATTTACCATGCAGATAATTGGTCGGACGCACGTTTTCTTTCATTAATTAAAAACTGGTTGGGGCTGGGAGATGGACATGGTTTTGATAATATTAATGTAAACTCAGTATCCGATAAGGGAACGACGCCTTTGCAAGCTTCGCTGCAAGCATATAAAAAATCAAAAAATAGTAAGGAGAAGGATTTTGCACAAGACTTTAAATTAATATCATTAGCAATAATTGAACGGTCTTCCATTGAATCTTTCACTGTAAAATCGGTAAAAAAAAGACGTGAGGCTCTTCAAGAAGCTATCGAAAGTTATGATTTAGATTTAGTAAAAGCAATTATTGAGAAGGGACTTGATGTAAATGGATTATTAATCTCAGCAGATGATGTTTCTCCTGTCTATTATTGTATTCAGTGGATAATTCAAGCAAAGTTCCCTGATAAGTTTTTTAAACAACTTTTTACATATCCTGAAAGTATAAATATGGTATGGGAAAACTTGAATATACCGGGATTAACAAATTCAGATAAAAAGAAGCTCCATGAAAAATTTATAAAAGAAATTTCTAATAATGATGATGTAAAAAAATTTATGCCGGAGTTTATCCATGTACTACACAGTATTCCAAAAGATGAAGAATGTATAGCGAACCTTCGAGCAATTTGTTTATATTTAGTTGAAAAGACGGCAAATCAGGATGAATTTATTAAAGAAAATTATCAGGTTAATCAAAAATGGACATCATTATTTTTTGCAGTGGAAACAGATGATAAGGAAATTTGCCGTGCTTTATTGAAGAATGGTGCGAATCCAAATCTGCATTTAGGGTTTGCACCGGAATGGGGTTATATTACTTTCTTAAAAAGGTGTATTTCGTTTGAAGCTTGGGAAGTTCTGGAAATGTTTTTATCTGAATTTTCTGAAATGGCAAGAGTGACAATTAATGAAAGTGATAATATGTATGGCTTATCTTCTCTTACAGCTTTTCTTCGGAAAATGATTGAAACTCGAGAGCATACTCCTGGTAAATATAGGGGAAGGGATTTTGTTATTAATATGGCTAATCTTTTCGGTAAGTGCGGAGCAAGTTATAACCAACCTTCAATGTTTGGGTCTGCAAATGATATGCTGAAATTTATTTAATGACTACAGTAATTACAAATGAAACAGCCATGCGGATTCTCAGCCGCTCGTTATTTAATTCAAACAGCGCCCAGCCGATGGAATTAATAATCAGCGAGAATATCGCCCATCCCAAAAATTGAAAAAATATTTGAGTCCTGCGGCAGTCGAGGTATCTTCTTCTCGGTTCACCTTGATAACCTCGGTTCGTACCGCAAGCGCGTTTCGTACTTTTTCAAAGTCGAAAGCCCCCGTTGCCTCCTTTGCCGAGGGCTATACTTTAATAGGATGATAAAATTAACTGTCCTAAATTGAAAATACATAAGGAAGGAGGCTAAGAGAATGTCAAGGACTTCAAAGATTACAGCACTTTATGAGAGATTATCAAGAGATGATGACCTGAATGGCGAGAGTAATTCCATTACCAATCAGAAAAAATATCTCGAAGATTATGCCCGTAGGAATGGCTTTGAGAATATCCGCCATTTTACTGACGAATGAAAAAATCACTTGTCGAAGAAAAAGTGAATACGGTGGATATTAAGCACTTTATTTCACTGATACGCAAATACAAAAATCCTACAGAAGTTTCCGATTTGATGTTTACCGAACTTATTGACAAGATTGTGGTGTATGAAGCCGAGGTTGTAGGAAAAGCAAGAACGCAAAAGGTTGATATTTATTTCAACTATGTCGGGCAGGTCGATATTGCCAACACCGAGGAAGAACTTGCCGAGATAAAAGAGCCGGAAGAAGCTGTGTGTGGCAGTACCTACTGGCCTACACACAGTCAGCAGAAATTCTGCTTCGAGGAATGTAAAAAGGTAAACCACAACAAAAAAACATTGGAGTTTTACCACAAGAAGCAAAAAGAGAAAGCATTATGCAAAGATTTATTACAGACGAAAGAACAGGTATCCGATACGAACTCATTGGAGATTACTATTATGCCTGCCTGACAGTAGAGAAAAGTCCTCCCCATTCAAAATACGAGCGGTTGCGGCAACGATATTTGAGGGAACACAAGCGGATTATGTATTTCAATCTACTGTCAAGCGGAAAGTTATATGAACACCTTGCTGAAATTGATACTTCGGCTTGTGATATGGCTGAATATCTGATAAATGAAATAGCACGAAAACAAGGAGTAACGGAGAAACTGAAAGCAACGGATATGATGAGATGGGTTGGACTTATGAATAACATTCGAGCCTGCGTTGATGAAATTATATTGAATGATATTGTGTACTCCGACAAATCGGAATTTACCTCTATTTAGACATACAAACTGTTGACAACAAAACTCCTATATAGTATGTTTTGATAAACTACTATATAGGATCTTTTGTATGGAAATGAATGGAGGATTTCTTGTCACCAAAATAAAACAGCTTGGAGACCGGATCTTTGAGAAGATTCTCAGTGAAAAGAATATTGATGCGTTCAATGGAGCCCAGGGGCGTATTCTTTATGTGCTGTGGCAGGAGGATGGAATCCCGATTGGGTTACTTTCGATCAAATGTGGATTAGCGATAACTTCTCTTACGACGATGCTGGAAAGAATGGAAAATCAAGGGCTGATAAGCCGCATTCAGTCTGAAACGGACAAACGGAAAACACTTCTGTTTCTGACTGAGAAAGCACATGCCTTAAAGGGCGAGTACGATTCTGTATCTGATGAGATGGGCAGCATTTACTACAAAGGTTTTTCAGAGGAAGAAATTACCCGGTTTGAGGAATGCCTCGACCGCATCAGAAAGAATCTTGAGGATTGGCAGGAGTCATGAGTATTTGTATCAAAAATCAGATTCAGAACATGAATATCGTCATCGGCTGCACAGTGGGGTGTGCATATTGCTATGCCCGCAACAATGTGAGGCGCTGGCATATGATTGATGATTTCGCTGTTCCTGAGTTCTTCCCGGGTAAGCTCAAGATGATGAAAAAGAAACGTCCGCAGAACTTTCTTCTTACCGGCATGAGCGATCTCTCCGGATGGAAGCCGGAATGGAGAGACGAGGTATTTGCAAAGATCCGTGAAAATCCACAGCATCAGTTCCTGTTTCTTACCAAGCGCCCCGATCTGCTGGATTTTGATACCGATCTGGAAAACGCATGGTTTGGCGTTACGGTAACGAGGAAAGCAGAACTGTGGCGTATTGACGCCCTTCGGAAAAACGTCAGAGCAAAACACTACCATGTTACCTTTGAGCCGTTATTCGACGATCCCGGTACAGTTGGCCTTTCCGGAATCAACTGGATCGTTGTCGGCACCATGACTGGAGCTCAGAGCAGGAAGGTTCATACGGAGCCGGAGTGGGCATGGTCTCTGACGGATCAGGCACACGCGCTCGGCATTCCGGTGTTTATGAAGGAAGACCTTGTCTCTATCATAGGGGATGAAAATATGATTCAGGAAATGCCAGAAGAATTCAATAAAGTGTTGGTGGCACAGAGATCATGGCAGAAGTAATCGATGGAATCCTCATTAGTGAGGTGGAAACAAAGAACATCATGACCAAGTCCAGTCTGCCGGTAGGCGGTTACTCGGTCAATCCCTATGTAGGCTGTACACATGCCTGCAAGTATTGCTATGCTTCTTTTATGAAGCGCTTTACCGGACACAAGGAGGAATGGGGCACTTTCCTTGATGTGAAGCATTGGCCGGAAATTAAAAATCCGAAGAAATATGCCGGACAGCGTGTGGTCATCGGTTCTGTGACGGATGGCTACAATCCACAGGAGGAGCAATTCGGGAATACCAGAAAACTTCTGGAGCAGCTGATCGGCAGTGACGCAGATGTTCTAATCTGCACAAAGTCTGATCTTGTGGTACGGGATATTGATCTGCTGAAGAAGCTTGGACGAGTAACCGTTTCATGGTCGATCAACACACTGGATGAAAATTTCAAGAACGATATGGACTCTGCTTCGAGCATTGAGCGTCGTATCGCTTCTATGAAGCAGGTATATGATGCAGGTATCCGTACAGTCTGTTTCGTATCCCCGGTATTCCCCGGTATCACGGATTTTGAAGCGATCTTTGAGCGGGTAAAGGGGCAGTGCGATCTGTTCTGGCTCGAAAATCTCAATCTTCGGGGCGGTTTCAAGAAGACGATTATGGATTATATCGCTGAAAAATATCCTGATCTTGTACCGCTTTACGATGAGATCTATAACAAGCATAACCGCAGCTACTTTGAAGCACTTGAAGTAAAAGCTGAGGAAATGGCTAAAAAGTATGATTGTCCCTTTGTGGATAATGAAATGCCTTATGGCAGAGTCCCGCAGGGACATCCGGTGATCGTGGATTATTTCTATCATGAGGAAATCCGAGGGACAGAAAATACCGGAAAAAGAAATCGTTAAACAGAAATTGACCGAGCTCTTTGAACGAGGGAGACTCCTTGTCCGAAGGGCAAGAAGGTGCAACCGAGAAGACTTAGAACAATTCCTGTTTGCCAGTATCTTAAACAGAAATGGGAAAAGCAAGTTAATGCTTTCCGTTGCCGCCCTGCTCTCTAAGGGTGTACCTCTACCCTTTACCGAAGCAGAAGAAGCGTTCCAATCCCTCGCCCCGAAAATCGGCAGACCTAATGATAAGGAAGTCAGGGCGAAAGCGTTTTTGCCCCGACCTATATGGAGCAGTTGAATCAGATGGAAACTGATGGTCTGGTGTCGCTTCATGGATTAAGAAAAGATGCAACGTTGTTCAATAAGATTGTGATTGATGTGAACACAATGTACTTTGAGCGTAGCAGCGGCTACGAATACGCAAAGCAGTTTTATGAAAAAATGTTCCATTTTATTGAGGAAAAATTCGGTGCTGATAATGTTATATCGGCTGTTATGCATGCTGATGAAATCAATGTAGTGGCAACCGAGGAACTCGGAAAAGATGTTTACCACTATCATCTGCACGCTATGGTTTTGCCTATGGTGGAGAAAGAAGTTCTGTGGAGTAAGCGTTGCAAAGACCCCGAATTTCGAGGGACGGTCAAGGAAGTTGTTCATCAAATCAGCTACTTAAAGAAATAGAAATCAGATATTCCGCTGACCGATGAAAAAGGCAATCCGCTTCTCAGAAAGAATGGGAAACCGATATTCCGAGCTTCGTACAGCATACTGCAAGATGAATTTTTTAATTATATGACGGAATGAGGTTTCAAAGGGTTTCAGCGTGGCGAATACGGAAGTACAGCGGAACATCTGACCTCACTGCAATATCAAATCAAGCAGGACAAGGAACGATTGGAGAAGTTGCAGAAGTGTATTCAGCGTGAACCACGAAGAAACAAGCGTGGTATGGAAAGATAACCTTTTCCATTATACTCACGACTTAATGACTTCTTGATATATTGAAAATCAGTGGTTGCTGGGTGTTCTAATGTGAATGCCCAGCAATCAAATTTTATGAAAGAGAGGAACGGACTATATGAAAGAACAGAAACATTCTTATTCACAGCGAATTGGAAAGACAACATTCATCGTAAATGTAAAGTAGTCCGAAAGTGCAAAGCGCAAAAAGGTTTGTATTTGCGAATCGATTTGCTTTATCTGTTCTACTATATTTTTAATGATTGTCTGTACGGTATCGTTTTTGTATATTCTGATCGATAAATCGCCTTTACCAGTTTTTTTCGTTCCGATGTACAGTCCGCAAAAGTAGTCGATGTTTTGTTTAACTGTAAAATCATAATAGACGGATACTTCCTGCGGCACAAGCCCGATTTTCCGTTTTATTCGTGCGGAGGCTTTAATACCCCGACGCTTTGCGTCGTAACAAAGGGTATTAAAGCCGACTGCAACCACCTTATGAGAACAACATACCCCGACGCTTGCGTCGGGGTATGTTGATTGCAAAAGCGTCGGGACGCATCGGCTCATCAAAAATCCTGATCTCACCTTTATCGTACTTTAACAGTGAAAGGATGCAGTTGATTGCTGTTGTCTTACCACAGCCGTTCGGCCCCAACAGCCCAAGCACTTCTCCTTTTGCAATATCCAAATTAAAATGATCCAATGCGATTTTTTCTTTATACCGCATGCATTGTATCGTTATATTTTGCGGTGTGGTGTCTGGCTCAATATCGACAGGGTATCTCTAAAAACTCAGGTATAGATTTTTAGAAGATGCTCTATGCTATTATTGACACATTCGTCAATAATGAATATACTCTGAATGAATATTATAAAATATTCATTCAGAAGGGTGTTACAATATGGATGATAAAAAAGAAAAGCTGCAATCCGCTGCTCATTTTTTATTTTTAAAAAACGGTTATAAAAAGACTAACATTGCACAGATTGCAAGAAAAGCAGGGGTTGCAGTAGGATCGTTCTACAATTATTATCCTTCAAAACAAGCAATTTTTTTAGAAGTCTATATTGCTGAAAATGAAGCGGTAAGGAACCGGCTTATACAAGAAATTAATTGGGAAGGGGATATAGAACAGCTTATTGAGCAGTTTTTTGCATATACTGTTAAAAATATTATGAACAATAATATTTTAATTGAGTGGAATAACGGTTCCGTTTCAAAAGTGCTGCACAATCATTATTATTCACAAACCGGAAGAGAGAATAATTCATTTTACCGGTTTTTACAAGAAACGGTTTCTAAACGATTGCAAAAAGAAAAAATCGCGCCTGATCTCATCGGTAAAGTATTAAAAGTATTTGACTTTATCTATTATATTGATTGTCATGTTAGCGGGCATGAGTTTGAAGGATATAGCGAAACGCTCCAGATATTCGTGCAGTACTTTATAAAAGGTATAACTTCGGCAGTCAAATAAGGCTGCCTCGTTAACCGGAGAGAAGCTTCGTTTTTAGTGTGTAGAAATGAATGAATGTTGTAGAATATTCATTCAGTAAAATAAGGAAATAAAATATGTATAGTACCGGAAAAAAATATGCAGCGTTTGTGCTGATTAATTGTTTAACATTATCCAGAATACCGTTATCCGTCTTTGCTTATATGGAAATAACAGCGGGAACTATCCGCGGTATTTATTATCTCTGCTTGTTCTTGGGTATTGCCGTAAGTGATTTTTTGGACGGAAAATGTGCCCGTGCATTTCATGTTCAAAGCAGCTTTGGTGCAATAGCAGATGTCATCTGTGACTTTTTCTATATTGTAACTTCAAGCTATGCACTGTACCGCTTGGGCTGTTTACCTATTTGGGTGCTGATTCTTATTACCGTAAAACTTTTTGAATTTATCTTGACTTCTCTACTGATAAAACGCGTACAGTACCGGTCTCATATTTTTATGTTTGACCGTGTCGGACGATATACAGCAATAGGATTTTATATTTTACCTACCGTAATTGTGCTTTGCAGTATATATTTGATGCCGTTCTTTTTTATCATCCGGTATGTTTTTTGTGTAAGCCTATTAATTTTTTCTTTGGTCTCGACTTATCTGAGATGTATCGTAATCGTAAAAACAAATCGAATTCATCCGGCAAAATAAGATAATTGCAAATAAATCAAGATAAAAAAATGGTTGCCGGATTTTCTCAATTACAAAAGGCATTTTACATTTTTACCATTATATGAATATGAACAACAATTTGTTTGCATTCAGGCCGGATAGGGGGTATAATAGAATCATACTATCGGGAGGCTCTCACATCTTCCGTTTTTAGAGCTATCCCGTTGTAATTAAAGGAGGCTCATGATGAGAAAAAATGTATTAAGGTTGTATCTGGATTCCAATCTTTTAAAGCGAATTCTTGCTGCTCTTATACTCGGTGCAATTACCGGTATTATTCTCGGCTTCTTCCCCCATGCGGTGCAGCCTTACGTTACCTATACGAAGTTTTTCGGTGATATATTTATCCGGCTGCTAAAAATGATTGTCGTACCGGTCGTACTGTTTTCGATTATCTGCGGTTCAGCCAGTATCGAACCGGCAAAATTGGGACGGATCGGTATTAAAATCATTATCTACTATTTATTAACCAGTGCGCTTGCCGTATTCGTCGGGCTTGTATTTGCTAATCTACTGCGCCCCGGCTTCGGTTTTTCGGTCATCGGTTCGGCAGCTGCAAAGGCGAAGATCAGCGAAGCGCCTGCAATGAATCAAATTCTCTTAAAAATGATCCCGACTAATCCGATGGAGGCATTGGCTCAAGGGGATATGCTGCCCATCATATTATTTGCAATGCTGTTCGGTTTTGCCGTTTCTTTTGTCCGCGGTTCTAAAGACGAGTTACTCCGTAAAAGCGGTGATACGGTGTTTTACGGTTGTAACGGGGCGGCAGAGGCAATGTATAAAATCGTCGGCGGAATTATGCAATATGCACCGATTGGTGTATTCGTTTTAATTTCTATTGTGTTTGCCCAGCAAGGACCGCAGGCGATAGGACCTCTTTTAATGGTTACTCTCTGTGCCTATCTCGGCTTTGTAGTACAGACGATTGTGGTGTACGGCGCTATTCTTACCGCATCGAAGGTTTCTCCGATAACCTTTTTTAAAAAGATTCACGAGATTATGATTACCGCTTTTGTAACCCGTTCGTCATCGGGAACATTGCCGGTTACCATGCGCGTGGCGGAAGAAAATTTGGGGATCCCGCGCAGTATTTCTTCGTTTACACTGCCGCTCGGCGCAACAATAAATATGAATGGAACCGCCATCTACCTCGGTGTTTGCGCGATGTTTATCGGCTATGCAATCGGCTCTCCGTTGAGTATTTCACAGCAGGTTACCGTTGTGCTTACGGCAACATTAGCAGCGGTCGGTACTGCGGGTGTTCCGGGGTCGGGAGCTATTATGCTTCTGATGGTACTCGACTCTTGCGGTTTAAAACTCACTGAAGGTTCTGCCGTAGCGGCAGCCTACGCGATGATTCTCGGAATCGATGCACTGCTTGATATGGGAAGAACCTGTATCAATGTGACTGGCGATGTTGTCGGTACGCTTATTGTTTCCAAACAGGAAGAAAAATATCAAGCAGGCAACCAAACGGATGTCTAATATCTCCGGTTAATCGGCATGAAGCAGTCTAAAAATTGAAAAGAAATTTAGGCTGGATTGACAAAGTGAGTGGCTCAATTATAATAATTCCTTCAATTCCCAAAATTTTTATAGGAGGAAAAAATGAGCAATGTCTATAAGACACGCCCGCACAGAGTACTTGTGAATCTTGTTTTTGGTGCGGGAGCCGCTCTCTTTGTGACTTTTATTGCATCAATTTGGCTTAAAAGTTCCGTATTATTGCTATTGATAGCTTTAGCAACTTTCGCCGGCTATGTTTGGTTGGTAATTATCGGTAATATGATTGTTATAGAAACTGACGGCGATACATTGACAATAAAAAAGGGTAATAAAATCGATACCTATTCGATTTCCGCTACAGCGATACGGGCAAAAACCGTTACTTCCGGCGGGGATACGGAATGCTCGCTCTATCTTACCCGGCAGGGAGAAAATGAAGAACTGATTGACTGCGAATTAATCGGTATTACGCAGTTTATAAAGTTATTGGATGATTTGGGAATCAATAGAGATTCCGTAACCAAACTCAGCACGGACAATACTGATGAACCGGCTAAATTGACAACCGTAAAGGAGAAAATACATGGACACCATCATGAGTAATACAACTTTTTCACATATCTATTATTTTATCCTTATTCCGATAGGGCTGCTTGCTTATTTTGCATTTGCAATCTTTAAAACAAAGAAGGATAAACAGCGCGTTACAAATTGGCTGAATGAACATCCCGATGCGGTAAAAGTGTATGTCGGTAAAACGAGTTTAGTAACCGGTTATCTGGCGAGTGCGGCTCAGCAGATAACCGTCAGCAGTGTCGACGGGGAACGTCCGTTCTACTTTAGAGAAAAACTTTCAACCGGATTCTATGTTACTCCAGGAACTCATATTGTCGAATCGTCTTTTTCAAAAACTCGTCCTGGTTTCTTTTACCGCTCCGTTACCACAACTTACGGTGCAAGCAAACAGGAAATTACCGTAGAGGCTTCCAAATCCTATAACTATTTCTTTAATACGAAAGAAGAAGTCTACGGGTTTGAAGAATTGCATTAATTTCTAATATTTGTTCCTGAATGAACTGCTGATAGAGCGTCTCTAAAAATAGAAGTTTTAGAGGTTTCCATAAGCATTTCATAAGATAAAACGCCCCTGCTGCCGTTAGCGGTAACAGGGGCGTTCATGTTTTCGGAGCAAAACTCTTAGGCTAGTAGCCCAGTGCTTCCTTCTCCGCTTCCAGTTTACGTAAGCGGGCTTCCAGTTCAGCTTCTTTTTCGCGCTTACACAAGGGACATTCAAAGTGCTCTCCGTCGATGTACCCGTGCGTGGGGCAGATGGAGAAAGTCGGCGATATGGAAAAATACGGGATACGGTAATGGGAAGCAACCGCTTTAACCAAATCACGGCACGCCTGCCACTCTTTAATCGATTCACCTAAGAAGATATGGAATACCGTACCGCCGGTGTATTTACGTTGCAGTGCTTCCTGATGATCCAAGGCTTCAAACACATCGGCGGTATACGAAACCGGCAGCTGACTTGAATTGGTATAGTAGGGATCGCGCTCACCTGAGGTGATAATGTCGGGGAACTGCTGCTTGTCATGCCGCGCAAGCCGGTATGAGGTGCTTTCGGCGGGGGTTGCTTCAAGGTTAAAGAGGTCGCCCGTCTGTTCCTGAAAATCAGCGAGCCGCTTGCGCATGTGGGTCAGCACTTTTTCGGCAAAGGCCTTACCGGCGTCTCCGACGATAGTTTCACCGAGGAAGTTAAGGCATGATTCGTTCATGCCGCAAATCCCGATGGTAGAAAAGTGGTTGTTTAAGTGTTGAAGATATCGGCGCGTATACGGGAAAAGGCCTCCCTCCAACAGCCGCTGAATCACCTTGCGCTTAATCTGCAAACTGGTTTTGGCAAGTTCCATCAGATAGTCAAGGCGGTCAAAGTATTCTTTTTCCGTGCGCGCAAGGTAGCCGATTTGCGGCATATTGATGGTAACCACGCCGATGGAGCCGGTAAATTCGTCGGAGCCGAAAAGACCGCCGCCCCGTTTCCGCAGTTCGCGCTTATCCAGCTGTAGGCGGCAGCACATGGAGCGAACATCGCTCGGGTTAAGATCCGAGTTAATAAAATTCTGAAAATACGGCGTTCCGTACTTTGCCGTCATCTCGAAAAGGAGGGTGGCGTTCGGGCTGTCCCACTTAAAGTCTTCGGTAATGTTGTAGGTTGGAATAGGGTACTGAAAACCGCGCCCTGCCGCATCGCCTTCCAGCATCAGCTCGATAAAGAGCTTATTGATCATATCCATTTCCGCTTGGCAATCGCCGTAGGTAAAATCGGTTTCCTTTCCGCCGACCACTGCTTTTTTATCGGCAAGATCTTTGGGGCATGTCCAGTCGAGCGTGATATTGGTAAACGGCGCTTGACTCCCCCAACGGCTCGGCGTGTTAACCCCATAGATAAAGCTTTGCAGGCATTGCTTTACACTCTTTTCGTCCATCTTGTCGGCTTTAACAAAGGGCGCGAGGTAAGTGTCGAAAGAACTGAACGCCTGCGCTCCCGCCCATTCGTTCTGCATAATGCCGAGAAAGTTCACGATTTGCTGAATCAGGGTGGAAAGATGGCGCGCAGGCTTCGACGTAATCTTGTCGGGAACACCGCCTAAGCCCTCTTGGATGAGCTGCCGGAGCGACCATCCCGCGCAATAGCCCGAAAACATCGAAAGGTCATGGATATGGAAGGCGGCTGTTTGATGCGCTTCGGCGATTGCCGGCGTGTAGATATTTTTAAGCCAGTAGTTTGCCGTTATTGTACCGGAGTTATGCAAAATGAGACCGCCGAGCGAAAAGTTGACATTGGCATTCTCGTTGACCCGCCAATCGCTTTTACTCAAGTAGCCGTTCATCGTTTTGTCGATATCGATCATCAGCCGTTCCGCATCGCGGACAGCTTCCCGTTTTGCACGGTAGAGGATGAAAGCTTTTGCAATACCTGCCTCATTGCGTTCGATTAAGACATTTTCGATAATATCCTGAATTTCCTCGATTGCGGGAATCGAATGTGCATGGCGCGAAGCCATCAACTCTGTCAGTTTCTCTTCCACTGCAGCCGTCAGCGAGTCGGCTTTTTCTTCATCTGCAGAACCGGTAACCGCCTCGATTGCTTTTTGAATGGCTATCTTTATTTTATTCCGATTAAAAACTTCAATATCACCCGACCGTTTTACTACCGACCGCAATACCGGCTTTGTTTCTATCGTTGTGTCTCCTAAAAAGGCTGTCCATTCAGGAAATACCGCTTGATCCATGTTCTTCTTCCTCCCCGTATTTGACATGTATTTTTTGTACTTCGTTGATAAACTCATCAAGGTCATTAAATTTCTTATATACCGATGCGAATCGAATATAGGCGACTTTATCAAGTGAATGCAATCGTGCAAGTACCATTTCACCCAGTTCCGTACTCTTGATTTCTTTTGCGCTCTTACTGTTCATAATCGCCGCATCTTCAATATCGCTAACGATGTTTTCAATCTCGTTCATCGAAACGGGACGCTTTTCCAGTGAGCGTTCGATGCCCCGTTCCAATTTTGCGCGGTCAAAGGGTTCCCTCCGTCCGTTTCGTTTAACCACCATCAGCGGTTTTTCTTCTATCCGCTCATAACTGGTAAAGCGGTACCCGCAGCTGAGACATTCTCGTCTCCGCCTAATACAATCGCCTTGCCCGAGCGTTCGGGATTCTACCACTTTATCGTCAACACTTCCGCAATACGGACAGCGCATATCTTCTCCCTTTTTTAATCGGCAAAAAACGCCGAGAGTGTTTCCCACTGCCGTTCGAGCGCTTTGTTGCGTGCCGGAAAAATAGCAACGGTTTTCTTTTCTCCGGTTCGTAAGCACAGTACACATTTTATGAACGGTGTTTTAAAAATCCCTTTGGTAAAGCGCTCTGTTTCGGTCTTTTCGATATCGGAAAAAAGATGCTGCGTGCACAAAATAAAAAAAATAAGACCGACCCGATACTCTACCGTCTGTTCCGTACAGTTAAAACTCCATCGGTCTATATAGCATAGTACAAACAGCGAAAAACATCCGAGTATAATTCCCAAAATCGGCAGCTGATGCCGCTCACTATACATAAGAACAGAGGCCGCACCGATACACAGCAGCATCACTGCGTATCCAACCCGTGTTCCGGGTGAAAGGAGCGAAAAGGTGAAAATATCGCTTCGGTTTTTTTTAGGCAACGACGGTTTATCCATGATTACGCTTCCGATTATACCGAGCTAAAAGACCGATACCGATGAGACCGCCTGCAATCATCATAAAGCAAAAGACTTGTCCGGTAGAAATATTTTTGAACGAGCTAAAAAGATAGATATTTGCCTCGTCCGCAGCACCGGCAATCCGGAAGCCCAACTCATAATCGGGTTGTCGGAAGTATTCGATGAAAAAACGGACAAGCCCGTACCCGATGGTGTAGAAACACAATAAAAAGCCGTTAAACGGTTTTTTATTGCGTACCAGCCATACCGCAATCCAGAGGAGTATTCCTTCAAAAAGTGCCTCATACAGCTGGCTTGGGTGGCGGGGTAGGTTGACATATTGAGCGCCTTCTTGTATGGCGACTCCTGCTTTTGCCGCAAACTCCCGTACCCATGCTTCTTTAACCGGAAAGCAGTCGTACAGCGGCACCGACGGAAAGAGCATACCGATGGGACTTGTTGTGATGCGCCCGTAGAGTTCGCCGTTAAAAAAGTTTCCAAGCCTTCCGAAGGTGTAGCCGAGCGGTATTCCCGCCGCTGCGGTATCCGCCCATGCAAAAAAGTCCTGCTTATGCCGCTTTGTCCATAGAAAGGCGCCTAAGAAGCAGCCGATAAAACCTCCGTGATACGACATCCCTTGCAGCCCCGTCCATTCTCTTGTTTTGGAAAACGGCCAAAAGATCAACCACGGTTTTTGCCAATAAAGCCATTCCGGTTCATATACCAGCGTTGCAAAAATGCGGGCGCCAAGCATCAGCCCGAAAAGCGACCAGGTAAAAAAATCGATGATATCTTCATTCGTGATAGGCTTTTCGCTTTTTGCGTACCGTTGTAACTCGCCTTTTTTAACCTGTACCTTAAACAGCATGAAAGCTATCGCAAACGCAACGAGGTACATAAACCCGTACCATCGTAAAAAGGGAAAGCCCGGAATAATTTCCGGTTGTATCCACGACGGATATTGAATAGCACAAATCATAAAAATACCTCTTATTCCGCCGTAAAGTCGATTTTATCTTCAATTTGCTTACAGACTATTCTGCCTTGTTTTGAATCAAAGGTGAATATGACATGAGAAGCCGGTTCGCGTACCTCGTAATATCTGCCGTGACTTTCCAAAATAACGCCGGGGTACACCGTGCCGGTTACCTTGACCTCAGAGGGAATATGCGATTCAAAATTTTCTTTCAGCTTAAAAATCTTTATGCCGAGAGATGTGTTTGATTTAAGTAAGATGACTTTTTGTTCCCGCAGTTCTTGGATACGGTCGGCAGGGGTTTCCGTGTCGCTTAATTCCCCTTCTATGCGGGTGAGTTCCAGCAGGTTATCCTGCGTCTGTTTTTCGTATACCTCTATCTTATCTTTTATCAGGTAGTCTTGTCCAAATGAAATAATCGTACGGACGGTTTTGTAATCCCCTAAATTTCGCACATTGATGCCGCGGGCGGCATGAGCATTTCCGCCGATAAAACTACCGGGTTCTCCGGTCATAATGAGCTGACCGTTTGTTTTAACGACGCAGCGGAAACTGTACTCGTTGATATAGATATTACCGCCTGCAAACAGCCGTGTCGTTTCGGCAAAATGGAGCGCCATCGTATTCTTTGCCCACACGGTACCGCGGCTTTCTCCCCGTATACCGCCGTTCATTAAAAGCGATTCCTTAGTATACACCAGCGATACGCCCGCATCTCCGTTGACGGTTAAACTGCCGCCGGCCTTTACGCTGCGGTCTGCATCTATGTCCCCATTGATAATTACATCACCGGCAAAGATAATGTCGCCGGTTTCTTTATTCACATCAGTGTCGATAATTTTTGAATTAAGTATCTTGAGCCTTTCGCCGGTTCGTGTCAGTTCGCCGTGTACAGCCGCTACGAACGAAATTTTTCTTCCTTGTTTAATAACACGGATGGTGTTATCTGTCTGGGGCAGTTTTAACAGTGCTGCCTGATTGATTTCTATAGTGTTACCGAACACATCGGAGCCTTTTTCGCCGGCTTCCTGAAAGAATGTTTCCAGGAGGGTTTCGCCCCGCTTTACCGATACGGCGTTTGAATGACCGAAATGTACTTTCCAGTCGAATTGGTATGAATGCGGAGCGACCGGCGGTATGCCTCTGCAGACGGTAAATTCAACCGGTGCGGAAGAAAGCCGTGCTTCGTAAATGGCATCTCTCAGTATTTTGTCGGTATATCGCTCAGCCGGTAGGTTTACTTCATCCAAGGCCTTTTTTAAGCGGGAAAGCGAAAGGCGTGCGCCGGCTCCTCTTCCCGATTCAAGGATGAGCGATGCTTCCATTTTGTCATTACTGATAACAGCTTTGACCGTAGCATCTTTATACGGGATAATACGCAGCTTGAGTCCATCGGGGCTTTCAGCCGATAAGAGAATCCCATTGCAGCCGGCTTTCAATTCGTCATTCGTTTGCGTGATATTCCGTAAATCCAGCACAAAGGGATCATTGCCCGGTAAGCCCGGAATAGCATTCCCGTAAATATCTGCACCGTTTGTTCCGAGTTCGGATTTTGAAAATTCGTACAGCAGGTCGTGTTTTGCAACAACGGAAAGCGCTTGTGCTTCGGAAAGCGGAAAATCTTTGTCGTATATCATTTGCGGCTGTTCACGGGCTGTCCCCACCGCATGGAGCAGTTTTTTGCGGAGCATGAGGTCTTCCGTCTCGTCCAACTTTGTAATGTGCGGGATAAGAGACCTGTCTTTTCCCCGACCGGGTAGCGTACCTTCTGCGATGACAAGTTCAATTTCCCGATCGGGAGCTTCGATAAAAGCATGTATCTTCTCGTCCAGCGCTTTAAAATCGATAGCTGCAATTTGGCTGTTATTCAGCATCGCCGTAATCAGTTTTTTATCGATACTGTGCGGTTCGTCTTTTGCCTTCCGTATATAGAGTGTTGCTTTTGTTTTATCCGGATCGATAATCAGCCGTGTGTCAAAGGATGGATCAAGTTCGATTTCGAGGGGAAGCGGTACTGTCGTCCCATATAATATTTTATCGAAGTAGCGTTCAAACTGTTGTGCGTTGATAAGATCTTCGGTAGACACCCCTTCTTTCTTAGCCTGTTCTACTATTTCTTCGTAGCTGGGGAATACGCAGTTCTCTTTATTGTCTACGTCACTGACGGAAAAATACCACTTTTTATTTCTCTCGTTTTGTTTTATCGTCCACTTCATATCATACCGCTTATATACGATACCCTTGTTCAAGGGCTGTTTTTATTTTCCGCTTTAACAAAGCATTTTCTTTCTTTAAAACGGAAATCTCATATTGCTGACTCTTGAGCATTTCGGCAATATCGTTCATTGACAGAGCATCACTGCCGATGAGGTCTTCGATATAGCCCATTTTTGAGCGGAAGTCGGTTTCGGCCTCCAATTCGGCAGACTGAAACGTCTCATCGGTATATTCGGCGTAATCTGCCGCATTTTGAAAAGTTTCGGTTTCGGACTGTAGAATTTTGTCGGCAATGCGGTAGATTGCCTGAGAAATCATAGCCTGCGGTTTGTATAGGATGACGGGTAAACGTGATGCAAGCGCCGTATCCTGTATTGCATCCCGGTAAATAACGCCGAGGTGTTCAAGATTGATATTGAGGTATTCTTGACATGACCGGCGGATCTTTAAGGCTTTGTCGGCATCTTTCGGATCATCGAGCATATTCATAATAAGCCGGGGCTTAAATTTATGCAGATTGGTCAAAAAAAGCTCGGTGTTTTTAGGATCGACTTTTTCGAGTTCGGTGATGATACGGGGAATGTACATCCGCTGCATTGATGAGGAATCGGACTTGAGTTTTTCAAGGTATTTAAAACCGGGACTGTTCCGCTTGAAGGCTCCGTAGAGCATACGGAATACGACATTTTTTAGGAAAAGGTACGCGTTCAGTATCGCGGTAACCGACGGTGCGGTAACGACAATGCCCTGCGGGGAAAGCAAAAAGAAATCCAGAATACCGAGGTGTGTTCCTGCACCGAGGTCAAGAATCAGGTAGTCTGCATCCATTTTAAGCATGTTTTTGATTAAGCTATTTTTATCGGAGGCCTTTAAGGCTGCAAAGCCGGGAATTTCGGAGTCGCCCGGAACAAAGCGTACGTTCGGATACCCCGTATTTACAATAATATCTTCGAATGCCGAATTTCCCGACAAAAACGTACCGATCCCGTGCGCGTTCGATTGCTGTCCAAGAACCAAATGAAGATTCGATGCGCCTAAATCCAGATCGGCAACCAGAACATTTTTTCCTGCCTGTCCGAGTGCAATTGCAAGATTCGCGGAAAGAAGACTTTTTCCGACCCCGCCCTTTCCGCTAGCAATCGGTATTATTTGCATAATACACACTCCCTTTTATAAATGAATAAAACAGCAACACCGTATCGGCTGCAAGGAAAAAAAGCACTTCCTTTGAGAAATCGAGACTGCCGCTGCTCTGTGCCGAGTTAAAGACGTTCCCTATTATAGCAAATCCCCGTTGAAAAATATAGAGGAATTCCGCGCAAACAGCGGTTAATTTGAACAATGCAGCCGCATAGAGTGCCCAGTGAAAGTCTTTTTCGTTTAATGCGAGCATCAGCCACAAAAGTACCGGCATACAGAGCGCCGCAAGTGCGCTATACTTAAAGAAGGTTATCCCTTGCGGATAGCCGGATGAAAAGACAGCGATATAAAAAACTTTTATTATCTCGTACACAAAAGCGGCACAATAGGCAGCAACCGTTTTCTTGTTCATTTCTATAGAGTGTATGCGCAAGATTACGTTAGGTCAAGGGCTCGCCTTGTAATAAAAATAATTGAAGAAAATGGAGTTTTCTACTATAATGAAAAAGTATTTTTTGTGGGAGGCTCAACTATGAAAGCAGCTGTACTGGATGGGTTCACGCTTAATCCGGGGGATCTGTCGTGGCGGATTTTACAGGATATTGCGGATATTACGATATATGACAAAACCGCACCCGATGAAGTATACGAGCGGGTAAAAGACTGCGAGGCGGTTTTATCGAATAAAGTTGTATTTTCAAAGGAATTGATTGCGCGTTTACCCAAGCTGCGGTACATCGGCGTGCTGGCAACCGGCTATAATGTTATCGATGTAGAGGCGGCTCATGCGGCAGGGATCACCGTAACGAATATCCCCAGCTACAGCACTGACAGCGTTGCGCAGCTGGTATTTGCATTCATCTTACAGTTTTATTGGCACGTAAAAGAGCACAGCGATGAGGTTCACGGCGGTACATGGAGCCGCAGTGAGCATTTCTGTTATACATCGTTCCCAACGTTTGAACTGACGGGGAAAACGCTCGGTATTATCGGGTTCGGCCACATCGGGCAAAAGGTTGCGGAAATTGCGCTTGTGATGGGAATGCGAGTGCTTTATGTCAACCGTTCGCCTAAAACGGTACCTCATCTCGCTGCGGCGAAGCAGGTTGACATTGAAACCGTGCTTGCCGAATCCGATGTTATCAGCTTGAATGCACCGCTCAACAGTACAAGCGAAAAGATGATCGATGCTGCCGCGCTTTCGAAAGTAAAGCCGGGCGTGTTTATTATCAATACCGGACGGGGACAGCTTATCGATGATGAGGCTGTTGCCGCAGCGTTAAAAAAAGGCTCTATCGGCGGCTATGCAGCCGATGTTCTAAGCGTTGAACCGCCGCCTGCAAACCATCCGCTGTTCGGCTGTCCCAATTGCTTTATAACACCGCATATCGCATGGCAAACCCGCGAAGCGCGGACACGGTTGTTGCATATCGCCGCGGAGAATTTAAAAAGCTTTCTTGTCGGTAAACCGCAGAATGTAGTGTAAGGAGGAATCATGGCAAAACAATTAAAAAACGGGCAGCTTGTTGCAATAGGGGCGGCGGTTGTACTCGTCACATTGGCATTTTTCAGTTTTACCGTTGTTTCGACCACGGATAACGGTGTGGTAACTCGGCTCGGTAAGTACAACCGGACGCTGCAGCCCGGGTTGCAGTTTATTATCCCGATTATTGAACGGGTGTATCATATTCCTGTTACGATCGTTCAAAAAGAGGAATTCGGTTTTCGTACCACGATGGCATCAGACCGGAGTCAGTACCGGAACAACATCCTCACCGAATCTTCTATGCTGACCGGCGACCTCAACATTATCAATGTTGAATGGACGGTACAGTACCGCATTATCGATCCCAAGGCATGGCTTTTTAATGTTAAGGCAGACGAGCGGATGAACACTATCCGCGATGTGTCCACTGCGGCAATCAACAGTCTAATCGGCGACCGCACTATTTTTGATATTATGGGATCTGAACGCGACCCCATTCAGTTTTTAGCGCCCAAAATTATGAATGAAAAGTATAAGCAGCTGGGGCTCGGCATTGCGGTTTCGTCGGTACAGCTGCAAAATGTTGTTCCGCCGGAAGACGTGCAGCAAGCCTTTGAGGATGTCAATATCGCCATTCAGGATATGAACAGGTTGATTAACGAAGGCAAAGAAGCCTACAATAAAGAGATACCCAAAGCAAAAGGCGAGGCAGACCGGATGATTCAAGAAGCGCGAGGTTATGCGGCGGAACGGATCAACAAGGCGGAAGGAGATGTTGCGCGGTTTAACGCTGTCTATGCCGAGTATAGCAAGGCCCCTGATATTACGAGGCGCCGCCTTTATCTTGAAACGCTCGATAAAATATTTTTGAATACCGACAAGGTAATCTTCATCGATAAAAATGTCAAAAATTTCTTACCGTTAAAAAATCTTTCGGGAGGGGAACAGTGAGAGCGAGGAAAATAGATCCGGTAAAAGCAAAGAAGATAGTGCAGTTTGGCGCCATACTACTGGGGATTCTTATTCTTGTGTTATTGGTAAAGCCTTTTTATATTTTAAATGAGGGACAAACCGCGGTTATCACTCAGTTCGGTAAAATTGTCAAAGCCGAAACGGAGGCGGGGCTTCATTTTAAGATACCGATTCTGCACCAGGTACATCGATACACGGCAAAACTATTACGTATTGACGGCGACCCTCAAAAAATTCTTACCAAAGAAAAGCAATTCATCGAGGTGAATACGACCAGCCGTTGGCGTATTTCAGACATCCTTAGGTTCTATCAATCTCTCGGAACCTACGAAGCCGCTTATTCGCGACTTTCGGATATTATCGACTCATCAGTGCGGGATATTATCACCGTCAACAGTTTGAATGACGTTGTCCGCAACACCAACATCATTAATGAAATGGTGCATCAAGAGCAGATCGGGCTGAATACGGATGAGGTTAAGCTGGAGGAAGTAACCGGCGCGGAAAAGGTTGTGTATGCGAATATCGAAAAAGGGCGCGATATGCTGGCTGCCGAAATTTTAAAGAAGGCGAATATGCAGCTGAAAGATTTCGGCATTGAGGTTATCGATGTCATCTTTAAAGAGATAAAATATTCCGACGAATTGCAAGCCTCCGTATATAATAGAATGATTAAGGAACGGAATCAGATTGCGCAAACCTTCCGTTCTACCGGTGAGGGCAAAAAGGCGGAATGGCTCGGTAAGTTGGAAAACGAGAAAAAGAGCATCCTGTCAAAGGCGTATGCCGAATCGGAGAAGATAAAGGGTGCGGCGGATGCGCAGGCTACCGCAATTTATGCCGCATCGTACGGCAAGTCCCCTGAGTTTTACAGTTTTTGGAAGAGTCTTGAAGTATACCAAAACGCACTTCCCGATACCGAGAAGATATTATCAACCGATATGGAATACTTTCAGTATCTTTATAAACATTAACGCGGAGACTGATAGAGCGCTTAAAAAAAATGCTTTTAAGCGCTGGACTAATATTTGTTGAGATTTTTACCGATACTGAAATATGCAGGGAGGACTCCGGTGAGACGTAGAGGTTCTTTTGGACGAGTAATAGTATTGCTTTTATTGATTATTATATTGGTTTTCGGCGGACTTTTTTGGTTTAGCTATCTCGGCTTAATCAATGCGCGAGGAGTTTTTTCACCGGTATACTCATGGTTCGGGTTAAAAACACCTGCCGGTGTTGCCTCTCCCGCCGATGCTGATGCGGATTTGGATGCCGACCGGTATGCAAAGCGGTTGATTGCACTTGATGTCCGCTCGCAGGAGCTTGATAAAAAAGAAGCTGATGTTACCGCCCGCGAAAAAGAAGCGGCACAAGTATCGCAGGAGCTGGATGACCGGCTTTCTATTATAGAAGAAAAAGAAAAGTCTTTTAAACAGATGATGACGGAACGCGATATGCGGGAAGTAAATATCGACCAGATTGCACGGTATATCAATGGAATGCCGCCTCAGAAGGCTGTCGCAAACCTGCTGCAAATGGATGATCAAGATATTATCGATGTGTTGCGGGCGGTAGAGGCAATTGCAAAAAAAGCGAACAAGACCTCTTCTGTTGCGTACTGGTTCTCGTTGATGCCGGCGAACCGCGCCGCCGATATTCAGCGCAAGATGGCAAACAAACCGGCAGCGCTCCCTTAATCTCTTGAGAGATGTTATTTCCGACACTCCGGTTTGCGCTCTTTTTTTCCGTTGTTTTTTTTCTGTACTGGTATGTATTCAGGCAGAAAAGACAACGGATTGTGCTGCTTACCTGCGCAAGCTATTTTTTTTATGCCTGCTGGGATTGGCGTTTTTGCCTCTTGCTGTTCGGAGTGTCGGCGCTGTCCGGTCTTACCGGTTATCTACTCGGTATACAAAAAAACTATATTCCCCGTACTGTTACGATGATAACCGGTACCGTGCTGCACATTCTTTTTCTCGGTTTTTTCAAATATTTTTATGAAGCTGTTTCCTTTTTAAACTACACGTTTTTTAACGGACAGCTCCAGGCGCCGCTGTTGCTGCAACTGCAAAGTTACTCGCTCTTATTGCCGGTAGGAATTTCGTACTATACGTTCCGCTCGATGAGCTATATTTTTGATATTTATCTCTGCAAAATGCGGCCGGTTAAATCGTTTATCGAAGTACTGCTCTATATCTCATTTTTTCCACAGCTGGCGTCGGGGCCCATTGTGCAGGCGGAAGCCTTTTTTGCAGCCTTGCCTGACAACCTTACACAGGATGCAACGGCGGAACGTCCGATAGCGTTCGACCGCAGCGTACTGCTGATCTTGTCGGGGCTGTATAAAAAGATGGTGCTGGCAACCTTTCTTTCCGTGCTTGCCGTCGATCCCGTATTTGCGAATCCTGCACAGTGCAATACCCTCGAACTGCTTGTTGCTTTGGTATCGTATACGTTTGTCATTTATTGCGACTTTTCCGGTTACAGCGATATGGCAATCGGCATCGGGCTTTTGCTCGGTTTTGAAGCACCGCAGAACTTTAACCGTCCGTATCTTTCCCAATCGGTGAGCGAGTTTTGGCGGCGCTGGCATATCAGTTTTTCATCGTGGCTGCGCGATTATGTGTACTTCTCCTTCGGCGGCTCGCGTTACGGTTTAGTCCGCACGGTGATTGCGCTAGTTGGGACAATGCTCATCGCGGGGGTCTGGCACGGCGGCTCTATTCCCTTTGTGCTGTGGGGGCTGCTTCAGGGACTTGCCTGCGCCGCAGAGCGGGTAGCTGCCGTGCTCGGTAAAGAACGCCGCGCCGCCGCTATAAACACTGCCGCCGGCAACCAAGAATCTCTCATTGCTGCAACGGCTGTATCCGATAAACCGCGCTGCTGCATAGTGCGGTTTGCCGGATGGAACATTGACCTAAAGCGGCTGCTTCGGCTCGGCGGTATGTTTGTGTTTATCAATATCAGCTGGCTGATTTTCCGGTCGAATACCGTGCGGGAAATTACGTTGTATCTTTCTTCACTCAAGAATATCACACAGCCGTTCCGCACGATGCATTGGTTTGTGCTGGTACCGCTCGCCGCCGCCTTTTTGCTGCAAATTCCGAAAGAAGAGACGCGCCGCGCGTATTTTGCACGGTATGTACGGCTGCCGCTTGCGGTAAAGGCCGCTGCCGTTGTGTTGTTTTTTGTCGGACTTAATATCGTTTCGACCTCCGGTGTTGCGCCGTTTATCTACTTCGGATTTTAGGGAGATACGCAGAGTATGAGTGAAAAAAGTCAACGCGGCGAATCCGCTCAATACGAGCGGCAAGAATACGATAATCGGCAAGGGCAAAATAGCGGGCAAGGGCGGAACGGCCGATACTCTCCCAATCAGTGCTTTTTCTTTGTTGTGTTAACGCTGTTTATTCTTATTCCGTTTTTAGGGCAGCGGCTTGCGCATCCGGTGCAAAATATCAAAAGAGCCTCTTTAAAAAATATTTACAGCGCACTCACCGCGCCGATCGTTTCCGTTACCGAATCATCTCCTGTTGCTGCCGTTATTCCCGTACTCAGGAATGCGTTTATACGGACGGCGGGGTTAACGGAGCGCGGCGAATGGGATACGTTCTTTTACCGCCAAGGGGTGTATGACAGCGAGGTCGCCGCTTTTTATGCGGTAACCGGAGAACAGGGGTATATCGAAACAATGCCCGGCTTTTCGGATAATTTAGGCGGTAGCGGGCTGCCTGCGGAATTGTTGGGGCAGGTTTCTAAAGAGATGCTCCGCAATGTCGCCCTGCCGGTTGTCCATTCCGCACGGATGCCCTTGCGGCTATTCTTTTTTGGAGATTCTCAGATGCGCAGTATCGCCGCCGGTATGACCCGTGCGCTCGGCTCCGACACCTCTATTGCCGTACGGGAATTAAGCGTTCCTTCTTCCGGCTTTCTCCGATCCGATTATTATAACTGGCCGCAAAAACTTGAAGCGCTGCTTGCCGCACAAAAAGACGGGGAACGCTTTGATGCTGCGGTTGCCTTTTTAGGCATGAACGACTATCAGGATATGTGGACGACCGGCGGTATTATCCTTACGGCGGGTACGCCCGAATGGGAAGAGGTGTACCGTAAAATGGTAAAAGCGCATCTCGACATCGTTCTTGCCTCCGTTCCGCGGCTGTACTGGCTCGGCTTGCCGGTAGTGCGGAGCGCTGCATATAACGAAAAGATGCAATACCTAAATGCAGTACACGATTCCGTCGCCGAAGAATACGATTCCAAAAAGCTGGTAAGGATTTCGCTCAAAAGCCTCGTCGAGCAATATGGAACGGGATACATCGGAGCGATTAAGCCTGAAGGTAGCGCATGGATACCGCTTATACAGGGCGACGGTATCCACTACACAATCGAGGGCGGCGAGTATTTAATGAAGCACTTCATCGACCGCCTACACCGCGACTACGTATTCAGGTAAACGCATCAGACCGTTTTTTTTAACACCCCCGTGGAAAAATTGAGACTATTCGACCAGAACTGCCAAGGATGGCATCGCTAAAAAATGTACATCCGTGTACATTTTATAGCTTCGAGTTTTCCTGATGAAAAACTCGATACTGTTTGGAACCACTGACTTCCTGTCAGTACAGTGATGTACATGGATGTACAACAGTTGAAGATGGTTCAAATGGTCTCACAGTCTCAATTTTTCCGCGGTTTTTATCTACTCTATCTGATGCGTTTACCCTGATTACGTGTTTGAAATGCCGCATTCCTAATTGTTAAAAAGCTTGACGGTCATTATAATTCCTGTTATATTAAAGATATGGTGAGCTTCTACCATATTTGTGAAGCCCTAAAAAAGCGGTGAATTTCTACCATAATAAGTGAAATGCTAAAAAAGCGGCGAGTTTCTGCCATTAAATGAAAACCTAAAAACGCACGTTTTTATAAAGGAGCCGGAAATGGCTCCTTTTTTTTGAGAAATTTATGAAATTCTATCACATAAAAAATGATTTTATTGCCTATTTACGGCAGTTTGACTCCA
The DNA here is from genome assembly GCF_024181085.1 of Treponema sp. OMZ 857. Lineage (NCBI taxonomy): Bacteria > Pseudomonadati > Spirochaetota > Spirochaetia > Treponematales > Treponemataceae > Treponema > Treponema sp. OMZ 857. Next base: position 1,325,797 of record NZ_CP051147.1, read on the forward strand.
AAGTCTCTGAAAATAAAAATGAATCCCGTCCTTATGTTGGGATTGTACTTCAGATAGAGAACATAAAGTATTATGCTCCATTTTCATCACCAAAACCGAAGCACAGAAACATGAAGAACGGAAAAGATTTTAGAAAAATAAATAACGGTATTTATGGGGTAATCAATTTCAATAATATGATTCCGGTTTTAGATTCTGTGCTGATGGAAATTGATATTATAAATATTCCCGATGTAAAATACCGTCGTTTGCTACAAAACCAATACAATTATATAAAAGCTGATAGGGAAGGCATATTAAGAATAGCGCAAAACTTACGGAAGTTGATTTTTGAGGATGAAAAAAATCTTTCAGAGTATGAAAAGATTGTGAAAAAAAGATGCTGTGATTTACCATTACTGGAATCAAAATATCTTGATTTTAAATAATCGTACTTTTCATTTCTAATATGCTGCATTGCACAACGCTCTAAAAGCAGTTACACTGATGCCTATGATACTCGACGATAAATACACGATGCCGTATACGGTGCCGACCACTGCCATCGACGGGCAGTACCGCTGTACGCCGTTAACCGTTGCTGCGCTTTCGCAGGATTTGGCGGCTAATCACTATAGTTCTACCGGTATATTCATGCCGCAGCTGCAAGAACGGGGTTTGATATGGATTATTTCGAAGCAGCATTTTGAAATACATGAATATCCGCTCTGGCTCGATTGTCTGACGTTACAAACATGGGCACAGCCGCCGAAGGGGCTTTTTTGTTTTCGGGATTTTGCCTATTACTATGCCGCGGACGGAAAGAAAGCTTCGTTGTCTGCGGCCTTTAAAGATTTTGATGCGGCGGAACGGAAGGGTACCGAATGGACGGCAGACTCGTTGCGCCGGCATGGAGCTCTGTGTGTGCGCGGCAGTACGTGCTGGGTTGTGCTGAATACAAAAACCAATCAACCTGCCGTTCTTAACGACACGGTGTTCGGTTCGCTGACGTTTTGTGACGAGCATTTGGAAGGACGGGTTTTTGCAAAGATTCCCTTGCCGGAACACTGGGATCATGAAGAGCTGTTCCATCCGTCGCTTTTGGATATCGATATGAACGGACACGTTAATAATCTCAATTATATCCGCTGGGCATTGTCGTTTATGGATGCGGACTTTTGCCGCGGTAAATTGCTCCGCGTCCTCGATACCAATTTTTTGATTTCCGCTCAATACGGGGAAGAACTCTGCTGCCGCTGTTCTCATATTGAAGACAACGTGTGTGTACATTCTATTGTGAGAACTGCCGACGGCAGCGAGGTGTTCCGCGCCCGTACCGAATGGGCTGATGAACGGAAGATGGCACGGTCGCTTCAGGTTGAACATGAAACTCCCCGACTATAATGCGCCGTCCGCACTCGCTGCCGTGCTCGATGAACACGGGTTCGGAATGCAGAAAAAATTCGGACAAAACTTTTTGATTAATGCACATATACGGCAGGAGCTGATTTCCGCACTCGGTCTTTCCGCCGGAGATGCTGTATGGGAAGTCGGCCCGGGGCTCGGCTCGATGACGTCGCTGTTGTTAGAGTCTGGCGCCGATCTAACCGTGTTCGAAATAGACCGCGGCTTCGTACAGCTTTTAACGTCCTATTTCGGTTCATATCATTCGTTTCATTTAATAGAAGGCGATGTGCTTAAAACGTGGAAGGCTGAATATCAACGGCATACACCGAAGGCCTTTTTCGGGAATCTGCCGTACAACATTGCGGCAAAGCTCATCGCGGCGACAATCGAAGCCGAGTGTTTTTTTGACCGTATGGTGATAACCGTGCAAAAAGAGGTCGGGCTCCGTATGACCGCGGCTCCGGGAAGTGCGGATTATTCGTCGTTTTCGGTGCTGTGTCAATGGGCGTATGATGTAGAGCCGATTCGCGATATTGCTCCCGCCGCCTTTTGGCCTAAACCGAATGTCGAATCACGGGCGCTCCGTTTTACCAAAAAACAGTCCCCGCAGCCGGTACGTGATGCACGTCTTTTTTTAAGCCTTGTCCGCGGCCTTTTCAGTGCGCGGCGTAAAACGGTGAAGAATAATTTGAGCACGATTCTCGCTGCGAGAGGAAAAAAGACGCTGCCGGCGGAATCCTTGCTGAAAGCGGCTGGAATCGATCCCGCTACCCGTGCGGAATCGCTGACTGTCTATGATTTTATCCGCTTATCGGATAGACTGGCGGGCTGTGATGAATAAACGATTACGTTGTACCGCATTTTTGGTTCTGTGCATGATGACCGTTGCACAGATGCCGCTGATTGCGGACGAAAAAAAAGAAGATCATACGCCGGTTCCCTATACAAAAGAGGAATTTCCGCTTTGGCAGCGGGAGCTCCGGCGGTTTGAAATACTGTCTTTCGGGGCGCTCCCCTTTGTTACGCTGCTGTCTTTTTGGGGTTACGATATGATTCGTGCCATACAGCACCCTAAAGATCCTGCCTATTATCCGTGGCCGTTCAAACAAGCTGACAAGGCGGTCGCGCTGACCGAGAAAGAACAGCTGGGCGTATTTCTTACCGCCGTCGGCATATCGGTAACAATCGCATTAATTGATATAACATACCGCGCGATTAAACGTTCCGCAGCAAAAAAGCGTTTGGAACGGGAGAATGCCTTTACCGAAGACCCTATTCAGTTTACGCCGATAAAGCCATCGGACGAAGAGGACGCTCAGACTTTGAAGCTCATGACCGATGCGGCGTTGGCTGCGGGGTCTATCGGAGGAATTACAGCACTGTTAGAAAAGGTTACCGCATCGACTCCTTCCGTACAGGGCGGCAAGACCGGTACGGCTGCACAATAATATGACTAAAGTTTTTGAACTTACAGTGCCGGATGGAACCGGTAAGCTGCGGCTTGATGCGTTTTGCAGCAGTGTGCTTACCGGTATGACCCGCTCACGGCTGAAAACAGGGATGCAATCCGTGCAGCTCAACGGACGGCAGGCAAAACTTTCAAGCACGGTGCAAGCGGGCGACCGTATTACACTGATATGGAAAAATCCGCTCCCCGATGTTCTTATCCCCGAACCCATTCCGCTCCGTATTGTGTATGAAGATAATGATGTCATTGTGGTGAATAAACGAGCCGGTATGGTTACGCATCCTGCGGCGGGCAACTGGACGGGGACACTGGTGCAGGCGATTGCGTATTACCGCTTGCACACGTCGCCCATTCATGATGAATATGCCGGCCTGCTCGAAGCGGAGCAGGGGAGGGGTACCTTTGCCGAGCTCTTGCGTGCAGGTATTGTTCACCGACTTGATAAGGATACCTCCGGCATCCTTATCACCGCCCGGAGTGCCGAAGCGGAAGCCTTTTTAAAAAATGAGTTTAAGCTGCGGCGTACGGAAAAATATTATCTCGCAATTCTGAACGGCGTACCGGAAAAGCCGGCCGGTATTATCGAAACGTCGGTATTCCGCGACGGGCATAGCCGCATTCGGTTTGCCGCCTCGGCAGATCTGTCTAAGGGAAAATACGCCCGTTCCCGCTATAAGGTGCTGCGGGTGTATGGGCGGTATGCGTTGGTTCTGTTTAAAATCGATACCGGCAGAACTCACCAAATTCGGCTCCATGCACGGTTTATCGGCTGTCCGGTTGTCGGGGATCCTCTCTATGGAAAAAAAGAAACCGAATGGAAGGAATACGGGTTGATGCTCCACGCCTATCGCCTGTGCGTTAATCTTCCTTCAACACGGGAAAAAGCCGTGTTTACCGCCCCGCTGCCCCGAAAATTCCTTACGATGCTGCGTATTTTACAGGCACGGCAGTCACAAGGGTATGGCTGAGGTATTAACAAGGCAATCGCATCACAAATATTTTAAGCGATTGTTTTCCTTTTGCACGAAATTTTATCTAAAATTTCGTGCAGTTTATTTTAAAAAAGGCAATCACATCAGATAATATGTAGATCAAAATCGCAGAATAAATAGACTGTGAGACCATTTGAGCCACGAAGTGGCGAAATTCTGGTTGAACAGTCTATTTATTCTGCGGGGTGTTAAAAAACCGTCTGGTGTGATTGTCATAGAGGCGTCTATGCAAAATTCCGCTGAAAAAATATTTTCTGTTTCTGTTTTCGATTATAATAGAGCGGAACCCTGTATTGTACGGGAAACCGCTCATTGGGCGGTTGTGTATAAGCCCCCGCATCTTCCCACTGCGCCGCTCCGAACGGATGAACGCAATACGCTAGTGTACTGGTTTTTGCATAGCCCTAAGACCGGGGAAATTGGTTTGTCCGGTAATGCGCAGATAAATGTACTGTCCGATGATATGCAGACAGATGCACAGGAGCAGTCTGCCGAATACGGATTACGTAGCCGGGAGGCGCAGGTACGCGGCAAAAAGGCGATTGAGGCGGGGCTGCTGCATCGGCTCGATACGGATACGCGGGGGCTTGTGCTTTTTGCAAAGGATCAGGCGGTATACGATTTTCTCGCTGCCCGGCAGGAAGCGGGGCAGATAATAAAAAACTATTGCGCTTTCGTAGAACCGAACGGAGCCCCGGAGATAGATGACGGATATGGTTTCGATGCAACGGAGTTATCTACGCTGAAAGAGCTGTCTGCTGCAAAGAAGGGGATAGCTGCACAGGAACAGGTAGTCGTACAGGAACGGATAGCGGCACAGTTACCGCTTATGCTGGAAAGTCAGTTTAGGAATTTCGGCCCCGGTGCAAAAAGGGTTGCTCCGGTTTTTTCCTGTTCCCGGCATTACAAAAAAGGCGGGCGGTTGTATACGACGGTGATCGAGGCGGCCGATATTCTGCCGTTTTCAATCGGTGGAACCGATACTGTGCCTCAAACCGCCTGCGAATCTCGTCCGTCCAGGCCGCTCATTCGGGTGCGCTGCCGCCTTTCCCGCGGATACCGGCACCAAGTGCGTGCTCATCTGGCCACAGCCGGACTTCCCATTGTGGGCGATCCGCTGTACGCGCCGCAGGGAACGGAAGCTCAACCGGGAGCTGCGGCGGTGAGTTTGCAGCTTTATGCGGTCAGTCTTGAGTTCCCCGATCCTGAAAACCCTCGGCAGAGTATACGCGTTGCGCTTCCGCCGCCAGATAAAATGAACCCGTAATCAGCAGCGGCCGGTTTTCGGCGATGCTTTGGGTAAATGCCTTCTTTAATACCGCGTTAAAATCCTCGCTCGCTTCCATTACAACATTGTTCTCATTCCCGAAAACCTGCGTAAATGCGCCGACGTTTTTTTCTAAATTCCCCTTTTTAAACGAACCCGGCACGGTTAAGTAGAGGTGAGAAATTTTTCCGAGGAATAGCGGCGCAAAACCGTCAGGGTCTTTGTCGGCCGCACAGGCAAATACCAGTATGGGCTTGGCATTAGTCGATGCATCGGATACGAATAGCGTACCGGAATGTACGGACAAGGAGTCGGAGCTGAGGATGGAAAAAAACGTGTCCGCGCAGGCCTGTATGCTGTTATGCGTGTGTGCGCCATCGATGACGATTAAAGGCTTCGTACTTAAAAGCTGGAATCGCGCGGGGAGCCATGCCTTTGAAAGCCCGCTTTCGATTAAATCTTCCGGCATATCGGGAAAGCGGTATTTAAAAGCGGCGGCGGCGAGCGCTGCGTTTTCCGCCTGTACGGGTGTAAAAAGCGGGAGTATTGCGTGCAGCGGACGTTTAAAGAGCGCTCCGATCGGATGCGCGGCGGAAAAGTGGATGGTAACTTCGCGGCCTTGCGGTGTCAGCCGGTGTTCGATTGCTTCGATAAAATCGGGTATATAAAAGAACGGAGCCTTGAGCGCTGCTGTCCGTTCCTTGAATACTTCAAGCGCGGAAGGTTGCTGCCGCGAGCAAAAAACGGGGACACCGGTTTTAATGATACCCGCTTTTTCCGCCGCGATGAGCGGAATGGTATGACCGAGATATTCGCAGTGTTCAAATTCGATCGGCGTCAGCACGGTAATTTCCGGCTGCACGATATTGGTAGCGTCAAGCCTGCCCCCCATGCCGGTTTCAAACACTGCCCAGTCGAGCCGCTCCTGCCGGAACAGCACAAAGGCGGTCAGTGTTACCAGTTCAAACCAGCTCGGTTGGGGTTCAGTCTCTTTACCGATATGCGGCATAACGCTTTCCCGTACGGCACGGAATGCTTCAAGATAGGCTGCATCATTGAAAAAACGGCCGTTTTCTGTTATCCGCTCGCGGAAGTCGTTTACGTGGGGAGAGGTGTAGAGGCCGGTCTTATATCCTGCCTCGGTGAGTAAGGCCGAAAGCATCGCTGCAACGGAGCCCTTTCCCTTTGAACCTGCAATATGGACACACTTATACGCCGTTTGCGGGTTGGAAAAAAGCGCAGCATAGTATCCGATAACCTCAAGCGAAAATGCTTTGTTATGCGGCCGTTTTTCAAAGTTGATAAAACCGTCAAGCCATCGGTAAAAATCGTTTATATTTTCTATAAGCGTTTGAGATGGTGCAGCAGTATATATTGTATTCATAATGATTGTCGCTCGTTTTACAGAGGTATCAGGTTTGTTCATGATAGTTGTAGTTTAAAACGCCCATTGAACGGACGTTCTTCAATTTTTTAACGGTACATAGCCATTGTTATCAATGATTTTTTGACCTTCAGGAGAAAGGATCCAATCTATCAGCTTTTTTACATTTGCATTTTTGTTATCCTTTCTGTAAACAGCAAAAAAGTGTGAAGATAGAGGATATCTGCCATTTTGTATATTTTCTTTTGTTGGTGCAATCCCATTTAAAGAAATCATTTTTACATTTGCATTTTGTGTTATTCCTTCTACATAATAACGAAATGAGTAACCGATAGGACTTCCAAAGAAAATGCCTAAAGAATTTAATCGTATCTTTTCTCCATTCATAAATTTTAAGAATGCGGTTTGGCTGCCGCTTCCTTCTTTTCTTTGCCATGCTGCAATTAAAGTATTTGTTCCACCAACTTTTTTCCAATTTTTAATTTTACCGGAATATATTCCTTTTATTTGTTCAATTGATAAATCATTGACAGGATTCGTTATATTCTCAATAAATACAAATGCTTCTAAGCCAATTGGAACAAACTCTAATTCTATATTATTTTGTTTTGCATACAATAGTTGCCCTTCTGAAGGTGAGGCGCAAAAAATTATATCTGCAACGCCATCAACAACGGCTTTGTAAGCGCCTCTCGTGTTTCGCATTTGAACTTTGCTTTCTTTGGTGAACTTTTCACCATCGAAACAAACTGATTTTTCAGGATAAGTTGCAGATGCAATCGCAGAAAAGACCGGATATAGCGCACTTGCTCCATCAAGTACAGGAATGTTGTCATCTATTTGAAAATCTGATTTTACATAATTTGTTTTTGAGTTCTTGTCAAATGGAAGATAATCCTTTAAATCAATTGAAAGAGTTGAGATTTCGTTACTCCCAGCTACAACAGCTATCATACCTGAATTTCTATGTAAAATATTAAATTGTATTCCTGAATATAAGAGACTTATCATTCCTAATAGAGAAATCATAATAAAAAGGATAACAGTAATTTTCTTCATATTACATTCCATTGATTGCAATTGACCTCATCAGTAAAAATATAAATCCACCAATAATCACAATCCATGCTACAATAATTATTGAACAAATTATAATTTCTTTTTTTAAGGCTTTTCTTTTCTCAATATTTTCTTTATTTGTCCTGCAAAATTGTATTATAGCACTTATCAGCCAAATTAATGCTACAATAGGAAGACCAAAAATTAAAAATTCCATTTATTTTCTCCATGTTCCTGTATTACCGTGTGTGTATCCGCCTACTATTTTTTGACTGTCTTGAATCGCTCTGTTTGATAATTATGTTTGATAATATTGTACGATACAGTTCTTCTGCTTGTTTATTAAAACAGACATGATAGACGGTCATATCCGCCTTTGTTTCCGTTAAGTAGGTATAAACGGTGGAAAGAGCTATTAGTGCCGCCTCTTCCATAGGATAGCCGTATACGCCTGCACTGATACAGGGAAACGCAATCGTTTCACAGTGAAAGTCTGCGGCAAGAATGAGTGAGTTCCGGTAACAGCTTGCGAGCAGTTCCGGCTCTCCGTGTTTACCGTCTTCGTATATCGGCCCGGGAGTATGGATAACGTATTCTGCAGGGAGCTTATATCCGCGTGTAATTTTTGCCTGTCCTGTTTTACACCCTTTGAGTGCGCGGCATTCTTCCAATAATTCGGGGCCTGCGGCACGGTGAATAGCTCCGTCAACACCTCCGCCGCCGAGCAAGGTGGTATTTGCTGCATTGACAATTGCATCTACTTTAAGTGTCGTTATATCCGCACAGATAATTTTGATATCCATAGTTTCCTAATTACGATCGATATAGACTGAATACGGTGTATTTTTGAATTAAAAACCGGCATCCTATCCCTCACCGGTTGTGGGAGATGGGAGGGAGCGGCTGCCGGTTATGGATTAAAAAGAGTTAGTCGTCCCAGCCGACGATGACATGGGTATGTCCGGGACGGTCTTCTGCGCTGATAGGCTTGGCTATACCTTGCCGGTTATCCCCTGCCTCAATATCGGATGCGGTATGGGCAGCAGCTGCTTGTAACCGGTTATCCGAAGTGTCAGTTGCGACAGCTACAGGAGCGGTTACGGTACCTGCGGAACTCAAGGTACTGAATTCGCCGGAGGCAACCATTTTCGGTATTCCGACACCGATACCCGATTCAAACTGAACGGCTCCATGGTCTACGAATAAGTTATGTCCGTCGAATTCAAATCCGGTACCGCGTACGGAAGCGGTTGCAGTCGGACTCTTAACCTTAAACTCCGCTTTTTCACCTTCTTTCGGTGTAACTTCTGCCTTAACCCGTCCGGCCATCAAAAACATCTGCGTTTTTGTTGTTCCTTCGGATTTTATCAGCTCTTCAAGCGATAAGCGGGTAACAGGTTTTACCGTCAGCACTGCCGATTCCGTTTTAAGAATAGCGGTACTCTTAAAGCCGGTAGAGATAAGAGAACCGGCCGGTAAAACATCGCCTACTTTTGCGGCTTTCCAATCTTTTCCGGGGTGTTTGCATTCAACTTTTCCGGCAATTTCGGTGACGGTTGCCGTCAGATTTGCTGCTGCAGCAGAAAAAATTCCCGCTGTGCAGAGCAGTAAAATTCCTAGATATCTTTTCATAGTACACCTCCTAAAATTGAGTGCTATAGGGAAGTTTTAAAAACTTCCGGTTTTAGCGGTTCCCTATAGTTTTACGGTAAATGTCAGTTCAGTTAGCCAGCGCAGATTATACGCCGTGATAACTTTCGGATTTGGTATAAATATGCCTCCGGTGAATGATGCATCAAAATCATTATGGAATTGATACACTACTTTCGCCGATAACTCGGATCCGACATAAGTAGGTTTTTGTACGGTGTTCGGAGAAGTCAGCAGTAGATATGACAATTCCGTTAAAAGACCTTGTATCGGGCGAGCGTTTACCGTAAGACCTCCCGTAAGCGTATTGCTGAACGAGCTGATCGACCCATTAGCAACAACTGTTTGTTTTGTGTCTGTAATAGGTGCAAATCGACGCATCGGTCCTGTACCGTCATAGTTTCCTGCAGCCCAGTTGAGCTTACCGGTTACCGTAAAATAACGCCAATTGGGATTAAAATATTGCACTGCAAGTCCCGATGCAAGCGAGTAAGTAAATTTTGAAGCTTCTCCCAATTGGAGGGCTATCCAGTATTGCCAATTAATATTCCTGCCTATCCGTCCATGAATATACGGCATGAAGTATTGCGTGTGTGTCCTTCCGGTTAGTTTAAGTAGATCAAATTGAGCAAGGGCATCGATTCCTATTGTATGTGAAGGAATAACCTCTTGGAAAGAGGCCGAAAGAAGGAAGAACAACCGTTGAGGGGCAAGTACCTTACTGTTATCATTCAAACGGTCTTCATCATCCAAATCTATTTTGATTTGTGCATCGGTTTTATAGGTAAGTCCCGTATAGCCGAGTGCAAAAGCAATATCAACATTCTTGATGGTAAGACCGATTTTGCCTCCATCGAATAAACCGCTCAAAATTTTATTTGAATAATCGTTGAATGAAGTACGTCCGACTGACCATTGCAAGCCGATCGCATTAAAGATCTTATTGCCCGACCAATCCGTTCTTTTCAGTCTAAATGCTTGGTGGATGGGAAGTAACTGAGCCGCTCCCTTAGGATTAATAGGGAAATCACCTGAAAACCGGGCTTCCCCGGAAATATATATCGATGAAAAATCCTTTACAGGGAATGTGACGAAGACTTCCGCTGCATTTGCCTGTGATATGTTAAAAGTTTTATTGGTACCGTTTAACTCGGTACTATTGGACAGGTTGACACCGAAATCCAATGCGGCAGCATACATGGTAATACCGCCTGCGATAATGAGAAAGGTTAGTATACGTTTCATTGTTCACCGCCTTGTACCGTATCGATGCGTCCGAGTATTTGGAGCATGGTAGATCCCGTCATCGGTGCATCGGGATCGCTATTACCTTGGATAACTGCGAGGTACCGCAGCTCACGATATGCATATCGAGGGCAGGGATAGATGCGGTACATTAAGCCTCCTTTTATATTGAAAGCCTTCATCAATAAAAAGGCATAGGTTTTGACCGGTATTACATCGCCTGCCGTAACCGAATCCCGTATTACATTTTGATTTTCGCTTTTGAAGCGGTCAAAGGCCGTTTCAAAATCAAGCGTGTCTGCACCCTCATTCAAGGCTGTCTGTATCAGATAGGCAGCCTGACCGAAGGTTGCTTTTTCAGTCTCTAAGATTGTATCGACCTTTTCAGCCGCTTGACCGAATGATGCCGCGATAGTAATCAAAACCGCAACGGTAATACATAAAGTGCGTTTCATTCTGTCCCCCCTTTAATAAAAAATAAAGTTTTTAGCATCTTCCCATTGTATAACTCACGTACATATCTTACTATAGATTTAATAGGGAGTAAAGAGTGAAGAAAAAAACATCGTGGCCTTCAATTGTTATACCGTGCATTATCGGGTTACTGAGTGCCGGAGTGTACCTGTTTCCGTTTTGGATAGGTGTTGAAAATCGGCTGTATGATTTCTTTTTAGGATTCAAGTCTGATGTTAAAGAAGATTCTTCTATCGTGCTGCTGGATATCGATGATGTGTCCATCGAAAAAGTGGGCTTATATCCGTGGCCCCGTAACACGATTGCAAAAGGCTTGGAGGCATTGACGCAGCTCGGCGCCGAATTTGCGGTCTTCGATATTGAGTATATCGATAAAAGTCCGATGAGTGTGGATTTTACTTATTTAAACGGTACCTTAAAGTCGGAGTTTGCCGCTTCTTTTGAGGAGATCGGCGCAAATGTACAGGATATTTTTGCAGCGCTTGCCAATAACCAAATTACGCTGCCTGAGGCGGGTATATACGGGAGCGAATTGGTAGATTTAATCGATCAATCGCGGGATACTCTCTACCGGCATACGAAACAGGTCGCGATAGAGAACGACAGCTATTTAGGACAGGCAATGAGGCTATTCGGATCGTCGTTTATTACGGTTAATATGCAGGACGATCCTCCGAGTGAGGGTACGGAAGACTTATACGCAATTGCGCAGGAACGTTTTATCTATCCTACGCTCAAAGTGAACGCCCCTTTATCGGATGGGCGGCACAGCGCGTTGGTACCGATACCGGAAATCAGCCGTATGGCGGCAGGAGCGGGCTTTACGAATGTGCATATCGATAGCGACGGTGTAAGGCGGCGTATCCGGTTGACGGATAATATCGACGGCACGGTGTTTATGCAGCTTGCCTTTTCTCCGCTGTTGCAGAAACTGGGTTCTCCTGAAGTTGTCATCGATAAAAACCGCGTTACATTGGCCGGCGCCGTGTATGGCGATAAAGCGCAAAATGTTTCAATACCGCTTGATTCAAGCGGTATGATGCTGATCCGCTGGCCCAAAAAGAATTATCAAAACAGTTTTACGCATATTCCTTTTTATCTATTGATCGATTATGCCGAAAGCGGAGAAAAAACGGCAAGCAGTTTACGCTTGTTACGGGCGAACCAAGGGTGGAATCTCGGCCCCGGCTACGCGCCGATTGATATGTGTATGCAGCTGTGGGGTGAAAGCGAAGAACTGCGCCGTACTGCTCTGGAATCGGGGGATGCACAGGATAAAGCGGCGTGGCTTACCGCTGTGCAGGCTTATTGGGATACCGTAAAAAGCTTTTTTGAAACGGACTACGGTACATCGGTAGCGCGCTTGTTCGACGAGGCAAAACAGGCAGGAAATCCTGAGGATGCGGAACTGTACGATCAGGTAAAAGCCGATTTTGAAATGCTCTATGCAAATGCCTCCGCATCTTATACCCGGCATACGGAGCTTGAAACGGCGCTTGCCGCTAAACTGAAAGACGCTTTTTGTATTATCGGATGGTCAAGCACTGGTACGACCGATATCGGCGTTAATCCATTTCACAGTGAATATGTGAATGTCGGTACGCATGCTGCCGTTGCCAATACTATTTTGCAGCGGGATTTTTTACGGCAAGCGCCGGTTTGGGTGTCGGCTCTGTTGGCGATTGTTTTTTCTTTCGGGATCATTTTTATCATCCGTCCGTTTAGTACCATCGTTCAGATTATTTTGGGGGTTGTGCTGTCTGCTGTGGTGCTGATTGTGAATCAGCTCATATTCAGCTTTACCGGTGTTTATATCTTTATCATTTCACCGGTATTGGCGCTTTTCGTATCGTTCTTAACGTACTCGATGGTTTCGTTCATTCTCAGTGAGCGCGAAAAAAGCTTTCTCCGTAAAGCGTTCGGTACCTACCTTTCGAGCGATGTTATCAATGAGATAATAGAAGATCCTTCCATGCTCAAGCTCGGCGGGCAGAAAAAATGGATTACCGCAATGTTTACCGATGTTAAGGGCTTTTCCACGATAAGCGAAGCGCTCGATGCCGAACAGTTGGTTAAGCTGTTGAATATCTATCTTTCCGGTATGAGCGATATTATCTTGGAACAGCGCGGTACTATCGATAAGTATGAAGGCGATGCCATTATCTCGTTCTTCGGCGCTCCGGTTGATTATAAAGAACATGCCCGCCTCGCGTGCCGTGCTGCAGTGCTGATGAGACGGAAAGAGGTTGAGATGAACGAGCTTTTCATGCGGGAAGGTATGAGCCCCAATCCACTTTTAACCCGCATCGGGATTAACACCGGCGATATGGTTGTCGGGAACATGGGCACCGAACGGAAGATGGACTATACGATTATGGGTAACGCGGTCAACCTCGCCGCCCGTTTGGAAGGGGTAAACAAACAGTACGGTTCATGGCTTTTGATTTCCGATATGACGAAAAATGAAATCGGCGACGAATTTATTACCCGCCGCTTCGACCGCGTGCGTGTTGTCGGTATCAATACGCCGGTGCAGCTGTGGGAGCTGGTCGAATTAAAGGATGCTGTCGATTCGGCAACGCTCGACTTTTTACGCCGTTTTGAAGAAGCTCATTGTGTGTTCGACCGGCGGGATTGGAAAGAAGCCGCCCGCCTCTTTACGGCATTGTGTGAAGAACGGCCTGATGACGGCCCCTCCGATGCCTATCTGCGTAAGTGCGAGGCCTTTATCCAAAAGCCTCCTGCGGATAACTGGGACGGTGTTTTCAGCCTCACGCAAAAATAGGATAGAAATACCTGTTCGGAAACGTCCGTTTCAGAACAGGTTGCCTTGAAATGCGATATTCTAATGGTTAAAAAACGTCTGATGCGGTTGTCTTGATATTGATAACCGTGTCGGCGATATTCAGCGTTGACTTACGGTGCGAAACGAGCACAACCGTCTTTCCGGCGCCGGATTCCTTGAGCGATTTAAGGATGATACGCTCGTTAAGGGCATCCAAATTGCTGGTGGGTTCGTCGAGGAGGAGGAACGGGGCATCGTGCAAAAATGCACGGGCAAGTCCGATACGCTGCTTTTCTCCGCCCGAAAGGGTGTCGCCGAATTCTCCGACCGGTGTATTATAGCCATCGGGAAGGGTGGTAATAAAGTCGTGGATTGATGCTTTTTGTGCCGCCGCGATAACTGCTTCTTCCGACGCATCCAACTTACCGATTTTGATATTGTCGGCAATAGTTCCTTTGAAGAGCTGACTTTCCTGCGTAACGCAGGATTCCATCGCCCGCAGTGCTCCGGTCGGTACAGTTTTTATGTCTTCTCCGGAGATGCGTATCGCGCCTTTTTGCACTTCCCAAAACCGCATCAGGAGTTTAAGCAGGGTAGACTTGCCCGAACCGCTTGCACCGTGTATGCCGGTAATCGTATCTTTTTGAATCACCGCGCTGTAATCGTGCAATATCTGTTCATTGCCGTAGCTGAAATCAATATGATCGGCCGCAGCGCCTTCAAATGAACGCGGTTTGCCGTCAGCAGGGATTTCTTCTACGAGCGGCTGTTCTTCCAACAGGCTCAAGATACGGTCGCCGCTTGCAAGCGTTTGGTGTAAATTGTTGGAAAGCTGCGCAAGGGCAAGCACGGGGCCGAAAGAGGCGCTCATGCCGAGTGTTATTCCTACGGCGGCAGCAAAGTCGATGCTTCCTTGTTGAAAGAGTACAATAGAAAGAAAAAGCTGTGCAAAGGTAAAAAAGAGAATAGCCGTATTCGTCGAAATACGCTGCCGTGCTTCTTGTACGCTTAAATATTCCCCGTTTTGTCCAAGACTTTCCGAACGCCGCCGCAGTTCGGTACGGATACGCTCTCCCGCTCCGTATTGGATAATTTCTTCCAAGCCACGCAGGGATTCAAGGACAAAGCTATTCAAGTTTCCGAACTCGGTTCTAAAAGCAAGTCCCTGTTCGCTTGTCCGCTTGCCGTTGCGCAGCGGAATAATCACGCCGATTGTAATATACCCTGCGAGTGCGACCGGTACCGCGATGAGACTGCGGCTGCCGAGAAAGAGTAGCATACAAAGGGATGTTACTGCTGCAATAATGATGGGGGAAATGGTATGGGCATAGAACACTTCCAACAGCTCGATGTCGGTAGTAATCAGGGAAATCAAATTCCCCTTGTCTTTGCCTTCAAGTTTTGCGGGCGCGAGTTTCCGTAATACGCTGAATACCTTATGCCGGATAATGGCTAAAAGCTTAAACGCAATATAGTGATTGCAGTATTGCTCTCCGTAGCGGAGCGCTCCCCGCAGAATTGCAAGGATGATCAATATCATCACGATGTGCTTCAGATTGAGTCCCAAGAGGGGCGTTCCGGCTGATATATGGGTAGGGAGCGCCGCGATAATTGCTTCGCCGCCGAGGATGGTGATAAAGATCGCGCATAAAAATCCGAGCACTCCGGCGGTAATCGCAATTACCATAACGGGAAGGAGCGGGCGGACAAGGGTGATCAACGAGCCCATAATGGAAAGGGCGCTTCTGCGTTTTGATGTATTCATTTATCGCTCCTCCTGCACTGCTTGAGTATGGGCGGTACCGCCATACTGTTCCAGCTCCGACTGGCTCTTATACAACGCGCAATAGCGGCCGTTTAACGCCATCAATTCGTTATGAGTACCTTTTTCGGTAATCCGTCCGTGTTCCATAAAGTAGATACAGTCGGTATCTACGCTGTTTGCCAATCGGTGCGAAATAAGCAGCACCGTCTTGGTCTGTTTCAGTTCATGGATGACCTGTAATATCCGCTCTTCGCTTTCGATGTCGATATTGGAGGTCGCTTCGTCAAAAATATAGACGGGGCTGTCAAAAAGGAGGGCGCGTGCCAATGCAAGCCGCTGCCGCTGTCCGCCGGAAAAATTCATACCGCCTTCCTGCAGCTCGGTATCCAAGCCCTTTTGCGTATCTAAGAAATCGGCGAGGTTTACTTTTTTGAGCGCGGCAGTCATTTCTTCCGCCGAAGCATCCGGTTTTGCAATTCGTAAGTTATCCCTAACGGTTCCTTTAAAAAGATATGCATTGTGTTTTACGACTGCGATATGCCGCATGATACGGCATTCATCGATGGTTTTCAGTTCATCTGCACCGAACAGGATGCGCCCCGCATAGTTTTTATGCTTACCGGAAAGGAGCGCCGCAATCGTGCTCTTGCCGCATCCGGATTCCCCTGCAAGGGCGATAAATGAACCGTGCGGAATGGTTAGGTTGATGTCTGTAAGAATAGCGCGTTGTTCGGTATAAGAGAACGAGATGTCTTGAACGGTGATGCCGGCGGCGCTGTCGATGGAGCCGGACGCTTCCGCAGGTTCGGGTAAGTCGAGGATGTAGAAAAGTTTATCCGAGGCGGCCATACCGTTCATTGCAATATGGAAAAAAGAGCCGAGCAGTCTAAGCGGGATAAAAAACTCCGCCGACAAGAGAATGATGCTGAATGCCGCCGCGAGCGAAATATTTCCTGCGGCAAATTGATATGCTGCAGTGATGATACCTGCGGCTGCTCCTCCGTAGGCAACCACATCCATAACGGTAATGGAGTTGAGCTGCATACTGAGCACCTTCATCGTGATACGCCGGAAATGTTCCGCTTCTTTGTCCATCTCCTCGGCTTTTACTTCATCCGCCTGATATATTTTCAGCGTTGTCAGCCCTTGAAGGTTTTCCAAAAAGCTGTCGCCGAGTCCCGCATAAGCGCCCCAGTATTTACTGAGCAGCCGCTTGGCGATTTTTTGCACGGCGACAATAGAAATCGGTATCAGGGGAACACAAGCGAGGAGAATGACCGCCGCCTTAAAACTGACCGGCACCAACACCGCAAAAAGGGTGAGCGGCGCAAGGAGACTGTAGAAAAACTGAGGCAGGTATCTGCCGAAGTATACTTCAAGCTGTTCGATCCCCTCGGATGCAAGCTGCACTACTTCCGAAGTAGCGATGCTATCCCGATAGGCGGCGCCGAGTTTCAGCAGTTTTGCGTAGAGGGCATCCCGCAAGGTGGTTTTAACGTCCCGACCGGCAAGAAAGGCATAGCGGGTTGCACATTTTGTTGCGACAGCCCGAACCGCAAGCGCCGCTATAAAAACAGCGCATGCCGTCATCATCTCTTTTGAGGTAATCGTCCCCTTGAATAAAGCTTCCAAAAGACGCCCGATAAAAAACACCGCCGCAATCTGCGAGACAAGGGCGATCCACTGCCACAAAACATTTAAATAGACATAGCGCTTCGAGTGCGCCAAAAACGTAATTAATCTTTTCTTTATCATAAATGTATGGGCTGCATACTATCATGCTGGGGAAAAATCCGCAAGCTATGGGTAACAACGCTATTGCAGCGCTTTGCATCAGAAACTGAAGATGGGTGCTGAAGAAATCAAAAAAAGCGCCGGAACGGAATGTTCCGGCGCTTTATCTCAAAAACTTTGCAAGGCTATTTAGCAAGCCGGGTAGACCGGCGTATGCAGCCTTTTATTGCTTTTGAACGTCCTCGCAGATATTTGCTTCCGTTTCATTATCGAAGAAACGTGCTTTTTCCATATTCGGAACAAAGTGAAGCAATTCTCCGATTCCCGCTTCGACGGTGTTGAATGTACGGGCAATGACCTGCTGGTTCTTTGACGCGAGATAGAGGTGTGTTTCCGCTCCGAGCGGTTCTTTAACGGTGATCTTGAGTGCCATGCTGTTTTTAGCATCATCGCTTTCTGCAACCAGTTGTAAATCTTCCGGCCGAATACCGAAGAATACGTTTTTACCGACATACTTCTTTAAGTGTCTTTGCTGATCTTCAGTAGGATGCAATACGAATGTCCCTTCATCAATAGCAATACTTCCGTCTTTTTCTATTACCTTAACATTTAAGAAGTTCATAGGCGGCGAACCGATAAAGCCTGCTACGAATTTATTTACCGGATGATTATAGAGGTAGAGCGGCGAGCCGATTTGCTGTACCTTTCCGTCTTTCATGACAACGATTTTATCGCCCATGGTCATTGCTTCGACCTGATCGTGTGTAACATAGATCATCGTAGCTTTTAAGCGGTTGTGCAAGTCGGAAATTTCGGCGCGCATCTGAACACGGAGTTTTGCATCGAGGTTGGAAAGCGGTTCGTCAAATAAGAATACCTTGGGGTTACGGACAATAGCGCGCCCTACTGCGACACGCTGGCGCTGTCCGCCCGAAAGAGCTTTCGGTTTACGGTCGAGCAGTTTTTCAATGTCGAGAATACGGGCGGCTTCATGCACGCGGCGCTCAATTTCTTGTTTATCAACTTTCCGTATCTTTAATCCGAATGCCATGTTGTCATAGACAGTCATGTGCGGATATAGTGCGTAGTTTTGGAAAACCATTGCAATGTTACGGTCTTTCGGCGGAATGTCATTCATACGTTCGCCGTCTATGTACAGGTCGCCTTCGCTGATTTCTTCAAGCCCGGCTACCATGCGGAGTGTCGTCGATTTACCGCAGCCGGACGGTCCGACGAATACAACAAATTCCTGATCTTCGATAACGATATTGGCATTTTCTACTGCACGGACGTTTCCATCGTAAACCTTGCCGATACCTTTCAATTCAACTTTTGCCATTAAGGCCTCCTAAAAATTATCCTATAAGGAAAAGTATATCGCCAAATTACGTCTCTGTCAAACAAAAAACTGTCCGGTATGTTTGGGGCTGTCCAAAAACTTCAGTTTTTGGACAGTTTCCTTAGATTTAGATGCGACGTTTAAAATTAAGTCATTACTGTATAAAGACTTAATTTTAAACTCGACGGGGATGTCCCGAAAGCAACCAACTTTTGGGACATCCCCTTGCTAGTCAATTGATGCGGAATATGCTATAGTAGCTTGAGAGTATGCTTGAATTAAAACCGATTATCATAAAAGAAGAAGACGACAAAAACGATGTCTATTATACTCTGACGTGGACAGCTTTAACACGTGCGGATAAATATAAGATAACAACGTCTGTTCCTGCCATCGCCGGTATGTACGAGCTGTATTATATGGATACCCATAAACGGCTCAATTTACTGGCGATTACGCATGCATGGTATGGAGGCTTACGGAGTAATTTGCGGCAAGCAGTCGATCCGTATCATACTCATGACCTCGCGATACGTGCGCTGCTTGAAGAGTCGCCGCTGTACTACCGGTATTCCTGTTCGGATTCTTTCGGAGATCTTTTGGATACCGTATGGTTTTTGCATAATGTGTATTTTCCCGATGACGTACGGGTGGAGCATTCGCAGCGGTATCGGAAAATTTTTTTACGAGAACAAGCTCCCGATAAAGTCTATTGGCTGGATTAACCTATGAGTAAACTTACAAAAAAAGAGATCAGTGCATATATTGCGCTTCTTGTTGCGGCAATGTTTTGGGGAACGACCTTTGTCGCTATCAGCAGTACGAATGACTATTTTCCTCCTGCTTTTTTGGTCTTTATGCGGTGTGCCGTCGGAGGCGTTGTGTTGCTGTTCGTTTTTATCAAACGGTTAAAACACTTGTCCCGTTCGTACATCATTGTTTGCGCCTTCCTTGGTCTCCTCATGACTATCGGCTATTTGATGCAAAATCTTTCTATTGCTGCCGGTTGTCCTCCTGGGCGGTGCGGTTTCTTGGTTGCCACCTATTGCGTTATCACTCCGTTTATTGCATGGTTTGTATGGAAAAGAAAACCGAATGTCTATAATATTATTGCGGCTGTTCTCTGTCTGGTCGGTATCGGTTTTATTTCGATGCCTGATCTTCTGAAAACTTCCAATGTCGGTTTAAATCTCGGTGATTTTCTTGCCTTGATAGGCAGTGTGATTTTTGCCGCCTACCTCGTGTACCTTGGCCGGTATGTTGATACCATGGATCCGATTTTGCTTACAATCGGGAATCTTTTTTTCGGTGTCATTTATGCAGGTTTGTATACTTATTTTTTTGAAGACAGCACTCGAATCGTCTGGAACGGGCAGTCTATTTTCGCCGCTCTTTATTTAGGCGTTATTTGTATGTCTCTGACTAATATCTTGCAGGCGATCGGTCAACGGGAAGTTGTTGCATCGACGGCTGCGCTCATATTCTCCCTTGAATCGGTATTCGGTATTATCCTCGCCATTGCGTTCTGGCATGAGAGGGTAACAGCTTCACTGCTGATAGGCTGCGTTTTCATCTTTATTGCTATTGTCATTTCCGAAACCAAGCTGGGTTTCCTCAAGAAAAAATTGAGCAGTAATGTGTTCAGAAAAATTTTCTCTCAAATAAAAACTCCGTAATCCGATGACCGATAGAGAATGGCAGGCTTTTTCCATATTTAGAACCGACTTTAAAGCGGTATGCCGGCAATGGCTTAACCGGTGCGGCTATGAATATTCAGCACCTGATGAAACAACGTCATCGGTAGAAAGGTCGGCGAACCGCGGAAAGCTGCATCTATTACAGCAGGCTGCTGCAGCTGATAACAAGACTCCCGCTTACCCGCAAGAAACACCCATTGTGTATAACCATAGCTTAGACGAAGTGCTAGCCTCAGATAGGATAAAGCTGATCATCATCAGCGATAATCCGGGAAAAAACGAGCAGCTGCATAAAAATCAACGCTATCTGGTAGGGCAGTCGGGGAAGGTTGCAGAAGGTTTTTTCCGCCGCAATCCCGAACTCGCTATTGATTTTAGACGTGAAGTCATTATTCTTAATAAAACTCCCGTTCATACGGCAAAGACAAAGGAGCTTAATTACCTGCTCAAGCACGGCGGCGAACAATTCCGCAATCTTTTTGAGGAAACGCAAGAATGGCTTGCTGCCAATACCGCAGCCCTGCAACGAGTGCTCGGTTGTCCGCTCTGGCTGGTAGGATACGGCGAATTACGGAAGAAATCTCTTTTTACCGCTTATGCGGAAGAATTGCGGCGGCAGTACGGCGGGAAGTCCGAGGCTCCCGTCTATGTATTTCAGCATTTTTCGATGAATTGTTTTGCTATCGATTTTAAAAAATTGAGCGATGCACATCAATCTACGGAAGAAAATCTTAGGGCAATAGGTTTGCTGCACCGTAAAGAGATCCTAGGGTGGTGATGAGGATATAATGATGCTGAAAGGGTATAGTGTAAGAAAAGCGGAGCAGGGAGATTTAGCTGCGGTCATGCAGGTTGAACGGCAAAGCTTTGAAGAAAACATCGTTGAGGATGAAAGTGTGTTTGCCGACCGCATTACGTATGCTGTAGATTGCAATTATGTCCTTGTTAAAACCAATACACAATCGGTATGCGGTTACTTTACAGCTGAACTGTGGGATTCCTCACAGATTGGAGCAGATGCATTTGCATTGGGGCATTCGGTACGGGAACGTCATCAGTCTACAGGAACAGCGCTGTATATTTCTTCCTTTGCATTGTTGCCGGATGTGCGCGGGCAAAGCATTGCCGAAAAATTTTTTGCAGCTTCTATAGAACGCATTGCTGCCGTTTTTCCGCAGTTGGAGCGGATCATTCTGCTTGTGCATGAAGACTGGCATAAGGCCATCCGGATTTATGAAAAACAAGGCTTTATCCGCACACAGGTTTTAGACGGGTTTGCATGGTTCGGGGACAGGCGGGCTTTTATCTACGAAAAAATGATAGGCGCTTTTAAAAACTCCAGCTTTTAGAGGTTCCCAATATTGTTTCCTGCTTAGTGGAAATCTCCCCAGCAGCTGCCCGCTTCGATGCTGACACGGAGCGGAACGGCAAGTTCGACGACGTGTTCCATCTCTTGTTTTAACAGTGCTTTGACGGTATCGACTTCTGCATCGGGCGCTTCGAGGATGAGCTCATCGTGTACCTGTAACAGGAGGCGCGCCTTTAGCTGCTGTTGTTTTAGTGCACGGTCTACACGCAGCATTGCCGTTTTGACGATATCGGCGGCGGAGCCTTGGATAGGCGTGTTGATGGCAATCCGTTCCGCTGCCGCGCGCTGCACTTGATTCCGGCTGTTGATAGCGTTGATATACCGCCGTCTACCCATCAGTGTTTCCACAAAGCCTTTTTCTGCGGCCGACTCTTTGAGCGTTTCCATAAAGGCGGATACTCCCGAATAGGTGGTAAAATAGCGGGTAATAAATTCGGCCGCCTCGGTGCGGGAGATGCGCAGTTGATTGGCGAGCCTGAATGCGCTCATACCGTACATCACCCCGAAGTTAATCACCTTTGCAATGCGGCGCATATCAGGGACAACGTTCTCGACTGGCACATTAAAGATGAGCGCAGCCGTCGCCGCGTGGACATCGGTTCCGTGCCGGAATGCCTTTACTAAATTTTCATCCTGCGAAAAATGAGCGAGGATAACCAGCTCGATCTGTGCATAGTCGGCGGAAATCAGTTTACAGCCGTCCGCTGCGTAGAATGCCTTGCGGATTTTGCGCCCTTCTTCTCCTCTGATCGGAATATTCTGCAAGTTCGGATCGCGGCTCGAAAGTCTCCCCGTCGCAGTCCCCGTTTGAATAAAGCTGGTGTGTATCCGCCCGTGTGTATCGGCAAGCAGGGGCAGCGCATCGGCATAGCCCGATTTCAGTTTTGCGGAGGCGCGGTAATCGAGAATTTTTGCCGGGAGCTCATCGATGGCGGCAAGCTCCTCAAGCACGGAAATATCCGTAGAGTAGCCTGTCTTTGTTTTTTTACCGGTCGGCAGCTTCCGTTCGGTGAACAGCACTTCCTGCAGCTGCTTAGGGGAGGCGATGTTAAAGGGATGGCCGACCAGCTTGTAAATTTCCGCTTCGTCCCGTGCAAGCGTATCCGCCAATTCTTCCGAAAACGCGGCTAGCTCTTCTTTTTTAAGGAAGATACCCTGCGCTTCCATATCCGCAAGGAGCGGCATCAGCGGCATTTCAAGCGTTTCAAAAAGAGCGGTGAGGTTTGCCTGTTCCAAGGCGGGCTTATATATATGATATAATTGCAAGGTGAGGTCTGCATCCTCCGCTGCATATTCGGTCGCTTGAGGAAGGGGCACCGCCGCAAAGGTATGCCCCTTGGGCACGACGTCTTTATAGTTAATGCCCTGCAAGCCGAGCTGCGCTTCGGCAAGGTTCTCCAGCCCGAAACTGAGGTTATCAGGTTCGAGCAGCCATGCCGCTATCATCGTATCGAAGAGGCGGCAGCCGGCGCGGGTAAAAATCTTTGCCGTCCGCAGCACCTGATAGTCGAATTTGCCGTTGTGCAGTATCAGAGTGAGTGATTCGTTGCTCCAGAGCCGCGCGAGTAGTTCCTTTGCGGCGGCAAGGGGCATCACGGCGAAGGGCTGTTCACCCAATTCAGGCGCCGGCACTTTGAGCGGTACGTAGATACCGGTACCGGCTTTTAAGCTGAGCGAAAATCCGACAAGGGAGTCGTACAGCGGATTGAGGCCGGTGGTTTCGCAGTCAAAGGCAGCAAAGCCCTGCGCTTCGGCTGCTGCAATAACCGCTTCGAGTTCTTCTGCATTCGTTACAGTGCGGTACTCGCCGGTATTTTTACGGAGTTCCGCCGGTGTTGTACCGGTACCGGCTTCCGGTATGCCGTCAGCGTCGCCCATCGGTTTTGCACCCGCATTACCCACTGCCGCTTTCGTGTCGGTATTGGCGGACGAGGCTGCTTTGCTGCGGGAAATCGCATCGCCTGTACCGGAACCGTTCTCTGCCGAACTGTCATCCGCTGACCCGCCGGTTGCTGCGGTATTCGGCGCGGCAGCTGCACCGGCTGTGCCTGCTTCTTCGGCGGCCTTTGTATACAGTTCGCCAAGGCGCGGCAGCTCATATTCTTTCAGCAGCGCAGCCGCCTCCGTGTAGTGCAGCGCATCGCAGCGGTAATCCTCGATCGAGCCTTCGATGGGAATATCGGTGGCAAGCGTTATCAGTTTTTTTGAAAAATAGACGCTCTCTTTTCCGGCAGCCAATTTCTTTTGTACGGCTCCCGCAATGGAATCGATATGTTCATACACAGCGTCGAGCGTACCGTAATCCTGCAAAAGCTTTACAGCCGTTTTGGGGCCGATGCCCTTTACTCCGGGGATATTGTCCGAAGCATCGCCGATGAGTGAAAGATAATCGAGCATCTGTGCAGGTGCAACCCCCCAATGCTCCTTAACCTCTTCGATGCCGCAGTGCGCCAAGGCTTCACTCTTATCGGGTTTAAGCACCGAAACAAACTCTCCTACAAGCTGCGCTAAGTCTTTATCTCCGGAGATGATAACACAGCGGCGGCCTTCTTGTGCAGCGCGGCAGGCAAGGGTTGCGATAATATCATCAGCCTCAAAACCGTCTTTGCGGAGGCAGGCGATACCAAGCGTTGTCAATATTTTTTCGATATGCGGAATCTGCGTGTGCAAATCTTCCGGCGTCTTGTCGCGGGTTGCTTTGTATTCGGGGTACCATTCGTGCCGAAAGGTCGGCGTGCGGGAATCGAAGGCTGCAAGAAAATACTGCGGCCGGTATGTTTTTAAAATCATCGCAAGACTTCTAAAAAAGCCGTAAAGAGCGGAAACGTTTTCGCCCGCCTTATTGGTCAACGGATGGCTGACAAAAGCGAAGTAAGAGCGGTAAATTAAGCCGTAGGAATCAAGCAGGTAGAGCGTATCTTGTGTATGCTGTGTCATGGAGATGAGTGTATCATAAAACGCCCCGCAGTCATAGCGGAGGGGGATTTCACGATGCTGTGTTCGGCAAGGGCATATTGATTGCGGAAGCCCTCATAATATGCTATAGTAGCGTACATGATGAAAGCTCGTTTTATTTTTATTACCGGCGGGGTTGTTTCTTCCCTTGGAAAAGGCATTACCGCGGCATCTATCGGACTTTTGCTGAAGAGCAGAGGTTTTTCGGTTATCAATCAAAAGTTTGATCCTTATCTGAATATTGATCCGGGGACAATGAACCCCTATCAGCATGGAGAAGTTTTTGTAACGGAGGACGGCGGAGAAACCGACCTTGACCTCGGTCATTACGAACGATTCACTGATGTTGCTTTGCATAAATTTAACAGCCACACAGCCGGAAAAGTGTATCTTTCCATTTTGGATCATGAACGGGCTGGGGACTATTGCGGAGCGACCGTACAGGTTATCCCGCATGTTACCGACGAGATTAAGCACCGCATTATGCAGACGGCGGAAGAAACCGGCAGCGATATTGTCATTACGGAGATAGGCGGTACGGTCGGCGACATCGAATCGCTCCCCTTTATAGAAGCAATTCGGCAAATCAGGAACACGGTCGGCAGGGAGCATTGTCTTTTTATTCACCTCGGCCTTTTACCGTACTTAAAAGAATGCGGCGAGCTTAAAACCAAGCCTATGCAGCATAGCGTTAAAGAGCTGCTCGGCTTCGGGATTCAGCCCGATATCATTATGTGCCGCAGCGAAAAAAGGCTCAGCAAATCCATCCGCGAAAAGCTCAGTCTTTTTTGCAATGTCAGCCAAGACGCCATTATCGAAAATCTTACCGCAAAGTCCATCTACGAAGTTCCGCTGATGCTGGAAGAAGGAAACCTCGGTAAAAAAATCTGCGAGCTTTTCAATATTCCAAACTCCGAACCCGATTTACAGTCGTGGAAGGAAATGGTTGAATCCTATTATCATCCCGAAAAAGAAGTAACGGTTGCGCTTGTCGGCAAATACACTGAACTGCCCGATGCGTATTTAAGTGTAAGCGAAGCGTTGACCGCTGCCGGGGTCTATCACCGCGCACGTGTAAAGCAGCTATGGATTGACGCAGCAAAGATTACGGATGCGGCAAAAGCTGAAGAGCTGTTAAAAGATGCACAGGCGATTATCGTTCCGGGCGGTTTCGGCGAACGCGGGATTGAAGGGATGGTGCTTACTGCGGAATATGCGCGCACCAAGGGCGTTCCCTATTTCGGTATTTGCCTTGGAATGCAGATTGCCGTTATCGAATTTGCCCGTCATGTACTCGGGGTGGAACGCGCGCATTCCTCTGAATTTATCAAAAATTGCGAGCCGGTCATCGATTTAATGCCCGATCAAAAAGACGTGCAGCTCGGCGGTACGCTTAGGCTCGGTTCTTTCCGCTGCATGGTTGCGGAAAACAGCAAGGCGGAACAGGCATATAAAATGCACGAAATCAGTGAACGCCACCGGCACCGCTATGAATTTAACAATTTGTACCGCAGCCGGTTTGAAAACTCCGATATGCTGCTTTCGGGAATCAACCCTGAACGTAATTTGGTGGAAATCGTCGAGCTGAAAAATCATCCGTGGTTTTTAGCGGTGCAGTTCCATCCCGAATTTGCCTCCCGTCCCAATAAACCGCATCCGCTGTTCCGCGACTTTATCGGAGCGGCGCTGACGCAAATCTAAGGTTCTATCCATATGATTGAATTGTCAATATTATTAGCACTTTATACGCCGTGGTTCTGGTTCGGTATTGCAGTCATCTGTGCAGTGATCGAGGGAATGACACTCGGTTTAACGACGGTATGGTTTTCGCTCAGCGCCGTATTGATGATTTTTATCTCTATGCTGCATCCGCCGTTTTATGCGCAGTGCATTTTATTTGCGCTTGTTGCGCTTCTATTGCTCTTTTTCACCCGTCCCATTGCGTTGAAATTTTTACATACAAAGCGAGTAAAGACCAATGCGGATAGCCTTATCGGTAAAAAAGCACTCGTACTGCAAACCATTACCGAGTTTGAAAAGGGGCAGGTTAAAATCAACGGTATGGTATGGACTGCCGCTTCAACCGGCGGCGCAGACATACCTACCGGAGAGGAATGTATCATCGAAAAGATAGAGGGTGTTACCCTCATTGTAAAAAAGATAGAATAGGGAATTCCTAAAGATTAAACTGAGTGTTTAGAAGTTCCCAATAGCGAGGTCTATTATGTGGATTGCTTTTGCATTAATTGTGTTCGTACTCGTTCTGCTTATTTTGAATATCAGAATTGTACCGCAGTCTCAGTCGTTCATTATCGAACGGCTCGGCGGCTATTTCCAGTCATGGGAAGTCGGTCTACACGTTAAGATGCCGTTTGTCGATCGAATCGCCAATAAGGTGTCGCTCAAAGAACGGGTGCTCGATTTTAAGCCGCAGCCGGTTATTACAAAAGATAACGTTACCATGATGATCGATACGGTTATCTATTTCCAGATTACCGATCCGAAGCTCTATACCTACGGTGTTGAAAATCCGATGAATGCGATTGAAAACCTGTCGGCAACGACGCTGCGGAATATTATCGGTGAATTGGAACTTGACGGCACGCTGACAAGCCGCGATGTTATCAATACCCGTATGCGCAGCATTTTGGACGAAGCGACCGATCCGTGGGGTATTAAGGTAAACCGTGTAGAAGTAAAGAATATCATTCCTCCTGAATCCATTCAGGAAGCAATGGAAAAGCAGATGCGTGCAGAACGCGAACGGCGTGAAGCTATCCTTATCGCGGAAGGACAAAAGCAGTCCTCCATCCTGGTGGCGGAAGGAAAAAAGGCGTCGATGATTTTACAGGCCGAAGCGGAAAAAGAATCTGCTATATGCCGGGCGCAGGGTGAGGCTGAGGCAATTTTGGCTATTCAGAAAGCAACGGCCGAAGGTTTGAATCTTATTAAGAATGTCGGTGCCGATTCCGCACTGATTAAACTGCGCAGTCTCGAAGCCTTTGAAAAAGTAGCCGACGGAAAATCGACGAAAATTATTATTCCTGCGGATATTCAGAATATGGCGGGGCTTGTGTCGGGCATTGCTGAAGTGCTCAAATAAGCAGCAAAAAATCGGATTATCGTAATGTATCGCCGCAGTCGTTTTTTTCAGGGACTTTGTATTTTCTTGTGTTCCGTTTTTTCCCTTTGTGCGGTTTCGTGCGGGAAAGAAAGAACGGGAAACTTGGAGCGCAAACAGCTTTTTTCAATAAAATACGGAAATTTTGAAGACCAGCTCGATTTGTTTCAGCTGGCAAGTCCGTATGTCCGTCCCGACAGTCAGCTTGTTATGGATGACGGTATCTTTTATCTGAGTAATTCAGGTGCGGGAAAAATCCTCAGGCTGACATCATTCGGCGATTTGTTGGCATTGTACTATAATCCTGATAAAAATCCGCGCCCGACATTTATCGATGCCGATCAAACCGATAAAATTATGACCCGCAGCGCCGTGCCGTATCCGCTCAATCATCCGACGTATCTTGCCGTAACGCCGAACAAAAATCTGTTTGCCGTCGATACGGTCAACGAAGAACGTATTGAGTACGATCAGACGGAAAATCTTGTGCTGCGTGATACGGTCATTCATTTTAGTGAGACGGGGGAATTTGTGGATACTGTCGGGCAAGAAGGCGTCGGCGGTACTCCCTTTCCGCCCATCGAAGGGCTTTATGCGGATTCAAACAACGGTATTATTGTAGTGTGCCGAACGGAAACCGGTATTCGGGTATACTGGTATGACAATACCGGCAGCTTGCTGTATAAAATTCCCATCGCGTTTAGCGGATTGCCGTCGCCTTACACCAACGAAGTAAAGATGTTTTCCAGCCTTGATAAGGCTGTTCCCGATTTTACATCGAAGCGGCTTTATATCAAAGTCGATTATTATCGTGAAGACATCGATACGGATATCAATGTGAGTGCCGGAATCAGTTATGATAAAAGCTGTCTGTATACGTTTAATATTGAAGACCGGCGGTATGAACGGACTATTGATATCGCTTCGTATGAAGATACCGAAGACACGAATACCGGCACCCGTCCTGTTAAAAAAGTTTACGGATTGCTTGGTATAACGGCAAATCATTGGTGTTTGTTGACAACGCCGCGCTCCGACGGCTATATCCTCGAATTAATCGACTTACAGTCAAATAAAATATATACACGGACATTGGCTGTTTCTCCGGATGAACTGGTGTACAACGCTTTTTATCTTTCTTCCGACGGTATCTTGTCGGCGCTTCTTGCCGGAGATAAACAGGCAGATATTGTCTGGTGGAAGACAAACACAATTACCGGGGTATCAAAAAATGAATAACCAACCGGATTCGTGGAGCGAGGGCAGTTCATATCTCCGCTATGACCGGAGTGAGCGTTTGAAGCGAGCGCCGGAAGCGGTGCAGCAGATGTATGAACCCGATTACATAAAAAAAATCAGCTTACTGAAAAGTCTTACCGCAACACGTTCGTCCCGTTCCATGTTATTCGCCATTATTGCCGTTTTTGCGCTTACGTTTCTCTCTTTTCTATTAAAAACCGGCCGGCAGTCGGGGAAAATTGAGGGCGTTCCGGTCAAACTGGACTACTTGACCCAACAAAACTATCTCTATGTGAATATTTCGTTTGGAGCCACGAAACAAAGTGATGACTATGCGCTGCCGCTTCTTGTCCGTATTACCGCAATAAACCGCGATACGGACGAAAAGGAAACGAAAACCATTGAAGTGATTTATATCGGCAGCGCGTTAAGTGTGCCGGCTCAATTCCCTGCCCATACTTATAAACAATTGGAAGCGGTTGTGCTGACGGATGGTAAAGCAATATCGTTGCGGAGTTCCATAAAAAAATGAAGATTGCAGTAGGCTTGAGCGGAGGCGTTGATTCCAGTGTTGCAGCGAAACTCCTGATAGAGCAGGGGTATGACGTATGCGGCATTACGCTTCGTTTGCTGAATGAACAAACCTCCGCTGCGAAGGAACAAACCGAGCGGATTATTGAAGAAGCGGCGCAGGCAGCGCGGGTACTCGGTATTCCGCATTGTGTTTACGATTTCCGTGCCGAATTTCAAAAGCAGATAATCGATTATTTTATTCAAAGCTACCGCAGCGGAGAAACGCCGAATCCCTGTTACATTTGCAATAAGCAAATTAAATTCGGGTTACTGATGGAGCAGGCATTACGAGAAGGGTTCGATGCGGTTGCAACCGGTCATTATGCCAAAGTATTTCAGGAGCCGTCCGGCCGGTATGCGTTGGAGCGGGGCGCCGATGCGCAGAAAGATCAAAGCTACTTTTTGGCCTTGTTGAGCCAAGAGCAGCTCAGTAGAACGTTTTTCCCGCTTGCAGAACTGACGAAACCGGAAGTCCGGCTTATTGCAGAAAAGGCCGGACTGGTTAATGCGCATAAGAGCGATAGTCAAGATATTTGCTTTGTGCCGGACGGTGACTACACGGCAGTAATCGACGCATTGGCACCCGATGCTTTTCCTGAAGGAGATTTTATCGATATCAACGGCGTCAAGGTCGGTACACACCGCGGCTTGCATCGTTATACCATCGGGCAGCGGCGGGGGCTTGCACTGCCGTTCGGCTATCCGATTTATGTGGTTGAAAAATCGGCAGAGCATAATACCGTTACCGTCGGTTCAGGCGAGACGCTTCTTGCCGCTGCCTGTTCCGTGCGTGAGGTAAACCGGATTGCCGAAATGCCGCTGGAGCCTTTTTATGCAGAAGTTAAAACACGGTACCGGCAGCAGCTGAAAAAAGCCCGCATCGAACCTATCGGCACTGACCGAGTCCGTATTGTTTTTACCGAACCGGAACGGGCGGTTGCGTGCGGGCAAGCCGCTGTATTTTATTCTGGGAGTAGGGTACTCGGCGGCGGCATTATTGACAGTGTTGAATCTTCCTCATGTCCGATTCGATAACTCTGCCAGCCGAATAATTTTCAAATGCTCAAATTCTGATATTCCGTGTATCATATTCTGACAGATGGCGCACTTATGGTTGTATCCATATTTTAATGCTACTGCATAATGACAGGAGGAGGAAAACGGAATAAAGATTTTCTTTCATACATATAATTTGACATAAGAGTTTATAAATTGTTATTATAAAAAGACTTATTTAAATAAATCCGTTATCGGTCTTAACTGATCATTATTTCTAGGAAGCCTGCCCGTTTTTGAAAAAATCCGTATCCTTTTTTGGCATGTATCTTGCTATGACACAACTACGCATCAATATACCTCGGCGCAGAGCATCGGGGAACATGCTATAAGGCGGTTTTAATACCTGTGCTACGGTTCAAGCAGCACCGAGGTATTAAACTCTCTGCACAAAAGACCTATTCGATAACTGTGTTTTCGAATAGGTCGACGAGTTCTAAATCGCACAAATAGCACGATTTAGAACATCGCATTTCAAGGTAACCTGTTCAGAAACGGAAGTTTCCGAACAGGTTTAAATAAAATTACGCTCACGGAGGAATGTATGCAAGAGGATATCGTTGAAACGATATTGACGGATTTTTCACGGCAGAATACACAAAAAGAAGCCGTCGATCGGTTGTTTCAGTATTTGTATTTTAATCTCGGTGAATTCGGAGTCTACTGCGGAAGCGAGGATATGCGCAGTGACTTTTTACTTTGGCTCTATCCGAAGCTGGATGCTATCATAGACGGTTATAATCCCGATAGGTCAATATTTCCTACATACTTGCGGATGTCTCTTACCTATAGCTGGAAGCTCTTTCTGAGACGGAACCGCGAACAGGCGACGTATGATTCCGTTGCCCAAGATGATCAGCAGCGGATCGTTAAAACGATACAGGACGAACAGGACGGGTCACAAAACTATGAATTGTATGCAGCAAGTCCGCCGCCTTCTTATACGGTGTTACCTGAAAAAGCTCAGTCTATTCAAGAAACAATCAGATGGGAAAGAAAAAGGAAAGACATCTATACACGTTATTTTCTCGAACTGTTGTGTAAATCTTGTTTTTGTATCAATGACCATTTGCTGCAAACGGTTGCCGGACATTTAGGACTATCGGTACGGAAGGTAAGACTGCTGATTGAAGAAGCAAAGGAGCTGACGGACAAACGGGATACCGTTTACAACGAATGGGTAACTAAGCGGGACTTTTATTATGTGCGGTATAAGAGTGCGACACTTCAGCTGCGTAAGGTTGATGAGGCTCACGGTTCCGTCATCAAGCGCTTGAAAAACCGTCAAGCATACAGTTATGCGCGTTGGCAGGGGTATCTGAAACGGATACAGGAATATACGCGGGGACCGAGTAATCGGGTATTGGCAAAACAACTGGGTGTTTCTCGAGCGACAATTAACAACGATCTTGTCGAGCTTAAAAAAGCGTGTTATAGTAGGTTATGCACATATACTTAGCAAGCGGCAACCGGCATAAACAAGAAGAATTTGCCGCTATTTTAGAAGGGCATCGCATCAGTCTCCCTGCTGATGCAGGTATCCTCTTTGATCCTGAAGAAACCGGAACAACTTTTTTAGAAAATGCACTCCTAAAAGCTCGCGTGTTATACGAAAGTGTTAAATGTCCGGTGATTGCCGACGATTCGGGGTTGTGTATCGATGCGCTCGGCGGTAAGCCCGGTATCTATTCAGCCCGTTATGGTATGAAAGACGGTGTGCAGCTGAAAGCGGAGGAGCGGAATCAGCTCGTTCTCCAGCAGATGGAAGGTGTGGAAAACCGTCGCTGTCGGTTTGTCTGCTGTATTGCAGTGATGCTGGATGCTCATCGTTTTTTTACGGTGCAAGAAACGTGCGAGGGTGTGATTGGTACATCGGAGCGCGGAGAACATGGTTTCGGCTATGATCCGATTGTGTATCTTCCAAAGATCGGTAAAACGGTTGCAGAATTGACGGCACAAGAAAAAAACGAACTGTCTCATCGCGGAAAAGCCGGACGAATTGTCGCCCAACTATTGCGTATCCTTTCGTAACGGATGTTACCGCCTGTTCCAGCTCGGTATGATATAATTGCAATACTATGAATCTTTTGATCGTTTCCGGCCCGCCGTCTTCGGGCAAAACCAGCGTTATTTTAAAGACAATCGAGGCGCTGCGCACACAAGGGCTTCGTGCCGGAGTGGTGAAATTTGACTGCCTCTACACCGATGACGACATACTGTACGAAAAGGCCGGTATTCCCGTTCAAAAAGGTATTTCCGGTTCGCTCTGTCCCGATCACTTCTTTGTTTCCAATATCGAAGAGGTAGTACAATGGGGCGTCAAGGAAAAATTCGACCTTTTGATAACGGAATCAGCGGGCTTGTGCAACCGTTGTTCTCCATATATTAAAAATATCCTCGGTATTTGCGTTATCGATAATTTATCGGGTATCAATACACCGAAAAAAATCGGTCCGCTGTTAAAAGCGGCGGATATCGTTGTCATCACAAAAGGCGATATTGTGTCTCAGGCAGAACGCGAAGTGTTTTGCGCCCGTGTCAACACCGTTAATCCGCGAGCGGTGATTATGCAGGTAAACGGCCTGACGGGGCAGGGTGCCTTTGAACTGAGCACGCTGCTTTTTAACCGAGATAAAGATATTTCGACGGTGCAAGGAATGGAGCTCCGTTTCCCGATGCCTGCAGCACTGTGTTCCTATTGTTTGGGGGAAACACGGGTCGGCGAAAATTTCCAGATGGGCAATATCCGTAAGATGAAGATTGCCGAGTCGCAAACAAATAACTAAAACATCTTGCAAAAATTTTTATGGGAGACAATATGGCCGCAAATACCGGTTTTGACATACACGGCACCGCCGAAAAAAGAATAGAACTTTCAAAAAAAACGATAGAAACGCTGCTCGCAGAGTATCCTTTTATTGAAGATTTTTTTGCAGAAAACAGATTGACAGAGCTACATGTTCTGGACAATACGCAGCGTACTTTTGACTCTTTTCTACAAAACCTTTCCGAAGAACAATGCGAAGAGAGTGCGCTTGATAGAGAAGCTTTATCCCATGCATTTTTTGAATATATCATTCAAATGCAGCGGTTTTTAAACGGGGATGACGTTCAAGGTGTGCAGAGTCTTACGATACTACCCGGTACGAATAAGTCCGGCGAACCGGAGAATTTTCAAAACCTTGTATTGTATCCGTCCCAGATTATTTCGATTGTCGGGCCGACCGGATCGGGTAAGTCGCGGCTGCTCGCGGACATCGAATGGACAGCGCAAAAAGACACACCTACCGGCCGGGCAATACTGATTAACGGCGAAGTGCCCGATAAAGCAATCCGGTTTTCGATAAACAATAAACTGGTTGCGCAGCTTTCGCAAAATATGAACTTTGTCATGGATTTATCCGTCCGAGAGTTTATTGAACTGCATGCGGAAAGCCGGATGGTCGAAGACAAAGAAGCAGCTGTCAGCGGTATTATCGAGGCTGCAAATAAACTGGCAGGAGAGCAGTTTCGGCTGGATACGCCGATTACTGCACTGAGCGGCGGACAGTCCCGGGCGCTCATGATTGCAGATACCGCCATTTTAAGCTCATCTCCGATCGTTTTGATTGACGAGATTGAAAATGCCGGAATCGATCGGAAAAAGGCTTTGCAGCTTTTGGTATCGAACGATAAAATCGTGCTGATGGCTACCCATGACCCGGCGCTTGCGCTCTATGCCGATAAGCGTATCGTTATTAAAAACGGCGGGATTCATGCAGTCATCGAAACTTCCAATCACGAGAAAGAAATATTGAACGAGCTCGAAGTGATGGATGCAAAAATCCAAACAATGCGGGTTAAACTACGCGCCGGTGAACAACTCTAGGGACTCTTTAATACTTGCATTTATGTAGGCAGTTTCTTACGGTTTCTTCTATAAGCTACAGAGGGATAGACTAACTTAATTTAAATAAATATAATCCATTATATTCTCTATATAAAATTAGTCATAGAAATAAGTCTCTTTGCTCAGGAAAATGATATTCCTGTTTTGCAATTTCAAAAGTGTTGAATTATGCTGTGAGGTTTGTACCGTTTAAAACGGCAAATGGCCGGCGGTGCTGTTCTATAGGACAGCCGTTATCATTATCGGTCAATTGAGCCGTCGGTACCAAAATGATTAGGAGACGAATATATGGGAAGGAACCTAAAGAAAAAGCGCTTTTCATTAAGAAAAAAATTGATGTTGGTTTTTGGTGTATTGATTCTAGGCGCTTCAGTTATCGAGGGGCTGCTTGCAGTTATGATTGCACGCAAAGCCGTAACGGAGAAAATTGAAACTCATTTAATAGATAAAGCTGCCGATGTTGCAGAGATTATCGATGGAAGAATAAAAGCGACTCTCCAATTTGTCGAAGGAGTTGCCCGTATGCCTTCCCTGCGTGATCCTTCTCTTTCATACTATCAAAAAGCGCAGAGTCTTGTGAATGAAGCCGGTCATAATGCACGGGTAGATTATTTCGGTGTCAGCACTATGCAGGGGGACCGTTATGGGACAGATGATGGAAAAGCTGTTTATGTCGGCGACCGGGATTGGTTTTTAGCCGCTTCATCAGGAAAAAGCTTTGTAGCAGAACCACGTATATCTCGCGTTTCAAATACAATGCGGATCGTCTATGCCGTTCCCATTATCGGTGATAACAATGAAATTGTCGGTGTATTAAGCGCAGCCGTAGAAGCGAATCTTTTATCCGAAGCAATTAAAGACATCGTTTTGGGAAAAAGGGGGTATTGCTATATACTCGGTTTAACGGGGAATACGATTGCAGATAAAGATATACGTTTTGTTGAAGATCAATACAATTCCATCGAGGAAGCTCAAACCGATCCGAGTGTAGCGCCGCTTGCAGCATTTGAACAACAAGCGTTACAGGCGCAAGATCCGGGTATCGGGTACTATGATAACGATGGCGTTTCTGTAATATCATCCTATGCTAAGAGTAAGCTATCGGGATGGACGGTTATTATGACCGCTCCCTACAGTGACCTTATGAGTTCAGTGGGTGAGATGAGCATTGCTATAGACATTATCTGGGGAATTATTTTTCTTTCGGCATTGGCTGTTGTCTTCTTTGTTGCACACAATATCGTAAAGCCGATCCAAAAACTTGTTGCAGCGCTTAAGGACATTGCGCAAGGTGAAGGTGATTTAACGGTTCGTATGGCTGTAAGCGGTAATGACGAGGTAACGGATTTATCGGAATATTTTAATGAAACGATAGAAAAAATCGGTGTTACAATAAAGTCTATCGGCGTCAATAGCAGCATTATGGAAGAGATCGGTAGTGAGCTTGCTTCAAATATGTCCGAAACGGCAAGCTCAATTAATCAGATTAATGCAAATATAGACGGTATCCAGCAGCAAGTTTTGACCCAAGCTGCAAGCGTTACCGAAACTGCCGCGACAGTAGAGGAAATTATCCGCACTATTAAGCAGTTGAGCAGTAGTATTGAAACACAGTCTGCAAGTGTTGCACAGTCTTCGGCGTCGGTTGAGCAAATGGTCGCAAATATTGCTTCGATCAGCCAGACGCTTAATAAGTCCGATACGATCGTGAAAGAGCTTGTGTCCGCAACGGGAGATGGAAAAGCAACGTTGCTTACGTCTAATACGGTAACACAGAAAATAGCGGAAGAATCCGGCTCGCTCATGGAAGCGTCGAGTGTTATTCAGCACATTGCATCGCAAACAAACTTACTTGCAATGAACGCCGCCATTGAAGCCGCCCATGCGGGAGAAGCCGGCAAAGGATTTGCCGTTGTCGCCGATGAAATCCGCAAGTTGGCGGAAGATTCGGCCATACAGGGAAAAAATATTACGGCGACGCTTAAACTACTCAGCAGCGAAATAGAAACGCTTTCAGCATCTTCTAAAACAGTCGAGGGAAAATTCAATGCTATTTTTACCCTTGCTGCTCAAGTAAAAGAGATGAGCGATCAGCTGACGGAAGCGATGCGCGAACAGGCAAACGGCAGCAATGAAGTACTGGATGCTATTAAAAACATCAATACGGTTACAACGGAAGTTCAGTTCGGGGCTGAAGAGATGTTGAAAGGCGGGGAGGGTGTCGCGGAGGAAATGCGCAAATTGGATAATCTAACGCGTATTATAACCGACGGTATGAATGAAATGGCCTCTGGCGCAGCACAGATTAACAATGCCGTGCAGGAAGTAAACGCAATTACGCAAAAGAATACACAGAGCATCAAGAATTTAGCACTGGAAGTTGGAAAGTTTAAAGTAAACTAATCTGTATCAATATATCGAAGTTCCGGAGTGCGGCACCCGTTCTGTAAGAATGGGTGCCGTATTTTTTTAAGCCTCAGTTCATTGGAGGGTGTTGATTATTCGGCTTTAGTATACCGTTTAACTTTCTTTGTTGTAGTCATTTCGAGAGGTTTGTCCAAAAGCGTGGTTTTTGTAATCCGCTGATAGGGCAGCAGTTCCTTGTTCACGGTTTCGACTATCGTTTCTATTCTTTTATAAACGGCGCTGTCTCCGGCTGGAGTGCCGCGGTTAAGATTCAGCGTTTTATACAGTTCATCGGCGGGGTATACCAGTACTTCAATTTCTTCGCTCGTTAAATCGTGTGCGGGGTGGTATCCTTGTACGGTTATCTGTTCGATATCGTTGTAATACATCTGGAAGGCATTTTCTATTTCTTCAGGATATACGTTTTTCCCTCCGGAGGTAACAATGAGATTCTTTGCACGTCCGCAGAGATACAGATATTTTTCATCGTCAATCCATCCGATATCGCCGGTGCGGAACCATCCGTCTTCCGATAGTACTTCTACGGTTTCTGCCGGCATATTGTAATACCCCTGCATAATCATCGGCCCCTTCGCGCAAATTTCTCCGCGGCCGTTTTTATCGGGATCAAGGATTTTCATTTCCATATAGGGATGGAAGTAACGCCCGACGCTTTCAATCTTAAAGTGCTCTTTCGGATTCAGTGCAATAATCGGCGATGTTTCGGTCAGACCGTAGCCTTGGACAAAATCGATACCGAATTCATTGTATGCTCTAAAGACTTCCTTTGAAAGCGGTCCGCCGCCCGAAATTGCAATACGAAGCGTTGTAAGATTTGCCTTTTCCAATACGCTCTTAAAGAGTATTTTACCGATATTTTTCCCTGTTGCCTTTTTGACAAAATACGAAATACCCATGAGGAAGCGGATGATGCCATATACAACGATACCCTTGCTGCGCACTCCTTTTAAGATACCTGCAAGCAGCTTATTAAAGAGAAGCGGTACGCCGAGAAGCATCGTAATTTTTCCTTCTTTTAATTCACGGAGCATACGGGATACAACCAAAGATTTTCCGAATACGATTTCTGCACCCACCGAAATTGCTTCAATAAAGACGGCAACCATAGTATAGGAGTGATGGATCGGCAATAATGCATAGAAAATATCGGTTTCAAATATGGTTAGGTGCGATTGGGCAATGTAACAGTCGGAGACGATATTCCGGTGAGAAAGCATAACCCCCTTAGGAGTACCCATCGTACCGGAGGTGAATAGGATAGCTGCCGTATCGGTTTCCTGTAAAGGATAATAGGTCGCAAGCGGTTCCGCTTCCAAGTTATATACATAGCGGTCACTGTTCTTACTGTTTAAAGCATAGACTTTACCAATAAAGGATTGAGATTTTGATGCATCAAGAAAATGGTCATATTTTTCTTCGTCAACAAAGAAAAAGAGCGGCTTTGCCGTTTTTAACAGCGATTCGATCTCATAATCGTGTAGGCCGTAGTCAATGGGGATAATAATACCGCCGGCATACAGCGCACTTAAATAGACAATTGCCCATTCGGAAGAGTTTTTGCCGGAAACGGCAATATGTGTTCCTTTCTTTAGGCCATGAGCGACAAGCCAACCTGCTAATTTTTTAATTGCTGCAAGTGTTTCGCGATAGGTAAGGGTGATCCGATCAGGCTCAAAGACGGTTAAACAGTTCCTATTTGGGAAACGTTCCGTAGTAATTTCAAACATCTCCGGTAATGTCGGCCATTCTCCGGTAAACTTTTTTCCACGCCATGTATCAAGGAATCCCCATGGTCGTTTTGACTTTTCGTTCATATCGATACGCTCCTTTATAAATACAATTTTTACTTGATTTTCAAAATTGCAATTTTTTCTTGTTTTTAGTATAACTATTTTACATGATTTTGAAAGATATACGAGCATTTTTTTTCTATTTATTTTTCATATTAGCGGCGATACCTTTCCTTTTTGGGGTATCTTCTCCAAAAGATTCTCAACGGATTGCTTTTGTTAATAATGCTTTGAGCTATCTCGGTACGCCCTACCGTTATGCAGGCCATTCTCGTAAGGGGATGGACTGTTCGGGTTTTGTCTTTCGCAATGGGGCTGATGTTCTGAAGCTGCAGATGCCGCGGCGTTCGGATACCCTTGCCGAATATGCAAAAAGAATAACGGATGAAGAGATTCAGCCCGGTGATTTATTGTTTTTTAACACTGCCGGAGGTATTTCCCACGTTGGGATTTATATCGGTGCAGGAAAATTTATCCATTCGGCATCGGACGGTCCCCATACCGGTGTTATTATTTCAAGCATTCAAGAGTCATACTGGAGAAAAACGTACCGTTTTGCAGGCAGTATTATGAAACCGGAGGAAATTTTCTTTGCCGAGGCGACTATTCCATTTTTTTCGCGTACACTTGAGAATTGCCGGCTCCATCCTGATATTTGGGCAAAGGTATCGGATTCTTTGTAAGTGGAATTACCACTCTCTGTAGCGATTCTGATGCAATTGCCTTGTATGCGTTTAATTCTTTGTTCCATTTAAAAGATTTTCGATAAACTCCGCCGGGCATAATTCTTTGTTTAGGATTTTGTAGAGTCCGGTGCAGAGCGGTAACTTTAAGTCGTATTTTACGGCAATCTTGCCGAGGTAAGCGCATGCAACGATACCTTCAGGTAAATAGCCGATAGTGCCGATTCGTGCGATAAGGTCATCGATGCCGTTAAAAGAATCTAAAACCGCTGCAGTGATAATTTCACGGCCAAATTTGCGGTTTCTTCCGTATTTACTGCGGCAGGTAACGTCAAGATCTCCGATACCAGAAATTGATGTAAATGTTTCCGGATGCGTTGCTCCCATTGCTCTCCCTATAATCTGAATTTCGTTTAAGCCGGCCGCTAATAAAAGCGATTCGGTATTATCACCGAAAAAGTCGGAATGCTCGGTTAGCGCATCAAGCATACCGAATGCAATGGCAATCACGTTCTTTGTCGCTGCGCATACCTGTACACCTACAATATCAAGACTTGAGTATACCAGTAGACTGCGAGATTTAAGGATTTCGCGGCACCGGATGGAGCTTAATGGATTTTTTGAAGCTGCAATAAGACCGGTGAGCTTTCCGGCGGCAACTTCTTCTCCATGACTCGGACCCGCGACATAGACAAGGTGATCCCGATAAAAATCGGGCAATTTGTTTTCAAGAGATTCGATGATTAAGTGCGGTTCTCCGTGCTCATCAGGGATAAATCCTTTAGTTAGTACCGCAATGAGCGGATATGTCTGTGTTCCGGTATCGATATTAAAAGGAGGAATCGTTAAGAGCTTGTTTACAGTATCCATTAGATAGAGGGAGGGGCTTGCTAAAAAAAGTACTGCCGCATCCTTGCATACTTCTTGCATATCGACAGAAGCTGAGATCGTTGGCGGTAAGGTATAGTTCGGTAAATACTTTTTATTACTACGTTCGATATTGATGCTTGAGCATACATCTTCACTCCGATTCCAGAGCATAACGCGATGCCCGTTTCGACCGAGTGTACAAGCTATTGCCGTTCCCCATGACCCTGCGCCGAGGATAGCGATCTTTTCATTCATAATAATTTTCCCTCTAGTATATAAATTCTACCGGTTCCGTTCTTTCTTTGATCACCGGTTTTTCTGCAGGATAGCCTAACGCAACAAAGCCGCATATCACATGATTGTGCGGAATATGAAAGGAGTCCAGTATATTTCGGATTTCCGGTTCATTGCATTTATCACGCAATTGGTTAATCCAGACAGCACCCAACCCAAGGGATTCTGCTGCTAAATAAGTATTTTCAATTGCGCAAGACGAGTCGCATTGACCGTACCTATCGTCCTCTGCAAAGCTGATCAAGAGAATCGCATCACAGTCATATATCCGGTAATCGTTGCGGTTATGTACTTTTGCAATCGCCTGTGCGAGTTCTTGAATTTTTTCCCGATTATGTACAACCGTAAATTTTCGTGCTTGTCGGTTTTTTCCTGTCGGGGCAGCTTTTGCACAGTCGGCAATAAGTTTTAGTTTTTCATCTTCAATTCTTTGATCGGTAAATTGACGCACACTTACCCGTGTTAAAATTGCATTGATTACTTCATTCATACTGAACTTCCTTCTTCATGTTTTCTATTTTACATCGCTTGTACTATAAAGGCAAATGTTTCTTTAAACTTAAACGGTCATCATTGGTTAATGATAATACCGATATTATTTGCAACACGGATATGGATATTCCAGTTGCGAATAGGGGATACAATACGCTGTTCTCCATTTTCCTGTAAAACTAACGAACTAGAACTGCCGCCATCGAGTTGCAGTGCATCGTCAGCGCCTAATTCCCGCAGCAGCCACGCCGTTTCTTCAAAGGAAAGACCTTGGCTTCTCTGTTGATTCTCACCTTCTACCGACACGACGAAGAGTGTTTTTCCGTTATCAGTAAGGCCGACGGCAGTCCGTGAATCACGGCGATGAAGTTTTTGCGGAATCACGATACCGTTTCGAAGAATTGTCCAAAAGCCCCCGACTGCATGACGGACATCTGTTGATAATACATCTTCCGTTTGAGCGTCGATAATGCGGGCTGTTTTATCCGCATAAAAAAGCAATGCACCATAGCCTTCGTTCGGCATACTCATCCGGCAGAAATCTGTAATATGAATACCCACGATAGTGCGGTATACACTGAAAAACAGCGAGCCTGTTTTGAACGGAGTGGCATTAAAGGC
The DNA here is from genome assembly GCF_024181085.1 of Treponema sp. OMZ 857. NCBI lineage: Bacteria > Pseudomonadati > Spirochaetota > Spirochaetia > Treponematales > Treponemataceae > Treponema > Treponema sp. OMZ 857. The sequence continues at coordinate 1,367,421 of NZ_CP051147.1, forward strand.
TGCGATTGTATTGTGCCTGAGTGCAAAATCCTGTGTCGTTTCGCCGCGGATACAGCCTTGGCCGTTTTTAAAGAGAGCCGGTTCTGAGGTTATCACGGCCACAGCGGGATTGAGTAAATCTACTTTCACAACATGAACGATAAGCGGAAATTGCAGATCATTGATATCGGCAGCTTCGACTCCCGGAGATAGGGTACGCCAGTGTATTTCTGTCTGAGCGATAGGCTGATACGGCGTATCTGTGGGGGCAGTAGGAACGCTTGTACATCCTAAGAAGTACCAAAGGCAACACAGCAACAAAAGCAGCGGGAATCTTGGGAGCAGACCTCCGGAAAGGTTTTGCTTATATTGCCCTTGCAGCTGTATAGATTGGAGAAGCACTGGATACTTTTGGAACATAGCGCGAGTATATCACAAAAGAGAATAAATTACAAACACTTAGTTTCAGGGGGGCTTGACAGTCTATTATAAATTTTCTATATTAAAGGACAAAATTTTCATGAGGAGGCTTGAGGTATGGCTGGTGCAAGTAAAAACTCCCGTACTGCTGTCGCTACGCAGAAGTTTAGCTGTCCGTGCGGTGGTGAAGTTGTGTTAAAAACAATGGTTGAAAACGGAAAAATAAAAAATATCGCTGAATGTGCAAAATGTCATCGTATTGAACGCCGACCTAAAGATTTTAAATAATCTTATAAGATACACAGAAGTAGAAGGCTGCCATCGGATTTACCGAAAGGCAGCTTTTTTTATACGCTTTGCCGCTCAATAATTGGGTGAATGATTTATCGTACGTATTTAGATTATGATACGTTGCAAGTTCTATTGAATAAGCAACTTGAAATCGTTATACTAAGAAAATGAGAGCTTTATTTCCTATCACTATTATTTTCCTCAAAATTAAGCAACCGTTCTGATGCGGCTGAGGTTAATGTATTTTAATTTGAAATAAAGTATACATTTAAAGTAAGGAAGCGATTATGAGCAAAGAATTTTTACCCTATGATACGATCCGTAATAACGGGTTCCGTTTGGCGCGCCAAATTTGGGAAGATGGTTTTATTCCTGATGTGATATATGTTTCACTGCGGGGCGGTTCATCTTTGGGAAATGCCATTCATGAATGGTTTAAGTTAGTGAATAGAGATGTGAAGCCTATTTTGTATGCTGCTGTCGTCGCTCATTCTTATTCCGATGCTAATCAGCAGTCAAAAATGATGATTGACGGATGGACATACTCCCCCGAACACCTGCGGAGCGGCGATAAGATATTGTTGGTTGATGATATTTTCGATAGCGGTGCTACAATCAATTATCTTGTATCGGCTTTCTTGGAAAAAGGTATTCCGCGGCGTGATATAAAGATAGCCGTTCATGATTATAAGGTTTTCCATAATAGAAAGAGCAGTGAACCTATCCAGCCCGATTATTGGTGCAGAAAGCACGATATCTATGCCGATAAAGATAGTCAATGGATCCACTATATGAGCCATGAACTGACCGGTTTAACTCCTGAGGAACTTGAAAAGTACTACTATGCGCAATATCCCGAGCTGCGCGAAATTTTTAAAGGTGTTTTATAAGAAACCGATGTACAGGAATGGTAAACCGTTATTATGCCTTTTTGCATATTTCTTTTTTTCTCTATCCCTTTTTGCTGTTGAGAGTAATTTAGTCTTTTATGTAGATGCAGCTATACCTACCACTACTGAAAAAGGTACGTCCGATAGTCCGTTCACTTCTCTTGAACAGGCAGTTGCAGCTATCTATGACCGAATAAACCGGCAAGAAACTCCGGTAAAGAACGGTAAACCTGCTCCGGTTTCTGTTTTTCTTCGTTCCGATGTGTATGTTGAAGAAGCTGTGTTTCTTACGGCTCCGATTAAGATACTCGGTGAGAATGCTCCGGTAATTACATTCGGAGAAAATGCCGGTTTTGTCGTTGAACGTACTTCGTTGGAGATAAAAGGATGCTCGATAAAACGCATAGAACGGTTTACGGAACCGCGTATTGTACCTGTTTTATACGGTTCGAATGCTTCCCTAACGCTGAATAGAGTTTCAATTACCGTAGAAGAGGGCGGCGATGCCGTGATTCTTCGGGATAGCCGTATCACGTGTACCGACACTTCTTTTACTTCCGGACAAACTGCGCAGGCTGTATTGGTGCGTGCCAAAAACAGCACCGTGTCTGCGCTGCGCAGTACTTTTTCGGCATCGGGATTAATGGTTTTATGTTTTGATTTTGTAAAAACACAGTGTACGCTGACCGATACGGTTTGTAATCTTACTGCGCATTATACCGGAAGACTAGCTGCGCTTACCGATTCAACCGTCAAAGTCCGAAAATTGCAATGCTCGTATACCTCGCCTTTATTTGAAATGATGGATGCGGCCGTCATTGCCGATAATGCTTCTAAAGCTGAATTGCCGAAATCTGTTGAGTTAACAGGATTTACGGAAGTGCTTATTCGTAGATAGCGTATTATATAGATACATAGAGCATTGTGAAGGGTACAGTGATAATACAGAAAATAGGAAAAATGTCTGATGTTGTTTTGCGGTATTGATGAAGCGGGGAGGGGGGCATTGGCAGGCCCCGTATATGCTGCGGCTGTCATTTTGCCTGATACCTTTGATATTTCGATATTGGATGATTCAAAAAAACTATCCCCTAAACGCCGCGAAATGGCGCGGGCTGCTATTCTTGACGGTGCACTGTATTGGCAGATTGCATCGGTTCCTTCCGAACAAATAGATAAAATCAATATTTTACAAGCAACGCTTACCGCAATGAAGCAAGCATTTGAAACTCTATTTACACGGTATAGGCGAGATAATACTAATACAGCGGTTGGTATTGAACAGGATTTAACGGTTATTGTTGACGGCAATCAACTGCCTAATATCGGCGGTAATTTTACGCTTATTGCGGAACCTAAAGCTGATGGACGGTATCCGTGTGTGATGGCCGCTTCTATTCTGGCTAAAACCGAACGGGATCATTGTATGATGGAGTATCATAAGCAATATCCGCTTTACCGCTACGATCTGCATAAAGGCTATGGGACACAGTTGCATCGTTCTCTTATCGGACTATATGGCGCTTCTCCTATTCAGCGGCAGAGTTTTAAGTTCAAAAAAATTCCGGCTAATCTTACAGCTGATCATATATAAGGCAGATAGTTCTACATTTTAGAGAGTACCCCGTATTTTAAGGTATGCCTAAATTTTCCGATTCTTATTTTGCCTGCTCGGTAGGTGTGTTATCTTTTTTAGCTTCTGCCGGCGGTTTTTGCAAATTTTTTTGGATTCTGCTTTGTAGGGAGGAAAGTCTCGGTTTTTGATACTGCACAATATAGAATACAAGATTTAAGTATAATATAAGCAGTATAGTAACGATAATCACTTCGGGAGAAATAACCACATTCTTTATCAGGGTAAAAAGTTGTGAGAAGGTCATATTAAAGGCATCGGCAAAAGCACGGATAACTTAAGATATTGATATTTCCATACACAACAGCTCGCAATCATGTAGAAATCATGTAGCGGGATGTATATTTATGGTATATACTATCTAACGGAGGTTTTTATTTATGAGAAGATCAGATCGAGAAGTAACGGATTGTCAACAAATATATGCTATTATTGAAAAGGCAAAGGTTGTGCATATTGGGATGATCGATAATGACCATCCGTATGTGGTGCCGATGCAGTACGGTTTTATATTTACCGACGGCAGGCTAACTCTCTATGTGCACTGTGCAAAAGAGGGGCGTAAACTCGACATTCTTAAAAAGAATCCGTGCGTTTTTATTGAACTTGAGACTGATGTTGCAATTGTTTCCGGCGGCGACATTCCGTGTAAATACGGTTCGGAATATGCCAGTATTATGGGAGACGGAACTGCGGTTATTGTTGAAGATGTTGCAGAAAAGATTTCCGGATTGCGACTTATGATGAAAACACAAAGCGGCCGAGACTTTGAAATAACCGAACAGATGGCAGCATCGGTTACAGTATTGCGTATCGATGTTCCGTATGTAACGGCAAAAAGCAGAGCTAAGGCTTAGGTTTAAAAGGAGAGATTACCATGTGTGAAGAGTGTTACGTAAACAAAAACAGAATTACGCCGTTGCTCAATCCTGTAGACTGTTTAGAACATCATACGCAGTACATTTGCGGGACATGCGGACGGTGTATTTGTATTGACCGTGATCCTAAACGAGGTTTACAACGATGGAATTTTCCGTTCAAGTCATTGGAAATTGCAAAGCTCTATTTACGGACAGCAGATTATACGGAAAAACAGCCTTGCGGTATTTACGAAATAGAAAACAGTAATGGGAAGAAATCCTATAAAATCTTTCCTTCATATAATGATGTCCTGTTATTTTTAAAGAAAAATAAAGATAAACAATGTAAGCACACTGCCCCTCTTTTTACCATTGGGGAATATAAAGAGTATCCGCATACACAGATACGCAAGTTGACTGCTGCTGAAGTAGAACAATATATGAGTGAGCGTTAACACTAAATACTTTGAGTTATCGTGTATTGAGTATCTCTCAAACTTGTATGAAGGATGATACAACCATGCAGACGAAAACCTCTGTAACATTATTGGCTGGCGTTTTGCAGCCGGAAAGGGACCCGTATCCCGTATTTTCACCGGAGGCAATGGAGTTCCTTGCTGCGGTATCGGCTGAAATCGGGGCATCGGAACTGCATTCCATACCGGAAATTGCTGCATTCGGCTTCTGGTGCCGCAGGGCGCATCTTGAAGCTTTGGCTAAGCGCCATGCTTCACCCTTTCCGCGTCTCGGCCGGGGGCTTGCGTTCCATATTGCGCCTTCAAACGTGCCGACGATGTTTGCCTATTCATATACAATCGGGTTGCTTGCAGGGAACGCAAACATCGTGCGGCTGTCGGAGCGGGGCGGGGAAATCGCTACAATGCTCTGCGCCTGCATCGGCCGAGTGCTGGATCGCCTTGAGTTTGAACCGATAAAACGGCGGACATCGTTTATCAGCTATGGCAGGGATGATGCGGTAACCGCTGCGTATACGACCGAGTGCGATGCGCGGGTAGTGTGGGGCGGGGACGAAACGATACGCCGCATACGTACGCTTCCGCTTCCACCCCATGCGGTTGAACTGGTATTCCCCGACCGTTGGTCGTTTGCGCTGTTCAGCCAAGCGGCGTTTTCCCAAGCGGATGAAGAAACGCTCGCCGCATGGGCGCACCGGTTTTATAACGACACGTATTTGATGGATCAAAATGCCTGTTCCGCCCCGCACCTTGTCGTGTGGGAAAACGACGGAGGTGATACTACAGTGCGTCTCCGCTGGTGGGAAAAGGTTGCAGCGGAAGCTCAAGCTGGGTACCGGTTCGGCGCCTATCAAGCGGCGCGGAAATACGAGCAGCTGTGCCTTTCTGCGATGACCTTACCGGAGGAAATATCCGTCAAGCAGTATGCGGGGAATCTTTTATATGTTGCGACTTTGGCAAAGCTGCCCGCCAATGCGGTGGAAACATTGCGCGGAACATTCGGCTTTTTCTTTGAAACTGAAATCCGCAATAAAGAGGAACTGCTGCCGCTGCTTTCGTTCAAGGTGCAGACGCTCTGTGCGGAAGGCTATCGGCGGGAAGAACTCGCACACTTTTTTGCGCAGCGGTGTTCGGCAGGTATCGACCGCATCGCCGCGTTAGGGCAGGCGATGGAGATGGATACGATTTGGGACGGTAAAGATTTAATCGCGGAATTATCACGGCTCATCGTTTGAGCCGGAGCTTTCGTCTTGTTCAGTTTCTTGGAACATATCGACCATTGCGGTTAAATACTCTTGTGCAAATTCCATACTGCGTTCGTCGGCGAGCTCTTCATTCGCGCTGCGCAGCTTTTGCAAAAGACTGAAAACGATATATGTCATCATCACCAATCCCGCCTTGGGATAGGCGTTAATATATTTTTTGAATTGACTGCGGGAAAGGATCAACACAATCGTGTCTTCGGCAGCGCGTACCGTTGCGGTGCTGAGTTCATCTTCCAGGAGCGCCGACTCGCCGACCGAGGCGTGATCCCGCAGTGTTGCAACGTGAACCTGCTTATTCCATTTGCCCTGCTTTATCACGTCAAGAGAGCCGCTCATTAAAATATACAGATCGGCATTTATGGTGCCTTCCGCAATCAGCACCTCACCTTCGTCAAATGCACAAAGCTGAGAAAACTGCGCGAGCGCTTCAAGTTCGTCTTCGGCAATGCAGGATAAAAAAGACACGGCCGATAATTCATTCCGCAATAGCGGTAACGGGATTTCTACAATATTCATACACTCATGCTCCTAGGGTAATTACATCAGATATTTTGTTGAATATCCCGCAGAATAAATAGGTTGTTCGACCAGAGTTGAACCGCTTTGCGCTTCAAATGGTCTCACAACCTATTTATTCTGCGATATGTATTTATTTATCTGATGTAATTACCCTTCTCATTAAAATAAAGGGGCTGTCCAAAAACTTCAGTTTTTGGACAGTTTCCTTAGATTTAGATGCAACCGCTTTAATTATTTTTGGTGCGGTTGCCCTGTTACACACCTCTTATGTACACGCTTTTTAGCGGTATGATGCAAAAAAGCTTTCTAGGGAAAAGCCGTTGATGACGGTGTTTTTGCCGTAGTGGTGCAGGATGTTTGCCCTGCCTTCTTCCAGCTGTTCCGACCTAATGCCGAAGTTGATGGAACTGTCGGCTTCTACAAAGGCCGCGATGTGATCTGCTGCACGGATCAGTTTACCGTCAATCCCGCAGAACTGAGGCGCCGTGTATGTCGTATTCAACTCTTCGCTTGTTACGCAGCGGATTTCTCCGTCCAGTTTAATCCGATTTTCAAATTCATCTTGAATAAAGTACAGCACCTCTTCGCGGTAAAAGTCGTCCATCAACGGGAGCAATTCCTTTGCAACAATTTCATCTTCAATATGCTTAACTACCTCGGGCAGGCGATCGGTCGCTTGCTTTACCGGAGAAATAATATCGCGGGTAACCGCCTCCGGCAAATCGTGGAACAGCGCTGCAAAAAAGTTCATCGAAAGACGATGCGGCGCCAGCTTGAGCGTGCGGCTCATTAAGAAAACCAGTGCGGCAACAAAGTACGAATGTCCGAGCACCGTTGTTGCCGGTACCCGCGGCGTTTGATTCCAACGGGTTTGGAACCGTAGTTTTTCGATTTCGGTAATAAAATAGTACGGTTGCTGCCGCGTTGTCAAAAGCTGTACGCCCTTTAAGTCCATAAAATCGGCAATATCCGTCTCCAAACATTTGTCGATTTCAGTCAGCCGGAAAGGTTCGTTCACCATGCGGATCATATCAAGCTCGCGCATTGCCGAATATTTATGGGCAGCACGCAGTACTCGAAAACTTATGTCCGTAGGATCAACCGGATCAAAGAGGTAGGCGGCAAACTCATCAAGAAAAAGCGGGTCGGTAATAATTGTCTTGTATTTATCAAGCACCCAGCGGTTGAGTTTTTTGTATTCTTCGGGATATTCCGAGCGGATAATGCGCTGTACCGGCGACTTCATATCGCAGAGCGCGATTCGGCGGAGCAGCTCAAAGAACGAATGATTAATGATAGTCAGCCAATTGACCGTCCTTCCGTTCTTTTCTTCATATTTGCCGATGATAAAACTGAGGAACATTTTTTCTGCCGTCTTATCCATTTCGACGATATCGAAGGGGCGGACTAAATCGTTCCACCGCTGAATGGAAAACGCTTCAAAAAGTTTGCATACGATTTCTTTATTAAACATTGTTATTCCCTATTTCGGTTTTGCCGCTCTTACGCTTTTTTCCGCTTCTGTAAATCTTTTTCCATCTTCTCGGACCATATACCGATTTGCCGTTTTACTTCTTCCGCCGCACTCCGCTCATTCAGCAAAATATGCATACGCCGCGCAGCTTCCAAATACTGAATAGCAATTCTGAAATCCTCTATACTGGCGGTTGCCGTTTCATACCGCGCACGGTATTGGTCGGCTGCCTGCAAGAGTAGCTTTTTTACCAACTTAAGATGGAACATCGTGCTTTCATAGTCCGGTGAACGTGGATCAAAGCCTGTTTCTGCAGTATCCTTTAAATCGAGGATGTTTTTCGCAACCGTTGCATATCGTCCTTGAATTTCTACAAACGACCACTTCCATTTGGTATTGCCGCTGTACGCGCGGATGACAAGGTCTATCACCAAGCCTAATTTTCGGATTAAATAAAACCGCTGTTTTTGAGGCACGTGTTGAATTTTGCGTACTTTTTCCTCATAGTCCGAAAAAGGTGCGTCGATAAAGTTTGAAACAATTTCTTCGAGATTGATAATAACCTTGTAAATGGCTTTTCGCGCTTCATTGAGCAGCGTTTCGTTTTTTCGATTCAAAAAGGAGACCGCTATTTGGTACATTCCCAAATAGAGCGTTACCACATATATCAGTTCATCGACGAGCATGATTTTTTTATACATACCACCTTGAGGATCGCTTGCGATAAGCTCTGCCATCGCTTTTTCCTGTTTGAGTATTTGGTCGATTTCCTCCTGATAGTAACGGAGTTGTTCTTCGTATATGTTTGTACCTTGTTGTGGATTATCCATATCGCGCTATCCTATACTTCCATACCTTGATAATAACTCTTTTGCGTGAATACGTGAAGCGGCACTCACCTCATCGCCTGCCAACATCCGTGCAATTTCTTCAATGCGGGTGTCTCCCTCTATTGTTTTGGCAGATGTGCGGCTTGTATGTTCGGATTGTATCTTCAGTATCTTAATATGAGTATCGGCAGCGGCGGCAATAACTGCAAGGTGCGTAATACAGAGTATTTGCTTATTACCGGCCAATTCTTTCAGATGTTCTGCAACAGTGCGGGCAACCTCTCCGCCGATACCGGTATCTATTTCGTCAAATACCAGGGTATCCGCTTCATCGGCGGCAGTCAGGACGGTTTTCAGCGCCAGCATGACACGCGAGAGTTCGCCTCCCGACGCTATTTTGTTGAGCGGTTTGACCGGTTCTCCCGGATTGGTGCTGATTAAAAATTCTACCGAATCAAACCCGTAGAGACCGGCAGTCTGTTTATTTCCGTTCGGTTCGGCTGCTGTAACCTGCACGGTAAATACCACCTTGGGCATACCGAGGCGGGTGAGGGTAGTTTGAATTTTTCGCTGAAGCTCTGCCGCTGCGGCTTTCCGCTTCTGAGATAGGGCGGTACCGGCTGCAAAAAGTTTTGCTTCAAGCTGAGGAACTTCTTTTGCCAGAGCGGTTTTATCCTGCTCGCTTTCGCCGAGGGAATCCAGCTCGGATTGTGCGGCCTCCCGATAGGCGAGGATATCCTTGATGGTTGCGCCGTATTTTTTCTTGAGCTTATTGATAAGGGAAAGCCGCTCTTGCACCTGTTCCAGCCGATTGGGGTCAAATACCAGTTTTGAAAGATAGGAGCTGAAAAATTCGCCGATATCCTGCATTTCGTAGTAGGCATTTTCTATCCGCTCGGCATATTCGTGAACGGCGGGGTCGATAGCGGTAACGCTGTCGGAGATATGCTGTAGTTTTTTAAGCTGCGGTACAATGCCTTGTTCCTGTGTACACAGGTTTTGCAGCGTCTCGACTTGTTCATACAGTTTTTCATACTGGCAGAGCTTTGTTTCTTCCGCCTCAAGCACCTCGTCTTCATCCGGCTGTAAACGGGCATTGTCGATTTCGTCGATAACAAATGCAAGATAGTCTACCCGCTCTGCACATTCTTTTTCGGAATGTCCTATCGTTTCCAGTTTTGCTTTTATTTCGGCGAGGCGGGTATAAAGAAGGCTGAATGCGCGTACCTCGTCGAGGATACCTGCATAAGAATCCAAGAAGCGGCGGTGCTCTGCCGTTTTAAAAAGAGATTGATGGTCGTGCTGACCGTGAATATCGACTAGAAAAGAGGTGAATGCTTCAAGCTCGGCGCGGGAAACTTGTGTGTCTTGAATCCAAATACCGCCGCGGCCGTTTTCTTTCAGTGTGCGCCGTAACAGTATCCGGTTATTTTCCGGTTCTATGCCGCGCTCGTCAAGCCATGCGGCGGCTTCGGGATGGGTGTTCGCAAGGTAGAACGTACCGGACATCGCCGCTTCGGAAGCGCCCGTGCGGATAATATCCGTAGTAACCTTCCCGCCGAGCAAAAAACTGAGTGCTCCTATCAAAACGGATTTTCCCGCGCCGGTTTCTCCCGACAGTACATTCAAATGAGCGTTAAAATCGAGAGAAAGCTCGTCGATAAGCGCAATATTTTTTACCGAAATGGTTTCGAGCACATCAACCTCCGCGCCGCAGTGTTATTCCTGCAACGGACTTCCCGACCACGCTAATTTTGACCGGAGCGCCGTGTAAAACGCTTCCGGCGAACACCCGATGAGTTTTAGTCGGTGGCGTGACATTTTAATTTCAATTTTGTCGCCTTCGCAGAGCGGAAACAACTCCTGTCCGTCTATAGATACAATAACATCTTTTTGACGATTATGCAAAACCTCAATACGCATCGTACCGGAAGCAGGCAATACGACCGGCCGGTTTGACAGTGAAAATGCCGAAATGGGTGTAAGAACAAAGGCAGCAACGGTGGGATCCATAATCGGTCCGCCGGAGGCTGCCGAATATGCGGTAGAACCGGTCGGGCTTGACACGATAACGCCGTCCGCCCGATACACGCCGAAAGAGATTCCGTTAAAGGAAAGTGCAAGGTTTATAAGCTTTGCAATGCCGCCGCCTGAAACAACAACATCGTTGAGCGCATCAAAGGAGCCGACACACTCGCCGTTACGATACACGGCGGTAGAAAGCATCAGCCTCTCGTGATGTTCCGCATTTCCTGCGAGGTATTCGCCGAGCGCTTGTTTCCAATGCGCCGGTTCAACGCCCGCGATAAAGCCGAATTCACCGAGGTTAATGGGAAATACCGGTATTTTTTTCGGTGCACAGTACCGTGCTGCAAACAGCACCGTCCCGTCCCCGCCGAGGCAGACGGCAAAATCATACCGTTTTCGAATCGGCTTTGCAGGAGACAAGCCGTCATATTCATAGATGTCTGCTTGAATCCCGTTTTCTTGCAAAAACTCCGGAAGCTCCTGGGATATCTCCGCTGCGTGCGGTTTATAGGTTGTTAGGATGATAATGGCGTTCTTTTGCATACGTGTCCGTTACGGCAGTGTTCCTAATACCTTTGCAATCTTTGCAGCATTATTGAGACCGAGCCGGGGATAGAGGGGAAAAAGTACCGTCCGCAGCAAAAGCGAGGCCGCATTAATGCATGTATTTTCTTCTTTTAAAAAGTCCGCAATGGAATTGGTAAAAGCGAGTTCTATCTCAATATCTTTGCGGTTAACGTATTGTTTTACATCTTTAAAGCCGCTTTCAAGTATTACTGGAAAGGAATAGACGGGGTTTTTTACTCTTTCAGCAAATACGAGCGGCTTATGCCTCGTTTGTAAAAGTGAGCGGAGATACAGCTCCCGCATTTCGTCGCGAAGCTGGAGGTTTTTTTCCATATTTTTAAGCTGTACAAAGGCGAGGGACGCATTAATGTCGGGCAAGAAATCGGTTATCGGAATAGTTTCCGCCATGTTCTTTAACACGGAAGCATTGCGCCGCTCTGCAGCAATGAGGATGCCTCCGCCGCCGCCCGTTAAAATATCCCGTTCTTCGAGTCCCAGTATCGCAAACGAACCGAACGTTCCTGCCCGCTTTTCCCCGTATAAGGCGCCGGCGCTTTGGGAAATGTCTTCGATAATCGGAATTGAAAGAGCTGTAAACGCTTCCATATCGGGGACGTTGCCGAGTGTTTCGTGTAGAACCAGCACTCTGCCGCCTTGCTTAATACCTTCTTCAACCGCTTCAGGTGTAACCAAACCGGTTAACAGATCGACATCCAAGACAATCGGTGTAAATCCGTTTCGTGCTACTTCGATATATTGCCACGAAGGGGCGAGCGCTGACAATAAGACGCCCGCTTTCTCAGGGAGGTCGAACATCTTGAGCGTATAAACCAATGCCATCGCCGGACTCCGTAAGGCAAGGACTCCTTCAGCCTCATAGAGTTCGCGTACTAATTTAATGAGTTTTTGATTCATCTCACCCGGGCCGATTTTTTCTTCGACCATACAGGTGAGTACGGCATCCATTTCAGAACGCCGAATAGTAGAGCTATAAACAGGTATCGGCATATTAGAATGTGGTAAGTTTTTGTAATTCTTTCGGATTAAACAGTCTGCGGATATCCAATAGGATGAGATATCCAGAGTCTTGGCGGATAACTCCGTTAATATATTCGGTACCGATACCGGTAATCATCTGCGGCGGCGGCTGAACATCTTCTTGCCGTACCATAACAACACGTGCGATGCGGTCAATGACAATACCGATCTTATATTTTCCGATTTTAAGGATGATAAATCCTCCCAAATATTCATCGTCTCCGTCCAAATCCGCCTTTTTAAGGTGGAATCGTTTGTGCAAACTGATAATCGGTATAATTTCATTTCTCAAATGGAAAAAACCTTCGACGTAATATGGTGCATTCGGAATCTGCCGGACTTCTTGAACCTTTACTATCTCTTTTACATCCATTATATCGACACCGTAAAGCTCTTCACCGAGCTGAAAGGTAACCAATTGAAACTGCGCGTCAGTAATCGCCATATCTATCCTCCGCTAAAATTGATAACGCCGAACGTATTTCAAAGATACTATAATTTATAACTTTCTTCAAGCAGGCTATTATAGAGTGTAGGGTAAATGCACTATAGGCGTATACTGCATTTTTTTGTATACTACCAGTTACTATGAAATGGGCACTTGTGTTATCGGGAGGCGGAGCCGCAGGGCTTGCGTATATCGGCTTTTTTAAAGCACTTGAAGAATTGAATCTTCCTAAGCCTGATTGTATTGTCGGCTGTTCAATGGGATCTATTATCGGCGGCTTATATGCAAGCGGAAAATCGGTACGGGAAATGGAAGCCGTTTTTGAAGAATCTTTCGATATTAACCGGTATGTCGGCGGCAGCGGCGTGCATATTCCGCTTTTAAAACACGCACTTAACCAGATTATTCACTACGGTACGTTGATTACCCGTATGCTTTCCGGCACGGGAGCCGATTCGGGAGAAAAAGCCCATAAATTCTTTATGGAACTCTCCGGCGGTAAATCGTTTAATGACTGTACCATTCCCTTTTTGTGCAATGCCTTCGACCTTTGCAGCGGAAAAGAGGTTGTACTCAATTCAGGACGGTTAGCGGATGCAATGAGGGCGAGTGCTTCGTATCCCGGTCTTTTTACACCCGTTAAGCGGCAGAATGAAATGCTGATAGATGCGTGCGTGATAGATAATACTCCTGTTTGGATTGCCCGCGAACAGGGATATAAAAATATCCTTGCACTGACTTTCGGTGCTTTTGAACCGGTTACTACTTCCGAATTAGATAGTTCGGTCGCGGTACTGATGAGGACGCTTGCCTGTACTACCGCTCATATTGCACTGCAGCCGAATGAATACCCTACTGCGTTTATCAATTTGACAAGTGTCCGGTCATCCCGTGATTTTTCGGATCCTAAAAAACAGATTGAGTTCGGATATCATAAAACAATGGATAACAAACATTTACTGCAAGCCTTTTTTGCGGAAGGTATTAACGGTAAGATACAACGGGCGCTTTTAACCCGGAAAACAAAAAAAGAGTACAGCGTATGATTTCTATTTTCCGCCGCTTGCGTGTCCTTGATTATCTGATCTTTGCCTCCGTTATCACTGTTTCTTTATGGGCGGGCTTTTTCCTCTATACCGGAGAGAATCACGTACAGCGGCTGGTGATTGAAACGCCAAGCGGTAAATGGATATACCCGCTTACCGAACCGCGCACGGTAGTTGTATCCGGCGCAATCGGCACTACTACCATCCGGATAGAACATAATACCGCTTTTATTTCCGATTCGCCGTGTCCCAATAAAACCTGTGTGAATGCTGCAGCACTCAAAAAAGCAGGGGATTGGAATGCCTGTATGCCTAACAGGGTTTTCTTGCATATTGAAGGCGGTACTTCCGAAGATATGATTCTGCCGCAGAACTAAAAATCGGTATTATTCCGAAAATCTAAAAAAATATGCTTTAGTCTGCTTGATTCATTCACAGAAATTCTATATAGTCGCCGTGTAAGTTAAAAAGATATCCGTGTAACGGTCTTTTTCAGCAGCCGGTGGCTTAAATTGCTATAAAGTCATTCGACATTTCTATTACAAATACGTTTTTATTATCAAAAGTTATACAATTATTGAGGCATTGACGGGAAACCGGCTAAGGGCAGCGTTTGCCTTTTAGCAATTCCTATAGGGTAAAACGAAAGAACCGGGTTTTAAAGACCGGGAAATATTTTTTTTGATGAGGTATAAATAATGAAGAAACTAATACTCTGCATAACAGCAGTGATAGCTATCGGAATGACAAGCTGTAATTCGCCGTTAGATCATAAGGGGTCATCGGAAACACCCGGTGTCCCATCTACTCCTCCGCAAAATTTGATTACATTGACGGAATCGGACGTGCTTACGGTGTTCTCTCTCTCAAAGGGACATATCACCGCTTCGGCAGCCGCCAAAAAGATTGCAAACGGCACTCCGGCAAGCGGTATTACGTTTACCGAAAGAAAAATGATTGCGTATGACGATGAAGCAGGAACATTTACCGTAAAAGTAAAGGGGACGAAAGACGGTAAAAACTTTTCCCAAAAGATTTCCGTAACCGGATTTACGCATCCGCTTGCAGGGAAAACGATACAATCGATTGCCGATTGTGAGCTTAATTTGGACGACGCTATAGAACACAATTATTCGCTTGCAAAATATATTGAAGAAGTAAATAAAGACCCGAGCGGAAAAAAGCTCGTAAAAAAGTTGTCGTTTATGCTGAGTGATTCCGTAACGACCATAGGACTTGGTGAACACGACAGCTATACGCTGACTGCAAAGGCGAAAAAAGGCACGCCGGATACGAAGATAGTGGTTCAGCCGAGTGTTATGTTCCGAAAACTCACCGAGGGTGGGACAGAAACACTTGTCAAGAATACGGCATTTTCGTTTACCCATTTAAATTCGTCGCTGAAAAAAGACTATTTTGAAGCAAAGGATGTATTCAAGTATATTTTGGATAAAACCGCCGATATTGCCGTAAAAGCCGATCCGGAGGAATTTGCATCATCCTTTTATGCTTTTGCAAAAAAATCCGACAGTATGCCAGACAATCTTTTTACAGAGGAATTTAAAGCAGCAGTTAAAAAATATGCCGATCTGTATCAGACTAAAGATACGGGTGAACACCTTAAAATCGATAAAATTACATACGGTATCGCTCAGCCTAAAAACGGCGGAATCGATGCCGATGACCACGCAGGTACGGTGAAGATACATCTTTGTATTGCGACAGAGCAACAAATTGCAGATAAAAGCGGTATTACGGCTATTAAACTTATAGCAAAATCGGGGTTTGCAAAGATAACCAATGCGGATGAATTGAATAAACAAGTTCTTTTTTTCGCAGTTGTTTCTAACCCAAATCCTTCAGCTATGGATATACAAGCTTGGAAAGATAAAACTTTTACAAACTACCGTTTACTGAGTGTAAATAATAGTAATGGAACTGTTACTCCCAATCCCATTATCAATCCTCTGCCCGGCGGTTCAGGTAAGCCGTTTCAGTTGTGCGTAAATGGAACGGATAATCTGGCTTCACAATTGGGATGCGGGCATTTTGGGGCTTCTCGTACTAAAAATGGGAAATTAATTTTTATAGAAAATATAGTTTTGGACAAAAAACAGAATGAAACGGATCTTAAAATAACGGTACAGTTAAAGGGTTTCACTGATTTTTTGACAATAGTAACTAACCCGGGGCAGGCATATAGATAAGATTCACCCGTTTGTCCGCACAGGCGCAAACTTATCCATTGAACCTGTTTGGAAGCGCAGTTATCGAACAGGTCGATTATACGAGGAGAGCTTATGAAAAAGATACTATTGACTATAGCAGCGGTGATAACGCTTGCTGCATTTTTTGCAGGATGTAAAGGTCCTAATACTCCCTCCAAGGAGCCGCAGCCGTTACCCCCGTCTTCCCCACAGGAGGAGGGCGGAAGCGGCGGCAGTTCGACACCTACACAAATAACGATAACTGTTGCGGGAGATGAACACGTTACGCTTAAAGCGGAAAAAACATTTACGGCAGATAAAGGCAAAACGTGGCACCAATTACAAGCATTGGCGGAAGATAAAATCGATCACTACAACGAACATTACGGACTCGATAAATGGAAACTTACCAATGCTGCCGGTCATGATTTAATTGCGGACTATGTTTTTAATGCAAATACAACCGTTTTTGTTGTAACAAAACAGATCACAACGCCGCTGCCGTCTAAGATTACGATAACGGTTGCGGGAGACGCAGGGGTTATATTAAAAGCTGCTCCTACATTTGAAGTGGCTCCGGGCAAGCGCTGGGATGAAATCGAAGCGCTTGCAAAAACGAGAATACAAAAATATAAGTCTCATTATGAGCTTAAAAACTGGCGTCTTAGCAATGCTTCAGGGCAGGTTTTGGATGACAGCTATATAACTTCGTTTAATGCCAATACTACCGTCTTTATAGAAACAAAACCGGTAGATATACAGCTTACCATTAAAGGAGAGCATGTCGATATCACTTCTCCTGCCGAAATGTATGTACCTAAGGGCACAAAATGGAGCGAAATAAAAACCAGAGTTATGGATAAAGTTAGTCAAAAACCCGGTTTTGTCATACTTGCATGGAAAAAAGGCAGTAAAACCGGTATCGAATTTTACGATAACTTTCAATTTAGAGGAAAAACAACGATATACGTCGAAACAAGGCCGACAGATGTTACCATCACGATAAAAGGAGATGGTCATGTGCAGCTCGGTGCGTCTCCTACAATCACAAAGCCATATGGCGTAGAATGGAGAGAAATAAAAGACGAAGCAAAAACTAAGATAACCTGTACCCCAGGCTATGTGTTTGCCACATGGAAAAAAGGCAGCACAACCGGAAAAGAGCTGTTTGACATTGATGATTTTGAAGAAGACACCGATATATATGCGATAACACAACAAGTTCCCGTTCCCGACGGTGTAAAGGTAACGCCTCCTACAGGCGGTATTACCGGACATGTCGTTTCGCATACCTTGCCAACCGCCGACGCTTCATGGAAAGGCGTATTTATCAATGGACGCACAGTCAATTTAAATGCCTATACTATAGGTAAATACGAAGTTAGTGTGCAAATATGGAATGAAGTGTGCGAATGGGCTCAAAGGAACGGTTATTTGTTTGAATTTGACCCTAAAAACGACGATACTCCTACCCAAGCTAATCAGCCGATGGCAAACATAAGCTGGACTGACTGCATAGCGTGGTGTAATGCATATACCGAGATGAAATTCGGAAACACGGAACAGTGCGTATACCGCGACGGATCGCCATCGGGGAAGGTCATAAAACAGGCTTTCCATGGTGATAAAGCATATTGCGATTTTTCTAAAAAAGGATTCCGTTTGCCGACGGAAGCCGAGTGGGAGTACGCTGCCCGCTGGCAGGGTAACGACAGCACCAATGCCGAACAATACGGTACTGTTTATTTAACCAATTTGAATTCGGCAAGCGGTGCAACAAAGCCTGTTGGCTTTGAAGGTATGGCAATGCCGTCCGGTGAAAGTTATGAAACCTTATGCGCAGAAACCACCCGTGTTGCAGTTTTCAATAAATGGTGGAACGGCACGGAATTTGCATCACAAAGTCCCTCCGTACCTGGTAGAGCAAATGTCGGAGACAAAACAGCCAACAAATTGGGACTGCACAATATGAGTGGCAATGTTGCAGAATGGTGCTGGGATTTATATACAACCATAAATGCAAGTACAAATGCCTATCCTACCGGTCCTTTTCCGGACTATGAGACACAACGGGTAGTACGCGGCGGCAACTGGTCTGAAAGTACCGGACAAGCTGTATACGACTGCATGACCGGCAAGCGAAAATCAAAAGGTTCCAGTGGAGCTGATCCTATCAGAGGCTTCCGCTTAGTCTGGAAAGAGTAGCCGGTAGTTATTTCCCAACACGGACGGTTTGTTCGTGTTGCAGGGATTCCGTATGTTTTTATTCGTGCGGAATCCCTGTTAGCCTCTATATGCTCTACTTTACATAAAAAAAGAAATTCTATATGCTTCCACTCTGGTTTAAGGCAGTGAGGTATGAGGGCAACCGTATCGGAGATATTTCAAGCGGTTGCATTCCTTATTGTGCGAAATTTTTCTAAAATTTCGCACAGTTTATTTTAGAAGAAGGGTAATCACATCAGGTATATACATAAAAATCGCAGAATAATATAGGCTGGGCGACCATTTGAGCCGTGAAGCGGCGAAACTCTGGTTGAACGGCCTATATTATTCTGCGGGGTTGTAAAAAGAGTCTGATGAGATTACCCTGAGTGAGGCATAGTGTGAAAAGATCTCAAACGTTTATTCCCACATTACGGGAAACACCTGCGGAAGCAGTCGTTGTCAGTCATCAATTATTATTACGCGCCGGAATGATCCGTAGATTGGGGAACGGGCTGTTTAATTATCTGCCGCTCGGTTTACGCGTGTTCAGAAAGGTTGAAAACATCGTACGGGAGGAAATCGACGCTACCGGATGTTTGGAGTGTAAAGCTTCGGTTGTTGCTCCGGGCGAGATTTGGCAAGAGTCCAAGCGCTGGTACACGATGGGAGACGGGCTTCTAAAGATGAAGAACCGCCTCGGTCAAGATCTCGTCGTGAGTCCGACAAACGAAGAATCGTTTACCGCCCTGATGCGGTACGAGCTCGGTTCGTACAAGGATTATCCGCTTTCCGTATATCATATTAATACAAAATACCGGGATGAAATTCGTCCGCGCTACGGGTTAATGCGCGCCCGTGAATTTACGATGAAGGATGCGTATTCCTTTCATACAAACGCTGACTGTCTTGATAAAACCTACCGTGCATTCGGCGAAGCATACGAAAAGATATTCCGCCGTTTCGGTTTAAGTATTATACGGGTTCGGGCGGACTCCGGTTCTATGGGAGGCAGCGGCTCCGAGGAATTTATGATTGAATCTGCCATCGGGGACGACACACTCATCCTCTGCCCGCAATGTCGCTATTCTGCAAACGAAGAAAAGGCTGCCTGTGCACCCGATCCCTACACCGAACTTCCCGAAACAGCGGAAAAATGTACGAAGCTGCCGACACCCGATGCCCGCACAATAGAAGAATTAGTTGCGTTCTTGCACACTTCGCCGAAAGCATTCATCAAAACCTTAATCTATCGTGTAAAGGATTCCGAGGTTATCGACTCGGAGTTTGTTGCAGTGTGTATCCGCGGTGATTTGGAAGTAAACGAAGCAAAATTAACGGCGGTACTCAAGGCCGCGGAAGTTGAACTTGCCTCTAATGCGGATGTTGAAGATATTACGGGTACCGTAGTCGGGTTTGCCGGTCCTGTCGGCTTAACCAAGGCTCCCGTATTGGCTGACGAAAGTGTCATGCTGATGCATGATGCCGTTGCGGGTGCGTTGGAAAAAGATATGCACTATGTTCATGTTGAACCGAAACGGGATTTTACTCCCGCGATGGTGTGCGATGTCCGTGTCGTAAAGGCAGGCGATCTTTGCCCCTTGTGCAAAACACCGTTTTACAGCAAAAAAGGCAATGAGCTTGGACATATCTTCAAACTCGGTACAAAATACACTGAAAGTATGAATATGACTTACCTTGACGAAAGCGGTCAACAGCAGTACCCTTTAATGGGGTGCTACGGTATCGGTATCGACCGTGCTCTGGCATCGATTATCGAAGAGCATCACGATGATAACGGAATTATCTGGCCGATGAGTGTTGCCCCGTATCATGTCGGTATTGTACCGATACAATATGAAGGAACCATGAAGGCTGTTGCTGACCGGCTGCACGATGAACTCACAGCTCGCGGTATTGAGGTATTGCTGGATGACCGTGTAGAACGTCCGGGGGTTAAGTTCAAGGATATGGATCTTATCGGCTTGCCTATCCGGCTTGTTATCAGCGATAAGAAACTGCCTGATATTGAATTTAAGTTCCGTTCGGATAAAGAGTCGATGAATATGCCGCTTGAGGGTGTTATCGATTATGTTGTGCAACGCGTTCAGCGCGAATTAAAGTAGGTATGGGGTGTCTCTCTGATCTAAACGAATTGGGGTGTCAGAGAGTACCGCATTATAGTAATCATAAAACTCTAAGGAGGGTTGTGTTATGAAAAAGACGATTTTATGTATGTTGATCGGTTTAACACTTATGGCGCCGCTCGTGTTTTCCGATGGGGTCGGTTTTTCGGCACAAGTGAGTCCTGTCGGATTTATGAATTTTAATGTGTGGACAAAGTATGATAAAAATACTATCGCCGATGCCCATGCAAAGGTGAAAAATCTATTCACTGGAGATAAATTCTTTCACGACGGCTATAATATGTATGCCTTAGGAGTAGATAAATGCTAATGCTAGTATTTACTTCAAGAATGGTGCTAAGGATATTAAAAAGATGACATCCGGGCTTTTGGCAAACAATTTTACCGCACGGTTAGGAATTGCTTTTAAGCTGTAGAGACTCCTTGGGCAATATCTTTGTTGCATTGTGTTTGTGCGCTTAATTCGAATTTCTTGTCCTGCTTGTCTTTTTATTCTTCCTTTCGTATACTGTTGTGAATGGAACCGATTATTCTTGCATCAAAGTCACCCCAGCGGCAGGACATCCTTAAGCGTTTAAACATTCCGTTTATCAGTATCCCGTCGGAGGCCGATGAATCCATCGCCTCCGATCTTCCTCCCGAAAAAGCAGTAGAACAGATCGCATTGCGGAAGGCTGAAGCAGTGCTCCGTTCGCCGCTAAAAATCAATACACCGTGGATTATATCTGCCGATACACTTATCTTTTCTAATGGTACGCACATGGGTAAACCTGCCGATATTGATGATGCCCGTAAGATGCTGCAATCGTATTCAAATACGGCGCATAAGGTTATAACGGCGATTTGTTGCTATGATGAAAAATTACAGCACATTTCAACCCGAATCAGTAGTTCTCACGTATTTTTTAAGACATTATCAGAGGCTGAAATCGATTGGTACCTGAGTACCGGGGAATGGCAGGGCGCTGCCGGGGGGTACCGCATACAGGGAACCGCAGCTTGTTTTATTACAAAAATAGAGGGTTCATACAGCGGAATTGTAGGCTTGCCTATTTATGAATTATATGATATTTTGACCGAACACGGCTACAGTTTTACCTAAGAAGAGCAGCCGTGCAAATATCCTAAAATGCAGAGGAAAATTTCTAAAATCTCACTACGTTTTCAGAAACGCCTTGAATGCATTTTTAGAGAAATAGAGAAGGATGGGCTTAAAAAGCTCGTGAAGGAGTAACCATGGCAGTAGTAACCATGAAAAACCTGCTTGAATCCGGTGTTCATTTCGGACATCAGGTAAAGCGCTGGGATCCGCGAATGAAAAAATACATTTTTGCGGAGCGGAACGGTATCCACATTATTGATTTGCAGAAAACCATCACTGCAATCCGTGAGGCGTATGACGCGGTACGGAAGACAACCGCAGCAGGAAAATCCGTCTTATTCGTTGGAACTAAAAAACAAGTACAGCAAACCATTGCAAAAGAAGCTGAACGCTGCGGTATGTTCTATGTTAATAACCGGTGGCTCGGCGGAATGCTGACAAACTTTTCTACCATCAAAAAAAGCCTCGCTCGTCTTAAGAAAATTGAAAAAATGGAAAATGACGGCACCTTTGACAGCCTGACTAAAAAAGAAGTCGCCGTGCTGCAGAAGGAAAAAGCCAAGCTCGAAAAGAACCTCGGCGGTATCAAAGAGATGAAAGATCTCCCGGGCATTATCTTTATTATTGATACACGGAAAGAAACTATCGCAATCAGCGAAGCCCGCCGCATGGGAATCCCGATTGTCGCAGTAGTTGACACAAACTGTAACCCCGAAGGTATCGACTATCCGATTCCGGGTAACGATGATGCTATCCGTTCGATTTCTTTGTTCACTCAGATTATTGCCAATGCCGTTATCGAAGCTGATAACGAAAGCGGTCTCAAGATTATCGAAAATCTGCAAGACGGAGAGGAAGGATTCAGTGATTCCAATATCGATCCGTATCAAGATCGTGAAGATGAAGAGATTACCGATTATTCCAACTATACCCCTTCAGAAAAGAACGATCATGAAGAAGATTCGGATGACGGAAGCAGTTCTTTAATTGATGAAGATGAACTGTACGGCGACCGCTAAAAAAATGTATAACCTGCCGCTGAAAGATGTGCATACTTTCGGCGGCATCTTACTATGCATAAAGATTTAAGGAGAAAACAGTTATGGAAATAAAAGCATCTGACGTAAAGGCGCTGCGCGAAAAGACCGGCGCCGGTATGATGGAATGTAAAAAAGCCCTGCAGGAATGTAACGGCGATGCAAAAGAAGCGGAAAAATACTTAAAAGAAAAAGGCCTTGCCGCCGTTGAAAAGCGTGCAAGCCGCGCGACCAGCGAAGGTATCATCGTTGTTAAAACCGCGGATTCTAAAGCGGTAATGGCGGAATTAACCTGCGAAACCGACTTTGTCGCAAAAAATGCCGATTTTATCGCAGTCGGTGATAAAATTGTAGAAACTGCTCTTGCAAAAGGCTATACCGATGTTCAAAAAGAATTGAGCGATATGGTGCTCGATCTTGCGACTCGTGTACGCGAAAATATGGGCTTACGGCGCTTAACTGCCGTACAAGCAGGCAGCGATGAATACATTGCGCATTATGTCCACTCCGACAAAAAGACCGGCGTTATCGTCATGTTAAAATCCGATAAGACCGACGTATTTGCCGACAAAGTATTTCAGGAATTTGCGTATGACTGCTGCCTCCATGCAGCGGCATTTACCCCGCTCTATGTAAAGAAAGAAGATGTCGATGCTGCTTATATCGACGAGCAACTCGAAGTATTCCGCGGACAGGTTGCCGAATTACAGAAGCCTGACAATGTAAAAGAAGGAATCGTAAAAGGAAAGCTGAATAAGCATTTAGCCGAGATATGCTTCCTTGAACAAGCCTTTGTTAAGGATGATAAGCTTTCCGTGACGGCAAAAATGAAGGAAGTCGGAAAGCAGCTCGGTGCGAATATCAGTCTTTCAAAGCTTGTATTGTGGCAGCTTGGCCAATAGAGGGCGGATATGAGCGATATTCATAGTGTCTATGAAGAAAAAATGAAGAAGTCGATTGTGGCGTTAAAAGACGATTTTAACGCCCTTCGGACAGGCCGCGCCTCTGCTTCTTTGTTCGACAAGATACGGGTGGACTGCTACGGGGAATCGACACCGCTCAATCAAGTTGCGGGTATCTCCATTCCCGAAGCGCGCTTGGTTGTTATTCAGCCGTGGGATAAATCGTTGTTGGGAGAAATCGAAAAAGCTATCCTGAAATCGGAACTTTCGTTAAACCCTGCCAATGACGGTAAACTTATCCGCATTGCGATTCCGCCGCTTACCGAAGAACGCCGGAAAGAGCTTGCAAAACAAGCGAAAAACTTTGCCGAACAATGTCGTGTAGCGATTCGCAATATTCGGCGTGACGGTATTGATGAGGCAAAGAAGCAGCAAAAGGACGGTTTGTTGAGCGAGGATGCCTTAAAAGCAGCCGAAGAAAAATTCCAAAAAGCAACGGATGCTCATATCAACGATATTAATAAGCTCCTTGCAGAAAAAGAAAAAGAAATTATGGAAGGTTAATGATAGTGCAGCATATTGCCGTCATTATGGACGGCAACGGGCGATGGGCTCAGCAGCGGGGGTTAGCTCGTACAAAAGGACATCGAGAAGGATTGGAAGCAGCAAAGCGGATTGTCAAAGCTGTTGCCGATTTGCATATACCATACATTACTCTGTATGTGTTTTCGACGGAAAATTGGAAACGCACGGAGGAAGAAGTCGGTTTTTTGATGGGGCTCATTCAACAACATCTCCGTGCGGAGCTCGCCTTTTATGCTGCAAATAATATTAAAGTGAGACATATCGGTGATGCAGCGGCGCTGCCGCGTGCAATTCAAACAGAGATTACCGATATAGTGAAAAAAACGGAACACTACACGGGAACAACGATGCAGCTTGCCATCAACTACGGTGGTAAAGATGAAATTATCCGTGCAATAAAAAAACTGAGCATCGGAGAGCTTGAAACCCTTACGGAAGATTCCTTTGAACAGTTGCTCGACACAGCCGGTGTTCCCCCTGTAGATCTTGTTATTCGTACCGGTGGAGAAAAGCGTTTAAGTAATTTCTTATTATGGCAAACCGCGTATGCTGAATTTTACGGTACGGATGTTTTGTGGCCGGATTTTACGCCTGCC
Organism: Treponema sp. OMZ 857; assembly: GCF_024181085.1. Lineage (NCBI taxonomy): Bacteria > Pseudomonadati > Spirochaetota > Spirochaetia > Treponematales > Treponemataceae > Treponema > Treponema sp. OMZ 857. Next base: position 1,391,966 of record NZ_CP051147.1, read on the forward strand.
CATCTGATGGAAGCATTGGACGCTTACAGTAAACGTACACGGCGCTTCGGAAGGATCGTATGAAAAAGATTATTGAACGGATAATAATGTTTGTCGTCGGCTTGCCTCTTGTAATCAGTTCGGTATATTTTTTGCCGTATCAACATTTTTTGGTGTTGCATCTCGAAATATTTATTGCTACGGCGCTTTCGATCATAGAAATCCGTACTATGTTTTCCCGAAAAATTGCCGTATACTCGATACCGATTGTTTTATTTGCCGGTATGCTTATTCCCGCGGCTGCATATTTTTTTATACTTGGGCTTTTATCCCGCGTTGGGATGGTTTTGGTTGGTATCGGCGCTCTTTATTTTATATTTTTTGTTGAAACTTTTTATTCTTTTTCAAAACCGTTTGAAAAAAGTATTCAGCGTGTGTGTTCTGCCGTATTTATTGTTTTTTATCCCGGAATTTTGGTCATGTTTCTATCAGCTATGACACGCTGGCCGGACGCTTCTAATATTATCGCAATGTTTTTACTGATGGTTTTTTCCTGTGATTCGCTTGCGTGGCTCTTTGGTATGTTGTTTGGGAAGGGAAACCGTGGCTTTGTACCGGCAAGTCCGAATAAAAGCATCGTAGGTTTTATCGGCGGGGCTGCCGCTGCAACTGCGGTCGGCTTTCTTGCCTTTAAGCTGTTCCCTGCTGACTTTGGGAAGAGTCTCAGCGGCTCTTTGTTAACGGGGTTTTGTACCGGTTTGGCAGCTATCATCGGGGATCTTATCGAATCTATTTTTAAGCGTTCTGCTGAGGTAAAAGATTCCGGAGCGCTCATACTCGGACGTGGCGGAATCCTCGACAGTGTTGATTCTATTTTACTTGCTACGCCGGTATTCTATCTTTGCTATCGATTTTTTATTGGGGTATAAAAGCATCTTTAAAAGTTCGGCATCTCGGAAAATGAACCATCTGTTTTTAGATGCCTCATGATATAGGGCAAAATAATGAAAAAAATAATCGTGCTCGGAGCGAGCGGAACAATCGGACAAAATACTATCGATATTATACGCCGGTTTTCAGACCGTTTTGAACTTGCCGGTGTTTCCGTGCACACCAAGACCGATGTATTGGATGCCTTACGTGCCGAATTTCATTTCAACGATTTTACAGTAACGGATTCTACCGTTAGTATTCGGTATGATGCAAAGCATCGCAGTCTTGAACGGTTTCTCACCGAAACTCACGCCGATATTGTGGTGAACGGCATCGCGGGCGCAGCAGGGTTACAGGCGTCTCTCATTGCGGTTAAGACACACCGGACACTCGCTCTTGCGAATAAAGAAAGTATTGTGATGGCGGGGCATCTTTTGCAACAAGAAGCCGAAAAGTATCATTCACTCATTATACCGGTAGATTCCGAACATTCAGCCATTTACAGTTTAATACAAGCACACGGGCGGGAGGCTATTGAACGCTTGATTATTACCGCTTCCGGCGGTCCGTTTAGGGCATGGACGAAGGAGCGTATTCAAGAGGCGACATTACAGGATGCGCTAAAGCATCCGACATGGACGATGGGCGCTAAGATTACCATCGATTCTGCCTCGCTTGCCAATAAGGCTTTGGAAGTAATCGAAGCGGTGCATCTTTTTGATATTCCTGCCGACCGTATTACCGTTGCGGTGCATCCGTCGAGTATTGTACATTCGATGGTGCAGCTTACCGGCGGTGAAATCTATGCGCAGCTTTCTCCGCCCGATATGCGCAATCCTATTTTTGCTGCGCTGAGCTATCCTGAAGAGCCGCCGCCCTATCTTGCACCACTCGATTTTACCAAGCCTGTAGACCTGCACTTTGAACCGCCACGGACGGAGGATTTTCCGATGCTATCGCTCGGGTTTACCGCCGCCCGTAAAAAGGCAGGATATCCGATAGCATTCAATGCCGCCAATGAACAGGCGGTCGCCGCGTTTCTGGACGGCAAGCTGCGTTTCGTTCAGCTTGCGGAGATTACCGCACAGGTGATGCAGGAAGATTGGAGCGCCGCGCCGAAGGATATAGCGGAGGTTATGCGCATCGACGAATCCGCCCGCCGCCGCGCAGACGCCGTCATCAAGCACTTAATGTAAGGACTGTAACAATATGTTAAAATTTTTGATCGGATTGCCGGTACTCGGCATTGTCATATTTATCCATGAGCTGGGGCACTTCATCGCTGCTAAGCTCTGTGGAGTGTCGGTAGAAAGCTTTTCCATCGGCTGGGGGCCGGTACTGCTGCATAAAAAGTTCGGTGCAACCGACTACCGGCTGTCGGCGATTCCCCTCGGCGGCTATTGCGGCATGAAGGGCGAACACGCGTTTAGAGAGGCATACGAAAAAAAACTGCCCAGTGTTCCCAAGGAAGAGGGGAGCCTTTTTGCCGCGCACCCTTTTAAGCGGATACTGATAGCGTTTGCGGGGCCCTTTGCCAACCTTTTGCTTGCCGCCGCCGCACTTGCCATGATAAGCGGACTCGGAAGGACATATTACACCACCGATAACCGTATCGTACCGGTATACTGCCTCGATTCGAGCGACCAATCGCCTGCGCGGACAGCCAGTTTACAGATAGGCGATCGTATCCTCCAAATTAACGATCAAAAGACAGCGAATTTCGCTGATATTCAGCAGATTATCGCGCTTCATCCCGAAGAATCGCTCACGATGCTTATTGAACGGGGCGGCAAGCAGCTCAGTATGACTATACGCCCTGATTTGAATAAAAAGACCGGTGCGGGGCAGGTCGGTATTTACCGTTATGTACCGCTCGAAGTTGCATCTGTACGGAAAGATTCCGCTGCCGATTTAGCAGGAGTAAAAGCAGGCGACCGTATCACTGGCATTGACGGGACGGCGCTCGATAATCAGATGGCGCTGATATACTTTTTCCGCGACTATACGCAAAAGACCGCGCTTTTTGAGCTTATCCGCAACGGAGAGCGGATTGAGCTGCCGGTAAACCTTGTCCGCACGGAAAACGGCAGTGTTGATCTCGGTTTGAATTGGACCTATATCACCGTAACCGAGAAAGGAACCGATTTTATTACCAGTTTGCGCCAAGGGATAGTGCAAACAGGAGGGCTGATGGCTGTTACGCTGAAAAGCCTCGGGCTTTTGTTTAAAGGGGTGAGTATGACCGAAGCGGTTGCGGGACCGGTACGAATCAGTTCGATGATCGGCGGTCTTGCAGCAGACGGCTTTAGTGAGAATGTACGGGCGGGCTTTGTGAATATCGCTGAAATTGTTGCGGTAATATGCGTGTCTCTTTTTTTAATGAACCTTTTGCCCATTCCCATTCTAGACGGCGGATTGATCTTTACTGCCTTTGTCGAATGTATCGTCCGCCGGCAAATACCTCCTCGCATTTTATATTACCTACAGTTTGTAGGAGTCGCCTTTATCGCCGTACTTTTTTTCTTTGCGCTCTGGGCGGATATCTTATATATTATGAAATAAGGAAAAAACTATGCAAAAAATTACCTGTAAGTGTGACTGTTCGTTTGATGTGGAATATGAAAAAACAATTGATCTTGATGCCCGTCCCGCAATCAAAGAAGATATAAAGAAAGGCTCTTTTTTGTCTTTTATATGTCCGTCCTGCCATTCAAAAGTCAACATCGAGCTGGAAACGGAATTTGTGTGGAAATCGAAAAAAATAACGCTATTGTTTGTACCCGAAAAGAAGCGTATGGAATGTCTTGCTTTTTGTGCAGGTGCGGTTCGAATTGATGCGGAAAATAATAAAAAGTTAAAGACTGAATTTCTGAAGAAAGGACAAACGCCCGTTATCGGTTATCCTGAACTTGCGGATCGGATTGCCGTACTTGATTCCGGCTTGGATCCGGAAATTGTGGAAGCGGTAAAATTTTTTTTGCTGGATAACGGAAAGAATATTAAGGGTAAGCAAATTCAAATCCTGTTTGAAAAACTCCACGATGATACTATTGAATTTCATGTGCATGGCTTACGGGAAAAAGAAGTTGCAGTAATGCGTATTCCTCTGAATCTTTACCGTTCGATTGAAGCGGATCGTAAAGCGAAAAAGCACAAAGAGGTATTTCAAGCCTTATGGCTCGGTCCTTATCTTTCCTATAAGAATATTCATGCTGAAGGAGATGATCATGATACGGCAATTTAAACGATTTTCGTTTTTGTTCCTGTTTATATGTTTTCTTGCAAGTGCAGCAGCTCAGACAACCGGCAATATCGTGACATCTCCAGGCGACTCCGAATCTGCGATTTCTGAAATCGGACAAACTGCTCCCGATGAACAATCGAAACCTGATCCCTTAGAATCGGATGATACTGCATCTCCTACCGATAAAAACACTTCTGATACGGAAGATTCTCATAACCCTGAGTCAGAGGCTGAATCCGATTCTGATGAAAACATCCCTAATACGCAAAAAAACGGAGTACGGGGGCAAGACCCTTCTTTAAAAAACAGTTTGGAACGGGCACGCATTGCTCATCGATTTGAGGGGGGCGTAACTGCTATTGCCGATTCTTCTGTGACGCGTTCTTTTTTTGCTGCAGGAAAAGACGGTTTTATCACTCGATTTCCGTATGGAACGATGAAGCCCGAAACGTGGCAGGTTTCGGCTATGCCGGTCAAGCGCATAGCTGCACATCCTAAAAAAGCTATGGTTGCCGTCTATGAAACAGACGGTTTCAGCATTCATAAAATTTCTCTGTGGGATTGGCAAACAAAAAAACAGCTGTATGCAAAACGTTTTGCCAGCTCAGTCCTCTCCCTATCGTGGTCGGCGCAAGGGACATATCTGTTTATCGGAACTGCCTCGACGGAAGGTATTACGGTTCTTGATATCAACGGAAATGTAAAAAAAGTGTATCCGCGTCCGCCGGGAATTGTGCTGCTTGCAGCAACGGGGCCGAGTGAAAAAAGCATTGTAACGTATGGGGAGACCGGCAGGCTTGTGTATGCCGATATTGCGAAAAAATCTATTCTTACCCAATACGAGACAGAGGATCGGTTGGAAAGTCCTGAGCTTATTAAGAATTACACGCAGATTATCGGCTATAAAAACGGGAATGTCGTAGTTGTGAAAGCTGCTTCAGGTGAGGTACTGGAAAACTATCCTGCGCGTTCGGCGTTGTTTGCAGGGAAAATTACGGATAGCTTACCGGTGTGGATTGAAAAAGGCGATACGCGGCAAACATGGCATTTATCTCAGGGAAATAAGAAATCTCCTGCTTTTAGCCTTCCGTATCCGGCCGCTATTACAGCTGCCAGGCATGTTGACTCGACGGTTGTCATCGGAACCGATGACGGTAGACTATACCGGTTAAAGCAAAATAGCGATGCGGCAATTTCGCTGACGGAGTTGAATATCGACACTTCAATTCAAGTGAGCGATATATGCACAAAGGATTCCAAAATCTATATGCTGAGCGGTTCGACGCTCTATGCCGCTGCTTCTCCGACGGATAAGCCGGAGCCTGTCATCCAATCCGTTTCGGGAGAACGGTGTACGGTATACGGCAACGGGTTTTTATTTTGGTCTGCGGAAAAAAATGTGCCGCTATATTATGCAGAAGAAGGTCAAATACCTGCTATTCTCTACCGCCCGCGGGAACGGCTGAATTCGGTTTCGGTGTATAAAGATACTATCGCGGCGGTGCGGGCATTTAGCGGGCTTGTCTTACTGGATGGTAAAAGCGGTGCGCAGTTATTTACGTATCAAGCTGCCGGATTGCAAGATGCCGTACAGGTTGACGATACCTATGTGCTTATCACTAAAAGTACCGGCGGTATTATCCGCCAGCCGCTCCTTCTTATCGATATTAGGACAGGGGAAACCATTCCGCTTAATATGGACGGAGACATTGCGTTTTCTGCACAGGCAAATAATAAAGTAAAAAATACGTTTTCCTGTTTTCGGTTAAAAACAGAGAAGGCGGCTCAGACCGATTTAATGACCATGAAGATCGATACGGTACATCCCGCCCGCAGCAGTTTTACCGCGGCACTGTCATACGGGGATGAAAACTTACACGCTTCACTCTACGATGACGGATACGCAGTGCTGACCAACCTCGGGAAAAATCAGCTGAGTTATTATGATAAAAGGCGGCGAACGATTCGGCAGCTTCCGCGGGATTACGCCCTTCCTCGTAAAGCGCTGATGACGGATACATACATTGTCAGTGTGAACTATGACGGTTCCCTTTCATGGTTCAACCGCCGGACGATGCAGCTGTTGCAGCATAAAACGCTGAGTGAGAATTGAGGTTAAGAAAGTTGCCCTCTTAACAATTTGCAAACGGCAATCTATACTATCAGTAATGAAAGAATCGAAAAAAAAGCACGATACTTATACTGAAATTCTCAAAAATGCAGAAATAGAGTTTTTGCAAAAAGGCTTTGAAAAAGCATCCATGCGTTCCATCGCAGCAATGACGGGAATAACGGCAGGTGCTTTGTACAAACACTTTCCGTCAAAGGCTGCAATTTTTGAAGCGCTCGTGCAGCCGCTCATTGCACAAACGTTAAGTATCGGCACCGATTTTTCCGAAACCGTAGTCGAGCTATTCAAAACAGAAAATGGGGCAGCGATAAAAGAAGTTATACGCACATCGATATGGAATTTGTATAATCTTGTTTATAGCCGCTTTGATGAATTTAAACTGTTGTTTAACCGTGCGACAGGAACAAAATACGAAAATATCCGCCATGAATTTGTAATGGCGGATGTTACAGCATGTAAAAAATGTATCACCGATTTTAAAAAACATGGAATCAATATCCGGCCTTTAAGCGACGATCAGCTTCATTTGATTTACAGTACTGCCTTAACACCATTTTTTGAAATTATCACCCATGAGTATTCTTACGAAAAAGCTCAAGGATTTATCGATATATTAACTGATGTCATGTATTTCTGCTGGAATAAAATTATGCAGCCGGAAATATGATCAAGGTAATGGCCTCAGATTGTTTTAACGGATCCGAAGAATAACTAAATCGCAAATTCAATCATACCTATTGACAATTCCTAGGGGAATCTTATACTGAAATAGTAAACAGTGTTTACTATTTCAGTATTGTAAGAGGTTCATGGCATGAAACTTGAAGGGATGCATCTATTCTTTAAAAAGATTGCAAAGTTTCAATTAAAATACCGCTGGCTCTGTTTGGTTCTGCTTGCGACTGTAACGGTTGCGGGGCTTATAGGTGTAAAAAGTTTTAAGGTCGGCTCGGCTGATGAAGACGAGTTTTTAACCGTAAAAGAAAGCACAAAAAAGAATGATGCGCGGTTTAAGGAATTGTTCGGCAGTAACGATTCGATCGTGCTGCTCTTTGAATCAGACGATGTATTTAAGCCGGAGGTGCTCCAAGCGATTAAAGATATCGGCGCGGAACTTTTGGAAAAAGTACCGTATGCGGATTCCATCACTTCGATTACCGATACGGATATTACCGTTGGTACGGACGAAGGCATAGAAATCACCAATCCGTTTCGGGACGGTATTCCTTCCGATCCTGCCGCATTAAAAGCTGCCAAAGACTTTATCCTTTCGCGTAAGTCGATTGTGAATAAGCTCGTAACACAGGATGCGACGGAAACATGGCTGGTACTGTCGCTCAAGGCGACACCGCCTGAAGAAGTCTGGAGTAAAACTTCGACGACGGCGCCGATGTACGTTATCGGAGAAGCGGCAATCGACATTGTTACCGATTCTAAATATCATAGCGCCGCGTATACGATAAAACCTGCGGGGCTTCCCTATACCGAAACGGAAGAAAAAGTAGTGATGGGACACGAGACCACAAAAAGCGTAGGATTGAGTTTTCTCTGTATGATTATCTTGCTCATCATATTTACAAGATCGCTCCGCGGAACGATTGTGCCGTTGTTCGCAACCTTCTTCGGTATTACCACGGTACTCGGCATCATGGGCTTTTTGCACATTTCCGGAAAGTCGGAAATGATGTCGGTTCCGATTGTGCTTGCGATGGCGCTTTCGGTCGGTTATTCAATTCACCTTGTCAATTCGTTTAAAACCAGTTTCTATGTAATCGGTAAACGAAAAGAAGCAGTAATCGATTCAATTGAAAATACCGGGTGGCCGCTCTTTTTTACCGTCGTTACTACTGTTGTTTCGGTGTTGTCGTTTTTAACGACCGACCTTAAACCGATGCGCTGGATGGGGGCTGCAAGCGCTGCAATGGTGTTTGCCGTGTATATTTATGTCAGTGTTCTTATTCCTATTTTGATGAGCTTCGGAAAAGATATTGAGGCCGGTAAAGATTCGGCAAATGCTCACAATGCAAAGGCCTCGCGTGCTCAAAAATTGGATGCACGGTTTGAACGCTTCGGGCGTACTGTTATCAAAAGACGCAAAGCAATCATCGCTGCATTTACGCTCATCACTGCTGCGTGTATTCCGGCCTTATTCAGAATAGATGTCAATATGGACAGCTTTAAATTTATGGGCTTGCGCATTCCGTATATTAAACGTCTTTATGAAATTACGCAGTCGCAGCTCGGCTCTTATTTTAACTACAACATTATGCTCACCTTTGATGAAGACGATTCGGTAAAAGATCCTGATGTACTTAAAAAACTTGATGAGCTGAGCACCCTTATCGGAACCTTTAGACTCACAAAATTAAATAACGGCGTACCGAAAATTTTTTCCATTTTAGATGTAGTCAAAGAAATGAATCAAACGATGCACTCCGATGATCCTGCCTTTTACACGATTCCTGATGATGAAGAGTTGCTCACCCAGCTGCTGTTCTTGTACGAAATTTCCGGCGGCAAAACTTCACGTTGGGTTGATGAAGATTTCCGCACGCTCCGTATGGCGATTGATGTTGCCTCGTATGATGCGAACGAACTTGCATCGAATATGAAAACCATTGAGGAAACATGCGCGGAACTGTTTCCGCAGGCCGATTGTCATTTAATCGGAGCCGCCGTACAATTTGCGGAATTGAACAACAAAATCGTATTCGGCGAATTGTATTCTTTTTTAACTTCACTCGTTGCGATTGCAATTTTAATGATGCTTGTGTTCGGCAGTGTTAAGATGGGACTTATCGGGCTTATCCCGAATATCTTTCCTGTCATTGTCATCGGTGCAATTATGGGCTATCTCGGTATTTCGCTGGATCTTATGACGATGGCAATTATGCCGATGATTCTCGGTATTGCGGTTGATGATACCATTCACTTTACCAACCACACCAAATATCTTTTTGACAAAGAGAAATCTTATGACCGTGTAATTTTCGAGACGTTTTATTCCATCGGAAAGACACTTGCGATGACAACGATTATTTTGTCTGCAACATTTTTAGTGTATCTTACGTGTAAGATTGATGCGATTCTACGTCTCGGTGTATTAGCTGCGGTCGGCCTTCTGTCTGCGCTCGCCGCCGACTATTTGATGACCCCGGTACTGATTTACATAAGCAAACCGTTTGGAAAAGAGGAGAAATGATAGTATGAAAACAACAAAACATTTGATTGCGCTGACTGTATTTGTAGCGATGTCCCTAAGCCTTGCATTTGCGCAAGAGTTGACGGGTAAAGAGATTATGCAAAAGGTTGATAAACGCGAAAAAGCTGCAACCGATTCGTTTACGATGCGAATGACGCTCATCAATTCCGGCGGAAAAAAACGGGTACGCGAAGTTACTGCATATTCAAAAGATTACGGTAGCGAAAAGAAAACGGTGATGGTGTTTATGCTGCCTGCCGATGTAAAGGGCGTTGGCTATCTTTCTTTCTCGTATGATGATGCTTCGAAAAACGATGACCGCTGGCTTTATATGCCTGCGCTTAAAAAGTCAAAACGCATTTCCGGCTCTTCAAGTCAGGACTATTTTATGGGTACCGATTTTACCTACGATGATATAAGCGGGCACAAGATCGATGACTACACGTATACATTGCTTGCAGAAGAAACCGTAGATGGGAAAAACTGTTGGAAAGTTGAATCGGTTCCGGTAAAAAAATCGATGTACTCAAAGTATGTTTCCTGGATTGATAAGGAATCGCTGGTGCAGGTAAAGGCGGAATTTTATGACGAGCAGGGCGCGCTGCTGAAAGTGCTTACGGTAAGCGGTATCGAAAAAAAAGACGGTTTTTGGACTGCGGGCAAAATGGAAATGAATAATCTGCAAAAAAAGCACACAACCGTTATTGAAACGCTCAAGCACGAGTTCAATAAAAACATTTCAGACTCGTATTTTAGGGTGAATTCATTGGAAGAAGGGAAGATTAGGTAATCCTTTTGAAATATACGGTGCATCTACTTCGTTGCTGCGCACAAATTAATCCTCAACGTATCAAAGATACGCCTGCGGTTAATTTGTGCTCGCGCCTCGTATCTACACCGTCTATTTCAAAAGGCGCTGGGAGAGGGTATTTTCAAAAAGTGTTGGAGTATTACTCTTAAGCCCTCCGCACGAATAAAATGAAAAGAAGGAGTAATGACGATATGAACACAATACGGAAATACAGACAAGCATTTTTGTCAGGAGCTATTATTTGTTTACTGTTTTTTGTATTGGCGCTTCCCTGCAGTGCGCAGGAGGCAGCAGGTGTAGACGGAAAGGTGGGAATAGCTCAAGCAACTGATACATCATCCGATAGTGAAACTGCATCTCAAATAAATGATGATTTAGGAGATGACGAATTTTCCGATGATGCGGAAGATAGCAGTGCAAAACCGATATTTACGCTAAGCGGCAAAATTGAAACACTGCACGGTGTTCGTTGGAATGATGCTAAAAAAAATCTCGAATACGGAGCATCCCGTTCGATTGCCCGGATGAACGGTGAGGTCTCTGCCGGTTCTTCTTACGCAGTTATTTCCGCCGCAGCCGAATACAATTACCGGAACCCTGCGCGCACGGGCTTCCGGCTGAACGAAGCGTATTACCGCTATTCGGGTGAAATATGGGATATCAGTGTCGGGCGGCAGGTTATTGCGTGGGGACAGGCTGACGGATTTAGACTCACCGATGTGTTAAGTGCGCGGGACAGCTCGGAGTTTATCGCCTTTAGCGGCGATGATGCGCGGCTTCCGTCGGACAGCGTCCGCCTGCGTTTTTTTCACGATCTGTTTACGTTTGAAGCGGTTGCAGTACCGTTTTTTACCCCGAATAAACTACCGCGCTTCGGCTTTGAAAACGGCGCAAAAGACGGCCTGTACTATATCGACACGCCGAATTTTTACGATACCAAAACTCCGCTCGGCTCCATTCCAATTCAGTACACAAAGACGGAAAGTGCAAAACCAAAGATGTTTACCGACACGGAAGTGGCCGCCCGTTTTTCTTTCTTTCTACCCGGCATCGATTTTTCCGTTTCCGGCTTTTACGGCTGGGATAAAAATCCGCGTTATGTAAAAAGCGGGTATGCAAAAAAGGGTTTGTTTAATCCAGGCGGTACACATCATCCACTTTCAAATCCATACGTACCGAAAGAGCTGCATATCAATTTAAATGAAGAGTATTACCGTATCGGAATGGCTGGTATCGATGCAGCGATTCCTGCAGGCGATGTAACGATCAGGTTGGAAACTGCGTGGGTAGGAGAGCGGTTCTTTGAACCAAAGAATTTGCTGACAGAAAAGTCTGTCAATGATTTGAAAAAACAAACCCCCGATGATGTTATGCTTGAGTTTAATTCTCCAAAAAAACACCAGCTGCTGATGCTTGCCGGCATTGACTGGATCAAGAGTTCGTGGACGCTGAGCGCTCAGTATTTTGAAGATCTCATCCTCAACCATAAAAACGATATAGAGCGGCCGATGCACAAGGGCTTTGTCAGCCTCAGTGTGAGTAAAACATTCTTGCGCGACACGCTCAAACTTTCGGCTAGCGGTGTTATCGATATAAACTACGGCAGTACATCCAGCACCTATTCGGTTAGCTATGCACTCACTGATAATATCAATTTTGCACTCGGCGGTGATCTGTACACCAAAGGCTATGACGGCAAGGGCGACTTTGCGGCCTTACACAAGATAAGCGCTATATGGCTGAAGGGGACTTTTACATGGTAGAGCATGGGCATCTCTAGAAACTCAGGTATAGTTTTAAGAGATGCCGTTATTCGTTTCAGCTATTTATTCATTCGTTTTGATGTTATGCAGATGATCGGTGTGTGTAATCAGTGCATTGAGCGTACCGATTGATTCGCTTGTTTCGGCTTCTACTCCGCGTGTTGTCTGAACTGCATCATTTAAGCTTTTGATATTTGTGAACATAGCCGTTATTTCCGTATGTACTTTTTCGGTTGCTTGCAATAAGCTGGTAAAGCTTTCATTAATTCTGTTTCTTAGTTGCTGAACTGCGGTTTGTTCCTCTTGAACATCAACGGATTGATCAGCGAGCGATTGCATAGCGATGTTCATTTTTTCTGCCTGCATATCGACGTCTTTTAAGAAGGATGAAATATCTCCTAGTATCGTCTGGAAGTTATTGACCTGCGTATTGATATTGTCAAAACTTTTTCGCAACACTTCCGAAGCTTCTGCAGAGTCTTTAATGCTTTTATTAATATGCTTTAAAATCTTACCGGTGTTATCGGCTTCATACGCGGAGTTTTCCGCAAGTTTCCGTATCTCGTCGGCAACGACTGCAAATCCTTTTCCTGCTTCACCGGCATGGGCAGATTCTATTGCCGCATTCATTGCCAATAAATTCGTTTGCTCTGCAATAGCAGTAATAATTTGGTTTGTTTCCAGCAGGCTTTCCGAGCTTTCATAAATGGCATTGATAATATCCGTAACCGTTATTAAATGATGTTTACCGGCATCGCTTGCTTCACGGATGTAAGAAAAGTTATGATTTATTTCGTTGAATTTTTCCGTTAGTCCGTTAGTAGCATCGTTTAACTGTTTAATCTGCGTTACCGTTTCTTCCGCTGCATCCGATTGCCGTTCAATTCCTTGCCGCATCGTATTCAAGAAAGCGTTAAAGCTGTCGGTTGCATTTTGCGTACTGCGGAGTTGATTGCTTTGTTCGGACATTTCAGATTTTAATGTTTGCACTTGAATCGATAAGGCCTGCATTGCCTGTTCTGCGCCGTCCATGTTTTGTGACAGAACCGTTTCTTGCCGTTGCAGTTTGTCGCTGGTGTGTCTTATTTCATTAAATAAAAGCGTTTTCTGCTTGTCGGAATCCGACAGCTGTATTTTTATCTCCTCACTTTGACGGTTGTAAGTGTGTGTTTTCCATGCAAACCCGAATGCCTGCGCTAATAAAAATGCGGAAAAACCGAACGGTAGTAAATTTCCTGTCGATACAATCATCATACTGTAAAACAAATCGTTTAATGTGAAAATCGTCAGAATGAGAATGCCGATAACAATAAATATTGCACCTTCCCGTTTACGTATGAGCAGCTTGATGATTAAATAAATGACATAAACGATAATCATAACAATCACTAATTGATGAACTTGTATGAGCTTTCCGTAGATATAAGACGGCGTTACACAAATAAAAGCGGTGTACGCCAGTGCCTCAATCATAATGATACGGTTGATAATTTTATGGGTATCTTTAGGATAGAGCGCTGCAAAATAACCGACTACGGAAAAACTGAGTAATGCAAAGGTAAGATAGTCGATTTTAGTATCGATGTTCCATGATAAAAAAGAAAAGAGGATTCTAAAGACAGGCCCCTTTACCATGTTGCGGAGAACGACGAGAATACTAAAGAGTACGAACCATAGGATACTTTTATTATCAGGCTGAAATAGATAGAGTGCAAGATGATACAGAATAATTGCGACCCCAAAGCCGAAAACGAAAATCTCAATAAAAAGGAATGCAAAATTGGTGTTGTCGGCTTTTGTCTTTGTCGAAAACTTAATGGTTTGATAAATACCGCCGCGCGAATGGAAAAAGTTTGAAACTTGAATAGCCATGCATACTTCGGTTATGTCTTTCGGAATATAATAGAGAATATTTGCTTCGCCGCGGATCGATGTTTCTCGTGAAGACCCGACTTGTCCTGAATGGTCTTGCAGCTCTCCATTTACATAGAGACTCCATGCGGAAACCGGAGAAGAAAATTGTATTGCTAATTCAGGATGTTGTTCCGGTAATAAAATCTGCAGAGTATAAGTACCGTATCCGAATGCAGACATCTTTGTTCCGTCGGATAAAACGGTTGTGCTCCATTCTTTAGGAGATTCGATAAATACCGTAGGGTTACGTACATCTTCCGGTGAAGAAAGTAACTGACGATTATAAAATCCCATCTTACCGCTTATTCCGATACTTTGCGCGTCATTGAAGTTGTTCCGGCGGAGATCAAGTATTCCGTTTTGAATGGTTTCGGTAAAAGCAGGCGCAAAGCATATACTCAAGACTAAAAGCGCTGTAAGTTTTTTTATATGTTTCATTATCTCTCTCCTTTTAAGTTTACCAAGACTGCATAGGGTGAGCAGCCTTGGTAATCCTTTGCTTCTATTCTTTGATACGGGCGGCAAGCGCTTGGGCGGTAAATCCGAGATGTTCCGCAACTTTTTTTGCGGGTCCCGATTCGCCGAAACGTTCTATCGAGAAAATATCTTTTTCCGGTGACTGTACCCAGCCTTCCCAGCCTTGTTTAACTCCCGCTTCCGCAACCATCACACGGGTGTTGTTACCGGCTAGCTGTGCTTTAAACGGATTTGTTTGTGCATCCAGCAGCTCTTTCGACGGAACGGAAACAACCCGTACTTTTTTCGGAGCGGCGAGCTCTGCGGCTTCGCAGGCAAGGCTTACCTCGGAACCGGTTGCAAGCACGGTTATCTCAGGATCGTCGTCGGTGCCTTTTACGATATAGCTGCCGGCAGTTTTCATCAGAGCTTTCCACTGAGGTTCGGCTTTTTCCAGTATTGGCAAATTCTGACGGCTCAGTATTAAACAGACCGGCCGGTCTTTCTGCTCAAGCGCAATTCTCCATGCGACGGCGGTTTCTTCCGCATCGGCAGGGCGGAGTACCAGTAGATTAGGAATGGCGCGGAGACTTGCGAGCGTTTCCACCGGCTGATGGGTTGGGCCGTCTTCGCCGACAAAGATGGAGTCGTGGGTTAATACAAAAATAGAAGGGATGCGCATCAGTGCCGCGAGCCGGAGCGCAGGGCGCAGATAGTCAGAGAACACGGCAAAGGTTGCGCAGAAGGCGCGAAAACCGCCGTGCAGCTGAATACCGTTGGTAATCGTTGCCATCGCGAATTCTCTGATACCAAAGTGGATGTATCGTCCCTGCGGTGTTGCGGCGGTAAACGATTGGGCATCCTGCAAGGCGACCGCATTCGGCCCCTGCAAGTCCGCCGAACCGCCGACGAGATTCGGGAATGCTTTTGCAAAAGCGTTCAGTGCGGTTTTAGAAGCCGCCCGCGTCGCAATCATTTCATCTTTTTTAAAGATAGGATCGGCTACACCGTCGAGTATAGCTTGGTCAATACCGCCTTGTACAAAGCTTCGATCCCATTCTTTGCGCCGTTCGGGGTAGGCGGCGCTCCACGCGGCAAAGCGGCTATCCCACTCCGCTTCCGCTTGAGCGAATTCCTTTTGCCGCTCTTCAAAATAACGATAGGCTTCGGGGGCGACAAAGAACTGTTCTGCAGGATCAAGCCCCAGCGTCTTCTTTGCCTGCGCCAGCTTCTCTTGACCGAGCGGCGCTCCGTGTGCGGCGGCGGTTCCCTCAACGGCGGGCGCTCCCTTTCCGATCACCGAATCGAGTATGATGAGCGATGGGCGGGGATCTTTTTTTGCTTCCGCAGTGAGCTTTTCTATATCGCTGTAGGAATACATCGACCCGTGCAGCACCTGCCAGCCGTAAGCCTCGTACCGCTTTGTAACATCTTCGGCAAAGGCGATATCGGTGGAGCCGTCTATCGTAATATTGTTTTTATCATAGTATACAATGAGCTTACCGAGTTTCAACGTACCGGCGAGGCTCGATGCTTCGGAAGAAACGCCTTCCATTAAACAGCCTTCTCCCACCAGCGCATAGGTGTAGTGATCGACAATGCGGTACTCTTCGGTGTTGAACCGCGCTGCAAGCATCGCTTCGGCAATCGCCATACCGACTGCGGTAGAAATGCCCTGACCGAGCGGCCCGGTGGTGGCTTCGACGCCGGGGGTGAGGCCGTATTCGGGATGCCCTGCGCAGCGGGAACCGATCTGCCGGAACGAGCGGATATCGTCAAGCGAAAGATCGTAACCGGCAAGATGCAGCGCGGCATACAAGAGCATAGACCCGTGCCCCGCCGACAGTACAAACCGGTCGCGGTCTACCCATTGGGGATTTTTCGGATTATGCCGTAAAATTTTTGCGTACAGCACCGCTGCGAGTTCGGCGGCTCCGAGCGGAAGTCCGGGATGGCCGGAATTGGCTTTTTCGATTGCATCGATTGAAAGGCTCCGTATCGAAAGCGCTACGGCGTCAAGTTCTTTATTCATAGTTCCTCCAATATGTTACGGCTGCGGAATAAGTTCGAGCAGCTCGGCGATAATTTCATCTGCACTGATATTTTCCGCGCTCGCTTCATACGAAAGTTTTAAGCGGTGGCGCAGAATAGGGTAGGCGAGAGTCTTTACGTCTTCGGGCAGGACATAGTCACGTCCGTTCAAAAATGCCCGTATTTTTGAACACCGGTAGAGGGCGATACTCGCGCGGGGAGATGCTCCGACGGTGATATAGCTAAGATAACTGCCGCGGGGCAGCTCTTCACGTTTTTCAATAATGGGGCGGGTCGCCGTAACCAACGCGATAATGTATTCGTGTAAACCTTCGGTGCAGCGGACGGCTTCGGCGCCTCTGCGGATGGTATGGAGCATATCGACGGAAAGAATTGCTTCGGTTTCAGGAGCTTGTGTTTTCTTTACCGAAGCGGTGATATTTTCGCTTTTCAGCATGATGATGAGCTCATCCGCCGGTTTAGGGTAGGGGACGAAGAGTTTAAACAGGAAGCGGTCGAGTTCCGCTTCGGGAAGGGGATAGGTACCCTCCTGTTCAATCGGATTCTGGGTTGCAAGCACGAAGAACGGTTCGGGGAGGGGATAGCTCGTTTCGCCGATGGTAACCTGACCTTCCGCCATCGCTTCAAGCAATGCGGATTGAACCTTTGCCGGAGCACGGTTTATTTCGTCAGCCAGCACTACGTGCGCAAAAAGCGGCCCCTTTCGTACCGCAAAGCGATGCGCGGTAGAATCAAAGATGAGCGTTCCGGTGAGATCGGCAGGCAGCAAGTCGGGCGTGAACTGGATGCGTTTGAAACTTAATTGAGAAAGCTCCGCAAAAGTTCGTACCGTTAAGGTTTTGGCAAGACCGGGCGCCCCCTCCAATAACACGTGTCCGCCTGCAATATAAGCGACGAGAATGTCATCAATCAGCTGCTCCTGCCCGATAACTGATACGGCCATTTGTTTTTTAAACGCAGCAATCCGCTGCAACGCTTCGGTTTGTAAGCTCTCCATAATAAGGAAGTGTACGCATATTTTTCATTCTATGCAAGATAAGGTATTGCAAGTATATGTCTAAAATTTCTCCGGAAAAGCTGAAAGTTTCAGGCTATTTTAGGTACTTGATTTGTGCTTCCCAAATACTTAAGGTAAGTTTTTTTGACTAATTATCAGATTCTAAAACGATGAAAATACAATGAAAGGCTCTAGTATATTTTTCGGAACAAAAAAAGATACTAGAACCAACTCAAAGTGTTATACGATACTATTTGATTCTTTTACCAGTTATGGATCCAACAACCGCTCCTGATAATGCGTGTATTCCCGTAGGCTTAATTATACCCGTAACATATCCAGAAGTTTTATCGATTTCTCCCTCGTATTTTACTGAAACGTAAAAGGGAGAATATTTCGGCTCTGCATAAAATTTACCATTTTCTCGAATCAGTCCCGTAGTAATCTGCTTGTTTACCTCAATAACAAACTCGCCATTTTTCCTTACCTCAGCTGTCCATTTTAAGTTACTACTATTGGCGGTGAGCCCTTGCACAAATTCACCTTCATAACGACCTACATATTCATCCGAAACAGGCCTGGGAGTTGATGCACAACTCATAGTAACGCTAATAAATAAAAGCAGCACGGTAAAATACGCTATAAACTTTCCTGCTGAAACTAATCTCTTTTGTTTCATTTCGACCTTCCTTTCACAATGATTTTTTCATTGCAATTATTATTTTTCGGAGGCAAGCATGTCAAATCAGTTCCGCACCCGCTTATCTTTAGTCAGGTCAATCTGACATTCTTTCGACCTATTTTATAAATTATAGCATATAGCTTTATTTATAAACAATAGCTTGTAATGTTTTTGCTTATAAAAACTTATACTTGTTGTGTGAATAAAGAAGTGGGAGATACTATACGGGAACTACGGAAAGAAAAGCATTTGTCTCAAGAAAAATTGGCAGATGTTATTGATTCGCATCAAGTATATATTTCTGAAATTGAAAAAGGCATAAAATTACCGTCTCTCACCATTATTAACAATATTGCAAAAGCATTCGATATATCACTGACTCAATTTATAAGCCGTGTTGAAAAAAAATTAAAAAAAGGCGATACACAGGAACCATCGAAAAATATATAACACCAAAAAAAGAGATCGCCGACACCTTTCAGGATCCTATAAAAAAACTGTGTAGATGGCTGAAAAGAAGATACTCTATAAGGAGGAATGACAGCCAAAAGATAATGACGAGAAAAAGATGCGATTGGCCAGATGCTCAACCAGCTTGATTTTCACGGAATGACGAAGGAAGAATTGACCGGAAAAGACGGACTATCGCAGCAGCTTACTGACCGGTTCTATAAGCGCATTCTCAATGCTGCAATGGATAGTATCTCGGCTACAAGAAGCACGATAATGCAGGAGAGTATTACGGCAACAACCGCAACATATATAGTGAGAAACGGTGATTCTGGGTGACAATAACACCACCGAAATATAGGTTTCCCGTGATCTAAACAGCACTTTCGAACCGCTGATTATTCCTAAATATGAAAAGCGAACACCGTTGTTTAACGATTAAATTACTTCGATGTACTCATACGGTATGAGCTGTCGGGATATTCAGCTATGCTTGCAGGAAGTCTACAGAGTGACTGTTTCAGCAGATCTTATTACCCATGTAATATAAGCCGCGGTGTGGATGTGAAAGAGTGGCAAAATTGTCCGCTTGATAAATCATACCCCATTCTTTTTCTTGATGCCTTGCGGGTCAATTGCCGACAAGATGGCAGAACCGTCAATAAAGCGTTATAGTAGCGCTGGCAATAAATTGGGAAGGTAAGAAAGAGGTATTAGGACTGTGGCTTTCAGAGAATGGGGGAGCAAAATTCTGCGCGGGTGTATTGACAGAAATAAAGAACCGCGGTACTGAAAATATTTTGATCGCCTGTATGGATGACTTACCGGTTTCCCCGATGTAGTGAGGGCAGTGTTTCCTCATATGCATATTCAGCACTACATTGTACACACGGTACGTAGCTCGACAAAATTTGTTTCGTACAAAGAGACCTCAAGGCGGTATGTCAAGACTTGAAAGAGGTCTATTCTGCCGTTACTGCCGATGCCGGCCATGATGCAGTGGATTCCTTTTTCAAGAACTGGAATGACTATTCCTGTACGCTTTTTAACAACGAGATTTGTGCATAGCCCAAATTTCGCTGCTGCTTAAAACCACTGCCATCCTCGCCCCAAAATATACATCCGTGTATATTTTGAGGCTGGAAGTTTGCTCAGGGCAAACTTGTTACTGCATGGAACCCCGGATATCCCTGTCCGTTCTGATACGTTGAGTATTTATTTGTGTGCATCACGAAGTAGATGCATCCTTTCCGTAAGCCTTTTGAAATAGACGGCACAGATACAAGGAGCTAGGTAAAAAAGTACCGCAGGCGTATCTTTGATACGTTGAGGACACTTTTTTGCCGTACGACGCAGTAGATGTGCCGTATATTTCAAAAGGTTGGTCTAGTAGGTCTTATTATGCGGCAAAATAATCGGGAACAGTTTTACATCCTTTGCCTTTGCCGCTTCGATAATACTCTCTTTCGTAATTGAGCCTTGAGGGCGGGGATGGGGCGGGGCATCGCCGATGAGGATCAGTTTACGGTCGGTATCCACATCGGTGCGCCATTCAAGGTCGAGTCCCGCATCGATGCCTTCGTAAACCGCTTCGGGGATGTCGCGGCCGCCGAATACGCTAAAGCTCTTGAGCGCAGCGGAAAAACGATCGATATCCGAGGTAAAATCGGATGCGGTTTTAGTCAAAAAATCATCATAGTAGTCCTTATAAAGGACAAGCCCTATCCGGTAGGAATCATATTTGGGAAGTACCTTTTTCAACGAAGCCGCAAGCAGCTCCCTGACTTTTTGTATATCATCCTTCATACTTTCGGTTGCATCGATAACAAACACCACATCGAGGTTCTTGTGCTTCTTCGGCGTCAGGATGACTTCAATCGACGGCATAATACCGTCAACATTCTCCGAATAGATCAGTTTATTGCCGCTCAAGCGGGCAAGTTCCGAAAAAGAAGCGGCGGCCGGTTCGCTAAAAGCCGGATCATGCACTTCCTTAATCGATTTTTGCGTTACACGCAGTACGAAGGGGTTATCGCTAAAAGAGCCGGTATAATCGGCATACGGCTTTTCAAATGCGCGGATATTAAAAAATGTACCATCCAATACCTGCACTTCGCCGTGTCTGTCCCATTCATAGCCGTAACAAATAATGTACGGTACCCAGATATGAAATGCTTCGCCGAGCGGTGTGTTTTTTTCGGGACTGGAGTCTATCAGGCTGTAAAGCCGCTTTCCGCGGGTATCCAGTTCTTTGCCATTCAGAATACGCTTTTCATCTCCGTTAATGCTATTGTATTGGAAATCGCGGTATGCAAAGTTATCGAGCCGATTTTGAGGATCCTTTGTCGTCTCCGTCATTAAGATGGAAGCGATATCGGGCTTTTTTCGAATATAAAAGTGATATCCGGCGCCCTTGGGGTCTTGAATAACCGCAAGATCGCTTTGGTCAAGCTCTAAATCCGCCCCAAATACGGGAAACAGGAAGCCGATAAGCGCAATAACCGTAACAATACCGTTCTTTTTCATATCTTTAATATCGAACGGATTACTTACGCGGCTTAATCTTTTTCTGCGCTTTTTCGGGATTTTCCTTTTTGCTTTCTTTTGTATCCCATTCAACATCAATGAGGCGGGCTTCCAAATCGGGAATTCTTTTGAGGTTGATACAGTTTTTTCGATGGATGATAACTCCTCTGCCGTTGGCGACATAGCCGCAAATGGCAGAATCGGAGGTCGGCTTACAGCATCCGGCAAAACGTACGGGAAAGTTGGTAGAACCGCCGATGCGTATCCGCAATGCGGGGTTTTTCTTGGGATCCTTTTGAGCTGATTCAAGTTCCCGTTTTGCCGTTTCAGCTTCTTCCGGTGTTTCTTTGGGCGGCCGTGGTGCTTCTTTTGCCGAATCTTCGGCAATATCCGTCCGCTGTCCTTTTTCTTCTTTTTCAGTGTGAAGGAGATTTTCGTGCAGTTGGAGCCATGCGCGGATTTTTTGGCGAGCCCGCGTTGTATGGGCGTTTTCGTACTGGTTGTGCGTGGGGTGCGCGTTCGGGTGCGTGATAACCTCTACCACTTGTGTGTTTTTGAGCGGGCGGGAAAGCGGGATGATGGCGCCGTCAGCCTTCGCGGATACGAGCTTTTCCCCTATCGACGAGTGGATACGGTATGCAAAATCGACGGCGGTTGCACCGGCGGGCAGCTCGATAATATCACCTTTAGGCGTAAACACAAAAATCGAATCGCTTAATAAATCGCTTTTCAGTTCCGCGAGGAATTCTTCATTATTAAAGCGCTGTTGTGCGAGCGATTTAACCTGCTGTACAAAAGATAATTCCTGCTCGTTTGCCGTTTTGTTCTTGCTGTGTTTTTTATACACCCAGTGGCTTGCAACGCCGCGCTCGGCTATTTCGTGCATTTCGTGCGTGCGGATTTGGATTTCTAAGGTTTGGCCGCCTTTGCAGATAACGGTGGTGTGGAGACTTTGATAGCCGTTCGCTTTCGGCATCGCGATGTAATCCTTGAAGCGGCCTTCAAGCGGCTTCCATACCGTATGCATTAGGCCGAGGATGGTATAGCACTCGTTCACTGTGGTGCATAAAATCCGCACGGCGAGGAGGTCGTACAATTCATCCGCCGCCTTGTTCCGCTTTTTCATTTTTTGATAGATAGACCAAAAATGTTTGGCGCGGCTTTGCACCTTAACCTTGATTCCCGCTTTCTCCATCGTTTGATAGATGGTTTTTTCGGCGCTCTGCAAAAAGGCTTCCCGTTCTTTTTTCTTTGCTGCAACAACGTCTTTTATCTGATCGAAGGCCTCGCGGTTAATGTATTTAAGGCTTAAATCTTCAAGCTCATTTTGAACGGTGGAAATACCCATCCGCTGGGCAAGCGGCGCCCAGATTTCGCTGATTTCTCGGGCGATACCGCGCTGCCGTTCCGCAGGATATTCGGAAATATACCGAATCTTATCGAGCCGGTCGGCAAGTTGGATAATCATAACCCGTAAGTCGCTTACGAGGGAGAAGAACATTTTGCACACGGTATCGGTATGTTCTTTGCTTTTGTTATACAGCTTTACATCGGAGAACTTTGCCGCCGCATTCAAAATATCCGCGGCCGTATTCCCGAATTGAGCACGCAGTTGCTCCTCCGGTAACGTAAAGCTGCCGTCTTCGCTGTAGAGCAGCGCGCAGATGATACTTTCGGAATCCATTTCAAGTGCGGCAAGGCTGTGCGCCATACGCAGCGAATGGGCGGCGTCATGCGGAATGGGGGCGTCAGCTGCCGTATCGGATATACGGTTTTTAAGCAAAAGATTCCATGCCGCGGTAATCCGTGCGGCATCTTCAGGACTTTCCGCATCCGCATAACAGGGATACTGCGCAAAAAAATGTTCAAGACTGCTTAGGTTTTCAACTTTTTGTATCATCGTGTCATCCTCAGGTGCCCCACGCCAGATGTTCCTTGAATATCCCCGCAAAATAATTGAGTCTGTTCGACCAGAGTTGAACCTCTTCGCGGTTCAAATGGTCTCACAACCTCAATTATTTTGCGGCTTTGATCAATTGGTCTGCTGTGATGACCCTTCGCTAAAAATAAATTGCGGAAAATTTTGGGAAAATTTTCCGCGAAAGGAATGCAACCGCTAAAATGGTTTTAGTGCGGTTGCTCCGATACGCCTTCGATTAGTCTGTCTTGGCCTGCTAAGTCCTGATGGATACGGATGTCCGAAAAGCCTGCGGTTTCAAAGAGCCGGCGGGCGGCTTGGGCATGGTATTCTCCTACCTCGCTTAAAAGGACTCCGTTGCGGTTTAGGACAGTACGGGTATTATTTGTCAAAATCCGTATAAAATCAAGACCGTCGGAGCCGCCGTCGAGGGCTAATGCCGGTTCATTCCGACCGTCTTTGAGCAGTTCCTGCGTCAGTGCAGAGGGAACATACGGTGGATTGGCAGCGATGAGGTCGAAGCGGAGAATATTGGACAGTAGGGAAGATGAAGATGGAGATGGAGATGGTGATTCTCTAAAGCGGGTGATGGTTTCCGGCAATGCGCGCATATCGCCTTCGATGATATGAAGCCGCGTTTGTGTTTCAGCGGACAGGAGCCGTTCTGCATTGAGGCGGGCTATGGCGAGGGCTGCAGGAGAAATATCGGCGGCAATACAGCAGATATTCCTGATGCCTTCCGCCTCAAGCGTATGCAAGATGGATATTGCAACGCAGCCCGATCCGGTGCAGGGGTCGAGTATGAACAGGTGTTGCTCGGGCAGGAGAGCCGCCGCTTTTTCTCTTATGACGGTGAGGCTCCGCTCTACCAGCAGTTCGGTGTCGGGTTTGGGGATCAGCACATCGGGACTTACGTGAAAGGGGAGTTCCCAAAAGTCTTTTTCGCCGGTGATATAGGCAATGGGTAAACCGGTACAGCGCCGCTCTATCGCCGCGCAAAAGGCTTCCCGTATCGGGGAAATATCGGTGTCATCATGGGCAAAAAGCCATGCCCGCGGCCTATTGAGAAAGTACTGCAGCAGGACGTCCGCATCGAGCGTTAAAGACGAGCGGGGCTGCGTTTTCAGTATTGCCGACTGCATAAACAAATCGACGGCGCAGCGGCGGGCATCGGCGACGGTAAACATCCGGCTAGCTTTGCGCTTTCATCATTTGCTCGCGGGCGGCAATGCAGAGTGCTTCGACGATTTCGTTGAGGTCTCCTTGCATAATCGCATCGAGCTTGTAGAGGGTCAGGTTAATACGGTGGTCGGTTACACGGTTTTGCGGATAGTTGTAGGTGCGGATGCGTTCCGAACGGTCTCCCGAACCGACTTGATTTTTCCGGTCTTCCGCCCGCTCCGATTGCTTCTTCGCCTCTTCCATATCGTAGAGGCGGCTCCGCAATACGCGCATTGCCTTCGCCTTATTTTTAATCTGGCTTTTTTCGTCCTGACAGATAACGACAAGACCGGTCGGGATATGGGTAATCCGCACGGCGGAGTCGGTGGTGTTGACGCACTGACCGCCGGGACCGCCTGCACGCATAACGTCGATGCGCAAATCTTCCTGCTTGATAACGATTTCCGTTTCCTCAGCTTCGGGTAAAACTGCAACGGTTACCGCACTCGTGTGGATACGCCCCGAGCCTTCCGTTTCCGGTACGCGCTGTACGCGGTGTACTCCCGATTCATAGCGGAGGCTTCCGTACACATATTTGCCCGAAATGGACAGCGTTACTTCTTTAAACCCGCCCAGCTCGGTTTCATTTGAGGAAAGAATTTCGTATTTCCAGTTTTTCAACTCCGCATAGTGCGTATACATTTTTAACAGATCCGCTGCAAAGAGCGCCGCTTCTTCGCCGCCGGTACCGCCGCGTATTTCCATAATGATATTTTTTTCTTCCAGCGGGTCGGGCGGAATGAGCAACACTTTAAGGTTGTTCTCGCTTTGCTCCAGTTGAGCTTCAAGGTTATGCAGTTCCTCCCGCGCCATCTCTTTCAAGTCATGGTCGGTTTCTTCCTGCATCATTGCACGGGTTTGGGTAATTTCTTCTTCAAACCGGAGATAATGCTCATATTCTTCCATCAGCTTTGACAGATAGGCATGTTCCCGCATTACTTCCTTGTAGCGGCTTTGGTTTTTGATCAACGCAGGGTCTTGTATTTCTTCTTCCAGTTCTTTCCAGCGAACCGATAAGCTTTCAAGTTTCTCTTTCATAATAATTCACCTTATCACACACTTTTAGCCGAATAAAACGGCTGATCTTTTTGAAGGACATTGATATTGATAGTGCCGGATCAGACGTAGCTAAGGCTGCTGCATAGCTTCTAAAATCTCTTTATTGTGAAACAGCTTTGCATATCCCAATGCGGACATACCTAAATGATCGGAAATATTCCAATCTGCCTTGTGCTTGATGAGGATCTGTACCATTGGGACATCCTGCCTGCCGACGGCAAGTATTAATGCCGTTTGTCCATCCTTGCTCTGAATGTTTGTATCGGCATTTTTTGAGAGCAGTAATTCTGCGGTCTTTAAATCGCCGATTTGAGCGGCTTCCATCAATGCCGAATAGGAACGGTCTTCGGCACGGAGATTTATCTCTGCTCCATAGGTGAGCAGGAGTGTGGTAATCTCATAGTGTGTATTTCTGACGGCAAGCGAAAGTACCGGAGTACCGCGCGTGTCCCGCTGTGAAGCACTGAATCCGGCCTCCAAAAACAGCTTGACAATTTCGTATTTGCCTTCTTCTACTGCTGTCGTAAAGTTTGATTCAAAACAAGGACAGCCGATATCCAGCAGCTGTTCGCGGGCAAGCCGCTTTCGTTCTACTGTTAGAAAATTCTGCTGCTCTTTAACAAAAAAATCTTCAAATATATCAAGTGCCAACGGGATGATAAATTGTTTACAGTTTTCCGGTAAGGGTAATGACTTTCTCTGTCCCAGTGTTAAGATAGGAAGATGCTTTCCGATACCAAGACCTAAAATGAAAATAAATGCAGGGTCTAACGTAGGTGTATTCTTACCGAAAATAAATAAAATATGCGAGGCATCCTGTAGCAGAGCTGCGGGAGAGCATGTATTGTCTTTCCATAACCTTTCGGCTTGACAGTGTTTGACATCGCATTGATGAGATTCAATAATGCGTGCAGCTGCTTCGGCGATTTTCTTTTCCGCATTTTCATACATAATAACGATTTTCATGATACTATTCGTTAATATATCGTAAAATGGAAATCATTTCAATGATTTTTGATATTCTGAGGCTTAATCGCACCTGAGCGTATCAGCGCTATTTTTGCAGTTACCGGTCCCATCAATTCATATAATACCGAAGAAGCCAGAATGATATTGAATAAGATGAGACCGTCCTTTTCAGGCAGCATCGCTTTCCCCATAAACGCGAGCCCGATTGCAACACCCGCTTGCGGCATCAGAGCAAAACCCATATTGTCCGTTATCTTCTTATCGATGGACAGTATTTTGCACGATGTGTATGCGCCGATATATTTTCCGATTATCCTGATACAAAAATACGCGACTCCGATAATCCCCGCCGTTACGATAATGGTCAGATCCATATTCATACCGGAGATGATAAAAAAACTGCTCATCACCGGAGGAGAAAAATTATTCATTTGGTCGAATAGGGTTTTATCGTTTGTCCGGTTGTAATATACGGCGCCGCATACCATACAGGCAAGCAGCGGGCTTACCTCGAAGTATGAACAGATACCGGAAATTAAAAAAAGAAATGCGACGGCTAAAATCAGGCGATTGTCAAAGCTCCGTTTTTCTGTAATGAGAAACTCCATACACAGAGCGGTCATGAATCCCAACATCAGCATTGCGGCATTAAGCGTAATCGGCATCACAATACTCATAATATTAAACACATCGCTTTCCTGTGCATTGACGACGGCAACCATGATACTGAACACAAAAAGGCAGACAACATCGTCAAAGGCGGTGATACGCAACAGCAGATCGACAAAGGGGCCTTTACCGTTGTATTCCTTTATCGTCATAATAGTGCTGGCGGGGGCTGTTGCGGTCGCAATCGCACCGAGTAAGAGTGAGAAAGACAGCCTCATTTTAAATACGAAGAGCATAACAACGGTTACTAAGCATCCTGCTAACAGAGATTCGCAAAGCGTGATAAAGACGACATTCCGGAATTCCTTTCTGCCGTCGCTCCGCTTAAAGTATCTTCCCATATCAAAAGCGATAAAACTGAGTGCGATAATCGAAATAACGTCCAAGTTGACGATAAAATGCCGATGGATTAAATGCAATCCGCTTGGGCCTATTAAAATACCTGCTAGAATATAGCCGCTTACCTTCGGCAGCTGAATCCTTTTTGTGAATCGAGTGACTAAAAAGCCGCTTATCAATATCAACGCAAAGGATATCAGTATTGTGGTAGGTAAATTGAGACCTTTAACAATGTTGTAAATAAAATCGATTATATCCATCTTTTTGCTCATCTTTGATACGCATAGGTGCGCCGCCGAAAGGGCGATTGTGAATTCAGAGGTGTTCTATACTATAGTATATACCTAAAAGACGCAACCTCCTTTTGAAATATACGATGCATCTGCGTTGTCGCTTAACAAAAAACAGTCCTCGACGTACAAAAAGTACGCCTGCGGGTGTTTTTTGTACGCTCCTAGCATCTGCATCGTCTATTTCAAAAGGCTTACGGAAAGGCTATTTTATTATGGTCCTACTGAAAATGCTCAACGTATCATTTCCGCCAAGGATGGCGGAGAAATAAATCAGTAGCGAGTTTAGATTTGAGCTAAACTCGTAGCCACAGAATGTATAGGATGTACATTCTGTGGCGTGTCTCCGCTTTATTTTGGCTAGGCTCCTAGCATCTTCAGAACTGCCAAGGATGGCAGTGGTTTTATACAGGAGCGAGATTTGTGTTATGCACAAATCTCGTCGTTAAGCAGTTGTACACGGATGTACAACTGCTTAACAGTCTATTTCAAAAGGCTTGAGTCTTGACATAACGATGAATATTTTAGATGATGCCTCAATGGGTAATGCGGTGAAATTTACCAGATCTTATTTGCAAACACTGTCGACGGATGCTCTTTTTGCATTGGCAGACCAATATGGGCTGTTTTTGTCGTCGGATTTGACGAGGCATCTTTTGATCGGCGAATTGCTCGATCTTGATGACGGTACTGCGAATGATGAATACAGTGGTGATTCCATTGCGGCGTCTGTAAAGCCTCATGAGGCAACCTATAGCTATAATATGACCGAAATACGGGTTATCTTAAAAAATCCGCTGTGGTTTTTTGTCTTTTGGGATTTTCATAAACGCCTTTTTACCGAATTAACGGAAGCGAAAGATTTTTCTTTTTTTTCACTGCGTGTACATTCCCTCGATCCTGAGAATACTTCAAAATCATTAGACTTTTTTGATATACAGGTACTCAAGGAAGACCGTAGGCACTATGTGCATGTCTCTTTTGACGAATACCTGCATCGTATCGATTTAATGGCTCATTTTACGAACGGCCGTGAGCAGATATTGGCACAATCGAATATCGTCGGCATGCAGCGGAAGAATATTCCACAACGGCTTTGCATTTCACAAAATGCGGTGAATAAGATAATCAGTCTATCGGGATTGGCTGCTTTAAAGAAGTCCCACTTTAGGCATTACCGGCAGGCCTTTAGATAAAAAAGCTTGGGGATGTCTTGAAAGTCGGTTGCTGTTTCGCCATCCCCGTGTTCGAAGAACAGTATATTCGAGGTACCCGATGATTAAAAAGACCTTACTTTTTATTTTTCATGCTCACGTACCGTATATCCGTCATTCGGAAGAGAATGAGCCGCTTGAAGCGACACAGTTATATGAAATGCTATCGTACGGTTTTTTACCGTTTTTACGGATATGCAGCCGTTTGGATGCCGATGCTGTTCCGTTTAAGTGTGCGCTGGTCATTTCTCCGCTTTTGTGCGAAATGCTGAAATCTCCTTTGTGTCAAGAACGGTACGGCGTGTACTTGGATCAGCATATCGTATTTGCACAGCAGGAATTAAAGCGGGCAGCAGGCTCACCTCGGGAAGCTCTTGTACGGCTGTCCCTTGAGTTTTTACAGATGAACCGAGAAGATTTTTATGTCCGTTATAAAAAAAATATTTTGAGCGGAATAAATTCCTTTGCTGCTAAAGGCTGTATTGAACTGCTTGCAACATCGGCGACGCCATGTTTTTTCCCGTTTTATCAGGCTATGCCCGAAGCGCTTACCGTTCAGATTGAACAAGGACTCAGCAGTTTTCGGGAGGATTTTGCAACGGTTCCCGCAGGGTTTTGGCTCCCATCGATGGGGTATGATACGGGGCTGGACAGTATGATCAAGTCGTACGGTATCGATTATACCGTATTGGAAAGCCAAAGTTTCTTATTTGCCGATCGGCCGCCGGTGAATGGTGTCTTTTCCGCCGCGATGGGAGAAAGCGGGCTTTCGTTTTTAGGAAAAGACAGTACCGCATACACCGATATTGCACATTCCGAAACCGGTTTTTATCTGCACCCCGATTACCTCGATACCGATAAAGATGCCGGGTTTGAACTGGATGAACAAGCGCTTTCGCCCCTGTTCGATGTGAAAAAAGGACGGCGTACAACAGGATTTTGTTATCACCGGCGAGGCGGCGGCGACTATGACGCAGCGGCAGGCGCACTGCAAGCGGAAAAAGATGCTGAGCGGTTTCTTGCAAACCGTGATGCGGTATTAACGGAGGCTGCAGAATTGCTTGATATCGATCCCGATCCGCTGTGTTCAGTTTCCGTGCTTCCGCTAAGGTTTCTCGGCAAAACATGGACGGAGGGAATGTGGTGGTTGGAAGCCGTATTTCGCAAACTCGCACAGCGGCATGATATGCAATGCGCTTTACCCGCCGAATACCTGAAAAAAGTGCGGCGGATACAGAGTATTAATCCTTTTTATGCTTCTAACCTGCCGAGCGGATATGCGGATGAACTGATCAACAGCTCAAACGATTGGATGTTTCCCCGTATTCAAAAGGCTACCGAACGGATGATCGACCTTGCCGGACGTTTTCCCAGTGACCAAGGTATTAAAGAGCGGATGCTGAATATGGCAGCGAAAGAGTTGTTGCTTGCCCAATCGACTGATTGGCCGTTGATGGCGGATGCCCAAACCTCTGCCGAATACGCCGCTGCAGAATGCGAGGAGCATCTTGCTGCCTTTACCGATGTGTATGATTCACTCGGTTCCGGCTCGATCGGTACCGATCGGCTGATTAAAAGAGAAAAAGAATATCCGATATTTTCGGAGATGAATTACCGTTTTTTCATATCATAGGGGGTAGAAAATGAAATTAGTGCTTATACGGCATGGCGAAAGTGAATGGAACAAGTTGAACCTGTTTACCGGTTGGACTGATGTTGAACTGTCGGAAAAGGGCGTAGAGGAAGCAAAGGAAGGCGGAAAAGCGCTTGCCACAGCCGGTTTTGACTTTGATATCTGCTATACCTCATACTTAAAACGGGCGATTCATACGCTGCAATTCGTATTGGATGAGCTTGACCGCAACTGGCTTCCCGTCGTTAAAACATGGAAGCTGAACGAACGACATTACGGCGATCTGCAAGGATTGAACAAAGCTGAAACGGCTGAAAAATACGGAGAAGCGCAGGTAAAGATTTGGCGCCGTTCCTTCGATATTGCGCCGCCCGTCCTTGCCGAAAACGATACACGCTGTCCGTATCTCCAAACTGCATACCGCGGCATCGACAAGGCCGAGCTACCGCGTACCGAAAGCCTGAAAGATACCATTGCACGGGCTGTTCCGTATTTCGAATCGGTAATTAAAAGAGATATGCTGGCAGGTAAGCGCGTACTGATTGCCGCCCACGGTAATTCGCTCCGTGCACTTATTAAATACTTCGAGCACCTCAGCGATGAAGAGATTATTCAGGTAAATTTGCCGACGGGCGTTCCGCTTGTCTATGAATTTGATACTAATTTTAATGTGGTGAGTAAGGCCTATTTGGGAGATCAGGAAAAAATCAATGCCAAGATCAATGCCGTTGCGAATCAAGGCAAGGCGAAATAAGCGTTAATTTAATCTTTATCATGCAAGAAAATGAAGTACAGAATCGTGCGCACGTGAATAAACTCATTGTTAAAGGTGCGCGCGAGCACAATCTCAAAAATATCGATGTGGAGCTGCCCCGCGACAAGCTCATTGTGGTGTCGGGGCTTTCCGGTTCGGGGAAGAGCTCTCTTGCTTTTGATACCATCTTTGCCGAGGGGCAGCGGCGGTATGTGGAATCCCTTTCGGCGTATGCGCGGCAGTTCTTAGACCGTATGGATAAGCCCGATGTCGATTATATCGAAGGCTTGTCTCCGGCTATTTCCATAGAGCAAAAGACCACACACCGTAATCCGCGCTCGACGGTCGGTACGGTAACGGAAATTTACGACTACTACCGCCTCCTGTATGCCCGAACGGGGCATCCGCATTGTCCGCAGTGCGGGAAAGAAATTCAGGAGCAAACGGTCGATCAAATTATCGATGCGATTATGAGCTGGGAAGACCGTACCCGTGTTCAAATCCTCGCGCCGATTATCAAGGGCAAGAAGGGCGAACACCAGAAGATTATCGAAGACGCCCAAAAGGCGGGTTTTCTCCGTGCGCGCATCGATGGACTAACGGTTAATTTGGAAGACGGTATTAAGCTCGATAAACAAAAGAAACACACCATAGAGATTGTCGTCGACCGTATTCAGCTGTCCGCCGATGCCCGCAAACGGCTTTCGGAGTCGGTAGAGACTGCGTTGGAAAGTTCCGGCGGAACGTTGATAGCGTTGCGGCAAAAGACAGCGGATGACCCGATAACGGAAGTATTCTTTTCGCAAAAGAATGCCTGTCCCGACTGCGGTATTTCGATGCCGGATTTGCAGCCACGCCTTTTTTCGTTTAACAACCCTTACGGCGCCTGCCCCGAATGTACCGGTCTGGGGCATAAGCAGCGTTTCGACTTTAAGCTGATGGTTCCCGACACCTCGCTGTCCTTTAACGAGGGGGCGTTCTTGCCCTATAATCCCGATTCTGCGTGGAACCGCGCCCGTTTTGAGTCGCTTGCCCGCCGCTTCGGTTTTTCACTCGACACGCCGGTAAAAGATTTATCAAAAAAAGATTTAAAGATTATCATGGACGGCTCCGGCCTTGAACCGATTGAATTTGTGTACGAACGGCAGGACGGGTCGGGTAAGTCAAAGTACCGCCGTCCGTGGCTCGGTATCTATGCCGATATGCAGCGCCGCTATAACGAAGCGTATTCGGCAGCGCAGCGGGAATCGTACGAAAAATATATGGCGGTTACGACGTGCGAACACTGCGGCGGTAAGCGTTTAAAGCCCGAAGCCTTAGCCGTTACCGTCGGCGGTAAAAATATTTACGAGTTAAGCAGCCTTTCCGTCGGCGATTCAATTACGTTTTTTGAAAAGCTCAAGCTGACCGCTACGGAAAAGACTATTGCACACCAGATTTTAAAAGAGATAACCTCCCGCCTCCAATTTATGAAAAACGTGGGGCTTGACTATATTACCCTTGAACGGAAGGCGGCGACGCTGTCCGGCGGGGAATCGCAGCGGATACGGCTTGCGACCCAAATCGGCTCCAGCTTAATCGGAGTGCTGTACATCCTTGACGAACCGTCCATCGGATTGCACCAGCGGGATAATCAGCGGCTGATCGATACGCTGCTGTACCTGCGCAACCTCGGCAATACGCTCATCGTGGTAGAACACGACGAGCAAACTCTCCGTGTCGCCGACTACATCGTAGACTTAGGCCCGGGTGCAGGGGTGCACGGTGGTGCTGTCGTAGCGGCGGGTACTCCCGACGAGGTGATGCAGGTAAAGGAAAGCCTTACCGGTCAGTACCTTGCGGGAACGCTCTGCATGGAACTTCCCGCGGAACGGCGGAAAGGGAACGGCTCCTTTTTAACTTTGCAGGGAGTAACCGAGCATAATTTAAAGAATGTTTCGGTTTCCATCCCGCTCGGAGCCTTTACCTGCATCACCGGCGTTTCCGGTTCGGGGAAGTCCACGCTCCTTTCGGATGTGTTGTATCCCGCCGTATCCAATGCGCTGATGCGCAGCGGCTTGCCGGAGGGCGCATACAAAAAGATAAAAGGGCTTGAGCATATCGATAAGGTTATCAATATCGACCAAAGCCCGATCGGCAGAACGCCCCGCTCGAATCCTGCGACCTATGTAGAAGTGTTTACTGCGATTCGCGACTTGTTTGCAAACTTGCCGGAAGCGAAAGCGCGGGGCTATAAGCCGGGGCGCTTTTCGTTTAATGTGCGGGGCGGCCGCTGCGAGCACTGTCAGGGTGACGGCGCGATAGCAATCGAAATGAACTTTTTACCCGACGTGTATATCACCTGCGATGTGTGCCGCGGCAAGCGGTTTAACAAAGAAACGCTCGATGTCCGGTACAAGGGGAAGAACATCTCCGACGTGCTCGACATGACCATCGAAGAAGCCGCCGAGTTCTTTGCTCCCGTGCCGCAGATCGCCCGCAAAATGCAGACTCTCCTTTCGGTAGGGCTCGGCTATATCCGCCTCGGGCAGTCGGCGCTTACCTTGTCGGGCGGCGA
Source organism: Treponema sp. OMZ 857 (assembly GCF_024181085.1). Lineage (NCBI taxonomy): Bacteria > Pseudomonadati > Spirochaetota > Spirochaetia > Treponematales > Treponemataceae > Treponema > Treponema sp. OMZ 857. Next base: position 1,425,729 of record NZ_CP051147.1, read on the forward strand.
AGCGCAGCGGGTTAAACTGGCGCACGAGCTTTCCAAGCGTTCGACTGGGAAAACGCTCTATATTTTGGACGAGCCGACAACGGGACTGCATTTTGCAGATGTTAAACAGCTGATGGAGGTTATCCAGCGGCTGGTGGATCAGGGTAATACCGCCCTTATGATCGAGCACAATCTCGATGTCATCCTACAAGCCGATCACATTATCGACCTCGGTCCTGAAGGTGGTTCCCGCGGTGGTACCGTTATCGCAGAAGGCACGCCGGAAGAAGTTGCCGAAGTGAAAAATTCCTACACGGGGTTTTACATCAAAGAGATGCTTGACCGGCAGCGGCAAAAAAGCTCATAGGTTTTTATAGACAGCCGTATAATGAAAAAGCCGCTTGTTTCCGTTTTTTGCCTTTTTTTATTCATTCTCGCTTCTCCCTCTGCGCAGACCACGAAAGAACCGAAGGTTATTACCATCAATTCCGTGCGCATAATGGAGGTGTTTAAAAAAGAGAATAAGGCGCAGTATCGCACCAATCCTGATAAAAGTGAAACGGTAGGGGAGTCTTCTGCGGCAATAAAGGCTGATGCCGGTCAGCAGTCCGCTGCCGACATACTTCCTGTTACGGAAAGTACGGAATCTCCGGCAGAACAAACCGGCGGCACGGAAAATACATCCGGCGCTCAGGTTCCGGTAACAACCGAAGAGGCTCAAAAAGCTATTGAAGGGAAAAAAGATGACATTATTGTCTTTACCGGCGGCGTTTCGGTTTCGGTAAAAGAAGGCTCATCCGTTTCTACAATTGAGTCCGATAAGTTGGTGTACAACCGTTCGGAAAATACGATCGAGGCGGAAGGAAATGTCCGGTACAGCAGGAAGACGGGCGGTTCCGAAGGGGCGGAAGAGTTCACCGGTGAATTGCTGCTCTTCAATATCGATGAGATGGAAGGTATATTCCTCGACGGTACGATTAAACAGGCTCCGCGGAAACAGGGGCAAAATCCTTTTACGATTCAATCGGCAACGGTCGGCCGCGATTCAAGTGGTACAACAGGATTTAAAGATGCCGCACTAAGTACCAACCCCGATCCGGACGAAGAACCGTTGTGGTCTATCCGTGCAAGCCGGATTTGGCTGTTGCCGGGTAACGAGCTTGCGTTTGCAAACGGTTATTTCTCCATTGGAATTGTACCGATATTATATCTGCCGTTTTTTTATCATCCTGCCGATGAAATGGTGGTTCATCCGGTGTTCGGCTTCCGCAGTCGTGAGGGCTATTTTCTTCAAACAACGACATATCTTCTCGGTCGTAAACCGCTTGATACCGATTCAAAAAAATCCGGTTCTTTCTCCAATTTCATGAAAAGTGATAGGCTTAAAAAGCAAGAACGAATCGGTTTGTTTTTTAAGAACCTTGATGAAGATGCGACTGATATAAGCCCTGCCTATATCAAACTCATTGCCGACACCTATTCACAGCTGGGTGGTTTAGTCGGCATAGACGGAAAGATCATCCCTAAAAATACGCCGATTAGCCAACTTGATTTTTCACTTTTTTTCGGAATGTCTCGGACACTCTTTCCGCTGAATAGAATCGGTATTGACGGTATTACACATACTACCTATTATACGAATGGAAAACGGTACTACAATAAAAGCTTTTTTTTAGGAATGCCGCTTCCGTTTCGATACAGGGCGCATATCAATTTCGGTATTTCGCAGGCGCCGTTTCAACTTTCGATAAATGTCCCCTTTGTATCCGACCCTTATTTTAAGAAAGACTTTTTTGATCGATCGGAGGACATGAATTGGTTTAATTATCTTTTGAACAAAGATAAGTTGGCAAAAGGCGCTGATATAGGAATGGAAAGTTCCTATTCGTGGAAGCTTAACGGTTCTATCCGTCCGTCATTTAAGAAAATCAGCCCATGGATTTCTTCATTTAATCTGGATACCGCATCACTGACCGTTAACTTTTCTTCAAAAGAAACAAACCCGCCGGCAACCGGTGAAGAAGCCTATGCACCTCAGCGGGTTTTCTTTTATCCGTCGCTTTTTAAGCCGGAGGGGAAAATCTCAATTGCAGGAACACTATTATCAAATACACTGTTTAATGAAAAACCGGCAAAAAAGATCCCCGATGTTGAAGGTATCGACCATCCGTTTATAACGAAGGATAAAACATCATCGGATACAGGAAAAACCGAAAACACCGATAAAAAGGAATACTTTGATGCCTTTGTTCCGGTGTTTAAGCCGGTATACGGCAAAGAATTCGATCATAGTATTACATATTCACTCACATATTCGGGAGATTTTTCCGCATTACAAGAGACAACCTTTGCTTCTTCACAGTGGAATAAACCCGAAGATATACGTTGGCAGGATTATGAATCGCGCTATTATCAGCTGAAGGGGAGTGCCGGTTTAAAAGGTACGCTATCCTATTCGCAAAATCTTATTACTCTCTCGAGTAACCTTATTATTTCAGGAAATTATCAGCGGCACCCCTGGACACGGGATGTAAGTAAAAAGCCGATTTTAGAGCTCAACAACTTTAAAGCGAATGTGTATACGCTGAAAAACGAAAACTCAGTAACGGTCAATCCTTTTGTGTATAACGATCTATTTAAACCTATATCCTTTAGCTGGAGTATCACGGAAATTTTAGCAAAAAATACGTTTACCGGTTCGTATAGTAATCCTAAATGGGAAACACAGGGGGTAAAGTGGAATAAAGATTTTATCACTGCCCATACGGGATCTGCGGTATTCGGTGTTATACTTGCGGAAAAGTATACGCAAAAAATTACTTTTTCTATGAATCTGCCGCCGCTTTTGCAAGCCTATAGTACTTCACTCAACGTATCATTTCCGTATGGAACATTGACAGCCTCGACAAAGTTGTTCGAAAAAGAGAATGTGGCAGATAAATGGGCGTGGGAACCATTTAAGGCAGATGTAACATGGACGCTTCCCTATGATATACGGACTGCCCAAACCTATATCTATAATATCCAAGAGAAGAGCAATGAGCGGCTGCATATCACTTTTGGGTGGAAATATATTTCAGCCTTTTATACCCAAAGTCGCGAAATACCGCAAAAACTTGACCCGTCGTTAAAGACATGGGTTCTGGACGGTACGGAAAAACGATTTATTCCCTTTGCTTTGGGCTTTTCGTTTTCCAATACTTCCAATCCCTTTACTATTTATGCATGGAAAAACCGTATCAAAATACAGCTTGGATTGTCGTCAACCTTACAGTTTAATTTAGTCCGCATTACGGATAGCTATTTTACGTTTGCACCTAAGATTATTTTTAATATCCATGAATTTTGGGATTTTTCTTTCGGTTCATCAAGCAGGAATGATGTCATTGCACGATATTTTCAAAAAGCACTCAATTTGCCGATTGTTATTCCCGGCAATACCAATGTACTGACCGATTTGGTTGAGTCATTTTATTTTTGGGATACATCAAAACGGGAAGCATCAGGGTTTAAACTCCAATCGCTGGATATAGGCCTTACCCATTATCTTAAAGATTGGACATTAAAATTCAATTGTGAAATTAAACCTCAGTTAAAGAATGTAGGCGCCCGTAAATATTATGAATTTAGTCCGACAATCACTTTTGCGGTCGAGTGGAAACCTATCGGCGATATTAAAGTTGAAGCAAAAAAGAAAGACGGAAAATTCTCCGTTGAGCGTGGCGAACTACAATAGCGCATCTCTAAGGGCAGTATTGTGAAATACACCGTCACAATAGCGCCATCAGTATAGCATTTTGAAATTCGGCAGGTATCCGAAAAAACGCTCCGGATTTTCAGATACCTACTGTTTTACGAAGAAGCAGGGGTTGAAGCGCCGCTTTCCGTCATCATAAGGAACAGATGTTCAAGTGAATCGTTTGTGCCGCGCTGTGCTTGCAGTTCAGGCAGCGACCCGCAAAACAGCATCTGCCCCTTGTTGATAATCGCGAGTTTATCGCATACTTTTTCGGCAATTTCCATGATATGCGTGGAAAAAAACACCGTCTTTCCCGAATCGGCATAGCTCCGCATTAGGGTTTTCAGGCGGAACGCGGATTGAGGGTCAAGCCCGACGATGGGTTCATCCAAAATCCACAATTCCGGCTGATGGATAAGGCTTGCCGCAATGAGCAGTTTTTGCTTCATGCCGTGCGAAAAACTCCCGATACGCGTGTTCAGTACCGTATCGATTTCAAAAAGCGCGGTATACTCCGCAATCCGCTTCTGCCGCTCTTCGGTTGAAACACCGTACACGTCTGCGACAAAGTTGAGGTATTCAAGCGCCTTAAACTGCACAAACACTTCGGGATTGTCCGTTACATAGCCGATTTTCCGCTTTGCTTCCAGCGGATACTTCAGTATATCGGTACCGCCGATGAGAATATCCCCCGAATTGGGCGCAATGACACCGGTGATCATTTTGATGGTCGTCGTTTTCCCTGCTCCGTTCGGCCCTAAAAAGCCGAAAATCTCCCCGCTTTTCGCCTCAAAAGAGAGATTATCAACCGCCTTTTCCCTTGACCGTCCATACGTCTTTGAAACATTCCGTATCGTAAGCATATTTTTACCTTCCATTTGTGCAAAATTTTAGATAAAATTTTGCACAATTTTTCTCAGGAAAAGGGCAAACGCATCAGAGAAATAGACAAAATTGCAGAATAAATAGGCTGTGAGACCATTTGAGCCGCAGTCAGAACTGCCAAGGATGGCAGAGGTGATAAACAGAAACCGGTTTTTGAAAAAACCGGCAGCCAAGGAATTGACACGGATGGCAATTCCTTGGCGTTATTCTGGTCGAATAGCCTGTTTATTCTGCAGGGCTGTTAAAAAAACAGTCTGATGCGTTTGCCCTGAGTTTTTACAGGTTCTTATCCATTTTGAAGCTCAGCTTTGAGTAGTTAAACGATTCCAGCATCAGCTGCGCGATCAGGTCTTTGGTCTTTTTAATGACGTAAGCGGCGGTCTTTTCGTTTTCTGCAGTGAGGAATTCGGTCAGCTGTTCTCCGGTTAGGGCTTTGCCTGCTTCGGTAACCTCGTGAACTCGTTTGAACCCGTAGGTTTGCATCTCGTTCAGATAGGTTGTATTTGCGTCGCGGAACGCCGGATAGCGGCTTTCGGTGAGGAAGCCGAGGATTTTAAACAGCCAATAGGCATTTTCGAGCGAAACGGTCGCCGTCTTTTTTTTGTAGATTTTCGGCGTGTCGTTGATGTTGGTAAAAAACGGCACATAGGGGGTAAAGGCGGTGGTGCCGAATGCGAGCCACTGAATAGCGGCCATGCCTTTCGGTACGCCGAAACGCCGCAGCTGGAGAATATGGGATTCCGCCGTGCGGGAAAGGGAGATGCCTCTGAATTGTGTTTTTTCGTAGTCGGTTCCCGCCTTGCCGAGCGGATCATAGACGGTTTCGTTGTAATGCGAACTCAAGATATACTGCACATCTTCTACCGAAATCAGCCTACTCGCCTTTCGTATAAACGGGATATCGTTGGATACGGGGCTTTGCTCTATTTCGGGGTTTAAGTATTTTTGTGCAAACCATGCGCGCGGCGTGTTGTACACACGGTCTTTCTCGGTTGAAGTGCCGAAAATATGCCGGAAGTTAAAACCTTCGCGGTCGGGATTGAGCTTATGCGTATTGACAAATGCCTGAATGCCGTCCGCCCACATAAAATCACGCTCGTTTGAAAAATCGATGGTTTCGATACAGACCTGATTAGGTGCGACGGCATAGCAGTCGTCGGGGATGCGCTGCGCGACCCAGTAATGTCCGCACGGGATTTCCATATACCATGCTTCATCCGCATCGGCAAAAAGGATACCATTGCCTTCCGCCGAACCGTACTGTGCGATGAGCTTACCTAAAAAGGCAACCCCTTCCCGCGCGGAATTGATAAACGGTGCTACGATGTTGTGGATAGCATCTTCTCCGATACCGTCCGGTACGAGCGGATCGAACGCAAGCACGCGCGGATTGCCGTATACGCTTTCGGTGGAGCTGACGGCGACATTCTTTTCGTTGATGCCCGCTTCTCCGTATTCGCCTTCATCGCCCTTTAACAGCTGAAAGGCCTGAGGCGTAGAAGTGCAGCGCAGCGCCTTATCCGGCAGCGCAACGGTAACGCCGGTATTTTTGGATGTATAGGTACGGTTTTTTACCTCGCTTGCGGGCATCACGGTAAACAGTTTAACCGAAATCGCTTCGTGAAAGTCCTCGTTGCGGGCAATCATCACCGAACCGTCAACTGAGGCCTTTTTACCCACCAGCACGGTGGTACAAGATTGATGATGTGTGTTGTTCATATAATGTAATCTCCTATAAAACCTTTTAGATTTAATGTGCGAGAAGTGCTTTTACCGCGCATCCCTAAGCGACTGACATGCATCGCAGAGGATACGCGTCAGGTATTCTTTATTCCGATAGAGCTCCGGATCCCCCGAAGGACAGCATACGGGATGTAGTGCGGTAAGCAGTTTGCCGAGGGTACCGCGGTCATATTCCTCACGGTTTTGGAGGCAGAGAATTTTTGGATACTCGGTCGGCTCGGTGTACTCCGTTTCAGAAGTTAGCGGCTCTTCCAACCGTTCTCCCGGACGTACCCCGATGATTTCTATCGGTATGTCTTTTTCCGGTTCGTAGCCCATGTACCGTATCAGCTGACGGGCGGTTTCCAGAATATTGACCGGTTCGCCCATATCCAGTAGGTATGACTGCCCGTTGATGCCCACTCCGCCAGTCTGCAATACGAGTGAACAGGCTTCCGGTATGGTCATAAAAAAGCGCATCATATCGGGGGAGGTTACCGTTACGGGACCTCCTTTTTTTACCTGTTCGACAAAGAGCGGAAAAATTGAGCCGCGCGAGCCGAGCACGTTTCCGAACCGGACAAACATATAGGCATAGTCAGCGCTGCCGTATTTTTCTTTGACCCGCGCGGCGGCATCAAGCACCATCTTTTCGTTGAGCATCTTCGAAACCCCGTAAATCGATACGGGATTAACCGCCTTATCCGTCGAGATAAGCACAAAGCGTTTTACGCCGTTTTCGATACAGGCGTCGAGCAAGTTCTTGGTGCCGAACACGTTGTTTTCGATGACGGCGACGGGGTTCGCTTCCATTAGCGGTACGTGTTTGTAAGCCGCCGTATGAAAGACCGCATCGCAGCGGAGCTTCCCGATAATATACCGCATATACTCGCGGTCTTTCAGCTCACCCACGATAGGCACAATCGTTGCCTTATCGCCGACCCCTTCTTCCTGTAAGAGGTGCAGTTCTTTATCGATCTGGTAGATTGAGTTTTCCCCATGCCCGAATAGATAAAGCCGCTCGGCGCCGCCTGAAAGGAGCTGCCGTGCCAGTTCGCTGCCGATGGAGCCGCCTGCGCCGGTAATCAGTACCCGCTTTCCGCGCAGATAGGTGAGGCTATTTTTTAAGCTGATTTTTATCGGTGTGCGCCCGAGCAAGTCTTGCGGGTTTATCTCCCGTGCTTGTACGAGGTGCGCATTACCATCCACAATCTGCGAAATACCGGGCAGTAATTTGATGATAGTAAATCCCGCCTCTTTTACAATCGCATAGATTTCGCGTAATCGCTCTGCCTTTATGCTTGGAATGGCAATCAACAGTTCGTCCCGCGCTTCCACTCTGATAAGGCGGGCAACATCTTGAATCGGCCCGAGTACCGGTATTCCTTCAATCTTGCTGCCGATTTTCTGCGGGTCGTCGTCAAGGAATGCCGCAACACGGCCGAATACGCCTTTCCGTTTTATTTCGTGGGCAATCATGGTGCCCGCAAGCCCCGCCCCGATAATATACACGGTCGGCTGCACTTTATTACTTTGAGCTGTCATCTCTCCCCTCCACCTAAACCGGCAGCTGCCGGCTCTATCACATCAAAAGCCAAATCGATGGGAAAGCTGTCGGTGTACATATCGAGCAGTACCTTAGCCCGCTGCTTTCTTCTATCAACTTTGATAATTTTTCCTTCAAGTCCTTTCAGCGCCCCTTCTACAACACATATCCGTGCATTCGCGTCGAAGTATACTTTAGACGGAACAGTAACTTCTCCGAACGAAAGAAAATGACGCAAAAGCGCGAGGTCATTATCGGCAAGCGGCAGTGGATTTTGATTATTCGGCAAAAAATGATAAAAATTCGGTGTCTTACGGAGCTGCCAGCAAAGCGGAAGCGATAAGTCAGCGATTTCTAAAAAAATATAGCCGGGAAATACCGGGGCATCAACTTTGTGCCGTATACCTTTCTTTTTAACATACAGTATGCGGCGCGGAAAATAGGCTTCTATTTCATGTTTTTCTTCATTTAATTTCCGTATTGTTTTTAACAGCTCCGGTTCCTTACCTGTTTTTACCTGCACTGCATAATAATCCATAGGGCATTAACTATAGCATAAAAGAAAAAAAAGCTCCACCGACCGAGTCAGGGTAAACACACCAGGGTTATATAATGCACGCCCGCAGAATTATCGGTTGTTCAACCAGAGTTTCGCCGCGTTGCGTCTCAAATGGTCTCCCAACCGATAATTCTGCGGAATTTAGTCTATTTGCCTAATGTGTTTACCCTTCTTCTAACATAAACTGCATGAAATTTTGGATAAAATTTCATGCAAGAGGAAAGTAACCACATCAGATACTAATGATGCAATGACTATCTAGCTATAAAAACGAAAATACGGTACACTCATTCCATCGTCAAATTTTTCTTACTATGCTGGAGAGACTCTATGAAAATACGGACATCAGTTAACCTGTTTTTGGTAACGACGCTTATTATCGCTGTTTGCGGAGCCCTCGCTTTTAGCGTTATGCAAGCAAGGTCATATATGGAAAGTAATTTCTATAAGACCGTACCGTTTATGTTGGATGCTTCATGTTCTGAATTACAGGCAAACCTTGCAGTGGGCTTAGCACGTTCGCAAGACTTAGCGGAAGAACCGTACTTGCTGGATTGGTTTAACAGTTATGAAAAAGATAACGAAAATGGCGCTAAAGTTACCGAAAGACTGATTGATGTTAGTCAAGATGAACAGTTTTCTGCCGGTTTTGCCGCTTCGAATTTAACCGGTAATTACTATGTTGTTGATAGTAATAAACAGGTAAAAAAAGATATACTTACCGAAGCCGATGATTCATGGTTTTTTACCATGATGAAAAGTCCGCAGACGTTATTTTATAGTGTCGATTATAATAAAACGCTCAATAAAACGAATTTTTGGTTTAACGTAAAAGTATTTAATACGGCAGGGGAAGCTATCGGATTTGCCGGTATGGCAGTCGATTTACAAAAAACCGTTGCTAAAATAAATAAATCGCTACCTAGTCCGCAATCATGGGTCGGCATTATTGATAATACCGATACATTATCGCTTTGCTCAAATGCCGACTTTACAAATAAAAAACTGAATAAGGTGATCGGTATTCTTTCAAACTTAACCGGCTACAGTAATCTTCAATACTATGACGATGCTTCGCTCGGCAGAGTGGTTGTTGTAAAAAAACAGCTTGCCAATTTGCCTTATTATACTATCATGGCAGTTCCTGTAAAGGATTTTGCACCGCCGATTTTCGCGATTATGAGCTATTCTCTTTTATGGACGGCCGTACTGGTAATAGTTATGATCGCAGTCAATCAGTTTATGCTCCGCTATTTATTCGGACGATTTATTAAACTCCATGCTATTTTCGATAAAGTTGCAGAAGGTGATTTTACCGTTCAGGCAGCAGTACATTCCGACGAGCTCGGTGCCATCGCGTTATCCATGAATAATGCAATAGAAAAAATCCGTGCTTCTTTTTTGGTTATCACTAATACGGCAAAAAATATGCAAGCGGTTAGCCAGACATTGTCTACAAGAATGGTGAATTCTGCTGCAGCACTTAATGAGATAACAGGGAATATTGAAAGTGTAAAAGACAGCGTCATGGTTCAGCATACGGAAGTTACTGAAACTGCTGCAAAGATAGATTCTATTGCTCAAACGATGTCAAGCCTTGATTTTCATATCGATAATCAAGCTAAAAGTATTTCCGGTTCATCTCTTACAATCGAAGAAATTATAAAAAATATCCGGACTTTACAAGAACGGGCTGAAAAAAATCTTCAATCGATTAAAACCCTTGAAAAAACAACTCATACCGGTAAAGAGACCGTTGCGATGGTTGTTGAGGTAACAAAGGTAGTAACGGAGCAATCCGAGAGTCTTCTCGATGCTATTACGGTTATTCAAAATACGGCAAGCCAAACAAACCTTCTCGCGATGAATGCTGCAATTGAGGCAGCCCATGCGGGGGAAGCGGGAAAAGGGTTTGCAGTCGTCGCCGATGAGATACGGAAATTGGCTGAGGAATCGGGTGCTCAAGGTACAAGTATTACTAAGGTTTTGGAAGAACTTAAACATAAGATCGAAAGTCTTAATGGTGCAGGACCGCTGGTAGCGGAGCAATTTGAAAAAATCAGTGCTATGATGGACTTTATCTATCGACAGGAAGACGGCATGATCCGTACCATGAAGGAACAAATGCAGGGCGGTGAAGACGTCTTGAATGTTATTAGTGAAGTGAATGCCATAACATCGAAGGTTAAAGCCGATTCAAATAACATACTTTCCGAAGCTACCGATATTTCAGCCGGTATCAAAAAACTTGCCAACCTGTCTGAGATTATTACACAAAGCATGGCTGAAATGGCGTCCGGAATAGCGGAAGTCAACAATGCAATGCAGGAAGTAAATACTATCGCGATGAATAATCAGAAAAATGCGGCCAACGTTACCGGAGAAATTGGAAAGTTCAAGGTATAAGCAGTATGGGAACCTCTAAAAGACTCAGCTTTTTAGAGGTTTTGTTGAGATTTTTTTGCCCGTTTATCTAAAACGGGTATTCTCAGACAATTTCCAACCGGTAGCGTAAGGAGCATAACATGGGAAGTTTCTTTATAGCATTTAATGCAGTTATGCCGGTCGTTCTCTTAGTTGTTTTCGGCTATTTTCTCAAACAACAAGGGTATTTCAGCAAGACAACGATTGCCCAATTAAATAAGCTCTGCTTTGACTTACTTTTACCGATCGTAACCTTTAATAATATTAGAAAGACAAATTTAAATGAAGTTTTCGATTTGCGCTTCGTTCTGTATGCTGCAGGAAGTATTTTAGTCGCTATCTTCCTGCTTATTATCATTGTTCCCTTATTTGAGAAAGATAAAAAAAAGCAAGGCGTTATGATTCAGGGGACATTCAGAAGTAATTTTGTGATGCTTGGGATTCCCCTTTCTTCTTATATTGCAGGAGAAAACAGCGCGATCTTGGCATCGATGCTTATTATGGTTGTTGTTCCCATCTTTAATGCTGCAGCCGTTGTTATATTTTCAATCTATGGTGGATGCGCCGTCAACAAAAAGAAGCTGATACGAGATGTATTAAAAAATCACATGGTCATTGCCTCTCTTTTAGGAATTATGATGTCCTTGCTGCATCCTCCTATTCCCCATTTTTTCAATAAATCGTTGACGGATATCGGCAAAGTAGGCAGTGTATTTCCCATTATCGTACTGGGTGCAATGCTCGATTTTTCAAAAGTTTCGGCAAATTTTAAAAATCTGATGATTACCGTTGCGGGCAAGCTCATCGGTATGCCATTAATCTTTATTACGCTGGCTGTTTATCTTGGATTTCGAGCCAATGAGATTGTAGCGCTTATCGCGCTTTACGGTTCGCCTACGGCTGTCATTTCAGCGGTTATGGCTGAACAACTTGGCTGTGATCATGAACTCGCTGCTCAAGTCGTTATTTTCTCAACGGTACTGTCGTGTATCACTATTTTTGGGATAGTCTTTGTACTGAGCTTTTTGAAGGTGATATAGGCTTCCCCTCATCAGTTACCGCATGAGCCGCAGGTATTGCACGGACTGCCGGTAAGCGGTGAGCGCGTACCGAAGACCTGCCGTTCAAAGGCTTGTCCCGTCGGTGTTATTGCTAAACCTCCTTGGGCCGTTTCACGAAGCGATGCCGGAAGTCCGTCGCCGACCCGTTTGAGGGACTCGATGGTTTCATCCACGGGAATTGCGCTTTTGATACCTGCAAGTGCCAGTTCCGCAGCGGTAAAGGCAAGTGTAACGCCGGAAGCATTCCGTTTAATACAAGGAATTTCTACCAAGCCGGCAACGGGATCGCATACCAATCCCAAAATACACTTGAGGGTTATCGCCACGGCATGAGCCGCCATCTCCGGTGTGCCGCCTAAGAGTTCCACAATGCACGCTGCTGCCATCGCGGAAGCAGTGCCGCATTCAGCTTGGCATCCGCCTGAAGCGCCCGCAATCGACGCCTTGTTTGCAACAACCATACCGACAGCTCCTGCAGTAAACAGCGACAACACTACTTCTTTCTGCGGAATACCGTGTACTTTTAGCAAGGCGCCCAATGCGCCGGGAAGAATGCCGCAGGAACCGGCTGTGGGCGTTGCAACAATTTTTCCCATCGCGGCATTTATTTCGGATACCGCCATTGCCATCTGAATAGCGTTTGACATAAGATCCCCGCAAAGGTGTTTACCTTCCGCAATCGTCTGTTTTAATCGGTATGCATCTCCACCGGTTAATCCGCTGGTCGATTTAACCCCCGGTTTGCTGCCGTTTTCGATTGCTTCCAGCATGGCTGTCAAGTTTTCTTCCATCCGCCTAATCAACGCTTCTTCCGGCTGTTCAAGCTGTGCTGATTGATCTTCTAATACAATCTCTCTGATACGTTTATGCTGCGCTTCCGCTGTTTTATATAATTCGTTGATTGATTCATAACTAAGCATAGAGGACTCCGTTTAAAATGGTCTAACAAAAATCACCTTGGTAACACCGGGTATTTTTTCGATAGCGGCTTGCAAATCTTCTCCAAGGGAGCGTCCGTCAATCTGTAATGTCATGATTGCCGTTCCACCCTTTTTGTCCCGTGCAAGATTGAATTTGTAGACATTGAGTTTATACTGTGCCATCAGTGCAGTTACGGCGGCGATCATTCCCGGTATGTCATTGTGTACGACGATAATCGTTGGGGATTGACCGGTGATTTTTACCTCTCTGCCGTCTATGTGGGTAATAACAATGTTGCCGCCGCCGATGGATGCTCCCTGCACACACACGGTTTTGCCGCTTGCATCGGTTAAGGTGATTTCCGCTGTATTCGGATGAGCGTCGGGAATGACCGTCGGCTCAAAAGTAATAGAAAGACCGGTTTCTTTGGCAATTTGTAAGCTCTTTTTGATACGCTCATCATCGGTCTGCATACCCATAATTCCGGCTGCCAGTGCCCTGTCGGTTCCGTGCCCTTTGTATGTCTGCGCAAAAGAGCCGTGCAGTCTGATATATGCCTTTACCGCTGGGGCGCCGAGCAGCAGCCTGCTCATTAAGCCGATTCGTACCGCCCCGGCCGTATGAGAACTGGAAGGGCCGATCATGATGGGGCCGATTATATCAAATACATTCATCGCATCATCCTTCTTTTGTTTATTAAACCTGTTCGGAAACTTCCGTTTCGGGACAGGTTTATTATAACCGAGAATATATAATAAAAAAAGTCCTGATTCCGTTTGCGTTGCATATGATAGAACGGCGGAACAGGCAGAACGATACCCTTTAATAAGCTGTAAAGGTGCGGTATAATGAAATATCTAGAAGTTTTTATAGGAGATATGATAAAAAGCATCGCCTAAAATTGCGTCGATGCTTTTGTAGGAGAAGGTATGCGTAGATATTTTATTGCAGGTAACTGGAAAATGCACAAAACAAAGGGAGAAGCCGTAGATTTGGCAAAAGGTGTGGTAGAGGCTGTCAAAGGCGGAAAGCACAAATACATGATTGCTCCTTCCTTTACCGCCCTTGATGCCGTTTCTCAGGTAGTAAAAGGGACGAATGTTTTGCTTGGTGCGCAGAATATGAGTACCGATGAGCAAGGCGCTCATACCGGAGAAGTGTCCGTATTACAGCTCAAGGATCTCGGTGTACAGGTTGTTATTCTCGGCCATTCGGAACGACGCCATATTTACGGGGAGACCGATACGATGATCAACAAAAAGGTGCGGCTTGCATTGCAGCACGGGCTTGAAGTTATCCTTTGCGTCGGCGAATTGCTCGAAGAACGCGAGGTAGGTCATGCAGAGACTGTCTGCGCAACTCAAACCGAAAAAGGTTTGGAAGGTGTCACCGCCCAAGAACTTGCACGGGTAACCATTGCGTATGAACCCGTATGGGCAATCGGTACCGGAAAAACGGCAACCCCGGAGGATGCCGATGCGATTCATGCACATATCAGATCCGTCATTGCGAAGCTATACGGAAAGGCTGCTGCCGATGCAATGGTCATTCAGTATGGCGGTTCGATGAAAGCTGAAAATGCCAAGGCCTTACTTGCAAAAGAAAATATCGACGGAGGTTTAATCGGCGGTGCCGCACTTAAAGCAGACACCTTTGCTCCGATCGCTCTATGTGAATAACGCGGAACAAGGCAACCGTACCGCTACTATTTTCAAACGGTTGCTTTCTTTTTCATTCGAAATTTTGTTAAAAATTTCGAATGGTTTATTTTAGAAGAAGGGCAACCGCATCAGGTAGGATAGATAAAAATAGCGGAAAAATTGAGACTATGAGACCATTTGAACCGCGAAGAGGTTCAACTCTGGTCGAATAGTCTCAATTTTTCCGCGGGCTTGTTAAAAAAATGCCTGATGCGGTTGCCCTGAACAGTTGATATTGCAAAGAACGATTTTTCCGTATATACTAAACTTGTTTATTACTTTATAGGAGGATCTATAATGAACAAGAAAATACTTGCGCTGTGCGCATTTATGTTGCTCGCTGTTGTCCTGTCTGCGCAGACCATACAGCCTAAAAAGCAAAAAATAAAGGTTGAAGGGCGTGCAAATGCCAACCTTTATATGACCGAAATTTATAAGACCGACAACTGGGCGGAATACTATTGCGTATATGAAGAAGATAAGAACACTTTTGACGAAAATGAAGCTGAAAAGGTCATGTATGAATTCTTTTCAAATTACAAACGGGATAAAGGTTTTTCTTCCGTCGAAGTTGAAGATTTGAAAGGCGCTACCACCGGTAAGACAGTAACAACGATGGAAAAACGTGTTATTTTCCGTCACGTAAACAAGCGGTAAACAGACAAAAACCTCTAAAACTGTGAGGTTTTAGAGGTCGCCTTTAGCCTTATGTGCATTTGGAGTGCTTTTATAGTGTGATTAATGAACTTTTGAAACGCTGATTGATCCTGCAATGGGTTAATCGGCGTTTTCTTTTACGGAGGTACAATAGAATGAAACCTACATTATTGGTTTTAGCAGGAGGAATGGGAAGCCGTTACGGCGGCGTTAAGCAAATAGATGCGGTGGGAATGCATAATGAAACATTGCTGGATTATGCAGTCTACGATGCCATGCATAACGGTTTTGGAAAAGTAGTATTTGTTATTCGAAAAGATATTGAAACAGATTTCCGCGCCCGTTTATTTGACCGGATTGCGCGTAATTGTGATGCAGAATACCTGTTTCAATCCATTGATTCACTGATTGACCCTAAAGAACTCCCGCAAACGGTAAACCGCAAAAAGCCGTGGGGTACCATTCACGCCGTACTGTGTGCGGAGAATTCCGTTAAAACGCCCTTTGCCATTATCAATGCAGACGACTATTACGGACGCAAGGCATACAAAACGATGGCCGAACATTTGTCGACATTGGATACTCATTCTCCCAATCATGCGATGGTCGGTTATATTCTGGAAAATACGATGAGCGAATCCGGTTCCGTATCTCGGGGAGTATGCAACGTTGAGAACGGAATGCTGGTTTCCATGAAGGAACATACCAAGATTTCTTACGGTGAAGAAAACGGTAAACGGGTAATACTTTCTCAGCTTGAAAATGGAGTAATACATCTGACCGGCAAAGAAACCGTTTCTATGAATCTCTTCGGCTTTAGTCTGAAAGCATTTGAAGGTTTCCATGCATTCTTTGAAGAGTTTATTAAAAAGAATATTGCAAGCGAAAAAGCCGAATGCCTCTTGCCGGAAGGAGCGAGTATGCTGGTTACGAAGGGGCTCGGAACAATTAAATGTTATACCACCGATGAACGCTGGTTCGGTATGACCTATCCCGAAGATCGCGAAATCGTGAAAAAAGAAATAGCGCAAAAAATTACAGAAAACTATTATCCCGAATTCTTGTGGAAATAAAATAAGTTTAAATATTGATCGTATTTAAACCGATTTTCTTAACGCTTTTGTAAGTTATTGTTTTATAATAACTTACAAAAGCGTTTTTTTTATTTCATGTTGATGTGTTATGTTATTTTTCTTACAACCGGAGATATCGGAAACGATTTTTCTACGGATTTGTATATAAAAATATGTGCAGATGTTCAGCTTTCGGTATGCCGATATTGCTGCAGTAACTCAAGCTCTCTCCAATAAATATTACCACCATAAGTAACTTGCTGTTGACAGTATTAAATAAACGAGCTATGGTAGACACCTACGGCGGTGTATATGGTAGAGTTGAAAAATCTTAATAAAACATATTATCTTGCGAACCACACGGTTGAAGCAATTAAAGATGTATCGCTTACTGTAAATGACGGTGAGGTCTTCGGTGTTATCGGTTATTCCGGAGCCGGAAAGTCCTCCCTGGTGCGGTGTATCAACTTGCTCGAAGTGCCGGACAGCGGAACGATTACGGTAAACGGTACTGCCGTTACATGGGAAGAAAACGGAGCCTTTAAGCGTCTTTCAAACCATGATATGAAACAGGTACGGAAAAAGATAGGTATGATTTTTCAGCATTTTAATTTGCTGGATCGGTCTACCGTTTTTGATAATATTGCATATCCGCTCAAGTATTCAGGATTGTCTAAGGAACGGATACGAGATCGGGTACATGAGTTACTCGAACTGGTCGATCTTACCGATAAAATACGGGCATACCCGGCTCAACTGTCGGGCGGACAGAAACAGCGGGTTGCTATTGCTCGTGCCCTTGCCAATAATCCGAGTTTACTGCTTTCGGATGAGGCCACGAGCGCCCTCGATCCTGAAGCGACCGAATCGATTTTAAGCCTGCTAAAAACGCTGAATAAAAGGCTGAATCTTACCATTATCCTTATTACCCATGAAATGGCGGTGATTAAATCTATTTGTCATAAAGTTGCCGTGATGGAAAAAGGAAGGGTTGTTGAACAGGGTGATGTATATTCCATTTTTGCAGCGCCTGAGCAAGATATCACGCGAAAATTCATTGCTTCTCAGTCATCCCTTTCTAAAATCGGAGCCATTGCATCTTCCGCTCACCGCCTGATCGACACCGGTGCCGGCAGCCGCTTGGTTAGATTGCAGTTTGAAAAAGATGTTGTCGGAGATGCGCTGATCTCTGAAGTGTCTCGAAAATACAATGTAAATCTCAGTATTGTACTTGCGAATGTTGACCTTATTCAGGGTGTACCGCTTGGAGGCATCGTTGCGGTTATACAGGGCGACACATCAAATGTCGATAACGCACTTACCTATTTTCGCAGTAAAAATGTCAAAATATTTGAATATGCAAAGACTGATATATCGGAGGAAGTGTGATCGTGGAATTTCTTGAGCAGTGGTGTCCCAACCTTTATGCCTATTGGTATCGTTTCTTAGATAATTGCCTCGCAACCTTCCAGATGTTTCTTATTTCCGGAAGTATTTCATTCGTATTCGGAATGTTTTTCGGCGTCTTGCTTGTCGTGTTTAAGAAGGACGGCATAAGAGAAAATAAAATCCTCTATACCGTTATCAGTATCATTATCAACGTATTCAGATCTATTCCATTTATTGTGTTGCTCGTATTTTTGATTCCCTTTACCCGAGCGGTTGTGGGTACGGCAATCGGTGTAAAAGGAGCTGTTATTCCGTTGATTTTCGGAACCGTACCGTTCTTTTCGCGTCAGGTTGAAAGCGCCCTTGAAAATGTGAATCCGGGAAAAGTTGAAGCTGCCCGCAGTATGGGAAGCGGTACGGCCGGTTTGATTTTTCGAGTGTATCTGCATGAGTCGGTTCCTGAGCTAATCCGTGCGGCAACGATTACGGCTATTTCGCTCGTAGGTTTGACCACAATGGCAGGAGCTGTCGGCGCAGGCGGACTGGGAGACTTTGCCATCAACTATGGTCAGGGCTTAAACCACGCCGACATTATCTACGCCTGTATCATCGTATTACTGCTTTTTATCTGTTTTTTACAGTTTACCGGCTCTTTTTTCGCCAAAAAGACGACAAATAGGGGATTGTTTAAAAAGACGTACTGATAATAGACCTGTTCCATAGCTACGCTTCCGAACAGGTTTAATCTGTGACAACAAGGAAGCAGGGGATAGTACGAACTGCACCCCTGAATGAAGAAGGTTATTAAAGGCTCTTTGGCTTTTAGAATATTGGGTATCTTCTCAAAATTTAGAATATGGATTTTTAGAGGCTCCCTATCACTTTTATAGGAGGATTTTTATGAAAAATGCGAAAAGACTCATAGGTATACTTTTTGTCGGTATCATGCTTGCGGGCGGACTTTTTGCCCAAAAGGCGGGCGTAACAACCGTCAAGGTTGGTGTGTGCGGATCTTCAAATGATCAGTGGAAGGCGGTTCAGTACCTGCTCGATCAGGAAAAGACCAATATCAAGATTCAGCTGGTAGAATTCAGCGCTTATAATCTGCCGAATGAGGCGCTCAATTCAGGCGATATTCATCTTAATGCGTTTCAGCATAAGGCCTATCTTAACAATGAGATTGCAAAAAACGGTTATAAGCTCACTGCAATCGGTGATACGCTTATTGCGCCGCTGACCCTGTATTCTAAGAAGTATAAAAGCCTCGATGAGGTAAAAAAGGCTGCGGGTACTAATGGAACCAAAAACGTTAAACGCAAGGCTTTGCAATTTGCTATTCCGAACGACGGCACCAATATGAGCCGCGGAATAAAGCTGCTGGAATCCGCAGGGCTGATTGAAGTGAATCCTGCAGCAGGGTATACGCCTGAGCTGAAAGACATTACCAAGTATGTGTATAATGTTGAAGTAGTTCCGCAGGCTGCCAATACGTTGCCGCAAACGCTCAACGACTATGCCGGAGCGACCATCAACGGAACCTATTCCATTCCGGCAGGTTTAATTCCTTCACGGGATGGGTTGATAATCGAAAAGCAATCCGAATCCGGCGGTAATCCGTATGTCAATGTTATTGTAGCCCGTACAAATGATAAAAATAATGCCGTTTATGCAAAAATCGTGCAGCTGTATCAATCTCAAACACTGGCAGAATATGTCCTTGCCAAGTATAAAGAATCTTTTTTCCCGTCATTTGCTTATAACAAGGTGAATGCGGACACCGCTGCAGCGACGATGAAAAAAGTTGATGCTGCGGTGCGGTGGTAACCGGCTGCTCAATGCCTAAGGTAGCTGTTTAAGACTCACCGTGAGTTTTAAACAGCTGCAATGCGTTATGGGAGAAAGATAATATGAACAAGACTGAACAGGAGTGCATCTCGGCACATATCCGCGAGGATCATCCGTACATCGTTGCATTACGGCGCTATTTCCATCAGCATCCGGAAATTGCAAAAGAAGAGTTCCATACTGCCGAACGGATTGAAGCTGAACTCGATAAGATCGGTCTTGCTCATAAGCGGGTCGGAGAAACGGGGGTGTATGCGGAAATTCAAGGGAAGCAGCCCGGCAAGACAATCGTGCTCCGTGCCGATATTGATGCGCTCCCTATTCAGGAAATGCATACCTGCGAATACACGTCAATGATTCCGGGACGTATGCACGCTTGCGGGCACGATGCGCATACCGCATCGCTTATCGGAGCGGCACGGGTTCTTAATGCGCACCGAGATCTATTTGTCGGAACCGTTCGTCTGACCTTTCAAGCAGGTGAGGAGATCGGATACGGTGCACGGGTCTTTGTCGATAGCGGCTATCTTGACGGTGCCGACCGTACGTTCGGTATCCATGTCGCTTCGGATGTGCCGGTCGGTTCCGTGGTTGTGATGCCCGGGCCGAATAATGCGAGTGTTGATTGGTTTAAGATAACGGTACACGGCGCCCCCGCACACGTATCAACCCCGCAACTCGGCGTGGATGCCGTCTACATTGCAAGCCAGATTGTTACGGCACTTCAAGCCCTCGTTACCCGCTGTACCTCACCGATGGATAACGTACTTATCGGGGTAGGAAAGATAACTGCGGGTGATGCCTATAACATTGTAGCGCAAAAGGCGGAATTGGAAGGAACCATTCGGGTATTGACGCCGGAGATACGGAAACAAATGAAAGAGCGGCTTGAAGCGCTTGCGTCACATAGCGCAGCCTCTTTCGGCGGAACCGTTACGGTCGAGTGGAAGGATTTTACCTCTCCGCTTATCAATGATCCTACGGCTGCCCGCGAGGTACAAGCTGCCGCGATTGCTGCTTTCGGGCACGAAAAGGTGATTACGCAACGGAAACCCAGCCTCGGCGGAGATGACTTTGCCGAATATATCCTTAAAGTTCCCGGTGTGTATGCATATATCGGCAGCGGAAATGCCGCCAAAAAAGAAACGGTCGCCGCTCTTCATGATTCTATGTTCGATATCGACGAAGATTGCTTAACGGCAGCGGTAACCTTATATGTGTCCTATACGTTAGACTACCTGAACGGAACCGTGTGAAGTAAATAAAACATACTTCAAAGCGCTACTGTCGAAGCATCATTTGTTCCCGCTCGATTTGTTCCATCTCTGCCGCATATACGCTATTCAGCTCGCGGTATTCATCGGCAAGGGAACCGCTGATGAGCCGCAATAAAGTCATGCGGTGCGGTACTTGTTCATACAAAAAACTATTAAATTCTTCCAGCTTGCTGTCCGTATCGATGGAGGCAAGATTTTCGCAACCGGTAAGAAAGGTGTGCGTCATATACAGGATGCGGGCAACGGGATCGGCAAATTGATAGCATTTACGTCGGTTTTTCCCCGCAGCTGTTTTTAGTGCATCTTCGGCCTCCACCATTTCACGGAAAAGTTTTACCGCTTTAGTATTTCCTGCCCGTTTAATGATTTCGCGCATTTCTTTTGCTTGTTCTTCTGCCGGCAGCGGTTTAATACCGCCGGATTCCGTTTTTTCTGTCAACAATGAGCTTGCAGGTTTTTGCGGTGCAATATAGTTTGAAAGTTTGACAAAAGGGATTGTAAAGGAATCGGCAAGCGACCGAAGTTGTTTGATCTCCTTTTTTGATAATACAAAGGTAAAAATAACACCGATTATCATAACGGCAAAAGCAAGATGTACCGGATTGAATTGCAGCATAAATCCTCCGTGTCTTTTGTACCGCAGTTCCGTTGACTCGTCAATAGAAACCTGCTACGCTGATCGAGGGGATGTATATAAAATGAAACAAAATAAAACAAATACCCGTGCGCGGGGCGGGGTTACGGTTATCTGTTTTCTAGTAATGCTTATCGGACAGTTCTATCTGTTACGTAATGTAATTCATACAGATTCTTTTTCTTTTATTATGATGCCTTGGAGCGCCGAACTTTTTTTTGCATTGGTTTTGATTGCAGCGATTATCTATTTGTTTATTCAGCCAATGGGATGGTACACCAAAAGACGGCTTGCTGCGGCGTTTATACTCCTTATTGCATATAGTGCGCTTACTATTTTCTACTATGAGGCGTTTAAAACCGCTTATCTTACCGGTGCTTCTTTTGAATATGCGAGCAGTGCAGGCGGACTTGTCGGACTTAAATTAGTACTTGCAGTTATCGGTGTGACGGCAGGCATCCCCGTTGCGCAATCCATAGATGGCAGAGAATATGCAAAACGCCTCCGCGAAAAGGTGGAAAAAAATAATGCTCAACTGACAAAAGAAACCGCGAGCGGTGCCCAACAAGATTTAAGCCGTACAATCAATAAATTAAGAGAGACACTGTCCCCGGAGGAATTAGCCGCTTTCTTACAGGAATTAAAGAGTGCCAATATCGAAACCGTCTGCAATTCCGCTACTCCCGTTGATATTTCTTCTGCCCCAGCGGATTCCGATGCTACTTCTTCGTACTCCGCATCGGAAGCGCAAACACCGCTTGCAGAAAAATGGCGCGGATGGGGCGGAGGAGTGTAAACGGATGGAAAAATGCAAGACTATGCATCCTTAGCTTATAGGCTACATCTTGTCAAGTATATACAGACTCAAAAACAGTCTTTATTTGTGCCTCTGGATGTTTATGTTGCACTTCCGCTCTTCATGGCGAAAATGATATGTCGAGAAATATTAAAATCAGCGGGAAAGAGTTTGAAGCAGGGCGCTAGATAAAATTTTTCGATTTTATCTGCTGCATTAACTCAGGAATTGATTCCGATGCAATAAGCCAAATTCGATCTGTTAAGATTTCCCCGTAATCATGAACGATTTTGTTTCTTAATCCAATAATTTTTGTCCAAGGAATATCTTGATTTTCTTGCATAAAATCTCTGGAAAGATGATTTGCGGCTTCTCCAATTATTTGTATTAATCTTTCAATTGCTAATCTTTTGATACGATTGTTTACAAAACTATTATGATTTTCGTCTTTTACAATATCAATTATTTCTTGTGAATACTTTAATATGTCGTAAATATAACTTTTATCGCGCTCATTATGCAACATAAAGAGGTTCCCGAGAATTCATGATTGCTTCTCTTCTATATGGATTTACTAAACTGGCGGGTTCTACAATATCAACATTTCTTTTTGTGATATTTTGAAGATAGTCTTGTATATCAAGTATATCAAAAAGTGATATTTCCTCAGAATTTCTAAATTCTATAAGAAAATCAACATCGCTTTTGCTTGTAAAATCATTTCGTATTGATGACCCAAATACAGATATTTCTTTAACATTATACTTAGAAATTATATATTCTAAATCTTTATGGGTCAAATAGATTCCATTGTTTGAAAGCTTTTCAAAGACTGTCATTTTCTTTCCTTTCTAAGGATACCACATCTTTATCAATATCGCAATATGAACTTAATTCCTTTGGGCAAAACCACCTTCAATCCTTTGACAAAAGCTCCATTTTCCGCTATCGTTCCTTCCAACTATGAATACATTGACGATAAAAGAATGTACCGATATGACGGTGAAAACTCCTGCACAGCATTTTTTGCAGAGCCGCTTTTGGGCGGAATTTAAAAAGGAACAAGGTTGGTCATATCGGCAATATGAGGTGCATAGTCCTGGTACCCGTTCTTTTTTACTCACGGTTTTATTGCGGCAATTGAATCCCTTCGGCTTTCTTGCCTATATTCCGATGGGTCCGTCTATCCTCATTACGAATGATTCACATCTCCCCGAAACGGTGGAAAGGCGGAGGCTTTTTCTGGTAAACCTTGCGGAAAAGCTTGTCCCCTTGCTGCCTGCTTATGTTTTTTTAATTCGCTTTGACCCGCCGTGGGAATGCGCAATGAGAAGCGGAAATCTGCGAACTTTCTCTCACCAAGAGTTTCCGCTTATACCTTGTACCGGCGGAAAAACGCCGTGCAGTCTGCGTAAAGCAGCTTCCGATATTCAGCCGCCGGATACCGTTCTGCTTGATTTACAACAACCGCTTGACATACTGCTTTCTCATTGTAAACCTAAGTGGCGCTACAATATCCGGCTTGCCGAAAAAAAAGGTGTACAGGTTCGCTGTTTTCCCGGAAGCCAAGCCGAAGACGTAATACCGATCTTTTATCGGCTTTATCGTGAAACTGCTGCGAGGGACGGTATTGCCATTCATAGCGAAAACTATTACCGTTCGCTTTGCCGGCTTGCTGAGAACGGTACATTCGATGCCGAGCGTATTCTTATTTCAATCTATATCGCTTATTTTGAAGAAAAACCGCTTGCTGCGATTATCACACTTTTTTCTCCGAGCGGAGCCGTCTATCTATACGGTGCTTCTTCAAATGAACACCGCAACCTTATGCCGGCATACCTGCTGCAATGGCAGGCAATCCAAGATGCGCAAAAGTACGGGTGTCCATCTTATGATTTTTACGGGATTCCGCCAACCGACGATTCGAACCATCCTATGTACGGCCTGTATCGCTTCAAAACGGGATTCGGCGGGGCAATTATCCATCGGGTTGGAACACTTGATATTCCGGTACGAGGCTTCCGCTATCATCTCTACTCGTGTGCCGAACATTTACGGGCATTTTGGTTTAAAAACCTCAAAAAGAAGCTTCGCGTTCATTGCCGAAAATCGTAGCGCTTGGAGGAATCTGTGCCGGTACGTGTTATAATATCGGATGACTTTGGGGTCAATTTTGTCAATAAATCTTTTCTTACTTCCGGACGGGACGAATATACCGTCCGTTTTATGCAGAATCCCGCCGAAAAACACCGATGGCGGCCGCTCACTTTTAACGAAGTTGAAACGCTCATCAAGAACGGAAACACCTGTACTAACTGGAATACCTTTTTGGTGGAAGATCCCTTTACGCCGTCGCTCATTAAGAACTCGCTTTTTGCGGGATTGGTGAGGATTTCCTCTTTAACCGAATGTTATCTGCGTTACCATGATTTTATTGTTCCCGCAGGGATTACCAACAGCAAAATTATCTCCTGCGATATCGGAGCGAATTGTGCCGTGCATGACTGCGCTTATCTTGCGCACTATATTGTCGGGGATACCGTCATTTTAAGCAGAATAGATGAGATGGCGGCAACCGATCACGCTAAGTTCGGCGAGGGTATCGTTAAAGACGGGGAAGATGAAGCAGTCCGCGTTACAATCGATGTGATGAACGAAGCGGGCGGACGGGAAATTCTCCCTTTTGCGGATATGATTTGTGCCGATGCGTTTATGTGGGCGCGGTACCGCGATGATGCAAAGCTGATGGCGCAGCTGAAAAAGCTGACGCAGGATTCTTGCGATTCAGCCCGCGGTTATTACGGTACCGTCGGCGATAACGCAGTAATTAAAAGCTGTAGGATTATCAAAGACGTTCGGTTCGGCGAGGCGGTCTATATTAAGGGCGCCAATAAGTTAAAAAATCTGACCATCCGCTCTTCCGCAGAAGAAGCGACGCAGATCGGGGAAGGGGTTGAGCTGGTTAACGGGATTATCGGATACGGCTGCCGCGTGTTCTACGGCGTTAAGGCAGTGCGCTTTGTGCTGGGAAATAACTGTACGCTCAAATACGGCGCCCGCCTCATTCACTCCGTGATGGGAGATAATTCAACCATTTCCTGCTGCGAAGTACTGAATGCGCTGATTTTTCCCTACCATGAGCAGCATCACAACAACTCATTCCTTATCGCCGCGATGATTCAGGGGCAGTCCAATATGGCGGCCGCCGCTACGGTAGGTTCAAACCACAATACCCGCGGCAACGACGGAGAGATTATCGCCGGTCGGGGGTTTTGGCCGGGACTTTCCGCAACGCTCAAGCATAACTGCCGATTTGCATCCTTTGTGCTGTTGAATAAAGGCAATTATCCTGCCGAACTTGATATTCCTTTTCCGTTCAGCTTGGTCAGCGATAATCTGCGGGAAAATTGCCTCGATATTATGCCTGCCTATTTTTGGATGTATAATATGTATGCGCTTGCCCGCAATAACGATAAATTCAAAAAACGGGATAAACGGAAAACAAAGATGCAAAAGATTGAAACCGAGGTGCTTGCTTGCGATAC
Organism: Treponema sp. OMZ 857; assembly: GCF_024181085.1. NCBI lineage: Bacteria > Pseudomonadati > Spirochaetota > Spirochaetia > Treponematales > Treponemataceae > Treponema > Treponema sp. OMZ 857. Next base: position 1,451,481 of record NZ_CP051147.1, read on the forward strand.
CGCCAGAGAAATTATATATGCGATGGAATTGCTTGAACACATCTTTGAAACAGCATGGACGGCGGCAGGAAATCAATCCGAAAGTGCTCAAAATCTTTTAGCGCATAAACGAGACGAGCTAAAAAAACTGCCCCTCACTGCCGAAAACATCGAACATTCCGACCGTCCGGTGAAAATTCTGCACGGCGTTGATGCATGGTATGCGTACCGCGATATGCTCGTATGGTACGGGGTAACCGTTTTGGCAAAATACATCGATGAAACCGGTGCCGGTGGTGAGGTATTGAGCCGCAGTGGTGTATGCAGCCGGTTCAATCTTCAAAACGGAACAATCCCGTGGGTCAATGCAGGCGGGCAGCTGATACGCGAGGACGAATATGACCGTCTCCGCAGCAGGGTTGGGGCAGGGGAGTTCAATTCGTGGCACGCAATCCACGCCGAATACGACCGGCTCTGGGAACGGTATCCCTTTGACTGCGCAGAACATGCCTACAGCGTACTCTGCCGGCTCGCCGGAGTTTCCGCCCTTACCGGATCACACTGGCAAACCTACCTTGACGAAGCGCTCCGCTTGAACCGCTACATCGAAGCGCAGGTTCTTATCACCAAGAAAAAAGACTACACCAATCACTTCCGCGATATTACCTACCGGAATCGGGCGGAGCGGGATGCCGTACTCGGTCATGTGGAAGACAACGCCTTTGTGCAGCAGTCCAAGTTGGACGCACAGCGGTATGCCGAGCTTTTTGCACGGGTAGGGGAGCGTCTCAAGTTATTGAGAGATTAGCTGCCGATACGTAGTTTATTGAACATACCGCGGTTACACAGCTTACGGAGACGGGGCCTTTTACATCGCCCTCCGATACCGACTTACCGTCAGTAGTCCAACTGGGCTTACAGAGTCAAAGTAAAAGACAATAAGGGACTCGTTTCTGAAACACTTACTACAGGCATCGCTCATTATTGTACTAAAGCAACCATGCGTCTGACAGCGATTATGATTGAAGATGCTCTACGCATAAAAAAAGAGGAAATAAGGATATAAAGCAATTTGTAAACTAAATAAATTTTGAGCCGAGCTACTGTTTAACACCCCCGCCATCCGTGGCGGTTCTGCCCCTCCAGCGCGTTTGCAAATAGACGGTACAGATACGAGGCACGAGCACAAATTAACCGCAGGCGTATCTTTGATACGTTGAGGATTAATTTGTGCGCAGTAACGAAGTAGATGTACCGTTTATTTGCAAACGATCAATTGATTTTTTCGAGGTAGGCCTTCGTAAACACCACATCCGGTATGTCGGAGGTATCAAAATCGGAGAGTATTTGCGTGGTCTTTTCGCCCTTATTGATTTCGTTAATATAGATGGATTGAGCAGGCCAGTTGAAATTACCGATTTTGACGTATTTAGGCAGGAGCGTGGTGCGCATCAGCCGTCCGCTTGAGCCGTAGCTTTCGATTTTTAAGATAAGTGGATCAGTTTTACGCACGTAATATTTTTCCTGCGCATACCGCGCGTCAGAAAGAAGAGTCTTGAGCGTAACTGCATATACATCAAACTTACCGAGTTTTGATGCTGCTATATCGGTAATTTCGTAAGTCTTTCTAAATTCAGACCGTTTATTAACATCCGAAACACTTGCGTCGGAATCCCCGATAGCGCGCTTAAGCGAAGAGTGGGTAAATTGATGCGAGGTAGGATCATACACCCAGAGGTTATTCTTTTCCTGCATATAACCCGTTCCCTTATCCGCCTCAGGCGCAAGCTGCACAAGCGTGGTTTGATCTTTTGTATCACGCCGGAACAGTTTATACTGCTGTGCAGATTTCGGTTCGTTCGGTTTTTCGATAATGAGCGAAAGCGTACAGGTTATATCTTTATCAAAGTTACCTGCTTCGTACTGCTTTTCCAAAATACCGTACATCTCTTCCGTGCTCGGTATTTGTGCCGAAAGCGAGAGCGGCAGTGCACACAAGACCGCAGCAAAAAACACTATGGCATATTTTTTTATCATTGTCGTGTAATTCATTATATTCTCCTCTTAATAAATGCGAGATTCGTTTTTCCGCTTACACGCGGGGATGTTCACGGAATATATCCCGATTACTTACTCGACCGCAAGGCTTCCGCCGGAATCATGTTGGCAGCACGGATTGCAGGGCTGAGCGCTGCAAGAATTGCCAAGAAAGCTGTCAGCAGGAACTTTAAGCCAATAACTATAGGCGATAGTATCCACAAGAAATGCCCGTTTGTGGTGAGCATACTGAGTACCGAGTCAATCGATATGGGGATGAGGCTGATAATCAGCATAACGAGCAGTGCAAGCACAAAGCCCGCTGCGGCGCCGATAACCGAAAGAAAGCCTGCCTCCGCAAGAAATAAAAGGCTCACCTTACCTCTGCTGACACCGCAAGAACGCATGGTGCCGATTTCGCCCTTCCGCTCATGCACCACCATCCTGAACGTATTGGAAATACCGATCATCGTAACGAGCAGCAATACCAACAGCACACCGAGACTGACCCACTGTATCGTCTGAGACAGCGTTACCATCTGCGGCGCAAAATCATAGAAAGTCATAACGGCGTATTTCGTTCCGTCCCACTTTCCTTCATTCAACTGCCGCAGCAGTTCCTGCCCGGGAGAGGTTGGGTTAAACTGCGCCGCCAGTTCACGGCTGGTAACGGGACCGTATTCGGCAAGGCGCCTTTCAAAAATGGCAGCAACGGCATCCTGCTGGTTTTCATCTCTCAAGAAAATACCGAACTGAGCAACACACCCTTCGGGAATTTCGGCAATTTTATTGAGATAATCGAAGTTCGCATAAAACTGTATTTGATCAAACTGACTTTGATCTTGATAAATGCCCGCGATTTGAAATTCCGCAACCGTTGCCTGCCTGCTTAACGTAGTCATTTCATAAAGGATAACATCATTCAAAGCGACATTCAGCGCTTCGGCGGTTTTTTGAGGGATAAAAAGAGCGTTTTCTATGTTTACGTTCTCCCATCCGCCTTCTTTAAACGCGAAACTGTTGCGCAAGGCTTCTTCCTCATCGAATTTGCAGCCTGCAATTTGAGCAGTCAACTGATTCCCTGCAAAAATCAGCGTGCCGTAACGCTGTGCACGTACAGTTGTATACAATGCATCAATTTTTTCTTCTTTGATGATTCTATGCACAAGCTCAACACTTTCGGGAGGAAGGTATTCATTCGCCTTATCATCTTCTGTCTTGTCCGCTGCCTTTTCTGCCCCGGTTACATAGACATGCCCGCCGATAATCTTTGCAATCTGATATTCCAAACTCTTACGTGCACCTGCCGACAGTCCGTCGATCAATGTTACAATAAGAAACGCAAATACAATCGCAATAACCAACAACATACTGCGCCGTTTTTGCCTATTTAAATTCCGAAATGCAATCTTTAATATATTCATAATCTTTCCTTACAATACCTTCATTAACAATACCTTATTTGTTGATGGCTTCCAATGGGCTGATCTTTAATGCAAGTCCAACCGGATACCAATTTGCAATTACTCCGGCGGCAAGCATAGCCGCAAGTGTACTCAATACTGCAACCGGCGAGATAGCTGTCTGGATTTTATAACCGCCGAACATAACAGCCATCGTTTCATTCGGAAGTCTGATTCCCAACGCATTAAAGATGAACCCTGCGATAATCGCAAGAGCAATCCCGCATATAGCCCCAACGCACGAAAGTAAAAACGACTCCGTATAAAAGAGCCGCCTGACAAAGGAACGCTTTGCTCCGATGGCACGCATCGTACCGATTTCTGCCGTCCGCTCCATAACAGAAACGACAAGCGTATTCATAATGACGATAAGCACCACAACGGCAAGCAATACCAGCACCGCGATCATCAGCGTCCGTGTCATCTTAATCGCAGCAGCATACTGCACCAATGCTTTATCCCACGGAAGCGCTTGTGCTATAAGACCTTCTTCTGCAAACCATTTATTCAAATCTGTAATCACCCGGGATGTTTTTGAAGGATCCTTCAGCTTAACCGTTACAAAGTGCCATGCATCGGTGTCCGCCATATTGAGCTGATTGCGCAGCTCCGTACTGCCTAAAATATTTTCCAAATCTTCCGCAGTCGCTTTTTTTTCAGTGATGCTTTTCGCCTCTTCGGTAACACCGACTGCATCATCGGAGAACAAGTCGTCTTCGCTTTTCTCTGCAAGGCTGAGATCGATTGACTGAGGAATTTCCGTAACGGTACGAGCCCCCATCGTTACGCCTGCAAGCATACGCGCACTGTTGATATCCGTATAAAGCACATCTTGAACCGCCGTATCGGGATGTGCAAAGGTAAAAAAGCCGCTCACCTTTATTTTGCGCAGCTTTGCTTTTTCTCCAAAGCTCATCACCACAACTTCATCTCCAACATGCAATTCCCGTTCATAATATTTCTCGTACTTTTCTTTTACTTTTGGCGGCAATAAGATAAATTCTGCATCATCCGAATCAGGAAATTCACCTTCATACACCTTAATTGTCTCGAATGTTTTTTTATAGGAAGAAGACTCAATACCGAGTGTCGTAGCATACGGCATATACGCAAAGTTTTCGCTCTTAGGTTCCCACATATCCGGTAGGTCAGCCGGACGCAGCATACCATACCCGACAACCATTCCCCGCGTAAACACAGAAGCTTCCGGCATGTCATGTAACTTTGCCTCAATTTTTTCTATCTTTGATAAATACGGCATCGAAGGCAGCTTACCCGTGTTGACATTTTTATATGCACCGGTAATTGTTACAAAGACATCCTTATCAGCCGGTTTTCCGGTAATAAAAATATCGCCGCAAAAGTCGCTCTCGCATACATTCTTTGCCTGCCGTTCCGCGAAGTTCAGTATACCAAGCCCCAGCACCACCAAAAAGCTGCCGAGCCCGATCAAAATCATAATAATCAGCGTCTTTGTCTTATGCGAAAAAAGATTTTTCAACGCCAACTTAAAAATCGTTTTATTCATTATATCCTCTTCAATTTAATTCATAATCATGCAAATACTGCACTTCCGTCGGATAAATCATAATTACCCATTACCCATTACTAATTATCCATTAACCTTCGTGTCCTCGACGACATTTCCGTCTAAGATTTTGATGCGGTGGTCGGTCATATTGACAATTTTAGCATCATGGGTGGAGAAGATAAAGGTGGTATTAAACTCGCGGCTCATGTCCTTCATCAGTGCAAGAATCTGATCGCCGGTTTTGGAATCGAGGTTTGCAGTGGGTTCGTCGGCAAGCACCAATGCAGGCTTGGTAACCAAGGCACGGGCAATAGCAACGCGCTGCCTCTGACCGCCTGAAAGTTCATTCGATTTATGGTGCGTCCATTCGCTCAATCCGACCTTTTCGATGAGGTGCTCAATCCATTCCTTGCTCTTTTCTTTGCTTTCTTTTGCCTTACCGAACAAAAGGGGAAACTCGATATTTTCGTATACGTCCAAAACCGGAATCAGGTTAAAGGATTGAAAGATAAAACCCAGATACTCGTGGCGCAGCTGAGTGATCCGCTTGTCGAGCTTCGGCGGAATTTTTAAGCCCTTGTTTTTCCGTTTGGAAAGAGAGGCAAAGTCTTTTTCCTGATAAATTGTTTCTCCATTGATGATCAGCTCGCCGGAGGTCGGCGTGTCGATCAACCCAATCATGTTGAGCGTGGTGGATTTCCCCGAGCCGGACGGTCCGGAAATGGAAACAAATTCTCCGCTATCGATGGAAAAATTAATTCCCTTAACAGCTTCTACCAAAACCTTCCCTAAGGGATAGGTTTTGCGCAAATTCTTAACTTGTACAATGGCCATATATAATCTCCTAAATAAATAGACAATGTTGTGAGTGATATTACGATGCGCTATTTACTATCGCTTTCCGTTTCAATAGGTATCGGTTTGAGTAATTCAGACATTTCCGCATGGTATTTTTGCACGAGTTTCAAGTCGTCCGGATGAATTTCGAAAGGAATTGCGCCGTATTCGGAATTCAAAACAGCATAGGCAATCACCGTAATTTGCAATAGCCCTGTTTTTCCATCAAGTCCGTACTTACGGAAAAGCGCTTGCAATTTTTTCGGTGCCGGATTCTTTTTAAGAAAAGCTGCTGCTTGATTGGTGTCTTCTCCAAGTGCATCCCTAAAGGCTTCGACCCATTGAGCTTCCGTAGAATTCTCATCATTTTGAAAGGCATTGATGCCTTCAAGCAGCTTGTCATGATTTTTGATAAATCCCTTCACGGCTTTTTCAGTTAAAATCGGTTTTACCTGAGACGTTTGCGTCTGTGCGTATAATCCGGTCATCGTGAAAACAACGAGCAGCAGTCCTGCTGTGATACTGTTTTTTGTCATATTATCTCCTACGTGGTTAACTATAGTAAACATGAGAAGGTTGAATACCGTTACGAAAAATATGGTGTATTCCGTCTTTTATATGTGGCATCTGATGGAATCACTGTCTTACGAGCTCCATATTTTTCGAGATATTTAGGATAATGAGTTTGTAATATGAGGTCAAGTATAACGTCAGTAAAATGCGATGTTGATACTCGGTTGTTTTTCCATTATATTGGGAGACAGTATGAGTGATCTGGAAAGTGAGATACGGCGGCGCGGGCTGATAAAGGTAGCAAGTGAAGACGCTCAAAAAGAGAGTCCCTATCGCCGCGTTGCAAAGTTTTTATATTTAATCGGAGAGGCGCAGGCGGCAACGGTACTGCAAAAGCTCACCCGCGAGCAAATCGAAAAAGTAGTAGCGGAAATGCTGACCATCCGCTATGTCGATAAGGACGAAGCCGCCTATATTTTAAGCGAATTTACGGCGCTTTATAACGAAGCGAAGAATTCCGTCGGCGGCGTAGAAACCGCTCAAGGGATTCTGACGGCGGCTTTCGGCGGGGAAAAAGCGCGGGAGATTATCGAGCGGGCAATACCGCCTGCTGCCGAGCGGCCGTTCGATTTTTTGGACGGTATCGACGGAGAAAAGCTCAAGCGGCTCTTAGCGGACGAAATGCCTGCAACACAGGCGCTCGTGCTTTCTCAACTGGAACCGAAAATAGCGGCCGCCTATATTACCGGCTTAAACGATGCGGAAAAAAAAGACATCGTGCTCCGCCTCGCGCGGCTTAAAACCATCAGTCCTGAAATTTTGCAGACGGTAAACACTTCGATGCGCGAAAAGTTTACCCGCATACGGACAGGCTCGGCTACCGAAGCAATCGACGGCCGCGCGGTACTTGCCGCTATTTTACGGCGCAGCGATTCCGAAACGGAACAGTTTATTTTACAGAACATCGCAGAAGCCAATCCCGAACTTGAACAAAATATCCGCGAACGGCTTTTTACTTTTGAAGACGTCCTCATTGCAGACGACCGCTTTTTACAGAAAAAATTATCCGGTATGGAAAGCTCAGTAATTGCCGCATTGATTTCTTATAAACCGGAAGTCTTTGTCAAAAAAATCCTCAATAACATTTCTAAAAACAGACAGCAGTTCATTCTTGACGATCAGGCGTCGAACCCTGCTTCCGTGCGGGAATGCCGCGAAGTTACCAATCGTTTTTTACAGGAATTGCGGAAAAGCTGGGAAGACGGCGAGCTGCTCTTATTCGGAAAGGACGGAGATGACGTATGGATAACCTAATCCACGGGTTTAAAATTATTTCAAAAACAGCGCTTGACGAAATGCAGGCGGAGGGTATTCTTGCGCAGCATTGCGAAACCGGACTTGAAGTTTATCACATTCATAACGATGACAGCGAAAATTTATTTGCGTTTGCTTTTATGACCCCGCCTGAAAACAGTTCGGGCGTTGCGCATATTCTGGAACATTCGGTACTCTGCGGTTCAAAAAATTATCCGCTGAAAGATCCTTTTTTAATCCTTTCAAAGCAGAGTGTTAAAACGTTTTTGAATGCGATGACATTTCCTGATAAGACCGTGTACCCTGCGTCGAGCATCCTCGAAAAAGATTATTTTAATTTGATGTCGGTGTACGGCGATGCGGTGTTTTTTCCGCTGCTCAAACGGGAAACCTTTGAACAGGAAGGTCATCGGCTCGAACGAGATGAAAAAGGAAACCCGTATTTTTCCGGCGTGGTGTTAAATGAGATGCGCGGCGCGTATGCGGATTTCGATTCCGGCGTAGACCGCGAGCTGCGGCATTCTCTCTTGCAGGGGACGGTGTATGCGCATGATTCAGGCGGCTTTCCGCCCGATATCGTCAAGCTCAGCTATGAGGACTTTTGCGCTTTCCATAAAAAATACTATCATCCGGTAAACTGCAAGGTCTTTTTGTACGGCAACATCGAAACCGAAAAACAGCTTGCCTTTTTGCAGGAACGCTTCTTGCGGTTTTTTGAACCGGCAGAAAAGCCGCCGCTCATTCCGGCTATTACGCCCTATCCCGCACCCCGCGTCTTTTCGGCAACGGCGCCCGCAGGAGAGGGAAAAAATCCCGACAAGCTCACGGTAACGATGAATTGGCTGCTGCCCGAAAGCGCCGACATCGACCGGCTGATGGACTGTATGTTTTTGGAGGAGCTGTTGTTGGGACATGACGGAGCACCCTTACAAAAAAAACTGCTCGACTGCCCCTTTGCCGAGGATGTGTATCCGTACAACGGCGGACAGGCTGACCTGAAAAACATCTGCTTTACGCTCGGCCTTGCAGACATCGATAAAAGTGCGGAAGGGCAGTTTGAAGCCTTTATCCTTTCCGGCATTGAAGACATTATTCGGAACGGTTTTGAATCTCAGCTGATTGAAACCGCGCTCAATTCCCTCGATTTTTATAACAGAGAAATTACCCGTTCCGGCGGCCCTTTTTCGCTGGTTTTGATGCGGCGGGCGCTCCGCGGCTGGATACACGGCTTTGCGCCGGAGGCTTCGCTCCGTTCCATACCTGCTTTTCAGCGGCTGAAACAGCGGCTTTCCCAAAACCCGCATTACGCTCAAGACCTCATCCGTACATTGCTGCTTGATAATCCCCATCGGACAACCGTTTCCGTACGGCCGGACATTCACTTTTGCGAGAACATCGATACACGGCTCGCTCAAGAAGCGCACCACGCGGCGCAAAGCCTTGGCAGCGCAGAACACCATTTTGGTTCCGCCGAACAGACAGCCGTACCCGTTAGCGGGCAAAAAGCGGATGCGGATACGGGCATTAATCCTGAGGCGGATGTTCAAGCGCAACATCTTATTCCGCATATTTCAAAAGAGGAGCTGCCGCCGGTTGAACCGCCGATACCCGAATCCCTCGAATATTTCGGCAAGATTCCCGTTATCATACATGAACAGCCGACAAACGGCATCACCTATATGGACATCGCAGTTCCCGTCGATTCGCTTTCGGCGGAGGACTATACATACCTGACGCTCTATACGTCGGCGCTTTCCTCGATGGGAACAAAAACGCAGAGCTGGGATACCGTTGCGGCAGAATTCGCTTATCTGACGGGAGGCTTTTCCGCGGTTACCTTTTCCGCAGGCAGGCACGGGACGTCCGAAGCCGCGGTGTTTTTCGATAATGCGCTCCGTACCGAAGATGTAGCAGATCGGGACTGGATTTTTATCCGCTCCAAAATGCTGCCAGAATATATCGAACCCGCGGTAAACCGTATTTTTTCGTATCTTAACGATATTTCTTTTGCCGACGAAAAGCGGTTGAAGGATGTTTTTATTCAGCTGAAAAATGATCTTGATCCGCTGCCGTCGTATTCGGGACATACGTTGACTGCACTGTACGCGGCATCCGGATATTCCGGTTCAAAACGGGCGGAAAATCTCTGGATGGGGATTCCTCAGTTGCGTTTTCTGCGCGGGCAGTATGCGGCGCTGGAGCAAAAATCGGCAGCAATCGGTGAACTTGCCCGTAAACTTGAAGCAATACACCGGAAGCTGATGTGCTCCGGCCTTATCGTGAAGGTGTGCGGTACGAGCGCCGATATAAGCGCTATCAAAAAAGCGCTTGCTTCCCATCTACCGCAGTTTGATTTTCCGCATCGCAGTACCGGCGGCTTTAGAACCGGAGCCTTTGAAAAACCGGCGGCGCTTTCGGCCTTTCCCAGCGCTGTGCAGGTAGGCTTCGCGGCGCAGCTTCTGCCGGTTGCGTTCGATGAAACGGAATACGGCGCTGCTATCGTCTATGCCCAGTGGCTTGAGACAGGAGCCTTGTGGGAGGCAATCCGTGTAAAAGGCGGCGCGTACGGCGTTTCGGCATATCCCGATTCCGCAACGGCGCTGTTTACGATGACTACCTACCGAGACCCTGCGCCGCTCAAATCCTTGTGCAGTATACGGGATTGTATCGAAAAAAGCATCGCGGCGCCGCTTACCGACTCCGAACTGGAAGCCCTGATTACCGGCACGTACAGCACGGCGCTCCAGCCGAGAACCCCGGCGCAGAGAAGCGCGGCGGCGTTCTCGCGCCTCTTAAACGGGATAACTCATCAGGCGAGGATGCAAACAATCGAAGGTATTATCTCTTGTACACGGGAACGCATGAACAGGCTTGCCGAACGGCTCGCCGCAAGCGTATCGGGAAGTGCCGCGCTTTCGGCAACGACGGCGGGAGGTATATCCGGCGGTACCGCTGCGGTAATCTGCTCCGACGCTGCGCTCCGGCAAACGGCAGACAACTTAGGACTTCCGCCGATCACCGTTCTGTCTTCAATTTAAAAAAACTTTTTTTGGAGGAATTTAAAACAACATGGCTGCAAAGAATACGTATGATGAATCGAAAATAAAGACACTTAGCTCATTGGAGCATATCAGGCTCCGCACTGGTATGTATATCGGCCGACTCGGAAACGGCTCGAATCCCGACGACGGTATTTATATTCTATTAAAAGAAGTGCTCGATAACTCCATCGATGAGTTTATTATGGGGAACGGAGACCGCATCGACGCGCTTTTGAAGGACAACAAAGTTACCGTGCGGGATTACGGGCGCGGCATTCCGCTCGGGAAGGTCGTGGAATGCGTGTCGGTCATCAACACCGGTGCAAAGTACAATGATGAAGTCTTTCAGTTTTCGGTGGGCTTGAACGGTGTCGGTACCAAGGCGGTGAACGCACTCTCCGAATATTTCCGGGTAGTTTCCGTCCGTGACGGGAAATACGCCGAAGCGGTGTTTGAGCGGGGTGTGCTAAAGCACGAAAAACAAGGAGATGCCAAAAAAGGTATTAAGAACGGCACGCTCGTGGAGTTTATCCCCGACAGGGAAATATTCGGCGACTATACATTCAACCTCGACTTTATCGAAAAACGGATGTGGAACTACGCCTATCTGAACGCCGGTCTTACGCTCACCTGTAACGGCGCTTCATACATATCGGAAAACGGCTTACTCGATCTGCTCAATGCGGAAATCGGCGAAGAAACGCTCTACACGATTGCTCACTTTAAGGAAGCAAAGCTTGAATTTGCTTTTACCCACACTAACAACTACGGCGAAACCTATTTTTCGTTTGTCAACGGGCAATACACCTCGGATGGCGGCACGCATCTTTCCGCTTTTAAAGAAGGCTTGCTGAAAGGTATTAACGAATACTACCGCAAAAACTACAAGAGCGAGGATGTCCGCGAAGGTACTTGCGCGGCGGTGGCGGTTAAGGTGCAAGCGCCCGTGTTTGAAAGTCAAACGAAAAATAAGCTCGGCAATACCGAGGTGCGGCCGTGGATTGTCAACGGTACCAAGGCCGCTGTGGTGGAATGGCTGCAAAAAAATGCTGAAGCCGCGCGGAAGCTGGAAGAAAAAATCCTTGCAAACGAGCGGCTGCGGACAGAGCTGAACAGTGTTAAAAAAGAAGCGAAGGCCGCTGCAAAAAAAATTGCAATGAAAATACCTAAGCTGAAAGACTGCAAGTTTCATCTTGGGGATAAGCAGTACGGCAATGAGTCGATGATTTTTATCACTGAGGGAGACTCGGCTTCGGGTTCAATGGTTTCGAGCCGCGACGTTCTTACGCAAGCGCTTTTTTCGCTGCGCGGTAAGCCCGAAAATATGCACGGCAAAAAACGCGCCGCCATCTACAAAAATGCGGAGCTCTACAATATGATGATGGCGCTCGGTATCGAAAACAGCCTTGAAAGCCTCCGCTATAATAAGATCATCATCGCAACCGATGCCGATAACGACGGCTTTCATATCAGAAACCTTTTGCTCACCTTTTTCCTCACCTACTTTGAAGAGCTGGTGCTGAGCGGGCGGATTTTTATTTTGGAAACGCCGCTTTTCCGAGTGCGCACCAAAAAAGAAACCTGCTATTGTTATTCGGAAAAAGAGCGGGATGTCGAAATGAAACGGCTCGGCGCGGCGGCGGAAGTTACCCGTTTTAAGGGATTGGGAGAAATAAGCCCGAGCGAATTCGGTCAGTTTATCGGAAAAGATATCCGCCTTTTACCGGTCAGTATTCAGACCGTGAAAAAGATCCCAGGCGTGCTTGAGTTTTATATGGGAAAAAATACCCCCGAACGCAAAGCCTTTATTATGAAAAATCTTCTTGCGGAAGTCGATGCGTAGAGAGATCGATCTTCTTGTTTGCAGAATCGCCGCCAATATGATATAGTAGAAGCCTCTTTTGAGAGTGCTTTACTCTTTTGAAAAGAGTTTAATTTCATTACGTATGTGGAGGTTGTATGTCAAATTTTTTATCGGTTAAAGATTTTATCGCTCAACAAAAAGATAAGATGATTGAGCTTGAACGGCTTTTGTGCTCCATTCCTGCCATGGCTCCGGAGTCGGACGGCGACGGGGAGTTGAAAAAATGCGAAGCGCTGGAAGCATATTTAAAAAAGCTCGGCTTTACTCAATTTGAACGGTTCGATGCACCCGATACACGGGTATCCTCCGGTATCAGACCTAACCTTGTCGTTACTATTCCGGGCAAAGATGATTCAAAACGGGTTTGGATTATGGCGCATACCGATGTGGTACCTCCCGGCGAGCTTTCAAAGTGGGAAAGCGATCCGTGGGTATTGAAGCAGGACGGCGATAAAATTATCGGGCGCGGTGTAGAAGATAACCAGCAAGGACTGACCGGAGCGGTATTCGCCGCTTACGCATTTCTTGCATTAAAGATTCAACCTGCTCACACCGTAAAATTATTGTTTGTCGCTGATGAAGAAGTGGGTTCAAGATACGGCGTTATTTATCTTTTGAATAATCATCAGCTGTTTAAACCGCAGGATATTATCGTTGTCCCGGACGGGGGAGATCCTTCGGGCGAGACAATTGAAGTAGCGGAAAAGAACCTGTTGTGGTTAAAGGTTGTTGTGCATGGAGTGCAAACGCATGCTTCTCGCCCCGATTTAGGAAAGAATGCGCACATTGCGGCGGCGGATTTAGCGCTCCGCTTGAATGCTTTGGAAAAAGTGTTTTCAAAGCAGGATAATTTGTTCGAGCCGCCGTATTCGACATTGCAGCCGACAAAAAAAGAAGTGAATATTCCGAACATTAATACCATTCCGGGCGATGATGTATTTTATATGGATTGCCGTATACTCCCCTGTTACACTGTTGCGGAAGTGATGGAGAAGATAAAAGTTGAGGCGAGTGCAATAGAAGCAAAGTACGGCGTACAGGTTGAGCTTATTATTGATGATTCGGCGGAATCTCCTGCAACGCCTGTTGATGCCGAGGTTGTTACGATGCTGTCAAAGGCTATCGAAAAAATACACGGCAAAAAAACGCAAACCATCGGTATCGGCGGAGGAACCGTCGCGGCACCGCTCCGCCAAGCAGGCTTTAACGCCGTCGTATGGAGTACACTCGACGATATGGCGCACCAACCGAATGAATACTGCATTATGAAAAACTTAATCGACGATGCACAGGTACTGGCAGCATTGATGTACGGAGTCGATGCGCTGTAAATGTGTGACGGAGGTATGAACGCTGCACCGGATGATGATTGTCGGGGTGATGACTGGCGGAATGAGAATTCCGCCGATAGGGTTATCCGCTTGTCGGAGCATATTTCACCGGCGTTTAAGGCCTTGATTACCTCCGCAGCACCTGCCGCTGCTGCTGCGCTGCGTCGGCAGGTGCTTTCCTCCGACGACGAACTGGTCGTGTCGGAGGAAGAGCGGGGCGACCCGCTCGGCGAAGCGCGCTATTGTGTTACCCCGTATCTGGTACACCAATATCCGAACCGCGTGCTGCTATTGAGCACTGGCCGCTGCATCTCGTATTGCCGGTACTGTTTCCGGCGGGAATTTACCGCCCGCTCAAGCGGCTTTATTTCCGATGAGCAAATCGGAGCGGTAACGTCATACCTTAAAACACATCCCGAAGTACAGGAAATTCTGGTTTCGGGCGGAGACCCGATGAGCGGCAGTTTTGAGCAGATAAAACATCTGTTGGAATGCCTCCGCTCCGTCCGTCCCGATTTGCTGCTCCGCCTCTGCACCCGTGCGCCGGTTTTTGCACCGGAGCTTTTTACCGAAGAGCTTATGACGCTGCTTCGTTCCGTCCGTCCGCTCTGGGTGATTGCACATATAAACTATCCGGCGGAACTCGGCACGGCGCAGCGGCATGCCTTAATCCGCTGTATCGATTCGGGGATTCCGGTGCAAACCCAAACCGTATTGCTGCGCGGCGTTAATGATGAGCCCGCCGTTCTTGCGGAGCTTTTCCACGCGCTCGTATGTATGGGGATAAAACCCGGATATTTGTTCCAAACGGATTTGGCGCGGGGAACGGCGCATTTTCGTGTACCGCTTGAAAAAGCCGCGCTTATATGGAAAGCATTACGTAAACGTCTTTCCGGTTTATCGTTACCGCAATTTGCAGTCGATTTACCGAACGGCGGCGGAAAATTCCCGCTTTCCGCCCTACTGCTCTATGAGGATATTATCTCCCCGTTAAAAGACGGCCGCTTTTCGGCACGGGGTATAGACGGAAAGACCTGTACCTATCCGAGGTAGGGGGCTCTTTTGAAATAGACGGCGCATCTACGTCAAAACTATACATCCGTGTATAGTTTTGACTGTGAGTTTCGGCAGCAGCCGAAACATCGCTTCTGATGGAACCAGCGGCCTCCGTGCCGCTACTGTAAGTAGTCTTCAACGTATCAGAACGGACACGTGGCGGAGATGATACGTTGAGCATTTTCAGCAGCATATCGTAAAACATACTCGCCGTAAGCCTTTTGAAATAGACTGTCCAGAAGTGTACATCCGTGTACACTTCTGGACGCGAGTTTTTGCTGTGCAACAACATCACTGCTGCGTAGAACCACGGACATCCTTGTCCGTTCAGCAATTACAAGGCGCGAACACGTAAGCCTTTTGAAATAGACGGTGCAGATACAAGGAGTTAGGCAAAAAAGTACCGCAGGCGTATCTTTGATACGTTGAGGACACTTTTTTGCCGTACGACACAGTAGATGCACCGTATATTTCAAAAGGACACTTTGAGACCCGGCACCACCGCCCTAATCGAATTATCGTACATCGCTTGCGCATGGATAGCCGGTATAAAGTATTCTCCTTTATAGGCAACCGTTGCATAGAACTTGTAGGTTACCGAATCCCTACGCGCTAAATCAAAGTAGGTATATACGACGTCGTCTCTGATATCCTGATAGGCAAAAGAATCCGAACCGTCGCTGCTGTCCAAGGCTATCCGATCGTTGCTGATTTCCCAATAGGTTGGGATGGGGAACGTCAGCGCGATATTTTCAATCTTTTTTGCCATCCGGTTATCGACGCTTATTTTGATGACAAATGAATCGCCTACCTTTAAATCCGCAGGAGAAATCCTGTCGCCGTCGGAATCGGTATACCGGACATCAAGGTCGATATTTTCATTCTGCCGCTGTTCCGTTCCCGGTATGGACATACCTTCTGCGGTTAAAATGCCGTAGAGAATCGCTTTTCCGGTGTTCGTTACTTCGATGGTCTGCTTGTCCGCTGTTCCCGCAGGCAAGGCTTCGATAATCGAGGCGTTTTTAAGCTGTCCCTGCCGCAACGCGCCGTTCGCCGTAACGGTATAGCTGCACGAGGCTGCATCGCGGTTTTTGTAATAGGGTAAAAGCGAGAATAGGAGCCATGCGGTCTCTTGCGTGCTGCACCAATCATCGGAGGAAAGTACGGATGCAACTTCGCGGGCTGCTTTCGCTGCCTTTACATCATCCTGCAGCAGTGTACATACCATCAAATAGAGCGCCTGTATGCGGGTGGACGAACCGAAAGAGCCGCCGGTATACCGGTAGGATGTCTCCTGTTTAGTCAACGCGCCCAATGCATCTGCAAATACGTCTTCCGCCGTGTCATCCCTGCCTGTAAGCGAGTATGCAGCAGCAAGCAGCAGTGCAGCGGAAGCATCAAGGCGTTCATTTTTCAACCGGTTCATTGCGCCGATATTCGGGCTGCCTGCAAGCGCAAGCGAGAAGAGCCGGTATGCCTGTATTTCAGCCGAATCTTCACTATAGGATTCCCATTCCGCCGCGGAAGAAGCAAGCCAAGAGGTCAGCGGTTTTTTAATCGAATCGGGTACCGCATAGCCCTGCTTCTCTGCCTCCGTTAAGAAGTGGAGCGCATAGCTCGAACCCCATGCGGACGGCGCGCTGTTGCCCGGCCAGTATGCGAAAGCTCCCGATGCGGTTTGATACTGAGGATAGCGTTCGATAACCGATTGGATATGCTTTTGAATGCGCGTCTTTTCCTGCGGTGACAGTTGTACAAAGTCTGCGAGATACAGCTGCGGGAAACCGCCGGAGGTAATTTGTTCGATACACCCGTGCGGATATCGAATCAGGTAGTCGAGCCTGCTTGCTAAATTGAGCGCCGGTATGGAAGAAAGCTCCAGTGAAAGTGTTGTCGAACTGACTTCTCCCGGACTTTGCACGCTCACAATCGTTTTTTCCGAAGGTTTCAGCGTAAACGGCGTACGGTAGGTAACGGGAATACCGCGCGCTTGCACCTCTACCGGCGTTATGGATTGAGCAAAACCTTTGTCCGTTTTTACGGCGGCGGTGAAGTCGGCAGTACCGGCCGCTTCCGTCTTTACTGTGAACGTAACGGTCGTATCCGAAGAAGCGGGTACCTTTACGGTTTTTTCAGCGTTAAAGGACGGAATAGCGCCTTTTGTATTCAAGGTGATTTTTGCATTTTGTGCAGAGTCTGTCCCGTTGAATACCGTAACGGGTACATCGATACGCTCATTGACACCGAGTGTACGGGGGAGCGCTGCCTGTATCATAAGGTCGGCCTTTACGGGAACGGTCTTTTCCGCAATACCGTAAGCACCGTTAAAGCCTGCAACCGCAATCGCCCGCACGGCTCCGACATACTCAGGCATATCGAACGAAAGCTGCTTCTTTTCACCGGCGGCGATCGTAAAGGGACCGAGGTATTGCACCACCGGTTTAAACCGATTGCTGCCCCGTTCACGGTTATCGACAAGGTCTTCGGAACCGCCGATTGCAAGCAGCGTTTCAAGTTTTCCGCTGTAGGCGTTCATAACGTATTTGTATAAATCCCAGCTCGAAAGTTGCGACGCTTCCTTCTTATAGAATTCGCGTCTCAGTTCCGGCCCGTGATAGTTCGTTAATCCCAACAGCCCTTCGTCGACAACGGCTAGCGTGAATGTCATCGGTTTTCCGTTTTGTTCGGATACGGAGATAACCGCTTTTTCGTTGGGCGCATAGACGGCCGGAGCGGTAATCACCGGAGTGAGTTTTGTGGCGGGATTATCGACCATCACCGGTACGATACCGTAAAGGCGGATCGGTAAACTGTTCGCCGTTTGCAAGTGTTGCTGCAATACCGTGATATGCACGTACACATTCGGCGCCATCGCTTCCGTCAATTTCAGTTTATACACCGTGGTATCTTTGGCGGTTTCGAGCCAATCCTGTTTGAGAATTTCGCCGTTCTTTTCTACCGTAACGAGCGCTCTGTTTCCGGCGCTTGAGGCAAACGAAACAGAAGCGGTTTCGCCCGTGCTATACTGCCGTTTGTCGGTGATGAGCGTAACCATCGCCGCGCTGCCCGAACCGTTTTCTTGAGCGCGTCCCGCCCAGCCCGGCCAATCGATATACACGATTTTTGCCGCACTGTGTCCGCGCCGCCCGTCGGAAACCGTAACGAGGTACCGTCCCCATGAGGGATATTTTATTTCAAACTGAAAGCTCCCTTTTCCGTTTGTAATGGGTACCGAGCCGCGTACAATTTCATAAGACGAGTTGCTGGAGACATACGTTGCGTCGGTGAGGGCGTCTTTTTCCCACCACCATTTCCAATCCAATTTATGAATCGTATAGGACAGTTCGCCGGAAGGAACCGGCTTACCGTCTTGGTCTATCAGCAGTACATCGGCGGTATGCTGAACATCGGTTAAAAGCATTCCCCGTGCGGCATCTCCTTTCGGCAGCCGCAGACCGACATAGCGGCTGTACGGCGAATACGGGAAAGCGCTTTGTTCGGTAGAAAAGGCTCCCGACGGTTCAAAGATGCGGCTGACAAAATGCGCCTGTAGTTTTCCCGGTACGGGATCATCTGCGCCGATGGTGAAATGTTCGCTGAATGTTGCCTTTGAAGCGCTATTCAGTGTTCCTTCCCAAATGGTTGAGCGGCCCAGTTCCATTTCTACCGACGGATTGGTAAAGCTGAAATCGGAATAACCGAAATTATCCGGCGCAGAGGTAAAGAACACGGCAACGTCTGCGTTGTAATTGGGCGCCGGCGCTCCGTGCAGCCATGCCCCCGAAAGCGTAAAGTTGTTCGTACCGCTAGTAAGCATTTTTTTCTCAGGTTCCAGTTTAACCGACAGGCGGTTCGGGACGACCGTTTCAATGCGGAGCGGTCGAGTCCATTCCTGTCCGCCGATTTTTACCTTGGCTTGCCAGAGACCGGTTAGTGCTCCGGCGGCAGTTTTTGTTTCCACCGGATAAAAGCCATTTACCGAATGTGTTAGGAGACGCGACTCCGTTACCCGTCCGAGCGGGTCGGAAAGTTCAAAAGAGACCGGAATATCCGCCGGCAGGGTTTTCTGTAAATCCTGCAGCACAAAGGTAAGGTAGAGCGGATCACCCGGCCGCCATACGCCGCGCTCTCCGTAAATGAATCCTTTTACGCCGCCTACGGTTTTTTCGCCGCCGGTTTCAAAATGACTGACGCTCAATCCCGTTCCGGCTCCAATTTTCAAATATGAAGTCTGCCCCTTGTAGCTTGCCGCGATGAATACTGCTTTGGAAGCGTCTTCGAGTACTGCGGAGCCGTTTTTGTCCGACCGGAGTTCGGCATTTTTTGAGCCGACATACGAATAGCAGGTAATTTCCGCTCCGCTGATAGGCTGTGCCGTTTTGATGTCGGCAACGCTGACGTACAGTTTTCCGCTCGTTGTCTTTTTCGCCATAATGCCGACATCCGAGATAAGAATATTCCGCTTTATCAAATTCTTACTATTAAAACGAGGAATGTAAAAAGCCGGATGATAGGGATTATTTTTATTTGACCAATAGGTATCCCGCTCATCATAATCCAAATCTTCCCAATAATTCCAGAAACTCTTTTCGTCGGGCGGCAAATCAGCTTCGATCATATCGGGAGGCTGCGGCAGCGAAGCAAACGCTTCATCGGCATCGGAGGGAATACGGTATTTGATATTCTTTTTTCTGAATGAAATGCGTATTTGAAACATCCCATGAGGATATTTTTTTGTGAGCGCCGACACATCAATTCCGCGCGGAATGTATTTATTCTGCATCGAATCGTCCCAATCGAATGAAACATTTTGCGTCCACACCGGCTCGCCCACACGGTACAGTTCATCGGTTCCGTCCAATTCGTTGACCTGCAAGAATTGAACGATGTTATGATCGTAAATAGCAAAAGCTTGTATTAAAAGACCGCTCACATTCCGTGTCTCGACCGGTAGCACCGTTCCCTGTGAAGACGGTAAGATAGTTCCGTCGGTCATAAAACGCACGGACGGCAGTTCCCAATTATCCGAAAGAGTGATAGTCCGCGCTGCGGCAAGGTAGATACCGTTCGAGCTTTTGATCCCGTTTGAAATGCGGATAGTTTTGATATTCCGCCAATTTGAATCGTCATAAATCGTCAGTACGTTACCTCTGACTGATACATTGACATCATCGCTCCGAGAACCGTCTTCATTGTGAGTCGAAATAAAATCCTGGATATCCTGGGAAGCGTCGAGTCGACCTGAAAAACTCACCAGTATGGTATTCTTTTTTGAAGTATTGATATCGATGATGGAAAATTCGTCTTTTGCCGGAATATCGAATGATTTTGTGCCTGCAAATGCCGCATCCTGTTTTTTCGACAAACCGAGCTTCCGCCCCTGCCACGAAACCGATAAGCTCCGCGCCCGTTTTTTAATGCCGATATTTTGGATAAAAAATTTCCACACTTTTCCCGACGAACCTTGTTCCCATTGCATTGGGCAGGAGCTTCCCCAAAAGCCTCCTGACTTTGCCGAAACACAGTGCCGGATGGTATCCGCGGTAACGGGAATGTCTGTAGTGATACTGCCGCTGAGCGAATAAGCATCCTCATCTTGATTCAGTGTTAACGTATCCAGCGTGACTTCATAGGAAGGGGTGTCTGCTAAAAACACATGGCGGTATGTACCCTGCGCCGTCTCCTTCCCGAAAAGCTTTGCACAGTCTGCGGATAAGATGATTTTACGGCTGGAAGGGTAGGGAGCTGACGGCGTAAACACAACCGTTTTGCTGTCTTGGAGTTCCCATGTCCCCGTCTGCCGGGGAGAAAACTGCAAAGCCTGTTCAGGTTCGCAGATAACATCGCAGGCAAAGCTGACGGCAATAGGAGCAAGCCTTCCGATATTGGTCGGAGAAATCGCCGTAACGAATTCCTCCGTTCCGCTGTCCGCAGCCGTTTGCCGCTTATCGGCGCATCCGGTAAAGCTCATAGCTGCGAATATAAACATTGCAGCGAGACACAGTGCCGCGGCAATGGGTATACGTTTCATTTTTTTGTTTTTGACGTTTCTTGTCAGTATGTAGGAAAAAAGACCGATATGTTTCATAGTACGCTCCCTAAAATAGATAATAAATCAAATCTATTCAGCGGTCAATTACGGATTTCGTATGCAGGTACTAAATTTTTTTTCTTGCGTTTTCGGATTTTGGACTATATAATAATACCTATGTTGAGTCGCAGAATTGGATTATCACAGTATAAAAATCTCATTTCCAAAGCGGACCCCATATCGGAGCAAAATCGGTATACAGGGCTTGACACACTCATAGTCGGCAATACAATTTTCACAGTTCACAGTTCACAGTTCACAGTTCACAGTTCACAGTTCACAGTTCACAGTTCGAATGCTTTTTAGATAATTTTGTATATTTTAATCAAAAACATTCTAATTTTTTCTCATCGGTAAAGGCGAAATGGGATCATCCAATCCACTTTTTTCAGTTTGTATACATCATTAATAGAGCTTTGTATCGGAATGCCTCGCAAGCGATTTGGTTCGATACCGGATAATTATCTGTTATTCCTTCGATTATTTTGTAATTACGTAATATTTTATTTATAGGAGAAAAACATGAATATGCATATACATAAAATGGGCAAACGTTTGAACTGGTTTGCAGGAGTGTTGATGTTTGCCATTGTCTTTACGCTAACAGGCTGTAAACCGATTAATGGACACGATACGAAGAAACCTGGTGTCCCATCTACGCCGGAGACCTTTTCATTAACGTTTAGTGCAGGAGAGTATGGTACTTTGAAAGTAAAATCTGATGGTATAGCAGAGAGTTCTACAAGTCCAATAAACATAGAATTCGGCAAGACCGTTGAATTTACGGCAGTCCCGTCTTCCGGATATCAGGTAGACCTGTGGACGGTAACACCGTTAGGTGCTCTGATGTCAGATGGAAGGCAGGGAGATACAACTGCAAAAGTAAAAATTACCGCAAATACAATGGTGGGTATTACGTTTAAGCCTGTATATACACAAGTCCTATATACCGACTTGGATAATTGCCTTAAAACGATAGAACCTGCAGTTGATGGTATCTGTTATATCGAAGTAACCGGTCTTACAAAAAATGATGTAAAGCACGATTGGGACGGTGCAAGTTCTCAAGCAAATGCAAGCCCCCTGGGGGAAATGCTGAAAAAGTACAGTCAAAAACGAATCGCCTTAAAATTCGGTGACACACCAATATCCGGTCTTACAGATATGGACTGTTGTTTTTACGGATGTGCAAATCTGGTAGAAGTGTCAGATATTCCCTCAGGTATTTCTAATATGCAAGGTTGCTTTATCGACTGCACGAGCCTTGAAACAGCACCGATTATTCCCGCAAGTGTCATAAATATCAAAGAATGTTTTGCTGGATGTACCAGTCTTAGTCGTGTACCGGTAATTCCTCAAAATGTTCAGCGTATGGGTGAATGTTTTTCTGGATGTATCAGTCTTGTCAGTGTGCCGGTAATCCCCGCAACGGTTGAGAAGATGAAGGAGTGTTTTAATAACTGCACAAAGCTTACTGCTGTTACACTCCAGTGTAATTACAATGATAAGTTTGAAAATGTTTTTCAGAATTGTACCGGTTTAACAGCGGGTAGTATAAAGGTCCCGACCGATCAACTGCAAATGTATAAAGATCATGCACATGAACTGGGGGCGCAGGCAGAATGGTTTACAAAGGATGAATGATCCGCTGTAGGTTTCCATATGACAGGGTAGCCGAAGTGCAAAGAAGCCAGACGGTGCCCTGCCATGATATACGACCGCAACGGGACAGGGATGCCTGAAAAGTTGCTTGTTTTTTCGACATCCCTGTTGTTTTTTCATCTACGCCTTTACAATAGGCACCCACAGTAAAAGGGGAGGACATCTTTAAAAACTGTAAGTCTATCGGCTTGTTTTGTAAGGAAACTCATTGTTAGATTTTTAGAGGTTCCCGCTAATATATTTTTCTTATTTATTTGTGCAGGCATGTATTACAAAGTACCCGATTCGTTTATACTGATGAGTCGTTTAGACTATCGCTTGCTTCTACACAATGATATGTGTAGAATAGGTATGGAGGGTGATAAAGTGGCGACAAATCTTGCAATAAATGAAGAATTACTCAATACCACTTATGAAATCGGCGGGTACAGCACAAAAAAAGAAACGGTAAATACGGCACTTGAAGAGTTTATTGAACGGCGAAAATCCGAAGAACTCATACAGCTGTTTGGAAAAATCGAATATCATCCTTCTTATCATTACAAGAAGATGAGATCGCGATGAAGTTTGTATTGGTTGACACTTCCGTATGGTCGCTTGTTTGTAGAAAAAAGCGTCTGGATAATAACGATAAAAATTTATCAATACTTACATTAGATAAAGATTTTGAACAGTATCGGAGATATATCGATATTGAACTCGTAAATACGATCGGGAGATATACGGAATGAGGAGCGTGTGATATGCGAGCAGTAATACAGCGGGTACGGTCGGGAAGCGTGGCAATTGAAGGCTTTGAAACGCAGACCATCGGCAAGGGCTTTGTGATTTTATTGGGAATTTGTCCTGAAGATACTGAGGACGATATAGATTGGCTGGTTAAGAAAATCGTACAGATGCGGATTTTTGAAGACGATGAGGGGAAGATGAACCGTGCCCTTGCGGATGTGCAGGGCGACATTTTGCTGGTCAGTCAGTTCACCCTGTTTGCCAGTACCAAGAAAGGAAACCGCCCGTCCTTCAATGCAGCGGCAGAGCCTTCGATTGCAATCCCGCTCTATGAATGCTGTATCCGCAAACTGAGCGAAGCGCTTGGTAAGCCGATAAAAACCGGACAATTCGGAGCGGATATGCAGGTGGAAATTCACAATGACGGACCGGTTACGATCATAATCGACACGAAGGTAAAAGAATAATTACGGGTCAAAAAAGATGATTTCGTTAATAGCATTTTTAGGAAATGTCGGGCGGGAGTATGAACGCACCCGGCATAACGCAGCGTGGATTGCTGCGGATCGTTTATCTATTTGCAGGGGAATTTCGTGGCAGCATAAGTTCCGCGGACTGTACGGGCGGTTTCCGGCGGCAGTGAGCGCAGGGCAGGCTGTTCATGCTTTAAAGCCCGAAACCTATATGAACCTATCGGGGGAATCAGTAGGGGAGGCTGCCCAGTTTTTCAAAATCCCCCCGGCGGAAATACTTGTCGTGCATGATGAACTCGAACTGCCCCCTGCCGCTTTGAGCCTCAAGTGGTCGGGAGGGCTCGGCGGACACAACGGGCTTCGCTCAATAAAGGCTGCGCTGGGTACGCCGGACTTTTGGCGGCTCAGGATCGGTATCGGGCGTCCCGGCGGAAAAAAAAGCAGCAGCGCCGATCATCCCGATATTGCAGGCTATGTGCTGTCTCCTTTTTCTCAAGAAGAATTCACCCTGCTGGATGCGGCGCTGCCTCAGCTGGAACCGCTTTTTACCGCACTCATCACCGAACGGAAGGAGCCGCAAACGCTGCTTTCCGCATGGACGAAGGTACTGCCGAAAGCGGTAGATCCGGGGATGTCTCAATAGTTGGTTACTTTTTGAACATCGCCATCAGCATAGCCGATAGGCTTTCAGTTTTTGGACAGCTTCTTTAAAAGAGCTCGTTATCGCCGTCAAAAGCGCTGCCCGGCTTTGATTTATGTGCAGCGGATACTGCTGCAGAATCGGTATCCAAACTTTCAGTTTTGCCGCTAGCGAGAGCTGCTTTTTCGAGCATGGATTTTTTCCCTGCCGGAGCAGTCTGAGCATCGGCTTCTTTATCAACCTTTGTATCTCCCGGTTTTACGGAAGCTGCCGCCTTTGACGCCCCTGTCTTTGCCGCAGCCGATGCTTCGCCGGTGCCGGAATCGGCAGCTTGATCGGTTTTTACAAAACTCGACACGTATTTTTGGTTGGGGAACAGCTGAGCACGCAAGGTCTTTTCAAGATCGATTGCAACATCGGGATTATCCTCCAAGAATTTTACGGCGTTGTCATGCCCTTGTCCAATCTTATCTTCTTTATACGAGTACCATGCGCCTTTTTTGTCTATCAATTCGTATTTTACCGCGCAGTCCAGCAAGCTGCCGTAGGGAGAAATTCCCTTGCCGAACAGGATTTCCAGCTCAACCTTTCGGAACGGCGGCGCGACCTTATTCTTTACCACTTTGATGCGCACCTTGTTTCCCCATGCTTCATCCTCATCCTTGCCGAGCACCTCGCCTTTACGGACTTCGATACGTACCGAGGAATAGAATTTGAGCGCATTACCGCCGGTGGTGGTTTCCGGGTTACCGTACGCAATACCGATTTTCATACGGATTTGGTTGATAAAGATGAGAATACATTTTGACCGTGAGATAATCGCCGTCAATTTCCGCAACGCCTGACTCATTAACCGGGCTTGCAATCCCATGTGTGAATCGCCCATTTCGCCGTCAATTTCCGCTTGCGGCGTAAGAGCTGCTACCGAGTCTACAACGATGACATCCACCGCACCCGATCGGACGAGGTTTTCGGTGATTTCCAAAGCCTGTTCTCCCGCATCGGGCTGGGCGACCCACAGTTCGTCGATATTGACACCGAGTTTTTGCGCATACTGCGGGTCAAGGGCATGTTCGGCATCCACAAACGCTGCAATACCGCCCCGCTTTTGCGCTTCGGCGACAACATGGAGGGCAAGCGTAGTTTTTCCCGATGACTCCGGACCGAATATTTCGATAATTCTGCCGCGCGGATAGCCGCCGATACCGAGCGCTTCGTCAAGCAAGATACTCCCCGACGGGATTACTTCGATACCGCTTGCTGCCGTTTTTGTGCCGAGCTTCATCAAAGAACCCTGTCCGAACTCTTTTTCGATTTGTAGACGTGCTGCTTCCAACGCTTTCAGCTTTTCGTCGGCATCGGTAATATTGGTTACCTGATTTATTTCTGATTTTGTTTTTGCCATTTATGGCCTCCATAATTAAGTGCGTTCGGCCGGCGCCTCGTCAGAACATTATCATGACATTCTGCAAAAGCATTTTTTGCTTCCGGCACATTCCGGCTGCCGCATTGCTTCTTATCTTTGTTATATGTCTTTGTTGCGATTTTGGCTTAAAAAAACTGCTGAAAATCACTTTTTTTTTAGAAATTTTTACAAAGAATCAAATTTTTTTCCTGACCGATGTGTTTTTAATCGGAAGGGCAGGGCAGCCGACAATACTGCTGCAATGATTTATAAAAAAATGCCCGTTAATTTATAGCATAAGACACATAAGAAAGCAATATTATGGAAAAACTACACTTTTGAAAGGGTTCCGGCGTCCATCCGGTAAGTCGTACAATTCGGATCTAAAATATTGGAATCATGCGTTACGATAAGCACGGCAGTTCCAAGTTTGTTTATATCTTTTATAGCCTGCATGACACCGGCTGCCGTTTCCGCGTCGAGGTTTGCAGTCGGTTCATCAGCGATGAGCAGCTTGGGCGCATTCATCAGTGCACGCGCAATAAGCATCCGTTTTGCTTCTCCGCCTGAAAGATTTTTCGGCATTTCATTTTTTAAATGAGCTATTCCCATCACTTCCAATAAGCTCAGCGCTCTCCCTTCGGTATCGCCGTCCCGGTTAAATAAAAAAAACGGTACGCGGACATTATCAAGTACCGAAAGATTCGGTAAAGCGCCGAGCGATTGGGGGACAAATCCTATCGACTCGTTACGGTAATAGCTTTTTTCAGTATCGTTCATCGTTGTGATGTCATTATTTTCAAATAAAACAGCTCCCGCAGTCGGTTCTAAAATGCCTGAAATAAGGTTCAGCAATGTCGTTTTTCCCGAACCGGAGCGGCCGACAATAAAGACAAAATCGGAAGAATCGATATTGAAATCGGCCTCCTTAACGGCAAAAAAATCGGAACCGCTTCTGGTAAACGTTCTGGAAAGCTGTTTTGTTTGCAATAACATATCGTAATAATCCAATGGCAAAATTTATCGTTTTCTGTTAACGAACAGATATCCGACATCAATGGCTATCAGCACGATTGCCAGCAGTAAAATGACGGGTTTGGTATAAACGTTACAAGGCATGGTCGCAGTCTTACATGTACCGATAACAACCGTTTGCAATAATATCAAACAAACACCGAGCCCGATATTGGAAAATGCGATACCGATGCGGGAACTCTTAAATAGTAAGAAGATGACACCTAATGCGGCAATTAAACCGCCGAGCATTCGGACAGCCTCGCCCATCCAATGGCACTTCATAAAACCGCCGTCAGCTTTCGGAAAACAGACATGTGCATATCCGAAGGGAGCAAATAAAACGAGCAAACCGATGATAACGATTAACGTTCCTATAATATATTTTTTCATAGTATAACCTCACTAGCACATCAGTATATACGAAATACGGCAAAAGTCAATCTATGGTTACATTATTCTTTGAACATTCTATCGATTGCGTCGGAACAGAATGTGACGTGATGCAACACAGCGTATTGACATAACGGAACTTTATCGATAATATCTGTTTCTGTTATTAAAACAAAACGGGCAATAGCGCAGTTGGTTAGCGTACAAGTCTGGGGGACTTGGGGTCGCCGGTTCAAATCCGGCTTGCCCGATTATTTTCTCTATTTTGTTTCTATCCCTATCATACTTTTATTATATCTTTCCATTAAAACGGCTCTATCTTAAAGTATAGAGATTTATAGCGTATACGATAAATGATTTCTTTACAGAACAAGCTGATAGGTGTGCGGTTTTTAGAGGCTCCTCGATAGCGGCTGCCCTGTACAAATACCGCTTGACATTAAGCCGTACTGTTTTTATGCTTTTGCCTATGCCCGAAAAAGAGAATAAAGTAAAAACAAGCAAAAAAACGTCGCCGAAAAAGACGGCCGGAAAAACCCAATCGAAAACCAAAAGCCGCACAGGCACTACCACTGCAAAGAAAAAGCCGCGCAGTTCAACCGCTCGTAAAAAGCGTTCGCACGGGAATATTATTGCCGCATTGGTGATATTGTGCGTTCTGCTTTTGGGGCTTAATCTTGTTTTAGTATTAAAATTAGTGCCTAATCTTAAAAATTCATTAAAACAGGATACCGGCACGGCGCAAACTCAAGTACAACAGGACAAACTCTCAACCGAACAAAAACGGAATGAACCGCTTACGGCAGCACAAGAACCTTCACCGCCGGTTACCGTGCCGCAGGGTGCCGCACAAGCACAGCCGCATACCGATTCCGCGGTGCAGCAAAAACGGCAAAACACACCGGCAACGCAGCAAAAAACGGTGTCATCACAGGAGAAAGCGCCGACTGCCAAAAAAACAACACCGGCTGCACAACCGGCGCCGCATTCACCTGCCGCTGCATCTGAGCCCCGAACCACTTCGGCCACACAGAAAAAAGCACCGGCCATACAGAAAGATACAGCTAAGAAAGAGCAGCCGGCAGTTCATGCAGCTCCACAAAAGAATACCGTACCGGAAAAACCGGCCGTACCTGATAAAAAAAATACTAAAAATACTGTACCCGAGAAACCTGCCGTACCCGATAAGAAAAAAGCCGTACAAACAGTACAGCCGATGCAGCCTGCTGCAAAACCGGAAAAGCCGCGCAAGCGTGCCCCTTATGCCGGGAACCTCACCTTTGTGTTCGATGACGCGGGGCATAACCTCGATCAGCTTGAATACTTTTTGCGGCTGCCATTCCCCTGTACTATTGCAGTTTTACCCGGATTGCGGTACTCTAGCGAGTCGGCGCGGCAGATACGCAAAGCCGGCAAACAGGTTATTCTGCACCAGCCGATGCAATCGGTCGATCTGCATATTAATCCGGGACCGGGCGCCGTTACGCCGGGACTTTCTGCGGAGCAAATCAAAAACATCGTCAGAAAAAATCTCGAAGAAATTTGGCCGGTAGCCGGGATGAATAATCACGAAGGCTCACTGATGACGGCGGATGAGGCAGCAATGAGTGCAGTCTTGGATGTCGTAGCGGAAAAACATATATTCTTTTTAGATTCGCGGACAACCGCTCGGTCAGTCGTTGCGAAGGTTGCAAAGGAGAAAAACATGGCTGTCTGGGAACGGGCAATTTTTATTGATAACGATAAAAGCCGCGCTGCAATGGAAACGCAAATTAAAAAAGGGTTGAGCATTGCGAGACAGAAAGGCTCTGCCATCATGATCGGCCATGTCTTTACGGTTGAGCTTGCAGAGCTTTTAACCGAAATGTATCCTGCGCTTATCGAAGACGGATTTTCGCTTTCGGCAATTGCTCAAGTTGCACAAAAAGACACGGTTAACTTCGGCAACTAAAAGAGGATGTCCAAAGTTAATCATGGAACAATAGGAATAACAGAATGAAGATACTTGGAATAGAAAGCTCCTGCGATGAAACGGCAGCTGCCGTCGTGGAGGACGGACATAAAATCATCAGTTCGGTAGTGGCAACTCAGATACCATTTCACGAAGCATATAAGGGTGTCGTGCCTGAGATTGCGAGCCGTAAGCACACCGAATGGATCTTACCGGTTGTCAAAACCGCTTTGCAGGAAGCGGGTGAAACGTTGCAATCGATAGACGGTATCGCCGTAACCAATCGGCCGGGGCTGATGGGGTCGCTGCTGGTGGGGCTGACCTTTGCGAAAACTCTCGCATGGGCATGCAATAAACCGTTTATTGCCGTAAACCACATGCTCGGGCACCTGTACGCAGCGCATCTTGAGCAGGACATTCCTTATCCCTACCTCGGTCTTTTGGTATCAGGCGGCCATTCGCTTATCTGTAAAGTATACGATTTTGATTCAATCGAAGTGCTTGGTAGTACCATCGACGATGCGCCGGGCGAAGCATTCGATAAGGTTGCGAAGTTCTACGATTTCGGCTATCCGGGCGGCGTAATTATCGACCGGCTGGCGAAAAACGGCGATCCAAAGGCTGCGAACTTCCCGATGCCGGTACTGCACGAATCCGGCCGCCGGTATGACGTGTCCTATTCAGGCTTAAAAACTGCGGTCATCAATCAAATCGATCAATTCTGGAATCCCGGATATGAAAAAACGCCCGAAAATATTGCGGCAGCCTTTCAATCAAGAGCCGTTAAAATATTACTGCGTTCCCTGCTGCGGGCGGTAGAAGACACGGGACTGCACACGATTGTCGCAGGCGGCGGCGTTGCAGCCAATTCGCTGCTCCGTGAAAAACTTGCCGAACAAAAAGGTTTAACGTGCATCTTTCCGCCGCTCAAGCTCTGCACGGATAATGCCGCCATGATTGCCGGAGTAGGTTACCGCTATTTAGCGCGCGGGGATAGAAGCTCCCTCGATTGTCCTGCAAGCGCCCGTGTCGAAGGATTTAAACGCCGGAAATCCACCTCAACATAGCTCGTATTTCTGCTTGCCAGTCTTGCACAAAATCCTCCGGTTCAAGCGGCTGTGCGTTTGAGCCGTGAGACAATACCCATTTCAATATCCGGTACCCCTGCGCTGCGGAAAAGACTATTTCGGTTTTTCCTTCTTCATCATATTCGGTAATTTTTTGATTATCAGCCCATACGGAATCTTTTATTGCGAGACGAGATTCGCCGTAGAATGCAATACGGTAGGTAACCGTTTCCGGTTCCATAAATGAGCCGAATCTTCCGCCGCCGCAGCGGGAGATAAAGTCGTAATTTTCTGGCAGTGTAAAAAGCTCATCGGTAGTGCAAAGGTGTTCAATACGCGGAATATAAAAAAGCCGTTCCGCTTGGCGTTCTTCTGCATAGCCGAATAGAAAATATCGCCCGTCATCAAAAAGGAGCTGATACGGACGGACACGCCGGTGTACCTTTCCCCTATCCAATACACCGCAGTAATCGAATTCGATCGTGCGGTTTTGAATCATCGCTTGGTAGAGTGCGGTAAATACCGCTTCATCGATAATAGCATAGGGCATCGGCGGAACGGCGATACGGTCAATAAAGGCTCCCGTTCCTTGCCTTTGCGGAAACGTAATAACATCAATGGCGGCAACGAGTTCTTTGTAGATCGGCGTTCCCTGATATTGCTGCAGCAGCGTTTTTGCAGCAACGAGCGCTGTTACATCTTTTTGCGAAATATTTTGAATCGGCATTTCATATTTTTCGCTGTAATAAAATCCTTTCTTTTGCGGATTATATTCGATGGGTGCATTAAACCGATCCCGCAAAAACGTTATATCGCGGCTTATTGTCGGAACACTGCACTCCAGTTCTTTTGCAAGTTCGGATGTCTTAGGAAAGCATTCTGCTTTTATCCGGTTATGAATATACGTGAGACGTTCCAACATTTGATGGGTAATTGCACGGTTTGGTTTCTTTTTCATAGTGTTATTATAGTAGGAAAGGGGAGATTTTGGAATCTGCAAAAAACGTAAAATGTTTTTGCAGATTCCGGTGCCTTATGGTTATTTTTATAACTTCAATTCACTCAAATATCGGGAGACATCAAAATATTTTTTTAAGAATTTATGCCATTCGAGAGGATAATACCCGCTCCTTGTGCCGCTTGTGTGTCTTAAAAAAATCATGTCGATGGATTCACCGTCTAACTCGATTTTAAAATATCGGGGATAGGCCTGATTTATTTTATCATCTCCCCATTTTTCTTGTTTAACAACAAGTCCGTCATACTCCAAGCGTGCCAAAAAATTACTCGATTCTACACCCAATGAAATCACCATTTTAGGTTTAAGGACTTTCATCGTTTCAAAAATGATTTTCCAACCGTTTTTAAAATCATCCGCAGTCGGGCGTTCTTCGCTTGCGTTAAGAAGCCGCTGAATAATGACTTGGTAGACAAAACTGTCTGAAATTGTCGTCATCTCTTTTTTGCTCAGCTCTTCATCATAATCTCTATTCAACAGCGTTTTTTCAAAATTGCGGATAACGTTTGTTCCTTCCTCGCCGTTTTGATGCATACCGATAAAGCTGCGGGTAAAATCGATGCCGTACTCGTCAGGACTGTCGCCTGCGCAAAGATAGTGGCTTTCTCCCAATACCATCAGCTTTGTCTGACTTGCGGAATAGTTCTTTCCTATCCACGGCAGCCAGTGAAGATTGTTAATCTGTAAAAGCTGTTCATCAATCTTTTTGTTCATTTTTTCTCCTCCTTCCGCCTTCTGCGGATTTGATATGTAATAAATAATGGAAGGCTTTAACCACCTTGCTGCCGCTTCCGATAGGGAATCCCTTAAAAAGGAAGCGGCAGGTGTTTTAGTTTCTAGTCCAGCTTGCGCCGTAATATTTATTGCGTAAATACTCTGCAGCTTTTGACGCGTCCGCTAAATCCTCCGGCGCTATTGCTTGTGAAGCAGACAGTTTCCATCCTGCCGTATTCTCGAATGTCACACTTGTCAGCTTATCACAGTACATAAAAGCCCAGCTTCCAATTTTGCTAACACTATTCGGTATGATAATGCTTGTTAAATTTTTACACTCCCGAAAAGCAGTCTCGTTAATAGTAGTAACACCTGTACCAAGGGTAATATTTGTTAATCCGGTACAACGATAAAAAGCCGCGGTTCCGATGATAGTAACGCTATTAGGAATAGAGATTTGCTTTAACTTCGAACAACTCTTAAAAGCCACGGTATCAATTTTGGTAACACTGCTAGGAATAGAAATTTGTGTTAGCCCTACACAGTTCTCAAAAGCAGCGCTACTGATAATGGTAACCTTATTTGGAATGGTAATATTCGTTAAACTTTTGCAGTCTTTAAAAATACATGATCCGATAGAGGTCAAACTATTTGGTAGAATAATATTCGTAAGTTTTCTGCAACCTTCAAAGGCTCTATCGCCAATGGAAGTAACCCCGTTCGGTATAGTAATACTGATAAGTCCGGAACAGCCGATAAAAGCCAATTGTTCGATTTCTGTAACTGAATCCGGTATGGTAATATGAGTGAGATTCAAACAATCGTAAAAAGTATATCGACCAATGCTTGTAACACCGTTTGGTATAGTAACACTCGTTAATCCTTGACAGTCTGCAAAAGCATAGTCTGAGATGCTAGTAACAGTGTCTGGAATGATGAGATCGCCTACAAGAGCATCTTTATCAATTACCCCCTTTAAATATCCACCCGCGTCAATATTCAAAAGTGCGATATTGGCTTGTTTTTCTTTAAATGTAACGCTTACGGTTGTATGCGCCGTTACGGTAAACGTTGCTTTGGTGCTATCAGAAGGATTCGCCACCGCTCCTGTCCACGCTTCCACTTCGTAAGCAGAGTCTGGTGTTGCGGTAAAAGTCAGTATTGAACCTGCTGCAACCATACCGTCTGCGGGAAGGGGCGTATCCGCGATTAGTGTACCATTACTGCCGCTGCTGAGCGCTACATGGTAGTTTTGAACTTCCGAACTATTGCCGGGCTTTTTAAACGTAGCGGTTACAACTGCATTTGCCGTTACGGTGAGCGTTGCCTTATTTTTGTCGGCGTTATCAGGTGCAGCCCCAGTCCATTCAACTTCATACCCCTCGTCAGGTTGTGCGGTAAAGGTTAGCGTTTTGTATTGTTCAACCATACCGTCTGCGGGAAGCGCAGGACTTACCGTTACCGTACCGTACTCATTTTTATTGAGCATTATTTTATACTTTTTTATCTTCGGTTTAAAAGTAACGGTAACCGTTGTTTTTTCGGCTACAGTCAGTGCCGCCTCTTTTTTATCAGCGCTCCTGGGAGCGGCCATTATCCATGTATCAACTTCATACCCCTCGTCAGGTTGCGCGGTAAAAGAAAGCCGCGTATGCGCTTCAACCATACCATCCGCAGGGAGCGTCGGCTTCACTGTTACCGAACCGTGCTTGCCGGAGTTGAGCGTTACCTTGTACTTTTGGGTTTGCGGCTGTACGTGGGCAGGACAGCCGGTCATTATTACGGCGCCGGTAAATAATACAAGCGCACTAAGAAGTAAAATATATCTGCATTTCATAATACAACTCCTTTTATACATAGCATGAGGTCAGCCTGTTTTGATGTCGTCGAAAACAGGCTGACCTCATGTCAATCATAGAGCTTCAATTCACTCAAATAGTGTGAGGAAACATCACACTATTTTTTTAGATGACTTATCTTATATCTTAAAGCACTCAATTTTCCCTCTATAACGCGGGATGGTGTTTCTTATACGGGCTCTTGCTACAGCTGCCGCTTGTCAAACTTGATAATGAAGAATATTTCGCTCCACAAAACTTACAGGTATACTGACTTTTCTCAGCTCCTTCATACAACTCGTGGTGTTTTCCTTCCGGATTACGAGAACAAGAACAGGAAGTTAAACCTGAAACGCTTGAGTAGTTTATACCACACCATTTGCAATAAAATTTCTGTGCCATAATAATCTCCTTTTGGCATTTATTTTTCGAATTGAATACGTGTAACCTATTTGTTGTTCCTGTACAAACAGCATGTGCTGAATTTACATGAGCCGTCATTTTGTTAACATCGTTCCAATTCAATGAAATCTCTTCCATAATATTCCCCTCAAAAGTCAAGCATAAAAATATTTTTTCTTGAGCTTTATTCATAGGTACTGAAATAGTATCTATTGCTCTCAATCTGCGCTTTCCCTTCAATGATTGTCCCAACGACTATACTAATAGCATAGTTAGTCTATCAGGCGATGATAGAGGTAAAAAAATCTTTTTAACAACTGATATTGTTCGATATTGCCGTATGGCGGGATTTCAGTCATAGCTTGTTTTCCTTGATTTTATTCGTGCGGAGGGGTGAGTACCTCGCTGCTCAATCGATTTACGATAATGTGTTCATCTTGTATAGAACTGTCAGAATGCTTTAGTAGTTTTTTTACTGCATTGCTTGCTACGATAAACTGTGCGTTGCTTTGAATATTACAAAAGGCATTATTTCCGATTTCAGTAACGCTATCGGGAATTCTAATAGCTGCTAAGCGGCTGCAGGCACCAAAAGCTTCCTCACCGATTTGAGTAACGCTGTCCGGTATGGTGATGCTTGTTAAACCGGTGCAGCAAACAAAGCTTCTGTATTCAATTGAGGTAACGCCTTTTTCGATATTCAATTCCGTTAAACCGGTACAACAGACAAATGCCCACTCGCCAATCTTACGAACGCTGCTCGGAATTTTGCTAGTTTTTAAACTGCTGCAACTCTTAAACGCGAGGTTTCCGATTTCGGTAATGCCCTGCGGTATGGTGATAGTGCTTAAATGAGTGCAATTAAAGAAAACACCGATACCGATTTTTGAAATACCACTTCCAATAATAACCTCTTTTAAATCGGTACAATCGCGGAAAAGCCAGTCACCGATTTTAGTAACGTTATCAGGTATAACAATACGTGTGAGACCGCTGCAGCTTTCAAAGGCGTG
The DNA here is from genome assembly GCF_024181085.1 of Treponema sp. OMZ 857. Lineage (NCBI taxonomy): Bacteria > Pseudomonadati > Spirochaetota > Spirochaetia > Treponematales > Treponemataceae > Treponema > Treponema sp. OMZ 857. The sequence goes on from NZ_CP051147.1 coordinate 1,486,857, forward strand.
ATGAGCAATTTCTGTAATTGTATCCGGTAATATAAGACTTCCAGTAAGGTAGGCGCTATTTGTTACGCCGATAACTATCCCGTCTGTGATTTCCAGCAACTGTACATTTGATTCTTCTTCAGCAGTAAGCCGTAATGCAGATCGTTGTTCCATATTGTCCTCCGGTTATGTTCTATACATTACCTATCAGTTATGCATTGATATTAAATCCGATCATTTTTTGTACGCCGTTTTTTTCTTGCTGCATCTGTGCTAATTCAGTAATAATATATTCAGAAGTTATTTTTTCTTGCGGCATAAACCGTGCTTTTCCATAAAGTGCGTTAAAATCCCCCGGAGTAACGGATTGCCATTGGTTGAGCTTTTCTATTTGATCAGCATTAAATGACACATTACGAAAATATTTCATCAACAAAGTTTTTATTCCGTTTGCAGAGAGGGCTTGAAACTTAACCATAATATGAAAGCGGCGCTGCAATGCAGGATCCATGATGCTGCGCATATTGGTAGTGCAAATCAATAAACCGTTAAAGGCTTCTATCTGCATTAAAAATTCATTGACCATTGTCCGCTCCCAAGTATTTTCTGCATTGAAACGGTTGGTAAAAAATGAATCAGCCTCATCAAATAACAGTATCGCATCCTGTCTTTCCGCTTCTTCAAAAGCCTCTTTAATATTCTGTTCACTTTCGCCGACATATTTTCCTAATATATCAGAGGCTTTTTTTAAAATAAGCTCTTTAGCCAAAGAATTTGCAATATATCGTGCAAATTCTGTTTTTCCGGTACCGCTTAATCCGTAAAACAGCATACGGATTCCGGCGGGAACTTCTGTTTGTGCAAAATCAGCATACGCTGTTGCATTTTTTATCATCGTGAGAATATCATCCGGTTCGATAGAGGTGTTGAGCGCTCCAATATCGTATGTCATCTGTATTTTTCTGCCGGCATGGGAACTACCGTATACAAGCCCGGAATTTGCTTCAAGCGTATTTTTTACATCAATAACGATTTTCTCTTCAGTTTGAGTGCTGCAATGAACACTATTCACCGCTTTTATCATATTATCAATTGAGGCTCCTGTTATACGGTAGTTGTCGCAGAGATCAACAAGTGTATGTAAGACTTTACCGCTTATGTTGCTGTTTTGTAATTTCGACTGTGCAATTTTTTTCAAAAGCGATTTCGGCATTTCATTAAACTTAATTGAATACGTAAAACGCCGCAACGTAGATATGTCAAGAAGATCAGTATAATTAACAATCCACACAACTTTATTGATATTATTATCAAGCATCTTATTTACAATTCCTTTTTGAGTAATGCTTGTGAACATCCTAAAATGCGGCTCTATTGTTTTTAAGATATTTTCAGCTTCGTCAATAACAAGCAGTGTATCTTGTTTAGGAATAGAAAGAATACAATGTAAGCGTTGCAATGCTCTATCTGTATCCAGCTCATTTTTAAATATAAACAGTCGCAGTCCGCTTTCTTTTGCAAGTGTTTTTGCAAATTCCGTTTTACCGGATCCGGGACTTCCATAGAGTAAAATATTTGACGGAAAGTTACTTTTTAGAAATTGTACTGCTAAGTTTGAGTACCCTTTTTTTATAGAGTAGCTATTGAGATTAAAGGCAGCGTTTGTTTTTTCTTCTTTTAATGTTCCGGAAAAAAACGCATCAAAATTTTTATTGTAAATACAATAAATACTTTCGTCTTCGATATACCCGCTATCTTGCATTAACCCGAATGAAATAAGCTTTTTATCATTCTCAAATAAGCTTCTTATTGCTTGTAAAGACGTATTAATACATTTTGCATATAGCGTTATTTTATTTTCTGTATCTTGGAATAATACATCTCCATAAAAATTATAGAGTTCATAGATTGTCTGTGTTCTATATGCTGCCGTAAGCAATACCGCTTCTTGGTGTGAAAGATGTAAGGTATCAAATAGAAATTCAACAGGAGTTATATCATTAAGTATCTTGGTTATCCGTGCTGAAACATTTATTCTCTGAGGAATGCTATACGTATCATTGTTATTTATCTTGGTGGAAAAGAAAATAAGCGCGATAATTTTAGCAAGGTTTTCTTTCTGCATAAAAACACAACGGCAAAGATTTATCGTAAAAATGGAATCGGTCGTAAAATTGTCGATAGCAGCAGCGATTTTCGTATCTTCTTTAAAATTTACATCCAATTTACTCCCGTATTCAAACGGATGATTGTAATTTTTTCCAGGCGTAAATACCGTTAGCTGTTTTTCCTTTATCCCTTTTTGAATAAATGCTTGCACAATTGTTTCAGCTTGTGTTTCTTTTTTTAGACGCACAATAAGTGCCTGTAATAACATCAGTAATGATTTATACTTATCCAGATGTTTGCTATTCGAACATAGATTATAAAGATACCCGGCTACAGCCATACATTCCTGCTTACTTTCATCATCGATAAATCTTATTATATCCGTCTGCATAGTTCCCCTCGCGTTCCCTTCAATAATTGTCCCAACAACTATACTAATAGCATAGTCAGTCTATCAGGCGGTGATAGAGGTGAAAAAATCTTTTTAACAACTGATAGTATTTGAATAGTGTTCGTCTTCTTCATAAATGATATTATTGACGGGAAGCTCAAATTTTTTCTCGATAATTTTTGCATGTTTTATTAAAAAACAATCGCCATGATATACATAATATTTACCAAGTAATATATTATATGAGACTCTGCCTCTTGGTAATTTCCAATACTCATCTCTGTACCTTTTTGGTAAATAGTGCAAATAACCATTTTGTTTTAATTTCTCCCATACATTACTATGGTCTTCTTGAGATAGTAGCCATTCACCATATTTTTGTGCAAATGCAATGTCTGTTTTATCGACATAAAATAAATCAGATAAATCGGGAAGGAGCCAAAATATACCAACCATACTTAATACCAATAGCAGGGCATTTTAGTTGCCTGCTGATTCTCTCCTCTGTTCTAAATTATTTTTTTCGATAGCGTCTTTCAAGAAGTCCGTGAATGTTTTTTTATCATGTTGTTTTTGAAACCAATTCGTATTTTTTTCCGCTCTTTCGAACCGTTTGACCCCAAAAACAGGTTCGATATAATGAGGGCCGCAATTATTAAGCCACTGTTTGCCGCACCAAATAACTTTGTCCATCGATGTTTCTCCTTAAAAATTTAACATACACTAGATTTTCAGTGATTGTCTCAATTAACTAATAGCATAGTCAGTCTATCAGGCGATGATAGGGGGGATAAAAATTTTTAAGCCGGTGTTGTATCTTGATTTTAATGCGGAAAATTGTGAAACAAGAGGTTCTAAATGTTGTGGATGTTGGATGTTTTTTCTAGTTACAAATATCTATAGACAATTTTTCACACACTTTTGCTAAAGCTCCATCATTTCTCTGTCTTTTAGCTCATGTTGGTTTGTGCGTTATAGAGGGCGGCATAGACACCGCCTTTTGCCAATAGCTCTGCATGTGTTCCTTGCTCGCAAATGCCTTCATCATCAACCACTACAATACGGTCTGCACTGCGGATTGTTGACAAGCGGTGGGCAATAATCAGCGTTGTACGCCCCTGTGCGAGTTCTTCAAATGATTTTTGAATTTTTATTTCCGTTGCGGTGTCGAGAGCCGAAGTTGCTTCATCAAGTATTAAAATCGGAGGATTTTTTAAAAAGGTTCGTGCAATCGCAACCCGCTGTTTTTGCCCGCCGGAAAGCCGTACCCCCCGCTCTCCGATAAGTGTGTTATACCCGTCTGGCATCTGCATAATATCTTCATGGATTTCAGCCCGTTTTGCTGCATGTATTATATCCTGTTCAGAAGCGGCACTGTTTCCGTATGCAATATTTTCCTTAATAGTACCGGCAAATAAGAAAACCTCCTGTTGCACAATACCGATTTGCCGCCGTAAACTGTGCACGGTAATATCTTGTATATTCCGCCCATCGAGGGTAATGGTTCCTGCGGACGGTTCATAAAAACGGGGCAGTAAATTACATAAACTGGTTTTTCCTCCGCCGGAGGGTCCTACAAAGGCAATGGTTTGCCCTGCCTGTATATCCAGCTTGATATTTTTTAATACCGTAACCCCATCTTGATACGAAAACGAAACATTATGATAGCGGATATTTCCATGCGCTGAAGTAATTTCTACCGCATTATCATGCTCGATAATACTATCATCTGTTTCCATGAGTTCTGTAAAGCGTTTAAAACCCGCCATACCATTGGCGTATAGTTCAATAAAAGCTGTAAGCCGGCGGATAGGCTGCAAAAATGCACCGGCAAAAAGCGTTGCGGTAATAAGGTCGGTAAGCGTCATCGTCTGCTGCATAATAAAAAAACCGCCTGCGGCAATAATCACCAAATGTAACATTGAAATAAGAAATTCTAACCGGCTAAAGAAAAATGCCATATTCCAATAAAAACGTTTTTTTGCCGTATAAAATGCTTGATTGTTTTTTTCAAACCGATCTTGTTCATAGTTTTCATTCGTAAATATTTGTGTTACCCGTATTCCGGAGAGAGCTGATTCAATAGCGGTATTTATGGCAGCCGTTTCTTCCTTTACACGGCGGGATGCTTTCATAATATGTACACGGCAGCGGACAGTGTGAAAAAATGCAATGGGTATAAAGAGCGTCAGGAGTAGTGCGAGTTCCCATCTGATAGAAGCCATAAGAGCCAGCGATCCGGTCAGCGTTAATACAGAAATAAAGAGGTCTTCCGGTCCGTGATGCGATAACTCGGTAATTTCAAACAAATCTGTTGTAATGCGGGACATCAGTTGTCCGGTTCTATTGATATCAAAAAAATGAAACGACTGTTTTTCTATATGGCGAAAAAGATCCCGCCGCATATCCGCTTCAACTTTAACGCCGAAAAGATGCCCGAAATACGTTACAAAATACTGAGCAGCACTGCGGATCAGATATAATCCTATCATTATTACAATAAATGCATAAAAGGCTGCATAGTCAGCCTTGGGTAAAAAATGCTGGATGCTGTATCTGCTTGCCATAGGGAAGATAATATCTACCGCTGCAATAAAAGCTGCACAGCACAGATCGGCAGCAAAGAGTTTCCAATGAGGTTTAAAATATGAAAAGAATAACCGCATACGGCGTATTCTAACAAGTGTTTGAAAAAATGTATAGAAAGTGCATTGGGATTTAGAAAAATCCTCGAGATGTTCGACAACACACATATCGAAGAGGTCTAATACTTACCCAAAACCTATCAGCCCGGTCAATGCTCCTTATGAACCGATGCCCGGTATTCCGCCGGCGATTGATGATACCATTTTCGGAATGCACAAGAAAATTTACCGGCATTCGCATAGCCGAGATGTGCAGCAATGCTCCCGATTGACAATGCCGGTTTAGATAGTAACAAACACGCATATTGCATCCGTGCTTTTAAAATATAATCACGGGGCGAAAGACCATAAAGGAGCTGAAAAGTCCGGCGGAATTTTGTATGTCCCATAGCTGCTATACTGCATAATTCCTCCGAGCACGGAGGGTTTAGAACAGAACGCTCAATAGCAATCCTGACTCGCTCCAAGGCCTTGCGTTCAATGGGAGAAAGACAAGCCTTCGTTGGGTTTAAAGAAACATCTACTTGCTTTCTGTGCCGCTGAACATTTCCTGCAGCAACAGACAAAAGTTCCCCCACCTTACTTTCATAGTAGAGGCTTGATGTTTCTTCTGAAAGAATCTTGTGTTTAATCTGAAGAAAAATACTGCCGATTTCCGGTGTGTTATAATTACATTCGTGCCAAGAAAACAAGGCTGCATAATGTAAGCCGTCAGATGCATACCGGCTTTGAAGGAAAGGAAGAAAATACTCTTCAAGAAGAAGTACCGATACATACCGGATTGGAATACCTGCCCGATAGAGAACCCGTCCTTTGGAAGGGCGATTTAGATACAGATTTATTCCTTCTTGGATTACGGCAGTGCGCTTGCCATTTTGAATGAGCCTTACTTCCCCTGACTCCAAATAATACATTTTTATCATTTTATGTTCGAGTTGGTATTGGCGCTCCATATCGTGATATGGAGTCCAGTCGCTGACGGAAAGAAAGATGCCCTCAGCCGGCTGCACCTGATACATGATACCGTGTCCTGCCTTTGCCGGAGGATAGTAGGTATGAATAGTTCCGCATTTTTTTTCATCCGTTTCATTAAAATGGTAGTCTGCCATATAAAAGGAGGCATCTCCCAATTTATGAAATGACTGCTGTTGATTTTTCTCTGTCATAGATGAGATTCCTCACTTTCAGTAATGTCCCTAAACATCTTTTTTTATGTCCTTAAACGCCGCGTATATGGCAATACTAAAAATGATAAATTGATATATCACAATCATTTATCATATATACCAAAAGCTTGTAAGCTTGTGAGGGCTGTTTGACAGCACCTCACCGGATAACTATAGTAGCTCATACTCGTTAGCCGTGTCTAACTACTAAAACATAGCATATTTTAGTCATGATGCAAACGGGTACGATGGGAAAAGATGAAACATTATTTTTTCCAAATACAAATAGAGTGTGAGGAGGACTTCTCTATGGCAAATGAAATGAGCAAAAAAGGTCTTACAACACGAGACCTGATTACCACCGGAATTTTAGCAGCACTGTATGTTGTTTGTGCGTTTATCGGCGAGCTGATATTCGGATTTTTCCCCGTGTTGACGTTTCTGTGTCCTTTGTCGATTGCACTGCTTTGCGGACCGGTTTTTATGTTAATTATTGCTAAAGTTCCAAAGCATGGACCTATCTTCATTACCGGCATTTTAGTAGGCGGTGTTTTGTTCGTAACGGGAATGTATTGGCTGATGTGCTTAGCGTATATCATTTTAGGAGTAGTAGCCGAATTGGTGGCTGGCTCTACAAATTTCAAAAGCAAGACCAGAAATTTATTTGCGTATATGATTTTTGTTATCAGTCCTATTTTTTCCTATGCAATGCTGTGGATCAATCGTGATGAGTATGTAAACTACCTCGTGAAAAATGGAACGGAACAGGCATATATGGATACGATGATTGCCAACGCGCATCTATGGGTACTGCCTGCTATGATTGCCGGCAATTTGATCTGTTCATGTATCAGCGGAAAATTTGGACAGCACTTACTCAGAAAACATTTTGAAAAAGCCGGGTTGGTGTAATGACTGCACCGTTTTCGGCGGATATTTTTTGTAAAACACAGCACTTGGATCCCCGAACAAAGTTTTATATGCTGCTCGTCGGTACCGTAGACCTCTTTCTTGCACCGACAGTATATTATGAGGTTGCACTGGTAGCACTCATTACGATAGTCGGATTGAGCTGCGGAGAAAAACGGTTTACTTTGAAAATGACCGGAATATACACATCCCTTATAATCTTATATCATATAGGAATTTATGGGATGACCGGCTGGCTGCAAATCGCCATTGTAACATTTACCTTTTATATTCGGAAGATATTTCCTTGCGCGATGATGGGCGGCATATTAGTTGGAACCACGCAGGTTAATGAATTTATGGCAGCGATGCATCGTATTCATGTCCCTAAGTCTGTCATCATTCCTATGACGGTGATGATTCGATATATCCCGATGGTTCGAGAGGACTGGGGCTTTATTCATGACGCAATGAGAATGCGGGATGTCGCGCCTACCGTGAAAAGTTTGTTGACTCATCCTATTCGTACTGTTGAATGTATTTACGTTCCGATGATGATGTCCGCCCTCAAAGTTGCGGATGAACTTTCCGCAGCCTCTATTACTCGCGGGCTGGAAAACCCGAAGCAGAGAAGCTGTATGGCGGATATTCATTTTACGTGGAAAGATGTTGTGTGTACTTTTGCTTTTACCGTTTTTTTTGTGATTTCTATCCTATTTATGATAGGCAGGAATCTCGCATAGGATGATTACAGCATGATAGAGATGGAAAAGGTATCTTTCAGTTACCATAACTCCGCACAAAACGCGAATATATCTGACATTGACGTAACAATTCAAGCTGGAGAATGCGTATTGCTGTGCGGCCGGAGCGGATGCGGAAAAACAACCTTGATTAGATTAATCAATGGTCTTATTCCCTCGTTCTATTCCGGAGACTTATCCGGTTCAGTGTTGATTAACGGAACGTCTGTGCAGGAAACGCCTCTGTATCAACTTGCAGAACAGGTAGGCTCCGTGTTTCAAAATCCCCGTTCACAGTTTTTTAACGTAGACACGGACAGTGAAATGGTATTCGGTATGGAAAATCTCGCTTGGACGAGAGAAAAGATGACAGAGCGATTGACCGAAACAATTCGTGATTTGCAAATCGAAGCACTGAGCGGAAGGCGGGTTGCAGCGTTATCGGGCGGAGAAAAGCAAAAAGTTGCATTTGCTTCTATCTATGCGCTTTCACCTGATATTTATTTACTGGATGAACCTTCTTCCAATTTGGATACGGCAGCCATCGAAAGTCTGCGAAAAATATTAGTACTGTTAAAAAGGCAAGGAAAGACTATTGTGATAGCTGAACATCGGATTCATTATCTTAAAGATATCGCAGACCGCATTCTCTATATGGAGCATGGAACGATCCGGCAATCCTTGACATCGGAGCAAGTATGTAGCATTTCAGAAGCTGATCGGTGCACTATGGGATTAAGAACGATGGACTTATCGCACATTTGTATTCCCGATAGAACACGGAACTACGAAAAAAACATATTAGAAATTCAAAATCTCTGTCTTGCACATCATGAGCATACCGTACTTGCCGGAGTTAGTCTTTGTGCTGCACCGGGAGAGATTATCGGAATTATCGGACATAATGGTGCAGGAAAGTCAACATTTTCCCGTGCCTTGTGCGGCTTACACAAAGAGACGGCTGGGACGGTTATGTGGAATAGCAAGATACTGAGTGCAAAAGAGCGTTTGCAGCATTGTTATATGGTGATGCAGGAAGTGGGCTATCAACTTTTTGCGGACACCGTGGAAAAGGAGTGCTGTTTCGGTATACAATCTCCGGATTATGAAGCTGCAAAACAGGCGATGGAACAGCTTGGTATTTGGGAGTACCGGAATGTACATCCCAGCACGCTTTCCGGCGGACAAAAGCAGCGTACAGCAGTCGCGGTAAGCATGGTATGCCGGAGAGACATTTTACTTTTTGATGAACCCACTAGCGGGTTGGATTATGACAGCATGGTCAATGTTTCCCGCCTCTTTCAAACTCTCTCTGCTATGGGCAAAGTGCTTTTTGTTGTAACACATGATTATGAGTTTTTGATTTCCGCTTGTACCCGTATTTTACACTTGGGGAACGGCGGCATTGTGGGGGATTATGCCATGTCTCCGCAGAACGAAGAAAAACTTAGAGCTTTCTTTTGCTCATCATAGAGCGGTGTGTTCGTATCATATCCTAAAAATCGGAAGTATATTTCTATTGCAGAACCGCCAAGGACAGCGGTGATTCCACACAGCTGCGATATTTATCATTTATAATTTGACAAATGGAAAAAAGCAGGTATATAATATTTTCTGTTGTGAATTGACCTGCTTCATGTTAATTGACGGGCAATCACTGTTGTAATTGTAGAGAGGAGGTCTACTATTATGGAAAAACAAAGCGGTAGAAAATTGGGACTGTTACCGCAGCTTGCTTTGGGGATTCTTGCCGGTGTGCTGCTCGGGTTGTTTGTACCCGCTCCGGTGATGGGGATTATTGCGACAATTAAAAAGTTACTCGGTTCGCTGATCTTTTTTGCCGTTCCGCTCGTTATCTTCGGCTTTATTGCTCCGGCTATTTGCGATTTAAAAGCAAATGCGGGGAAAATGCTCGGTGCATTTTTGCTGATGTCATATCTATCTGCGGTCGGCGCATCCTTGTTTTCGACTGTAGCCGGATATATTCTTATTCCGTTCCTGCATATTCCGTCACAGGCTGCCGAATTGATGGCAGTACCGACGACGGCATTCTCCCTGAATATTCAGCCGATTATGCCGGTTATGACCGCACTGGTATTGGCTATCTTAGCCGGTATTTCGGTTATTTGGACAAAGGCCGCGACGGTTGAAAAACTCTTAAAAGAGATTCAGGCAATGGTGCTCGAAATCGTCAACCGTGTTATCGTACCGGTATTGCCGTTCTTTATTGCGACAACCTTTGCCGAACTTGCATACAGCGGCAGCTTGACCCGCCAGCTCCCCGTATTCTTGAAAGTCATTATTATCGTATTGATCGGTCACTTTATCTGGATGACATTGCTGTACCTCATCGGCGGCGCGGTTTCAAAGCAGAATCCGCTGGAAGTCGTAAAGCACTACGGCCCTGCCTATGCAACTGCAGTCGGTACGATGTCAAGTGCGGCGACCTTGCCCGTTGCGTTACGCTGTGCGCATAAATCCAGCGTTTTACCGGCAGATATCGTCGACTTTGCCATCCCGCTGGGAGCGACAACCCATTTGTGCGGTTCAGTTCTAACCGAAACATTCTTTGCAATGACGATATCTCAGATGTTGTACGGATCGGTTCCCTCAATCGGAACAATGGTTTTGTTCTCATTCCTGTTCGGTGTATTCGCTGTCGGAGCGCCCGGCGTACCCGGCGGAACGGTTATGGCTTCGCTCGGTATCGTCATCAGCATACTCGGATTTAACGAAATCGGCACCGGCTTATTGATCGCTATCTTCGCCTTGCAGGACAGCTTCGGTACGGCGTGTAATGTAACCGGAGACGGAGCGCTTGCACTTATTCTGCGCGGTGTGTTCTATAAACCGGATGGAACGTTAAAACAGGCGTAAGGTATGGAACTCACGGACTTTGACTGTAATCAGTTCATTGCGATCCTTCAAGAAGAGTTGGTTCCTGCGCTCGGCTGTACGGAACCGATTGCCATAGCGTATGCGGGCGCTCATGCCCGTGCTTTACTCGGTAAGATTCCCGACCGTGTGTACATCAAAAGCAGCGGTAACATTATTAAGAACGTAAAGAGCGTTACCGTGCCTAATTCGGGCAATATGAAGGGAATTCCGGCGGCGGCGGCAATCGGCATTATCGGCGGCAATCCCGATAAGGGACTTGAGGTGCTTGCCGATATAACCGAATCCGATATCGCCCGCACCAAGGAATTTTTGGAAAAAATTCCTTGTAAGGTTTCCCTCTTGGATACGATGGCTTCTCTGCATTTTATTGTAGAAGTTTTTGCCGGTGCCGACAGCGCGTCGGTTGAGATTATCCATCAGCATACGAATATCGTGCGTACAACCAAAAACGGAAAAGACGTATTATCCGTTCCGTTTGATCCGGCTAGTGCAAATGCCGCACTGACCGACCGGTCGGGATTGTCGGTAAAAAAGATCCTTGAGTTTGCCGATACGATAGACCTTGACCGCGTCCGCCCGATACTGGAACGCCAGATCGATTATAATACCCGTATTGCACAGGAAGGGCTGGAGCACCGCTACGGTATTAACGCGGGCGCAAATCTCCTAAAGGCTGCTGAAGCGGAACGGGCTGTTACCGTAAAAATCCGTGCACAGGCCGCCGCTGCTGCGGGTTCTGATGCCCGTATGAGCGGCTGTACTTTGCCGGTTGTTACCAATTCGGGCAGCGGTAATCAGGGATTGACAGCTTCGTTACCGGTCATCGTATTTGCCGAAGAAAAAAAGCTCCCGCATGATAAACTGTTGCGTGGGTTGTTGGTCAGCAACTTGATTGCGATTCATCAAAAGACGCGGATCGGACGGCTTTCCGCCTATTGCGGAGCTGTCAGCGCAGGTTGCGGAAGCGGCGCTGCCGTTACCTATCTTTCAGGCGGAAGCTATGAACAGGTATGCGAGACGATAACCAATACCCTTGCGGTTGTGTCGGGAATTGTCTGCGACGGCGCCAAGCCCTCGTGCGCTTCGAAGATTGCCTCATCGGTCGATGCGGCATTGAATGCGCATTATCTTGCAATGCAGAACCGAGTGTTTGAACCCGGTGAAGGTATCGTAAAAGGCGACATAGAAAAGACCATCGCCGGTGTAGGCGCCGTTGCTGCCGACGGTATGCGGGAAACCGATAAGGTCATATTAAAAATCATGGTGGAAGATTAGCGCTTACGCCGATTATGTGCCGGGGGCGTTCCGAAAGCAACCGATTTTCGCGGGACTTTCTAAAATTGCGTTTTTAGAAGATTGCCGTGAATTTCATTTGTGATCGTCTCCCGGCATTTTTACAGGCGATTTGTAAATGGAGGTTTACTATATGAAAAAGACATTGATAACGGGCGGTACGCTCGTAACCGAAAACGATACGGTTAAGGCGGATATTGCGATAACCGGTAGCAAGATAACCGGAATCGGGCATTTTAATCCCGTCGATTTTGATGCCGTGTATGAAGTTCCCGGCTGTTATGTCATGCCGGGGCTGATCGATGCGCATACGCATCTTGAGTTGCAGCAGTCTCCGCAATACCGCGCCGTCGATGACTTTTACACCGGTACCGTTGCAGCAGCTTGCGGCGGTACGACCTCCGTTATCGATCATATCGCATTCGGTCCCGCCGGATGTAATCTGCATTATTCCATAGACCGATACCATGAGCTTGCAAAAAAGGCGGTTATCGACTACGGCTTTCATGGTGTTATTCAGCATGTGGATGATGCAATTTTGCAGGAGCTATCCGGCATCATTAAAAATGAAGGTATTACGAGCTTTAAGGCCTATACGACCTACGGATTTAAAATTGATGATACGGGCTTTTACCGCTTGCTGCAAACCGTGAAAGAAGCAGGCGGCATTTTAACCGTGCATTCGGAAAACGATTCACTTATCAACTATCTCCGGTCGAAATTCGTAAAAGAAAAGAAAATGCTGCCTATCTATCATGCGCGCAGTCGGCCTAACGAAACGGAAGCTGAGGCTGTTTCCCGCCTTATCCATTTTTCGGAAATGGTGGAGGATGCGCCGCTGTATATTGTACACCTTTCTACAGGAGAGGCGCTTATCAGCGTTGTAGAGGGACGGCAGCACGTTAACCGGTTGTTTGTAGAAACTTGCACGCAGTATTTGACGCTTTCGGAAGAAAAGTATGGAAATGAGAACGGCAGTCCCGATGATCCTGAAAATATCGAAGGGCTGAAATATATTATGGCGCCGCCCTTGCGCAGAAAGCAAGATATAGAAGCGCTTTGGATCGGGCTTGCAAACGGTGATATCCAAGTCGTTGCAACCGATCATTGTCCCTTCTTATTAAAAGAAAAGATGGACACCAAGGGCGATTTTACCAAGGGGCCGGGCGGCGCTCCGGGTATCGAAGAGCGGGTGCGGATTATTTTCTCCGAAGGTGTACAAAAAAAGCGGATTTCGTTGGAGCGCTTCGTGCAGGTGATGGCAGCAAATCCTGCCCGCATCTTCGGTATGTATCCTCAAAAAGGCTGCCTCCTGCCCGGCGCCGATGCCGACATTACGATTATCAATCCGAATGCGGAAGAAGTGCTGACAAAGAAAAACCTGAAAAGCGCCTGCGATTACTGCACGTATGAAGGAATGAAGGTGCAGTGCGCAATCGATTCCGTATTCAGCCGTGGGGAATTAATCGTAAAGAATAACGAATTTTTAGGCGAAAAGGGTAGGGGACAATTCATCTTTAGAAAACCGCCGTTTTAAATATAACAGCTTTCTCCATCCGTGTCCGTTTTGATACGTCGAGGATTAATTTGTGTGCGGCACGAAGTAGCTGCACACTTTCCGTAAGCCTTTTGAAATAGACTGTTGAGCAGTTGTACCTCCGTGTACAACTGCTCAACGACGAGATTTGTGCGTAGCCCAAATCTCGCTGCTGGTTATCACCCCGGACATCCGTGTCCGTTCTGTAGATGCTAGGAGCCTAGTCGAAATAAAGCGGAGGCGTACTTGTTGTACGTCGAGCAGCGGCACGGACGCCGCTCGTATTAAACAGAAACAAGTTTGACACCGGTCAAACTTGTGTTCAGCGAAGTACATGGACGTACTTCGCTGAACAAGCGACAACCCAGATGCGCCTGACGTAAGCCTTTTGAAATAGACGGTGCAGATACAAGGAGTTAGCTGAAAATAAAGCGCAGGCGTATCTATGATACGTTGAGCATTTATTTTCAGCGTACGACGCAGTAGATGCCCCGTATATTTCAAAAGGGATTAGGATTCTAAAACAATCAGCCCATCAGGCAGCTCGTTGGGATTTTCCGTTTCGCTAGGAAAGTTCTGCTGCAGAATCCTGCCGCATTCTTTTACGGCAGAGACAAAGGCTTGAGCGGCTTGGTGTTCTTTTAATCCGGTAGTCATAATTTTGCAAATACCGTCCCATTCATTTTGAGCTACTTTCGCGGCAATTCCCGAATCGGCAATAACAAAAAACTTCCGTTCAAGTACGGAGGCAAAGATGAGAACACCGGAATGTTCCGTAGTCTTATACACACCGCTTTCCACAAAGTGTTGGAGTGCACGGGCATAGACGCGGCGGTTTTTTAATGTATTCGGGATAATCAGCCGGTCGATTGCGGGAATATTTACCAATAAATAAACGATAAGCACAACGGTAGCTGCACCGCTGCCGATAACTGCTGTCAACTGGGCAGGAGAAGGAAACCAAACAGTGCGTTCCAACAGGTTCCAGATGGGGGCAGCGCATAAAAACAAGATAAGAAAAGAGAGAAAGGACGCGCAAAATGCAACGAATAGCTCTACAAAGGCATAGGAATCGCTTTGGTACACAACCGCAAGGGCAATTTCTCCGGTTGTCTTTTTCTCAGCCTCCGCAACCGTATTCGCAATTTCTCTCATTTGAGTAGGAGAAATATCCATCAGTTTTAACAGTCTATTCTTTTTCATTGCGTCCATTCCTTAATCGATAATCAGTTAAAATTCAACTTTAGGCGCAGTTGCAGCTTGTTCGTCAGCCTTAAAATACGCCTTTTCTCTAAAGCCGAACATATTGGCGAGAAACGCTTGCGGGAAACGCCTAATCTGTAGATTATATGTCTGTACCGCCTCATTAAAACGCTTCCGTTCTACGGCAATACGGTTTTCGGTTCCTTCAAGCTGACTTTGCAAGTCGCGGAAGTTTTCATTTGCTTTCAATTCAGGGTAATTTTCCGCAACGGCAAGCAGCCGCTGCAGTGCACCGCCTAACTCGCTCTGTGCTTTTTGGAACTTTTCAAACGATTCGGGATTGTTGAGTACTTCGTCCGAAACATTGATAACGCCGCCCGCTTTGGAACGCATTTCCGCAATTTCAGTAAAGACTTTTTCCTCATGGCTTGCATAGCCTTTTACGGTGTTAACAAGATTGGGGATTAAATCAAAACGGCGCTGGTACACGTTTTCGACCTGACTCCATGCCGCTTTAACGTTTTCATCCGCCGCTACCATCGAATTATACGAACGGGTTACACAGCCGTATAGTGAAAAAATAATCAGCACAATAATGCCGAGAACGATAAGACCTGTTTTGAGTCCTTTGCTCATAGCTGAATGCTCCTATCAAAATTTTAAAGTATTCTTATGCATACTGATGTATGCCGAACTGACTGCAAAGTATAGACCATTTGACGAAAAGAAACAACGTGCCGAAAGTCCATAAGGTAGTTGTAATTGTTATTATGGCACAGAGGCCGAAATATTACCCTTTTCCGTACAAATAAACATTTTACAGTAGAAAAATGGATCGACGTCCTTTTGTCTATACAAAAAATAGTTTTTTATAGACATAGTGATTTCCCTATTTTGCATTATAAAAGTAACCCATGCTTGACATTATCAGTTTATTTTAATAACATTGTTATTAATTAATAGAAGAGTTATTACAAATATGAACAACCATGCAGAAAAAATATTAGCCGATAAGGATGAGCTAAACACACGGGCAAAGATTTTGCGTGCTGCAAAACAGGAGTTTTTTACTAATGGCTTTGCAGATACCAATGTGCGCACCATCGCCGAAAAAGCAGGTGTAACGACGGGGGCGCTGTATAACCTTTTTAATAATAAGGATGGTATATTCGAAGCTCTTGTAAGCGGCGTATTCGATGAATTATTGAACACAATGTCACACAGCGAGCTTCTTGAATCGCAGAACTTCGGTATGAAAACGAGCGACCTTTCCTCAATTACGGAACTATCGCAACGCCGGTTTTTACGAATGATAGATTTTTTTTATGATAATTGGGATGCAATGAAATTGATTGTTTGTTGTTCGAAGGGAAGTTCCTACGCGCATATTTTCGATAAGGCAATCGATATAACTGAAAACGACACCTTTCGATTATTGAAACTCGACGGCGTTAAAATGTCGCGGCGCATACAGTTTTTTATTCATGTCATGGTAACGTCTCACTTTGAAAATCTAAAAGAAATTTTTTATCATAATTTAAAAAAATCGGAAGCAGTGGAATATGTGCTCGACTTTAACATATACCATTGTGCCGGATGGAAACAATATTGGATGGAACAAGTAAAAGGCTAAAGAGGTATGGGGAATTCATAATTGGTAATTGGTAATAAGCGTTAGGGATTGGAGGGGCAGCGCAGCTGTTCCGAAGGAATGGAGCGTTAGCGGAACCCCGTAAAGCCCGACGGTTTGCGCAGAATGCGGAAACCGAAACGCCCAAAATAATTACAAATTACGCATTAGCATAGAAGGAGTTTATATGGACACATATAAAAGGTTGTTTAAATATACGCCGGAGAAAATACACTGTGCGTATATTTCGGTGGTGTGCGCTACGCTGGGAGTTGCTTCTCAGATGGGTGCATTTTGGTTTTTATGGAAGTTTTTGTACGCGCTTTTGGTTACCAAAAACGTTACGGACGGGTCGATGTACGCAACGGTGATTGTTTCGCTGTTGGCAGGTTATTCGGTTGTATATTTCTGCGCTTTGTGGGCGTCGCACGTGCTTGGGTTCAGGCTTGAATCGAATCTGCGCAAAACAGCAATCAACCATTTGATGAATGCATCGTTTGCTTTTTTTGATATGAACCCGTCGGGAAAAATCCGGAAGCTCATTGACGACAATGCACAAGAGACGCACATGCTTGTTGCGCATTTAATTCCCGATAATATTTCCGCATTGTTTACACCGATTTTTATGTTTATCATTGTATTTGCAGTTGATGTAAAACTCGGTCTTTTGTTGCTTGCCGTTGCGCTTATCGGCGGTGCGCAGATGATGTTTATGATGGGCAATAAAGATTTTATGCGGAAGTATCAAGCGGCGTTGGAACGGATGAATGCCGAAGCAGTTGAATATGTCCGCGGTATGCAAATTGTAAAAATCTTTAGAAGCACGGTTGAATCTTTTAAAGCGTTTTACGAAGCGATTACCGGCTATTCCGATTTAGCATATAAGTACACACTCAGCTGCCGTACGCCGTATGTGATGTTTCAAGTACTGTTTAACCTGTTTGCGGTATTCACCATTCCTGCTGCTATTTATTTTATGAACAAGGGGGCGGACGCTAACCTCATCATTGCAAAACTCGTCTTTTTTGTCTGTATCGCCGGTGTGCTTTTTTCGGCATTTATGCGCGTGATGTATGTCGGTATGTATAACTTTCAGGCAAAAAGCGTTGTAGATAAACTCGAAACTCTTTTTGCAGACATGGAAAAGGATAACCTTGAACACGGTACGGAAGAAACTTTTGAGAACTTCGGGATCGAATTTAAAAACGTATCGTTCGGTTACACGGAAGAAAAGATTTTAAATGATGTCAGTTTTACCTTGGAACCGAATAAAACATACGCACTGGTCGGCTCATCGGGCGGAGGAAAAAGTACAATAGCAAAATTGATCTCTGGTTTTTATAAAATAAATTCAGGTGAAATTCTGATCGGCGGAAAAAATATTTCGTCATATTCACGGAATGCGCTGATGCGCAGTATCGCCTTTGTGTTTCAAACCTCGAAGCTCTTTAAAACAAGTATTTTTGAAAATGTCAAAATGGGGAATAAAAATGCAAGCGGTGAAGAGGTGATGAATGCGCTTCGGCTTGCTCGCTGCGAAGATATTTTAGCAAAATTCCCCGAACGTGAAAAAACAGTTATCGGTTCAAAGGGTGTACACTTATCCGGCGGAGAAATTCAGCGTGTTGCGATTGCCCGCGCAATTTTGAAAAATGCGGATATCATTATTTTGGATGAGGCATCCGCCGCTGCCGACCCTGAAAATGAATACGAAATTCAGCAGGCGTTTTCCAATTTGATGAAAAACAAAACGGTTATTATGATTGCGCACCGGTTAAGCTCGATTAAAAATGTCGATGAGATTTTGGTTGTCGAAGACGGAAATATCGCTGAACGCGGCAGCGATGCGGAACTGATGCAGAAGGGCGGAAAATACAGCCGATTGCAGAAGTTATATTCTAAAGCGAATGAATGGAGAGTATAACAATGACTAAATTACAAAAATGGTTCGGGGTAACCGAATCGGGGGCAAAAGGGATTGTTACGGCATCGGTATGGTCGATGCTTGCGGATGTTGCATTTATTTTACCGATGTTTTTAATGATGTTCTTTTTGCAAAGCTATTTTGACGGAACGATGCAGTCGGCGGGATTTTACATCGGTATTATTGCCGCCCTTGCGATTGTGATGTATGTGCTTGTGCATATCAATTACAATACGCTCTACACCGCGACATTTAAAGAATGTAAAGAACTTCGTGTGAATATTGCAGACCGGCTCAAGGCGTTGCCGCTTGCGTATTTTTCCAAACACGATGTTTCCGACTTATCGCAAGCGGTGATGACCGATGTCGCTACAATCGAACATGCGCTTAGCCACGCAATTCCGCAAACAATCGGTCTGGTATTCTATTTGATTATAATCGGTGCAGTGATGATTACCGCTCATCCGGGATTAGGCTTATGCGTATTTGTTCCGATTATTATCAGTTTTATTCTCTTAATCCTGTCGAAAAAAATTCAAATACGGGAAACAACGCGGGACTTTCATAAACAGCGTGAACGCACGGAATTTTTTCAAGAAGCGATAGAACTGCAACAGGAAATTAAAAGCTACGGTCTTACAGAAGACACAACGGAAAAATTGAACCGCAATGTTGATGAAGCAGAAAAACTGCACTTAGTTGTGGAAGCGCATCAAGCGATCCCTCTCAACATTGCACTGCTGTTTTTAAAGTTTTCTATCGGCGTTACCGTATTTTTCGGACTAAAAATGTATCTGGCAGGCACGGCACCGTTTTTGTATCTTATCGGCTATATTATTGCAGCTTCCCGTGTTGTGGATGCGGTTGCAGGTGTTGAAGCAAACCTTGCAGAGATGATGTATATCGATGCACGGGTTAAGCGCATAAACGAGTTGCGCGAAACAAAAACGCAGGAAGGAGAACCTGCTTCGTTGCAGCATTACGGTATTCAATTTAAAGATGTTGAGTTTTCGTATAACGACGGACAAAAGATTATCGACGGTATTTCGTTTACGGCGGAACAAAATAAAGTTACCGCGCTTGTCGGTCCTTCCGGGTGCGGAAAAACAACCGTACTCCGGCTTGCGTCCCGTCTCTATGATTACGGCAAGGGACAAATTCTCATTGACGGCAAAGACATTGCAACGATTGATACCGACAGCCTTTTCGATAAAATTTCGATTGTCTTTCAGGATGTCGGGCTTTTTAATACCTCGATTATGGAAAATATCCGGGTCGGAAATAAAAACGCAAGCGATGATGAGGTAAAAGAAGCTGCCCGGCTTGCCAACTGCGCCGAGTTTATCGAAGCGCTGCCGGACGGCTACAACACGGTCATCGGTGAAAACGGCAGCAGGCTTTCCGGTGGAGAGCGCCAGCGTCTTTCCATTGCGCGCGCCCTTTTGAAAAATGCGCCGATTATCATCCTTGACGAAATCAGCGCCTCACTCGATGTGGAAAACGAAATGAAAATACAGGAAAGCCTCAACACACTCATAAAAGGCAAAACGGTGATTATCATTTCGCACCGCTTAAAGTCAATTGAGAACGCCGATAAAATCATCGTAATGAATCAGGGCAAAGTTGATGCAGAAGGTACGCACGCAGAGCTGTTACAAAAATCGGCGCTATACCGGAATATGATTGAGAAGTCTTCGGTAACGGAGAAATATACCTATTAAAAATAATTTGGCATCTCTAAAAGCTATACTGAGTTTTTAGAGATGCTCTATAGGATGTCTTGATCATGAAATATTTTATTTAACGTTCTTTTATATGAATTGATCAAATGTTTTCTGATCATTCGTTTTGCTTTATCGGGATCGTTCTTTTTAATTGCCTCTGCAATAGCAAGATGTTCATTAAATACGGTTTGCGCATCGATCGAATTATTGTACACGGATTTATTTTCAAAGCGGAGATAGTTATCCAAGATCAATTCCGTTTCCCGATAAAGCCATTTATTATTTGTTGCTTTTGCTATTGCTCTGTGAAATTTGTGATCCAATCGATAGAGCTTTATTCCGTCTCTTGTTTCCAGTTGATCTTCAAGATTTTGTAAGCAGTCAAAAATATCTTTTACACTCTGATCATTTGCCCGTGCTGCTGCGAGATATGCATTATTCTGTTCCGTTAATAGCCGTATCTCTAAAATATCTTTGGCGATTTCATCGGTAACCGGAACAACTTTTACGCCTCTCCCCCGTGCAAAAGCAACATAGCCTTCTTTTTGTAATTCTAACAAGGCTTCCCGCACAGGCGTTCTGCTGATACCGAGCTCTTCGCATATTTCATCTTGCGAGTATATGGCTCCGACTCTAAACCGGTTAAATAAAACAGCATCTTTTATAAGTTCATAAGCTTGTTCTTTGTATGTCAAAGTTTTTACAACTACACCGCCTATCAAAGACTCTTTTTTATCAGACATATAATCTCCTTCCGGAATTTTTTCACGGTTTCTCTATTTCTCCGTTGAGTTCACTATCTACGTTGAACTTAAATTGACAATCGCAGTACGGAATAACTCTTCTTCTTTTGCAGCAGGATCAATACCTTTCGCACGCATGGATTGCGCAACCGATTCTACCGTTTCTGTAGCACGCTTTCGATCGTATCCCATATTGATAAGAGCCGTGATGATATCCTCAAACTCCGATTTTTTTGCGGTTTCCGCCCGTCCCGTGTCGTGTAATCCGGTGAGTTGTCCTTTCAGAGCAAGCACCATCTTTTGTGCTGTTTTCTTGCCGATACCGGGGATGCTTTGCAGCCGTGTAACATCCCCTGCCTCAAGAGCCGCTTCCAGCGCTGCGCTGTCAAGACCGGAAAGAATTTTCAACGCCTGCTTCGGTCCAATCCCGTCAACCTTTGTTAAGTCCAAAAAAAGACTCCGCTCTGCCGGTGTTAAAAAGCCGAAAAGCCTCATCTGATCTTCCCGATGATAGAGCCATGTATAGACCCGTACCGTGCTCCCCGCAGCTCCGAATCGGTCTGCACTCAGGGCGGACACAAAAACTTCCCATTCAATGCCGTGTGTTTCTATGTAGATGGACTCCGCCGTTTTACCGGTCAGTGTTCCGCTGATGCTATTAAACATCGTTTTCTCCTTTGGAAATATATGGGCACCTCTAAAAACTCGGTTAGCTTTTAGAGATGCTCTATTCTGAAAATTGCACCGAAGAAGTGCCCTTGGTGATTTCCGTAATAAGCTGAGCAAGCTCATTGCAATATTCAAGCGGAATTGAGCCGCTCAGCCGGACGGTTTGTGCAAATTCCGTTTGTGCAAAGCTGATCGGCAGGTGTGCGGCAGCGCGGAGCAGCGGGTTATGATTCTCGTAGCTGCATTCGCAGGTGAACTCCGCTTTTTGAATAAGCGGCTCCGTGTGTACTTTAGCGAGCGCCTCTTTTGCCGCCGTAGAATAGGCTTTGACTAAGCCGCCTGTTCCCAATAGAGTACCGCCGAACCAGCGAGTAACGGTTACAAGAATATTGGTAATTCCGCTTTCTTTTAAGACGGCTAGAACAGGCTGTCCCGCCGTGCCTGCCGGCTCTCCGTCATCGCTGCAACCGAGTACCGCGCCGCTTTCGCCGATAACAAAGGCGTGTACCACGTGCCGAGCATCGCGGTATTGGTCTTTTTGCCGCTTTACCGTCTCTTTAGCTTCCTGCGCATTGTCCGTATAAAACACCTCGGCGCGGAACACCGATTTTTTTACAGTTATTTCTGCGACAACGGCAGCTATGGGCGTCGCTGCTTCGGGGATAGATACCAATATGTCCGGTAAAGCAGCTGCTCTATCCGTTACTCCTGCATTCGGCGCTACAGAGTGTTCGTGTCGAGCGGTTTGCTCCCGGCTGCGGCTGAGAACTAGCATCAGGCGAGGCCTGTGTTAAGCCCTGCTCCGGTTTCCATTTCCGGCAAGCAGCCGTGCCGGAGCTGCGCGGCACGTAGGGTATTCCGCAACACCATTGCTACGGTTAACGGACCGACACCGCCGGGAACCGGGGTAATCCAGCCGGCTTGTTCAGCGGCACTTTCAAAGTCAACATCGCCGGTCAGCCTGCTGCCTTTGGGTGCAGTAGGATCGGGGACGCGGTTAATTCCCACATCGATAACTGCGGCGCCTTTTTTTATCATGCTGCCCGTAATAAGCGTCGGATGTCCCGCAGCCGCAATCAAAATATCAGCCTGCCGTGTCAGTGCGGCAAGGTCTTTCGTTTTACTGTGGCAGAGTGTAACGGTTGCATCCGCCGCAGTGAGCAGAGCGGCAAGTGGTTTCCCGACAATCGCAGAGCGCCCGACAATAACCGCATGAGCGCCGCTGAGCGGTATACCATATTTCTGCAGCGCATACATAATTCCCTGCGGTGTACAGGGAATAAAGCCTGAGCTGCCGGTAAGCAATCGTCCCAAATTTTCAGGTGTAAAGCCGTCGACGTCTTTGGCCGGATCGAGCGGCGCCAGTATCCGCCTGCTGTCCAGCGGGTAGGGAAGGGGCAGCTGAATCAAAATGCCGTCAACGGTATCGTCGGTATTCAGGGTTTGTACACACGCTGTTAACTCCTGTTCGCTGATTGTTTCGGAATACGGAATAATCCTGCTCTGCATTCCCGCTTTCTCCAATGCCCGCACCTTTGTTTTAATGTAAACCTGTGAGGCGGGATCGCTCCCCGATGATACAATCGCGAGGCAGGGCTGCGGGTGCTCTTTACAATATGCGGCGTTTTCTTGTGTTACCGCTTCGGTCAATGCTTCGGCTAATTTTTTGCCGTCTATAATCTGTGCCATAATCAAGTTCTCTATTGTAGTATATTAAAATCGCTTTGGGAATATCCGGCGCATTGTATGACGGTCTTTTTTCTGGTATACTTGCCGAGTTATGAGCTGTGTTATATTTACCGGCGGCGGTACCGGAGGGCATATATTCCCCGGTATTGCCGTTGCAGAAGTGTTTAAAAAAGAAACAGGGATACCGATTGTCTGGATAGGATCCAATAACGGTACCGATCGATCCTATGTGTGTAGTGCGGATATCCCGTTTTACGGAATACCGGCAGGAAAGCTCCGACGATATTTCAGCCTTGAAAACCTCATCGATGTGTTTAAAATTATCGGAGGCTTTTTTGCCTCATTGATTATACTTTTAAGACTGAAGCCTCGCTTCGTGTTTTCTAAGGGGGGCTTTGTATCGGTACCGCCGTGTGCTGCAGCGCGGTGCCTCAAGATTCCGGTTATTACGCATGAATGTGATTTTTCTCCCGGACTTGCTACAAAAATAAATACCCGATTTGCCGCTCAAATTTTTGTTTCATACACAAAAACGGCAAGTTTTTTTCCAAATGCAGTGCAGCGTAAAATTACCGTTACGGGAAATCCCGTAAGAATGCGTTTTTATGAGGCCAATGCGGATGCAGGAAAAGCATTTATTCAATATACCG
Source organism: Treponema sp. OMZ 857 (assembly GCF_024181085.1). Classification (NCBI taxonomy): domain Bacteria; kingdom Pseudomonadati; phylum Spirochaetota; class Spirochaetia; order Treponematales; family Treponemataceae; genus Treponema; species Treponema sp. OMZ 857. The sequence continues at coordinate 1,510,759 of NZ_CP051147.1, forward strand.
GAAATAAGCCGATTCTGTTTGTACAGGGGGGGAGCCTCGGCGCACTTCAGATCAATGTACTGGTAGAGCAAACAATCCTCTTTCTTGCCGAGTCTTTTTTTGTTGTGCACCAAACCGGAGCTCAGCACCGTGCCCAAGGAGAACGGATTAAAAAACGGTTAAAGGAAGAACGGCCTGATTTGAGCGGTCAATATAAACCGTTTCCTTTTATCGTTGAGCAAATACCGGATGTCCTTGCTGCCTCCGATCTTGTGATGTCGCGCGCAGGTGCCAATACCATCTGGGAAGCTGCGGCGGCAGGAAAACCGATGCTTTTATTGCCGCTTGAAAAAGGCAGCAGCCGCGGTGATCAAATTGAAAATGCGGATTTTTTTACCGAACAAGGGGCGGCAATTACCCTCTCCGGTAAAGATACGACGCCGGATGTGCTTTGCAGCGTATTAACTCGGCTCTTAGAAAATCCTCACGAGTTAAAAGCGATGGCTCAAGCATCAGCTACTCTTGCCGATGAAAAACCCGCAGTCAAAATTGCGCATCTTTTACAACAGTGGATAACGGAAGAATGAGTATAAATATACTTGATATGGTATTATTGATTATCAGCATTATTGTCATCATTAAAGTTACCGTTCGGGGTTTTATTGATGAGTTTTTTTCAATGGCGGCTTTTTTACTTGCAATTGCGGTAGCCTTTTGGTTTTACCGTCCGCTTTCTTTACACACAAAGGTGAGCGGACTTTCCCCGACGGCAATGAAGCTCATTGCTTTTTTTATGATATTTATCGTCGTGTTTATTGCCGTTAAACTGCTGCAAATGCTGATCTCCGCAGTGTTCGATAATAAAATATTAAACAGCCTTGACCATGCACTCGGTTTCTTTTTGGGCTTATTTGAAGCATATATTGTACTTATTATTCTAGTAGCTCTTCTGCAGCTGCAGCCGTTTTTTAATATCGATGCGCTTATTGCCCACAGTATGATTGTCCGAATGCTGGTACCGCTTCCCGTAGACAGCGATAATGTCCTACAAATAATCAGAAACGGTATCTAAGGTGAGAGGCATATATGTTTGAAAATGTACTCGGACAGCCGGTTATTCAATTGCTCAGTGATGAGCTGGAGCAGAGAAAAGTACCTCCGGCATTGATCTTTGCCGGGCCGGAATCAAGCGGTAAACTCACCGCCGCATTGGAAACGGCACGCATTCTTTCATGTGCTACAGACGGCAGTTGGACATGCACATGTGAATCCTGCAAACGGCATAAAGACTTATCGGCAAGCGATCTTTTAATCCTTGGAACACGGGATACCGTGCTTGAAACAAAGGCGGCGGCTCATACACTCTGTACTGCAAAGACTATGGCAGCGCGGTACCTTTTTGTTCGCGCCGTACGTAAGCTTACCTCCCGATTTGATTCCCGGCTGTGGGATACGGATGAATCCCGTTTTGTAAAAGCCGCGCCGATTCTTACTGATATAGAGGAAGCACTATCAGATCTTATCGGTCAATATGGTAATATGGAAACCATATCGGAAGAAGAAGCAAAAAAACTGGAAAAGCAGACTGAAAAAATCACCGATCTTTGCCAAAAGCTACAAGAAGATTGTATGTATGACACGCTCCCCGTCAATCAAGTACGGAAAGCGTCCGCATGGGTGCGATTAATGCCCGTCGGAAAAAAAAAGGTACTGATTATTGAAAATGCTGATAAAATGCAAGAATCTGCCCGAAACGCATTTTTAAAAATATTGGAAGAGCCTCCCGAATATACTGTTTTTATTTTAACCACGACGCGCCGAGCTGCCGTTATTCCGACTATTTTATCCCGTGTACGTACTTATCTGTTCATCGAACGGGATACGGAACATCAACAGGCGGTGGTCGAGCGGGTATTCCGCGATCATCATTTTTGTACGGCTGTATCTCCATCGCAGCCAATCCGCATTGTTTCGTACTTACAGAGTTTTTTGCCGGTTGCTCCCGAATATTTTCGGGAAGCTGCCACGGTCTTTTGGGAGTATTGCTTAAATAGGGGAGAGCAGCAAAAAAAACAATTCACAGTTCTTATTCAAAAACTTACGGCTTATCGAACCGAACATCCGTCAACCTATGAACCGTCGATTACGGCTGTACTGAAGCTACTGAATAATTGCAAACCGAGACGAATATATATTCTTTTTTTAGAAGCGATTATTGTTTTTTTACAGGAGAGTATTCACACCGGCGTATGTACACCGTACGAATCAGAACGCTATGCTGCCGTTTCTCAGTTTATTCACACAGCCATGCAATCAGTCGATATTTTTAACGGTACACCTCAAGCAGCCTTGGAAACACTGAGCGAACAAATTGCTTTTGCCTAGAGAATTGTCAGCAAACTGTGCGGAATTTTAGTTAAACTTCCGCACAATGAGGGAACTATAACCCAAAGGTATTTGCCGGATTTACACCTGCATAAAAATACAGAGGCTGCTTATCTTCAGCGAACACACCTTTCAAGCGTTTTGCTTCTTCCACCAATGCAGGGGCATCCTTAATGACTGTTGTAAGTGCATTCAGATTTGCAAGGTTTTTATTGATAATCAATTCCGACTTTCGAGCAAGTCCTTGTAATCGGCACGCAAGGTTGATGCCGTAACCGACATAGTCGCGATATTTTAAGGCAGATGCTTCCGCAGAAATTTCATACTTATATACCTTTTCCATCACTAAAGCACCGCCAAGTCCCAATTCGGGATAGGGGCTGAAAAGCTCCTCACCGAGGAATTCGGTATAGGTTTGAAACACCATAATCGCTTCGCCTAATGTCGTCGGAGTTGTTTCATCCCAGATAACTAAAGCACCGTCTCCCAGGAGCTTATAGTATGAACATCCGTATCCGAATTGGTTTACACAAGATAAAAAGTTTGAAGTAAACGAGGTAATGAGCGAAAACACGGCCTTTTCGTCATGTGAACAAAGGAAATTGCTGAATCCGCGTACATCGACACAAAGGATAAGCGCATGAGGTTTCACATCACCGACATATACGTTATCAAATATATCGACAGGCATCTTTTTTAATCCGGCTAGCGTTGAAGCATCAAGCTCAACGGATCCGTTTTCAGCATTAGGAAATACCAGGTTATTAAGCGATACTGTATCCATTTGCGTACAATTTATCATATTTTATTTAAAAAGGCAAGGCAAAAATTCAGTTGTTTCGCAGCTTGAATATTTTTACTATTCCCCGCATACTAATGGGGTTAGGAGTAATTCATTATGCGCCGATTAGCCGCTTTCATATTTCCTATTCTTTTTTCATGTTGTGTTATCGCAGCTTCTCTCCAAGTCGATGATAGTCAAACCGGTCAAAACGATACCGAACTTTCAGCAAATAATAACACTTGTTCTTCCCGGAATTCCTCTCATACGCCGTCTCTTGTGATGACCTTTGCCGGTGATCTTATGGCTCATAACGTAAATTTCAATATGAGTATGTATGATTTAATATACAAAGATGTAGAAAAAATACTACATAATGATGATTTAAGTTTTGTAAATATTGAAACACCGGTCTGTGACACACTCCCGCTTTCAACGTATCCTAATTTTAATGTCCATACGTCTTATTTACGCGCTGCTGTTCAAGCGGGTTTTGATGTGCTGAGCTTTGCAAATAACCATACAAACGATCACGGCAGAACCGGTATTGACGGAACGCTTGCTGCGGTGCGGACAGTGCAAAAGGAACGGCTTACCGCCGGTATGCTTCCCCCATTCTTAATATTTTCCGGCTTAAAGGATTCTGAAAATGATCGTATACAAGTAACCCCGTTCTTTTATAAAGGGTGGAATATACTCTTTTGTTCTGTTACCGAGATTTTGAATTCTTATGATTCATCAAAGAATCGACTTTATTACAGTGCACCGACAAAACAGGGAAGGGAAGCACTCCTTTCGGCTATTAAAGAAGCTCGCAACAGATATCCTTGCGATTTATTTATCTTAGGGCTCCATCTCAATGAGCCTGAGTACGGACGGACTGTCTCCGAAGCAAAAAAAGCGTGGTTTAAACAGCTCGGCGAAGCGGGAATTGATATTGTTTGGGCTCATCATCCTCATGTAATGCAATCGTGGGAGACTATTAGGGTCGAACGGCCTCTCGTTTTACAAGAAGCTGTTATTTCGGAACAGTGTCAAATCTTTTGTATGTATTCGATGGGAAATTTTATTTCAGGGCAGCGTTGGCACACACGGTATGACGACCCTGCATTCTATCGTGAATACACCGGTGATGCTGTGCTGCTGCAGCTAACGTGTACGCGGAACGAAGCGGGGAGGGCGGACTTTTCGGTATCACCTCTGCTTATTACCCAATACAATGAACCGGCATATCCGGTGGTCAAACGCTTTACGCAGGAGTGGATCGATACGCTCAACGAAAAAGAAAAGAAATATTTTACAAAAAGACTTGAGCTTATGCAGGGATATCTTCCAATAAATATTTCAAACGAATAAGGTATTAATTTGAGAGGCGTCGTTTTCAGCAGTACTATTCATTTCGTGTTTTAGAGACAAAACGGGTACATTCACTGATAAATTCAAGGTTGACGGTCGCGACCGGGCCGTTACGCTGTTTTGCAACAATCAGTTCGGTATCGGGACTTTCGCGCTTTTCCCGGTGTAAAAACATAACAACGTCGGCATCCTGTTCGATCGCACCGGATTCCCGCAAATTGGCAAGTGTCGGTGCTGTCCCTTCAGCATCACGGCCTACCTGCGATAGTGCTATGACCGGAATGTTGAGCTCGCGGGCGAGGCTTTTAAGCGATTGAGAAATTTCTGCAAAACGTTCATGACGCGGGATGAGGTTGTTTTCCGAAGAAATTAAGCCGAGGTAATCGATAAAGATAATCTTTACCCCTTCCTGCAAACAGAGCTGCCGAGCCATCGCCCGTAAATCGAGCAGCTTCATATTGGGCATATCGACAATATAGAGCGGTGCATCATAGAGTCTTCCCGCTGCATCTTGAAGTTTTTGAAAATCAGCGGTTTGTAGATTCCCCGAACGGATTTTTGAAGAAGACACTCGTGATTCCAGAGAGAATAAACGATGTATCAGCTGCATATTGGACATTTCAAGTGAAAAGAATGCAACCGGTATTTTTTTTGTTACGGAAATATAGTCGGCAATAGTGAGCGCCAGTGCTGTTTTTCCGATTGAGGGACGAGCCCCGATGATAATAAGTTCCGAGTTTTGAAAACCGCTGGTAAGACTGTCTAAAAATTCAAAACCGGAAGGGATACCGGAGAATTCATCACGGTGTTTTGCACGCGCTTCGATAATTTCAATAGCTTCAAGAATAAGATCTTTCGGAGTATGGAAGGTCGCCGATTGCCCAGCATCGGTTAAATCGAAGATATTTTTCTGTGCCTGTTCCAGTACAGAAGAGTAGGCAACGGTTTGGTCAAAGACATCAGCATAAATTTGATGAGAAACTCGTAGAAGTGATCTACGGATAGCTGCATCAAGAACAATTTTGGCATAATAGGTGACATTTGCGGTACTGGGAACAGCATCGGTAAGCGAAGCAATATAAGCAGTACCCCCTACGGAATCAAGAAGACCTTCTTGTCTTAGATGCTCACTAATCACAAGGATATCGACATTCTGTCCTTTATTGTAAAGATCAACAACAGCCTGAAAGATTTTCTGGTGAGCAATCGTATAAAAACTTTCTGCACGGATATACTGTAAAACCGTCCCGATAGCATCCGAATCAAGCAAAATCGCTCCAAGTATGGCTATTTCAGCCTCCGTATTATTCGGCGGTATTTTATCTTTTAATGAAGACAGTTGTTTCATCATATCCGACATTTTATTTTCCTCGATAATTTTTATATATAATTTAGAGATGCCCATATCCCCAAAAAAATAAAAGAGAAGCCCTGACAGAACTTCTCTTTTATAATAGGGTGATACACCGTTTTCTCCTATAAGTAAATATAAGAGAAGTCGGCTATTCTTGTGTCTCGGCGGGTTCTTCAGCTTTTACGTCAGCTTGAACTTCTTCCGTTGTTCCCGTTTGAACTTCCGCTTCTTCCTGACGGCGGCGAGAGCGTTTCTCCGGTTTTGCTTCAACCGTTTTTTCAGCCTCAGGCTGAGCTTCTACCACGATAGGAAGTACTGCGACTGCAGCTTCATACAGTTTAAGGGTTGCGTTATAATGTCCCACGCTTTTAAAGGTAAGACCGGGCAGTTCAATGCGCTTCCGTTCGATTTCGAATCCGAGTTTCTGCAACTCATCGGAAACCGTTTGGTTGGTAACTGCACCGTAGAGCTTCCCATTGGGACCTGCGGGCATAACGATTGTCAGAGTCAGTGCCTCAAGCTGCTCTTTTAAACCGGCTGCATTTTGCCGCTTAACAGCCTTCCGCTGTTCTATTTCTTCCTTGCGGCTTTCAAAATGGGCAAGAGTAAAAGAATTGCAGGGAACTGCTAAATCCCGCGGAAACAGATAGTTACGGGCATACCCTTTAGCAACGTCCTTAATATCCCCCTCTTCTCCGAGGTGTTTGACATCTTCATTTAAAATTACTTTCATTTCAAGCTCCTTATAGGCGTACCGTTCTAACGGTACATAATGATAAAAAGACAGCCGCCCGGTATTCCAGGAGTTGGAATCCGGCAGCAGACAATTTAAATACTTCTAAAAACCGTGTTTTTAGAAGTATCAACTCTTAGTCTACAACGTAAGGGAGTAACGCAAGTGCTCGCGCACGCTTAATTTCGAGTGCAAGCTTACGCTGATGCTTTGCGCAGGTTCCGGTAATACGGCGCGGTAAAATCTTTCCGCGTTCGGTAATAAAGCGTCGCAAAGAATCGGGATCTTTATAATCGATCTTTGCTTTCTGTGCGCAAAAGCGGCAAACTTTCTTACGGAAAAACATTTTTCCTTTTTTATTACCTTGCCGTTCTTCTCCACCGCCTTCGCGGGGATTTTCCTGTGTATTTGTATCTACTTCAGCGGTATTCAGTATTTCATCTGCCATGTTAGATTCTCCTTAAAATGGAATATTGTCATAATTGGCATTATCAAAATCGGCTTCATAACCGTCATTAGACGGCGGTGTATTTTGCCGAGCCTGGTATGCCGAAGGCGCATTTGATCGCTGATATGTCTCCCGATTGCCGTTATTCATCTGCTGGCCGCTTCCGGAACCGCCCCCTAAAAGCTGAAGATTATTCGCGATAATTTCTACTTTACTGCGGGTTTGCCCGTCCTGTTCCCATCGGTTTTGCCGAAGTTCGCCGTCAATAGCGACCTGCTTTCCTTTTACAAGGTATTGATTAAGAGCTTCGCCCTGTCTGCCCCAAAGTACGATGTCGAAATAGTTTGCTTCTTCAACCCATTCTTCACCGTTTTTCCGCCGCCGATTAATTGCAATCGAAAACCTGCATACGGCAGCTCCTCCTTGGGTGTATTTTAATTCTGCATCACGGGTAAGTCTGCCGACAAGTACGACGTGGTTTATATCTGCCATCAATGTCCTCCTGAATTATTCATCAATTTTGATAAATAAAAAAGTCAAAAGGTTTTGATTGAGCTTAAACTTGCGGTCTATTTCGATAATCTTATCCGGTTCGGCATGGATATTGAACAATACATAGCGGCCTTTTGTTCTTTTTTTGATTTCATACGTTAATTCACGGTCTCCGAACGGATCTTCGGAATCAATTTGGACGCTGAAGTCTCCCAAAACGGAGCGGACGTCTTCAATGCCCGGCTTGAACTGCGCTTCCTCAATGGGAAAGACAGTCATCAATTCATACTTTCTCATGTGCCCTCCTGATGGCCATTAGCCCCGTATTTACTACGGGATGGAGTTGTTTATCGGGTTTAACCCCCGAAATAGCATTTACAGCCTTTTAATAGCCAATCCCATAGTAGAAGCTATCATAAAGAGGCGTAAAAGCATATATTCCAGTATAGTATAAAAAGACTTGTTCAGTCAATGCCGCAATTTATCATTCATGATTGTAAATTATTTTTTCAAGCCTTGTTGTGTCCCGTATGCGCTGCGGGGTACCGTCTAAAATTGTCCCATCAATATTTCAGCCGAAGTTTACAGTATGCAAAATTACACCTTCCATTTTATGCTGTTTTACAGTATATTCATGCTTTATTGTTTTTAGACAGGAGCCGTACGATACAAGCTGCCGAATATATCGTCAGCTTGTATCTACTCAAGTTTGCGTTGCAAACTTGTATATCTACTGCACATTCTCATTTCATTGCGAATGTGCGTAAAAAGTCAATCGAAAGTTGAAACTTTCTTCTTGACTTTTTATAGGAGAAATATATGAAGAAACCATTAGTACCGATTACCTTGCTCTGCGGATACTTAGGCGCGGGCAAAACAACATTGATGAATATGATTCTTGCAAACCAAAAGGGTTACAAGGTTGCAGTCATTGTCAACGATATCGGTGAAATCAACGTCGATGCCAGTCTGATAGAGAAGGACGCCAATATCACGGATAAAAGCAGCCTTGTGCCGCTTACCAACGGCTGTATCTGCTGTACGCTTAAAACCGACCTTGTGATGCAGATTGAAAACCTCATTGCGTCGGGAAAGTACGACTATCTGCTGATTGAATCGAGCGGCGTATGCGAGCCGATGCCGATTGCGCAGGCTATTGAAACGATCGAAAACGGTTACTTGGATAATGTCGTCAGCGTTGTCGATGCGAAGCGGCTGGTGGATGAGTTTTCCGACGGGGATCAGCTATTAAAAAAGAATATGGGAGAAGAAGATATCGAATCGCTCCTCGTCCAGCAGATTGAGTTTTGTTCTACGCTCATTATCAATAAAAAAGATTTGGTAACGGAAGATCAGATGAAAAAGGTGAGGGCGGTTGTCACTAAGCTCCAGCCCCATGTTAAGGTGATCGAGACGACACGGTGTCAGGTACCGCTCGAGGATTTGCTTGCGACAAAGCGGTTCGACTTTGAAAAAGTCTTTGAAAGTGCGGGATGGGTTGCCGAGTTGGAAAAACGTGCGGAAGAATATGACGATGATGAAGAGTGCGACCATGAGCACTGCGATCACGATCACCATGACGAGCATGAACACTGCGACCATGACGAACACGATCACCACGATGACGAGCACGAACATGGTCATCACGGACATGATGAGCATGGAGGACACGGACACGGGCATCACCACCATCATCATCACGAACATAAACATGAAGGCGCGGATGAGGATGAGTACGGTATCGGCTCTTTTGTGTACTACCGCCGCCGCCCGTTCAGCAGGGAAAAGCTTGAAAAATACGCTGGGGTATGGCCGCGTAATATTATCCGCTCCAAGGGCGTCGTCTGGTTCAGCGATGAACAGGATATGGCCTACGTCTTTGAAACTTCGGGACGGCAAATTCAAGCGGGGGCTTCCGGCAGATGGCTCGCAACTGCCTCTAAGCGCGAGCAGGAAAAAGTACTTGCCCGAGAACCTCGGATGCGAGAAGAATGGGACGAAAAAGTCGGCGACCGGATGATTAAGCTCTGCATTATCGGACAAAAACTGGACAAAAAGAAGATCTGTGCAGACTTGGATGCCCTGCTTGATTAACAAAATGCTGAACAAAAACCGTTTTTAATAGATTAAACCTGTTCGGAAACTTCCGTTTCGGAACAGGTCTATTTTGTAAGGGATATCAATGGAAGAAGTAAAGGCAAGACCTGTCGGCCCGGCTGAAAACAAGATGGGCGTTATGCCGATTATGAAGCTCATCCTCAATATGTCGTTGCCGATGATGTTTTCGATGTTCATTATGGCGTTGTACAATATCGTCGACAGTATCTTTGTGGCAAAAATCAACGAGGATGCGTTGACAGCCGTATCGCTTGCCTTTCCCATCCAAAACCTGATGATTTCCTTTGCCGTAGGGACGGGTGTCGGCGTTAATGCCCTACTGTCCAAACGGCTCGGTCAGCGGAATCAAGAGGATGTCAATAAAACCGCAATGAACGCCGTTTTTCTGGCGGCCTGTAATTTTATCGTCTTTTTTATCGCAGGGATTGTACTGGTACGCCCCTACCTTGCCTCGCAGGGAGTAGACGCCGGAATTGTTACCTACGGAGAAGAGTATTTGGATATTGTGCTTCGATGGTCGTTCGCACTCTTTTTCGGTATTACGTTCGACCGGCTGCTCCAATCGACGGGACTTACGCTGTATACAATGTATTCACAGCTTTCCGGTGCGATTTTCAATGTGATATTCGACCCGCTGTTGATATTCGGGATTGGGCCGTTCCCCAAAATGGGTATTCGGGGCGCGGCACTCGCAACCGTATTGGGGCAGATTCTCGGCCTTTGTGTCTCGGTTTTCTTTAACGTAACAAAAAACCGTGAAATTCAGTTTAAGCTTAAAAACCTGCTTCCCGAACCGCGCATCGTTGCGGAAATTTATAAGGTCGGTGTGCCCTCTATTCTCCTCAGCTCGATAACATCGATTACCACCTACTTTCTCAATATCATCTTGAGCGCTTTTTCGAGTACTGCGATTGCGGTGTACGGCGTGTACTTTAAGCTGAACAGCTTTATCTTTATGCCGGTGTTCGGATTGAATAACGGTATGGTGCCCATTATTGCGTACAATTACGGGGCACGGAACAGAAAGCGGATTACAGCGACGATACGGAACGGTCTTTTGCTTGCGATGGGGGTTATGCTATTCGGGCTGGTGCTTTTTGAATTGTTCCCTGCACAGCTTTTGGGGCTGTTCGATGCATCCCCCGCGATGCTCGCGATCGGTGTTCCTGCAATCCGCATCATCGCATGCAGCTTTCTCGGAGCGGCGCTCGGCATCACCTTTTCTTCGGTGTTTCAAGCATTCGGGAATGCAGTTTACAGCATGATTGCGACCTTTGTGCGTCAAATTGTCGCGCTGCTTCCGGCGGCATATTTGCTTTCGCTGTCCGGCGATGTCAATGCTATCTGGTGGTCGTATCTCATAGCCGAAGTTGTCTCCATCATCGCGTGTATCTTTTTTATGCACCGCATTTACAAAGAAAAGATCGAGCCGCTGCCGGCGTAAAGTATCGGATATGTTTGCCTTGAGCAATTTGACATCATTCTAGACATAACCTCATTTATATAGTAGATTAAGAAAATTTAGTAAAGTGGCTGTACCGGAATACAACAGTCAAGGATTAATTGTGAAAATTAAAAGTATAGCATTCATTCTTATCCTGCTCACGGTGAGTCTTTATACGATTTCTTGTACAAAAGAAGATAGGCTCTATGCTTCAAATGGAATTTATGATATCTCAGATATTGATAAGGATACAGTCTATTCGCTGAAAGGTTCATGGGCTTATGCAGAACAAGAATTTGTTTCTTCGGTTATGCCGCTCGAGGCATATATGCATTTCCAGCCGATTGAATTCGGCTGGACAACATATAAGCCTGCCCAACCGGTACAAGGATATGCTTCGTATGCGGTCAGAATCCGCGGTTTTGAGCCTCAGAAGATATATGCGATGCATTTTACCCGCACATCCTCGGCCTTCACCGTATATCTAAACGGTAACCTATTCTATACATCGGGAGTTCCCGGAAAGAATTTCAAAGAAGAGGTGTTTGATTGGCATTCCGATACGGTTATCTTACCGCTGAATAATGAAACAGAAGCAACCATTGTCATTCATTTGTCGAATTTTCATGATAGGAATCCGGGGTTGGAAACGCCCTTTCTTTTTGGTCTTTATTCAACATTGCAAACAAAAAAAGTATTGGATAAATTGATTTCATCCGGTATCTTTTCTATTCTCTTCAGTATGGCTACTTTCTTTATTTCTTTATTCCTTTTTTACCGAAAAGAAACGACTGCCGGTATCTTTGGGTTGCTTTGTTACGGTTTTGCCGTCAGAACACTTTGTTATAATGACTTTTTATTAAGAAGTTTCTTCCCCGATGTGTCGACAATTACTATGTACCGGTTGGGGTATTTGACATTTCCGCTTTGTGCTATTTTTACCTTTCTTTTTATTCTTAATTTATTTATCAAAAAACCGTCAAAGTTTTTTTATTTTTTGACTATTCCGCTGTTTTTGTACGGTTTAATGACACTTCTTGCGCCGATGCCGGTATTCGTCGGCATCTTGCTGGGTGTGCAGCTCTATATATTATTTCTTTCTACTATTGTATGCATAGTTGTTGCTTATGCATTAATCAAACGGAAACCGTATGCGTTGACATTTTTAATCTCATTTTTATTGTTTATCAGTGCAGCAATATTTGACGGATTAATTTCCAACGGTATTATCAATGCTCCCTTTATTTCTCATTTTGGCGTATTGCTATTGATGGTTCCGATGGCATTTGTTGTTATTCGGCATTTTTCTGCAGCTTTTAAAACACAAGAGCAGATGATTGAATCGATTCAAAACACCAATATATCTTTTCAACGATTCTTTCCGAATGAGTTCTTGCAATTTTTGAATAAGAAAAACGTTACGGATATTTCGCTTGGTGACAATACTAATAAAAATATGTTTATTGCTTTTATCCACCTCGGTATCAAAGCAAAGCTTTCATCAAGCAGTGCCCGCGAAGAATTATTGATTTTATACAACACTGTTATTCAGGCTGCTAATCCTATTATTAAAAAATATAAAGGATTTATTGATAAATATCTTACAGATGGATTAATGGTTCTATTTTACGGTACCGCAGAAGAAACGGTAGACTGCATTATTGAGATTACTCAACTTATTAAAAAGATCAATATACATAGACAGCAACAAAAACTGTCTTCGATTCATATCTCATCAGGGATTCATTATGGAAAACTGATGATGGGAACTATCGGAGAACCGGAGCGGATGGATACGACGGTTATTTCTGACGTAGTAAATATTTCTTCCCGTATGCACAGTTACGCAACTGAAAAAAAGGTGAATGTCATTATTAGCGAAACGGTTAGGGAGCAGCTTCTTGAAAACTACTGGCGCACCCACACCTGCTTTTATTATGGAAAAATAAAATTCCATGGTAAAAGAAATTTAATAAATGTTTATGAGGTCGATTTACTATGAAAAAGATACTCTTAGGGGCTTTACCCTTTCTTTGTATGTTTTTTATTATAACATTTATTCATAAAGCAAAACCGATACAACACATGAGGGAACATGCAATAACGGCTCAACATGGTCTATTGACATTGCCTGCACATGGCGACCGGGATATATTCAGCATTAAAGGGCAATGGCATTTTACCCCTAATCAGTTCTATTATTTTAGAGATAATACGCGGCCGTTATATGCGCCATTGCCGGGTAGACTCAGTGAAACTTCGCTGAAAACCGAATTCGGCTATGCCTCATACGGATTACGTATTGTCGGACTTAATCCTAATAAAGTATATGTACTTCAATTAAATCATATTCTCTCAAGCTGTACTATTGTTATTAATGGTATTGATAGGGCAGGGCAGGGGCAGCCCGGCGTATCCGCACAAACGGAAATCCCCGGAAAAACAATCAGTATGGCATCTTTTAAGCCGCTAAAAAACGGTACGGCTGATATTGTTGTGAATATATCTAATTTTCATAATCGGTATGGAGGAACAGATCAATCGATTATTCTCGGTTCTGCTGATATTTTAAACGAGTCTTTTGTATTCAATCTTTTATTCTATAATATCACAGCTACAGTATTGCTGCTATTCAGTATGTTTTTTATCATGCTGTACTTAAATTATAAGAAAATGCCCTATATATTATGGTTCGCGTTTGCCGCCATAACAATTAGTATTCGAAAAACACTTATATTCATTGCTGCCATTTATGATGCAATAATTATTATCCGTGCATTATTTAAAAGAAAGAAGTCTGCGGTATGGATTGCCATGGTATTAGGTATTCTGGCAGGTTTTGCACTGTATGATACACTGGTCAGCCAATGGGTTATTTCAGGTAAATTACTCTTACAAGAAGGTGCTATAATTTCGATTATCATTGCCGTTATTATGAGTATTGACAACTATGCCACATCAATACATCAAATCGAGCAGCTTGTAGAAGAGCAAAAGAGAATTCAAAATGCATTGCGCCGATTTTTCCCCAATCAATTACTGATGTTTCTGCAAAAAAATAATATTACAGAGATAAATACCGGCGACTCGTCAGAATTGTCTATGACTGTACTTTCAATTGATATTCGATCTTTTACCAGTATGTCGGAACAACTCGAACCTGACGAAGTATTTATATTGCTTAATAAATATTTTGCCTTAGTTGCCCCTATTATTCGAAAATATGGCGGTGTTATTATGAAATTTCTTGGTGACGGTTTTACTGCGTTATTTTCCAAGAATCCTGATGCCGCAGTCGCATGCGGTATTGAAATTCAGAAAAAACTGCAAGAAGAAAATATACGATTAGGAAATCTCCCTGCTATTAGAGCGGGAATAGGGATTGATACCGGAAAGATTCTTTTAGGCGTTATCGGAAATGACAGCCGCTTAGATAGTGTCGTTATTTCAAATACTTGCTATACGGCGGAAGAGTTGCAGGCTGCAACAAAAGTTTATTCCAACACCATTATTATTTCTGAGTCGATTTTTAAATCGCTTCAATATCCCGAAAATTTTCATATACGGTGTATTCAAGAATCGCCGGTTATTGATACGGCAGAACAAACGGCTATTTATGAAGTATATGATTGTGATGCACCTGATACTCAGGATAAAAAACAAAAAACAGCGTCATATATTGAAAAAGCATTAAAGAAAATCAAAGAAAAAAACTATGCCACGGCTCAAACTTATATTGCAAAATCATTGGAAATATTTCCGGAGGATCCGTTGGCATTGCATTATCAAAAAGTAATACGGGAAACAATATATAACCTTTGATTTATTATCTCAAAAAGGAGAGATGTCTGCACTCTGCTGATTGTTGACTATGTAGTTAAACCAATTGCCTCAACACTCTAGTAGACAGAACGCTCATTATTGATAGATTTAGGCAAATATTATAGCATATTTCATAGCGGTTTGTCTAGTAACAGTTTCTCGATTGTGTCAATACTGCTGTCAGGGGTTGAGGCGCCTGCCGCAAGACCGATTATTCCATATCGGTAAATTTCCTGTGGAATGCCGTCGGCGGATTCGGCGAGCCATGCCGGTTTGCCGTTGTCAAGGGCGGTTTGTAACAGGCGGCGTGTATTGGCGGAATTACCTCCGCCGATGACAAGTATCGCCTCAACCTCTTTCACGAGTTCGAGGAGTGCCTCCTGCCGTTCGTCGGTCGCCGGACAAATAGTTTCTAAAACAGTAAGGTCGGGAATTTTATTACAGAGGATTTCGGCAATTGCACGATATTCTTTCCGCTTAATGGTGGTCTGGGCAATAAGAACAGTGGGGGCTCCATCATATAGCACGTTTTCCGCTTCTGCAGCTGTCTGCACGGTAATACACTTACCATTTGGAACCGACAAGACGTATCCCTTAATCCCAATCAGTTCTCCGTGGTTTTTATCTCCGGCAAGAATAACCGTATAACCTTTTTGCGAATACTGTGCAGCCTTGAATTGGCTTGCGATGACGCGCGGACAGGTTGCATCGATAATGATTGCGCCACTGTCTATCAGTTCTTGCCGTTTTTGTGGGGCAATACCGTGTGCTCTGATAATAATCGGCGAATCAGGTGTTATCTGTGATTTTAGCTCCTCGTCGGGGTTTACAATACGTACCCCATTCGCTTCCAAGAGCTGCATTGTTACCGGATTGTGGATAAGCGGACCGTATGTATACACCGTTTTATCAGGATACTTGGTAAGAGCTCGATATACCGCTTCAACCGCCCTCCGTACGCCCATACAGTAACCAAGTACTTTTGCACGCTTCACCTGCCGATGCCGTTCTTGTGGATGATGCGATATATCGAATTTCATTATTCTATACCTTTTTACTGTATTCAAAATTAATTAAAATCTTTGATAATTTCTTCCACTGCGGAAATGAATTGTTCCAAATCACTTTTTTCCGTACTATGCCCGATGGAAATCCGTATGGCATTTTGTGCAATTTCGGGACTAACGGAAAGAGCAGCCAGTATCGGGCGCACCTTTTTCTTTGATGAACATGCCGAACCGGCCGATACGAAGATTTCGCGATCGGAGAGGCATCGGGTCATAATTTCTGCAGGAACATTTGCAAAGCTCACTTGTATAATCCACGGTGAAAATGCATAGGCGCAGTTAGTCTCATTCGGTACCGGTGGAGCCGGTACTCTTGCAGCGGGAATAATCGAACATTCAGGAATTTGAGATAGTGCTTCGAAGAGAAAACGCGATAACTCCCCTGCCCGTTCAAATTTTTGCTGAAAATCCGTATATGTTTTTTCAAGACAGCGGGCAAGCGCACAAGCGCCGGCAAGGTTTTCCGTTCCGGGCCGAATATTACGTTCCTGTGAGCCGCCGCGGATACCGGAAATCACGGGCTGTTTTAAGTATAAGAGGCCGATACCGCGCGGTCCGCCGATCTTATGAGCGCTCATCGATGCGGAATGTACATCGGCCAGTCCCAGCTCCGCTACCGGTAATTTTCCGATCGATTGTACCATATCAACATGAAAATGGATGGGTCTTTTCCCGGCGGTGTGTGTTTTGAGCGCCTGTGCAATGTCCCGAATCGGCTGAATGGATCCAATCTCATTGTTAACGCCCATAATTGCAACCAGCATAGTATCTTCGCGCAGGGTCTGGAGCACTGCATCGGGGGTAACACAGCCATTCTTACCGGAAGGTGCGGTTAAAACCGTCCAGCCGCAGTGTTCCAATACGGACGCTTGCTCCCGCACCGACGGGTGTTCGATGTTACTGATTACCAGACTACCGGTTACGGGACGGGTTAATAATGACAAGAGAACAAGACTGTTTGATTCTGATGCACCGGAGGTAAAATAAAGTGTTTCGGCAGGAACTCCGAGTACAGCGGCACAGCGGCTACGGGCTTTTTCCAGCGTCTCCCGCGCCTCTTTTCCGAATCGGTGCTGAGCAGAAGGATTTGCGAATACCGCTGTTGCCTCACGATAAGCGGTTTCAATCTCATCAGTATATGGAATGGCAGATGCTGCCCAATCCAAGTAAATCATATCAGTACCTCCCGTATTATAGACGTATCGACTTCCCGTACCTGTGTTTTCAGGATGTCTTCTTGAAGAACTAGCCGAATCATCCCATCGCGGTTCTTTTTATCCTTTTTCATACGTGCAATAATCTCATCTGCAAAAGAACTGCCGTTAAGCTGTCTATTAAAGTAGACAGGATTTGTACACCAATTATAACAGTTAAGAATCTTTATAAGGGAAGTAGCGTAGTCTTTATCAGTGAGCTGCATACGAAGACCTACAGCTAAGGCGCGGGATATGCCCCAAGCGACAGCATCTCCGTGCGGTATGGAAAAATGAGATAAACTTTCGAGTGCATGGCCAAAAGTATGCCCGAAATTCAAGAAAGCGCGTTCTCCCTGTTCGGTAAAGTCCCGTTCAACAACAAGTGCCTTAGCCTCTGCAGCGCGGCGAATCATCAGTGAAAGGCAAGTGCTATCTCTGCGGATAATCTCATCATGCCGGGTTAGGAACATTTGATACAGTTCGGTATCGTAGAGGGCGGCAGTTTTCAGTATTTCAGCAAGCCCTGATCGATATTCGGCTTCGGGCAAGGAACTGAGTACCGGAAAACAGAGGATAATCGATGAGGCGGCGTAAAATGTGCCGATAAGATTTTTATAACCGGAAAGATTAACCGCCGTTTTTCCCCCGATGCTTGCGTCAGCCATTGCCAATACGGTTGTCGGTACCAGAATACACTGTACACCGCGCATATAAAGGGAAGCGGCAAGAGCGGTTATGTCGCACACTACACCGCCGCCGAACGCAATAAAACAAGCGTGCCGGTCAAGTCCGTATTCGGCAGCTTTTTCGGCAATAAGAGCCAGGGTGTCTAAGTTTTTTGCCTCATCCCCTGCCGGCAGCACTACCAGCGGTACTTGAGCAGAAAAATATTCTGCTTGCCGCAAAAGCGGGAGCGTATGCTCATCGCATACATATAATGCATCTACCCTTCCCTTTTCCGGAAGTTGAGGGAGGCGGACGGTATCCGAATAGCACACAAGTGTACGTCCATGCGGTGTAGAAAATGAAAACGATTGCGCTAATGGTATCATAAGCAATTTTGTTGTATCGGTAACATTTAATCGGCACGCACGGTAGTTGCTGAGGCTGCCGTTCGCGATGCCTTTCTATTTTTTATCTTTAAAAAGAGCATTTTTTCGGTTTCATAATTCGGATTTAAATCCGCTTTCCAATAAAAGAACATCCGAACGCCATGTATTCTTTGTTCAACCGTTTCCGTTTCTTTTTTGCACATACCATAAACGGGAACAACGATGAGTCCCGGCACCTCGTTTGCTTCCATTGTAAACTGTATTTTTCCTTCGGGATCTTCGAGCAATATCCATGAAACTTTATTGAATACATCAGTAGTTATGCTGCACTCTTTCTTTTGGTTTTCTTCGCAATCATACAGTGATAAGGAAGGCATAACGGAATCGGTTTCTTCCAATGCAATATCGATTTCAACGACAAAATAAGAAGAAAGATTAAAAGGGCTGTCGTTCTTTAATATGTATTGAACCTGTGTTCCCTCAGGGAAAAAGGTATATTGTTTACGCAGTGAAACCGGCTGTTCGATACTGGAATCAAATAAACCGGCAGTAGATAGTTTCAGCTCCGATCGAATAGTATTGATTTCAATTTCTTGATACGTATTATCGGAAAATACGGTTGTAAGCGCTTCCGGATGCCCATCTTTGAGGTGCTGCAAAGCAGCTTCCGATAAGAGATAGTCGATAAACATTCCGGAATGTTCGAGCGGCATATCGGAATAATTTTTATAAGCGGAGAATACGTCGCATTCAAAAATCTTCCCGCCGTGATGATGTACATACATATTTAATGATGAACGTTGAGATAAAAACTCTTTAAAACCGTCCATATCGATATCATATCGGGTAAGACCTTCGGTAAATATACCCGGAAGGCGTGTTTGTTTTTCAGCAACAAGCAGTTTTCGATACGCAATGCGGCGTAATTCGTTATGGTATTCGGGAATACAAGCTTCCAGCGCAAAAAGCTCGGCATTTTGCGCTTTCCATAGCTCTTGCAAGGCATATTTTTTACGCGCCTTATCGCCTTTCATACCGTTTGCCAACATATTCACATACATCATTTTAGAATAAATTTTAAAGGCATCGCGCTGTATCGTAACGGCGTGTTTTGTCGCATGTCCTGTCGGAGCATCACAGAGAACCGTATTCGGAGCAATATACATGGGCGGATGCGGTTGTCTCCGTTTCATCAATTCAGCCGTGTGGGTAAGCCGAATAACCGATTCAGGTTGATTACACAGCTCTACAAAGGAAGAAAACCAATTTGATCCGTCTTTATTCTTTTCAAGGCATTTTATATAGGTTTTAATCGGTAAGAACAGGAGATACATAGATTCTCCTGAAGAAGGGGCTGCGGCCGCTACTTTTTCATAAAATTCTTGCGGTGTACGGGTTGCGAAATCAGGATCATCGGGAATACAGGGAAATACCGTAATTGTTTTTCCTTTATCTTCAACAATCGCAGGAGAGAAACCGATATTTTGATTATTTCGCTTTATATCTGTCGGGAATAAACGGTAGTCGAGAAGGCAATATTCCATACCGCATCGGATAAGCGGGGTAATAAGCGACGGTGTCCATGCGGAAGCGGTTACAAAAAGCCCTCGCGGCCGCTTTCCGAAGTGGGTACGGATAGCAGCGGTCATCATCTCTATTTGACCGATAACATCGGAGGCAGGCAACAGCGATAGATAGGGCTGATGATATCCTCCACCCAGAAGCTCAATCTGTTTGCGGGAAAGCATATTGTTTAACAGCATGGAATAAGCTTGGCGCTTCCCTTTTTGCCATTCTAAAAAGCTGCCCGCCGCAAAAATAGTTAACGGCAGCTTTTCCTCCGCTTGAATACCGGAAAAAAAAGCCCTATACAGCGAAGCATTATCGTTTTTATCAATTTGCTGTAAATAGGAGATAGAAAGCTGTACGCAAAAGCATAAATGCACATTTTTTTTTGAGGTATTCACGGATCATCCTTACTAAAACAATATTTATTGTATACTATTTTCAGTGATTATGGAAGTATAAAATTCCGTTACATTTTTAGATATTGGTATCTCTAAAAACTCGATGAGCTTTTAGAGATACACGATAAGTATTTTGAATGTTTGATTATTGCTGAGGCGCGGATGAATCCGAACTATCGGCAGCGAACGCACCGGCTTTTCCGGATACATCCGATTCATCCGACAGTGCTGCTTCCGGTGATTGAAGGATGGGTTGCCGCGGTAACTGAGACTCCGCCTTGATAATATCTTCAAACTCTTGTTTATCAATCGTTTCTTTCTCAAGCAGGCGCTTTGCAATATACTCCAATAGAGTCTTTTTTTCTTGTAATCGGTTTACGACAACGGCATATCGCTCTTCCATGATACGGGCAATTTCTTCATCGATATACTGCTGTGTTGTTTCGGAATATTCGCGTACCAGCTGAGGATCTCCTGCTCCGTAGCCGCCGCCCCGCTTTGAAAGTGCAACGTTTTTAAACCGATCACTCATACCGTAGTCGGTTATCATGCTGCGGATAATATCGGTAGCGCGTGATAGATCGCTTGAGGCGCCGGTGGAAACAACACCGAACTGCACAAATTCAGCTGCCCGTCCGCCGAGGAGACAGTCAACTTCTGCAAGCAGCTCTTTTTCAGTACTCAAGAATCGGTCTTCTTCGGGGATATTCAAGGTATAACCGAGTGCTGCAATACCGCGCGGTATAATGGAAACTTTATGCACCTTATCCGCTCCTTCGGTAAAGGCGGCTGTTATTGCGTGTCCGGTTTCATGATACGCGACGATTTGGCGTTCTTTTTCCTTTATCACCCTACTCTTTTTCTGTAAACCGGCAATCGCTTTTTCTACCGCCTCATTAAGGTCTTCTGCGATAACTTCTTTACGGCCGCCGCGTACTGCAAGCAAAGCAGCCTCGTTAATCACGTTTGCAAGATCAGCGCCGGAAAAACCGCTGGTAATTCGCGCAGTATCGCTGAGATCAATTCCGCTGGAAAGTTTCACATTCTTGGCGTGTATCTTGAGGATTTGCTCCCGTCCTTTCATATCGGGGCGGTCAACCGCTACCTGCCGGTCAAAGCGGCCGGGGCGAAGCAGCGCAGGGTCAAGAACATCGGGGCGGTTGGTTGCCGCAAGCAAAATAAGCCCGGTGCTGTTATCGAATCCATCCATTTCTACGAGCAACTGATTGAGCGTCTGTTCTCGCTCATCGTTTGAATGAATGGAATTTAAACGGGACTTACCGATGGCATCAAGCTCATCGATAAAAATGATACAGGGAGCTTTTTCCCGTGCTTGCTTAAAGAGATCACGTACACGGGAGGCGCCCACGCCGACAAACATCTCTACAAAGTCTGAGCCGCTAATCCGAAAGAACGGAACTCCCGATTCCCCTGCAACGGCACGTGCAAGCAGGGTTTTACCGGTTCCGGGCGGGCCGACCAACAAAACGCCGCGCGGAATCTTACCGCCTATTTCGGTATATTTTTGAGGATATTTTAAAAAGTCTACAACTTCAACCAGTTCTTCTTTTGCCTCGTCAACACCCGCGACATCGCTGAAACGAGTGGTAACTTTTCCTTCCTCGACGGCTGCGGATCGCGCTTGCCCGCCGGAAAAGATACTGCCGCCCAGCCCTCCGAGATTTGAGGTAAAGCGTTTCATGACAAAATGCCAAAGAAGGAAGATAAAACCGAACGGCAGTATCCATTGTACCAAAAAGTCCACGAGAAAGTTGTTTTCTTTAGGACGTACTAAATAAATGACATTGTGCTCATCCAGCAATTGTAAAAAAGATTCCGAATATATTCCGACCGTTTGATAGGCATCCCCCGCATCCGCAGGTAAAAACGGCAACTTGCTTCGTGTTTGTTCGCTGCTCGCTTGCGTTTTCGTTTGTCCGATAAAGTATGTCGGCCCCATAATCACCTTAACGATTTCGCCTGATGCAACACGGTCTTTAAACTCCGAAAAAGGAATAATATTTGCATCTTGCTTCATCAAGAACTGGTTTACAATCAGTAGAATTATAAACACGCCTGCAATAATCGCGATAAAAGGTAATCGAGGTTTCTTTTGATCCTTATTATTGTTATTGGACGGTTCGGAGCTTAACTTGAAAAAATTAAAGGGATCTTGTTCGTTCGGATCCTTTTTGTTCTTATCATCATTCTGATTCATAACTGCCATTGCCTCATCTTTTACTCTAGGATTCCGCTCAAAACTCCGGTGAAGGTAGTGGAGGTTCCCTATTTATAAGGCATAACATACTCAAAAAAAACAATATAGACAAGCCGGATATTCAAAATGTCAGAACAAAGGCATCAGGTTCTTCAAAATGTATGTCCGCAGAATAACAGCGCTTGCGGGAATTTTATAATGTAGGAATTTTATAATTGACGATACCGGCAATAGATGATAGAATTGCCTTTATGAAAATGGTTTCTGCCGCAACGGTATTTCTTGCAATAAGCGTAGTATGCTGCTCGTTTTTCGTAATACGGGCTATAAAGGATAGAAAAACTACGCAAACGATGCGGGTATATAATATTGTATTGGCTGTGTTTATGCTTTTGTCTATAGCGGCAGCAGGTTACTTTCGGTATATTTCTTTTCCGTTTGCTTCATTGGCGCTTGGTATCCTCTGTTTTATCCTATTGTCGGTAGTTGCTTCAAACGATATGATGTACCGGCGGGAGTATGCAGCATTAAAAGCAGAAATAGAATCGATACAGGAAGAACTGATTAACGCGCAACGTCCTGATGAAACCGCGATACGGGCAAAAGAGCTGCTGCCTATCGGCAACACCTTCTTAATAAAAGCAGCCGAAGCAATACGGCAGCAAAATGATGTATCCGCAATTCTTGGTTTTATCAATAAAATCATGATTGAACAGCTCTTTGCGGATGGAGGTGTTATCCTTACCATCGGTGAATTTGAAGACGTGCTCAGTGTTAAAGCATATAGCGGAAATTATCCGCCGCCGTATAAGCTGCCTGATGATGTGCCGCACCAGCCGGATCGAGTTGCCACTAATTTCAGATATGCGGAATTTCCGCTTAATAATTCATTTTTTGGTGAGGCTGCGCGATCGGCACAATCGATCTTAATTCCGTATGCACAGAAAGATAGCAGAATTGTTGTAAACGGAGAAGAACCGTTTCTTATGCCGGGCTCATTACTTACTCTTCCGATGGTATATCGGGATACGGTAGCCGGTCTTATTTCTTTATCACGAAGCACCGAGCATGCACCGTTTACCGAATCTGATGTGCAAATCGGCGAAATATTAACCAGCTATGCAACGGCAGCACTGAGACTGATATATGATTTGCATGAAGAAACGGAATTAAACACGATTGAAAATGAAACCGATATTGCGAGCCGTATTCAAAAGATACTGCTTCCTAAGAAGCTCGTCGATACAGCGGACTTGAGTTTTTCGGTGCTTTTTAATCAGGCGCGAGGCGTTTGCAGCGACTACTATGATATTATTCAGAATCAGAAAGATAGACTGTTCTGTATTACCGCCGACGTTGCCGGTAAAAGTATTCATGCTTGTATCGTTATGGTAATGATTCGCTCGTTGCTTTATCTTATCACCAATACGGCACAGAATACTCAGAGTATTCTCGATATTTTAAATAAGGGTATTACAGGAAAAATATCGATTGACCACTATGCAAGCATATCGTTATTGGCGTATATTCCTGTAGAGAAAAGCATTGAGTATGTGAATGCCGGAACGCAGTCTCTCCTCTTATGGAAAGCTTCGACAAAGAAATTAGTTCGGCTTGAACAAAAATCGGATCCTATCGGCGTAGATAGTAAGTCGGTTTATACCTGCAAAAAGATTCAGGTTGAAACAGGAGATATTGCCGTTTTGTTTACTGACGGTGTTGTTGAAACACTCAATGAACGGGGAGAACCCTTTGGATTAAAAGCCCTTGGGGAGATTTTGGCTGCCAACGCCTCATTACCGGCAAAAGCAATTACCGAGAAAATTAACAAGCAAATAAAAACATTTATCGGGAAAACATCGCCTCATGATGATCAAACGGTGATGATTATTAAAGTGAAATAGGGATAAGGAGGACAGAGTATGGAACTGAAAATCCGAAAAAACAAGGATGTATACATTGTCGATGTAAGCGGAGAAATGGATTTATACAATTCGTATAAACTGAAGGAATTAATTGCAAAGATGCTTGAGCGTCAGATTCAATGTATTGTACTCAATCTTGAAGAAGTCGAATATATCGATTCTTCCGGTATCGGCGCATTGATTTATATCTGTTCAACCTTAAAGAAGAAAAACTTAAAATTGTATATTACTAATATTCACGGTTCAGTAAAGAAAGTTATCGAATTAACAAAACTGATGGGCTTCTTTCCAATTACTAATAGTCTGGAAGAGGCGCTGCAAAAATTAGCCGATAGCCAATAGGAGAATGTTACAATATGATCAAAGAATTACGTGTTGACGGAAAAGACCCATTGTTTGATAAGACCGGCATGCTGTATAAGGAATTTCCTTCAGATTTCCGGCAAATTCGCTATTTCACCCTTTTGATTGTCCAGTCGGCTCCGTTGGAAATTAAAGGAATCAACCTGCTTGAGCAGCAAATCAGTGAGATCATTAAAAATGCCGTAAAGCATGGAAACAAATGCGATCCTAAAAAGAAAGTAAAGGTCTGGTATGAATTCAGCCCCGAACATGCTCACCTCATCGTAGAAGATGAAGGTTCCGGCTTTAAAGATATAGAAAAATGGAATGAATTTAACCGCAAACGGCTTGAATGTTTGTATAAGCAAGATTTTACCAATCTTGGCGAATATGTTTCCTTTAGAACGGCGCAAAGCGATGATAATGATGGCGGAAATGCGTTATTTGCTGCGCTTGAGTACTGGAACGGCGGTTTTGTATTCGGTGATAAGCGTAACTCGATCGCGATGCTGAAGCAGTACCCCAAAAAACGCCACGGTATTGCAATAGAATAGTATAAAGACTTAATTTTAAACTCGCGGGGATGTCGAAAAAGCAACTAACTTTTGAGACATCCCCTTTTTCTAACAAACAAAAGATTGACGGCACATAAATTCTATGCTATCCTAAATCTATGTTAATAAAAGATATAATACATGGGATTGCAGTGCCGTTTTATTCATACAACGGTTCGGTTAAACAGCAGACATACCAGCTCAAATTAACACTTTCTTCTATATTACCCCCCCCTATCTTTTGGAAATATACGACGCATTTACTGCGTCGCATCATTAAATAAAAGACATTTTAGAACCGCCATGGACGGCGGTGGTTCTACGCGACAGCGATGTTTTTGCTTGGCAAAAACTCGCCGTCAGCGAATGTACACGGATGTACATTCGCTGACAAGGTATCTATACCGCCTATTTCCAAAAGCATTTGCGCAAACGATTCTTTTTCTCCTTTTATTTTCTAGTCCACTTGCAGCGCAAGATGTACAAAACACACAGGGTGAGCAAAGCGTGCCGGTTGTGCAAGAATCGCACAGCGCCATACAAGATTCCGCTCAAGTCGCCGAGACGGCCGCATCTGATAGTTCGGATATTTCCGGACGTTGGTATACGAATTTCTTTGTTTCGGGAGGCTTGCAGACCTTTATTCCCGTTTCCCTTTTAAAAGAATACACACAAGCAAAACCCGGTTATAGGGCGGCGCTCGGCTACACCTTTTTCCGCTCCGGCAAGCACACCATGCCGGTGTATCTGGAAAACGGACACAGCGTTATCCTCGGGACGAACCCGCTGGTACGCAGTTTTGATGCTTTTCCGATAACTGTCAATGCCGCCTACGAATACTTCCCAATACGGTATCTTTCGCTCGGTGTGTTTGCCGGGATAGGGGCGGAGATACTGCATATTCGCCATTATCGGACGGCACTTGATCTATTAGCCGATAAACTGAATACACAATCGGGAGCGGAAGCAGTGTTCACAACCGGCGTAACGGTCGGAACGGCAATACTGGAACGCAGCATCGAAGTGAAAGCTCAAGTTTCTATAGACCTTATGATGGAGCAGTCCCGTGTTATTCCGCTTCCTTCTTTTCAACTTGCAATGAGAGTGTATCCCGGCGCTGTTTATGCTTACACGAGAAAAAAACGGACAGCAGAGTACCAGGCGCAAGAATGTGCCAAGAGGATAGAAAGCCTTAAAACCTCGATAGAAACAAAACAGGAAGCAGCGTTGGCAGTAGAGAAAGCGCCGCCGAAAGAGCCTGAAGGGAAAGAGGAAGTTGAGATACCTGAAACAAAGCTGCTTGCACAGTTCAAGAGCATCTATGTGTATTTTGAACCTGAAAGCGCTGCGCTCGACGTAAACGCCAAAGGGGACATTAAAAAGGCTGCGGCAATTTTGAAAGAAAACGATGACCTTTTCATCCTGTTTGAAAGTTCCGCAGCTCCGTTCGGTTCGCAAGACGAAAGGGTGCAGATTGAAACGGCGCGTATCAGGTCGGTTGCCGACTACCTGATACAAAAATGCGGCATCACGCATGATCGCATTATCTATAACGAACCGAAAGATAAAAACCTGCAAAGGGATAGCCGTAGCGGAGCAGACGAATATTACATCCAATACCGGTATGCAAAAATCCGCTTTGTTAGAATACAAAGTAATCCTGATGAAGGAGCAAACAGTTGGGCGATTCCGAACGCGCAATGAGCTTTTTAGAGGCCGCCGTATCAATAGAACGGATAAAGGAGAAAAAGATGAGAACGATGAAAAGAAGTATGCGTTTGTATGCGCTTTTATGTGCCGCGCTGCTGCCGGTAATGATGTATCTTTCATGCAATAAGCTGATAACCGATCTTATTCCCTCGGACGAGCAAAAACTTATCAGCCTTAACTTGAGAAATGTTGAGCGGTATGTGTGCAGTACAAACACTGCTATTCGTGATCATAGCGTTACCGTAACCGTTCCCAAAGGAACCGATGTAACGCGCCTTTTGCCCGAAACGGTTGTATCTGCGCAGGCGACGCTGTTTCCGGTAACGCTGCGCTACTTACAGGAAGCCTTTCCCGCAACCGACGTACTGAAAATCGGCTCTGCCATCGGTAGCTTTGAAAACATCGAAGCGATAAACCGCTGGTTCTTCGAAATGTATGCGGAAAATCCCAACTTTACCATTCCGCCGCTTGTCTTTCCCATTAACTTTTTAAGCCCCGTGCCTTTTGCCGTTATCGGCGGACAGGGGAAAATAGAATTGTATACCGTAAAAGTCCTTTATGACGATGGCACCGATCCTGCGACCGGAGTACTGCCGCCGGGAATTTCCGCTGAAAAAAATATCCTTTCGTTCAGCGTAGGTGAGGCGCAGGTAGGGGACAGCACCATCGGGGCAAACACGGTAGATTTTGAAGTAAAGGCGGGAACGGAAGTGCGTGCATTGACCGTTCAGGCAACCGTTTCTCCGCACGCTATTTTGATACCGCTTACCGAGCCCTACCTTGTGCCGCTTTTGCGGAGCTTAGGGATGGATCCGTTAAGCGTATTATCCGGTTACATTACTGCGCCGAATAAAGAAATGTATTTACGCGCTCTTTTTGCGCCGGTTAACCTTTCAAATGTAACCGTTTCGCTTGATAAGCCGATTGATTTTACCAACCCCGTGCAGTTTGCCGTACTGGGTAATGATAAGGATGTAAAGCTCTACACGGCAACCTGCAAGCAGACGGTAACAGACACGGCGCTGAAAAACTTCGGCTTTCCAAAGGTGAAAAACCCCGGTCTGGTAAAAGATGGAACGGTGCGCATAGACCATGCAGCAAAAACCGTAACGGCAGAGCTTTTTTATCCGGTAGAATACGCACACGCATGGGATGACTTTTTGCTGGATTGCGACATTGCGTATGTAGGAGACGGGGCGGCAATAGTATACGAGGACACACGGTTCAATGTAACCGATAAAATTACCTTTACAGCTGAAAATCCCTCAGGCGCACAGTATCATCTCGGATCTGCCGAAGCGAAGATTATTATCAGTTTCGGGACGGAGCAGACGGAGTACCGCCTGTTTATCTCGTTTAAAGAAGACCCTGATACCTCGCGCAGCATTACCGACTTCCGTTTTACCAAAGACAAGAACGCTTCGATAAAAACGCTTTCGATGGCGGCCATTGTAAACGACGGCCACGAAGGTACGATCACCGCAACGGTGCTGTATACCGGCAGCGCAAAGCCCGAAAGCCTTATTCCGACCTTTATTACACCCGGTACGGTAACCGTAAACGGCGCCGCACAAACATCGGGCAGCAGCGCACAAGACTTTAGAAAGCCCCTTGTCTATATCTGTACCTCGCGCGACGGGCAGTACACGCGCAAATACACCGTTAAAATACAGTTTGTCTATGCGGAGCCTGCTCAATCGCTGTTAAAAACGTTCCGCTTCCCCGCAGGGGTCAACCCGCTGACTAAAGACTGTGAGGGCAGGATAGACCAAACGGCGCATACCGTGCACATTACCGCCCACTATGCGGGAGAAAAACCTAAAAAGCTGATCCCTGAATTTTCTGCAACGGGCGAAGTAATGGTGGACGCTCTTACGCAGTCAAGCGGTTTTAGCGCGCAGGATTTTGAATACCCCGTCTATTATAAGGTAACCGACCCCGGCGATCCGTCTGCATACACGATCTACGCGGTAACCGTGCACTTTGAGTACTCGGCGGATTCAAGCTGCGAATTAACGGAGTTTAAGCTGTTGCAGCAGGATAACCCCTCGCTGACGCAGGATGTAGATGCATTTATCAGCGCGCATTCGGGTGTTATCTATGCGCTGTTGCCGCGCGGGGCGGATGCAGCGAACCTGATACCGTGCTTTACCGCACGGGGACGGGTAACGGTGGACGGCGTTGAACAGACAAGCGGAGAGACGGCAGCCGACTTTTCGTCGGCGGTAGAATACAAGGTAACGAGCGAAAACGGCCTTCATACCAAAACCTACCGCGTAACCTTGCAGCAGTCGGGCAGCATTATCCACGTTGACCCGCTGGCAACAGGGCGAAACAACGGTTCGACATGGGAGGATGCGTTTACCAGTCTTGAAGCCGCCTTACAAAAGGCGAACGAAATGTCTGACGGCGTAACCGCCGAAATATGGCTGAGTAAAGACTTTACAAGCCCCGCAGGAAAGCGGTACAGGCTAAAGCACACGCTGACCCTGCGCGGAGGGTTTACGGGCATTGAAACCGAAGCTGACCAGCGGAACAAGGATAATAAGACCGTATTTCGCCGTTACACCGTATTTTTCTCCGATGAGGCAATAGGCGGAACGCTCACCTTTGACGGCATTCAGTTCGGTCATGACGATGATTGGGGCACAATAAAGCCTATTTATGACATTAAATGGGATACTGCCGACGAAAACTCCCTAGTTATCCAAAACTGTACTGTCCGCAGGGCTATGGATTTTAATACCAGCATCTCCTCCCGTTTGGCCTCGGTTACGATAAAAGATTCGGAGGCTTCTAACGTAATTACATTACCGAAATGCAATACCGTTACGGTACAAAATGTAAATACCGGCAGCAATGAGTTGTCCATAATATGCGATACCGCTGCCGTCGATAATTACAGAGGCGTCCTTTACATTAATAGCTCCTTTGACGCTAAATCTCCGGCGCAAAAAGTAGTTATCAAAAACAGCCGCTGCAACCTCCAAATTTCCGCAAAGGACATTGACGTTAGCAAATCGGAGATATACGATAAGTACAAGAGATACGGTAAGTACAAGAACTTTGATGTCATCAGTCTTTACAACCTACACGGATACTACAACATGGAGCTGTCTCCCGCCGCTTCTGCCTCCATTAAGATGAAAAACTGCGACTTCGGCAATATATCGATTAAGAACGACAGCAGCGAAGTGCTAAAATTAAAAAATGTCGATATTACCGCTGTAACCATAGCCGATCTCTCTGTATCCAGCGGAAAGGTAATAACCGAACGGCTTAACTGCTCTGACCCTGACTATGGGGACCGTATACATTCCTTAAAGCTCCCCGCCTGTTCGGCAACGATAAGGGATTACACTTTTGAAGACAAGGTCGATGTTTCCTGCAATGCAAAGGACTTTCAAGCCATTATGGAAGCAACGCCGGTACATACGGAAATAGAGAATGTAGAAGCAAAAACCTTAAAGTGCGGGTATATAACCGAAGACTTACGAACCATCAAAAGGGAGTACAGCTGCCCTCCGTATGTATTAAAAGAAGGCTATCGTAATATATTCAACGAACCGGTTTCTTTTGCAAGCGGCGGCTCCCATAGTCTAAAAGATGTTAAGGCGGAAAACCTGTATGTATCTTCAGGCGATTCTATTACGTTAAAAGGCGGCAACTGGTATCACCCATTCCGGCTAAAAGGGCAGTTAAAAGGCTCCCTATCGTTCTTTGGACGATGGAGTGAGGAGGATCAGGCGAATATAATATATAATGCCCTTGATTTCTCTTCCGTTGTGTTGAATAACGAAACGACGCCGAACAGTAAAATCGACATAGACAATATCTATGTAGAAGGGGAGTGGTTCCGGGCGCGGACGAATACCCTTTCCGCACGCAAAATACTGCAGGGGAGGCAGATGGGCTGTCTGGAATTGCAAGGGCATAGCAGCGTAACCGCTGCAGACTGCAACTTCCGTAACTTGGTGCCGTCTTACTCATACTACGACAACCAAGACCATCCACAAATCTATCCTAGCTTCCTTGCTGTAGGCGGAACGGTCAGCCTGACGGGCTGCACATTCGACGAGTCCTTTGTTCAAGTGGATTCAGGCACCTGCTTCGATACCCACCGCAACAGCTCGTACAACTGTACGGTAGCGGTGTGGAAAAAATAGGGGCAAAACTATTACGGTGTGGTCCGGGGATGTCGAAAAAGGAGCCGACTTTTAAGACATCCCCCGTCCGCCTGCCGCTTCTGTGGGTTCTTCATATCTGCAGTTAGAATATTAGAAAAAACATGATAATCTGCCGATTTTCTTAGCCATTTTGCCATCCGTGGTATATATAGAGGGTATGGAGGCGTGAAAAATGCAGAAATTACCTACCACACCGATGAAGTTTACCGCTCGAAATGATTATGCGTTCAAAAAGCTTTTCGGTACCGAGGAAAATAAAGACATCATGATTGAATTTATTTCGTTAGTAACTGACTTAAGTCAGGATGATTTTGATGATGTCCGTATCGACAATAATGAGCAGCTTCCGCGTTTTTATAACGATAAAACCGGACGGCTCGACATAAAAATCCGCTTAAACGATGGACGAAAAATCGATGTGGAAATGCAGAACACGTACTTTGATTACTATCCCAAGCGGAGTATCTTTTACTGCTCAAAAATGATCCATGAGCATTTTTTCAGCGGTTTACAGTACGCAGATTTAAAAAAATGTATTGCAATCAATGTGCTGAATAGTCCTTTTAAATTAAGTCCTAAAGTACATTCGGTGTATCAGATACGGGAAAGTGAAGAACAAACGCTCTTGGATGAGTTATTGGAGATTCATTTTTTAGATTTAACAAAGCTGCCGAAAGAGAATTTGACAAGCGTAGAGAAATGGCTTATGTTTATCAAAACAGACAGCAAGGAGGAGAGGCGGATGTTAGCACAAGAAAATCCTGTAATGACAAAGGCGAATAACGTGATGGATATCTTTTATCTGGATGAGCAGGAGCGGAGACGATATGAAGCAGCATGGGAATATGAAAGCGACCGGCTGTCGATGATAAACGAGTCTGAACGGAAAGGTCTTGAACGAGGTAAATCGCTTGGTTTTGCTGAAGGCTCGTGCCACAAAGCCTTACAGGATGCAGGTAATTTCAAACGACTTGGGGTTTCCATCGATATTATAACACAGGCAACCGGTCTTTCTAAAGAAGAAGTAGAAGGCTTGTAAGGGTGTAACGGGATAGCGCAGCGGAAATCAATTTTTGAAAATAATACTGCGATCCAATGATTTCCGTATTGTTTTTAGAAGAAATGATACGTCGAGGATTTTCAGTAGCGGCACATACGGTAAAATAGCCTTCTGAACAGTGTATGTCCGTGTACACTGTTCAACGCATCTAAATCTAAGGAAACTGTCCAAAAACTGTTACGCAATCCGCTTTAGCGGATATAACAAATCATTTCCTTACAGGAAAAGCCGATAGGCTTTCAGTTTTTGGACAGCCTCTGCGAGTTCGCAATGCGAACTCGATTCTGCGTGGAACAACCGCCGTCCATGGCGGTTCTGATACGTCGAGGATTTACTTCAGCAGCGGCAAGGATGCCGCTGGTTTAAGCAGTAGATGCCCCTACCGTAAGCCTTTTAAAAATAGTGATACCGGATACAAGGCGCGAACAAAAATAAAGCGGAGCCGTACTTGTTGTACGGTGAGCATTTATTTTTGTGCAGCAACGCCGTAGACGGTATGCATATTTTTAAAAGGACAAGGGGTTGTATTTCTCATGGTATACCCGCTCATATAAAAAACGTTTATCTTCTTCGAAAAGCTCTTCAAACACAAAACCGAGAACAGCACAGTTGCTCTTGGGTAGAAAATGAGAAAATAAGCTGCGTCCCTTGCTATGAATGGTACGATGAGGAAAATGCAGAACAAATCTAAGCGATTGCCGTTTTCCGATTGAAACGGCATAGTCGTCTCTACATCCGCAGATGAGTATTTTGCTATCTATAAATAATACATACAACCCGCTTGAAGCATACGGGTTAAACATCATAAACGTCTGCTGTTCAAACTCATGCAGCCGGTAAAGAAAAAGCGGGAAAATATTCTGTGTTACTGTTTTTTCCGCCGTAAATTGCGCGGCAGTTTGATACGCTGAGGGCAAAAAGTCGGTAAAGGGGGGCAGATGCAGATCTGTGTGGATAATCGAATCGAGGGGAAAATGTTCGTGTTCCTGCGCGGTAATCGGAGGATTATCCGGTATATAAATTTCTGCAAAAACATTATTTTGGGGCTGTTTTTCGGGGTCGTATTTATACGCAATATCCGGGAACATTACATAGCAGCTGCCTGCATCTGCATACACAGCCGTATGAAAGACAATACTTCGCTTCTTATGCTCAAAAAAAACGGAAGTTTTCTTCCCAATAAATTCAGAAAGCGGTTGAAAATAGAGCTTACTGTTTTTTATCGTATAGGAGCCGGACGGCAACATATAAAAGAGTGCTCCCGATTGCAGAAGGAGCGGTGGTAAGTCCTGTAAAAATGCTTCAACGATATAGTCATATTCAATCCGTGAGAGCGGAATCTGCATATTCTGCCCCCTTAAAATCAATATAAGAAATTTTCCATACAGTATCTTCTTTTACTGCGCCGAATTCCACCATAATAAACAGCGGCTGTTCGTCTTCTGAAAAAAGGTTCGGAACATCGGCTATATTATCGGAATCTCCAGTCTGTGCAACGGTATTTTGCTGTATCGCTGCCTCTTGATTTTCATTGGGAACTTCTACAGTAACCTGTTTTACAGCAAGCCGCATCAGTATGATTGCACTACCGTCCTGCTTAAAGGATGGGCGTCCGTAAAAAGCATAGGAAAAATCCGGAAAATGTTCTATCATAAAACGCCCGAGATGCGGTAAAAAAGCTTTTTGTGTACTAAATAAGGCGGAACCGAGCGATTTTGCTACAACTGCTGCGGCAATGCTATCGCAAAAGCTCAATACATCTTCCGGAATATTTTGATAGTCCAACATGCCGAGCTGCGGCAATGAGGGTAAAATATCTCCATCATCGATGGTATCTGCATACGGAACAGGCCGGTTACCTTCAATACTATACGGTTCGGAAATAGGCGGAATAACTAAATCATCACCCAATGCTTCCCATTGAATAGAGTCAAAATATGCCTTATTTTGATCCCGTAGAGATTCCGAACAGAGTGGCAGCAGTATCAATAAAAAAAGTGCGCCGCATCCTTTTTTCCGCACTATTCTATGCCCCCTACATCTTCCGCTGATAACCCGTAACACTCCCCGTCCCTATCGGAATTATAGGGTTCAATGTGGATAACAATATCATAGACATTCCCAAGCGTATTTCTAATAACAAGTGAAGTCTTTTCTGCAATAATATGCGCCTCACTTACCGGCATGGAACCGTCCACCTCGATATCCAAATCGATATCCCACAAATTCGCCATCTTGCGTATGCGTGCCCGGTGAGGGTTTTTAACTTCAGGGATGGAGGCTACAGCGCTAAAAAGCTGTTCATAAAGCTGTTTATTGGTATTGCCGTCCATCAATTCCACATTGAGTTCGATAAAGAGTGTAATAGCCGATTTGATAATAAGACACGAAACAAGCAATGCGACAAGCGGGTCAAAATACGGTGCGTGGAATAATAGAGAGATGATAAACCCGACAAGTACCGATGAGGAAATGACGATATCGTTTACCATATTGCGCGCGTTAGCAAGTATCATCAAGCTTTGCGCTTTTTTACCGAGAAGATATTGGTTGAGCGCGAGTAAGAGCTTGCCGGCAATAGATACCGCTGTTACGATTATCGCAATGCGCTGCGGCATCGGAAGCAGTTCACCCTTATAAACCTGTATCAGTTTATTGATTGAGGCGATAAAAAGCTGGATACCGGCAAACATAATGATAAATGCCAACACCATAGAAGCAATGGTTTCGGCACGCTGACGTCCCCACGGATAGCGGGAGTCCGACGGCTTATTGATGATAAAGCTGACAAGGACTGCCATCACGGCGATGCCTACATCGGTTGCAGTATCGATACCGTCTCCCAGTACCGATAAACTTCCGGTTATAAGACCGACAGTGAGTTTTAGTACGCAGAGCAGCAAATTACCGCCGAGTGCGACAAAAGAGGCGGTACGTACAATCTTGGTGCGTGTATCCTGTGTAAGCGTATTTTGATTGGTATGCTGCATTTAGGCGTAAAACTCTTTAATTGTGTCGGCAATATATTGGATATGTTCTTTTGTTATCCAATAATGTGTTGCCAATCGGAAATACC
This sequence comes from Treponema sp. OMZ 857, assembly GCF_024181085.1. Taxonomy (NCBI): domain Bacteria; kingdom Pseudomonadati; phylum Spirochaetota; class Spirochaetia; order Treponematales; family Treponemataceae; genus Treponema; species Treponema sp. OMZ 857. The sequence continues at coordinate 1,546,025 of NZ_CP051147.1, forward strand.
CGTCGCGGTCGCAAGGATTGATTAAAATATTTTTTTCATGCATATATTCGACAAAGGCTTCCGTATCCAATTGCGCATCTGCATTATTTTTGAAAAACACAAAGTTAATGTCCCTGCGGTCATGTGCAATCTCTATTTTATCGACATCGTTTAAGAGCTTTTCCAACATTCCCGCATTTTGGTGGTCGGTATCGAGGCGGTACCGCATCTCTTTTAAAGCGATTAAGCCTGCAGCGGCAAGAACACCTGCCTGACGCAACCCGCCGCCCATAATCTTCCGGTTCCGGCGCGCTTGGTCGATAAATTTACGGCTTCCGGCTAAAATAGAGCCGACCGGTGCGCATAAGCCTTTGGAAAGGCAGAACATAACAGAATCGACATGCTGCGTCAGTTCTTTTGCTTCAACACCTAAAGAAACGGCTGCATTAAACAGGCGCGCACCGTCAAGATGAATGGGAATATGATAGCGATTTGCACATCGCCTCACCTTCTCCATCTGCTCTACCGAAAATACTTTTCCGTTTGAGTGCGCATTTTCCAAACAGATAAGGCTTGTCTTAGGTTCATGGATATCGTCGCCGATACGTACCCGCGGTTCGATTGATTCCGGCAAAAGAATAGAACCGTGCGCATCGATCGTCCGCAATTGTACACCTGCAATAATACTTGCGGCTCCGCTTTCATGCTGCACGATATGACATTGATCGTCTAAAATGACCTCACTGCCGCGCGGACAATGCGTGAAAAGCGCCAACTGATTTCCGAATACACCGGAAGGCACGAAGAGTGCTGCTTCTTTTGCAGTAATACTTGCCGCATATTGTTCCAGTTCCTTAACGGTAGGATCATCTTCGTACACATCATCGCCGACCGGAGCTTTCGCCATAGCTTCCCGCATTGCCTCGGTTGGCCATGTAACGGTATCACTGCGTAAATCAATGTAATTCATATATTCAAGTGTATCCCATAACCCCTTCCAATGCAATACAGACGTTTTCAATATTCAAAATATTTTGTTAAAAGTAAACCTGTTCGGAAACTTCCGTTTCGGAACAGGTTACCTTGAAATGCGATGTTCTAAATCGTGCTATTTGTACGATTTAGAACTCGTCGACCTATTCGAAAACGCAGTTATCGAATAGGTCGAGTATTCCTACTTGAAAGACAGACGCCGAACCATATATTATAGGGCATCTCTAAATGGAGTATCTTGTAAAAAATCGGATTGAATAATGATGGAAGAAAAAACGGACGCATCGGCGGCATTTTCGCGGACACGAGCGGATCACGCAATAGAAATACTGGAAGATTATACGGAAGCTATCGCCCAAATCAGTAAGGAAAGCGGGAAATGCCGCGTTATGGATCTTGCACGATATTTCGGCGTAAGTCATGTGTCGGTCATTCAGGTGCTGCAACGGCTAAAAGTCAATCATTTGATCGAAAGCGGGACCCATAAGCCGATATGCCTTACCGAAGAAGGCCGTGCATTGGCGCGCGAATGTGCTGTCCGGCATGGAATCGTACTTCAATTTTTACTGAAACTCGGTGTAAGCGAAAAAACCGCACTCCTCGATTCCGAAGGATTGGAACACCACATCAGTTCCGAAACATTGGAATGTATGAAGCAGTTTATAGAAAACCTCTAAACACTGGACTGCTATTATTACCATGCAAATTATAGTGGGAACCTCTAAAAACAGAAGTTTTTAGAGGTTTTCCTTAGATTTATTTGCGATGTATTTTTTATAAATTATTATAATATAACAATTTATAAAAAATACTCGTCGGGCATCTCTAAAAGCTAACCGAGTTTTTAGAGATGCCCAGTGATAGTCTTGACAAATACTGTAGCATATACTACATTTATGGCAGAAATATGTAGTCTTAACTACATATTTCTCAAGTATTTTATGTAGTCTGTACTACTAAAAATAGATTTTTGTTCTTAAATATTTTTTCAAAGGAGCTTGTATGAAAAATCATACACAATGGACAACAATTGTACTCATAGTACTAACGCTTATTATCGGTGCAGCCGGTATTACCGGTTGTGCAAAAAAAGATGCGGCTGCAAGTAAAGCGGATGCCGCGCGCCCCAAACGGGTAGTAACAACCTTCACTATTTTGCAGGATATGGCACAGAATATTGCAGGCGATAAGCTTTTGGTAGAATCGATTACCAAGCCGGGGGCGGAAATTCACGAGTATGAGCCGACTCCCCTCGATATTGTGAAGGCGCAGTCTGCGGATTTGGTGCTGCGCAATGGTTTGGGGCTTGAACGCTGGTTTGAAAAATTCATGGGCAATGTAAAAGATGTGCCGAGCGTTACGCTCAGCGATGGGATTGATCCGATGGGGATTGGGGAAGGACCGTACAACGGGATGCCGAACCCGCATTCGTGGATGTCCCCGAAAAATGCGCTCATCTATGTGGAAAATATCAGAAAAGCCTTTGTGAGTTTAGACCCTGCGAATGCGGAAACCTATAATGCTAATGCAGCTGCGTACAGTGAAAGTATTAAAAAAATAGACACCTTCCTCACTGAAAAGCTTTCCGAAATCCCCGAATCGCAGCGCTGGCTCGTAACCTGCGAAGGGGCTTTTTCGTATCTTATCCGCGACTGCAATATGAAAGAATTGTACCTGTGGCCGGTTAACGCCGACGAGGAAGGCAGTCCTCAGCAAATTCAAAAGGTGGTAGATACCATCCGGCAGCATCATATTCCCGTTGCCTTTTCCGAAAGTACTATCAGCAATAAGCCGCAGCTGCAAGTCTGTAAGGAAACCGGAGCCTATTACGGCGGGGTTTTATATGTCGACTCTTTGACGTATGAAGACGGAGATGCCCCGACCTATCTTAAAATGCTGGAATACAATGCGAATGCAATCGTGAAGGGATTCCAGGATAGTCTTTCACGGTAAGCCGCAGAGATTTAGATAAACGGTGATGGCGGATGTACGGAAATATGCCCCCGCAATATCGGGCTAATAATTAAGGAGAGAATTATGGACGGTAAGCAGGAATATCCCGTTGAACTTACAGTAAAGGATGTCAGTGTTGCGTACAATAATGGACATGTAGCCTTATACAATGCGTCATTTTCCCTGCAAAAGGGGACGATTACCGCATTGGTCGGGGTAAACGGCAGCGGAAAGTCCACGCTTTTTAAGACAATCATGGGCTTTATTAAACCGATGAGCGGATATGTAACAATCTGCGGAAAACCGATTGGTATGGCACAAAAACAGCACTTACTTGCATACGTACCGCAGTCTGAAGATGTGGACTGGTCGTTTCCGGTTAGTGTGTGGGATGTGGTGATGATGGGGCGGTACGGCTATATGAATTTTCTCCGTATTCCGAGCAAAGCGGATAAGGAAATGGCCGAGCGCAGTTTAGAGCGGGTACAAATGCTCGATTTTAAAGACCGTCAGATCGGCGAACTTTCAGGCGGACAAAAAAAACGAGTATTTCTGGCGCGGGCGCTTGCGCAGCAGGGAAAAATCATATTGCTCGATGAGCCGTTTACCGGAGTCGATGTTAAAACGGAAACAGCAATTATCGAGCTGCTGCGTGAGCTGAAAAACGAAGGGCATCTGATCTTTGTTTCCACACACGATTTAGGTTCCATCCCTGAGTTTTGCGATCATGTTGTAATCATCAATCGGACAGTGATTGCCTCCGGTGCGACGGAAACCACCTTCACCGCCGAAAACCTTATCAAAGCATTTGGCGGAGCGCTGCGGAGTATTAAAATTGATCATACCGATAATCCGGAAGACACTGCTCACGAAATAAGAGTATTCACCGATGACGAGGGGGCTTTGATTACCAAGCAGGAGGGCAAACCGTACCTCAAGGGCATAAGAAATGTTGTTGAGTAGTGGTGGTTTTGAAAAAGCAACCGCGCCCGATATATTTAAAGCGGTTGCGTTCCTTTCTGTGGAAAATTTTATTAAAAATTTTCCACAGTTTATTTTGAAGAGAAAGGCAAACACATTAGACAAATATATAAAAATCGCAGAATAATGGAGGTTGTGAGACCATTTGAACTGCAAAGCAGTTCAACTCTGGTCGAACAGCCCCATTATTCTGCGGGGTATTTAAAAAAATAGTCTGATGCGTTTGCCTTGATGGAGTGATATGTTATTAATTCCTTTTCAGTATGAATACATGGTGAAAGCGATTTTGGTGAGCGGAGGTGTCGGCGGGGTGTGTGCCTTGCTGTCGTGTTTTGTTGTGCTGAAAGGCTGGTCACTTTTGGGAGATGCGCTATCCCATGCGGTGGTGCCGGGAGTTGCGGTTGCTTATATTATCGGTATTCCGTTTTCTATCGGGGCGTTTATCAGCGGAATGCTTGCCGCGCTTATCATGGGTTTTGTTAAAAATAAGACACGGATTCGAGAGGATGCAGTAATAGGTATTGTTTATACCACGTTTTTTGCGCTCGGTGTACTGCTAATTTCACTGTACCCAAGTAACATCAGTCTTACGACAATCATTATGGGAAATATTCTCGGTATCGCCGACAGAGATATTGTGCAAACGCTGATTATTGCAGGCGGAAGTCTTATTATCATTTTGCTAAAATGGAAGGATTTGCGGCTTTTTTCGTTTGATCCGTCGCACGCCCGCTCGATAGGACTGAACACCAATGCGCTCTACCTGTTGCTGCTCACTCTGCTTGCCGTTACGGCGATTGCGGCGCTGCAAACGGTAGGTAGTGTGCTGGTTGTAGCAATGCTGGTAACGCCGGGAGCTGCCGCATATCTGCTCACGGATAGATTTCCGATGATGATGGGGCTTGCGGCAATAATCGGGACACTCACCGCTTCAGCAGGAGCCTATATCAGCTATTATCTGAACGGTTCAGCGGGAGGATGTATTGTTGCATTGCAATTCTTTTTATTTTTGGCCATTTTGTTCTTTGCTCCGCATCACGGCATCATCTCCGCGCGGCGGACGGCAACACGTTCGATAAAAGCCTTTTTTGCACAAAACTGAGGAGAAGATTGTATTTTTAAACTGCCCAGCTTTTAATAGCGGCAAGGATTGTAGGGGCGGCGAAGCCGTTCCGAAGGAATGGAGCCGAGAGGCGGAACCCCGAAAAGCCTGATTTTTGCGAAGCAAAAAGCCGCCCAAAAGAATATAAAAAACAAAACTGAGGAGAGGTCTATGTGGTTAATGTCGGTTCTAGAGCCATTTACGTATGGATTTATGATAAAGGCGCTCGTAATAGCGGCGTTGGTTGGGGGTGTTTGTGCCCTTATTTCGTGCTATTTAATTTTAAAAGGCTGGTCGCTGATGGGGGATGCGATTTCTCATGCGGTACTGCCGGGAATTGTGGGGGCGTATCTTTTGCATATTCCGCTTGGAGTTGGGGCGTTTGCTGCGGGGCTATTGAATGCGGCTGCGACGGGGTGGATAAAAGACAGGAGCCGTATCCATGAAGATTCGGTGATGGGGGTGGTTTTTACGGGGCTGATGGCGATCGGGCTGATTTTGGTGACGAAGGTGAGTTCGAATATTCACTTTATGCATATTTTGTTCGGGAGCCTTTTGGGGATTGAAAAGAGCGATATGATACAGGCGATTGTGTGTTCGGCGGTGACGCTGGTTGCACTGATTGCCAAACGGAAGGATATTCTGCTGTACTTGTTTGATAAAAACCATGCGCAGGCGGTGGGCTTGAATGTCCAGTTGATTCATTACCTGTTTCTTTCGCTGACGGCACTGACCATTGTTGCGTCGCTGCAGGCGGCGGGGATTTTGCTGACGGTTGCGATGCTGATTATTCCCGGCTGTATTGCATATCTGTTGACGGACAGGCTGAACCGGATGCTCCTTATTTCCGCCTGCTCCGCGGTGATGAGTTCCTTGATTGGTACGTATGTGAGCTATTACCTGAACGGGGCGACCGGCGCGTGTATCATTTTAACGGAGTCGTTCTTTTTTGCTTGCGCGATGGTGTTTGCGCCCAAATACGGTATGCTGGCACATCGCCGGGCAGCGCGGAAAGCACGTTTAGCGCTCGCTTAGAACTTGCTTAGTGCTTTAAAAAGCCCAAAGGGAGATCGATATCGCTCCATTCTTCTTCGGTCATTACGGTTATCCCATTCCTCATGAGTAAATCTGCCGTTTTCCCGTTTCCTGCAGTGAGTATTCCGGAAAAAGTCCCATCATACACCAAACCTTTTCCGCATGAAGGGGAACGGGCTTTAAGCAGTGCATCTTTACAACCATACTGCTGTGCTATTTCTAAAACTACAGCAGCACCTTTTTCAAATGCTTCGGTTACGTCATCGCCGTCGGTGTTGATGACTTTTCCTGCTTTCATTTCTGCTGCCGAACGCGGTGTCGGTAAGCCTCCAAGCTGCTCCGGACAGACAGGTATTGCTTTTCCTTCTTTTACAAGCTGTTGCACGGCAGGATTTATTGCTTTCTTTCCGTCATACCTACAGGGGAATCCTGCAAGACAGGCGCTTACAATGATCATACGCGGAATACTCCTCTTCGCGGGTGCATCATAATTCCGGCATTTTCAGCGCTTCCGATAATGCCGGAAGCACTGTTTTAACTACCCTTCCTGCGGTTCCGTGGAGACGGCAGGAAGTAAGGTAATGATTGTTGCCGGAATAGCCGGTATGTCGGTTTTAATGCTTATCGTAAGTGCGTTTCCATCAGTATCGACAACAGCGGTAGTGCCGGGGGTAAAGTCCCCTGTGATGATTTTGACGGCGAGGACATCTTCTATTTCGGTTTGCAACAGCCTGCGCATCGGCCGAGCGCCGAGCAAGGGATCATAGCCGTGCTTTATACAATAGGCGCGGGCATTATCAGTGATTCGAAGCTGCAGCTTCTTTGCTTCAAGGCGGCCGGTTAATTTGGAAAGCTCCAACTCGAAAATAGCTTCTATCTCTTTTTCCGAAAGCGGGGTAAAGACAATCAGCGAATCGAGCCGGTTCAAAAATTCCGGACTAAAGATTTTCTTTGCCTCCAGTTCGGCGGACTTTTTCATGCCCTGATAGTCGATGGTGCGGTTTTCTTCCCGTGCAAAGCCGAGCGGTTCGTCCATCAAATTTCGCGTGCCGACATTACCCGTAAGGATGATCACCGTATTCCGGAAGCTCACCGTATGGCCGAGGCTGTCCCGCAGTTCCCCCTCCTCCAGCACCTGCAATAACAGGTTAAAGACATCGGGGTGCGCTTTTTCGATTTCATCAAACAGGATAACCGAATACGGATTCCGTCTGATTTTTTCCGTCAGCATTCCGCCGTTCTCAAAACCGATGTATCCCGGAGGCGCTCCGACCAAGCGTGCAACGGCATGTTTTTCCATGTAATCGCTCATATCGACCCTGATAAGGGATTCCGCAGAGCCGAAGAGGAATTCAGCAAGCGCCTTTGCCAGCAGCGTCTTCCCTACCCCCGTCGGTCCTAAAAAGAGGAACGAGCCGATAGGCCGGTCAGCTGAGGCAATTCCTGCGCGGGAACGGCGCAAAGCATTTGCGATAATACCGATTGCCTCATCCTGTCCGATAATGGTTTTATGCAGCTCTTTTTCGGTTTCGGCAAGGCGCTTTGCCTCGTCGGAGCCGACACTCTTGAGCGGAATATCCGTCATTAAAGAGACGGTTTCGGCAATGTCGGCAGGGTCTACTTCAAGCATTGTTTCGTTTTCTTGGTTCAACCACCGCATTTTGATTTTTTCCAGCTGAACTTTTAAGAGCTTTACTTCGTCGCGCACAACAGCCGCCCGTTCATAATCCTGTACTGCAACCAAGTCCTTCTTTTCGCCGGCAAGCTCTGCAATCCGCTGTTCAATGGTCGTGATATTTTGAGGCAGCTCGGTAGTATCCATTTTCTTCAAAGCGCCCGCCTCGTCCATCACGTCGATTGCCTTATCGGGGAAGAAACGGTCGGGGATATAGCGGGACGAAAGCTCCACAATCTTTTTAATGGTTTCGTCGGAATAGTGAACATGGTGGTGCTGCTCATACTTGGCTTTAAGCCCTCCGAGAATCGCACACGTTTCTTCCTTTGTCGGCTCTTTAATCAGCACGGACTGAAAGCGCCGCTCAAGGGCGGAATCTTTTTCAAAATACTTGCGGTATTCGTCAAGCGTTGTTGCACCGATACACTGTATTTCCCCGCGAGCAAGCGCCGGCTTCAGGATATTAGCCGCATCGAGCGCACCCTGAGAGCCGCCGGTACCGATGAGGGTATGCAGCTCATCGATAAATAGAATGATATTTTTAGCGTCACTGACTTCTTTGATGATGCGCTTGATGCGTTCCTCAAACTGCCCACGATACTTGGTGCCGGCAATGACGGAGGCAAGATCAAGCGAGATAACCCGTTTCCCGAACAACGAGCGAGGTACCTGTTCATTCACAATCGCCGCCGCAAGCCCTTCGACAATCGAGGTTTTCCCAACGCCGGGTTCTCCGATTAAGACGGGATTATTCTTACTGCGGCGGGATAAAATCTGCATCACACGGCGCATTTCCCGCTCCCTACCGATAACCGGATCGAGGAGGCCTTCTCGGGTTATTTGCGTGAGGTCTCTACTGAATTCGGATAATACGCTGTGTTTCTTTTTTTCCTGCTGCTGCTTATCGCGCCGCGTATCCGTACCATGTAGTTGATGTATGGTCTGCTGTACGTCATCCAGAAAAATCCCCTGCTGTAAAAAGAAATGCGCAAGGATACTCTCCTGTATCTGAGCAAAGGCCAGAATAAGATGCTCCGTTCCGGCTGCTTCCTGCTGCATAATCCGGGCTTGAGCGGCAGCGGTATCGACAAGCTGTTTGACCCTATTTGATGCAGGGATTTCTCCCCTCACCGGCTCGCCTTCCCGTATCGGCGTACTTTGCTCCAACCGCAGCTGTAGTGTCAAAAAATTGACATGGAGATTCTCCAATAAGCGGTATCCGCGCCCCAGTTTTTTTGTGATGAGCGCAAGCAGTATATGTTCAGGTTCTACCGTGTCGGCATTCACCCGCCGAGCTTCTTGCTGGCTAAAAACCGTTAACAATTCATAAAGATTCTGTGAAAGAGTATGCATAGTATGTCTCCCGTTTCTACAGTCCGTTCTTTGCGGAGTTTTGTATCCGCAGCTCAGCCCGTTTTAAGATCTCCTGTACTAAAATCGCACGAATACGCTCAATACGGAGTTCATCCAGCTGAAAGGGTTCTTCAAGATGAAACGTGCCGTTCAACATCAAAAAGGCGATATGGGCGGTTTGAGTTTGATACAGAAGCGCGAGACAGGCTTCCGGACTTAAACCTTCGATAAAGCCAAGATTGATACCGAGTTTTATCTTGAATACAAGGTCTATCGTATCTTTTACATCGAGCAAGTACGCATTTTTCGCAATACTGAACGCCTTAATGACATCATCTTGAATACGCCACAGTTGCGTTTTTACCAACGAATCCCGCAATTCCCGCTCTTCATTGATGAGTTCCCGAATCGCAGACGTTATCATACTGATTTGCACCTCATCGGTATAGCCCGCGGCGCTTTTAGTAGAAATGAGGTACAAATAACCGAGCAGCCGTTTGGTATTCTGCGCATAATAAGCGTGTACTTCAAAATTTTGCTTTGTCAGCGCCTCTATCTTTCCCTGTATTTTGTTCGTCAGCGAATGACCGGGCAGCGAACACAATACCGAACATTTCATTCCGCTCCCGATATTCATCACATCCGAAGATAAATATCCGAAATCCTGCACGGCACTGAATTCCAGCGTTTCAGCCAATGTATCGATGATATTCTTTCCCAGTGTAAAGCATTTTTGCAGTTCAAAACCTGCATAGAACGCTGAAAGTCTAATATGATCTTTCACATTCACAGTTGCTGAAAGAATGCCGTCATCACGGACAATAACCCCCGTACCGAAATTCCGCTCCAGATTGGCAGGAATGATATTCCGCTCTTCAAAAATCTTTTTTGCTATTGCATCCAAGGTATCGAGCCGAATAGGATGGAATCCGTCGGAAGGAGGCAGGTCTTGGAATGCGGATACGACAGTCCGGTACACCGTTTCCGCTTCTTCTTTTTCGAGCGTCGGAGGAAAGCGATAGTTCTTTAAATTCCGTACAATACGTACCCGTGAAGAAAGAACCGTATCGTTGTCGTTTCCGGAATAGGTATACCATGCATTCGAAGATGCAAACATACTAGGTTGAAACCTCCTGCTCTTTTATCTTATCGCGGAGGTATGCAGCCAGTTCATATTCTTCATTTTCTACCGCCTTTTGCAGTTCCTCTTCAAGATGCTGCAATGAGACCGCCGTATCCGAAAACGTTTCCGTTTTTAAGGGCAGGTTTCCTGCGTAAAAAACCTCTCCGGAAGTTTCTTGCATGAGTTTTAGTACGGTATCGCGGAAATAAAAAAAACAGCGGGGGCAGCCGAGGATTTTCTTTTCTTTGACACGGCTAAACGGCATCCCGCAATCGGGACACACCAGAGGGTGGACGCTATCCCTTGCTTCTTCCGAAGTGTCTAATTGAGGTACAAGCCCGTCAAAAATAGCTTTAAGTGAAAGATGCATTTCATTGTTATCAGAGTAAAGATGGTGCTTTTTAGCACATGATCTGCAAATATACAGTTCTTTTGTTTTTCCGTCTATAATTTGCCGCACGAGCATAGAGGCATTATGCTTTCCGCATATCTGACATATCATGCTGCACTCCTCAAGGTTATGGTATTTCCTTGCATATACGCTAGAAGCATACAGACAATGATTGATAAAATCAAGGAGTCGGTAGTATTAAGGTTTTGATTGCTCCGTTATGCTGAGGGTTTTTCGTTTATCTCGCGAGAGGCCGTATGCCGCTGACGCTTGCGGACAAAGGTTGCATGAGACATACCAAGACTCTCGGCGGCAAGCCGCACATTTCCGTATGTTTTATAGGCAAAGTCGATATACTCCGCTTCTATATCCGCAAGGGCGGCTTTTAAATCATGTACGCTGTCAGGCTGCTTTACCGGTATATATAAAGGTTCCGCCTGCTGTTTACACGGGGTAATAAATGTATTCATTGCGGTAATCTCGTCGCTGTCGGTAACGATAACCGCCCGTTCCACAATATTCCGCAGTTCGCGGATATTTCCGGGCCACTCGTACTCAACCATCAGCCGGAGCGCTGCGTCAGAAAAGTATTTGCGGAATGCATATTTCCGGTTGAGCTGCTCAAGGAACAGCTCCGCCAGCGGAACAATATCATTGCGGCGTTCGCGGAGCGGCGGAATGTGCAGGGGAAACACCATCATTCGATAATATAAGTCTTTGCGGAACTTCTTTTTCTTCACCATTTCTTCTAAGTTACGGTTTGTCGCCGCAATGACGCGTATGTCTACCGGAATGGGTTTTGTGCCACCGATACGCTTTACCTCATGTTCTTGTAAAACCCGCAGCAGCTTTACCTGCATATTCAGCGGCAGCTCTCCGATTTCATCGAGGAAGATAGTTCCTTGGTCGGCAACCTCAAAAAGTCCCGCCTTGCCGTTCTTATCGGCACCGGTAAAAGCGCCCCGTTCATAGCCGAACAGTTCGCTTTCTATCAGATTGGCAGGAATAGCGCCGCAGTTTACACTGATAAACGATTTTTTATTGCGGCGGCTTTGGCTGTGGACATATTGGGCAAATACCTCTTTACCGACACCTGTTTCACCGCTAATCATCACCGTTGTATCAAGCGGGGCAACCTTATCCGCCATACGGATAATCGAAAGCGTTACCTTATCGGCTGCAATAAAATCGGTTTTATCAAGAAATTGAGTCCTTATATGCTCCAATTCCTTATGCAGGCGCAGCCGTTCCTCATTTCGGGATTCTATTTCCTCCCTCAGATGATGGATTTCAGTCATATCCCGGACGTTTGTGATGACCATTTCTATTTTATTGTCGGATCCGAATACCGGTGTACTGGTAATGAGCGCCTGACGTCCTGTGCTGAATTTTTGCTGCAATGTTACCGGCTTACCCGTTCTGATAGCGATTAAAGACCCCGATTGAGAAATAGTACCGCCCTCTTCAAGCTGCTTCATATTACAACCGATAACATCGTCGCGGGAAATACCGGTAATCACTTCATAGGCTTTATTTGCCCGCAGCGTATTGGCCTCACCATCAGTGATATAAATACCGTCAAACATATTTTCAATGATGGAATCGAGCTGTTTTTCCGCATCCAAGCGGATGGGGCAAGAATCTTTTCGTGAACATTTATAGTCAGACATATACAGCCCTCCCTATAACTATTTTTTATGATTTTAACGGAGTTATCTTAATATGCCGGATGAGTTCTCCTTCCATATCATATACTTGAAACATATATTCACCGATTTGAGCTTCACATCCAACTGTCGGCGCTTTTCCTATTGCCTGTAAATAATTGAATAAATATCCTGCAACGGTATGCCCATACGATTCGTCAAAATCGGCATCAAGCCGCTTATTAACCTCTTTCATACTGATACCGCCGTTTACAATATAGTCGCCGCCGGTTTCGTGATTATGCACTTCAGGATCATTGAAATATTTGCGAACCGCAAAAAGAATTGCGATAGCGATAACGCCTAACAAAGAACTCTGCATACTGCTGTGATCCATAATGAGTGCGCGAGCAATCGTATATAAAAGCACCTCGATTGCACTGCCCGGCGTATGTTTTGTAAGCATCTTTACAAACTCGATACCGATAACCAGTTCAAATACAGTCGAAAGAAATTCCGCAAATGACGGAACCTCCGCACCGGCGAATGTACTGATGATAAAGCCTTTCAGCTGTACAAGAACCCGAATACAGAGGAGCAAAATCCCGATAATAACTACCAGAGCGAGCAGAATTTCCGTATAACTCGCCATTAAGCCTAAATAACGCCTGAGATTTTGTTTGTTCAATTTCGCTTTTAATTTATTCATATACCGGATATTATACACTGAAATCCTCAAAAAGAAAGAGTAAATTTTTACTAATTTGCGCTTTTTATCGTTTTGCGCTATACTTGCCGCATGAGAGAGTTTATGAGCCGCGCACTGCGGAAGCTACCGCGCATGAACGATTCGCAACTACGCTCTTTTATCCAATTAATTGCCGATGACTACGCACTCTTTGACGCGATGATGGATTCGCTTGCGAACGGCGTTATCATTCTGGATTCAGATCATACAATTATAAAAACCAACCGAGCTGCTTCGCGGATTCTCGGCATTCCGCTTACGGAAAGCCCCGACCGGCCGTTGTGGACATCAATTTCCGATGCAAAGTTAGCGGATTTTATCCATACGGTGATACGGAATGAAGAAGTCAGAACGGCAGAGGAATTCGTCATCGTTGCCGACGAGGAAAATCAATACATTGAGCTTTCGGTACTGCCGCTTGTTAAGGAAAAAAGGGTACGGGGAACAATTATCACCGTTGAAGATATTACGCAGCGGAAACGGGAAGAAATCAATAACCGGCGGCTTGAAAACCTGGCGAGCCTTACCAACCTTGCGGCGGCAGTTGCTCACGAAATAAAAAATCCGCTTGCGGCTATCAGTATCCACGTGCAGCTGCTGCGGAAAAACTTTAAAGCGTGTAATTTGGAGATTAATGCAAAGGCGCAAAAACACCTTGACGTAGTGGAAGAAGAAATCGAACGGTTAAATAAGATAGTCGTAGATTTTCTCTTTGCCGTTCGGCCGCTCCAGTGCGAATTTGCACCGGTCAATGTTAATGAACTGATTAAAAATCTTTTTACAACCTTTCAGGAAGAATTTTCCGCTGCCGGTATTTCTTTTGTCTCTCAGCTTGACGATGAACTGCCGATTATTCAAGCGGACGAACGCTTTTTACGGCAAGCATTGATGAATATCCTGACGAACGCAAAAGCCGCGATGATGCCTTCGGGCGGAGAACTCGGCATTACAACGCGGTTTGACCAAGAGCGGGTATATATCATCATTACCGATACAGGCAAAGGTATTCCGCCCGACATACTGCATAAAATTTTTGAACCCTATTTTACAACAAAGCCGGATGGCAGCGGGCTCGGACTCACGATGACGTATAAGGTGATAAAAGAGCACGACGGAGATATTCAGGTACATTCGGAAGTGGGTAAAGGTACCCGCTTTACATTCATGCTGCCCATTACCCGCAGCGAAAAACCGCTTTTATTGGAAGCCCGCACCGCACAAAGCGCCGACAGTACACACAGCACAGGAGTATAAGGCATGAAGTTTAAAATTTTAGTTATCGACGACGAAAAAAATATCCGTGAAGGGCTCCAGATGGCGCTTGAAGACGAAGGGTATGAGGTACTGACTGCGGAAGACGGAACCGACGGCCTGCAAAAAGCGCTATCGGAGGTGGTCGATCTCGTTATCACCGACTTGCGGATGCCGGGCGTCGGCGGGCAGGAAATCCTCCGTAGGGTAAGTTCGGAAACGCCGGGCGTACCGGTGATTGTCCTGACCGGCCACGGCACCGTCGAAACCGCCGTCGAAGCGATGCGTATGGGCGCTTATGACTTTTTAACCAAGCCGCTCGACCTTGACCGGCTTTCTCTGCTGGTAAAACGCGCACTCCAGAACCGTGAACTGGTATTGCAGCACCGTGAACTTATCGAGCAAATGCAGTCGGATAAAACATTCGAGCACATCATCGGGAAGAGCGCGGCGATGGAACACGTGTTTGAGATGATCAGGAAGGTGGCGCCCTCCCGTGCCTCCGTGCTTATCACCGGCGAAAGCGGCGTCGGCAAGGAACTGATTGCAAGCGCGATACACAAACTTTCTCCGCGGAAAAATAACAGCTATGTTAAGGTACACTGCGCCGCGCTTGCGGAAAGCTTGCTGGAAAGCGAACTGTTCGGACATGAGAAGGGCGCATATACCGGTGCAGTTAGTCAAAAGCGGGGACGCTTTGAACTCGCCGACGGCGGCACGATCTTTTTGGATGAAATCGGAGAGATCAATCAGAGTTTGCAGATAAAAATACTACGCGTGCTGCAGGAAAAGCAATTTGAGCGGGTGGGCGGCGAAAAGTCCATCACGGTTGATACCCGCCTTATCACCGCGACCAACCGCGACCTTGAAAAGGAAGTCGCCGCCGGTACGTTCAGAAGCGATCTGTATTACCGTCTGAATGTCGTGCACATCCATGTGCCGCCGCTGCGGGAACGCAAAGAGGATATCCCGCTGCTGATTGCCGCCTTTATCAAGGAATTTACGGAAGAAAACGCAAAACAGATTACTGCCATCGAGCCGAAAGCCCGCGCGGCACTTTATGCTTATGATTGGCCCGGCAATATCCGGCAGCTGCGCAACTGTCTGGAAAGCGCCGTCGTGATGAGTTCTGACGATACCATCCGCCTCTCCGATTTACCGGAACCGGTACGCGAAGCGGAGCAAACGTCTTCCATCCGTATCCAAATCGGGACTCCCCTCGCCGAAGCGGAACGGCATATCATCATGGAAACCCTTGCCGCCTATAACGGGAATAAATCGAAAACCGCCGACATACTCGGTATCGGGCGTAAAACCCTTCATAGAAAGCTCGATGAATTTGCGGCACATGCTACCGATGCCGCCGGTTCGGGTGCGGAGTAAACCGGGAGCACGGGAATGAATCGGTTAGCAACATTAAAAAAGATTTTGTTACAGGTTTACGCCGACGACAAATCGGAAAACTCCCGGCCGTAAAAACGTTCGAACGGGATGCATATACTCTCCCCCAATCTCCACTGATCTGTTTAATGCCACAAGGCAGTTTACATAGAGGGTATCCAAATAGAGAAAGCCGCCGTTATGCGCTTTTGAAGCGAAATTCCCTGTCAGTATCCATGCATAGCCGGTATGAAAGGATATACGGTTTATAAACAGCGGTAAGAAAGAGCTGCCGTTTTGCACGTCATAGCTGAAAAATGTAAGATCGCATACACCGGATATTCCTCCCGACACTTTACCGGTTCCAAGCGAAGCAAATTTCTGCCGCATTGCATCGGTATTATATGCCGCAAAAGAGGGGAAATAATTGGTTTCCGTAACAGGGTAATGAGCGGCAATATGTGAATATGTTCCGTTTAAAGGATTAAACTGTGCATTGAATCCAAGATAACCGCTCAAAGTAAAGCGAAGCGGTACTACAGGAATATAGCCGTCAAACGATGCCTGAAAAACGGCAGCATTGGCTTTTTGTTCAACGCAGTATGCATGAGCAAGAGAGCTTGATATAGTGATACCTTGAAGATCCTTTGCAAAGAAAGGAGACCGTATTATGCGGGAACTGCGGACATTTCGGTAATAAAGCTGCCCTTCATGTGCAAGTACCGTATACTTGTATGGAAACGGATAGTAGGTTTTACCGGTATCGGATAAAGGCGCTATCCATGCTGCCGTTGCCAGATAAGAGAGTTTAAACATTTCCCATGAATAGGAAAGCGGAATAACGCTGCTTGCACCGACGCCAAATCCGGTTTTACGGTAGGTAAACATCTTTGTATCAAGCTGATCAAAGACATTCATATTTAACGAAATAGGCTTAAAGTGATAGGCTGCATCGGCTTTTATTTGTGTAAAAAAAGGTTTTAGCAGAAATAGCAATGAAGAATTAACTTCGATTGTCTCCGTAGGATCAAGCATAGCCAGTTTTATCCCGAGACCGTATCCTCCGTAACGCCGTATATCGGCAGGAATATTAGCTGTCGGCCGTACCTTTGCCCGCCACAACCATGTGAGCGGCTGATACTTGCTCGGATTGAGAAGCTCAAGGTTAGGAAGCTTGGTCGATGCCGGTATATCCGGTTGAACAGTCATAGCTGCCGGCTGGATAGTTTTTACCGTAAGATCCGCTTCCTTCATAGTATATAAACGGTGATAGGTAGCATGCTGCCCTACGTAAAGGATGGAATGATTACCTGCTTCATTTGATAGATGCTGTTTCTCCGGCAGTAGAATGGGAAAGAATACACCGCCGGAAATATCGGTTTGCTGTGTTTTTACGATGCCGCTTTTAGGGTAATAAAGACCGAGCCGATAGAGCATATTCATCTCAGCCCAAGAGAAAGCAAGGATATACTCGTTACCGCTTTTTACCGATTGTAAGTAGCGGATTGCATACGGGGTATCTTGTTCAGGCAACACCGAAAGACTGCCTGTTTCGGTATCGATACGTAAAATAGTACGTTTTACCCCATTTGCTGCGATAAGAGCAACCTGCCCTTCTCCGATATAACAAGGACTATATAATGAGGCAAAGGATTGACCGGGACCGGCCGTATATAAAACTTTTTTAACTTCCTGTGTAGTGCGGTCAATCAACACTGCAGAAAACGATTGATTTTTTAACATTATTGAACAGAGTGTCTGCTCGTCGACAAAGCACGCCGCCATACTTGATAGTATCGGTTTACCGATAAACCGGTGTTTTTTCATATCAAAAATACGTGAGCGTTTTTGCGATGTCTTACTACTTGTTTCAACAGAATCCGAGACAACGAGAAGAGAGCCGTCATCCGAAAAAGACAGTTGATTCAACGAAAAATCCGCCGTAAAAAGCTTGACGGGTGTGGAAGCTGCAATGGTACTGTCTGTATTATCGATGTTTACGTGCGTAAAATACACAGCTTGACTATCAAAATCATAATAGGCAAAACCGTCATGAGAAGCTGCAAGAGCGCTATATCCAGACTTCTTTGTCTGAGGAGCAAAGGAAACAGGTTCATTCAGTTTTTCCGGCAGCGGAATAGTATTGATAAATTGATTCCATGCAGCGCTTACCTCTTTATCATAAATGGACTTGAATTTTCCCGGTATAAAAAGTCTCCAGCTCAGTTTCCATAGCTTTGAATACGCCTCCATCCCGTATGTTTTTTGTAAATAGTCGGCAAAATAACCGCCATAGATATACGGCCATAATCCGGTTGGGTACATATCTCGTGAACTTGTAGCTTCCTGCCACGTTGGAGTTAGGCCATCGATTTTATTCTGAATTACATACTGTCTAATCAAGGGATCATTTAAACGACCTTGTCCATGCAAACTCTCAAATGAAACAGCCGCTCCTTCTACAAAAGACATCGGTAAAATATTTAAAAGAGAAAAAGGAACGTCAAGCGTAAGAGCGTGGGTAAGTTCATGGTAAAAAACTTGTAAGAGTGTGTCGGGCAAATTGCCAAGTGTTCCATCTGTAATACCGGTATCATAGATGACAATACGGCGATATGGTTTTCGGGTAAAATATCCGTTCAGTTCTTCCGTGTCGGATACAAGATACACCGGTATGCGTCCTTTAATTTTTTGCTGTAGCGCGGTACATATCTCATCGGCATAACCGTCGGCGTATTCCACCAGCAGCGCTGCAGAAGGCGCCGATGCTTCCCTATAGATAATTTCAAAATATTTGGTTTTAACAGACTGCAGCGATTCTGTAAACGCAGGAGCTGTTACAGAAATGAAAAAACAGAATAGTACTAATAATTTCGATATATTTTTTTTTCTATACTGATTCACGGTTAGTCCTCAAAAGTTAATCTTCAAGTTCCGAATAAAACCGGTCAATAAGCTGCTGCTCATACTCGGCATACCGTCCGTTGATAAAGAGCGGTATATAGGTATCTTTCAACTGAATCCAGCTTTCGGCTTCTTTTTCAGGAATAATCGGATAAAAGAATACGGTACTACTTTGCGCAGCCTGCAAATCTCCGGGCGCATCGCCAAGTTTTAACATACAGCCGTCTTTATATCCGCCGCTCTGTTTTAATGAGGCTAGAATTTGCTTTTTACTGCCGTTTTCTTGCGTAAAAATACCGTTTACAAATTTTGTTAAACCGGCTTGCTCCCATTCGGCAGTCACGGCAGCATTATTGGCAGAACTGACAACAGCTATATCGGCAACGGCATAAATGGTTTCGATGCTTTCGTAAACATGCGGGAAAGGGATGCGGTCTTCCAAAGGTATTGAAGCAATAGTCTTATTTACATTAATCGACCATTGCTCGGCAAGTGCAAAAATAGGATGACCGACAGTTTGATATGCCTGCCTGATGCCTTCGTTCGACAACTTTCCGCCCGAATTAAGAAAATGTTCATACGCTTCCAATCCGTCAACGGGAATAAAATGCTTGTCGATAAACCGGCATACCTCAAAAAAGCCCTTAAAGCGATTGATGGCACGCTTTTTGCTGAATAGATTTACCTTATTCCAATAGTGCAGAATCGGTTCCGCATGATCCTGCAAATTGAATATGTTTACCAGCTCTGGCCCGAAAGCACGGTAGTGCTTGAGGTTCATTGTATCCATAGCACAGCCGTCGCTATCGATACAGACTAAAAAATCTTTTTTCCGTTTGAAGTCCATTCCCACCCCTTATATGCTAGAGCGCCGCTCAAGTCTTGGTTATCGTGAGAGGCAGCCCTGTACCGCGTTGTATTTTAGTTTAGGGAGCTTTTTTTAAGAACGCATCCTTAAAGCCTAATTTTTGGAAGGTTTCCAATGTTGCGCCCTGTTCATCTTTTTTTAGCGGTCCGACATATACCTTATAGAACACCTCTTGTGCCGTAGAAGATTTTTCTACCGCAATCGGATACTGTTTACCATACCGCTGTACAAAACTTTCCACATTCAGCATATCCTTAAACCGGCCTATCTGTACATAAAATGCTCCCTTTGTAAGGACATTAGCAGTATAGAGTTCTTCGGCAGGCTGTGTAACCACCGGTGCCGCAGCAGGCAAAGCCGGCTTTTCAGGTTCTTTGGGAACAGGAATAAATTCTTTCATCGGTGCCCGGGGTTCCGATGGTACAAGCATAACATGATTTTCTGTAATCAAGTCATCTTCCGTAGTGTCATCCTTGGGTTCTTGCTCTGCAAGAGCTTCCTCAGCGATAACAACTTCCGGTTCGTCTTGCAGCTCATCCGACTCTTCCGCCGGTTCTTCATTAGGTTCAACGGCAGGAAGCTTCGGCTCAACTGTAGGCTCTTCCGTGTCTTTTTCAAGCTCAGCTTCATCGACCGTTACCGGTTCCGGTTCAATCGGAGTTGACACTTCCGGCACCGGTGAAAGTAACGCATCTAGCTCCGAAGCGGTCGCCGGAACGGCTATTTCTGCAACTTGCACTACCGGTTTTGTATACTCTCCGGAAGATTCGCCCCCCGCTTCTATCGGGGGCTTTTGAATGGGGGGAGCATCCAATACCGGTTTTTCAGCCTCTGCGGAATATTCGGATGATACAGAAAGTTCTACGGGTTCGGTTACCTCGGGAACGGCAGCAGGAGCCGGTACGATCTCCGGTTCCGGTAAAACAGGTTCCGATACTTCGGCTACAGACGCAGTAGGTTCTGCCGGTACCACTTCAGGTTGGGTAGGCTCTTCAACTTCGGCAATCGGAGACACCGGTTCTTCCGGTTCCGGTTGTACCGGCGTTTCAATTTCAGCTACCGTTATCGGATCAACTTCTTTGATCGGTTCAGCTTTTTCGTTTTTTTCTTCTTTTAGTTCAGCTGCCGGCTTCACCGGTTCGGACACTTCCGGAGGAGGTGCCGGTTCATTCTGAATAGGTGCTTCGTTTTGAATCGGTTCTTCATACGGATCTTTCCGGTTATTATCTTCTTGTACCGGCTCCTCTGCGGGTTGTATCGGTTCCTCTGCGGGAATAGCCTTTACAGGGGAAACTTGAGGAATCTCTTCTGCCGGTTCTTCAGGAGCCGCCGTTGGGGCAAGCTGCCTCTCTTCAACTTTACCCAACAGTACCGGATCGGCACCTTCCTCGGCTACAAGCGGAGGTATGGAAACACGGACACGTACGGTACGTCCCTCTTTGATTGCCAAAATTTTTGCTAAATCAGGAGACACCTTTACTAATACTCCCTGCGCCCCCTCGTTATTGATAACAACTGCGCGGGATGTTATATTTTGTTCCAAATTGGTGATTTCGATAAGCGTATATTTAGGGAATAAATCACTGGAAGCAAAGAGTCCTGTAGGGAACTCTTCTTGTAATCCCGCAGCAGCATTACCTTCCCATACTGCCCACGTCAGTGCAGTGCTTAGTAGTAACATACTTAGGACAGTCATTATTTTTTTTATCATCTGTATCCCCTTTTCACCTCTATAAAGTTTCCAACATACTGGTACCGATAGATTGACCGGCGGTTTTTATTTTTTGTTTCAATTCGTTTTCCGGTATTGTTTTCGGATCGATCTTTTCTTCAAAAATGATTTTTTGGGAGTAAAAATCGATGAACTTCCATTCAAGGTTCTTCCATTCAACAGCCGGTCTCTGTCTATGGACGGTATTGTTCAATGCCTGTTTATATTCACAATACAACACCGCCACATAGTCAACCGATGAATCGAACCGCTTGAGCAAAGAAGCAGTATCTTTGTACCGTTCATAGTTTTCCGCTGTACATTCGACACTGGTTGCTACCACCCCTCGGTCAAAACAGAATTCAAAAAGCTCGGTTTCGAGCGCTGTCGTCAGTTCAGCTGCTCCGGACGGTGCATCGGAATTATAGATACAAGCAAAACCGATTGTTTTTGCATATACCGCACCACAGAGCATAGTGCAGCATAAAAGCACTATCGGTATCCGCTTTTTCATAGTATATTCCCCGTAATCAATATCGGCAAAATAAAAAAAGGATAAAGAGCAAACGAGACAGCGTTTTAAAGGAAAAGTTATTGATTGATTGATTGGGGTTTGTATCGACCCTATTGCGCGGTAAAAAGGACAGCTCTAAAAATCTAACCAAGTTTTAGAGCTGCTCATACGTGTCACTGCACCCGGCGTAACACCGGTCTAACCGGTATGAAAGGTTCGGTATGATATGATGACATTACAAGAAGCGCCCTGCGCCGTTTATACCGTCAAAAAAATAAGCGGCCCGCGCGATTTTAAAAGACGGATGGAAAATATGGGTATTGCAGCCGGCGCGGATGTAGAAGTGATAGCACATACCGAAACCGCTTGCCGGATTAAAACCGTTAAACGGGAAATAGAACTATCCATTGAAGAAGCCGCGTGTGTCGGTGTCGGAGAACAGTTTAAACGGAACGGCGACCCCGTTTTGTTCAGCTGCTGCTCTTACGGCCGCGCAGGCGATCTCTGGGATAGAGCAAACGAAATTAACGAAAACGTACAACAAAAAGGAGATGAAAAACAATGAAACAGCTTGCGGTAAAACCCGAAATTCACAAGTTTGAAACGGCGAAAGAATTTGCGGAAGCGTTCAAGCTCGGAAAAGATGATCTTGTTATCACAAATGAGTATATCTATAAACCGTTTTTCGGAGCATTGAACCTGCCCTGCGCGACGCTTTTTCAGGAAAAATACGGTGCGGGAGAACCTTCTGACGATATGGTCGAAGCAATGTACAAAGATGTACACGGCAGCTATAAGCGTATTATCGCAATCGGCGGCGGCACCGTCATCGACATTTCAAAGTTTTTCTCCTTAAAGCACACCTCACCAGTGTTGGACTTATACGACGAAAAGCAGGAAATCGTGAAGAACAAAGAGCTGATTATCGTCCCGACTACCTGCGGGACCGGCTCGGAAGTAACCAATATCGCGGTACTTTCGCTGAATGCGCGCGGTACGAAAAAAGGCCTTGCGCACGACGAAATGTACGGAGACTACGCAATATTGATTCCCGAACTGCTGAAAGACTTGCCGTTTAAATTTTTTGCAACGAGCTCCATCGACGCATTGGTACATGCCGTTGAATCATCGCTTTCGCCCAAGGCAACGGAAAGCACAAAGCTATTCGGATACAAAGCTATCGAGATGATTTTAAAGGGCTATAAAGAAATTGAAAAAAACGGCCATGATGCACGGCTCCCGCTGTTAAGCGATTTCTTGCTTGCATCTAACTATGCAGGTATCGCTTTCAGCATTGCAGGATGTGCAGCGGTTCACGCAATGAGCTATCCGGTCGGTGCGACCTTCCATGTCGCTCACGGTGAATCAAACTATGCGATGTTTACCGGTGTCTTGAAAAATTACCTTAAAATTAAAAAAGACGGCGAAATTGCAAAGCTTAACCGGTTTATGGCCGATATCCTCGGCTGCGATACGGAACACGTCTATGACGCATTGGAAAAGCTGCTCAACTGCCTGATCGCCAAAAAGCCGCTGCACGAATACGGCATGAAGAAAGAGCAGATTGCAGAATTTGCCGACAGTGTCATTGCCAACCAGCAACGCCTAATGGCAAACAATTTTGTATTCCTTGACAGAGACCGGCTGATTAAAATCTATACCGAATTATTTTAAAATACAGGGAACCTCTAAAAACCTTGTTCGGTTTTTAGAGGTTTTTACTCTGTGTTTTTCTAACACGATGTCTGAAAGAATTGTACATCCCTTTCCGCCGATATATAACTCCGAATCGCGTATTCTTATTTTAGGTTCTTTTCCCTCCGCCGCATCCCGTGCGCAGGAATTCTACTACAGTCATCCGCGGAACAGATTTTGGCCGCTTCTTGCCGCTTTGCTGGAAGTACGGGCACCGCAAACAATAGAAGAAAAAATACATATGCTGTTAAACCATCATATTGCGTTGTACGATGCCGTTACCGCCTGTATTATTACCGGATCCGCCGATGCAAGTATGCAGTCCATCATACCGGCAGATTTAAGCAGTATTTTCCAAGAAGCACCGATCCAAGCAGTCTTTGCAAACGGTACGAAAGCATACGAAGTATGCATCAAGCATATTGGAATTTCGGCTATTAAGCTCCCGTCTACCAGCCCTGCAAATGCACGGTTCGGCTTTGCAGAGCTTTTGGACGCATGGAAACAAATATTACCGGAAGCAGGGCTAACACATTAGGCCGTTTTTTAATACTTCCGTACCGCCGCTCCGGAACGAATACTCTCCCTACAGAGATAACACATTCGAAAAAATACCGGCCTATATTCTTCTGCTTATTCGGTTCCAAGATTGTCTACGCTGTAATCGTAAACCGTCCAAATATCATCGCGGGAAGCAAGGTTATAGGTAAAGCGCTTCTTTTCGCGGAAGCTGGTGTAGTCGAACCATTCGATAACCGTAACCTCAGCTTCGGTTGCACTGTAGGTTGTCCGCTCAACGGTAAACTCTACCGGAATCATTGCGATATCTTTATCGGCACGGGATTGCATAAGATCGTGCTTATAAGTGTCAAGCATGCTAATACGTCCCGCTTCGGCTTCCGCCTTATATCTGCGGCTCCGTATCGGATCACGGGCAATCATGCGTTCAATATCAAGATACAGGAAGAATTGATCCCACTGAGATTTTTGACGAGCAGTCAGCATATAGCTGATAACCTTGTCGGGTGAAATCGGCTGAGGTTGAAGTACTTCACGTGATACCGATGCGATGGGAACAGAGCCAAGGGCAGCGGCCGAAGGTGAAGGCTTTATTTCAAGTCCAAGTCTATTGGAAGATACATGCATTTCTGAGGAATCGCTGAGGCGTTTTAATTCGGGATAAAAATTGGCAGAAAGCATATATGCGCCCGGACTTTCAATCGTAATATAATCTTTCACGTTTTCAACAAAGGCATACGTTTCCCCGGTCTCTATCGTAATTTCCCGGAAATAAATCTGCTGATTGGTATTCCGTTTCCGAATCCACGGCTCAGTATGGGCAAGGCTCTTGTTTTTGGTATTCAGTACCGAAAAATCAATGCTAAACATACGATCATTTGCCAGTTTAAACCGCAATGGTTTGCTCCCTTTATTGGTAATAGAGACCTTCACAAAAATAGGTTCCGTTCCATCGTTCCCGGGATAGTATACACGGCGATCGTAAAATCGGATTGCAACATCCGCATCAAAGGATTTGCTTTCACCGTCCGTTTCGGCGGCAAAACACCATGCTCCAAATAAAACGGCGGCGGCTACGATTAAGACTATTTTCTTTGCTGACATATTCCTCTTCCTTAACGGCATTGCATATCTACGATGCCCTCTTACGCTTATATCGGCAGTTTAGCCCATTCTCTTTATGCCGAATTGCTGTACCTCCGGTATTCTCCCCGCAGCCTACTGTAGGAAGTACCTCATTGCATATTTTACGATTTTATGGCATATACCGATTATGACTTCAATTATTTCGTGGAACGTAAACGGCATCCGCGCCGCCCAAAAAAAAGGTTTTCTGGAATGGCTTTATACCGAAAACCCTGATGTACTTTGTTTACAGGAAACAAAGGCTCGGAAAGAACAGCTGACTTCGGAACTGATCAACCCTGTTTGGAAAGAAGGGGTCTATAAAACATATTGGCAGGCGGCAAAAAAGCCCGGCTATTCGGGAACCGCCGTCTTCTGCAAAAAAGAACCGCTCAATATCCGCACGATGAACATTCCCGCCTTTGACGATGAGGGACGAGTGCTGGTAGCCGATTTTAAGACCGTATCGATTATTTCCGCCTATTTTCCCAATTCCCAAGAAGGAGGAGCTCGGCTCGGCTATAAGCTCGATTTTTGCGCTGCGATGCTTGAGTTTTGTAATGCACTGCAAAAAGAAGGCAGGCATATCGTACTCTGCGGGGACTACAATATTGCGCATAACCCCATAGATCTTGCCAATCCAAAGGCAAACGAGCAAAATCCCGGCTATCTACCTGAAGAGCGGGCATGGATGGATACCTTTACGCAGGCGGGCTACACCGACACCTTCCGGCATTTTTGTGCGGAACCTCATCAATATACGTGGTGGAGCTACCGTTTCCATGCCCGCGAGAAAAACATCGGATGGAGAATAGACTATCACTGTGTAGACAACGCCTTTTTACCGAATATTTGCGAATCATCAATTAAAGCCGATGTATTGGGTTCCGACCATTGCCCCATCAAGTTGGTCTATAAGGAATAATGCGGCAGGCTATGTTTGAGGTCTCGTGTATAATACTTGTAACCGTACCTTGACATTTTTTATGTCATTATTATGATACAATACATGAAAATTTTATTAACTTTTTTTTATTTGACTGCCGCTACTCTTGTATTCAGCGCTGAAAGCACTGTGTTATATCGTCAAATAGTCAATGTGAAAGCGCTGTCCGACGGTGCAGAAAAAACGATCTATAGTACCGTCAACAAAGAATCAGTTGAAAACCAAGTAATGCTGATCGTAACTGCACTTCCATCGGGAGATATTGAAATACGGTCGGATAAATTCAAACTGGGAAAAATGCCGTTCTCTTCATTTTTTCAATTTATTATTCGTCGAGAAGAGATAATACAAAATGAGACCGGCGCATACATTATTGACGGTCTCACCGGAATATATAAGGTTGCGATGTCAAAACCTCAGGCTCTATTGACGGGAACGCTCAGCCCCGAATACTGTGACCTTACCTTGACGGTAGACGGTATGGGAAAAAAGCTCTCTATGCAATTCTATTCCGAATACGAAATCTCATTGAGCGAGGAAGAAACCTCGTCCGGTTCTACCGATCAGAATCAATAAAAATCGCTTCCGTTTCTTTTGTCGGGTCGGGGGCGGTTTTTATCTTAAAGATAAATACATAATATTTTATGCATATCAGCAATATGATGATAATACGGGCATAGACATTCTTTGAAAAATAAAACCCGGCAATCAACATTGAAGAAGCGAACCCTAAAATAACTATTTTACTTTTAAGCGTCATTGAGCGGGTTTCATTAAATCGTTTAACATGATTTTGATAGAGCTTAGTGGAAAGCAGCCATTGATGCAGACGCTTTGAACCTTTTGCAAAACAAAAGACCGACACAATCACAAAGGGGGTTGTCGGCAAAATAGGCAAGGCCACACCGAGTAAGCCGAGTCCCAAAAAGAGGAAACCGGCGATAATCCAAATATATTTCATAGTATCTCCCTACATTCTAAATTCTTCGCCGAGATAGACCTTTCGTGCAATCTCGGATTTCAATATCTTCTGACGCGGCCCTTGTTCGACAATTTCGCCCTTATTGATAATATAGGCGCGGTCGGTAATTTCTAAGGTGTCGCGGACATTGTGATCGGTAATAAGCACTCCGATATTTTGGCGGGCAAGCAATCTGATAATCAGCTTGATATCATGCACGGCAATCGGATCAATACCGGCAAATGGTTCGTCGAGCAATAAAAACTTCGGTTCGATAGCCAACGCCCGCGCGATTTCGGTACGCCGGCGCTCTCCTCCCGACAAGGTATATGCAGGTTGTTTCCGATTAGCGGTAATGCCGAATTCTTCCAATAACGAATCAAGTTTTTCCTTCCGTTCCGCACGGCTTAAATCTTTTCGTGTTTCCAAAATAGCATCGATATTTTGCTCGACGGAGAGTTTACGGAATACGGAAGCCTCCTGTGGCAAATACGATATACCGATGCGGGCTCGCTTATACATCGGAAGATTGGTAATGCAGCGATCATCGAGGTATATCCCGCCTGAGTTCGGCGTATAGAAGCCGACAATCATATAAAAGCTCGTCGTTTTTCCTGCTCCGTTCGGGCCGAGCAGTCCGACGACTTCTCCTTGTGTCATAGAAAAACTGACATCACGGACAGCTTGTTTTTTATGGAATGACTTATTCAACCCCTCCACACGTAATATGCTCTTAGACATATAAGCATCGGTAAAATACCGAGAGGCATACAAGAAATCGCTTTGTACCGGCTCATCATTACTCTCGGCATCTCGAAACGGTTCGGTGTTCAGCAATGCTATTTCCGTATTTTGTTCGGAATGCTCAATATTGTGATGCATTGTATCCTCTTCGGATAAATAGTTCAGGCCGTCACTCATGGCGTTTTTGTTTCTTCCTTTGACGAAATCTCTTCCTTTGGAGGAGTTTCCGTTTTATTTGTTTCTTCTTTTTCTTCGGTAACCGAACCGCTCACCTTTCCTTCAAGTTTAATATCCTCGGTATCCAGATTGACTGAAATTCGAGCAGCCTTAAATTCATCTTTCCCTTTCTTAACCGTTGGCTTCCCCGTTAATTCAAGCATAGAAGTGTTCCGGTTATAAACGGCAAAAAGCGAGTCGCAAGCAATATCTTTACTCTTTAATTTTACCGCCATTTGTAAAAGGATAATTTCATTTTTTTGATTATATTCGATACGTTCGGCGGCTGTTTCTACCTTATTTTTGGTATCCTCAACCTTTGCTTGCCCCATAAACTCAGCTACTTCCGTTTCGCGGTCATAAGATAACGAAGCGGCGGAAAACGTAAAGCCTTTTTCCGCATCTTCTCCGGTTACACTCCCGCTTGCCTTAATATACCGGTAATCTTTACCGTATAGTTCGATACGCTCACCGTAAATAGTGAGAGAATCTACACTTACCTTTGCATTACCGGTCAGTGAGGTTGAGGTTTGTCCTTTTCCCCCCGATCCTTGGAGTTTATCGGCAGAAAAAGTAATTTTAACCGGAGCCGCCGACAGAAGTGAGGCAATCAGAAAAAAAGAAATAAAAACGCAGAGCGGCTGCCGTAATCGATACCTTAATCTATCCATAGTGAAGAGATGAGAGATGATATACACCGTGCCTAACGTTTCGATTTTTTAGTGTGAGCCGGTTACTGAATAGCCTGCATCGGTTACGGCAGCTTTGAGCGCATCGATTGTTACAGAATCGGGATAGGTAACGGAGGCGGTTTTTGCACCCAAATCGACTTTTGCCGATACACCTTCGATAGCGTTCAACGCTTTTTCAACCCGAGCGGAACAATGCCCGCAGGACATTCCTTCAACAGTCAACGTGATATTTTTCATATCGATATTCTCCTTATGCGTTATATTTTCCGGTTTTGTATCATCATGCTTTTCATCGGTAGGAACAGCGCAACAGTATTGCATATTATGAACATCCTGTGCAATGCGTTTTGGGCGGAATCTATTCAGCCGTAATGCATTGGTAACAACCGTCACCGAACTGAAGCTCATTGCAGCGGCGGCAAACATAGGACTAAGCCTAAGCCCGAATACGGTATAAAAGAGACCTGCCGCAAGCGGAATACACAGCGAATTGTAAAAGAGCGCCCAGAACAGGTTTTGTTTAATGGTACGCATCACAGCCTTGCTAAGCTGAATTGCAGTAACCGCCGTTTCGAGACTGTTGTTCATTAGTACGATATCGGCACTTTCGATAGCGATATCCGTGCCGCCGCCGATCGCGATACCGACATCCGCAGCAGTCAGTGCAGGCGCATCGTTAATACCGTCGCCGATAAAAGCCGGTGAAAACCCTTTCGAGCGATAGTATTCAACTTTTGCTTTTTTATCCTGCGGCAATAGCTCTGCTGCGACATCCCCGATCCCGACAATTTTCCGGATAGCCTCCGCCGTCCGCTGATTGTCTCCTGTCAGCATAACCGTATGGATACTCATTTCGTGGAAATCATGAATAGCCCGGATACTGTCTTCTTTTACCGGATCGGAGACGGTGATAAGCCCGACACATTCATCCCCTATTGTAACCAGTAGCGGAGAAGCGCCTTGTTCGGCAGCTTCCGCAATCCGCATTTGAATCGCTTCCGATACGGGAATTCCCAATTCGTTGCAGAGTTTCGTATTTCCGGCGCCGATCCTTAAATTACTAATCGATGTAGTTCCGTTAAGCTCATCGATTGCAGCCGTTCCGTAAATTCCTTTCCCGTGTACTGCCGCAAAACCGCGCACCTTAAACGGCGACAGTTTTTTTTCTTCTGCCGCCTTGATAATTGCATGAGCAAGCGGATGTTCGGATAAATGCTCAAGACTATAGGCAATCCACAGAATATCATTATCCGTATACTGTTCCGAAAACACTTCAATGTGCTGCAATGTCGGCTTTCCTTCCGTGATCGTTCCCGTCTTATCGAGCAGAACCGCATTCACGCGGTGAGCGAGTTCGAGTCCTTCCGCGGAACGGATGAGGATACCGAGCTGCGCCCCCTTGCCCGTACCGGCCATAATCGCAGTCGGCGTCGCAAGCCCGAGCGCACAGGGACAAGAAATAACCAACACGGAAATAGCGGTCGAAAGCGCGAATTCAAAAGAAGCGCCTACGATAAGCCAGCCGATAAAGGATGCAAGCGAAATCAACATGACAATCGGTACAAAATAACCGCTGATAACGTCAGCCAGCTTTGCAACCGGAGCCTTTGATGAGGACGCTTCCTCGACGAGTGCAATAATCCGCGCCAATGTCGTATCATTACCTACTTTATCAGCACGGAAGATAAAGCTGCCCGATATATTATGCGAGGCGCTAATCACCGAATCTCCGACCGTTTTTTCGACCGGGAGGCTTTCACCCGTAACGGCAGATTCGTCAAGCGATGTGCTTCCTTCTATGATAGTTCCGTCAACGGGCAATGTTTGTCCCGGCCTGATAATGATTGCATCACCGATCACAATATTTTCTACCGGAATTTCAATCTCAATTCCATTCCGCACTATTTGAGCTGTTCGGGGGCGAAGCTGAATCAATTTTTCCAATGCTTCGGAGGTTTTCTTTTTTGCCCGTGCCTCCAAAAATTTTCCCAAAGAAATCAGCGTTAAAATCATCGCCGAAGATTCAAAATAGAGATCCTTTATATAGAGCTGCACGACATCTAATTGACCGTGCCCTAAGCCGTATCCGATCCGGTACAGCGCAAAAATCCCGTAAATAACCGCAGCGCCGGAACCGATGGCGATGAGGCTATTCATATTCGGCGCACGGTGGAATAAGCTCGTAAGTCCGTTAGTGAAAAAACGGCGGTTCAGTATAAGAACCGGCAACGTGAGCAGAAATTGCGTAAAGACAAAGATGAGGGCATTCTCAGTTCCTGCAAAAAAAGACGGAAGCGGCAGCTTGAGCATCCGCCCCATCGACACATACATCAATGGAATAAGAAAGAAAAGGGAGAAGATAAATTGTTTTTTTTCGGCATCGGCGATTTCAGAATCAGTCTGTTGAACAGACGGGCTCGCTGCATTTTCCTCAGACAGCGGAAATGCTCCGTAGCCGATTTTTTCTATCGTTTGTATGATGGTATCGGTATTAAGGGTATCGGGATTATAGGTTACAGTCATCCGCTTTGTTAAAAGATTGACCTGCACCGTCTCTACGCCGGCAAGACGACTTACCGCCTTTTCTACATTTGCGGAGCAGGCGGCACAGCTCATACCGGTAACGGTAAAATAACGTGTTTGCATATCGTTAGTATAATAGAATACGGAGCTAAAGGCAATGCGTATTCTTGACCTTTCTCTCACCACCGTGTTACACTTTTTCAATCAGGAAACAACTGAAAGGAGACTTATGCATGAAAAAGCTTAATTTAAAGGGTTTATTACTCTTCCGTTGTGCAGCGCCGACCGTGCTGACTCTTGCCGTAGCGCTTATGCTGCACGGCTGTTTTTTGTTTGACGAAGCTATTGTACCAAGATCATTCGCCGTAGGTGATAGAGTGGGCAACAAGACCATTGTATGGGAAAACACAGGTGCAGGTTCGTGGCGGTTTCTTGCAATGGGCACTCCCTCCGAGCCGATGCCGTGGGATTTGGACAGCTCACGTCATATAAGCACAAAGAATATAGGCTCAAATATCGGGGACGGAAAAGAAAACAGTATTTTCTTAAAGCGCGAATTTGAATCGAACGGTTCTAAATTGCATACTGCGAAGAATTCTGCAGTTATGTACTGCATTGAGCAGGGCGGCTGGCTCCCCTCACGGGATGAAGCCGAAAAAATAGCTCAATTTACGGGCAAAGATTTTTGGACATCTCACTATGAGGCAAGCAGCAAGGCCTTTTATTACAGCCCCCTTCAGAAAGGACTGCAATCAAAATGGCGAAGCGATCGCGACCCGGTTGTTACGATTCCCGTATACTACCTTGATGCACAGGGAAATATAACGGAACCGTAATCCCCTCACCCATGCACAGCGTTGCCGAGAAACGGCAGACATTACGGCCTCTGCACGAATAACTGAGGCCGTCAAGCAGGGCAACCGCATCTTCCGATATGGTTGCCTTTTAATTTCTAAACGCTCAGCTGAACCTACAGTAAATACGCGTACTGCGTCTTTACCGCATTGATAATCTGCAAAAGCTCTTTGGGAAGAGCGGTTTCCGTTGCAAGCGTGATATCGCGGACTTCTCCGGCAAGCCGTACTCTGCATCGGCTGCGTGCATCATCAAGATAGAGGAAACCTTCATTTGTGCTGTCGAGGAAATCTTTTTCCGAGTGGAACAGCGTGAATTTATCTTTGTACGGGGCGCTCTCGTAGGGGCAGAATGTCGCACAGTTGCCGCACTCGTTACACATACCGTCCACGTGAACAATCTGCTTCATACGCATACCGGGTACCGTGAGCGCAAGGTTTGCGCGGTTCGGGCATACATCGACGCAGGATTCGCAGACAGTCGAGCATTCCAAACAGCGGACGCTTTCTTTTGCAACGCCGTCGGAGGCGGCAAGGTTCATCGGCATTAAAATTGCCCGCTTTGAATACGCCGATGCGGTAACAGGGTTGTAGTTCAGTGTTGTAAACTGCGCCGTCCACGCCTGCGCCTTTACCGACTCGATAATCGCCTTTGCCGCTTTGGTTGCATTGGCAATAGCCTGCACCACCGTAGCAGGCCCTGCGGCACAATCCCCGATGACATATACATTTTTCACATTTGTTTCAAACGTAGCGGGATTGTATTGCGCCCTCCCCTTCCCGTCCAGCGCAATGCCGGATTCCGCAAAGAGATCGGTGTCGATTTTTTCACCGATAGATGCGATTACGGTGTCGGCAGGGATGTCTACAAACTCGCCCGACGATACCGGTTTTTGCCGGCCGTCTGAGCCCCGTTCACCGAGCTTCATCTTTTCGCAGCGCAAAATTCCGTTTTCATACGAAACAGGTGCAAGCAGTTCTTTAAATTCAACCCCGTCTTCCAAAGCGAGTTCCAATTCTTCCGCATCGGCGGGCATAAACTGCTTGGTTCTGCGGTATACGATAAAGGAATGTTCGACCCCCTTCGTGCGCTTTGCAACGCGGGCGGCATCCATCGCGGTGTTTCCCGCACCGAGGATCACGACGTTTTTCCCCAGCTTGAGCGTTTCGGGCGCTTGCTTCGCCTGTTCAAGGAATTCGATAACATTTGCTGCCGCGCCTTTTTCCAAAGTCAGCGCACTCTGCTTCCACGCACCGATAGCAAACACAACATGGGTAAAGCCCTGTTTTTTCAGCGCTTCAACGGAACGCTGTTCGCTGTTATACACGAAGGAGGCGCCGAAGGAGGATGCAAGCTCAACGTCCTGCCCAATCGACGCGGCAGGAATTCTGAACTCAGGGATGACGTACTGCACGATACCGCCGGCGCGCGCTTTCTTTTCAAATACGGTAACGTCCGCTCCGTCGCGAGTTAAGAAATAAGCGGCTGCAAGACCGGCAGGGCCGGCTCCGATAACGGCAACCTTCGCTCCGTTTTTCTGCGCCGGTTTTTGCGCCTTTAGGTTTTGCTTCAAAGTTTCGATGGCATGGCGCGCCGCTTCGAGTTTAACGGCACGGATATGCACATGATCATCATAGAAATTGCGCGTACAGCCGGTCATACAGCGGTGATTACAGATCGTACCGGTGATGAACGGCAGCGGGTTTTTATCAGTGATAACACGGAGCGCTTCTTCGTATTTTTGCTCGCCGGTCAGCCTGATATAGGCGGGAATATCCTGATTGATGGGACAGCCGGAAATACAGGGAGCGGCAAAGCAGTCGACAAGCGGCACCTTTGCAGGAATCTTGAGGAACGCTTCGGGCTTAACCGATTTGCGATGGCGCGGGTTTTCAACAACGGCATTTGAAAGGCGGCGCAGTTTTTCCACGTCGATAGAAAAATCCTTGTTAAACGGCTTGGCTGTCAGCTCGCCAACCAGCTGCTGGCAACGGGCATATCCGCCCGGCTTCAAAATCGTTGTTGCAATCGTAATGGGGCAAATCCCCGTTTCATAAATATCGGCAATGTTAAAGTAATCCGCGCCGCCCGAATAAGAAATACGGAGTTTTCCGTTAAAGACTTCCGAGAGCTTCAGCGCAACGGCGATAGATAACGGGAACAGCGACCGTCCCGACATATACATTTCCTGTCCGGGCAACTCCCCGCGGGCAATGTCTACGGGGAAGGTGTTGGTAATCTTAACCCCGAACATCAGTCCGCGCTTATCAGACTCCTGCAGCAAACGCTCAAGCATGGGTACCGCATCGCTGAACTGTAAATCATCTTTAAAGTGATGATCGTCAAACTGAACGTACTCATAGCCCATCTTGTTCATACGGTCGCGGGCAAACTCGTAGCCGAGCAGCGTGGGGTTACACTTGATATAGGTATGGAGGTGTTTTTCCGTGATGAGGTACATCGCGATGCGTTCGATTTCGGCAGGAGGACAGCCGTGCAAAGTGGAAAGCGTAATAGAGGTACACACCTGCGTCGGCAATCCGCGGAGGAAAGCTTCCGACACGGACGGGAACAAATCGGTATGGCTTAAAAGGTAGTCGGTACATTCCTTCCACACCGGTGTATTCGAGGCGTTCCGCATTCCTTCGATAAAGGCGTCAACTTTCGGGGTCTTAATCCCTTCAAGATCGTAGCCGACACTCATGTTAAAGATAAAACCGTCGGGGCTGCCGAGACCGTATTCCTGCGAAATCACTTTAAGCGCAAACCACGCCTTTACGTACTCGTCAAAAGCCTGCGGTACGCGCAGCTCGGTAGACCATTCGACATTATAACATTCGTCCGCCGCATTGATACACGGCTTTGCAACCGGCAGGTCTTCTCCGTCTAACTTTTGCACGGTCTTTAACTCGAAGAATCGGCAGCCCGCAGCATACGCAGCCACGATATTTTGCGCCAACTGTGTGTGCGGCCCCGCAGCCGGCCCGAGCGGGTTTTCAAACCGCTGCCCGAACAGCTCCAAATAACGTTTGGAATCGGCGCGGTACAGCTTTTTAACACCGAAAATCGTCCCCTCGGTTTGATACTCCGTTTTAATCCATTCCATCAAATTCTTGAATGGTATCGGGTTCATTCTATCACTCATACTCTATTTTCTCCCTTGTATCATCATAAATTCGATACAAATGCAGTGTGAATAACTGCTCCGTTTGTATAAACAATCCCGGTATCCGGCAGATGCATACTCTTGTGAATACCGGGGAGATTACTTTCTACAACCTCTTCCACAGGGCGGCGCTGACTTCCCGTGCTTTGGCAAAGACGGCTTCTTCGTCGGCGACGGTAACAACGCGATCCTTCATCAGCACCTTGCCCGCCGCGATAGTGGTTACCACGTTACGGCCGTTCATACCGAACAGGATGTGACCGTTCGCGTTACCGGCATGGAGGGGCGTCAGCGGGTTATAGTCGGTAACGATTACGTCCGCATTCGCTCCCGCTTTCAAGACGCCGAGTTCACCGTCAAAATACCGCGCGGCAATCTTTGCATTATTGGTAAACAGCATTTCGGGGATTTCCGTCCATGCGGCGGTAGCATCGCAGGTGTTGTGCTTGTGCAGGATATTTGCAACCTTGTACGATTCAAGCATATCGCTCGTATATCCGTCCGTACCGAGCCCGATCAAAATGCCGCGCTTAAAGATTTCCAACACGGGCGGACAGCCGACTGCATTACCCATATTCGATTCGGGGTTATGCACGACCATCGTATCGGTTTCTTTCAATAAATCCATTTCCAAAGGATTGATGTGAATACAGTGCACGGCAAAGGTGTTTTTACCGAGGATGTCAAAATCGTAGAGACGCTGTACAACTCGCTTCCCGTGTTTCTGCACCGAATCGAACACATCGGACATCCCCTCCGCAACATGGATGTGGTATCCTGCGCCCGCCGGAAGCTGAGAAGCGCAGTATTCGAGTGTTTTATCTGACAGTGTGAATGCGGCATGGAGCCCCATCATCGCCGCCTGCATAGGATTTTTCTTCTTTTGACAAGCGCGGATAAATTCGGCATTTTCGGCAACCGCTTTTTTCATCTCAGCCTCGCCGTTCCGATCGGAAACTTCATAGCAAAGGTTCACCCGCAAACCGAGCTCTTCGGCGACATCGGCGAGGGTAAAAAGACTCCCCGTTGTTTTGCCGTAGCTTGCATGATGGTCAAAAACCGTCGTTACGCCGTTTTTAATACAGTCAATCAGCGTCGTGTAAGCGCTGTATTTCGTATCCTCTAAAAGAAGGTTATTATCAAGATGCCACCACAGCCCTTCCAAAATATCCAAGAAATTCTGCGGATTGTAATTTTTTAACGCAATGCCGCGGGCAAAAGCGCTATAAATATGATGATGCGTGTTAATAAAGGCAGGCATGATGCACCGCTTTTTTGCATCGATATATTCCGCTGCGGGGTACTTTGCCCGCAATTCGGCATCGGCGCCGACTTCTTTGATTGAACTTCCCTCAATGCAAACACAGCCGTTTTCGATAAAAGGCTTGTTCGGATCGCGGGTGATAAGCATACCGTTTCCAACTAATAACATAGAATTAACCCTCCGCTGATGTTTGTACTCTTTTCAGTATCCCATAGAATCGGAGAAAACGCAAGAAAAAAACTAAAAATATTTTGGAAGGCCTAAATTTTTTTATGATTAGCTGATTCTCCGCACGAATCAATATCGCTCTACAGCTGCCAGCATTCGGTAAGCCACTGCTGTACTGCCCTGAAGCGTTCAAGCATTTTATCGTGATGCCCGAACGGATCGAACACAACGGTTGTATGTGCTATCTGCATTCTAAGCGCCTGATGTACTTCTGCTGCGTATTTTGGCGCATTCTCTAACCGGTTGCCGTGTTTTCCGCCCTCTCTCTTTCCGTTCAGCAAATAGACAGAGGCATTGCTATGCAAAACTTTGTGTTCACGGCAGTATTCCGGAAATCCGGGATACCAAAACGAACCGCAAAGGGAAAATATGTACGGTATATCGGTATATTCGAATAAACTCCACACGGCAGCTAAGCCACCGAGGGAATGGCCCCCATATGCAAGCCTCGAATCGTCAAGGGGATATTTAGTTTTCAGTTCGGGCAGTAGTGTCTTGAACAATAGATGATGATATTCCGCGCCCTTGCCACCGAAAGGAGGACAATCGGTGCGGAATGACTCGGCAGCCCATGGTGTATAGTCGTCAAATCGGTTGCGTGCGTGCAGCCCGAACAAGAAAATACTCGGTACCAGTGATTCCAGATATTCAATCTGTCCGTCGTTGACAAAAACCGCAGGATAATGGTGCTGCAGGTTATATTCTGCAGGTTCCGACACGGTAATGTCTATACCGGACAGACTGATATGGTTCGTTATATCGCGTTTCGTACTGAAGCTACTTCCGCAGGAAGGCATCAACAGCTTCCAAGGCATTCAGCACAGCCGTACCATAGTCCATCAGCTCATCATAGGAAATCGTCATAATTTTACGCTGAGCAATAGCGGGTACGTCAACTAGTACTACATTTGCCTGCAAAGACGAAATCGCATTTGCGTCTAATTTTTTATTCCGGTCGCTCGTTACATAGATGATCAGTTCAGGATTCATAGTTATCAGATTTTCTGTCGTAAGCCCTGACGTACCCGTTGCAATATTGGTATAACCGAGTACATTCAGGAGACTTTCTTGCAATGCAGATTTATACGCCCCGAACGTTGTGCCATTATATGCACACATAATAAGCGCCTTCTTTAAAGAAGTCCCCTTTGTTGAAATATGTTGCAGCACAGCATTCAAACGTTGTTCGAGTTGCTTTGCATACGCTTCTGCCTTGTCCTGTACATTAAAAATAATGCCAAGATTTCTCACATCTTCGATAATATTTTGAAGATCTTGCTTGATATTCAAAACCGAAGCTTTTTGTGCATATATCGGGATACCGTTTTCGTTCCAAAAGCTCACCGTACCCAAAGATTTTTCGGAAAACATCATGTTTCTACCGAGCACTGCATCCGGTCCATACGAAAATACCACTTCCCGGGAAACGGTTTTCTTATTCCCGATATGAGGGATAGAATCGATCGCTTTCTTATACTTACCGGTCACTGCATTATCCGGATCCAGCATACCGATAATACGATCCTGCAAGCCGAGTTCGATCAGCATTTCCGTCATTGAAAGATTATTGGTAATAACCTTTTTAGGCGCTTGCTTAAAGACCTGTGTTATCACTTTGCCGTCTTTGTCATAGGTGGTAACACTGACCGGATATGCCGTTTCCGCACTCACTGCGGCAGCAAGAAAAAGAGCCAATGCAATACTAATACATTGCTTCATTTGAATAACCTCCTGAGAGTTGTGTGACTCTCTAAAAACTGAGATATAGATTTTTAGAGATGCCGATGTCTTTTCTATCTATCAAAGATAGCATAGCCAAAGATATTATAGCGGCCCCCTATAGTGAATCATCGCCTGCGAATCCTCTGTCCAGCTGATATTGCACCGGACACCGTAGATCGTCAGCATGGATTCTTCGGTAATAGTTGTGCGAGGACTTCCTTCATATAAAATATCCCCGTCTTTCATCAAATACAAATAATCCGAATACCGGCATGCCAACTGTATATCGTGCAGCACAGCCAGTACGTTAATCCGTAAATCTTTTACAATCTGCAATATCTCCAGCTGATATTTTATATCCAAATGGTTGGTCGGTTCATCCAGCAATAAGAGAGAAGGTTGCTGAGCGATTGCACGGGCAAGCACAACCCGCTGTTTTTCTCCCCCTGATAGCGATTGATACGGCTGATCTTTTCGAGTCAACATCCCGACCTTTGCCAGTGCATCCTGTATAATGGTAAAATCCTCTTCCCGTTCGGTTTGCATAAAGCGGATATGAGGTGTCCGCCCCAGCATCACAATATCCTGTACCGAACAGTTGAAATTCAGCGTATTAAATTGTGCGACAACCGCCATTTCCTTTGCCGAATCCTTGAGGCGGACAGTACGGATGTCTTTTCCGTCAAGATACACGGCACCCGAATCCGGTTTGATAATCCGGTAGATATTTTTTAAGAGCGTTGTCTTGCCGCACCCGTTTGGGCCAAGTATCGTATAAAATTTATGCCCGTCCGCATGGAGCGATATACCTCGTAAAATTTCTTTATGAGCGATACTGCAGTGGACATCCTTGCACATCAAATCCATATTACTGCCCTGATCCCCGTTGATGCTTTGCAACAATAAAGATAAAAAAGGGAGCTCCAACCAATGCGGTGAATATCCCGATCGGTAATTCCGCATTTTGAATCAATATTCGCGCACATACATCCGCCCAGATAATAAAAAGCGCACCCAAGAGTGCTGCGACGGGAAAGAGTCTACGATGGTTTGCTCCCACAAGTGCACGGGCAATATGCGGGGTAATCAGCCCAACAAACCCGATGATACCACAGACAGACACCAATACACCGGTTATTACTGCAATGACTGCCATAAAAAGATACCGATAGAAGTAGAGCGAAATTCCCAACGTTATCGCGACTTCATCGCCCATCATCATTGCATTAAAAACGCGGTACTGTAAGAAGAAAAAAAAATACGAAAGGCTGACTACGAGCAGCGGTAACGGGAGTGATGACCATGAAGTACCGGCAAGAGAACCCATTGTCCAAAACTTAACCGTCATAATACTGTCAGAATTTGCCCCAATTGAAATGATAAAATTGGCAAACGCCGTAAACAGGGCATTTACCACGGTGCCTGATAAGATGAGACTTGTCGTGGTCATCTTTCGCTGTGATGAAGCGATGATCAGCACCAATACGGTCGCGGCAATCGCGCCGAGAAAGGCTCCAAGCCCTACGGCAGAAATAAAGCCGAGAATGATACTGACAACAGCCCCGAATGTCGCACCGGCAGAAATACCCAAAATGTACGGTTCGGAAATCGGGTTGTTGACCGTTGCCTGCATAACGCATCCGCAAACGGCAAGCCCTGTACCGGTAAAAAACCCGAGTAAAACCCGCGGTACACGCATATTCCATACAATCGCAATAGCAGCGTTTGAAAGACCGGTCAGTAAATTGGGGGCAACTGCTTTTCCCAGCATAATCCGGTACGTATTTGCCAATCCGATTTTAACAGGGCCGAGCGAAACAGCAATAAATATAGAAAAAACCGTTATCGCTATCAGGAATAAAAATAAAACAAGATATTTTACTGTTTCAACAGAGAATTTTTTTTGCAGCATCAATGTATTCTTATTGTTTACCCCGGTTTACAAACTGGTGCTGTTATAGCATATTTTAATACATTCTGCAAGAAGTTTACCTCCCGGCATTCCATGGGACATCATTCGTCGCAAACGTGTATCCCATCCCATCTTTTATTATTGCTTATTTTTTGAGTAGCCTTTTTAAAAACTGAGTTCCATGTTCTACTTATCTCCCCCTCTTTACCGATTCTTCATTTCTATACTAATATAGAGCTTATAAAATAGAGATCTTACAAACAGAGAGGAGTAATACTATGGGATTGATAACAGCGGCGCTTAGCGCGGTAGGCGGCGGTTTAGCGGATCAGTGGCTTGAGGTCGTCGAAGCGGATGATATGGGTGAGGGTATCGTGCTGGCAAAGGGTGTACCGGTGCGCACGGATAAGCGTAACAGGAATACCAAAGGTTCAAGTGATGTAATTTCTAATGGGTCGATTATCCATGTTAATCAAAATCAGTTTATGATGCTGGTAGACGGCGGAAAAATTATCGACTACACGGCGGAACCGGGATATTTTAAAGTTGATAACAGTTCGGCTCCCTCTCTTTTCAGCGGTAGCTTCGGCGATGCTTTAAAAGAAACGTTCAGCCGTTTTAAATTCGGCGGAACGACACCGATGAAGCAGGAAGTTTTCTATATCAATTTGCAGGAAATCAAGGGGATTAAGTTCGGTACGCCCAATCCGCTCCAGTATTTTGATAATTTCTATAATGCAGAACTTTTTTTGCGGGCGTTCGGAAATTACTCCATCAAGATAACCGATCCTATCAAATTCTTTAAAGAAGCTTGTCCCCGAAATGCAACGCATGTACATATCGATGAAATCAACGAGCAGTATTTAACCGAATTTTTAGAGGCATTGCAGGCGGCCATCAGCCAGATGTCGATGGAAGGCGAACGGATTTCGTTTATTCCGTCAAAGGGAACACTCCTCAGTAAGCACATGTCGCAGATTCTCGATGATTCGTGGAAAGATCTGCGCGGTATGGAGGTGCTGGCAGTCGGTATCGCAAGCATCACGTATGACGACAGCTCCAAAGAACTCATCAATATGAGAAACAAAGGCGCAATGCTCGGCGATCCTTCTATCCGTGAAGGGTTTGTGCAGGGTTCTATTGCGCGGGGGCTGGAGGCGGCTGGTTCCAATCAGGCAGGCGCCGGTATGGCATTTATGGGCATGGGAATGGGCATGAACGCAGGCGGAAACTTTATGGGACAGGCAAGCCAAACCAATATGCAGCAGATGCAAATGCAGCAAGCAGCTCAACAACAGGCTGGGCAGCAAACCGCCGCAGCGGGACAAGCTGCTCAAGGAAAAGCGGCAGGGGAATGGTTCTGCACCGAATGCGGACACAAGAATACCGGTAAGTTCTGTGCGGAATGCGGTACACCGAAACCCGCAGGAAATAATTGCCCTTCATGCGGCGCAGAAGTTAAACCCGGAACAAAATTCTGTTCCGAGTGCGGTTCAAAACTCTAGCACGACCGCGAATCTTAGAATTAAGAGGATTTAAGGCAACTGCAACCCAAAATCCCAAGCAGGTGCTTTCCTTATTCTGCGAAATTTTAAAAAAATTTCGCTTTATGTTTCAGAAGAAGGGTAAACACATCAGATGGATAAATCAAATTCCTCAGAATAAGAGGTTGGGCAACCATTTGAGCCGCAAAGCGGCGAAACTCTGGTTGAACAGCCTCTTATTCTGAGGGCGTATTAATTTATAAAAATCTGGTGTGGTTACCCTGACAGAGGAATGATATGAGTGTAATAAACTACAAATGCCCCGCGTGCGGAGCGCCGATTGAGTTTAACCCGCGATTGGGTAAATTTAAATGCGGATACTGTTTTACCGAGCATACGGAAGAAGAACTGACTGCCTATCTCGAAAAACTGCAAGCTAAAACTGCTGCAGCAGACGAAAGCGCCGACGCTTCTTCTGCCGGTAATAACGCCGCACCGGAATCCGATACGGGAAATGACAACAGTAGAAGCACCGATAAAGATACCGCTTCCGGCAACAGCACCGAAACAGGTGGACAGACGGTTAAGGTATACCAATGCGCTAACTGCGGCGCGGAAGTGGTTGCGGGCGACACCTCAACGGCGGCCTTTTGCTACTACTGCCACAGCCCGGTCGTTATAACCGACCGGCTCAAGGGCGATTTTAAACCCGACCGCATTATCCCGTTTAAGGTTGATAAAAAGACCGCTGTGCAGAAATTTCTGGACTGGGCGGGCAAAAAGAAATTTACCCCCAAAGGCTTTACGAGCGAAATGCAGCAGGAAAAAATCACCGGCATTTACCTTCCGTATTGGCAAGCAGACATCGATGCAAAGGTTGACTACCATGCGGTCGGTGTGAACGTTACCCGCTGGTCAAGCGGAGACCGAGACTATGTAAAAACCGATAAATACAAAATCGACCGCACCGGTGATATTGCTGTAAACAACCTACAAAAGCTTGCATTTTCAAAAATCGACGAATCGTTACTCAACAGTATTACTCCCTACGATGAAGCGGAGATGAAAAATTTTTCCGCAGGGTATTTGGCAGGCTTCTTTGCCGAACAATACACCGAAGATAAAGAAGCAATAAAACCCGCTTTAATGACACAAGCAAAACAAACCACAGAGGCACTTATCAAAGAGTCAACATCGTGTACTCATTTTGAATCGGAAAAAGATTCAACCGCGTATTCCGTCCGCGATCAACGGTATGTGTTACTCCCCTCGTGGATTCTTACCTACATCTATCACGGTAAGCCGTATGTATTTGCCGTAAACGGACAAACCGGTACAACCTGCGGCGAACTGCCGCTGGATAAGGCAAAAGCAGCACTGACATCGGGGCTTCTCGGCATCGTATTCGGTGCGCTCATGTTCTTAGGAGGGATGTTTATATGGTAACGATGATAACGCCGGTATGTTCAAAAAAATACGCTTATAAGAAACTGTTCGTTATAACGCTTTTTTGCTGTTTTCTCCCCTTTATACTTCTTTATGCAGAGACGAGCACTTCGGACGAGGCTGATTGGAGCGAAACCGAATGGGATGCCGACGAACTTTTTATTCCAGCAGAACAATTTGCCGGGACCCCGGTCGTCGATATGGTGGGCATTCTGACTCTCAGCGAACAACAGGAAATAGCGGCACGCTTTACGGAATTTTCCGAAAGCCTCAAAACGGATGCGTCAGTGGTACTGGTTCCCGACACCGGTGATTTGACGGCGGAAGCATACGCAGATGATTTCTTTGATTACGGCGGCTACGGCTACGGAGAAGACCGCGATGGAATCTTGCTGTTAATCGTAACGGGATACGTCGACGGCAGCGGAAGAAAAGCGCATATTTCAACCTCAGGTAAGCGTACTATCAATACCGTTACCGATTCCCGTATTGATGATCTACTCGATGCGCTCATCAACGGAGGAGCAGCGGATGGAAATTATGCCGCCGGTATCAATGCATATATCGATGAACTGCACACCATAATCCAATCACCGGAACAAGCGGCCGCCGCAAAGCTGAAAAGCAGCATCTTATTTGCCCTCGGCACCGGCGTTTTCGTGTTTTTAATCAGCTTCTTGGTTTTATTAAAACGCTATAAAATCGCCGGTGCAAAACCGTACTATAATCGAGCGAAACAAACACAGGTACACTTTGCTTCTACGGACGACCCGCTCATCAGCACCAATACAATAAGCACCGTACGGCCTAAAAACAAATCAAGCGGCAGCTCCGGAAGCTCCACCCATACATCTTCGAGCGGGCGCTCACACGGCGGCGGCGGCAGATCGTTTTAAGTTTTAAGCAGGTACCTTTCGGGCATCTTAAAAAACTCAAGGTTAGTTTTTTAGAGGTGAGCTTTGCTCACCGGTTTTCCTTAGATTTAATTTGTGATCGGCATTAGGAGCGCACTTTACAATGGATACACAAAACACGGAACTTTTACAAGCGGGATTAGCCGCATTACATATTGAAGACCGGCACGGTAAATTGGTAGATATGTTAACGCGATATATTCGCGAACTTGAAACATTTAATGCCGCATTTAATTTGATAAAGGTACAAAACACTCAAGAGCTGATTATCAAGCATATCCTCGACAGTCTTGCGCCGTGGGAAGCATTAGCGCACCGGCTCGATTCATACAAACGCGAAGACACCTGTACTATTGCGGATATCGGTTCCGGGGCGGGGCTGCCGGGAATTCCGCTTGCATGTCTGTTTTTACTTAAAGATCCCAGCATTAAATTTACGTTAATAGAGCGGATGCACAAACGATGCGCTGTTTTGGAAAACGTACAAGCAATGCTGGGGCTGACTAACACCGCCGTGCTGAAATCCGAAGCGGAAAAAGCTCCTGCCGATTATTTTGATATTGCCGTATTCCGAGCGTTTCGGCCGCTTGACCGCGCAATGCTTGCTACCCTGCAAAAACGAATTCACAGTACCGGTATCTTAGCTGCCTACAAAGGAAAGCTCACTGCAATTGAAGAAGAGATGCAGGCATTGGGCGCTCATAAACCGGACTATCAGGTGATACCGGTACAAACACCCTTTTATGACGCGGAACGGAATCTCGTTATCATCCCTAAGTGCCGCGAGGATGATTAATAGATCAG
This sequence comes from Treponema sp. OMZ 857, assembly GCF_024181085.1. NCBI lineage: Bacteria > Pseudomonadati > Spirochaetota > Spirochaetia > Treponematales > Treponemataceae > Treponema > Treponema sp. OMZ 857. The sequence goes on from NZ_CP051147.1 coordinate 1,590,848, forward strand.
TTCTCCCGAATAATACCGATGTTCCTTATCCTCTTCCGTAATGCACAGCGCCCCATCCGGAGCAATACCGGTAAGAATGCCTTCGATAATATCGTCTTCCTGTTGCCCGCGCATAAAGCGAACCATAGAGCCTCGCTTCCAAAGCCGGCGGCTGATTTCTTCATTCCAATCGCGGCGACTAAGACATTCCTGTATTTGAGTCAGCAGCGCAGGAATAAACACTTCAAACGTGGGGCATTTATCCGCGCCGATAATCATTGCAAGCGAAGTTGCCGTGTGTTCTATACTCCGCAAAAAAGCCGTTTGAAGCAGGTTGATACCGACACCGGCAAGAACACAGCCGCCCGCGCTTTCGCACAGGATGCCGGCAGTTTTTTTACCGTTGATCAAGATATCATTTGGCCACTTAACGGCAGTCCGTACGCCGGAAGGCAAAAAAGAATCGAGTGTTAGACTAGCGGCTAAGCCTATCCGCAGCGTAAAATCGGTGGATGCGGGCTGCCTCAAAATGAGTGTACCGAGCAGGTTTTCCCCTGCAGGGGAAAACCATTGCCGGCCGGACATGCGGCCGCGACCTTCCGTTTGGTAGCCGGCATAGATGAACGTGCCGTCGGGACAACCGTCGGCAAGGCATTCGCGGGCGGCTTGTAAGGTAGAGTCGGTGCGGGCATAATAATACACGGGCGCCTTAAAAGGATTTTGGATTGTGGTCGTTTCTCGTCTTTGTTGCGGTATCAAAATAAACTCCGTGAATAATCTTTCTCTTTTTGCTCCGTTTCGGGGGCTAACAGGCTTGCAGCATCCGTTTCTGCACGGATTTTTTCTACCAGTTCGGGATTGTTTTTTAAAAATCTGCTTAAAATCTTTTCAAAAAGCTCCATGCAGACGCGGGCATCGTCTTCGGCTCGGTGAGCTTCCAGCGCTGTAATGCCGAACTGCACGGCAAGATCCTGTAATGCATAGCTGGAAAGTCCGGGAAATACTTCCTTTGCAAATATTCGCGTATCGATGGCTTTATTGGTTAAAGGAGATTTTCCGGCGCGCTTTAACTCCGCATTAACATAGTTTATGTCAAACGGAGCATTATGCGCAACTAAAACACCGGTGCCGATAAAATCGAAAAAGTCGGGAAAGACATCGGCTATCAGCGGCTTATCCTTCAGCATCTCATCGGTGATTCCGTTGACCTTGCCTGCTTCTTCCGGCATCGGCATTTTGGGATTGATAAGCACATTGTACCGGGCAATAACACCGCACCGGTCGAACTTTACCGCACCGATTTCGACGATACGCCCCGATGCAGGATCAAGTCCGGTCGTTTCGGTATCAAAAGCGATAAAGGCTGCCGTGTCGTATACGGCAGCCAACCAATCATAACTCGTCATTAGACAAGAGTGTCCAATGCTTGAGCAAAAATTTTAACCTGCTGTTCTGCTTTGGTCTGGGCAGCGGCAACATCCTTACCCTGTACCGGCTGCGGATGGATGATATAAAACTTGATCTTGGGTTCGGTACCGCTCGGACGGACACTGATAATTGTTCCGTCTTCAAGATAATACTGCAGCACATTGCTTACCGGAAGATCTACCGTTTCTTTCTTATCGGGAGTAAGCGGGTTGTAGGAACATGATTGATCGATATCGCGGATGGTGAGAACCTTTACACCGGCAATATCCTTTAACGCGGAAGTGCGAAGCTTTATCATCATATTTTTCATAATTTCTACACCTTCCGCACCGGGGAATACCTTGTTGATGGTTGTTTCGTAGAAACAGCCGTACTGCATAAAGAGTTCGTCTAAACGCTCTAACAAGCTCTTTCCTTGTTTACGCCAATAGAGCGACATTTCGGCACAAAGTGCGGAAGCTGCAATTCCGTCTTTATCGCGGATTTCCATCCCGAAATTATAGCCGTAGCTTTCTTCAAAACCATAAATATAGTGATACCCTTGTTTGGAAATTTCATCAGCCTTATTGCAGATCCATTTAAAACCGGTTAGACATTCAAAGGCTTCAACTCCGTAACCTTTTGCGATGCGATCACACAGATGGGACGTTACAATGGAACGAACAATAGCGGGTTTTGCCGGCATAACGCCGAATTCTTTTGCAGTCAGGCAGAGATAGTCGGTAAAAAGAGCTCCCATCTGGTTACCGGTAATAAGATGCATCTTTCCGTTGGCATCTTTTACCGCTGAGGCAAAACGGTCTGCATCGGGGTCGGTTGCCATTAAAATATCTGCGCCTTCTTTTTCCGCTAATTCAATCGCCATTTTAAGCGCAGCAGGGTCTTCGGGGTTAGGATAGCTCACCGTCGGAAAATTTCCATCCGGCTGGCGCTGTTCGGGTACGGTGATGATGTTAAAGCCCATATCGCCAAGCACTTTCTCGACATGCATCGCACCGGTACCGTGCAGCGGTGTGTAGACAATTTTTACGGACTTGGACATCTCTTTAATAAGATTACCGCGATGCAGCTTGGCCTTAACGCTCGCCCAATATTTTTCGTCTATTTCTTTATCGATGATGATGAGTTTCCCGCTCTTAATCGCTCCGTCACGGTTCATCATGTTCACTTTTTTAACCGTGTTTACCTTGTCGATAATGCCCTTATCGTGGGGCGGAATAACTTGCGCTCCATCATTCCAATAGGCTTTGTATCCGTTATATTGCGGCGGATTGTGCGAAGCGGTAACGACAACGCCGGTATCGCAGCCGAGCTCGCGGATTGCATAGGAAAGCTCCGGTGTCGGGCGTAATGCCGAAAACAAATAGACTGTAAAACCATTCGCTGCAAAGATGAGTGCGGTTGCCTCTGCAAACACATCCGAATAGCGGCGTGAATCATGCGCGATAACCGCTTTTAGTTGACCTTTCTTTGCCTTTTCAGGAAAGGTTTCGATAATATAGTCGGCGAGCCCCTGGGTTGCCTTTTTAATCACCATGGGATTCATCCGGTTTGTTCCGCCGCCGATAATCCCGCGCAAACCGCCGGTTCCGAATTCCAATTGACGGTAGAAGCGGTCAAACAGCTCTTTCTCATCGTTCTTTGTAACGAGTGCTTCCACTTCTTTTATGAATGTCGGATCGGTTTCTTCCGCCATATACTGCTTTGCATAAGCCAGAATGGTACTACTATCCATGATCGAGTCTCCTCTAATAATCAACATACCCCGACGCAGCACATCGGGGTATGTTGTTCTCATAAATCTGAATATTGCTAAGGCATCTTTAAAAACTTGAATCGCTTTCGGATACTGCTATTTATTTAGTGTAACCTTTTTTTATAGATTACGCAAGGTAAAATATCAAGAGCGTCAGGGGGTAATATTAAACTGCACGAATAAATATTATCCGTTTTGAAGTTTTACCGAATCCGCTCTAACCCAGCCTTTTTTTTGCTTGTTTTGGATATAGAGCCATTCAATACCACTCTCGGAATCTCCATCCTGTTTAATATATTTGCGGGTGGCAGTAGCCGATGCTCCTGCTTTCAGCATATTTACCGTTCTTGCAGAGTCTTCATCGGGAATACTTAAAAGATTGATATCGTCGATAGCCGTAACTTTTTCACTGATTTTTTCAGCTGTAAGCTCTTTCATGAAATTCTCTTCTTTTATCATAATTTCGGAAAGCGACTGTAAAACTGCAATGGTATCGCTATAAGGAGAACCCAGTTCAATTGCATTCTGGAACAGCTCCGTCCGTATGGTGTCGTTTTTCGATTCCATCGCAACCTGAGCGAGAATCATAGCCGAAACACTCATTTCATCCATTTCTACCGCATCCCGTTTTACATATTTATCCTTAATACTCCATGAACTAACCAGTTCCGGATTATACGCTGCAATTTTAATAAATTTACTGTCCGGCTTTTCAAGGCTGTCTTTATATACCGCAACAATAGCATAACGAGGAATAAACTCATCCGTCATAGCCGCAAGGGATTCCGATTTATACAGCACGACGTCCTGTCCCGAAATAAAAGCTGCGATGGTATCGGGTTCATAAGAATACTCTTGAATCCAATAACGCTGCCCGTTAAGCTCAACATGAAAAAATGTCCGTTTTTGTCCATCGGTTCTTACGGCTTCTTTCTTTTCTCCCAAATAGAGCGCTTTATCACCCAGTGAAGCTTCAGCAATCCACTTCATTTTTCCTTCGTCGTTTTCCGCATAAAGTCCCGCATTGTTCACATAAATAACTCCGCTAATGCCCATAGCATTCCCCATATCGGACGCAGACTCTTGTTTTGTATCCGTATGAACGGCTGCCGCTACTTCACCGGCAGGATTACTCTCATTATTCGTGCTTTGTCTTTCATTTTTGGCACATGATACAAATGATACAATCTGTATAATTCCGAATACGGCAAACAGAACTATCTTATTTAGTCTTTTCATTTTATATGCTCCTTGCAGCTATTATTATTTGATAGCGGTAAAGTGTCAATATTGTACAGACACAGGTATATGCTTGAAAAAAAAATGATTTTATGCTTTTATAGGCACATGCGCGGACGCACCGTCTTTTTATATATTTATCTTATTATTGTTTTTACCGTGCTTGTTGCAGGTTCAGCGATGCTGGGCTACTTACTGGCAGAAACGGCTGCCGTAAAGCAAAGTGAACAATTTACGGCTTTTAATCCCGACTTACCGACCCGGATACTTGATATACGCGGGGATTTGATTACCGAATTCTCTTCCAACGAAAAACGGGAGATTATTAAATTCGAGCAGATACCGCCGGCCTTGATCAATGCGCTCCTTGTCCGTGAAGACCGCAGCTTTTATCGGCACCGCGGCTTTACCTTAAAAGCAATTTTCCGTGCCGTTATCGGAAAACTTACCCGTAAGACACTCGGCGGCGGAAGTACTATTACACAGCAAATCGCAGGTCTCTTGTACTGTGACCGTACCGATATGAGTATTTCGCGAAAGATTAAAGAACTGTGGTGGGCGGTTCAAATGGAACGCCGGTACTCGAAAGACGAAATCCTCGAACTCTATTTGAACAAAGTATATTTCGGCGGAGGTACCTACGGAGTAAGCGCTGCCTGCCGTTTTTATTTCGGACATTCCGTCGCGGAAATCACCCCTGCGGAAGCGGCAATACTGGTTATTCAGCTGTCAAACCCCGCCTATTACAATCCTTTTGAATATCCGAACCGTGTGCAGGAACGTCAAGGTTATATTCTCGACGAGATGGTGCGGCTCGGTTATCTCTCCAAAGAGGAACGGGACGAGTCCTACGATGAGTATTGGGCTCATTTCGATTATACCCGCACTGCTTCGTCTGCATGGTTTAACCGTGAAGATAAAGCCCGCTGGTTTTCCGAATATGTACGCCGTCAGCTTGAAACGATGATGTACGGTACAATGGATTTTTATTCCGATGGATATATCGTACATACCACTTGCGACCTGCGGCATCAAGCAGCAGCTGAAAAAGAGATGGGAGACTATATCCGCATTGCCAATAGCCGCGTAAGGAATACCCGTTCGCACCGATTTGCACAGAGCGAACTGTACAGCAACATTACTGCACTGGTTTCGCTTGCCTTTAATATTCCGGCACTCCATATCGATTCCGAACGGGTACAGGCAAAAACACTCTCCTACTACCGCAGTGATTTAAATCCTATTGTTGACATGGCAGCAATGCTTTTCGGTTTAAACAACCTCAAAATTACCGGCACAAAAAGTACGGCAAAAGTTCAAGATGAGCTCGCAAGAAAAACGGTTGAAGGAACGCTCATCTGTTTGGAAAATAATACCGGATACATTACGGCGCTTGTCGGCGGAAGTAAATTCGATGAATCGAATCAGATAATCCGGGCAACTCAGGGACGTCTGCAACCGGGAAGCTCTTTTAAGCCGCTTTTATATTCTGCAGCCTTCGACACTAAATTGATTACACCGGCAACAGTGCTTGAAGATACGCCGCAAGTATTTCAAAACCAGAGCGGTGTCCCGTATATTCCCAACAACTATGCAGGGCATTGGCAGGGCACTGTTCTTGCATGGCGGGCGCTGGCAAAATCACTGAACATTCCTGCAATTAAGGTACTCGATACAATCGGCTTCGATACTGCGATTACCCGCTCTGCTGCGCTGCTCGGTATCACCGATCAGGATGAAATAGACCGTACATTCCCGCGGCTGTATCCGCTCGCGCTCGGCGTTATCAGTGTTGCTCCCGTTCAGATGGCAAAGGCGTTTGCTATCTTTGGAAACCAAGGACGAAGGGTTGATCCTATTGCCATCCGTACCGTAGAAAACCGCAATGGTACAATTGTGATGGATCCCGAACGGGATTTACGGCTGGAACAGCGGCGGAGGGGAACTGCGATGCAAGTTATTAGCCCCCAAAATGCCTATCTTATGACATCGGTACTACAGAAAACGATTACCGCAGGAACACTTATGACTGCTTCCGGCAGCGGATCAAAATTCCGCTTTAAGGATAAAAAAACCGGTAAGTATTTTTCCATGCCTATTGCAGGTAAAACCGGTACGACCCAAAACTGGTCGGATGCATGGGCGATCGGTTACTCTCCGTATTATACCGCCGCAGTTTGGTTCGGATATGACAAGGGAGGGCAGTCGCTCGGACTCGACAATACCGGTGCAATGCTTGCAGGGCCTCCGTGGGCAAACTTTATGAAGTCGATTCATGAAGATATGCCGTACCGGGATTTTATCCGGCCTGAAACAGGATTAACCACTGTTTCGGTTTGTTCAAAATCCGGTATGCTGCAAACGCCTTATTGCGATGAGGGTACTGTGCCGCTCTACTTTTTATCCGGCACCGAACCGACGGAGGCTTGTACCTATCATGAAGCTAATAATGTATTGCTGGAAATTGCAAAAGACCGTCTGCGCAAAAGTAATTACAGCACCGGACAAGCGCCCGTTGACATTATTAAAACGGATGTACTCATTGACCCGCGTATTTTTGAAGACCCTGAACCGAGCAAGCAAAGGCGGACAGGAAATACCTCTTATACGGTAGATCCGTTTACAACCGATGAACTTACAGTACCCTCCGGCAACATTTTGGAATCCGATCCGTTGTTGCGTTCAGGTGAAGATAATTCTTCAACGGAGCCGCAGGTGCCTACTCCGCAACAAGAGCAAAATACACAAAATCCGGCAACTCAACCGGGACAGACTCCGGGCACCTCAGGAGCAACCAATACGACTAATCCTCCGATTCCTCAAACGCATTTGGGAACCATCGATGAGGGAACCCCGTTGCCGTCTTTCCCGCCTCTAGAATCTGAACCTGCCGGTACCGAATCCGAAACACAGGAACAGAACAACGGCACGATACAGGGTGAAGGCATCAACCCGTGGCTATAGGGAAATTTTCCAAAAGGATAAAACATGAGTGAAGAACCGTATGTCCGCCCGACATGGGACGAATACTTTATGGAAGTATGCCGCGCAATTGCAAAGCGTGCAACCTGCGACCGCGGCAGATCCGGCTGCGTTATTGCACGGGATAACCAGCTCTTAGTTACCGGCTATGTGGGCGCACCCCGCGGATTACCGCATTGCGATGATGTCGGGCATCAATTTAAAAAGGTACAGCACGAAGACGGTTCCGTAAGTCAACACTGCGTCCGCACCGTTCATGCAGAGCAAAATGCAATTTGCCAAGCAGCAAAACGGGGTATCAGCATCGACGGCGCAACGCTCTACTGCAAAATGACCCCATGCCGAACATGTGCAATGCTGATTATTAACTGCGGTATAAAGCGGGTGATCGCCGAAAAACGATACCATGATAGCGCCGACTCAATCGAAATGTTTAAACAGGCAGGCGTTACCCTTGAGCATTTGAGTGATACTATTGAAGAATATCAAGGCCAATAATACTTTTGAAAATATACGGCACATCTACTGCGTCGCATCATTAAAAGTGTACATCCGTGTACACTTTTAATGGCGAATTTCGGCAAAGCCGAAATATCGCTTCTATTTAAACCAGCGGCATCCGTGCCGCTTCTGAAGATCCTCAACGTATCATAGATACGCCTCCTCTTTATTTCGGCTAGGCTCCTAGCATTTGCAGAACTGCCAAGGATGGCAGTGGTTTTATACAGGAGCGAGATTTGGGCTATGCACAAATCTCGTCGTTCAGAAGTGTACACGGATGTACACTTCTGAACAGGCTATTTCAAAAGGCTTACGGTAGGGCTATATACGGTGCATTACGGACAGGGATGTCCGTGGTTCCACGCAGTAGCGATGTTTTTGCCTCGCAAAAACTCGCGTTCAGAAGTGTACACGGATGTACGCTTCTGAACAGGCTATTTTCAAAAGGCTTACGGTAGGGCTATATACGGCGCATTGCGGACAGGGGGATGTCCGTGGTTCCATGCAGTAGCGATGTTTTTGCAAAAGGTGATTAGACGAGAGACAAAAGCCACTCTTTTAAATCTTTTGCGGATGAACATTCCAGTGTCGGCTCATCTGTTATTTGGGGATTATATTTTAAGTAAGTAGGTACTGATGGGTATATTCCCGTTGCCGTTCTAACTGCTTCGGAGTGGAACACGGGATGTGTTATTTCCGGGATAATCGTGATACAAGAATGAACAGTGTGTTCATCGGATACCCAACGGGGCAGCGAACCGGTATTCATACAAAGACTTTCAATAGAATTATGTTCATCCGCTATTACCGAACCGTTTCTTACCGCGTTCCACCCCTGCCATACAGTCGCAATATCGGGACTGATAATACAACCTGTTCGATCTTTACAGTCTCGCATTGCCTCTAACACGGAATCTTGATTAAACCGAAATAAGGCAACCTCCGGGGCGCATCTTTCCGGAGCGCTGTGTGCATACAGCATTCTAAAGCGTTTACATTCTTCTTCGTAGTCTTTTTCAGGAATACGGCAAGCAGCATTAACTGTCGTAATACAACCGTTTATGGGCGCGCCCATCTCTTTTGCAAGTACGGCAGCATTGAGAGCATTCGGCTGCTTCAACGGAGTACCGATAATCAACTGCGGCCGTTCAATATTGTTATCATAACCGGCTCGTGAAAGTACCGCTAATGCAGCATACATACAGCAACACACCTGCGATAACAGATAGCCGATATGCACTGCATGAGGAATAAAAAGCTCCATCGAGCCGGCAATATCAGCATCTGCTGCCGTTTCTTGAACCATTGCTTTACAGTCAGCCAGAGAGCCGTTGACACCAAAGATATGTATGTGTTCGGGAAGCAAAAGAAATTGCTGTTTTATCATGGGCTGAAAAGCATCTTTCGGATCTTTAGGATATAAAAAAGTTGCATGAATATCTTCAAACTCGGAAAATGCTTTTGCAAGCGAAAGCGTTTCACACTCCGTCCCTGCAAAAAGAATATGCACCGGCTTCCCGCTGCGCTGATAGAAATAATCGACCAGCTGTGCAGTAAACCGCGCACCGAAATCGGTATACGATCCGCCGTCTCCATGGGTAAGTTCAATGATATAAGTACGGGGATCAATCGGAAATACCGGAACCCTGAAAGGAAATGCGCGTGCAATAAGGGTGTATAAATCGGATTCGGGAATAACATCCCGAAAAAAGGATCGGAACACTTCAAATGCAACATCGCGAAAGGAAGGCGGCGGGTTTTTATATATCAGCGAATCGGGTAAAATCGGTATCTGCCGGGGAATATAATTACCCCCTGCTTCATCGTTTATTTTTAACAGCATCTCTAAAGGAATGCATACGGACGGGTCTTTCACATTATAAAAAGATATGGACGGTTGCATATTTATTTATAGCATAGATATACAGTGATTTCAATTGTAGAGGATATATTTTTCAAAACAACCACATCGAACATCTTTCGCAAATTACCGAAATTATAGATTTTTCATTTTGACAGGCAAAAAGCAGTATGCTAGGATTATTTCAAATATATGTTTGATGATAGAATCGTATGGGTGGAGAATAAACGGTGATGTTGATCGAAAAAAACGGATTAAAACTATATACGGATACTACTAATAAAATTTCAGAAGCTTCAATAACAAACTTTTCAGATGAAATTAAGGCAGAATTACAGTTGTATAATTTGAATAAGCTTACTGTTGATAGCACGCATTGCATTGACGATTTTTCAGTTATCGTAAGATTAAAAACTCTTTCTTCTTTGATTATAAGATTTGATTATAAAACAATTGATATTTCTTTTGTAAATGAAATGCCAAATCTGAAAGAATTAGGCAGTCCAAAATTTATAGGAAGTATTACTAATAAGAATATAACGAGTATTGGTTATAAGTGGCATAAAAAAAGTGATATTTCTCAATGTAGTAATCTTCAGAGTATCGATATTCATAACTGTAGTGATTTAGCAAGTTTCTTTAAGCAAATAGATAATTTACAATTTTTAAAAAGAGTTTCTTTTTTTAGATTGACTGCCTCCTCTATTCCGCTTTGTAGATTAAATACGAATATAGAAGAATTGACTTTCTCTTATTGTCCAAAACTTCAAACTTTAGACAACATTGGCAATACGTTGCCAAAAGTCACAAAGATGACAATAGAGAATTGTAAAAATGTATGCAATTATGAGGCATTGTCGGAATTTAAAAATTTACAAAAATTGAGCATTTTTGATTCATCTCCTATTTCGGATGTATCGTTTTTAACAAACTTAAAAAAACTAACACACATAAGAATAGGAAAAACACAAATAACTGCGGAAAATAAAGATTTATTGAATAATATCAAGAATGTTGATTTATGTATGACTGGAATCTGATGAGAATTACGGCCTTGAACATCTCCAGATAGACTTTTTTTCTTTTTTCCGCTATTTTTATCCTATGGGGATGTTCAAACTTTACATCGATTATTTTAAAAGTAAGATTAAAAATCTGCGAAAGCCTAAAGAAGAAATTCCAATTGATTACGAAGAAATCGTTGAAGAACAATGGCAGGCAGATTTTTCCAAGCCTGAGAACTGCCGCTTTGCTGCCGAAACGGGTGACGGATATACGGCAGCTTTTACGCCGCCTGAGCCTACCGGAAACAATACGGGCGGCATCACGCTCGAAGCGCAGCGGAAGCATCTCTATGCGTGGACGGTCAATCCGGTATTCCGCTATAAGGATGTGATTATCGAAGCCGATATGCGTTTGCCGGAGCCGGCAAAAAAGCCGGACGGACAGGACACACCAACCGATAAGGCGGGAGGATTCGCTGCCGGAATCCTGTTCCGTTATATCAGCCAGAGTACCTTTTACGCACTGATGATCTCCGATGCGGGATGGGTACGGCTCGATGCAGTCGTCAACAGCACTCCGATGCCCCTCCTAGGCTGGGTAAAAATCCCCGGCTCCGCTCATCCCGATATCGATCATCATAGTTCAGATCACTCCGATCCAGATCAGTCCTATTCAGACCATTCAAATCATAAAGAAGAGACGGATACAAAACGTGCGTACTCAATCAAACTGATCGCGAATAATACGACTATCACTATTTTGATAAACGGCCATTGGGTTGCCTGCTGCGAGGATGACACCATTCAGGCAGCGGGAAAAATTGCCTTTGCAATTCAAAACTGGGAAACCTACCCGCAGGTTACCGCGCAGCTTTCCCGCTTTTCGTTAAATTCCATCCCGATGACGGTAGAAACGGCATACACGGAAGCAAACGAATTTTCCGCGGTGCCGCCGGATGCCCGCATCAGCCTTGCAAAAACGCTCTATGCGATGGGGCGGTATGTTCCTGCCCTGCTCCAACTCAGGGCTGCAGCGCGGTTAAAGGAGCCGGAAGAAGCGGATCGGATACTGGCAGGCCGCATTTATTTTGCACAGCGGATGCTTGACGAAGCCGAGCAGGAATTTCAATCGGTCTTGGAAGCGAATCCTTCCAACGAGGAAGCCTTTGCGGAACTCGGCGGCATTTACTATCGGGCTGAACGGTACGAAGATTTACAGCGTTTACTGCAAAAAGTTCCAAAGCCGATGATGGCGCAATCCTCATTCCTTTCAAACCTTGAAGGACATTTATACCATGCCTTGGGGAAGCACGAAGAAGCGGCTGAAGCATACCGGCGGGCGTTTACAATCAATCCCGATCAGGGGCTTTTTGCCTTCCATCAGGCGAATGAACTCTACGATTGCGGGAAAAAGCCGGAAGCGGTAGATGCATATATGCAGGCTGCGCGCGCGTTTTTACAGCAGGAAGCATACGATGACCTTGCGGAAGTTATTACGATATTGGAACGTATAGCGCCGAATGATCCCCGAACACTTTCGATTGCCGGAAAATATGCTTATGCAATAGGCAGATACGATGATGCTTTGCTCAAATTAAAAACGGCGTGCAAAAAGGGTTCGGAAGATTCCGCCGACTGGTACCTGTACGGACTGCTGCTCAAAACCAAAGAACCGAAAGAGGCGGTTAAAGCATTCAAAAAAGCATGTACCCTTGAACCGGAGTACGGATTATATCAGTTCCGATTAGCCGAAGCGCTCTATTTAAGTAGCGGAAAATATCAGCCGGCATTGGAACAAGCGCTTGCCGCCGATCCTCAAAACGGTTGGGTGCATAATTTATGCGCATTAGCAGCATTGAGCGAAAACGATATTGAACAAGCGGAAGCGGCGGTCGCGGAAGCGCGCAGGCTGCTGCCCGATGAAGTATCCCTGTTGGTAAACTACCTCGAAGTACAACGCAGGAAGGGACAGCTTGCAAAGTGTCTGCCGCTCTTCGATATTGAAAACGGAACCGCCGACCTTGCTGTGGAGCGGAATCGAGCGGCAGCGTTCCATGCCCTTGCGAATGCATTTGCCGACGATGATTCCCGCGAAGAAGCGCAGCAGTGGTATTATAAGGCATTGAAACTCGATCCGAAAAATCCTGAGCTTCTCACCGATAAGGCTGAAAACGACTATGCGCTCTTCCTTCTCAACGAGGCCGATGACGGTTTGGTTAAGGCGCTCGATATTCAGCCGTCCGTCCGGATATATCAGCTGATTGCATCCATATCCGTTCAAAAAGGCGACTACGCCCGTGCGGAGGTAACATTGCGGACAGGACTTGAAGCCTTTGCCGACAGTCCCGACCTGCACTACGACCTTGCCTGTGTGTACCGCAACACAAAACGGTTCGAGCAGGCGCAAGCACAGGTTGTACAGCTTAAACGGTACGAAACGTCGGAACGCGTCGATGCACTTGAAAAAGCCCTCGTGCAGGATATCGGCGCAACCGCTCAGCCTGCCTCAGAGCCAAAAGCTGAACAAAAACCCAAGGAGATAGCCTCGGCAAAAAAAACAAGCAGAGCTTCCAAATCTGCCGCGGATGTAGAAGAACCTGTTAGCAGCACCAAGACAAAAAAAAGGACAAGCGCCAAGTCTGCTGCAGGCGAAGAAGAAGCGGACGCAACAAAACCCGCTACCGGTACCAAGACAAAAAAAGCTGCATCTGCTAGGTCTGCTGCGGATGCAAAGGCAACCGCAAGAACCAAGTCCGCTGTAAGCAAAAAAAGAACGGCAGCGACTGAGCCTGCCGCAGAAGAAACGGCTGATACAAAAACCGAAAAAGCGGCGGTAAAAAAGCACCGAACAAAGAAAACAACTTAGAGGTTTTCCTTAGATTTAATTTGCGAATAACGGAACGAACTATACCATAATGAATCTCGAAGTGAGTAAGCCGTCTTTTTGCGGAACGATGACGGCGCCGTCTTCAAAAAGCCATACACTCCGCGCCCTCATCTGCGCCTCTTTAGCGGACGATACTTCGTTTATTACCGCGCCTCTTATCAGCGGGGACATGGAAAGCGCCGTACAGGTACTGCGGCAGCTCGGGGTTACCATTACGGAAGTATCGAATAATCCGCTTGTACTCAAAGTTACGCCGCCAGCCGGCGGTCTTCTCGCCTCCGCAGAGCGCGGTGCCGCGGAACGCATTCTCGACCTCGGCAACTCTGGTTCCCTCCTCTACTTTTTAGGGATGATCCTTGCCGCAGCCGATATGCCGGTGTGTTTGACCGGGGACGAATCCCTCAGGAGCCGCCCCGTAGAACCGCTCCTTTCGGTATACCGGCAAGCGGGCATCCCGTACTCGGCGGCAAGTATTAAAAACGGTACAGGCAGCATGGAAGTCCCGCCTCTCCGTTTTTGCGGCCCACTGTCCGCCGGAGCATATCAACTCGACGGCCCTTTTTCCCAGCCCGTAACGGGGCTTCTCCTTGCCGCGCCGCTTTTAAACGGGATAAGCCGCATTACCTTTAACAATGCCGGGGAACGTCCGTATCTCCGGATGACCTGCGCTTGGCTGCGCATTGCCGGTATCGAGGTATTGAACCGTGACGACTATTATTTTGAAGTTGCAGGCAGACAGCGATACCGCTCGTTTTCCGAAACGATACCGGGCGATTGGTCGTCCGCCCTCTTTCCTCTGACAGCAGCCGTCATCTGCAATGTGGCGCTTACGCTGACCAACCTCGATCCCGCAGACACGCAGGGGGATTCGCAGGCGCTTTCCATCCTCAAAGCGATGGGCGCTGACATCCGCTGCGATACGGAGCGCCGTACGGTTTCGGTCTTTCCCATATCCGGCGAATTAAAAGGCGGACGCTTTGACTGTGCGGATATCCCCGATGCGGTTCCCATCCTCGCCGCTGCCGCCGTGTTTTGTACGGGAGAAACACTGCTGCTCAATGCCGGTGTGTGCCGTTTTAAAGAATGCGACCGGCTTGCTGCCTCGGCGGAAGAACTCGCAAAATTCGGAGCGGATATCACCCAAGGAGAAGATTTTCTCCGCATCGGCGGCAGCGGTGGAAACAGCAACACCGTAAACGGCAGCGGCGGACAGAAACTCCATCCCGCACGGGTACGGAGCCGCGGCGACCACCGCATCGCGATGATGCTCGCCGTTGCTGCCTGCGGAATTGCCGCACGGTATCACAGCGGACAACAATCGGATACAACGAAGGAAAATACCGAAAATTTTTCCAAACCCTCTTGTATAGAAGATTTTGATTGTGTAAGAATATCCTACCCTCGATTTATCGAGGATATGAATGCGGTAGGCGCCGCTTTTAAAGAAACAAGGTAAACAGTCGCAAAATTATTGAGGTAAAAATGAAACAAAAACGAGAACTTTTTAAAACAAACATCGGAATGCTCCTTGCCTGCGTAGGCTCGGCAATGGGATTGGCAAATATTTGGATGTTTCCCGCCCGCTTAGCGGAGTTCGGCGGCATCACGTTTCTTATTCCGTACCTCATTTTTTTATTCGGCTTTTCCGCCTTTGGGTTGATGGGAGAATATGCATTCGGACGCAAGATGCGTAAGGGGCCGGTACTTGCCTTTGAATCGGTTATTGCGCAAAAAACCGCGAATCCCCTACTCCGCGGTGTCGGCTGGTTTCCGGTCGTAGCCCTTATCGGCATTTTATCGTTCTACACCGTTATCATCGGATGGATACTGCGTTATCTTGTATTGGCGATTACCAATACATTTCCAGTGCTGCATCCCGCTTTTTTCGAATCCTTTGCAGGAACGCCCGCCAATATTCCGTGGACGCTCGCCGCCCTTGTTGCAACGGCGCTGATCGTCAGTCTCGGCATTCAAAAAGGCATCGAACGCTTTACCACCGTGATGATGGCAACTTTTTACATCGTTGTTACCGTGATGGTTATCCGTGCGCTCACCCTGCCGGGCGCATTACGCGGAGTTGCCATAATGCTGAGGCCTAAGTGGGAAGCATTCGGTCATTTAAGAATCTGGATATATGCGCTGGGCATGGCATTCTTTACCCTCAGTCTCGGCGGAGCTGCAATGCTTATATACGGAAGCTATATGCCGGAAGGTTCCGATGTTCCTCGTACCGCCCGCCAAACGGCAGGTTTGGACTTTCTTGCTTCGGTGATGTGCGCCCTCTTCACCGTTCCGGTCGCATATTCGCTTGGAATCAATCCGCAAGCGGGTGCGGCGCTCCTCTTTATTGCCGTACCTAAAATTATCGCACACATGCCGGCGGGCTATATCTTCGGCATCCTCTTTTTTCTCTGCGCAATGTTCGCGGCCCTCACCTCTTCAATTGTTATGTTGGAAGTACCGGTCGAGTCGCTGATGTCCAAATTCAGAATCGGCAGAAAAAAAGCCGCGATTATTATCACCGTGTTAGCGGCATGTATCGCCGTCCCCCTCAACTTTGACATGAAGGTATTCGGCACCTTCACCGACACTGTCGCTATCATCATTTTTCCGCTCGCAGCAGTTACGGCGGCCTTTGTCATCTTTTGGGTATACGGAGCAAAGCGGATACTTGAGGATATCAACCTTCATGCCAAGCATAAAATCGGCACTTGGTACGCCCCCTATATGCAGTATGTCTTTGTGCCCGTATGCCTAATTTTAGTTATTGCCGGTATCTTCCTCGGCGGACTGTAAATCGGGTACTCCCCGTACTTACAATTAGTTCTTGGGAAAATTGTTTTTATATTGTGTGCTCTGCCTCTGTATGTTGATTTCCTTGCTTGCTTTTACTTATTATTATCTTCTTGGTATCTTTTTTATTAAAATTTATCTCTGCGAATCAAGATCATCAGAATGATTACTAATTGACAAAAAACAATTCTCGCTATATATGTAGAGAGAAGGAGAGATTACATGAAAAAGATTATCGTTATAGGCGCCGGAATGGGCGGTCTTTCAGCGGCTATACGCTTGCAACATGCAGGCTATCAAGTCGAAATTTATGAAAAAGAAAAGGTCAGCGGCGGTAAAATGCATCCCATACATGAGGACGGCTACCGCTTCGATGTAGGACCGACTATTGTGATGATGCCGAGCGTCTACCGCGAGGTTTTTGAACTTGCCGGTAAAGATCCCGATGATTACATACCTATGACGCGGCTTGACCCGATGTACGAAGTGTATTTTAAGGGAGAAAGGCCGCGACATTATAAAGTCAATAACAATCTTGTTGATTTAATGAATATGGCTGAAGCAAAGGGAACCGACAATTCGGCAGGTTTTATTTCTTATTTGAATGAAATATACCGGCGCTACATTGTCGCCGTAAAACATTTTATCACTCGCCCTTTTAGAAAGCCGCTCGATATGTATAATCCATATACCCTGTATCAGGCACTGAAATTAAAAACCTTTAACAGTGCGGATAAAATGATGGCCTCGTTTATTCCGGATGCCGACCTACACAGTATGTTCAGCTTTCAAACTCTGTACATAGGCGTATCACCTAAAAAAGGACCTTCTTTATATAACATCATTCCGATGATAGAACTCTTTTACGGTATATGGTTTATAAAAGGTGGTATGTACACCATGGCTGAACAGATGGCAAAGCTGTTTCAGGAATTGGGTGGAAAAATTCATTACGACAGTCCGGTCGAAAAAATCCTCATAGAAAACGCAAAGGTAAAGGGAGTCCTCACCAAAGGCAAAGAGGTTGAAGCCAACTATGTTATTTCGGATGCAGACTTCCCCTATACGATGAAGGAATTGATCGACGACGAAAAAACGCGCGGAAAATATACGGACGAAAAAATCAGAAACATGGATTATTCGTGTTCCTGTTTGGTATTTTACTGGGGAGTCAAAAATCCGCACAAGGATTTGAGCGTTCATAATTTTGTCATTTCCGAAGATTTGGACGACAACCTGGCATCGATTTTTACGGGCGATTTGCTTAAAGATCCGTCGGTATATCTTCATGTGCCTTCAAATGCGGATCCCGATACCGCGCCACAGGGAAAATCGAGCTTTTATCTTTTAATACCGGTATCCGAACTGAAAACCGTAAAGTATGAGTGGGATGCAAAGACGGTCGATTATTACCGCGAAAAAGCCCTCGAATCCCTGAAATCGATTCCCGGACTTGAAAACCTGAAAGAAGAAATCGTTTCGGAACACGTATTTACACCGAATGATTTTAGAAACCGTTTTAATGCACACTACGGGGCAACCTTCGGTCTACAGCCGACCTTACGGCAAAGCAATCACCTTCGTCCTCAATCGAAGGCAAAGCACTGTGAGGGCTTGTATTTTACGGGAAGCAGTACCCATCCGGGGGCGGGTGTTCCAATCGCTATCGAAGGGGGAAAGATATGTGCTTGCGAACTGAGAAAAGACAATCCCGATGATAGCGGCTCAAAATGAGGATAAAACGATAACAGTTCTGGAACAATCCTACCGGGCTACACGGATTCTGATAAAAAACAGGGCAAAAAGTTTTTACCGTGCCTTTTCGCGCTTAAGCGAAGAACGGTTTAATGCCATTGCCGCAGTCTATGCTTTTTGCCGCTATGCTGATGATCTCGTAGACGATATGTTTGCATCTCGTACAGCGGCTCAAACCGAAGCCCTTCTTGAAAATCTTGAAAAAACTGTTTTATCGTTGTACGGCAGCTTGCAGAATGCATCCGGAATAGATGAGGCTTTAAAAACTCCTATGGGAGAATGGCTCCCTGCACTTTCGGATACGATACAAAGGTTTTCAATCCCAAAAGACGGCTTTTTAGCCCAAATACGTGGGCAGCGCCTCGATCTTCACTTTAAAGATATCAAAACAAGCGACGAACTTATCGAATACTGCCGTCTTGTTGCAGGATCGGTAGGCTTGATGCTCGCCCCCATATTGGCGGATGAGAAAATCAATCCCTGCGATGAGGATTTTCTTTCAGCCTGTGAAAATCTCGGTATCGGTATGCAGATAACCAATATTTTGCGCGATATAGGAGAAGATATACTGACGCGCAATCGGATCTACCTTCCTCAGGACATGATGATCACGCATAATCTGACAAAGGATGACATTTTACACATGAGCGAAGCGGCAGTACAGGGCAACATTGCGATACCTGCACAGTTCACAGCATTGTGGGAAGAACTTTCAAGGCTTGGAACAGGTTTCTATAACGATTATGTAAGATACCTTATGTATTTTCAAAGCTCATGCCGGCTTTCCGTAGCGGCAGCAGCCCTGATATATCAGGCTATTGAAGATGAGGTGAGAAAAAACGGGTATAACTGCTTTTCAAGACGCTGCTCAACATCAAAGCTCACAAAATTCAAACTCATTTTAAAAGCAACACAACTTATCACAGAATTGCAGTCCCGTAAGGCGACCGCTGTTTCAAAGGAGAGATAATATGCAAAATATGGTCGCCTTGGGCATTTCGATGGCTTATATTTTAGCCGTTATTTTTGTATCGGGAGTTATTGCAAAGTTGAAAAACGGAAGCAGTGAATTTACCCGAAAATTCGTACACATCCTGGTAGGAAACTGGGTATTTATCGTTCCATTTTTTACTGATTTGTGGGCTGTAGTGCTTATACCCTTTATTTTTATTATCATAAACAGCTTGAGTTTAAAGTATAAGCTTATTTCATCGATGGAGCGGAACGATGACAGTTTGGGAACGGTTTACTATGCGGTTGCCATGTTTTTTCTTTCCGGTATCGGCTTTGTGCTGAATTGGCTGATGCTGCCTCTGATAGGCTTATTGACTATGGCCTACGGCGACGGTCTTGCGGCAATCATCGGAAAAAAATGGGGAAGGAAAAAGCCTTTTCCCTTTGCGCCAGAAAAATCACTTGTCGGCTTTTTTACCGTTGTTATTTCCTGTCTTATCGTTAGTTTGGCGGTGATGTTTTATTTCAATCTCCGTTCCGATTTTCCGCGCCCGTTCCCGATTTTAGCGGTGATAGCGCTGGTAACAGGCTTATTTACAGGTTTCATAGAATTAACCGGAAAGCGCGGTTGCGACAATCTTTCGGTTCCGATCGGATCGGGACTCTTGGCTTCATTTTTATACTATCACTGGAGCCTCGGCTTTGCCCTGTATTTGCTTGCGGCGGGAATTATCCTCTATATCGCTTACAAAAAAAGGTCTATCACTGAAGACGGCATTGTCGCCGCGGTTTTAACGGCGGCAACGCTCTATACCTTCGGCGGAATATGGGTGGCACTAAGTCTGCTTGTGTTTTTTATCCTCGGAAGTTTCAGTTCCAAGCTTAAAAACAGTACAAAAGCGGAAGCCGAACGCACTCAAGAGCATGGCGGAAGACGGAATTGGAAGCAGGTTTTGTGCAACTCTCTTCCTGCAACGGTTTCGGTGTGGCTTTCAGCCCTCATAAAAACGGATAATCCCGTTTTTACCCTCTTAGCAATATCCGTATTTGCCGCCGCCTGTGCAGATACCTTTTCTTCAGAAGTCGGTATGCTGTGTAAGGGACGGGTTTTTAATATTATAAACGGAAAAACGCTTCCGCGGGGCTTATCGGGCGGCGTTTCGTTTTGCGGCTTTTTCGCAGGTCTTACAGGCAGCGCCCTTATGTCCCTGCTTGCTCTTCCCGCCTTCGGCATCAAAGGATTTGTTATAACCCTGTGTCTGGGTTTTTTCGGTTCGGTTATAGACAGTATTTTAGGCTCCACCCTCCAGCGAAAGTACGAGGGCTTAAACGGCTTACTACAGGATAAGGCGATTTACATCAACCAATTACCGGCAGCAGGCTTAAACTTTGTAACAAATAACACTGTTAATTTATTGAGCCTGTTTATCGTCGCCCTCACAGGCTCCCTTATTTTTATTGGTATGCCGTTATAAAAGGCAACGAGCACAAAGCGTTATAGGGAACCCCTAAAATTTCCTTCGGCCGGATGTTCACAATCTCCCTAAAAAAGTATAGAATATAAGAGATTGCCGATTATCTTGAATGAATGGAAAACGGCAAGTTCTTGAGGAGTTAATAGACAGGGTGTTTCTTAAAAGTCTTGAAATATTCGGATTTAAATCGTTTGCGGATAGGACGCGGATAGAATTTGCGGAAGGTATTACCGCCTTGCTCGGCCCGAATGGCTGCGGTAAAAGCAATGTCGTCGATGCGATGAAGTGGGTACTGGGTGAGCAGGCGTCAAAAACGCTCCGTGCGGAGAAGATGGAAGACGTTATCTTTAACGGCACCGAGTCGCGGAAGGCGCTCAATGTGGCGGAAGTTACGCTGACTATCAGCAACGAAAACGGATTGTTAAATCTTGAAGTAAGTGAAATTGCCATAAAGCGCAGGCTTTACCGGTCGGGAGAAAGCGAATATTTTATCAATAATACGCCGGTGCGGCTCAAAGAGCTGCGGGAGCTTTTTTGGGATACGGGTGTCGGAAAGGCGGCGTATTCAGTCATGGAGCAGGGAAAGATCGACCAAATTCTTTCCAGCAAGCCGGAAGACCGCCGCTATTTGTTTGAAGAAGCCGCCGGTATTACGCGGTTTAAAGTACGCCGCGCCGAAGCGGAGCGCAAACTGCAAAAGACCGAAGAAAATATGCGTCAAGTGGAAGGCGTATTGGGAGAGGTGCGCCGCTCCTACGACGTTCTAAAAGTACAGGCGGAAAAAACCGTCAAGCACCGGTCGCTGCGGGATGCCATCTTTGAACACGACCTCGATATCCAGCTGTTGCGCCTTAAAAAATTCACCGACGACTATGCGCAGCGCGAGGAAAGCATAAAAGAAGCCAAAGCTAAGCGCGATGACGTACAGACCAAAATCGATTCCATCCATACGATGCTTTCCGAGAACATGGACGAAGTCAACAGCTTGGAAAAAAAGCTCGACGAACATCAAAAAGAGATTTACGGACTCGCCATCGAAAAGCGCGGAAAGGAAAATCAGGCGCGTTTACAGGCGGAGCGGCAAACCGAGCTGAAAACCAAGCTCGGTCAGCTGGAGCTGCGCAAGACGGGGCTCGAAGAGCGTATCGAAAACCTTGAAGAGGACGCCGGAGAGCAGGATGCAAAGGTGCACGACTTTAAAAAGAAGGTGCAGGATATTCAAAAAAACATCGACGACTTTGAAGAAAGTCTCCGGCTTGCGTCGCAAAAAATTACCGATAACGACAACGCCCGTATGACGCTGCAGGAGCAGATTGAAGACCTCGACAAAAAACGCGCCGGTATGGAAACCGAACTCCGCGCCATCACCGAAGACATCGTTACGGAACTGGATAAGAACCTTTCCGCCGCAGGTTATTCGGCGCAGGGACGCGGCAAGCTGGAACAACAGGTTTTTGACTGCATCCGCCAAATCAAAGTGCTGTTAAACGGCCGCAAGAATATCTTTTCGGACTTTGCCGCGCTCAGCGATCATACTGAAAAAGAGACTGCACAGTTTGCTAACAACGCCGTACAGTCGTTTACCGAACTACTCGGCTTAACCGAGTCGCTGGAAACATATTTACAGGAGTACAAAAAATCTTCTGCAAGTTTTATCGATGATTTTTTAGCGCCGGAAGGCATTATCACTCAAAAGCGCAGTATCGACGCGGCAATTGAAGCAAATCGAAATACAATAGAAGAAAAACGAAAAAAGATAGCCAATCTGCATACCGAAAACGAGCAGCTCGCAGTAAAAATAAACGAGTACCGGAAAACGCTGGAAGACCTCCGTATCCATAAAACCAAGATGAAGGCGGAATCCGATGCTGCCGAGCAGCAAGCGGCGTTTTTGCGGAAAGAATTGACGGTACAGCAAAACGCGCTTCGCGAACTTGAAAACGAGCTGTACACAGAGCAAAAACGCTTTGACGAGGTAAAAGAACAGCTCCTCGAAATCGAAGGAGAAATCGCATCGATTGACCGCAAGGGGCGGCAGTTGACCGAAGCGCTCGAGCAGCTGGAAAAAGAAATCGCGTCCCGCAACAATGAGCTTTCGAGCAATGAAGGGACGCTCAAAACGCTCAATGCGGAACTTGCCAAGCATAATTCGCTCATCGAAAAATATTATGTCGATACGGCAACCCTTGAAATCGAAATCAAAAACGTCAAAGACAACTTTAGAGAAACCCATTCGCGTGAATTGATGGAATTTGAAGAGCGGATGTATAAAATCACCGCTTCCCCGATGGATT
This sequence comes from Treponema sp. OMZ 857, assembly GCF_024181085.1. Classification (NCBI taxonomy): domain Bacteria; kingdom Pseudomonadati; phylum Spirochaetota; class Spirochaetia; order Treponematales; family Treponemataceae; genus Treponema; species Treponema sp. OMZ 857. The sequence continues at coordinate 1,613,756 of NZ_CP051147.1, forward strand.
TACGGACGGAACTTGCCGAGTTGCGCAAACAGCTGAAAGACCTCGGCAGCGTCAACCTGATGGCTCCGGAGGAATTCCAAGAAGTAAAGACCCGATTCGATTTTTTAACCGGACAAATCAACGACCTTGATAAAGCCCGCTCGGATTTGCAGCGGATTACGGATGAAATAAAGGCGGAGTCTACGGAGCTGTTCCTCATCACTTATAATAAGATCAAGAAGAACTTTCACAATATGTTTAGGCGGCTCTTCGGCGGCGGCAGGGCGGAAATTAAACTGACCGATCCCAAGCAAGTGCTTGAGTCGGGTATTGATATCTTCGCGCAGCCTCCGGGGAAAAAGCTGGAGAACATCGGACTGCTATCGGGCGGAGAAAAATCCATGACAGCGGTGGCGCTCCTTTTTGCAACATACATGGTTAAGCCATCCCCGTTCTGCCTCTTGGACGAGATAGATGCTGCGCTTGACGAGCAGAACGTCAGCCGCTTCGTTACCGCCCTGTCCGGCTTTGCGAATGTCAGCCAATATATCGTCATCACCCATAACAAAAAAACGGTACTCGGCGCAAACACCATGCTCGGTGTTACGATGGAGGAATCCGGCGTCTCCAAACTCATTGCAATCAAATTGGACAATGATATTGAGTTATTAAAGCAGGAGAAAGCGGAAGAAGATGCCGATACTTTTATAGAAGAGGATGTAGAGCCGGAAGAAGGCATCTACATTCCCTCACGGCCGCCGAAGCGACGACATACAACTCAGGAGGAACAGCCGGATGAACATCATGGAAACGATTCGGACGCATAAGCTCATCGTTCTAGCTTCTGCACTCGGTTTACTGATTATCATGTTGATTATTTCCGTGATTATTTTACTAAGCGGAACAAAAAAGCCGAGTGTCGATCCTGATGAAGTAATGATTTCAATCGATCCGGTGATTTTTATGCTTCCCGACGAGCCGCTTGAGCTTCCGCCGGTACAATATTCGCGCAAACAAAAGAAAATCTGGACTGATTCGGATTTGCAGTATTGGTATACGATTCCCGATGCGGAGCAGATGCAAAAACTGCACGATATAAATGAACGGCAAATGAACAAATTATGGGAGAGTGTTCCGTGAAAAAATCGATCTATCCGCCCTGCCTTATCCTTCTCGTATTACTCCTCGTGCCAGTTACCGCCTGTACGACAAAGACTGCTGCAGAAAAGCCGCAGGATACCCCTTCGCGGCAGGAACAGCCTGCTGTAGAAGCGGATTCTCACACCGGCAATACGATATCTCCGCAGCCGGCAGCGGTAGACCCCCAGCAGTCAAAACAAGCATCGCAGCCCGATGCGGTATCGGGTGCGACAATCGATACCGTGTCCGGTGCAACCATATCCCAACGGCAAAAAAGAACACCTGCATCGGAAGCAGTAGGAACCGACAAAAATATGGCAACCGGCGGCGCAGCCGTATCGAAAAAACAACGTACTCCGGCCGCCCCCGCAGATAAAATAGCCGGTCAAAAGAACACTACCGCAGATAAAACCGCCGCGAAAGTACAGAGCGAACCAACGGTAGCAGCAGTTGCACAGCATTCCAAACAGGACAGCAGCGAGACAGTTGTACAAAACGATGAAGGAAACAGCGGCAAGACAACCGCACAGAATCCGACAGCGGCTGCCTCCCCTGCCCTTGCTGCCGCTGATACGTCTGTCCCTACAAAGACCGCCGGTGAGGCAGAGCCTACTGCAGCAGCCGGTGAGCTGAAATCGGCCGCTTCCGCTTCCAATCCCGACACTGCCGCCGCTGATGAACCGGCACAGCCCGCAGCGGCAGCTATCGCTAAAGCCGTCGAGAGTCCGGCACCACCCGCAGCGACGGCAGATACAGCCGCCGAGCAGATTCCGACAGCTCCGTCCACCGGCGAACCGGTACCGCTTGCAGCCGCAGCAGATACTTCCGATACGCCCGCCCCTTCTGCAAAGCAGAACGTACCGGCGTACGAAACAACGCTTGCGGATCTCATCACAGCTTTTGAAAAACAGGGCGGTACACACGGCTACGAACCTCCGCCTACCTTTCAGGAAGAGATGCGCGACTTTTTTTCTCCGCAGATATTCACCGTTGCGCTTTCAAAAGAACCGGAAACCGAACAAAAACCCAAAGTATCCCGCATGGTAGCAGTCGAAGAAAAGCAGCGGCTGGAACTCACCTATCCGGGGCACGGATGGGTCTATGTCGGTGAGCAGACATCCCAACCGGGATTAAAATATGAGCAGCGTAAACTGCAAGACAACACTTCGATTTTTATGTTTACGGCGGAGAAAAAAGGCGATTATGTACTGCATTTCTCCTATTTTGATGTATTTACCAACGATTTTGTCACTGATGCGGTAGCCGTATCCGTCAGCGCCGCCCGTTCAACCGCAGCGAAATCAACGGTAAAAGCACCGGACTACCAAAACGAAGCGGATGCGGCAGAAACACAAGCCCAAAAAAATACGAAAGAAACCGCTTCCCAACCGTCAAGCAATTCGACCGCAAACACCGGAACCGGCACGACAACACACACGGCACAAGCTGCCTCTGAAGCTCCGCAAACAGCAGGCAGCGGTTCTCAAAGCAAAAATTCGGAGCAGGTCATAGCTGCCGGAACACCGGAAGCCGCATCCCCGGTTATGGGGAATACCGGCAGTATAACCGCACAGAACTCCGCAGCAGCGGACGCAGAAGCACCGCTCAGTTCCGATCAATTGCTCGAAAAGGCGCGTACGGCAATCGCAGAAGCGGATGCAGGCACCGCCTTAACATATCTGGATAATTTCTTTACCACCGCGGAAGAGAAATTGGATGAAGGCTGGTTTTTAAAAGGACGCGCGTATGAATTAAACGGTTCCATGCGCAATATCAGACTCGCCCTCGACGCATACAGAACGCTCACAGAGAGCTTTCCGCAGAGTAAGTATTGGGCGGAAGCGGATGCACGGATACGGTATATCACCGGTTTTTATATCAATATCCGATAAGGCAGATGGCGAAAAGTAACCACTTTTCAGATATTCCCATCGGACATATCACGGTAAAATGCATGGAGAAATGAATGAACATATCGTTTTATATTAAAAACAAAAATTAAACCTACCCTTGAGTAAATTATCTATCTATGGCAGTATTGTCGCATTCCAGTGTCGGCTAATCCGGCGCACGATGAATGATTTTCAGTTATGTTATGCTCCGATGAGGCGGAGCTAAGTTGAAGAGGAGAATATTGTGGTAAAACAGACACCCGCATTAAATGAAGAACAAATCACCGCATTTCTTAAAGAAGTAGTAGAAACCGTTAAGACGGAAGAAGATCCCGATGTTCTTAACGCTTATCGTAAGATTTTTAGAAAGAACGTACCCTTTACACTGCGTTCTTACATTGCCGCCTATCTAATCAAAGAATTTGAAGGTTCATCCTTCCCCCGCTCGAAACCGTATAGCCGGCGTCCGAATCCCCGCTTCGGCGATCGTTCACGGGGATATGTTTCCGACCGCCCGCCGGTAGAACGCCCGATGCTCGATCCGTCTGAATCGGTAAGTATCTTTATGAGCATCGGTAGAAGCCGCCGTGTGTTTCCCCGTGATATTATTACGCTGCTCATCCAAAATGCGGATATAAGCCGCGAACGAATCGGCGATATCCGTATTCTCGACAATTACTCATTCGTGCAGGTTATGAATGAAGATGCGGATAAGATAATCGAGAAGCTCAATGATTTTCCGTACCGCGGTAAAAATATTTCCGTAAGCTATTCCCGTAAACCGGAAGCGGAAGAGATCATTACCGAAACCGTTATCGAAACAACCGGAAGCGATGCGGAATAAATGAAGCTGTGGCCTGTCCTTATTATCTTTATCTACACAGCGTGCTCGTTTAATTATCAGGAACTGCCTGAACAAACGGCGCCTCAACCTGATATGATATTTACAAACGTTACATTAAAACGATACGAGAATGCGATCGTCGATTTAAGCGTGTATGCGCAAGAGCTCGAAATGTATGATGAGGAAAAAATTTGGGCGGGCAAGCATATCAGTTTTGTCCAGTATGATAACAAAACACAAAAAGAGTCTATGAAGGGGCAAACCGGTATTTTATACATCGATGAAAAAGCTGAAGAGTACTCGCTTGGCGAAACGGTATCCTTTCAGCTGATTGAAGATGATTTTTCTATCCGAAGCCCCGCCCTTATATGGAAAAAAAAAGAAAACCTCTTATCGGCGCCTGCTGATGAAACGGTAACGATTACTCAAAAAGAGGAAGTTACCGTCGAAGGCAAAAGCTTTGTCGCAAATACCGCTGCAAAAGAATTTGCCTTTAACGAAGGCACTACAGGAACCATCTTGATAAAAGAAAAAGTACATACACAGGTGTCCGATTGATATGGAGTATCCTGTCTTAAAGATTTATTTCCATCGTTTTTAATCCCCACAATACTAAAACAGTACATTTTTTCTTAACATTTTCATAAAAACAGCAATTTTTTCCTCAAATCTTTAGCCGAATTGCTGCTTATGCCCTATATATCCTTTAAGAAACTGCAACCATCGTGTTTTTTATGAGACGGTCGCAGGATGAGGAGCTGAGCATGACTATTATGAGTTTTGCCTCCTTCGGCTATGAAGGGGAGATTATCAAGGTTGAAGCGGATTTGCGGCGCGGACTGCCGATTATCGATATTGTCGGACTGCCGGGTTCCGCAGTGAAGGAGGCGCGGGAACGGATGCGCGCTGCTATCGGTAATTCTGATTTGCCTTTCCCGCAAGAACGGATACTGATTAATTTAAGCCCTGCCGACCAGAAAAAAGAAGGCAGCGGGTTTGACCTACCGATTGCCCTTGCCGTATTGCAGGCAGAGTGTGCGCTCGATATGCCGGTTATGGTCATCGGAGAGCTGGAACTATCGGGGAGGGTACGGCCGGTTCGGGGTGTATTAGGAGCTTTGATTTCGGGATCTGCCGCCGGAATCGAGTACTTTATCGTACCGAAAGAAAATGAAGCGGAAGCCCGTATCCAGCAAGGCGTACGCATATTCGGTGTTGAAACGTTGCGGGAAGCTTTGGAATGCCTCTATGCGATTGAAGCGGAGCTGCGTGTGGAAAACAATAGCGAATCAAACGGCGGCGACAAAAACAGCGGCGCACCGGCACGGGAAGCTATCGGACACACAGGCAACTCGATTTCCACAGCCGCTTCATGGTCGGAACCGAGTCAAGCGGATGCCGCGGCAAATACGGGTACGGGCGGCTTTTTTGAGGAGGTGTACGGGCAAGGCGAGCTGATACGGGCATTGCATATTGCGGCGGCAGGCGGGCACAGCGTGCTCGCCTACGGGCCGCCCGGCTGCGGTAAAACGCTTTCAATGCAGCGCTTTGCCAGCTTACTACCCGACCTAGACCCGAAAACAGCGGAAGAAGTTACCCATATCTATAGCATCGCAGGTCTTTTACCGAGTATGCGCGGTCATGATGTGCGGATTAAACGCCCGCCGTTTAGAATGCCGCATCCGAATGCCAGCCTTGAAGGAATGATCGGAGGCGCGGGAAAGTGTATGCCCGGCGAAATCTCCCTTGCGCACGGCGGAACCCTTTTTTTGGACGAAGCCGTACAATTTAAACAAACGGTACTGCAAACGCTCCGTGCGCCGCTGGAGACGGGAACCGTCACTTTGAGCCGTGCCGGCAGGGCAACTACCTTCCCTGCCCGCTTCCAGCTGCTTATGGCGCTCAACTCATGCCCATGCGGAAATCTCGGCGCAGACGGTAAGGTATGCACGTGTATGCCCGCCGTGGTTGAACAATACTGGAAAAAACTGACAGCACCGTTGATTGACCGCATCGACTTGCGGATTCCGGTGTTTCCGACTCAAGCATACGGGCTGCCGGAAAAGCCGTGTTACAATACCGCCGATATGCGCAAAAAAATCGCGGCTTCGGATAACATACAAAGAGAACGGTATGCCGCATATATGCGTAAAGGATTAAGCGGCGGAGCGGCGGCGGGAACACCTGTACACAACAAGACGGTAGACTCCAACCTCGCCGGTACTGCGCAATCGGCAGCACAGCTATCCTACAAAAACGTACATCTAACTCCGTCAGCCCTGTCGGCATTGTGTCCGCTGACCGGCGAGGCGGAGCGTATTTTTACCCATAATGCCGAAAAAAGAGAACTTTCGGGAAGGGGCAGCCATGCCACTTTAAAGATTGCACGTACCATTGCCGACCTCGCACAGGAAGAAGTCATTGCGGCACCGCACATCGAAGAAGCAATCCGTCTCCGCGAATGGAGCTCCTTTTTACCGTTTTTTATGCACTGAAAGGGTGATGAACTTATCCCGCGTCGAGGATTTCGAAGGTGCGGACACGGCGGGCGCCGAGCGAATCGGTTACGGTAAGAACATGGGTACCGATCTTAGGCCGAACGGTCATTGTGTGCGTTCCCTGCGTACTGCCGAGATATACGCCATCGATATCCCAATAGATAACCGTGCCGATATCACGCGCAGCAGCCTGCATAATCATGGCGCCCGCACTGCCGTCGATTTCTATCGGAATAACGATACGCGCCCCTTGCTCGGGAAATAAAATTGCCAACTGCGAAGGATGAGCGCCTTGGTGCCCCGCAACGAAGGGCGGCAGTTTTTTATACGTCGCTGCAAACCGGGTATAATAATACTCTACTGCCGGCGGCAATACAAAGCGGTTTTGAATGAGCGGAAACCGGCCTTCGTATACCCCCGTCATGTCCGACATATCAGCCTGAAATCTTCCGTCTGGGGTAAACGATACGGCGGTGCAATACGGGCAAAGCGTACCCTGCGGCGCTTGAGCGGGACGAAAACCCTTTACGATACGGCTGCAGTACCGTCCCGCCATATATCCGGAATCGGCACAGAAAGTTTCTTCCTTTACATTCTCGGATGGTGCCGCAGGCCAATGGGCTGCGGGAAGGGAAGCAAAAATTTCAAACAACACCGGCGCTGCCGTGCGGATACTTTGGAGGTCTTGCCTCCCCTGTCCTTCCGCATTGCCGAACCACACACCGACCGTATATGCTTCTGTGGTTCCGATTGCCCAGCCGTCGCGGTTTCCGTTGCTGGTACCGGTTTTCCATGCGATTCTTTTGGAACCGGCAAAAACGCGCCAGAGCGATTCATCATCGGGACGCACCCCCTCGGCCAAGGCCTTGAGCGTCAACCATGCAGCGCCAGCTGATACGGGAAAGACGTGTTCACCGGAGTACCCGCTCCGGCCGCATGCAGCGTTCATAAGCTGTGCATAGGCATATACCGCTTCGTAGAGCGTAATCTCACCGCCGCCGAGGATGAGCGGCAGGCCGTATTCGTCGGCCGACCGCGTAAAGGTGGTAAAACCGCACCGCTTCAGATAGTCGAGGAAATGACTGATCCCATATTCACGAAGCATTCTAACGGCGGGGATATTTAACGAGCGTGAAAGCGCTTCGGAAGCAGGAACTGCCCCGCGGTAGAGCGGCACATTGTTATCGGGTTTATAGCTGCCGATACGGGTCGGAATATCAATGACGAGTTGATCCGGCAATAACCGGCCGCTGTCCAGCATCGCCGCATAAAGGAACGGCTTTAACAAGCTGCCGGAACTTCTCCGCGCCTGCACAATATCTACTGCCGATGTAGTTCCATTCCGGCCGTCAAGCCCCGTGTTGCCGCAGTATGCGAGCACTTTTCCGGTAGCGGTTTCGATAATCAGCGCTGCAGCATTATCGATCCCTTTTCTGGAAAGTTCACGCGAATGCCGTTCCAGAATCCGGTAGAGATTTTTTTGCAGACCGGAATCCAAATCAGTGTAAAACCGCGCCGCTGACTGGTTCGTTTTCTTTAACAATTCCAAATAATGAGGGGCGCCTGAAGGCAGCGGGTACGGCTTTGCCGGCAGCGGTTCCGCAAGCGAAAGCTCCAGCGTTTGTGCATCGATACGCCCTCTCGCATAAAGCTCTTGCAGCAATGTATTACGCTTTTTGAGCAAAACAGCTCTGTTTGCTCCCGGATGCACCAGCGAAGGTTGATTCGGCAGTACGGCAAGCGTTGCCGCCTCCGCCCATGTCAGCGAAGCCGGCGAACGGTTAAAATATCGCCAAGAAGCAGCCTCAATGCCGATGACATTTCCCCCGAACGGCGCATGAGCGGCATACAGCGATAAGATTTTCGCCTTTCCCAACCGGATTTCCGCCATAACCGCGAGGAAAGATTCCCGACACTTTTGTCCGAATGTACGCGGCTTATTCCCTGCAAGCAGCCGCATGGTTTGCATCGTAAGCGTCGAGGCTCCCGAAACAATCCGTCCCGCCCGTATATTGGACACAACCGCACGCACTATGGCAATCGGATCAACACCGAGATGATAATAAAAACGTTTATCCTCAAAAACAATAACCGCTTGAGCAAATTTATCGGGAACCTCGCCGGGTGAAAAACGCCACTGACCGTCCGAAGCAACCGATGCACCGAGCAGGACACCCGTTTTATCATAAAGCGCATACGAATAGGGCACATTTTTCGGCACAATTTTCAATGGAAATAAAAAAAGTGCGGCATACGTAAAAAAGAGTACCGTCAAAAATTTACCATATCGTATTTTTGTTTTATCCGGTAAAGCCGATATTCTGCCGTTCATACCTTATTTTATCTTTTTTCATGATCCTTTTTAAGAGGTCTTTAGCGATGCCTTCAATGTCGTGAGAAGACTATTTCGACTGTAATCGAAATAGCATGAAGTTACTATAATTTATCGATTATAGTCGAAAATTATATTGATTTTATTAAATAGTTCGACTATAATCGAAATTAATAGAGGTGGTTTTGTGAGTCAGATTATCAGACCTAAATATATACAACAGATTGCGCAATTTGTAGACAAGCCGGTTATTAAAGTATTAACCGGTATGAGAAGAGTCGGAAAATCAACACTTTTAATGATGATAAAAGACGAAATTCTAAAAAATATACCCGCTGAAAACAAACTCTATCTCAATTTTGAATCGGCAGATTTTTTTGATATAACGACTGCAAAGGCTTTGCATGCCTATTTACAGCCGCGCATACAAAACATACATACCAAAATCTATTTTTTCTTTGACGAAATACAAATGGTGACAGGCTGGGAAAAGGTTATCAACAGCCTCAGCGTGGATAAAAACTGTGATATTTATATAACCGGTTCAAATTCAACGCTTATTTCGGGAGACCTTGCTACCCTGCTTTCGGGGCGATATACGGCATTTGAAATTTATCCGTTTACCTTCGACGAATTCACACAAGCGTTTAAAGATACGCAGCTTTCAAATGAAGCGCTATTCGATACATATGTGCAGATTGGCGGAATGCCTTTTTTACGGTATTTTAATTTGGAGGAAACTCCGTGTTTTAAATATTTAAGCGATGTGTATAACACCGTATTGGTCAAAGACGTATTACAGTACAATAACATTCGAGATGTCGATATTTTTAATCGTATCTTATCGTATGTGCTCGAAAATATCGGGCATACTTTTTCGGCGAACAGCATCAAAAACTATTTTAAAAATGAGAAAAGGACTGTTTCAATCGATACCGTTTTAAATTATTTGGAATATTGCCGAAACGCATTTATCATTAAAAAAGTACCCCGCTATGATATGGCAGGTAAAAAGATCCTGAAAGTAGACGAAAAATATTATGTAACCGATCACGGCTTCCGGCAAGCACAAGGATTTTCCAATACAAAAGATATAGAAAGAACACTGGAAAACATTGTATTTGTAGAACTGGCCTCAAGAGGATACGAAGTAAAAATCGGAAAACTAAAAGACAGAGAAATCGATTTTATCGCACAAAAGAATAATCAGCTCTCTTATTATCAAGTTGCTTATATGTTAAGCGATGAACAAACACGGGAACGGGAATTCGGAATATATAAAACGATTACAGACAATTTCCCCAAATACGTGCTATCATTAGATCGTTTTGATTTCAGCAGAGACGGCATTATCCACAAAAATATTATCGATTTTTTGTTAGAAAGTACCATGCCGTAGTGATATGACGATTATAAACCGATAAAGAAAATATTGTCAAGAAATTCTTTTTGTTTGCCAAAAAGAACGTTAGTTACCCCAATAATCCGTTCATCGTAATCCTACTCCAGGGCGGATTATCCCTTATCGACCGATTATATAAGGCTGTATACGGCTTTTTACTTTTTGTAAGCTGAGAGTTCCTGCATTGCAACATCCAAAGAAAGTCGCCTTCTTCTCTTTTCTTTTGTTTCCTTTATAGAGCCAACCAAAACAACTCTGTGTCTCGGTATTTTTAATACGTAAGTTTTATACCAATAAGGTTGTGGTTTGGGAATCTTAATATTTACCGCTCCCCTTTTGATGAGGAATTCTTTATTTTTCCAATATAAAACGGCATGATCTTCATATAGTTCAAGCTGTGCTTCTTCCTCCTTGCTGCTCCAACATTTTGCAGCAATCCATGCCGGCAGCGACATAGTAATAGGAATTAAACCGAATATCATATAAACAGCATGCATGGGATGTTCTCTGAAATAGAGTGGTCCATCTTCCGGTCCTTTCTCAATACCGGAGAACACAAGAAATGCATAAAAAGTCAAAAGCCCGACTGTTACTCCGAATAACACCATAATATACAGTACACCGGGTGAATATTTATTGCATTGAAATGTTATCCTTCTCATAATGTACAGCTCCTTTTGCAACGCTTTATTCCGTATACATTATCCGCTTTTCAGTGATAAAATTCATTTGAATAAAACTGCATCATATTTCGGTCTGTTTATCAAGTCAAATGTGCTAAGCTAATATTATACCATGTTGAAGGAGCTTTTCCAGCAGTTATCAATGAGTTCAGTTTTTGATATAATGGCAACGTAAGCAAAAAACAGGAGAACTATTATGTATATAAGACCTGAAGATCGTCGTGAAAAATCGAATGCAAAAATAAAGGGGATGGGCATTGCCTGTATGGAAGCGCTGCCCTTGGTGGAATCATCAAAAGAGGCAAAGCTTAAAAGCCTTGAAGAAATCTGCGACAGAGCCATCGCATGTCTTTTATCAATTCAATTGGCCGAAGACATTCATAATGAGCAAGGGTATGAAGAATCGAAGGAACTGTTTTTACGTTTGCTTGAAAACTACGAAGTATCAGACTGCCTTTTGGAAAAAGAAAAACGACTTTTTGACGGAACATACAGCGAACAGGATGTCATCGATGTCTGTTGGACTTATGAAGCTTATTGGTCGCTTGTGTGGGCTTTGGGCTTGGTCGAGGATATTTCGTATCCGAATGACATCTGTGATGTGGAGAGAGCGATAAAACTGGTCGGCGACACCGATGGGAAAGCTGCGTTTAAAGCACAGTGCAGGCTCCGCGGGATAGAAGAAATACTGGATATGCTCGATCTTCACTACCGTTACCATTGGGCAACGGAAGAAAAGCGACTCCGTCCGGAAACGGAAATTAAAGATTTGAATCCCGATGTTTTGATGGAGCGAAGACGCGGACTTGAATGGCTTATTTCCGAAGAATCCGATTGGTTCGATATTTCGATGGATACGTAGGCGGAAGCTGCTACTGCACTTTTACCTTTGCCTCTTTCTGTCCTTTCTTCTTGATTTTGAGCAATAAAAAAACAGCAAACCGATTTGATTTACTGTTTCGTAAGTTGATAAGGTATAGTTTTTATTTAATTATTTCATTTCGACAAACTGTAATTTTTATCTCTAAAAAACTGGAATTTGTCTTTCTTATCTGGCTTTCGCGGGTTTCTTTTCCGGAAGTTCAGCATACATACCATCCAGAAGTTCCAGAATTAGAGCTTTATCATCAAAACTATCAAATACATGCATCAGGGTCTTTGAACCTTCATACGGATAACGCAGTTCGGAATCTGCGAGCAGCCTGTCCGATGTCGGCGTTCTCTTTAAAAACAATTCATTATTGCAAATGTCCCCTATCAGCTTACCGTTAAAATATACAAGGTATCCGCCCATCATAGATTTTATGACAATATCGCCGGATTCAGAAAAACTATCGCGAACATATTCATTAAATTCATTCACCTTGATTGTCCTCATCAAATTCTAATTTGTTTCACTCAATATTGGTATTATTATATCATTTTTAAACCATTTTTTCTATATTGACTTTCTGCGGCACTTGACAATTCCCTATAAAGTTAAAGTAAACATCAACTTGTTGTTTTCTATCTTTGCCTTTTCTTGGAGCACTGAATTTTCCTCTCAAGCCACGTTTTTGCGCAAGTCTTTCCAACTTTTCTTTTATGCGGGAGATGGAATGAATGACCATTGCCCTGCCTTTATCCAAACGATTTCGTAGCTCGTGCTTTCATTGCCGCTAGCCCAGATAACAAATTCATCTTTCCCTCGTACAAAATGATTTTTTGCATTGATGGGAGCATATTGATATGCACCGTTGTTTTAACATAAAGCATGTAATAGTCCAGTCAGAAATTTTATCTAATTTTACCTGCATAATTTTTCTCTCTTACAATAAAGTTTACCGCTATCTTTTGTTTGTATTATTATAAAATAAGTCAGTTGAGTGGACTGTATCTTATAATCCGAAGTTTTCCCAGTTCTTAACTGAGATTCAATAAATTGATTGGGAACGTTAGTTAGAAGAGAAGATAATACAAAAGATTTTTTATTATTGCGGCTTCAAAATCAAATATACATCACCATTTTTATCCAGAAAAAATATATTCGATGACAAACCCCTCGAATTCTTTTGCAAAATAATCATCGTATATAATATAGTATCTATCAATATATATGTCCACAGACAAAAGTCTCATTTTTTAGTATACTTATAGAAAGTTTTTATAGGAGGTGAAACTATGAAAAAAATGGAACATCAATACTTCGGTCAGTTGAATCTTGCGACAACAGATGATGTAGAAGTAATTTGGGAAAAAGAGATTCAAGGGATAGACACATGGCTTTGGCTCGCTAAAAATGTAGAAATGTCTACCGGCATACTCGACCTTTATGCTCAGTTTCTTGAGAACATAGACGATAAAATAAAAGAAGCAAGAAAAGCACTTGTAGCATATTTAAACGATGACAGTTACTATATCGACTTTCATATTGAAGAATGCGGACTGGAAGATTTGCCGAGTGATATTATCGAGTTTGTAAGTAAGATGAAGATAACGAATGTAGGCTTATGGATTGACAGTGAAAAGCCGCACATCACAATGGATTTTATGATTGCACCTGATGAAAGCGATGAAATACTCTGCGTAAAATTCGGGGAAGATGCAAAGATCATAGCCATTGATTGGGAAAGTTAGCGATTGGAAATGTTACAATTCTTCTATTCAAACGAGGACTTTGGCGATAAACTGATAGATTACATTAAGAATAATCCCGAGAAATTTGTCTTCATCGGCACTTACAAAACAGATGAGGATTAGAGAGAAAGCAACAAACTGTGATTTATGTTAAATTCTATAGCAAAACTAAAGATTGTTTTTTAGAGAGCATCAACAGAAAACCAAGTGCCGAGATTAAAAAAATAATAAGCTGCGAAGCTGACATTATCTATCAGTCGCCTCATACAAATAAGATTATTTGGGCTGCAAAACGGCTGGACGAAAATTGTGTACGCATAATGGTATTCGATAAAGCTGCAAACAAAATTGCTTCTATAAAAATGGAAGATGCATTAAGCGATTCAGATATAGCTTTTACAAGTTTAAATGAAGACAATCGCATAGTAGTATCCTTTGCAGCAGGACAAGACGGTTCTCAAGATTATTGCATAGAATTAAACAATAATGAGCTGAAAATAATATATAAGTTTCCGGAGAATTTATCTTATATGTTTAGCTTCGGTAAATATGCTTTGCTTGCTGATTTTTACAGTTCGGTTTTTTTTAAAATTTTTTCCTCGGATTTTACACCGATTGCTGAAAAGACATATTCTTTGTTCAAAGAAGATTCATTATCCAATGTACAGAAAATCAATGATAGGTTCGGAATATTTTGTACCACTGAAGGGAAGTGCTATGTATTTGATTTATCCGCACTTGAATTAATTGATGAACTTATTATTGATTGTAAAATAGATGATTTAGAAAAAAATTGGACTGTGAATGCATTATTTCAAACAAGGGATGAGATGATATTCCAATATCGCAATTATAAAAATGGGAAAGAAAGCATTGAATGGATCAGCGTAGATAAATTATATTTGGATAAATTTATCAAAGAACGGAAACTGTGATATAATTAAAAAAGGATAAATTATGAAAGCTAAAACCGGCGATGTATACTGTGTGTATAATTCATATTTAAAAAAATATACTGCGTGCCAAATAACCAAGATAGAGGAAGGTGAGAAAAGACCGAAAGCAGTGCTGCTCTGGTTAGATTGGTCGGGTGAACAGCCTCTCAAAGAGGAAGAATTACCTTTACTAAAGCCGCTTTATCAGGACTTTATGTACTGGAAACGTGGTCTGCATCTTTGTAATGTTGATGTCATGGTGCCTGCGAACCATATGTTAATCGGTAACATGCAGCCATTAACCGATGAAAGCACAAATACCTATGCAATGTCTTGGGGAAACGGATACGAAGTATATCGTCAACTTAAATGGCAGGAAATTCCTAAAGAGCAAAGAGATGCGTTTAAAAAAGCGGAGAGCAGTAAGGAAAAAATTATATTTGCCGGAAAAGAAATGGCGGTTTCCAGACATCGCATACATGATGATGTTCCTTTTGAAAATGTGCTGGAATTAAAAGCCTTTCCATGCTTATCCTATTTGGCATGTAAAAAATGGCATACCGGTTTATATGAATATTTACAATCATGTCCGTTTTTAGATGAGCTGGTACTTGAAAATCATCAGCAAAAAAGATTGGATTTTTCCAATACGCATTTACATAAGCTTTCCATTGATATGAACGGTGTGGAAGACCTTTATCTGAATAACGAATTGGAAGAACTTATTCTGTTAGGTGAAGTAACAAATAACTGTAAAATACATGCTGTTGAAAACGGAGCTTTATTACTTTTAACAGCAACTGAAATAGTGCCTAAAATACAGGGGCTAAAAGACTTGGGCAAACTGCATTGCTCAGAGATTACAGAACTTGATGTAGCCGATATTTTAAAAGCATATCCGATGCTGAAGGAATTGCGGCTATGGGGCAAACCCGGTATTCTTTCTAACCTTTCTATGCTATCCCGGTTTACAAAACTGGAGGGCTTTACTACGGTTGATTTATTCGGTTTTTCTGCCGAAGACATTCCGGAGCCGGAACATTTACCTAACTTACATTGGTTTTGGATGAGCAGCCTGCCGGAAAATGCAGCCAAAAAAGCTAAACAGCTTTATAAAAAGAGAAAAGAAGACGGGCTTGATCTTTGGATACAAAAGCCGCGAAAACCGGAATGGTTGGCGCAGAACCTTGATAATCCGTTCCGCTCATGGGACGGACAAGAAAATATTTCTGCAGCCAATGCCAAAAAAGCAGCCGATTTATATAAAAAAACAAGAGCCGAAATCCTCAAATTGGAACAAAGCTCGCCGATCGAAGCTACTCAGACTGCCGAAGCTTTGGTGAGGGCATACACTGAAACCTTTAATAAGATGGACAAACGCAAATATTTTATTGAAACAGTAGAAAGAGAGGATATCTATTGTGCTCTTACAGACCTTTTAGATTTAATACCGCCTTCTCTATCTATCAATAAAGAAAAACTCTTGGAAATTTTTGATACGACACGGGATTTTTAGGATTAAAAGATGTTTCCGAATTATTTGGACGGCGCAACTGTTTTAACGATTACTCACTTAGCCGAGGATTCTGAAAATGAATTTGTAAAAAAGATATTCGCAATGATAAATAAAGACTTCGAGAATCTTTCTTCCAAAGAACAGGAAGTGTTCACAGTAAATTTTCCGCATATCTTTAGAAATTAATATGAATAAAATTGTAACTACAACAGTAATAGTAATTTTTACTCTTTTATTTTTTACAGCCGATATAGTGTTAATCACAAGATTTTTCATACTGATAAAGCAAAGAAGATATAATGATTCGGCTCCTCTTTGGGGCAGACTTCCCGATTTATTTCCGAAAATTGAAAATAAACATCTTAAAACTTTTTTGAACTACATCATGCTAAATATTGCGGTGTATATCATCGGGTACTATCTCCCAAAGACAGGGGTTTTTACCGGAACTCTTATCTTTTCTTTTGATATTGTTATCGAGAGCTATAGATTTTTAGTATCGTTTATAATAACGAATTTGTTTTTAGCTATTAGTCAGCTTACAAGAAAAATAAAAATTTTTCAACAAAATACAATTTCGGCTAAACTATACTACATTGAACTTATCATCATTCCCATTATTGTTATTTTTTCTCTTTATTTTTTTGACAGCGTTTTTGATAATCTTGCAAGGAAGGTAACAATATAAAAGAATAGTACACTTACAAAATTGCTAAAAGATGGTAGAATAAATATATGGAGGCACGATAAACAGTTCGGCAGAAATTCAGCCTCACTGTTTATCTTCGAGTTTTCCTTTCAGGCAAACATCGTATTATTATATATGTGTGCTTTCCGGCACACATTTGAAAAAACTTTTTTCAGGATTTAATAATCCTTGTAAAAAGTTTTTATAGGGGTAAAAAGATGAACGGAGAATTATATCTAAAAAAGGGCATACTGCAACTAAATAGAAAATTGCATGATGAAGCCTTGGAAACTTTGAATAAGGTAATCGAACTCGATGATGATCTTGCCAGTGTTACATCTGCAAAATGTATTTTAGGTGAATATTATTTTATTCATCAAAACTATGAAAAATCAAAAGAATTTTTATCATGGATTTGTGACAGACAAGATGAGCTTGAAGAAGAGTTTGACGATTTACTTTCACAAGAAATTGATACAGCCTCGGTACTGATTGATATGATGGAAAGATATAAGCTGTAAAACACAATTTGCTAAAAATATGCAAGGAGTGATATTGTATGCAAAACAATTCTTATATTCATAATTTAAAAATGGAGCATGCAGACCCTCTCCCTTTTTTTGAAGATATGTTAAAGGAAGGAAAAGATTTTACAAGAACTTGAAGCGGAGCGGTTACGCCGTCAAAATCTTACAAAAGAAGATTTGCAAAAAAAGTATGCCGAGTTACAAAGAGCCGGTTTTCCTCTTAGCGAATGTATCGGTTTTATAGCCGATTTAGGCGGCAGTAATGAGATTGCTTATCATTACGAATTGATTTGCGAAGACTGGGAGCGAGATGATCCGTTGCATTTGGGTAACAGTTTCGATAAACACGATTTAGCGGGAATTGATTTTCTTTTTGCAGCTATAAACAAAGCTTCAACCGAAAAAATACGGGTCTTCACCGCCTATCTCATTGCCGAAATTCTTGTAAGGTTGAAACATCGCGATTTTTATACGGCTGTATGCAATCGTCTTGTGCCGATACTTGTTTCGCTTACAAATACGAAGGACTGTGTTCTGAGGCGGAAAGCGTTGATAGCTGTCGGGTGGGTTGGGACAGCACAAGAGATTGGTATTTTTAATGACAGAATGCTTCACGACGAGGATAGTCTTTGCCGTGCATGGTCAGCTTCGGGGCTATGGCAATTATCATGTAACAGACTGCATAGTCAAACAATACTCCCGGATGTAAAAGATGTTTTTAGACAGGCAATCGCTGTGGAAAAAGACCTTTTTGCATGCGGCGTAATGATAGAGTCGGCACAAAGTTTATTCGGTAAAAAATGGATATCGTCTATCGCTGTTGAAAATGAAGATGCGGTAAAAATAGAAAAGGCTCGCAAATCGGCTGTCAGATTTTTAAGTAAGGATTAAATATAAGGAGGATTAAATATAAGGAGTATAATCATGAAACAAATTCCCGATTTTCTGAAAGAATACAAAACCGCTTTACAAAAATACAGGCAGCGTTCTGTAGAAATTCTTGCGACAGCCCTAAACGACAGTGAAACAACGGATATAAAAAGTTCCAAGTTTTTAGGAACCCCTTATTTGCCTGTCGGTATGGACTATCCGAAAGACAAGGATGGCAAATATGAACAAAATTTATGCAATTAACGACTTATCGGAGCTGGAAGATTTTTTACATTCTCAAAACTCTATTGAAAACATACGTGAAAAACTTTTTGCCGAGTTTTTAAAATATGCGGATTATAAAAGCGTCTCGGAGTGGAACAAGGCGGTGCGGCTTTGTGAATGTCTTGCCGTAATCGGCTGGGGAAATTATGAACCTTTGGAAGCATCAAGAAGTGTGTTTTTTAACGGTAACCCCCGCACCTTTTTTTACAACAGATTCGGAGAGCTCCGGTTTGTCGAGGCAATATGGTCAAAAAGAAAAACGGGATTTACGATGGAACAGGGTAGAACTTTCTATTACCCCGCTCCCGACCGCAAAGACAAGAAGCAATCGATGTGTTGGGATTACCTTGTAACCGAGAATATAGAAGACATAAAAATTGAAAGTCAACGCAATTGGATTCCCAAAAATCCTGTTTGGATTGTGCGCACAATATCCAACTGTTATGAAAATTCAAAACCGGTTATAGAAAGCATTAAAGAAAAACTTCAGGACGAATTAAATAAAAAGATGCGTCCCGAAAAATATGGCAAAGCCGTAAATTGCATTTTCTTAAAATGCGCTTTCAGCTATTATGATAATGCTCATTGTAAAACAAACTATATCATCGATGAATCAGGACGTAAATTATCAAGTCAAGAAGCTGCAAAAGAATTGCAGAAATTATACACAAAAGAAGAAATTTCCGAAAACGGATATTACTTGCGTCCCCGATTTCAATACGGGCCATTTAGAGCAGATACAGGCAAGATAGAGGTAGTTATACATTTTGAAAAAGAATTCAGCCTATTAACACATCGTCAGCAAAAAGAAAAACTGGCAGAGTATTTTTTAATTGCGCTTAAAACTATTGCAGAAAAACAAAAAAAGAAAATACTGAATTATGATTTTAATTTAATGATTTCCGATTTTACTGAAATAATGAAAAAATGGATGAATTAGGGAGATGTAAACATGCGCTATTCATTTCTGCCAGTCAATCTAATTTTCCTCTTGTTTTTCAATAAGATCTTGTACCACCTTTTCCAAAGTCAATAATTGAGCCATGTCTGATATATCGCTTATCCCGAAAGGATTGAAGGATGTAGCGCCTATAATTGTTTTGTATTCTTTCGGTCTTGATATAAATGATATTTTCCGGTTATCAATTCCTATATCAACCTTTAGCAATTTATCATGATTCGATTTGATTTTACAAAATGAGATTTTACCGGCTATAATTTCTTTTTCATTTTCTAAAATTCTTATATTAAGCTTATCGATATAAACAATAAATTTTTTTGCTACACTTTTACGAATTTTTTTTATAATAAGATATGATATAACAAATGCAGGTAAAAACACTAAAAATTTAAATAGCGGATGAATTTTGTAAGTAATCATTCCAGAATAAAATAACAGCAGGTAGGTTAGTAATATAGGAAACATAACGCTTATCGGAAAGCATAATCCCATAATCATTTCGCTTTTTGGTGTTCCTGCCACAAATTCAAATTTTCTCATCATGTATGTATCTACTATATTATGTTAATTTCTTTTATCAAATGATAGGTTTCTATAAAGCGAAGTTGCCAAATCTTCTTGTCGGCGGTAATTTCTTCGTATATATTCTCCAATGTATGCGCAGGCGCTAATAGTCCTAAAGAATAATCTTCAAAAACGACTTCACCTATCTTTTCAAGTTTATCTAATAGAAGTCCTAAATCTTTGTGATTAAACCAGCAATCCGTATCCAGAGCATATTTCGTATTTTGTTTCTTGCAGGCAATTTCGCTATTCAAAAAATCATCCATAGTCGGCTCATCTTTTTGCAGCAAGCGCGTACAAGCTAAATGATATTCTATTTTTCTTGGTGTCTGGTCAACATCTGAAACAAAAACGACGCCGTACTCATTCTCAAATTTAACTGCAAGCACTTCTCCCACGTTAAAATACGGATTTCGTTTAATTTTTGCCTTCGGTACCTTAATCGGTTTCTGATTTTCACTTTGCAGCTGTACTGCCAGTTTATCAAGAGCCTTCTGTCTTTGCTTTAAAGCTTTGCCGTCAATTTCAAGCCAGAAATCATCAGCACCTTTTGCAATTATTGTTAATGCCTTATTCTTTATCTTCTCAGACAAATGTCCGACCTTCCACAAAGAATAAGCGAATGCAGTCCAGTAAATCTCCGTGTAAAATGAATCTATACAAAAATTATTCTCGTCATTTAAAATATCTTCAATTATTGTGTCGATATTTTCACCGTCTTTATATCGTTCTACTATAGTATTGTAAATGTCATACCCATCGTCACTGTCTATAATTTTTACACCGTCTATTGCCATTTCTCATAATCTCCTTTAATTATATATTATCCGCTTTTCAGTGATAAAATTCCCTGTATAAATTAGGATACTCATATCCTACAGGATATTTTCTAAAAATAAGATAGACGAATACAGCCGCAAGCAAGCAGAAGAAGTTGAGGATGTATAAGTATTTAAGCGTATGGTGCCTGTGAAAAAACAACATAACGATTAAGAGGGTCATTATACCGATCGGCACATAGAGTCTGAACGTAATATAGTTATCTGTCATAGGTTTCTTTCCTATCTTTACTAACCCGTAATTCAGGTATTCCTTATTTTCTTTACATTGCAGTTCATCAAATACCTTCCTAAATGTTTGTAAGCAAAGGCTTTTATTCCTGACACTTCCTGATGATGATGTTTCAACAATTCATCAGGAGAATTCCATACTCCAAAATCTTGAACAATTCCTTCGCTCTGTATGTACGTGTTGTTCCTGTCAAAATCAATTATTGGATGCCGGAAATCTTTTACCGCAACACCATAACCGCAGAAAAAACCGGTGCAGTTTGCAAATTGTTTTTGCAGTTTTGATAAATACTTTTGATCCAGTATAAAGGCTTCAAGTTCATACCACTTATCCTCAAAATATACTTCAACCCAACTGTGAAATATATTCTTCGGCGCATTTTTATAAACAAATCCGCCCATTACTCCTTTCTGTAATTGTTTGTCTATGGTAAAACCATGAACTCGACAAGGAATTTCGCAGGCACGCAACAAAGCCATGAAGAGTGTTCCTTTTGTATTGCATTGACCGTATCCGTCCTTAAGAACTTTAGATGCGCTGATACCATCATCTGTATTATACCCGAATGCGATATCATCTCTTACAAAGTTATAAATAGCTTTAAGGCAGTCAAATTTATTTTGTTCCTTCCAATGTTTTACTTCTATTAATTTTTGAATGTCCGGATTTGAAAAATCCAGCATTGTAGTCTCTTGCAAGTATTGATTCATATCCATTTTATTTTTCCAATGCTTTCAGAAAATCGTCTATAGCAAAACATCCTTTTGCGGTATCATCACGAACCATTTTCTTACCTTCTTCTATTGCTGATGCTGTGATTATATTGGGAATATCCCTCTATTCTTAAATAGTATGTTCATTATTTCGTGCAACGTTAATATGTCGTCATTCGTTATTTATATCTCATCTTCGCTCTTAATTCTCTAAAATTTGAAATATGATATCCAAAATAGCATTTCCCCGATTTGCCTATAAAAAATTCCATGTTCCGGCCTATTAGCTATCTCGCCTAAGTAAATCATAGGCATGTCATCAGAAAACGGATATAATACCATTCATTTTTGCCGGATAAATAATACCGCACTTAGATTCATTATTTTTGCCGCCTCAAAGAACTATTTTTATAAGTTTATATTCTCAATCATCTGTTATAATTTGTTTTTCCTAAAGGAATAGGTGTCGGATTTGAAATCACCCAGAGAACTGAAAGTTCACACAAACGATCCGTTATAGCATCTTCATCCTCACCGTTTGCACGTATGCTTGAAATAAGCTCTTTGGTTTCTTCCAGATCTTTCTCAGAAAGCGGCGTACCTGAAGCAAAATGATTTGGCAGAGAATTAAGCATATTTCTATAATTCTTATCCCAGTTTACTCCGCCGTTTCTATACAGCTCATCCTGCACCCTGCCTGTTATACGGATAACTTCGCCTTGTACTGTTTTTGCAGCTCCGCTTGAAGGAATCAGCATATCCCAGAGTTCATCGTATTGCTCCTTCCAAGAACCCGCCTTTACAATAATGGGAGAAACGCCGTCATGTATCTTACGTTTTGGAGCAGGCTTTACATCAAATAGTGCATAGAGTTTTTCAAGCCCCGCTTCTGTTTCAGCCAGATAATCTTTATTAAAATTTTCTCTGTGAAATTCAAAATCCTTACCGATTATTTCGACTCTTTCCGTCATTTCAGGTACTACCTCAGCACCTGTCTTTATCAGCATTTCTGCAATTTCTGCCGCCTGTACAATATTAATATTTCTGCAAGTAGCAAGAGCTTCGGCTAAAGGAGTTCGTCCCATATCATTTTTTGCATTAACATCTGCACCTTTTTCAATCAAAAAACTTACTATCTTAGGTCGGAAAAATCCTGCTGCCGTATGCAGAGGTGTATTCCCATATGTATCAGGTTTTTGTATATCTCCTCCTAATTCATACAGCAGTTTTACAGTATCTCTGCCCAGAGTGGCATGTTTATATAATGGTGTACGCCCATAATAATCGAGTGTATTTACATCTAAGCCCTGTTCTACGAGCCAGATAACAAGTTCATCAGGAACATCGCCAAAATGAAGTGCCGTATCGAGGCTGTATCTACCGTTATGAGCGGTAAGCTCACATTTATCATAGACGGCTTTAAGAGCTTCAACATCTCCTGCTGTAATCAGTTCATCAAAATTTTTAGGTAAGGTAATTCTTTTCTTTGCCATTATTCTTCTCCTTAGTTATAATCCCAAATTATTAAGTTTCCATTGTACTATGTGGGTATCAAAAGTATTTGACACTTGTATCATTAAATAATTTCATCTATAGTTCCTTCTCCAACTTTATTTTGGCCTTCCATTATATAAAACTCAGTTCCGCAGACTAATCCGGAATAATCAACCTCTTCATACAATGGTACAACCAGACTTTTTACTAAAGTCTCAAAGTCCGCTTTCTGCCCTTCAATAAAACAAATACCCAAATATCTTGTATCTGTTTTTATCATAAAATGAGGACAATATTTTCCATTACTCAAATCAGGCGGTAAGCTTCTCTTTCCTCTATAAAATTTTACAGTGCAGACCAAAGTGAAATCAAAATTATCATGCCGATTCATATTAATCTCCTATAGCTTACTGTTTTACTCAAAAACAAACTAAAATTTATTATTTCTTTTTAGCCGCAAAATAATATCTATGAATTTTCCCTTTAATTATACCTTCTTTATCAAGAATTTCCTGTGCTTTAAAAAGGTTGTTTTGATATTTCTCCACTTCAAATCCGGGAAATTCCCAATCAATAATTCTAGCAAACCAAACCAGTGCACCTACATCATAAAACTCTATCGGTCTGTAGACTTCATCTTCTTCCACAATGTCAAATCCGTTATCAGCAAATTCCTGTCTTGCAATATTTAAATAAGCTTCCGGAAACGGAATTTCAACATCACCTATCAAAAGCTCTACAAGTTCCCTGTCATTTTCTGCACCGACTTGCTGCGTAAGAAATACACCTCCGCTTTTAAGAGTTCTTTTAATCTCTTTTATATTATATTTACCATGTCTGTTAGTAATAATGTCAAAGTAATTATCTTCAAAAGGAAGAATATCGCCTCCGTCACATGATTTAAAATCTATTCCTAAAGGAAGAAGTCTGTCCTCACATATTTTGATGTTTTGTTCATATCCTTCAATCGCAGCAGTATGTTTAGCGTTTACCATAAAAGACAAAAGAAATTCGCCGCCTCCAGTTTCCATGTCCAATAAATAATCTGTATCATTCAAATGGGATTTTATAATATTTTCAAAATCCCATGGGAGATCATCCTCTTCTTTATATCTTCCTCTAATATGTGAGAAATCCCAGCCTTTAATATGAGCTATTTCCTGCTCATGCAACCATTGATTTATAAGCACTTGTTTTTCCATTTTTTCCTTTCATTACCATAAATATCAGTATATGTTTTATCCCTCAATATCAGCCGATACAACGCCCTTCTTTAAGCTTCCGCAGACTGTGATACAATGCCCGAAGAAAAGGTCGTCATCATCAAAATAGGCAGCAAATGAACCGCCTGATATCATACAAATCAAACTTAGACTAATTCTTTTTGCAAAACTTTCTTCTGTAATTTCAGAAGTTTCATTATCAGATTCTGCCCATTCGTAGGCAAGTTTTGTAAGCTTTTGGGCAGCAAAACTACGCAGGTCCACGTCCCATTTTTCCTGTTCTGACACCATTGTTTTCAGAGCTTTTTTTGCCTTTGTTATTTCCCCCTTATTATCCTTATCTACATCTAATATAATATTTATTTTTCTATCCTGCCAAATAATACTTCCTTGAAAACTTTTAAGAGGCTTATCATAAATCAGTTCACCTAATATATCATCTTGTAAAATTATAGGTTTTCTATACTCTGCAAGTATTTCTTCCAATTCCTTACAAGCCGCATTTTTTTCAAGAACTTCCACAACTAAAAAATGTTTTTTTGTCGGTAGTACACCGTTTGGAACTTCCTCAGGAAGCTTTGCACGCACCTTTAATTTGTAAATGGTTTCGTCTTCAAATTGATATGGCAAATTTTCTTTATCTGTGACAGGAAATACTATACGCCCTTCTTCTTTATGCAGTTCACCTGTTTCACAGTCCACATAAGCTAAGAAATAAGCAGCCCAGTCCCAAAAACCGTTTCTCAAACTTCCGCCGCCGCCTTCGTGTCTTAGAACAATAGTCTCTCGTTCCTTTTTCTCAAAAGAGTCTTCCCATTCTTTTTGTGTCATTTTATTTCTTAGCCGCATGTATTCAATTAATTCCATTAAGTCCTCCAATCAATCTGTCTTAATATTTTTATACTTCTTCTTCGCTTAATTCTCTAAAATTTGAAATATGATATCCAAAATAGCATTTCCCCGATTTGCCTATAAAAATTCCATGTTCCGGCATATTAGCTATTTTGCCTAAGTAAATCATAGGCATGTCATCAGAAAACGGATATTCAAAAGATATTTCATCTTTAAGAGTAACCAACGTTTTTTCTTTCATTGTGTAAGTGCTCAATTTATTACTCCATTTGAAATGCGATTTTGTATTTTGAGTTCTTTAAATTTGGAAAGCCATATTCCTCTAATCGATTTAATGTTTTTTGAATAGATTCGGTTATATTGTTTTTACTAATAAGTAAATTGCTTACAATATATATAATACCATTCATTTTTGCCGGATAAATAACACCGCACTTAGATTCATTATTTATAATACGGAGCAGGTAAACATCATATTTTGTTTTAACATAGAAATCAAACTCTTGATTATCATAAATCTCCTCCGTGATCAGGTGGACTGGAGCTACGATACAGTCTTTCATTTGAAAACTATCATTTCCAAAATGTGCTTTACAATTGTGTTTTCGCTTTATTCTTTCTATCCATTCAGTAATCATTATCATACCACGACATCCGGTTTAATAAATCAATCTTATTTTGCATTCCAATTATAGTAATTCATAATTATTCTCCCATATTCACATAACAGTCAGTTCACTACTTGATTTAAACTCCGACAAAGGACTGTTTTATTTCAGACAGCTCTTTTAACTTTCTTTCCAACACCGCCGGAGCCATTCCGTTTTTGATTGCAATTTCATAATACTTATCAAATTCGGGATGATTATTTTGTTTTACAACCGCTAAAAGTTCTGCAAAATATCCCCAAACGTTATTATAGCTTTTTGTTGAAGTATAATCTTCTCTTTTCGGCATCCACTTGAGTTTTACAAAGAATTTGTAAAGTATCTTACTCCACGTTTCTACATCATCATCATAGCAAAAAAACTTGGTCTCAAACAGACTGCCGAAACGCCTGTCCCAAAATTTTACATTGTCAGGCAAATACCAGGTGTTGCGGGTATCGCGGCATATCAACTCTGTTATTATTCTTTCAAGTATTTCGGATGGAAAACCTCCGGCACAATCGTAACTTCCGGCAACTGAAGTTTGAGCCGCTTCCTCTTTCAGTTCCTCATAGGCTGTGCTGCTATCAAGCAACAACAAAGCAATTTGGGCACGGTGACCAAATGCTTTTCCTGCGCTCAATATCCTATATTTCTCAATCTCGTTCATAGTTCCTCCGCTCGCCTAACTTTTCCTATAATCCGAATTTTTCCCAGTCCTTAAGCGATTCAATAACAGGTATCCAACTATCGATTTCAAATTTTTCCTGTTCATAGGGTTCAGTATATCCATCCACTATTAATATTCCACTGCATTGGATATGAGCCTTGCTATTCCTTATTTCAAGAATTTTTAATTTGTATGAAACCATCGGTTCGTGTTCATAAATGTAAAATGAATCTTCTCTGTCATCGCTTTCTTCTATTGTCATTACAGAAAAGGATTCTCCAATTAATTCTGCTGCTGAGTTTTTGTTTGTACCTATCCAATTTATGCAAATAGAAGGTGCTATTGTTTCGCCCCTAAAATTACCTTTAGCAAATCCGACATCCACTGACCATGATGCAGATCCATCTTCTTTTAAATACATCAGACAGCTCTGTCTTCCGTTCCAGTCATCTTCAAACGTATGATTTTCTCCGATCTTTAGCATTTGTTACCTCCCTTTTACTGATAGTATATGTCATTCAATGCTGATTTATTTGAAAATTCCTTGTAACCATTTCACAATATCATCCGTCGTTTTATCACACGATAATACCAATTGATTACAATCATTTTCAGCTCCTCCTCTCATTTCTCTGAACGATTTGTAAAATACATCTATTCATCCTGCAATCAATTCCGATAATTCAAAATCTGATAAAACGGAATCCGTATATAGTTTTCTCAACAAATTGTCATCGAATTTCATAGAGTAATATTCTGTAACAAATTCTCGAAATCTTTCATACGAATCGAAAGCATATCCCAATAGCCAATAACCTCCATCATGTTCATCTGTTTGATTTTGGTGAACTTCCCCATCATACCAAATGAAAAATGTCGTTTCTGCCCTTTCGTCTACTGAAAAAAGATTCATCAATTTCTCGTCAAGCCCTTCGTACATCTTGTCTATAATACTTTGATTCCATTCGTCGGCAGCAAATTGGTTCAGACTGTTTTCATGCGCAAAGCCTTTTACCAACACCACTGTTTCCGTAAAGATTACAGATAACGAATCTCCTGCTCCGTTATCAATAACATATTTGAGATTCGAGTCGAGTTTCTTCTTTCTTACCAATCGCAAGTCGTCTTCCGACGGGTCAGTCAAAGCATTATCAAAAATATATAGCGCCTCCAATCTTGTATGCATATTATCCCAATCCATATACTTCATATCGTTTCTCTTCCGTATTTCTTTGTTGTATCTCTTTTGTGAAAATAATGCACTGGCAGAACGTTCCGGCTTATCGATTGATAAGTCATTCCTTAAATATCGATAATCAACATTTCCATAACTACATTCCATGCACAATTCTCATTTCATTACATATTTGACACTATTCTATCCTTTTTAAGGTGTTTTTTCTACTGTCAGATTTTCATCGCCCCTCTTAAAAACGACAAGGAAAAATGATACAATAGAATATGAAAGGAAGAGGATTAGTTGATGAAGAAGCTCGGTTGAAAGGATTAAGTATACTTAGGATTCGGGCTTGAACCATCAAAGAAATAATATAATGATGAGCAATACAGGTACGGTCTTGAATATTACTGAATACATAGAAGATAAGATTAATTTATAAATCAAACAATAAGGAGAGAAAAATGAATAAAATTTTTTTTAATAAAATTTCTGACAAACAGCTGAACGGAACGCATAATAAAAAGAACGGAAAAAATATCGGCCGAACTGTGTCGTGGGTGTACTACAAAGACGAAAAACTCATAGGCGGGTCGGCATTTAATATACAACTCTTTCGGCAGATATTGGAAAACAATGCAAAGTTTTCGAGTCAGGCTCAAGAAATGATAGAGACACAAATTAAAGAACAAAATATTTTTGATTGTATTTCACTTAAAAGCTCAAAATACACCAATCGCTTTTACGAAAATGGCGGCCATAGGGCATTTATACCCGAAAGTATCTGTATGGTTGATTATTGTAAAGATGAAATCTTTGCCGTTGTGAGAATCGGAGAGCGTTGTGAAATTGTTTCTTATGATTATGACATCACAGGCAAGAAGGGACAAGAGTGGTTCAATTTTATAGGAAAGAATAACCCTGTTTTTGATAAAAAAATCATTGAGAATATAAAAACGGTTTTAACGCAATACGGACAACTGCAAATAAAAATACTTGAAGAAGAAGACAGACGTATTTTTGAGGAAAAAGAAAAACTTGCTTGCCGGAACAAAAGCTTACCTGCCGATACGGAACAAACTTTTTTATCGCTTTGCAAATTACTCGGCATATCTCCGCAAAAAGCCAAGAAAATATACCATACAGCATTAGAGCAAGAAGATATTTGTGTCTCTTTGATAAACGATTTTATAGATTTGAACTATTTGGTAATGTTCGATTGGAAGGCGGATGTGGGAGATATTGTATACGGTTACAATCTATTAGCAAAAAAGATAAAAGCGAATATGCTTCACTTGGATAAAGATACGGAATTTGAACCGCCGGAAGTTTTCCGTAGACTTGCTTCGATGAGTGACAAGGTATTATATCTTATCGATACAAATAGCGATTGCTATATTTTAGGTTTGTCAGATAAAGAAAATAGAGAAAAAATCATAAGTGCTTATAAACAACTGTTCAGCCTGCTTCAATCTGAAAATACGATTGAAATTGTGAACATGCTGTAATCAACACCCCCGACGCAGAGCGTTGCCGATGACGGCGGGTATTAAACCCTCCGCACGAATAAAGGAAAGAATGAAACAAGTAATTGCATTTTCTATATTTATATTCATTACTTTTGCACTATCTGCTGATGGAAAGGACAGCTTTATGACTATTTCAAAACAATGTATCATAAACCCTGACGGTATTGTGTCAATGCAGTTTTCCAATAATACGGATACAGCCTTACGAACAATTAAGCATGATGATATAAAGGCAATAACGGATATTTTAAATACTGCAAAACATGATGATGAGAGTAATGATGGAAAGATGTTTAAAATGACTGCACCTCATTTAAGAATAGTAATACAATATAGTGATGACAGTGAAGTAAAGATCCAATTATGGGATGCGCTTATGTATGTTAATAAAACATGGTATAAAATTGACATAAGAGCTATTAAAGAAATATTATATGGTAAGGAGTTATAAAATGAGTATTATAAAAAGCAGGGAATCAAATAAACAGGATAAACAGCCGGCTATGCCGCAACAGAAACTTCATATCAATTTAACTAAAAACGGTTTGTATATTAATGATGAGTTTATTGGAAACCTATCAATAGATATTCTTGCGGAGAAATTCGGTGAATATAGAAAAGTATTGCGTAAGCCGCCTGATGGAACAGTAAGTAAAGATGATTTAGAGGAAATATATATCTGGGATAATATAGGAATAAAGAGTTTTGTTTCCAAAGGACGTATCAGCGAACTAGACATAAGAATATGTGAAGATAAGGAATGGGAGAAAAAAGTAAATTTTTCGTTTTTCGATGTAAATCCAAAGCAGGTGTTTCCCGGCATTTTTACGATAAACGGTAAAACTATTTTGGAAGCTATACCTCAAAAAACATTGAGAGATGCTTATATATTTTTAGAAATGAAAGTGGGAAATTGGAAAATAAATTGCTCATTGTCGAGTAAATTAAACTCGGTTCTGGGCGCAATATCTTTTCAGGAACGTTTGAGAAAATCAAAAACCGATGAGATAGCCGATTTGGTATGTGCCGAACCTGAACCTATACGGGATATAAGTTTTTGGTATAAACCGCCGAGGGTGTCGAGCGGTAAATGGGCGCTGCCAAAGGTAAAAGGTGAAGTACTGACATTTACAAACTTCAATTTTAAACTTGCTGTTATCCAAGAGCTGATGTACAAACAAGAACTGCTTAAACCGAAATTTGATGTATATGATTTTTGCAATGATTATGCAAAAAAAGAAATAGATCCCGATGATTACTACGATAAAATGATACCTGAAGTAAAAAGCTGGTTTCAGCAATTGGAAATTCCTGCTGAATTGGCCCCAAAGGTAACACAGCTGTTTCTTGATGGCGGAAATGAAATTAATATGCAGCTTATTCCGCAATGGGATGGCGAGGATAACTTATTTGATATTAAATCTATTTCCGATGAAGAGTTGGCACAGTTTCCAAACTTAAAACTTATTGACGGCACTGTTATTTATATTTCCGAAAAAGCAAAGAAAAAACTTATCAAGAAAGGAATTAATATTGCAGAATAAATTTAAGTTACAAGGGATATATTATGCTTCATTTGGAAAAAGTAAACGGGAAAAACATTTGGGATATTCTGAAACTGCGGGTATTGGAAACCCAGAAAAGCTTTGTTGCTGCCAATGATATAAGCATCATTGAAGCCTATATTACAATCACCGCAAATGGTTATGCATTTCCATTCGGGATATATGACAATGAAACACCGGTCGGTTTTTTGATGATCGGTTTTGATGTTCATGACGATTGGATTGATGCACCTGAAATAGCAAAAGGGAATTATAATCTTTGGCGTCTGATGATTGATAAAGCGTATCAAAACAATGGATTTGGAAAAGAAGCAGTTAAATTGGCTCTAGATTTTGTTAAGACTTTTCCTTGCGGAAAAGCTGAATATTGTTGGTTGTCTTATGAACCTGAAAATCAGGTTGCGCGTAAACTATATAACTCATTCGGTTTTGTTGAAACAGGAGATATGGATGGAGAAGAACTTATCGCAGTGTTAAAGCTATAATATAAAATAGAAGATAGATTATAAAATGCAGAATATTCTACAAGAATGTTGAAGGCAATTTTGGGGTACTTTTAAAAATCAAACCGAGTATTTTTAAGATATCTGTTGATTAACTAATCATCAACACTTTAAAAAAAGGAGCTGTTTATGCCAAATGCAGTGAATACGAATATATATCAAAATCGTGTAAAAGAAGCAATGCCGCTATTTACACAAGAAAATTATGATGAGAAAGAAGTTATGGAGTTCGTAGGAAGAACAGGGAAATATCGTATCGATATAAACCGGTATGTAGGAAGTACAGGTAAATACAATTTGAAAGGAAGCGCATGCTCCTTTTTTAATAATAACATATTATTGAAAACGTGGTATTGTATTGATAATTCTGCTGAGTTTTATCGGCTCATAACACATAAAAACGGTAAAGACTACTTACTTTTTAGGCAGGATTTGTACGGATATAGTGTATTGGATATTGAAACTACGCAAATAATGCACTTTTTTCCGGACTATTCTCTTAATACGGGAGAAACATTTATTTGGACGGATGTATATTATAATCCCATAAACAATATACTGGCTGTATGCGGATGCTATTGGGCTTGTCCTAATAGTGTGCAGCTCTTTACGTTTGATGATCCGATCAGTGAAGTTCCCACGTTTATTGATATAATTTCTTGTCTTGACGGAGATTATGATGTATATGACGAGATAGACTTTATAAAATGGAAAGACGGCGACTTACATATAAGACTAACATTAGTAGAAAACGGAACCATCGAATCACTTATCATACCACAAGAAAAATATACGGCGTGGCTTTGTGATAAAACTGTCGCCAAGAATTTATAAAAAGGATAATGCTACGGCTAAAGATGTTGATAGGAGGTAAGCTATAAACTATTCCAGCATATATGGCGACAGTGACGAGCGTAATCTGTATTTCGATATGGGCGATAAAATAAAAATAGATTATTGTGAAGCATGTAAGATGGTATTAAACCGTGATGAAGCAATTTTACAAGCGGCAAAGATAGTTAAAATTAAAGCAGTATTATAAAACCGAAATATAAATTATAGATATGTTCAGAGGAAAGAAAATTGAATAAAACATTATTTTTAGGAGCGGCACTTATTGTAATGACGGTCGGCAGCACCGGTGTAAATGCCGAAAAAGCAGATATACCGCTTGCCGGTAAGACTTATAGGGTAAACGGAGTATCGTTTACGATGATAACCATTCCTGCCGTAACGGACGATACCCTCGGATACGGAGAATACGACGTAAACCCTGCACATACGGTTAGCTTACCGGCCTACCGGATCGGCGGTATAGATACCGATATATATACCGCAGTGCTGCCGATCAGGCTCTTTTATACTCCCGATTTTCATGCAGGTAGTCTCGGATTACGCTTGGCATGCAGGTTGTAATTTTTGCATCTTTCGAATCGCTTATCATACTGCAAGAAAAAAATACGGCACGGCTTTATGAATGATATTGAATTTGCAGAAACACTGCCGCAAAAAAATTATAAAGAGAATCAACAATCGTATGAGGACACCTATGATCAATACCATACAAGAATACCTGCACTTAGCCGCAAACGATAATATTCAAGACAACAACAAAACCAGAACCGAAGAGCTCTCCCCCGCTGTCATCGGCGAAATATTGCACCATTACCCCGAAAAAAAGCGTGGCTCGTTCACAACAAACATATTCCCGTCGAAGTCTTGCGTCTTTTATGTACAGACGAAAATGCGGACGTTCGCTTCACCGTTGCGATGAAAAACAAAAACGACCGGTATATTTTTGAAACACTGATGAACGACCCCGACTTTTCAATCCGCCTTGCAATTATCAGAAACAAAAAATTGCCCATCGATTTGTTGAAAAAAATGGCGCATGACACAGATGAAACAATAGCGCAAGAAGCAATGAGAATCCTACGGCTAAGAGATACGGAGAGCTCTTAAAATAGAGCGGAGATTTCGCAAGATCCGCTGTTTTGCGTCGGGGGTGTTTATTTATAACGAATGAGTTTTCTTATTCATTCCAATCACGTGCTATTTCGGTTGAAATCTCAAAGCCGGTCATATCATTACTTTCATTAAAATGAATATAAGCAAAGTATTCATTCCAAAAAAGATGATCGCTTCCGGTTGACCATTTAATGCCGTAGTGCAGCTGGGTTATGTCTCTCGTATTTCTTGGCGGTACTAACCACAGTTTTTTATCGAATATTTTCTGCAATGTTTCTTGTTGCAATGGAACGAGCAGCTCAACATCATCAAGGCAATAACGACTTGAATTTGCTCTTGCATTGGAAATGCAGTATTCATCAAGTTTTA
The DNA here is from genome assembly GCF_024181085.1 of Treponema sp. OMZ 857. Lineage (NCBI taxonomy): Bacteria > Pseudomonadati > Spirochaetota > Spirochaetia > Treponematales > Treponemataceae > Treponema > Treponema sp. OMZ 857. Next base: position 1,647,269 of record NZ_CP051147.1, read on the forward strand.
AATGAATGATTTTACAGTCTTCTAATACCGTATCCTTTTTTTTATGACCGTAAAGACCGATACTCCCAATCACAAAGCTGTCTTTTACAAGAAGATAATGAGCATAAGGTATAGCAGTATTATTTCGTCGGAATCCTTTTTCAACGAGAATACTCCGATCAACGGGATATTTTTTAAAAGTACCGCAAGAAAGCAGTTTTTTATAATCTCTGCCGGAAGGATTATCCTGTCTTACATAAATATCGAATCCGTCCGCGGCTATATCGGCAACAGTTGTATGTGCCATCTTAATCTTTGTGTTGTTAATCGTAAAAACCGGAGCCTTCACCGGAACGCTGATTATGATATATACCAAAAACATATAAAGTGAAAATATTGCGACAGCCACAAACACAAAAATACTTCTTCCGGTACGCTTTCGTGCGTTAAAGAGAGCCATAACCGGAGGCAAAATGATATATGTTGCCAAATTGGAGAATCCTGAACCGCCCTTTTTTATCACCTGTAAGGCAAATAATACCGCCCCAAGTATCGAAGAGGCATATACTAAAAACTCACTGAGCTCCATTTTTGTAGTATCGGTCTGTTCGTTTACTGCTTCTTCCATCAATGATTTTCCACCGGAAACAGTCCGTTTCATATAAATATACATTCCAAAGATAATTGTTAAAAAAATCAGTCCTGAAACGGAAAGCAGCAAAATAAAAATTAATCTCCCCAATCTATCGTCTCCTCATCTATATTATAGAAATATCTGACTATGCGTTTTATATTTATTGAGCTTTTTCACTCAGTATTCAAAAATCAAATTCATGTATTTTGTCATATCTCCTATAAAATCATCAAAGCTTGCCAAATCGATGAGCTCTTCATGCTCCATATCATAGCTTGCAATCTTTTTTGTTTTAGGATTCCATACAATATAAATATCATTGTAATCTCCGAGAGAGCGGGAGAGTCTTAATAATTTTTGTCTGCCGAATTTAAACGGAATAGTATCAATCAGTTTGAAGAAGTCAATATATCCAAAGTCGGAATCCGCTAAATCAAAGTGTAGGTTTTCACCAGTTAAAAATTCAATTATTGTTTTTGGCAATTTATACGGTTTTAATTCATCTAATTTATTTTGTGTTTGATGAAACTCGGACGGCTCTAATGATTTAAAATATTCCGCCATTTCCTCATCGCCTTTTTCCAAGGCTATGCTATATGGACGCATGCCGTCTTTTTCGGTAATCGTAACGTCCGCTCCATGCTTTACTAAAAATGTACACATTTCCAAATCAACATATCTTACAGCTACACACAATGGAGTCGGTTGATTGGAATATACCATGTCGGACTTATTGTAATTAATATCTGCTCCATGTTCAATTAGAAATTCTAAAACTTTATAATTACGGTCAGAAACCGCGTGGCGCAAGAGCTGTCCGCCGTATTTTGCTGCGGTATGCCCAAGTTCTTGTATAATCAAAAAATTGTCAAAGCGTTCACCATAGTACGCTTCTAAAAAAGCTTCCGAACCTACGTTGTTTGTTACATCTATCTTTGCTCCATGGGAAACAAGATACCTTATCACCTCTTCATTACAATATCTCACTGCGAGAAGAAAACTTGGATGCTCCTTTGCATTAAGGCTTGCTCCTTTTTCCGTCAGCCATTTTATAGATTGAAACTTTTCCATTATCAATGCAAAATCCAAAGGAGAGAGATCGGTGTATTTGCCTACTCTGATTTCTTTATTAAGCTTCCATCCCTTTATTAGATGTTCTTCCAATGCAGAAATATTTTCATTTAGTACATCATTTAAAATTTGCGGTATAGATTCAAATCTTCCGATGTTTCCGATTGTTATCATACTTAAATCCTTGTTTACCTATTTCCAGGCGCGTATTCGTTCTATTTGAATTCTCTTTTCTTTTCATAGTAGTACCGCTCATTATTTCGTATTACTTTTTAATCTGCATCGACCCAAAGATGATATTTGCCGCAGTGCAAACAACGGAACAAATATCCGCACAAATGTCCGTCTTTGACTAAATAATCCGCTACATCGGGATACTCGTTTCTTGCTTCATATTCTGCCAAGACTTCCTCTGCAATATCCAGTGCTTTCAGCTCTGACGTGCCGACTGTTCCGAGATATTCGCAATAATCGTTGCAGCAGGACAGCCAATATTCCCCCTGCCAGCTAATATAGCCGGGAGTTCGGCAGAATAATTCTTCGTCTTTCTCCTTGTCCGGCTCGCTGTGCCATTCTGCATCCTGGATAAAACAGGCATTATATTTCTTTGCAGCCTTTCCGGTGGCAATACATTCAGGACAAAGATTTTCTATATTCTCTACGCAATATGCCATTTTACTGTAGTAAATAGTGCTTTTCTTCCCGCAGCAAGGACAGGTTTTGGCTTCTCCTTCTTCAAAAGCTTCCGTTCCCAAAGGATCCGGATGATAGCGGAACTTAGGTAATTTTGCCATTTTAGCCTCTTTTTCTTTTAGTTCAGCTTCAGTTAGCGGCTTGGGCAGAGGATAGCTATCTCCCTGACTTTCCGACATTTTCTGTAAAGAGACAAGCTTTTTATGTTGCTTGTGGTCATTCAAATCTGCAAACCCGGAGAATAATTGAAACGCACTTTTCATCAAACCTAGGAGTTGATAAACATCTACCAGCACTTTCTTGGCTTCCTGCTCAGAGCATTTCTCCAGTCTATCTGCAAATTCATATATTGCGGCCACGCTTGCTTTATTTCCGCCGCAATCTTCGAAATTCTTTTTTAGTTCTATGTATTCTTGTAGATATTGATTCATATATTTCTCTCTCACATACAGTATGGGTATCGTGTGTCAAAAATTAATTTTTCAAACATCCTATAGGCACTATAAAAATACCATCCTCTCGTTTATATGCAAACTCACCTATTCCAATAACTATCATCAAAAAAGAAGGAGCAGGCATTTTTGATGTATCAATTTTATTCGACAACGATTTTAAGTTTTCTGCTGCATCTTCAATAAATGTTTGTCCTCCCAGTTTAATTTCTACTAAACCATATCTGCCATTTTTCAGATGAATTACCGTATCACATTCCAAACCTGATTTATCCCGATAATGTAAAACATTACCTCCAATACTTTCTGCATATACTCGAAGATCTCTGACACATAGTGTTTCAAATAGCAGCCCCATTGTGTTTAAATCATTAATCAAATCTTTCGGTCCAATTCCAAGAGCGGCTACCGCTATTGAAGGATCTACATAGTATCTTGTATCGGAAGTTCTGATTGATGTTTTTGATCTTAAATTAGGATTCCACGCAGACATATCTTCAACCACAAAAATATTTTTTAGTGCATTAATATAGGATGCGATGGTATCTTCATTCAAAGACTCCGTATCATTTGAAATTATATCATCCCTCAGCATAGTATTGGAAATTTGCGTTCCTTGATTTCTTGCAAAAGACCTCATCAATCTTTTTACTCTTTCCGGATTTTTACTCACACCATCAGCTCTATTAATATCGGATTTTATGACTGCTTCATAGTAATCTTCAGCTTGGAGTAATGCCGGTTTTTCCTTCATTCCAACGGCATGAGGCCACCCGCCTCTGCAAATTAAAAAAGCCAATTTTTCTATGCTTAAATTATTCATACCGTCTATCACACTAGGATTTTCAAAAAGCTGATTTAAACTTACTTCTCCTGTTGAATCTCCTGATTCAAATAAAGACATTGGCCTCATCATTAACCATGTAAAACGTCCTGTTCCCGAATGAGTTATTTCCCTTGATTCTATCGGTACTGCCGAACCTGTAAGTATAAATTGACCTTCTTCCCCTCTTGTATCAACCTCATATCTTGCTGCATCCCATAGCTTTGGTGCTATCTGCCATTCGTCAATAAGCCTTGGGGCATTGCCTTTTAGCAATCTTCCGGGATCTATTTCAGACATTTGGATATTTGTTTCTCTTTTGCTTGGCTCATCCATTCTCAATATACTGCCTGCAACTTGCATTGCCGTTGTCGTTTTTCCGCACCATTTAGGGCCTTCAATAACAACAGCTCCTTTTGACTCAAGTTTGTCTTTTAACATATCGTCTACTATGCGGGCTCTATATTCTTTCATTAAGCTTTACCTCCGCATATATTATGTCGTTTTTTCGGCGTTTTGGCAATATTTTTTCCGTCGCTTTGGCGATAGTTTTTTCGGCGTTTTGGCAGTCATTTTACATTCCATTGAAGTAACGGAGGAGGCTGTTTTAAGTAATTTGAGTGATTTTATTCCGTCTGCATCGCCTTCGGTACATTAAATTTATAAGTATCGTCTTCATTATCACATTTTGTCAAATTATTATTTATGTTGTTAATTCTCCGATATAGTGCATTATCATTTTCTCCGTTATTTCTTTTCTCCGATAAAATCAATTACATCTGACCAACCTTCATCTTTTGCATCATAAGCCCAGCGTTTATCTGTCAATGATTCAAGGTCATCAATGCTTTTATGCAAAGCCTCGGACATTTCTTTTCTCTTATCTGCGGAAATCGAATTTAAATATGTATCGCTTATTTTGAATCTGACATTTTGAAGAAAATTGACCGTATCAACATAGGTACTTGAATATTCAAAAACCGTATTTTCAGGGAAACATTTTATAACGTTTTCAAAGGCTGTTTTCATATCGGATAATTTTAATGCTGCCAATGTGTCAGGAACATAACGGATAAGCTGCGGATAATTACAGATAAATTCCCACCAGCCATCTCCCTTCCAATTTCCTATGATGTTAACGGCAATATGAAAAAGGAATAAATCCTCATCGGTCTGATTTTTAATTTCTTCTATTTCTACGATTTTCCATAGTTTACTCGAAACTTCCACAAAGAAGCTTTCATTAAAATTTTTTTGATTTTTAATCAATTCTTTCAGTGTAAGCATTTTATTCGTGCGGAGGGTTTAATACCCCGACGCTCTGCGTCGTAACAAAGGGTATTAAAGCCGACTGCAACCCCCTTATAGAACATACAGTGCGAAACATTGAGCACTGTACCCCGGCGCTTGTGTCGGGGGATGTTGATTTCTCCTGTTTTGCTACTTCGAAACATCAAATCCCAGTTTCTTTAAATTGTTCATTTGTTTTTGTTGATGTTCTGGCGTGCTGGTGCCGATTAGGACGTCGCTGTAAATTTCACTTGTAGGCCAATTATCGTAATAATTATTGAGGAACTGAGGGATTTTTTCGTACATAGGTTGAATGATTGAAATAAAGCCCTGTTTAAGGCATTGAATATATGTTTTTTCATCAAGTATTTCAGTATGGCCGTATTTGTCAAATGAATTTCGGCGGTTGAGGGCTCCCTCAATGTCCCAAGGTGTAAATACAACTAAATGCAGAGGACGGCACCAGCGTTCAATATCCGTTTTATCGGGCGAAGGAAAAAGCTTTTTCCAAAAGCCTCGTTTTACTGCATAGCTGCCGGTAGAAATATACAGGCGATATGGTGTATTTTCAAATGCTTCTTCGGATATTTCACCGGAAAGGGGGGCGAATACTCCGTATAAATCACAATTTAAAAGGCGGGCATAATAGGATTTTTCGCCTGCATCTATTTCGTAAATTGCGCCAAGTTCGTATCGTGCCATTTTATGTCTTCCTTAAAATGCAACAGTTGAACAAAGTATCAACTTTGGAAACTGTTGCATTCGTACGCGATAGCGCATATACAATCTGCGATGTTTGCGATAAGCAAACTCGACGTGTTTTTCAGCGGCGCTATTTGCAGCGCTGAAAATAAACGTTCTTTTAAAGTATTTGTTTCTTTTGTCATGTAAAAGCCCTTCACCAATTAAATATTTTGTATATTATATCATTTTTAAGCTGGTTTTTCTATAATAAGAATAGCTGTTTTTACGCTTTTTAAAGGATAGAAAAACACCGTAAAGTCATGTATAATTTTAAGAAAGAAAAACGGCTATCAATTATATTCGGATTAGGAGAGAGAAAATAAATGACCACTAAAAAATTTGCTCAGTATATAGAAAAACAATGCAAGGGAATAAATAATTTCTCACTGGAAGCCATTTTTGAAGAGTATATTGTACTTGTGTCGGGGAAACGAATCGGAGTGCTGTATCAGGAGAAGTTTTATGTCCTTTATGCACCAACTTTTGAAAAAACGGAAAATATATTGCCTTGTTTTAAATCGGTAAATTTATTTAATTGGAAGTATTATCAATTTATTGAAGTTACAAATCTTGAAGATAAGGAGAAACTTGAAAAAATCATACATTATGTCTATCATGAATTATATTTTCTAAGAGAAGTAGTCATTGATATAGGATTTTTATTTCAAAGTTATAGAGGCTATCCCGAAACCATTTATAAACTATATGAAGAAAATCTTACATTTCTTAATTTTGCCTATGAAAAAAAGCTGATAAAGGAAAATCCTGTAGACAGAGATGGCCGAATGATAAAACTCTTATATACAAATCTCGATTTAACCGAAACCGGACAGAAAATTTTATATGACTTATATAATAAATGGCTGACCTATACGGATAAAAATGATGCCGATTCTTTAAAAAGAGCACGGAATATAAAACAATTAGAAAAGTATTATCAAAAAATTTCTCACTACGGATTATGATATTATATCTATGTTCTCTTTATTAATGATGATGGATGAAGGAATTGACGGGTATTGTTTTTTTGTTTTTGATGAATTAGGACTTATTGCTTATCCTCATGATGATACAGGTTTTGGATTTATACGCATCAAAAATACGAAAGTTCACTATGAGGATTTGTTTCTTAAAGATGTATCTCAATTTTCAGATTTTACGAGCGTTTGGTAATTATTCTAATCAAAACCGGTCATGTATTAAAAGTTTAGCTTCAAACTATGGAACAGAGCAACCGCATAAAAAATATTTTTAGCAGTTGCTTTCTTCCGTTATTATCTTCTTATTAAAGTTATAACACATACTTTTTTACAAAGGCTGCTATGAATCTTGTACCGCAAGAAAATAAAGCGAAGCCTATACCTGAATATAAGATGCCTATTACATAATTAGGAGCAAGGTTTAGTTTTCGTACAAAGGTTCCGCCTGTCATCATTACAAACATAATAATATAAGATTTTAGGTCAAAGAACTGCCAGAAATACCCTCGTTCATCCATTGTCTCTTTTATACGTTTTATATGTTTAAAAACAAGCTTTCTAAAAATAATCAAATAAAAGATTAAAAAAATACCAATACTTACAATAAAAGCAATAAGACTTTGCATCCCAAAGAGAATGGGAGCTCCTGTTTTAAAAACCATGATACCTGCAAAAATCCATAGGATACCTGCAATTAAAACAAGATAATTTTTAGGGATAGCAAATATATCTTTTTTCATTTTATCCTCTTTGTATGTAGCTTATTATTTGGGCACCTCTAAAAACGGAAGTTTTTAGAGGTGCCCATTTATCAATATGAACAATAACGAGGAGCTTCTAAATCATGTTTTATTAGGTATAACAGAAGCTCCCCACGTATTTCTTACTTACAGCGACAGCTGTTCAAGATATTTCATAATGTTTAATACGGCGTTCCGGTTCTTTGCACTGCTGTCGATAACCTCTCCGATGATCGTTTTTATTTGTTTTGTGCCGTCATTGACGATATTCATCGTACTGTCGATATTTTGAGAAATCTCAACTAATCTTGTCATTTCTTTACCCACTTCCGTATTACCTGAGCGTATTTGTAAAGAACTTTGCTTAACCTTTGCCGTTATGACATTGATTTCTTTGACAGCTTCGAGCACTTGTGCATTACCGTCATTTTGTTTTGTAACCGACTCCATAATAGTATTACTACCGCTATTAACCGTCGAGAGCTGCCGCATAATTTCTGCAAACTGAATAGCAGTTTCTTCCGCAACCGAATTCAATGCTTCAATTTTTTCTTTCAGTGTTTTCAACACTGTCGTAATGGTCTTGCCTTGTGTGCTTGATTCTTCTGCAAGTTTCCTAATTTCATCAGCGACAACCGCGAACCCCTTGCCGATATCCCCTGCATGAGCTGCCTCGATTGCGGCATTCATTGCAAGCAAGTTGGTTTGACTTGCAATATGTTGAATGACATTGCTTGCTTCCAGCAAGCCTTCAGATTCTTCACTGATATTTTTTACAATGGTATGAGCATTCGATACTGCGGTATTACCGGCATCGGCAGCACTATTTAAAAGTTTAATCGAATCAACGGTATTTTCTATTGTGTGAGTAACCGATTGAATATCGGCAACCATCCGTTCAATAACGAAAACAGCTTGGCCGATAGAAGTCGATTGTGTTTCAATACTATTATCAAGGTCTTTGATATTCTCTATAGCTTGATGGATGTTTTCCTGCATTTCTAAAACACCACTCGACTGCTCTTTAATATGGTCCCGCACAAAAGATACACTCTCACCAATCTTCTCGGCAGCCGTAGAAGTTATCTTCATACTGGAAGACAACGCCTCTGCCGTATGAGTTGAAACAGTAACACTTTCATTCAGTTCTGTTAAGAAGTTTTTATTAAATGTAAGTAATTTATTAAAGTCTAATAATAACAGAGCTATATCGTCTCGTGTCCATGCACTAAGCATTTCTTGCCGATAATCTCCGTTTGCTAATTTCCTAACAATTTGCTGTATCAACGCTATTCTTCTTTCAAATGAACGTATGATGACCAATAAATTAAATACTGAAAAAACTAAACCATATATAAAAAGCGGCAAAACTGCTGTAATCAGCTTGGTATGGGTATCATGTTGCTGGTACCGTACAATCGGTGCAAGCACTAAAAGAACAACTGCAAAAATACAGGTAACGGACATAAACGCCACGCGCTTTAACATAGAAAGAGAGAGCGTACCTTCTTCGATTGGAACGAATGATGCCCATTTTTCAAAACTTCTAATCGTACTTGAAGCAAACAAACTTCCGATTAAAAAGATATTTCCAATCGTACTAAAGACTGCAGATAAGAAGATGCCGACATTTCCTATTAACCCCATTTCTATAGAAATAAAAAAAGGAATGGTAAAGGCTATTACAAGCGGGATAATCATAACAAGTCTTTCATATAGTACGATATAGTTTTTTGCTTTGTCCGGATTCCGTTTCCAGTCTATGATTGCAGGAATCATAATTTTGTAACGTATGATAGGATTGATCGCTGCCAACAGGATGCCGATAATAAAAGCTTTTGTTCTGACAACCTCGCTTAAACTACCGGTACCCCCAACGAAAGGTGAGGTAACAAAATTCGCCGCTATCCATCCGAGATTTGTACATAAATCAAAAATAAGAATGCTTTTAGGAGGATTTTGATATTCCTGCATTGCTGTTGTTTCTGCCATAATACTCTCCTCTCTGTGTATATGTGCCAACTTTTTTATATGGTGAAAACGGGAATGTCCCAAAAGTTTCTGTCTTTCGGGACATCCTCAACAAACTTAAAATTAAATTTTTATATATCAATGACTTAATTTTAAGTATTGCAGCTAAAGATATTACTCTTCTTGTTCTTCGATAAATGCCTTGGCAGCGGCAACTACTTCATCGGCAATTTTACCAGATATCGGATCATAGTGATCAAACGACATTTCGAAAGAGCCGGTACCGCTGGTCATTGAGCGCAGATCGATAGCGTAGCGGAGCAATTCTTTGTGCGGTACTTGCGCGCGAATTTCTTCAATACCGTTTGCAAGTTGAGACTGTCCGAGGATGCGTCCGCGGCGTGAAGAAAGATCGCTCATAATATCGCCGAGGTAGGCTGTTTCCACATAGACCGTTAAATTCATAATCGGTTCCAGAAGGATGGGACCTGCATTGCGCATTGCATTTTTAAATGCGTTCCGCGCCGCAATCTTAAAGGCCATTTCGGAAGAGTCTACCGGATGCTCTTTACCGTCCAACACCGTTGTACCGACATCGACAACGGGATAGCCCGCCATGACGCCGTTCTCCATTGCTTCTTTTACGCCCTTTTCAACACCGGGAATGTAGCCCTTGGAAATCGCACCGCCGAATACCGCATTGGTAAAGCTGTATTTTGCCCCGCGCTCCAGCGGTTCAATCGCCAGAACGACCCGTCCGAACTGTCCGTGTCCGCCCGACTGTTTTTTATGCGTATACTCTGCTTGCGCTTTTTGCCGAATGGTTTCGCGGTAGGCAATGCGGGGAATAGAAGTTTGTACTTCAATCTTTGTCTGCTTTTTAATGCGGTCAAGCACGATAGAGGTATGCAAGTCTCCCATGCCGGAGAATACATTCTGCTTTGTTTCGGGGTTGTAGACAAAAGAAAGCGTCATGTCCTCCTCGCAGGCGCGGAGCAGCTGCTCGCCGAGTTTGTCGTCGTTTTTCTTATCGAGGGCGGCAACTGCAAGCGAATAGATAGGATCGGGATTGCGCAGTTTTACAAACGGCGGGCAATCTTGAGAGGCGGCAAGTGTATCGTTGGTTTTTGCTGCCGCAAGTTTAACCGCGACGCCGACATCTCCGGCTACAAGTTCTTTTACTTCGGTCAGTTTCTTTCCCGCAGCGCGGTATAACTTACCGACGCGTTCTTTCTTTTGTTCATTGATGTTATATACTTCTGCGTCCGATACGAGCGTACCGGTAATAACTTTGATGTACGAAAGCCGTCCCGAAAACTGGTCGTTTGCGGTTTTAACGATAAAGCCGGAGAATGCAGGCTCAGGATCGATTTTGATGGTACACTCTTCTTCGCCTTTTACTGCACGTTCCAAACAGCCTACAGGAGAGGGCAAAATCTCGGTGATAAAGCGTAAAAGAGCCGTTAAGCCGAGCCCCATCTGCGCGGCTCCGGCAAAGATCGGCACAATTCTATTGTTTTTCATCGCGAGTGTGAGTCCCTTCGCAATCTCATCACTGTTGAGTTCGCCTTCGTCGATGAACTTTACCAATAAGTCTTCGTCACCCTCCGCTGCAGCTCCTGCAAGAACCTCGCGCATTTCTTCATATCGCTTTTTTTCCGAATCGGGAATAGGTATTTCGTTTTCTTTTCCGTTTGAATCTGTTTGATATGCCGTACCGTGGAGTACGTCAACAATACCGGTAAACTCGGCGCCTTTCCCGATTGGGAAGGTAACCGCAAAGACATCCGCCTTGAACTGTGTTTTTACATCCTGCATTGCGTGATTAAAGTCAGCACGGTCTTCATCCATCTTATTAACAAAAACTAAACGGGGCTTATTCCGGCGGTCAAGGTCTCTCCAATATTTAATGGTTTCAATCTGTACTCCCGATTTTGCATCGAGTACCATCAATCCCGTCTCCGCCGACCGGAAAGCCGCGATAACTTCGCCCATGAAGTCCGAAGAGCCGGGAGTATCCCAGAAATTGATTACCGTATCGTTCCAATTTGTTGACACTAATGCCGAATATATCGAAATTTTCCGCTCTATTTCTTCGGGCGTATAGTCGCTGACCGTTTTACCGCCTGCAACCGGTTCCGCCCGTGCAATTGTACCCGTTACTGCCGCAAGATTTTCAATAAGTGTTGTTTTGCCGGACTGTCCGTGCCCTGCAATCGCAATCGTTCTTATGTTCTCTGTTCCAATTCCCATTACGAAGCTCCTCATACGATGTTAAAATTAACTATACTATATATTGTAAGGGCTAGTGATAGGAGTTGTCAAGGAAATAATCGAGAACTTCAAAGTTAAACGCATCAGGCCGTTTTTTTAACATCCCTGCGGAAAAATTGAAACTATTCGACCAGAGTTGAACCTCTTCGCGGTTCAAATGGTCTCATCGTTTCAATTTTTCCGCAGTTTTTATCTACTCTGCCTGATGCGTTTACCCATCTGCCAAAAAAGAGGTACGAAATTTTAAAAAATTTCGTACAGGCGGAAGACAACCGCTTAAAATACTTGTACTGCGGTTGTCCTACGAGAGCTTACACATGGCTTTTAAAGTCTAGGCCGAGTAGGTAGGTTTCGAAGCTGCTGCGGCGGCATGCTTCGGGCTTAAAGGCGCGGGCGGTTTTAAATAGCTTTCGCATCTGCTGGAGGTACTGCTGCTCGCTGCCGCCTTGAAAGATTTTAACAACAAAGCTGCCGTGAGCTTCAAGTTGTGTTTCGGCATAGTAAAGCGCCATATCGACAAGGGCGGCTGAACGGGCAGTATCGACGGTTTTATTGCCGGTGGTGGCGGGCGCCGCGTCGCAGATAACGGAACGGTAGGGGCCGCAGTTTTTTACCGCAGCCGCCATAGCCGCAGCGGTTAGGTCTCCTTGGAAAAACGAAAGCCGCGGATCCCGTATCGATTCCGAAAGGGGCTGCAAATCCACTGCACAGACGCGCCCTTCCGGAGAAAGAAACCTGAGCAAAAATGTTGTCCAGCTCCCCGGTGCGGCGCCAAGGTCAAGCACGCTGTCATTTTTCCCGAATAGATTAAATTTTTTTTGCATTTCTTCTAATTTATAGACCGACCGCGCAGGATAACCTTCCGCAAAAGCCTTCCGCGACCAATAGTCCGGTTCCCGATACTGATTTCCCATCTGTTCCTTTTTTTTACCCAAAAAAGTGCAAAGGTATCGAAAGAGTAAATCAATATCGCAGAATAATGGAGGTTGGGCGACCATTTGAGCCGCAAAGCGGCGAAACTCTGGTTGAACAGCCTTCATTATTCTGCGGGCTATATTTAGAAACTATTCGATGCCTTTGCACTTTGCTGGAGTAGTTCTCTATCAATAAAATATAAGATATAATAGTAGTATGAATGATGAATTTAAGCAACGGCTTGACAAGATTGAAGGCGCACTGCGCACTGCATTTTTACCCGATGTACCGGAGGCCTCTGCGGAACAAAGTCCTATAGCACTTTTATCCGCTCCGTGCGCCTCGTTGGTGTCCGGCGGCGGAAAACGCTGGAGACCGCTGCTTGCTGTTCTTGCCTATCAGCTTGCCGGGGGCAATAGCGAAGACATTTACACGCTTACGCCGCTCATAGAAGGAATCCACACAGCAAGTCTTATCCATGATGATATAGAAGACAATTCCGAACTACGCCGCGGACAGCCTGCCGCTCACGTGGCCTACGGCCTCGATTCAGCGCTCAATTCAGGCAGCTGGCTTTACTTTCGGGCATTGCAATCGCTCGAAGACTATCAGGCTCCTACCGGCATAAAGCTCGATTTATATACCGCGGCGCTTACGCATATCCGATCCTTGCATGAAGGACAGGCGCTCGATATCCACTGGCATCGGACTGCCGGCTTTTTTCCCTCACGGCAGGATTATGAGCTGATGATCAGTTTAAAGACCGGGGCGCTCGCTGCGCTTGCAGCCTATACCGGTATGCGTGCTGCGGGAAAAGAACATGAAGAAAGCAATGTTTTTGCATCGCTTTTTGCAGGAGCCGGAATCGGTTTCCAGATACTCGATGATGTAAAAAATATCAGCACGGGAAATGCCGGAAAAAAACGCGGCGACGATATTGTGGAAGGGAAAAAGAGTTTACCTGTAATCCTGCATATCGAAAAACATCCGGAAGATGCTGCGGCGCTTACCGCTTATTTTGAACAAGCGCGGCAAGAGGGCATTGATTCCCCTGCGGTAGAAAAAGCGATAGCATTGCTGGGCTCAAGCGGTTCGATTACCGAAGCAGAAAAGCAAGGAAAAAAAAAGATCGATTCCGTACTGGATCAGCTTGATGCACGGTACGGTAGCACGGTAAAAAAGATATTCGAATCGCTCTTTAACCTTATGCAGGGGCGGAGAACCTTTTAAAAATCGACAACTGCTTGAAGACTATAGGGCACCTCTATTCCGAAGGATGCGAAGCAAAGATAACCGAGGTTTTAGAGGTGTCCTATACTTTCCGCATACTGTCCAAGGGTTTTTCTTTACCTGCATACACGGCAGGCAGCAGGCAGACAATCACCGACAGAATGAGCGTTCCGGCAGCAATTATATACAGTTCAGCCGCATTTAAGGAAATGGGAATATATTCCAAATAGTATTCGGGCGCTAAGAGACGGATAGTTTCGGGGCTGCCCGTTTTTCCCAGCATATAATAGAGTGCGCTCTGTCCCGCATTGATTACATGTTCAAAAGCAACAAACAATTCGTTGATGTGTAAGGCCGCAAGGATACCGCCGGTTAAGCCGATACAGAGCCCTGCCGCTCCCGTAAAGAGACCTGCAATTAAAAACGACAGGGTAATAAAAAACGGATGCGCGCCGGTCGCTTTAAGAATTGCAATTTCCTTCCGCCGCTCCATGATGAGCATCACCATTGCCGACGAAACATTGACCGAGGCAGCAAGAAGAATCAAAAACATGATAAACATCAAAAGATTCTTTGAAGTCTGAAATGAATAAAATTGAGAGCGGTTTAGATCCTGCCACGTATATACCGAAAATCCCGCCGGCAACAGTTGCTGAATGGTATCTTTTGCGTCCATAAGCAAAGTATCATTAAAAGGATCTGCAATGCTGACTGTAAGAGCGCTCAACGAGGACTGAGGCGACAACACTGCATCGGCAGATGCCAATGGGATAAAAATCCATAATGCATCCAATTCCTGATAACCGGAGGAAAGAATACCGCCAACCTTAAAACGGGTGAGCTTCGGTTTTGTCTGATTACCTGAATACTGCGGAAGTAGCGTGAGCAGCGAGCAACTGTCCCCGACTTTAAGACCGGTTTGCTCCGCAATCTTTTTGCCGAGCAAGATAGAGCGAGTATCGTCGAACTCAAGACTGCCGTCTACCACCGTTAACAGGTTCCGTGCAGCGGGATTTTCAGTAAAATAGCCCGCATCTATCGCCCGTATTGTGCCTCCGCTACGGCCGGTCTTGCCGATAAGTAAACCGGTACCTTCCTGCTGCCGCCGAGAACCGGTGAGCACCGGATGTGCGTTCATGCGGATTGAATCAAAAACCTCTTGAGCGCTCTGCTTCCGGTCATCGGCGCTTTGTGCGCTGCGGGGTGCAGGACGCAGATCGAGTACCTGCAAATGCCCGCTGCCGAGTTCAATCATGCGGGAGGTAATCCCCTTGATCATCCCGTCTGACACCACAAGCACGATAACCAAGGGGATAATACTGATACCGATCCCCCAGACAGCACCGATTAAACTCTTCCGCGCGTTTGAAACTGCCTTTCCTGCATTCAGCCCCAGATACCGCAGCGCCAGCTTCCATGCCAATAAAAAGTTCATAAGAGCTGCAACTTCCCTTGCTCAAGCCGGTAGCACAAGTCAGTATCGGCGGCAATCCCTTGATCATGCGTTACGATGATAAGCGTCTTATGATGTTTATCAGCTATTGAAAAGAGCAGTTCCTGTACCCCGCGCGCATTTGCAGGATCAAGATTGCCGGTTGGCTCATCGGCTAAAATGAGCGAAGGATCATTGATAAGCGCACGGGCAACGGCTGCCCGCTGCCGCTCTCCCCCCGACAGCTGAGCGGGAAAGTGATTGAGCCGCGTTTCCAACTTGACATCCTGCAAAAGGGCAGCCGCCTTCTCTTTTACCTCTTTTTTCGGCATACCTGCGATAAGTGCGGGCAGCATCACATTTTCGATGGCGGTAAAATCTTTGAGCAAGTAATGAAACTGAAAGATAAAGCCGAGGTAAAAGCGGCGGTAGTCCGTCAATCCGCTTTCATTGAGCCGGTGCAGTTCATATCCGCCCGCAATAATCTCTCCCGAATCAGCCTGTTCCAAGCCGCCGACAATATTCAAAAAAGTGCTTTTTCCGCAACCGGACTCCCCTACTACGGCGATTTTTGCCGGTTGTTCGATTATCAGGTCTAAGTTATGTAAAATACGGATTGAGTCAGCCTCAGACTGAAAAGTTTTTGAAACGTTTGTCAGCGCTAAAATCGGTTTATTCATAGCGCAGCACCTCCGCAGGTTTAAGGGTTAGAATTTTTCGAGCTGCAATTGAAGCGGCAAAACTCGCAGAAAAGACGCCGAATAAGAATACTAAAAAAACTTCGCTGAAGAAAATACGCACGGGTACCGAATCGATGTAAAAGTATTGAGGACTGAAAATACTAAAGCCCGTAAAAAATGTGTGCTCCAACAAAATATTTGCCGCTTCAATGACAGCATTTACCAAATATTCAGCCAATAAAAAGACCCGATTGATGTCCGCGGAAAGCAGCAGTCCTAAAAGCAAGCCGATGGAAGCGCCCAAAAGCCCGATCGTAAAACCGTTAGCGATAAAGAGGGCTTGGATATGTTCTTTTTTAGCACCCAACGAAGCAAGTACCGAAATTTCTTCCCGCCGTTCATAGATGGAACGGCGCATTCCGTTGTAAATATTCACCGTAACCACCACAAAGATCAAAAAAACGAGCATAAACATCGTATTTTTTTCGATACGCAAGGCTCCGAAGAACGCTTGATTATAGGTGCGCCATGATTCTGCCTTCAATTCGGGCACGGCAGCAGAAACGCGGGCTATATATATCCCGTCAGCTTCCGAGTTTTGCAGTTTTACTGCGGCGGACAGCTCCTGCTGTGTGCCGCACAGCAACGCGCCGGTCTCCGTTGACATAAAAGCAAAGCCTGCATCGATTGCATAATAGCCGGTCTTCATTAAACCGGCGACCGTGCATTCAGCATCCTCCGGAAAAATATCGGTATCCGCAGTGCCCGAAAGCGCAAGGAGCGAAATCTTATCTCCGGCAGAAACCGAAAGCATACGGGCAAGCTCGTATCCGAGTACAACGGAATGCGGCGCACTGAGGTTAAATCTGCCTTCCATCATTGTTATAACGCCGGCAAAGCCGCGGTCATCGCTTAATATCGTTTCAGGTACGGCGCGGAGTATTGCCGGCTGCTGCCTGCCGTAGTTGCCCTGCATTATTGTTTGCGTCTCTGAAAATACATAAAAGGATTGGAACCCGCCTGCAGCCTTCGCCTGTTCCAGAGCCGCTTCGGATCCGTACAACTGTACGTGCGCCGAGCTTACCTGCAAAATGGTATCAATAAAGCTGCGCTGAAAACCATTCATCACAGCAAGGATAACAATCAAGACCGTAACCCCGAAGGCAATCCCCAGTACGGAAAGGATTCCGGTAATCGCCGAGCGCCCCTTGGTATCTGCGGCATTAAACCGCCGCAATACGAACAAAATCCATGCAAGATCAGTACGCTTCACGGTTCCTCTCCTACATATACTTCTTTATCATCGATATACAAGTGTATAATATGGGGAGTATTGTCCAACTCGATAAAGGCGGTTTTCTTTCCGTTCCGATATTTGGTTTGGGAAATAGCCTTATCCCCGTCAAACTCCCATACCGATTTGTCGATATTTTTCCCCGCAGTGATCGTCTGTTCAATCAGCTTACCGCCGCCGTTATATATGTTTTCCGTCTTTGATGTTAATGTTTTTTGTTCGTATTGCTCGATACTCAGCTCCCGTCCGTCATCATCATAGCAAAATATTTCCGAACTATCTGTGCGGAGTATCTTCTTTTTTGTAGGATGGCGGGCACGACCTTTATATGCCCACTCCGTTTTTTCAACCGCCGTACCGTCATTATAAAGCACTGCGAAGGAGGAGCGTCCCTGCCGGTCAAAACTTTCGTAATACCATTTATTACCGTCTGCAACGGTTAATCCTTTGCTATGGATAGAAGCAAAAGTCAAATCGGCCTGCTTATCGTTTTCGGCTTCTTTCCCATCAGCGCCTGCCGTTGAGGAAGCCGCTTCGCCGCTTTCAGTCTCTTTTCCGTCCGTGCCTACTGCCGGCATGGCAGAGCCGCTATCCTTTACGGCATCCATAGAAACCTTTTCTGTTTGAGTAGTATCAGCCGGCGCTGTGTCTGCCGGAACATCCGGAGCAATATCTACCGGAATCTCCGGTGTTGTACCGGCCGGAACATCCGTTGATTCAATTCCGTCAGCAGCACCGAACGGCGATTGGCAAAGTACAACCGCTAAAATGAAGAAACAGAAAGCAACCCGTTTCATACCGGCATACCGATAAATTCGCGTAGATAGGTATCGGCATTGAAGGGCGCAAAGTCCCCGTATTTTTCGCCGGTACCGGTAAAAATGACCGGCAGATTCAGCTGCCGTCCCACACTGAGCGCGATACCGCCTTTTGCCGTCGAATCATATTTTGTCAGAATGACCGCATCGACTCCGACCGCCTCGTGGAAAACCTCTGCCTGCCTAAAGCCGCTCTGCCCTGCCGTTACATCCAACACGAGTATTTTCTTGTAACACCCCTCATCGGTTTTCGATTCGGCAATCCTATTGATTTTTTGCAGTTCCCGCACGAGGTTTTCCTTATTATGGAGCCGCCCGGCGGTATCGGCAATAACGAGACCGCCTCCCTGTGCCCGCACTGCCTGTGCAGCATCAAAGATAACCGCTCCCGGATCCCCGCCGTACTGATGCGCAATAACCCGCACATCGAGCTGTTTTCCGTGATATTCAAGTTGCTCTATCGCGGCTGCCCTAAAGGTATCCGCAGCGGCAAGTATAATCGGCGATTCAAAGCGGGATTTAAAATACTGAGTAAGCTTAGCCGCAGTTGTCGTCTTCCCCACGCCGTTTACCCCCAGCAGCAAATACACAGAGGTTTTATCTTTTTCCGGCGTAAAAGAAGCAACCGGCAAAAAGGGAAGTAAAATATCATATAAAATCTGCAATACCTGTTCTTGTTGTTCAACCTTCCGTTTTTTACATTCCGCTCGAAGCAGGTCTTCAATCTCGAATGCAAATTGAGCGCCGATATCGCCTTCTACCAATGTATCGGTGACGCTTTCAAAAAACGAATCATCCAATCGGGAATGGATGCCGAACAGTTTCTTTAAGCCTTCGGAAAAACTTCTTTTAGCCATATTTTTCTCCAGTATATCCGATATTTCTGTTGGGAACTTCTAAAAACCGAAATTTTTTAGAGGTTCGCCTTAAACCTGCTATAACTTACGAGCCTCTTTTGGAATACTCTGATCGGCAGCATATAGATACAGCCCAAGCTGTACCACATAGTTAATACCTAAACCGATTGTTATTCCCTGCATCACCGCAGAACTGATAAACAGTGCACGATATTTACTCTGCACTGCCGCATCACTCCCCAAACGGGAATCCGCGGCGGCTGAAGCCATATCTGCAGTAAGTCCCTGTAAAATCATAAAGATAGGGAGCGACACATAAAAGGCGCCGAGCGACCAGTACAGAACATTCCGCCGCCGGTCAATCAAGGTCTTGGTCTTTTCTTTATTGAGCATCGCTTGCAGCTGATAGGTTGTCTGCCCTGGCTGCATAAAATCATGAGGCCGAAGTACAATGTAGGTTTTTACATCTTTATATGAAAAACTGATAGCTGTATTTTTACCTGCCGGAACATCGGTCTGAAACGGCGTACCGGCAAAATACTGCGTATGTAAAAACACATCCGCATCGGGTTTTATAAACTGAAACCCGACGGAAATAATGTTTTCTTTTTTTAATTTTATGTTCAGCAAATAATTTTGCCCTGCTTGAACCTCGATAGTCTTACCGGCTGAATCGTAACCGGCGGCAAGCACTTCAAGCCGATGACTGCCTTCATACATATAAAGAGACTTTTTTCCTGCTTCGAGCGGTTCGCTATCCACATACACTTCCGCATCTTCCGGTTCGACTGTCAGCAAAACCTTTGCAGGCTGAGAGTTTTTTACCGCCGTCATAATTTGCGCCGCTAATGAACGGGCAATTGTTTCGATTGATTGATACGGCCCCGCTTCGCTGAACCGGTAATCGGGCATACCCGGCAAACCGGTTGTCAATACAACAGACACATACATATACCCCGACAAATCCTGTATCGACCCGTCAATAACTGCGGAAATATTTTCGCTCTTCAACGCTTGCGAAATATTCGTATATTCGGGGAGCTCAAATACCTGTTGACCATCCTTCCATATCATAACAGGGAGTGTTTCCGCGGTAAAAGAAGTATCATTCAGTAATTTGTCGATTTTCTCTTGAGCTTTTTGAATATCCGCTTCCTTCGCGGTTATTTTCTTGTTGAACGCAGCGGTCTGCCTCAGCTTCTCTTTTTCGGACATTACCGCAAGATACAGCGAATCACGTTCTGCAATTAATGATACCCGTTCGCGGATAAGTGCAAGTTTTTTTGCAGCATAATCTATGAGCTGCCGCGCTCTTTTTTCTTCGGGGGTTACAAGTCTGCTTGCAGGTACAGCGCAAAAAAGGTTGAGCATGGCGGGTAATGCGGTCGAGTACGATGCATATAATTCAGGCACATCGGTAAGTGTAAACTTTGATGCCGTAATTGACCATGTAGGAATTTCACCTTTTGTTTGAGCAATACCGCATAATGCAGTTACCGCCGCAATCAGAGCAACGAACAGCCGTTTTATTTTCATTCAGGACTGTCCTCATACATCAGCTGATTTGCCCATTGTTTTTTCAAAAAGTCTTCGATAAAGCCGTCTATATCACCGTCCATAACGGCTTGAATATTGCCTGTTTCATGTTTGGTACGGTGATCTTTTACCATTGTATAGGGCTGAAAGATATACGATCTGATTTGATTTCCCCACGAAATGCCTTTTTTTTCAGCAGCGAATTTCGCGTTCTCTTTTTCTTTTTCGTTGCGGTAGTATTCGTACAGCCGCGCTTTAAGCATACTCATCGCCGTTGCCCGATTGGAGATTTGGCTTCGCTCGTTTTGGCACGCTACGACAATGCCGGTAGGCAGGTGCGTCAACCGTACTGCCGAGTCGGTTTTATTGACGTGCTGTCCTCCGGCCCCTCCTGCACGATAGGTATCTACCCGTAAATCTTCCGGTCTGATATTTACCTCGATGGTATCATCCAACACAGGGAATACATACACGGAAGAAAAAGAGGTATGCCTGCGGGCGTTCGCATCAAACGGGCTAATCCGGATAAGCCGGTGTACGCCGGTTTCCGCCTTTAAGAAACCGTAAACATAGTCGCCGCTTATCTGTAGGGTGATAGACTTTAAGCCCTCATCGGCTTCCAGCTCATCAAGCGTTTCAACGGTAAAGCCGCGGCGCTCCGCCCAGCGGAGATACATACGGGTTAACATCCGTGCCCAATCGCATGCCTCGGTACCGCCTGCTCCTGCATGAACAGTCAAAAAGGCATCGCTGCCGTCAACCTCGTCGGAAAGAAGCGCCAGTGTATTGAGCTTTTCAAACCGTTCTTGAAGGTTTGTGAGCGACATATCGATTTCTTGAATGGAATCTGCATTATCATCCTCTCCGGCTTCTTGGGTGAGTTCATAGAGTGTTTGCAGATCTTCGATATCGGCAATGAGCTTTTCCCACGGCTCGATACGGTTTTTCAGTTTTTTAATTTCCGACAAGAGTTTTTCGGCACTTTTAGGATCGTTCCAAAAACCTTCTTGCCCCGCGACAGCTTCTTTTTCCGCAATCCGTTTTTTTACCGCTTCGGAGTCAAAGACGCCTCCAGATTTCATCGACATCGGCCTTAAGTGCTGCAATCTGCGGTTTATATTCTTCCAATAACATCATTCCCCCTATACATTCCATAAGAAGCTTAGACTTTCTTAGGCGGACGGATTAAGAGTTTCCGCCACTTCTTTTTAGCAAGCGTGGAAATCGCCAATACCCCTTCGACAGGATACTGATATATGCGAATAACATCATAATAATCGGTTACCCGATCAATTTCGCGTTTAAGAGCAACCAATTGTTTCTCATTAACCGTAGCGGACTCCCAACACGCCCGCTGCATCCGTTCAAATCCATAAAAAGTTAACAATTCCGAAAGATGGGCAGCAGATTCCTCTCCGCCCGGATCTATCATTACCGATACAAACATATTAACGTATAGAATATAACAAACCGGCTTCTATTGTCAAAGGGCTTGCAGCAAGAAGTCAGGGTAAACACATCAGGTCGGTTGTTTAACACCCCGCGGAAAAATTGAGACTATTCGACCAGAGTTGAACCTCTTCGCGGTTCAAATGGTCTCACAGTCTCAATTTTTCTGCGGTTTTTATCTACTCTACCTGATGCGTTTACCCGTCCGCTAGAAAAAAATGTGCGGAATTTTAAAAAAATTTCGCACAGAAGGAAGGTAACCGCTAAAAATATTTTTAATACGGTTACCCTGCACACCCCCGCAGTCGGCGGTTTTTGAGGGCTTTTTCGGCGGTAACGGCAAAGCGTAAGAGATTTTCGATAAGCGCAGGTAATAGAGAAGCAAACCGGCGGCAGGCACTGACAATATCGCGCCGCCGGCGGGTACGTGCATCGTAAGCATAGTTCAGTTGTGCCCACACCTCAAATACACGGGGAACGCACATCAACGTGATGGTAAAGAGTGTCGAAAAAGCACCGGTGTATTTTTTTCTGCAAAAGAAGCGTTCGATTTTTTCGCAGAGTACAAAAAACTCCAGCTTTGAGGTAGTTTCGTAAAATATCGAGGCGGTAAATAAGATAAGCACGAGCTTTTGCATAAACAACAGCGTTTCCGCCGTCATAGTTTTAAGCATATCTGCCGTCAGCGGCACACCGATTATCTTGATAAAAAAAATACAAAGTACATAAACACCTAAAAACCGGCAATTTCTTTTTACCGTTAGCCATGAAAGCTTTGCAGCAACACCGGCCAATATAAGAAAGAGTGCATAGACAGCCAGCAGCGTTTGAGGTGCGCCGTATAAGACGAAGGAAGAAAGGCACAATACGCAGAATTTTACCCCTGCCGGTAGGCGGTGAATCACCGTATTTCGAGCCGTATATTGAAATAAAAAGTTATTTTTATCGACGGTCATCGGCCTTCCATACAAGATCGGAAAATACACGGTATGAGCAGAGCGGATTCCGTATGCCGTATTGTTCAAGAATACCGCTCTGGAGCGCAGGCTCCGGTTCCGCGTTATAAACAAGATGTCCCTTGTGCAAGATGATAAGCCGGTTCGCAAGTGCAAGCACTTTTTCCAGCTCATGGGTAAGTACCATAACCGTTTTCCCGTCACGCTGCAGCTGCTCTATCATTGCCGTTACCTGCACCACTCCTGCAAAATCGAGATTGGCAAAAGGTTCGTCAAAGATGATAACATCGGCTTCCATCATCAGGATACCGGCAACTGCAAGCCGCCGCTTCTCGCCCCCTGACAAACTGTGTGCGGGCAAGCGGCGCTTTTCGTACAAGCCCATCTGCCTCAGAACCGCTTCCAACCGCTGTGCAATGACCTCTTTCGGCAGCTTACTGTCCCGCATACCGAAAAGCGCATCTTCCTCGACGGTATCGCCGAGGATTTGAGCGTCGGCTTCCTGAAACACCAGTCCGATACGCAACTCACCGCCGTCTTTCCTGCTGCTGACTATCGAACCGGAGGAAGGAGTTTCCAATCCGGCAATAAGCGTCATCAGTACGGTTTTACCGGATCCGTTCGGCCCCGATACAACAACACAATCACCGTCATATACCGAGAAAGATATACCGTTCAGCACCGGACGTTCGGCACCGGTAAAAGATTTAGCTACATCGGTGAGCTTGAATAATTCATAGCGTTCTGAGGAAGACATCATCAGTATAATAGTCGGAGCATTGATAGAGACTGCGTTATTCCGTATAGCGCCGTATAATCGGGCGCAATTTGAGCGTAATCGGAACGGCAACAACCAGCTTAATCAGATCGGGCAGGATAAACGGTACAAACCCTTTCAGAAACGTATGCTGCCAGCTGAGATTCAGAACGTGCTTAAACCACAGAAGACCGAATACGTAGATGGACAAAAAGCTCAAAAGCCCTGCAACCGCAATGATACCGCAGGCGAGCGGCCACCGCTGTTCTTCCCTATAGAGCTTCATAATAAAACCGCCGACAACCGCCGCAGCAAGATACCCGACTAAAAAGCCGCCGGTCGGTCCCGCAAATACGGCAAAGCCTCCGTTGCCGCCCGAAAAAACAGGCAGACCGACGGCTCCCGCAACCAGAAAAAGCAGCACCGAAAGACCGCCGAACAGCGGCCCCAACAGCAAGCCGGCAAGCACTGCAAGCGCATTTTGCAGCACAATGGGAATCGGCCCGACGGGAATGGACATCATCCATCCCGCACAAATCAACGCGGCAAAAACCGCAGAAATAATACTTTTACGCATAGCGTATAACTCCTACTCAAAGATGACTTACAGTTTCGGCGGAATCAGTTTCCAACTGCCGTTAATATTTTCCAAACCGTAGACAAGCAGCGAAACATTTGCCTGTTTCATAATAACGTCGACCCGTGTCGGGGAAACGAACCTGATATCGTCTACCCGTACATTCTGACGAGAAGGTACAAAAACATACATAAAGTAATCACGCAGCGATTTAAGCTTGATCCCTTTAACCGGTAAGGCCTCGGAAACTTTTCTAAGCGTCAAGGGTTGGGAATATTGTTGTTTATACTCTTCCGATAAGAACGTCGTCCATTGAGCATAGTCCTTTGTCGCCGTAATACGGTTAAGCTTCTCGACAATCTTTTCCATCTCCGTTTTTGTTTGATCATAGGTTTCTTTTGTAATGGTAACCCCTTCAAACTCAGCGATAATGGTATGTTTTTCTTCGACAGGTTCAGGCTTCGCTTCAACAACCGGTTCTTTTTTCTCAATAACCGGTTCAGGCTTCGCAGGAGTCTCCTCCACCTTCGCAGGAGGTTCTTCCGCCTTTACCGGCGGTTCTTCTACCTTCGCAGGAGGCTCCTTCGTCTTAACAGGAGGCTTCGGCTTGACCGGAACCGCGGGTTTTACGGGTTCCCGTTTTACCGGCACTTCCGGTTCTTTGATCGGTTCAGGCTGAGGTGCAGGAACGGCAATCTCTTCGGATGGTGCAGGTTCCTTTTTTACATCAGGAGAAACAGATGCACACCCTGCCGCTATGCTTATGAAAAAGCTTAGCAATAAATATCTATAGATTATTTTCATGTCGCTATCCTATAGGTAAAAACGGTTTTGGTCAAATCATTACGCGATTATAATCATGACAAATGAGCCAATTCGTTATGGACTGCATTATATGTCATAAAACCGCCCGAAAGGTTCACCGTATGTTTATATCCGTTTTGCCGCAAAATCCGTTCCGCTATATATCCTCGCAACCCCATCCCACAGTTAATAACAACCGGCCGATCTTTCGGCACCTCATTCAGTCTACTTCGCAATGCAGTATGCGGTATGTTGACCGCTCCCGGAAGGGCGCCGCAGCTGAATTCTTCCGGTGTCCGTACATCAAGGAAGAATGCTCCCTGTTCCGCATATCGGGGAATATCCCGCCACGAGATAAGCGTTGTTAAACCGTCTCGGTCGTTTTCTGCAATAAATCCGAGCATATTAACAGGATCCTTTGCAGAGTCAAACGGCGGCGCGTAGGCATGCTCAAATTCGGCAAGATCGGAAATCGTACCGTTCTTTTTAATGTATGCGGCAAGAACGTCGATTCTCTTGTCCACACCTTCTACACCGACTGCTTGTGCACCCCAGAGCCGGCCGTTTTCCGGATTATAGAGAATTTTAATCGACAGCATAGAGGCATGAGGGTAATAACTTGCATGATGAGCAGCATGGGTTACCACCTGCTTATAGGGAAGCCCTGCCCTATCCAATGCCTTTTCGCCCAATCCCGTTGCGGCGGCGGTATAATCGAATATCCGGGCAATGCTGGTACCGATTGTCCCGCAGTATGTTTTTTTATTACCGTACACGATGTTATCCGCACAGATACGAGCCTGTTTGTTTGCAGGACCTGCGAGCGGAATTGTCGTATCGGTACCGAGCAGCGGACTTTTAAACGAAATCGCATCGCCGATAGCGTAAATATCCTTTTGAGAGGTTTCAAAATATTCGTTGACTTTTATCGCCCCATTCTGCGCAAGCTCGATATTGCAATCCTTTGCCAATTGGGTATCGGGGCGCACGCCGATCGAAAGAAGAACAGCATCGCATACAACCTCTTTACCCGACTGCAAACATACCGCTAAACTGGCGCTGCGCCGTTCAAACGCTTTTACCCCATCTTTTAGGTATAAACCGACACCCTTACTGCGGATATTCTCCTGCACGATGGCTGCCATATCGTAATCGATAACGTTCATCACTTGATCAACCGCTTCGATAATGGAAACATCCATACCTCGGCGGTGAAGATTCTCAGCCATTTCCAAGCCGATAAAACCGCCGCCGATTACAGCGACACGTTTGGTTGCAGGGTTATCTATTTTCTGCTTAATCGCGTCGATATCGCTGACCGAACGCAGTGTGTAAATAGCATCATCGTTAATCCCGGGTATCGGCGGTTTAATGGGAGATGCCCCCGGGCTTAAAATCAGTGTGTCATAGCTTTCGGTACATTCCGCTCCGGTATCCAAATTTTTGACCGTTACCGTTTTGGAAGCGGGGGTAATCGCCGTTACTTCATGCCGTACCTTCGCGGTAACATTCAGCGACGCCTTAAACTTTTCGGGCGTCATCACAAAAAGAGCTTCGCGGTTTTCGATAACACCGCCGGCATAATAGGGAAGCCCGCAGTTTGCAAAGCTGATATGCTGTCCCCGCTCAAAGATAATAATCTCCGCTGATTCATCCAACCGGCGTAGCCGCGCAGCAACACCTGCACCTCCGGCAACGCCGCCTACTATAAGATATCTCTTCATTTTTCCTCCATAAGTTTATTCCATGATGACTCAACATACAATCAGTTTTAGAGGCATCGTCTTATTTCATTTCGGTTGTTTTTTTCCACGCATCGATAAATTCAAGCATATACTGCTGAATACCGCCGAACCATTTTTGCTGAAAAGCACAGGCTTCCGTACCGATATATCGGTAATGCCACGATTCCCACACATAGCCGGTTACCGCTTCGTATCCCTTGGGAAAAGAAAGCGACCAGCCGTATTTTGCAGCATTCTGCAATACCCATTTACCGGCGCGCGTTTGCGCAAACTCATCCGAAATGGAACCGAAATCTACGACCGTACCAAGCTGGTGCTGGCTGGTTCCCGCACGGGCGGAAAACCGTTCGGCTTCTTTTTCGCCGGATTCCCGTACATAGCGGTCAAATAAATTTTTCTGATATGTGTACGAACGATACGAGGAGCTGACAACCAGCCTAACACCGTCCTGCTTTGCCGCAAGCGCCATTTCCTGTAACGCCTGCTCCGCGGTTTTTGTAAGTGCTAAATCCTTTCGGTTAATCATATAGGCGCGGCCGGTATTCAGCGTTACAAGATTTTGCGGCGTATAGCCGTCAGGTAACAGATGCCTCTTATCAACCAGTACCAGCAGGTTTTCCCTTTCCGCAGCTAAAACGTGTTGTAAATCAATTAAAAAAGAATCTGCATTATTACCGATATTGCGCCGTATCTCTGCCGGGATAGAAAGAGAATATGCAAAATTTTTAAGCTGCGTTTCCATATTTGCATCAGCTGCCGTTACACAAAAAAACGATAGCAGACACATTATTGTACAAAGTATTTTTTTCATACCACTTACTTTTTGGCGCCGTGTTTATAAGTACACAATAATACAGGAGCGTGAATGTTCTTGCCGGTAACAGACTTTACGGGCAAGATTTTTTGTCATCAATAAACCGAATCCTCGGTACCGCTTTGCCTTAGGATCAAAATGGGGTTTTGTTCTCTTGAGCGCATCCAATAAATTGTCAAAATTCGTGCTGTGATAGGAGAAACAAAGACGCGGAAAGAACATATTGGATATACTCAATCGAAGCTCTTTACTTTCTGGAAAGACAGCATGCTCGGCAATATTATCAAACACTTCTGTTGCGATAATAAGTGCTGTTGTCCGTTTACTCTCCGGAATATCTTTAGAGGTAGAGATAAACGCTTCGATAAAGCCGATATTTTTTAAATCGGCTTCTACCTGTAAATGGTTCACGCCCTTGTACCGTATCAGCCTATTTTACTTCATCAAGTGAGTGAATAATCGGAAATACTTCTGAAAAACCGGTGGAGGCAATCGCAAGCTTTACAACCTCTGAAGGATTCATAATATAAATTTTATGGCCAAGATCCGCCCCATCTTCGGAAGCAGCCATGAGGATACCCAATCCTGATGAAGATAAGTTGGTGACACGGGATACATCCAATACGATTGAGCGCTCCTTAATAAGGTTGTAAACCTTCGTCTCAAATTCATGGTACGTGTATGAATTTATTGAACCGGCTACTGTAAGTAATACAAACGTATCATTCATCTTTTCCGTAATCGTTAAATTATCCATCATAATACTCCTATGTTAATTATTGATTATATTTCAATACCAATATGGTAACATCATCATCGATTTTACGCAAAATAAAATCCAGAAGGTTATTATAAATCGTGCGAGCAATCTGAGAGGGTTTAGCACCGTTA
This sequence comes from Treponema sp. OMZ 857, assembly GCF_024181085.1. Taxonomy (NCBI): domain Bacteria; kingdom Pseudomonadati; phylum Spirochaetota; class Spirochaetia; order Treponematales; family Treponemataceae; genus Treponema; species Treponema sp. OMZ 857. Next base: position 1,675,675 of record NZ_CP051147.1, read on the forward strand.
TTTTCCTGCAGTATCCGTCCGACACGATCACTGCCGAACCGGTCTCCTTTTAGGTTGGTTGCTTCAAGCAAACCGTCAGTCGTAAAGACAATTGCATCTCCCTTGTGCATCGTGATTTTTCGTACCTTTAAGAAAGGTTCAATATTCTTTACAAAGCCGAGAACCCTGCCCTCACCTTGAATTTCAATTGCATTTTTATATGAGCTGATATACATCGACATCAACGGAATACCGCAGTTCAAGTAGTAAATTGTATTAGTCGGAAAGTCGATAATACCGAACAACCCGGCAAAGAATGTTCCGCGCGGTAGATTATCCTTTATAAACCGGTTTACCTTTGTTACCAATTCCTTAAAATCGGAGATTGTCTGTAGATAGGTATGAATAATCGACTTTAAAATGACCATCGACATACTTGCACTTAACCCCTTACCGGAAACATCCCCAATAAGGAACATTGCCCGTTTTTCGTTCAGCGTAATATAGTCGATAAAATCGCCGCCGAGCTGATGCGCTGAGTATGCAATAGAATCCATTGAAAAGCCATGCGATTCAAGGGTATCCTTATAGTTCTGAATGGATCCGATAATTTGGTCGGACATTTCAACTTCACGGTCAATCGTAACGGTAATATCCTGTTTGGAAATATTCCTAAGGTAATAGATTACCAAAAAGAAATACGAATACATATTGGACAAAACGCGTATGTCATACAGATTGTATTCCGCACTGTGTGTCTTAGGAGCTAACAGGATACAGCCGATGAGCTTTTGCCCCTCTCTCATACTGATAAGTATCTCGGTCTGTGTTGTTTCAAAGATATCAAGCAGCTCATCACGTATCGATTCATACACATAATTGGCAATAAGTTCTGTTTTTGTAAGAACAATATTATTTTGACTGAGCAGATACTCAAAACAGGCAAGGTTTGCGCTTAATGTATTATGATGATCAAAATCCGAATAGACCGTTTGCAAATTCATGTTTTCATCACTGACAAGAATATCGAGCCCTTTACACGTGATATACTGCTTCATAATTCTCGGAAAAGTCTCCAACACCGTATCGTGGCCTTTTCCAAAATCGAGTTTTTGCAGTTCGGCATCCAACCTCACTTCATAATCTGCCGTCCTACCTAAGGCATATCTAAGCTTACGGGCAACAAAGCTTCGAATAAAGAAAAGAATAATACACGAAACTGTAATCGAAGACATCCAACCCCCGACCGAAGGGATAAACTGCATAATAAGTGCTGTTGTCAAACCTGCAGCTCCTGCAAAGATCGCAGTAAAAAGGATAAACCGGAGAAACCCGAAGAAAATTTGCTTAATATCAAAAGCACGCGTCAGCGAAAATACGGCATTATCAAGCATCAGCATAGCGGCATACCCGAACGGTATAAAGGCAAATGCCCAGGAAAATACCTGAAAAAAATAACTTTCGGTAATCCATATTGCAAGAGCAAGTCCGATGGAAAATCCATGCAAAAGCAGCTGCTGCCGGTGAATATTGCTTTTGACAAAAAACATTTTGACAAAGCATATCGTAATTGAAAGCACCGGAACAAAGAATATGTAAATATACATAAAGAGTTTAATACCGGCCAATCCAGGAACAACATCACGCTGTGAAAAGTAAAAGCCTCTCAGCGGGTTCCACTGGAATCTCCCGACGAAGAATATGATAAGACCGATACCCGCGATATGGAATACTGTGTTAATCTTTTGGAGCACTTTATATATTTTAAAATTAGAAATAACAAGAACCATATCAAGGATGTGGTAAGAGGCAAGCAGCATAAAGAAGATGCCGCACATCGTTACGACGCGTTGTATACCGGCTTGACCGTAAAAAACCAGATGAACGGAAGCAGCTATACAAAGCGCAAAAGCGGCAGCGGGTACCGTAATCTTATTTAACAGAACATTAATACGATTCGATTGATGAAACGAAAGATACGATGAGTTTACAAGGAGTAAAACAGCGCCAAAATACGTAAAGAAAATTAAACCCATACATTATCCCTTTAATTTTACTGCTAAAATAGTAGTATCATCCCGGAAGGCTTTTGCAGCACTATAATTAAGCCCCAATTCGGCTACCTTTGAGGTAATTGATGATGCATCCGACGAAGCAAAAGATTTAATCGATTCAATATAAAGCTCGTTACTGCCAAGTTCCACGCCTTCTTCATTGGTAATTTCGGGAATGCCGTCCGTCGTAATAACAAGCAAATCATTACGGTACAGAGGCTTTTCAGCAACGGTTACCGAATCGATATCGATGATTCCGATAACGGAACAATTTGAATCAAGCATCTTTACTTTATACCCTTCCGCTGCTCTGGTAAAGATCATCGGCGCTTCCATTGACGCATTTACATAGCGTATTTTCATCGCCTTAGTATCGATAATTCCTAAAAACACAACGGTATATTTATCAAGCAGATTCATACGCTTAATAGCGCTGTCTACCGCAAAGATCAAACCGGCAAGATCTTCTTTATTTTCCATAATCCGTATTGTATTTACAACAACGCCCATAACAAGCGCTGCGGCAAGTCCCTTTCCGGAAACGTCCCCCGTAATAATCAGAGTTTTATCTTCATCGATGGGGATAATATCATAATAGTCTCCCGATACGTTCACTAAAGGCCGGAAGTAAACACCTATATCCAATTGATCGAGCGCCGGTATTTTTTGCGGCAGGAATGCACGCTGAGTATTTGCAACCATCTGCCATTCCTGTGCAAGCTCCGAATAATAGAGGAGCTGTGACAGTGTTTTTTCACGTCCGAAATAGTTTTTAAACTCCGCAAACAACTGAGGGAATATTTCAGGCTCAAGCGCGCGGATATAGCGACAAATAATAAAAAAACGTGCGGAACTGTATGCAATAACAAGTCCCCGGGCTTGTTTCCTGTCGGAAGTCATCTGCATATCGGAATCCAATAAATAAATATTTTCTCCCCAGTGATCAAGCCATTCGGCAGAAAAACGGTGTGCCAACTTTTCATACACATCGGGATCCGAAACATACGCCGACGTACTGCTGTATACAACTAAATCGGTGTCGGTATTCGTAAGCAAAACGGAGCAATCAGCCTTATATTCAAGCTCCTGCTGAATAGCTTCAATCAGGTTTTCACGTGTATAGCAAAAACGCAATCTGTTGATAAAAGCCGCAAAAAGGGCGGTCTCAGTTTCTTTATATATCCTTTCCTGTACCCTACGGGATAAAAAAACTGTTCCAATTGAGGCCATAATGGAAGCAATAGCAAAGATCGCAAAAGCAAAACCGAAACGGGTAAGAAAGCTGAAATTTGGAAGCATCCGGTATTGTGTTACCATCAATGTAAGGTCTTTTGCCGAAATCAGCCGTCCCAAAAACGAAAAACGGGGGCTCAAAGCGAGCATAAAAGCTGAGAAAACCAAGCTGATGCCGGTAAAAATAACTAATTTTCCCCAAAATTCCTGTTGTTTTCGTATCATGCGCTACAACCTCGTAACCATTTTAATTTACTTGAAATGCAAATAACACCGACCTGCCGCTATCGAACAGATCAGTGTTATTTCATATCATTATTTAATTTCTATCCGTTATTTCATGGTATTAACGGCAGGTTTGTCGCTAACAAGCGCCGCATCGCACCAGTCCCAGTCCTTAACAAACCGTATATCCCAATTCTTAACCCGCTTGTTAACAGCACAAAGTCTTATGCGATATGCGGTTGGAACAGCAGGAGCTTCTTCCAGTATATTTTCGTCCCATTCCTTATAAGCCTGAGCGCGGAATGCCTCGTCAAAGGAATCTTCCGAAGAAATCTTAGCAAGCAGTTTATCATTTTTCTCATTAACCCAGCGGAGCCGGTTAAATTGAGCCTCTCTGCCGTAAAGACCGTTTGGACGGGGATTTGAACCTACCCCCCATGCAGCCATATACATTTCCACGGCAGGGTCATCGTTTCTCAGTCTATCATAAAAGGCATTGAATTCGATCAGCCGACCATCGTTCAGCGCAACATTTAATCCGACATCTTTCCAGTTTTGGATATAGTAATTTGCAATCGGAGCTGCTACATCGCTGCCGCTCATATACAAGAAATTGATCTTGAGCGGTTTTCCATCCGGCGTTTCACGATAGCCGTCTCCGTCAACATCCTTATAGCCTGCTTCGTCGAGCAACTGTTTCGCTTTTTCAGGATTGTAGGAGTATCCTTTCCGGTTTATATCGTAAAATCCGGGGTGATACGGCGTAATAAAGGAGTTGGCAGTAAACCGTAAGCCATGGTAGTAGATATCGTTTATTCCATCGTTATCCATCGCATAACCGAGCGCCTGACGCAACGCCTTGTCTTTAAATTTACCGCCGTCGGGGAACATTTCGCATTCGCCTTTTTCTTTATTCCATACACCAAACTTAAAGCCTAAATACCCATAGGCATTATCTACATTACAGATGAAATCAAGATTATCAACCTTCAACTTCGGCTTTCCGTTTTCGTCAAATACCGTTCTTCCTTCGTCATCAAGCACAACAAATTGGTCATATAAATCAGCTCTAAAATAATCGACAATATCAACTTCACCGGCTTTCAAAGCTGCGGCAAGAGATGTCGGCGCAATCCGTTTCATAATCAGCTTATCGAGTGCGATTTTTTTGCCATACCAATAAGGATTAGGTACATACTCGATAATATCACCTTCTACCATAGAATTGATCACAAAGGGACCGCAGGAAAGCGGTGTTTTCCGTACACGGTCATGAGAAGCCATTTCCGTCAATGGAATATCTTTAAGATAATGATACGGCTCCGCATTATAGGTGATACCGGATCCCCACAGAATACCGGGTTCATACTCTATAAAAGTTACTTCTACCGTTTTATCGTCTATTTTTTTAACACCGGAAATATTTTTAGCCTTACCTTCATGGTAGTCAACCATACCGACAACATTCGCATAACGGCTATCATAACGAACACCGGTATAATCGGGATGTCCGATACACTCATAACAGAAAATAATATCTTCAGCAGTTACCGGTACGCCGTCCGACCATGTGAGCCCCGGATTAATATGATAGGTAGCTGTTTTCTTTTCACGGTCGAATGTCATAGCACAATAACCCTCCCGAATTTCGTGATTGGGACCATCAACCATGAAGTTAGCCAACATCGGCAGCATTGCCTCATACGTCGGATTATCTTCATATAAGAACGTATTGAATATTCCTTTCCACGGTGTATCACCGACAAGACCGCAGACCAGAGTACCGCCGGCAAGTATTTCCCCTTCCCGTTCGATCATTTGTGGAAACAACAATTTTAATTCTTTATTTGCTTCCTTCCCCTCGCCGCTTTGTACAGTTTGCGTTTGTTCCGTCTTACCGCCGCAGCTTGCAAGTACCATCATTACCGCGCATAAAAACGCAGCAAGTTTTAAACCTTTTGACATTGTTTTCCTCCTCATTTAAAAAGTCAAGAAGAAAGTATCAACTTTCGATTGACTTTTTACGCACGTTCGCAACGAAGTGAGAACGTGCAAATGATATACAAGTTTGCGCTTGAGCAAACTTAGGTAAATACAAGCCGTGCTATTTGTGCGGCTTGTATTTTACACTCCTCATTTATTTATAACGCTGCTTTGCATCGGAGGCGCGTTTTATCGTTTGTCCGACGTAGTTGATACACAGCATTAATACCATAATAAGAATAGATGCAGGCAGCCATACCCACAGCTTACCGGAAATAGTTCCCGGATCGCGCGCATAGCCAATCAGCGTACCAAGCGACGGCGATGTCGGCGGGAGACCGAAGCCTAAAAAGCTCATTCCCGTTTCGATACCGATATTACCTGCCATACCGAGCGTAAAGTCAACGATAATAATCGAAGCGATATTCGGCAAAATGCCGCCGTACATAATTTTAAAGTCACTTGTTCCCATAATGCGCGATGCATTCACATAATCGCGGCGGTTTTCGGACAAGGCCTTACTGCGTACAAGCCGGGTAATATGCACCCAATAAAAAAAGGACATTATACAGATAAACGTCCAAATATTATAAGAGGGAACAATCGTTACAAATACGATAATCAGCATAACGACCGGCAAAATCATAATAAAGTCGCAGATACGCATGATGACATTGTCGACCCTTCCCCCGTAAAAACCGGTAATCAGGCCGAAAAAGACGCCAACGATTTCGGTAATAATGGTTACGCTGAATGCAATAAGGATGGAATTACGCGCTCCGATAATCAGCTGAGGCAAAATCGGCCGACCACCAAGATCTGCTCCGAGCAGAAACTTTTTACCGGGCACCGAAAACTTATCCCGTAAGCTTACCTTCATAACCGTTTCCGTATCCAGTACAAAACCGCCGATGATAATCACTGCAAAGATAATAACCAATATGCCGAGTGCAAGGATTGCGGCTTTATCATGTTTAAATTCCGTCTTTACGATCTTCCAAAACGACGGCACGGAAGTCATCTCTTTCAATGTCGCTTCGTCTATACTATCAATATCAAATGCCGTTTTTTCCATACCTACCTCTTTACTCAATTCTGATCCGCGGATCAACGATTATCATAATAATGTCGGAAATCAAGCTACCGAACAGAGCCAGCGTTCCGTACAATAAGGTGAGTGCATTGATAACCGAATAATCGCGTGACATAATCGATTCGATGAACAACATGCCCATTCCTTGATACATAAAAATCGTTTCGATAAATATTGAACCGGCAAGCAAGCCCGTTACCGTAAAGCCGAAGAAAGCCGCTATCGGCAATAAGGAATTTCGGAAAATATGGTGTGTATACACCTTGTCGATCGGTACGCCCTTGCTCCGCGCCGTTTTAACATAATCTTGACTTTTTGCATCGATAATCTCGTTGCGAAGATATTGCACGATACTTGTTGTACGCAGTACCGCCGCCGTAATTGCAGGAAGCAGCATATGATACAGGCGGCTTAGGATAAAGCGCCCTCTGTGTCCCATCGCATCCAGCCCGACAAAACCCGACGTCGGAAAAATTTTGAGCCGATAGCCGAATAATAAAAGACTCAAAAGTGCAAGGATAAACGTCGGAATTGCATACGTGATAAAATTATAAACCAACACCGCCTTATCGAATTTCGAGCCGTTATAACGCCCTGCGCGGATACCAAGAGGCACGGCAATTGCATACGTCAAAATAACGGTTAAAAGTGAAAGCCACAGGGTGTTTTGCGCCGGTAATAGAATTTTATCTTTTACCGGAATTTTATACGTATAAGAGACACCGAAATCACCGTGCAGCAGAATACGCCCCATCCAATTCTTATACTGAACCGGCCACGGGTCGTTTAAACCTGCTTTTTCCCGTAGTTCTTCAATACGGCTCGCATCGACATTCGGATTATTTATCAGGCCGGTAAAGGGATCACCGGGCATCATTTTTCCGATTAAGAACACCAAAACACTCAATACAAACAGCTGCGGTATCATAATAAGGATACGGCGTACTATCGTCTTCCACATACTCTTCCCCCTAATCCTTCAATGCAGCGTAATGAGTGTCGCTTATTTTCTTTAAATCGTACACTCGCCCTTCGGGACTAAAGTAACGCTCCGCTTCACGCTTGTATATTTCTTCAATTTCGGCACGGCGTTTTTTATATTCTTCGCGTATTTCGACATTCATTTCAGGGATAGCTGCGATAAGCCGCTTGGTGTAAATATGCATCGGGTTACGGTAAATATCTTCCCGCGTTCCCGCTTCTACGAATCGGCCGCGGTACATAATGTAGATGTAATCGCACATATGTTTGACAACGCCTAAGTCGTGCGAAATAAACAGATAGCTCAACATAAATTCGCGCTGAATTTCTTTAAGAAAGTTGAGAATTTGCGCCTGCACCGAAAGGTCAAGCGCGGAAACCGGTTCGTCCGCCACAATGAGTCGCGGATTAACGGCAATTGAACGCGCAACACCGATACGCTGCCGCTGCCCACCCGAAAACTCATACGGGTACTTATATAAACCGTCGGGCGGTATCCCGACAATCTGCAAGAGCGAAAGTATTTTTTTTAATTCTTCATGCTTTGAAAGCCGTTCAAAATTCCTAATGGGTTCTGCGATAATGTCGCGGATACGTTTTTTAGGGTCGAGGCTCGACATGACGTCTTGAAACACCATTTGGACGTTTTCGTTATATTTAATCTTTTTCCGCTGTGCCTTGGTATTTACAAGACTTCCTTCGTAGCGGATTTCTCCGCCGGTAGGCTGTTCCAATCCGACAATCGCTTTACCGATGGTGGTTTTTCCGGAACCGGACTCCCCGATAAGACCGTAGGTTTTTCCTTCTTCAATTTGAAAAGAAACACCGTCTACCGCTCGTACGTGATCCTGTATCGTATTAAAAAAGCCGCCGCGGATAGGGAAATGCACTTTTAAATCTTTTACTTCCAATAATGCCATATCCGCCTCCTCTAAACCTCACCCTCGAACCGGAAATTTTTCCAGCAGGAGCAGCGGACAAAATGCCCGGGACTTACTTCATGTAAAACAGGAGATTCTTCGTGTTCTTCGGCAGCAATCCACGGAATACGGTCTGCAAACCGACAGCCCGTATGCTTGAGTTTTTTAAGCGACGGAACCATACCTTTAATAACGTGCAGCATATCGTCGTCTTTATCCGCCTGCGGAATCGATTTAAGCAAAGACCGGGTATACGGATGCAAGGGATGAGTAAACAGTTCCTGCACGGTAGCCTGTTCGACAATCTGCCCCGCATACATAACCGCAACACGGTCGGCCACCTGCGCGACAACGCCGAGGTCATGGGTGATAAGGATGATACCTGCCTTGTGTTCTTCCTGTAAGTCTTTGATAAGATCGAGAATCTGCGCTTGGATGGTTACGTCGAGCGCCGTTGTCGGCTCATCGGCAATGATAAGCGACGGATTACAAGACAGCGCCGTTGCGATCAGTACCCGCTGCCGCATTCCGCCGGAAAGCTCATGCGGGAACCGCTGCGCCGTACGCTTGGGGTTCTGGATGCCGACATCGTTTAAAAGCTGTAAAACCCGCTCCTGCCGCTCTTTTTCGTTGAGGCTGGTGTGGTATAGCAGGGCTTCTTCAATCTGCTTTCCTACCCGCTGCAGCGGATTAAGCGAGGCGAGCGGATCCTGAAAGATGAACCCGATATCTTTCCCGCGGATTTTGTTCATTTCATCTTCTGAAAGCGTCAGCAGATCCCTGCCGTTCAAGAGAATTTCGCCCGAAACTTGCGTAAATCGCATATCGTGAAGTCCCATAACGGACATTGCAATAGTGCTTTTCCCGCAGCCGGATTCCCCAACAATAGCAAGCATCTCATTGGGATGAACGTCAAACGATACCCCGTCGACGGCATCATAGTAGTTGCCGTCGATACGGAAAGCCGTGTGCAAATTTTTAACGGTCAATAAATTGTTTTGTTCCATGATAGTTTACTGTATTTATAACCTTTTTTAATAACTCTATAACACGGTATCACGGATACGGAAATTTTGCAACCGTACACCTATAAAAAAATCTCTATAGCACGTACTTCTCTAAAAAGTGAGCAATACCGTCTTCGTTATTGGTGTAATCCGTTACTGCATACGCAATATCTTTGATAGCGCCGAGGCCGTTTTTCATGGCGATGCCGTATCCCGCAAGGCGGATCATCGTTTCGTCATTCATGCTGTCGCCGAATGCCATCACGGCCTCATTTCTGACACCGAGCAGCCATGCCAGCTCTTGCAGGAACTCTCCTTTACCGGTATCCAACGGAATTATCTCCAAAAAATACGGCTTACTGGTAAACAACACCGCCCGCGTACCGAACCGTTTTCTAAACTCAGGTTCGACGGCAGCGATAATGTCCGGCTCCGCAGGAATGAGCAGCTTGTACACCGGCTTGGTGCGCAAAATTTCCCGATAGTCCTTCGGCACAACAATCTTCATTTTTGTCAGATGCGCGTCCCTATCCGAGAAAACTGTCCGTTTAACGATATAAATGGTATCGTCAAAATAGAGATGACAGGAAAGATTTTGCGACTCTATATAATCGTAAATCTCAAGCGCAAGATCGGCGCCGAGGCAGCGGCTGATAATTTCCAGCTTCATATCGGAGGTCAATATCTGTGTCCCATTGTTGCACAGGATATAGCTTTCCGTTTTATCCGAACCGATCCGCTGCGCATACGAATGCACCGAGCGGGGACTTCTCCCCGAAGCGAGCAATGTCAGTACGCCCTTTTTCATCAAGGCCTGTAAAACCGATACCGTATAATCGGAGATAGTCAGATCATCCCGCAAAAGGGTGTCGTCCAAGTCCATTGCGATAATTTCTATGTTTTTCAACTTTTCCATTACAGCGGCTCGCCTTTCAGCAATTTACCGATACGCTCAAGCGCAATCCGTATCTTGCTTATGTCGGTAGCGTAGCAGCAGCGGACAAAGCCTTCGCCGCACTGTCCGAATACGTGGCCGGGCACAACCGCAACTTTGTAGTCGGTAATCAGCTTAACCGCAAAATCTTCCGAACTTAAACCGGTACTGCGGATATCGACAAAGAGGTAAAATGCACCGTCGGGCGTTATATATGGAAGATTCATCGAATCAAAGCTCTTCATCATCAAGTTGCGCCGCTGCCGGTAGGAAACCCGCATCCGTTCAACCTCGTCCCAGCCGTGTTCCAATCCTTCCAGCGCCGCATATTGGCTCATAATCGGAGCGCAGATTGCCCCATACTGGTGAATTTTATGAACTTGAGCCATCAGCTCCTGCGGGCAGGCGATAAACCCGATACGCCAGCCGGTCATCGCAAAGGACTTTGAAAACCCGTTGAGGATAATACAGTAATCCTTCATTCCGGGGAAAGAACCGATGGACACATGCGGCGCTTCATACCTAAGTTCGCAATACACCTCGTCGGACAGCACCCAAATCTTGTGCTTTTTAACGACGGCAGCGATCTTTTCCATCTCATCAGCAGGGATCATCGTACCCGTGGGATTATTCGGGCTGCAGATAATCAGCGCCTTGGTTTTCGGCGTAATGAGCGCTTCGATGGCTGCCGCAGTCGGGATAAAGTTATCCGCCGAGGTATCCAGCCCGACCGGTTTCGCCCCGCAAAGCGCAACCAAGGGCTGATACGAAACATAGCACGGTTCCGCAACAATCACCTCATCTCCCGGGTTCAAAATAGAACGGAACACAATATCGATTGCTTCCGAAACGCCGAAGGTAATCAGCACCTCGTTTTTAGGAGAATACGACATACCATAGCGGTTTAGATAGCTTGCAATCGCCTTGCGGAGCGGTTCAAGCCCCCAGTTTGAAGTATAAGAGGTATGCCCGCATTCGAGGTGATACCACGCCTCCTCGCGCATACCCCACGGAGTTGCAAAGTCAGGCTCCCCTACCCCCAGCGAAATAATATCGCTCTGTCCGGCGGCAAGCTCAAAAAAGCGGCGGATACCGGAAGGAGCAACGCTCACAATCCGGTTGGAAAATTTATCGGGTCTATCCATCATGCGGTAATCTCTTCACGGGGATCTTTTTTCGGGTCGATATAATAGGTTCCGTTTTCCTTGTAGGTCTTGAGCACAAAATGCGTACGCGTACTGATAACCCCTTCGAGCGACGCGAGCTTTTCCGACACGAAAAAAGCAACCTCTTTTAAGTCTTTTCCTTCAACCAGCACATGTAGATCATATCCGCCGGACATCAGCTGTACCGTCTTTACCTGCGGATACCGGTATATCCGCTCCGCGATGCGGTCAAATCCGTGTTCCCGCGCTGGAGCAACTTGAATTTCGATCATTGCCGATACCGTATCGCTGCTCGTCAGCCGTTCACGGTTGATAACCGCAGCATATTTTAAGATGATGCCCTCATCCTCTAATTTTTTAATGGCAGCACGTACTTCTTCCTCAGACTTACCCGTCATTGCGGCAATATCCTGCGGACTCAGCCGCGCATCGTTTTCCAGTAAATCGATGATTTCCTGCATATCAACATCCTTCCTTTTGTGCGAAATTTTCTTCAAACTTTCACACTATAGGGGTGGAATATAGCACAAAATACGGAGAAGCTAAAGAGCGTTTCAGTGCGCTGCATCATAAATGCAAATACCGGCTAAACAAAATACGGGTTATATGATATACTCTCGTTGCTGTGAACTATATTAAGCACTTTTATATCATTTTATCTTTGTCGTTTATTTTGCCGCTTCCCTGCCTTAGTCAATCTCTTGCCGGTATTTGGGAAAATTCGGAACGCTTTATTGAATATACCGGAAAGGCGGACGGCACTGCGGAAGATACACTGCGGATAGTCCTCAAGACATATTATCGCTTTGTGTATGAGGATATGGGTACCTACCCCGTCAAAGCAGTAAAACAAGAAGATACGGGAAATATTTATTCGTTGAATATCCGCTATCAGGGATTTAGAACACCGGTAACAACAAGCGTATGGGTGCACGGCAACGGATTCTTTTCCTCATTTTATAAAAAAACATCCCATAATCTTATTGCCGATAGACGGCAAAGTCTCTCATCTTCGGGGTCTGCAGAGACCAATACTTATTCGCAGCCGGTGCTTTCCCCATCGACGGCGCTTTTGGACGGCTTTTGGGTTGAACAAGGTTTTCGTAACGGTATCTTGATATATCAGCAGGAGGCTCCCGCTTTTTTTGATGCCTTTTTCTTTAATGGAACACAGTACATCAAATTCCGCTATTGGACAGGCGATTTTGAATACAAAGAAAAATATGCAGGGTTTGCATTCGATGACGGATTACAAGTATCCGTACCGAAGTTTATCAGGCAATACGGCACGATATACAGCTGCATAACCGATAACGGATCAAAGCTCAAAAACTATGAACAAGGCAGCGTATCGATCAGCACCGGCGATAATGGTATGCGGCAGCTGACCCTGACACCACAAGGCGGCGGGCCGGGAACTCATGCAATCGGTGATGTGTATCCGAATCAAAAATATCCAAAGATACAATCGCTCCCGTTATATTATAGTGAAACGGATGCGGCTTTTGCATTCGGTGAGCCGTTTTTAACCCGATCATCAATTTCGGACTTACAGGAAGAAATACAACGGCATAACAGTCTCAAACGTCCGCCGCCCGAACCGCTCTTTAAAGCCGATGAACTTGATTTCTATTGGGATCGGGTTAAAGAAATACGCAAGCAAGACTAAATGATGAACAAATGCATCGAACTTTTTTAGGCTTTCATTATGAGGTACAAAAAGAGTTCGTTTCGTCTGCCTTGAGCAACTGCTGAGGATAATCAATCGACCATAAAAAGAGCCCCTGCGGAGGGGCGGTTTCTCCTGCATTCCGGCGGTCTTTTGAGCGGAGCACAACCTCAAAATCTTCTTTTGTGCCGTTCTGCTGTTCATAATGCAGCAAAGTTCCGGTTATCGAGCGTACCATACGCCACAAAAAAGCATTGGCGGAAATTTCAAACACGAGAAATTCCCGGTCGGTAAAAAATCGAGCGGTATAGATAGAGCGCGATTTGCTTTTACTCTGGTCACCGGCAGCAGAGAACGTTGTACAGTCCAATTCACCCGACAAGACGCTTGCCATCTTGTTAAGCAGGTTAATATCCGGTTCGCGCCGTATGTGCCAGCAATAGGGTAATTGGTGTGCAAAGGCGGTTTTCCCACAGTGAATAAAATACCGGTATGTGCGCGAGCGGGCACTGAAACGGGCGTGCAGGTTATCGGAAACATGAGACGCTTCCATAATCCGTACATCCTTGGGCAACGCAGAATTGAGCGCAGGAATAAAACTCTCAGGCTTTATCCGCGCTATATCGGTAAAAAAGTGAGCTGCCTGTCCGCACGCGTGGACACCGGCATCGGTTCTTCCCGAACCGAAAAGTTCCACAGGGTGTTTATGCAACAGTGCCAGCGCCCGCTCAATTTCTCCCTGCACGGTACGGAACGATTCTTTTCCGTGATGCAGCTGTTTTTGCCATCCATGGAAGTGTGTGCCGTCGTATGAGATACGGAGCAGAATATTACGCTGGAGAAGAGCCGAATCAGTCGTCGTCATCCGTTTCGTTTAATTCAAGTTTCAAAGCATCATAGAGCGTCCGAGCATGCTCCAAAATCGGACCGGGCTTGCTTTTTGAGGATTTCCCGAGGCCGAACATTTTTGCCAATGCAATTTTATGCATTTCAAGCCGCTTCAAGCGTGTCGCGGAATCCTGCCGCTGCCCGTACCGATATTCCAATAAGGCTCCCAAATAAATAACACCATCGTACCCATAGTTTTTGTCTACATCAGGGCCGAAAGATTTTAAGCCTGCAATCATCTCTTTACCGGTGGTTTCAAGTTCAAGCGCACGCCGGTACAAAAACAGCGCCTTTTGATAAAAAAGCTTGGAAATATACGTATAGTTTTCTTCCGGCTCTTTTTCTCCAAGTGTTGAAAAGAGCCATGCGGCGCGGAGTGCGCATATTGCCTGTTTGATAGTAGGAGAATACTTTGACTCGAAATGATCGTAGCAAAGCAAAGCCAAATAATAAGAAGCCGCCCCTGCATGAAGTGTTCTGGCAGTATTAAAATCAACATAACCGAAAAGACCTTTTACCGCACTATAGCGTTCGTTCATCGCTTCAAGCAGTTTTTCGGCAATCGGTTTTTCGATAACTCTAAAATCTTGCGTAAAGCCTGCGTACAAACATTGCGGACAAACAGTCATGCTGTAGATAAGCGGATATACCTCCCCATATCGTGCTGACGGTTCATATAAGCGGCGCAATTCTTCCGTTAAATCACCGGCAATAACGCGGCCGCCGCCGGAATACATTTCTTCCCGTTTAAACTTTGCCCCGCATACAGGGCATTCAATCTGATCCTTGGAATAATAAGAAATAGCTGCTTCTTTTTTAGTTTGCTGATCTTCTTCACGTTTCATACTACGGATCTCCTCTTAAACGTACCGTGTATTGGGCATCGCTAAAAAGCCTTCGCTTTTACCGAACACGGCTCACTTTCCAATATAACACCTGCAATAGCCATATTGCTTTCATGGGTCAGCGAAAGATAAATATGGGTACCGCGGATACGCTCAAACGGTATAGCTGCATCGCCAAAGAGCGTTAACTCAGGTTTTCCGTTTGGGTTATTGGTAACAAGGATATTTTTCAATGTTATCCCCTTTAATCCGGTACCGAGTGCTTTTCCGTACGCTTCTTTTGCGGCAAAACGGGCTGCCAAAGAATAGGCCGCGGTCAATCCTCTGCTTTTGGTTTCCGCCAATTCTTGCGGATGAAAAAAACGGGCAAGCAGCCCCTCATGTTTCATCCACCGCTGTATTCGGCTGATATCAACGGCATCTATTCCAAACCCGATAATCATCTATGTATTTCATCCTCTGCCGATACTTCCGGAAATTCCGCCGTTACCTGTACCGATTTAGGACTCACTTGCAGTATTTGCAGTTTTGAATACTCTGCCGATAATACCGGAACAACAGGCAGCGTATATACACCTCGTTCGGTAATGCTTTCACATGATACCGTCAATATATTTTCGGAAGGGCTCCATGTTTCCAGCAGTTTTTTAGGACCTTGTACCTCCAAGCTGCCGGTTTTTGTATCGGCAGTTATCGAAAGCTCTTTATTCTGCTTTTCAAAATAGATAGGGATATTATCAAACTTTTTCTTGATAGTTGTTTCGTTGATTTTAACGGTGGTCTGTACTTGTGCCTTGCCGGCAATAGAAATCAGCGGATCATTGTTGATGATGGAAGCTGTTCCGGAAAAGCCGTTTGTACGAGCTTCTATCGAAAGCGGCTCGGTCGCAAGTTCAGTAATTTTTTCAACGAGTTCGGCAGGCCCCTCAATTTCAACAGCCGCGGGTTCCAGCGAACTTTCGGTTACTTCGTAGCCGTCGGCGGGAATTCCTTTTAAAGAAAGCGTAACGGGTACCTGTTTGCGTATACTTGTTGCCAATCGAAGTGTTAAAATTGCCGGTTCCGTACTAATTTCCATATTGCCGAGCGGTGTTACCGTTCCTGCCAGCCGAGTTTCGATCGGTATCCGGTAGGTTCCTTCCGTTTTAAAATCCGATATATTGATAAAAGCGGTAATATCATTTTCGCCGATAGAGCCGATACCGGTGGCATCACCCCAAAGCGTAATTTTTATTTTAGCGGGATATTGCTCTGCAGGTGTGAGTGAGCCGTTGTTTTCAATGGTAAGCGGTACAATGAGGTATCGTTTATCTAAAAGAGTGCCGCGATAAAACTCCGACAGAAAAACGGCAAAGACAAGACAGATAATTTTAACCGGCCAATTTTCGGTAAGCCGAAGCAGTATTTGTTTTATGTTCATGAAGCGCTTCCTTCGGGTGTCTCAGCGGTTTGAGTTTTTGCCTTGACTTTGAGCAGATACGTCAGTTCCGATTCGATATTGTCCGTTGTAAGATCGTAATACAACTTTGAATCATAGGCAAGGCTTATTGCTCCCGACTCTTCGGAAACAATAAGCACGACCGCATCCGTTTCTTCCGCAATACCGAGCGCGGCACGGTGCCGTGTTCCGAAACTCTTGTTAATGTCATCCTGCTTGGTAAGCGGTAGATAGCAGCCCGCCGCGATAACCCGTCCGTTATCGATAACAACCGCACCGTCATGCAGCGGGGTGTCAAATTCAAAAATAGTTACCAGAAGATTCGAGCTGATTTCCGCATTGATTCGGGTTGCAGACGGATTTTCGATAATCTCTTTTAAATTGTTCTGTCTTAAAAATATGACCAACATACCGCGGCGTTCTGCGGAAAGGCGCTCGGCAGCAGTTAATACGTAATCGATATGGCTATGTTGGGAGCGGGAACGTCTGAACCAATCGTTCTGCCCCATCGTTAGGAACATTCTTCGCAGTTCAGGCTGAAAGATAATCGCCGCGCCGATAACAACCCCAGTCGCAAGCGTATTCAATATCCAAAGCAGCGTCGTAAGGTGCAGCAAGAATGCAACCGCATAGATGAGGAGCATCAACAACGCTCCTTTTCCGAGCTGCGCCGCCTGCGTTTTAATCAATATCTGATATGACTTATACATCAGAAACGCAAGGAGCAGCACATCCAGCACCGGTCCGATATAGGAGAGGTAGAACGACAGCATATCCCTAAGTAGTTCCATATTTTTGCAATTCCTTTAACACCAGTAATAGTTCCCGCGTTTCCGCAACATCGTGAACCCGTACGATTGATGCGCCTTGCTGCACCGCATACATCGTTGCGGCAAGCGTTCCGGCAAGCCGTTGTTCGGGAGAACCGCCGGTAACGGCTCCGATAAACGACTTTCGTGAAAGTCCGGCTAAAAGCGGATGCCCCAAGCCGGCAAAATATTTGCTTGCCGCAACCAGCCGGTAATTATCTTCAACCGTCTTCCCAAAACCGATACCGTAGTCGATAATGATACGCTCATGCGCTATTCCGCAGTTTAAAGCGTATGCCACCCGTTCTTCAAGGTAATCCCGTACTTCCGTTACTACATTTCCATACTGCGGAACATTTTGCTGCATTGTCGGCGGTGTTCCCTGTTTATGCATAAGGACAACGGCGCCGGCTTCTTCTGCAATCAGCGTACCGAGAGCCGGATCATCGGTTAAAGCCGAAATATCGTTACACAGCGTTGCGCCTGCCTTAAAAGCAGCCTTCATAACCGCCGCTTTCCGTGTATCTACGGATATGGGAATAGCGCTGTGCCTCCGGACAGCCTCGATTAAGGGGATAACCCGCTCGAGCTCTTCTTCTTCACTGATATAGGAAGAACCGGGACGCGAAGATTCCCCTCCGATGTCAATAATATCAGCGCCTTCCACTTCCAATGCCAATACTCGCTCCAAGCCTTTTTCCAGGCTTATCGAACGGCTCGGTTCATAAAACGAATCGGGCGTTGCGTTAACAATTCCCATGATAAAAGCCGGTAAATCGGTTTTTATTATCTGCCCTTTTCCGCAATCAAGATGCAACCGCATAGCAGATTATAACAGATTTTTCGGCTCTTGTCCTAGACTTCGCACACAGGGTAAACGCATTAGGCCGTTTTTTTAGTAACCCCGCAGAATAATAGCGGCTATTCAACCTTTCCTTTTGGAAACAGGAGGGCATCTACTTCGTTATTCCACAAAAATTAGTCCTCGACGTGCAAAAAGCACGCCTGTGGGTAATTTTTGTTCATGCCTCGTATCTGCCTCACCTCTTTTCAAAAGGCTAACACAAAAATTATTTTTAACTATATAGCCCTCAATGCTTCTGCGCTTTTTATCTACTCTGCCTGATGCGTTTACCCGTCTGCCAAAAAAAATGTGCGAAATTTTATCCAAAATTTCGCACAAAAGGGTATGGTAAACGCATCAATGTGTGTGTCCTTTGCTCGATTTGTTGTTTTACTTCATATTTTTTGATACAATGCCTCACCATCTATGAGTACCATCTACACACCCGATCAGGCGGTGCAAGAATGCCTGAATGCTTCTATTATACAGCTTTCGTTTTCCCGCCCGCGTAAGGGAATCGACGAAGCAAAGGCACGGCTTCGGCATATCACGATAAAAGGGAAAGCCGCGTATCAGCTGGAAACCGTTAAAAACAAGCAAGCATTTCAGAAAACAATTGAACCGGAGGCGGTATCCGGCGCAATAGCGGAATGTTTTACCCACTTTAAGGCTGCGGAATGCCGCGGTCAAAAGGAACTGCTCTTTTTTTTACAGAACAACAAGGGAACCATCGCCCTTACCAAGCGGCTCCCCTGCTCCACTCCGCTCGCAGAAAACAACTGCGGCGGACACAACAAGATAAAGAACTATCTTATTCCCGAAGGAACACCGCTCGCGTTCCTAATCGAACAGGGGGTGATGAATGCGGAAGGCTCCGTCTTAAAGCAAAAATACCATAAGTTTAGGCAAATCAATAAATACCTCGAATTTATCGCCGGGGTTGAACCGTTTATACGGGATACGGTTGCCCGTTCCGGTAAGCCTTTTTCCATTACCGATTTCGGCTGCGGCAAGGCCTATTTGAGTTTTGCGCTTTATTATTATCTGCATGAACGGCAGCATCTTCCGGTACGGATTCACGGGCTGGATTTAAAGACCGAGGTTATCGAACATTGCTCTGCGCTGGCGGAACGGTGCGGCTATAGGCATTTGGACTTTGCCGAAGGGAACATCGGCGACCATCCGCTGCCGGACGGTACCGGAATGATGGTATGCCTCCATGCCTGCAATACGGCAACCGATTTGGCGCTTGCTCAAGCTGTCCGCGCGCAAGTACCGATTATCTTTGCTGTTCCGTGCTGTCAGCATGAGCTTTATGCCCAGCTTAAAACCCGAAAAGAAACATTCCGCACGGAAGATCACTTGATGCTTCCCTTTATAGAGCACGGCATTATCACCGAGCGGTTTGCTTCGCTCTTAACCGACACCGTGCGGGCGCTCCTTTTACAAGCCTGCGGGTACACCGTGCAGATTATGGAATTTATCGAAACGGAACATACCCCTAAAAATATCTTGATCCATGCGGTGAAAAAAACGCAAAACGCCGGCCAAGCGGAACGGCTGAAAGAAACAGCGCTCCGGCAATACCGCCACATCAAAGAAAGCTTTTGCATCGAACCGACTCTGGAACAGCTATTGAAGGATATGCTTCCGGCAACACAACAGGAGAACTTATGACCTCACACAACAATACCGACAAAAACGAACAAGACTCAGCCGCTCATACCGCGGCGATAGCGGCACAGCCGGAAACGGCAGCCGCTGCAGAAGCATTTGCAGCACTCTTTACTACCATTAAACGGCTGCGGGCGCCGGGCGGCTGTCCGTGGGACATCGAGCAAACTCCGATGACGCTACGGGCGACACTCCTCGAAGAAACGTATGAAACGATTGAGGCATTGGAAGAAGCCTCTGCAAACAGCGCAAAGTCCGTCCATGCGGCGGAAGAACTCGGCGACGTGCTTTTAAACATCGTGATGATTGCGTATATGTTTGAACAGAAGGGCGCCTTTTCCGTCGCGAAGATGATCGGCGAGCTCAACGAAAAACTGATCAGACGGCACCCCCACGTATTCGGACAAACGGCAGGCTTTCCCGACCCCGACGATACAAAAAAACCGGTTACGGCGGAAAAAGTACTTGCACAGTGGGATACCATCAAAGATACCGTAGAGGGCCGTGCAAGCGCCTCCGCATTGGATTCCATTCCCAAAACCTTTCCGCCGCTCACCCGCGCATACAAACTGCAAAAGCGGGCAGCAAAGAAAGGCTTTGACTGGGATACGGCAGACGGACCTCAGAAAAAAACAGAAGAAGAACTTGCGGAATTTACGGAAGCGCTTGCGCACGGCACACATGAAGAAGCGGAAGCGGAATTCGGAGACTTACTGTTCAGCTTGGTGAACACCGCGCGGCATTTACATATCGACCCCGCAATTGCGCTCAGCCGTACCAATGCAAAGTTTGAACGCCGCTTCCGCTTTGTCGAAAAACGCATGGCAGAATCCGGTATCCCCTGCTCCCACGAAACCTTAACCCAGATGGACGGCTTTTGGGAAGAAGCCAAGCGCATGGAAGTGCAGGATTTATCCGTATAAGAAATATCTTTAATGCTGCCTTCTCCATAACCAGTTACGGCGGTATGGTTGCCTGAAAATCCTTTTTGACATAAAATCAACTTTAGTGGTTAGGAGTGAATCCGAGTAATTGTATGCTTTTTTATAGTATTTTCGTACCGGTTTGTATATATTTTTCTTATCAAGATCTCGTGTACGGTGAAATAAAGCGCATCTATCTGTATGCGGCAATTGCTGTTGTGCTTTGTGCAAAAGCACCTGCCGCAGCATGGGAAAGTTTCGGAGGCGCTGCCTTAGGTATTCTGTTGTTTTTGCTCGTATATTATTCCAAAGTTAAAACAGGGAGAGGATATGGATGGCCCGCAAAAAACGGTGATGTATGGGTACCAGATGCTCATGCCGAAGGCTCTCATTCCCCGCATTGGGATGTCCAACATCCGGATGGAACATATCATACTGTATATCCAATATCATCAAATACCCCATGTAGCTCTAAATAAAAAGAGGTAAATATTCATGAAAATACAAGCTTTAAATATGACAGAAACACAGGCGCATCTCTTAACACATTTCCCATATTATGACGCCTATTTAAATTGGCGGTTTAATGATGACGATGAGAGAAAGTCCGATTTTACTCTTATATCATATCAAGATTTGATTGAACCTATCAATCAATCAATATCTGATAGAGAACGAAAGCAAATTATATGTAGCATGCTTAAAAGAAACCAAAAATTAAATGTAGATCTACCCAAAAAACTTTTCCTTCTGAATTCGTATGATCATTCGATCGGTATAAAATGGCCATGGATTTTTCAAAAAGCGCATAATAACCGGTATATTCTTAAAACGAAGCGGTTGTTTACTATGTGTGGAGTTCCACAGCAATCGTTCTATGATGCGTATGGTTTTATTTGTACAGATGTACAACCGTACGTACTATTTCGGCATATCTTTTTTTTACCGTTTCTTATACGGTGGCAAGATATTGATATTCTTGATTATTCGGAAAAAACAATTATTCAGATTAATCATCATCTAACGGTATATACCGTTAAGGCAACAGGAGAAAGCAATTCGGAATAAAATAGGTGAAGTTTTAGACGATCCTGATACGCAGGTTGGAACACGTAAACGGGACGTCACTAAGGGATATCTTGGACCTGACGGGACATTGATCATACATAATCCTACAGCAGATGGGAAGGGGACTATTTTCTATCCAACAAAAGAATCTCCTGAAGACTATTTTAACAGAAATTTTAAGTGTGGAAGGTAGAGAATTACAATCGATGAATATTTTGAAAAGAGTAGGTTTCGAGACAGGATTAAAAAGGGTGGTATTAATTTATTACTGAAAGGATGGGAATCACGGGTAAGTAGAATCCCATTTGATCCGCACTACCTTTTTGATGAATGGACAAATGATTTATATGGAAGAGCTGAAATCCAAAAAATTTTTCTTGCCTGTGAAATACCGGAAGAGATACGGCAACGGCTTGAAGCAATAGACGAGATATATCGGCAAAAAACGATACCGCTTTCGGATATCGGTGTAACGAATTTTTGTCTTGAGCAGGACTGGGATAAGGAAAACTATTGGTTTGCATACCGCATACCGCCTGAAAGATGGGATGATTGGAAAGAGTACTATAAAGACCCGATATATTTTTATGAAAAAGAGGAGTAATAATTTTTATATTTCCCACCATAACCAGTTACGGCGGTATGGGGGAGAAAGCCTTTTGCAAATAGGCGAGGCAGATACGAGGCATGAACAAAAATTACCCGCAGGCGTGCTTTTGCACGTTGAGGACTAATTTTTGTGAAATAACGAAGTAGATACCCGCATATTTGCAAAAGAGAGTGATTACGGCTTTAGGTAGACTACTCCCCTGCGTATGCGAGGTTTATGACCGAAGACCCAATCAGAGATGGAGAGAACTGGTTTGCGTATGTAGGAAATAATCCAGTGAACTTTATTGACCCGTGGGGGCTGAGTGCGAGTGATAGGAAGAAGAAAATAGGTACTGATGGGTTCCCCAAAAACATGGATGAAACAGAACGATATTTGCAGGGAAGAGCGTCGGAACAAGTGATTAATGGTTTTCATGATGCACATAACCATCGTATATCGCAAAATGAATTGAGACCCGAAAAACCGAATGGTCCATGTTTTTTTAGATCATTACAAGCTGCAGCAGAAGAAAAAGTTGGAAAAAATCTTTCATTAGAACAAATAAAAGCTTCAGGAGAACGCTTACATCAAGCAGGCGTAATTGGTAAGAACAATAAAGAGTTTTATTATGTCAATGAACCTAAGAAAGTACTAGAAGATGCTACTAAAATGCTCGGCTATCCAAACGCAAAAGTAACAATTGGCACACGCGGCAAGTCAACTGGTACGGCCGATTATACAATTCGATTTATTCAAAGTAAAGGTCATTTTCAATTAGGAACATCTTTAGGAGACCTTCTCTATGAACCATACCAATATAGTGATCCTGCCAATAGTTTTACCGGTAAGGCAAGTGAACTTCAAGATATTACTATTAATTTAGAAGGAGATTAATGTATGAAAATGAAATTATTAATGACAGTATGGCTAATTACAGTACCATTTCTTTATGTTTACAGTGCTGATGTTGATCTTAACGGCCCATGGGCATCAAAAGAATCTTACAAGTATTGGAAAACAGGGGAGGCAGAGGAAATCGATGCTACAGAAGTAGAAGTTGGTAAAATCACTTATTTATACCTCACACATTCGGTAATGATTAATCAGTATGCAAATCCGCCGATTTTTTATCCCATAGAAGGGGGGGGATGGGAATTGTTATCGATTGTAAAGGAAAATCCGCAGCGGTATATTCTTAAACTGCGGTCATTTAAAGATAAGAATGCAATTGGAGAATTATATGTGAATATGATGAAAGACTTCTCTATATATTTTGAAGAAGGGCAAATGACCGAAGCTTTTAAACGTGAATTTGATATAGCATTTTTAACATTTGGAGAAAATAATACATATATAAAATGCGATGTGAAAAAATAGAAAGTGATAATTATTTTTATCGATGTAAAAATATATTGCTCTCCCCCCATAACCAGTTACGGCGGTATGGGGAGATTCGTACATGTATATAGAGAAGATTCTTCGGACAGCGATAGAAGCGGTATCCTTAGATTTAGATGCGATGTCAGGGGAGTTAAGCAGAAGCGAGTTTTTACATTGAAAAACTCGTAATTCAGAAATGTACAAGGAAGTACATTTTTGAATGATCCCATCCGTGGACGACAGAAAATCAAGTTGTCGATGCTAGCGAAGGCGAAACTTGGCAGTCGGGCAGGAACAAGCAAGGTGATAAACAATATCCGAAAGCTTTGCCGGATAAAATTAACAAAACCTGGGCGCCGTTTTCAACGAACTCAAGTCCTGAGATTCAAGGGAGAATTGATTTTAGCAAATTAGAACAAAAGGAGAATGAAGAATGAAAAAGATATTCTTTAGTTGTTGTCTATTATGGTTTGTCATTATATGTGTATTTTGTGAAACAAAGCGTATAGCATTAGATGATTTCTCTATACAACAAATACAGAAGAATGACTATCGACTAAAAGATAACTGGGATGACATTGTAAAAGATAATAGGCGATTATATTTATATTATAAAGTAAATATTTTTCGCGGTTATGCATATATTGCAGAAATTTATTATATTTTAGTAAATCAGGATAATGAAAAGACAATACTGGGAAGTTTCTCAAGAAAGACTGGTTTTTTAGATGCAAAAGGGAATAGTTTTACTGTAGATACAAGTACGGATTTTATGCGAAACCGGCTGCTAGGGCTGTCTCTAGAAATGTTGAAACATCCATTTACAATCAATGGTGTCGCTCTTGATGATACTAACGATGTATATACAACTGAAGTTATGGTAAGGTTGGTAATACATACGGAAAATATGACCATTGAAGAATGGTTTCCGGAATGGTGAGAGTGTAATATACACCATGTACTTTCTCCATAACCGGTTACGGCGGTACGAGATACATGTATAAGAAGTCTTTACGGACAGCGATTTATAGATAACGAGATAAAATATAAATCGTATCTTTTTAGAGTTGTAATAAGTATAATATATCTTGCAGAATATTATAGAAAGATGTAAAAAACGAGTGGTAACGATAAAGTTTTTGATTTAGAGGAGGGGCACTATGAAGAATGTCTCCGCCCCATGCAGCAACGATAATGCCGCACTATAATTGCGCCGTAGTATTAGGCGCTACGGCAACGGGAAAAACGGCGCTTGCCGTCAAACTTGCGCACGCAAAATACGGTGAAATCATCTCCGCCGATTCCCGGCAAGTATACCGCGGACTCGATTTGGGTACGGGAAAGGATTTGCAGGAATACGGCAGCATTCCCTACCACCTTATCGACGTCTGCGATTTAAGCCGCGAGTTTACGGTCTTCCATTTTCAGCAGGAGGTGTACCGCATCTTTCCGCAGCTTGTTGACAAAGGCGCATTGCCGATTATCGCAGGAGGCACCGGACTGTACCTCGATGCCATCCTCCGCGGCTATGAGCTAATCCCCGTCCCCGAAGACCCGGCATTGCGCGAAGCGCTGGCTACAAAAACACTGCCGGAGCTGCAAGATATGCTCGTAGCGCTCAAGCCGGATATTCACAATAAAACCGACTTGGAACAGCCCGACCGCCTTGTCCGCGCGATCGAAATTGCCCGCTACCGGCAGGAACATCCTGAATCCGCCGCTGCGCATCTGCATACAGTGCCGTCCATCAAGCCGAAAATCTACGGTATCTCGTTTGAGCGCAGCGTGTTACGCGAACGGATCCGTCGCCGTCTCATTGCCCGTATCGATGCAGGTATGATAGAAGAAACCGAACAAATCCATGCGCAGGGCTATTCATGGGAGCGGCTCGAAAGTCTCGGTTTGGAATACCGCTTTACGGCGCAGTATCTACAGGGAAAAATCGAAAGCAAAAAGGTCTATATCGAGCAGCTCTATCGGGCAATCGGACAATTTGCAAAACGGCAGGAAACATGGTTTCGGCGCATGGAGCGGAACGGCATCGAAATAGAATGGATTGACGGCAATGAGGCCGCACAGCTGACGGCAGCGGCTATTTCGGAAATGGAACCTCTGTATATGATTGAAAATGAGGGCAGATAATAACAAATTTCTCAAAACGGGTCAATTGACTAAAGCACGATTATCAGTATAATAATACGGAACTATGATAGATCGTTCTGTTCAAACTTTATTGCAGCCCGCTCTTGTCTTTCTTAAGCAAGGAGACCTTGAGCAAGCGCATCTTAGTCTGGGGCGGCTGCTTGAACAGGATTTGGAAAACCCTCAAGTGATGTACACACTGAAGGGTGTTAGTTTCTGGCTTGATCGGGTGCGTTATTCACAAGCACTAGCCGATGATTTCTTGCGTGGTGAGTATATTATTTCTCAATGGAAGCCCTTTCTTGATTATATAAAAAAGAAAGGAGACTTTAACGAGCCGATTATCTATGCTCTTAAGTGCAGTGTGTTTACCATTGCGTTACGGTTATACCGATCGCTCTTAAACGGAACTGAGCCCATGCATAATACGGCAGAAATATATCGGAAAACAGGGCTTTGCTATAAAGCACTTGGGGATTATGAAACAGCGATCAGCTGTTTACGATATGCGGCTGATCTGAATACGGCTTCATCGGCCATTCCGGCGGAACTTGCTGATGCCTATGCTTTGAGCGGCGAAGTACGACTTGCGAAGATTTTTTTTCGAGAAGCACTCTTTAAAAACGCTTCAGAAATAGAGATATGTTTTCTTGAATCTGAAATTATCAGTGCACTCGTTACTAAAGTCGCGGATATAGGTTTTACAGGAGAGGAGTTGTTGGAGTGGCTTCCGGTTTACGGCGCCCTTGACGGCGTACTGAATGTAAAACGTGAGCTGAAAGCCTTGGAACTAGGGAAGCTGAAGCAGTCTATCTATATGCTTGAAAATGAGCTGAGGGAGAAGGATGTAAAAAATAAAAAAATCCTTGTTCCCCGTTTAATTAATTATTATTTTTGGCTTATAGACCATTATATGAGTGGTACTGTTGAAAAGCCGAAAATCGATGAGATTCTTCTAAGAATTAAACTGCTCGACGAGAAAATCTATAACCGCTATATACGGTAATGACACAGTGAGGTGAATATGTCAGATGTATTAGAAAAGAATGTCCGCGATATATTTAATGAGGAAAAATGGACACGTGCTGCCATTACAAATTATTCCATTAATAATTTTAAAGAACTCGATACACTTATTGAAGAAGCAAAAAAGAACCGTTATCTGGATGAATTAAAAGCGTTGTCCGATGAACATCTCTCTCATAACAAAACAAGTATTACGGCATTGTATATTTCGAGTATTATTGCGCTTTCAAAGCAGTTGCTCGATGACTCTTCGCTCATAACATTGGTAACCATTTTTATCGATAACCATCGAATGCAGATTGTCGAATATCTTTGTCAGCGAGTACTTGAATTCGGAGATTCGAAGTTCGCGCTGCGGACATTGGCAAACTGCTACAAAGAATCCGGTAACGGCGATATTTATGATATTTGGGAACGGCTTACTCGCATCGACTATGAAGAAGCGGATATTCCTAAGCAACTTGCCGAACGGTATCAGCAAATGGGCGATATGGAAAAAACCGTTGAGTATTATAAAAAAGCCCTCTATCGCTACATCAACCGCCATTCTTATACAGCGGTAAAAGAAGTGTGGGCACGTTTGGTTGAGTTGGTACCGCAAGAAATCGACTTTTTCTATCACGTACAGCGAAAGATAGCGGATCATCTCGGTGCGGAACGGGGCGCCGCGCTCATGCAGGACTTGTACGATTATTATAAAAAAGAAAAAGATTGGAATACCGCTATCGATATTTTAAAACTGGTGCTCACCAGCGATGATAAAGATAACTGGGCGCGGAAGGAAATTGTCGAATGCTTTAGAGAAAAATATGCATCGCACAGTCAGCTTGAAGAATACATAAAAGTATCCAATTTGACACAAAGCTGGCGAAACGTTTTTGAAGCTATCGACGATTTTGAAAAGCATATTTCTTTCGATGAAGGCTGCTTCGTATTCCACCGGACATGGGGTGTCGGGCGCATCGCAAAAGTAAACAATGATGAATTGGTTATCGACTTTGCAAAGAAACGCGGTCATACGATGAGTCTTAAGATGGGGATTACGGCTCTCCAGACGCTGGATAAAGATCATATCTGGGTATTAAAATCGATTATGAAGCGCGATGAACTGGCCGCAAAGGTGAAAACAAATCCCGAATGGGCGTTGAAAAACATCATCCGCAGCTTTGATAACAACTGTGATTTTAAGCGGATTAAGCATGAGCTGGTTCCCTCACTGTTGACCGATAAAGAATGGACAACATGGAGTACCAAGGCACGGAAAGTCGTCAAAGAAAACCCCGAATTCGGTATTAATCCTACCAATATCGATTTCTACACGGTACATACTCGTCCGATTTCACTGGAAGAAAAACTGTCGAACGAATTTAAAGCACAGAAAAATTTCTTTGAGCGGGTTGAAATCATCTTTAATGTGATGGAAAGCGGTGATACGGACTCAGACAGCTTTCAAGATATGATTAATTACTTTGATGCCTTCCTCAAAGCATTTAGTCAAGTGAATGAACAAGTGATTGCGGCCTATTTAGTCATGTCAAAACTGACCGCAGCGCTGCCGCACCTGAGTGTAACGCAACACCATAATTTTGCGGAATTATTCGCGCAGATAGAGAACCCTGCAGCCATATATCGTGACATAGAAAATAAAGAGCTTCGGAGCGCATATCTCCGCAACATTAAAAACCTTGTTCCGGATTGGAGCGATCAATATATCCGCCTATTCCCCGTAGTACTCTCTGCAGAAATACTTAATCCGCTGCTTGAAGAATACCCTGAAAAGGTAAAAGACCTCGTACTGACCTGCTTCAAAGACTATAAAGAATACCGTGAAGCGGTTATTTGGTTCTTCAAAAATGCTCAGGAAGAGCAATGGTTTAAAGATCTGAATATCGATTATGAACATGAGATTATTGTTCTTATTCATATCCTCGATATAACATACCGAGAAATTGCAAGCCGGCGGAATACCACCGAGAACCGGAAAATCAACAAGCAGATCCATACCATTCTCTTCGGTAAGGAAGCCTTGCTCGAAAACTTTATTCTCGACCATGATGAAGATGCCGTTACAAGACTCTATACGCTGGTCAGCGATATTAAGGACTTGGATCCGCCGATTAAGATGCAGCTGCGTAACCGTATTCTTGAAAAGTATAAAAATTTTAAATTCTTTGACGAAGTTGAAAAAACGGTTACGGGACGCGGCTTAATCGTAACGTCGAAAATGCTTGAAGAAAAGAAAAAAGAGCTTCAGCGGCTTATTGAAGTTGAAATACCGCGTAACTCGAAAGAAGTCGGTTTTGCACTCTCCTTGGGCGACTTGCGTGAAAACTCCGAATATAAAGCTGCAAAAGAAGAGCAGAATAGGCTTAACAACACGGTAAGCCGCTTGCAGGAAGAACTGGAACGGGCTCAAGTATTTGATCCTACGACCATTACAACAACGCGTGTCGGTTTCGGGACTATTGTTGTACTGGAAAAACCCGGCAACAGCGAAAAAGAAACCTATACTATCCTGGGCCCGTGGGAGTCGGATCCTGAAAACGGTGTCATATCGTATATGTCGCCTCTGGGTACGAATCTCTTAAACCACAAGGTAGGAGAAACGCTTTCGTTCATGGTAAACGAAGAAGAAAAGACGTATAAACTCCTCGATATTTCCGCCGCGGTAATCGATTGATACGAAAGGAGACCTTAAAATTAACCAAGTTTTTAAAGGTGTCCGATAATATAAGAAGAGCCTCTGCAACTACTCATTTGTAGGGGCTCTTTTTAGATAACTGTAAAGGGGAGTATATAATGAAAAAAATAAGGATTTTTGCCGTTGCAGCAATCTTCTGTTTAATTACATCTGCATTGAGTGCTCAGACAACTCGGCAAGAGACTGCTGATGTAATCGTCCTTATGGATACTTCCGGTACCGTGTTACCCTATTACGAGGTTATCAATAAGCGTGTACTACAATCCATCATTTCAAAATTTGTTCGCATAGGGGACTCATTTCATCTTATTTCATTTAGTGCAGTTCCTCATTATGAAATGTCTCAAAAAATTACTACCGAAGCGGATTTATCCCGCGTTGTTTCCCGTTTTATGCTTCTGTATCAGCTTGGGCAAAGTGCCGATTTTTTGTCCGGTATCAATTTTGCCGGTCAATATATGACGCAACTACCTTCTCAGCAGGCAAAGATACTGATTGTTATTTCGGACGGTATTTTTAATCCGCCCGCATCAAGCCCATATCGAAATTATACCGGTGAACAGGTAAAGACCGAATTAGCCAAGATTTCCGCTTCCATCCGTGCACATGGTTGGAAGGTATACTATGTAAAACTTCCCTTCCCCTCCGATGCAGTCATTAAAGATTTGGACGGAGCATTTTATGCCGGCAAGCTTGATGCTACAGGCTCGCTTGATCGATCAGGTGTCGATAGTGCAGTAACTTCTTCGGGTACAGCTTCCGCCGGTACAGGCAGTGCTTCGAACGGGCAGAAAGGATACGCAGCCGATACCGGCACGAATGCACAAAACAAAGCAGCAGGATCCGCCGGACAGACTGCCGGTAATAGTGCTCAAACACCGAATACCGCAACAGGGCGCGTTAATACTGAAACAGGAAGAACCGATAGTCCGGCTACCGCTTCTTCCGGATCAAATACCGCGCAAGGTGGTGTAACCGATGCTTTTACAAATCAGGCGGGTACAACAGATAGTTCGGGTATGACAGGACAAAATACCGAACATACTGCCGCATCGGCGGCCGGCGGACAGGGAACCGCTACTGGTACCGATTCAGCCGGACAAGGACTGAAAGAATACACTGATGTTTCTCAGGCCTTTACCGAAAACCTCGGTATTGAACCGAGCAACTTACCGGAAGAAGGCGGCGTGGAATTCAATGACACGGCATTCCCTATTCCACACATTATCTTTCCCGAACGTATAGAAACCTCAGGTAATACTGCCGAACTTCCGCTCACTATTATTAATGAAGCGGCAGAACCCGCTGAAGTACAATTACAAAGTGTGTCTTTGACAGCCGGCAGTGGAACTCAAAAGCAGCGGCTGGAAAATATCATTGTCCGTATTCCTCCCGAAGGAAAAAGCGAACTTACCATTCGGGTGTCACTGCCGGACAGTTTACGCAGCGAAGGTCAACACCGTACCGATATACGGCTTGACCTTGCACAGCAAGATAAAACGTTTTCCCAAGCAGCAGCCGTATTGCTCACCGTGAAACCGACATTCATTCAGTCACTGCTGCAGGGTAATCTTCTATGGATTCTGCTCGCCGCGCTGGTATTTATCCTTATTCTGCTGTTAATCATCTTTATACTCCGCCGCCGAGCTTCCGAACCTGTTAAATATGCTGCACGGATGGTCGGACAACAGTCGGATTTAAGACAGCAAAACAATGCTGTTCGGCAAACCGATCTTAATAGAAATCAGCGAGAAGCGCTTACTGCTTCCCAAACGAAATATTATCCGGAGCAGTTGGCAAATAAAACAGATCCGCGTGACACCCTGAATAGCTTCGGTTCCCAAACGGCGGCGGCAGCATCGGCAACTAAAACCGAAACAGCAGCACAGTTTGATCACCTTGCACAAGAACGATCCCGTGCTGCCGAAGGGCGTTTTGCTTTGTTAAATAGTGCAGAGAGCCATATCAACCGCCGTCCGGGACTGAATCACAGCTATTATAGCGGCCGGGTCAGTACAAAACCTTCACAGTCGGGAATGACGGAACTTTTTGTCTATAACCAAACCACACTAATTGGAAAACGGAATATTCACGTGATGAAGTCAGGAACCCGACTTAGTATCGGCGGCAGCAAAAGCGATGATTTTTTAATCTTCCTGGTCCCCTTCCCTGCCAATCTTGCGCAAGTACAGTATGACGGTAGCGATTATCGTGTTTCGATTTTAAAACCCGAATATTTCCCCTACGAAACATCGAATACAATCTATCCCTGTATTGGACGAGACATAACGGCTGTTTCAAAGAAAGGCTATCATGTTACGTTTACGTTTAGAGGCTATGAAGATCCGATGGTTAGACTGAATACGCTTCTTACGTCAATTAATTACACTGAAGATCGCTAAAAAACAAAAAGCGGGGCGTATAGCCCCGCAATCATCCTATATTGTTGAGAGCAGCTTCTGCTCTGTTTTTATAAAATAAGCAACAAGCGCCTTTATTCGTGCAATACAGCCTTTAATGCCGCTATCAGCATATCATTATCGGTTTGATCCCGTACGGCAAGGCGAATATAATTGCCGCCTTCAAAGCATTTCTTCGACGATAAATCTTTGATAAAGATATTATAGTTTTCAAGCAGCTTAACGGCGAGTTCTTCGGCTTTGACTGCTCCGGTCAACCGGCACAGGATATAATTGGCTTGGCTTGGAAAAACCGTAAGGTCTTTAATTTCCGCCAGTTTTTCAGAAAAACGGCTGCGTTCGGCGGCGATTGAATCGCAGGCAGCCGCATAGGTCTTATTATATTTATCGTAAATCTGCAAAAAGTATTCGCCGAATGAGTTAATATTCCAAATAGCATTGGCTTTTTTAATATGTGCAATATATTGTGCATCGGCGCAGGCAAGAACACCGAGCCGCAATCCCGGCACTCCATAGCTCTTACTAATCGACTTTACAACAACGAGATTTGGGTATTCAGTCAGAATATTCTCGTCAAGCAGTGTATAGCGCTTTGATTTTTCTGCAAAATCGATAAACGATTCGTCAAAAAAGAGAACGGTACCGGTTTGCTTCAATTCCCCACAGAGCCGCAATACATCATCTTTTTCTAGAAAATTTCCCGTCGGATTATCAGGATTGATTAAAACAACGGCCTTTGCATGCTCTTTTTTCACCGTCCCGATAATATCGTCCACTGAATATGAAAAGGTTTGCATATCGGTCGGCACGGGCACAACCTTGGCGAGCGAGAATCGTTCAGGGTACTCGTTAAATGTAGGGAATGGAATAGCGACGGTACATTCGGTAAATTTTGCGAGTGAAGAAATCAATTCCGCAGCGCCGTTTCCAACGACGATATGTTCCGGCATTACATTAAATATTTTGGAAGCGAGGAGACTTTGCTGTGCTGCCCCGCTCGGATATTGCGTTAACAGCGTTCCGAAACTGGCCGTCATTTCGCTGACAAGTTTTTCCGGTGGAAAATACGGATTAACCAGATAGCAAAAATCCTTGAGCTGAGGGAACCGCCAATAACCGCCGTACCGTTTTTCAAGGCTGTGTAGTTTTTCGCGCCCTGTCATGAATCGGTCTTCTGCAATAGCAAGATCGGCAGGATCGTCAATTTCATACCAATCCTTTCCGCTTACCACCAATCCTTTTAAGGTCGATGACGATAAGAAAGAGATAACTTTTAAAACCTGCTCGTAGTATTCATTTTTGCCAAAGGCTTTTTGATAGGCATCGAGGAACGGCAAGTAGTATTGCTGTGAAAACTCTTTAGAAAATTTATAGATATTGACGGTCTTATAGTAATATTCGGTATCCGACCAATTAAAACGGACTTTATCAAGAAGGGCGGTAATACAGTTATTTTCATCCAACAAGGTACAAGTACCGTCCATCCACGATTCAAATGGCGAAACAACCGCAAGGTTCTTATCGGGACTGGTAATCAGGCGGGTTAGAATTTCAGGTTTAAAAATCAAGTCGCTTTCGAGCAGGATGGTATCATCCTTTGCCATTTCATTTCCGGCAAGATATAACGAATAGATATTATTTGTCGTATCATACACAGGGTTTTCAATGTATTCAATTTTCATGCCGTGCAGATTAACCGCATTAAACTTTGAGGCGATAAAATCTTTTAAAAGCTGCCCCTTATATCCGACTACAACCACAAGCCTATCTATCTTATTTGCCACAAGCGCTTCTATCGTATATTCAATTAATGTTTTTCCATTGACCTTGACCATACATTTTGTCGCATCCTTCGTGTACGATCGGAGTCGCTTTCCCATTCCCGCCGCTAAAATAATTGCCTGCATTATATTCCTCCACAAAAATAATTAAAACAGTATTTTATTATTATAGGGCATATATACGTTTTTAGCAACTCACAGATACTGTAATGCTCATAGATACCCTAACTCTGTGTCTGGAATTTATTTTTATTATCTTTTATACTGTTGGTATGAATATTTTTGAAAAATGTGCGCTTAGGACGCCCGATATTTTACTACCTCATAAAAGTGTTAACCTCACCGCATGGTCTGTGATCGCTTGCGACCAATATACGCAGGATACCGATTATTGGAGCAAAGCTGCCGCGGTTGCAAAAAACTGTTATTCAACATTGCACATGATTTTGCCGGAAGTCTATTTAAATACCTTTTCCGATGAACAACGGAAGCAAGAAATTATCAATATCCAAAAAACAATGAAAGACTACCTTGCAGCAGGTGTTTTTGCAAATCCCGTGCATTCCATGCTTTATATCGAGCGAAAAACAGCCTATAATCGCTTGCGGAAAGGGATTGTTACCTGTATCGATTTGGAAAAATACGATTGGCGGACGGACTCAAAAGCGGAAATACGCGCAACCGAAGCTACGATTGTGGAGCGGCTTCCCCCGCGGATGGAGATTAGGCAAGGAGCGGCGTTGGAAATGCCGCATATTATGCTGCTGGTCGATGATCCTGAACGAATTTTAATAGAAAAAATCGGCGATTCCATCCATAACGCTCAAGCTACACCGATCTATACCGCACAGCTTATGCTGAATTCCGGCAGTATTTCAGGCTGGGCTCTTCCTGCCGACTGTTCTGCATATATGGAAAAAGCGCTTGAAAAACTGTACCGAGCCAATACCGGCGCTGACGGTTCGGTGTTTATGTTCGCGGTAGGCGACGGGAATCATTCTCTTGCAACGGCAAAAGCCGTATGGGATGCGTATAAGCGGCAACACGGAGGCGTTCAACAGCCGAATGGTTCCATTTCGCTTCCGAACAATCTTGAGACCAATCCGCTGCGCTATGCTCTTGTCGAAATTGTGAACCTATACGATTCAGGCCTTACCTTCGAACCCATTCACCGTGTTATCTTCGGTGCAGACAGTAAACAATTAATCGCTTTCTTGCAATCAAAACTAGGGGGTAAGGTTATAGCTTGTTCCGATAAGCCAGAATTAGTGCACAAAGTAGAACATTCCTCCGCTTCGTTCGGTTTTATCGCTGCAACCGGCGAGCTCACTTGTCTCGAAACCGATATGACCTGCCTCGCAGTAAGCGCTCTGCAGCCGCTTTTGGATGACTTTATCAAAACGCACAACCTTCAGATAGATTATATTCACGGTTCCGAAGAGGCTTTCCGTATTCCGCAGAATTCCGATGCAGTTTCCCTCTTATTACCGCCTATTTCTAAAGAGAGCTTTTTTTCGACCATCGCCGAAAACGGCTCGCTACCGAGAAAAAGTTTTTCGATGGGAGAGGCTAGTGAAAAGCGGTTTTATCTTGAATGCCGGAAGTTGATATAAAAAACAAGTACCTCTAAAAAAACTAAAACTTTTTGGAGGTACAGCTCTGTCCACTTCTTACTGATTTTTTGATTAAACACCCATCATTGACATTTCAAGCGGAATCATCGAAAATATCTTCACGAGGTATTATGATACTACAAAAAAATACTGAACAGCACCGCTGGAATTTTTCACGCTTCGGCGGTGTTACCCAGGTCATTTTGAAAAGTGCAGATGATATTACCCATTTGCACGAACTTGACCAGAAATTATGGACGGTATTGGCAATGCCGACTCAGGGGATATTTTTTGATCCTAGAACAATTGCACTGCTCGACTATGACGGCGACAGCTTCATCCGTCCCCCTGAAATTCTAACTGCCGTCGATTGGCTCAGTGCGCAGCTTTCAGATCTTTCTTTATTAATGGAAGAAGGAAATTCAGTACCGTTGGCATCGATTAAGGATGAAACGCTTTGCGCCAGTGCCCGATGGTTACTGGATCATATCAAAAAGAATGATGCACAGGAAATTTCGATAGCAGATATAGAAACGCAAAAAAAATTCTTTGATGCACATACACCTGATTGTAATGCACCGATACCGACTGACGGTTCTGATGATGATAAACTAAAACATCTCATCAATATTGCCCTTGCCTCTTGTATCGCAAACGGTACACTTGCAGACGGAGTTCAACAACGTATTCTGCAGGATTTAATGGCCGATGCCGAAGCATTTTTAGCATGGGAAACATCTCTCGCAGAAGAAGGAATTTTGCCGCTTGATCTGGAGCATACTCAAAAAGCAACAGCAGCACTTTCCGCAATAAAAGAAAAAGCGGATGATTATTTTTTACGCTGCACATTAACCGAATATGCACCGGATAAGGCTCCCGCCTTATCCGCCGATGAACAGGTATTCCAACAACTTGCAGCCGAAAGTATTCATTACAATAATGAAGCACTGTATGCATTGCCGCTCGCCGCCGCAGCCGCTGATAAGCCGTTGCCTCTGACAAAAGGAGTCAATCCTGCATGGAAAGCAAAGCTGCAAACCTTTGCAGAAGATGCTGTCCTACCGCTGCTCGGGCACAAGGAATGCATTACACAGGATGAATTCACCCTTATCGTACAAAAACTGGCGCCGTATCAAGAACGCTTGAACAGCAAACCTACGACACCGGCAGCTTTGCTCAGCGTTCCATTCTTACAAGCACTCACAAACGGCGAAAAACAAGGAGAAGTTTCCTCGTTAATTCGATATGCATTAACAATCGAAAAAGAACGCGGAAATGTATCCAATTTGGAAAAACTCGTACTTCTACGCCGCGATTTTGTTACATTATTGAAAAACTATATCAGCTTCAGCGACTTTTATGAGGGCAAAGGTTCGGTTTTTCAAGCCGGTGTATTGTATTTTGATACACGCGCAGCGGACTTATGCTTTGAACTTAACGGAGACGCCCGCCATGCGACCTTGGATACACTTTCCGGAGCCTATTTGGTATACTGCGATATCAGCCGCAAGGGAGAAACAACTAAAAAAATCGTTGCCTTGTTTACAAACGGTGATAGCGACAATATCGTAATCGGTCGAAACGGTATTTTCTACGACCGCATCGGCAAGGATTGGAATGCAGTTGTTACAAAAGTTATTGCCAACCCGATCAGTGTCCGGCAGGCGTTCTTCATGCCATATAAGCAACTCGCTGCAATGATTGAAACTCAAATTGCGGCACGAGCTGCAGCGGGCGAAGCGAAATCAGCCGATTTGCTTTCCAAGACGGCAGCCACCGTCACAACCGCTGACAAACAAGCCGCAGCAGGTACAGCCCCAGCACCTACCGCACCTGTAGCCGCCAAAAAACTCGACTTAGGAACTATTGCCTTGATCGGTACTGCATTAGGCGGTATTTCAGCCTTAATCGGCAGTATTCTGCAAGCATTATTCGGATTAGGTTTTTGGGTTCCGCTCGGACTTATCGGCATTTTACTCTGTATTTCCGGCCCGTCGATGATTTTAGCTTCGATGAAGCTGCGTAAACGCAGTATTGCTCCGATTCTTGAAGCAAACGGCTGGGCAGTAAATATCCGCACAAGAATCAATATTCCGTTCGGAACTCAGCTTACAAAACTTGCCGCTATTCCATTCGGCAGTATCGTGGTTCCCATCGATCCCTTTGCCGATAAGAAAAACGGACGGAAAGCTCTGTTTATCATACTCGGTATACTCATCGCCGGGACTGCCGCTTTCTGCTACTTAAAATTCGGTTTACATTTCCGTTTTTCGGATATTCCGACGTATTTAAAAAATCTATGGAATAAATAAAGGTTCAGTATGGGGATGTCCCAAAAGTTGGTTACTTTTTGAACATCCCCGTCGAATTTAAAATTAAGTCTTTATACAGCAATGACTTAATTTTAAACGTCGCATCTAAATCTAAGGAAACTCTCTCAAAACTAAAAAGAGAGGTAAAAAAGATGAAAAGAGAAAATAAATACCGAACGATATTCGGCGTCATCACATTTTTTTTATTTTGTGCGTGTACATCAAATAACCGGTCAACTACAGATAATCCGTCAAGTGAAAAGCAGACCAACAACCTACATGAATTGGAACGTCAAGCTGCGGAGCTTGACAGAATGTTCAATGTTTCTGCCCGGAAATATGTCGATATCTATTTTACATTATCCGACATATATGCTGAAAAACAAGAATATGAAAAAGCCTATCAAAGCGTTATCAAAGGATTACAGCTCGATTCATCAAACTACCTCTATCAATATAGAGCTGCTTATTTTGAATTTTGTCTTAAAAAATATAAAGAATCTTTTGAGCGTCTCCAATATATATTGACAGCCTGTAATGATTTATCAATCATACAGTGCTGTACTGAGCTATCGGCAAAGTTTCCGAATATGCCTCTTGAAAAAGAGACCGTCCAACCGATGTATGCAAAATCAATACTTGTCCTCGTATTTCCCAATGCACACACATTGGCAGCCGATGCAGTCGCAGAACGAATACGGCAAGATTTTAAACTATCAGTCATCAAGGAGTATATCGATATTCCTGAAAGCACTGAGCATACCAGAGACACCCTTGATGCATATATACGCGAGTACATCACCCAATTATACGAGAAGCACAGCGAAACAGAACTTGCACCTATTTTGGAAGAAATAGGATTGACAAAAGATGATTTAAAAGAAAAACAGAACAGATTATTATTTATGAAATATGCCTTTATCCAATCGGGATATGACCGGAAAGATTGGGAAGATTTTAATCGAGAATATACGATGCAATATGATGCAAATACTCTTATACGACAAATAAGACAATATACAAAGCAAAAACTTACCAACCCCAATATTATCGGAGTGTTGGCTATTACATCAAAGGATATTTACTCCGGTGAAGATAATAATAACTTTCTGTTCGGGTTATATGACCGGCATATCGCTATTATGAGTTTGCACCGCTTTATCACCCCCGAAGCAAAAAACAGCGTTATTATAAACCGTGCTGTGATGCAGGGACTGGCCTCTGC
Source organism: Treponema sp. OMZ 857 (assembly GCF_024181085.1). NCBI lineage: Bacteria > Pseudomonadati > Spirochaetota > Spirochaetia > Treponematales > Treponemataceae > Treponema > Treponema sp. OMZ 857. The sequence continues at coordinate 1,714,600 of NZ_CP051147.1, forward strand.
CGGACACCTCATCGGTATTCCACGCTGTTCAATAAAAGGCTGCGCACGAGCTTATGCACATTCGCTTGCGGAACAAGATACAAAACAGACGTCACTTTGTTCGGAATGTATTAGGAATATTAATACGGTATACCAATCGTTCGATTAGACATTATGCGGAGGGATGGGCAATGCTGGAATCGAACCAGCGACCCCAAGCGTGTCATGCTTGTACTCTAACCAACTGAGCTAATTGCCCGCATTCAAATAAATAACAAAAGAGATTTTATCCTATTTTACTATTTACGTCAAGCCCCAAAATAGGTATACTTCTTCCATCTATGAATCTTGAAGCGTTTATCTTGGGCTGCGGGGGCATGATGCCTTTACCGTATCGCCATCTTACTTCGGTACTACTTCGCCGTGAAGGCGATTTATTTCTTTTTGATGCAGGCGAAGGCACACAGGTTTCCCTACGCCGCCTAAACCTCCGATGGAAAAAAATCAATACCATCTTTATCAGTCATACCCATGCGGATCATGTAACGGGATTACCGGGAATTTTGATGCTATCGGCGCAGGTTGACCGCGATGAGCCGCTCTACATTATCGGCCCGCCGAAAATCAAAGAATATGTCGAAACAAGTAGGCAAGTTCTCGATATGTATATCAATTACGAAATTATCATCCAAGAAGTTTCCGAACCGGGCATTGTATATAAAACCGATGAATTTCAAGTACGGGCGTTCCGGCTTGAACATACCAAGCCTTGTCTCGGCTACGTATTTGAGGAATTTCCCCGTCCGGGAGCATTCGATCCGGAGGCGGCACGCAGACTTAATGTCCCATGCGGACCGCTTTGGTCAAAGCTGCAGGCAGGAGTGGCAGTAGAGGCAGCGGATGGTACTATTGTAGAAAGCAGCCAAGTCCTTGGCCCGCCTCGAAGCGGCAGAAAATTCAGCTTTGTAACCGATACAAAATATTTGCCAACCATTGCGCCGGAGGTTGCAGGATCCGACTTCTTAGTCTGCGAATCCATGTTTGCAAAAGGTATGGAACAGGATGCCGCTGAAAAAAAACACATGACTTGTACGCAGGCAGCACAAATCGCACGAGATGCTGCCGTCAAAAAGATGGCGCTGATTCACTACAGTCCCCGTTATACGGATTACGACTTAAAACAGCTGCTCAAAGATGCACAAGAGATATTCCCCAATACGGTTTTATCAAAGGATCGGATGGTGGAAACTATCGAATATCAAGATTAAGTATGTGAAACCTCTAAAAGCCACCTCGGTTTTTAGAGATTTCCCAACTCTTTAGAATTCCCACCCGATGCCCAACTGCGGTTGGATAATATATTTCGGGAATCCCTTTCCTTTCCGAATAGGAATTATATGGTCAAGATTAACTTCGATATATAGTCTTTTATACACATATACATATAATGCCGTGCCGACATTAACAGTTAATCCCCAATACCATGCTTTATCGCTTGTTATCTTTTGTGTCGCATTGTAGGTAAACTGGGTGTTCACGAGAAACATAGTACCTAATCCGGCATGCGCATCGAATACCAACCGATGTTTAATAATGGGGTAAAAATAAGCGGCATTCAATTGAGCAAACAATACCCCCGCACTCAGCGTATACCCATCGGTTTTATTTTTTAAATAGGCTCCCGAACCGGTAAAATTAAAACCGAAATTCCCATAAAACCGCTTTATCGGAACAACGGTAAACCGCAAACCTCCCCCCAACGCGGCAAAATTTGCACCGAAATATTCTTTTTTAGCCAATATATCATTTCCAATAAAGCCGTTAAAAACATAGTTACCCGAAATAAATATATCAAGCGGCTTTTGGAAGCGGAAGACAATATCGTCTTTTTCTGCCGAAAGATCACTCGGATCAACCGCAGCAAATGTATACGTTCCCGGATTCGCCTTCGTAAACTCAAAAGAGACAACTGCATGAGTTCCGTTATCTTTTAGCTCACTCACAGTCCCGCGTAAAACCGCTCCGCTGAAATTGTTTGTAAGAATAAAAGACGTTTCTTCATGAAAATTCTTACCGGTTATGGTAAGGGTTTGACCTTCCAACTCGTCAAAATTGATAACTTGCGGAGAGACGGAAGCAACTTCCGGTTGATACGCAATACGGATGGCAAAGTTACGGTATGGAGTTGCATCTTCTTTTTGCCCTAAAAGGTTGATAACCCGTACACGGAAACGGTAATCTCCCGGTGGCAAAGAAACGTCTGCATAATTCGTTTTTACAGTGCGTTTATCTATCACGCGCCATACTTTTGTTTTTCTATCCTGCTGTTCAAGGTCAAATTCAAACCCCAAAATATCATCCAACGCTTCCCACGACAAACGCTGCACAAGCATAACACCTTTATCAGTTTCTTTAAGAAAATAATTTTTCTTTTCAGTCCCCGCTTTTTTTGAATCCTCTACAGGGGAAGAACGCTCTTGCGCCGATAACGGAATAAAACAAAAAAAGAGGATACCGGCAAGCAACAAACCGTACTTATTTTCCATATAAAACTCCTGTTTCATCCGTCGATACCGTTCGTCCCTTAGGTATATCTATTTTGAAACGTACACGCGACACAGTACCGTCTTGGAATACTTTTCCATTACTTAATCGCCGTTGCGCTTTCACTTCTGCAGAGAAAGTGCCGGGGGATAAACGCGCAATGTCTTTAAAGCTGACCGCCGGCTCTGTTGCACCATCTGCACGGATATCGGTTGTAAATATCGAACGCCCGGCAGAATCGGAAAGTTTAAACCAATAATGAGTCGCATCCGGGACATTGCTCCACCTAAAATCAATACTCCTGTTTGACTTAAAGAAAGCGGCATCCAACACAGTATCAGTTTTAGGGAAACCGAATACAGCTTGCGGCAATGGAGGTATCGGTAAAACGGTAAACGTAAACCGCTTTCTCGATGAAATATCAAAACCTTCCGGAACGGTAGCCTTTACTTCCCAGGTATATTTTCCCGATTCAAGCGCAGGTGCCTGTATTGCTGTAGGCGGATCCGATACTTCAAAAACCGGATTCGCAGTACCGGACTTTCTCAATATGAGTTTTGACGAAGCAGGAGGAACAATCGATTCCCACTTAAAGGTAAAGGGATCAAGCGCTGCCTCAAGCCCGCCTATTTTTATCCCGTCAGCAGGATACAATAGTTCCACAGGCTTTAGATGCTTGAGCGCAAAGTTATGATCAACAGCCAAGCCGTACCGCCGTGTAGACGTTACAGAAGCGGAAGCAAAACCTTGAATACTGATGCGGTAGCCCCCTTCTAAAACATGTTGCAGAGCAATTTCAACTTGAGTCTCCGTAATAAATAAATTTTCATATAACGGAGAATCTTCATTACCGATTTTTGTAATACGCACCTGATAATAATCGGCCCCTTTAACAGGAGACCACGCGAACTTTGTTTTCCCTGAAGGAAAAACAATAACCGTACCACCGATACCGAATAAGTTCGGCTTATCCAACGGAGGCGCAATAGTAAAATGCTTGGTTTCGGTTTTTATAAGACCGATTTCACTGTCGGCGATAACTCGCCAGTACCATTGACCGTGCGGTAGAGAAATCCCCTCAATACCGTTACCGGATGTTTTTACATCAACGGCAAGCGTCGAGAAATCTTTAGACGCAGATACTTGGAAATGTTTTTCCGTTTCGACATTTGTTTTCCATGTAAATCGGGTATCAGGACACAGAGTATCCGCAAGCACATATCCATTCGGCGGGAAAATACCGCGCAGTGCATAATCGGTATTAACGGTTTGAAATTTAACGGGAGTTGAGGCAGCCATTTCGGAACCCTTTGAATCGATCCCTGATACCGTCCAATAATAATCGCCATTCGGCAGAACCGCTGCCGCATCATCAAGTTTAAAAGAATTCGTTTCTACGATTGTATCGACTACAACCGTCTTCATTTCAGCATCTTTTGCCACTTTAAGCCGATAAGACTTTGTTTCGGAGATATTTTTCCATGCAAAAGACATTCCTTTTCCACTTGAGGTTTCCGCCGTTGCTTGAGGAAACAATACCTGCGGAGCTTCTTCAGCCGCAGTAGATTGTTTTTCTATATGAAAGAATGCCGTCTTCGATGACTCAGGTGCATTTTCAACATTGATAAGATAGCGGGGAGTAACACGCCAATACCACGTTCCTTCAGCAAAATCAGACAACGTAAGCGACTGGGTATTAACGAACCGGCTTAACTGAGGATTTTTCAGTTCAGGATTGTCGGCAACTTCCAATAAATAAGAAGCAACGAGGGAATTTCCCTCCCATAAGAAACGGATAGCAGGGGGTGCCACCGTATATGCATACTGCGCTTCGACTGCCGGTTCCAACAACACCGGAGCTGGGGCGGCAATAATATTCACCTTACCGGATTGAGCATTAACAGCAGACTCAGCACCTGCTGCAGCAGAATACAACCGCCAATAAAACGATCGGTTTTGCTTTGCAAGCGTATATTCCGTTAAGCCGGTAAGCGTATATTTTTGAACTTCATCGGAAAAATTACTGAGCGGCGAAGTCTCCAGTATTAATTCTTCGGCAGCAGGTAAAGAACTTTGCCATTGGAATGCTACATCAGTGCCGTTTCCGCTTTGATTGAGCAATCGCACATTTTTACCCGGACTAACAACCACCAGAGGTGTTTGTATGCCCGTCTGTATAACCGCGCCTTGTGTCAGCAGTTCCGTTTTCTCCGCCCCATCTTGTCCGGTAACGGCAGCTTCTCCCCTTTCCACGACAAGCTGAAGATTTCCTTCGCCGCTTTTATCGGCGCGGAATGAAGATCCTTTTGAAATCTTTGCCGTGGTATTTTCCGAACTAATCAGCATATTGGAAGAGTCAGAGGTTTCAACCGATACAAGGCCGTTCGTCAGATCGATTCGGGATTCTTCGTTGTTGACAAATACCTGGATCATCGTACTCGAACCGAGTTCAACGACATTGCGGTCAACAAAATACAATGTCGCCTCTGCTTCGGGTGAAGTACGTATAGTATCGCCGTTGTACACAGGAGAATTCTGCTGTGGGCGATCCCAAACGGCACGATCAAGAAACTTGCGCTGAACCGATTTATACTTAAAAGTTACGGTCGCAACCGGTGTTTTGTCATTGCGTGAAAACGTTCTGTTTAAGTTTTTAACAAATAAAAAAGAAGACGCAAAAATCACCAACAGCGACAAGACAACCACGGTAATGTCCGTGCCGACATTTGTAAAGCTAGGATTGGATTTTGTATTTTTTCTCGTCTTCATTAAGATTCACCTTTGCAAAATCGGGAATGGGAATCCCCAATACCTTTCTAATCTGATTAAGACTCGTCGGGCCTTTTTCACCGGCACCCGGGATACCTTTTTCATTGGGCATATTAATAACCGCAAACATACGGAGCGGCTTTTCTTTTCCTTTAACGGTAACCGACGGCATCTCTTCTACGAGAACTTGATCATGTACAAGTTTGTAAGTGTATTCAGTGATAAGGATATCGGTACCCATCGGTTTATTCAAAGCTTCCGTTCGGGATGCAAGGTTTACCGCATCACCGATAACCGTATACTCCATACGCTTTTGAGAACCGATTTGCCCCGCAACAACATGCCCCGAGTTAATACCGCAACCGATGCGGATAATCGGCTTTTTATCGCCGCCGCGTCCGCGGTTAAACTGCATAAGAGCTGCCCGCATACGAAGCGCTGCGCGGATACAATTCAACGCATCTTCACGCGGAGAACCGGAACTTGTCGGCGCTCCCCACACTGCCATAATCGCATCACCGATAAATTTATCAACAACACCGTGGGTATCGGTGACGCATTCAACCATCTGAGTCATATACTCGTTTAAGAAACCGACAACTTCAAACGGTTCGAGCTTTTCAGAAATAGCAGTAAAAGAACGAATATCGGAAAAGAATATGGTCGTTTCTTTAGTTTCACCGCCGAGAGCCAACCGCCCCTGAGCGGCAAGCTCTGCGATCTCTTTATTGATAAACCTGCCGAAAGAATCCTTGAGGCGTTCCCGCTCCGCGAGTCCTTTTCCCATCTGCACGAAGCTTGACGTTAAGAGACCGACTTCATCACGTGTTTTCGGCTTTAAGTCCAGCTCATATTCACCCGCTTCAATTTGATGAGCCGCAACGGTCAGCAACTTAATCGGGGTACTGATACTCTTTGATAAAAACCATACAAACATTGCGGAAAGGGCAAGTACCGCTACGCTCAAATAGAGGTTCCGCTTTGCCGTATCGTTGACGGGCTCAAGCACTTGGGCAGCTTCTGCGGTGGTAAGAACCGCGGCATCTCCAAGCGAAAGGCGCGTATAGGAACCGAAGTATTTTTTGCCGGTCTCATCTTGAAACAGCATCTGCCGGTTGGTATCTCCATTTTCTCTCATTTGAGTAAAAAGCGGGAAAGAGGCCACATTCGTACCCCGGCGGATAAGATCAAAATCGGGATGAATAAGCACATCACCAGTATCGTTGACAAGATACGTTGTTTGTAATGTTCCTTGACCGACCACATCGGAAAGTTTTTCTGCAGAAAAGAATACCGCAAGTCCTTGGGCAAGCCCTTTTTCTCTATACGGATAAAATAAGACCAGCATCGGTTGATTAAAAAGAGGAGTGGCATTGAGGATTTTCATAATTCCCTGCTCTACTTGAACCGACGCCTCTCGTTCTTGCTTTAAAAATGCTTCGACCAGCGAAGGGTCAAGCTCATGGGATAAAAAGAATGTCGTATTCAGCAGCGTACGGTCGATACCATCGGGACGCCGCGAATCGGTAACCAGAACAGCGGCAACCGAAGGATTTCGTTCAAAATAAAACGCAGCAGCTTGTTTTGCAAAACTGCTTGAACTCTCGGCCGTATTAATAAGATCCAACAACAGAAAAGCATTCGCTCTAATAGAAGAAAGTTCATTTTCAACAGAATTTGCAGCCTGTGCGTTTACCGTTCGGTTGTTTTCTTCAGCAGTTATTTGGACATCTTCGCTGCCAAATAATGTTACCAAAAGAGTAATCGTACCGAGTGCAATAATGAGTAAAATGGAAATCATTATAACCAATTTTGCACCGATAGGAAAACGTACTTTCTCCTGCTTCATTTTTTCATTTTGCCCTAACATTTTTTTCTCCGTATTCGGAATGATCATAGTTTTCGCGAGAAAATACATACAATGAGCTAGTTTATACATTTAACACATTATATTCTATGACTATTATTGTGTAATTGTACTACAACTTTCTATTTACCACAAGGATAGATATACCCAAGAAATATAAAAGTTAAAAAAAGAACCGTGGTTATCGTATTTTACTATACGCAACACCGCCGGCATGGTACCGTAAGCCCTCTAAAAATACGATTATGAGAGGGCTTTTTTACGTCATTGTATCATGCAGTTATAATGCAGCGAGTTTGTTTCGTACCAGTTCCGTCGTCTGATTAGGATTCGCCTTGCCTTGGGACTTCTTCATCACCTGCCCCATCAGCCATCCGGCAACATTGGTTTTGCCTTTTTTCCAGTCGGCGATAGCTTGAGGATTGGCCGCAAAGACTTCGTCTACCAGTTTTTCGATAGCACCGGTATCGCTTACCTGCGTCATTCCCCTCTTTTTGATGATCTGCTGAGGATGTTCTCCATTTGCCAACATCTCCACAAAAACATCTTTTGCCTGCTTGCTGGTAATAGTCTGTGCATCAAGCGCATTGACCAATTCGGCAATATGATCGGAACCGAAGGGTAACTGATCAAGCCCAATATGCTGTTCGTTTAATACCGCAAGTACTTCCGCAAGTACCCAGTTGGCAACTTTTTTAGGATCCTTTGTTTTAACGGCGGCAGCTTCAAACCAGTCAGCCAAGTTCCGTTCTGTTGTCAGCGTTTCCACATCAAATTGAGAAAGACCGTATTCTTTCTTAAACCGTTCCCGTTTTGCAGCCGGTAATTCTCCGACTGTTTTACATACCGAATCGATGTATTCGCGGCTCAGCATCAACGGAGGAATATCGGGTTCACGCATAAAACGGTAGTCAAGCGCAGAATTTTTTGTACGCTGGATAACGGTCTTTCCACTCGGTTCATCCCAGCCCATGGTACGCTTAAAATCAGGGGAATACTCCTGCCGATCCGTTTTAAATTCCTCAAGCTGCCGCTGTACTTCATATGCACAAGCATCGCGTACCGTTCTAAAGGAGTTCATATTCTTAACTTCGGAAATCGGTGTCCGGTATTCTTTGCCGTTTTCAAATACTTTCAGGTTGATGTTTGCATCGCAGCGCATCGCCCCTTCTTCCAAGTTACCGTCGGTAACGCCGATAAACTTTAAAATTTCCCGAATCGTTTGCATATATTGAGCCGCTTCTTCAGGGCTTTTCATATCCGGTTTAGATACGATTTCTATAAGCGGAACCCCACAGCGGTTATAGTCTACATAGCTATGAGATCCTTCAACATGAAGACTTTTACCGGCATCTTCTTCAAGGTGAATGCGCTCAATTCGGATTATCCGCATCTCGGGCGCTTCATTGGGAGCTGCCATATTGATTTCAACTTTACCGTTTTCGCAAATCGGTTTATCGAATTGGGTAATCTGATAGCCTTTAACCAAGTCGGGATAAAAATAGTGTTTGCGGTCAAACTTGCTGAATTCATTAATGGTACAGCCGAGTGCGAATCCGGCCTTAATACCGAGTTTCACATATTCGTCGCCGATAACGGGCAAGGCGCCGGGAAGTCCCAAACAAACCGGACAGACACGGGAATTCGGCATTCCGCCGTAGCGGTTTTCACAAGAGCAAAAAGCCTTTGTCTTTGTTAATAATTGGCAGTGAATTTCACAGCCGATAATTACTTCGTAAGATAATTCCGAACTCATACCCGTGCCGCCTCCAACGTTTTTGCCAAGCGCAAGATTTTTTCTTCAGAGAGCTTCGCGCCCGCGATTTGCATACCGATCGGACGACCGTCCTGCGCTTTACCTGCAGGTATCGACAGCGCCGGAATATGGGATAAATTAACAAATGTCGTAAATAAATCCGAAAGGTACATCGCAAGCGGATCGTTTACACGTTCACCAAGTTTAAATGCCGGCGTCGGTGCGGTCGGGCAGAAAATGAAATCATACTGCTGTAAGACCGACCCTACCTCTTTTTCCATACGGGCGCGGACACGAAGCGCATTTTCGTAACAGTCTCCCGATAGGTGATGAGATAATACATAGTTACCGGTTATGATGCGCCGTTTTACTTCACGCCCGAACCCTGCAGAACGGGTCGCGCAATATAATTCATCATATCCTTTACCCGGATCTTTGCGTAAGCCGTAGCGGATTCCGTCAAAGCGGGCAAGATTGCTTGATGCCTCGGAAAGAGCAATAACATAATACATTGCAATAGAGGATTCCAGCACCGGAATGGAAACAGTATCGACTTGCACACCTTTTGAAGTAAACCATTCACGGTATTTTTCAAATATTGCTGCGATATCCGTATCCAAACCTTTCGCTTGGGTAAATTCTACCGGTAAGGCAATCCGAAGTTTTTTCAGTTCGCTGTCCGTATACGGTTCTAAATGCGCACAAGCGGAAAAATCATGCTGAACGCTCGTTTCATCATGCGGATCGGAACCTCCCGCAACGGAAAGGCCTAAACCGATATCGTCTATGCAGCGGGCAAAAAGACCGACTTGGTCAAGCGAAGAGCCGAATGCAACCACACCGTAACGGCTGATAGCACCGTAAGTCGGTTTTAATCCGTATATTCCGCAATACGAAGCGGGAAGGCGCACGGAACCGCCTGTTTCGGTACCGAGCGAAAACGGAACTTGAAACCCGGCAACCACCGCTGCGGAACCGCCCGAACTGCCGCCGGGCGTCAATGTGCGGTCTACGGGATTATGCGACGGTCCATATACCGAATACTCGGTTGAAGACCCCATCGCAAATTCATCCATATTTGCCCTACCAATCGGTATTGCGCCGGCTTCCATTAAGCGGGTAATCACCGTTGCGTTATACGGAGCCTTATAACCTTCCAATATTTTACTGCAACAGGTACAGAGTTTTCCGCGTATTGAAATATTATCTTTTACAGCAAAGGGCAACCCTAAAAGCGGCTTACCGGTAACCTTTCCTTCTTTCCGCAGCGCATCGGCTTTTTCTGCTTGCGCTTCCGCATCGTCAAAAAATTCAATAAACCCATGCAACGGCGTCGCTTGCTTCTCATCTTCCTGATACGCAGCCTTTAAGGCACGCACAATATCGACAGAAGTTACCGTCCCCGCTTCAAGGCACGTTTTTAATTCGGCTAAATTTGCTGTACAAAGATCCTTCATGATTACACCCCGCTCCCAAGAACTTTAGGTACACGGAAATAGCCGTCCATATATTCGCTCGACATTTTTTTCAAATCCGATTGCGTTATACCGGCCTCAATAGTATCGCTGCGCAGTAATCCTTGCGAAAGCATTGCCGCGTTGTCCGCCTCCGCAGGCACATCATACTTTTTAAGAATATCAAAATATTCAACAATTTGACCAACCTGTCCGGCAATAGACTCCATGTCGCTATCGTTGGAAGAAAGGCGCGAAAGATAGAGTAAATTGTCAAATACTTCAGGAGTAATTTTACTGTTTTGAGCCATCGTTTTTCCTTAACCCATAAATATTTAAGAGAAATCTCAAAAAACCGAAGTTTAGAGATTCCCATTATTTTTAAAAAGCGCCGAAAATGAGATTAGATTTCAGGAACTTCATTTTCATCAGGGGCCGCTTCCCGCTTCTGAAAAGATAAACGATTTAAGCGGCCGATAATTTCCCGTGTTTGTTCCTGCGATTCCGCCGTTTTTGAAAAAATACGTATTAAGTTGGTAATATTGTCAAGCATTGAATCGATTTCTGCATTAACTCTTTCCGTTGCCTTTGTTAAGCGGCCAAAGCTGGAAACCGTATTTTCCCGTGTTTCAATTATGCGGCTATTTTCGTTCTTTAACGCCGTCATTTCTTCCAATACTTCCTTCAGCGTTTGCTCCATACGGGTAGTATGAGCATCCGTATGTCCGATAAAGGTTGCGATTTCCGCGAGCATGTGTTCAAAGTCCGTCACCTTATCGCTAATATCGGCAAAACTCTGAGCTAAAATATCCGTAGCAGAAGCGGTTTCGTCGATGGAAGCAGTAATCTGCTTAATAATTTTTCCGGTTGAATCCGATTCCGCAGATGCCCTCTCAGCCAAATTCCGGATTTCTTCGGCAACAACGGCAAATCCCTTTCCCGCATCACCTGCATGGGCAGCTTCGATAGCGGCATTCATTGCGAGCATATCCGTCTGCTCGGCGACCTGTGTTATCAACTGGTTGGTTTCAAGCAAAACAGCGGAACGGGTAGTAATATCGGATATTGTCTTGGTCATCTTTGAAAAGTTCGTCTTACCGACTTCATTCGCTTGGAAGATATTCATGAAGTTATCTTGAATAACCTTGAATTTTTCCGTCAGCAGCTTCGTGTTTTGGATTAAGTCCATAAGCTTATCCATTGCATCCTTTGATTTTTCACTTTGCTGCGTAATCTGCGTATCCAAACCTTCAAGGAACGTATTTAAATAGTTTGTATTGGTTTCCGTATCGATCAAACTCGTTTTCTGTGAGGATACCTCTTCAAGTACCAACTTAATATAGCTTGAAATTTTATCCACATAGGACTGAGCACTGTGCATATTCGAAGTCAACACAGCATCTTCGTTTGCCAAATCTTCAATAACTTTTTTAATTTCAGTGATAAACGTATTCAATTGATCGGAAGAAGCAATGACTTTATCACGCATCAACTCGCTCTCTCGTTTTTCAAAATAGAATATTCTTGCGAATGAGACAGCTTGAATCAGCAGGAAAAAGAGAAGCCCGAAGGGGAGCATTGCCGGCGTTTGAATAATGTCCATTCCCTCAAGGATATCGATCAAGGCGGTAATTGTCAGTACGGCAAAGCCGGTTGCAATGAAAGATGCCTCTTTTTCTTTTTTATACATCAACCGGATGATAAGATAGAGAAGGTACACAACCTCCAAAATACAAATCATTTGGTGTATAAAGAGAAACGATGCAAAAAAAGCACCTTTTGTAACAAGCGTTAAAATCCCGTACAACACCCCTTCTGCTACCCAAACGATAACGATAATCTTATTAATATATTTCTTATAAAGCGCATAAAAGTACAGGATGACAGGAATTGAGACCGTTGCAAAGCTGAAATAGTCCATACGCAGCGCTGTCATCCAAGAAAAACCGAATAAATCGCATCCGATCATCGTCCCTGTTGAAAGTATTCGTATCATAACGATAAACACGAGCAGGGTAAAATACAAAATACTGATTTCTTTTGATCTGAAAATAAACAATATCAAATGGTAAAGACCGAGCGCTAATGCAAAGCTGAAAATCATTGCTTCGATAAGCTTACGCTGATATATCGACGATTCGATGGCGGATGTTTTATTAAGAATAACAGGATTGTATATACCTTGTTTTTTGTGATCAATACTCTTTATTTGAATCAAAATATCGATCTGCGTTTCGCCTGAGGGTAAGACAAAACAAGAAGATTGCGCATCTGTAAGTTTTCTTCCGGAAGGATTATATGCGTCAAGTTGCACACTGTTTGCAAATACGGTCAGCGAAGGGAACCTGTTTTTCAGATACAGCGAAAGAGAAGGCGCTCCTTTAGGCAACAGCAGTCTTATAGCATATGTCGCATAGCCGTTTGAAGGATATGCTTTCCCCTGTCCCGCTGCTTTAGCAGTCCAAGAGGACGGTACCGCTATATAGTCTGACGGTTCTTTCCAATCTTCCAGAAATTCGTTCCAGAAAAAGCCGTAAGTACCGTTAAGCGACACTTTTCCCTTGGTATCAAAATTCCAGTTTCGTAAATCGATAACGCCGCCTTGTACCGTCGGTGCAGTTTCTGCATAGACAGCCATGCCGCTTCCCCAAAAAACAAACGCCGCTAATACGGCGGAAAAAAGACATTTTTTATGATGGACAGCTTTTTTAAACAGTGAACCGAGACGAACCGCTTCGGTATATTTTTCACCGGGATGAGAAATTAATTCTTTCATGCTGTAATTCTCCATACTGTATGCCGTTATCACAAGGGCATGACAAACCATCCCTGTTATAAACCGGCTATTTTTAATACTATCATTATAAACTAAAAGTATGAATTATGCTAGCGCCTTTCTTTTTTTATCGATAGGATAAAAATGAATAAGTATAAAACCCGATAGACACACGGCAGCAGCAATCGGTCCGGCAATAAGTCTAATGGCAAATATCGTGCTGGGAGACTGAATTGTATCCGCATGATAGCCCGCAGCGCTGAGAATTAAACCTGAAACACCGGTCGAAACAGCCTGTCCGAGCTTACTGGCAAAGGTCCACACTCCGTAATAACAGCCCTCGTTGCGTACCGTATCGGGCTGCCACGCAATCGCATCGGGTAGCATTGCCCAAGGAGTGGCAAAGGCGAAACCGACCCCTATTCCTGCGCATACGAATGAGATTGCAAGACCGGTTACGCCGATACGGTGCCCTATAAAAAAGATAACCATAGTAGAAATACACAACACGGCAAGTCCGGTACGGTACGAAAAATTTTTTCCCAATAGATTTGAACATTTCGCCGCAATAGGAATTGAAACAATCGCCGTTATCAGCAACAGTCCCATAATCATGCTTGATAGAGATTCCGCTCGGTAAATGTATTTAAGGTAATACACAACCATTCCCTGTAAAAAATTGAGCGCGGTAATATGCAATACAAAAACCGCTAAAAGCACCGTATATGCGGAATTTTTAAACACCGAACGGTAGGAAGCAAAGAACGCGTTCGCCTTCCCCGTACTTGTTTTCGGCGGTACGGCAGACTCTTTCACTGAAAAAAAAGTGATAAGCGTTGTTACCAGAATAATACCGCCGATAACGGCGCCTGCTGCGGAGAATCCCGATGCTTTGGATGGAAATATATTGACAATCGGCATGACGATGACAGCTCCCATTATCGTACCGATGCCGGCGCATAAAAAACGATATGCATTGAGTGAGGTTTGCTCGTTATAATCGGAGGTTAATTCGGGGGTCAGCGCCGAATACGGAATATTCACAAGAGTCATGGCCGTGTTCACTAGACAGAGCATCAGCAATGCCCACCAAAACAGCGCCGTTTGTGCGGTAAGCGAAGGCTTGGTAAAAAACAGCCAGAGCGAAAGGCCGAACGGCAACGCTCCGAATAACAGATACGGCCGGCGCCGTCCGAAACGGGTGCGGGTATTGTCGGAAAAAAAGCCGACGATAGGATCGGTCACGGCATCCCATATTTTTGCCGTCATAACGGCGATTCCTGCAAGAGCGGGTGCAAGGTACACCGTATCGGTGAGATATGTCAGCGTCCAAAACCCCATAGCCGTAAAAAATAAATTTCCACCGATGTCGGCAATTCCAAATCCGATTTTTTTCCGTACCGGAAGCCGGGCTTCGGCTAATTTCACTTCCGTAATCGGCACTTCCGCACTCTCGGCAATGTTTTTTTCATTCATAGTTTTTTTTTACTCATAGACGGTAACAATCTGCGGAAGCGCCCGCTCTTTTAAGATACGGTTTATGCCAAAAGCGATAGCCGCCCCTACGGCAAGGCCGGCGGCAATACCGGCAAGCGCAAGTCCTTCGTTTTGCGTCCGTAAAAAGATTGCAGTAAAAGCACCTGCCGAAAGGATAAGCGGAATCCCCACTGCACACAGTCCCTGAAAACGGGCTGCCTTCTCGGAAATAAAGACGCCGACCTTGTTCCCGATCCATAAATCTTTTCCCGAAACGTTCAGCGCATCGACAACATTTCCCTGCACCACCAGCAAGCCGTCTTTACCGCCTCCTCCGCAGCCATGACAACCGCCGCCGCATGATGCGCATCCGCTGCGGCTATCGGTAGACTTAATGGAACAAAGATCCGCTTCGGGGGTATCGTATTCAATAGTTGCAATCTGCATGCCGTTCCGTTTTGTTATCGGTATACGTATCACTCTTCCTGTTTTTTCCATTAAAAAGCCCTCCAAAATTACATACGGATATACGTTATGATGACTGCGGCACCGCAGCGGCAGGCATTTCGATACGGACTCGTTCTATCGACAAGGCGCCGCCCGCCCCGTCCAGCTCAATATCCAGCCCTTGCACACAGACCCGCTGCCATGTTTCTTGCGGGTACTCAAAAAGGCCGGTACGGTATTCCCGTATCTTACCGGACGGGGCATGTCCGCCGACGGAGTCAAAGCTGCCGGTTCGTCCCGCATCCGTGATATAGGCGGTTTTTCTGCCATGCTGCCCGCAGTATGCTTCTGCCGCTCCCGTCTGTGCATTGATATGCGCATCTGCGGCATCGGTACCGGAGAAACCGGATTCGGCGGACATCAGCCGCTCATCGGCTGCGGCGGCGCCCGTACCCGACCCGATCAACACGGAGAGCCTCCCTGCAAGAAAGAATGCCATAGTCTGCTTTTCGGCAGTTGCGGTTGAAGAAAAATCAGCCACGATAAACGGCGTTTCCCTTTCTATCTTCGGAAGCAGCGCCTGCATCAACGCAAACGGATTATCCGCTAAAAGCCGATGATGCCCTACCCGCCCCAAAATCGAAATAACTGCAAGTTTTTCCCCGTTTCGGGCTGTAAAATAGCGGTAACCGGCTCCCGAACTGTACTCCGGTAGATTACAAGGACGCAGGACAAACGGCATATTCGGGAGATTTTCGACTAAATCTTTCTTTTGAAAGATACAATCCCCGCCGGTGATACAATCGATCCCCATTTTTCTTAAATAACCGGCGTGTTGCTTACCGAGCCCGCCTGCACCTGTCGCCATACCGGCATTTGCGATAATAAAGTCAGGCTGATAGCGGCGCTTAATTTCCGCAATATTTTTTCTAACCGCCCACACGCCTACTTTACCGGTAATTTCGGCGATATAAAAAATTCTCACGGCTCGTTCCGCTTTTGTACGAATGTGTCCGGATTTTTTAATGCCAGTCTATCAATTATTTTAGTACATTTTTTTGCAAGTTTTTTGTTTCCCAGCATCGTATAGGTATCGCGTAAATTAAAAAGTGTATCCTCAGAATCGGGAGCAAGTGTCAAAGCCGATTCAAAGGCACGGCGGGCTTGTTCGTATTTTTCTTCATTAAAAAGGAGCGTACCGTAGTTATTCCAAATGCGGCCGTTTTCGGTCTCAAGCTCAAGTGCTTTCGTATATGCAAGCCGAGAAGCCTCCATCTCGCCGGTTTCATGGAGAACAACTCCCAACGTATCCCAAATATCTGCATCAAAGGGATTACAGCGCGCTGCCTCATAGAGCGCATAGCGGGAGTTATCTTTATCATCAAGCGCATAGTAACTGAGCCCGAGGTTAAACCACATCAAACTGCTGAACGGTTCAAGCTGCAAACCGCGGCGGAGACACGCGATCGCTTCGCTATGACATCCCTCGGCGGCGAGCATCACTGCACTGTCGTTAAAAAAATCGGCTGTTTCTTGCATACTTAAAATATATACTATCTTACGAAAAACCTCAATCGATGCAATCAATACCGCCGATGCATTTGCCGGTATTGAAACGGTCGTTCCATACTCTCCTTGACGCCTTTCACCTTTCCCATTAGAATTTCAAAGATAAGGAAATTAGGAATGGATATTATTAAACGGAACGGAGAAAAGGAAGCCTACAATGCCGAAAAAATTACACTGGCGATGCAGGCAGCATTTAACAGCGTAACAGATACGGCAGCGCAGCGCAATAATGGAAACAGCGCGGTGCTTTTGCAGCAGATGACAGCAGAAATCGAAGCTGATATACATGAACTGAGTAAAAACGGCAGTCCGGTGCAGGTTGAAACCATTCAAGATTTGGTTGAAAAAACAATGATCGAGCATAATTGCTATGCCGAGGTTAAAAATTTTATTCTTTACCGTGTTGAGCAGACAAAAAAACGGGATGCACGGCATGCTATCGCCGCTCATTTTACCGCGATTGATATTTTGCCGGTGCTAACCCGCATTCAACAGGATTTTTCTGAAGAGCAATACAGCTTAACCCTGCTCTTTCACAAGTTTGAATCCTTCCGTAAGCAGGATATGACAGAATCGGAATTACTCGCCTTGCTGATAAAGGCTGCTGTTGAGCTCACTGCACAGGAGGCTCCCCGTTGGGAGTTTATTGCCGCCCGCTTTTTAATGCTCGACTTTTCCGAAAAGCTGAAAGCCGAACTTGCCAAGCGGAACATCCGATCATTCTACGAAAAGCTCACCTATCTGGAAGAAAAAGGGCTCTACGGCGCGTATATCCGTGCAGGGTATTCAAAAGAAGAGCTGGAAAAAGCCTATTCATATATTGATAACGGTAAAAACGACCTTTTTACCTATAGCGGCTTGGATTTGCTTTTGCGCCGGTATGTTATTTCCACGCGGGGACATATTCCGCTCGAAACACCGCAGGAGATGTTCTTGGGGATCGCCTTACACCTCGCGTTGCATGAAAAAAATGAGCGAATGGAATGGGTACGCCGCTTTTACCTGATGCTGAGCAGCTTGCAGGTTACCATGGCGACGCCGACGCTTTCCAATGCCCGTAAGCCCTATCATCAGCTTTCATCCTGCTTTATCGATACCGTTCCCGACTCACTCGACGGGATTTACCGCAGCATCGATAACTTCGCAAAGATTTCCAAATTCGGCGGCGGCATGGGGCTGTACTTCGGCAAGGTGCGGGCAGTCGGCGCCCCCATCCGCGGCTTTCAAGGGGCGGCAGGAGGGGTTATCCGCTGGATAAAGCTTGCAAACGATACTGCTGTCGCCGTCGATCAGCTGGGAGTGCGGCAGGGTTCGGTAGCCGTGTACTTGGACGTATGGCACAAGGACGTACCGGAGTTTTTGCAGCTCCGTACCAATAACGGCGACGACCGGATGAAGGCGCACGATGTGTTCCCTGCAGTGTGTTGCCCCGACCTCTTCTGGCGCACCGTCGATGAGGACATCAACGCTCCGTGGTACCTGATGTGCCCGCACGAAGTTCTCACGGTAAAAGGCTACGCGCTGGAAGATTTTTACGGCGAAGAATGGGAAAAACGCTACAAGGATTGTATCAACGATAACCGGATTTCAAAACGGGAAATCCCGATAAAAGAGCTGGTGCGCCTCATCCTAAAATCAGCGGTAGAAACCGGTACGCCGTTCATCTTTAACCGCGACCATGCGAACCGCGCCAACCCGAACGGACATAAGGGCATGATCTATAGCTCCAACCTCTGTACCGAAATTGCACAGAATATGAGCCCGATCGAGACGGTGAATACCGAAATTAAAACACAGGATGGAGAGACCGTGGTTGTAACCGTTACAAAGCCCGGCAATTTCGTTGTCTGTAATCTCGCATCGCTTGTCCTCGGCAATATCGACACCGATAACGAAGCCGAGCTGGAAGGTGTCATAGAAGCGGCGGTGCGTGCTTTAGACAATGTAATCGATCTCAATTTTTATCCCGTACCGTATGCAAAGATCACCAACGAGCAGTACCGCGCTATCGGTTTGGGCGTTTCGGGCTATCATCATTTACTGGCAAAAAAACACATTGCATGGGAAAGCGAGGCGCATCTCCGCCTTGCCGATGAGTTGTTTGAAAAAATCAATTACTACGCGGTGCAGGCAAGTATGCGAATTGCTGAAGAGAAAGGTTCGTACCGCCTCTTTGAAGGCAGCGATTGGCAAACCGGCGCGTATTTTGAAAAACGCGGCTATCATTCCGAACAATGGAACACACTGCGAAACGCGGTTGCCCGACACGGTATGCGGAACGGCTATCTGTTGGCGGTCGCTCCGACCAGTTCAACCTCGATTGTCGCAGGCACTACCGCCGGCATCGATCCCATTATGAAGCGCTATTTTTTGGAAGAAAAGAAAGGTTCGTTGGTACCCCGTGTTGCCCCTGCCCTCTCGCTCGAAACCTATTGGCTGTATAAGAACGCCCACACCATTGATCAGCTCTGGAGCATCCGCGCCTGCGGTCTCCGCCAGCGTCATATCGATCAGGGGCAATCCATGAACTTCTATATTACCAACGAGTACAGCTTCCGACAAGTGCTCAACCTGTATGTTGAAGCATGGAAAAACGGCATAAAATCTGTCTATTATGTCCGCAGCCGCTCCCTCGAAGTGGAAGAATGCGAAAGCTGCAGCTCGTAGCGAAAACATATTCAACGATTGCTCATCTTTCACATAATTGGCAAGCAAATCGGTTGCAGCAAATACTAAAACTCGCTATAATATGCGCTATGATTTTTCCGTTAAAAGAATTGATTGAATTCAAAGGCAATATTTATGAAATTACCTGTGCTGCAACACGGCGCGCTTTTCAGCTGGTAACTATTCAAGATCCGATACTCGAAGAAAACAACGATAAGGTTGTGTGCACTGCAGCGTCGCAAGTGTTTACCGGTGCTATCGACTATAAAATAGAATACCGCCCCGATCATTCCTAATTCTTGATATCGACACATACCATTCCGGTCGCGGTTATTTTCGGGGCTACCGCCTGCGGAAAAACCGCGCTTGCCGCTCATCTTTTTACTTCTCCTGTTAACTCCATTAAAGCGGAGATTATATCTGCCGATTCGGTACAGGTATATCGCGGTATGCCGATCGGTTCGGCTCAGCCTCCGCAAGAGCTTCTCGATACGCTCCCCCATCACCTCATCGGGATATGTAACCCTTCCGAAGAATTTTCCGTAGCGGACTTTGTACGCAGCGCGGATGCACTCTGCCAGGACATTGCAAGCCGCGGCAAACTGCCGGTTGTGCTTGGCGGGACGGCTTTTTACATTAAACATTTTATGTACGGTATGCCGGTTACCCCGCAGGCGGATCCGGTTTTACGTGCACAATTGCAGGAACGGATGCAGCGTGTCGGCGCCGCGGCAATGCACGCGGAACTTGCGTCTTTTGACCCCACATCGGCAGCCAAGATCCACATCCATGACGAATACCGTATTCTCCGCGCGCATGAGGTGTATTGCGCCTCGGGGCGGCCGCTCAGCTCATTCGAGCTGTCGTACCGTTATCGCGAGGGTTTCCGCTTTTGTCCGATATGTTTAGACCGCCCTCGCGATGAACTGTACCGACGCATCGAAATCCGTGTCGATGAGATGTTTGCGCAAGGATTGCAACAGGAAATTGCGCAGCTCGTTTCCGAAGGGTGTACCGCCGAATATCCTGCAATGAAAGCAATCGGTTACCGAGAGTTTTTTGAGCTTTCCCCCGATGCGCCGGCGGCCGCCCCGCTCGATGCGGTGAAAGACCTCATTAAGCGCAACAGCAAACGGTACGCCAAACGGCAGCAAACCTTTTTCCAATCCTTTCCGAATATTCACCGCATCGATATGACTGATCCGGAAAGCGAACAGCAAGTCGTAGAGATACTTCAGCAACTCTGTTATAGAGGATCTCTAGGAATACCAAGGTCTCTCTAAAAACTCGGTTAGATTTTTTGCCGTCCTTATCGGTTTTCGGCGTCAATTTTCAACATTCGTTTTCGATTGCCTTGACTAAAGCCGCAAAATAAATTACTATAGTGCTTTCTTGGGCCTATAGCTCAGTTGGTTAGAGCAGCGGACTCATAATCCGCGGGTCGCCGGTTCAAGTCCAGCTGGGCCCATTCTCCCCTCACAACAATTTCTACAAGTAACACCGGAGCGGAACCTACAGCATTGCGCTGTAGAGAACTCATGATTTTCTATCCATTTTTATAAATTGCAAATTGATTAACGTAATCTACTATTGGGAATCTTTGTTCCGGCAAGACGAATCAGCTCTTCTGTTTCAGCCTGTGTATATGGACGGATTGTATTCCATGCCGGATTAAGACAGTTTCCCGGTAAAAAGGGAGCAAAAAACCATGCGGCATCGGAGGGGAGCAATGCTGAAATAGCGCGTATATCCTCGGCGGCTACAAGCGGCGGTACAAGAACAGTTCTATATTCGATTTCTACCGGCCGGCGGAACATGTGCTTTTCCTGCAAAATCATCAGTGTCCGTTTCAGTGCAGCTTCAGGCTGTTCAGCCGACGGCTCAGTCCCTGCCGGACAACAAAATTTGAGTTCATGATAACGGGCGGGAGCAGTCTTGATATCAACGGCTATCATATCCGGACAGAGTGCGTCGTCATGCAGGAGGGAATACATCTTATCCGGCAGTAAACCGTTTGTATCAAGCTTAACGGCAAGCCCTGCCTTTCGTGCCCGTAGAATAAGTTCCGGTAAAAACGGAGACAGGAGTGCTTCGCCGCCCGAAATAACAAGTCCATGCAATACCGGCTTCCGCTTTTCGATATGTTCATAAACCGCTTCGATCGGTACGTAATCATTCATACCGCCCTGCAATGACTTACCGGCAGGACCTTCCGAAACGGACGCACATACAAGCTCACCGTTATAGCAATACGGGCAGCGCAAGTTGCAGCCGGGCAGAAAAACCGCAGCAGCAACCTTGCGCGGATAGTTGACAAGCGTGGTTTTCTGCAGACCGACATTCATAGTTTACGCGATAACCGCTTCAGCCGTATATGGAGTTAAGTGATACGCTTTAAGATCGGCAACCGAATATGCACGGGAAAGTTCTTTTTCCGATTCATTATACATGATAACGGTAGGACAGGATCGGACGCCGTGCTTTGCAGCTGCTTTAATACCTTCTTCGGTGTCGGCATCGATATAATGGATGTCAATACCGAGATTATTGCAGTAATCCTTAACAGGTGGGCAATTGGGACACGTCTTCCGCGTATACACCTCAAAAAATGCAGGATATTGAATCGATGTTGTTCCCGTATCCACTATGGTACTTTGCCCTGCATAGAGGGGCGTTTTAGGATTTTCGTGTTCGAACATTTTCCGCTCTGAAAACTCTTCACGCTTGCCCTTATTCCAGTTACGGACGGAACGGTAATAACCGACTATGCGTGCATATACTTCCGTTGTAGAACCGTGTACATTTTGCAGCTCAGACTGTGCAGCTGCAATATCAGCATTGATTGCTTCTCTTGTTCTCATGGTATCTTACCCACCTTTATAAAGATATATTTCACTATATGAGTTTATCCATATAGTGTTAATTATGCTTACATTTATGATAATACCACCATATATAGTGTATGTCAAGTAGTCAAATAAAATCCCTCTTTGCCGTAAAACTCGATGTCCTATAGTTGACCAAGTATCGGTTTTCATGTACTATAGCCTGTATTTTATTCTTGTAGGAACATCCCTAAAAGCTGCCGTTTTTAGTAGTTCCCACCATAAATAATTAATTTCAGGGAGGATTAACGTGAGCGTAAAAATCAGACTCAAGAAATTCGGAACAAAAAAGCGTCCGTATTACCGCATCGTGGTACAGGATGTCCGCGAACCCCGTGATGGTAAAACCATCGACGAAGTAGGCATCTATCATCCTATTGAAGCGGAAGACCAGCAGATTGCTTTTGATGCCGATAAAGTACGCGGTTGGCTTAATAAAGGCGCTCAGCCCACCGACACGGTTCGTCACTTACTCAACAAAAAACAATTCACGTTATAGGTCGGCTATCGAACATGGAACGTGATTTAGTCGAGTACATTGCAAAATCGCTTGTTGATGATCCCAGTGCCGTTTCCGTATCGGAAAAAGAGACCGACCGCGGTATTGTGCTGGAATTGCGCGTTGCAAGCGGTGATGTAGGAAAGGTAATCGGAAAATTCGGAAGGGTTGCTCAGGCAATTCGGACGTTGCTTATGGCATCAGCCGGCCGGAGCGGAACCCGTTATTTGCTGGAAATTCTTGATTAATGGACTGGCTCATAACCGGTAGGATTCGGGGTACATTCGGTCTTGAAGGCTTCCTTAAAATTGAAAGCTGTTCAGGCGAATATGAACATTTTCTAAACTTTAAAGAGATAAAACTGCAGCTTCCATCCAAGGGGACGGAAACACAGCCTCCCGAGCTATTCTATCAGGTTGAAGAGTGCGTTGTCCGCAATGCGGACGCGTTATTAAAACTACGAGGTATCGATTCGCCCGAAGCGGCAAAGAAGCTGCACGGAGCGGATATATTGGTTCCTCGCGATATGGCTTGCCCGCTCGAACGCGGCGAGTTTTATATCAATGATCTTTGTAATTCTGACCTTGTGTACAAAGGAAATTCTGTGGGTACAATTGCAGATGTAGTGGAAGGCGGAGGCGGATTGTTATTGGAAGTCTCCGAGGCTGCAACAGGCAGAACCGTGTATATTCCGTTTCGTTCCCAATTTATTGGAAAGATAAATATACCGGCAAAGCAGGTTGAGCTTATGCACCGCTGGATTCTCGAATGAGATTCAATGTGCTGACCTTGTTTCCCGAAATACCCGCCGCCTTTTTCGAATCGTCGATCATGGCGAAGGCGGTTGAGCGGGGGCTTATTACCTACAATCTGGTGAATATCCGCGACTTTGCTTACGACAAGCATCGAACCTGTGATGATCTAACCTACGGCGGTGGGGCTGGAATGCTCCTATTGCCGCAGCCGCTTTCGCTCGCGCTCGATTCCGTACAGGCTGCCGAAAAGAGGGTTATCTATGTAACCCCTTCCGGTAAACCCTTGACGCAATCACGTGCAGCGGAGCTTGCACGAGAACAAGAGCTCGTGTTTATCTGCGGCCGCTACGAAGGAATTGATCAGCGAATCATCGACGAATACGTTGACGATGAAATTTCGCTCGGCGACTACGTCATGTCCTCAGGTGAACTTGCTGCACTCGTAATAATAGACGCGGTGTACCGCTTGATCGACGGCGTTATTTCCCGCGAATCCCTTGAAGAGGAGAGCTTTTCCGACGGTTTGTTGGAATACCCCCAGTACACACGGCCGCAGATATTCAGGAACAGAGCAGTTCCTGAAGTGCTTCTGTCCGGCCACCACGAACACATTCGTAAATGGCGGCTTGAACAGCGGATTAGAAAGACGCTTGCCATGCGTCCCGACTTGCTGACAGCAATCCGCAGTTCGCCTGAATGGACAAAAGAAGCGGAACTTATTTTACAGGAGATAACAAATGGCAGAGAATTTAATTCGTAAGATTGAAGAAAAACAAAAGATTGTCGAAAAACCTTCTTTTAGAGTAGGCGACACCGTAAAGGTACACTTCAAGATTATTGAAGGGAAAACCGAACGTATTCAGATATATGAAGGCTTGGTGCTGTGCTTTAAAAATGCCGGTATCGGCCGAACATTCACGGTAAGAAAGAACTCTTACGGCGTTGGTGTTGAACGCGTATTCCCGCTCCACTCACCGCGTATCGCAAAGGTGGAAGTTGTACATGCCGGTAAGGTACGCCGCGCCAAGCTGTATTACATCCGCGAGAAGATCGGTAAGGCGGCAAAGATTAAGACACTGCTGCAGAAAAAGAACTAGCGAATATGCAAACCGTAGCGGAACGGCCGGCGCTCATTATCCCGTTAAGACGGAACACTGCGCTTAACAAGGCCGTTCTTTTACCCGGGAATACCGCTGCAGGTTTTTCCGAAAACGAACCGGTAACGGTTCGGATACTGTCTATCCTTAAAAACAATATGATACGGATTGCCGTCAAGGGAACCGTATTGCAAGCACAGACGAAAGCTCTTTCTCAAGACATTCGAGAAGGAGCTTTTTTATTGATGCGCGTTCATATTGCCGAAAATACGGTGGTACTAATACCGTACCAAAAACATATACTTCCACAAACTCCTCATAACGATGTATTTACTCAACTCGGCATACCGCAGTCAGATCTTACGGCAGCACTCATTGCTTTTTTTCGCGAAAACGAACAGCCGCTTCAATCCCGACAACTGTTAAAAATTCTTTCATCGCTTCATGCTTTTGCCCCGCACGAAAAAAAAGCCGCTTTCGCTGCTGCTCTCCTCTACTCCCGCGGACTAGAACCTTCACCGCAGCTGATTGCACAATGCCTTGCAGCGCTTTTCGGACTTTCAGACACACACCTTGAAAAACCGATCGATGCTCCGGAAGATGACGATCTTTTCCGTTTTCTCAATCATGTAAAAGCCGGTAAAAACCATTGGGTCGTATTCCCGTTTGAAAAACAACTCGACACACTCTGGAAAGGTTCGGCAGCTTTTCTACTTGACCTGCAAGACACCGTATGTCATGAATGCTGTCTGAGAGTACGGAGTGAAGAAAAGCAGGAATCATGGACGTTTACACTCAAAAACAATGCCTGCCTTTTTTCCTATCAGGGAACAGCAGCACTTCCAGCACAGAAACGAGAAGCACTCACGGCATTGCTGCTGGATTGTCTGGAATCCGCAGGAGTTACGTCATATACCGTACACTATGCCGATGGTAATATAGAAGAAAATCATGCTCTTGCATCAATTGATATATCAGTGTAGAATGAGTTAGGAGTGGGTATGACTTTTTTATATTACCGTAAAGATGAAAAGCGATAATATGAGCAAAGTACGGGATTGTTCGGTAGCATTGTCATATACATTCGGAGAGAGTGTTCCGCTGATCACCGCCTCAGGACGCGGTGCGGTTGCTCAAAAGATACGGGAAATTGCAGATAAATGTCATATTCCCCTTATCAATAACCCTCTGTTGGCGGAAGTGTTGGTTGAAGCTGAAATAGGCTCTTGTATTCCAGAAGAAACGTATCAAGCGGTTGCCGCTCTTTTTGCATTTCTTCAAAAAAAGGATGGGATAATCGGTGCTTAGGCGAATTAAGGTAGAAGATTTAAAAGAAGGCATGATATTTTCAGAGCCGCTTTTCTTTGATGACGGTAAGAACAAAGTCCTCGGCAAAGGATATCCGGTTTCTGAACGTGAACTATCGGTATTAAAGCAATGGAAAGTGCCTTTTGTTATGACAGCCGGTAAAAGCATAAAAAAAAGAGCAGAAGTAGCTGAATTGGTTGAAGAATTAGATGCACTACCTGATGAAGGAGCTCCTACTACCGCTAAGTCTGCCGGTAAAAATGCTCAAAAGAAAACAGCAGAAGAAAATACCATTTTACAGTTACCGGATATTTTAACGCACAGCGAACTGTATACCGAATATTTGGCAATTATCCTCACATTGGATATTTTTTTAACCGAGGTAAAAAAAAGAAAACCCTTATCCCCCCGGCCAATAGATGGAATAGCCCTGAGGCTCCATAATTTACTTGCAGCCGATAGATCGCTCGCTGTTTCATTTATCCTATCGGCCCAAATTCCTGAACGAGATATGGCAAAAGCCCTCGTTGATACTGCTATTTTGGCCGAAACCATTGCAAAATTTATGAATCTGCCCGAAGATTATATTGATGATATAGTACTCGGCTCTCTATTGCACGATTGCGGTATGCTGAGAATTCCGGGTACCATTTTAAATAAGAAGACTGCGTTTTCCGATACCGAAATGCA
Source organism: Treponema sp. OMZ 857 (assembly GCF_024181085.1). Classification (NCBI taxonomy): domain Bacteria; kingdom Pseudomonadati; phylum Spirochaetota; class Spirochaetia; order Treponematales; family Treponemataceae; genus Treponema; species Treponema sp. OMZ 857. The sequence continues at coordinate 1,741,138 of NZ_CP051147.1, forward strand.
GACTGTTGCAGCCCATACCGTCTATGGCTATAAAGCTGTATTATCGGAATTTGTGTATACCGAACGAGTCGCAATGCTTGTTCTTGAGCACCATGAACGCTGGGACGGCAAAGGATATCCTAATGGACTTGATAAAGATTCCATCGAAATAGGTGCCCGTATTATTGCTGTTGTAGATGCCTTTGTCGCAATGACCGCACGGAAGGCGTATCGCAGTGCATTACTCGGTTACGATGCAATGAAAACCCTCCTTGCAGATAAAGGCCGCCACTTTGATTATGAAGTTATCAAAGCGATGATTCAGAGTATCGGCGTCTATCCTATCGGCTCAATAGTATTAATGAACGACACCTCCATCGCACGTGTAGTCGGTATAGACCCCGAAGCCCCCTTACGGCCGCTGATTAGAATCCTCATCGATGAAAGCGGGCATCTGTATCCTAACAATAAGGGCAAACTCATCGATTTAAAAGAATACAAAAATACTTTTATTGTCAAAGCTATCGATCCGTTGCAGTATCAGCAAAAAAAATGATGGAAGAACGGCTGGGGCCGGCAGGTGAGACATTCGCAGCAAAATGGCTTGAACGGCAAGGGTATTCCATCATTGCCCGAAACTGGCGAACAAGAACAGGGGAAATTGATATCATAGCGGAAAAAGACGAAACGCTTATCTTCTTTGAAGTAAAAACGTTACCCCATACGCAGCTTACGGACTTGGATATCATTGTCGGAAATAGAAAACAGGAAAGGATTTGTAAAACCGCTAAATATTTTCTCTTAACTCATCGAAAATATAACAAGATGCATATACGGTTTGATGTTCTTGTGTTGCCGTTTGATCCGCGAACGATAGACACAGCAGAACCCTTGCATCTAGAGAATGCTTTTGAGGACTATGTATGAATGTTGGCGTGTTTCCAAAGAAAGAGCGGTATACCCCCCGCAAATACTTTACCGAATCCGATTTTCGCGAAATGGAAACAAAACTCAATGATAAGGCATATATTCAAGCTGCGATATACCGATTAGCATCGATATTGACCGAACAGATGATGTATATGAAGGATGAAGAATAATATGAATAATAGGCGGGGACATAGAAAAGAAAACCGTTATACAGAAAATACCACGGTGAATAATAAACCGTATATCAACACACAACATGAGGAACCTACCGAACTTTTTATCTGTACACGGTGCGGCAAACCGATCAAAGATTTAAGCGCCGCATTAGCGGATAAAACAGATGGCAAGCCTGTACATTTCGATTGCGTATTGAATTTTTTAAAGCAAAACGAAGTCTTACACGAAAATGAAGCGATTTCGTACATCGGTCAAGGCAGATTCGCCGTTATCAAATACGCTTCAATGGTAACGATGAAAGAATTCACTATCGTTAGAATCATCGAGTGGGAAGATAAAAACCAGCGCGCAGAATGGCGCGGCACCATTGCCGACCGTTTCAGCTTAATCGATTAGCCTTGTCTGGAAGTGTACATCCTGAGTACAACTGCTTAACGACGCTTCACCGAATTTGTTGCACTTTCCTTGCCCAACGAATTAATGCATTGCCAATTAAATCAGTGTTTCTACATCTTCCTTATTTAGGCCTGTTGCTTTTGCGATATTTTCCACAGATAAGCCGAATTGCAAAAGATTTTTTGCCGTTTCAATCTTTGCTTGATGGGAACCTTTTGCTTCCCCTTCATCAAAGGCATCCATAAGAGCTGCCGGTAAAATATGGTATTCTTTCCGCGCTAATTCGTTCTGTTTTACCGTCTGTATCATCTGCTCTATCCTCCCTGTATATTCAGTCGTTACCTTACCGGTTTTGACGTACTGTAAAAAACCTTGTAAGTCTTTATCATCAGTTGTGTTAAACGCATTTGCATTCAGTATAATCTTTTTTGTTCCATCCTGTAAGAGGATAGTTTTATCTTCTATGCAAACGTTCTCAAACGTGTAGATAGCTCGATTCTTTCCTACAGGATCAAACAAACAAATAAAGATAATAAAACTATCATTTAGCGCCTTATAAGAATATCCCTGATCAAGAAATGCAACGTCAAGAGCGGCTTGATAGTATCTCATCCGTTTCGGAATGTTATATTGGTTAGCAACTTGTATATTCCTTTCGGTTTGAACAAAAAGCCCAGAAACGGAACACCGCTTGCGGTTTTGCCGCAAGTTTCTTCCTTTAGGATTAAAAGTAACTCCTCTCCCAAATCTCCCCTAAGAACCCGCCTTGGTTCCAAGACATAGTTCTGAATAAAAACTGTTTTCTCCTGCTGCAACAAATTCTTTGGTAACGGCGATAATTTTATGCCCGCGTAAAAAAGCATTCTTATAAATTCGGCAACACAGAAATTTTCACATTTCGAGGCTGCCGAATTGTTGCGTTTTCGTAAAGCAATGCTTAACGAAAACGTTCTGAATAAGTAATATTGACCTGTCTGATTTGTGCACAACGCAATTGGTTTTTCAGCAGCGGCACGGATGCCGCTGATTCCATGCAGCAGCGACGTTTGAGGCGAAGTCTCAAACTCGTCGATGAAAAATGTACACGGATGTACATTTTTCATCAGGGGCGCGAGACCACACGAACCCCCAGATCGGTGTAGCTGTCGCCCGGGTCGATGCCATACCGATCAGCTCGAGTGGCGTTGCTCGCACCATCGCCCCAGCCACCACCGCGTTCGACGCGGGCATCACCGGAAGCAGCGCCCGTAGGATCCTGCCCGCCTGTAGGCGTACTATCCTTATACTGGTCCCAGCACCATTCCCATACGTTCCCGCTCATATCATACAGCCCGTACCCGTTCGGCGATTTCAGCTTTACTTCGTGCGTTTTACTATCATTGTACCACGCATAATTTACAAGTTCGCTTTCGGTATTCGTTCCCGCCCATTTGTTCTCAGTTCCGCCTTTTGCTGCCCATTCCCATTCAGCTTCAGTCGGCAACCGGAACCCTTTTGCACTCCACTTCACCTGCGGAACCGTTCCGCTATTGGCATCAGACGTCGTATATACGGTACCAAAACCACTGTCGGTGTAATACACGCACTCCCTATCTCCCAGTCCAGCCTTTTTAGTAAGCTCATTGCAAAACGCTATACAAGCATACCAGTTTACCAACTCTACAGGATTTTTAAGACTATCTGTAAAATAACTCGGGTTACCACCCATCACCGCTTGCCACAGCTCCTGCGTTACTTCACTCTCTCCTATCCGGTATGCAGTAAGGCTTACCGTGTGCGGTTGGTTATCGTCTTCATTGGTGTGCCCCACGCTTCCGTCAGTTACGTCTTCAACCTTTTTCATTGTAAACTTTACGCCACCTACAATACCCTCACCGGTTGCAGCATTATAACTACCAGCAGGAGTACTGATTCCTCCGCCTCCCGAGCCTGAACCGGCAGTATGCGGACAACCGGTAAAGACCAGCGATACGGCAAGCATCACCATCGCTGCCCATTTAAAGACTTTTGTCTTTCTGTTCTTCCCTTCCATAAAATTTCTCCTTCAATGTCGTTTTAATTCATAATTTTTAATTACACTTTGCTTATCCCGTATCAAACCACACCGCCTGACGGCTGCTGCGATAGAACGCTCTATTCATAATGTATTTACAATTGAGGTGTCTTTGCATATCTAACGCACAAGATATGCCCAACGCTGCAAAACGCAGGGCTTCTCTAACATGAGAAAACAACACCCCTCTTTTGCTGCCTACAAAAAATGATGAGAGAAAATGATTATATCTGTGAAAAATAGCTGCCCGCTTATCAGGGCGCGGGCAATGCTTACGCCTTGAGTTGCTGAGTTGCTGAGTTGCTGAGTTGCTGAGTTGCTGAGTTGCTGAGTTGCTGAGTTGCTGAGTTGCTGAGTTGCTGAGTTGCTGAGTTGCTGAGTTGCTGAGTTGCTGAGTTGCTGAGTTGCTGAGTTGCTGAGTTGCTGAGTTGCTGAGTTGCTGAGTAATTGTCTCCGCAGGTTATATACGTGTCAAGTATCTTTTGCGAACCTTTTTGCACGTTGTGAGAAGATAATTGATATTGTGGTAATACTATGCGTTGATTCAGCATGAAAATATTGTACAAGCAAACAGAAGAGAATGCAATATCTTTTGCAAATATACGACGCATCTGCGTTGTCGCTTAGCAAAAAACAGTCCTCGACGTACAACAAGTACGCCTGCGGGTGTTTTTTGTACGCTCCTAGCATCTACATCGTCTATTTGCAAAATCGCTGGAGGTAGGTATTTTAGAACCGCCAAGGATAGCGGAGGTTCTTTAAAGATGTGAGTTTTTGTATTTTCTATTTGCTGGAGTGATACAATAAAAGTACAGTGCCAAAGTTGCCGAACAAGAGAGGACGAAGGGCAATGAAACGGTACGATGAGAACTTTAAAATCGAGACATTGAAGCTGTCGGACGAGATCGGAGTGAAGAAAGCGTGCGAACGGCTTAACGTAAACTATGGAACATTGGCAGGCTGGATAAAGCAGCGGGTAAAGAAAAACAAAGAAGGAAAAAGTACAGAAGCTGACATTCACAAAGAGAACAGCAGACTCAAAAAAGAGATGGCCGAGCTTAAAAATGCGAATGAGATACAAGACCAGTTCGGTACCTTCGTAGCCGAACTGGTCAACGAGTTCTCAATCGTACAGATAGTACGATTGAGAACATCGCATTTCAAGGTACCCTGTTTCAGAAACTGAAGTTTCTAAAACAGGGTCAATGAAGGATGCACTCGTTTTTTTCGTTCAAGACCGGAAGAAATAGAAAAGGATGGCCTTTTCGCTTACATCCACCATCGGAGTGCTGAAAAGCAGTTTTCAGCACGGATGCTGTGCGCGACTCTTCCGGTCAGCGAAAGCGGTTTTTATAAATGGAAGCGAAACAGGAAAAAGGTGAAAGCATGGCAGAAACTGCTCGCTCAAATGCATGAGATTCTTGAAGAGGATGAAGAAAACAAGAACTATGGGGACAGGCGTATGCAGATAGCACTTGAACAACGGGGCATTAAGCGTTCATTGTCGACGGTAAGACGAGTGATGGCACGAGGAAATCTGCTGCATGAAGACAGAAGAAGCCCTGACGGTCTTACAAAAGTCGACAAAAAGGCTCTGAGACCGCAGAATATCATCAAACAAGACTTTAGTGCACAAGAACCTTTGAGAAAACTGCTAACGGATATAACGCAGATACCGTGCAAAGACGGAAAACTGTATGTGTCACCGCTTTTGGACTGTTACAATGGAGAGATCGTTTCTCTTGCAATGGACACAAACATGAAAAAAGAACTATGCATAAAAACGATAACGGAGGCATACAAGAATTTTGATATAAAAAGCGGAGCAATAATTCACAGCGATTGTGGAAGCCAGTATACAAGCGGCGAGTACAAAAAGACGCTCGGACAACTGCACTCAGTCCAGAGTATGAGCGGAGTTGGGAAATGCTGGGATAATGCCCGGATGGAAAGCTGGTTTGCGACGCTGAAAAAGGAAAAGATATATCAGCTTGATACGACAAAACTGACCGTGGAGGAAGTCAAGACAATCGTTTGGAGATACACGTTTGCTTATTACAACACCAAGCGTGTAACGACGGTAAATCCCGATGGCTTACCTCCACTGGTATACAGAAAAACAGCAGCTAAAAAAAGTGCTGCTTAAATACATTTGGGGTATTTAGGCACTGCACTAATATTGACTATTCCACGTGCGGGAGTTTAATACCCGCCGTTCATCTAGCGCCGCGGACGCCATCGTTCAAGAATGTGCATCCTTGCACATTTTATACCTACGTGTTTGCAGGGCAAACACACTAATGACTAAACCCACCGCCGTCCTTGGCAGTTCTGAAACGTCGAGGATTTTTCAGAAGCGGTATACACCCCTTCCGTAAGCCTTTTGAAATAGACGGCGCAGATACGAGGCGCGAACAAAAATAAAGCGGAGACGTACTTGGTGTACGTTGAGCATTTATTTTTGCGCAGCAACGAAGTAGATGCTCCGTATATTTCAAAAGGTTATTAGATGACGATATTTACCAACTTATTCGTCACAACGATAACCTTTTTAGGCTGTTTATCGCTGAGGAAGCGCTGCGCACCATCTGTTTTTAGAGCGAGTGCTTCAAGCTCTTCCTTAGGCAAATCAACGGCTGCTTGAAATTTATCGCGCACCTTTCCGTTGATTTGCACGACAATCGTGCACTCGGAATCGATGCAAAACTTTTCGACAAACATCGGCCACTGCGTATATGCAATTGTTTCCGTATGCCCTAACTTCTCCCACAGCTCTTCGGCAAGGTGTGGTGCGTAGGGCGCAAGCAGCTTGATAAATGCCTCCCATGCAAAGCGGGGCACGGTCTGATATTTTCCAAGCGTATTGATAAAAATCATCATCTGGCTGATTGCCGTGTTGAAGTTGAGCGATGCAGTATCTTCGGTTATCTTTTTAATGGACTTATTGAGGAGCTTTGTAATTTCCGCATGTTCCGGCATACTCATGTCGTTCACCGGACAGGAAATAAGCTCTTTTTCGGAAATAGCCCAGATTTTCTCTAAAAAGCGGAAAATACCGATCAACCCCTGGGTGTTCCACGGTTTGGACATATCGAGCGGCCCCATGAACATCTCATACATACGGCACGAATCGGCACCGTATTGAGCGATCATCTCATCAGGATTGATGACATTTTTTAAGCTCTTCGACATCTTTGCGATAACCCGCTTCAACTTTTCGCCGGTACTCTTTTCTTCAAAAGCATCATCACCGGTCTGCACAACCTCATCGACCGGCACGAGCGATCCGTTTGAACGCTGATATGCAAAGGAGGTAATCATCCCCTGATTCACCAACCGCATGAACGGTTCTTTGGTATGCACCACGCCTAAATCGTACAGTACCTTGTGCCAAAAGCGGGCATAGAGGAGGTGGAGTACCGCATGTTCCGCACCGCCGACGTAGAGATTAACAGGCATCCAATACGCTTCTTTCTCCTTGGCACAAAAACTGTGTGCATTATGAGGATCGAGATAGCGGAGATAGTACCAGCAGGAACCCGCCCATTGAGGCATAGTGTTTGTTTCGCGGCGGGCAGGGGCTCCGCAGTGCGGACACACGGTATTCACCCATTCGGATATCTTGGCAAGCGGGCTTTCTCCCGTGTCGGAAGGGGTGTAGCTATCCGTTTCAGGCAAGGCAAGCGGTAAATCCTTTTCGTCCAGCGGAACCACACCGCATTTCGGACAATGCACCAACGGGATAGGTTCTCCCCAGTACCGCTGTCTGCTGAATACCCAGTCGCGGAGCTTATAATTAACGGCCTTTTTTCCGAAGCCGTTAGCGGCGGCGTAGTCGGTAACACGCTCTATTGCTTCCCGCGTCGGCAGTCCGGTAAATTCGCCCGAATTTACCGCATACCCGTCGGCTGCGGTACATGCTTGCGGTACTGCGCGGTAATCGCCCGCCGCTCCCTTTTCCTTCCATTCAGCCTCTGAGGCAACCGTTTGAATAATCGGCAGTGCGAAAACTTGAGCAAACTCCCAGTCGCGCTCATCATGCGCCGGAACTGCCATAATGGCGCCGGTTCCGTACGAAACCAAAATATAATCGGAGATCCAAATCGGAATAGGTTCTTTTGTCAGCGGGTTTACCGCATAGGCGCCGGTAAAGACGCCGGTTTTCTTTTTTGCAAGTTCAGTCCGTTCAAGGTCGGTTTTCTTTGCCGTCTCGTCAATATACTGCTGCACGGCGTCTTTTTGCGCCCCGCTGACAATGCGCATGACGAGCGGGTGTTCCGGAGCAAGCACGAGGTAGGTTGCCCCGAAAATAGTATCCGGCCGAGTGGTATATACGGTAATCTTGTCGCTTTCATGCGGAGCGGCAAGGTGAAAGTCTATTTCCGCTCCGGTGCTTTTGCCGATCCAATTCCGCTGCATCATCTTAACGGACTGAGGCCAATCCAGTTCTTCCAAGTCCTCAAGAAGCTGCTCCGCATACGCAGTAATCTTGAGCATCCACTGCCGGACATTCTTCCGGACAACCTGTGTGCCGCACCGTTCGCAGCAGCCTTCTTTCACTTCCTCATTTGCGAGACCCGTTAAACAGCTCGGACACCAGTTAATCGGCGCTTCCGTTTCGTAGGCCAAACCTTTTTTATACAGCTGTAAAAATATCCACTGTGTCCAACGGTAATAGTCCACATCCGAAGTTGCAAGCTCGCGATCCCAGTCGTATGAAAAACCGAAGGCCTGTATTTGTTTTCGGAAGGTATCAATATTTTCTTTTGTCGTAATACGCGGGTGAGTACCGGTCTTAATGGCGTAATTTTCCGCCGGTAAGCCGAAGGAGTCAAATCCCATCGGGTGCAGTACCGTATATCCGTTCATACGGAGGTATCGGCAATAAATATCGGTTGCCGTATATCCTTCCGGATGCCCGACATGCAAGCCTGCTCCCGACGGATACGGAAACATATCCAATACATACGCCCGTTTTTCCGGCGGATAATTTTCATCTTCGGTTACTTTAAACGTCTTATGATCTTTCCAATATTTCTGCCATTTTTTTTCAATATCGCTAAAAGGATAGGACATTATATAACTCCTTTGTGTAAAACATTTTAGAGGTTTTCCTTAGGTTGAGTTTACGATAACATCTATTATAGAAGAATTATTTTTTTACTGTTGGTTTTGGTGATACCGAACACCCGTAAAATATTCTCTGCGGTATAATCCGAATGGGCTAATTTATTGTAATAATCTGCAACGGTCTGCAACTCTTCTTGAGAATCATCATAGACAGCAAAAGCCGCTGCACTACGGAAAGCGCCTGCCTCAAGTAATTCCATCAAAGTCTTACTGCTATTTTTAGTACGCCGTTCTTTATCGACCACCGCAGCCGCACTGTCATATCCGATCGTACTGATAAAATCATTTTTTGTCATATTACACTCCTGGTTTAAACCTTTTTAAATCCTTCCTTCGAAACGCCGCAGAGCGGACATACCCACGTACTGGGCAAATCTTCAAATTGAGTACCGGGTTTAATGTTACCTTCAGGATCGCCGGTATTAGGATCATACTCATAACCGCATAAATCGCATACATATTTATCCATACCCCACTCCCTTTTCTATAATGCTTTAAGTATGACCAATACTATACGAGTTTTACAGCGGTTTTACAAGTAGGAGCAGAATACGGAAGCGGCGGCTATATAGAGAAGCATTAGAATCTCTGGAAATGCCGCTTGCTTTTTAGGTCTCTTTTTCTTATAGTAACATCCTTATGAATATCCTCGAAAAATTTTATAGCGATGCACGGCGACGAACGGAAAAATTACCTGATCCTGCATTCCGGCAAGAACTGTGTACATTTTTTGTTCAAACAATCCGCAGTTACGATAAAAGCCTGCTTCCATTAGCGGAAGATTCGGCTGAACACTGGCTACGCACGCATCTACAAGATACAAAAGAAGACGCCGTCAACTGGTTCTATACCGTCTTTGCCCTCTTTGACGACAGCTTCGGCAGCGATATGGATTTTTCTGATGAAGATTGGGAAGAACTGCACGCAATTGTTTCGGCAGCGGCGGAAACACTCGATATGCACACCGTAAGCGCCATTATGAGCGTTATGGTTGAACGGAATAAGCTGGAATAGGAACGGTATTTGTGATACGGGATTTTTGCTGCGTAGAATATGAGCACTGTACCGCCTGTCCAAAGCGCTGCGGGGTAAATAGGAACGCCGGAGAGCGAGGCTTTTGCGGAGAAACGGCGGAGCTGCGCATTGCATGGGTAGGGTTACACTTTGGAGAAGAACCTCCGATAAGCGGAGCGGGCGGTTCGGGAACGATATTCCTTACCGGCTGTAATCTCCGCTGTATTTTTTGCCAAAACTTTCAAATTTCGCAAGAAGGTATGGGACGTGCCGTAACGGAACAGGAATTTATCGAAATATGCCTAACACTCCAGAACGCGGGAGCGGAAAACATCAACATCGTTACGGGCAGTCATGCGGTGCCGGCTTTGGGGGCAGGACTCCGAGCCGCAAAGCAACACGGTTTAACTATTCCTGTCGTATGGAACTCCTCTGCATATGAAACGGCGGAAGCGCTCGAATCGATTGCAGATACCGTCGACGGATGGCTGCCCGACCTCAAAACGCTTAATCCCGAAACATCCCGCCGTGTTTTTGCCGCTCCGGATTATCCCGAACAAGCCTGTGCTGCAATCGAGACAATGGCACGGCTTTCTCCCCTCAACCTTACCCCGCCCGATGAGCAGTATCCGTTCGGTAAAATGCTGTCAGGCGTTATTGTCCGGCATCTTGCGCTTCCGGGAAAATTAGAGGATTCGCAAGCGGTACTCCGTTGGTTCGCTCAAAAGCTTAAAGGCAAGGCGCTGCTTTCGCTGATGACTCAGTACACGCCCATTACGGCAAATCCGAAAGCACGGCGCATCGACGCTTTTTCCAACCGCTTACTCGATAAATCCGAGGATATCCAACTGCGTACCTTCCTTGAAGATTTAAACATCGACGACGGTTTTTATCAAGAATTGGTAAGCGACTTGGATTGGCTCCCCGATTTTAACCGTGTACATACCTTTTCTTCCGCACTGTCAAAACCGCTCTGGCATTGGAAAACCGGCTGGGTACATTAACATTTATTTTCAGCTGCATCCTTTAAGTTCCGCGGTAACGAAGTACAGTCTAACTTCGTTACCTCTGTTCTCCGGATGCCTAGGCGGCTGCGTGCCGTGCTTCTCTCCGCGCGAGTATGCGCTGGATAAAGATAGACGCAACAAAGATCCCGACGCCGGCAAGGTCGGTTAATAAGGCGCTGTCGATGAGCAAGAACGCTCCTGCAAGCATCAAGAGCCGCATGAAAATATTCACCTTAGTGTGGAAATACCCTTCTACAGCGGCGCTGATTAAAAAGACGCCGACGCATGCGGTAAGCGCAACCTGAATACCCTGCCAAATATTCGTATCCATTAATAGCAGCTGATTATTGTAGACGAACATATACGGAATAATAAAACCGGCGAGCGCCAACTTAATGGACACAATACCCGTCTTCATCGGATTACCGCCCGATATACCTGCCGCTGCAAATGAGGCAAGCGCAACCGGCGGCGTAATATTGGCGAACATCGCAAAGTAGAAGCAGAACAAGTGAGCAGCCAACGGCGCAATGCCGAGCTCTATCAACGCGGGAGCCGCAATCGTTACGGTAATGATGTACGCAGGAATACTCGGTAAGCCCATACCAAGCAGCATACAGGTAACCATCGTAAAGACGAGCGTCAGCAACAAGCTCTTTCCGCCGAGCGAGATAATCGCGCTTGCCATATTGATGGTAAAGCCCGTTAAGCTCGACACACCGATAACGATACCGACACAAGCACAGGCAATCGCAACCGATACCGTCGATTTTGCGGAAGCGACAAAAGCAGCCTCTATATCTTTTAAGCTCATGCGCGTTTCTTTTTTAAGCTGCGCAATAATGATTGTCAAAATGATGGTTAAAAAAGCGCCTTTGATAACGGTATAACCGCTAAAGAACAGCATATACACCAAGAATAAAATCGGGATAGTCAGGTGCCAGTACATCTTCAGCGTTTCTTTCACCTTGGGCAGCTGATCTTTCGGCATACCGTCGAGTTTGTCCTTCGACGCGCGCAGCTGAATCTGGAAGATAATACCCAAATAGTAAATCAGCGCAGGAATAGCCGCCGCAACGACAATCTCTTTGTATTTAATACCGAGCGTTTCCGCCATGATAAAGGCAGCAGCACCCATAATCGGCGGTAAGAGCTGACCACCTACGGAAGCGGTTGACGAAACCGCACCGGAGAATTCTTTGCTATACCCGATTTTCTTCATAAGCGGGATGGTAAACGAACCGGTGGTAACAACATTCGCAATTGCAGATCCGTTGATACTTCCGAGCAAGCCTGCCGCAATAACTGCGACCTTTGCAGGACCGCCTTTCGTATGCCCCGCCAAACCGATGGCAATATCGTTAAAGAATTTTCCCATTCCGCATTTATTCATAATTTCGCCGAATACGATGAATAAGAAAATGTACGTTGAAGAAACGTTGACCGACGTGCCGTAAATGCCTTCCGTATTTGAAAAGAGGTGCCCGATCAATTTAGGCCATTTAAACCCTCTATGCAAAAACAGTCCCGGCACGTTTATCGGGATAAGACCTTGGCGGGCGCCCATCAGCGCATAGATCATAAAGATGATGCCGATAACCGGTAATGCCCAACCCGTAATCCGCCGTGCAGCCTCTATTACCAATGCAACCAATATGGTTCCCATGATAACGTCCGTCAGGTTTGCATCCCCTACCCTGTCGATAATGGCTTGATAATTCACCCACATGTAGACGGGAATGATAACGGACAAAATCATCAGTATGTAATCATACCATGCGATAACTTTTCTACTCGATCTTTTAAATGCAGGATAGATTGCAAAAGTCATCAACAAAATCATGCCGACGTGAATGGAACGATGGCGCAAGGTCTCCGGCCGGATATAGCCGGAAGCATAAGCTAAATGGTAAAAGGTAACCAGCAGTGCAGTCCACTTGAGAATCTTTGTAAAAATCGGGTTAACAAAGTTTCGAGTTCTGCTTTCCCGTTCAAATTCTTCCAAGAGAGCCTTTTGGTCTATGTTTTTTTCTGTAGCCAAGATGTACTCCTCAATGGGGCATCGCTATTCCGAAGGATGCGAAGCAAATCTAATCACGTTTTTAGCGATTGCCCGATCATAATGAAGAAGCGGTACGATCTTACGATGGTATCAGCGCTTCCTCTGTAAGCCTAACCGTATTTTTGCCCGCTGGGGAAGCTCTTCTCCCCATATAAGCACGGTATCATTTATCGTGATGTTTTTGAGATGTTTTTGCGAATGGATCCAATTAAACTCTTTGAACACACTGCCTTCTATATTTTCCATATAGATAAACCCGTCCTCATATCGGTAGGTACAGTCCATCTCTGCCGGAATACCCGCGCCGAAACCCTGAACGGCAATGGTAAAAAGTTTAAACGTCTGTTCATCGGTTACCCGATAAAATTCTTTCCATAAGACATGTTCAAACGAATGTTCCCACTCAAACGAAAGAACATCGCCTGTCTGCACTGTTTGAATGCAGTAGCGTTCTTTCGTTACCTGATTGGAAATTTCGATAGTCTCATCGGAGGAACAGCTTAACGGCAGCAGCACGGCGACAATAAGCAGGCACACTTTATGCAAGAATGCCCGCGTAGGCATGAGCCGCAATGCAGCAAAAAGCCGTTCCATCCAACGTATCCGTTAATTCTGCGGAGTCTTAAAACCTTTTTCCTGCCAGAATTTTGCAGCTCCCGGATGCAGCGGAATTTTCACATCCTCTACACCGAAAGACAAATCGATATGCTTATTTGCCGCATTGTGCGATGCTTTAATCGTCGAAATATTATCGAAGATCACCGTCAGCATATCATACACGACCTCTTCGGAAAGCTCGCTGTTTACCAGCATGATGTTATATACAAAAACGGTATTAACATCCGCAGTGTTGTTATAGGTATTTGCCGGAATAATCGTCTGCGAGAAGAACGGATACTTTTGAATCAGAGCATCTCTACCTGCTCCGTCAATCGGAACAATTTCCATATCATAGCTGGTAGCAAGCTCCATAATCGTTCCGTTCGGAAGACCGGACGTAACAAAAGCTGCATCGCACTGACCGTTTTTCATTTGATCGATGGCTTCGCCGTAAGATAGATAGTCTACCTTACTGTCGGCATACGTCATACCGTAGGCTTCATAAATCATACGAGCATTTAATTCAACACCGGAGTTTGCAGCGCCGACGCCAACCCGCTTTCCTTTCAAATCGGCAACGGTTTTGATACCGGATTTGCGCAGCGTTACGAGCTGTACGTAATTCGGCCACAAACGCATACAAGCCGTCAGCTTAGGATTCGCTTTACCTTCATAGGCGCCGAAGCCCTTATATGCTTGCATAACAGAGTCCTGCATTGCGATTGCAAGCTCTGCTTCACCCTTCGAGATCATCGAAATGTTTTCGGCTGATGCGCCGGTCGCTTGTGAACTGGTATTATACCCAGCCGATTTTAAGGCTTCCGCGAAAGCTCCGCCGATCGGGAAATAAATACCGCTTGTAGGGCCTGTTGCAACTGTGACGAACTCTTTTGTTCTGTCAAGGTGATGCTCGGATTTTTCTCCGCTGCCGCTTTTTTCACAGCCGATTGTTGTCATCGCAATCAATGCCACCATACACAGCAATCCGAAAGTTACTCTTACTGTTTTCATACCTTCTCCTATAAAAGTTTTTGCAGGATGTTTCAACATCCAAAAAAACTTTTAGCCATGCGCGTTACGCGCATCCGTAAATAATCGAGTTTGCAACGCAAACTTGAGATAAAAAGTACCGGCGCCATTTCAGACGGTACTTTTTATCATATCTCCTATAAAAGTTTTTGCAGGATGTTTCAACATCCGAAAAAACTTTTAGCCATGCGCGTTACGCGCATCCGTAAATAATCGAGTTTGCAACGCAAACTTGAGATAAAAAGTACCGGCGCCATTTCAGACGGTACTTTTTATCATATCTCCTATAAAAGTTTTTGCAGGATGTTTCAACATCCGAAAAAACTTTTAGCCGTGCGCATTACGCGCATCCGTAAATAATCGAGTTTGCAACGCAAACCTTCTTTGATTATCTCTCTGTTTTAAACTTGCCTACTTCCAAGACAAGACCGTCTATACTTTGCTTATTTTTGACGGCAATTTCAAGAGACTCTTGTGCAGCCTCGTTGATTAGCTCCGTCTGCGAGGCAATATCCTCTATATTTTCCCGTAAAATACGCGTTAAATCATCCAACCGTTTTGTTGCCGAAACAACCTTCTCGCCGTCGGTAAGCATTTCACCGGAACCGCTCTTTACTTCGTTTGTCACGCCGGTAACATCGTTGATGATACCCCAGATAATTTTTCCATTTTCTTCCTGCTCATCCATCGCCTGCACCACCCCTTCAATAGAGGTGCTTAAGCCTTTGGAGTAGCCGGAAATGATATTAAACTTTTCAACAGCACCGGCAGCAGCACTCGCGAGCGTATCGATTTCAACAGAAAGATTCTTCAAAGTGATGGAAATCTTTTTACCCTGCGTACTGGACTCTTCTGCAAGTTTTCTAATCTCGGAGGCAACAACGGCAAATCCCTTACCGGCTTCTCCCGCATGAGCAGCCTCGATTGCAGCATTCATTGCAAGCAGGTTCGTTTGACTCGCGATGTTTTCTATTACGGCACCGGCCTCAATTAAATCGCCCGACGCTTCCGATATCCGCTGTGAAACCTCATTTGCTTTTACCAGTGTTTCGCGGCCATCGTTCGTAGCCGTAGAAAGATGACGAATAACCTCTCTGGTCTCTGCAACGTTTTCTCCTACGGTATCGATACTGTGAGACATCTTATCAAATGAAGATGAGGATTCGGTAACCATAGCGGCCTGTTTGCCGATACTTTCATCCAAGACTCTCAGCGTCGTTATGATGTGCTCGATAGCAGAAGCCGTACCGGATACGCTTTCTTCCTGTTCGACGAACCGATGTTTTAAATCTTCAATACCGGCAGTAATATTTGAAACAACCTCACTAACCGACATCATATTACTTTCAAGATCGGAACCGACCGCTTCCATCTCACGAGAGTCGATACCGATTTTTTGAATTGAATTTCTCAATTTCGCAATAGTCTGATTAAAGTATGATGACAATACACTCGTTTCATCTTTACCGCTCGCAGGCAGCTCTATGGTAAGGTCTCCCTCTCCCTGTGCAATATTTCGAAGCGCTGCAATAACGTGCTTGATGGGATGGGTGATATTCCGTGCAATATAGAAACCAAGCGCTATTGCAACTGCCAACTGAATTAACGCGATAAGAATAAATGTTTTAATCAAATTCGAAATATTCTCCGCCATAAACTCCGACACGGGAGCAGTTAAGAGGAGCGTCCAATCTGCATACCGCATCGACGCAACGGCAGATATATACTTAACGCCTTTTATTTCAGATACATTCACAGAGGACTTATGCGACGCAAGCGATTGTTTAAGAAACTGTGCATAGGCATTTGTCTCACTTCCGATTATCTCGCTGTAAATACTCTTATAAAGAATTTCGGGACGCCGATTTCCTAAGATAGTGCCGGACGAACTCACCAGATATGCAGTCCCGGTTTCACCGATGATAATATCGCTAATCAAATTTGAAAGCGCATCACCCAGAATCGTCGCATTAATCACACCGGTAATCTTTCCTTGTAAGTCCCGCACGGGAATCGCGACAATGAAAATATATTTCCGGGAGGCAGAGGACAACACAGGTTCGGTAATAACATATTTTCCCTTACGTGCCGATTGGAACCAGTCGGTACTTGCAACTTTTTCAACTGTGTTATCTGTCCGATAGAGCATACCGTCTAGTCCGCTGATACCAAAGCTGAGCCAGCCGCGCTGTTTTTGCATTTGTATCTCATTCTTAAACAATTCTATTTTTTCTTGATATGGTATCATTTCATCCTGAATGGCAGGCAAGTTGGAAAAAGCCTCCAGTTTTCCGAAAAGGGCTTGGGAACGTTCGTCCAAGACTTTTGACGAACTTTTTACCAATTCCTTTAAAAAATATTCGGTATTATTCATAAGGGAAACGGATGCAAGATATACCGCGACAATATAGACTACCAGCAAAATAAACACCGAAAAAAAGGCAAAAGAGGTTATCATCTTATTTCTAATTGAAAAAAATGAGGTTTCGCTCTGCGTATTCGAAGCTGTTTGTGCCATTATATTCTCCCGTAAAGTTTTTAAAGATGCCCTATTCTTTTAGCGTCGCATTGGAATCTCGCACAAAGCGGTTCAACGCAGCTTGAATATCGTTTCCCGACGCAGCTTCTTTTAAAAGTGCATTCCAATATTCCCGCATCTTGGCAAAGCCGGTAATGTTATTGTAATACTGTCCGAAAAACCGTTGGAGCACCGAATTATAGAGAATTTCGGCATCCTCAGTTTCTATTTGAATTTTAGAGCTTGCCGGAAAGCCACCGGTTGCGTTTATCAACTTAGGTGCCCATACTTCGTCGGTAGCGGCAAAATGAAGAAACTTCTTGGCTGCCTTAACTTTATTTACATTGCCGTTATTAAAAACACAAGCACCGCCTGCTAAAAATTCCAGAAGCGGAGCGCCGGCATTATTGGGGAAAGGCATATAGATCGGTGTAAAATCTTTTCCTTTATACCGCCGTTTGCCGTCATTCATTTTATTAAGCTGAGGAGAATACAAGATAGTATGCGCAGCTTTTGCGGAAACAAACATTGCAATCGCATCGTTTGAAGTAAGATCCTTTCCGTCGAGCAAAAGTCCCCGCTTCATTGCACGTACCGTCCAGTCCACATTCCGTACCGCTTGCTCAGAATTATAGATATAACTTGAATAATCTCCATTTAACAGATTTGCGTTTCCATAAAGGTTCACCAAAAACGCTCTGGTACCCTGGTCGCCGCCCATGTTCTTATAGTAGAAAACACCCGGGACAATTCCTGCCGGAAGCTTTTCTTTAAGGGCAGTTAAAAGCCTTTCATACTCTTCAACCGTCCACTGGCGGTCTCTCCGCTTATACGGCAGCAAATCGATAAGATGCAGATCTTCGAGCATTTCTTTATTAAACGCCATTGAGAAAGCCCCTTCATGCATCGGGTACATATAGGTACGTCTATCTTTACCGGCAGAAACAGCCAAAAGCTCCGTCGTGATATACGGTTTTTCAGTTGCGAGTACATCATCAAGCGGTTCAAGCAAGCCCTTCCCAGCCCATCCGATAATTCGGCCGGGGGCATCATAAATAATATCGGGAGCCTTGCCTTCCGCTATGGCTTTTTCAATCTTTTCCGCTCCATCGGTAAAACTTATCAGTGTAAAATGTAGTTTAATTGAAGGATTTTCTTTTTCAAACGCCGCGATTAAACTCTTTTCAAAATCGCCTTCGACACCGGTATCGGAGGTAAAATTAGGGAACGACCAAAACTCAATTTCCGCAGCGGTATCGGTTGTTTTAGCATTCATACATCCTGTACAAAACACCGCTAACAGCATAAACAGCACAGATACATTTTTTTGTAATAAATCGTGAAAAGCTTTCCTCATTACAGCACCTTGATATGTTATTTTACGAAGGTATTCATAAATCTGCGCATTTTAACATAAGCGGTAAAATATAACAATCGGTATCGATTTAATTGTTCACAGGCTCTCAAGTACGTCCGTAATAATCTTTAAGGAAGCTGCGGTAGTATTCCGAAAAACGGTCTGCGGTAATTGCATCCCTGATTTCGGCAACCATTCGATGGAGAAATGCTAAGTTGTGATAGGTTGCAAGCATCGAATACAGAATCTCCTTACAACGGAACAGGTGCCGCAGATACGCGCGGCTGTAATTCCGGCATACCTTGCAGGAGCAGCTCGGATCGATCGGGCCGAAATCGTATTCATATTCTTTCTTTTTAATTGAGATGGGACCGGTACGGGTAAAAAGATTTCCGTTCCGCGCATTCCGTGACGGGAGTACGCAGTCAAAAATATCGACGCCGTTCTTTACCGCCTCTAAAATATAATCGGGGGTGCCGATACCCATCACATAGAGCGGTTTATGTTTGGGAACATGCGCGGCGGTAAAGGCCAAAAATTCCTTGTACACTTCCTCAGGCTCGCCGACGGAAAGACCGCCGATTGCGATACCGTGCGGATCACATTCCATAATCGATTCGATACTTCTGATACGGAGATCTTCAAAAAAACCGCCTTGTATAATCGGGAAAAGGCTTCCCTCGTACCCTTCCGTTTGATCCCATTCCCGCACCGCCCGATGCATCCACGCAGTTGTCAGTGTCAGCGCTTTTTCGGTTTCCTTTTTGGGAATACCGTAGGGGGAACAGATATCGAGCTGCATTTGAATGTCGCTGTTAAAGGCGGCCTGCACCTGTACCGCGATTTCGGGGCTTAAAAACTGCCTGCTGCCATCGATATGGCTCTGAAATGTTACGCCTTCTTCCTTAATTTTCCGTAGTTGAGACAGCGAGAATACCTGAAATCCGCCTGAATCCGTCAAAAAGTTTTTATTCCAGCCGGAAAACCCGTGCAGCCCGCCCGCCTGCTTGATAACGTCCATACCCGGCCGCAAAAAGAGGTGATAGGTATTCGCTAAAATGATTTCAAAACCTATTTCGTGTAAATCATCCTTGGTTATACCCTTTACCGTCGCCGCCGTTCCCACCGGCATAAAGGCGGGGGTTTGCACCGTACCGTGAGGCAGGCGTATCACTCCCGTGCGGGCAGCTAAACCTGCATCCTGATGTAAAAGCGTATAGATATTTTTTCGTTCTCTCATATTACAATCCTTTTAAATAGGCCGGCCTGTTGGCAGGCGGTAACGCACAATCTTCGAGCAATGCATCACTGGAATCGGCGGCAACCGTACTTTCCGCCGATTCGATTACCCCGATAAAAAAGCTGCCTTTAACCGATATGACTTGTACCCTGTCATGCTTATAGAGTACCTGTACGGGAAAAGCACCCCGCTCCGAAAGCTCCGCATCGGACGCGCTTACAGGAGCTTCAAGCGCTTTTTCCATAGCCTGTGCCACCGCCTCAGCTTCTTCCGATGAAAAAATCGGCAGCCAGTGATAAAACCTCACGTCAAACCACCCGGTCTGGGCAGCAGGAACAATCTCTAAGCCGGAAATACCGTAGATGGAACCTCCGCCCAGCAATTTGATAACCGCTTTTTTATAGTGAATGAGGTGCGCTTCCATATCGTGCTCCCGTTCCTGCTCCGGTGGAGCACTCGCAACCTGACTTCCGGCGACATTGCTCCCCGTTGCCGCATCGGCAGCAGGTACGGTATCAGCAGCAGGTACGACATCGGCACTCCGCGCAGATTCACAGAGGTTGAAGAACTCCTGAGGCGTGTAATAAATCTTTTTGCGTTCGTAGGCCTCGCGTGTTTTGCCGGTTACATACAAATGCACCATCAGACCGTCGTATAAGGCAGCGGCTTTGTTTTTGGTATAAGCGCCGATTATCGTTTGATCGAGTGTTCCGACGGCGGTATAAAAACCGCGTATTACCGCTTCCGCTGACATACCTGCCGTCTCAGGCGGTTTACGGAGATGCACTACCGCCGCTGCCATTACGACAATAAGCGCGACACACAGTACCGCCGCTGCCGCAATTTTACCGGAGTTCCGTCTAACAAAGCGTTTTCGGCTGATGTGCTTCCTCGCTGTTTGAATAAAAGCCTCAAGCGCCGTCTGTTCCGCCGGTACTTCGTCTACCTGCATACCGGTGAAGAGCGGCTGCGATTCATCACAATAGCTGCAGAGCTGTTCTACAAGCGGCAGCAGCGGCGCGGCGCGGCAGTTAGGCATTATACCGCCGCCTGCAGTTTTTTCAAGGCCGATGCTCTTATACGCGGCAGTTTTGACACTACCAAGCTGTCCTGTAGTTTTAGCACTCCCCTGCCCCGCAGCTGCCGATAACCCGTCATCGATAAGCCGCGCAAACTGCGGACACAGCGCCGGACGGCGGAGTTCAATCGGCACATAAACGCCGTCCCGTATATTCTGCACCAGCCGTTCCGCCGCACCGTTGGCGCAAAAGTCATTCCCGTCTACCGCTGCAAACGGGACGGCAGCGCTGTTAAAAGGCGGCGCTCCGGTGATGCAGGCATAGCTGAGCGTTGCTAAGAAAAAGGACGCAGCATCGTCAAGCGGCACTCGTTCCGCATCAGGATGTACCCACGGATAATGGAAGCGGAGCGCCGCCGCGGTTTCGGCAGTAACGCAGCGAAGTACTAATCGAGGCGAAAGTACGATAAGCTCTTGAGCGCCGCCGTCGGCTCCTCCCTCCGCCAGCAAACACAAGGGAGCGGACACAACAGCTCGGAAACAATCCTCACTTACCGTACCGCGCTGATACGCAGCGAGGAGGCAAGCAAAAAGCCGGTATAACTTTCGTAGTACAACCTCTGCACGAAAAAGCGCCTGCGGATCACAAAACGCACCGGCCGCAGCATCCGTATCGAGACAAGCAAAATGGATAAGCGAGTGCGCTTCCCGCAGCGGTAGCACAATTCCAACCTCTTCCCGTCCTTTTTCCGTATTAAAAAACGTAATGGTTTCGTTAAGATAAAACTCCTGCACCGTCCCGTCAGGCGCAATACGCAAACAGGCGTCGTGAAGATAATCGGTAACAGCCGAATGCGCAAAAGCACGCGGCTCCATCTCTGAAGCAAGGCAGCAATACGCCGCTCCGTTTATCTGATGCATTATTATCGGACTCATATTTTCAAACATATTCTCCACCACGAAAAACAGGATTGAGTTTGTATCATAGCTGTTCTACTTTCCAATTCTTAATTGTCCGCGTTGCTTCCTCAAATTCTGCACCGATGAGTACAATCTTCTTCCCGCTCATCTTATACTTTGCAGCGTAGTTCTGCTTTTGTATTTGTGCGAGTGCATCTTCCGCACTGCCGGTATCGCTCAGCTTAAACTCAAAGATGTAAACAGAATCAGCCGTAGTAACCACGGCATCTGCTCGCCCCGTTCCGCAATGTACTTCCGTCTGTACAAATTGTCCCATCAACGCAAAGATGAGGTATACCGCTGTCTGATAATTCTGCTCCCGCAATTTGAGATTTTCTTTGCTAAAGTTGTCATACGAGATACCGGCGATAAGCGACTGCATCCGTTCCATAAAGCTATTCACATCACCCTTGCGGATGTCTTGTACAAACCGCCCAACCCATACCCCTGTTTGACCAAAGGGGACATCAGAGTATGCTGGCAGCAGATTTTCCAAAAAACCATATCGTACTTCATCATTCGGAAAGCCGAGCCGATAGAGTCTCAGATCGCTTATGTAGTCTTTAATCGTCAAATAGCCGGCCTGAAAGAGAATAGGCAATGCATCTTGTGCTACCGCCCGATAGGTCTGTAATCCCGATTCATCCAGCTCAACATTTCCATCCAAGTCGGGAATAAAGTAGTGTGCTTCTTTAAGAAAATTCACTAAAAATGTCGGGGTTCCCGTGCTAAACCAGAAGCTTTTGATCTCTTTATAATCAAAAGCATTGAGAAGGCTAAAAGGATTGTACATTCCTTCCCCTGTAGGATGAAACAGATAGCCGTCATACCATCGCTTTAAGGCTGCGATTGCCTGCGGATAATCAAGTTCTTGTCTTTCGGCAAGTGCTTGAATTTCAGGTTCAAAATTATCTTCCAGCTCTTTTTGTGTGATACCGCAGATACCGGCATACGTTTCATGTAAGCTGATATCTTTCAGATTATTTAAATCGCTAAAAATACTAATCTTGCTGAATTTGGTAACACCGGTTAAAAAGGCAAAACGGATATATTCATCGCAGGTTTTAATAACCGAATAAAATGCTTTCAGTTCGTTTCGGTATTGTTCATTCAAGGCTTCATTTCCGCCCATCGTTTGCAGGAGCGGTTTATCGTATTCATCAACAAGAATGACTACTTGCTTACCGGTCCGTTGATAGGCAGTCTTTATCAGCCGTTCAAAGCGTGAAGCAAAAAACGGTTGTGCTTCTTTCGATGTCGAAATACCATATAAAGACTCTGCTTCAGATAACATAACATGTAGCCGCTCATTTAATGCCCCGCTATCCGTATATTTTCCGACATTAAAATCAAAATATAGCACCGGATATTCCTGCCATGCAGATCGATTTTCTTGTAAAGCAAGTTCCTCTTCAGCTGTTTCAAGGTATAAGTCTTTGAATAACTCTTTTTTTCCAAGAAAGTATGCAGATAATGTCGAAAGGAACAAACTCTTGCCAAATCTCCGCGGACGGCTGAGAAAATAAACACGACTGCTTGTTACTAATTGAGTGATATACTTCGTCTTATCTACATAGAGATAACGGTCATTCCGTAATACCTTAAAACTCTGTACGCCGATCGGCAATTTTCGTGGAAAGTTCATGGAGTAAGTATAACAGGATTTGTCCGGTCAGGCAATTTCGATGTAAACCACCAACTAGGCATCTCTAAAAAACTGAGGTTTTTAGAAATAAAATACAGTGATACACCGTATATTTTCAAAAGGGCGTACTGTGGCTTATCTTCCACAACCGGTGAATTTTTTTATTCCGAAAATCTTCCGGTATCGATTGTGCGCTGATATCCTGCACGGTGAAGAGCGTATTGTTGTAAATAAACTTATCCTCTCCCATGCTGCGATCCTGTCTATCCGAAAGTTCCGCCGTGTCAAAACGCAACGTTCGTGAATTGGTCGAAAAGTACAAAACGCCTTCCGCCGCCAATACCTGACAGCAACTGCGAATTAAATCCTGCCAATGCCGGTTCACATCGAAGAATTGGGGCGCACGTTTTGAATTGGAAAATGTCGGCGGGTCGCAGATGATAATATCCCACCGTTCTTTCCGTTTTGCAGCCTGCTCCAGAAAAAGACGGACATCGCTTTGCACAAACCGGCAGCGTTCGGAATCGGCGACCCCATTCAGCTGAGCATTTTCAGCAGCCCATTGCAAATAGTTTTTCGACAAGTCAACCGAACAAACCCGCCGCGCTCCGTTTACCAGCGCATGAATAGAAAAAGAAGCGGTATAGCAAAAAAGATTCAGCACCGACTTACCGGCAGCATTGTCGGCAACGGCAAGCCGAGCCGGACGGTGATCAAGAAATAAACCGGTATCGAGATAATCGGATATATTGACAAAGAAGCGGCACTTACCTTCCCGCACGATAATCCGCTTTCCGCTATCTGCAATCTTTTCATATTGAGCTTCACCGCGCTGCCGCTTTCGGCATTTTTCATATACTTGCTCCAAAGGAATCTGTAAAGCAGCGCATAACGCTTCCGTCAGCTCCGAAAGAGAAGCGACACTTTTATCTTCGTGCCTATAGACCTGCCGTTCATATTCGGTAAGCACGGCAAACAATGCACCGCTTGTATCTTCAATATAGAGATCGACAGCAACGGGAATTTCGGGAATATCCCTATCATACAGCCGATAGGCAAAGAGGTTTAATCGCCGTGCATATTTTTTTAAATGCTTATACCGTTTTACGAGGCGGTTATAAAAAAGAGCCGCCTGTTGAGAATATTCGGAAGAGTTCATAGCAGTTTTACTACGGGACTTTAACGCATATACTCCTTAAAGTCCCATATACGTAAATTTTAAATCAACTAAGCTATTCGCTTGCTTGCTGAATACGGGTATTCATCATAACGCCTAAAAGCGCATAGCCTGAAGTAAGATCTTCCTGTTGAACAAGGACGTTATCAGGTACTTTGATTTTAACATTCGTAAAATTCCAGATTGCGTCAATACCTGCTTCTACCAATTGATCGGCAATCGCCTGTGCGCTGGGTGAAGGTGCAGTTAAAATTGCTAAGGCAGGATGCAAAGTGTTAATTTCTTCGGTCAATTTATTCATTGCAAAAATCGGAATACCATGAATTTTTTTTCCGATCTTACTTTTGTCACTGTCAAAAGCCGCACAGATTTCCAACCCGTGATCTCTAAATCCCTGATATCCGGTGAGCGCGGTTCCAAGATTTCCTGCTCCGATAAGAATCGCTTTTTGCAAAGTATCCCAGCGAAGAAAATGCTCGATAGCTGAAATGAGATCTTCAACCGGATATCCTTTTTTCGGCTTACCGATAATGCCTGTAATAGCTAAATCTTTCCGTACTTGGATCGGTTCAAGATGCAGCTCTTCAGCAATAACGGTACCGGAAATATAGGGGTATCCATCGGATTGGGCTTGCTTTACTATATGCAAATAGGACGGTAATCTTCTGATTGACGGCACTGCAGGTATCTTTAACTTTTTCATTCGACTCACCTTACTTGTTGAAACTCAAGGATCAATAGTTTTACAATCCTCTTTTATGATATAAGTAAAAGAATGAAAGGTCAAGCGGTAATAATTATCGTGTAAAATTGCCGGCGGTTATCAAATATATTGGAATCCGAAAATCGAAAACAATCGGCCTCTTGACACTTGCAAAAAAATAACTGACAATAAGTTAGTATTCTAGTAAATATCAACTTTGAACAAAGGAAGGGGGTCGTTACCATGCGGCACAAATTATTGATACTATCACTGGCTTTAGGACTGCTTACTGCTCCGCTTATCTGCGCACAGAATAAAGACGCTGCAAAGAAAAATGATAAGAGCAGTGAGTCTGATGGTATGATTACCGTCGAACAGGCATACCTCAATTCAATTGAAGGCGTTATGATTAAAGAAATGGTTGCCGCTGAAGGGCGCGATTCAAAACGTGTTGCCTTACAGTATATCGAAGAGGCATTGAATGAAGGCCGCCAATCGGAAGAAATTCAGGTAGCGTTAAGTACGTTAGCAACCGAAGGGCTTTCAACCGTTGTGAGAGAAGACGGCAGGGTAGTAAACAATTATCCGGAAATAAGACGCCGTGCATGTGAGCTGCTCGGACAAATGGGTACCGACAAGGCAAAGGATTCATTGATTACGGTTATGTACACCGATAATGAACCCTCCGTTATCACAGCAGCGGTAAAATCGCTCGGCGAAATCGGTAAAAATGACAATGATGAAGTATTCAATATGATTAACTGGATTGCCCGCAAATTCGATACGGTTAATCCGACAAGTTCGCTCGCGCTTGAAATCCTGAATACCTTCGAAAAGATGTCCAGCTCAATTATAAACAAAAAGGAAATGTTTGAGACGGTAATGCGTATTGCAAATAACTATAACTATGTAACTCCGGTAAGAACCAGAGCCTACGAAGTAATGCGCACCATTTCAAGTTCCAACTCCAATACGGATCAAAAAAAGAATAAGTAATTTCTATTGGTCTATTGATTCAGCCGGATGAGTGAATACCCCGTGCTTTACGCCGAACAAGGGGATTAAATCCGGCTGTAATCGCCGGTAACTTGCTATAAAAAAAGCGTTGTAAATACTTTACAACGCTTTTTTTATGAAAATCTTTCAGAACATCGGGGCATCTCGAAAAACTTTGGTTTTTAGAGATATCCTTCTGTTTATTTAGCTTCAATAAAATCTATTTCGATTCCATTGGGATCGACTGCTGTTAATATCTTTTTACCATCCTTTACCGTTCGCGGCTCCATGATAATCCGGACATCTTTAGAGCGGAGGTATTTTTCCGTCTCACCAATCTGATTCACAGTGAATGTCAACGAAATAGAGTTTTCCTTTTTTACCTTTGAACGATCGTTATGGATCAGTTCCAAACGGCCATTCGATTTAGGATCATACAAAAAGGCGATCTGCTTCCCCGGTGCAGCAGACATCATAGACTCGAAGGTGAGCCCGAGCACTTTCTCATAAAACTGCAATGATTTTTCCATGTTGTCGGTTCTAATAACCACACTATTCATCTGCATCTTTTACTCCTTGGCAAATAGCAGTATTCCTGCATCTGCAATACTTATAGTATATCCGACAATGGGCAATTTTGCAAAAGAAAAGGAAGATCTTTATCTATGAGGATAGTTTAGGGAATATCCCAAAATCTTATTTTTGGGATACCCTTTAATACCCCGTCCTCTCTACGGCATTAGGGATTCAAGACGACACGCAGCTTTACCGGATTATGGTCGGCATAGCGGAAGGATTCGTCGAGTGTCTCGACCGACACAACAGAGATATTCGGAGAAACGATAAAGCCGTCGATAACGTAGTACGGCCACTTGTTACGGATATTTTCGTCGGTAAGCGCAGGCGTATACGGTGCATTGTTAAGACGGCATGAAGGAACCCTGTCATCGACGGCAAACTGCCACCCCTCCGGCAATGAACCTCCGCTGATTGCGCCCGGCCTCCAAAACTCATCGTAAAGAGGATAACGAGCCTGTGTGCCCGGGAAGGTTTGGTTAAAATCACCGCCCGCGATGACGTAGTTTCCCGCTTGATATTCGGCACGGACAAAATCGATAAGCGCATTGGTTTGAGCAATTTTGCCTTCTCCGTCATCGTACGCTTCCAGATGCAACACCGCAGTTACCAACTCCCTGCCCGATTCGAGCGGGAAACGGCTTATCAGCATACAGCGTTTTAAATTAACCGTTCTGACCGGCCACTTGAACGGCACCGGCAACGCAAAACGATAGGCGTCCGTAAAGGGATACCGCGTAAAAAGGCCAACTCCGCTCGCTACCTTCCCGATTGGAGGAAGAGGATACGGAACATACGAGACCTTAAAATTATAGGTATAGGTAAGCGCTGTACCGAGCGAGTCAGCAAGTGCCGCCGTTTGATCGATATAATAAGAACGCTTTGAGGACTTATCCATTTCTTGAATAAAATAAAAATCAGAAGGATATCGTTTCAGCGTCTCGATAACTCCGGCAAGGTTTTTTTCCACCTCTTTTTTGTCCGAAGGGCGTACCATAGTACCGCCATCCATAAAGAAATCCTGTCCAGCACCAAGTCCGCAATAGCCGATATTCCAACTGACAATATCGATCGGTTTTCCAAGCGCAACGGTTTCTTTCGTAAGGGCAGCTTCTCCTATGACTTCAGCAGGCTCTTGAGCGTCAGGGCGATACTCAGTTATTGTAATAAACAGTAATAAAATTATGAACAATAGGGCAGCAACACCTACAATTCCGCCGATCACCTTTAATGCCAAAAGACTCATTCGTACCCAAAACATTTTCATATAGACCGTCCTTTACATGAAGCTGCCGATTTTTACCGACATCGATTAACCGGCGAACTTCTCTTTTTTTCTTAACAATGATTATCAACTTTGATATTCATTCTGTCAACATTGTTTTATCGGGGTAAATGCATCAGGCCGTTTTTTTAGTAACCCCGCGGAAAATATTTTTAATGCGGTTATCCTGATACAAGATGGGATTCCTTGCCGGTTATACGATGCATCCGTTCAATTGCTACTACCCCATCAGCATAATCGAAAGAGGCGAGCCTTGATTTGGAATAACCGAAACGGTAGATTCCCGCCGCACCATGATACAGTCCTCAGCCCTTACCTGCAAAGATGGCGCTCCGGCAGTTTCAAGTATGCTGTTTTCCGCAATTTCAAGCGTACCGCTTCCGGCGATGATAAAGAGGCTGCACCATCCGGTTTTTGCAGCAGGGGTATCAAATGCTGAAAACGAAATAGTCTCCGTAGTGGAAAAATCTTTTTTTTCAAGCCTGAAATACGGACATACCGATTTTCCGCTAAAAGGATGTTCCGGTGTCAGCGCCGACTCAGGTAAGTACCGCAATACATCGAGCCCTTTTTGTACATGCACCTCACGGGGACGCCCCCAGTCATAGAGCCGGTAGGTTATATCGCTTGACTGCTGCACCTCTAAAAGCCGCAAGCCGCCTTGTATCGCATGGACGGTTCCGGCAGGGA
This sequence comes from Treponema sp. OMZ 857, assembly GCF_024181085.1. Classification (NCBI taxonomy): domain Bacteria; kingdom Pseudomonadati; phylum Spirochaetota; class Spirochaetia; order Treponematales; family Treponemataceae; genus Treponema; species Treponema sp. OMZ 857. The sequence goes on from NZ_CP051147.1 coordinate 1,769,680, forward strand.
TAAAGATAAAATCTCCCTTCGAGACGGGAACGGAGCGGAGACAGTGCTCAATCGTATTATCCCGAATGGCCGTTTCCAGCTCGCTGCGGTTGTAATCCTTCTGCAATCCGTAAATAATCTTTGCATCGGGCACCGCATCGAGCACATACCAGCACTCGGTTTTACCGGCGCTGTGTTCGTGGAGGCGCGCATAGTCATCGTCGGGATGCACCTGCACCGAAAGCGTTTCGTTCGCCTGAATGATTTTAATCAAAAGCGGATACGAAGCGCCGGCCATAGCATCAAGCGATGTTCCTCCTATCTGCGGCGTTGCATCATCCACAAGAGACTGCCCCGCCGGATGAACGGAGACAATCCACCGCTCATATCCCCAAACCTTTTCGGAAACAAAAGGCTGTGTTTTAAACATCGTTATATTCTGCTGCATACCATCCCCCTCAACTGCATATTGCTGCCTCACAATAAACCGACCGGATCGACATCCGTTTCGATATACACACCCACAGCCGCTTTGTATTCGGTGATAAACCGGTAGACGGCTTTTTGCATCGGTGCAAGCGTTTCGGCGCGCAACAGCAGCTGCATCCGGTGATTGCCCGCTACAAGTGAAAGCATACAGTCGGACGGGCCAAGTATTTCTATGCTTTCCGCAGCATCAGGCGGAAACAGCTGCGGTAAAAGCTCCCGTGCGCCAAAAGCGGCTTCTTCCGCTTTGTGTTGATCTTTACTGCGGAACACCAGCCGGATAAGACGGGCAAAGGGAGGAAATTCCAACGCCTGACGCTGCTGCAGCTCCTGCCTATAAAAACCTTCCACATCGTTGTGTTGCGCACAGACAATTGCAGGGTGATAGGGATTATAGGTTTGAATGATAACCTCCCCGTCCGGAACATACCGCCCTGCCCTGCCCGCTACCTGCATGATGAGCGAAAAAGTGCGCTCGGCGGCTCTAAAATCGGGCATCTGCAAGCCGGTGTCGGCAAGCGCAATTCCGACTAACCGCACGCCGGGAAAGTTTAAGCCTTTGGCAATCATCTGCGTGCCGAGCAAAATATCGACGGCGCCGTCCCGAAAGTTATTTAAGATCTGAACCGCCTGCTTGTTTTTTTGCAGCACATCGGTATCGATACGCTGAACGGTGCAGTCGGGAAAGGTTTTCCGTACCTGTTCTTCAATATATTCCGTACCAATGCTCGTGTAGCCTGCCTCGATGGAGCCGCATTCGGGGCAGGCGCTCGGCGGCTTTGCCGTCCATCCGCAGTAGTGGCACTTCATCAACCCCTCGCTTTTATGAAAGGTGAGCGGCACCGAACAGTTTTTACACAAGAGTTCGTGTCCGCAGTTCTTACACTTAAAGAAATGGGAGAACCCGCGGCGGTTCAAAAAGAGAATGGTCTGTTTTCCTTGGGTTTTGGTGCGGCGCATTTCATCGATCAGCGCAGTGCTTAACGCTCCGGCCGTATGCAACAGCGATTCGATGCGGATATGGGGCAGCGCCCCGCCGGAAAGCCGCTCGCTCAGCCGCAGAGTACGGATTGTGCCGGTTTTCATCAAATGCCATGCCTCTACCGACGGCGTTGCCGAACCCATCACCAGCGGGCAGCCGTGTTTTTTGCAAAGGTACATCGCAACCTGCCGCGCGTGGTAGCGGGGCGCAAAACCCGACTTATACGAACCGTCGTGTTCCTCGTCGATGATGATGAGTCCCAAATCACGGACGGGGGCGAATATGGCGCTGCGTACTCCGACGACAATCTGCGCCTCGCCTCGCGCAATACGCCGCCATTCCGCAAGCCGCTTGCTGCCGGTCAGTCCCGAATGGAGCACCGCGCAGCGGTCGCCGAAACGCTTTTTGACGGTTTCCGCAACCTGATGGCTCAGCGTGATTTCGGGTACCAGATAGATAACCGATTTTCCGGCAACAAGCGCACGCGAGGCGGCCTGCAAAAAGACCTCGGTTTTACCGGAACCGGTAATACCGTACACATAGAAGAACTCGCCGCCGGTGCAGCCGGAAATCGCTTCTACGGCGGAACGTTGTTCATCCGAAAGCGTAAGTGCCGAGGCGGAAAAATCGGTTCCGGCGAATTCGATCCCGTCGGTATTCAGCTCCCCCGCTTCACGTTTACCGGAGGGCAGCATCGCAGACAGCGCAATCCCCTCGGCGCAGATATAAAAGCGGGACATCCAGCGGGCAAGCGCCGCCTGCTCATCGGTGAAAAGCGGTTCCGCATCGATGATGCGGTCGATCGGCTTTATGTCGGCTTCCGCAAAGGGGCAGCTCTTGGGCAGCGTTTCATATTCCGCAACGATAAAGCCGACGAGCTTGCGCGAGCCGAATCGAACCGCAGCCCGCCTGCCGGCCAAAGATTGTTGTCCGTCCCCAGCGGCGGTATTCCGGTAAAAAAATGATTGATATAAAGGAAGTTTAAAGACAAGCTCAAGCCACTGCGCCATAGATTAGCCTTGTGCCTGAAGTTCGTGCAGACGGGCGCGGAATCGCTTGAGGTCTTCCCATGCGGGGCGTTTAAGGCTTTCGTCTCGAAGCAGCGCGCTCGGATGATAGGTGGGCATTAACGGTATCCCCTGATAGTCGAAGAAACGCCCCCGCAGCTTTCCGATACCGTCGGAGGTTTGCAGCAAATGCTGTGCGGCAATGCGCCCCATCACCAGAATCATCTTAGGGCGGAGCAGCCGTATTTGCGCATCCAAAAAGGCGGCACAGCAGCTCCGTTCCTCCGGCGCAGGATCGCGGTTCTGAGGCGGGCGGCATTTAACCACATTAGTGATATAGCAGTTAGTCTTACGTGAAAGCTGAATAGCCTCCAACATCTTGTCGAGGAGCTGTCCCGCCCTGCCGACAAAGGGTCTGCCCTGCCGGTCTTCGTCAGCGCCCGGCCCCTCGCCGATTACCATCACCTCAACGGAATTGGTCAGGCGGGAAAGCTCTTCGGGGCCTTCCCCCGCCACCGGATGAGTACGGGTTTGCCCCAATACACAGGCGGAGCACTGTGCAACCGCAGCGTAAATCTCCTGCATCGACCCGAACGGCGCGCCGCTCCCTGCCGAAACCGCAGCAGAAGCGCCGGTTACGGTGCCTACAATCTCCGCAGAACCGGTTTCAACGGAAACTGCATTCACCGCAGCGCCGGTTGTCGCAACAAGAGCCGTTGAATCTCCGGCAAATGCAAACGATTCGGGATACGGCGCATCGCTGCGGTATCCTTCAATATATTCAGATGCGGTTCTAAAAAACCGATATAATACTTCACACGCTTCCGTTTCCATACTCACCATGGCCACCGCATTATACACGGAATTGCAAGAAAATGCAAAGAAGCAATTTACGAGGCGGTTGCATCACGGTTTCTTCAAAGTCCCATCATTATTATTTATTGACCATATTTCCGTGCCTTTCGGCGTTACCGTAAATTTAGCACACTCCGTAGAAGACGCTTGGAGAACTTTTACCCCGTTCTCATATTTTTTGGGCGTAATACGTGCAACGGTTCCTGTTTCAGTTAAAGTTCCTTCTATTGTGATAAACTTTCCCTCTTCTAGGAAAACATCATTCTTTCCAGCTGTTGTTTCAGTTGAAGGAGTAATACGGGTACTGCCGGCAATAGTAAATGTCCCTTGCTCTAAATACACACCACCGCCGCTATTTGCAGAGTTTCCTTCAATACGAGCATTTTTGACTGTTACCGTATTCTGCGTATAAATATGCATACCACCGCCGGTCTCTTTTGCCGTACAGTTGGAAATAACGACCGGATTGCTAGCAGCCCCTTCTAAAGTCAGCTTTGTCTTTAGTTCTGTATAAATACCGCCGCCCTTTCCTCCTTCGACGTCTGCCTTACAACCTGTGATAGTTCCTCCGGTCATCGTAAAGGTGCTCGTACCGGCAAGAGAAACTCCTCCGCCGTATTTTGCAGAACAATTTTTAATTTCTCCCGAATTCATTGTAAATGTTCCTGCTTTAAGATAAACGCCACCGCCCTTATTAGCATTGGCACTGTTACCGGAGATAATACCTCCATTCAACGTAAGCGTTCCTTTTTCAACATAAATTCCGCCACCGGCCTCGCTGTTATGGTTGCCAGCAGTGTTGTCGGTGGCACTATTATCGGCGATAGTAGTACCGTTGGGTATCTTAAGCTCTCCGTCTGCAAGATAGATACCGCCACCTTGGGTCAGCGCCTTATTATTTTTTACCTTTACAGATTGCATTGTTACTACCACATTTTTAAGGTAGATACCTCCTCCCTTTTTTGCCGTATTACCGTCTTCCTGATTATCCCCGCCGATCGTAAATCCGTCTAAGGTAAGACTACCGCCTTCGCTATAGATTGCACCGCCTTGACGATTTGCACCTGAACCTAATACCTTATTCTTTATAAAAGAACCTCCCGTTATCGTAAGAGTGCTACCTCTATTATAAATTCCTCCTCCGTTAGCAGCACTGCATTCTTGAATATTCACATTCTCCAACGTACAGTTCGCTTGACTAAGACGTATACCGCCTCCATCGTGTTGTGCTTCACAATTTTTAATTTCCGTATTTTTTATACTCACCGTTCCCATCGGTTCCTGAATATACATACCGCCGGAAGAAGCGGAACCTGTTCCCTTACACTTTGCAATTGTACAGCGGGTAAGCGTTAGATTCCGTCCTTTCTCAAAATAAATACCGGCTGCCTGATCTTGGGTCTCGCAATCCTTAATCGTTACCTTCGTCATCATAAGGGAACCATTCTCCGCAACAGAGACGGCATATTGTTTAGCATTGCTGAGCGTTACGTTTTCAAGTATTAATGACTTACCGCTCGTAACCTTAAAAATACTTTTAACCTTTGAAGCATAAGTAGGAACAGTTCCCGTACAATCTGCGTTCAGAGTATACGTATCGCCGCCTTTTGACTTTATGGTGATATTCTTATTTATCGTTATTGTAGATTCAGAGCTGTTCCCTTTATACGTAATATCCTGTGTTACTTCGATAACGGTGCCGTCGGAAGCACTTTGCACTTTAGTCCGTAAGTCTTCCCAACTAGTTGCCTCTATTGCCGGACTCTGACCGCCAACTGCCTCAAGCTCGCCGGAAGCGTTTATCTTCCATTTTTTAGAAGGCATACCGGCTTGGTCGGTTACCGTAAACTTTGAATGTTGCGTATTAACAGCAGCACCATCGAGAACCTTAACCGCAGTGCTGCCTGTCGGATAGCTTTCCGGTGTAATACGAGCGATAGGAGTAGTTCCGGTTAAAGTGCCGGTTACCGTGATAAGCTTTCCACCCTTTAGATACACATCGTTCTTACCGGCGGTCTGTTCATATTCTCCGGTTGAAGGGGTAATACGAGTACTACCGGATATGCTGAAAGTACCGTCTTTAACATACACGGCGCCGCCTGCATCCGCAGTACATTCAACGACAAGTACATTGTCCATCGTACACGAACCGTTTTCTATATACACGCTGCCGCCATTTTTATCACCTTGTTCATGTTGGGTATTGCCCCCCGTAAGCGTTATGTTTTGAAGCGTAAGGGTTTTACCGTCTTTTACACGGAAAATACGGCTGAACGATCCGGCATCCAGTTTTTCGGAAGTCTTATTTGTACCTTGAATGGTAATATTCTTATTTATGACAATTTCACCGTTGTTACCGGCGGCGGAGGAAGCTGCTATTATATTTTTTACCATGATAACAGCGCCGTCATCGGCAGCGGCAACCCGCTCGCATAATTCTTTCCATGCATGGGTCTCCGTATTGCCGTCTATTATACCTTGCTTTTTCTTAAACTTCACCTTTACGTTTTTATTGCCGGTTACATTGGAAAGAGTATAACTCGTATTTGTATGGCCGGGGACTTCATTGCCATCAAGCATCCATTTTTCTACTTCCCAACCACCACTCGGCGTTGCGGTAAAGGTTACGCTTCCGTCGTACTCGACCGAAATGCTACTGTTCGTTGTTATCGGACTGCCTGAATTGGCTTGAATCGTGCCACCTACACCACCGTCTACACTGTAGACTACGTTGTAGGTTCGGCGCTTTACCGTAAACATTATAGTCTGTTTTACAGTATCGTCTTGAGCTGTTACCGTGATGGTAAAACTTTTTCCGGTACCTATGGGGATATTGTTGTCTGCTGGACTAACAGTCGCGATTGCTCCATCACTACCGGCACCAAAGGTAAAGTCCGTTACTGTTGCCGTGCCGGAATCTACCGTGTATTCGGTAGTAAAAGGCGCAGTTTTAGCTTCTCCGTTAAGCTTAAAGCTCTGTAAGGCTGCAACATTGTTTTTTGCGCGGGTTATACGTACCGTTTTTTCCCATGCAGGATAATTCCCCGGACTTGCCGCAACTTTTATGGTAATATTTTGAGGCGTTCCCGGCGTTAAGGCCAGCGGCAATGCAGGAGTTACGGTAAACGACATCCCTGGGTGTCCGTCAAACTCAAGGTTGATATTGCTTTGCGCCACTTGAGTTATGGTATACGGCAGGGTAACGGAACCGGTCGAAGCATTTTGACCGTGTATTTTAAGCTCAGTTAGGGTTAAAGTATTAAGAGGTACAAACTGCACACTCACACTTGTATTTGACGTTACTGTAAGCGAAGCAATTGACTGTCCGCTTCCGCCCGTAAAGCCTGTCGAAGATGAACAAGTCCAATCCCCAACCTTATAGAGAGTTGTATTTGCCGGCGTTGCGGTAAAGGTGATCGTACTATTATGCGGAACGGATTCAAATTTCAGCTCATCTGAACCGCTCGCTACCTTAGATGTGCCATTATGTGTGCCTTTTAGAGAGCCATGTCCACCGTCTACTTTAAATGTTACGGTATAGGTCTTTGGCGTCCACTGCGCAGTGTATGTCATATTTGCTGCAGGGAATGTCGGGGATGCAGACAGTGCAGGTGTCCAGCCGTTGAAGGTATAGCCATCTTTAGTAGGATTTGGAGGTTGCGTCAACGGTGTTCCCGACACACCAGTCATGGTGATAGCATGTGTATTGCCGCCGATATTTCCGCCTGCAAGATTAAAGGTTACAGTCCGCGTTTCCTGCTGCAGAGTATTCGGTTTGGTAGCCGCTTTAAACGCCGGTGACATCAAACCTTTTGCGTCCTTTAATTTAACCGTATACTCTTTTTTGGAACTATCCGGCTTTGCTGCAACATCGGTTTTAAAATACAGCGTCCAATCGGAAGGAATATCCTTCGCATTGGCTTCAAGTTTCTCTACATCCGTTACAGCTAAAAAAGCAGTATCTTTAGGTTTGATAAATGTATGTTGCGCCTCATTTACCGAAAGACGATATATTGTTCCGTTGATTTCAATACCGGCAATATCCTTATGCAAAAGACTGCCGTTGAATTCTCGGTTCATTTCGGTGGACGGCAGCTGCAAGCACAGAACATAATAAGAAGTTTCGGAAGAGGAAGCGGTTTTTGTCTGTCCAATAATACATTTTTGAATAGCCGGAGGAGGAGTATTTACTTTGAGCTTAAACGGAATGTTTTGCTTAAACACTCTGCCGTCCGTGGTATAAAGTATAATAGAAGGAGTTATATCTCCCTTGCCCCATTCATACTGCTTCAAAAAGCTCGCTGTATAGGTAAGCTTCAGCTCGGTATTTGAAATTTTCTCAAACGTATAATCTTTGCCGAATTGCGGTGTGGCAGCGCTTTTACCGGGGGCATCCGGAATATAAGGAAATGAGATAATATCGGCAGGAGCATCGGAATCTCCCGGCATTTTTAAATCTAAATTTTTAGGATTACGTACGGTAAATGTAAGGATTACGTTTTCTGTGGAGGAAACGCATTGCATACCTTCGTCATCGGTTTGCACTTTCAGGTCAAAAGGAAAATCTATAATCGATACACCGGCTGACCAATAGCTTAAATAATCTTCAATATCTGCCGTGTAGTTTTTACAGGCTATGGAAAGGCAAAACGCCAAAACTGAGAGAATAACTATCCGCACAACTTTTTTCATGTAAAACTCCGGCAGAATTCGAAACGGCTACAAAAGCAGTATTTTTCTATTCTAACTCATATTACTCAAAAAAGAAAGGTAAATACTTACAATATTTCCAATGCAATTGACACTGAAATTTAATATCTGCCAAGCCGGGCAAGAATACACGCACCGACTACCGGCTCAAAACGGCGGCGGATAATTCGCACCTGCGGCAACGCATCACAGATATAGGCAGCGGTCAGTTTTGCAAAAGAGGCTTGATGTTCCAAAATGCCGCCCGAGAATACCAATTCCGCCTCCGCTCCGTCGAAGAGAGCGCCGTATACGCTGCGGGCAAGGAGCGACAGGTCTTGAGCGGCGGTTTCCAGAATACGTGCCGCAACTGCATCCGATTGCTGCGCCGCCTGAAATACACAGGGCGAAAAAGAGGCCACCCGCGATTTATCAAAGTTTGTATACAAAAAGGGGAATAATTCCCGTATGGTGTTGACACCGTAATGGTTAAACAGCATCGGAGCCAATAGAGTGTTCCCTCCGCGCCGTTCCAAAGCGGCGGCGGCGGCTTTAATCCCGTCCAATCCTATCTTAAAGCCGGAACCTTCGTCCCCAATCAAATGGCCAAGCCCACCGGCGCGGGCGGTTCTCCCGTTCTTATCTAATCCGGCGGCAATAGAGCCGGTGCCGCTCACTACGATAATGCCTTCCGCCGTTCCGGTACCGCCTGCAAGCGCTGCCAGTGCATCGTTGCAGAGATATAGAGGACAGCGGATTCCTTCGTCGGTAAAAAAACGGCGAAAATCTTCGGTCTCTTGTTCCGTGCTCATACCGGCGGAAGCAAAGCAGCCTGCAGCACAGTTTTGCACGTCGATACCGCTTTCGGTTTTCAGTTTTTGAATCAACTCGCGGAGATTATTGCAAGCTGCGTCGAAGCCTACCGCATACCGGTTGGTAGAACCGCCCTTTACCTGCGCAATCAGCCGATCGGTTTCATCACAGATACCGAGCCGGGACTGTGTTCCCCCTCCGTCGATCCCGAAAAATAAGTGCTTCATCGTTTCCCGAACTCCCCGCTACCCTCGTTTATACACATCGAGCGCATTGTTGATATTGCCGTTCCCCTGCTTAAGCAGCGCTTCCGCTTCTTCTTTCGATACCTCGAGCGAGGCCATAATTACCGCCGTCCGTATCTTCCGTCCGGAATCTTCAAATATCTGCGCGGCACGCGCTTCCCCGCATCCGGTAATCTCGTTAATCAGCCGTTTCGACCGTTCCACCAGCTTTGCGTTCACCGGCATCAAATCAATCATAAAGTTATTATATACCTTTCCCAGCCGAATCATCGCGGTGGTGGTAATCATATTCAGCGCGAGCTTTTGTGCAGTGCCGGACTTCATCCGGGTGGAGCCGGTAACGATTTCTGGTCCGACCGGCAGATAAATAGGATAATCGGCAAGCTCGAAGGTGCGTGAATCTTTATTGCAGCTTATTGCACCGGTCGGGCTACCGAGCGAACGGGCATAGCGGAGCGCTCCCAGCACATAAGGCGCGGAGCCGGAGGCGGTAATGCCGACCAACATATCGGCTGCAGAAAAACCTGCGCCGCGCAGCTGATCGATACCGTGGTTCTCATCATCCTCGGCGCCTTCGATAGACCGACGGAGCGCGGCATCCCCGCCTGCGATAAAGCCCTGCACCATATCGGGGGACACGCCGTAGGTGGGCGGACATTCTGAGGCGTCCAACACCCCCAAACGGCCGGAGGTTCCCGCACCGAGGTAAAACAGCCGTCCGCCTTTTTGAAACACCTCAACCGCGCAATCGACCAGCCGCGTCAATTGCGGAATCGCCTGCGAAACCGCCTCGGGAACTTTTTTATCTTCATTATTGATAATCGTTAAAATTTCTGCCGTACTTTTCGTATCGATTTGATATGAAGCAGGATTACGCTGCTCCGTTACGGGAATTTCTTTCATTATAATCCATCATCTCCTATTAGTGGCCTTTGAAAATATGCATACCGTCTACTTCATTACTGCACAAAAATAAATGTTCAAGGTACACTCTTATTATGCGATTTTAATCAAATCTTCGGTTCTTGTGTAGCGGGGATCCCATAAAAAGGTTTCCGAGTATATCATTTTTAAGTCTTTTTTTCTATTGTTGTTATAAAAAGCTCACAGATTATAAGGAAGGTTTTTAACAGATAGAAAAAAAGTATAAAATATTGTATAATTTGAAGATACAAAAATGATAGATATGCTATTTACGAGGGAATGATCGCGCGTGTATGCACAAGGAGAAATAGGATGGCAATGAAAACAAATTTTGAAATTCCGCAAATGTCTGCGAATTGGATCAGGAATGAACTGAATAAAAAATTCCAACCGGATGAGGCGGGAAAGAAGTACCAAGCGATTATTGAAACCTATGAAAAGTTTGCAAATGATACACCGAGCATCGGCGGTAAAGACAATCCGATGTCGAAAAACTTTTATGGTGCGCTCTCTGCCTTTGCGTATTATGAATGTATGAACCGCAATATGTCGCCTGATGAGATTACGGCTATGTGTTACGGTATGATGATCGGCGATAAAAAAGGTGGACAGCTTTCGCGGTTCAATCTCAACAACAGGCTCGTGCAAAAACTTTTTCACGGGCTTTTTGCGCTCAGGGCACGAAAATTGAATAAGCACAAAGAAGACGGCTCATGGAACAATACATGGGGAATGAAAATAAACCCACTAAACCGCAAAGAAGGAATCAGTATTCATTTGCTCGGATGCCCCATCGCCGATTTTGCAAAAAAGAACGGATACAGCGAATTGATGCCGTATTTTTGCGAAACGGATAAGGCGGTGATGGAACATTTCGGCGGCACTCTTTACAGGGAACATACCGTTGCCGAAGGATACGAAGACTGCGATTATTGGATAAAGAACAAAGTCGAATAATCAAACAGCGTTTATAAGCTTTTAGGGAACCGCTAAAAACCTAACCGAGTTTTTAGAGATGCCCTTTGTGTCTTTGCCGTTATCACCTTGAATTTTTTACTTGAATTTTTTACATTGACACTTCCTGTATCTACAGAATATAATCTAAGGATAGATAGCGATGTGCTTGCGGCGTTGAAAGCAACGGGAAAAGGATATCAAACAAAAATAAATGATATTCTTAGGCAAGCAGTTTTAGGATAAGAAAAAGTAAGATGGCTCTTGTTTATACCGAAGTTTTTGCACAATCATTTATGCGTCCGGTTTCACTGTGCGCAATTATTCCGGCGGAAGAAAGCGCACCCGATGCTTCCGGGCAAAGACCGCAGGTGAAAGAAACCAAGCCGCTCAAAACGCTTTATTTGTTACACGGGCTGTATGGCTGCCATACGGACTGGCTCACGCTTACAAACATACGCCGCTACGCAACGGAGAAACATATTGCCGTCGTCATGCCGGCGGCGGAAAATGCGTTTTATATCGACGGTAAACTTCACGGGCAGCAGTATGGCGCCTTTGTCGGGGACGAGCTGATACGGCTGACACGGAGGTTGTTTTGCCTTTCAGCGGAGCGGGAGGATACCGTTATCGCAGGGCTTTCGATGGGAGGCGCAGGGGCAATACGGGCAGCGTGTTTATATCCGCATAACTTTGGGGCGGCGGCGGGCATTTCCTCCGCTTTTTTGACGAGGGAGCAGCTTTCGCCTGAACATCCCGTCTTTACCCCTGAATGGGCGAAGGGTATATTCGGCAGTATAGAGAATATGGAAAGCGAATATAAAAATGCGGTACTCAAAATGAAAAAGTTCATGCAGGGAAAGGCTTATCCGCAACTCTCCCTTGAATGCGGCACCTCCGACGGTTTCATCGATATTAATCGGGACTTTCACCGTTTTTTACAGGAACAGGGTATCGAGCATTTCTATGAAGAAAGTACCGGCGGGCATGAATGGCCGTTGTGGGACAGCGGTATTAAAAAGGTTATTAACCGATTTTTTTAAATCGGCTAATATAGAAATTTTTGATAGTGAGAAAGGAGGCAAATGATGAAAAACAAAATCATTGCAGCTTTGGCAGCATGTTTTCTCTTGACGCCGTGTGCATTAACGGCCATGGGTTCAAGTGAAAAAAGCAGCGGATCCGGCGAAAAAGTTACGCTGGAATTTTGGACATGGCGTACCGAGGATGTGGAATTCTACGAGAAGGTGATTAAAGCCTTTGAAAAAAAGCATCCGAACATCACCGTAAAGCAAACCGCCATTAAAAATACCGAGTATAACACGATCGTGAGCGCATCGCTGCAAGGCGGCGGTGGACCGGATGTGTTTATGGGTAGAGCGTACGGCGGTTTACAGACACTTGCGGACAGCGGGTATCTCCTTGCACTTGACAGCCTTATCCCCAATCTAAAGGATTACTCCGAACCGGCAAAGCAGGGTGCACGGAGCATTAAAGACGGTAAAATGTACGGCTTGCCCGCATTAAGCCAAGCGATCTTCTGTTACTACAACAAAGATATCTACAAAAAGCTTGGTTTAAAGGTTCCGGCGACGTGGGATGAATTCATTTCCAATCTTGAAGTTTGTAAGAAGAACAAGATTACCCCACTTGCAAACGGTTCCAAAGACGGATGGACGGTAGAAACGCTTTTAGGTGGCGTCGGCCCCAACTTTTACGGAGCCAACGACTTTTTCGATGCAGTCGTTGCCGGTAAAACAACCTTCGAAGACCCCCGTTTTGTGGATGCGGTCAAAAAAATCGGCGCATTACGCCCCTATATGCCGGAATTGTTCACCGGTGTCGGTTATACCGATATTCAAGGCGCTTTTATGAACGAAATGGCCGCACACATGATCGGCGGTTCGTATGAAGCGGGAACTTTTAAAGCAAACAATCCCTCCCTTCAATTCGATGCATTCCCCGTACCGGGCACAAAGGCAGGCAAACAGTACGTTACTTTCTATGCCGATATGAACTGGGCAGTCAATGCCAAAACAGCACATAAAGAAGCGGCGCTCACCTTCTTGCAGTTCCTCGGTTCCCCGGAAGTAGGCAATATGCTGATTTCCGATCTGAAAATGATCAGCTCTACCCCTGGTGTAGATACCTCGTTGGATCCCTTCGTCGGAAAGGTCATCACGCTGATGAAAAACAGTACCAGCTATATTTTCCTCGTTCCGTTCCGCTATGAACAGCCGACCGGTTCAGCGCTGTGGCAGGCTGCAGGACAGGGATACTTGGCAGGTACGTTAACTGCAGAACAAGCATGTAAGAACGTACAAACAGGTATCGCTACCTATTATAAACCCTTCCAAAAGTAAAAAGGAATAGCCGCTCAGAGCAATCGCATCAGACACAATAGATAAAAATCGCAGAATAATTGGGGCTAATGGTTAAAAAATAATTTTTGCGTTAGCCTTTTGAAAAGAGACGAGGCAGATACGAGGCATGAACAAAAATTACCCGCAGGCGTACTTTTTGTACGTCGAGGACTAATTTTTGTGAAATAACGAAGTAGATGTCCGTCTGTTTTCAAAAGGAAAGGTTGAACAGCCTATATTATTCTGCGGGGCTATTGAAGAGTAGTCTGATGTGATTGCTCCGGATAGAAAGTATGATAACATCAAAAACAAGTAAATTTTTATGGATCGCGTTTTTCGTAACGCCGGCGCTGCTGATTGTCAGCGTTTTTATTTTGTTGCCGCTTTTTATGAGCTTGTTCAACAGTTTCTTTGACTGGAATCAGCTGCTCCGCGGCTCATTTACCGGATTGGGCAATTTTAAAAAGTTGTTTTTTACCTTTCCCTATAATGAACGCTTTTGGAATGCATTAAAACACAACGGTATCTGGTTCTGCTGTACAATGCTCATTCAAAACAGCCTCGGACTGCTATTCGGATATGCATTAAGCAGAAAGATTGCGGGGCATGGCTTTTTTAAACGGGTATTCTTTATACCGGTACTTTTTTCTATTGTAGCGGTCGGTTTTTTGTGGGGTATGTATTTAAAGAGCGATGGGCTGGTCAATAGCTTTTTGAACCTCCTCGACCTCTCATCCCTCCGGCGGGCATGGCTCGGTGACGAAAACACCGCAACCTTCGCCATCATCGCAACCAATATTTGGCGCTGGGTAGGCTTCCCTTCGCTCGTGTTCCTTGCAGCCATCGACTCTATCGATCAAAGCTGTATCGAAGCCGCGTACATAGACGGCGTCAGCGAGATGGGCTTATTTTGGAAAATCATATTCCCGCTCATCATTCCGTCCATAACGGTTATCACGGTATTAACCATCATCGGCAGTTTAAATGTTTTTGAACAGATATACACCATGACCGACCTTGGCGGCGGACCGAACTACAGTACCGACACCATCGGCACGCTTTTTTACCGCACAGCTTTCGGTTCGGTAGATACCGGTAACCCCGAAATCGGGATCGGAAGTACCATCGCCGTTATCATCTATATTATGACCTTTTGTATTTCGCTCGTATCCGTCGCAATCGGAAAAGCAAAGGAGACACAGGTATGAACATGAATTTGCGCATTAAGACTGCCGCCTCTCCAGTAAAGAACTTTGCAGTCGGCGCTATTTTAACACTGATGATTGTCTATGTTATTTTGATTGCGTATCCGCTTTTTAATATGGTCATATCCTCGTTAAAACCTACACGGGAAATCCTCCAACACCCGTTCGCCTTACCGGCCAATCCCGATTTTTCTTCATATAAACGGGTTTGGATTGATATGGGATTCAGTACCTTCTTTATCAATAGCATCATCGTAACGGTATCCTCTATGGTATTGGTTCTGCTGTTCGGATCGATGGCATCGTACGCTATCAGTCGATATGTGTTTAAAGGAAATACCCTGCTGTATATGATCTTTTTAAGCGGTATCATGCTGCCGCTGAAAGCTGCTATTATACCGCTTTTCATGATCATCAGAAAACTTGGGCTTATGGATAACTTTTTGTCGGTTATCTTGATTTTTACTGCAATGGGTATTCCTTCAACGATATTTATCCTTTCCGGTTTCTTTAAAGCTATTCCGGTAGACCTCGAATATGCGGCACGGATAGACGGATGCAATGATTTTAGTATTTACAGTAAAATTATGATGCCGGTCATTGCACCGGGAATTGCGTTGGTAACTATCTACAATGCAGTTCCTATTTGGAATGACTTCTTTTTTCCGCTTGTCTTTTTACATAGCAGAAGTCTCAAAACCCTGCCGGTCGGTCTCAGTACTTTTTTCGGACAACACAGTGCCAACTGGACGCTCCTCTTTACCGGATTAACGGTAGCAATCCTCCCGATGATGATTCTCTATTTATTTATGAGTAAGTATTTTATCAAAGGAATGACAGCAGGTGCGATAAAGTAACGGATTGCGCAGCACAAAACCCTCTAAAAATATACGGCACAGTAGTGTGCTGTATATTTTAAGTCATATTTATTCCCACACTTCGCTTTTAAGGCGGTTATTCCATAAATCATATAAAAAATTTTTTTAAACTGCCGATGATGATGGTATGGAATCTACGAAAAATTTTTCTGAAGAGTTAGAACATCACATAGCCATACAACGGGAAGAGTTCAACAGGCATTTACTCCCGCAGTTACAGCAAAATTATACAGCACTCGGCAGTGTGGTAAAAATCCTCCGCAGCAATTTGCTGAAAAAGGGCTTGGTCTATGACGATCCGTATAAATACGATAGCCGTATGACCGAAATAAAAGTCCCTAGCAATGAAGCTTTTTCAGACGGTGAGCGTGCTGCCGTCGTCGGTTCCAGATTGGCACAGTATCAAACGATGCTCGATTTTTTAACTAACTCCTATCAATTTAACTGTTCATTCCTGACACCACAGCGTATTGCATCCATGCTCGCATTGAATAAAACATTCCAGTGGTCGGCACTCAATGAAAATTCAACACTTGCAAACACCCGCGCACTAGCGGAGATTTGTAAATCGCTCCACTCCGTCTCCGATACGCTAACCGGCGGACTCTTGAGAGATTCGCTCGGACACCTTTCGAAGCTCGATACGGACATCAATAAAACACTCCGTCAGCTTGCCCGTCTACACCGAGAAGAATATAAACTAACGGTCAGAAAAAATATGCCGCCCGATTTAACGGTTACACAAGCCGATATCGCAAGCCCGATTAAATTATTAAAAACTCTAAAAAAAGCCCTCGCAGCAAACGACGAAAAACTCCCCTTCTATCATGAGCTTGTAATGGAAGTTATTAAAGAAGATTACGGTCCCGATTCGGAACATCTGCAACGGGAAATATTACGTCATTTGAACGTATCGCAAAAAGAAGATATAAAAACCAATAAACAAGAAAATATGCGGCCGGTACTTATAACAGGGCTTCGTATCCTCGGTACGACCGGTAATCATTTTGACACCTGTCTCACCAAACTCATGGCAAACCAAGAAGTAATATATAAATCGCGCACAACGATTTTTACCAAGTTCTTAGAAGCCCTAAGACGTGCGTTCAATATGGAAGAAAAAAAACATGAAATTACCATATCAATTAAGGATCCTATCAGTAATTTGCAAAAGAAAGAAATAATCGTACTGGAAGATTTTACTGATAATTTAGCAAAAACAATTCGTATTTTTAAAGTCCTTGCGTCAGGCACCTCCGATCTGCAGCAGCGTTTAACCGGTATGAATAATGAGCAATTACTTGAACTCTTAAACAAATACATTGTTATATGTAATGGATATTTAAAAACACTCGGAGGATTGGATGAGTATTATAAATCCGGGGATGTTATCTTGCGTTCAAAAATGAAAGGGATAAAAATAGAATTGACAACAATCCGAAATGCAGTTATAAAAGCAAATCAATGCAGAGCGGAATACAATGCGAGCGTTGAAGAATATTCAAATATGAAAGAACTTGGATTGATTCATGAATAAAAAAAACATATTACTGTCTCTTACTTTATGGATAGTACCTTTTGTAGTATCTGTTGCAGCATGTGCAGAAAGTGAACCCTATCCTCAAAAAGAATTTATCGTTTCGGTTACTACCGGTATTCCAAATTTACATCCTCATGCTGCATATAATGCAAATGAAGCGCAAATTCTAACCGGTTTATATGAGGGACTGTGTACCTACGATCCCTATACATTACAGCCGGTCGCCGGATTAGCAAAGGATTGGAAGATCAGTGCAGATGGTTTAACCTGGACATTTACACTACGGGATAAGATCGCATTTGAAAACGGCGATCCTATTACCGCTCAAGTATTTTGCGATTCATTTATCAATTTGTTAAACCCTCAACTTGATTTACCGTATGCCTCGCTTTTAGACTGCGTTAAGGGCGTAAAAGAATACCGCACCGGCAAAAGCTCCGACACATCAGCTATCGGTTTATATGCAGAGTCCGATACTTCATTAAAAATCTCGCTTGTCTATCCGGCGGAACAGTTGGCCAATATACTCTGCCATCATGCATTTTCGGCAGTACATCCTTCACAGCTCAAAGCAATAACCCGTTATGCGGGAAAAAGTTCATTTGTGAAGCCTTCCGAAGCTTTTAAACCGATTGCAAACGGGCCTTTTAAAATCGAAAGTTTTACCGCCGAAAAAATTCGCCTCGTAAAGAATTCCGCTTATTGGGATTCCGAATCGGTACAGCTCCCTGCAATCAGCATATTATTAGATGAAGATGCCGATAAAATGACCGAAGCATTTAATCAGGGAGCTATTCACTGGCTTTGCGGATCAGTCAACTTAAATAAAGTAGCAGCGGCATATACCATTCACATTACGCCGATGTTTGCAACCGAATTTTTCTATTTTAAAACAAACACAGCGCCATGCAATAATCAAACACTCAGAGAAGCACTGCTCGCCGCACTCCCCTATGCTGAATTGCGCAAAGATTATTTAATTCCTGCTAAGACGTTGGTATTTCCCCTCACGGGATATCCCACCGTACCCGGTGTTGATAAGCAGGATACGACAAAGGCGGAAAAGCTTTTAAAAAATATACCGCAACCCGCATCACCGCAGCCGATAAAAATTCTCTTACCGCAAACGGCATTCTATACCGAACAAGCGGCATTGTTAAAAACCGTATGGGAAAAAATCGGAATTTTAACGGAAATTACAACCGTTCCTTTTGAAGAATACTATGACCGACTAAAAACGGATGACTATCATTTAGCGGTTATTTCGTGGATTGGCGATTTTGCGGATCCGCTTGCTTTTCTGGAATTATTCAGATCGGATTCGACTTTAAATGATTCAGGCTGGCATAATACCAACTACGAAAACTTTATCAAAAAGGCATCGGCGGAACAAAATCGCAAAGCGAGATTCGAATATCTTGCAAAAGCGGAACAATTGCTGTTAGATTCGTCGGTTGTCATTCCGCTTTCTCATGTTCCTGCAATCAACGTCATTGATTTAAGTGATATAAAAGGCTGGTATGTAAACGCAGTTAATATCCATCCGTTTAAATGTATCCGCTTTGCACAGCCGGCTCCCTTACCCGGAGTTGCATTACATTCCAAAGAGAACCGCTGAACGGAAATGTGCAGCGGCTCACATCAGAAACGAGCCGGCAAAACAGATTACACCCGCAAGCAATGCATACACAACAAAGTATTTAAACACTGCCGCAAGAATTTTACTGTCGGAACCGGTAATACCGATAGCTCCTGCACCGATTGCAATATTCTGCGGACATACCATTTTACCGATACCGGCTCCCATCACGTTTGCTGCAGTAATCCAATAGGGATTTAGATTGAGCGAAAGAGCGGTTTCGAGCTGTAAATTCCCAAAGAGGACGTTGGTAGAGGTACCCGACCCTGTTATAAACGCGCCCAATACCCCGATAAGCGGCGCAACAAAGGGATACACAGGCCCGGTTGCAATAACAGCCGAACGGGCAATATCGGAAATCATCCCGCTGTATATCATCACTTTGGCAGTTGCCAAAACACTGCAAATCGTTACGAAGGTTCTCCAATATTTTTTTAGGGTAAAGCCCAACACACTTGCCATTTCGAACAATGAAGCCTTTTGAATAAGCCCTCCGCAGATAGCCGCTATAAATATCATCACTCCCGGAGTATTTATCCAGCTGAATGTGAGCGGCTTGCCTCCTTCTCCCGTATAAATCATAAATGAATGTTTGAAATCCTTAATCGCGTTGTGCACGGGAGGACAGAGCTTTGAGGTAAGAATTAACAATACAAAGATGAGCATAAACGGCGCCCACGCTCTAAGGCCTTCGGCAAAGCCGATATGCGCTGCCGGTACTGTTGTCCCTGCTGCGGCAGTTTTTACGGAATACTCCGATTCGTTTTTTGCGGTACCGGGAGCCTCATTACGTTTCCTTTTACCGAATTTTGCCGCAAGGATTACGCAGAGCATCGAACAAATTGAACCGACAATAGTCGGAAGTTCGGGACCTAGCAATTGTGCAAAAAGAAGATAGGGAACAACGAACGACAGCGACGCGATCAACGTAATATGCCATACGCCTTTTAATGCTTTTACTCCGCCGCCGCAGATTACCACCGCAAGGAACGGTGAAAGAAACGTATGAAAGGCCTGTATGAGCGCGGCATTTGCAGCAAGCTGCTGCAAGTCCAACCCAGTAATGGTAGCAAGTGTCGCTGTCGGCACTCCTGCCGAACCGAATGCAGTCGGCGTCGTATTTGCAACAAGACAAGCCGTTACCGCATTGATGGGATTAAGACCTATTCCGGCAAGAATCGATGCGGGAATGGCGACCGCAGTACCGAACCCGGCCATACCTTCCATAAAATTACCGAACTCACAGCCGATAATCAGCATCAGTATTCTTTTATCATCAGAAATACCGATCAGCATTCCTTTGATCTTTTCCATCGCGCCGGTATGTATCGTTAAATTGTATGTAAAAAGAGCGGCAACAATAATCAAACAGATAGGCCAGAGTGCATACGCAGCTCCTTCAAACATAGCGGACGAGATATGTAGCGGAGGCAATTTCCAATACAATGCTGCTAACATTGCCGTTATCAGTAACGCAATACCGCAGGCTTTACAACTGCTCATCTTGAGTTTGCTCAAAGAAATAATAAGCCAGACAATTGGCAGCATTGCAAGTATAAAATTAATCAATATCATATATTATTTCATCCTTCAGGGTAAACGCATCATCGGTTGAAACGGTTGAACAAATCTTGATGCCGGTCGAAAAAATTTTGCATGGCAGTAAGAATTATTGTACGAATTTTTTCTTTATTTTGATTAAATACATCCTTATCGCTGAATAATTCGTGCATAACCAGCATACCATGAAAAATTTTAAACAGAAAATATTCTTGATGCCGGATAATATCCAGAATTTCCAGTTCTTGTTGGAGGGGATAGTGTAAGGTTTTTATAAACAGTTCAAAAGCCTGGTTCTCCAATTGAAAATACAATGTTTCATAATCGCGGTCATAAGGAATTTCCGCTAAAAACATCAAGTAGAGTTTTTTTTCGGGTACTTCATCAAAGAGCTTCGCCATACAAGCGTCTGTCATAACCTCGGCAAGCGATTCGGTACCGGCTGACTCCTGCACAATCTTTTCGGTTCGTTCATACCGGAAATAATTTCCGTTTTGCATAATATCGAAAAGAATTGCCTTTGTCGTTTTATAATACTGGTATACGCCGCCCTTGGAGAGTGTCGTGCGTTTTACCACATCTTCCATTGTCGTATAGCGGAAGCCTTTCTCTAAAAATACTTTTTTTGCAGCTTCCTGTATCTCCGCCTTGCGGGCGGATTTTGACTGCCGTTTAAATTTAGCCATAAGCTGTATAATATCAGACAGGCTTACAGCCCGCAAGACTTAAAGGAGTTAACGCGCGAGAAGTCAAAGTGCCTCTTCAACGCAGGCGGGCAAAGCTCACACGTCAACGCGCGCTAAAGACCGAGCTTGTCGGCGATAGCACACATCGCTGCAAGGGCTAATTCAGCAAATTCCGGAAACGGTATCCCGATATTTTCTATCGACATCATTGCACCTCTGTCGGCGCCGGCCGCAAATCCGGTTGCTTTCATTTTCTTGACAATGGATTTAACCTTAACGCTTGTAATCTTTTTATCGGGATAAACAAGTGTAACGGCAGTAATAAATCCGGTAATAGGATCGGCTGCAAAGAGCGCTTTTTCAAAAAGTGTTTGCGGTACGGCGCCCGTATCGGGATTATGAGCGATAATAGCGCTGTACATTTCCTCACAGCCGAAATTCTGTTTCTTTAACAGCTCAACCGTTACGGGGCCGTGCCGTTCAGGGTGCTCCTGCCAATTGGAAACGTCCATATCCAAGTCATGGAGCAGACCGGTAATCCCCCACAGTTCTTCATCCGCCGGCGAAAGCCGTTTTGCAAGCGCACGCATAACAGCTTCAACAGCGAACGAATGCGCTATGATATGCTCTGTCGTAACATATTGATTGAGTAATGCCTCTGCCGTATCTCTCTCAATGTTCATAGATGACTCCTATAAAAATTTTGTAGAAAGGCAGCAGCTTAAAAAATTTTAACCAGTACTGCCTGTATGCGGCTTATTAATATTTCCTCAATATATTACCAGCAAATACCGGCTCCCGCAAGCGGTTCCCTAAATGCCTTATAACGTTAAGAATGCTCCCGGACCGAGCGGTAAACCGGTTACATACCAAATAATCATCAAACCGAGCCATGAAAGCAAGAATGCGATTGAATACGGCAACATCATCGAAATCAATGTTCCGAGACCGGAGTCATCATCATACTTTTTCATAAAGACAACGATCATCGCAAAATAGCTCATCAACGGAGTAATGATATTGGTGCTGGAATCTCCGATACGGTATGCAACCTGCGTTAAAGCCGGTGAGAGGCCGAGGTTTACCATCATCGGTACGAAGATCGGCGCCATAATCGCCCATTTTGCAGAAGCGGAACCGATAAAGAGGTTCAAGAAGGCGGAAATAATTACGAATGCGATGATTAACGGCAAACCGGTAAAACCGATACTCTTTAAGAAGTTGGCGCCGTTTACGGAAATGATCGTTCCAAGGTTTGTCTTCCCGAAGTAGCTGACAAACTGTGCCGCAAAGAATGCCAGTACGAGGTAGCCGGCCATTGAACTCATTCCGTGTGTCATTCCTTTTACGAGATCTCCGGAACTCTTAATTTTTCCTAATTTCTTACCATATACTAAACCGGGTATCAAGAAAAGGAGTAAAATAACGGGGAGCAAACCGCCGTGCATAAAGTTGCTGAGAGAACTGACACCTGTTTTTGGATTTACTTCGCTTAAGATGGCGAGAGACGGAAGACCGGGTAAACCGAACATCCCGACAAGAAGCACGGCTACCATAATCAGAATGGAAATACCGGCAAGTTTTAATCCCTTTGTTTCTTCTGCGGAAACAGGCATATTGTCCGGCTTATACGTTCCGTGATATTCACCTAAGTTCTTTTCTACAATTTTTTCGGTTACCAAGGTTCCAACGATTGTCAACAATACTGTTGAAGCCATCATAAAGTACCAGTTACAGGTAGGATCGAGCGGGATATCCATACCGGCATTGTGGAGCGCTTCAATAGTGATACCGGTTAACAGCGGGTCGGTGGTTCCCAGAACGAGGTTTGCGGAGAAGCCGCCGGAAACACCGGCAAAGGCTGCAGCAAGACCTGCGAGCGGATGCCGTCCGGCATTCGCAAATACAATAGCTCCGAGCGGAATAACTACAACATAACCGGCATCGGAAGCAATGTTACTCATAATACCGGCAAAAACGACAACAGCAGTCATCAGCCGGGGGTTAACATTGGTGAGGAGCTTTTTCAACGAGGTATTGATGAGCCCTGTCCACTCGGCAACGCCGATACCAAGCATTGCGACCAATACTGTACCGAGCGGCGCAAAACCGGTAAAGTTTTTCGTTGCGCTGTTCAAAATATAGCGAAATCCCTCGACATTCAAAAGTGAAATAGCCTTTATGGTTACTTCCTGTCCTTTTTTCGCGTCAAAGTAGGTAACCGGCGCACCGACAGCCGCTACAATGGCAGAAATAAAGACAACGATAATGCTGAGAATAAAGAATAGCATCGCCGGATGAGGCAACTTATTCCCGATCCTTTCAACACCTTTGAGAAAGCCCGAGACTTCCTTGTTCTTTTTTGTACTCATAAGAACTCCTAGAAAATGGTTTTCGCATATCATAATGCGATAATACTGTCATATTATATACGATGATTCCCGTATTAGCAAATATAAATTTTAGTAATATCAATATTTTTTTCCCATATAAATCTACCGTAATCCGCGAAAAGCGGTTGATGCGGTGTACTATTAGACATCTCTAAAAATGAAAGTTTTTAGAAGTTCCCAATTGATGAACTGTTATATATGGTTGACAATCTATTTCCATTTATATATAGTTCTTTTTATCAAATAACTGACGATATCGTCGGTTTCTGTTTTAGGAGTTCTTATGACGGATAAACGGGAAGAGCTTATATCGGGAAATATATTCAAGCTCATGCTAAAGTTGGGTATACCGGGCATTATTGGTATGCTGGTGATCAGCTTGTACAGCTTTGTCGATGCAATGTTTGTCGGGCGGTATGTAGGTGAAAAAGCGCTCGGCGCAATCAGCGTTGCGTATGCTTTTACGTTGGTGAATAACGGTATTGCGGTACTGATCGGGATGGGCTCCGCCTCGATTTTGTCGCGGGCAGTCGGCAGAAAAGATCAAAAGACCATCGATGCGGTGATGGGTAACGTCTTTGTACTGGCAGTGATGATGTCATCCGCGGTGATGATCGTCGGCTACATCTTTGCACCGCAACTGTTGAGCCTTATCGGAGCGGAAGGGGAAATGCATGCAATGGGCGTGCAGTATTTACGGATTGTGTACCTTGGCTCCATATTTGTCAACTTCGGACAGGCTTCTAATATGGTACTGCGCGGCGAAGGAAGAATTGCGCTTGCGATGATTATCATGGGATCAGGCGCCGTGCTGAATATTGTACTCGATGCGCTCTTTATCATCGTATTCAAGCAGGGGCTTGCAGGAGCAGCCGTTGCGACGGTTATTTCTCAGGCAGTTTTTGCACTGTTCAGCTTTTTCTACTTTTTATGTTTCAGCAAAAATGTCCGCTTTAAAACCTTTAAATTGGATAAATCAATTGTCGGAGAAACAATTGCAATCGGTATGTCCGGTATGATTATGCAGGTACTTTCGTTGGTACAGCAAACAGTCATGTATTCGACGTTGAAAAAATACGGTGGAGAAGATCAAGTAGTTCTGATGGGTGCATTCTTCCGCTATTTGATGCTGAGCTTTATTCCGCTGTGGGGATTAAGCCAAGGATACCAGCCCTTTGTCGGTACAAACTTCGGCGCAGGACTTTTTGACCGGGTAAAAAAAGGAACTGGTATGTTCTACGGCTTCGGTCTTTTGCTTGCAATAACGGCATGGGCTATCTTTTTACTGAGTCCCGAAAAGGTATTGGGCTTGTTCATTGATAACCCCGTACTCATAGCACAGGGAAAAACCAATACTGTTACCGCTATGATCATCTTCCCTGCGCTTGCAATTATGATATTGAATATGACACTCTTTCAGGCCATCGGCAAGCCGAAACCCGCCGGTATTTTAGCGATTTCCCGCCAGCTCGTGCTTTTTGTGCCTGCCGTGCTTATTCTTCCTCATTTTTTCGGAGCGCGGGGAATATGGCTTGCAATGCCGCTCGTTGACGGAATTGTCGTCGTGCTCTCCGTCATCATCATGATAAAGATATTCGCAACCGACCTTGCAAAAAAGTAATATTTTGCTAACGCAGCTGTGTCGTTTATTTTCAAAAGGGATCAAGGCTTGTACCACTTTGCAAGACCTTTTGCAAAAGCATCGGCAGCTTGCTGAGGAGTTTTTTTACCTTTCATAACGGCAATTACTCCTTCATTCATCAAAGTATAGCCGGACGGTGTCCCGTTCATTAACTTAGGCCACACAAAGCGAACATCCTGTCCCCGTCCGGTAAGGAGTGCGTATATTTCGGCACTTTGAGGACTTGTGATAGTATGAGCCCCATTGAACATAGAATAAAAACCGCTCGGCAGATATTTTGAGACAACGGCGGTACCTTCGGTCGTACAAAGCCACGCTAAGAAGTCCCAAGCTTCTTTTTGATGCGCTCCGTTCGCATTCATCGCTATTCCGACATCGACATGGAAGCAAATTTCCGGTTTTTTTCCGGCCGGAGGCGGAAAAGCGAAATTTCCCCATTCAAATGGTAACTCTTTAAAGCTATCGAGTGTCCAAGACCCATCGGCATACATAGCTGCTTTACCTGTTGCAAAAAGCATATTTGAATCGGTATACGTTAACGACGCAAAATTTTCCGGACAATAAGGGGCAATATCCTTCATTGCAGTAAAGGCGGCAATCATATCGCTATCGTTAAAGGGACGCAAACCGTTTTCATATTTATGCCGGCCTTTTTCACCACCGATAAAGTTCGGTAATAGCCCCATCATAAAACATTCATTGATATCCCAGCCATCGGCAAGTCCGTTTGCAAACGGGGTATACCCGGCATCTTTTAGCTCTTTACAGGCAAGCAACAGATCTTCCCATGTAGTAGGAATAGGGAGCCCAACCCTTGCAAAAATCTCCTTATTATAGTAAATACTCTGCACAACGGCGGCAATGGGAACCGCAAAGGATTTACCGTCGGCACCACGCCATGCTTCTCTACTGCTTTCGGAAAAATTTTCCTGCAAATAGGGCAAATCGTTTATATCTGCAAAAAAACCTTTCTCATACAGCTCTTCTTCCGCTGTATAAGATCGGGCAAACATTAAATCTGGTCCAATTCCATTGTCCAGCTGTGAACGCAGCTCAGCATTGTAATTGGTAGGATTAATCGGCTTAAATTGAATACATACACCGCTCACTTTTTCATATTCAGCAAGCAAACGTTTCCACGCTTCCGAATCATCTGTGCGCCATGAACCTAGTGTTAAAACAACCTTTTCGGTACTGCCTTTTTTTGTATGCGTTTCCGTGCTTTTTGTGCATCCAATAGAGACCAAGCCGGCACTTACTATCATCAAAAGACTCAGTATACCTGCGGTTACTCGTTTCCGCATTTTTTCCCCTCCTCAATTATGGCGAGTAAAATTAATCCCTCTCAAATCTTTTGTAAAAATACCCGTAACTTACACCGGTAAACGGTATCTGTCAATCTGTTAAAATAAATAAATCAATAGAGTAAGAATAGAAGACAATTTAAAAATTAGCAAGAAAATAAATACCGAGAAAGATAGCCAAACGTGCTTTCTCTGCCGAAAGCTTAGGCTGCGCCGTAAGGCATTCAAGGTAATACCAAAAAAGTCCGAAATCGGGATCAATACGAATCGCGTACTCTAAAAACCCTTCATTGTCGATTTGCGATCCGAAAAGCAATAACACCACATCATGCAAGACACCGAGGCATTCAGGCAATAATTCCGCATAATCAACAGGATTTTCCGCCTGCTGCATGGATTCACAAAAACAGCGGAGCCGATAAAGCACATCTTCTTTTACATCTTCGTCGGCTTTTTCTACCCACATCTTATCGACAAGCAGCCGTACATTTTTTTCAAAGCTGCGGATAAGGTTGATTTGATAGTGCTGCGTAATCGGTTCAGCACCGGTAAACACCTGTTCAAATGTCCCCCCTGCATGAAAAGCCCTGGCAATAAGCAATGCTTGTACGGCAAGTACTTCGGCATCCTCTGCAGAGAGAAATGCCGGAAGATATTCAACAGCGGCCTTATGTATTTGTTCCGGCAGTTGCATATCGATATCGTTAAAAATAGATTGGAGCATGCCTAAAAATGGTATTTAATTTATTTTTTGTCAAGTAGTTTCCGCTTTAAAATACCCCATTATTTTACCGGCCGAATAAACCTTTTAGCGTACTGCCGGCCGCATCTTTGAGCGCATCCTTGCCTGCCTGCTCGATGCGTTTCGTAACTTCGGCTTTGCTTTCTTCCAGTTTTTTTTGCAGCATATCGGCAGCTTGTTTTTGATTCATAACAAGTTTTTCAATACTGCCGAAGTCGCCCAGCTTTTCGTTTAAAGGACCGGTGTATTTTTCCAATTCGGCTTGAGCTTCTTTAAGCGCCTTTTGCTTTATGGCTGAAAGTTCTTTGTTGATTCCTTTTTGCAGCGCCGCAAGAAAAACCTTGTCCGCATCGGTTGCAATGTCCATATTCAAATCAGACTGGGAAAACTCCGCCTTGATTTTAAACCGCATATTTTTAACCGCTGCAAGCGACTCATTGTAAATGCGTGAAATAAAATCGGGTTCAAACGAATCAGCCGTAAGGCGTACTTCGTCGAAGCTAAAATCCGCGTCGATACCGACATGCCCGTCGCGCTCAGCCTGTATACCAGCCTGTATTTTTGCCCTCCCCTCAAAAGACGGAACGCCGGCAATGTCGAGCACGGAAGCACCGAGCGCCTGCAAAGCTGAAGAGGGATTAAACGCAGCGCTATAGCCGCTTCCGGTATATTGCATTTTCAATAAGGGATAATTGAGTTTCTCTCCGACATTTACGAGCCCTTCTCCATTGTGCATACGCTTGCTTTCGAAAAAAGCACTTTCATCAAAATGAGCGCTGAACGATACGGGCTTTCCCCAACGGTCAGGATCATTTGAAATATCGTTTATGCGTCCTTCAAAACCCGTTCCGTTTGCAAGCATTTGCTGAATTAAAAACGACGGATATATGTCTGCGCGGTATTGGATTGTTCTGCCCGGAAGCCGCCGGACTTCTTGACGGGTCTTTTGTTTTTTTGCGGCCTTTTTTGATCCCTTGTTGAAATTGAGCGCAGCATTAAACGCTTTTTCCGCATACGGATAATATTTTCCGAGGACGTTGTATGCAGCGGCTTTTATAGTTTGTGCAAAAATGTTTTTTCCGTCGGCAACCGTAAACGAGCGGATTTTATTGATTTCTCCGTTAACAAAATCGGTATCCTTTTTTACCGCGTTGAAAGCTTCCTTTGCCGCAAGCTGCACGGTCTTAGCGTCTTTTTGCAAATCCTTAACCGTCGTGTCGCTCAACGCTACAAGTTTTTGACCGTTTTTTATCGCAGCGTTAAGTTCTTCCAAGACCGTCTTCAATTCGGCAATGTCTTTAATTGCCTGATAATCGCGCCCGATGACTTTTTCCGAGCTTTTTCGAAAATCGTTTACGGCAGATTCCAGTTCTGCAGGACGCTTTTCCCACACCGCTACAATTTGAGCGACTGTCTCCTGTGCCTTTTGCGCCGCAGCAGGCGTTTGCAGCTGTTTAAGTGCGTTGTCCAAAAACTTTTGAGGATTCAAACTTTCGAACATCGACGAAACGATTTTTTTGCCCTGTTCAAGTGCATCTTTTTGCCGCTCTTTTATAAGCAACGCTATTTTACTATCGCCGGCATCTTTATCCTGCGCTTTTTTTACAGCCGCCGGAAGCTCGCCCGATGTTTTGCGATCGGTTCCGAATGCCATGCCGGAAACTTCGAGGTTTTGACACACAAAGCGTTTTTTTAAAAGCTGCGTTAAATTAAAATCGAGCTGAATTTTTTGCGCTTCAAAAACGTTTTTCATCGGTGCATTTTTATCCGCAGCAGCAAGACCGCGCACGGTAACCGATGCATCCAAGATACCGACGTGAACCGAAGCGATATCGACTTTAGCACCCGTGATTTTTTGCAAACCTGCCGTTAAAGCACGCTTTGCAAGCGGATCTTTAAACATAAGAACGGCAAGCACAACACCGACAACAACAGCTGCAACGGCGGCAAGCGGCACGAGGTTTATGCGTCCTTTTTGCCGCTTTATCTGTTTGCTTAAAATTTTTAAGCGCTTAAAATCTTTTACGTCGTATTCGATACGATGAATCCGCAATTTAGCCGGATCCTCTTCATCGGCGGAAAACTGTGCCGCAACAAATTCGCGGTCTGCCGGTATATAGAGCTTTTTAAGCAGTTTTTTTTCGAGCGACTTTTCCGTATATGTCTTTTTAAACATCCAGGGAAGTTTTTTGAAAGGTATCTTCTTTTGTTCTTGTGTCATATTTATACCTCGGTAAAAAAGCCGGCAATTTTCGCGACAAAGGGAACGTGATAAAGAGCCTGCACGAATTTACTCCGTGCAAGCGCCGGTGCAAGATATGTGCGCCACGATTTAGTGAAAATCCTTATCACAATGTATACCGGAATATACAGTATCAAGCTGAATACAATAGATCCGGCGACTATCGTGTTGTTGAATTTCGTAAAGGCGACAAAAGGAATGTCGAGCAAAGCGGCATAGACCGGCTTCAACGACGAAAAGGTCAGCACGGCATAGCCTAACGAGTCGAACAGCGGATCAAAAAACCGGGCGAACAAACTTGCAACCAGTATCGTGAGCAAAAAGGCTCCCCTGTTCATACGCACAAAAAGAAAAAACACAAACAGTAGGTACCACAGCACGTTATCCTTCGGCATAAAACCGAGGAGCATTCCGATTGCAACGGCGTGAGCGATTTCCCCCGGATGTGAATTCGTATTGAGCGATTTAAGCAGTTTTACAATGTACGAAAACATATTTTCTCCGTTTTACAGTTTCGATAAAGCTGTTTTACAGCTCTTCGCATTTTTTTGCGGGTATCGGGTATATTATTCAACATTACCGTATCGATTATGCTTTTCTTTACAGCTCATTCATTTGAGACACTCATCAGCATCTTTGAAAGATGATACCGCTTTTTATCAAATCTTTCAATGCTGCCGCATCCCCGAAACCGCGCCTACTCCGTTGCTGAGCTATCAGTGATTCGTGCGCCGTATCCGATAGAAATATCGGAATGCGATGTTCTCAGATCATCGGGGGATTAAGTCATATAAACGAATAAATCATTATAATGAAACAACTTATTTCATAACACCTATAAGTAATTTTCGAGAGCAATTTTCCAAATATTGACTTTATCGCTCATTTCTGCTTTACTGATTGAATGAAAAAAACAATCGTTTTTGCTGCCGTTATATTCGGCTTTTATATAACAGCATTTTGTCAATCCATTACGACTGCAAACGTATTCTTTGCCGGAATGTCCGAACAATACGGTGCACTCTCGGATTACACAGCTAATCTCACCGTTTCAACCGGCTCCGGCTCAAAGGTTCAGACAATGGAAGCCACCGTCTACTTTAAACGGCCGAATCGGCTCCGCATTGATTTTACCAAACCGAACGAGCAGGTCATTCTTTTCACCGGCGACACATTGACCATTTATGTTCCCTCCTATCGGATGGTGTTAAACCAAACGATAGAAAAAGATTCCTCTGCGGGTACAGCCAACCTTGCCACGCCCCAAGGCCTATCGCTGTTGAAACGCTCGTACACCATTGCGTATGAAACAGGAGCCGCGCCTCAGCCTTTGGAAGAAGGCTCCTCCGAGCAGGTCGTGGTACTTGCTCTTAATAGACGGTCGGCTTCAGAAACTTTTAGAAATATCCGGCTGCTTGTTTCGCCTGAAACGAAGCTTATCAGACGAATTGAAGCATGGCCCATTTCGGGCAGCAAGATCACATTTGATTTTTCATATTATCGATTGAATACAGGAATTCCGGATTCCCGCTTTTTATACGATATACCGCCGAATGCGGATATGATGAATAATTTTTTATTTGAAGAATAATGGAACAATTACCCCGCCGAAATATAGGAAGGAATAGATGCAGGATATAGGCAATGTATTAGAAACAGCACGGAATGAAAAACAAATAGGGCTTGAACAGGCTTCGCGGGAAACAAATATTGCCCGCCGCTATTTAGAGGCGCTTGAAACCGGTATGTATGAAGTCTTTCCCGGAGAGCCGTATGTTGTCGGATTTCTACGGAACTATGCAGAATACTTAGGCTTAAATCCTAATGAATGTGTTACATTGTATAAACAGGCAAGAATACAAGAAACAGCGGTTCCGCCTGAAACACTTATCCCGCAAAAGTCATTTACCGTTCCCCGCAGCGTATTTATCGGAATAGGAGTATTCCTGCTTTTAATAGCAATCTTTTTCGTCGGTAAAATATTGATTACAAAAATCGGTACGGCGATGAAAGACAGACCCGTACAACCGGCTAAGCAAACGGAAATTATAGAAAAAAAAGAGAAGGCAGCCTACACGCTTTCCCAAGAAGTCTTTGAAAAACGGCTCTTTAAGGGCGATACGATCACACTCCCCATCAATGGAAAAGATTACCGAATACAAGTTGAAAAAACAGCGCCTGAACTGTATCTTGCAACGGATATCGGAACACAAATCATTGCATTAGGTCAGAGCCTTGTATTGGATCTGAACGGCGATGTTACTGCCGATGTGAAAATTTCCGTTGAAGATATCGATACATCCGATGAATCGAAAGGCGCATTGGTGGAAATACTCACCACAGGTTTTTCGGAACCGGTTTCTACAGAAACACCCGCAATAAAAATTCCCGATCAGGCAGTTCAGCCCGAATCTGCAAAATACAAAGTACTGTTCGATGCAGGTTCTGCATATCCGGTAACCTTAAACGCAACCTTCCGGAGCTATTGTCTCTTCCGCTATGAACAGGACAAAGCCAACCGTGACGAACGGTACTATCAAAAATCGGAACAGCTGACGGTTCAGGCAAATAACGGTATTCGTATTTGGGCATCAAATGGAAATGCCGTTAAAATGCAAATTATTGCAGGTGGAAAAACCATCGATATAGAAGTCAGCCGTCCGGGTGAAGTCATCGTTAAGGATTTAAAATGGATCAAAGATGATGAATCGGGACGCTATAAATTTGTGGTAATGGAAGTTGACTAAGCGTTTTTTTCTTGATCAGCATGGATGCGCTAAAAATCAGGTAGACGGTGAGCTGCTTATCGGCATCTTAGCCGATAAGGGCTGGCAAAAAACTAGCGAACCGGAGAACGCTGATCTCATCATTGTAAATTCGTGCGGCTTTATTGAACCTGCAAAACGTGAATCGATTGAAGCCGTTATCACCGCCCGAACAGCCTACCCTCAAGCAAAAATTTTACTGGCGGGCTGCTTGGCGGAACGGTATGGGGATATATTTAAAACCGACTTTGAAGAAGCCGATGCCTTTTTCGGCAACGGAGACTTATCGAAGCTCCCCATACTTATCGACCGACTCTTTCCGGATGTACCGGCTGCTCGGCAACAACTGCCGCGTGAACATGATGAACCGATTCATTCTACCGAACACAGCCGTCCGTTCCTTAAACCGGCTCAGGAAGGAGTCTGCTGCGGGCAGCGTCCGGAATTATTAAACTTTCCCCGTTCCGCCTTTATCAAAATTACCGAAGGCTGCGATAATTGCTGTTCATTTTGTGCGATACCGCTGATACGCGGCTCAGTGAGAAGCCGGCCGCTTGACAGTATTGTCAATGAGATACGGGGGTTTGTGCAGCAAGGATATAAAGAATTTAATCTTATCGGGCAAGACCTGGCAGTGTATGACGCCACACCGCCTCTAGACAAACTCAGCAGCCGGCTTAACAATAACTTGCCCGCATTGCCAACTCAAACGAAACAAGGGCTTTCGGGATTGGCGCAGCTTTTACACGCGATTTCCGGTATTGAAGGAACATTCAGCGTCCGGCTGCTCTACATCCACCCCGATCATTTTCCGCCGGATATCTTGCCGATTATGACTGCCGACACCCGCTTTCTCCCCTACTTTGATATTCCCTTTCAGTCCGGCTCCGATCCGGTCATCCGTGCGATGAACCGTTGCGGCTCTGCCGAGACCTATCTCAAGCTGATAGAAACCATCCGCGCAGCTTTCCGCACCGCGAAAAGCCCCTACAGGGAGGCGGTCATCCGTACCACCTTTTTAACAGGCTTTCCGGGAGAAACTCAAGCTGATTTCGAGCGGACGGCAGCCTTTTTACAGGCAGCACAGAGCCTCTGGTCAGGAGCATTCGCCTATTCGCAGGAAGAAGGAACCAAGGCTGCCGATATGAAAAAACAGGTGCCGGCAAAAATTGCCGAACAGCGCAAGACAGCCCTTAACGAACTGCAATTAAAGATTACAGAACAAAAACTTGCCGCTTTTTGCGGACTGGAAACGGACGTTCTTATCGAAGAGATTATCCCGCAAGAACAAAACCATGAAGAAGAAAACACACAATGCTGCATTGCGCTCGGTCGGGCATGGTTCCAAGCGCCGGAAGTAGACGGTGCTGTAGTTGTCAATTTTTCCAAAGCGCAAAAAGACAGCGAAGGGCAGCCGATAACTGCCGGCAGTCTGGTTCGGGTACGGATTACCGCCCTGCGCGGGATTGACCTCGAAGCGGACGCACTTTGAGTTTAACCGGCTTTTTAAAGATATGATAATCCGTATATATGTGCCATAGCTGTAAGTTAATGCTTTCTTTTATATCACCTCTATAATCCTACAGCCTACAAAATTCTTTCATAAAAGTTATTAACTTTTATGAAAGAATTTATATGCCAATATGCAAGCGCGTTTTTAGAGCACATTGCAACTCTTGCGAAAAATTTAATCCTGCATTTTCGGCAGCTTCAGCAAGCCATGCAGGAATTGTTAAGTTTTTACGAACACTTTTTTCCTGTGCCAGGTATTTACGGTCGGTTTTTACCAGTGTAATAAATTCCGCATCTTTCGGTTTTTCTATATCCTCTATAGCTGTCGGATTGGGCAGTGTCTCTCCATCCTTTAAAAGCAAAGAGATACGTCCTGTCAATGCTTCCTCTGCCATTATCAACGCTTCTTCCAATGTGTCTCCCATCGTTGCAAGTTCTATATCATAAAATACAACCGAATAACCGTTTTCATCTTTATAAAACATTGCCGGATAAATATACATAGTCTTACTCCTCCTTTAATCCTGCTTGTTTAAGAATACTATTTACTACAAACTTCGAAAGCTCCTTGTTACCATGAAATGGAATAGTAACCTTCCCTTTTTTAATCGGATGCTCATAGTGATGATGTGACCCAACTATATCACGTTTTATCCATCCGTCTTGTTTTATCATCTTCTCCATTTCTTTAAAGTTCATAAAATGATAATACGCATAAATACACATTCAGTCAAGTTTATCAGAAGTGGATAATTGAAAACAGGACCACACAATTGCACCGTTCCCTATTTCCAGTATATGTAAGGACTAACTTACGTTAAAAAGCTTTTTTATGAAAAAAACCTTGTATTTACCAAGAAATCAACAACCCCGACGCAAGCGTCGGGGCACAGTGCTCAATGTTTCGCACTGTGTGTGCGATCTGGCACGGATGCCGGTGGTTCCAAACAGAAACGAGTTTTTTGCTTTGTAAAAAACTCGCAGTCAAAAATGTACAAGGATGTATATTTTTGACGAGGTGGTTGCAGTCGGCTTTAATACCCGCCAT
This sequence comes from Treponema sp. OMZ 857, assembly GCF_024181085.1. Classification (NCBI taxonomy): domain Bacteria; kingdom Pseudomonadati; phylum Spirochaetota; class Spirochaetia; order Treponematales; family Treponemataceae; genus Treponema; species Treponema sp. OMZ 857. The sequence continues at coordinate 1,804,133 of NZ_CP051147.1, forward strand.
CGAATAAACAACTAAGAATACGAGAAAACTGTATAAAATCGTGATTTGTCTAAGAAAAGAAGCCTACAATTCGGGTTTTTAGAGGTACCCTTGTATTATCAAGTAACTGATGGAGCATTAAAATGAAAAGATACGATGAGCAAAGGCGGTTGGAATTGAACCAACTGCCCTCGCCGCAGCTTCCCTCGCTCCTATACAGGGGGTCTTCCTTTGCTCATCTTGCAAAAGCATAACGTAATCATCGCTGAAATAAACTATCGGGATGGAGGGATTTGAACCCCCGATCTTCTGGTCCCAAACCAGACGCCTTAGCCCCTAGGCTACATCCCGTTATACAAATTACCGGTAACTGACATATCGCATACACCCAGTTACTTCGTAAGAGTTGTAACTTTACTGAAAATAAAGTATCCTGTCAAGCGGAAGGTCGCAGGATAAACGCATCAGATGAATAAAGCATAATCTGTGATTTTTGAAAAGAGATTTTCCGTCAGCCTTTTAAAAATAGGAGGTGCAGATGCAAGGCGCAAGAGCAAATTAACCGCAGGCGTATCTTTGATACGTTGAGGATTAATTTGTTCGCAGCAACGCAGAAGATGCCCTCATATTTTTAAAAGGAAACTGATGCGGTTCTTCTGATAGATATGGAGGCTTTTATGAAAGGGTTTGAGATTACATTTCCGGACGGTTCAAAAAAACAGTTTGTCGAACCGATTCCTGCACGTGCCGCATTGGCATATTGTAGAGAGCCGGAGACGGTTGCATTCGGTATGAAAGTAAATAACGAATTGGTTCCGTTAAACAAGATGATCGATGTGCGCGCTACTATAAAGCCTGTCTTAAAAGGGACTTATGACGGCTCGAATATTTACCGGCGCACACTGTGTTTTCTGTTAGCCGCCGCGGCACGAAAGGTATATCCCGATTTACGGCTCTTGGTCGGACACAGCTTCGGCTACTCGTACTATTACACCTTTGAAGGCGCCCATGCCTCCGATATCGATCTCAAACTAATCGAAGATAAAATGCACGAAATGGTCGATGCGGATTTACCGATACAAACGCAATCCGTCGCTTATGCCGAAGCCTTGGAGCTCTTCGCAAACACCAATCAGCCCGATGCGTACCGGCTACTTTCCTACAACAGTAGACCGAAAATCACAATCAACATACTCGACGATTATTACGACTTATACTTCCAGCCGCTGATGGATCGTGTCGGCTATTTAAAAGTATTCGGATTAATGAAGTATGAAGACGGCTTTTTACTGCGCTTTCCTGCAACCGCCGACACTGACACACTTCCTCAATTTAAAGATATCCCGCAGCTTTTTACCGTATATAAAGAATATAAAACGTGGGGTAAGATGATTGGCGTTTCTTCCGTCGGTCAATTAAATGAAATTATCGAAAGCCGTAAAACCAAAGACTTCATTGAAATCACGGAAACGTTACAGAATAATAAATTGGCACATATTGCCGAACAAATCAAAAATAAGGGAAACGTCAAAGTAATTCTGATTGCGGGACCGTCAAGTTCAGGAAAAACGACCTCTGCAAAAAAACTTTCAATGCAGCTGCGAGTCGTAGGATATGAACCCTATGTTATCAGCCTCGACGATTATTATGTCGGCAGGGATAAAACACCGCGCGATAAGGACGGAAAATTTGATTTTGAGTGCCTCGAAGCATTGGATGTCCCGCTTTTAAATGAACTGCTGCTGAAGCTGTTTGCCGGTGAAGAAGTTGAACTGCCGTCTTATAATTTCAAAACAGGCGAGCGATTTTACACCGGAAAAAAACTCCGCCTTAACAGCCGCTCTATTCTTATCTTGGAAGGAATACACGGATTAAACGACAACTTAACCCCACAGATAGACGCTTCGCTTAAATTTAAGATATATCTTTCGGCATTAACACAGCTGACCTTGGATGATCACAACCGGATACCGACTTCCGATAACCGGCTCTTGCGGCGTATCGTGCGCGATGCGCAGTTTAGAGGAAGTTCCGCTTCGATTACCATCGGTATGTGGTCTGATGTGCGGGCGGGAGAGGCTAAACATATTTTCCCGTACCAAAATACCGCCGACGTTATCTTTAATACGGCGCTCGATTATGAACTTTCGGTACTGAAAATTTATGCGGAACCGCTGCTCCGCGCAGTAAAGCCCACCGATCCGGCATACAGCGAAGCATCTCGGCTGCTCATCTTCCTGAACAACTTCCTTTCGGTCTCTCCGTCATTTGTACACGGGCAGTCCATTTTACGGGAGTTTATCGGCGACAGCGACTTTTCGTACCATTGATGTTTACACGCTACCCTTCGGCAATGTCGCAAAAAGCCGCGGCGCAGATTTCTTGCAAATCTGCAGGGGCAATGCATAGCATATGCCCCCGTTCCCCGGCACTCACATAGATACGGTCATACAGCTGTGCGGTTTCATCGATAAAAGTAGGGAAATGCTTTTTCATGCCGAGCGGGGAACAGCCGCCACGAATGTAGCCCGTTGTTTTTTGCAGCGCATCGAGTTTAAGCGGTGTTATCTTTTTACCGGTTATATTCCGTACCTTTTTCAAACTGACTTCCAAAGGCGCGGGTGCGCAAAAAACGAAAACGTCATTATCCTCGCTTATCATGACAATCGTTTTAAAAAGCATATCGGGTTCAATATTCAACTTCTGCGCAGCGGATACCGCATCCAAATGCGCCTCATCCCACGCATATTCAATGCTGGTATAAGAAACACCCGCTGCCTCCAAAATACGCATTGCATTCGTCTTTTTCATGATTTAAAGCTTGTCCGTATCAATATTCAAGGTACTCTTAATACTTATTGAGGCTTTTTCCTATCGATAGCCTCTTGATACACGGCAAGATACTGTTTTGCAGACGTATCCCAGGTAAAATCTTTTGCCATACCCCGCTTCCGCATTTTAACGATGTGTTCGGGGTTCTTAAACCACGCATTTACCGCCCAATTAACGGTATTATAAATACTGTCGGGGGTAAGCAGATTCAGCACAAAACCGGTTCCGTCTCCCGTTTGCTCATCATAGTTTTCTACCGTGTCTGCAAGCCCGCCGGTATTGCGTACGATAGGCAATGTTCCATATAGCAGCGAATACATCTGATTAAGCCCGCACGGTTCATATCGCGACGGCATCAAAAAGAAGTCGCTTCCGGCCTCAATCAAATGGCTCAACTTCTCGTCATAGCCGATATAGACGCGTAAGTTCGGCAGGCGTTTTGAAAGCGCCAGTAGTTCATCTTCGCACCACCGGTCACCGGCACCAAGTACAATCAACTGTAAATTGATATCGGTACATATCTTGAATGCCGCACCGTAAGACGGCCCGAATAACTCTGCAATCCCTTTTTGATCGGTCAACCGTGTTATCATACCGAACACCGGAACTTTTTCATCCTGTGGGAGTCCCATATATTTTTGCAAGGCTTCTTTATTCTTCGCTTTTTTCGCAAGAGAGCGGGCGGTGTAATTAAAAGGAATGTGCTTATCCGTTTTAGGACTCCACACGGAAGTATCGACACCGTTCAAAATACCGGTTAAAGCCTCTTTGCGGAAACGGAGAATGCCGTCCATCCGGAAACCGTACTCCGCACGTTGTATTTCCTGGGCATAAGTAGGAGATACTGTTGTCAGCCGATCGGCAGAAAGCAATCCGGCTTTTAAGAAATTCATTCTGTCCCAATCCTCAAAACCGGCCGAATAAAAGTATATCCAATCAAGTCCCGTATCCACATAATTCGTTTTATTGTAAATTCCCTGGTAGCCGATATTGTGTACCGTAAAAACACTCGCTGTTTCTTGAAAATCAAGATACTGTGTGTTGAATTTTAACAGCACGGGCACAAGCGCCGTCTGCCAATCATGCGCGTGCATCAGATCGGGAATCCAATGCTGCTTTCTGCAAATCTGGAAGGCTGCATGGCTTAATATCGAAAACCGTTTGGGATTGTCATTAAAATCCGGTTCAAAAGCGGAACCGTACAACCCGTCGCGGCCGAAACTTTCTTCATGATCGATAAAATACACCGGTATATCCGAATTAGGGAGTGTCGATTCAAACACTTCCGTCCAGTATTCCCTATCGCCGATAGATACCCCCATCGCGCCGGGAATAGGCGTTAAATTCTTTTTATCAATTCTATAATAACGCGGCATAACAATCCTGACATCATGCCCGAGTTCTTTTAATGCATAGGATAAGGCAGATACGACATCGGCTAAGCCGCCTGTTTTCGCAAAAGGAACCGCTTCACTGGTTATCATTAATATTCGCATGGTAATACCCTCCTTGTCAAATTATAGCACGGCTTACAAAATTATAAAAGAGAAAAGAAAAGTATCCATTATTCGTGCAGAAAGTTTAATACTCCGGCACTCTGCATTGGAAATATTGACTCTGGTTACTCGGATGCAACTTATTGCTTGCGTATTTTTATATTTTTATACATAATAACATATCATCATCCTATAGGAGGACAGTTATGAAAGGTTTTGCGATGCTTAAATTGGGCGAAACGGGTTGGATCGAAAAAGAACGCCCCGTATGCGGCCCGCTTGATGCAATTTGTAAGCCGTTAGCTCTTGCTCCGTGTACATCCGACGTACATACCGTATGGGAGGGAGCAATCGGCGAACGGCATAATATGATTTTAGGACACGAAGGCTGCGGCGAAGTTGTCGAAGTCGGTTCTCTAGTAAAAGATTTTAAACCGGGCGACAAGGTCTTGGTTCCTGCGATTACTCCCGATTGGAATTCGCTGGAAGCGCAGGCAGGGTATTCGATGCACTCAGGCGGTATGCTTGCCGGTTGGAAGTTTTCGAACTTTAAAGACGGTGTATTCGGCGAATACTTCCATGTCAACGATGCTGACGGAAACCTCGCGCATATTCCGGACGGAGTAAAAATCGAACATGCACCGATGCTGTCCGACATGGTTCCTACCGGATTTCATGGCGCCGAGCTTGCCGATGTTCAGTACGGAGATTCGGTACTGGTAATCGGTATCGGCCCGGTCGGTTTAATGTCCGTTGCGGGAGCCGAATTGCGCGGCGCTTCAAAGATTTATGCGGTAGGTACCCGCCCCGCCTGTATTGCAGCGGCAAAGTTCTACGGCGCAACCGATATTATCAGCTACAAGAACGGCCCAATCGATAAGCAAGTGCTCGACCTTACCCACGGTAAAGGCGTAGACAAGGTTATTATCGCAGGCGGCACCGTTGATACTTTTGACGAAGCCGTTAAAGCGTTAAAGGCCGGCGGCAAAATCGGAAACGTCAACTATCTCGGATCAGGCGTTTCCATCAAGATTCCGCGCGTAGAATGGGGTGTCGGAATGGGACACAAGCAGATCAACGGCGGGTTAATGCCCGGTGGACGCCTCCGCATGGAAAAACTGAGCAGCCTCGTTGCAGTCGGTAAGCTTGACCTGTCAAAGCTCATCACCCATACCTTCAAGGGCTTTGAGAATGTCGAAAAAGCGCTCTATCTAATGAAGGATAAACCGGCCGACTTAATCAAACCGGTTGTTATCATCTAAAGCCGGCACTAGCCTTTGCGCGGATACTGAGCTAAAAAATACCGTCGGCCGATTCGAATATGAATTGACCGACGGTATTTGTTTTATTCGTGCGGAGGGTTTAATACCCCGACGCTTGGCGTCGTAACAAAGGGTATTGAAGCCGACTGCAACCACCTTATGAGAACAACAACCCCGACGCAAGCGTCGGGGTTGTTGATACTGTAAATATTTTTCTGTTATGAAGATTTTTGTGATTTCGGGCTTTTTAGGAGCCGGTAAAACGACCTTTATTCAAGCGCTTTCCCAAAAAACAGGCATAGACTTTGCCGTTATGGAAAACGAGTACGGCGAAGCAGGTATCGACGGTGCCCTTTTGAAGCGAGACCGATTAAAGGTGTGGGAGTTGACCGAAGGCTGCATCTGCTGTTCGCTCAAATCCGATTTTGCTTCCTCGATATTGACGATAGCCAATACGCTGGCTCCCGAATATCTCATCGTGGAGCCGACCGGTGTGGGTTTACTCAGCGCGGTGCTGAACAATATCGGTAAAATCGAATATGACCGAATACAGCTCCTTGAGCCGGTTACCGTTGCAGACGTGCATTGTGTTGAGCATTATCTAAAAGAGTTCGGTGACATCTACGCCGACCAGCTGAAAAATACGCCGCGTATTCTTCTCTCTAAAATAGAAAATGCTTCTGCTGAAGAGTTAAACCGTATTACCGCGACACTCCACACGATGAATCCTGATGCGGAAATCCTCAATACCCCGTATCAAAATCAACCTGAGGAATGGTGGCATCGACTGCTGCAAACTCCGCTGAATAAACAGCGTACAATAGTACTCCCTGAAAAAGACCACGCGCCTAATTTGGAAAATATCAGTATTGCCGGCATCACCGTCGATACCGTTAACGAGCTTTTGGAGCTGCTGACTGCATTGCTACGCGGGTACTTCGGCGCTGTCTACCGCGCAAAAGGATTTGTGTCTATCGGCGGACAATGGACAAAATTCGACATTGTCGATAAACAATACACCGTTGCCATTTGCGACCCGATGCCCGAAGCAAAAGCTGTGATAATCGGACAAAAGCTCAATCGTGAACGGCTGCGCAAAGCCTTTACTGCAGCTGCACCTCTATTGTACCGACCGTACACAGCAAATCCGGAAGCGGAATACGTATCGAAGCGCGGGAAGTATTTCCCGTTATCGTCTGTACGGTAACCGTTCCAACGGGAGTAATATGCGCCGTTTGTACCTTATACGGAACATCAACGGTTAAAACGAATTCAGCGTTACGGAGTTCGGCTGCAATCTTTTTTCCGTAAGCAGCACCAATCAGCTCTTCGTATTCCGCAGGCGGTATTGCATCGCCGGTAAACAGCGGAGCCATCAGCATATCGATAAAATCACGGCTTTCCTGCGGCAGCATCTCTAAAAACAATGCGATATTTTTCGGTGAAAGTGTTACCGCAACTTTCCGCTCTTTCATATTATAATTAATAACGTCTTTGAGCAAATCATGATTTCGCGGCACCATGCACACGAGACGTAATCCCATTACCCCTCTTGCGGTAACTTCTTTAACCGCTATCCCCGATTTAGTGAGCGCTTCTTTCAACTCTTGAGTATTGAAAACCGATTGTTCGCCGGTTTGCTCGACTTTTTGTTTCAGCAAATGCGTAATATTCTTTTCTAACAAGCTGCTCGGTATAAATTCCGCAGTGAAGCGGTAATCCGCATTATCCCGTATAACGATATGGGCAGAAGAAGAACAGGCCGCTGTAATGCAAACGGCAGCAAGACAACATAATGTACGAAATAGTATTTTCATAATAACAAATTCTCTTAATCTCAAAGCAACCACACTAGAAGTATTTTAAGAGGTTACTCTTACACCACATCAGACGCTATATGCTGTAATAGATAGAAAAGAAGTGCATGATACTTCCGGCGAGTACAAAGAGGTGCCACACACCGTGCATCCATTTTATTTTTTTCATTGCATAAAAAACGCAACCGATGGTATAGAGCACACCGCCTAAAATTAAAAAACGGAAGCTTAACAAAGGGAGCTGTTCTTTCAACGGCCTTGCGGCAAATATAATCAGCCACCCCATGGGGATATAGGTAACAACCGATAATACGCGCACCCTGCTTCCGAATATCGCATAGAGCACAATACCGACTACCGCTAAACCCCAAATAACACCGAAGATAGACCAACCGACTGCTCCCCGCAATGCTGTGAGACAATAGGCCGTATAGGTTCCAGCGATAAGAATATAAATTGAACAGTGATCGAATATGCCGAATACTTTTTTTGCACCCAGCGGTAAAGCATGATAGAGCGTTGAAAACAAATATAAAATGATTAACGATGCGCCGAATATCGTAAACCCAACAATACACCGCGCTCTATATTCGTCAGGCGCATAACGAACGGCACGAATAATAAGAAGCACCAACCCTGCAATCGAAAGCAAAGTCCCAATACCATGGGTTATAGCATTGACAATTTCCTCTCCTGTTGTATACCGCTTCGTAATTACTTGTGCCATCATATCTCCCATAAAAAAACAAAACACTAAAACTCATCCGTTTTAGTGTTTTATTCCTATAGAATAACGGACTTTTAGTCTTTAATGCTATAGCGCTTCTTAAAGCGGTCGATACGTCCGGCAGTGTCTACCAACTTCTGTTTGCCGGTAAAGAAAGGATGGCACGCAGAGCAAATTTCAACTTTAATATCTTTTTCAGTAGACCGGGTCTGAATAACATTTCCACATGCGCACGTAATCGTTGTTTCTACGTAGTTGGGATGAATATCTTTTTTCATTATAATACCTCTTACACACTGCCCCGAAAGGAGCATTACTATACCGCTTCAGTCTCAATCAGCCGAGACCATATTATTGCATAGTTCCGGAATTCATCAATTTCAAGAACACTTCATTATTCTTACTTTTCTTCATTTTGTCAAGGAGTAAGTCCATAATTTCAAGGTCATCCATCGGATTGATAACCTTCCGCAGCAGCCAAATCCGCTGCAAATCTGCCTCATCAATCAAAAGTTCTTCTTTACGGGTTCCCGACTTCTTGATATTGATTGCAGGGAATATACGGCGGTCGGATAACCTGCGATCCAAATTGATTTCCATATTACCCGTTCCTTTGAATTCTTCAAAGATAACCTCATCCATACGACTGCCGGTTTCTATCAACGCAGTCGCGATAATAGTCAGACTACCGCCTTCTTCAATGTTACGGGCAGCGCCGAAAAACCGTTTGGGCTTATGCAATGCATTCGAGTCAACACCGCCGGACAGCACCTTACCGGAAGTCGGCACCGTTTGGTTATATGCACGGGCAAGACGTGTGATGGAATCAAGTAAAATCACTACATCCTTTTTATGTTCAACCAACCGCTTTGCCTTTTCCAATACCATTTCTGCAACCTGAACGTGCCTTGTCGCCTGTTCATCAAAGGTTGACGAGATAACCTCGCCGCGTACTGTCCGCTCCATGTCGGTAACTTCTTCAGGCCGCTCATCAATCAACAAAACAATCAGATATACTTCAGGATGATTTTGCGTTATAGCATTCGCGATTTGCTGCATCAATATTGTCTTACCGGTACGAGGAGGCGCAACAATCAAAGAACGCTGCCCCTTTCCGATCGGACAGAACAAATCCATAATACGGGTTGAGTAAAGTTCGCTTGTTGTTTCCAGATTGAGTTTTTGACGGGGATACAGAGGGGTAAGGTTATCGAAGGGAATACGGCTTTGAGCAATGGATACATCCTCAAAGTTTACCGATTCAACCCGCAGCAGCGCAAAAAAGCGCTCCCCTTCTTTGGGTGAACGAATTTGTCCGTATACGGTATCTCCTGTTTTAAGATTAAACAACCGTATCTGACTCGGCGAAATGTAAATATCGTCTGATCCGGACAGATAACTATTCTGCGGCGAACGCAAAAAGCCGTATCCGTCCGGCAGAATTTCCAAAGCGCCGGAGGCAAAAATAATTCCGCCGTTTTCCGTATGGTTTTTCAAGATAAAAAAGATAATTTCCTGTTTTTTCATCGCAACCATATCTTCATGCGGTATACCGTACTGCGCCGCTAAATCACGCAGGGCATGCATCCCCATACGCGTCAAATCGTTAATAACCAGTTTCAGTTTATTTTCGTTGTCTTCGGAACTGCTATTTCCATCTACAGCAGCAGCATCTTGTGTTCGATTATAGGTTCTTCGCATAGAAGATTGGCGACGTGGTTTCTTCTCTGCCTCAGGCGCAGTTCCGTCACCGGATGGTTTTCTGCGCATACGCGACCGTACTACTAATTTTTTTTCAGGCTGCTCATCGGATACAATAGGATGTTCAGCATCACTGTCTGTTTGATGCATAGACCGTTCGGTTTCAGGGGACACGGTACCCGCGGCCTCTTGTTGCTCCAGATTCAACTCAGGCTGTCCTGAAAAATCCGGACCGGCTCCGTCAGCAGTAAAAGGCGAACGGCGTACTTTTAAGATTGTCATAAAATTTCTCCATAGTAAATTTTAGTTAAAAAATATCAAGAAGATACGGAGTATTCTCTAAGAAAGATTAGCTTTGATAAGTTGTTTTAGGAAACACTGTGTTTCAAGACAGAAGCTTTTATCAAGACCACACGATCTTGTACATTGCTAACGGCACATTCTATACTACCGACATTTTTTACTTCTGTTTGGAATAACTGCATCCATCGCGGAATGAGTGCTTCCGTTTATCTCACAATAAGACTCACTTACAATAATAGATACCGTTGTAATAAATACCCATTGTGAAATAAGAAATGCCAAAGTTACCACCGATTACTCTACACATTGGATTAACCGGTAACTCCTTTATTCTACCTTTTTATTTTTTATCTTGTCAAGGGGATTATCATAACTCGATTGATTGTGATGTATCCCATTCAGCTGCTGTAACAACATTTGCATTGCAGCAGTATACGTCTGTTCACGGATAGCATCGCGCGTACCGCTAAACAGATACTTTTCAGAATATACGGAAGAAGTATGTTCATTCCCCGCACAGGCAATGCATACCGTACCGACAGGCAGCTGTGGGGTTCCTCCGGCCGGCCCTGCAAGTCCCGTTACTGCAAGGGCATATCCATGTCTGCCTGAAGAATCCGAAGCGATGGTTAATGCCCCCCGAGCCATCGCGGCAGCAGTTTCAATGCTCACTACGCCAAAGCCTTCCAAAACTTCAGCGGGAACATTTAATATATGCTGTTTTGCCTCTACCGAATAGGTAACCCATCCGCCCCAGAAAACAGCGGAAGCTCCCGGTATATCCGTAATGTATTTTGCGATCAAGCCGCCTGTTAATGATTCGGCCGTTGCAAGAAAAAGATTTCTACGTTTTAGTTCGTCAAATATATGATGAATCTGCAAAAACATTAGCCGCGCAGCTTTTGCTTGAGTTGTTCGGGATGCATTGAAAAGAGATTGGCATCAATTCCCGCATTGTCCCGTATCATGTGCACGGCACCCTCAAAGGATACATTGTCTGCAATCTTAATACGGGCAGCATGGACATCCCCATGCACAATACTACCGGCCTTCATCTCTATCTTATCGGCAGCGGTTAAAGAGCCGTATACGGTACCTTCAATAACAATCGAAGCAGCTCTAATATACTGAGTTTTACAAACTGCACCTTTTTCTATCAATAAGAAACCTTGCGCATCTATAGCGCCCGAAAAAGTACCTTGAATATGCAGATCTTCAGTAAATTTCAAAAAACCGTCGAATACCGTCTCTTTCCCTAAAACGGTTAGTTTTTTTTCTTTATCGATTTTTTTCATGCAGTTTTCCTAGAATTGAGTATAGTCCGTACTGAACCGATAATCAAGAGGCAAACAGCGGCTATTGCTGCTGCAAGCCCCAAAATATCTCCCCAAAGCACATACCATGTATTCGAGTTTGTTGTAAACGCGGGAACATCAACACACAAATATCCTTCAATAAACGGCTGCATCATCGCAGTAATATGTCCGTGCGGGTCAATTGCTGCCGTTTGCCCTGATGCTGTTGCCCTCACCATCGGCAGACGAGTTTCTACAGCTCGAAATACACTCATACTTAAATGCTGATATTGGCAGGCAACACTCTTCGCCCATGCATCATTCGACATATTGACAAATAACTTTGCTCCATGACGCGCAAAACGTCTCGTAATATAGCCGAACGTATCTTCGAAGCAAATCGGCACGGAAAAGTCCAATCCGTTCACCGAAAAAACCGTTGGATCGGTTCCTTTTTCCCAAAAATGGGTATCGTTTGCAACCAATGCCTCATAAATAGCGGGAAAAGTTTTTTTATACGGGAAATGTTCGGTAAAAGGCACCAAATGCATCTTTCGATACCGATCGGGACGAGGCGGCAATACGTTTTCGTGGGGACGAAAAAGTAAAGCGGCATTATAATCGAGCCTATCCGGTAACCCCTCTTCAGTTACCGCTTTGACGGCATCATCATTTCCAATTAAAAACGGCACCGGCTGCGCATCCACATAGGTTAGAAGTTCGTGTACAAGCTCAAAGCTGTTTCTATCTTCACGGTACCGATAATGCCAATCGATACGGGGTATAAAAGCTGTCTCCGGCCATACGACAAGCGCAAGATTGGGATTATCGGCAATTGCTTGATCCGATAGTTTTTTTAGTGTGTTAAAATCCCTTCTATATGCTTCCAGTCCTCCTACCCACGGATCGGAGTTCGGCTGAATAAGCGCAATACGGGTAGTCGGCAGCTCGTTATAATCCCTCTGAACTGACACACCGTAAATCAGCGCACCAATCATACAAAGACACCAGATTAACGCGGAAACACGCTCCCGATATGCAAAGGCGCGGAAGCCGTGCAGCCAGTTCCGCAGAGGCTCCTTGCAATAAGGTTTTATTCCGGCAGCTATCCATGCAGAAGGGAAGCAAACCAATGCCGAAACTCCCCACACACCGAAAACCGATGCAATCTGAATGAGCGGTATAAACTGCCACTGCGAATAGCCTACCAAACCATACGAGAAACCGAGGAATCCAAGTGTCTTAATATACTCGTATCCGATCCAAATCAGCCATTGTACGATAAAACCGTATCGAGGAAAACAGATATCGGCTAATTTAAGCAGGGGAACCGTTAACATATAGTAAAAAAAGTATTCCAGTGCAACAATATACATTGCAAGAGGGTGAAATCCCCACAGCCAATAACTAAAAATACAATAATTAAGAACGCCGTAAATTCCGCCCCACAAAAAAGAAGAAGGGAGCGAAATTCTACGGACTAAAATGAAAAGCGGTATAAAAATAATATAGGCAAGAAACGGCAGCCCTGTTGAGATCAAAAAACCGGGCTGCGAAAAAGCAAAAAGCGCAGAAGAACTTACAAGCAGGGCTGCATTAACACCCCAATAGGCAAGACTTCTACTTCTTTGCATTCGGAACCTTCTTCCCTACAAGCGGACGCACAGCTGCGCTCAATATCTTTCCCGGCCGAAATACAACTACCGAGTGATCCGCAGTATCAACCAATGCTCCCGTTTTGGGATTCCGCATTCCCTTTCGCCCCTTACGGAATTGTACCGAGAATGTACCGAAACCACGAATTTCTATTGTTTCACCTCGCTGCAGAGCGTCAAACATTTCCGAAAAGAACAAATCACTGATAGAATGAATATCCTTCAACATATGATCTGTTTTTTTATAAATTGCATCGACAATGCCTGTTTTTGTTTGTTTACTTACCTGTTTATGTTTACTCATCTTTAACCTTCCAGACGAAATACAAAATTTTTCTTAAAAGCAACCTTGGTAAGACAGCAATATAAATAACCGGCTATAACAAAAAACCGGCTGCTGTTTTAAAAGGTAGAAGCGTAAGGAGATGTCATTTATATTATATTACCCGTTATCCTCATTGCATTCCATCACTAAGTACCGGCAAATAGAAACACATATAGCAACACTTTCCGTCATTCTAACGATAAAACCAAAAAAGGATAAGGGATAATGAAAATGTAAAAAGATAAATACGCTATTTTTGTGAAAAAGTTACATTATACAACTTTTGCATACGAGACTTTTTTCGTGCAGCAGCATTTTTTGTAATAATTCCCTTCCGAGCAGCGCTATCAAGCTGATGCGCAAGTTCTTTTAATAACGTCATAGCAGATTCGGCATTTTTTTCAACAACAGCAAGTGTATATTTTTTAGCACATGTACGTGCTGCCGACTTCACCGATTTATTATGGATACGGCGTACTTCACTCTGTTTATGACGTTTTATAGCAGATGCATTATTTGCCATTTAAAAACCTCCAATAAAATTATTAGCATACAATACAGAATAATGATATTAAACCATATCAATCTTTTTTGCAATAGCTGCTCGTAATTTCTTTTCTTCTTCTACAGGGAGCCCAAGTGAGGCAGCATTATCAAGATCATGCAAGGCCAAGATAAGTTGATTTTCTTGAAAATAAGCCAGTGAACGCCTAAAATATACATGCGCTTGATATCCGTTTATTTCAAGAGATTTTGTAAACATCGTTATTGCCTCTGAATTTTTATCCATCATCATCAATACGATACCTGCATAATAATATGAGCGGAAATTCTGAGGATTTTCATCCAGACTGGCACAAAAATCCTTATATGCACTGTCATATGCACCTTGAGCAAAAAAAGCCATACCGCGATGCTTATAGACAATGGATGCTACCAATGTATTCGGTTTTTGATTTAAGATTTTCGTATATAATGCTTCCGCCGTTGGAAAATCTCCGCAGTTATGTGCTTTGATAGCATGAAAAATCATACTATCAATTGTTTCCAAAGCGGAAGTATTCGCGGAGTTCATATCGGATTTTTCTTCGGCTTCCGAATGATCACCGAGCAATCCATTTGTAAATTCATCGGCACGCAGATAAAACTGTTCACGTCGCCTATCCAGTTCCGTATTCAAGCTGTTTTGAGCATCTCTAATTTCTTGAAAGAGTATATCTGCGAGGCTGAGACTTGCATTAATAGAAGCAAACTTCCGCTTAAGAGGAAAATCAAAGGGGGAAAATTCAAATTTATAAATAAGCTCATGTTCAACTTCTGCCCATGCATCTTGTAAAATTGTTCTAATCTGGACTTCAAAAATTAAATTTTCCGGCAGTAGTAGTCCCACTTTAAAGCTTTCGGGGATATCCGCTAAAACATGAGTAGACTCATAGCCGAATTCACAAAAAGTACGGCCAGCGCCCTTCCGTTCCACCTCTCGAACAGTAAAATTCTTTACGAGAATATTTTCCACTTCGCTGAGATTCTGTAAAAAAGGACATACAATTCGAATACCGATTAAATCGGTTACAAGCGGAAACCGGATTCCCGGATCAGTAGGCGGGAATTTTAATAATTTTTCATAATAACTGTCAAAGCTCTTGACCCTTGTTTTATAGGCAGGTAATGCAGATACTTTAACGATTGATCTTAAATGATCCTCAAGCCGTTTTAATAAGACGGTAAAATGGGGGTGGTACTCATTGTAGTGTTTTTTTAATTGATTTTTATCGGGTATCCACACGGTATTAAATGACATAACCAAATTTAGAACAAAAAAATAGGCGGTACTTATTATTATAGATACCGCCTATTAGTTCATTAGCTTAATGAGCTAGTTATTTGTATTTCCAGCTGCAGCAGAACCTTCAGAAGGAGTGAATCCTGCTTCGGTTGCCATCTTCTCCTGCTCTAAGAAGCGGAGAACTTGGGTCTGACCGAAACGGGCAACTTCACGCTGCATACGCTCATTGCTCAGTTTTGTCTGAATACCCCAGATGTCTTCATCAGCAAAATCGCGTACAGTGTTCAACACAGCCTTATCATAGATAAGCTTGACATCTTTGAAGTAACCTACAAATGCTCCACCTTCATGTGCTGCATCACGGGTAACCAAGAAACCTACAAAGGTGCTATAAGGAAGTGATGTAGGATAAGCAGGATAGATACGAGTTTCACGGCTGCGTACATCGGTCAAATAAGCAGGGTTATTCCACACAAGCTCTTTCCAACCGTCAAACAACAAATATCCCATGAAATAACGCTTTACTTCGTTCTTTTCATTACGGATGAGTACATAAAGCCCATGCGGGAAGTTCATACCATAAGTATTAACTGCAATGGACTTAATAACGCCGGTATTACGAACAACACCGTATCCGTCTTCAAAGCGTCCTTTTCCTGAAGCTTTTTCTTCATCAGTCGGCTCCTGAAGATTGCCTTGATCATCAACCTGCGCAAGCGGTTCATACATCGGTATATCAAAAGTCGGTTCAATTGTTGCACTTGCATTATGCGCCCACAGCGGGAACTCAATGCGTACACCCATTAAGGTTTGACCTGCAAAGTTTTTTGCTTCATCACTGACTTTTGCTTCAGTAGCATGAGAAACGGCAACCGAAGTCGGATTGCGGGAAGATGAGTTCAAAACTACTTCCCACTGACCGATAGCCAAAGATGTTCTCATCAGAGCCTTCTGCTCATCGGTGTAGGTAGAACCTGCGACGGTAGCATAATCCATAACCGTTCTGCGGTTCTGAGTCATAGCACCGTTCTTATCCGCAAGGATATCTGCGTTCAATAACGCAAAGTCAACCAAAATTGCTTCTTCAGCAACCGCAAATGCACCGATAAAGAGAAGTGCAATTGCTACAAGTATGCTTGTTCTTTTCATTCAAAAGCTCCTTTTCCATTGTTAAGAATGCCCTGTTGAAAATAAGTATACGAAAGATACCTATTCTTGTCAACTCTTTTTATTATCGGTTGAAATATGGGAATTTTTTACATAGATCGGCATACCATCGATATAAAAATAAACGGTAGTGATATTTTTACAGTTTACCGCAATATTTTTCCGGAACAAAGTATAAACGGTATAAAAGTCGGGCGTTTTAACATTCGGCGTTAAGACTTGAGCAGGAAAATCAACATATAATGCCTTATCACGCACAAAACAGCTGCGGGGTAGTAGTTCGGGATCGGCAAAACGTAAAAAACGGTGATCGGCAGGACCGAGCAGCAACTCATTTACGAGAGACACTGCAAACTCCGGCTCTGACAACGGCGGTAAATACCGTTCTTCAATACCGGTACCGCCATCATTTTGCGGAAAATACAACAAAGTACGCGTTTGTTTAGGACTTGTCATATACGATAAAAACAACACTCCGGCGATTACACTGAGCAGCAGCCAGCATACCATCCTCGGTTTTGTAAAAAAGTTCATATTTTACCTTACCTATTGACCCTCGAAGCGAGAGATAAATGCAGTGAGACCATTATATATTCCTTGTGCGCATCTTTGCAAGTAGGAAGGAGTGTTGAGGCGTTTTGCTTCTTCGGGATTGGTCACAAAGCCCAGCTCGATGAGTACGCTCGGCATCTTTGCATTCCGCACGACAAACCATTCCTTTTCTTTTAAACCGCGGTTTTTACTCTCTTTACCGATTTGAGCCTCCAGTCCGTCGGAAATATTCTTGGCGATCAAAATACTTTCGGTAGAAAATTCTTCTTCAAGCATTATATTTAAAATATGAGCAATCTCTTTTGATGTTGCATTTTTATCGATTACATCGCGCCGATAATCGGTAGGCAAATACCAGATCTCAAAACCATAAGGAGCCTTGTTAAACGGAGATGCATTTGCATGTATCGAAATATAGAGGATGGCTTCATTCTTCTTGAGGGAAACTTTATTCGCCATTTCGACCCGCTCCTCCAAACTGGGATATGTATCATCGGAACGAGTCAGCAGGATTTTTTTATCGGGATAGGTTTTGCATAACATATCATAGAGAGAAAGCGAAACGGTTAACGCAATATTTTTCTCGTAGACAGGAATAGTTTTACCGTTTTCAACGTAAGAACCGATGGTACCGGGATCTTTTCCTCCATGACCGGGATCGATAAGAATTGCACCGACACGGAAAAACGAACCGGTATCAAACTGCTTAAAAAAATCTTCCAGCTGCGTAAAAAGCGCTGCGGAAAGCTGAGGCTGAGCATTTGTTCCCATCAGAGGAGCTTGAGTGATTATCGTTTCATGGTAGTCAAAAAACACAAGCGGCATACCAACCCGGCACTGTGCCGTATGGTCTCCGACCGTAAACGTAATTTCCTGTGACAGCGGATTCCATGACAGGTCGGCGCCAAGTGACTTTGCCGCGTCAAGTGCGGAAACGGTTTTCTCCGCAGCGAAAGCGGGGACAATACCCAATAAAAAGAGGAAAATACCGGCAATAAAAAGAGTGCTGTTATGCCTTTTCACAGTCATACCGATAGAGTAATCCTTGCAGTCCGCCGCGGATAAGCGCCTTCCAATATCCGTTCTTTCGCTGCACATCTACCGAGGAGGGGACATCGCTTTCTGCCGGAGACACATCACTCACTGTACTCCTTTCCGGCGAACCGGAAATGCCCAGTATGGAAGCCAATCCCGGCTCCTCCTCAAGCGCTTGACGCAGCAATTCCCTCAGCGGCCTGCCTTGCAGATCGCGGGCGGCACCAAGCGCTGCCGCTAAAAAGTACGGCAGTACAAAGCCTTCTTTTTCTTCGTAAACGGCATCCGCAAGTAACCGGTCAAAAAAAGCGCTTGAGGCTGCTGAAAAACCTCCGCTGCGTTGCCCCTTACAATCCGCCGTAGGAGCCGCGGTAAGAACCTCGGCAGCTACCTTTGCCGCAGACTCGGCGCCGGCAAGCGGTTCCGTAAATTGCAAAAAATTCGGTGGAAAGGTCTGCTGTTCCGCCGGGAAGCGCAGCTCCGCCAAAAAAGCATCGGTTTCCGCAACATGGGGTTTAAGCCGCAGTACGATTTTACGGCAGGCTGCCTCGCTTGCCAGCACCGCTTCCCGGCGGCTCGGCGCAGCGCTCAGTACATTGCCGCATTTTTCCACATTGTTCTGCGGGAATACCACCGTATCTCCTACGCCGGCACGGGGAAACACATCTTTGACGAAGGGCGCTGCGCGTGCGGCTTCCAAGCCGCTGACGGCCGCCACCTGCCCGGGAATGGAAATCCAGGCTCGTTCCGCAGACACAAACTGACAGTTTTGCTTGAGTGGAATAACGAAAGAATCCTTCCCGCACGTATGCAGCCGGGGCGAGCCGCCGAGTGCAAGGGTCAACGCTGCCTCCGTAATATCCAAGCCGCAGCTGTAAGGTACCGTCCAGCCGGACATATAGCCGCCGGAAAGGCGGGCGGCGATCTCTCCGACAAAGGCCTTACCGTTCCGCACCAAAATATCGCCCTTCACTGCTCCGTCGGTTAAGCCGAGCGCATGAACACCGCGCTCAAACACCGATATAACCTCATCGGCAATTTCTTGCGGGCATTCCGACGGGATCGTATGCCCCATCTCGATAAAATACGGGGGAAAAAAGATATGCCGGTCGGCAAGCGCGGTGATGTACAGCCGCCCGTCGAAAACCAGCCCTTCAATCGAAAATTCACTTCCTTCTATGTATTCTTCAACGATGACGCGCCCGCTGCGCGAATACCGCGATGCGGTTTCCGCAGCTTCCCGCAATCCGGAAAGCTCCTGAACCAGCGAGCAACCGCGGGCGCCCATGTTATCGACGGGCTTAACTACCAGCGGAAAACGCCCTGCGAGCTCTCCGAGCCGCCGTTTAAGTGCATCAGCCACGGCTGTATCCGCATCACTGCATCGGGAATTCTCCACAGCACCAACCGGAGCTGCAAGGTCGGCGGTGGTCAGTTCGATAAAAGCGGGAGACGGTACGCCGGCTTTGCGGAAACATTCCCTCATCCGTACCTTATCCGTCGCATTGAGCGCTGCTTCGAGCGTGTGCCCGCGCAAGCCGCAGGCAGCAGCAATCGCGGCAACTGCGGCGGAGAAATCCGTCGCGGCGGTAAATACCGCATCGAGTCCGCCGTTTTGCTGTAAATACCGCGCATAGTCGATAAGGCGCGCGGTATCTTTTAAATCGATGCATACGAACTCGTCGGCTTCCGCTGCACATACCGCGGACGGATTTCCGTCGGCTGCAACAACGGTGCAGCCGAGTGCGCGGGCTGCACGTATCGCAACACCCTGCATAAAACCTGCGCCGAGCATAAACACCCGTTTTTTAGTCATCAAACGCTCCCATAAAAAGTCAAGAAGAAAGTTTCAACTTTCGATTGACTTTTTACGCACGTTCGCAACGAAGTGAGAACGTGCATATAATAATACAAGTTTGCGCTTGTGCAAACTTGTGTAAACCAAAGCCGTGCTATTTGTACGGCTTTGGTTTACATGCCCATCTTTACCGCATAAATTTCCATACTGTCCCCAAGCTTAAAGAGCTTACTAACCAGCATCAGTATATTCCAGCGAAAGCCGCCTTTTTTTATCTTGGCCGCATGGGGAAAACGCTCCGGATGATGCCCAATGGATACAATTTTTTTTACGGTAAAACCGTAGCGTTCCAGTTGTTTTTTTGCCTGCCGTCTATCCCAAATAGTATAATGGTCGGTCGGACTCTGCGAAAAAAAGAGGCGGCGGTTCCACCGGCCGGTAACGCCCGACAGTGCAGGCGTAGAAAAAGCAAAAATTCCGCCCCCGATCAAAAGATCGGAAACCTTCTGCAGCACCGAATTCAAATCCTGAAAATGCTCGATAACAAACCACATCGTTACCGCAGAAAAACCGCCTGCTTCAAGCGGAATACTGAGCGGCTGATTATGCTGTTCGGTGAATGTTTTTTCAACCGTAAAAGAAAACCGTGCCGGAAGTACCGGGAAGGGCGCCTGACACGCAGGGAGCTGCAGCGTCTTGCAAACATAGTGCACCGCTTCCGCTGAAATATCGGTTCCCACCGGATTCCACCCGGACTCCTTTGCGGCTGCAAGGAAGGGACCATAGGCGCAACCCACATCGAGAATCCGCTTTGTACCGTGATGAAGGCCTTCAAACAGCGATTCTTCCTTGCCTCCATTAAAGACCTTTGCATAGATTGCATTGATGATCGACATCCGCCGTAACCCCTGCCGTTTAATCGATTCAAAGTCCTCCAGATAGGTTTTTCCGTACTGCGCTTGATATTCTTCAAAAAAATACTGTTCGCTGTAGTCCTTTTTTTCGGCAGCAATAAACGACGGATAGTACATCCCGCAGACGGGACAACGCGAAACAGTCTTATTCTCTGCCCTGCCTTCCGGAGGCAGTGAAGACGGTTCATCGCAGAGCGGACAACGGTGCGCGGTTGCCGTAGAAAGCTTCAAGATAAACTCGGCAAGGCTTTTTTCTTTTGACTGCGGTGTAACGATGGAAGGAATATCGATACCTGCCTTGAACAACGCTTTAATATCCTGAGCGGCCGGCATACCGGCGGACAGTGTGGAAAATCCCGCATTGAGTCCCAGCCGATAATGATAATCGGTCGGAGAAACAAGAATAACCGCACAACCTGCGGCGAGCGCTTCAAAGGCGGTAAAGCCGTAGTGTGTTACCACGATATCCCATTCGCAGAGCCTATCCCGCAGATTTTCTAAATAAGGATAGACATAGAGGTTCATCTTTTGCTGCGAATATTTCTTTTCATTGGGCTCAATAACGGACACTTCCGCACCGAGCTCAGCAAAGATATGAGCAAGCGGAAGCCCCATATGAGCGGCATCTTCTCCGCCGCAGACAATCAAGAGCTTTGCATTTTCAATGGGAAAAAAGTATTTCCCGTTCTTTTCGTATTTTTTTAAAGCCCCGTCCCGCTTCCGCTTCTGCGGCAACGCAATAAAGTTAACTTCGGTGAGATTCGCCCTAAGCGCTTCAACCGATTCAGTATGATCCGTAGTATGTTCGGAGCGATCGGCGGTACGATTTCTCGATGGTTGCGAAGAATTTGAAGCACTTGATGAATCCGACGAAGGCTTCGGCACCGATACGTCAGGCAAGTCAATGGGATGAGGTAAAGCAGGAAGAATATCGATCAGATAGTCGACAAAAGCCCTCCCCTCGCCTCCTTCATCCAAGGCGACGACCGGTGCAATTTTTTTAAGCTGCCGCACTTCTTCCGCCTGTGTCCTAAAATTATCGAGGATAAAGACACATGTTTGCTCGGGAATTTCATTGACGGTGTCAATATTCCCCATCTTTTTAATGATATCCTGCACAAATGAAGGCTCAGATGCTGCACCGAGATACAACACTGCGCGCAACTGAGGAGCAAGCTCTTGCATCAAGCTGCACACACGGCGGAGATGTCCCGTTCCCTGCCCTTCCCGTACCGACGGAACAAACACGGCAATTCTACCGGCATATCGGCATGCCTTCATAACTGCGGACGCAGACGGAGGTATTACGGCTTTTTCCCTTTGCAGATATTGCATCATCAATTCCGCACATTCAAAATCATCCTTCGTATCGACTGTTGTCCGCAAGTGCGGCGCATACCACCGCAATGGAGCGGTTTCTTTTACACAGATAAAAGTATCGGTATGCCGATACAAGGCGGGGCCGACGTGTTCATGATCATACGCATCATCGGTGAGCCGTTCTGCGGTAAGAAGGCTCTTTGCCTTTATAATTTCGACGCCGCTGCCGTGCGGAAGACCTGTGTAGGTAAAATAATCAGGCTCACCAAGTTCCACAAACCGCTTAACGGAAGCTTCGGCGGCTTCGGTAAACAAAAAGGGATTATCGCCCGTTGCACGGATAATCGTTGTAATGGGACGGAGCGAAGTTTCAAACTGCCTGATAACCGAACAAAAACGGCCGAGTACATCGGTCTCCGAACCGCTGATGAGAGTATAATGGAATTGTTCTGCAATCGGTGCAAAATCAGCCGCGGAAGCACGGTCGCAAGCAAGGATGTACCGCTCCGCCGGAATCTCCCGCATTGCTTCAAGCGTATAGGCAAGAAGCGGTTTGCCGCAAAGGTTCAACAGCGCTTTACGCGGCAGCCGTGAAGAATTGAGGCGTGCTTGTACAACAACGGCAACACCTGAATAAACACTCATATAAAAGGCTCCCAATGCTCTATTAATGTACGGGCGGTGGTTATAAACCGATTTTTATTCAGTTGAGTCCATCGCCGTGCTTCAGAAAAATGCTGCCATGCATGCAGCGGATTTAAACCTGAGTTATGCAGATAGCTCCAGAATAACTTACAAGGAATAGCAGCCTCCCCGTCCGTCAATTCCGGTGCAAGGTTTTTAAGATAAAACTGCCGATACGAGGCATCAACGGAAATATCCTCAGGAGGAGGCTCGCCCTCATAGTGAATCCGGAACGAAGTAAAGATCCGTATCGACTCTCCCCAAAGGTGAGCACGAAAACCGAAATCGAGATTTTGCCAATACGGATTCTGAATCGTATAATCGAAACCGCCGAGCTGCATACACTTATTTCTACTATAGATTCCCATAAAATCATAGGGATAAATAGTTGCCGTCTTATTTTTGATACAGGAAAGCTGTTCAGTCGAAAATCGATTTCCATTCAGGCTGGGAACCATTTGGTTTGGTACCGCTTCACCCCGCACATTTGCCAACACAGGCGCTGCACAAAATAAATGCTCTTGTTTAATCTTTTCAAGTACCCGCTCGGTAAAACTTCCCGGTGGAATACGTGTATCGTTCCATAATACCATAACATATGGAGCGGACGTCTCGGCAAAGCCGAGATTAATCATCTCCCCGACGGTGAGTTTTTCTTGGGGAAATAAAAAGCGTACTTGCGGAAATTTTCCCGTGAGGCTTTCCATGTCACTAACATCAGCACTTGACTCTATCGAAATAACAGAGGTAAATCCTTCAGCTAACAACTGCTCAAAAAAGAGCTGCCGATAATACTTTCTGCCGCGGTTTAACACTAGAACGCAAAAGTCTTCTGTCTTATCTTTTCCCCGATACTGCATACCGCCGATAATGGTATGAGAAACTTTCCGTTCGTTAAAAGTTGTAGGTATAGTATTCGTCACAATGTTCACATACCCCCTTATAACAGGATTGTATCTGATCGGAGTACAAACGCCGGCCGTTTTCCCAAATCGTTTCAAGCGGCATCGTAAAGGCATTACCGAGTACAACCGAACGGCTGACATCTTCTTTACAAAGCGGAACGGTTCCATCCGTACAAATAGACAAATCACGCTTGAGGTGCCAACAGGGATGCCGCTTCAACGGAGAAATATCGGCAGGACGGCGGTCTGGAAGAGTCCCGCAGAGATGGTCATATTTTTGAATAAGCGGCTTTGCCTCCCGTTTTTCCCATAAGCGGTAAAAAGGCTCCAATTCCGCTTCATTTTCGTTCATACGTGTCATCTGTACCCACACAGCCTTTGGGAACACTGTTGCAAGGTGGTCGGCAAACGTCGCAGCTTGCTTTAAACACCGTTCGGCATCCTCATCGGGAAGCTGATGCACGGTGCCGTACGTTTTTGAACCGGCCGCATCGATATCGACAATCCAGTAAATCGGCAAGCGTCCGTTACTTCTCGGCGGTACATCCCTGCAAACTTGAGCAAGCCGGTCAAAATATTCAAGATTAGTCGTGATATTTTCTACGACACCACTCGTTTCTATCAATACTGAAAGATTCCGATGGTTCAATATCAGTGCTATAATCGTGGCAAAATGAGGATGCAAGAGCGGTTCCCCATAGAGCGACAGCGAAATAACGGCGCTTTCGGAAAAAGCGGCAATCGCATCGATGAGCCGAGCGGCAGCTTCAAAGTCCATACAGCAAGAATCATCAAATTTTTCAGGGAACAGCTTAGGGCGATAGATGGAACGCAAAGGGTGATAGGCAATGAGTTCAATCCCGTAGTAGGCAGGCAATGAACGCAGATACTCTTGCCGCTCGGTGATATATGCCGCATAGTTCTCCGCAGTGATGCCGGTAAAATGACTGCACAAAAGCCATGAGGCCTTGGTGTCGGTATAAAAAGCGAGCCGCAGGTACCGCATATCTTCGGGCGCAATCATCGTTTCCAAGTCGTAAGAATTTATATCTTTTTTAACGGTATCAAACAGAAAAGAGCGATTAAGCGGAACCTCCGCTGCAAAAGGCAGCGCTGCTAATATGGGGACCAGACCTGCCGAAACGATTTGCGGAAGCAGCCCCTCAGGATATCCATCCGCAAAGCTGTATTCCGCCTTATAGGTACAATGCTGAGCATAGAGCTGCGCCGCACCCGCGCTGTCTAAAAAAGGAGCATCAGCCCATGCAATAAAGACATGATCAGCTTCCGCTGCGAAAGGGATAAGCGCCTTAAAAAAAGCAGCAGCGGTCTCCTCTGCAACCGGAATAATCCGCACCGGCGGCAGGGCGGAAGGCCACACATCATCGCAGTATTTTTGAATTGCAGCGCATTGCTCGGCTGCTGCAGTTATAATAGTACCTGCATAATCGGGAAAATGACTTGTACGCTCCAATGCGGAAGCAAGAGCGGTACAACCGCCTTGGGTAAGCGGCCGCAGCGCATAATCGGAAATACCGTTCGCAGCCAGCACAACAAAAGATTTCATACTCTCCAATATCGGCATAAAATCTCCTTCGGTAAACTGCTGCAAGCTAGAAAGAAGTGCGCGAGAGCGGCGAGCCTATCCACACACCTTCGGCTCCAAGATACTCTTGCTTTTGTCCTTCAATAAGAAACTGTACCGATTTTACGGTTGAGAACTCCGTTGCCGTGAATACCACTTGCAAGAGCTGCGCCAAGGCGCCGTCGATACCGTATTGATTAAACTGAAATTCTTCGCTCACATTGATAAATGCGACACCGTCTCTGACCCATGCGGAGCGAAGCTTAGTGCCGGGCGGAATAAGTGTCCGTACTCCCTGCTTTAACTCGTCTACAGTAGGAGCGGCAAAAAGCGCTTCAAGCGCATCGCTCATCGGCGCATCGGACTTAGGAAGCAAACGGGTCGCGCTCTTAGGAATGAGTTTTCCGTCCGCATCTACCCGTACCCAATATATAACCGCTTTTCTTACCGCCGCCGATCGATTTTTATCGGTTTCGGGTTTTGCCGGTGTCGCTACATGAGGTTTCTGAACTGATGAAGCAACAGATTGCGGCTGTTGTGCGGTTGTAGTGCTGTTGCGCTGCGGCGAAGTCCGTTCATCAGCCGGTTTGGGCGTTGTCGGACTTGGTACAGTTGTTTGTCCGCTATTTTGCTGCGAATTAGCCCGATGATTATTTTCAGGCTGAGGTTTCTTTACTTGCTCATTATTACGCGTATTGGAAGCTCCGGATTTTTCCGATGCAGCGGGTTGCTTATGGGTATCTTGATGCGGCTGTGCAGATCCGCTGTTGGTTTCCTGTTCAGGTTCTTTACTTCCGTCTCCTCTTACAGGATCAGTATCTCCGCTATCTTCCTTAGATTGAATGTTAGGCAGTGCTTGTGAAGATTCTTGCGATGTTTCGGTTTTATCTTTTAAGAATATAGTTCTTGCGTTTGTTTTATCTAAAACAAAAGATATTGTATCTTTATTCAAGAAAAAAAGTACCGCGATTAATAAAATAAATACAATCCAAAAGAGACAGCCGAGCGATATTTTTCTTTTTGTACGTTTTGCCATAGATGATATCATACGATACTTTATAGCCTATATGCAAGTAGCCGAAAACAAGATCGTGCATCTCAAAGAACTCGGGTGGTTTTTGCTCACTTTCCGATAAACGATTGAGTATAACGGGTATTTAACCGAAAATAAAAGTATGAGAGTGCTTTTATATGATCAAGATCTGCAAAGAAATAAAAGTCTCCACCGGTATCTCGAAGATGCCAACATACAAGTCGCGGCTGCTTATTGCTTAAAGGATTTTCTCTCCAAGTTCAAAAGCCCGTCACTCAAAGTTTTACTTATCGAACACAGTAGAATTCAGCACTATAATATCGACATTGAAGAATTACTTGAAAAACTCGGCTTAACTTTTACCGTGATCGACTATACCGAAACAGAAACAAGCTTTGATTTTACCGTTCATTACCTATCATCATATTACTACTTTCCATTTACAACCGAAAAAGACAAAGAACTGATTAAAAAAGTTAAAAAGAGGCTTCGAAAGTATAAGAAACAAAAAGAAAAATCGGCAGCTGAAATAGAACATCAAGCAATCAAGGCTTATTCTGCCAATGCGAGCAGTGTCAGTCAAGTCATGGATCATTTCACAGAGAAACAAAAACAACTGATTACAAGATTATTAGAAAAGAAAGACGGAATAAATGTAGAAGAAATTATTGAATTATTAAATGCCAAAACGGTTAAAAACAGTCAAAACTACGCACAAACACATATCTACCGGCTTAGGAATAAGCTCAATCGTCTACTCGGCGATGAATACATTATTTCCTATAAAAATCACACATACCAGCTGCTTTGTATCCATAAATGACAATTACTGTAAACCGTCACCCTATATCATGAAAAACTACAAAACAATATCTTACCGTAGAAAGAGTTCAATCTACGGTAAGATGACAAACTTTCACTATTTCGATAAAACGGCAGCGATGCGCTCAAGAACCTTTTTGCGATCGAGCGGTTTAACAATGTAGTTTTTTGCTCCAAGCAGCAGAGATTTCTTTACCAACTCTTCTTTTCCAAGTGCGCTGATCATAACAACCTTTGCATTTTTATCAAAGGCCATTATCTGTTCAAGAGCCGTAATACCGTCCATTTTGGGCATCGTGATATCCATTGTAACAAGGTCAACATTCGGACACAACTCTTTGTATTTTTCAACACCTTCAAAACCGTCAGCAGCAGTTGCAATAACTTCGTAGCCTTCGCTGGTTAAAATCTGACCGATCTGTTTAGAAACGAAAATAGAATCATCTACCACCAGGACTTTATAAGCTGAACCATCAGCTCTTACACCGCCCGGGGCACGTTCGTTAATAGACGGAAAATCTTGTTTAGAAATCATAGCCTACTCCTCTTAAGCTCTGTCGCGAATAGCAACGTTTATTTCAACTTTACCTTGCGCCGTTTCCATCGGTACAATCAATGCTTCAATATCACTGCTCGATATTGACATATTATCACCGGTGAAAAGAGCAGGCGGGGTTAAATCGAATTTAAACCCGAGATCATGCAGTTTTGTTACTGCTTGTGCGGTAATGAGATTCGCAAGTTCCGTGATCGTCGCACGCCCCAGTTCATCAAATTCGGTGAACTCTTCTTGATTCATCGCCGATGCGATCTTCAATGCCGTTTCCGGTGTCATATCAAAAATAACCCGCCCTTCAACATCACCGGCCAAACCTACAATTGCCGCAACGCCCATCACAGGCATACAAGTAGATTTCAAATACAAGTCACCGCGTTTAACTTCACCGCCGAGCACTTGCACTAAGATGTTATAGGCAGCTTCACTAAACGGATTGATATACTCTACACGCATCAAAATCTCCTTCTAAAAAAATTAAACGAACAATAACATCCGTCACGGTACGAGGTCCGTTTTCAGTTTTATACAAACTGCGCATGACAACCGTTTATTAAAAGGCTGCCAGCCCTCTGTTTATCAATAATCAAAAATCGATATTGATCTTCGATTATCCGCTACAATCTACTCTCGTGAGAAAGTAGTTATATCCCCCATCACTTGCCGCATCCATCCGCTCTGTTTCGGCATCATTTCATTTGCACCCAAGATAACAATACCGGTTGTTTTCAGTTTATCCCTAAATTCTTCCAATAAGATGCTTTGCTTTTCCGTTTTGATAAATGATAATACATCACGAGCAAGGATAATATCAACATCCGGCAGTGTATTTTGGTGCAAACAATCATGGTATTCAAACAAGATCATATCTTTTATTTCCTGATTGAAGCTATATGAATCATTTACCCCTTTGACCAAATACGGTTTAAATCTATTGATCACCTGATCTTCAGGAACAGTCAGCATCGGCGCATTAGAAATAGCCAACAAGTCAGCATCATTAGCATAAATTCTGATTGCAGCGCGGGGATATTTTTGCTTCAACAGTACCGCAAGGCTGTATGTCTCATATCCCGAATCGCAACCGACATTCCAAACGGTAATAATCTTCGCATCATTATCGGGTAAGGCAGCCAATACCGTGTTCATATATGAATCAGACCAAAAGCGCCGTGTATTAGGCGAAAGAAAATTACTCAAAAACTCCCGTGCTTGGTCTTCAGATTGTATTTGGATGCTTGAAGCGACCCGCATATCCCGCCATTCATAGTATCGTTTTTCAAGCCATGCAGCATTGACGGGAGAAGGATAGAACTGACCGAGAGCGGCGAGCGTATCTCCAATAAAACGGATATCAAGCGCATCATTTGACTGAGCAACATCTGTTCCAGGACTTTGCTTCGCAGAATCGTCAACCGGCAGAGCCTCACCTTCGGCAACGGTCTCTTTTGTTTCCGTTACGGTACGGGAAGCAAAAATACGATCGACATCTAATAAAATATACAACTGCCCGGAATTTTCTACAACCCCATAAATATATTTAATATTTATATCACCAAAAATAGGATGCGGCGGTTGAATAGTATTTTTTGAAACGCCGACTACTTTATCAATCCGGTCAACAACAATACCGAAAGTCTGATCATCAACATTAATGATAACCATACTTTCAACAGTATCCTTTGCACGCTGCTTAATCGGAATATTGAAAAAAATACGCAAGTCGATGATCGGAATAATATCACCGCGCAGGTTATACACTCCAAGTACAAAAGGCGCCGTATTCGGTACATAAGTAAAATTATTCGCTTTTGCAATCTCTTTTACTTTCATAATATCGATTGCATAATCTTTTTCAGCAAGGGAAAAAGTTATCATCTTAAAATCGATAATCGAAAGAGGTTCGCTTATATACTCGTCTTGCAGTTCTTCATTTATGCTTGCATTCAACTCGGTTTTTTCCATAGTCATTTAATCCCCTTTTACCAGATGGAAGCCTCGCGCCGTTCACGGGCATGCATTTCCTGTTTTAAGCCCAAATCAAGCAATTGCCCGACATCGATAATCAGTGAAACGGAACCATCCCCTAAAATTGAAGCGCCGGCGATTCCCGGAGAATTGGTAAACTGATCTTTCAAAGGCTTAATAACGACATCTTCTTCACCAATAAGGCTATCGACCATTAATCCGACTTTCTTTTCTGCTGTTCCGACAATAACGATATAATGATGACCGTCATCGCCTTTTTCTGCAGAAGGAACACCGAACAACCTATTTAACCGCAATAAACTGATAACTTCGTTACGAACATTAAATACTTCATAACTGTCAATACGGTTAATTTCTTCGCTGCGCACGCGATGACTTTCAATAACGGAAGTAATCGGGATAGAATACACTTCTTCGCCGACACGTATCAACAAACCTTGGATAATTGCAAGCGTCAGCGGTAATTTTATCGTAAAACGGGTTCCTCTATTTCTTTCCGAAACAACGGTAACCGTTCCATTAAGCTTTTCAATATGCGTCTTCACAACATCCAGTCCGACACCTCGTCCCGACACACTGGAAATCGTTTTTGATGTTGAAAACCCTGGTGCAAAAATGAGCTGATACGCTTCCACATCGGTGAGATTCTTACCGGGGTGCAAAAGACCGCGTTCAACAGCCTTTGCCTTTACAGCGTCAACATCGATACCTTTGCCGTCATCAGCAACTTCGATAACGATCATGTTACCTTCATTGCTCGCTTTGAGTAAAAGCGTACCCTGTTCGGATTTACCGAGTGCTTTTCGTTCTTCGGGAGTTTCAATACCATGATCCATCGAATTACGCACACAGTGCATAATCGGATCAAGAAGATCTTCGACAACCGATTTATCCAACTCGGTATCTTCACCTTCTATGACAAGCTGGATATTCTTATTTAACGTTTTAGAAAGGTCACGCACGACGCGAGGGAAGCGGCTGAAAATCTGACTGATGGGAACCATACGAATTTTCATCACGCCTTCTTGCAATTCGCCTGAAATACGACCCAAATTTTGGGCAGAAGAGCGGAATTTTGTAACCGAATACTTCATAGAGGTTTCGAACTGGCTAAAAAGTTCAAACATACCGGCATAATCTGCCGAAAGTTCCTTCTTAACGGTATTTAAATCGGCACCTTGTTGAAGTTTCTCCAGATAAGAGGGGAATTTATCCAGAAGCTTACGGATTCGGTCTTTATATTCACCATTTGCATTTTGGAAAAGCGCATAAAGCTCATTAAACTCCATCGCGCTTTGGTTAAGTGAGGCTTTGGTAATAACCGTTTCACTAACTAAGTTCAGCAAGTAGTCAATCCGTTTTGCATCAACACGCAACACCGATCCCGATGAGTGGGCTGCATTTGCAGCTGCAGCAGGAGCTTTTTTGGGATGCCCCACATCCCCCGCTGCTGCAGCAGGAGCTTCTGCGTGAGGTGCTTCATCTTTCTGTTCCGCACCGGCGGCAACAGGCTGAGTTTCTGCAACCGGCTGCACGGGAGTAGCAGGGCCTTCGGCTTTTATGTTCTTTGTTTTAGAAGCACTGCCTTCAGCACTGAAAGTTAACTCGTCGATTTCTGCATTAAGCGTTACATCGGGAATATTTGCAATCGACAACAAATTACTTTCACTTGCAGATGACGCAACATAATAGAGAACTTCAGGATGAAATTCATCTTCATAAAGAGCGTCAAAATCAGGAATAGTTTTAAGCACCAGTGCCGACTGCTTCAACGCAGCGAATACCTGAATACCGCCAACGGTATTCATTAAACTTGATTCATCAAATTGTACTCGAATGGCATACACCTTATTACCGGCAGGTACCGCTTCGCGTAATTCAAGGATTTCATATTCAGAAAGTAAAGAGGACGGATCAACCGCATTTTCATTGTTGGATTGAACAGCCTTCGCCTGAGGCTGTACGGCGGGTTTGGAAACCGGCTTCGGCTGCGAAGCTTTTGGAGCAGTCTTTTTGGTATCTTTGCTATCAGGTATATTTGACCGCAAACGAGCAACGGTTGGAGAAACATCTTCTTTATATATCTCACCATTAGCCCTTGCATCAAGCATAGCTTTAATAATATCCAAAGAGTACAACAAAAGATCAATGGTATCTTCAGTGACGGTAACCTTATTTGACCGGATAGCATCAAGTAAGTCTTCTACGGCATGAGTGAAACCGGATAATTCACTCATTTCAACGGTTGCAGAGCCGCCTTTCAAAGTATGAGCCGCACGGAAAATCTCATCAATAGCTTCTTTATTGGTAGGATCCTGTTCAATAACAAGAATATTACTTTCCAGCTGCTCTACCTGCTGTTCTGCTTCACTAAAAAAGTCTTTCAATAACTCTTCATTATTGATATCCAGATAATCACTCATAGCAATAATTCTAATTGCTTTTCAAGATTAGTCAAGGTCTCGTTATACGAATTTTATTCTAATTTAAGATAGAGAAAAGTTTATTATAAAAGCATACCGGTTAACAGATGGCAACCGATACGCTTTTATTGTAGTATTTTTTTTACTTCAAAAACTTACAGTATTTCTCACGATATTCTTTGACTTCCGCGACAATTGCAGAAACATCAAGAACCATCTCCATCATACTGATTTGTTCTTCATAGACCTTAGGATCTATTTGATTTTTGATTTCCGGTTCAACCACATGATAACACAAAAGTCCCAACGAGACTCCTGCCAATGGACCTGCAAAAGTAGGATCACCGTTTGTAACGGTTTCACAGGCAAGGCCTGACGATTCAGCTTCGGCACCGCCGAGAAGCACTACCGTGTTCTCGCAGCCGTACTTTTCAGCTAAATCTTTAACCCGCTTTTGGTTTTCCAAGTCCATTGCGCCTGCGCTTGTTCAGACGAAGCATTCGGTTGCCGCATAAACAACTTCAGCGCCCGCCGTCTCAGCACAAAGCTTTATGGCTTCCCCGGGAATGCCGTCGCGGTCACCGATAATGATAACCTTTTTGCCTTTTAATTCCATAGCATACCCTCCAAGGAAATTATCGAAACTTCTCAAAACCTGCTTGGATTTTTTGGAGTTTCCCCATATCTATCAAGAGAGATATTCTCCCTGATATTTCACTATTAATTAGGCTAAACGCTTTACAGATACTTTTGAAGCGTATCTTCAATCTGTTTTGCGTTTAAACCTTCACCGGTAAGGTGCTCCTTCTTTTCGCCGTCAACATAGATAAGAATTGAAGGCAGACCAAGTACCTGCTCTTTCATCGCGACTCTGCGTCCGAGGCCGATATCGAATGAGCAGAATTTCACCTTCCCGGTATAGCGCTCTGCCATTGCATGAACGTCAGGCATCAACTGCTTACACGGCACACAAGACTGAGACCAAAAATCGACCAATGTAACGCCTTTTGATCCGTGCACTTCTTGCTCAAATGAATCTTTTGTTAATTCAACCATTTTAGTCCTCCTATACGCCGCCGCTCAGTTTAACGTTGACAAGCGGTGGTGCTTGCATTATTTTGAAAGCTTCTGACGCGCTTTTATATCGTCGATATAGTTACCTGCCCAAATGCCTGCCAATGCTCCATCAGCCGCTGCAGTAACTACTTGACGGGATTCTTTTTGGATAACATCACCGGCGGCATAAATGCCCGGCACATTGGTTTCCATTCGCCCGTTGGTAATAATATATCCCGCCTCATCAAGCTTCACCATATCCTTTACCAGTTCAGTCTCGGGATCATGCCCGATAAATATGAATAAACCTTCGGTTTTAAAATCGGAAATTTCTCCGGTTTTCGTATCCCGAAGTTTTAAGTGAGACACAAGTCCGTCGCCGCATACTTCATCTACAACAGCATTCCACTTAAAAGCCATCTTAGGATTGGCAAATGCTTTTTCCTGAATAGACTTAGCTGCCCGCAGCTCATCACGGCGATGGATAATGGTTACCTTATCGGCAAACTTTGTCAGATACATAGCTTCTTCAACGGCCGCATCTCCGCCGCCGACAACAGCAATTTCGCATTCTTCAAAGAAAGCTCCATCGCACGTAGCGCAGTAGGAAACACCTTTCCCGCTGAATTCTTTTTCACCTTTACACCCAAGGGTACGAGCACCGGCGCCGGTTGCAATCAAAACGGCAAGCCCTTCATAGTCGGTACCATTGGTTCCATGCACGATATAATGGAGAGAGTCATTGCTCTTTTCAAGCTTTTCAGCACCCGTATTTACAAATACGACACCGAACTTCTCGGCATGCTTATGGAAAGCCTCACTGAGAGACGGACCGGTTGCCTCGGGAAAGCCGGGATAGTTTTCAATTTCTTCGGTAATATAACACTGACCGCCCGTATTCCGTTTTTGTTCCAAAACAACGGTCTTTAATTTTGAACGCGCAGCATAAATTCCGGCAGCCATTCCTGCAGGACCGCCGCCAACGATTATCAAATCATACTTTTCACTCATTGGTTCCCCCATGATTGAAGCAATTTATCACAAAAAATATCTTTTGGCTAGGTGCAATCAGGATAATCGCAGGGTAAACGCAGCAGGTAATTGTTTTACACCGATAGCTCTTGTGCGCTTTTAAGTGTGAGGCCTCTTTTATACGTGATATGTCCGTTTTCTTTGACAATCCATGTCTTTACGGTATCTTTTGCCCACAGCTCAAAATCTTTTCTAAAGATACCGTCTATGTCCGTTTCATCTTTGGGGGAAAACGATAATGTGCTATAGTAATGCTCTACCGTTTCTTGCCACGTTTCTTTATCCACTTTTCGTGTGTCATGTATTGATTTGTAAAATTCGGTCAGCGCCTTTTTATTCCGTTCGTCATAAATCAGTTTATAGTACACAGGATTGAGTAAAAAGCAAATTTTGCTTTCGTAACTATAAGCGCTGTACTGAGACTTATTCCATTCATATTTATTTGACAGTATTGCCTCTTTGTTTTTCCAAAGATCTTCACGAAACTCCTCTTTCTCCTCCGTTTCGACGGTGCGGCTGACGTGCCAATCTTTTCCAATCTGTTCTACGAGAGTTTTAAACGCCCCTTTGTCGTTCTTTGCGATTGCATTTAAAAGCTCTGCGCGGAACACATGCTTTACCGCAACATTTGCTTCCTCTTCCAAACAAATCATTTTGTTACTCATAAAAACACCCCTTTAATATTGTTCTCGCTTACAACGGCATATTAACAGTACCGTTGTTGCGGTTATAGACGCTCGCAGGGCAACCGCGTATCCCTATTTATTACGGTTCCCCTGCGATGTTTTTAGTTATATATGCAGCGGATTATTCATCCTTTGCAAACCATTCCGCCTTTGCTTTCATCTCGTCTGCATTCTCTTGATAGGTTTCCAACGAAGTCGCCGGAACTTTAATACTGCCTGCGCTTAAGCGGCTGCAGCCGCTAAACGCATAAATAAATTTACCATTGGGGTCCACGCATTTGAGCGTAACGGATGTCAGACTTGTACAGCCTGCAAAGCAGAAGCTCATATCCGTAACACTATCAGGGATATTCGGTACTTGCACAAGCTTTGTACAGTCTTCAAAGCAGAAGCTCATATTCGTAACACTATTAGGGATATTCGGTACGTGCTCAAGCTTTGTACAATCTGTAAAGCAGCTGCTCATATTCGTAACACTATTAGGGATATTCGGTACGTGCTCAAGCGCTGTACAGCCTTTAAAGCACCAGCTCATATTCGTAACACTATTAGGGATGTTCGGTACTTGAACAAGACTTGTACAACCGGAAAAGCAGCTGTACATATCCGTAACATCATTGGGGATGTTCGGTACGTGCTCAAGCTTTGTACAATCGGAAAAGCAGCTGTGCATATTCGTAACGCTATCAGGGATATTCGGTACGTGCTCAAGCTTTGTACAGCCGTTAAAGCAGAAGCTCATATTCGTAACGCTATCAGGGATATTCGGTACGTGCTCAAGCTTTGTACAATCTGTAAAGCAGAAGCTCATATTCGTAACACCATCAGGGATATTCGGCACTCGCTCAAGCTTTGTACAGTCTTCAAAACAGAAGCTCATATTCGTAACACTATTAGGGATATTCGATACGTGCTCAAGCTTTGTACAGCCTTTAAAGCAGCTGCTCATATTCGTAACACTATTAGGGATGTTCGGTACTTGAACAAGACTTGTACAACCGTTAAAGCAACTGGTCATATCCGTAACGCCTGCTATTGCCCCGAATTTGAGCGCTACCTTTTTCCGTCTGTTGCTGTTCAGTATTTGACCGAGCGGGCTTGCACTATCACTAATAGAGTTTCCTTCTACGTTTGGCGCCGTAAGACCGGTTACCTCGATGTAATAGATTCCGTCGGATGCAGGCTGTGTGCCGGTAAGATGGTCAGACAAGTTATCGTATGCGACCGGCGTATATACTATAGGCGTAAACGTTACATTGACCGTTGTGTTTTCGGTAACCTTTACCTTTGCAGTCCTATTTCCTGCTTGCCAATCTGCGATAAGCGCCTCTGTAGGAGTTACCGTCCACGTATCAACTCGATATCCGGGATTTGCAGTCGCGGTAAAGGTAATTTCGGTGTCTTTTGCTACCTTGCCTCCGGTAGGAATAACGGGATTTGCCGTAAGCTCCCCGTTTTCGCCGTTTACGTTAAATGTTACAGTAAACTTTTCCGGCTGTACTTCGCCTCCGTTGCTTACATTCGGCTTACAGCCCAGTACCAAAGCAGCAACTATCAGCGCTGCCGCTGCCAAATTCAAAAATGTAGTATTCTTTTTATGTATGGTTTTCATACGTTTCTCCTTCAAGTTTCTAAAATTCATAATTAGGAAGAAAGAAAATCAGAATTATGCATTCATAATTCTGAATTGATTTCATCCGGTATCGAACCAGACCGCCTGCCGTGAATTGCAGTACAAGGCGGAGTGAAATTTATAACTAATTATGAATTCATAATTCATAATTAATAATTGAGTAGGGCCAAGATGTATTGCGGAATCTTTGGAATAGATAACGTACTTTGCGGTTTGTTTTTGCGTGTAAAGTGAGAAAAGATAGTAGTGTCTATGAAAAGTAGATAAAAAGTTATCTAAATAAAGTTCAAGCTGTGAGCTGTGAGCTGTGAGCTGTGAGCTGTGAGCTGTGAGCTGTGAGCTGTGAGAATTATGCCGTCGATTATGCGCGTGTCAAGCCCCTTTTGAAAATATGCGGGCATCTGCGTTGTCGCTACACCGAAATAAATGCTCAACGTATACCCGATACGCTTCCGCTTTATTTCGGCTAGGCTCCTAGCATCTGCTTCGCATATTTTCAAAAGGCTTACGGAAGGCGGTTTTGACTGCGGATATGCGGTGTGTCGGCTCGGCATGGTTATGATTATAGGGCTAAAAATGAGATAATGCAAGGGAAAAAACAATGGGCAATGGGTAATTGGAATTACGCATCACCGATTACCCATTGCCAATTCTTTGGCCGCCCTTTTCTACTCCTTTACCGCTCCGGCGGCAAGGGACTTGAGCAGGAATTTCTGTTCTGCCATAAACAACAGCGTAAACGGCACTGCAACGTATGATAAAAGGAGCGCATAACCGGACAGTACTACTTATCTTCACAGGCAATCGGTAATCGTTATTAGGATAAAACGATATAGCCATAATGTTAAATGGAAATTCGCACTTTAAGGTCATCCCCATTGATGCAGACCCGTCAAGGCAAGATTGACAGAATTGAAAATTCACGGCAAAATACACTGTTGTAATGTTAGTAAGGTATACTCGAAATAATACGAATAAAAAGCTATCAAAAGCGCTTATATATACGGCAACGGAACACTCTATTGATCCTCGTAAGGTGGACAGCGAGGCTATCCGTATCATCAGCGGGCTGCATAACGCAGGTTATGAGGCTTATATTGTCGGCGGCGCTGTCCGTGATTTACTAATTGGGAAAACGCCGAAAGACTTTGATATTGCTACATCGGCGGAACCTGCCCGTATCCGCAAAATTTTTAAAAACTCCCGGCTCATCGGAAAGCGGTTTCGGTTGGTGCATATTTTTTACGGTTCTAAAATATATGAGGTTTCTACCTTCCGCTCAATCGAAGAAGGTTCCGTCGGCAATACATTCGGCACTATCGACGAAGATGTACGGCGCCGTGATTTCACTTTAAATGCGCTCTACTATGATCCGATAAAAAATATTATTGTCGATTATGTCGGCGGTGTGGAAGATATCCGCAAAAAACAGCTGCACCCGATTATCAATCTGTCGCATATCTTTGCAGAAGATCCGGTGCGGATGCTCCGTGCCGTCAAATACGCAACCATTACCGGAGCAGCAATCCCGCTGCTACTCCGCTGCCGCATTCATCGCGATGCACCGCTTATTGAATACACCTCGCCTTCCCGTTTAACCGAGGAAATAAGCAAAATCCTCATGAGCGGTCATGCAGCAGAGATTCTTAAAATGCTTCTGCATTATCGGCTCTTTCTCTATTTACAGCCTTCGGCATTTTCATTTATCGAAGATTCGCCCCATTTTTCCGAACACTATTTTGCAAGTATGGAAGAGCTTGACGGATTAATTGCAGAACACAAAATTCAGCGGCAGGGACAAGCATTGGTATACCTCATCCGTGATTTTTTACAACTGATTACCGATTGGGAAGAAGAACCGCGGGCGGTTTATAAGGCGGTATATGCCGAATGCCGCCATTTTGTCCTGCCGATGAATCCGCAACGAACTGAGCTTGAATATGCAGTAAAATACTGTCTCAGAAAAGGCGGCTTGGACATACGGCTTACCGGTACGGCAAAAACAAAAGAAGCCCCTAAACGCCGCCCGCGAGGCGCTATACGCCAAAATACTCCTGCAAAGCAAGGCGGGCGGGTATCGGGAAAGCGAAAAACCGCATCTTCTCTTACCGAAGCAAAGCGGTAGTCAGCCACGGAATATACGTAACCAGCAACAAAATAATACTTTGAATACCGAGAAAGGGGAGAATATTCTTTACTATCTTAACAACCGACTTATTGAACGTATAACTCGCGATAAATAAATCCATCCCAATGGGCGGTGTTAAAAAACCGAGCGCAAGGTTCATCAAAAAAATAACGGCAGTATGGATAGGATGAATACCAAAGGATTCGGCAATCGGCATAATAAGCGGTGAAACCACCAGAATTGCAGAATATAAATCCATAATACAGCCGACAAAGAGCAACAGTATATTTAACAGCAGCAAAAACACATATTTTGAATGTATATACGTCTGCACGATGTCCGTTAAAATTGCCGGTATATTCGCATCAATCAAATAATAGGCTAAACCCTTCGCCGCACCGATGATAATAAGAACTCCGCCGGCGACAGGAATACTTTTCAATACAAAAGCAGCAGCCGTTTTCCATGAAAAATCGCGGCGAATAACGACTTCCAATACGCAGGTATAAAGCACAGTGAAAGCAGCCGTTTGAAGGAGCGAGAAAAGCCCTGAAAAATAGAGAACGATAATAAACACCGGCAACAACAGCTCAAAAAAACTGCCGAAGAACGCCGTTTTCAGTACAGCCCATGAAAACGGTATCCGTGCTTTTGAACGATCCCGTATTACACCGATAACAATCATCGACAACGTAAGCAAAAGCCCCGGAAAAATCGCACCTTTAAATACGTCGAAGATATCAATGGTCATAATATTGGTTACGCCGAAGATGATAATTGCCATACTGGGCGGGAAAAGGATACCAAGCGAGCCGGAGGCGGTAATAAGCGATTCGGAATCATCTTTTGAATAGCCGTTTCCGGTTAAAATAACACTGATAAGCGGGCCGAGTGCTAAAATAGTTACCCCTGATGCGCCGGTAAAAGTGGTAAAAAAAGTGAGGACGAGTACGGAAGCAATAACCACTCCGCCTCTTATCCAGCCGACACTATTGCGGACAAGTTCCATTAACCGCTTTCCGGCACTTCCTTCTGCGAGCAAACAGCCTGCAATGGTAAAAAGCGGAATGGCCGCGATACTTGTATCCGTTAAAATGTGATACATTTCCAGCGGAATCACATCAACATACCCGCCGCCTTGGCTGAATGCCGTATACGTAATTCCCAGCAATACGATAAAAAGCGGCAATCCGAAAAGAGCTGCGGCAATAAGTCCCAGGATGAGCGGCAACATCAACGGAGCACTCAAAGACTGCCAAAATGAGGCGCAGGCAGTAAAAAACGGGATGTCTTTTTCTAAGAGCGTATATACAATAACGGCAATAGAGCCGCAACTGATAAACAAACCGGCGGCAAGTCCTACCAAAGAGGAAACAAGAGAACCGCGCTTTTTAAAACATAAAAAGAGCTGGGCAAAAAACATCAACGGCAGCGCACCAAAGATAAACCGTACCGGCAGACCCCATAAAAGATCCGAAGCATCTATGACAACTAAGATATTCGGGAAACAAGCAAAAAAGATTGCCGTAAGAACGGCTGCCGTTATACCGTTATTGATTTGGCTGACAATTGTTTTAAGCCGATCGGACAGTTTAAGATTAAAGACCTCGATATTCAACTGTTTGTGATCTGCGCTGGTAATCATACCCGCAAAGCACGCAAAAATAAAGACGGTATGAATAACCAGCCGCTCTCCATCCAACACCGGAATACCGCCGACATCGCTGATGAAAAAAAATATAATCGGCAATACGACTAATATACCAACCAGAAAAAGTACGAATATATTGACAGTCTTTCTCATATTCTTATCGTACAGTTATTTACGCATCGGAGCGATGAGTTTTTGAATATTTTGATACATCTCCATATCAAATGCATTCGGAAATGCCCGATGGATATCATTAATATTCACACTGAACTCTTCTTCCCACTTCTTCAGTTCTTCCTTAGAAGGACGAATCATCGTAACCCCGCTTGCTTCCATTTTACGTACGCAGTCGGCATCCGAATCATCAAGTGCATCGTTGAGACGTTTTCTTGCCTTTTCCATTGCTTCTTTCATCGCAGCATGATATTTCGTAGGAATTTTATTCCATGAAGCTTTTGAAATAACAAAACCAGCCATAATAGGACACAGTTTTGTATCAAGCGCATAGCTTATATCTTTGTAATACCCTCCGACATAGGCTAAAAGATGCACGGCAAAAAAACCGCTGATACCGTTCTTGCTTTTCAACATTTGAGAGAATTTTTGCGTAGGTACATCGACTACGTTAAAGCCGCTCAGTTTAAAGCTATCACTTAAAATAGGACTATCCAAACCGGCGACTGCCAATTTTATTTTCTTTAATTCGCCGAGTGTTTGGTAGGGTTCCTTTGTATAAAAAGAAAGCCATCCGACATTCGACCATGCGACCAATTCATAACCGGCCGCGTTAATTCTTGATTCTATTTTCTTACCGTATACACTGAGCACTTTATCGAGTTCTTGCTGATTTTGGAGTAAAAATGGAAGTGCAAGTGTATAGATATAAGCATCGGGAACTAATTCATGCAAACCGATCATCGTAAAGATTGCTCCATCCAACGGAGCCTGCTGCCCGGGGCGCGCTGCTTTAAGTTTTTGAATACCGGCTTTTTCTCCGCCGAGGGTTGTCATATTATAGATTTTTACCGTTACCTGTCCGTCGGTAATACGATTCCATTCTTCTGCAACTTTTTTAAGCTCAATGTCCCATGGAGAACGGGCAGGAGCAACGGTTGCTATCTTTAATACGATTTCTTCAGCGCTGACAAGAGCCGTTGAAGCAATAAACAATGTAACAAAGAGTGTCAAAATTTTTCTCACAGTATCTTCTCCTTGAATATAACTGATACACAGGTAAATCAATCACCTAAGAAGTAATCACCTTTCATTTTTTGCAGCCATCGAGCTTTTTCTTGGCTGAGGGTGATAGTAAGCTTATTATTCGGCTGGTTTGCAGAATCAATTTCCAATGCTTTGCGTAAGGCCTCGTCAAAACCGGCACTGTCCTGTGCAGGAATACAAAAGGTCTGTGCATAGAGGACATATACCGACGGCCGCTGCCCGCCGCTCAACTCCAGCGTTCTCTGATATGCATCTTCCGCTTTATCTGCACCTCCTCCCAAGGATTCAGGAGCAGCAGCATAAAAGGCCGTAAGAGTCTCCCAAATAGCACCGGCATTAAATCCAGGGTAAAGCGCTGCTGCCCGCTCAAGCATTGCTACAGCGCCCGGCACTGAGGTAAACACATCCGTATCCATCGGATCAAGTGAAAACGCCCCAAGAATACCGCAGCCTGCCCAATACAGCGATTCAACATCAGCGGCTTTACAGCGTGCAAGGAAAGCAGCGCTTTTGTCTTCCGTATAATGTGCCATCGCTTCTGCGAATCCCTTGTAAGCGGTGTCAAGCGATTGCATCACATAATCGGCTCCGCGGAGATAAAATTTTTTCGCACGCAAATACTCAAGATTCTTTTTTTGGAACTGCGTTTCAGGGATGTAATCGGCAGGGGTTTGAACAAAAGCATTCGCATACATGATATAGAGAGAACCGGACATAACGGCCAATCCGCGGTGTTTGGGATTACTGAGGTGCAATGTTTCATACATTTTTAATACTGTCGGAAACACTTCCGAGACTAGCTTTACATCATCTTCACCGGTGAGGGCTGCCGCAGCATCAATTCCTCCCGAAGCATCACTTTTCGGTGCAGGGAAAGGTGCAAGGGTGTTTGCAATACCGTTGAAAGCCATACGTTTAATAGAGCAGCCGCTCAAAAGCAGAAATAATCCCATTAGGTAAACGCATGTCTTTTTCAAATTTACATTCATCGGAAGTCTCTCCTTCTCGGTCTTTATTTAAGGGTTAATTCTTTTTGCCATTGATGAATAAAGGCTTCATAAGCGGCGATGGTTGCAGAAAGCACGATTTGCTGCACGGAACTCCGTCCTGTAGCATTATTACCATCAAAAACATAGAGCGAGTCGAGGATACCTTGTATATCGTCGATGGAGCAGCTTTGATCGGCAGCTCTCCGCCTGACAAGAAGACGGGTTTCATCATCGAAAACCTCTTGATATTTTTTATCTTCCCAGCCAACAATCTCGGACATAGAGTCGATTATAGAAGTTTTTATCGTTGAATGCAATATGATAGCTAGACATATTGAAATTTCTTTCTATTTTATGTCATACTGCTTTCCGCAAGGAGAATACGATGGAGTTTATACGCCAAGAAAATAGAATTTATGCCGAAAACGATACCGGAAAAGTTATTGCCGAGGTTACCTTTCCGCAGGAGAATGACTCGACGGTTTGCCTCGACCATACCTTTGTTGATAACTCGCTACGCGGACAGGGCGTTGCAGGGAAGCTCGTTAAAGAAGTCGTAGACTATGCTCAAAAGAACGGAAAAAAAATACGGCCTCAATGCTCGTATGCAGCCGATTGGTTCAATAAACATTCGGAATACGCGGATTTAGTCGCACATTAAAATTCAACGACTGTCACAATATGTTGGCAGTTGTTGAACTCCAAGATATATTAATGAGCATCTCTAAAAACTCAGGTATAGCTTTTAGAGATGCTCTACAATCTTAAGCGGCAGGACAGTGCGGAAAATATCGGTTATTTTTCCAGCACGGTGATTTCAACACGGCGATTCCGTGCTCGGTTCGCTTCCGTAGTATTAGGCGCAATCGGTTTTTCTGCGCCGAACCCGCGTGTAAAAACATGGTGTTGTTCTCTTACACCGAGTTCTACCAGATAATTTGCAACAGCCGCTGCCCGCTGCTCAGACAGCACCTGCCTTGCTTCAGCCGTACCCGCCAGCGCTGTATGTCCCGAAATCAATAACTCATAATCGGGATATGCGCTCAACAACTTTCCTATTTTTTCAATCTTTTCTTTTTCGGACGGCCGAAGTCGTGCAGAATCGGGTTCAAATTGAATATTTTCAAGGCTTATCGTGATTCCTTCATCACTTTTTTCTACGGTTGTATTCGAAATACCCATATCCCGGATATGTTTATCGAGCATTTCCGCTATTTTTTCCTTGTTCATACGCTGCAGCATCGTAATTTCAGCCTGTGCGGTACCGCGATATTCTATTACCGCCCCCGTGTTTAACTCCATCATGATGGTAAATACTTCGTCATAATAGGGGAGCATACCTGCATTACTATCCCAATAGAGGCGTTGCTTAGAATAGCCCATGGTACGGACAGGATATAGCATCGGTAATGTTGCGCTTCCGTTTCTTTTATTCTGGATATTTTTTAATGGAATATCATAATAAAGATCATAATTTACTTCTATTAATTGATAGGTTTTTCCTTCATGCTCGGCAAGACCTTTATATGTGTAAGTAACGTCGATAGGAACGACAAAAGGCTTTTGAATATTAAAGTTATCCCGCAGATCGTGTGCTTCGCTTGCAGTGTGCTGCCAACTTTCCCCTATTTTTACATCATGCTGAGGGAAAACCGGCACATTCCGCACCACCGGCATAAAATACTGTTCATCGATGGTGTAAATACCGAACTCATCTCGGCGGAATACGCTCGGATATTCGCGTCCCCACGAGAACGTCCTGTTGCTGTTTTGCTCACTTGTCATAAAAGTACAGGTATGAAGCGCGGAGGAAGGCTGTCCGTTTGATGCCGGTTGAACATCCGACACTTCCACGGTAACACGGTTGGTGATATAAGCCTGATGCGCAAATTGCCCGTTCAAATACACATCTTCAGTAACGGTAGAATTGATTCGGTAGGTATCCCCATCCCTAAAGTTGAACCGGAAGATTTCTGCATGCAGCGGAGATAATCCTCCTATTACAAAAAAAACGCCCAAAAAGAGAAGGCGTGAAAAAC
Source organism: Treponema sp. OMZ 857 (assembly GCF_024181085.1). Classification (NCBI taxonomy): domain Bacteria; kingdom Pseudomonadati; phylum Spirochaetota; class Spirochaetia; order Treponematales; family Treponemataceae; genus Treponema; species Treponema sp. OMZ 857. The sequence continues at coordinate 1,848,529 of NZ_CP051147.1, forward strand.
GCATCCGGGGAAAATGTTTAAGCCTGTTCATAGTACTCGAAAAAGAAAAAAGTAATTGCATACCGTACCCTAATATTTTCATAATTTTTTGTAAATATGTAACCTTTCTTTTTTTGTCTGTTTAAGTGGTGTATATTGCGATACGTACTATCAAAGAGTATTCAATGTACCTCCTTTACAGTTGCCCTGTAGGATTTTTTCCTCCTTTTGCCTACAGGGTTTTTTCTTTTTCAAGCCCTCCAGATAATGAACACCTACCATTCACTTCAAAGCTGACAGTGCAGGTGAATTGAATGTTCACCACCCGTTATATATAAAAAACCTCTAAAAACCGTTGAGTTTTTAGAGGTTTGCAAGCAGCCGCTTTTAGATTTTTCCAACTAAGTCAATAGAAGGATACAGCGTTTTTTCACCGGGATGCCATTTTGCGGGGCATACCTGATCGCCGTGTGCGGCAGTAAACTGAGCGGCCTGCACCTTGCGGAGTAATTCGGAAGCATCGCGGCCGATGCTGTTATCGTGTACTTCATACGCTCTAATGATACCGTCAGGGTCAATGACAAAAGAACCGCGGAGTGCGACCCATGTCTCAGGTACAAGGATACCCAACGAAGCAGCAAAAACACCCGCTTTATCGGCAATCATTTCATAAGGTAAAGCACTGATTGTTGCACTTGCATCAGCCCATGCCTTATGTACAAACTCGCTGTCGGTAGAGACGGAAAATACCTTGCATCCGATTTCTTGAAATTCGGGATACAGCTTACCTAAATCGGCTAATTCGGTCGGACACACAAATGTAAAGTCTGCGGGATAAAACATAAACACAGACCAATTACCCAACAACGATTTACTTGATACCGTGGTAAACTTTCCTTTGCAGTAGGCAGGCAGGGTAAAATCAATAATCTTTGTTCCGATTAAATTTTCCATAAAATGCTCCTATAACTTGAAATAATAATCGTTACGATGATAATGAAAGCCCCTCTAAATGTCTAGTACGCGCTAACCGCGGTATTGAGTTTTTTATGTAATCCGCCGATATTGTAGACGAATATGCCTAAGCGTTGTTATTCCGTCTGTCTTTTTATTTTTTCTCTTGCGGTGTTCTCCGTCCATTCATCAGATACGCTCCATATATTGGAGAAAGGCGAAACGCTCTATGCACTCAGCCGCAAGTACTCGGTGCCGGTTGCTATCCTCCTAGAGCGGAATAACATTAGCGATGCGGGGAAAATTACGGTTGGGCAAAAAATCTATATTCCCGAAACATATACAATACAAAAAGGAGATACACTTTACAGTATTGCAAAAAAATTCTCCGTTACTGTCGAAGCTCTGAGGAAAGCGAATAGTCTTTCGGACTCTGCCGTCTTAAAAGTCGGAAAAATATTGATTGTGCCGGAAAGAGAAAAAACAGCCGTTGCTGCAGTTCCCAAAAATACTGCGACCACTCAACAAAATGCTCAAGCTTCATGGGAGGATCCGCGCTCTTACGTAAAAAAATCAATCGATAAAAACCTGCTGTGGCCGGTTTCCGTTGTCGATATTTCGTATCTTTCCGGGAAACTCTACGGCGTTGCTATCGATTCGACAGCGAATGCTCCCGTACAAGCTATCGCTTCGGGGCGTGTCATTTCAATCGGTCCGCACCGAGGATACGGGCAGGTCATCTTTATTCAATCAAAAACAAAACACGTCTATGTATACGGAGGGTTGGCACAGATACTCCCGCAAGCGGGTGCACACATTACCGTCGGTCAAAAACTCGGTACTCTTGCCGCAGACTCCCTCACCGGTACACCGCGTCTTTATTTTATGGTATACGCAAACAATAAACCGCTTGATCCTGCAAAGGCTCCGCGCGGCAAATAAAACCGTAGAGTTACCCGTTGGAGAAAATATGGAATTCAAGCACCTTGAAGTATTTGTAAAGCTGGTCGAAAACCTGAGCTTTTCTGCAGCGGCGGAAGAACTGAATATTTCGCAGCCGACGGTCAGCCTGCACATTAAGCAGCTTGAGGAAGAACTCGACACGCCGCTGTTTATCCGTTCCACGCGGGAGCTGAAAATTACGGAAGAGGGAACAATACTCTACCGCGAAGCAAAAGATTTGCTGCAACAGCGTTCGTCGCTTATCGATCGGTTTATCAATCCAAACCGAAAGATAGTACGGCTCGGCTCATCTACCATTCCGACGGGCTATATTCTCCCTTTTATATTAAGCCGGTTCAGAAGAGACCACCCCAATATTCTTATTCAAGTAGAAGAACAAAACAGCTACGAAACGATTAAGAGGATTTCCGCCCGAAAGGTCGATGCAGGAATTGTCGGCATGAAAACCGATGATGAAAACTGCGAATTCCGGCCGATTTATCAGGATGAGTTTGTCTTTATCACACCCAATATTCCCTATTATCGGGCTTTACAGCAGACAAAGCCTGATTTAAAGCGGCTCGCACAGGAACCGCTCATCGTACGGGAAAGCGGATCTGCGGTAAAGCAAAATATGGAACTCATGCTCAACACTGCAAATATTTCTATAGAATCGCTCCATATTATCACCTCGATTAACAATATCGAAGTGATAAAGCGACTCGTTGCACAGGGAGCAGGCACTTCATTTATTTCCAAAATTGCCGTAGACGATATGATTGACCGCGGAGAACTGCTTGCATTCTCTCTTGAGCATATACCGCACCGCTACCGCGATCTTTATCTTGTATGGAATAAAAAGATTACGCTTCCGGCATATTTGCAGGAGTTTTTAAACTGCGCTCTTGAATACTCTCAAAATAAGTTTTCAAAAAGTTGAGGGCATCTCTCTCTTTTAAGGATGCCCTTGAGCTTAAACAATCCCTAAACACCTTGGAACAGCAGCCAGCGGGCAAGTACACCGGCAATAGTGCTAAACGGAGGAGTTCCCGTCTGCGCATATTCTTCAAGCGCATAGCCTATCTTTACAAAGAAGGTTGTAATACTCGCTAACCCGGCAGTTACCATCAATATACCGAAGAAGATAATCAGCAATCCGGCAGTTATCTTAACTCCACGAGTATGCCGCTTGAACCACTGCAACACCGGTTCCGCTTTATCAAAAAACAGCCCTACCAGCAAGAAAGGAATGCCGAGTCCGAGCGAATATGCCCCAAGCAAAAAGGTTGCTTTTGTGATATTACCTGCCTGAGCCGCAAAGAGCAGAATAGACGACAATATCGGCCCGATACAGGGACTCCATCCGGCGGCAAACAACATACCGAATACAAAAGCCTTTGAAAAACTTGCAGCAGTGTTCGGCGCCTGTGCTTTTATCTCTCCGCGTAAAAAAGGGATAAAATCGAAGAGCATATTAAGACCGAGCAGAATAACAACTACCCCAGCCCCCCGCATAATCATACGCGGTACGGAACTGCCGATAAAGCGTGCACCCGTACCGAAAAGAATAGCGAGCAGCACAAACACCACCGTAAACCCAAGCACAAAGCTGACACTTCGCAGAAAAAGGCGCATACGGCCGCTGCCGCCTTCACGGATTTCGGTCAAAGATTCACCGGAAATAAACGAAAGATAAACCGGAATGAGCGGCAAGACGCAAGGGCTTAAAAATGAAAGCAGCCCTGCAAAAAAAGCCCCAAACAGGCCGGGAAGAGAGGCACTACCCATCAGCCAGTTCCTTAAGCAGTTTTATCAATTCCGCTTGGTCATATTCCATCGCCCCGATACGCGCGGCAATAACCTTTCCTTCTTTATTAACCAGATAGGTAGAAGGGAGACCGCGTGCCGCAAAAATGGACGACAATTCGTTCGATTCATCCAAATAGATGGGGAATGTATACTTATTTTTTTCGATAAAAGACGCCACCTGTGAACGATGCTCACCGGCATCGACGGCAACAATCCGGAAGTTTGTACCGCTCATCTGCTTGTATAGGCGCTCGATAGAGGGCATTTCGGCACGGCACGGCGGACACCATGTCGCCCAAAAATTCAGGAGCGTGATATTACCGGTAAAATCGCTCACTTTGACAGACTCACCCTTAAGTGCCGGTATGGGTGCCGCTATCGGCAAATCAATCGGCTGGTCATACACATAAAACCCAAGCGAACTGAGCGCCGAGACCGGATCGGTATTGGTATGTTGAGCCGCAGAGGTCGGCACTGCCGCAGAAGCAGCGGCGCTTGACTGAGCCCTCGCATCCGGCGTTGTAACAGGAGCGGCGGCCTGCGCTTGTTTCGCGGAACAGCCGAACGCAAAAATACTAAAAACGAGACATAAAGATAATATTTTCATGCACACAAAATAGTATATTTACGCCAAGAAGTCAAATATTCGGAATGATTTTTAATTAAATAATTCAGCAGCAGGGCAAATGCATTAGGTAGAGTAGAGCAAAAGTGCAAAATAATTGGGGCGACTAGAAACAGTCTGATGCGTTTGCACGATAGGTTCCTTAAAATTCAACAGTCGAACAAAATATCAATTTTTGAGACCGTTGAATTCGTGCGCGATAGCGCACACGTCAATAAGCGATGTTTGCGTAAGCAAACTCGCAGCGTTTTTCAGCCGCGCTATTTCAGCGGCTGAAAATAAACCTTGACTTTTTTTCACTCCTATTGTATACATATAGCACATTTGCAGTGAACACTGCGAGTTCAAGAGATCGTAGCTCATTTGGATAGAGCAACTGCCTTCTAAGCAGTAGGTGGCGGGTTCGAATCCCGCCGGTCTCATCGTATCATCCCGCCGGCTTCCGATAGCAAAGATACTTCATATTATCTTTTTTACCTTTCATCTGCACAAATAATCAACTCAAAATTTTCTTCCGGGCGATTATCCCAATAGCCGTGAAATACCGTGTTGTATATTCACTGTGGCTCTTGTATAATAATAGAAGCATTTATAAACCTTTAGTTTTTAAGTGGCCCAACTACTGATGAGTTGAATGGAGTACAAAGAGCGATGAAAAAATCCGGTATTGTTTTAATGATTATAACCCTGGCAGCCCTTATCGCCGGCTGCGGCAAAGGTTCAAGTTCGGGCGATGCGAATCAAAAAGCGTATATCGCAAAGCTGCAAGAACAGACGCAGCGCAAGTACAATGATCCTAATATTTCGGATTTTGAAAAGCAGTTTTTACCGCAGTATGCAATAGAAACGCCCGAACCCGAACAGAACTCCAAGATACCGGCGTTTAAAGCGCCCGCGCCGCAATCATCGGCAAAAGATGTCTCGGTTATTCCCGGGGTACGGGCGCTTACGGCATACAAAACCTCCTATACGCCTCAATTGACGGCAGAGACCGGCGAGCAAACCAAAGGCGTAGCGGAAACCATCGATCTCCCGCAGAGCGGAGCGCTCACGGTTGCCGACTGGGGACCAAAAGGCAAGATCCCCGCGGCGGTAACCTCGCCGTCCTTTTATGTCGTGTTCTCGCTGCCGGTTAAGGCAATCGGCGCCCTCGGCAAACCGGAAACGGAGTCCCCATACCTATCGATTAGTCCAGCCGTAAAAGGCATATTCCGCTGGTACGGCTCGCGGTACCTTGCTTTTGAACCTGAAGAAAACCTTAAACCCGGACAGAAATACACGATAACCGTTAAAGACAGCGTACGGGCGCTCAACGGAAAACAAATAGAAGGAAAAAGACAGTTCACCGTTACCAGCGAAGTGCTCCGAATCACCTATTCTCAGCCCGGCTATATGCTGCGGAAAAACTCCGACCGGTGGATACCCATCAACACCGACAACCTGATTCCGGAAGCGGCAAACGATGTGCAGCTCAGCTTCAATTATCCGGTACAGCCTGCCGAACTGCAATCGATTCTTTCCGTATCGGTACAAGAAGCCGGAAAACAAGCGGTTCCATACCGCTATACCGTCACCCGCCCCGAAGGGGAAAACAACTTTACCGTATTGGTGAATATCAATGGAAAAATCCCCTTTAATGCAACGGTTACCGTAGCGGCAAAGCGTCCGGACGGTTCTCTCACCACGGCGCAATACCATACGCTCAAGCCGTTTACCTGCAAGGACGCATCGGTTTATCATAACGACTACGGCTATAAAAACCCGATAGCCCTCCGGTTCTCCCATCCGGTGGATAAAAAGACCGTACTCAACAATATTTCCATACAACCGGCGCTTACATTCGGTGAAAAAAACATCGAAGTGCACAATGCAACATCGTACTATTCAACCGTACTTATTCACGGCTTGCCGGTCGCACCCCAAGAAACATACACCGTTACCGTACAAAACGGCATAAAGGACACCTACGGCAGAGCTCTTGCCTCCGCTGCATCCTATACGGTTACCGTTCCCGATGCACCGAGTTTTGTGCAATATACCGATACTGGACATCTGATGCTGGAAGCGGCGTATCCGCATAAATACCTCCTTGAATATCAAAATATTCTTTCCCCGTCGAGCTATGCAATCGCAAAAACCGACAACCCGCTTGATCTGAGCTCATGGGGAGAGGCTTATGACCGTTCAAAGGCAAAGACCTTAGATGCTTCCGTACGGAATAAACGGTTGTTTGAACTCGCCGACCTTGACCCCTACCTTGAAAACGGCAAAGGTTTTGTCTGCATCGATACGGAAATAACACTCCCGCCCTATTCTCAGCGGAATAACAAGCCGCGTGTCAGCTACCGAACTTCGACCGTGCAGGTAACGGACATCGGCATTACCGTCCGTTCCGCGCTCAATAAAACCGTTGTGCTGGTTTCTAAGCTCTCGACAGGGGAACCCGTTGAAGGCGCTTCGGTATACCTGTACGACGCAAAAACCGATAAGAATGAAGCGGTCAGCCCCGAAGAAGGTGCGCAAGAATCCTTTGCCTCCGGCACCACCGATAAAGAAGGGCTTGCCGTCCTTCCCTACGGAAGCAAAAGTATCCGCTTTTTCCGCAATGCGAAAAATTATACTGCCGTATTTGTAGAAAAAGACGGGGATAAAGCTGTTTTTTATCCGCATACCCACAGCCCATGGCGCTTCGATGTTCCTGCAGCGTACCATCCGTCGGAAGTTGCTGAAACACATCAGCGGACGTTCCTCTTTTCGGACAGAGGGCTGTATAAACCCGGAGAAACGGTTTCGTTCAGAGGTATCGACCGCACACAAACATTCAATACCTTCGCGCCGTACGAGGGGCAGTACACCGTTACGTTATCGGGTTATTCATCGGAAGGAGATGAGGTAGACGTTGCAGAACAGGAAGGCACCTGTACCGATTCGGGGAGCTTTTGGGGAGCATTCGATTTACCGGAAGATTTAGCGCCCGGCTCTTACAGCCTGACCTACCGGCGGACTGACGACGATAACAACAACGAAGCACAGGAATGCCCCATCACCGTTGCGTATTTTGAAAAGCTGAAATTTCAGGCGGAAGTAACTATGCCGCAACAGCCGGTCATCATGGGAGATACTATCAAAGCGGCGATATCCGCCTCGTACCTTTCGGGCGGAGGGCTTGGTAAGGCTGCATACAGCGGAAGCTGGATGCGTCAAGGCGCCTCTTTCAGCCCTCACCATGCGGTATTGAAGGACTATCGATTCGGAGTAGAAGGCTATGGTATCGATCATGTTGCATCGTTTTCCGGAAAACTGTCGAACACGGGTACGGCGGAACTTTCCTGCCAAGCGGCGGCTTCGGAAGGCATTATCGGCCTCCCCTATCGCTACAGCACCGAGGTTTCGATAACCGACATCAGCAATCAGCAAATTTCCGCACGGAATACCGTTATGGTACATCCGGCAGCGCTCTACATCGGACTTGCACGGCCTGAAAACCTTGCCGGCTTTGCGCAAAAGGGACAAAAGCTCACCTTCCCGTTCATCCTCGCCTCCCCCGACGGCAATCCGCTTAGCGACACCAAACCGGCCGCAGGAGATTTTATCGTTGAGCTGATCAGGGAAGACTGGAAACTCGTACAGGAGCGCGGTTCGGGCGGCAGTATTTACTCAAACTACGAAAAAGAAAACATCACCGAGTATACGGCAACCGTGAAACCCGCTGCAAAGGGAACGGTGCAGGTAACACCGAAAAATGCAGGTTCATATATTCTGAGTATGAGCGGAACCGATACCGCAGGACGGAAATTCAAAACCGATTACCGCTTCTATGTTACCGGATCGGGCGCGAGTTTTTGGGATCGCGATTATGAAGATGCCGTGCGCCTAACGCCCGACCAATCGCTGTACAACCCCGGTGACACCGCCCGCATTTTGATGCAAAGCCCGCTCCCTGCGGGAAGATACCTCATCACGGTGGAGCGCGAAGGTATTTTTACGGAAGAAGTCCGCGAACTCGACGGGAATACGCAAGTTTTGGAAATCCCCATCGCAGGCAACTATATTCCCGTGGTGTATGTCGCGGTGTCGTCGTATTCAGTACGGACAAAAGAGCCGCAGCACAAGCACGGTGAACTTGACCTTGATAAGCCGAAAGGTATTTTCGGTATGACGCCGATCTTTGTAAATGCCCGCGTCAAAGCATTCTCCGTCGAACTCGCCGCGGATAAGTCCGTGTACAAGCCCGGAGAGGAAGCAACCGTTACGCTGACGGCAACAAGAGGCGGTAAGCCGCTCGCCAATGCGGAACTCACCCTGCTTGCCGTAGATCGCGGTGTCCTCGATTTAATAGATTATCACGTGCCCAATCCGCTTGATTTCTTCTATGATCCCGATAATTTCCAACTCGGCGTCGTCGGCGGAGATTCCCGCGCGTGGCTGATGGATCCCGTTATGGAAGAAGCGAAAACCCTTGCAGGCGGCGATTCGGACGGCGGAAAAGGAGATGATGAAACGGAACGCAGCAACTTTAACCCGACTGCGGTGTTCATTCCTATCTTAAAGACGGATTCAAACGGTAAGGTAACGGCAACCTTTAAACTGCCGGATACGCTGACCAGCTACCGACTTACCGCCGTCGGAGCACATACCGACCTTTTTGCCCTGCACGAAGAAGAGATTACCGTGCAGAACACCGTCAATATCCTGCCGGTTATGCCCCGCCGCCTCCGCGAACGAGATACGGCAGAATGCGGCGTCCTCATTTCCAATGTGGACACCCGCGCTCACACCATTACGGTAGGAGCCTCGGTTCGTGCTGCTCAGACACAAGACGGTACGGCCGATACTGCCGGCGATCGCACAGTGACAGACAACGCCTTTATCGACGGGGAAACAACGCATACGGTTACCGTTGCAGGCGGGCAGCAGGCTGCGGTCTACTTTGATATTGCAGCGGTAAAGGCGGGCACGGTAGAGGCGGTGTTTACCGTTTCTTCCGATGCGCTCAAAGAAAAACTGATTCAGCCGCTCGTTATCGAACGACCCTTTGTCTTTGAAACCGTAACTTCAACCGGCGCTCTCGCAAAAGATGAACGCGAAGCAGCCGAGGGGCTGATCATTCCGTCTATGGCAGATGAAAATACCGGATCGCTCAGTCTGACGCTGGATTCAAGCGGACTCGGCGCATTGTCGTCGGCTATTGATTACGTATTCGACTATCCGTTCCTCTGCATGGAACAGCAGTCCGCCCGCATTCTGCCGCTCGTCCTGTTTGAAAACTACATCGACGTATTCTCGCTTAAAAGTAAGGTACCGAATGTCCGGCACACGGTCAAAAAAACGATGGCGGCATGGGCGCGGGAACAAACGTCCGAAGGCGGCTTTCCCTACTGGCCGGGCGGCTGGTATACGGATTTTTATGTCAGCTTACGAATTGCGCATATCTGCGCCGCCGCACAGCAGCGCGGATACAGCCAAGATGATATTGCCGTCAATACCAAAAAACTGACCGACTATATTCGCTCGCAGCTGCTTGCAAATAGGAAAGCACTCTCGCCGTACTTACAAGCCTACGCCTGCTTTGTACTGGCAATGAACAACGCCGGTTTTGATGAAAGCATTTTGACGGCAGTTCAGGCGCGTGTAATTCCTCAGCTGGAAGACTACACCGCGCAGCCGAATGATCTTGCAGCCCTTGCATTGCTGAGCTTAACCTACACGCAGCGGAACCGCGCCGGAGATGCAGCAAAGGCGGCGAAGTGCACTGAGCGGATTATAAACTCCTGCCGCTTTACCACCCGCAGCGTATCGCTCGCGGTGCCGCCGCAGCAGGGCTACCGCTTCTGGTACGGGAATGACATTTCCCTCGACTTGGCGCTTATTCTGCAGAGCTTGGTAAAAGCTGCGCCCGACCATAGCCGCGAGGATGCAGTACGGGCAGTGCTGTACACCCTGCTCCAGCGTCAAAAGGGCGGCTATTGGCAAAATACGGCAACGACCGCTCACGTGCTGGAAGCAGTGTACGAATATATTCAGTATGCGCAGCTTGATGCTACCGACCTCACCGCTGCGGCGTCACTGCCCGGCGGAGACCTTCTCACTGCGGCGTTCAAAGGAGCGGCAGCAAAACCTGTTTTCCAAATGTTCTCCTTTAAAGAACAGCCGGTGTCGGGAGCAAAGCGGGATACCCTGCTGCCGCTCCGCTTTACCAAAACCGGTACGGGACAGCTCTACTACACAGCCTCGCTTGCGTATGCACTGCCGCAGGAACGCCAGCAGCCGCGCGACGAAGGGCTCGGTGTTTCCTGTACTATCCGCGACATCGCCGCAGATAAAATCGTAACGCCGAATTCGGAGAACAGCTCGATGATCACCCTCGAAAGCGGCAAAACCTACGAAATGGCAATCCGCCTCTCGTCGGGAAAGGACTATACGTTTGTCGCACTGCGGGCGCCCATTCCGTCAGGCGCGGAAATTTTAGACGCAGCCTTCGTTACCACTGCATCAAACGATTACGAGGAAAAAGATACGGAAGAGTCGTGGACTGATTGGCGGGATCCAAGTAAGCAGCAGATATACGACAACGAAGTTCAGTATTTCTGGAACAGTTGGGACAAAGGCGGCACCACGGTACGCTTTAAATTCCGTGCAGCCCGCCGCGGAGTGTTCCCCTGCCCGCCCGCAACCGCCGAGTGTATGTACGAAAACGAAATCTTCGGACGAAGCGGCGGAGTGCTGTATGTGATTAAGTGATGGATATACCGGCAGGATAAACGTATCAGACTGAGTAAATTGCGGAACGGCAATAACCGTGCTATAATATCGGTATGAACTTTCTACGGAAACTGCCGATCGGCGTACAGAGCTTTAAGGTCTTACGGAATGACCGCTATCTCTATGTAGACAAAACAGAGTATCTTGCGCGATTAGTAACCGGCGGTCGAGTCTATTTTCTCAGCCGCCCGCGCAGGTTTGGGAAAAGCCTGTTTCTTTCAACACTGGAGGCGTATTTTCTCGGGCAAAAGGAGCTGTTCAGGGGTCTATATCTCGAAGAGGCGGAGGAAGAACTCGCCATGCAAGAGAATAGAGCCACATGGCAGGAATATCCTGTACTATACTTTGATTTTAATACGGGGCAGTATGACACACTCGAGAGTTTAATAAGCCGTATCGAGCTTTTTTTATCCCCGCTTGAAAAAAAATATGCAATACTTTCTGTTCAAGGAGATTTAGCACAACGGCTTGAAGAAATCATCAAACAGATATACGAGATGACGCACGAACAGGTGGTTATTCTCGTAGATGAGTACGATAAACCCTTACTGCAAACGATGGGTGTCAACGAAGAACTCAATGAAAAGTACCGAACTATCTTGAAAGCCTTCTATTCGGTGATAAAAACCTGCGATCAATACATCCGCTTTGCTTTTCTCACCGGGGTTACTAAGTTTAGCAAAATCAGTATTTTTAGCGACTTGAACAATCTTGAAGATATCAGCTTACGCAATGATTATGCAGGAATATGCGGTATTACGGAACAGGAACTTGAGCAGAATTTTGAGCCGGAGATAGAAGCATTGAGTATCGCAGAAGGTTTGACGAGAAGTAAAACGCTTGCGACCTTGAAGAAGCAGTATGACGGGTATCTCTTTGCAAAAGCCGGCGTGAATGTGTATAACCCCTTCAGTCTTTTAAGTGCATTTAAGGCGAAAGACTTTGGCAGCTATTGGTTTAGTACGGGAACACCGACTTTTTTAGTCAATTACTTAAAAGAGGCGCATTATTTTATCCCTGATTTGGATGGGAATGTTGAACTCAATGAAGCAGGATTGGAAACGTATCGTGCGGTAACAGAAAATGCATTACCCATTCTGTTTCAATCAGGGTACTTGACGATTATAGGGTATAGCAAAGAAGCGCGACTGTATAAGCTCGGCTTTCCGAATGATGAAGTACGATACGGCTTTTTAGAGAATCTACTGCCTGCATATTCAGGTTTGCCGCTCGGTGATACAGGCAAGTCGGTATGGCAGTTTGTACAAGACATCCGTGAGGGGAAAGTTGACTCTTTTATGGAACGGATGAAGTCAATCATAGCAGGTATACCGTATGATAACTTCACCGAAGAAAACCGCACAATCAGAATCGCCATGGATGGCGATGGTTCCATGCAGAAACAAGTTTGCCATGCAAACTTGCAGCTCAAAGATGTACACGGATGTACATCTTTGAGCAAGCTGCGAGAACAAAACTATCAAACGGCAGTGTATTTGGTCTTTGCACTGATGGGACAGTTTGTACAGACCGAGGTACACTGCTATAGCAGAACTGCCACGGATGGCGGTGGTTCCATGCAACAGCGATGTTTCGGCGGTGCCGAAACTCGCAGCCAAAACTATACACGGATGTATAGTTTTGGCGTTGCGGACTGCGTGGTTACTACTGCAGAAACAATCTATCTCTTTGAGTTTAAGCTCACCGGTAACGGTAGTGCAGAGGATGCACTCAATCAGATAAAAGAGAAAGAATATGCAGCAAAATATCAGATGGACGGAAAGAAGGTGGTACTCATCGGTGTGGGATTTGATGAACAAAAGCGTACGATTAAAGACTGGCAGGTAGCTCATGGGTAATGCGGGATAAAAGTATAATCGTGTATCACGGCTCTGATCGGATTATTGCTCAGCCTGACACCGAGCACTCGCGGCTTAACGGCATTTCCGATATGCGTTGTATGAGCGACGACTATCTTACGGAGGAATTGAAGGCGGAAGATATACAAAATAAGTAGTGAGTCGGTTACCTTGCAGGGATATTCTGTAAAATCGATTTTACTTGTTTACAGAATTATTTTCCCTAGAACGCTCCCGATTCTTTTTCCACGCCTTAAATTCTTCATACTCCTTTTTTTCATCCTTTATTTTCTGATTAGTATTTCTAAAATACATGATAGCAAATACGATACATACCGGAATACCGATAAAAAACAGTATTCCGAATATCGGAAATTCGAACCATGAAATAATCCATAGGGCACCTCTAAAAACCTCTTAAAAAAGATGTAAAAAATGCTAAAGTAGAAGCATGAAAGGCAGAGGCTTATTTGATGAAGAAGAGCGGTTTAAGGTATTGAGCAAGCTCGGAGACAACCTTGAGAGACTAAATAAAAAATAAATTGGGAACTATTTAGACCGATTCTAAAGAAAGCGTTACAAAAAGAATCGAAAGGTCTTGGCGGAAGACCGGCGTATGATTATGTGATGATGTTTAAGATCGTCATTTTACAAAGATTATACAGCGCTTATTTTAGGCAATGCAGATCTCAAGGCAGTATGTAAAGACCTAAAAGAAGTATACTCAGCCATTACAGCTGATGCCGGACATGATGCATTGGAAGCATTCGTGAAGAAATGGAAGGTATAAGTTGGCCGTCTGAAATAGCGCCGTCCAACTTAACCGTCGAGTTTGCATAAATGCAAACCTCGCTTATTGACGTGTGCGCTTTTCGCGCACGAATTGAACAACTTCAAAAGTTCACACTTTGGAAGTTGTTCAATTTTATGGGATGACCAATACCCGATGATCCAGGCGGCGTGGGAGAGAAACTGGAATGAGCTCATCGAGTTTTTCAATTACCCGATGGACATACGAAAAGCCATTTACACAACAAACGCTATTGAGTCGTTGAACTTCAGCTTAAGAAAAATCACGCGCAATAAATCAAGTTTTCCAGATGACGATTCGATTTATAAGGTGATGTATTTGGCGATACGGAATGCGAGTAAACGCTGGACGATGCCGATCAGAAATTGGGCATTAGCAGTAAATCAGTTTGCCATACTATTTGACAAACGGGTTCCAATCTGCTAATACGTATATATCCATTTACACAATTTTCCTGACAGGCTCAAAAATTCGTCATATTCACGCTTCGTTTCCAGCTCATCAAGGCTATCTATTAATTCGTCTCATCCCATGGTTATCAGCTTAGTATATTTTTTAAGTCTTAAACATCCTTTTTTTCAAAAATTGATTTCCGTGTTTTTTTGGGTAATACTTCTTCTAATTTATATAAGAATTAAATAGACTCTTCATAACAACAGACTCTTCATAACAACAGACTCTTCAGAAAGCTTGCTATTCCCTTTAAGATTTTGTATAATTGGAGCAGGTTCCGTTATCAGAGTTTAAAATATGATACTAGGTTCTATTTTATATATGTTATAAATAGAAAAAATGTGTTTTATAGGAGGTTAATTATGAAGCACAAGAAGATGGTTTTGGTTTTGGTTCTTTCGCTTGCATCTGCTGTTTTTGCATTTGCAGATTTTTCGATTTCGTTCGGTCCTGCCTTTACGAATTATTTTGTTCACAGTAAAAACGAAGGCGATGTCACTGCATTGGGTTTAGCTAATTTAGAAAATGCAGTAAAAAATCTTAGAAATGAAAGCAACAATGCGGCTGGAATCGCAGTGGATCTGAGAGCCGAATTTTTTTATCTAATGGCTCAAATTGCCTTTCCCGGAAAGAGCCATAAGGATTTGTTTAATAATGTAAGCGGCGGGACAGAAAATTTTATAAAAAAGAGTCATGTTATATTCGATAGTCAGATTGGAGCAGGTTATACATTTTTTGAAAAATCAAGGTTTAACCTCTTTGTAGGCGGCGGCTTAGGTTTAAATGCGGTGAGCTCGACGGAAACTGCGAAGATAGGAGCTCTTAACGCATCATACGAAAAGTTGGATGTTATGTTCGGTTTAGGTGCAAATATTTTAGCAAGTTTTTATTTTACCGATATGATAGGCATTTACGGCGGCATAGCTGATACTTTCTATTTTGTACCCTTAAGGGTTGAAAAAACTTTCAAGCTTGGCAGTACATCCATCAATGTTTCAAATAAAGATAAGCTAAAAGATATTCTTGCTAACAGTGTAAACTTAAAGTTAGGTCTTTCGCTAAAGTTCTAATTTTAATTGTTTTACGCAAAAAGGCAGCCCATTAAATGAGCTGCCTTTTTTATTGAGCAAGAGCTTTATTTTACGAAAAACTTACCATAGGTAAATACAGCAACATACAAATGAGCAAAATCGATGATTGGATACATAATTATGACGTATGTTTTGCTATAAAACTGCCAATCAGATATATAGGAAAACCTCTAAAAACTTCCGTTTTGAGAGGTTTTCTGTAGATTTAGGTTGCCGTCATAGCCGTAAAGCACTTGCCGGTTTGCGGTTTAAACTTACAGCATAGGTGTGTGCGATAATATTGTTGCGTTTGAGTGATTCTGAACGAAATCCATTTAAGAATCTGATGTACGAAGAGGATCAGCCCGATGGTCTCAACACTATAATCCAATTTTTATGTGTGGCGTAACAAAAGGTATTCAAAGTGGCCGCAACAACTTCACCAAAGTTGATCAAGGATAGCAATTATCTTAAGTTTGCGTTACACTGATTCAGGTCTGTAATTTCTTTTGTGGTATTGTTTTTTCTTTCTAATCTAAACATACCACGAATTACAAACTTTTAACACTCCTTACTTTATCTTGGATAGACGTGATGAAAACTGAAAAAAGTCTTATTGGAACAAAACGGTTTTGGTTTTTAATGTGGGGCTTAGGTCTTGCGGGGCAGTTATGCTGGAATATCGAAAATCAATGGTTTAATACCTTTGTGTATGCAAAGATTGCAAAAGATTCCTCTATCGTAACGCTCATGGTTATTACCAGCGCTTTGGTCACAACATTCTCAACCTTCATATTCGGGACACTGTCGGATAGGATAGGTTCGAGAAGAAGATTTATCTCTATAGGCTACATCGTATGGGGATTGACAACGATTCTGTTCGGTCTTACCGAATTTGTAGGACACGGACAGGTCGGAACCGGAGCAAAAGCTTCAATCTGGGCGGCAGTTCTTGTTATCTTAGCCGATGATGTTATGAGCTTTTTCGGCTCTATGGGAAACGATTCGGGATACAACGCATGGAGCAATGACATGACTACCGATAAAAACCGCGGTCAAGTCGGAGCCGTGCTCGCAATTCAACCGATAATCGGCACCATCGTCGGCACCGTATTGGGCGGTTTGCTCATCGGCAGCGAAAATAACTATCAACGGTTGTTTTGGTCTATGGGTATCTTTGTCATCCTTGCAGGGCTTCTCTCTCTTCTTCTATTAAAAGATGCTCCCAACTTAAAACCCTACAAAACGGGTTCATTTTGGGAGCAATTAAGCTCGATCTTTAAAGCGGAAGGATTTTTTTCTCAAAAAGAATTGATGCTTGCGTGCATTACAACAGCGCTTTTCTTTGTTTCGTTCAATGTTTACTTTGTCCACATGGGAAACTGGATGATTTACCGCATGGGCTTTAACGCAGGGAACATGGGCATTATTCAAGGATTAAGTTTAGTTGCCGCGTCCCTGCTGGTGATCCCTGCAATCGGGATTATCAATAAGAGGCGTACTCCGCAGCTTGCCTGTTTTGCAATTATTCTGAATATCATCGGCTTATGCATTTTATCGCTCTTTGCAAAGCCCGCAGCTTTTAACACGGAAACGGTATTCTGCGTGCAAAACATTCCGCTATTCCTTTCCGTTTTCCTTGCAGGTGCAGGACAAATTCTCGTTACGCAATCGATGACCATCTGGGTGAAAGAACTCTATCCCGAAACTGCACGGGGTCAGTTTGAAGGTATCCGTATTCTCTTTTTCGTCCTCACCCCGATGATTATCGGAACCGTGATAGGCAATATCATTGTTAAAAACGGAGCAGGCTCCATCGCGAATGAATTCGGAATCATCGAAAATATTCCCGCAGAATCCATCTATCTGTGGGGAGCAATTCTAGCGGTAACGGCACTTTTCCCGCTCTTTTTCGCATCGAAAATGTATAACCGGCGCAGAAACGATCGCCTTACCATCGAGACAATAACATGAGAAAAAACAAACCAATCAAACCTTTACTCACACCGTGGGGTGAAACACTCGACAAGCAAAAGCCCTTAAACGATTATCCCCGTCCTCAGTTGGCGCGGAAAGAATGGCAGTGCTTAAACGGAGCATGGGACTACGCGATAACCGCCGATAAACAGATGCCTAAAATATGGGACGGAGAAATAATCGTACCGTTCTCTCCGGAAACAATCCTGTCAAATGTACAGCGGCAGTTGCTTCCGGGTGAAACGCTATGGTACCGCAGAACATTCAACTTTGAACAATGTAAACCGAGTGAGCGGATCCTGTTACATTTCGGAGCGGTAGATCAACACTGTACCGTCTATGTCAACGGTAAAGAAGCAGGTTCCCATTCGGGAGGATACTGGCCGTTCTTTTTTGACATCAGTGATTTTTTAATTGATGATACAACGGAAATCATCATTGCAGTTACCGATGATACCGATACCGGTGATGAAGCCTACGGTAAGCAAACCTTAAACCGAGGAGAGATTTGGTACACGGGTCAAAGCGGTATTTGGCAAACCGTATGGTGCGAAAAAGTTCCTGGCACTCATATCGAAAAGATCAATATAACGCCTCATTATCAAACCGGTGAAGTTGAAATTTCGGTTTTTATTACCGGATCCGATGTCACCGGAAACGATAGACACCCTTCGCATCGCCTTGATGATAGATATGTTAAACGTGATAATGATATACGCATTAAAATCTTTGACTCCGGTTCTGTAATTGCGGAAGACACGCTCACAACCAATCCGCTGCGGATAAAAATGCCTGCCGATTTTAAGAGTTGGAGTCCCGAACATCCTTTCCTCTATGATGTAGAAATCCGTGCAGGAGAGGATACGGTAACTTCATACTTCGGTATGCGGGAATTCGGGATCATCAACGGCAAACACGGTCCCGTTCTCAGTCTAAACGGAGCGCCGATCTTTCATCACGGACTCTTGGATCAGGGATATTGGAGCGATGGAATGTATACGCCGCCTTCCGACGAGGCGATGATTTGGGAAATTAAAAAACTGAAAGATATGGGTTTTAATATGCTGAGGAAGCACATTAAAATAGAACCGCTCCGCTGGTACTACCATTGCGATAAGCTCGGAATGCTTGTCTGGCAGGATTTTGTCAGCGGCGGCGGCCCGTATAAACCGTTGGTCGTTCAATATGCACCGTGGCTCGGCTTCAATTTTAACGATAGGAAAAACCGCTATGCCCTCCACGGACGCAAAAGCGAAAAGGGGCGAAACATATTTTTACGCGATGCCGAACGTACCATCGATTTACTGTACAATACGGTAAGCCTTTCGGTATGGGTTCCTTTTAATGAAGGATGGGGGCAATTCGAAGCAGCCTCAATGGCGGAATACGTCCATAAAAAAGATCCCACGAGGCTCATCGATCATGCAAGCGGCTATTTTGATCAAGGGGCCGGAGATTTCCACAGCTATCACATTTATTTTAAATCCTTCCGCCCGAAACCCGATCCGTTGAACCGGATCTTAGCCTTAACCGAATTCGGAGGTTTCAGCTTAGCCGTGGACGGTCATACATCCTCCGATATTTTATACGGTTATAAAATCTTCAAAGATACGCAATCTTTAAACGGCGGTATCCGGAACCTCTATGAAACCGATGTATATCCGGCAATGGAAAAGGGATTGAGCGCTTCAATTTACACTCAAGTGAGCGATGTTGAAGATGAGGTGAACGGTATTTTTACTTACGACAGAAAAGAAACAAAATTGGATATGGACTTGAGCTTACAGATTGCCGAAACGTTACATGAACTTTTCAAAAAAAACTGCGCCGACTATAAACGGTTATGAAAATACGGCAGAGTAATACACGCAGATTATCTAAAAAGCAGTTGCTGTATGGCACGGCAGCATTGCTGATTGTACTCTGTATCGGCAGTTGGCTTTCGCTCTTTTTGCCGTTTCCGGAACTGGACGCTTTTATGCAGCGGGATTGGAGCACCCGCGTCTATGATCGGGGCGGCAACCTTATTCAAATCCTCGCACTGGAGGACGGCATACGGCGTGAGTTTACGGCGTATGAATCGATGCCGCCCGACACCGTCCGCATCTTTCTCGCTGCGGAGGACAAGGATTTTTTCTCCCACCGCGGCATCGATGTTGCCGCTATTGCACGGGCGGCTTATCAAAATATCAGCAGCGGGAAGCGGGTTAGCGGCGCTTCTACCGTTACGATGCAGCTCGCCCGCCTCGTCGTTCCGGCAAAAAAGCGCACGTTTTTTGCAAAACTCCGCGAGGCTCGGAACGCGCTCCGGATTGAGCGGCACCTTTCAAAACAGGCTATTCTTGAACTCTATCTTAACAGCCTTCCGTTTGGCTTCCAAACCGAAGGCCTTACCTCGGCAGCAAGGAATTTTTTCGCACTGCCGCTTTCGGAACTGACTGCGGAACAGCTCTGCTGCCTCGCAGTCATCCCCCGCCGTCCGGCCGGTTATAACCCGCTTGAGCATCCCGAAGCCTGTGCCGAAAAAGCGGCCGCGCTCTACCGCTCCGTCTTTATGCAAGAAAGCGAAGGGCAGAACGGACAGCAAGACACCCCGCTTACAGACCGGCTGCTGCAGGCTGCCCGCAGTGCACGCCGCTTTGAATACCCCTTCGGGATGCCTCATTACATCGAATACCTTGTGCGGCGATATAAAGCAGGTGATTTTCACCGACAACCGGAAGTTCCGCAAGGCGGTACTCAGCCCCAACCGGAAGGCAGCGCGGAAATTGCGCAGGGCAGCAGTCCCCCACAGAAAAACAGTCAGCTACAGACAGCGCACCGGTCCGTATCGGCATCTCCCAAAGCAGCGCACCGAGCATTACCTCCCGACTGGTATTTAACCGCAGACAGCGCCTTGTCCGCTCAGGCTGAACTGCTCCTCCGCGCTCAGTTGAAAAACAATCCTCAAGCGCGCGTACACAACGGCGCCATTCTCGTTATCGAAAACGCAACCGGAAATATCCTTGCGTGGGTAGGCTCAAACTCATATTTTGACGATGAAAGTAATGGAAAAATCGACGGCGTTACCGCGTTAAATCAGAGCGGAAGCAGTTCCAAACCGTTTTTATATGCACTCGCATTGGAACAAGGATGGAAGCCGTCGGATGTCTTGCCGGATATTCCGATACGGTTCGGAAAGGAGGAAGCATATATCCCGCGCAACTTTAATAATCGGTTTAACGGTCCCGTCCGCTTACGGGTTGCACTTGCCTCCAGCCTCAACATCCCCGCCGTCTATCTCCTCAACGAACTCGGCATCGAAACCTATCTGCATACATTAGAGGAAGTCGGCTTTCAATCTATCGATACGGAAGGCTCGGATGTAAAACTGTCGCTTGCACTCGGCAGCGTACCGGTTCCCCTCTATGAATTGGTACGCGCGTTCAGCGTTTTTCCGCGCGACGGAGTACTCCTTCCGTTGCGCTCATTTACGGACGGGAGCACTGCCGACGGCTTTTCCGCACCGAGACAGGTTTTCAGCGCAGACACCGCGCGGCTCATCTGTTCAATCCTTTCAGATTCCGCAGCGAGGGCAAAGGGATTCGGTTTCTCTTCACCCCTGAACACCCCCTTCCCTTCCATCTTTAAAACAGGCACAGCAAATCAATTTCAAAGCCTTATCGCCCTCGCATCATCATCAGCCTTTACCGTCGGCATCTGGATGGGGAATTTTGCAGGCAATACCGTCATCGGAAAAACAGGAAGCTCCGCTCCCGCTTCGATTGCTCGGAACTTACTCGTCCGGCTGCACAGCCAGCCCTTCGCGGACGGTCTTCCGGTACCGGCAAAAAACTTTGCAGAACCGGAGCACTGGCGCCGCGAATCCGTTTGCGCCCTTTCGGGAATGCCCGCCGGTCATGCATGCCACAACACCGTGCAGGAATATCTACCGTCCGCATTCACCGCTTTCAACGAGCACAACAGGTACAATGGACAGCGCGGATACGGCAACTTCGGCACGTCCAACGCACCCAACCGGCACGGCACATATAAACGGGAAACCGGCGAATATGAACAAGCGGGCGATGAATGCAGCTGGCATCAAATACAAAACGGACGCTCAGTTACCGTATACCCCGAAGAATACCGGCGCTGGTTTGCGAACATCACACGGCACGGTACAATCGGAGAGCCGAGCAATGCGTTAACTGTCATCCGGCCGGCAGACGGCAGCCGTTTTGTCAGCAATGCTCGTTACCAAGGCATCGGCGTTCCAATCGAAATTACCGGCGGAGCGGAAGATACCGTATACATTAGCTACGACGACCGCGCTCCGATTACCCTAAACCGCCCGTTTTCAGGCAGCCTTCCGCTGGAAAAAGGAGAACACCGGCTTATCGTCCGCTGCAGCGATGAAGAGGTATCGGTTGTATTTACCGTTGAATGAGTAGAAGCCTCTAAAAACGCAAGTCTTATCGGTTTGTTCTGTAAGGAAATAATTTATCATATCCGTTTTGCGGACTGCGAATCAGTTTTTGAAAGGTAAGCTTTGTTCAGCGGTTTTCCCTTAGATTTAATTTGCGAAAAAAAAAGACACTCTGAACGAGTGTCTTTTAAAGGAGTTAGCGGCAATAGGGCTTGAACCTATGACCTAACGGATATGAGCCGTTTGCTCTACCAACTGAGCTATACCGCCGTAAAAATACTTGAAGAATATAGCGTAAAATAAAATCTTTGTCAATTACCCTTAAAATTTTTACCGGATGCGGATTGAAACGGTTCCACTTTTAAATTCACCGGTTTGTGCAGACACCTTTACCGTGCCGGCTTTTCCGAGCGTTTTAATCCAAAAGCCGCGGGCGCCGCCAATGAGGGCGAACTCCTTAGGTCCGATAACCTCGGCGGGGCCTTTCAGCTTAATCTGCACAACCGCGGCGCTATAGGGGAGTTCGTTCCCTGCCTGATCAAGGAGCCGCACAACAAAGCGGACGGCATCGGGTATGTCCGCCCGAAGTTTTGTCTCATCGGCGGTAAGTACAAGCTGCGCTGCAACGGGATTTGCAGTAAAGCGGCGAGTAATACACTCTTTACCGTTATGGTAGCCGGTGAATACGGCATCTTCCCATCCGCCGCCCCACACGCTTGGAAGGTTCTCGATAACAACAGGCGGATGCGCAAGCCCGGGGTATCGGTCAATAGCGGGATAAAACAGCCCTAAATCTTTTTCGCCGATGCTCAGCCTGACTGCGGTACAGTTCGTACAGATGATAAGCGGCGCAATTCCGCCGACTGCGCGATCGCCGACGGTATAACGGGTTAACGGTTCCAACACCGGCTGTACTTCCGCAGCCTGCTGGCTCGCATAGACGCTTGCGGCGAACTTAGGAAGGCGGAACATATCCATCACACCGTGGTAGCAAATACGGTCGCCCGAACCGAAATTCGCATGAGTATTATAGTCAAACGCACACCATCCGATTGCGCCGCATTTTTGCGGGTCGAGGGCGGCGGCATTCTGTACCGCGAGGTGAAGCTTTGCATGCTCAACAAAACGCTCTTCCTGATCGAACCGTTTTGTCGGATAGATGTGTCCGCCGAACTCAGTCACCAGATACGGCACCACATCGGACTGCCCCGTGACCTCACGTTGAGAACGAAGCACCCGCGCAGTTCCCGCTCCATTACCGGCAGGCAATCCTTGAGAACCGTATATAAAATCGTTCATCGTATAGACATCTTCAAAAAATTCACTGTTTCCAATACAGCGGACACCGCCGGTCTGCCGGTACGGGTCAAGCTCATGGGCGATCGTATTTGTGCGCTGATAAAACGCCGTGCAATCAGGCGATTCATTAATGCGTACTCCCCACAACACAATAGAAGGATGATTTCGATCTCTGATAATCATCTTCCGGATACTTTCGCAACTGACATCCTGCCATGCGGAATCGCCGATATGCTGCCAACCGGGTGTTTCTTCAAAAACCAATAAGCCGATCTCATCACATCGATCCAAAAAATACGGCGACTGCGGATAATGTGAGGTACGGACAATATTAACGCCAAGCTCGTATTTCAAAATATCTGCATCTTTCCGCTGTACCCGTTCAGGCATTGCATATCCGACGTAGGGAAAAGACTGATGCCGGTTTAAACCGCGCAGCTTGAGCGGTTTGCCGTTTAAGAAAAAACCTTCCGGCGTAAACTCAGCCGTGCGGAAGCCGATACGAGCCGATACGGTATCACATACCATACCGTCTTCCAATAAAGATACTTCGACACGATACAATTCAGGCTTTTCAAGCGTCCATAGTTTTAAGCCGGTTAATTCATCCATAAGCATCGATAAAGAAAGAGACGGAACGGATACAACAAGGCTTCTACTCAACTCTGCCCGTTTCCGGTTTCTGGAATCGAAGAGCGCTACGGAAACATCGATCGACTTATTTGTCCGTTCGCTGTGTGCAATCGCAATATCAACCTGCAAACTTTTTTCTGCCGTTAAAACGGAAACAGGACGGGCATACATCGATTCGATATGACAATAGGGTACTGCGCGCAGCGTAACATCGCGGTAAATACCTCCGTAACAAAGGTAATCAACCTCACCGCCGAACGGAGGGATATCGGCTCGTTCCGTCGAATCGACATATACAACCAATACATTCCTTTCTTCATCTCCATACTCAACATATTGAGTAATGTCTACAGAAAAAGGAACATATCCGCCTTTATGCTCGCCGACCGGCTGTCCGTTAACAAAGACCTTCGCATAGCACATCACTCCGTCAAAGTCGATAAAAAGGCGCATCCCTTGCAACTGAGAAGAGACGGCAAATTTTTTTCGATAACACGACTCAAATTGATATACTTTTTCATCAAAATAATGATACGGCAGTTCTTTTACCGTATGCGGAAGCTGTACTTCGGTAAAATGTGTTTCGTCGCAATGGGTTTGTATGTACTGTTCTGTAAAGTTTTCTGCAAATTGCCAATTTTGCCATAAAGGGATCAGTGTCCGTGCCATTTTACGCCTCTGTTTGTATATCAATCATCTGATTTAATACGATATTAAGGTCTTCGATAAAAATCCCGGAATACCGCTCGATATTTTTTATAATAGAATCTTTTAATGCCAATATCCTACCCGTCAAATCAGGCCCTGCCGGCATATCGACCATCATAATAACTCTATAACCGTTATCTTCGGTTTGAACGGTAATTTTCTTAATATTTACCGCACTATCATACTGAGCCGCATATTGTATAACCATTTCTTTTAATGCGGTATCGGAAACTTGTGCCGCATAAACCTTTGAGAATTCAGGACGCACAACCGATTTTTCAAATAACGTTTCTTCTTCTTTTAAGTGCCCGATATTTGCATTACGGAACAGCAGTCTGATTTTATCATAAAATATTTGCGGATAGTTCCTCTTCACCTCGACAGACGGAACAGGAATAACGTGCTTCCCTTCGACACGGCGGCTCCG
Organism: Treponema sp. OMZ 857; assembly: GCF_024181085.1. Classification (NCBI taxonomy): domain Bacteria; kingdom Pseudomonadati; phylum Spirochaetota; class Spirochaetia; order Treponematales; family Treponemataceae; genus Treponema; species Treponema sp. OMZ 857. The sequence goes on from NZ_CP051147.1 coordinate 1,873,245, forward strand.
GATAGCGGTTTCAATCTCTTCCCTCGTTGCGATATCTTCAATGCGGATAATTTTTTGCGGCGGCGGGATCTGCAATCTCGTCGCAATTTTATTGACCATCTTATCCGATGTACCTAAAATAAGCACTTTTTTACGGCTTAATTGATGAAGGACTTTGGCCGCTTCATCACGGTGCTGCTTATCGTCAAAAACAGCCGTTTTTACCGCTGCCAAAAAGGTTTTTTCCCGTTTTGCAGAATGTCCCGCAAGTATTTTATCGCCTTTAATGACCAATCCGTCATCGATAATTAAATCTATTCCGTATTTTTGGGCGACCAATCGTGCTCTAAAACTTTTTCCGGTACCGTTACCGCCAACCAGCGCATATATCTGTGGTCTCTTTACCCAGCGAAAAAACCTATCAAAAAACCGCATATCGGTTTAGTATAAGCCGGTTATTGCATCTTCGCAAGTACATACTCAAAAATTCGTATCAAAACACACAGTAAAACTTGACAAATGGATAATAGCAGGTTACCCTTTTTAAAGAGCATCTTGATACAAACCAAAATACTTTTAAAGATGCTCATGAATTCGGAGGAAATTATGAAACGTATGTTGAAGCTCTGTGCCGCACTGTTGATTGCCGGTACCTTGCTGAGCGGGTGCGATACGAAAAAAACGGACGCATCCGCAGTCAAAACCAATTCGGAAAAGCCGATTGAAATCTCATTGTACTATTCAGACAATGCAACGCTTCCCTTCAAAGCCGATTGGCTGACCGTGCAGGAATCGGAAAAACGCTCAAACACAAAACTGCACTTTGAGCCGATACCGATTGCCGATTACAACACCAAAGTATCGTTAGCCTTAAATACCGACAACGGCCCCGATGTAATCCTGTACCAAAACACGAACGGCGAAAACGGTTCATTGGCATTAAACGGCGCGCTTATTCCGATCAGCGACTATGCCGAATGGACTCCGAACTTTAATGCACAAGTAAAAAAATTCGGATTGGAAAAAGACATCGACGCAGTGCGCCTAAAGGACGGAAAATATTATTATCTTCCTTCTTTATTTGATGTTCCTTTTTACGACGGCGGATTGATTTTACGCGAAGACATGCTGAATAAATACGGCCTCTCTCAGCCGAAAACATTCGATGACCTCTATGTCTTCTTAAAGAAATACAAAAAAGATAATCCCGACTCCTACCCCCTGACCATTTTGGCCGGCCCGCGGGTTTTATATAGAATGACAATGCCGTCATTCGGCATCAGCCTCGGCAAAAATTCTTCAACCGGTACCGGCGTTTTAAGCTGGGACTATGCAAAGGGTAACTATTTTGCAGGCGCCGTAACGGAAATGTATAAGGCCTATGCACGTTTCCTTGCAAAGCTCTACAAAGAGGGACTGCTGGATCCTGAAATGGCAGAGCCTATCGATGGTGATAAATGGGCGCAAAAGCTCGCTACCGGCAAAGCGGTTGCCACCTATGCGTACTATGACCAAATCGGCGGCGTTACGGGTAAATCGCCTATCGAAGGCTTTAAGCTGCAAATGTATCCGCCTCTTGCAGGCCCTGCAGGCGCACACCATCAGCCCAAGAGCAGAACACAATGGGGTATCATGTTCCCGTCAAAGACAGCAAAACGCGCTGACTTTGAACAAATTGTTCGTGCAATCGACAACATTTTCTTCAGCGATGAAGGTGCAAAACTCTGGTGTCTCGGAGTAGAAGGCGTAACCTATACGGTTGAAAACGGTAAAATCAAGTATGCAAAGGAAATTACCGAAGCTCCTGAAGGTGTTTACAAGACGATGCAGTTGAAATACGGATGCGGAGCCGATACGACGCAGCTGGTATGGATTAACAGCAGAGAAATGACCAAGTACGATGACAATTATGCTCGTATCAATGCAGAAGTAGAAAAGATGGATATGGCGATCCAGCCGATTCCCCCTACTCCGCTGTTTGATGATGCTGTCGCGGAAGAAGCAGGTATTCTACGTACTCCGCTCTTAGATACATTTGAAAAATGGAACAATGATTTTATCACCGGGAAAAAAGATCTTGATAAGGATTGGAATGCCTATGTTACCGAAATGAATAATGTCGGCATTGAAAAGTACCTTACACTCTATAACGAGCACGTAAGGAAATAACCTCTTGCTGCGCCTGCATAAGCATCGCTTTGCGGGCGTATTGGGCATCTCTGAAAACTCGATTAGCTTTTAGAGATGCCTTATTATTTTTAACACTATGAATCAAAGAACAAAACGCTATTTTCATCAATATTGGCAGCTTTATGCGATGCTTCTGCTGCCCTTAATTTATTTTATCATATTTAAATATGTTCCGATTTTCGGTAATGTACTTGCATTTAGACGATACCGTCCGGGACTCGGCGCATTCGGCACCGAATGGGTAGGGCTGCGCTATTTTACGATGTTTTTTAAAGACCCTGCTTTTTGGCGCGCATTTAGAAATACGCTGACTCTATCGCTAATGAATTTACTCATAAACTTCCCGATACCGATTATCTTTGCACTCCTCTTAAACGAAATACGTTCCGTTTTTTTAAAGAAATTCGTACAGACGGTTTCATATATGCCGCGCTTTATTTCAACCGTTGTCGTTATTGCAATGGCTGCGGAAATTCTTTCGCCGAGTACCGGTATTTTAAATCTTCTGTTAAAAAACACGTTCGATATGCAGCCGATCTATTTTATGAACGAACCGTCCTATTTTAGAACTTTGTACATCTTCACCGACACATGGCAATATATGGGTTGGACTGCCATTATCTATCTTGCGGCAATTACAGGGATTAACGAAGAATTATACGAGGCGGCGAAGATCGATGGAGCAGGAAAATTGCAGCAGATACTGTATATCACTATACCATCCATCCTGCCGACTATTATGGTTATGCTTATTCTGGAAATAGGCAGATTACTGACGCTTGGCTTTGAGAAGATATTGCTTATGTATACCCCAAACAATGCGGACGTCAGCGATATTATCGCAACACTTGTATACCGTACCGGCTTAGCAAATCAAAATTATTCGTATGCAACCGCAATCGGATTATTTACCGGCGTTATCGGCATTTTCCTCGTTGCCTCTGCAAACGCTGTAAGCAAACGCCTCACCGACGAAAGTATCTATTAATACGGAGTGATCTATGCAATCAAGACAAAAATCGTTCACTATTTTTAATCTTATTCTGTTCATTGTGATGGCGTTTATCGTACTCATCTGCATTGTACCGTTCATATATATGATTGCCCTGTCTTTTTCCGACCCCGCAGCCATCATGCAAAACAAAGTATCATTTTTACCGGTAGGATTTACAACTGCGGCATATAAGCAAATATTCACATACCCGAATTTCTTTAAAGCATACGGTAATACTATTTTCTATACTTTTTTCGGCACCCTTATTGCACTCTGCTTTACCTCGACTTTTGCGTATCCGCTTTCAAAGAAGTTTTTACGAGGAACCGGCATCATCATGAAGCTGATAGTCTTTTCGATGTTTTTTTCGGGAGGTTTAATCCCCACCTATCTGCTTATTTCTTCATTACATTTAACAGGTACGGTATTCGCGATATTGCTTCCCTTTGCCATCAATCAGTTCCACTTGATTATCTTAATAAACTTTTTTAAAGCCTTTCCGCATGAACTGGAAGAAGCTGCATTGATAGACGGACTCGGCTACTTTAGAATTTTCATGGAAATTGTCATTCCTCTTTCGACTCCTGCTTTAGCGGCAATTGGTCTCTATACGGCAGTATTCTTTTGGAATGATTGGTTTAACGGATTGATCTACTTAAAGTCTTCACAGTTCCCTGTTATGCTGTTCTTACGCAATATCGTCAACGGTACGGCAACAATGGGGGATGGAGCCGGCAGCGCAGATATGTCGGTTATCGGTATTTCGATTAAAGCCGCTGTCATTATCGTTTCGACGCTGCCGATTATCCTGCTTTATCCTTTCCTGCAAAAATACTTTGTGAAAGGGCTGACAATCGGCTCGGTAAAAGGCTAAATAGTAAGAAAACTGTCTAAAAACCGAAGTTTTTGGACAGCCCCTTCTCTTTTGAAGACATCTTCAAACTCTTTAGGATATTTTCCTCCTAACAAATGATATGCTTCTATCTAGGTAGTAATTGTAAATGTAATATTTTTTCACATCTTTGATTTTCAAAGCAAACAAATCGCCTATAAGTATATAAATAAATATCAATGCAGTCATTACACACCGTTATTCCCCTGCCAAAATAAAACCTTCCTTTATGTTTCCCGCTATTCTATGCTATACTGTTTTATCTGATGAGAGAAAGGAAAAGATATGGCAGATATGTTGGTGAACTTGCTCCGGCTGCCTCCGGCAGAAGAGCTTTATGCGGAATTGCAGCGGAAATACGATGTGCATATTCGGCGCGCGATGACGCCCGATAAGTTTCGAATCGTTGAATGGGTGAAAGAACATTCCACTTTAAGCGCAGCAGGCGAATGCGATACCTGCTTTTCCCGCATACCGGTGAGCTGCTTTATCGCTACCCGCGGGCAGAACATACTCGGATATGCGTGCTATAACGCAACCGCGCCCGACTTTTTTGGCCCTACAAAGGTATTGGAAGATGAGCAGGGGAAAGGTATCGGCAAAGCGCTGCTGCTCGCATCGCTCCATGCCCTACGCAACGAAGGGTATGCCTATGCCATTATCGGAGGAGTCGGTCCCGAAGCCTTCTATCAAAAAACCGTCGGCGCCGTTTTAATTGACGGCTCTACGCCCGGTATTTACAAAGACTTTCTACCGAAACTCTAGGGCGTGGAGCCTGTGTTTTTATCCCAAAGGTTAGCGATGGGAGCTGCGCCGAAGGCGTTCCGGAACGAAAGGGTATAACATTTATTTTTCTGCGTAAATGAGGCTGCTTTGGATATAGGTTTTTATTGCCAAGCCGTGTCCCCATTTCTTTGCGTATTCGTCTGAAACGTCTTTTGAACGTATGATTATGTTGATAAAGCCGATTTTTTCAAAGGTGTCTTTTATCTGCTCCGCAGACCAAGCTCCCCCCACTCACGTTTTTACCATATCGGGATCAGAGATCCATTCGTGCGGCAAAGCAGCCTTTAAAGTGATGTCGGAAATCGCGACTCTTCCGCCTTTGCGAAGACAGCGGTAAAGCTCTGAATACACTCCATATTTATCCGTTGACAAATTTATCACGCAATTACTCATGATGAGATCGAGGGAACTATCGGAAAGCGGAATATGTTCAATTTCGCCAAGTATAAATTCGCAATTGGTAAACCCGTTTTTTACGGCGATTTCCGAAGCGCGGCTGATCATAGTTTTTGAGCTGTCAAGCCCGAAAACTTTTCCGTTTTTACCGACAGCTTTTGACGCTATAAAGCAGTCAAGTCCTCTTCCGCATCCTAAGTCAAGGATGGTTTCGTTTAAGCGGGGCTTGGCAGCTTCTTGCGGATTTCCACAGCCGAGCCCGAGGTCGGCCTCTTTCGGAATGCCGACCAAATCTTGTGCGGCATAGCCTATCGAAGTCGTTATCTTTTCAGCCTCACCATGTACGGAAAGGCTTCCCTGTGCCAGATTTTCGTAATGCTCTTTGACGGCTTCTTTCACCGCATTCTTATCGTAACTCATTCAAATGATTATATCCTCGCTTGCTCTTTTAGACTATACCGTTCCATGTGAACTGTTTACAATGAGGCATCTCCTAAAACGCTTAAGTGTGTTGCGGTTCTTTACTGAAACAACTCGGCAAGTTCTTCATTGCTCATCTTGCCGATCCACGATTCGCCGCCGCTCAAGGTCATCTGAGAAATATGCCGCTTCTTTTGAATCATCTCATCGATTTTTTCTTCAAAGGTACCGGCGCAGATAAAACGGGACACAAACACGGTGTTGTGCTGCCCGATTCGGAATGCGCGGTCGGTCGCCTGATCTTCTATCGCAGGGTTGTACCAGAGGTCAAAGTGGATAACGCGGGTCGCAGCGGTAAGGTTTAAGCCGGTACCGCCTGCCTTGAGCGAAATAAGAAAGATGCGTTGCGCCGGATCGGTTTGGAACGATTCGACCGCGGCCTTCCGTGCGGTAAGCGGCATCTGTCCGTGCAAGAGGAGCGGCTCATCGCCGAATTGCTCCTGTATCAGCTTCCGCAGTAAAAAGAGCGTTTGCGTGTATTGGCTGAAAATCAGTGTCTTTTCGCCGGCGTCCAATATTTCGCCGAGCAGCTGCATCAGCGCGGCGGTCTTGCCGGAAAGCGCCGTATCGGTCTGAAAGCTTTCGTCATAGACATGGGGATGGTTGCACACCTGCTTTAAGGCGGTCAGCAGTTTCAGTACCAACGCATTCCGCTGAATCCCCTCCTCCGCCTTCAACACGCTTTTCAGCTGCGTTTCAACAAGGCTTTCGTACAGCGCGATTTGCTCCGGCGTCAGGCGGCAGTATTGCGGCGTAATCACTTTTTCCGGTAAGTCGGAAATAACGGCGGGGTCGGTTTTAAGGCGGCGGAGTAAAAACGGCGCGGTAATCTTTTGGAATGATTCCGCAGTCTCCGCATCGCCGTGCAGCTCGATGGGTATGCGCCATTTTTTACGGAAGGTTTCCGAAGAGCCGAGATAACCCGGAATGATAAAATCGAACAAGGCGCGCATATCCTCAAGGCTGTTTTCAACCGGCGTACCGGTCATCGCGATGCGGGACTGTGCCTGCAAAAGCCTGAGCGCTTGGGCGTTTTTGGTCTGCGTATTTTTAACCGCCTGCGCTTCGTCGATAATCAGACAGTCAAAGATCTTTTCGGAAAGCTTTTTTACATCCCGCTGGAGGGTCTGATACGTCGTAATATGAATGTCAGACTTCGCGGAAAACCGCCGACCCTGTCCGTGCAAGATGGTACAACGCAGCGACGGGGCAAAGGTGTGCAGCTCATGTTCCCAGTTCGGCAAAAGACTCGCCGGAGCCGCGATAAGGATGCCGTTATGTTCAAAGCCCTGTTCTTTCAATTTGAGAATGAGGGCGATAACTTGCAGCGTTTTCCCGAGCCCCATATCATCCCCCAACAGACAGCCGAAGCCGCTTTTAATGGTAGAATAGAGCCACTGAAACCCTTTTTCCTGATACGGCCGAAGTGTCGCCTGCAACGTGTGGGGTACCGCGGCATCCGTTTCCCGAAAGAGCGAATAAGAAAACGGCGCGCCGTCCGCCATTACGGTATCTCCGGTCAGCGTCCCTTGTATAACCTCGTTGATGCCGGGTCTTTCGTGCTGCATGGTTTCGAGAAGACGCGCCGTGTGTTCGGGATCGACAAGGATGTAGCGGTCGTTGAATTCCACCAAACCGCTGCTCTGCTTCATCAATGCGCGGAATTTCTTGGCGCTGATGACGGTATCGCCGAGCATAATGCTGCGGTCATAATCCATCAGGTTGTCAAGGCTGAGGTACGACTGTACGGCGCCGGCTCCTTTTTGCCGTTTCAGCTGGAACACCGCCCGCGGTTTCAGCGCCCGCTGCAGCGTCTTAGGCAGCACGACCTCTATTCCAAAACGGGAGAGGAGCGGCGCTGCCGTCCGTAAAAACACTGCCGTCTCTTCCTGCGTGAGCGGAACCGACTTTTGCCCGATCATCTCCGTTAATTTCGGCAGATATGCGGAAAGCGCAATTGCGAACTCCACCGTTTTGCTTTCCAGCTGTACGGAGTCGGTGATACGGGAAAACGGTACGAACCGGTTGTTCGTTTCTTCGCTGTGGCACACCTCGGCGGAAATCTGAAAGTCAGACTGTTTTGCCTCCTCCAAGATGAGCCGGAAATGGAGGCTGTTGCTGTCGTAGTAGAGCGCGGCAAGCCAACGGGTAATCGATGCGGGAAGGCGGCGCATACCCGGCGCCTTCGTGTTGATAGTCGCGCCTTGGAAAAAGAGAGCCGCAATTTCCTGTTCCGCTTGGCGGATACCGGAGGGCATAAAACCGGTAGTATGCACATATTCGGTGAGGAACGCCGTCAGCAGCAGTTCGGTGCAGTACCGCCTGCCCCAGCTCTTAACTTGCGGAAAAAATGCTTCGGTGATAAAGAGGGCGCAGCGGTCGATTGCTGCGGAAACAGCCTGCGCCGAAGTCAGCGGCTTCCAAAATATCGCCAGTTTCCGCGTTACCGGATCGAGGTATACCGCCGGCAGCAGCGCAGACTCGGCGACGAGCCGCTCTCCGAGTGTCAGTACCGTATATGCCGCCTTCATACCATCCGGAGAATCCGTAAGGGGTGTAACGCCGCGCAACAGGTGAAGTGCTTGCACGAGTGTCAGCGCGGCCTCCGTACCGTTCGGAAGCCGCACGCGGAGCTGCAACGCTGCTTCTTTCTGCAAGGGGAAAGCCGGAACCTCTGTCGTTTTTTGCGTCGGCAGTTTTGCCGTATCGAGCCGAACCGGCGTGTACAAAAGGCGGCTTGAATCGCACAGCGTTGCCGCCGATGCGCAGCCCGTACCGGATTTCATTAAAACGGCAATCCGCTGCTCAAGCGTCAACTCGAATTCTTTGTTCTGCCGGACAATCAGTTTATGGTATAGCTCTTTAAAGGCTGCAACCAAGTCATCATCATAAAACGGTGTAAGCGGCGGAAGCAGCGCGGAAATCAGCGGTAAAAACGATTCTTCAAGTGGAAAGCGGGGAAGCTCCGCGGGTACGTCCAGCGCAGGCTCATCCGCACGGCGCAGGGATAACGGCACCGGATGTTCGTATTCGGGTTCTGACGGCACTGAAAAAGACGATGCTTTAGTTGCCCTACCCGCCACGCCGGATTGCCTCGCTTTTCTTTGCGCTCCGGCGGTTGAGGCATTATCGGTTGCCGGTGCAGTATTATCCGCCGGTGTAACACCCATTGCGGAATCCGCTGCCGTAGTATCCGCCGGTGATGCGCCCTGCTCCGATACGACGGTTAGAGCCGATTCGGCAGACTTTTCCCGTGCGGCGGGCAGTATTTTTTCCCGCAGTTCGGCGAGATCGATGCCCGCAAGCTGAAAGAGGAGCCGCGGATCGTGGTCGATTTCTTTTGCCAAAATATACAGCACCGCAGCGATGTGTTTACACAGGGAGGCGGAGTCGGGACAGGAGCAATCGCTTTCGATAAGGCTCCAGCGGCGGGGAATAAACCGTATATCCTTTGCCTCAAAGAGCGTTACAAGACATTCCGTCATCGTACCGCTTCCCAACGCGATAAAGTCGGCGGGATGCTCCGTTAATATTTTTTCCAATTTTTTACGGTTCGGTTCGGAAATACGGGGAAAGGTGAGCGAAATATAGTACCAGGGGTCATAATGCCCCGCAACACGGGCAGCAACTTTATTACCGGTAATAACGAGGGAATCTACCTTACCGGTATTCGCGTAACTTTTCCCCCGCGACACCCGCCCGTCGCCGTCATAGCTTTCGATCATCCGTAAAAACCATGCGCCCCACGGTGTCATTCCGTACTTACTGCGTGCCATGAACTGATTTTATTAGATCGGCGTATCATTCTGCAAAACCGAACAATACGCCGTGTATTCGCGAAACGGCCGGTTTTATTCCAACGGAGCGAAATAGCCGGTTTCATCTCTGCCCGAACGGGTTAAAAGCCGTACTTCAACTTCAACCGGTAAATAGGCGCGGCCGAAGTCGGTGGGCAATGTCGAGGTATAGCTCAACTGATACGAACCTATGGGTTTGGCGATTAAATCTTCAATAATCGGAGAAAGTCCCTGTTCGGCATAGATATACGTACTCGTTCCGCCCGTTTTTGTACAAAGATATGCCAATTCTGCCGGTAATGTCCGCGGCTTTAGATTAACCGCATAAAAACGGATACCGTTGTTGGTCATATATGCGGCAAGATCGTTTAAGCTGTACTGCTTAAAGCTGTCGGAACCGATATCTTCAAACGACAAGAACACGATAGCCCGCTTCGGAGCCGCATTAATAAGCTCCCCGCTCGCAAGCCGCAATGCAAGATCGCAGTTCCATACCGGAGACCATGCCGCCTTTAATTTAAGCGGCTGCGATAAGAGCGCTTCGGGAGAAAACTTCCCTTCCAATACCGGAAGCTGAGATGCCGACACAACGGAAACTTTTCCTTTCCCTTGCATTGACTCGGCAAGCTCTTTTACCACCGTCTTAACCAGCTCAAATTCCTTTTCCGACTGAGGAGATCGCTCAATTACAACAGCAATATCGCAGCCGGTATTGAGGTAGGCGGCGCCTTTTAAAGTAAAATCATTGACTTGCCGGTTCGATTCGGTGAGGAAAAAATTATTCGCCGTTAAGCCGACCAGCGGCTGCCCCATCCGGTTTTCTACGCGGACATCGACGGTAACCGTCGGGAACTTATCGGCATAGACGCGGTCGAAGCGGACAAACAAACCGCCCGCCAGTTCGTTGATATGAGAAAAGACTTGAATATTTCCGTTTTTATAATCGGCTAACAAAAGGCTGCCGTTGGCATCGGGAATCGCCGCGGTTACACGGGCAGGTGCATTTCCTAAACTTGCAACGGTATACAAACTCGCTAAGCCGATATCGACCAAGTACACCTTATTGGCACAGGACACCAGCAGATTGTTTTTCCATACCCGCATCGACTCCGCCTGTACAACACTTCCGTCCGGCAGCAGTGTTCTGATATAGTTTCCCGCCGTATCAAACACATAGATAGAGCCTTTTACCGAATCCGCAACGTAGACCAAATCGTCTAAGATTGCGATACCTGCCGGAGCGGTAAAGCCCGGGAATATGCCGCTGCGCTGCCCGAATGTAAAAAGCCCTTCTCCGTCCGGAGAAAACACCACAACGCGGGCGTTGCCGAAATCCGTTACAAAAATATTTCCGTAAGAATCGTGCGCTAAAAACTGAGGACCGATACACTGCCCGTCGCCCCTTCCTCTAGTTCCAAACGACTTAATGAATTTTCCGTCTTTGGTAAGCAGAGAAAGCCGATCGGCGGCAAATTCGGAAATGAGCAGATTCCCGTTTTTAAGCGGTAAAATATCAAAAGGACGGTCGAAGCCCTGCAAAGGGCCGCTCGTCCGGTCAAGCACAATGCCGTTAATATCGAAGTGTACCAATTCGTTGGAACCGTAGGCGACTACCCAGAAACTGCCGTCTCCCATTGCCGCAACCGAAAGCGGCTGTCTAAAAAAGACTTCCGTTCCGTGCTTTGATTCAAATACAGCGGTCTCTACATAGCGTACCGATTCCGCAAAATCGGGCTGAGAGCTGCGCCGTTCTTTAACAACTTCTATTTTGTTTTTCAAAAGCTGTCCGCCGTATCCGGAAGCGGAAGCCGCCGACCACTGCTCAAGCGCAGCGCCCTCAATACCGGAGCGGTAATAAGCCTGCCCAAGCCAATCCAAGATGAGAGGATCGCCGGGGATATGCGTGAGGGCTTTTTCAAACAGCAGAATCGCTTCGTTAAAGGTTCCGCGATAATACGCCTGCACGCCGCGGCGGAACTCTTCAAATCCGTGGTCTCTGTCGGCGGAGCTTAAACGGGGCTGCAGACTGTTTGTTTGCGCAGTCAGCGCCATACCGCCGCACAATAAAAGCAGCATTAAACCGGCTGTTTGCAATAGTCTCTTTATACGCATGATACTTATCCTTTTTTTAGAGGTTATCCATTCATAATACGCTGCAAATGGCGCTTAATTATTTTATTATCGGGAAGCTGTGCATCCGCCCGTTGGATATATGATCGGGCTTCGGTATCAAAGCCCATCTTATAATATGTCCACGCCAGCGAATCCAAATAAGCGGGATTATCGGGCTGTGCATCGAGCGCCTTTTTGCACAGGATTAAAGCCCGGGTTAAATCTTTTTCAGTATCGGCAAGAATATAACCAAGTCCGTTGAGCGCCGTCGAATTATCAGGATCAAGCTCCAGCGCTTTTTCATAAAGGCTCAGCGACTTATCGACTTTCTCTTGCTCATACGCCAAAAACGCCATCGAGGTATGCACCTGCGGAGAATCATATCCTGCATCCAGAAGTTTTGAAAGCTCAAATTCCGCCAAACGGACACGTCCTGTTTTTGTATAAATAAAGGCTAAAATAAGCCGGCATTGATATACACGGGCAATATCGGTTCCCGCAGTGATAATCTGCTCCAAATAGACAAGCGCATCATCGTATTGTAAAAGGCTCGCATAGCATAAACCGATATAATACGCCGCATCAAAGTTGAGCTCAGCATCTTTAGAAGATATCTTTAGAAAAGCCGCAAGTGCTTCCTCATAGCGGCTTTCCCGATACAGCTGTATCCCTTCTTTAAGAATCGTATCCATTTAGTGTCTCCCTCATAGTATGCGTACTCCGCCGGAAGGTTTAACTTTATAGTACAAAGGCTTAAATCCGAAAATACGTTCATAGTCGCCCAGTTTTTCAATATAGGTTTGGATATCATCCGCTCTTAAAATACTGTACGTACATCCGCCGAATCCCCGCCCCGTCAGACGCGAACACACAATATCGTTCATATCGGGCGCAACAAATTCCATCGCCCGTTTAACGAGCCAATCCAATTCGGGACAGGAAATTTCAAAGCGGTCGCGCAAGTTTTCTTGAGAGCGCGTTACGATGCGCGAAAACACTACCCAATCGTTTTTCTTTAAAGCGCCGATAGCGTCATCGACACTGATGGATTCACGGATAATATACAGAACCCGCCGGCGTACCGATTCGGGAATGGCAAGCTCTTCAAGATCACTTTCGGCAAGCTTACTGAAATCCTGAGGAATATCCGGCATCTTTTTTACCCGCTCGTAGGCTTCCATGCATTCCTGAATTCTATGGTTCAGCTCCTCACGCGCCAACAGACGGGGCACCCGCGAATCCGTCAAAATGATCCGGTAGTTACTGATGGGAAAGGGATAAATATCGGCTGTCTTCCGCCGATGATTCGTCCGTATGCAGTGTCCCGCCTTTGCATATAATGCGCACAGAATATCCGCACGGTGAGGATAGGTTTTCAGGTGCTGCACATTTGCATTTTCCAAAATATCGACAAGGTCAGCCTTCGTAAGCCGCGGTGCAAATACCTTCCGTAATGCCATCGCCGTTGCAACCTTGAGCGCATTCGGCGTACCGAGCCCTGCATCCGCCGGTATTTCGGAAAGGATGGTAAAATTGAGCCCTGTCATCTCAATCCCTTGATCCATAAAAGAAAGAATAACAGCTTTTATCGAATTTGCCCAACGATCCTCTTTACGATACCGAAGGTTGGCAGCCGCAACTTTTTTCCGCTCTTTAAGCGACAGAGAAAGGAATCGATAATTAGAATCTTTTCGTTTTGAAACACAAAGATACAAATAATGATCGATTGCCATCGAAAGCGTATTGCCCTGTGCAAACCATGTATGCTCACCTAAAAGGTGAAAGCGTCCGGGAACCGCAACGGTTATTTCCGGCTCGTCTCCATATTCGTCTACATGAAACGGTAGAATCTTCTGCATACTTTCTATAATATCCCTTATATTGAAACAATTCAAGAAAAATGATTAAATTACCTCAAAATTATGTCGGTTATTTCATCTTTTTTAGCGGTTTTATGCTCTGCGGTGCTGCTTTCACTCGGGATACCGAATGAATACCTGCATTTTGGGTCTGCACTGTTCGGTATCATTGCACTGATACCGTTATATGCCGCATTTTGCATCAGCCCGGCACGAAGACGTATTGCGTGGATGTTCGGCGCTCTGATAGCCCTTGTCCACCTGTTCTCCAGTTTTTGGTTGGCGTATTTTGAAAACTTTGCCATTTTTACCCTCGGCGCTTCCACCGCCGCTTATGTGTTCCTCGGCTTCCTTTTCGGACATTGGTTCTATTATGCAATGAAACTACCGCTAGGACTGCGCCCGTTCGCCTTTGCCTGCTTATGGACACTCTGGGAATGGTTTAAGGGAAGCGGCTTTGTCGCCTATCCGTGGGGCGGCCTTTCGATGACCACGCTATCGTTGCGCCCGCTCATTCAAATAGCCGATATTACCGGCGTATGGGGGATCACCTTCCTTGTTGCATTGATTTCCGCGCTTCTTGCGGAAACAATCCGGGCGGCAGCAGGTTTAACCGCCGGTTTTTCCAAGCCGCACGGGAGACCGCTGCTCCGCCCGCTGATCTTTACTGCGGGTCTCCTGCTGCTAATCAACGGATACGGACTTTTCCGTATGTACCAAAAAAGAACACCGCAGCAAAACCTCAATCTTGTATTGGTGCAGCAAAACACCGACCCGTGGGTTTCCGGCCTCGATTCGTTTTTTGACAATCTGCATAACACCCAAGAACTCACCGAAAAGGCGATTACCGAATCACCGGTTAAACCGGATCTTATCGTATGGAACGAAAGTAGTCTTGCATACGGCTACGACCAATTTCAAGACTATTACCACCAACGTCCCGTTCAAGAATCCTTCACCGATTTTTTGCAGCGGATGGATATTCCGATTTTAACGGGTTCTCCGCTGTTACTGGATGCCGAACGCGGAAAATACTCGAATTCCGTCTATCTTATTGCACCTAATGGAACGGTGCTCGACACTTATTCAAAGATACAGCTGATCTGCTTTGCGGAATATATTCCCTTTATTGACCATCCGTTTGTGCAGCGTTTTTTTGACTCGCTGGTCGGTTTTTCATCGGGATGGGCGCCGGGAACGGAATATAAAGCGATGACGTTTACCGCACAAAACGGAAATTATGTCCGGTTCGCTGCGCCCATCTGTTTTGAGGATGCCTTTCCGACACTCTGTGCCGATTTGTACAATCAGAAAAGTAATATCTTAATTAATCTGACCAATGATTCATGGTCAAAAACGGCGAGCGCGGAATATCAGCATTTTGCCGTCGCCTATTTCCGTGCAATTGAACTGCGAACGCCGCTTGTCCGCTCTACCAACGGCGGCTATACCTGCGTTGTCGATCCTGTCGGAAATATTACCGCAAGCCTTCCGCTCTTTACCGCAGATTCTCTGAGCGTTTCCGTACCGATCTATCCGTACCGCCGGACTTTTTATGCACAATGGAAGGACTGGCTGCCCGCGCTTTTCTTAGTAATTGCGCTTATCTCAGCAGTAGCATACCGGTTCAGCCCCGCGTTTTGTAAAAAAGCGGTTGTGTATATGGAACATCCGCTCGCACGGCTCTCTCCCGCCGAACGGCGAAAGCGGCAACGGAAACAGCTCTGGAAAAAACCATGGTTTAGGAAGCAGCGGAAATCGGACGCATTATAGGCTCTTCACTCCCGCACTTTCTCATTTTTAATCCATAATTAAGAATTATCACCCATTACCCATCAGCTAAGGGCTTCTCCCCGTGACTGTTCAAGCTGTTTCAGAACTGCCGGTTCAAGTTTAATGGAAAGATTTTTTTCGTTTGACGGGAGTACGGTTCCTTTCGGTGCGTTCTTCGCTCTCCGCAAATCCTTCACTGCGGTGTAGTAAAGATCGGCTTGCCCGTTCCGGCGCGCCTTTGAATAAAATACGGCGAGGTTCCCCGCGGCAATCAGCACAGGCAGCGGAACGGTCTTTCCGTTTTTGTTTTTGATAAAGACATAGCCGCCGGAATAGTCCCGCACATGGAGCCACATATCCTTGCCCCGCACGTGGTGCCTCAACAGCTCATCGTTTTCGGCGGCTGTCCTGCCGACATACAGAATCCATCCGTCATGGTAAAACGTGAGTCCCGGCCGCTCTTTTTCTTGAGCCGCCTGTTTCCGCTGCACGGGTATCTTTCTTTTGTGCAGCACCTTTTCGATAAGGTAAGGATTTTCTTCAACCCGCAGCTTCGCAAGCTCTTCATTAAGCGCGGCGAGCATCTGCTTGGAGGCTTCGATGTCATCGGTGAGCGCCTCAAGCCCCGAAACCGCTTTCTTATACCGCTCATAATATCCGGCGGCATTCTCCTGCGCGGTTTTTCTCGGGTCGAGGGCAATGCGGATAATCCGATTATCAGCCGCATAATCTTCCAGCTCGACGGAAGAGGCGCACTGCGGAATTCGGTAGAGATTTGCCAAAAGTAAATCACCTTGATGTTTCAGCGTATCAGCCTGCAAGAACGAATGTTTTTTCGCTTCGAGTTTTTCAAGCGCGCGGGAAATCTTCTCTATTTTAAGACCGTAAAAGCGCTCCGCCTCCGCACGTAAGGCTTCGAGCGAAAGCACAGGCGCCTGCCGCGCGTACCATTCGTCAATCGCTTCGTTAAAGGTCTTGGAGGTATCATAGCTGCGGACGGTATAGGTTTTTACCGGTTTGTCAGCGGCAGGAGAAGATACGACAGCAGACGTGTTTTTTGCATTCGATGCGGAAGATACAGCAGCGGATGCGCTTTCTGCAACGGCTTTTGATTCGCTGCCTGCCGCAGCACTCGGCTCATTTCCAAAAGTCTGCGTCGTAGTGGCTTCGGATTCTCCCGGTAGAGGCTGCCACGGCTCTCCGCTCACTTCATGACGGGAAGGTCGGCGGTAAAAGGCATCGACGATAATGCCGTTATCGACAAGTAGCATATTCGCCGCCCCGCTCCACAGCCGGATATAGAGGTAGAGCGTATCTGAAGCGGTCTCCAACGAAAGCCTGACAATGCGGTCATTGTTCAGCTGAACAGCTTCGGTAATCTTGGCGCCGCGGAGCCGGGAACGGAGCAGCTCCATAAAACGGAGCGGCTTGTCGAACTTGGGGATTTTCCGCGTAGTTTCATGCAAGCGGCACGCCCCCGGTTCAAGACAGATAACCAGACTCATCGGGCGGGTCTTATAGAGGTGCAGCACCATCACGGAATAGGATGACTGCACCACCTTTTGTATGTATGAGCCTTCCAAATCGAGCTCTTCCAGTATCTTATCGATTTCAGCGCAATTAAGCGACATCTACACCTCCAGTCACAGGGCAAACGCATCAGACGTTTTTGAAAATATACGGCGCATCTACTGCGTCGCACGCTGAAAATAAATGCTCAACGTATCATAGATACGCCTGCGCTTTATTTTCAGCTAACTCCTTGTAGCTACACCATCTATTTTCAAAAGCACTGGTTCTAGGCAGTACTATCCGTTATCTTGCGAAATGACATCTATCGATCTGATACGTTTGCCCTTATCTCAAAAATAATCTGATCGAAATTTTATTTCTTTAAAATGCAACAGATGAACAAAGTGTGAACTTTTGAAGCTGTTGCATTCGTGCGCGAATGCGCACATATAATCTGCGATGTTTGCCGAATGGCAAACTCGCGGTTAAGGTGAGCGGCGGCATTTTAGACGCTCACCTTATGCCTTCGAAATTTCGATCAGGAGGAAGGCATTTCGATGATGTTGTCGGCGAGGTACTCGGCTTCGTCGCGGTCATGGGTAACGTAGATTGCCGTGTACCGCATTTCAGCTTGGTGTTTTTTGAGCTCTTCACGGAGTTTAAGCCGCAGCGGAGCGTCGAGGGCGGAAAGAGGTTCGTCAAACAAAACCACGAGCGGGTTTACCGCAAGTGTCCGCGCAAGGGCGACACGCTGCCGCTCCCCGCCGGAAAGTCCTTCAATCCGTCTTTTTTCCATACCGGTCAAACCGAAACGTTCGAGCCATTCCGCAGCAGCCTGCCTGCTTTCCCTTTTGGATATCCCTTGCGAAACGAGGCCGTACCCGATATTGTCTTCGACACTTAAATGAGGGAATAGCGCATAGTCCTGAAAGACCATACCAACGCTGCGATTTTTGACGGGCTCATCGGTAATGTCGCATCCGTTCAAAAAGACGTTTCCCGAATCGGCGGGCAACAAACCTGCGATCATTTTGAGCACGGTTGACTTACCGCATCCCGACGAACCGAGCAGCGCAAGAGTCCCTGCCTTTTCCACCGAACAGGAAAGACTGATAGTCTTTGTCGGCATCCGCTTCGTCAAACAAACAAGCCGGAGAAACGCCTCACTTTCATCATTCTCTCTATTTATCGGAAAACCCATCGAATCACCTTTCATATACGTTTCCTACCATACGCACTTTTGATACACAGGGCAACCGCACTTTAATCTTTCCAAGCGGTTGTCTTCCTTACGTTCAAAATTTTAAATAAAATTTTGAACGCTTTTTTCCACAGAAGGACAAACGCATCAGACAGGTTGATATAAATCGCAAAATAAAGAGGCCGTGAGACCATTTGAACCGCGAAGAGGTTCAACTCTGGTTGAACGGCCTCTTTATTTTGCGGGACAATATGAACACTGTACTTCCTTGTACAGTGTTCATAACAAGTTTTTCTAACGAAAAACTTGCTGCTGATTAGTGTCACCGCCATCCGTGGCGGACATGACAAAACAGTCTAATGCGTTTGTCCGCGCTCCCGCACCGTGTCCTGAATATAAAAGAGCGAGCCCGTCAGCACGGCAAGAATCACCGCGATACCGGCGCTTTCGGTGAACCGGTACGAACCGGCAAAACGGAACAGCATCAGCGCGAGGTTTTCAAAGTTCGGAATGTGGAGCAGAAGCGGCAGCGATGCGTCTCCCGCGCTGATTGCAAACACACAGCATAGCGCAGATATAATACCGGTTTTGCATAACGGGAGAAATACCCGAAAAAATGCATCCGTGCGGGAGGAGGACAAAAGGCGGGCAGCATCGAGCACCGAACGGGGAATTTTTGCGAGGCCGGTCTCTATTTGCATCCACGCAAAGGGCCACGCAAGCGAACTTTGCACAATAACCAGCAACAGCAGCGACGGCATGGTATCAAGTTTCAACCACCCCGCTCCCAGTACAATAGAAGAAACTGCAAAAGGAATAAGCGGCAGGCTTTTATACCACTTCCGATTCGATTGAAATGCTGCATACGCAAAAAAAAGCGCAGCCGTTACGGAAAGAACGGCGGTACCGATCCCCGTCTGCATGGTGTGCCGCACCGCGCTCCAAAAGTGAGGCCGCTGTAAAAGCTGCCGCCACGCATCAACGGTTATCGTGAGCGGCGCCTTAGGACTCGACAGGGAGTACCACACCAGAGAACCGAGCGGAAACAGCAAACAAAAACAGATAACACAGATAAGCACGGCAAAAAAGATATGTTCCGCTGCGCCGCCGATGCGCAACCGAATGCGGGCGTATTGGGTGTTTTCAGCATGATCGGGTATTCTGCTCCTTAAATAAGCGTACAGCCCTACCGCAGCCGCTGCGATACCGGTTTCCGCCAGCGCAATATACGCCGCGGTACTCGCGTGTATATCTCTGCGGATGGTTTGATACAACTCAACCTCCAGCGTTGTTACGCCGAGACCGCCCAGCAGCAAAATAATCACAAAGCTGAAAAAACAATATAAAAAGATAATAACGAACGAAGCACACAGCGGCGCCTTTAATGCCGGAAAGATCACCGTCCTAAAAATGCGCAGCGGCGAGGCTCCGAGCAAAAGAGCGGCTTGTTCGGTTTCCTCAGGGAGGTGTTCCCATGCGGCGGATACGGTACGCATCGTGATGGGAAAATTATAAAAGGTGTGTACAAGCACAATGCCGCCCGTCGAATAAAGGAAGGTACCGATTGAAAGCTGCCCTGCCGAAAGCGCCGCAAGCAGTTTGTTCAGTAAACCGTTTTTTCCAAAAAACAGGATAAACGCGAGCGCGATAACCACCGGCGGCACGCTCAAGGGTATCGCCGAAAGAGAGAGCAACAACTTTCGTCCGAAGAACCTCCGGCGGGCGCAAAAAAATGCCGCACAGAGGCCGATACCGCTTGCTCCTGCCGCAGAGAGAAACGCTTGCATCACGGTAAAGCGGGCAGCCTTCCATAAAGACCGAAAGGCCGCTGCAGAAGCGCCTTCATCGAAGGCCGGAAAAACGGCAGCTCCGAGCGGTACGAAAAAAGCAATCAGTACCGCACAGAATAACACCCCGCCGCCTACTACAAAAGCATTTTGCAGTAGTGTCCGCTTCGCAGCATTTCGATTAACCGAATCCATACAATTCTGCGATAAAAATGCGAAAATACGGTTATTTTTCCAATACTGAAATAATAGCGTCTACCGCCGTTTCCGCCTCGGTACCGGAAATCGTCAGCGATTTTTTCGGCATCGGGACGGTTTTAAATGATTCGGGAAGCTGCACCGCGGTATTTGACGGATACATCCACTGCGTTTCGGGCAACACTTCCTGCGCTTTTTCGGTCAGCATAAAATCGATAAAAGCGTGAGCCGCTGCTCTATGCGGTGCATTCTTAACGACCCCCATTCCCTCAAGCGCAATCATATTCCCCTCGGCAAACGTCAATGCCTGATACCGATCTGTTTTATCATACCGGATGTGATAAGCCATACTGGTGGTATAGCTGACGGCAAGCGGAGCCTCCCCTGCCGTAAACAGCCCGTATCCCGCGCTCCACGAATGGCTCATCGTCAAGATGGAAGGCATCAGTCTTTTCCAGTACGAAAGATAATCGTTCCCGTAAACAGCCTTTGTCCATGCAGCAAAACCTAAGCCGGGAGCGCTCGTGCGGGGATCCATGATAACCAAGGATTTTGCATATTCGGGTTTTGTTAAATCTTCCAGCGACTGAGGAGCAGGCACCTTTGATTGAGTGTCATACATAATCGCAAAATAGCCCCAATCATACGGAGTGAGTAATTGATCATCAGTCATTATAACGTGTTTTGGAACAACTTTATCCAAATTCGGAGAGGTATACGGTTCCAGAACGCCTGCGCTGCGCGTCTTATCGACAAGAAACGCATTGATACCGAGCAGTACATCGGCACGCGGATTCTTTTTTTCGGCCACCGCTTTCGATAGCACAGAACCGGAATCCTCACAGATCACATAATTGACGGTGTAGCCCGTTTGCTCTTTGAATCGTTTGGCTATTTCGGCGCCCGGCCCCCATTCAGAAGCAAAGGAGTCATAGGTATAGACAACAACGATTTTTTCCGTAGTATCTTGTTTTCCGCCTGCAAAAGCGGTTGAAGGCAGTATGATTGAACATACGATAAACAAAAAGAAATAAAGACGTAACTTCATTATTCCCTCCGCCGGCATTATCCGGATCAGGTGTAAGGCATCTGTACAGACACCTTTTTCGGGTATGCTCTCAGCACGGAACGAATAGATTCGGTTGGCTCTAAAAAACCGATGAGGTTCTTAGAGGATCCTGTTCATTGTTCCGGCACCCCAAGTCTGCGTATCCTAGTATATTCGCAAAAAAAGTGCAAGCGATTTATCAGCTTTTGAAAATATAGAATCACATAACTGTTATTCATGTATATTACATCTAAAGTAATGATCTTCAATCTTTATCACATTGACAATTCTTGGATATCTGAATGCTTTTTGAAATTCACTGTACATCTCTTTATCCATATATGTATCTGCAGATGAATGATACAACATATCTAAATTATTATGTTTATCATAAATGATAACGCTGTATGTATCTAAAAATCCCGGACACCATATAATTCCGACATAATTATTAAATGCCCGGATATTTTTATTTTCTACATTGTTTGTGATATAACTATCAAGTTCATTTTTGTATCTTTTGAATTCTATTTTTAAGGCAATTTTTTCAGATAGCTGATTTTTCTCAATCAAAAAACCGAATAAAAGAGAACACATAATCGGTGTTAAAAAAAACAATTGTTTTATTGCTTTTGTTTTTATCGTTTTTGTGATCACAAATAAAATATTTAAAATGATACTTAATATACATACACACGCGTATATAATAGCTCCGATAAAACTGAGACTCCTCAATAGATAAAAAGAGAATAATGATAAAAAGATTATGCTTATATTTGATACGATCACAATTATTCTAAAATATAACGTACTCTTTTCATTTTTCAAAACTAAAAACGGAATATAAATATACATGAGTAATAAAAAAAATAGCATACCCCACATATCTCCTCTCACAGCTTCTTGCCTTAATTGTTTTCGTCTTTTAAAGCTTTACCGTCCCTTTTTATATACTGATCTTTCCCATCACGACAAACTTCCTTGCCCCTGTCGCAGACGGGACGTTATTCGGATTACCGCAGAGCGCTTCGTTTGCGAGTATGGCGAAGGCACACGCTTCTTTTGAATCGCTGTTTTTTCCGATATCCTCATTGGTCAGTACGGAGCATTCAGGCAGCAGCTGCCGTAGATGATGTAAGATGACGGGATTTCTACAACCGCCGCCTCCGACTATCAATTTTTGCGGCATCGGCAATCCGAATGTGTTAAGCGAATACGCAATTGAATACGCAGTGTAATAGGTTGCCGTTCTCACAATTGTTTCAGGCGGCAGCTGCAATGATGTACCTTTCTCATACAGCGCTTGTATAAACGCTTCGGAATAATGTTCTCTGCCGGTGGTCTTAGGCGGTTTTAATTGCAAATAAGGATCTGTTTTAAGAAAATCGAACAAGGTTGAATCGACGGTACCGGCTGCGGCACATTTGCCGTCTTCGTCATAATTTTGCGTACCACCGGTAATAAGCCGCATCAAGCCGTCTATCAGCATATTGCCCGGGCCGGTATCAAAGGCGATAATGCCGCCCATATCGGCATCGGCAGGCAAAAGCGTGATATTGCCGATACCGCCGATATTCTGCAAGCCGATTACCGTACCTGGTTCCCGGTATAATAGATATTCGGTAAACGGAACAAGCGGCGCCCCAGACCCGCCCGCCGCGACATCCCGAACGCGGAAATCGGCAACGGTAACGCATCCGGTTCTTTCCGCAATAACCGCCGCTTCGCCGATTTGCAGTGTGCTTTTAATATTCTTGCCGAAGTAGCACCGTCCATTCGGTGCATGAAAAACCGTATGTCCATGCGAACCGATAAAATCAACCGTACTGATATCAACTTTCGCCTTTTTGCATACGGCAAAACATGCGTCTGCTGACAGCTCTCCAAGATAAACATTCATCGCGCTTAATTCTTCGCTGCCGCCGAAAGAACCGGAAGCAAGCGTCAACAGCCGCTCCCGTACTTCTTGCGGATAAGGCACGGTTAGAAAAGCACGCTCCGCAATGCGAGTATCGATACCGCAGCCGGTAATAGTCAGCAGCACCGCATCGATACCGTCAACAGACGTCCCGCTCATAAGTCCAATCGCCGTTTTTTCTTTTTTTTCGTTTATAGAATCAAGCCGTTTCATAGTGTCTGATGTGTTTCCCCTCAGTTACTCACGCCCTTTTTGGAAGAATTTTAAAAACGGCTTTTTCTGTTTTTTTTCGGTATCCGTTTTTTGTATTAAATGCTTGACGTTTTCCATTACCTTGCTCACAATCGGCTGATCGGATAGATCTACCAAAAAGAATGACAAGGTACCGGTAACCGAGAACACCGGCATACATACGATATGCCTATCTTGCTGCACAGCGGTACGAGTATGCGCAGCATTCTGAATCGCTTCCTTGATGCTAATACCAGGCGCAATATCGGAAAGCGCATCTCCTTGTTTACATCCCGTTTTCTCCTGCGCTTTAGCAGAAAAATTAAGGATACTGCCGGTCAGACTTACCACCAAAAGCGGACGGTCGATTATCAACAAAAGTTCATCAACAAGACCGTTTAACCCGGCAATCTTTAAGCTTTTTTGTGCGGTAATTTGATATGCATCGTTAAGAGACTCTTGCAGCGTAACGCCTAAGTTGCCCAATTTTTTTGCACGAGAATCCGACAATACGCCGTTCAGCTGAATAGCTTTTGCAACCATTAAAAAGTCGTTTTCTTTTCTCTTTGCATAGACAGACATTGCAATTAATAGGCAAAGTTCCAACCCTGCTCCGATAAATCCGAAAAACAGCACGAGCTCCGAATCACTTTTAAGAGAACTCTGCATTCCGACTTTATATCCCCAAATTGCAGTTGCTAATATAAGTGCAAATGAAAAAAATATTGCACCGATCAATTTCTTTTTTCCAATAATAATCATGAACACATCCCTATTATTTAGATATTTCTGAATTCCGTAATCTTTTCGAGGCTGCCGAAAACAAAGAGTTTATCGCCTGTTTGCAATTCAAGATTATCATCCGGTTCATACATCGCTTCGCGGTTCAAAGGATTACCGACCGTATCGATATCGAGTTCAAGGCGGACAACCGTGATTAAGGTTATATTGAATTTTTCTTTGAGCGCAACTTGCGAGAGTGTTTTCCCAATAAAGAACTTCGGCACCTTTACCTCACAGATTCCATATCCTTCGACAACGGAAAGCGAATTAAGCGCTTCAGGGTTAATCAATTCGTTTGCAATACGGGAAGCAGATTCTTCTTCAATCTTTAATACTCTACTTGCTCCTACCCGCTTCAATACAATCGCATGTAAGGGAGAAACCGCCCGCGCTACGATATAGGGAATTTCCCGTTCCTTCAGCAATGTTGTTGTTAGGATGCTTGCTTCCTTATTATCGCCGATTGCAACAATCGCAACATCGATATCGTCGAGCGGAGCTTTTCTGAGTGCATTTTCGTCGGTAGTGTCGATCACCATTGCCGCCGGAACAATTTTTTTTACCCGATCGACCGCCTGTGCGTCATGATCAAATGCCACGACCGAACCGCCTCCCTCCGCCAGCATTTCACAGATCCGAATACCGAATTCACCTAATCCGATAACCGCAAAATTTTGTTGTACATCCATCGTATTCTCCTTCTACATCAATGGTGCAAGAGCTTTAAGCACAATGCCGGAAGCTTTAACCGTCCATTTTTCATGCCGGACAGTTTCAGCCGTTACTGCGCGACACTGTTTTAATACGGATTGGTAATCCGTTTCAATATCTTCGATACAGTCAACACCGTATAAATACGTAGCGCATTCAAAATGATGATATAAACTTCGGTAATCCAAATTGATGGTACCGACAACGGCTTCCCGGTCATCACACACAAAAACTTTTGCATGAACAAAGCCCGGTGTATATTCATAAATCTGCACTCCCGAAGCCAACAAAGAAGCATAATGTGTTTTTGCCAATGCATAAGGAGCTTTCTTATCGGGTATACCCGGCAAAATCAGCTTAACATCCACACCGCGCTCTGCTGCAAACTTCAACATCGTTTCCATTTCCCCGTCCAAAATGAGATAGGGCGACATAATATGTACATACCGGTGCGCTCTGTTCAGAATATCCATATACACACTCTCACCGACTTTGTTCTCATCAGCAGGACTGTCGCCGTACGGAATAACAAAACCGGCAGCGGAAACCGGCAAGGCTTTGACGGGAACATTCAAATATTCATTAAAATTCCATTCTTTTTCGTGCAGGTTCCACAACTGCAAAAACATCAATGTAAAACTCTTAACCGCAGCACCTTGCAGCATAACGGCAGCATCTTTCCAATATCCGTATTTATTCACAACATTGATATACTCATCCGCTAAATTCACGCCGCCGTTAAACGCAACCCTTCCGTCAATAACCAGAATTTTACGGTGATCCCGATAATTATAGCGTGTTGAAAGAAAAGGAGTAAGCCGCCCGAATATCTTGCATTTAATCCCCAACTTTTTCAGACGCTCAGGATAGTCATGCGGTAACGTAGAAAATTCGCAGGTTCCGTCATACATGATTCGAACATCTACACCCTCTTTTGCCTTTTGCGCCAATATTTCCAACACGCTTCCCCACATCACCCCTTCTTCTATAATAAAATATTCCAAAAAGATAAAATGCTTTGCCAGTTTCAGTTGAACAAGCATTTCTTTCCATTTAGCTTTGCCGGAGGAAAAATACGTTACCTCAGTTTGATTAAACACGGGATGGCACCCGGTATGGCGCAGATAATGAGCGAGCGCCGCTGCGCCCTTATCTTGTAGCGAAAGAGCATCGGCAACCTGCGGATCTTGCAGGATACTGTCATGCGTCAATGCAAAAAGATGATTAAGACGTTTCCGTGCAAGACGGTTGCCCAGATCGCTTTGAGTATACCAAAACAATAAAGCACCGAATGCCGGCAGCAACATAATGATCACCAGCCACGTAATTTTTGCAGTAGGGTCAATATCCGAATTAAGTAAATACAGCACCATAACGAGGGTAAACAAAGACTCTACGATAGAATAGTAAGGGAATATTTCTTTAAACCGATAGGGAATGCTCAACAAGATAAACGCCTGCAAACCTAACAAGACAAGGAACACCCCCAACCGGCTAAACAGCGCGCGTACAAGCCCCTTACGGCCTTTTTTGAGTAAATATAATCCTTTGCGTTTTCTCCGTTTTTTCCCTTTCGTATTATCCTCGCTTATGGGAACTGTATCCGATTAAGCACAAAATGTAAACGCGAGGATAATCAACATACCCCGCTGCAGAGCACCTGCATATTAAACTCTCCGCAAAAATCAAACTATACATGATTGAGCAAATATGTTATAATAGGCTTACAAATTAAATCTAAGGAGTATATTATGAAAAAACACTATGCTATAGCGTTTTTATTTTGTTGTATCGCCGCGATGCTCTGTGCAGGCGGCAAAAAGGAGCCGTCCACGGCGGTTCAGACGGAATCGGCCGGCAATTCATCCGCTCAAGCAGCTTATACTGTAAAAGTAGTTGTGCCCGCTAATGCTCCGGCAATTTGTATTGCAAAAATGGCGGTTGACAACACCGCTGTTGCCGACGGCGCGGTTACGGAATATGAAGTGTTGCAAGCACCCGATATGCTGCAAGCACGGCTGCTTTCCGGGGAAGCGGATATCGCTATCGTCCCTTCAAACCTCTCCGCTATTTTATACGCAAAAGGTACCGGTGTCCGACTTGCAGGAGCTGTTGTTTGGGGAATTCTCTACGGACTTACCTCGGAATCGGTCAATTCTATCGAAGATTTAAGAGGAAAAACAATTATCACTTTCGGAAGAGGTCTTACTCCGGATGTCACGGTACGGGAGCTTTTAAATGCCTACGGACTTACTCCCGATAAGGACGTAACCTTTAACTATGTACAGTCCGGGCAAGAAGCGGCAGCTGCTTTTATCAGCGGAAAAGGCTCTTTTGTTATTTTACCTGAGCCGATGGTTAGCATGGTGTTAACTAAAAAACCCGGAACAAAGGTATTCCTCGACGTACAGAACGCTTGGAAAGAAAAACTCGGCGGCGACAGCTCCTATCCGCAGGCGGTTGTGGTCGTGCAAAAAAGCCTTATCGAAAATCATCCCGATTACGCTGCTCGCTTCTTAGCTCAACTGGAACAATCGATTAACTGGGCAAAAGAAAACCCCAAGCAAGCGGGCGAAGCAACCGCAAAGCTGCAAAAAGGTATTCAAGCGCCGCTTATTGCAAAAGGAATAGGCCGGATGAATATGCAGTTTGTGAACGCCGAACAAACCCGTCCTGCTCTTGAGAGATATTTTTCCATTCTATATAAGGCTGATCCGAAATTTATCGGCGGAGCTATGCCTCAGGATGATTTCTACTACACCACAGCAAAATAGCGATACGGGCCGCGGCAACGATAAGAACCGAACTCGGACAGTATACCGGCTCTGCGGCCTCGCCGCGGGACTGGGACTATGGCAGTTGACAGCCATGCTGATAGCACAGCCGCTCATTGTACCGAGACTCGAAGCCATTGCTGCCGCTACGGCCGATATCCTTATCAAAGAAGATTTCTTTTTAACCGTTGCTGCAACGCTTTTACGTATTGCGGCAACGATCGCTATAGATACCGTTATTGCTTTTTTACTGGGGATTGCAGCCGGCGTGTCCGCGCGAATCGAAGCAGCGCTCAGCCCTTTTGAAACTGCCATGCGTGCCGTCCCGACGATGGGTGTCCTACTCCTCTCGCTAATATGGTTTAATTCCGAGATCACCCCTATTTTTGTTGCAAGTCTTATCGCGCTGCCGCTGCTGTACCGCGGCGTGGTAAACGGCGTTAAAAACATCGACATTCGTCTTATCCAAATGTCTACAGGTTTCCAAGTCTCCTTCGTGCGCAAACTTAAACAGCTGTACATTCCTTCCATTAGGCCGTTTACACTCACCGCATATTCCGCAACGCTGGGGTTGTTGGTAAAGGTTATGGTTACTGCCGAAGTACTCAGCCAGCCACGGAGAGGCATCGGTACGGAGTTCCAGATTGCGCGTGCTCAGTTGGATACCGCAACGATTTTCGGGTGGGGAATCATTGTGATCGTCTTTGCCGCTCTTATGGAGCAGGCAGCAAAACGTATCCTTTCATATAATAAAGCCCGTAAAGCGATGCAGACAGCGGATATCGCTTTCTCCGATACGCCTGTCGACACCGAAGCATACTCCGATACTGATGTATATGCAGATATCGGCAAACAAGCTGCCGAAATACATATTGACCGTATCTCTTTTAATTTTGAATCGGTACCGGTGTTTCAATCTTTTTCACTTGAGGTTAAACCTGCGCGGATAAATTATATCCTCGGGCGCTCCGGCAGAGGCAAAACAACGCTGCTTTTTTTAATTGCAGGTTTTCTGCATCCTCAACGCGGAACGATACGCATATTGCCGTCCAATGCGAAAATCGGTTTTGCCTATCAAGACCTACGGCTTATCCCACACCTCACCGCAGAACAGAATATCCGCTATATACTGCCGCCGGATTACGGAACGGAAAAGGCAAAGCGTATTGCACGGCAATATTTACAGATGTTCGGCTTACAAGGGTTTGAGCATTTTCTACCGGCGGAGCTTTCCGGCGGTATGCAGCGGCGGGTCAGTTTAGCCCGTGCACTCGCCTACCCTTCGGAAATTTTGCTCCTCGACGAGGCCTTTGACTCCCTCGATCCCGAAACAAAAAAAGCAGCGGCGAGAGTGTTTTCCCGTATTGTTCGGCAGCAACGGCGGACAGTCCTATGTGTAACGCACGACCCGGTATTCACACAGCTTATCGAAGGCATTACGCTGGATGTTCCCAACGGTCATTGATAAACGCTACCACTTCACTTCTCTTAGACTAAAGCAAAAGGCCGTATCAGGTTCAAACTTTACCCGATCGAAATAGCGCCGTACGGATATTCGACGGTATCGCTGCCTTCCTTTTTTCCGGCAGCAGTGAGAATGGTAAGCGGCCCTACCCTGCCGATAAACATGAGGAAGATCAATATCAGTTTACCGGCAATGCTGAACTGCGCCGTGATACCAGTAGAAAGTCCTACGGTTGCAAAAGCGGAAACCGTTTCAAAGGCCATGGGTAAAAACGGCAGCGATTCGGTTACCGTCAATACAAATATGGCAGCGGACACAATCGTCAAACCGAAACCGAGGATAAGAAAAGCTTTTTTTACCTGCTCATCGGGTATCGACATTTTTTTGATGATGACTGTTCGATCGTTTTTTAAGAACGAGCGGAAAAATGCAAAAACCACCGCAACGGTGTTCAACTTAATACCGCCCGCCGTACTGCCCGAAGCGCCGCCGACAAACATCACAAAAATCATCATCAGCAACGTTGCATTAGTCAGCGAAGCAAAGGACACCGTTGAAAAGCCAGCCGTCCGCAGCGTAACCGCTTGGAAGAAGGCACCGAGATATTGCTCATGCAGAGAGAAATCCTTCATTGCATGGGTATGTTCCAACAAATAAAACGCTGCAAAAGAGATAAAGAGCGCACCCGCGGTCATTACCAGCACGATCTGCGTATTGAGCGGAAGAAAAAATGTTGTCTTTTTCTTCTTAAACACATTTTGTGTTTCGGTTTTTATTTTGCGTACCGTATCGTACATAACTGCAAAGCCTATACCGCCGAGGATAATCGTAAAACTGATTGTTAAACTGATAATGGGATCACCGGTAAAAGATTCGAGATTATTCGGGAAGAGTGCAAAACCGGCATTACAAAATGCCGATACCGCATGGAACGCTGCAAAACCGAGTGTCTCGACCGATACTCCCATCGTACGGGAAAATCCGAGGTACAAAAATCCGGCGCTGATTGCTTCAACCAAAAATGTAGAACCCACGATAACGCGAAGTGCTTTAAACAATCCCGACATATCATCTTCGCTCACCATATACGAAACGGTTAATTTTTCTGCAATAGACAGTTTACGTCGAAAAGCAAGCATCCCGAAAAACGAAAACACCATAATACCGAGTCCGCCGATCTGAATAAGCAAAATAAGGATAACCTTGCCGACCGTTGTCAATTCCGTTGCGACATTGATAATGCTCAAACCGGTAACGCAGACTGCAGAGGTAGCGGTAAATAACGCCGTCAAAAAATCCAAGTGGTCGGTACCGGGAGTCGCAGCCGGAAGCATCAGCAAAAAAGTTCCGGTAATGATGACCATAAAAAACGAAACGAGCAAAGTTCCTGCAGGGTTCAGCATCACTCGTTCAGTGCCTCCCGCAGTGTCCGCAGTATTTTTGATGATCTTACCGAACAGGAAAATATTTTTTATAAGCGCAAACATTAGAATCAGTTCCGGCGATGAAGGAATAAAGCCGATCTTTATTTTAAAAAAGATAAAGGCGGCACAAAAAAGAATAGTGCTTACACAGAGTGCCGCATGTTTTTGAAAATATTGCTGAAAGTATTTTTCATGCCGCATCGGCAAAAACGTTTCTGCAATAATAAGAAGCAAGATAACGGCATCAAGTGTGTGGATAACGATAGTAGCGGCGAGGGAAGCATAGAACTGCTGCAAAAACAACAGCACTAAACTAAGTATAAAGGCAACGCCTGAAAGATTTGCACGGAGTTTGGTTACTATGGTATTCATATCAGTCCAATCCTTTTTTCTACTTCCTAAATGCTTTCACTTTTTCCGCAAAGTCGCGCAGCGCGGCAGAAACGCGTACGGTAACATCTGCCGTGTTCATACCGCTCAAGAGCTCGATACCTTCATCGATATTGCTGACCGCCCATATCCTAAACCGCTTTTCGGCGATAGCATTGATGACGCGCTCCGGCAAAAAGAGATTGTTTTTATTGCCCTGAGGAATCATCACACCTTGCGTACCGGTAAGCCCGAGAATCGCACAGGTGTCGAAAAAGCCGGTTATCTTTTCCGAAATACCGCCCACCGGCTGCACCATACCGAGCTGATTCAAACTGCCGGTTACCGCAATGTCCTGCCTGAGCGGGATGCCCCCGATTGCGGAAAGCAGCGTGAAAAGCTCAGCGCAGGAAGCGGAGTCTCCGTCGATCATACCGTACGATTGTTCAAAGCAGATTGCAGCGGAAATCGATAGCGGAAAATCAGGCGCGTATTTTTGCCGGAGAATCGAGCTGATGATGAGGTGCGCCTTATCGTAAATTTCGCCGGAAAGCCCCGCCTCCCGCTCGATGTTGATAATACCGGCAGTACCCGGCGATGCTTGGGCGGTAACGCTGACCGGTATGCCGAAGGTATGGAAGCCGCGCTCCTCTACGGCAAGCCCGTTGATTTTTCCCACTGCGGCGCCGGAGGTATCGATTAAAATTTCTTTGAGCTGCACCATCTCGGCGAATTTTTCTTCGGGTAAGGCTGCAAGGTAATGCCGCCGCTCGATTGTTTTGGTAATGATCTCATCGGTGATAAGCTCGCACGCTTGCTGCTTCGCCGTATAATTCGCCTCCGCAACAAAATCCGCAATCTTCGTAAACTGAGCGGAAATCAAATGCCGGCTCTCCGAAAGTTCAACCGCATAGGCAAGTAACTTCGCATACCCCGAATCGCTGAACGGCAGCGAATGCCGGTCTTTTACAAAGGTTTCGATGAGCGCCAAGACGGCGGCCAAGTTTTCATCCGTTAGCGGCATCACCGAATCGAATTCGGCACACACCTTGAACAGCTTATAAAAGTCGGGATCCTCCTGGTAGAGAATCTCATAGGAATATTCGCCGCCGATGATGATGACTTTCAGCTGTGCAGGAACCGGTTCGGGCTTTAACAGCGAAGGCGTATGCGTACCGGCGGGCGGCGCTTGCACGGCGATACGTCCCGACTGCAGCACCCGCTTTAAATACACCCACGAATCTTCTTCTTCCAAAAGGTCTTTCAGCCGCAGTACCAAAAAGCCGCCTAAGGCACGGTGTACCGCTCCGCCGCGTAACCGTAAATGACCGTTCAGCAGTCCGTCTTCTTCATCACCGTGTCCTTCGATCGTCCCGAAAAGATTGGAAAAATTCGGCTGGTTTTCGTCGATAACGTAGGATTTATCCTCCGTATTTTCGCAAATCAGATTGATTGCATACCGCCCGAAAAAAGCTTTCTTGTGCCGCGGCGACTTAAACGGCGCTGCATACATCACGGCACGGGCGATCAAATCCGCCTCGGTCTTTTTTAAAAAAGACGCAATCTTTTCGTTGTGCTTTTTCTGCGTATCGGTTTCGGCAGGATAGCCGTTCAACAGCGCACGAGGCTGCTCAAGCTCCGCCGCGGTAATCGGTTTGAGTAAATCGATGTACAACTGTTTGAGTTTTTCTTCCGCCTCCGTTCGGTTTTTCCGCAGCAGGGCAAAAAGGTCGGCCAGCTCATCGAGCGAGCGGTAATATGTTTCACGCAAATCGTTGAGCGCTTGTTCGGAAAACTTCTTCCGCGCAACCAGCAGCTGCAGCTCCCCGAACGGAACCTCTTTTCCTTTAATGAGCGGAATCAAATCGACGGATTGATTGGAATCGTCTTTCAGCTGCAAAAGTTTAAATCCCCGCGACAGCATCGTTACTTCAAAATTCGCAAGCAGGGAATTTTCATCGCTGTCTACCGCCGACATAATCTTCTTTTGAGCAGACAAAAAATTCTCAGATTTTTCAATCTGCAATGCCTGTTTATAGAGAGCTTCAATTGCATTCTTGAGGCTGTGCTGAAACTTCTTGCCCTCACCCGCCGGAAAAAACAGCGCGATCGGTTCTGCCGGATGCCGATAGTTATGCGCATACGCAATATCTTGCAAGGAGGCGGTATTTGGTTTATAGTCCTTGAGCAGCGAAGAGAGAACCGTCCGGCGGCCTGTTCCCGGCGCTCCCATAATAAAAATGTTGTAGCCGTCGTCCCGAATACTTAAGCCGAGTTCCAATGCGGACACCGCGCGGAGCTGCCCGACAATCGGCTTATGCGGCGCCTGTGTTTTTAATGCGGCGATTTTTGATTCCGGTATATTGAATTGAATTTCTGAAAGCGGAAGCTCCTGTGCCGAAGCCTGCTGCGGGATGTTTGACGTTGATGATGTATTCAATAGCTTCACTCTCCTCAATGATTATGAGATACAAAAAGGCAACTCTAAAAACTCAGGTATAGTTTTTAGAGTGTCCCAAAAGGAAAAAATATGACCGATCTGTTACTAAGCGAGCTTGTCGTTCTGCTCCTCTTACTGCCGGTATTACTGCGCCCGTTTTCAAAAAGCTTAAAAAAAGGCCGTGCAATTCCTATTCTACCTTTTCTGAGCCTCTTTGTCTGTATCTGTATTATCATCGGACAGGGAATCGTCCTCTATCTTTTTATTCTCGTTCTCTTTGTACTGATTGTCTGCCTCTCGGAAATAATACGGCTGATTGCGTTTTCCCAAGGGATGCTGAACGATTTTTACGGTATCGCATCGATGATGCTGCGCATTGTGTTATTGTGCCTTTTTTGCGGAGTAGCGTATTGTGCGTTCAGATTTGCGCCGGAAGCAAGTATCAGAACCGAATATCCGCTGACCGTCCGTTCGATCGAATTAACCGATAAAACAAACGCCGGTACCGATAAAGGTAGAGCCGAACAAACCGCCGTTTCAACCTTACCTGATTCTTCCTCTCCGAGTAATCTATCTGCTTCGCGGAATCCTATCGAAGGATTGTTGATTGAGCGGCAGGGCGGCGCCGATGAAAGAGCGCTGGTAATTATTGCCGAAGTCTTTCCCTACGCCGAACGGCCGGAAACACTCGCCTCTCTTCTGGCGGATCAAGGCTATACCGTTGCGGAAATCACGAGACTCAAACCGCGCGGTGTTATTCCGCGCATCGAACTGTACCGCAAGCTGCTGCACCTCATCGGGAAAAAAGAGCAACGGTATTTAATAAAAGAAGATGGCCCACAGACGGCTGCGTTCTTTGCCGACTTTCTTGAACAAACGGTTGCGCGTTACGGACGCAATAAACGGATATTTTTATATGCGGAAGGAATCTATACCGATTTAGCCGCGCACTTTTGTACGGAAAATCCGGGCGTATTTACCGGTGTGTTTTTCAGCCTTTCCGAAGAAGAGCCGCTGCCGTCCGCCCCCGACGGATGGATACAGACCATGCGGGAGCACAATCCCGAACTTCTGCCTGAGGACAATTCTGCAGCGGATACTACCGCCGTATCTGATGCAGCATCAGAGCAAGCGGCAGGTGCCGGCGGAAACGGTTCGGCTGAGACGGCTCCCGCTGTTTCCGCCGCTCCGGTAACTGCCCCCACACAGCAGGAGTGGCCGCTGCCGTTCTGTTGTTACATCCGCCCCTACCCCGAACTCGCAGGCTTCGGGCAACTGCGCGCAGAGGATGCCCTCGCAGCGGAACTCTTAGGCAGCGGCCGCAGTATCGGCAGGCAGGACAAAGCCGCAGCAGCCGCGGCATTTAACCGGTATGCACTACTGTTTTGAACTACTGACCCCGGAGACTATCTATGACGCGGCTGCATTCGTGCGGCAGCACGAATACCGCTGCATCGATCTTGCAGAGCAGCTGCGGCTTTGCTTGTACCCCGCCTACGCTCCGCGGTATAAAAAGGCGGCGGCTGTCTATGCCCGTCCGCAACGGCAAACTTGTCCGCAACCGCAAAAAATCTGCTGCGGGGTCTTACTGTTCAGCATGTATGGGCTTTTGTTCCACTGTATCGATACGGACATTCCAGAAGAAACGGTCTTAGCTTTCGGCAGATTTTTTTTAAATGAGGACTTTCCTTACACGGAACTCCATGCCGTTGCGGGCATCCGCGAGCATACGCTCCTCTTTGAACAGGTTATATCCGAAACGGCGCATATCCGGCTCGACGCCGCCGTAGATTACTACCTGATGCGGTGCGCCAAACCCTGTACGGATACATTCTTTCAAACAGCGGAGTCAAAACTGAATACCACGCTGAATACAGCGCTGTCGATTGAACGCGCAACGGAGAATGATCTTACAGAGCTCTTCCCGCTCCAGCTTGATTATGAACATACCGAGGTTGCCTACGAAGGCCGCCCGATAAACCCCGCTGTCTGTAAACTGTCGCTGCGTGCCCGCCTTACAACCGAATACATCTACAAGCTGTCAGTAGGCGGGCGCATCGTCGCAAAGGCCGGAACCAACGCGCAAGGCTTTCACTGGTTCCAAATCGGCGGCGTCTACACCCTGCCCGCATATCGAAACAGGGGATTAGCCGCAGCGGCCGTTGCGCATCTCATCAATACTCACAGCGCAGACGCGCACGGCTTCGCACTCTTCGTAAAAACCGCCAACACAGCCGCCCTCCGCGTATACAAAAAACTCGGCTTTGAGCAGTGCGGGCTGTTTAGAATGAGTTATTGGAAGGCGGGGAAAGATCCATTCTATTCTCCTGAAAACAGCGCAATACTTGATAAGAGCGTTAGAAAGTATCCCATTACTCCGCTTTTACCCAGCGGGTTACACCTGTTCTTAACAGCCGGAATTCGCGTTTAATTAAAATGAGGATCGGAATTGCCGTTACCAGTTCAATGAACAGCGTACCGTAATATACGCCACGGACACCGGTAAAACGGGGCAACAGCAGCATCACGGGAACATACAGCACAACCTGCTGCATAAGGGCAATTATGGAACTACTGAGACCTTTATTGATTGCGGGGAAAAAGCTCAACGTTAAAAACGTGAGCGGCATCACAGGCAGCAGCGCCATAAAGATCCTAATCTGTATACTGTTTTCTGAGGTAATCAGTGCACGGTTCATCATAACACCGGCGGCCGCTTCGGGCATGATAAGCGCAAAAATCCAAAAGGGAAGCACAAGGATAAAAGAAGCCGTTAAAAAACATTTAAATGCGGCAATCA
This sequence comes from Treponema sp. OMZ 857, assembly GCF_024181085.1. Lineage (NCBI taxonomy): Bacteria > Pseudomonadati > Spirochaetota > Spirochaetia > Treponematales > Treponemataceae > Treponema > Treponema sp. OMZ 857. The sequence goes on from NZ_CP051147.1 coordinate 1,909,164, forward strand.
CACGTTCAGACTGCGCCGCTCCGAAATTAATACCGATGATGGGAGGCATCGCAATCATAAATCCGGCAAGCGGTTGTATGACAAAACTGAACAGACGGGTAACCACGCCGTAAAAAGCGATATCGTGAGCAGTACCGTAACGGGTAATAACGTTCAACACCAACATACTCTGCAAGACCATCATAATTTGCATAATAAAAGCGGACAGCCCCATCTGGATAATCGTACGGACAATATCTTTGTCCAACCTGATTGCACATGCTTGCTGCAACGAAGAAACGAATGCCCCGTTATCCGTGGAATTCACAACCTGCCGTACCAGCGGTGAACGGCTCACATACAGCATACAGATCAACGACTGCACAATCATACCGATGTTCGTACCGATTGCAGCACCCTTTATGCCCTGATTGAGCAAAACCATCAACACATAGTTTGAAAGCCCGTTTACCGCCAAACCGATAGCCATGATGACGGACGCGGTTTTCATTTTACCTTCGGCGCGGATAAGCGTATTGAGTGCAACGGTATATATCCAAGGAAGTGCCCCCCATAAAAGTGTCCGGTAATACACATCACCGAGCATCAGTTCCTTTCCTCTGCCGCCCATCGCAAAAAGCAGCGGCTGCGAAAAACGAAAGCCCACCAACATTACCGCTGCCGAAGCGATAAGCACCAGCGCATTCACATTCCCTAATAACCGCCGCCGAATATCGGTATCTTCCGCACCGATCGCGATACTTAATAGGGAACCCGCTCCCGTTCCTATCAGAAGCCCGAAGCCGGTAAACGCAATTACCGGCGGCAGTGCAATGGAAATACCTGCAAGTGAACCTTCTTCCGCAAAGCGCCCGACAAATATTCCATCAAGCACATTGTTCGCTCCAAGCAGAAACATCGCAATAACTGCCGGCCATGAAAAATCTATTAAAATCTTCCAGAGATTATCGTTTAAAATCTGTGTCCGTTGTTTTTCCGTTTCCATAAAAATCCTCCTTATAAAATCTGAATTTCTGATTTCCAACCGTTCAATTCCACAATCACATCCGTTTCAATTTGAGGATCTTTTTTCTCGCGTTTACGGATGCGTATATTCTTATCGGAATCCAAAAAACGAGTTCCGAGTCCGGCATTTTTTAAATAATAGTTTGAATTTTCTGCAAACTTAATTTTAGAAATCGCCTTGAGCTGATTAAAATCGATTTTTCCTTTGTAATGAGCAATTTCTGCATAAAGATTGGAATTCGTATCAAGCTCTGTATGTCCGCCGGCATTTGTAAAAAAACAGTTTGAAACTTTACCGGAAAATTCCAAGGCTTCAAATGTAATATCCCGAATTTTCAGATTCTCTGTCTTTGAATAGATTTCCATATCTGCAACAAATTTTACCGGAATACGGAGTAGCACAAAAAGATTTTCCATACTATTCGCATCACTTAAATCTGTAGAACGCTTTACAAGAATATCCATCCGTTTTGCATTTTCAACAATCTTAACTTTTACCTGCTGTGCAAGAGAAGCGATTTTATTTGAAGCCAGCAGAATCTGAATTTTTTCATCTTTTGTTTCTTCTATGATGACCTCATGCGCGGCGCCAATCTTAACATCGATTTTCTTCAAAGTATCTAAATCATATTCCGTTTTACTTTCATACAAAAATTGATGTTTGGATAAAAGACTTTTTTCTTCTTTTAAAAGCACATCGAGTGATTCATCGAACAAAACTGAAATAGCAATGATATTTCCAATATCAGGAATTCCGTTTCCGCTTTCCCATTTTGTAATTGCTTGACGGCTTACATGGATTTTTTCTGCAAGTTCTTCTTGCGATAAATGATGCTGCTTCCGCAAAGTTTTAAGTTTTTCAGAAAAGTTCATACGTAATCTCCTCTATCAAGAGCATGAGTTGACTTTAAACATCCCCCGTTTTGTAAATGAATGATAGCTATACCGCGGTGATTATAAAAGAAATGATATATTACAATCTGAGAAATTTTCGCTACTTATAGTAGCATGGGCTAATAACATGGACATCACTAAAAACTTCGCTGGGATTACTTCAAATCCTTTTGTAGCTATTTACTCCTGCCTACCGGTTGTCTGGGGCAAATACCTGCTTGCCATTTGCAGCTGATAGTTAATGACCAGTTTACAATACAAAATTGAAGAAATATACGCATTGAAGGTTAAAACGATAACACGCACTAATGACGGCGACGACTGCGGATTGTCCATAAGAGTAAAACCGGCATAAAAAGCCGTTGCATACAGTATAAAGAAAAACGGCAGAACAACAAAAAAATTTTTTTTGAAAATAGCTTTACTTTCGGCGATAATATGCTTCATCTTCATACTTTCTTTTTTATACACCAAGATGGTCGGTACAAACACCAATCGGCTGAACCAGTATAAAAGAAGAACAAAAGCAAACCCTTTACCTATCCAATCCATAACGGAGGCAAACACAGATGCTTCCGGCTGTACCGAACGGAACATCAGCATAACGATGATAATCGGTACTGTGATAATAATCAACTGAATAAGATAAATAACATAGAGATGTAGAATTACGGCGAAAATCGAATTAAAAACGACATTCCCTATCTGTTGTTTTATATATGCGCGTTGAAAATAGATAATAGCGGCTGTTTGCAAAACAGCTACGGCAAGAATTAAAAGAGTTATAAGAGAGTTTACAGCCTGATTTGAACTGTTAAACAGAGAAAGCACGTTTGAAACAACTGCCAAACCTATATAGGCAAGCGTATAGTTGATAAACGGTTTCCCCAGAAGTCTCATATCGGATACGATCGATCGAATAAGATTGATGAATTGTTTCATACCGGTTTTCCTTCTCTTATATTCTTAACGGTTTTGCTATAATAATCGATATCCGATGTTTTTACAACGAGAAAACATATTTTTTAGAAAAGACCGGAGAAATACATCGTTGACCTTTCATAAGGGGTATTCTATAATTATGGAATGAAAAGTACTATTACCATTGAAATTTGCGCAGGCTCGCTCGATGATGCGATTGCAGCCGAAAAAGCCGGCGCTGCAAGAATTGAATTAAATTCTTCATTGTTTTTGGGAGGGCTAACCCCCTCGCTCGGCACCCTTCTCCTCGTTAAAAAAGAGACCAACCTCAAAGTGATGACGATGGTTCGTCCCCGTGCCGCAGGATTTTTGTACACCGCATCCGAATTTAAGACGATGAAAGAAGATGCAAAACTGTTTATCGACAACGGAGCGGACGGTATCGTATTCGGCTTTTTAAAAAAGAATGGAACGATAGACGAAAAGCGGTGCGAAGCGCTCATCAAAATTGCAGGCGATAAAGAAAAGGTATTCCACCGCGCCATCGATGTCGTACCCGATCCCCTTAAAACGCTCGATATTTTGATTGATCTCGGCTTTACCCGTGTACTCACCAGCGGACAGGAACCGACCGCCTACGAAGGCATGGAGCTGATCGCCGCGATGGTTAAGCACGCAAAAGGCCGCATAGAAATTCTACCCGGCGGCGGCATTACAAAGAAAAATGCAGCGAAGCTCGTAAAAGGTACCGGCGTCAATCAGATCCACTTTGCAGCGTTAAAAGCCGTTGCGGAACCTTCGACAGCAAAGAACCCCGCCATCTACTACGGCGGAGTCCTTTACCCGCCGGAAGACCGGTTTGAAACAGCCGACCTCGGCGCAATGTCCGAAATTATCGGCACCGTAAAATAATAAGCGACGGGATCAGGGAACCTCTAAAACCTGCTATCTTTTAGAAGTTCCCTCTGTTTTATCGGCGGCTTTCGGAGCTGCTGCCGGCAGCGGTTTCAAAATCAGCTTTGATTTTTTCCAATACTACACCGATATCATTTTGATAGATAAAATCCCAGCCTACCCACGAGAATTTTTTATCGGCCGATAAACGATTATCGACGGACGGATTGGTAGATGGGAAGAAACCGCTTTGCGCAAAAACCGTACCGGTCTTTTCCGAAAGGAAAAACGATACAAAATCTTTTGTGAACTCCTCAGTATCTTTCTTTACCAGCATAAAAATAGGAGCGACAATCGCACCGTCTTCCGGCCAAACCGTTTTAAGAGGAGTCCGTTCGTCTATCATCTTAGAGAAAAAGTATGGGCTGATACTGACCACAGGCTGCACAGCCGCGGCTTTACCGCCTTTGACCATTTGAGCGGGATGCATATAGGCACTACAAGCCTTCCCTAATTTCTTAATACCTTCGTCCCCGAAACGTGCGTAGATATTAAGAATAACCGAATTAAATAAATCCAAATCGCCGAACGGAATAGCGACGGAATGTTCAAATTCGGGAGATAAGATATCCTCCCATGTTTCCGGCATTTTTCTGCCGTCCAACAGTGCGGTATTCACAATCATAATTGCAGGAACGACACCGATAATGGCGTAATTTTTTTTCTCATCCCGTAAATCGATATAGTCATTGCAAAAATCTTTATTGACCGTATCAAGTGCGCAGTGGAACTCTTTATTTTCAATAAAAGAGCCCATCAGTTTTTTATCAAAAAACAGTTCAAAACCGGCAGAAAGGAGCACATCCGGCAGGTTTTCTTTTTTACCGGTTTTTGCCAGATCGATTATCCAATCAATACCGAGATTAGCCGATCTTAAATCATACCTGATTTTATAGTTTTTCTTTTCAAACTCTTCCTTATGTGTTTCGACATAATCGGAATAAAATGCTTCAAAACTTTCCAGAAGAGGAATCCGTATCGGGCACGGCAAAACACCTTCAATCCTGATCGTTTGTTTACCATCATCCGGTTCAACACGGTTATTATTCTTTGTCTTTAAGCTCAGATCAATATGAGCAAAACCTGATGAAGCGTTTTGTTCGATAACTTCAACCAGTTCCCGCTCGCATAAATCGATATCCAATTTCTTAGAAAGAAACGCTTTTTCAAGTGTGATTTTCTTTCCCATCAATTTACGCATCATGGGGTTTGTTAACGGGCTGAAACCTTTCTCTGCTAAATAGCGGATTGTTTCGGGGTACCGTTCCGTAACGTCAAAAACCGTTTCATCCATGCTAAAATAACTATTCATTTACTGCTTCTCCTTATAATAGACTATTTACAACCGATACTAAAAAAAGACCCACATACGATGCAAAGGAAGGACGCTGTGAATCCGTTATTCAAAGATATTCCCGCAAAGGAACTGGAAACCTATCTTACCGCCGTCAAGGCAAAGACGGCAGTTTATCAAAAAGACAGTTTTATTTTCTTTGAAGGAGACCTCCCCAAGGCATTGTTTGTTCTTAAATCAGGGGTTGTCCAAATCGAAAAAAATGATGCCGATGGTAAGCGAATCATTATGAACCGCTTTGAAACACCGGAAACCGTCTTCGGTGAAGTCTATGCATTCTTGCAATCCACCCCATACGATTATTCATGCAGGATAATCGCCGATGCGGAAATTCTCAGTATTCCGGCAAATATATTTTCGGCTTCTGCAACACTGCCTGCCGTACAAACAAAAATTGTACAGAATCTTTTATCCATTCTTGCACATAAAGCTTATTTTTTAAACCAGAAGCTGTTGATATTTTCATCATTTACCTTGCGTAAAAAAATAGCCGTGTATCTGTTACAGCAAGCGCGCGGTCAGCCTAAAATAACGCTTAAACTGAACCGAGAAGCTATGGCCGAATATCTTGCCGTTCCTCGCCCTTCCCTATCCCGCGAATTGATGAATATGCAAAAAGATAAGCTGCTCACCATATCCAAAGATACCGTAACCGTTAATATCGATAAACTCGAAGATCTTGCATAAATTAAACCTGTTCGGAAACTTCCGAATAGGGTTATTAATTGCGCAGGTAACCGGCTCTAAAAGTCCAATTTTTAGAGCTATGCGGACTATATCATAACGAAAGCAAGAACTCGGTACCATTTGTTACCGGATTGGGTTTTAGGGAAGCAATATAACCGCAAAACCGGTGATTGACATTTCACGGTCAAGCTGGTAGAGTTATCAACTGTCCATCTAAAAAGTAAGCATATTGAAAATTAAATAGAGAATCTATAATTAAGGAAACAAAACTATGGCGGGCTTTAAAAAAAATACTTTAGCAATCGGAAGTATTATTATTTTGGTTTTTTCGGTAATTGCGTTTGTCTTTGTTCCGGCAGCAGGCGGGCAATCGGGCAGTAATGCTAAAACAATGCTCGGTAAATGGAAAAACAAGCAGCTTGACAACACTGCTGACGGGCTTTTTTTGCGGGAATACCGGCAGCTTCATCGTGCCGCCGAACTACGCGGGTATCTGAGAAACGACAATAATAACAAGGCACAGCAGGAATTTATAGAACGGCAGATTATGCGAACCGCATTTAATTCTTCCATGATTCAGCTTGCTGCACAGGAAGAAGCCCTGAGCGCCGGTTTTTATCTGCCGAATAAAAATATCAATAAAGCGCTTATCTCCTTTTATACGGATTCTACGGGTACTTATTCTGAAAAATTGTATACGGATACATCGGAACAGCAGCGGCTTACCAATAGACGGCAAGTAATCGATTATCTGACCGCACAACGCTATATCGAAGATAACTTCGGTACATACGATAATATCTTCGGCTTGAAAACAAGCTCGGCAGAAACTGCTTTCGTGCAGAAGATGGCGGAAAAAGAACGCACCTTTAAATATGTTGTATTTGAGGAAAGCCAATTTCCGCAGGATAAAATCCGTGCGTATGGCGAAGAACATGCCGATTTATTTGCTGAACATAACTTACTCATGCTGACATTTAACTCGCAAGAGGACGCAAATAAAACCGCTCAAGCGCTCCAAAAAGGAGAAATCACGTTTGAAGATGCCGTTATCACAAACTCTACCAAGGCGGGTACCGATTCTAACGGAAAACTGTTATCCCCATACCGAACAACGGTAAACCGGACATTCCCCGAATCAAAGGATCTTGATACCGTACTCAAGCTCGGTACCGATGAGGTGAGTTCCGTTGTTAAAACGTCTTCAGGATATGCAATCGTAAAATGCACTGCTCCGGTTACACCTGCCGATTTTACACTAGCCGAAACTCGAGACCGTGTTCTTTCGTATATGAAATCGAATGAGCGCGGCATTATCGAAGATTACCTTGAACAAAAGGCAAAAACCTTTATCGAAGCGGCGAAAATCGGCGGATTTGCACATGAAGCATCTATAAATGATTTGGTCGTGCAGACAAGCAACCCGATAACACTGAACTACGGCAATGCCGCTATTTTACCGCAAATTTCTTATCAGTCGGATACTTTCTTTACGGCCGGTGTACGGAATGAAACCTTCTTTAAAAAAGCCTTTGCACTTAAACAGGGGGAAATTTCGGAGCCGATTTTGCTGGGGGCAAACGTACTGGTATTGCAGCTTGACGAAGAGAAAGCAGTCTCGGAAGAAACCCAAAACAATATCGCAACGTCATACCGGCAATTCGCATCGATTTGGTATTACGAATATCCGCTTGCTATGCTTGCCTATCAGCAGCTTTCATGGGGTCAGCAAACCTTTATTGATTTTGTCTTAAACAGTAAAAACTTTACCGACAATTTTAATGCGGTATTCAACTAAAGAGATTGATTAACACCAACAAAGATGAAAAGCCTCTGCTGATACAAACAGACAGGGGCTTTTCCGTTTTATACCGAAATAAATATCTCTATTCAAAATACAATCCTCAAGCAGCTATTACTGCGCAGATTGCATCGTTGCAGATACCCGATTGTACATTAATACTCTGTCTTTCGCCGGTACTGAGCTACGGGCTTAAAGAATTAACGGAAAAGCTGCCGGCATCTTCTTATATCCTTGCGCTGGAATGCGATCAAATGTTGATGCGGTTCTCGCTCGATCATTGTGATTTCTCTCCGTTTGCACAGCAGCGATTTTCTTATATCCGGACGGATTCGGTTGCAGAGGTACTGAAAAAGATAGAATCCTTGCCGCTGTTTCCCTTTAAAAAGTGTCTTGCGCTGTCCTGTTCAGGCGGGGTGCAGCTGAATCAAACCTTTTATGATGAAGTGGGTTTGTATGCCGATGAGGTGATTTCACGGTTTTGGAAAAACCGGATAACGCTGATGCACCTCGGCAGGAATTACGCGCATAACACATTCCGCAATCTCCTCTCACTTGCGAGATCACTCGCAAGCTCGCCGGCGAGACCAATGATGGAACCACTCGCGAAATCGCCGGAGAGCTTCCCGGCGGAATCTCCAACATGGTGTGTACCATCGACTAAGAGCAGCTTCCGGTTGCTCACCGGCGATGAGCGTATCCGCAAGCCTCTTTTGGTTGCAGGCGCCGGTCCTTCGCTCGATACTGCACGGGATTTTATCATCAAGAATAGAAATGCCTTTTTTTTGCTTGCAGTGGATGCCGCAGCCGCAGCGCTTCTACCCGATATTCGGCCTGACGCAATCGTATTGGTAGAATCGCAGTACTGGATTGATTCGGCGTTCATCGGCTTGCGCAAATACGGCATACCGGTCTTTGCTGATCTGACGGCTTCCCCCCGTGCGCTGCAAGCATGCGGCGGAAACGTGCACTTTTTTTGCACCGAGTACGCACGGCTGAAATATTTGGAACGACTCTATCAAACGCTGCAGCCGCTTATTCTTCCGCCGATGGGATCGGTAGGATTGACAGCACTACAGCTTGCTTTAGCACTGGCCGCCCCTCACCTGCCCGTACTGCATACCGGCTTAGATTTTGCATGGCAAAACGGTCTTACCCATGCCGCCGGAAGCAGCCCTATAAAAAAACTCTTTGCGGAAATAAACCGCACCGAATCGCCGTATAAGCTCAGTCTCTCTACCGGTATGCAGCGTATTTCCGGGAAGCGTGGACTTTCCTATTGGACAACTCCGGTACTATCCGGCTATGCGGAACTGTATCGCCATACCTTCTCCGTAAATGAGCGGGTTATCGATATTGGAACGGAAGGCTGCTTCTTGAACGGTCGACAAGCTGATATGACCGAAGCCGAACGGATACTTACCGATGTCTGTGCCTCGGATACGGACAGTACAGCTATCGGAACCGGTTGCTCGCAGACAAATGCAGCCGATACTTTTTTTGATTCCGTTTGTGAATCAGACACTGCAAACAAACGATATGAAGCGCTCTGCGGCTATCTTGCCGGTGAAGCTGAAGCGTTGACTATGCTGAATGACCATTTGCAGGGCAAGCGCTCGATATCGGAACACATGATGGAACAACTCTTCGCAGCGCGCGACTATCTGTACAGCCACTTCCCAGATGCAGCACGGGGCTATTCGCTTGAGCTCGGTTTTCTAAAGCGGGCAGGTATCGAGCTGCGGTATTTGTTAAAAATTCTCGGCTAACGGCGGTGGAACCTCCTTTTTCAGAAATTTGAAAAATTTTTAGAATTTTTTGTTGCATTTCCTTGAAAGGTGGTGTAAGCTTGTATTATGATATGTAATATATTACATATCATAATACAAGCTAAGTAAAGGAGAAAGCAGTATGTTAATTGCAACATGGATCATTACGTTTTTAATCGTTGTCGGTATCGGTATTTATGCCGGAACAACCATTAAGTCGTCCGCACAGTGGTCGGGAGGTGATAAGTCCCTGAGCGCCGTTTCACTCGGTGCTATTTTTGCCGCATGGCAAATCGGCGGCATGGCAATTGTCGGAGCAGCTCAAAACGGATATAACCTCGGCATCGCCGGATCGTGGTATTCAATAGCCGGATCGTTTTACTTTATTGCATTAGCTGTTTTTGCAAAAATAATCCGAAATAATATGCCCGGTGAATCGGTCCCTGTATACTTACAATCCAGATTCGATAATAAAACGGCAAAACTGTACTCATACGCATGGATTGTCTACGGTTTTCTCTATATTCCCATTCAGTTAAAAACGGTTTCGTCCATCATTCAAATTGTATTACCCAATATAAACTTCATGGCGGCAATGATAATCGGTGTAACGGTTGCTGTCGTTTATACCGGTTTTTCGGGTATGAAAGGAGCATCAGCGGTAGGAAGAATCGTCTGTATCGGTATTTATATCTTACTCATTATTTTTGTTGTAACGACACTGCCTAAATTTGAAGGCTTTAGCGGATTGCTGGCAAAATTACCGCAAGGATATGACAGTATGAAAAATATGCCGCTGCACAGAATCATCGCGTGGATATTCGGAGGGTGTATCAGTACGGCTGTTATGCAATCGGTACTTCAGCCGTTATTGGCGGCAAAAACCCCGCAAGCTGCCCGCACCGGTTCCATCCTCGGATATCTTATTGCAGCACCGATTTGTTTCTTTACGGCAACCTGCGGAATGCTTGCAAAAGCTTCGGGAGCTGATTTAGGTGATGGAACAAGCGCATTTGCCTATGCTATTAAAACCTTTACCTCACCGTTCTTCGGCGGTATTATCTTTGCATTCGTTACAATGATTATCGCTGCAACGATGGCAACAATGATGCTGGCCACCGGTACGATTATCACCAACGTATATAAGACGGATATCAATCCAAATGCCGATGATAAAAAGGTTCTCAGTATTTCCAAAAAGATTACATTTATTTTTGCATATCTTACGCTGATACCTGCACTTTTTATTCCAAGCCGTTCGCTTACGAATCTCTTTTTAACGCTCCAGCATGTTGCCGCTGCTCCTATCAGTTTTTCTATCTTAGTCGGTTTAACATGGAAAAAGGTTACCAAGCAAGGTGCTTTCTGGAGTATCCTCTGCGGTATGCTCGTTGGGATAGCTTGGATGTTACTGCGCTTGAGCGATAAGCTTGAAGCAATTTATCCGGTTGTCATCGTTACATACGGCGTTGGAATAATCGTTTCGTTACTGACATATAAAGAAGGCGGTAAATAATCGTATGCAGGAAAAGAAAATGTACATGTGGCCGTCTGCATGGGATCGGCCGTCTATCAACGGAACATACGGGGCAATCAGCAGTAATAATGTCTATGCCACTCAAGCAGGACTGAATGTTTTGAGGAACGGCGGAAATGCTTTTGACGCTGCCGTTGCGGTTTCGTTGGTATTATCCGTTGTCGAACCGCATCATTCGGGAATCGGCGGAGGCTGCTTTACACTGGCGTACTCAAAACAGGAAAATGCAGTCTATGCATTGGACGGGAGAGGAATAGCCCCGCGGAATGCGACAAAAGATTTATTTTTAAAAGACGGAAAGGTGTGCGACGAATGGAAGGATATCGGCGGAAGATCGGTTGCCGTTCCGGGATTATTGAAAAGCTTAGATGTCTTGCTAAAAAAATTCGGTACAATGACAATGCAAGCGGTTGCACAAGATGCAATCAAGTTGTCGTTCAACGGTTTTAGGACAAGCTTTACCGGCTCGATAACCGGTACGGATGACTCGGTTATCAGAAAACAGAATACCTATCCCACCTTTAAAAAGAATTTTATGAACGGAGATAAGGGATATGAATTCGGCGCTATGCAAAAAAATGAAAAACTGGGACGGCTTTTAGAAAAAATCGCAACAGCCGGAGTTGATTATTTTTATAGCGGAGAAGCGGCAAAGACAATTATCAACACAATAAATGAGCATGACGGTTGTTTTTCCTATGAAGATATGTCCGAGTATCAACCTAAATTCCGTGAACCCGTAAGTATCAATTATCGAAATGCCGCCGTATATTCATTTCCTCCCCCCGGAGGAGGCTGTACCGTACTCGAAATGCTGAATATCCTTGAAAATGCGGATATAAAAAAAGCAGGACATAATTCGGCACAGTACATACATCTATTGGCGGAAGCAATGAAGATTGCTTTTGCAGACAGAAGTATCGGATTAGGTGATCCCGATTTTATCAAAATCGACACGCATAAAATTCTCAGTAAAGATTATGCAAAATTACAATATCAGCATATCAATAAAACGGCACAAGAGTATAAACCGGGAATCGACACAGCATTCGACGAGCATAAAGGAAACACCTCTCATTTTTCCATTATGGATCGATATGGGAATACGGTATCGCAAACACAGACGATCAGAGACTGGTTTGGAAGCGGCATTGTCGTAGATGCTTACGGTTTTGTATTGAATAATGCAATGTCGGATTTTTCCGCAACGGAAGGGGCACTTACCAGTCAAGGATTATCGTACGGCAGCTCCAATGCGATAGCCGGCGGAAAAACACCGATTTCCAGTATGTCGCCGACTATTGTTTTTAAAGAAGGAGCACCGTTCATGGCCATCGGTTCTGCCGGAGGACCCAGAATTATTACCGGTGTGCTGCAAGGAATAGTCAATGCAATCGATTTTGATATGGAACCTGAACAGCTGGTAGATATGCCGTATATCAACTGCCTGAGTAAACAACAAGGCATAGAAACCGAATTCGGTATTTCACCCGATACTGTCGCTCATCTGCAAGCAGCACTGCATACCGTACATCAGGTTCCCGTACATCAGGCAATGAGTACAATGGTAAATTGCGTGATGAAAAAACAGGATAGGTTTTATGCAGGGCGGACAAAGCGAGTCGATGGCTGCGCAGGAGTTCTTTTTTCCTCCGGCGCAAGCTTTGACGGCATAGGATTTATGGAAATATAGGAGAGCATCTCTAAAAGCTAAGCGAGTTTTTAGAGATGCCCGGTATTCGGCTTTAACATACGGGGATGTCTCAAAAGTTGGTTACTTTTTTGCCAGCCCCGTTCAGCAGCAGGGCTTAGTTTAAGCTCTGTTCCGGTGCTTATGTCAATCGAGGGAAAGCGGCTGCTGTCCGCTTGCGCTGAACATACGCCAGAACCACACAGCACACCCCAACCGCAAACGCTGCGGCCGAAAATATTGCACGCTGTATTCCGCTTTCCGGCGCAATAACTGGAAGCCGTGCAAAAAAATCTGCTGCTACAAAAATTATCCGATACGCGGCGTTCAATCCGTATCCCAGCAGCGGACTCGTGAAAGGGAAAATAAGTGCAAGCGGAATGCAGATAAGCCCCGCAATGAGGAAAACCGAAACGAGCGGGCTGACCATACATGAAGCAATGACTCCCGCCGCCGCGATATTCCCGATTGCAGAAATAACAATCGGAGCAGTAAAAAGCTGTGCGCCGACAGATGCGGAAATACTGCCTGCAAGGGCAGGCGGTATTTTTCCTGCCATAAGACGAGCGCACGCATCGCCGAAGATGATAATCCCTGCATATGCCCCATACGAAAGCATAAACCCAAGCGTTATTGCTTCGGCGCCGGCGATTGCAATATGGACGGTCAACATGGCGCACAGCACCGACAAGGGCGGCGGCTTTAACCCGAGCGCTCTCCCTGCGGCGGCGATACATACCATTCCCAATGCACGGTTTAACGAAGGAGCAGCGCCTGCAAACCAGACAAACAGGAAAACCGCCGCAAGCGAAAACCATGCAGCCCGGCTCTTATGCCCGAACATTCTGCCGCCTTGTAGCGCTGCCGTCCCAATTAACGAAAGGTGCATCCCCGACAGCGCAAGGATATGGGCAAGTCCGGCGTTGCGGAACGCAGCGATGCATTCCGCCGGTAAGAACGCTTTATCGGCAGCAAGCAGCGCAAGCAAAAGTCCGCCCGCATTGCCCCAACCGTAGAGCATCCGCATAAAGGCAAAGCGGAAAAACGCGCGGAGGCGGCTGAGCGGAGAATTCCATCCGAGAAATACCGGCTGCACCGGCCGCGCATAAAACACCGTTCCCGTCTTACCGAACTTTCCTTGAACCGCAAGCCTCATCCCGCGGACATAAAAACGGCATTCTTGCGGATTTCGCAAAGCCTCCGCAAATACAGCCGTCCTGTGCAGCAGCGGCGCTGCCATTTCGGATTGCTCCGCTCTGCCGATGCGGGTAATACCTCCTGAATATGTTCCGCGGACAAGCGCTGCCGGAACAAAGAGCTGCACAATACCCGATGCGGAGAATTGTTCATCGCGGTCGGCGCTGCACGCAATCAGTTTGACCGGTATGCGGTAATAATCGGATCCAGCCGGAACAGGCTCACCGGTTAATTCCGCAATAAGCGTCCGCACCGTCGGCAGCGCAGCAAGCGTTTGCGGCGGGCGTTGTTCTCTTTGCAGTGTACACACGGAATATGAACCGATTGCAGCTCCGGCAGCCGCGAAAAACGCAAAGCGTATCGTAGACAGCGCCGGCTTCTTCCAGCTGCTGCGCACCCCTACCCTTCCCTGAGACAGCAGCTTGCCTGCTACGGATACCGCTATTAAAAACACCGATAGCACACAGAGTAATAAGAATGCCGTTATAAAGACAAAAGATGTAACTCTGCCGCCGGTTTGAGCAAATGTATACAATCCGTAAAAAAACGCCGCCGCCGCAACGGCTATGACCGTAATAGGCGGAACAACGTGTCTCTCCATACTCACCTCTTATGCTTCCTTATACGGCACGAGGTACAAAATGGCTACAAATTAACGGTTTTTACGGGATTGATTTTGTATTTTTATATGATACAGCGTATGATTATCCGGATTTCCCTTAAACCGTATCTGCTGTTTCTGTACGGTATCGGTAACGGAAAGGATGGCACGCTTAACGGAGCGGTTGTTAAAAAGAGCTTCAGAGATAACGATCTCATTCGGAAGCGCAGTATCTTTTATATCGACGACAGTATTGACAGTCAACCCGACATAATCGAGCCGATTGTTCAACGTTACAGCCAACATAGAACCGCTGTGCAAACCTATTTTAATTTCCAGTTGTTCCTGTATCGGCTTATTTTGAGTATGTTTCATCAAGTACCGCAGCGCTTTCACAGCAGCATTAAAAGCCTTACCGGGATCGATAAAAGCCCCCATAACGGCAGCACCGATTGTCTTAACCGATACCCCGCCGCATTTTTCAATCGTATCTGAAAGAATACACGTATACTCTTTCAGCAATGAAAATGTTTTTCTATCATCTAATGATGCATATAGTTTTGTCGAATTTGTAACCTCCGCAAAGAGAATCGTTGCATTTTTCAGCGGGAGCACTTGGTCACCGATAAGCACTTCGGAGCGCATCAATTCACGGTATAAATTATTTTGAATAATCTCAACGCCTTTTATCGCATCGGGTGTATCCCACGTCCGGTATTTCCCGTTCTGAATGCTTTTACCCATCTCAGCGATATAATTCAGTTTAAATGCAGGATCAAGTGTTTTAAGCCGCGGATGAATCGAAAAGCACACTTCAATATTGGTGTCAAGCGTATTATTAAAAACCTTATTACAAACCGTACAAAAATTTTGCGACGAAGCTTGTTGAAGAGACGGCGCCTCATAGACAACATGACCGCATGTAGGACAATGATAAATCCACTCCAAGATGAATACTCCGTCATAAACACCTTGAATAAAAATATCAAGAATTTTTTCACGGGGTATATCGAACGCTTTACCGATTTCATAGAGCGGAATATGGAACAGCAGTCTATCGGATACATTCGTTAAAAAAGCCGCAATTTTATCAGCCTCTTTTTGATTCATTTTACAGCGTAATTTCATACTCATAGTTCTCTCCTTTGCACAGCATCCAGGCAAACACTCAATGTTTTGCACTGTGTATTCTATTCGATGCAAGTTGCCATCGTTCGTAAATGTACATATATACATTTATGAGCTACGTCTCAGGGAATCACCCAAAAACCAAAGTTATTGGTCAGCCCTTCGATACTGTTTAAAATCACTGACGTTCTATCAGCAGAAACAACGTTTTGAGTTGGACACACAAATAAGAACCTTCATGATGAAAAGCAAGGGAGTGCGGAAAATCATGGCAGGTGGTACGGAATATCTTTAACGCACCACGCTAAACAGCCGGTTTTCAAAATGGTTATAAAAAATTTTACAAAATTTTAACAAATATTTGACAAATCGTTTTTTCCCATGCTATAGTAGATAGGAACTCGGTGGTATTACCACATATCGCTGTTCTATCTACGAGATTATATGAAAAAGAAACGACAAACAACGGCCAAAAGCAATAAAGAACGCTTTATCGAGCAGATGGAAACGCTGCTATTGATGCACCTTATCCTGCCGGGAGAGCAGCTGCCACCTGAGCGGGAACTGGCACAGCAGATGGGTGTCTCTCGGCCGGTGATTCACGAAGGGCTTTTGGAGCTGGGGGCGAGGGGACTCATTTCCATTCGCCCGCGACATGGCTGGATTGTCAACAACTTTACGGAAGAAGGTGCACTGCCGCTGCTTTCGAGCCTTTACCGTTTTTCGGCGCCGCAATCGGCTGCCCGTATCGATGCCGATTTGGAAGAAGTCCGCCGAATGATTTTGACAAAATCGTTGATGCAGTATTTTTCTTCCGATGTAGCGAAAAAAGAAACCAATTCGCCGCTTATCGAAAAATTGAACAAAATCTACACAGAAGAAAAGAAAAATAATACAGGACGTTTACGCCCTGCCGACATACGGCAGTTGACCGAATTGGATTTCCTTTTTTATCGTGCAATTATCGAAGCGGGTGGTAATACCGTATTCCTCCTGCTTTTTAATTCGGCGCGGGAACTGTACCACCAAAAGCTGGAACAGTTCTTTACCGAAAATACCGGCAATATTCAAACGGCCTCAGCCTTAAAATCACAACTCATTGCTCATATTGCTGACGGAAACCAACAAGAGGCATTGGCGCTGCTTGAGAAAATGACTTCAATTGGCGCATATACCGTTTTGGAATCGAGTAGCGGAATATAGTATCATGAAAACCTATCTGCAAAAACTCGAGCAAAAGATTAAAAAACGGTACCCCCAGCTGAAACTTTCGGCAGCATGGGACGACCGGTCGGTAATATTGACCGGAGACGCGCCTACGGTTGAAGAACGATACGCAGCCGGTGTTTTTTTTGTAAAAAAGTGTAAGCGCCTGCCCGGATATAAGGGGTTGGTGAACGATATAACCGTCGCCGGAAAGGGTGAACCGCCGATGCGGATGCCGGAAGTGCGGGATAATCTTTTAGCGGGTAAAACATTCGATATCGTAATTATCGGCGCCGGTGTTGTCGGATGCGCAATTGCACGGGAACTGTCCCGCTATGATTTAACAATTGCCGTTCTCGAAAAAGAATGCGATTGCGCAATGCAGGCGTCCTCCCGCAACGATGGTATGATCCATCCCGGATTTGCGGACAATCCTTCAAAGATAAAAGGCAGACTGAACACCCGCGGCAACCGTCTCTACCGTAAACTGGACAAAGAACTAGGATTTCAAACCGAATGGCCGGGCAGCTTTATGCTGTTTAACTCTCCACTCCTGAAACTGCTCGTGCCGTTTATGCACCGGAGGGCGGCAAAAAACGGTGTTGACGGACGAGTTGGATATCGAAATAAAACAACAATACAAACCATGGAACCGAACCTAAGTACGGAATACTATGGCGGTTTTTGGATGCCCTTCTCCGGCATTGCCTCTCCTTTTAAGGTAACAATTGCCTTTGCGGAAAATGCTGCGGCAAACGGCGTATCTTTTTTCTTTGAAACCGCTGTAACCGGTTTTGACAAAACGAACGACTTGATTTCGGCAGTGCACACAAACCGCGGTACGCTGAACGCCCGTCTTATCATTAACGCAGCAGGCGTATGGTCGGATAAAATTGCAGAATTTGCGGGAGACCGTTTCTTTTCGATTCATCCCCGCAAGGGCATGGATATTATCCTCGACAAAAAGAAACGGAATTTTCAGTATACCATTATCGGAAAGCCAAATCTTCTTAATTCTTCAAAACAGCATTCAAAAGGCGGCGGAATTATCCCCTGTATAGAAGGGAATATCCTTGTCGGGCCTACCGCGCATGAGGTATACGACCGCGAAGACTACGGTACCGATGCCGAAGATGAACACGCCTTGCTTGAGCAAATGTCCATGAATAAGACGCTTTCGCGGGGCGATATCATCGCGTATTATAGCGGTATCCGTGCAGCAACGTGGGAGGAAGACTTTATCGTTGAAACGTCCGAAAAGGTACCCAACTTAATTCATGCTGCGGGCATTCAATCGCCGGGTTTTGCTTCCGCTCCGGCAATTGCAGAAGATATTACAGCACTTGCACTCCGGCGCTTTCCTGCCACCCTCAAAGAAAAACCGGACTTTATACCGCGCCGCGCCGCACCCCGCGAAACAGCCACCATGCACGATGCCGAGCGGCATATGCTTATCAAACAGGATCCGCTCTACGGGAAAATTGTCTGCCGCTGCGAGCAGATTTCCGAAGGGGAGATACGGGATGCGGTCAGGAGCTGCCTTGTGCTCGGTATGCAGAATATCAGCCTTGATGCGGTAAAACGCAGGTGCCGTGCCGGAATGGGGCGGTGCCACGGCGGTTTTTGTACGCCGCGGGTAATGGAAATCATCAGCCGGGAAGCCGGTATTCCGCTTGAGCGCATTACGAAAAAAGGCTGCTCGTCATACATACTGAACAGCCCACTACCGGCAGGCGAAGGGAAGGCGGCATTATGAAACGCTTTTATGATATCATTGTGATTGGAGCGGGTCCTGCCGGTATGGCTGCCGCCCTTGCCGCCGCCGAAAAAGACCCGCAGTGCAGCATCGCACTCATAGAACGGGAAGAGCATATCGGGGGTATTTTAAAGCAGTGTATTCACGACGGCTTCGGGCTCATTCGATTTAAGGAGCGCTTAACCGGCCCCGAATATGCATGGCGGTATCGCGATATGCTCGATCAGCATTCCAACATCGACATATTCGTATCCACCTTTGTTATCCGTATCGTGCAGCAGAACGGCGGCAGTTTTGAGCTAACCTTTACCAATCCGAAAAACGGCATTTTTACCCTTTCCTGCACGGCGCTCATTTCCGCAACGGGCTGTAGAGAACGCACCGACCGGCAGGTATTTATCCACGGCGACCGGCCTTCGGGGGTATTCACCGCAGGACAGGCACAAGCCTTTATCAACCTAAAGGGGTACCTTCCCGGCAAGCGGTTTGTCATTTTGGGCAGCGGAGACATCGGACTCATTATGGCGCGGCGGCTCACCCTCGAAACCGCACACATCGGCGGCAGCGTAGAGGGCATCTACGAGGTAAAGAGCGAACCGTCGGGACTGACCCGCAATATCGTGCAATGCCTTGAAGACTACGGTATTCCGCTCCGCCTTTCTACGACGGTGAGCGCCTTGCACGGGGCAGGACGCTTGGAGGGCGTAACCGTTACGCAGGTTGACGGACGGATGCAGCCGGTCGCCGGTACGGAACGGTACATTCCCTGCGACACCCTCATATTGAGCGTCGGGCTTATCCCCGAAAACGACATCCTCGACAGTCTTGCGCCGAACATGGACACGCGGACAAAGGGGCCGCAGGTTAATCAATATATGGAAACAACCGTGCCGGGACTTTTCTCCTGCGGAAACGCACTCCATGTCAACGACCTCGTAGACTATGTTTCCGAGTCGGGCAGTATTGCCGGGGAACGGGCTGCCTTACTCTGCAGCAGGATACCGTTTGAAGGTAGTACCATCGCGGGAAGAAGTCAGTCAACGGAATATCGCATGGCGGCACTCGCGAGGATTGAGCCATACTTCACGGAAGTACAGCCGGCGGCACTGCGCAAAAATCCTGCTGAAATTCCCATCTGTGCCGATAAAACGCTGCTATACCAAACACCCGCCCGTATCGTACCGGACGGGAAGCAGGCGGTGCTGTACTTCCGGTCTGCGGCGCAACGGGAGCAAGCGGTATTGACGATTACCGCGGAAACAAAAACAGGCTCAAAGATTCTTTTCAAAAAAACATTCCGGTCATTAAAACCGCCGGAGATGGAGCGGATTATAGTAGATACCGCATCGATACCGACCTACACACAGCAACTATTCCTTTCGCTGACTGACCCAGAACCGGTACATCGGGCAAAGGAGGCGAAATGATCAAAAAGCTAACTTGTATTGCGTGTCCGCGCGGCTGTGCATTAACCATGACAATCGATGATGCAACGAATATAATAGAAGTAAGCGGAAACAGCTGCCCTAAGGGAGCCATTTACGGCAAACAGGAAGTGCTGTGCCCTATGAGAACGCTCACGACCACCGTTGCCTGCCGGTCAGCTCGGTGTAATGGAAAAACGACAGGATTCGGTGAGCCTGAGGTTATTCGCCTGCCGGTAAAAACCGGATGTGAAATTCCGCTTGAGGAGATGAAATCTATGATAGAAAAAATACGCACTATTACCGCCTCCACTCCGGTACGGTACGGCGACTGTCTTGCGCAGCTTACCGCTGAAAACGGGACAAAAATACCGATTCTCGCCTGTGCAAGTACGGAGGCCGAATGATTATGAACAATCAATCGACGATTATCTCAATCGACTGCGGTACCCAAAGTTTACGCGTTATTATCTTTGCGGAAGACGGTTCGGTACTCGCAAAAAAGCAGATCATGTATAAACCGTGCGTCAGCCCGCGGCCGGGATGGGCGGAACAAGACCCTGCTGTGTGGTGGAATGCACTTTGCAAAGGTGCGGCTGCCCTCAAAGGAGAATATCCCGATTTAATAGCCCGCGCAAAGGGGATCGGCGTAACAGCCCAGCGGGACACCGTTATCCTCATTGGGAAAGACGGAAACGTACTGCGCCCTGCAATCACGTGGCTCGATACCCGAAAGGCACGCGGCCGGTATCATCCGAATTTCATTATGAAGGCTGCGCTGAAAGCAGTCGATTACTACGAAAAAATCATGCACTCCCAAAGCGACGGTCAGTGCAACTGGATACAGGAAAACGAGCCGGAAATTTGGAAGAAAACCTGGCGGGTTTTGATGGTTTCGGGCTATCTTCAATACCGGCTTACGGGAATTGCCGCGGATTCTCCTTCATCCTTAGTCGGACACATTCCCTTTGATCATAAAAAGCAAAAGTGGGCATCGCCCGGACACATCACGGCGAAGATATTTCCGATAGATGATGATAAAAAATGCAGTGTTGTGCAAAGCGGGAAAGAAATCGGACGGGTTTCCGCTCAAGGCACGCTGGAAACGGGGCTTCCTGCCGGTATACCGGTCATCGCCTGCGGCAGCGATAAGGCATGCGAAACGCTCGGTATGGGATGTCTCGATGCAAAAACCGCCTCCCTCAGTTTCGGCACGACGGCGACGGTAGAAATATGTACCGACCGCTACACGGAACCTATCCGCTTCCTGCCCGCATACAGCGCTGCCTATCCCGGACGTTGGGTACCGGAAATCGAAATATTCCGCGGCTACTGGATGATCAGCTGGTTTAAGGACGAGCTTGGCTATGAAGAACGGGCACAGGCGACAGCGACCGGTATTATTCCTGAGCAAATTATGGATCGCCTCCTCGACTCGTCCCCGCCCGGCTGCTACGGCTTGATGCTGCAACCCTATTGGGGCGCAAGCCTTAAAGATCACTATGCGAAAGGTTCGATGATCGGATTCGGCGACGTACACGGACGGCACGCAATATACCGTGCAATCGTCGAGGGGCTTGCCTACTCGCTGCGGGAGGGGTTGGAACAACTGCAACGACAAAGCGGCGTTCCCGTACAAAAGGTTGCCGTTTCGGGCGGCGCCTCGCAGAGCGACCGTATCTGCGGCATCACTGCTGATATTTTAAACAAGCCGCTTGTCCGTGGTGCGACAACGGAAACTTCCGCACTGGGTGCCGCGATCTTAACGGCGTACGGGACGGGGTGTTATTCAAGTATCGAAGAAAGCGCCAAAAACATGGTTCATTTTGCGCGGGAATTTAACCCTTCACCGGATAACCGCGAATTATATGATGAACTCTATAAAATATACACGCAGATATATCCTATCTTAAAGCACGTGTATAAACGGATACGCGAAGTAACCGGTTATCCGTCATAAAAAGTAGTTTTAATAGGAGATGGCTATGGCAGAACGTAAGGTATACAAGAATTTTAAACCAGAATGGGAGCAAGTTCCCCCGCCGCCCGCTTCATTCCGATCGATTTTAAAATGGGGAGACCCCAACGAATTTAAGGAACCGAATGAAAGGCTCTTTACCTTTATGAAAGGTGAGCTCGGCTTAACTGATGCCGATTTTCAGCAAAAAGGCGCCGACGGACATGAAGTTGTGCCCGAAACATTAGCGACACCGCCGCTTGAACCGGAGCATGTCGCGTTCTTTGAATCCGTGTGCGGTAAGGACAATGTCAGTACCAAGGGATACAACCGGCTTTCCGTAGCTTACGGAAAAACCATGTACGACCTCTACCGGTTGCGGGAGAATATCACCGAAAATGCCCCGCGGGCAGTGCTCTATCCTTCAAGTCATGAAGAAATCGTGCAGATTGTCGAATACTGCCAAAAGCAGCACATCCCCCTCTATGTATACGGCGGCGGCTCTTCCGTTACCCGCGGCGTAGAAGCGTTTAAGGGCGGCATCAGCCTTGATCTGCGGCGGAACTTTAACAAGGTGATTAACTTTAACGAAACCGATCAAACCATTACGGTTGAAGCGGGAATGTCCGGCCCCCAGCTCGAAAAAATCTTGAGCGAAGCAAAGGCACGGTTCGGCGCACGACACGCATACACTTGCGGACACTTTCCGCAGTCGTTTGAATACTCCTCCGTCGGCGGCTGGACGGTAACGCGGGGCGCCGGTCAAAACTCAACCTATTACGGCAATATCCACGATATCGTGATGGGGCAGACATACGTTACTCCCGCCGGCATCATTAAAAGCTACGGACTCCCCGCCCACGCTGTCGGCCCTGATATCGATGAGCTGATGATGGGGTCGGAGGGAGCGTTCGGCGTACTGACGCATGTAACGCTGAAAATTTCCCGTCTGACTGCGGAGAACCGCCGGTATTTCAGCTTTATGTTTAAGGACTGGCAGAGCGGACGCGACGCCGCGCGGGAAATTATGCAAGCCGAAGCAGGCTATCCTTCCGTGTTCCGCCTATCCGACCCCGAAGAAACCGATGCAATGATGAAGCTCTACGGCGTGGAAGGCACCCCGCTCGAAAGTTTGATGAACCTCCGCGGATATAAAGCGCATGACCGCTGTATGTTCTTAGGCTGGACGGAAGGGGAACGAGGCTTTTCTTCAAACCTCTTCCGCATCGTAAAAAAAATCAGCAAAGCCCACGGCGGACTGTACCTCACCGGCTATCCCGCACATAAATGGGAAGAAGGCCGCTTTACCGACCCCTATTTACGGGAATCGCTGCAGGACTACGGCATTATCATCGACACGATGGAATGCTCCGTTACCTGGGAGATGATGGGCAGAGTGCATGAAAAGGTACGCGCCTTTGCAAAATCCCGCCCGAACACGGTCTGTATGACGCACCTTTCCCATGCCTATGAGCAGGGTGCCAATCTCTATTTTATCTTCATCGGGAAATTCCGCGATAAAGAAGAATATGCAGAGTATCAGTTCGGTATCTTTGATAATATCATGGAACAGGGCGCTGCGATGAGCCACCACCACGGTGTCGGAAAGATGACTGCGGCGTGGGTGGAGCAGTCGATCGGCACGGATAGGCTGAATATTTTCCGCGCCCTAAAAAAGCATTTTGACCCCGACAACATTATGAACCCGGGCGGCACCCTCGGCATCGACATGACCGAAGAGCAAAAGCGCAAGCCGAAGTTCTGCAGCAGAACATGGGATAATCCCGCGTATTAAGGGGTATTGCTCAAAATAACAGAGCCGCTAAAAAAACCGATTAGACTGCATTCAGTTTAATCGGCTTTTGGCGATTTACTAATTCTGTTTTATAATTCGTTCTTATATCGTTATTTTACGGGAAGATTCCTTTTAATATAGGGAACCTCTAAAAACCGAAGTCTTTAGAACTTCTATATTTATACTCAACTTTTTTATTATTTCTATAGGCATATAGAATTCCTTTTTCTTCATCAATTCGAATTTTACCAATTTTAATTGTTTTTCTTGAAAGTATATTCTCATCCGAATAAATACAAAGATAACCGTTTTCTACACTCCAATATTCAATTGGGCCAGCAACAAAGGAATCTTTTTTTCCATAACTACAAGTTGTCACTCGCATTCCATCATCTGATTGATGAAATACAAAATTTTCTATCTCTGTATCCGATATAAGTTCAAAAGTATAATCTATAATTTCTTCTTCAATCCAAGGGAGCAATATATCATCGCTCTTACAAACATTAATCCAATCAATAATTTTTTGTATGATTTCATCTCTATGATCTTCAGATTCATGAACATAATTCCAAAAATCTCCGGCATTATGCATTTCTCTTTTTATATTTTCATACATTACGTTTTCAAAATAATCATCAGGCATTTTATACATATCGATAAGCATACAAATAGCAATATCACCCTCTGTCATAGGGCAAACCAAATTTGAAATACAATATTTCGTTTCTTTCGTAGATTTTGCTTTTTCAAGCAACACAATTGTATGGTTATGATTTGCTATTATCTTGCGATAATCCTTATCTAATGATTCAATCGGAGTTATATCAGCGGTCTTTAATACAATATATTTTTCATTAGATTCTTTATGTACAAAACTTTCAAATAAATCATTTACCGATTCTTCTTTACAAGAAATAAGGCTCATGGAAAATATAAAAGATAATAGTAAGATTTTTGCTTTCATTCATTTTTTCCCTTGCTACCAGAAGGACAAATCGACTGCTTGTACCGCACACAGCTTGGCCGTACACCGGTTACAGACCTATGTTGGGTGATTCTTATCTATGTATAAATTGAAATACATCTGCCAAAGCAAAATCATAAACCTCTCTTATATCGACACCATAATATGATTTCACCTTTTCTATGATTCCTTTTTTTATTCTTCCTTTCTTGTCATCATCGACATCACAATAGAAGTGCTCTAGATATGTTTCATCAGAATAAAATCCTTCGTAAAAATCCATACCAAGGATTTTATCAAAAAATTCTACTGCAAAACGTTCATTTTTTAGAAACTATGCTTCAATTATTATACTTTTTTGCCTAATTCCGCAACTGTATAATCCAGATTATCAACATCACACATTTCAACTATTTCTTTTTTGATTTTAAATATTTTATATGTGTAAAGGAGCACAGGCGACCGCCTAAACAACTTTCGTGACAAAATAAATATCAGCTTTAAAAACGGTGTTAGACAATTTAGACATAGGCGTACATTTTTATTGTTTCAAACTCTCGGGAATGATTATTGTTTTCTTCTTCCAAATCATACAGATTCTGAAGATTGAGCCAGAATTCTGCTGTCGTTCCAAAGAATTTTGAAAATCTGATAGCGGTATCCGCAGTAATTGAACGCTTTCCGTGAATTATTTCGGAGATTCTTGTTTCAGGAACATTGATTTCTTTTGCCAGACGATATGCAGAAATGCTCATTGCATCTAAAAAATCTTCTTTAAGAATTTCTCCTGGATGAACATTGGGTAATTTTTTATCAGTGATAATCTGTGATTCTAACATTTTCTGCACCTCCATTTTCAAACTTAAAAACAATTCTCCATTGATCATTTATTCTGATTGAATAAAATCCGTCTAAATTCCCGGCAAGTTTTTCTAAACGATTACCTGGAGGAATCCTTAAATCTTCTACAACTTTTGCAGCTTCAATCATTCGAAGTTTTCTTCTTGCAACATTCTGAATCGTCATCGGTAACTTTTTACTTTTATTACCTTTGCATATTGATTCTGTTTCTATATCATCAAAACTTCTTATCATACTTCTATACTAATGCTAAACAGAAGCACTTGTCAACCCGAAAGCTTGATGAACCTCCGCGGATATAAAGCGCAAGCCGAAGTTCTGCAGCAGAACATGGGATAATCCTGCGTATTAAGGGGTATTGCTCAAAATAACAGAGCCGCTAAAAAAGCCGATTAAACCGTACGGTCTAATCGGCTTTTAGGGATTTACTAAAAAGTTCTGCTGAGTTTTTAGAGATGCCCTTATATTTTTAGAAATCAATTTCCTTGCCGTAATACGCTGCAAGATAAATCTTCTTAATATCGGCGGCAGAGGTTTTGCGCGGATTGGTCAGCGTACAAGCATCGTTAAATGCTCTTTCACTCATCAAATCCAATACCTTGAGGAACTTATCTTCTGCAATAATAGTGTTCTTGCCTTCCTGAATAGTGCGGGTGATACCCACTTTCCGGTTCAAGGCAGAGACAGCTTTTGCAATATCGTCGATACCCAAAGCGCCTTCCAGCTTGCTGTAGCGGTCGGTTTCTTTTCTGTTGTAGTTGATAATATACGGAAGCATGATTGCATTCGCTTCACCGTGTGTCAGATGGAATTCACCGCCGATCTTATGCGCCATCGAGTGTACGATACCGAGTGAGCAGTTGCTGAATGCGATACCGGCAACGGTGGATGCTGTGTGCATTTTTCCGCGCGCTTCCATATCGTTTCCGTTTGCAACAGCCCGTTCCAGATAGTCGAATACCAGCCGAATTGCCTCAAGCGCATAGGGGTCGGTGTAATCGTCATGAGCGGTAGATACGTATGCTTCGATCGCGTGAGTCATAACGTCCATACCTGTCTGAGCTGTTACCAGCGGCGGCATCTTTGCAGGGATTCTATCATCAACAATTGCAATGTCGGGGATAATATCAGGGCTTACGAGCGGATATTTGATATTCTTTTCCGTGTCGGTAATAACGGAGAAGGCGGTAATTTCGGAAGCGGTTCCGGAGGTAGACGGGATACCGACTAATTTTGCTTTTGTCCGCAGCTTCGGGAATTTGAAAGCGGCTAAATCGTCAAAGTTATAGCCGGGATATTCGTAGTACACCCACATGATTTTTGCAGCATCCATTGCAGAACCGCCGCCCAATGCGATAATCCAGTCGGGATTAAAGGCTGCCATCTTTGCGCCGCCTTCTTTACAGGTTTTAACGGAAGGATCGGGTTCTACGCCGTCGATAACCAGCACTTGCATACCAGCTTTTTCCAGATAGCCCTTTGCTTCATCAATAAAGCCGAATTTTTTCATCGAGCTTCCGCCGGTAACAATAGCGGCTTTCTTTCCTTCCAACGTAGAAAGGAATTCCAAGGCTCCCACACCGTGTACAATCTTCGGGGGGATGCTGAATGTTGCGTACTTCATAATTTATACTCCTTCATAATCCAAAGAACTATTCAATATCCGTTGTATTACACTCAGCGGATATTTAATCGTCCTTTTATTATTAGTATAAATATAACGATATTTTATTATTTAGTAAAGAGGGAAAACGATAAAAAACACCGATCGGTCAGAAACCACTGACTAACCGGTGTTAACCGAATGAAAAAATTCAAAAGTTCTATTGACATTACAATCAAACCGCTATATAGTCACAGATGTAAATTCATAAGAACAACAAAAACTTTCTTTCAAAGAAGGTACATGATGACACAGACGGAGGATTTTATATGAGAGAAGCTATTGAGCAATTAAAACAGATTATTTCCGAAGCGGAAACCGTTGTCATCGGTGCAGGGAGCGGTCTTTCCACTTCGGCAGGTTTCACCTATTCCGGTGAGCGGTTTGAAAAATACTTTTCCGATTTTGCGGTCAAGTACGGTTTTCAAGATATGTATTCAGGCGGATTTACACCATTTGCTTCGCTTGAAGAGCGTTGGTCATACTGGAGCCGCTATATTATGATAAACCGTTATATGGATCCACCCAAACCGGTTTATAACAACATACTTTCGCTTGTACGGAACAAAGACTATTTTGTGCTTACGACAAATGTAGATCATTGTTTCCAAAAAGCAGGTTTTGACAAAGATCGGCTGTTTTATACGCAGGGCGACTACGGGTTGTTTCAATGCAGTGAACCGTGTCATCACAAAACGTATGACAACGAAAAACAAGTCCGCGCAATGTGGGAATTCCGCAACGAGATGAAAATCCCGTCAGAACTTGTACCGCATTGTCCTGTTTGCGGAAAACCGATGAGTATGAATCTTCGGGCAGATGACACATTTGTTACAGACGAGGGCTGGGATCAGGCTGCCAACTGCTACCAAACATTTTTACAAAGCCGGAATATAACAAGCCGTTCAGGTCAACAAGAAGGAACGGGGAAGGTGGTGTTTCTTGAGCTGGGTGTTGGAAGAAACACTCCCGGAATTATAAAGTATCCGTTTTGGCAGATGACGGCAAAAAATCCGAATGCGCAGTATGTTTGTATCAATTTTGGGGAAGCATTTGCACCGTATGAAATAGAAAAACGGTCGCTCTGTATCAATGATGACATTGGCGGGGTTTTGCAGGAAATAGCAGCACATAATCGTAGGGGGCAGTAGCAATATGAAAATCAGTGTTCGGTTTACAGCAGCGGTTCATACGCTTTTGTGCATTCAGTATTTTGAAAAGGATATGCGCGTTACTTCGGATTTTATTTCTGCAAGCACCGGTGTCAATGCTGTTATCATACGGAAGATTTTGCTGCAGCTGCAAAAGGCTGGATTAGTAAGAACTGCGGCAGGGGTCGGCGGTTCATACTTGGCACGGAAGGCTGATACAATCACGCTGCTGGATGTATACAACGCAATCAATGAGGGAGCAGAGGAACGGGAGGTTTTCAATTTCCATCCGAATCCAAATCCGCAATGCCCTGTCGGAAGTAAGATTCACCGTGTGCTTGACACCGCATTGCAAGAGGCGCAACAGGCGATGGCAGATTCGCTTAACAAAACCACAATTGCCGATTTAGGAGCGGGAATATAACAGGAGTCTTGTTTCTTTTACGCATCTGCACGAATAAAAAAGCTGAGAGCTTGCAAACCTAAGGATACAATATCCAAACGTCCACGCTTCTCAGCTTTATACTATTTACAACTCTATAGAAGGATTCGCTTGCGTCAAAATTTCAGTTGTAACCGAAGCTCCAAGGTACTTTTGAGCATACTCTCCGATAAGCGCCAATGCGGCTTTTAAGTCTTCCAAGCGGGCAGGATCGAGATTTTCCATGATGATAAACGCATTTTTCGTATTTTCCGTAATCATCGTGCGCTGCCCGTCACGCCAATTAAAACAGCGGCAGACGGCGCCTTTATTATCGCGATAGCACAACTCCCCTTCCAGTGTTTGGCTATGTTCCTCATCGCCGAGTGCAAAAAAATCATCGCCGCCTTTTGTAATACCGAGGATCAAATCGCCGTCAAAGGCATCGCTGTCTTCCGCACCGCACGGCAAGCCGAATTGCAATGACGCGGCATTGTAAATATCTACCAGCGGATTGATGTACGAAACAGGATTCTGTTTTTCCACCCGCTTCAGCAGCGCTTCGATACTGCATCGAACGCCCTTCTTTGTCTTAAACTTCCGATATGCATCCCGCCAAATAGCGATAACGGGATTTTCGCTGAACACATTTTTTACCAAAAATTTTTCCGCATCGGCGTTACTTCGAGAAAGTAATACCTTTATATCACGGACACTTTCGCCGCTATTATCAATTCCCTTTAACAACACCACACCGAGCTGCGCTTGAGGAAAAAGCTCCCAAAAAGAGGCATCCGCCAAAAATTTACTCATACCGCTTTAGTATCTCCTTTGTTCTCAATGATGACAATGTGAAATAATATCACTACTATAAAAGTATACTATTTTTTTGTAAAGAGGCCGAAAATTTTAGTTATGGAAACAATTATATTGGGACTTGGCTCCAATCGCGGAGATTCAAAAGTAATCCTTGCAGAGGCCATTAAACGGCTCACATCATTCTTAAGCGGAATCCGTACCTCATCCGTCTATATTACAAAACCGCAGGATTACCTCGATCAGGACGATTTTTACAACATGGTTGTATCGGGAAACTATACAGGAAGTCCCGCATCACTGCTTAAAACGCTCCAGCAGATTGAAGCGGATTACGGCAGAAACCGTGAAGCCGAAATTCCCAAAGGCCCCCGCACACTTGACATCGACATTCTCTTTTTCGGAAGGCAAATTGTTAAGCTCGATAATCCTCCGCTTATCATCCCGCACCCCGCAGTATACCGGCGAGCATTCGCACTCATTCCCTTGTTGGAACTGTATCCTGACTACAGTGATCCCGTTACGCAACAGCCGCTCGCCGCCACACTCGCTGCCCTACCCGATCAAGGCGTACGAAAAAGTCTCTGAGGTAGTAGATGCGTCGTATCTCCAGCGCTTTTGAAAAGAGACGATGTAGATGCGCCGTATATTTTCAAAAGTTCTATTCTTCGATATAATACCGCCCATGATAACTGGCGAAGATGAAAAGCACGAAGAACAGAACAACGAGGCGCTGAGTGCGTTTAAAGTCAACGATTTTGAAGGACCACTCGACCTTCTGCTCTTTTTAATTAAGAAAAATGAGATCAATATCTACGATATTCCCATCGGGGACATAACCGAACAGTACCTTGAATATCTCGATTACGCGGTAAGCCTCAATCTGGACAGCTTAACCGAGTTTTATGAATTGGCGGCGCATCTTATCTACATTAAAAGCAAGATGCTCCTTCCCGTCGAGGTTGATCTGGACGATGAGGATATCGAAGACCCGCGTATGGAATTGGTCAACAAGCTGATTGAGTATCAGAAATTTAAAAAACTGTCGGTTCTAATGGAAGAAAAAGAAAGCGAGGCCGAATGGTTTTTTGAGCGCAAGAAAATACAGCACGCGCTTCCCTTTACCGAAGAGAACCTGTGGGAGCGGGTTGATACATGGGAGCTTTTACGGACGTTCTCAAAACTGATGTCCAATTATAACTCGGAACAAATTCTTGACCTGTACGAAGAAGTGTCCGTAAACGAAAAGCTGACGCTGATGAACGAATTTTTGGAAGAAAAGGGCGAATGCCTCTTTACCGATTTGATTGTACGGAAGGGCAATCTGCTGGATGTTATTTGCGCTTTTATGGCGCTGCTTGAGGCGGTCAAATTCAGGATGGCAAGTATCTGGCAAAACAGGATGTTCGGCGATATAAAAATACGCCCGTGGGAAGCTGCCCGCAATGATGATGGAGTATAAAATGGAAAAAGAAACAGCTCTCGTAGAGGCAATCCTCTATTTGGAAGGAGAGCCGCTTGACGACGCTGCAATCAGTAAAATTGCCGGCTTATCGGTCGATGTCGTAAAAGAATGTATTAAAAATCTAAAAGATTCATATTCGGAAGGTTCGAGCGGTATCGAAATTACACAGATGATGGGCGGCTGGATTATCACGCCCAAAAAAGAATTTTGGGATGCGCTGAAAGACCGCTACGGTAAAAAGAACGAGAACCGCCTTTCGCGCGCTGCGATGGAAACGCTGTCGATTATCGCCTATTCTCAGCCGATAACCCGTGCCGAAATCGAGGCAATCCGCGGGGTTTCCGCCGACACGATGATTAGGCTTTTGGTAGAAAAAGAGCTGATTAAAGAAGTAGGGAAAAAAGATATTCCCGGAAAGCCGGTGCAATTCGGCACGACCAAGGAATTTTTAAAAGTATTCGGTTTAAACAGCATCGCGGACTTACCCAAGATGGATGAGACGGAACAGGAGCGGTTCGAACTTGCGCGGTAACAATCATTTTTCTCACAGCTCGCGACCTTTTGATAACGGCACTCGTAACGAAGGCGATAAAAACAGCGGCAAGCGAACCGAATATTTCAACAACGGTACCGCTCCTGAAGGTAACGAACAGACCGGCACTTCGGAGATGAGACTGCAAGTCTATCTTGCCCATGCGGGGATTGCGTCGCGGCGTGCCTGCGAAAAGATTATTGCGGAGGGGCGTGTTTCCGTAAATGGAACGCTTGTTACCGGCATGGGCAGCAAGGTTCGCACGGGTGATACGGTACTCCTTGACGGGAAACCGGTGCACCCCGAAGCGCGCAAGTGCTACGTACTATTGAACAAACCGGCGGGCTTCGTCTGCACGCTCTCCGACGAGAAAGGACGCCCCACTGCCGCAGATCTTTTAAAAGAGACCTACAGCGAGCGGCTCTACAACATCGGCAGGCTCGATATGTTTTCGAGCGGGGCAATCCTCTTTACCAACGACGGGGATTTTGCCGCAAAGATAGAACACCCGTCGGCACAGATCGAAAAGGAATATGTCATCGAGACTACGCAGGACTTTCCGCCGGAGCTGCTCACCCGCTTTGAACGCGGTATCCGCGTTGACGGCATTTTTTACAAATGCCGTTCAGCCGCTGCCGTAAACCGCCGTAAGCTACGGATTGTACTTGTCGAAGGAAAGAATAGAGAAATCCGCCGCGTGCTGGATTCCTGTAACTGCACGATAAAGCGGCTGGTGCGGGTTCGCATCGGGAACCTTGAGCTGGGAACCCTGAAAGCAGGAGAGTTCCGCGACCTTACCGCAAAAGAACGGCAGGCGCTGCTAGACCTCGCAGCGGAGAGTCAAAACGGGGAGCGAAAGTACACAGAATAATGTACAGAGCTGCGTTTTTTACTCAATCGTATACTCGATAAAGCCTTCTGCTTTCCGTTTGATGATTTCTCCGATTCCGGCACGTACGGTTCTGATATTTTTATACTGTATGTCTTCCATCCCCTGCCCCGCTAAGGCATTATGGCACAGGGCTATGTCGCAATCGCAGTCCGTAAAATCATTTTCAAGATTCTTAAAATATTGTACAACATCTCCGGCAAACACGATTTCAATTTCCGCCGTATCGCCGGTTTCTTTGCAATAATTTCGGTAATTGACTAATTTATTTTGCAATTTAGCAATTAACTGAAGCTTTTCTATTCTGAATAAAACTTTATAGTGCATAGCGCCGAAACTATACCCTGCGCTTATACACCTGTCAAGCAAGGCCGCAGATAGTTTCCGGCATCAGCATATCAATCGCCGCCTGTATATGTTCGGGTACCGGCACGGTAAAAAGGCGAAGCGTGCCGCCGATGGGAAAGCGGAGGCGATATGCGCAGAGCTGGAGCTTTTTAATGCGGGCGGTTTTCCAAAGCTGTTTATTTGATGCAAAGTTTCCGTGCTTATCGTCGCCGATAATCGGGCAGCCGATACCGGCAAGGTGAATACGGATTTGGTGCATTCTGCCGGTATGCAATCGGACGGAGAACAAGCTGTATGCGTCAGTACCCGCAAGCAGTTTGTATGCACTTGAGGCAGACTTTGGCGTGCCGTTTTCCATAATCGGCGTATCGATAATGCCTTCTTTCGGAATGGGTTTCAGTGTTTTTTTATTTACAGAATGTTCAAAACTGCCGAAGCATAATGCAAGATATTCCTTTTCGACCGCCCGCGACTCAAACAAGGTACGGCACGTACGGGCGGCGGAGGCGTTTTTTGCAACTACCAATAAGCCGGAAGTCTCTTTATCCAGCCGGTGTACCGGAAATATTTCTGTCCTGAGCTGCTTGCTTAAAATCTCGGTAAGGCACACGGAAATATGCGCGCCGCCCTGTACCGGAATACCGTAAGGCTTATTGACGATACAAATTGCCTCGTCCTCATATACAATCGGAATGGATTTCTTTACAATATTTTGTTGACTATTGTGCATAGTGGGGAGTATATGATGAATCGGAAAAAATTTCAGCACTTGTTATGTTTCATTCTTTTATCGTTTTGTATCGGCTATCCGCTTCGGGCGGAACTGATCAGCAATCCTTCATTAGGCTATACATTGGATTTACCGGAGGGATTCAGACAGGTGAATTCACGGGATAATTCCCGCTACCTTTATCAAAATACAATTATCCCCGTCGGATTACAGGTTGCGCTCTACCCGTATCAGCAGTTCGGTACGGTAACCGCTGCGGCAGAGCATATTTTTTCTCAACTGAAAGCGCAAAAAAAAGCGATACAATTTTTGATGCAGGGCAACCCCACGCTCGTTGCAAACCTTCAATTTACACAGCAAAACCAAAAACAGGCGGGGTGGCTTTTGGTGCAGCCGCTCGCCGAACAAAAGGGATGGCTGGTTGTCTTAACAACAACACAGGCGGCAAAAGCGCAGGAATATGAGCCGATGATGATTTCCTGCTTGGATGCGGTGTTCATCAGCCGTCAGTCTTTTTTTGAACCCGGCCCGATGATTCAAGCGGTATATCCCAAAGAAGGAACGGTAAAAAAAGAAGTGCTCTTTAACGGAAAAAAACTTTCCGTGCATTTTGACCGCTCCGATTCCGAAGCGAACCAAGCAGTAATAGACCGCGAGTTTGCCCTGCTGACACGCTACCTTAATTCCCCGCTGCAGCAAAAAGCATGGCAGCGCTATTACCGGATGATTTACCGCGACAGTATTACCCGATGCCGCCATCTTGCGCTGATGCTGGAAAAAGAATTAATAGAAGTGGACAAAAAAGGGAAAATGCCCGCTGCGGAAACCGTCGCCGCAGCCCTGCTTGAGTGGATGCAGGATTTTACCTATGCAAGGGATGAAAGCGGAGCCGACTTTCTCAATATCCCGGCCGTGTGCAGCGACCGAAGCGGCGATTGCGACAGCCGCGCACTGCTAATATCCGTACTATTGCAGTACTTCAATATCGATTCAATCTTGATGATTGCCCCGGAACAAAAGCACGCGGTTGCAGCCGTAGACTGTACCGGCGACGGAGCACGCTTTACCCACAACGGTAAGCGCTATCTTATTGCAGAAACAACGGCAAAGGTTGCGCTCGGTCAAATCGCACAAGACCTTGCCGATCCCCGCCTCTGGTTTGCCGTCGATTGGTACGTTCCGCCTGACCGAGATGAATACGGCTTCGGTAAGAAGGAATAAGCACTATTGGGAGCCTCTAAAAATCTAACCGAGTTTCTAGAGGCGATCTATCGTTTTTACTCAAGCATATTCTTTTGCCGCATAATTTCAAAAACGCTCGACTTTCCAAGGAAGTGCGCAGTACCGGCAAAAACAAATGTGTCGCCGCCTTCGCGCAGGTATTCATCGAATTTCTGTGCCCATATCCGGTTCCGATCGGTCAACAACGCATCGATATAAGCTTGCGCTTTTTTCTCAGAAAAAGAGGACGGTACTTCCAAAAGTAATTCGACAAGTAACGCTGAAAGTTTTTTTCGATTATTGCTGAGGTAGAGGTCTCGAATCGTATGTACTTCCGCTATACTCTTGTCTATATCTCGCAGCGCTTGTATAGAATCCTTTAATAGTGCTAGCTGATCTTCAAAAGTACCGTATGACAAAGCTGCAATTTGCTGCTCTGCCGTATCGAGTGCCTCGATTTTCTTATTTTCCGCACGCTGCATCAAATACATATCGATACCATCTGAGGGATCCATCCCAGCCTTAAACGTCAGTAATTGAACCAGTACCGTATTTAAGACCCACGGATTAAATAAGGCGAACCGGTGCATCGTATCATCACCGATCATTTCATACAGAAAAACAAGTTCATCCTCTGATAAGACATTAAGTAAACTCTTTTTAGGGTCGGTATTCATATTTTTCATAATAACGGTTTGCATTTCACCGACGAGAGCTTCCATTTCGGCCATACCGCCAATCTCACTCACCAACCGGTCGGCTTTATCGAAGGCACGCAGCACATTCTTTTCAAGCGGATAAAACTTTTTATCGGCAACATGAATAGTTCCGAGCACATAAACGGAACCCTTATTCCCCCGTATCTCCCAAAAAAAACGCTCAGGGCGTTCTATCAGCACCGGCTTCGATAATTCTGACAGCCGCTTACCCTGTCCCGTAGTCGTACAGGCAGTAAGCGCGATACTTAACATCAAGAGCAGCGCAATTTTTTTCACATATTTAAAAGCTATCATATAGTCCTCCTCTCGATAAAATAGCGTTTTTTTGTATTTCCTACTAGAGGATTTATATCAGGGAAAAGGAATCAGGCAGCGTAAATATAAATCGCGGAAAAATTGAGACTGTGAGACCATTTGAACCGCGAAGAGGTTCAACTCTGGTCGAATAGTCCCAATTTTTCCGCGAGGATATAAAAAAATGTCTAATACATTTGCCCTATAATATCGGCAAAAAGAGCATTGACATTTATCATTTTACCGGTAAAATAAAAGTAAATGGGGAAAAGTGGAGGAAAGTAGGTAAAAGTGGAAAAAAGTGTGTTTTCAGGAGAGTATAATAATACGCTTGATGAAAAGGGACGTATTATGTTTCCTGCAAAATTACGCTGTTTACTGCCGGGCTCACAAGTAGTGATTACCCGCGGAATTGACCGCTGCTTATGGATATTTCCACCCGAAGAATGGGCATTGCTATCCGAAAAAGTTATGCAATCCGCTTCTTTGTTTCAGGCAAACTCCCGTCTTGTACTGCGCAGGCTTATCGCTCCCGCACAGGAAATAGACATTGATAAGGCCGGACGTGTTTCAATACCCCAAAGTTTACGTGAATACGCGCAGCTCGAAAAAGACTGCGTGCTATTGGGCATCAACCGTTATCTCGAATTGTGGAATGCGGATGAATATCGGGCTTATCTGGAGGGAAGCGAGGCGGATTTCCATCAAGCGAGCGAGGACTTGGGGCTGATTCGTTTTTAATATGTATGAACTTTGTACACACACCGGTTTTATTACAAGAATGCCTGCAATTGCTTGCCCCGGAAACATCCGACCCGCTTCTTATCGACGGGACATTAGGCGAAGGCGGCCATAGCGAGGCCTTTTTAACTCACTTTCCACAGTTAAAGATTATCGGTATCGATGCCGACCCAGCCATTCAAGCAAAGGCAAAAGTGCGGCTTGCCCCATTCGGCGAGCGTATGCAGTTTTTTTTAGGCTGGTCGGACACTTTTTTTGATCAATACCCTCAAGATACAGCGGCACCTTCGCTCATCTTATTTGACCTCGGCATTTCTCTTTTCCATTATATGGAATCAAAACGCGGCTTTTCATTCAGCGGCGACGAACCGCTCGATATGCGTATCAATCCGAATGAATCGCTGACAGCAGCCGATATTGTAAACACCTATAGCGAAAAAAAACTGGCAGATTTACTGTACCTCTATGCGGAAGAGCGCTTTTCGCGCCCGATTGCCCGCGCTATTGTTGCAGAACGGGAAAAGCACCCTTTTACGGAAGCGCGGCAGTTAAGTGAAACCGTGTTCCATGCGGTTCCCGCCCGTTTCAGGCACGGTCCCATACATCCGGCGACTAAGACGTTCCAAGCCTTACGGATTGCCGTGAACAGCGAGCTTGACCGGCTGCCGCGCCTGTTGGAAAAAGCCTTTTCCTGCCTCGCAGAAGGAGGCAAAATGGGCGTTATTTCCTTTCATTCGCTGGAAGACCGCATTGTTAAACTTTTTTTTAGAGACCTTGCAAAAAGCTGTATTTGCCCGCCTGAAATGCCGATATGTACATGTGGAGGCGTGCCCCGTGCAGCTTTGCTTACGAAAAAACCGGTCGGCCCCTCTGCCGAAGAGACAGCCGGTAACGCGCCGTCCCGCAGCGCCCGGCTCCGCGTTATAAAAAAGCTCTCTTTGAGGAGGACATAACCGATATGAAACACCTTTTAGCTTTGATTCTTACCGTCAGTATTCCCGGTCTGTTTTTCTTCACCGTTAAGCAGTCTCAAGTTTATAATACACTTGAACGCGAAGTAAACGCATATAACGATGAGCAGAATCGTCTGATTGCAGAAAACAAACGGAAGATTTCGGCTATTTCCATCCTGTCAAAACCGCAGCGGATCGAAAAGATTGCTGTGGAAGAATTGGGTATGCATAAAGCGGATTCCTCTCAAATTATCCGCATCTCCTTAGATAAGGAAAAGAAGGGATAACGCCATGTTGTTGGGTTGGGAGGCTCTCTGCACGGCAGTTGCAGGAACATTTATTTGCAATTATTCTCCTTATCAAGGTTTTGACTCTGTTACCACAGACAGCAGAACAGTAGGCGATCATGCGCTTTTTATTCCGCTGCGGGGTACACAGCAGGACGGACACCGCTATATCGAACAAGCGTTACAGCATGGAGCTGCTTGCGTACTTGCCGATGCAGCGTACCTCGGCGTTCAAGAAAACACCCAACAAATACACACCCTCTGTGAAAAATATCAGGCAGCCTGTATCCGCGTTGATCATACGTTAAAAGCACTGCAAGATGCCGCGGCAGCCTATCTGGAACAATTCCCGCAGCTCATTAAAATCGGAGTAACCGGTTCAAACGGTAAAACGACGACAAAAGAACTGCTTGCATCCATCTTTGCACAGAAATACCGAATTATAAAAAATGAGGGCAACCTCAATTCCGAAACAGGTTTGCCGCTGTCGGTTTTTACCGTAACGAAAGAACATGAAGTAGGCATTTTTGAACTTGGTATGAACCGGAAGGGAGAAATTGCGGAGCTTGCCGCAGTCTTGAAACCGAACATTGCCGTTATCACCAATATCGGTACCGCTCACATCGGAATGCTCGGTTCCAAAGACGCTATTGCCCGGGAGAAAAAAGAAATTTTTTCCTGTTTTGATGAAAGCTCCGTCGGTTTCGTCCCCGCTCAGGATGAGTATACAGCGTTCTTGCAAGAAGTACCGCGCGGAAAAATAGTTACCTACAGTGCGGATCCCGGCTCCTATACCCTCGAAGGACTTTCCGGTGCGGAGATACGGTATCGGGGAGAAACTATCCGCTTACCGCTTCCGGGAATCCATAACGTGCAAAACACCTTTGCCGCGATTGCCGTTGCGGAATACTGTCATATCCGGTTGCAGTCGATAAAAGCGGGCATCGAACAGATACACCCCTTATTCGGAAGATCGCAAATTATCCGCGGGCCGGTAACCTACCTGCTCGATTGCTATAACGCAAATCCCGATTCGATGAATGCAGGACTTGCTCTGTGTGCAAATATCCGAGTAAGCGGCAAAAAGATTTATATACTTGCCTCGATGAAGGAGCTGGGTGCAGAATCCCCTGCTGCACATAAAGCCGTATGTGCCGCGGCCTTCGATTCCGATGCCGACGCATTGTTCTTTTTCGGTAGAGAGATGTGCACGGCAGCCATCGAGCAAGAAAACACTGCAAATAAACCTTTTTTCTGCTTTACGGAAGCCTTTGCCGATAAACTCCGTGACACTTTAGACGGTTTATTAAACCGGAACGATTTTGTATTTCTGAAAGGATCCCGCAGCCTTGCGCTCGAGCAGTTTGAACCTATTCTGCAAAAGGAGCGGGTATGATGCACCACACTATCACCGTCGAAAAGAATATCAACCGAGACCGGTACAGCTTCACATTTATTCTGCTCGTACTCATCATGGTTGGAATCGGAATTGCCGTTCTCTATTCGGGTTCTTTGCATTATGCCGAACGGTTTTTTGATGATTCTTCTTACTTCCTTGTCCGGCAATTCCGAAATCTCCTTATAGGCTGCATCGGCCTCATCTTTTTTTCATTCTTCAGTTTTGATCATTTACGAAAACTGCTCCCCTATCTCTTGATAGCAGGCTTTATCCTTCTGTTGCTTCCCTTTATTCCGGGCATCGCTTCACCGCGGAACGGCGCCAACCGCTGGATTTCCATCGGAGGTTTCAGTTTGCAGCCGTCGGAATTTATCAAACTTCTGCTCATTATCTTTCTTGCAAACTTCTTTGATAAAAAAGCGGATCAATTGGATGTTCCGCTGATTTCCATATTGCCGCCTTTTTTTATCACATCGATATTCGTATTGCTGATATACCTTGAAAATGATTTTTCAAGTGCGATTTTTTTAATGCTTATCTTTATGGTGATGTTTTTTGCGGCAGGAGGACCGCTGCTCTGGTTCCTGAAGGGATTGATTGTTACCATTCCCTGCGCGGTACTTATGGTTGTTACTTCAACCTACCGGATGAAGCGTGTACTCTCTTTTATCTCCCCCGATAGCGATCCGCTCGATACGGGTTATCAAATCAATGCAGCAATCGAAGCGCTTACCGGCAGCGGTCTTTACGGTACGGGAATAGGGAATGGTGTGCATAAAATTTCGAGTGTTCCCGAAATATACTCCGATTTTATTTTTGTCGCATGGGCGGAAGAAATGGGCTTTTTAGGCGTGTGCGGCTATCTTGCACTCCTGCTTGCATTTACCGCGGTAGCCTATTTGATTGCGTTTTCCTGTAAGAATCGATTCGGCTGCTATGTTGCGTTCGGAGCAGCATCTTCAATCGTCCTTCAGTCTTTTTTAAATTTAGGAGTCGTTGTCCGTCTGTTGCCTGCAACCGGTATTCCCCTCCCCTTTTTCTCATTCGGAGGATCTTCGCTCATTACCAGTCTTTGCCTATGCGGACTGATTATCAATGTTTCAAGTTATGCAAAAAGGAGTGCTTCATAATGTCTGATATTATCGGTTTACAAAACCACGCATATACCGAATCGCGTCAAATACCTCAAGCCGTTAAAAAAACAAAAGGAAAGCAGCTCCTGAAAATCCTTATTTTAGCGATGCTGTTGTTTTTAGTGGGAGACGCCGTCTATCACCTTTTTATTTTGCCTTTTAATTCAACGGCAAAGATACAGGTTTTAGGAAATGATACCATTTCCGAAGCGGAACTGAAAAAAGCAGCCGGTCTGACCGGAACGGAAAAATGGGGAAAGATCGATAAAGATGGGTTATTGCATCGGGTTGCAAGTTATCCGCTCGTTGCGGAAGCACGGGTACTCAAAAAGTATCCGGACAAAGTACTGATTGAAATAACCGAACGGAAGCCGGTCGGTGTCTTGCTTGCAACAGTCAGCGGCCGCACCATCCCGATGGAAATAGATAAAACGGGAACAGTATTTAAAACGGCTTCCAAGAAAGGGCAGCCGGAGTTGCCTGTTATCAGTGGTCTTTCCTTTCAGACTATACGGGCGGGAATGAAGGTACACAAGCAGCTTGTACCGCTGTTCAAACAGCTGGATCTTTTGCAGAAAAAAAATCCGGTTTTACTCAGCGAGATATCTGAAATAAAGATTGAACAGAAAAAATACGGCGGTTTTGATCTCATCCTCTATCCGGTACAAACGCAAGTGAAGGTACGCACCGACAGTACATTGAATGAGGAGCGATTGCGGTATATGATGTTGGCATTGGATGTCATACAAAAATTTGATCTGAGTGCGGAGATTGAGGAGTTGGATGTACGGGCAGGAACCGCTTCCTACCGTTTAAGAGGTGAAGCCAATGAGTGATGTCATAGTCGGATTGGATATAGGTACCAGCGCAATCAGAGCCGTTGTCGCTGAAAAACTGGAAACGGGCGTTCTGCAAATTATCGGCGTGGGTACCGGTATTTCTGAAGGCTTACGGAAAGGAACGGTTGTCAATATTGAAAAGACCGTACAGGGAATCCATGCAGCGGTGGAATCCGCGGAGATGATGTCCGGCGTAGAAATTACCCACTGCATTACGGGAATCGGCGGAACCCATATTGAAGGGATTAATTCCCGCGGCATCGTAGCCGTTACCGATAAAGGTAAAGGAAACCGCGAAATAGACCAGCAGGACATCGACCGTGTTATAGAAGCAGCACGAGCAGTCGTTATCCCGATGGATAGGCGCGTTATGCATGTTATCCCGCAATCGTATATTGTTGACGACCAGCGCGGTATTGTGGATCCGCATAATGTTATTGGCGTCCGCATCGAAGCGGAAGTACATATTATTACCGGATCGGTTACCTGCATCAAAAATATTGTCGATTGCGTGAAGCGTGCCAATTTACAAGTTGATACCCCGATGTATCACGGTTTGGCCGCCGTAGAATCCGTTATGACACAGGAAGAACAGGATCTCGGTTCGGTACTCATCGATATCGGGGGCGGCACCACCGATATTGTGGTGATGTCCGGCGGAGCGCCGGTTCTTACGGCAGTGCTGCCCGTAGGCGGAGGTCATGCGACAAACGATTTGGCAATTGTAAAAGGGCTTTCATCCGAAACCGCTGAGAAGGTCAAGATAACTGACGGATGCTGCTGGCAGCCGCTTTTGGAAGATAATAAATCCGTACTAATTTCCGCTCCGGGCGGAAGGGCGCCGATACAGATTGAAAAAGCGGATATATGCGATATTCTGCAAGCCCGAATGGCAGAAATCTTTACGATGGTAAAGGATAAAATAGCCCCTGTAACCGCTTCAAACCGGTTTGCAGGCAATGTGATTCTCTGCGGCGGCGGTTCGCTTATGCCTGGTGCTACAGAACTTGCCTCCGAAATCTTCGGCACACCGGCTGTCCGGTTAGGTATCCCGGGAACCTTCGGCGGTTTAACCGGAGAATACCGCAGTCCCGAATTCGCTGCCGTACTTGGACTGATTTTATCTCAGTACAAACAGCAAGCGGCTTCCGGTGAAGAAACAAAAAAAACAGAAGCAGAGCCGGGTAAAATTGTCGGCAAAATCAAAGACTTTTGGAAAAATCTATTTTAATAGAGGAAAGGGAGGGAACATATATGGATTATCAAGTGATGCAGCAAAATGAATTGTTACCGGTTAATCCCACCGTTATCAAGGTAATTGGTGCGGGCGGAGGCGGTTCGAATGCGGTTAATAGGATGTTGGAGTGCAACATACAGTACGTCGATTTTATCGTAGCAAACACCGATGTACAGGCACTCAATTATTCAAAAGCGCCGATGAAATTGGCAATCGGCTCAAAGTTAACCGGAGGACTCGGTGCAGGAGGAAAACCTGAAATCGGCGAAAAAGCCGCTATGGAAGACACCGAAATTATTGCGAATGCGGTACGCGGCGCACACATGGTGTTTATTACCGCCGGTATGGGAGGCGGTACCGGTACCGGTTCTGCGCCGGTTATTGCAAAAATCGCCCGCGACCAAGGAGCCTTAACGGTCGGTGTCGTTACCAAGCCGTTCGCTTTTGAAGGCCGCGCAAAGATGCGTATCGCCGAAGCGGGAATTGAAAAACTCCGGGAAAATGTCGACGGGCTGGTCGTTATCCCCAATCAGCATTTATTAAACCTTGTAGACAGTAAGCAGACGATAAAAGACGCCTTTGTTATGGCGGACGACGTACTGCGCCGTGCAGTGCAGGGCATTGTGGATATTATCACAAAGAACGGAATAATCAATATAGACTTTGCGGATGTCCGCTCCACGATGGCCGGCAATGGACATGTGTTGATAGGCGTCGGCACCGGATCGGGAGAAAACCGTGCGGTTGATGCGGCAACCGATGCCATCAACAACCCGCTGTTGGAGGATTCCCATATCGAAGGGGCAAAGCGGATATTGGTTAATATCTACGCATCGGAATCACTTTCTGCCGTAGAAGTAAACGATATTATGGAAATCGTTATGGCAAATGCCGATCCGGATGTGGAAAACACCTACGGTATCGCTGTCGACGAAACCGACGAATCTATGAAAGATAAAATTACCGTAACGGTCATCGCAACGGGCTTCCCTACCGACACGGATCCGATTCAAGGGGTGATGCAGAAGCAGGGCCAGTCAGCGGAGTCAGCAGCTCAGCCTGATCCGCTCCATACGTCGTTTTTACAAAACGATTTTATTTCGGCAAGCGAATGGGCAAAACTGCAAACACCGCAACAGCCGAGCCTACCCGGCCTCGGCCCGCGGAATGCAGGAATACCGGCAGCCCCGCCGCTTCAACAACCGGCAATGACCGAAGCCCCGCGGCAGCCTATCCGTGTGCAGCTCCCCGGCGCCAATACCGATTTGGATGTTCCGGCGTACTTGCGCAACCAAAGGTAATCGCATCAGACTATTTTTTAACAGCCCCGCAGAATAATTGAGGCTGTTCAACCAGAGTTGAACCTCTTCGCGGTTCAAATGGTCTCACAGCCTCAATTATTCTGCGATTTTGATTTATCTATCTGATGCGATTACCTTTCTTCTAAAAAATAAAGTGTGCGAAATTTCGCACAAAAGGAAGATACTAGTATCAGAACCTCCTCGAAAGGCGATGGTTCCAGCAGTAGAATAATAGCTCCACTGGCTATTAAAAACAATCTTTCCGTTAGCCTTTTGAAAAAAGGCGAGGCAGATGCTAGGAGCGTACAAAAAACACCCGCAGGCGTACTTGCTGTACGTCGAGGACTGTTTTTTGTTAAGCGACAACGCAGATGTCCGCCTATTTTCAAAAGGAGGTCTGGTGTGCTTATCCTGAGTAAATTACGATGAATGAAATACAATTACGGGCATTTTACGGGTATTTAATTTCGGCGGAGGCGCGGGCGCAGCTGACGGCTAAAACATATATCAATACACTGCGCCTCTTTCAGCAGCAGATGGGAGAGGAGCGCCTTATCGAAGACGCTTCTCAAGACGATTGTATCGGCTTCATTCTTGCCCGGGCGGAAGAAGGCGTAACAGGAAGAACGCTTGCAAAAGATCAGGCAGCGCTCCGCTCCTTTTACCGATTTTTGCAGCTGGAAAACGTCCGCGCCGATAATCCCGCAGAACAGTTGGAATGCCCCCGACGTGAAAAAAACTTACCGCGGGCGCTCGCCCCCGATGAAGTAGACAAGCTTTTGGCAGCCATCCCGCTGAATACACCGAACGGCATCCGCGATCGCGCCCTGTTTGAACTGATATATTCGGCGGGGCTGCGGGTAAGCGAAGCGGTAACGCTTTCACTGGAAGATGTATTCTTTAATGAGCAGCTGTTGAAAGTTCACGGAAAGGGCG
This sequence comes from Treponema sp. OMZ 857, assembly GCF_024181085.1. NCBI lineage: Bacteria > Pseudomonadati > Spirochaetota > Spirochaetia > Treponematales > Treponemataceae > Treponema > Treponema sp. OMZ 857. The sequence goes on from NZ_CP051147.1 coordinate 1,953,743, forward strand.
GAAAGGAGCGCATCATCCCCTTCGGAACGCAGGCGGAAGCGCGGCTCAGTGTCTATTTAAAAACTGCCCGCCCCCTTCTTTTAAAACCGGCTCATCGCGAAAACACTGAAACGACAGGAGCGGTGTTCTTAAATCACCACGGGGAGCGCCTTACCCGTAAGGGTATTTGGAAACGCTTGCAGGAAATCGAACAACTGAGCGGCGTTACCACAAAAATCCACACACTCCGTCACTCGTATGCAACCCATCTGCTCGCAGGCGGCGCTGACCTCCGCTCCGTACAATGTCTCCTCGGCCATGCGAGCATCGCTACCACCCAAATTTACACCCATATCGAAGACAAGGATTTGAAAGCATATCACCGCAAATTTTTTGAAAAAAAACATTAAAGCTACCCCCCCCCCCGATAAAAAGAAAATCTCCTCTTGTACCGGTATCGGTAAAAATGCTATAGTCAAAAATTTTTGGGCAAATACCGACGATACAGCTCGGTACTGCCTGCATTTTAATATGTTAGATGGAGGTTTTGATGAAAAAAATCTATCAGGTAGATGAAAAAATACCGGCAAGTCTTTTTCTCCCACTCAGTTTACAGCACACGTTCGCAATGTTCGGCGCGTCGGTTCTGGTTCCAATCATTTTCCAAATCAACCCGGGCATCGTGCTTTTGATGAACGGAATAGGAACGCTGCTTTTCATCCTTATCGGAAAGGGAAAGGCTCCGGCTTACCTCGGTTCCAGCTTTGCGTTTTTAGGCCCTGCCAGTTTGATTATATCGAGCATGGGATTCCAATATGCGCTCGGCGCCTTCGTAGTAACGGGATTACTCGGTTGTCTTATCGCTCTGATTATCTATAAATTCGGTTCGTCATGGATTGATATTATCCTTCCCCCTGCAGCAATGGGTTCCGTAGTTGCGCTCATCGGGTTTGAGCTGGTCAGTCTTACCGTCCGCGGCGGCAATATCGGGGCTAATATTATGACAGATACCGTTACCACGGCGGATATCACGGTGTTTTTTATAACGCTCGGCGTCGCGGTATTCGGATCAGTTCTCTTTCGAGGCTTCTTTTCCACCATCCCGATCCTTATCGCAATTATCGCCGGATACACAGCTTCCGTCTTTTTTGGTTTGATCGACTTTACACCGATTAAAGAAGCGGGGCTTTTCACCCTTCCCCACTTTCAATTACCGAAATTCGACATCAAAGCAATTTTAACAATGCTGCCGGTGCTGCTAGTCATCACAAGTGAGCATATCAGTCATCAGGTAGTTACATCGAATATTATTAAGCGAGATCTTATTAAGGATCCGGGTTTGCACCGTACCATTTTTGCAGATAATTTCTCCACTGCGCTTTCGGGTATGGTCGGCGGTGTTCCCACGACAACATACGGTGAAAATATCGGCGTTATGGCAGTTACCGGCGTGTACAGCGTGTACGTTATCGGCGGAGCTGCGGTCATTTCCATCCTAATGGCCTTTATCAGCCCCCTTGCAGCAGTTATCCAGACTATACCGGGCGATGTTATCGGCGGTGTAACGTTCTTATTATACGGAATGATTGGCGCCTCCGGTATCCGACTCTTGGTTGACTCAAAAATAGATTATTCCAAACCGAAAAACCTTATGCTGACCTCTATTGTCTTTACAACAGGATTGAGCGGCGTATCCATTAGACTAGGACAAATTGAATTTAAAGGAATGGTACTTGCTTCCGCTGTCGCGGTATTGATGAGTTTAATCTTTTATATCTTTGAAAAAATAAACGCCTTAGAATAGACCTGTTCGATAACTGCGTTGTCGAACCCACACATTCGGACAAAAAAAGACCGCAAGATTTCTCTCACGGTCTTTTGTTCGGATACTTATTCGGATCACTAAAACTTCGGTTTTTAGTAAATCCTTTCTATACTACCGAGAATAGAATTCGACGACGTACTGGATATTTCCAACCGGTTGAATATCGGCGGGAGTAGGAAGTGCCGTTACCGTTGCAGATAAGTTTTCATCATTAACGGAAAGCCACCCTCCCTTTGAACCTTGTACGGTGCTTAAGTTGTGCCGGATAAGATTTTGGAAGCCTTTCTTGTCTTTTGTCGTGATGACATCACCGACTTTCACCCGCATGGACGGGATATTTGCCGGTTTACCATTCAGTAAGAAATAAGCATGAGAAACCATCTGACGCGCCTGTGCACGACTTACCGCAAATCCCATGCGATAAATGGTATTATCCAACCGCTGTTCCATTAAGGAGAGCATATTATCACCGGTAACACCGGACATCTTAAATGCTTTTTGGAACAGATTACTGAACTGACGCTCAGACATACCATACGCAAAGCGGAATTTCTGTTTTTCCTTTAACTGTTCGCCGTAAACGGAAAGCTTTCCGCGTTGTTTAGCACCGCGTTCCTTACCGGGAGCATTCGGTTTTCTATCCAATAACTTACTGTACTTAGGATTTCCAAAAATATTTGATCCGAACCGGCGGACCAATTTACCTTTCGGCTGTCTCGTTGCCATTTTTCACCTCGTAAATCTAATAAGAACACCGCAGCGGTGTTACAGTAGTCTCTTTTATTAGGGAACGATAAAAAAGAGCATGGCAAACGCCCAAAACCGCATTTGATTATCAGCGTTTACCGGATCATGCTTACCGTACTTCATCGAGATGAAAGCCGCGTACGGCAGAACATAATGATATAGCTTATCTTAAAATATCCATTTTTGTCAAGATTGTGCCTTTATAGTTTCAAAAATTCTGCATTATCAATATTGTAAGAGAGATACGCCGTCCTTCTGTGCAAAATTTTATCCAAAATTTTGCGCATTTTTTTCAACAAGCGGACAAACGCATCAGGTAGCGTAAATAAGAACCGCGGAAAAATTGAAACTGTGAGACCATTTGAACCGCGCAGAGGTTCAACTCTGGTCGAATAGTCTCAATTTTTTTTCCGCGGAGTCGTTAAAAAACAACCTGATGCGTTTGCCCTGTTTACAGTTTGGTCAAAGGGATTGTTATCGTCATTGCCTCGCCTATTAACACCTTGTGTTTTTTGAAATTGCCGGGAAATCCTTTTCCGTCATAGTTACTGAAGCCGTACGGTTCTTTTGGTATGCCTATCGCATTTGTATTGAGTTTTCCGTCGTTATTGACATCGTGATACACGCAAAAAGCATACTCGCCGGCCTTTAGCTGTATATGATACACCGCTTGTTCTCCGGTTACAGCCAGTTCGGCAGTTTGATACGGGAGCCGTTTGTTAAAACTTTCCGCTGAATCATGAATACTTATCACAATCGCCCCCGAATGTTCTTGTATACCGGTAACGACGATTTCAACATCGTAGTGCACTTCGCTCTGCGTTGTTTGGGCATACGCTGACCAAAGACACATCAGACAGAAAAATACGGCACATGTTTTTTTCGTATTTATCTTTTTCATGTTGTTTTCTCCTCTCCATAATTTTCAAAGCGGCACTGTTCGAATACGTCCGTACCTATCAGTGTGATCGCCTTTGTAGGACAGTTGTTGATACATCGATAACATATCGTGCAGTTTCCGGGACAAAATACGGCTTTATTGTTTTCGATATGCAATGATTTTGAGGGACAATGTGCCGCACATATTCCGCAGCCGATGCAGCGATCCGTTCGGATTTTAAGCTGCTCAGTCAGTTTTTTTGCATGCCGTTTAAACCACAGGCGTTGTCCGAATAAACCTGCAATGTGATGCAAAAGGGACAAGCCGTCTTTGGGATAGATGCCCCGCTTTATACCATCTGCCGTTTGTTCAATTTTTTTTTCTGCCACCAATATGAGAGTTCTATTTTCTTCAAGCGTTTTTTTCAAAAGCTTTACATCGGCAATACAGTCCGGCATTCGTATGTGCAAACCTCCTGTAACAACGGCGCCGTATTTTTGAAGCAGCCGCGCCGCAAGTCCCGCGCCGTCTCCGCTAAAAAGCCCCATCGTCGCAATAACGAAAACGCGCTTTTTGCAAAACATATCGGCATGTTCTACAATAAACGTTTTTACAATACGCGGAATGTCGCTGAAATAAATGGGGTAACCGATCACAATTTCATCCGATATGCGTAAGACTTCAAGGGCTTCTCTTGTTTCGATGCTGAAAGCCTTGCCTCCCGTTGCTTTTACTAATACTTCCATGCAGTATTTTGTATTGCCCGTTCCGCTAAAATAAATACCATTCATAGTATGTCCTTATATCGCTACTTTACCGCTGCCCGCTGAAAATGAGCACTGCTTAAAAAAGACGGTTCAAGCAAATCCATAAAATCGGTGATTTTTTCTTTCCAATTTTTGTCGTAGCGGACATTTTTCATTGTTGCCAATGCCGTCAGTCCGTGTATAAAAGCCCATGTCGTTATAAGAATATCGTTTTGCTTTTCTTTTGAAACCGTACTTTGATCGAGCAATGAAAGAACGCTATTTTTATACAGAATAAAGGGGGTGTAATTTTCCTCATCCGGTATCGATAAAGTTAAATCCACCTTGATATCGGAGTTGGCATACAAAAATTGAAAATAAGAGGGATTTTCAATGAAAAAAGAAACATAGGCTATACCTATATCTTTTAATAATGCGGCAGGATTTTTATTTTCGACGATAGCCACCTCGAGTATTTGCGAAAAACGCTCGGTGATATGCAGCTGCATTGCGCTCAACAATTCTTCCTTGTTGTGAAAATGACTGTACGGAGCAGCATGACTGACTTTACAGGCAGCTGCCGCTTTTCTCAACGAAAAAGATTGCAAGCCATCGGCGTTAACAATTTCGATTCCTTTTTCAATCAATAGATTTTTTAGATCCTTGCGGTGGTAAGGTAAATTCGACGTACACATAAGCTCCTCTCAATCTTTACACTGACAAGATGGTAACTTATAATCTTTACAATGTCAAGATTATAATCTTTACTTGTATGCAAAATTTTACATAGAGTTTATTTTATACGGAAGGATAAACACTCATTTTCCACCGCCTTTACTTTTTCGGCCGATTATAGTATGATAGCTCGATTTTCATAAAGAACGGGAACTTCTATCATTATCATCATTTTATAGAATACCCCATAATTCATAGGATACCGCTAAAAATCACCCTTTTATCGGTTCCCTTCATTTTATTCTCTAAGGATAGTGCATGACAACGCCTTCATATTCAGCGGAAAATATTACGGTTTTAAAGGGGCTGGACGCCGTCCGCAAGCGCCCCGGAATGTATATCGGCTCTACCGGTCCCGACGGGCTGCATCATTTGGTGTACGAAGTTGTCGACAACTGTATCGACGAAGCGATGGCGGGCTATTGCGATACCATTTTAGTCGTATTGGAAAAAAACGATACCGTCAGGGTAGAAGATAACGGACGCGGTATTCCCGTCGATATTCACCCCGAAGAGGGCGTGAGCGCGCTGGAGTTGGTTTTGACACGGCTCCATGCAGGCGGTAAATTCGACAAGGGTTCGTACAAGGTTTCCGGCGGTTTGCACGGTGTCGGTGTTTCTGTTGTAAACGCACTTTCCACCAGTATGGAAGCGATTGTTTGCAGGGACGGCTTTGAATATGTGCAGAAATTTGCCGCCGGTGAACCGCTCGGCCCGGTTGCCAAACGAGGAGAAACGCAAAAGCGCGGCACTACCATCCGCTGGACTGCCGACCCGACTATTTTTACCGAAACGACCACCTATAACTTTGACGTACTGGCAGTCCGGTTGCGCGAACTCGCCTTTTTGAACAACACCATCAGCATCGTATTGCGGGATGAGCGGCTTTCTACACCCAAAGAAGTTACTTTTGCCTTTGACGGCGGTCTTTCTCACTTTGTGCGTTACCTGAACGAGAACAAACAGGTGCTGCCAAAAGAACCGATCTATTTTGACGGTGAAAAAAACGATGTCATTGTTGAACTTGCAATGCAGTACAACGACGGTTATAAAGAAAACATCCTTTCCTTTGTCAACGATATTAACACGCGCGAGGGCGGTACCCACCTCGAAGGTTTTAAAACGGCGCTCACTCGCGTGATGAATGAATTCTTGAAAAAAAACGCCAAGCTTTCTAAAAAGATGGAAAAAGAAGAAAAGCTGATGGGCGAAGACGTGCGAGCCGGTTTAACGGCGGTACTGTCGGTCAAAGTCCCTGAGCCTCAGTTTGAAGGACAGACGAAGACCAAGCTCGGCAACAGCGACGTACGCAGCATTGTTGACACCTTTATCAACGAAAAGCTCACCCTCTTTTTTGAGCAAAATCCGACCGAAATCGATAAAATCCTCGAAAAAGCAGTCGGTGAAGCAACCGCCCGTATCGCAGCACGCAAGGCGAAGGAAGCGACCCGCCGGAAAAGCGGCCTTGACAGCTTCGGACTGCCGGGAAAACTCGCAGACTGTTCTTCAAAAGATCCTGAAAAATGCGAAGTCTACATTGTAGAAGGTGATTCTGCAGGCGGTTCCGCAAAGAAGGGGCGCGACAGCAAAACGCAGGCAATTTTGCCGCTGTGGGGAAAGATGCTGAACGTCGAAAAGACCCGGCTCGACAAGGTGATGAGCAATGAGAAACTCCAGCCGATTATCGCAACGCTCGGTACCGGCATCGGCGAGGACTTTAACCTTGATAAAATCCGGTATCATAAGATTATCATCATGGCTGATGCCGACGTGGACGGTTCCCATATCCGCACGCTCTTACTCACCTTCTTTTTCCGCTATATGCCGGAACTGATCGAGCACGGCTATGTGTATCTCGCAATGCCGCCGCTCTATAAAATTTCCTACAATAAGAAAGAATGGTATGTATACGATGATAGCGAACGGGACAGTATTTTGAATGAAATCGGACGCAACATCAGCCCCGCGGTGCAACGGTACAAGGGTTTGGGTGAAATGGACGGCACGCAGCTCTGGGAGACAACGATGGATCCCGCCCGCCGTAAGATGATGCGGGTAACCCTGCCCGATGCGGTAGAGGCAGATCGGATTTTCAGCACACTGATGGGCGAAGAAGTAGAGCCGCGCCGCAAGTTTATCGAAGAAAATGCGGTGTACGCAAATCTCGATGTGTAATGGAGCATAAAACGTGGAAGAGATAAAAACGCCGGAAGGCGGGGTGTTAATCCCCATTCCAATTGAAACTGAAGTAAAACGTGCATATATAGACTATTCGATGTCGGTTATTGTGAGCCGCGCGCTGCCTGATGTGCGGGATGGCTTGAAGCCGGTACACCGCAGAATCCTCTATTCAATGGAAGAAAAGAACTTGCGCTATTCGGGGCCGACGCGAAAATGCGCTAAGATTGTCGGTGATGTACTGGGAAGCTACCATCCGCACGGCGATGCTTCCGTCTACGATGCGCTTGTCCGGTTGGGGCAGGATTTTTCGCTCCGGTATCCGGTAATCCATCCGCAAGGAAACTTCGGTACCATCGGAGGCGACCCGCCTGCAGCCTACCGTTATACGGAAGCAAAGATGGCGCGGCTTGCAGAGTCGATGGTAGAGGATATCAAAAAAGACACCGTTGATTTTATTCCGAACTTTGACGATTCTACGCAGGAGCCGATCGTATTGCCCGGGAAGTTTCCATTCCTATTGGCGAATGGTTCAAGCGGTATCGCCGTCGGTATGGCAACCAATATGCCGCCGCACAACCTACGTGAAATTGCTCAAGCGGTCTCCGCCTATATCGACAATCCCGACATTACCATTGATGAGCTTGCTAAGTATATTAAGGGGCCGGATTTTCCGACCGGCGGCATTATCTTCGGCAAAAAAGGCATCCGGCAGGCATTTAAAACCGGACGCGGAAAGATTTTAGTCCGCGGCAGGTTTAATATTGAAGTTGACAAAAAAGGCAAGGAAACGATTATCTTTACCGAAGTGCCTTATCAGGTAAACACCACGGCGCTCGTTGCTAAAATCGGTGAACTTGCCCGTGAAAAAGTGATAGAAGGGATTGCAGCCGTCAACGATGAAACCTCAGACCGCGCCGGCTTACGGCTGGTTATCGAGTTGAAGCGGGGAGCAATCGCAAAGGTGGTGCTGAACCAACTCTTTTCCAAGACAGCGCTGCAGTCATCATTCGGCGTTATCAACCTTGCGTTGGTGGATGGGCGGCCGCAGACCCTGACGCTCAAGCAGCTGGTCGGCTACTTTGTTGCGCACCGCCAGGAGGTTGTTACCCGCCGCGTCCGCTTCGACCTGAAAAAAGCTGAAGAACGCGCCCATATTTTACGCGCCCTTATCGTCGCCATCGACAACATCGATGAGGTGATTAAGATTATCCGCGGCTCCCGCGATACGGCAAGCGCCAAGAACGCGTTGATGGAGCGGTTTTCGTTTGATGACATACAGGCGCAGGCAATCGTTGATATGCAGCTCAAGCGCCTCACCAGCCTCGAAATTGAAGACCTCCGCAAGGAATTGCAGGAGCTTGAACTGCTGATTGAACATTTGAAAGACCTCTTGGCGCATCCTGAAAAAATTCTTGCGCTTATTAAGCAGGAAACCGATGAGCTTGCAGAGAAATTCGGCGACGACCGCCGTACCGATATTGTCAGCGATGAGGTAGAAGAGATTAACATCGAAGACCTCATCAAAAAAGAGCAGATGGTGGTACTGGTTTCCAACCTCGGCTACATCAAGCGGGTACCGGTTACCGCCTACAAGCGGCAGAACCGCGGCGGCAAGGGGTCTAACTCGGCAGCCTTGGTTGAAGATGACTTTGTCGACCAGATTTTCACCGCGTCCACGCATGACTATATCATGTTTATCACCAATGAGGGGAAGGCGTACTGGGTTAAGGTACACGAAATCCCCGAAGCGAGCCGTACAAGCCGCGGTTCTCATATCAAGTCGCTGCTCGCTGTATCTTCCGACGAGGAAATTACCACGATTGTATCCTTAAAAGAGTTTAGTAGCGACACATACCTACTGATGGCGACGGCAGGCGGTATTGTGAAGAAGGTGCAGACCGATAGCTTCCAAAATGCCAAAACGCGCGGTATTATCGCCATTAAGCTCGATGAAGGGGATAAGCTCGTGAGTGCAATCCTTACCACCGGTAAAGATGAGCTAATGCTGGTAACCCGGCACGGACAGGCGCTCCGCGTTTCCGAAACCGAAATACGCGACCAAGGCCGCGCTTCGCATGGGGTAATCGGTATTCGGTTGTCCGGCGGGGATGAGCTGACCGGCGCGCTTCGGATTAACGGCGGTAAGCTCCTCGTGATGAGCGAGAACGGCTACGGCAAGCGGGTTGATTTTTCCGAGTTTTCTCCGCATGGGCGCGGTACAGGCGGGCAAAAGGTGTACACCATTACCGAAAAAACCGGCGAAGTGGTCGGATTGCTTGCCGTCGCTGACGATGACGAAATTGTCTGCATCACCGGACAGGGAAAGACCATCCGCGTGCAGGTTTCTTCTATTAATGTGATGGGACGCGCCGCGCAGGGTGTTAAAATTCTCGATATCGAAAGCCCCGACCAGCTCATCGGGTTGGATGTGGTTGCACGCGAGGATGAAGAAGACATCGCGCCGCCCGCTTCGGAAACAACCTTCAACGGAGAGCTTGACCTCGACGGCGGGGATGCTTAACATAAAAAAAGGCGTATCGGCTTCTTTTTAAGGAACCGATACGCCTTATAAATTAAACCCTTTTATCTAACCGTATAGGAACCTCTAAAAATGAAAATCTTTAGAGGTTCCCGCAATTTTCAGATAGATAGGAAGTTCGGGATTAATACCAGCCTCTTACCTTCATCGCTTCATCAATTCTCTTGATGGACTTCATGTAAGTTGCCTGGCGGAACGAAACATTCTTTTCTTGCTTCAATGCCCAAATCGGGTTGAATGCGTCGACCATTGCGCGCTCTTCTTTCTCTTCAACTTCTTTTTCAGTCCAGTAGTAGCCGTAGAGGTTCTGCACCCATTCAAAGTAAGAAACGGTAACGCCGCCGGCATTGGTCAGAATATCGGGAGTAACGAGGATTCCTTTCTTGTAAAGGATATCGTCCGCTTCCAACGTGATGGGGCCGTTTGCACCTTCACAAATCAATTTTGCTTTGATCAAGTTGGCTTCGTGCTCTTTAATCGCGTTTTCCATTGCGCAGGGGCTGATAACATCGACATTCAATGCCCAGAAGTCATCGAGAGAAATTTTCTTCGCGCCGGGTACGTGGAGCAAGCTGCCGTCTTTTGTTTTTGCATCGTTCAATTCTTCAAAAGTAAAGCCGCTTTCCTTATAGGTCGCGTATGTGCCTTCTTTCTTATCGAATTCTGCAACTGCAACAACTTTTCCGCCCAACTTGATGATGTTCTTAACGGTGAACTTTCCAACATTTCCGAAACCCTGAACGGCAACGGTTGCTTTCTTTAAATCCATACCGATTGCTTTGCATGCTTCACGCATAACAACAGCAACGCCGAAACCGGTTGCTTCGTTTCTTCCCTTGGAACCGCCGTAGGTGAGCGGCTTACCGGTAAATACACCGATGGTCTGCTCGCCGGTCAGCTTATTGTATTCATCCTGCATCCATGCCATGATCTGGCCGTTGGTATTGACGTCCGGAGCAGGTACGTCTACTTTTTCGCCCAAATACTTATACAAACCGCGTACCCAGCCGCGTGAGAGCTGCTCAAGTTCGCGCTGAGAAAGTTCGGAAGGATCAACAGTGATACCGCCCTTTCCGCCGCCGTAGGGAATACCGGTTACTTGGCATTTAATACTCATCCAAATAGAAAGAGCTTTTACTTCATCGGCATTAACATTTTGATGGAAGCGAATTCCGCCCTTGTAGGGGCCGACCGCATCGTTATGCGCAGATCTATATCCCTTAAATACTTTGATAGAACCGTTATCCATCTTTACCGGAATGGAAATTTCGATCATCCGCTGCGGTTCCTTCAATAATTCATATACCGCGGGATCCGTACCCAAAGCATCGCATGCTTTTTTTACTTGTGCCTGTGCATTCGCCAACGGGTTTAAGGTTTCTTTGCTCATAAAACTCCTCCTCAATAAGTTTCAGCAAACAATTATATTATGGTAAAAATGGAACTAAAAACTTTAGCTATACTCATTTTACCTCGCTTATATTATCTATAAGTATAGAGCCGAAATTGCTAACAGTCAAGCAAAAATTTACCGTATCTTCAGGGTATTAGAATAGCATCGATGTTGTTGTTCGGAATAAATAACTTAAACGAGGAAGAAAATTGCTGCAAGAACCGCACAAAGTAAAAGGACTACCCCGTATACCCATAAAGGTAAGGGATCGGTGTCAGTGCGGGCATCGGCTTCATGTCCGACGTATTGCACAATACGGAATTTCTTTTTTTTTAGCTTTTTTGTAGTATCCTTTTTGTTCTCTTGCTGATCAGGAGTGAACGCATAACCGCATGAGGGGCATCCGTCTTTAAACTCTTTATGTGTTCCGGTAAATCCGCAACTGGGACACCGCACGGAGGCAAAAAAACGGCCGCAATGAGGACAGATCACTGCATCACGACGCACTTCTGCATTACAATTTTCACAAAAAAACTTAGGTTGTTTATTCATATACTTAGCTTGAACACGAACAGCCGCCTGAGCATCCGCAGCCTCTACTGCACGAATGAGCCGATTTGCTTTTCCCTTGCGAAGAGGAACCTTGCACATCAGCCTTCTTCGCATCTGCAGATGCAGATGCTTTTTGTGTATCGGTTTGATAAAAACCTTTACCGGTAAAATTTAATCCAAAACCAGCCGAGAATACTTGATGAGCAGATGCTCCGCATTGCGGACAAACTATAGCGGGCGTATCGGTCATTTTATGCTGTACCTCGAAAGAAGCTCCGCAAGAATCGCACATATAGTCATACGTAGGCATAAGCCCTCCACAGATCAATCAAGTAATTAAAACGCTCTATTAGCAGCCGAAGTTATACCTTCCTTAAAATGCAACGGTTGAGAGAATATCAATTCTCGAGAACCGATGCATTATGCCATTTCGGAATGAAATGAGAAATGGCATACAATAAGCAAGTTTTCGGTAGAAAACTTGACGGTTAACGAGGCTGCGCAATGTTAGCAGCCGAAGTTATACCTCGCAGCATTGTAATGAGCTCTGTTTCTGTAATATCGGCATTTTCTACAAAAATAAAAGAGTCTTGAACGGAAAAAGCTCCATTCAAACCATGACTCAGAAGCAACCGGACTACAAGAGCCGCGCGAGCGTCTGTTGCTTCAAATACCGCGGAACACCGATACATTGAGTTGATATCTCTTTTCAGATAAAGCTCTATCGACCGTATCGGCAGCTCAATATCCTCTAAGCCTAACAAAGCGGATACTACGGAGCCTCCCGAACGGGCATATAAGCCGATTTCACCTACCCTACCGGCTTCACTCAGCGCCTGAAATCGGGGCGGAAATATTGGGGGTTGAGGCTCGGCTATCCGTTGCAAAAACGCTGCCGAATTCCGTTGATTGCCGCCTAAGCACATAAAGGCTATTTTTTCCTGAACCACTATATCAGCAACCGCAGAAGAATAATAGGTACGATTGTTCAGTGCTGCCGCGCGGCGTTTTTCCCAACCGTCTTTTTTAGAAAATAGCAAATCTCCCAAACTGACAGGATAAGAACCGCTCGAAACAACGGTTACCGATGGCGGCGCCCCGTAGTCTGCACCGATATACAGTACCGATGTCCGGTTTAAGTACTGCAGAGCGGTTCTCTCCGGCACAAAAGCGGTAAACAGAGCTTTTAAAAGCGGTTCGTTCCCGATAACCGGAGCAACTATATACACATCGGCGTCCGATCCAACAGCACCGAATGCTCGTATATCATACTCAACAGAACGTGATACGCAGCTGCTTGCCAGTATAAGTGCCGCAATAATACAGCCGACTCCGAATATTTTAGAAAAGTAAAGCTTTTGCATGTAATTCCCCTTATCTTGAATGATTCAACCTTGAGGAAGACGCAAAAGTTAGTTGTTTTTTCGCCATCCCAGCCCACTATAATACGTACGAGGACATACTGTCAATTTGAAATCATCAGAATATTGTGGATTTTCTAATATTGGCGAAAATTAAAAATATACCGGGCTGCTCCTGTTGAAACATATCTGTTATGAGTTTTGTTTTATGTCTTTCGCAGCAGCAGCTACTATCAATAAATGTTTTAGACACGGTATAATTTTTCCCTTGTCCATTTCTCATCGCTTGACGCTGCATTTAGTAAGTGCGCACATTAAAAGATCAAAATGAAAAGAGAACTTTGAAATTATAGGCTACCGGTTATTCATTTATTTTCTAAAAAACTATATGATTTTCAGTCTTCCTAACGAGATGCCAAAGTTTTTATCTGCTTTGAAAACGGTATTATGATTTTCTATATGATACTATAGTTTTTATTTTACCATTGTCATAGAATTCATAATCATAATACGTATCAAAAAGACCATCTGTTTCAGAGATTTTGTTACCCATAGTGTCATATTCATAAATTGTCATATTGATCTTTTCATCTTCATAGATTGTTTTCTTTGAAATTAAATTATCGTTATCATCATATTCATAAAACTTTTCACCTAAATAACTTTTTTCATAAATTTTATTTCCATGGGAATCATATTCATAATATGTAGTTCCATCTTTTAGAGAATTTTTATAAGTACATTTTCTAAAGTCATCTGTATATTTCCACCATTCATGATGTTCACCAAGTACTGCCTGATTATATCTATGAACTAATTTATGATTTTCATATTCTGCATGGTAATTTAAATATGGTACACCACCAATCGTGCTATGAAAATATATCATATCGCCATTTGAGTCATATTCGTAAAAGTATTCAATTTTCCATTTTTCGCATCATAAAAAAATATTTCCGCTTTATCTGCTGATTTCATAATTCTCGCACGTTCAGTCCATTCACGGTTGTAGGTAATGTAACGGCTAGCTGCAAACATTGGGAGCTTTTCTAAATAGTTGGTTTTATGAATATAACAACCGTTTCCATTGTACCTACCAGCAACAAGCAAACTTGATTTTGCATCTGGATTATCAAAACCCACACTATCAGCCACTAAATAGCAAAGCATATCTTTACTGTAAAGCGGTTTTATTCTCTTTTTTACTGAATCATCTGCTTCTAGTCCATTGAGACCAGTTAAAATACCATCAAAGGTTGATTCCCTAAAATCGGATTTCTCATAATACTTTGTACTAAAAAGTTCATGAATTTTTTTCACAGGCAATATGAGTTCATCAGAGATAGAATAATCGTATACTTAGGGTCATCTATATACTGCTTTATAACTTCATTTTCTACATACTCTTTTGAAAGTGCATCCGCCGATGTGTCGCTTACTCATTTTATGAGCCGTGTTGAAAAAAAATTAGAAAAAAGCGATACGCAGGAAAACGATTAAAAGTGTATAGCACCACAAAAAAAGAGACTGCCGATATCATTTCAGCAGTCTCTTTTTCCGTCGTATTCAGGTGGGGGAAAGGGCAAGCCCTTTCCCCCACCACGTGATGTTCATTCTTTAAGCGCCATGATGAGGATACCGATCGTATAAATATGTATGCACACCATGATTGCTCGGAAAATAAGCGATAGAAGCTCGCCTTGCCCAATATAAATAGAAGTCGGTCCGTCAGCACCGCCTATTATTGCAATTGCACACGCACTATAAAATGAGGTAAAGACCGTCGTCGCTTGCGCTTGCAGCGGAATGAGACCTATGTTTAATATCAGCGCTATTATCAATAGCGTTTTCCGTACACTTCTTTTCATACTCTGCAATTTCAGAGGCTCTACCTCTTACACTCCAGCCGCCTTCTCCAGCGCGATATGCCAGCAAAGCCCATCGCCCATGTCGAGCTCGGAGGCAGTCTTTCCTGCAGGCAGCTCGACCCCAAAGACCGCCTCGACAGCCAAGGTCTCATTCATCAGGTAGTCCTTGTTTGCCTCGAACGCTTTTTGCAAGAGGTGCTTCCCGTCCGTATCGGTGCCGGAAACGGAAAGCGTAATCCGGTCGGTTACTTCAAGCCCGGACTCCTTCCGCAAGTTCTGCACTGCGCGGACGAGGTCGCGGATATAGCCTTCCAGCAGCAGCTCCTCGGTTACCTGCGTGTTAAGCGCAACCGTCAGTGTCCCTTCGTTCAGCACCTTGAGGTTCGCCTTTTCAATGCGGTTCAGGATCACCTTGCCGGAAGTCAGCTCAACGGCTTGCCCCTCAACATCAATACTCAAGGTTGCGCCGTCAAAGAGACTTTCGATTTCCGCGGAAGAGAGTTTTTCAATCTGAGCCGCTGCGGTTTTCATCTTTGCGCCGAGCTCTTTTCCCAGCACCTTAAAATTCGCCTTGGCGGAATACTCAACCAGCTCATCCTCTTTGTCGTGGAAGATCACCTCTTTCACATTCAGCTCTTCCATAATGCTGCTTTCCATTTCGCGTAAAACCGACTTCTCCTGCTGGTTCTTCGTAACAATTTCTACAGCTTTGAGCGGCTGGCGAATTTTCAAATTGAATTGATACCGGAGCGCCCGTCCCATCGACACAGCTTTTTGTACCGTCTCCATCTTAAATTCAAGCTCGGTATCCCGCGCCGCTTCCGCATAGACGGGGTAATCCGCCAAGTGTACGGAAAGGGGATCATCCGCTGTTCTCAAGTTTTGCCAAATCGATTCGGTGATAAACGGTACAACCGGAGCCGCGACCAGTGCAAACTTCTTGAGCGCGCGGTACAAAGTCTCGTAGGCTTGCGCCTTATCGCCGTCGTTTTCGCTCTTCCAGAAGCGGCGGCGGGAGCGGCGGATATACCAGTTGTTCAGCTGATCGATATATGCAACAATCGGGTCAATCGCCTTCGTAAGGTCGTAATCGTCCAACGCCGCCGTTACATCAAACACAAGCTTTTCAGTTACGGAGAGAATCCAGCGGTCAAGCGGATTGTTCAGCTCTTTCACAAAGGCAGCGATGTGGGCATCCGTGCCGTCGAGTTTCGCATGAGCAGGCGGCGTAACACCGTCGATATTCGCATACGTCACGTAGAAGCTGTAGCTATTCCACAGCGGAATTAAAATACCTTTCAGAATATCGCGCACACCGTCATCGGAGTATTTCAAATCCTCCGCCTTAACCACGTTTGAATGCATCAGGAACAAGCGCAGCGCATCCGCCCCGAACTGCTGGACAACCTCATTGGGATCAGTATAGTTCCGCAGAGACTTAGACATCTTTTTCCCGTCGGTTGCCAACACCAGTCCGTTGACAATGCAGTTCTCAAACGCGGGGCGGTCAAACAGCGCAGCCGCCAAGACAGTCAGCGTATAGAACCAACCGCGGGTTTGATCCAGCCCTTCGGAAATAAAATGAGCGGGGAAGTGCTCTTCAAAGTATTTTTTATTCTCAAAAGGATAGTGCACTTGCGCATAGGGCATCGCACCGGACTCAAACCAGCAGTCCAGCACTTCCGGAACACGGTACATCGTTTTGCCGCACTGCTTACACGGTATGGTAATCTTGTCAACAAAGTGCTTATGCAAGTCTTCAGGATAAACACCGCTCAATGCTTTCAGTTCATCGCGACTTTCCACACAGAGGGAGTGTCCGCAGTCGGGATTGGAACACTTCCAAATCGGCAGCGGATTTCCCCAGTACCGGTTACGGCTGATTGCCCAGTCGCGGGCGCCTTCAAGCCACTTTCCAAAGCGTCCGTCTTTGATATGAGCGGGCTGCCAATTGATCTTGCTATTTGCCCGCAGCATCGCGTCCTTTACCTTTTCCACCGAAACAAACCAGCTGCTGACGGCACGGTAAATGAGCGGGCTTGAACAGCGCCAGCAGTGCGGATAGGCGTGCAGGATTTGATCCCGTTTCACCAGTTTCCGCTCAGCCTTCAGCCGCTCCATAATATCTTTATCAGTATCTTTTACAAAGCGTCCCTGATAGTCCGGAACCTCCGCTGTAAACTTACATTCGGCATCAACAGGGCAGATCATCGGTATTCCGCTGCCCTTGAATAGCGTACTATCCTCTTCACCAAAGCCCGGCGCCGTATGGACAATACCCGTACCGTCTTCCGTCGAAACAAAGTCGCCGATTAAGGTTTGGAACGCACCCCGTCCTGCATCATCGGAACTGCCGTCCTCTTTTACGGTCAAATGCGCAAAATACGGGAAGAGCGGCTCATAGCAGATACCTTGCAGCTCTGCGCCTTTTTTCTTCCATACAATGGTGCATTTTTCTGGTTCGCGGTAGTACGCAGCTAAGCGGGATTCGGCAAGAATATAGTGCTCACCCTCATCGGCAACCAGCACGTAGTCGATATCCGCGCCGAGCGCAAGCCCCAGGTTGCTCGGCAGTGTCCACGGGGTGGTCGTCCACGCCAAAAGATAGGTATTCGGCGGAAGCGGCTCCGCAGCAAAAGTTTTCGCCGCAGGAGTGCCGGCAACGGTATACCGCGCCTTAAAGCGGATGGTAATCGCAGGGTCGTGTACATCCTTATAACCGCCGAGATTCAGCTCATGATTGGAAAGTACCGTGGAACAGCGCGGGCAATACGGCAAAATATAATGCCCCTCATACAACAGCCCCTTCTCCCACAGCTGCTTCATCACCCACCAAATCGACTCCATATATGCCGGTTCCATCGTCTTATAGTCGTTATCAAAATCAACCCAGCGCCCCAGCCGATTAATCGTATGCCGCCACTCCTTCACGTACCGCAGCACACTCGCCCGGCACGCCTCATTAAACTTGGCAATACCGTATTTTTCAATGTCGGTCTTCGAGTTCAGCCCCAGCTCTTTTTCGATCAAGTTTTCTACCGGCAGCCCATGACAGTCCCATCCAAACCGCCGCTCAACCTTCTTCCCCTTCATCGTCTGATAACGCGGAATAATATCCTTAATCGTACTCGGCACAAAATGCCCAAAATGCGGCAGCCCCGTTGCAAAGGGCGGGCCGTCAAAAAACACGTACTCATCAGCCCCTTCACGCTGCGCAACAGACTTCTTAAAAACATCGTGATCTTCCCAAAAGCGCAAAACCGCTTCTTCCTGTTTCGGAAAATCCACCTTAGGATCAACCGGTGTATACATACCTCATACTCCTTGTCTATAAAAGGCGTTATCTGGAACCCCTAAAACTTTAATCTTTAGAAATGCCCCTCTTTCACTAAAACGCACATCTATTTATTCTTACTAGTTTCAATTTTTTGTGTTGTTATGTCAATATTTGGGCGGCTTTTTGCTTACGCAAAAACCGGTCTCCGGCTCCAATCTTTTTCCCGTGCCTGCATCATCGGAGGCAGGTTTTTCCGCTCCCGCTCCAAAACTGCCGCATACCTGAAAACAAACGGAAAAAAGGATATCCGCCTCTGCCCTTCCGCTGAACAGTCCCTTGACGGCATTTCCTCCGTTAGTATATAGTACAAGTAAGGAAAGTAAGGAGATGTTTTATGGAACTGGCAAAAGTAACATCGAAAGGGCAGATCACTATTCCTCTTGTAATACGAGATATGCTTGGGTTAAAAAGCGGTGATAAAGTTTTTTTTGAAGAAAGCAAAGGAAAAGTGTATATTGCAAATGCTTCTCAAATAACTTTGTCAAATATTCAAACTCAAATGCGAGGAGAGGCAGAAAAAGAAGGCTTTCAAACGGAAGATGATGTTGTTGCATACATCAAAGAATTAAGGAAAACACGTTGAGAGTTTTCGTAGATACCAATATCATTATTTCTGCGATACTTTTTCCCAATGCTAAAGTTGCTAAAGTTTTTTCTCATTTAATTGAAAAGCACACGGTAATAATTGCTTCATACATAAAAGACGAATGTAAAGAAGTTTTTGAAAAGAAATTTCCATTAAAAAAAGAACAGTTGAATATTTTTTTTAATGGAATCAGGTTTGAAGAATTTAAGACTCCCGAAAAAATTGATGAAAAGAAATATCCGGAAATTCGAGATATAAAAGATTTACCGGTTCTTGTATCTGCAATTTTATCCGATTCGGATATTTTAATCACAGGTGATAAGGATTTTGAAGATATAAAAATTGATAAACTACTCATCTTTACACCGGCAGCGTATTTTGAATTGATTTAAGTTTGAGCTTTCCATTATGGACTTCTGATTTCACCAAGAGGAAAAATTGATATGAAATGCCCTATTTGCAAGTTTTGAAAAATGCAAATAGGGTTTTGGCAAGTTGTACTTACCAGCGGCAATACAACAGTTATTTTCCGTAATGTTCCTGCACAAATTTCTAGAGCCTGTCAGGAAAACTGTGTAAATGGATATGTACGTATTAGCAAACAACTTTCATACCAAAGCATTTAAAATAGTTAGTAAGTATTATATTTTTTAAAAGAAAGTTGGGATTATTTGCTCTTTAATCGGGTGTATCGAAGAATATGATTACCTACATCGAAACGGGTAAACGCCCCCCCACCTTAAATACACTGTTAAAATTATGTACGGCAATGGGAATTGATCCATCTGTATTATTTCCGCAGAATAGCATTTTGTCAAAAGATGAGGCTAAAAAAACAATTATTAATCTCATTGAAATGTATCTATAACTGATACATTGCTGCGACAGATTTACCGAAGCACCAATCTAAGAAACGTTCATAACAAAACAAATGTCAGATTTGAAGCGGGTGATGAGATTTTCTATCTTTTACCAAATAGTTTTTACATTATATGACGGAATATTTCCGTCCGTAGTTACGATTGTTAAATCATTTTCAAGTGCTTGTGAGATTAAAATTCTATCAAATGGGTCATTATGTTTTACATTATCTTGAAACGGCAAATTTCGAATTCTGTTGAAATCATCAAGTGTAATCGGAAGTTTTCTAAATCCTGCTCGTCTGCACATCTCATCTATTTCATATACAGTATGAGTAAATTCCAATTTTTTCTTACTTTGTTTTATTGAAATCTCCCAAAATGAAGCATAACTGTAAAAACAAACATTAGATTCAATGATATTTTTAGTACTTTTCGATAATCGCTCATTCCCAAATAAATACCAAAGAATTGTATGAGTGTCGAGCAAGTACTTCATTACATATACTCCGCAAAATCTTCGAGAGGGTCATCAAAATCCGGAGACATATAAAAAGGTTCATTTTTCCAAACGCCAAAAAGAGACTTCTTTTCAGAAATAGCATCGTCTTCAGGAAATTTCAATTTTATCAGGCGGATAAAATCAACAACCTCACTTATTGCAGCATGAGGGAGCGTTGCAAGTTCTTTTTCTAAAACTGTATAAGGCATATATGGTCTCCTATACAATTCTCTAAAAATCTACCCAAGTTCTTAGAGATGCTCTATTATATGATAAATTCATCAAATTTTCTACATCTCGCATCAGATTTCTATTCCGTTTTCTTCGGAATAGAAATCGTCGTAAAATCCGAGTTGATAACCCGTTTTCCTATATCCGTGCCAGCGCTCCCATCGGATCCCATGGTTCAAGTTGTACGAGCGGCTGTTTTAAGGCGTCGAGCCATTTTTGCTCGACAAAGGTCTTTTCTACCATAATCTGATAGGTATACTCATCGAACCACGCATCGGACATCGAGAACATCCCCTTTTTGCCCGATTCATCACCCCACGAATTTTCTACCTGCCATTTAATCGGCTTTCCTGATTTATCCAGATCGACGCCGGTCAGTACCATTGCGTGGGTAAGAAGGCTGTCGCCGTAATCGAGCCGTTCGGCCTTGGTAAATTCAGGCAGTTCACCGAGCGTTTTATCGTAGAGATAGACTTCGGTATCCATAATACCTTCGGGGCGGCAGATATACGGCCCCATATCGCAGCCGAACCAGACTGGTTTACCGGCTTTAATCGATTCAATAGCCGCCGTTTTAAGCACGTCGATCGGCACATTGATATAGTGAATGGGTTCCGCTTCTTTCACGGTACCGAGGAACTTTACCGTGTAGGCTCTGCCGTAAGGCTTATCCGCCGTCGGCGCATTGATTAAGCTGATTTTATTGTTTAAATCCCAGCCGACATACTCTTTAAAGAACTGCTGCGGGGTAATCTGCTCTGCTTTGTGAAACTTCTTATCCTTATCGCGGCATTCAAAGTCGAATACGCGCGGCGGTTCACCGAGCGCCTTAACCAAAAAGCTGTATACATGTGAAAGATAGGTTTCTTTGTCTGCACGGAGTTCTTTGATAGACTTTCCTGCCTTGTGCCCGTCCCGCAACAGCTGCGCATATTTGCGGAGGCGATGGGTTAATTCGGCAACAAAGAAGCGCGTATCGGAAGAATGGAAGGTTTCGGGCATCACATCCTTAGGCACGGCGCCGTATTTTTGCAGAATACCGGAGAACATATCCCACTGTCCGCCATCCTGAATAGGATTGGCCAGCAAATGCGCGAGCAACCGTCCTTCAAGCGGTTCGTCAAGGGTTTCCAAAATGCTTTCAAAAAAGTAATTGGATTTTTCGAGTTTATCCCAAAACAGCGTGTAGTTCTGGGAAAGCTCGAAGGTTTCCAAGTTGAGCTTTTTCATTATTTCTACACGGGCGGCATTTAGCGAAGCAAACATCCAGCAGCGTCCGCTCTTCTTTTGATTGGTAATTTCTCCGCGCTCTGTTTCGTGAGAAAAGCAAAAATTGTGGCGGCGGCGGACATCATAGTTAAATGATGCATCCTCGATGCCGCTCTTGGCGACAGCCCCTGCAATAACTGCATTCGACGGGTCTGCACGATAGTCGCTTTCAAACTTTTTTAAAAGTTCAGGTGAAATATTCATATATAACTCCTCTCGGTTTGATGTACCGTATGTAAACTAACGGTAATCATAATACATCGCATAGGCTATAAAATCAACCTTTTAGCAATGCAGCACATCGACTGCGCCGTATCCAGCCCAGCACTTTTGAAAAGAGCCAACGCAGATACGTATATTTTCAAAAGGAACGCATTATGGTATAATAAAAAGCGATATCAATGTATTTTAATATTGCTAATGAGGTTATACATGGGAAACATGAAGGTGCGGAGTACAACCGTTATTGCCGTCAGACGCAACGGAAAGGTTGCGATGGCAGGCGACGGACAAGTTACGATGGGGCAAACGGTAATGAAAGGCAATGCCCGCAAGGTCCGCAAGATTTATGACGGCAAAGTGATGACCGGTTTTGCCGGTGCAACGGCAGATGCCTTTACACTGCTCGAAAAGTTTGAAGGGCGGCTCAAGGAATACGGAGGCGACATTACCCGCGCTGCGGTCGAGCTTGCCAAAGAGTGGCGCACCAACAAAATGCTGAAAAATCTTGAAGCGCTGCTGCTGGTCGCGGACGCAAAGACCATTTTACTGATTTCCGGAAACGGGGATGTCATTGAACCGCAGGAAGATGTGCTCGCAATCGGATCGGGCGGCAATTATGCGTATGCCGCAGCGCTCGCCCTACTCCGCAACACAGACCTATCAGCCCGCGAAATTGCGGAAAAGAGCTTAAATATCGCCGGGCAGATTTGCGTATACACCAACGAAAACGTACATATAGAGGAAATATAAGGTATAAGGAAGAAACAATGACAATCAACTTGGATGAACTCACTCCTCCGCACATCGTGGCGGAACTGGACAAATATATTATCGGGCAGACAAAGGCGAAAAAAGCTGTTGCCGTTGCTCTGCGGAATAGGACACGACGGCTCAAATTGAGCGAAGAGATCCGCGAAGAAATTGCGCCGAAGAATATTCTGATGATCGGGCCGACCGGCGTAGGTAAAACCGAGATTGCCCGCCGGCTTGCAAAACTTTCGGGAGCGCCGTTCCTTAAAGTAGAGGCGACAAAGTACACCGAAGTCGGCTATGTCGGCCGTGATGTCGAATCGATGATCCGCGACCTGATGGCTGTCGGTTACTCTATGGTAAAAAGCGAGATGCAGGAAACGCTGAAAGCACAGGCGGAAAAAAACACGGAAGAAATCCTCCTTGACCTTTTACTGCCGGGTTCCAACAAAAAGAAGCGGAATCGGAAAGAAGGTGCTAAGCCGCTTTTAATCGCCGGATCGGAACATGATGCGGATGCTGAAAATAACAAAGGAATCCGAATAGAAGTCAATTCGATAGAAGACAGCGGACAAGCCGAAGACGATATGCACGAAACAAGGGAAAAATTCCGCAAGATGCTGCGGGACGGCAAATTTGAAGATAAAATGGTAGAAGTTTCCGTACAACAGTCCGGTATGCCGAGTTTTGAAATCTTTGCCGGCGGTTCCAGCATGGAAGACCTCGAAAGTGCGATGTCGAATATCAGCAGTATGCTGATGGGCGCGGGTAAAAACAAGCGTAAAACGACCAGCGTAAAAGAAGCCCGCATGGTCATTATAAACGATCAGCTCGATAAGCTCGTCGATCACGATAAAATCGTAGAGGAAGCCAAAGAGCGGGTTGAGCAAATGGGCATCATTTTTATCGACGAAATCGATAAAGTTGCATCAAAAAGCGAGCGGAGCAGCGGCATCGACGTGTCCCGCGAAGGGGTACAGCGCGATATCCTTCCAATCGTAGAAGGTTCCAAAGTCAACACAAAGTTCGGCGTCGTGGATACCCGCCACATCCTGTTCATCGCGGCGGGGGCTTTCAGCATTTCAAAACCGAGCGACCTTATTCCCGAATTTCAAGGGCGCTTCCCGCTGCGGGTAGAACTGGAATCGCTCCATGCGGAAGACTTTAAGCGGATTCTGCTTGAACCTAAGAACGCATTAACCAAACAATACAAAGCATTGCTCGAAACCGAAGGACTTACCGTCATCTTTAAAGATGAAGCAATCGACCGCATGAGCAACCTCGCAGCAGAGGTCAACTCAACGATGGAAAACATCGGTGCCCGCCGCCTCCACACAATCATGGAAATGCTATTGGAGGAAATTTCGTTTAATGCAAGCGGCATGACGGAAAAAACCGTCGAAATAGACCGCGCGTACGTCGATGAGCGCTTGAAGGACATTGTACAGGATCAAGATTTATCCCGTTATATTCTATAACGTTCCTTAAGAGAAATTTTATAATGCCGATATATGAGTATACGAATAGCTTAATAGAAATAGATAGGAGTTGAGATGCACATAAACAGTTTTCAAAAGACAGTTGATCTTTTACACCGTGCGCTTGATGTAAACGCCCTTCGCTATACCGTGTCGGCAAATAACCTTGCAAACTCGGAAATACCGGATTTCAAGCGGACATCGGTCAATTTTGAAACGGAGTTAAAACATGCGCTCGATTCCGAAAAACGGGCTGCCGGTCAATTTCAGTTAACGGTAACCAATCCGAATCATATTAAGTCGGACGGTGTTATTGACTATCGTTCGGTTTCTCCGCGCCGCGTGCTGGACTATACCACGACGGCAAAGGCAAACGGCAACAACGTAGATGCTGAAGAAGAAGCAATGACTATCCTCAAGATTCAGATGCAGTATCAGCTGTTAAGTCAGATGACCGGTTTTCAGTACAGCCAAGTACAGTCGGTGTTAAAATAAGGAGCGGTAAATGGGTATCTTCAGCAGTATCAACATAGCGGCGACCGGTATGAGCGCCGAACGGTTACGGACGGATGTTATTTCCGATAACATCGCCAATGCTTCCACCACCAGTTCACAGGAAGGGGGATATTTCCGCCGCAGCCGCGTCGTTCTTGCGCAGAAAAATGACGGCATCGATTGGCGGCTTCCCTTTGTTTCTTCCGATATGGATAGAGGCGTCGGAACGGGTGTCCGCGTAACCGGTATCGAAAAAGATAACTCCGAACCGCGGCTTTCCTATGAACCCGACCATCCCCATGCAATACTTTCGGGGCCGAAAGCGGGTTACGTGGAATATCCGAATGTGAATATCGTAACAGAAATGGTTGACCTGATTTCTGCATCCCGCTCGTATGAAGCGAATGCGGCAGTTGTTCAGGGTTCAAAAGAAATGTTTCAGCGTGCGCTCGAGATCGGACGCTAACGAGATAAGGGGCACCTATGACTATTACCAATACGGCAACCTTGTATAAGGTTCCGGCTATTATGAAAAATCCGGCAATAGCGCCGATCGCCGTCGATAACTTCCGCAGCCGCATGGTTTCTGATACGGATTTAGTTGACACGGCAGTAAATAAAAAAGCAATGAGCTTTGAGCAAACCCTGCTCAAGGCCTTTGACGAAGTAAATGCAAAACAGCAGCGGACTGCGGAACTCGGACAACAGATGATTGTCGATCCGGAATCCGTAGATGTACACGATATTACCATCGCAATGGCGGAAGCCGGTATGTCGCTGAAAATTGCACAGACGCTGATAGACCGTGTCGTAAAAAGTTGGAATGATATTACCATAACCAGATAATGGAGCTGTTATAATTATTGTAGCAGGTTCGTTCAGTAAGGGGGAGGACACATGAACGAATGGTTTAAAAAAACATTAACGCAAATCAAAACACTGTGGAGTAAGTGGACGCTTATCCAAAAAGGCATACTGGCAGTCGTAGTTGTTGCAGCGATTGTCATTATCGTCTTGCTTACTTCATGGTCGGCTAAGCCCTCTCTTGTGCCGCTCATCGATACCCCGGTAACGGATGCAACGGTCAGAGAACGTATCATTCTAAGGCTCAACGAAGAGAATGTGAAAGCAACCGTTTCACAATCCGGAGTTATTTCGGTGAATGACGAGCAAACCGCCCGCCGGATGCGCGCTATTCTCTTGCGTGAAGACCTTATTCCGCAGAATACCGACCCGTGGGCTATTTTCGACGTAGAACGCTGGACACGCACGGACTTTGAACGCAATATCGACGTACGGCGCGCTGTTATCGAAGAAGTCCGCAAGCACATTAAAGCATTGGACGATGTAGATGACGCAAGTGTCGTAGTCAATATGCCGAAAGATAAGTTTTTTCAATCAGAGCAAAATCCCGTAACGGCAAGTATTATACTCTATCCGAAACCGGGCAGCGACATCAGTACAAACCGAAAAAAAATTGAAGGTATCCAAAAGGTCTTAAAATATGCCGTTGAAGGTTTGACCGATGACAATATCACTATTGCCGATAACAGCGGCAATATTCTCAATGATTTTGCAGGGATGAAGGACTTTGACCGCCTCTCCATTATCGAAAAACAACAGAAGATTATTGCAAAACTGGAAACGCAGTATGAAATCAAAATTCTTAATATTCTGCAAAAGACCTACGGCACCGATCGTGTCCGGGAACTCAGTATTAAGATCGATATGGATATGTCGGAAAAGACAGCCGAAACGGTAGAATTCCTGCCCTTCCAGCTGAGACCGGACAATCCTGAAACCCCGTACGATGAATCCGAGGTACGAGCTTCGGTAACCCGCTCTTCGGAAACGGCAACGACCACCTATCAGGGAACAGGCTTTAATCCTGAAGGACCCGCCGGTGTGGAAGGACAAACAGCTCCTTCATATCGGGATACCAGCAATTTAACAGGATTGTCTACGCAGTCGATTGTAAGAACAAACGAAGAAATCGGCAGCCGGAGAACATCCGAGATTGTCAGCCCTGAAATGGGACGCCGTACCGTGTCGGTAAACATCGACGGGCAATGGCGCAAAAAGAAAGATGCAAACGGCAATCTCATCATTAAAGACGGACAGATTGAGCGTGAGTATATTCCGATTTCCGATGAAGAATTGCAGAAAGCCACACAGGCTGTGCAAGCCGCAATCGGATACAATGCACTGCGGAATGATTCGGTCAGCGTTCTTAACATCCAATTCGACCGCTTATCGGAATTCGAAAAAGAAGATGAAGCCTATTTCAGATCCGTGCAGCGGCGGTTGATATTACTGGTCAGTTTAGCAGGTTTGGCGGTTCTCTTACTCCTCTTTATCATCTACCGTATTGCCACCCGCGAATTCGAACGCAGAAAGCGGCTTAGAGAAGAAGAACTTTTGCGGCAGCATCAGCTTGAACGAGAAAAAGCGCTGTGGGAGGCTGAACAGGCCGGCATGGAAGTTTCAATGTCCGTAGAAGAGATGAAACGGCGAGAACTGTTAGAAAATGTGATAAACAATGCGCGTGAACATCCTGAAGATGTTGCATTGCTGCTGCGCACATGGTTGATGGAGGAATAGTATGGCAGTATCACCCGCAAAAGAAAAAGCGAATGCAGCAAACAGCAAAAAGCAGAAAGATATAAAATCGCTAAACGGGCGGCAAAAGGCGGCAATTTTCTTGGTTGCAGTCGGAGAGGAAATCTCCGCTAAAATCATGGAACAAATGCGCGAGGATGAAATCGAAAAACTCGTCTTCGAAATTGCCCGTACCGAAACGGTTGAATCCGAGCTGAAAGAAGCGGTATTACAAGAGTTCCAAGAACTCATGGCCGCCCAAAACTTTATTACGACTGGCGGTATCGACTATGCGCGCGGCTTATTAGAGAAATCTTTAGGCAGCCAAAAGGCGATTGAGGTTATCAACCGGCTCACCAGCTCGCTGCAAGTACGGCCATTCGACTTTATCCGGCGTACCGATCCGGCGCATCTTTTAAACTTTATTCAGCAGGAACACCCGCAAACCATTGCGCTCATCCTTGCATATCTGGAACCGCAGAAAGCGTCAGTCATTTTGCAGAACCTGCCCGATGAAATTCAGAGCGACGTAGCTCGCCGTATCGCAACGATGGATAGAACTTCGCCCGATGTTTTGCGCGAGGTTGAACGGGTACTCGAAAAGAAGCTTTCTACCCTCTCCAGCGAAGATTATACGGCAGCGGGCGGTGTCGAAAG
Source organism: Treponema sp. OMZ 857 (assembly GCF_024181085.1). Taxonomy (NCBI): domain Bacteria; kingdom Pseudomonadati; phylum Spirochaetota; class Spirochaetia; order Treponematales; family Treponemataceae; genus Treponema; species Treponema sp. OMZ 857. The sequence goes on from NZ_CP051147.1 coordinate 1,981,534, forward strand.
CATCGTTGAAATACTCAACCTTGTAGACCGTTCTTCCGAAAAGTCGATTATCGAATCGCTTGAAGACCAAGACCCCGACCTTGCGGAAGAGATCAAGAAACGGATGTTCGTATTCGAAGACATTGTTATGCTCGACGACCGTTCTATTCAGAAGGTGCTGCGTGAAGTTAACAGTGAAGAGCTTGCAAAAGCGCTCAAGATTGTCGATACCGAAGTACAGGACAAGATATTCAGAAATATGTCCAAACGCGCGGCAAGCATGTTAAAAGAAGAAATGGAATACATGGGACCGACCCGTTTGAAGGACGTCGAAGAGGCACAGCAGAAGATTGTTTCGATTATCCGGCACTTGGAGGACAACGGCGATATCGTTATTGCACGTTCCGACGAAGACGAGATGATTGTCTAACCCGGGCAGCGTAGTCAAATCGGCAAAAGGAGATTCTGAAAGTGGCTAAAAATATTTTTCGTGATTTTGAAGTTAAAAAGCTCAACGGCGATATGGTGCTGGCATTAGCGAAAACCTTTGAACCGGAAACAACTACCGAAGTGGTAGAAGCAGTTCCGGTTCCTGAGGGGCCGACGCTTGAGGATCTCAAAAACGAAGCGGAAGAATTTAAGCGTCAATGGGAACTTGAAAAAGAACAGCTCATTGCCGACGCTCACCGCGAAGCCGATGAAATTATCGAAAACGCAAAGAAAACCGCTTTTGAAGAAGCAAAGCGGCAGATGGATGTGTCCCAAATCGATGCGCAAAAAGCCCGTGAACAAGCCCAAGAAATAGTCAGCGAGGCGGAGAAAAGAGCCGCAGACATTGTCGATAAGGCTGAACAAACCGAAGCGGCTACACAAAAGAAAGCTTTTACCGAAGGTTTCGATGCCGGACGGGAAGCGGGATTTAAAGAAGGAAAAGTCGAAGTAACCCGTTTGATAGAACGGCTCCATACGATGATCGAACGCACAATGGATAAACGCGAGGAGATTTTAGCCCAGACGGAACAGCAGATTGTCGACCTTGTACTGCTGATGACCCGCAAGATTGTAAAAGTAATCTCAGAAAATCAGCGGAATGTCGTAACATCGAATATTATCCATGCGCTGCGCAAGGTAAAGGGACGTGCCGATGTCATTATACGGGTAAACCTTGCCGATGTCGGTTTAACGAGCGAGCATACAAAAGACTTCTTGGCAGCGGTGGAAAATATCAAAAATATCACCGTTGTGGAGGACTTATCGGTCGATGCGGGCGGCTGTATCATCGAAACCGACTTCGGTTCGGTAGATGCACGTATCGCCTCTCAGCTGCATGAGCTTGAGCAACGCATCCTCGAAATATCTCCGATAAGGACACGAGCGGCTTCCTCCGACGGGTCTTCAAATCGAAAGTAGCCTATGACGTCGATTTTTGATAAATACCTTGACGCGGTTTCCGAAACGGAACCCATTAAACGTACCGGTGTCGTCAGCCGTGTACAAGGGCTTCTTATCGAAAGCCGCGGCCCGCAAGCCTCTGTCGGGGAATTATGCAGAATCAATCTAAAAGATAACACAGAAAGTATCATCGCCGAGGTTATCGGTTTAAACGGCTCAACCGTACAGCTGATGGCCTACGAAGATATACAGGGTGTAGAAATCGGCTGTGATGTTATTGCAAGCGGGATGATGCTTTCCGTACCGGTCGGGTCGGTGCTGCTCGGCCGCGTCGTCGATTCACTCGGAAGGGCGGCGGACGGCAAACAGGAACCCTACGCTCCCCTGCACTACCCCATCCTTGCTTCACCGCCTGATCCGCTGGAACGGCGTCCCATTAAAGAACGCATCGTAACGGGTATCCGCGCTATCGACGCACTCCTTGCCGTCGGCAGGGGGCAGCGTATCGGTATCTTTGCCGGTTCCGGTATCGGTAAATCGACTTTGATGGGCATGATTGCGCGGAATACGAGCGCCGACGTCAACGTCATTGCACTCATCGGCGAACGCGGCCGCGAGGTAAACGACTTCTTGGAACACGACCTCGGCCCGGAAGGTTTAAAACATTCGGTTGTGGTAACCGCTACATCGGATACTACCCCGCTCGCCCGTATCCGCGGCGCATATACGGCAACGGCAATCGCCGAGTATTTCCGCGACCAAGGAAAGGATGTAATGCTCCTTTTCGATTCGGTTACCCGCTTTGCCAAGGCTCAGCGCGAAATCAGCCTCGCTATCGGGGAACCGCCGGCAACCCGCGGCTACACTCCAAGTGTCTTTGAAACATTGCCTAAATTGCTTGAGCGGAGCGGAACATCCGCAAAAGGTTCGATTACCGGCTTTTATACCGTACTCGTTGACGGCGATGACATGGACGAACCGATTTCCGATGCGGTGCGCGGTATCTTGGACGGACATATTCTACTCAACCGGAAACTTGCCCAGCGCGGACACTACCCTGCCATCGATGTACTCGGCAGTATTTCCCGTTTGGCAAACCGCGTTTCAGGGGAATGCAGTAAAAAAGCAGCACAGTATATGCGTAAATTGATGGCAGTCTATGCCGATGCCGAAGATATGATTCAAGTCGGTGCATACCAAAAAGGCAACAATCCCGCCATCGACGAGGCGATCGCACACCATGATAAAATCGAAACTTTTTTACAGCAAGAGGTAAACGATCCTGCGCCGATTGAAAAAACGCTGGAACAACTCAGCGCCATTACCCACATCGACATACCGAATGAAGAAAGTTTCCAAGCGGGCGCAGGCGCAGCAAAAAAATACCTGATGCCGTCGGAAGCCGCCGATTTATACAAAGCAGAAATTGAAAAACCGGCAGCGGAGCATACGGAAGGCTAATTCCGTATGAAAAAATTTCAATTTACCCTGCAAAAGCTCTTGGATATCCGCGCCTTCCGCGAAAAAGAAGCGGAAACCAACCTCGGACGTGCCGTTGCCGCCCGCGAAGCGATTGTGTTGCGCCTTGCCGAAATTGCACGAGAAGAAGTAAAAACGCGCCGGTCGTTATGGAGCAGCCTTAAAACTCCTGGAGAGCTGTCTTTACACGAAAACTATTTAACACGCCTTCATACTGAACGCGAAAAGCAGGAAAAAGCACTCGTGGAAGCGGAGCTTGTCGTCGAAGAAATGCGGAAAATCTATATCAAAGCACATCAGGAACGGCTTATCGTATCAAAACTGCGGGAGCGAAAAGAAGCCGAATGGAAAGCTGAGGGGCTAAAACAGCAAGATGCAATTCTTGATGACATCGTCAACGCCCGTGAATATAGAAAAAGTCAGAATATACTTTAAATTGCTTCACTACATTGATTTTTTGTAGAAATCCACTATCGAACGGCCGTAAGCGCGCTGATCGACACGTGTTAACGACAGGATTTGGTCGGGCAGCTCTTTTTCTTTGGGACGATGTATCAGTGCAAGCCCTCCCGCGGCTAGAATCGGCTTTTCGGCGATTGTATGTAACAGATCATAATGAAACTGATACGGGAAAGGGGGATCAAGATAGATAATATCAAAGATATGTTTAGAGCGCTGAAGGTAAAGCTCCACCGGCATACATTTACACTCAAGTTTTTTATCTGCAAGCGCGGCATTCTTTAACAAAATGGGAAATTTATCCTTATCTTTTTCCACCAATACGACAGGATAGGCTCCCCGTGAATAGGCTTCCAGTCCGCACATACCCGATCCGGTAAAGAGGTCTAAAAAAGACTTGCCTTCCAAATCACCTAAAATCGCAAAAAGAGATTCCCTCATTCTATCCATTGCCGGCCGGATAATACCCTTAGGGCATTGAACTTGCCGGTTTTTTAGTGTTCCGCCTGTTATTCGCATATCGGTATATTTAAATACAAAGAAGCTGACTTAACTCGTTTTGAGAAACAATCTGATATGCATCTAGATTCTTATCGCTTTCTTGAATCCGTTTTTCTATTCGATCTTTTACATCGCTATGCAGCTTATAATAAGCACTTAGATCGGTGCCGGAAACAGGCAAAGTAATCTGTTTTTCGATCGTTTTAGCGGCGAATGCTTTTAAGAGTAATAAATAATCCGTTTCACACGAATAGAGACTCTGCATAATTGGGAGATATTCGGGTAAATGCGAAAGATTCTGTACTTCGCCAAATAAGGTTTGTAATGTATCTGATACAAAAGATATATCGGCAAGCATTTTATCTAAAAACATATTCTCTGACAGTTCAAGCGAAAGCCCTTCGGTGGTAATACTGACTATTTTTGCAAGTTGATAGAGATTATCATGAAATGCGGTATTTTTAAGCATAGAACTCCTCCCTTTCTACGTTTTGAGTATCGGCATTTTTTTAACAACAATGAGTTTTGCCTCAAGCAAGCAGGGCAACCGCATCAAAAATATTGTTAGCGGTTGCCTTCCTTCTGTACGAAATTTTAAACAAAATTTCGTACATTTTTCGGCAAATGGGTAAACGCATCAGGCAGAGTAGATAAAAATCGCGGAAAAATTGAGCCTGTGAGACCATTTGAACCGCGAAGAGGTTCAACTCTGGTCGAATAGTTTCAATTTTTCCGCGGGGATATTAAAAAAACGGTCTGATGCGTTTGCCCACCTCAAGCAGGCAATTAGCTTGTAATTTTTTATGCAATGTGGCAGTATGGTATATATGATTTTCAATGATAAACTCAAAATGGGAATAGACGTCGGCTCCACAACCGTAAAAACGGTCATTCTTGCAGCTGACGGTTCCATAGTATATAGCCGTTATGAACGGCATCGCGCAGATATTCGCAAAACGATTATCGTGGTGGTAACGGAAGCATTGGATGCTGCCGCAAAAATATACGGCGACCATGCTCAGCTGCAAGTGCAGGTAACCGGTTCCGGCGGTTTGGCTGTTTCAAAATGGCTCTCCGTACCGTTCGTTCAGGAGGTTGTCGCCGCGGCCGTCGCTGTGCAGGCAAAGATTCCGCAAACCGATGTCGCCATCGAGTTGGGCGGCGAAGATGCCAAAATTACCTACTTCGGCCATTCGGTTGAACAGCGTATGAACGGCACCTGCGCAGGCGGTACGGGCGCCTTTATCGACCAAATGGCGGCGCTTCTCGAAACCGATGCGACGGGGTTAAATGAACTTGCCAAAAATGCAACAACCATTTATCCCATTGCCGCCCGCTGCGGTGTCTTTGCAAAAACCGACGTTCAGCCGCTTATCAACGAAGGAGCACGGCGGGAAGATATTGCCGCAAGTATTTTTCAGGCGGTTGTCAGCCAAACGATTTCCGGTCTTGCGTGCGGAAAACCCATCCGCGGACGCTGTGCCTTCTTGGGCGGCCCCTTACACTTCCTTGACCAACTGCGGCAACGGTTTATCGAGACACTGAAGCTTGCGAACGACGAAATCATCGTGCCGGAAAACTCCGAACTCTTTGTCGCGCTCGGCGCAGCGCTCAGCGCCGGTTCCAATCAATCGCTGAGGGCATCGCCCCACAGGGCTGTCAACAACGGCTCCAAAACGGCGGAAATTTCCTGCACAGCGCCGACGCAGACCCAACTGTTACGCACGGGGTTTCGCGCTCAGCCTGCTGCAACCCCTGAAATCACCAATACAACGATGTTTATCAATCCCGCCGCGTTGACCGTAGAAGTACTGCGGGATAAGCTCGGCTCCCTCGCCGATGCGGAAATGCAGGAAGTCCAGCGGCTTCCGCCCCTCTTTGAAAATGATGCGGCGCTTGCAGAGTTCCGCGAACGGCACGGGCGAGAACGAGCGGAAACCGCCCCGCTTGAAGCAGCAACGGGACCCGTGTTCCTCGGTATGGATGCCGGCTCAACAACGACGAAGGCCGTGCTTATCGACCAAGAAGGACGAATCCTCTGGCAGTTCTACGAATCGAATGCAGGCAATCCCGTCAATCTTGCGGTAGCCATGCTGCAATCCCTCTATAAACAAATTCCGAGCGGAGCGCATATTGCCCGCTCTTTATCCACCGGCTACGGTGAAGGACTCTTCCAAGCAGCCTTCGGTGTAGATGCGGGAGAAGTTGAAACCATTGCGCACCATCGCGCAGCCGATTTTTTCCTGCCCGGCGTGGAATTTTTGCTCGACATCGGCGGACAGGATATGAAGTGCATCCGCATGAAAGATCGCTGCATCAGTTCCATCCAATTAAACGAAGCCTGTTCTTCGGGATGCGGCAGCTTTTTGGATAACTTTGCCCGTTCGCTCGGTATGGCGGTTACAGACTTTTCAACCCAAGCGCTCCTCGCACCGAAACCTATCGACCTCGGAAGCCGCTGTACGGTCTTTATGAACAGCCGCGTTAAACAGGCGCAAAAGGAAGGCGCGTCCGTCGGCGATATTTCGGCGGGACTTTCGTATTCGGTTATCAAAAATGCCCTTTTTAAGGTTATCAAACTGAGAAATACCGCCGCTATCGGTGAAAAGGTCATCGTTCAAGGAGGTACGTTCCACAACGATGCGGTATTACGCGCCTTCGAGCTGATTACCGGCAGAGAAGCGGTGCGCCCCGATATCAGCGGCTTGATGGGTGCATTCGGCGCCGCGCTCCTTGCCCGCGATCAATGGATTGAGCAAGGGGCAGACATACAGGTTAAGTCGGATATCTTACCGGCGGAAGGGCTTGATGCGTTAACCGTCAAGCTCGATCTTTCCCGCTGCGGTAAATGTGCCAACAACTGCCTTTTAACCGTCAACCGGTTCAATACACCCGCGGCAGGCACCCGTATTTTTATTACGGGAAACCGATGTGAACGCGGCGCCGAAATAGCGGAAACGGAAAATACTCAAGCAAAAGAATCGCTGCTAAAATCCGGTAAAAGGAAACAGGATAGCGGCATTCCCAATCTCTTCGAATGGAAATACAAACGCGTATTTTCATATAAGCCGCTGCCGGAAGCCGAAGCGGAACGCGGCACCATCGGTATTCCGCGGGTACTCAACCTCTACGAAAACTATCCGTTCTGGTTCACACTTTTTACCAAGCTGAAATTTTCGGTAAAATTGTCTCCGCGTTCATCCCGTACACTCTATGAACTGGGATTGGAATCCATCCCGTCGGAATCGGTATGTTATCCCGGCAAAATTTCCCACGGCCATATCGAAGCGCTTTTAAAAGCAGGCGTTACGACGATTTTCTATCCCTGTATCCCCTACGAATTGAAAGAAGACCCTAAGGCAAACAACCATTTCAACTGTCCCGTCGTAACGAGCTATCCCGAAGTGCTCAAAAACAACATCGATGCGTTACGGCAGGATGAACATATCCGGTTCCTAAACCCGTTCTTGCCGCTCTATAACGAAAAACGGCTCGGCGAGCGGCTCCATGAAGAACTCAATAAATACTGGGATATTCCGCTTGCCGAAATCCGTGCTGCTGTGCGGAAGGCGAAAGAGGAAGCGGAAGAGGTAAAAAAAGAGACCCAGTTCCAAGGAGAGGCGGCGCTCCGAAAAATAAAAGAACAGGGGCTTATCGGTATTGTACTTGCCGGGCGGCCGTATCATCTTGATCCGGAAATTAACCATGGAATTCCCGAACTGTTGACGGGCTTGGGACTCGCCGTATTAACCGAGGATTCCGTTGCGCATTTAGGTAAACTCCCCCGCCCGCTTCGGGTTGTAGACCAGTGGGTGTATCACAACCGCTTGTACCGCGCCGCCGAATTTACCGCACGGCAAGATAACCTTGCGTTTATTCAGCTTACCAGCTTCGGCTGCGGTTTGGATGCGGTTACTGCGGATCAAGTGCAGGAAATTACCGAAGCGCATGGGAAAATGTATACCTTGCTCAAAATCGACGAAGGTTCCAACCTCGGCGCAGTGCGCATCCGTATCCGCAGTCTCATGGCGGCTATCCGTGAACGCAGTAAAGGCGCTCCCGTCAAGGCGCAGGGATACCGCGGCTTTAAGCACGTAGAATTCACCGAAGAGATGAGCAAACGGTATACCGTCCTCGCTCCGCAGATGGCGCCCATTCACTTTGATTTGTTGGAAGCAGCCTTTCAACATTCGGGCTTTAATCTCGTCATATTGCCGGATACCGATCCTCAGGCAATCGACTGCGGATTACGATACGTCAATAATGATGCCTGCTATCCGGCGATCATCGTTGCGGGACAGATGATTTCGGCGCTGCAATCGGGTAAATACGATCTGAATGCGACGGCGCTCATCATCACGCAAACGGGAGGCGGATGCCGCGCAACAAACTACATCGGGTTTATCAGGCGGGCATTGGAAGATGCGGGCTTAGGATATATCCCCGTAATCGGATTAAGCGCGCAGCAGATTGAAAAGAATTCCGGCTTTAAGCCGACATTCGGTTTGGCAGACCGCGCGTTAAAAGCGCTCTGCCTCGGCGACTTACTGATGCGTGTACTCTACCGTACCCGCCCCTACGAGCAAGAAAAGGGCGCGGCAAATACGCTCTATCGGCACTACGCAGACAGGATAAAGACCGAATTGAAACACATGAGCGGGCGGGATTATCGTAAGGTTGTACGAGATATTGTACACGACTTTGATACGCTGCCGCTTATTCAAGAAGAAAAACCCCGAATCGGGGTAGTCGGCGAAATTTTGGTAAAATTTCATCCGACAGCCAACAACGATATTGTAGGCACCATTGAGCGGGAAGGCGCAGAATGTGTCATGCCCGACTTGATGGACTTCTTCTTCTACTCGCTATTCGACGGAGTTTATTACGAAACATCGCTGGAATCGAGCGCATTTAACCGATTTAAATATCACGTCGCAATCTGGTATATTGAACGGTACCGCAACGGGATGAAAAAACAGCTGAACAAAAGCCGCCGTTTTACCGCCCCCGAATCGATCTATAATTTAGCAAAGGGTGTCCACGGGGTTCTTGATTTAGGGAACGTCGCCGGTGAAGGATGGTTCCTTACCGCCGAAATGGTTGAACTTATCAAGTCAGGCGTTGTCAGCATCGCCTGCTTGCAGCCGTTTGCGTGCCTGCCTAACCATGTTACCGGCAAGGGTATGATAAAAGAGCTGCGTCGCCGGTATCCTGATGCGCAGATATCCGCAATCGACTTTGACCCGGGTGCAAGCGAGGTAAATCAACTCAATCGCCTCAAGCTCCTGTTGGCAAATGCACCGTATGGTGAACATCCTGACGGAATGAATCGGAAGAGGGCATAATAAGAACCATGATATACGCACCTATTGACGACACGGCGCTGCAACAGCACCTTGATAAACTTGAAAAAGATGAACTCCATATCTTTACTGCCGACGACGGCCTGTTCCGCGGAGGGCTTTTCCACGGCACGCGGTTCGTAAACCGAATACGTGCACAGCACCGGCTGGGAATCCTCGAAACCCTTGTGCTCGGACAGGCAGGCCTCTGTGCCGCACTGATGATTCAAACGATGAAAGGGCGCGAAACACTCCAGCTGCGCTATGAAACGGACGGCCCTGCAACCGGCTTTTCAGTAGAAGCAGACTCGCGAGGCTTTGTGCGCGGCTATCTTCTGCAAAATCCCATACCGATTGAAACTCCGCTTGAAAGCTGGGATCTCGCCCCCTTTTTAGGAAACGGCACACTTACCGTTACCCGCTTTCCGGAGGCAGATCATGCTGCCGGGCGGGAACCACATCGCGGTATTGTCGAAATTAAATACCGGAATATCGCAAAAGACCTTGCGTGGTATTTTCAGCAATCGGAACAGCTCTATACGGCCTTTAATACGAGTATCAGGTTTGACAGCATTGGCAGAGTAGTCGGCGCCGGAGGCTTTTTTATCCAACGGATGCCGACGGAAGGAGGAACTCGCCGCGGAAAACAGGCAAAAACGGAAGAAGAAATTGAAGATGCCGTTACCCGTATGGAACGGGCGTTTACCGCCTGTCCTCCGCTCGGCGATTGGTTCAGTGAAGGCGGGAACTGCGAAGATATCATTTTTGGCTTACTGAGAGAGTTCAATCCTCAAGCGGTTGCAGCACGGAACATAGCCTTCGATTGCCCATGTTCAAAAGAGTATTATCTGGAAGCATTGCAGAAGCTGTCGGAAGCTGAACGGAAAAACTTAAAAGAAACAGCAGACGATCCGCTTGAGATTGTCTGCCGGAATTGCTCCAGTGTCTACCATATTCCGCTTGCCGAACTATAAAATCAGCAAAGCGGAGGTATCTCGAAAGTAACTAATTTTCGGGATACCCCTGTTCTCTATTTTTTTGTGTAGTTTTTACTATCGATAAATTGACGCAAGATACTCAAACTTTCGATAACCGATGCAGAATAATCCAGCAATTTTGAATAAGAAGCTTCCAATTCGGTTCTCGATGATGTTTTAAGCTGACCGACAATAGCTTTCGTCTCATTATGGAGCTGCTCATGGTGTACCATAAGCTTTTTAAACTCGGGATGCTGCATTAAACCTTCATGCAGCGGAGCTTCTTTTTCAATCCATTGCCCTAAATCACATTTTTTATGGTCACCCAATTCTATTGTGTTTACATCAAGCCGCCCATCAATCAAGGCACGCACCTTAGTAACCCAACCGAGATGTTTCAATACAATGCGTGCAAATGGCATAGCATACTCATCCGCTACTGTCTTTCCGTTTACCAGATCAATACCTTTTTCGACTGCAGCATCGACCACAACGGTACTATCAATAATATTGTTCATATTAAACAGGGCGCTGCTCATTAAATTGCTTACTTCGTTTGCAGTTGTCTGCAAAGAGGTCAGCATATTGCCGCCTTTATCCGCCTGATCAGCTATTTTATTGATATATTCAATAGCGGTGTCCGCACGGTTATTCAAGTCTGCCGCAGATTCCGGCACCAACATAACAGCATCGCGTACCGATATGCTTGTTCCGGCAAGCATATTCATCTCAGAAGAAATTTCTACGAAAGAAGAGGCTGTTTCATTTACCGAATTACCGATAAGCGTCATCGCAGTACGCGTTTCGTCAGCGGTATCACGCGCAATCTGAAGCGCTTCAAGCATATTTTTAAGGGTTTTGGAAGCATCGGCAGCATTGAGCGCCGTCGCTTCAGAAAGTTTTCTAATTTCGCCCGCAACAACGGCAAATCCAAGCCCCGCCTTCCCCGCATGTGCCGACTCTATGGCAGCATTCATCGCAAGCAGGTTTGTCTGAGCACTGACATCATTTATCGAGCCGATAATATCTTTAACCGCATCAATGTTTTGATTAAGGCTGTCGATAACCGTAAATAAATCTTTTACCTTTAACGCCCCCTTTGCAACGGCATCCGTTAACTGAGAAGTAACCGAAATTCTATCGGTAACAATATTTGCAACACGATTTACCGAATCGGTTATTTGTTCTACCGACGAACTTGCTTTTCCGGCCGTATCCTCCAGTGCAGTAGTGCAGCTATGCACCTCTTGCAGCTGTTCCTGAACCGACATGATGGAATCCAGAATTGAATGGATACTATCGGTAAACGCCTCAAATTGATGTTCTTGCTTGAGGTTTTTAAAAAGAACCTGAGACGCACCGGTTATCCTGCTTCTGATATTAAGTGCAATATTTTCCGCAGCAGTCATCAATGCTTCTACTTCTTTTACCTCAAACACGATACCGTTTGTGATAGGCGCTATCTCATGCTTTTCCGCTTCCGAATCCTTTTTTGTAAATGAAAACATACTTTTTCCCCTTTGTTTACAGACACAAGGCTTTCCAAGCAGCCTCCGCGGCAGCTTGTTCCGCTTCCTTTTTGCTTTTCCCTAAAGCAGGTTCATATTCCTTCTCTTTAATGACAACTTTTACTTGAAAAACTCTGTCATGATCCGGCCCCGATGTCTCTACCAGCACATATTTAGGGATAATGCGATATTTTTTTTGCACATATTCTTGCAGCAAGGATTTATAATCCCGATATCGATGTTTATTTTGTTCGACCAACTGCATCTGCGGTTCAATAATTTTTAATACGAACTGTTGAGCAGCCTTGAATCCCGAATCTAAGTAGAGTGCACCGATAAGTGCCTCCACCGCATCGGCGAGCAGGGCTTTTTTCTTCCTACCGCCCGACACTTCTTCACCGTGCCCCAGCATTAGATATGTATCGATATTGAGATTCAGTGCAATGGGAAAAAGAGAGTCTTCGGAAACAACCGCAGCTTTAATTTTTGCAAGATCGCCTTCAGGTTTATCTGGATGAGCAAGATACAACTCTGTTGCAACAATCATACCAAGTACGGAATCACCCAAAAACTCAAGCCGCTCATTATTGATAGGAGAATCGCTGTGTTCATTAGAAAATGAACGATGACGAAAGGCTATATCCAATAAGCCAATATTTTTAAATTTACATCCTGCTTTTTTTTGAAAAGTAAGCAGTTCTTGCTTCCGATGTTTTTCTAAAACATGGATAAAAGGAAACAAGAACGACATCTTTTGCAATATTACTTCGACTGAGATTTAATGAAATCGTAAGCATCCCTAACGGTTTCGAATTCGCTTACTTTTCCATCAGGAATCTTGATTCCCATCTCTTCTTCGATTGCATACACCAGCTCATACGTATCAAGGCTATCTGCACCGAGATCTTGGCGGAATGAAGAATCGAGCGTAATTTTATCCGCATCAATTTCCAACTTGTCTGCAATCAACTTTTGAATTTGAACAAATAATTCGTCCATAAGAAAATCCTCTCTTAATTTAATGTATCCGGATCAACGACCTGATGTCCGCGGTAGAACCCGCATTTTGAACATACATGATGAGATAAAATTAAATTGCCGCAATTTGCACACTCCACAAGATGAGGTGCGTTTAACCGCATATTGATTCCTCGACGGCGGCGTGTGCGTGCTTTTGACGTTTTAGCTCTTGGCACTGCCATAAGGTAACCTCCCTATTCATAATTAAATCACAAAAAGATATTCCATATTATACGTGAACCTGAAAATAGTCAATATGAATCCTTGCATAAATACCGAATGGATTATATAATTTAAACTATCAGGAGCATCACAATACATTTCTTATGGAACATATTATTCAAGAAAACATCCTGCACATTATGGAACGGATTAAGGCTGCCTGTAAAAAAGCAGGGCGCGATCCTAAAGAAGTTCAGCTGTTGCTTGCAACTAAAACCGTCGAGCCGGAGCGGATTCTACAGGCTTTTGCCTGCGGTTGCACTTTAATCGGCGAAAACAAGGTACAGGAGCTGCGCGATAAATATGAGGCGCTTTCCGCAGTGCCGCATACGGCGCATTTTATCGGGCATCTGCAATCGAATAAGATTAAAGAGGTGATTCAGTATGCGCAATGTATCCAATCGATCGATAACCTCGATACGGCACAAAAACTGGAACAGCGGCTTGCGCAAGAAGACCGTAACCTCGACATCTTAGTGCAGGTAAACACCTCGGCAGAGGAAAGCAAATTCGGCTGTGCACCGGAAGAAGCGGAGACTTTGATAAAAGCCATCGCTACCCTGCCCCATATCACTATCCGCGGGTTTATGACTATCGGATTATTCTCTGGGGAAGAAGATAAGGTACGGGCGTGCTTCCGCTGCCTTAAACAGGTGCAAAAGCGCGTTGCAGCACTGGCGCTGCCGAATATTTCTACGGATATTCTTTCGATGGGGATGTCGGGCGACCTAGAAATCGCCATTGAAGAAGGTTCAACCATGTTGCGCATCGGTACGGCGATATTCGGCGAACGTCAGTACCCCGATACTTACTACTGGAATGAACAAAGTCCTTCATAATGATAACGGAATGATGAAAAAAAAGAGTTTACTTGTAGTTGTATTCTTACTATCCGCAGTAGCCGCTTTCGGTGAGGAGCTTACCTATGCGCGGCCGAAAACCAACGGCCTTGATATTGAGCTTTCTCAGGTACATTTGATTGCCGAAGCGTTCGATGAAGAACGCATCGCATATCGATTTGAACTTGCGGAAGGCAAAAAACTTTCCTGCATAGAAACGCAAAAAACACTGCGGATACGCCAAATGGCTCCTTCGCAGGGCACGCTGTATGTCTTTATACCGAAAAAGATGTTGCTTGAAAATTGCAGTATACGGGTAAACCGCGCGGATATCCGGCTCGAAGGTGTGCAGGCGGTACATATCCTTGCAATGCTGAATATGGGCTCGGTAACAACGTCCGAATGTGTCTTTAAAAATGCCGTAATCAATATTGCGCGGGGTTCGCTATCCTATGATAAAACGCAAATTGTAAAATCCTGTGCATTCACCGTAACCGATGCAACCGCTGCCATAGTCTTCCCTTCGGAAGAGGCTGAATATCATATCGATTACGTCCAAAACGGAGGGACGCTCACCATTGCCGGTAATGAGCTTACCAAAAGCCCGGGAGAATACGGCAGCGCGAAAGCAAAACGCCGCATCATCTTTTCGGGAGGAGCGGTAAAAACTTCGATCAACTTTACAAAAAAAGACACAAAAACGGCAGCTTCAAAACAAAATTCCGGAAACTGATATGCCTCGTACATAAAAAAAGGCTTCTTTTGAAAATCAAAAGAAGCCTTCATGCGGCGAACTGGACTTGAACCAGCACACCTCGCGGCATCAGCACCTCAAGCTGACGTGTCTACCAATTCCACCACCGCCGCATTTGTAACAGTGATGTACTATATCTAAGATTACAAATAAAGTCAAGACCTTTTGAAATATACGGTGCATCTGCGTTGTCGCTACGCCGAAATAAATGCTCGACGTACAAAAAGTACGCCTCTGCTTTATTTCGGCTAGGCTCCTAGCATCTACACCATCTATTTCAAAAGGCTAACGGAAAGCTATATACTTCGTACCACTACTATTGAAAATACTCAACGTATCAGAACGGACAGGGATGTCCGTGGTTCCAAGCAGCAGTAAGTTTTTCGTTAGAAAAACTTATCGTTGAGCAGTGTACAAGGAGGTACACTGCTCAACAGCGGCACGGATGTCGCTGATTCTCGTCAGTAGTGTGTTTGTCTGATTGCTAGAAAAAAATGTGCGGAATTCCACGCATTGCAAAATCACGGAGTTTTTGTTACAGTGAACGACGATGAAGCTCATACTGGCGCCGCTGGCAAATATCAGTCATTCGGGATTGAGGATGCTTATCCATACGTTCGGCGATCCTGACGAATATTTTACCGAGATGATTCATGCGCCGTCGCTGCTTGCGGGCGGGCGGTTTGAACAGTGGTATCTGCGGGCAAACCCCGTGCCGGAAAAGCTGGTGTGGCAGCTCACTTCGCCTAAGGCGGAAGCATTCGCACAAGCGGTACCGATCGTACTGCAGCACGGCGGCATCGGGATTGACTTGAATATGGGCTGTTCCGCTCCGCCGATTGTACGGACGGGGGCGGGCGTTGCTTGGATGCTCAAGCCGCTTAATACGACAGCCGAAGCGGTGCGCTCGGTTAAACAAACGCTTGAGGCATATTCTACGGAACAAGGCAAGCCGTTTAGACTGAGCGTAAAGCTGAGGCTCGGCGCTACTATCGATTATGCGTATCTTTTACGTTTTTGCACGATGCTGATTGATGAAGGTGTGCAGCTTATCACAATCCACCCGCGCCTTCAGCGGCAAAGCTATGCGCGGCCGGCTCTCCACGAATACACGGCAGCTCTTGCAAAGGATTTAGCTATTCCGGTATACGGCAACGGAGACATCAATTCGGCAGAGAAACTGCAAACCGCCGCCCAGCACTATCCTTGCGCGGGGTGGATGATCGGACGCGCAGCGGTACAAATGCCATGGATTTTTGAAGCAATACGTCGCAAACGTGCCGGCGATTCGAGTTCCGCACCGTACCGTATCGACCTTGAACAAACGGCGTTATCGTTTTTGCACTACCTCGAAACCGAACAGCCGCCTGAATTCTTCCTTACGCGGGCGCAGCGATTCTTTCAGTTTTATTGCGACAACTTTTCGTTTGCGCACTATTGCAGAACACAGGTGCTGCGGGCACAGAGCCGAGAAGAAATGGAGCACGCGCTGCATACCTACTTTGAACAGGCTCCTGAGGATAAAATGATTCAAATTTAAAGTTTTCGGTCTATTTTCCGATGCTTATTAAATGGAAGTATGTTATTATTAAAAGATAACAACCGGTTAAAATATTCGGGGAGGACATCATGCGCAATGCAATACGGCAAAAAGCCGTGGCGGTCTTTTTTTTCTTGTGTATACTGATCGCGGCGCAAGCGGCGGAACAAACTGCCATCGACACATACACCTACGGCGAACTTGTTGAAACGATTGCACGGACGGATGCGCCGCTTATCACCGGAAAATATATCATTTTTACGGCAGCAGGATCCGCACGTCATGTCGGGATCGCCTTTGAACATGAAAACTTTCAATCAATTCATTCTTTCCAGCGCTTATATCGAAGCGATGATAGCACCGAAACTAAAAAATCAATCCTCTTCTATATCATGCAGATACCTGAAGAAATGAGAGAGCTGCGCTATCGGCTGGTTATTAACGGTCTTTGGTCTACAGACCCGCTCAATCCCGATGAAATCTTCGACTACTCTGCCGGAATGTCTCTTTCGGTTTTAAAGATTCCATATCAAAAAGAATATAGAACCGCTGTTGAAAACAACGGCAGAACTCGTTTTGTCTATCAAGGAGAATCGGGAAAACGGATATACCTTGCAGGCACGTTCAATAATTGGGATCCCTTTATGTATACCTTGGAAGAAGTGATGCCGGGCAGATACGAATTATACCTTCCGCTGCCGAACGGCGTTTGGTATTACGCATACTTTAAAGACGGAAAGCAGATTCCCGATACGACAAACCGCGAACACGTCTACATGGCCGACGGGAGAACAGCTTCGGTTATTTCCGTTAAATAACGGCGTATTGCCTCCCCGCCTATGAAGACATTCCTGAAGCAATCGACGGAAGCGCGGCGTGAACTCATCCTGACCGCTAACCCTATTAAAACATTGCTTATTCTCTCTCTCCCATCACTGCTAATGAATACCGTGCAGGCGATGATGCCGTTTACCGATGGGCTTTTTATCAATAACCTCACCGGCTATGCAGTAACGGGGGCAGTAACCTTTTCTCAGCCGATTATTTCGATGGTATTGGGTTTATCGCAAGGGTTAAGCGTTGCCGCGATGGCAATTATCGGGCAGCTGAATGGGAAAGGTGCAATCGAAGAAGGGAAAAGGGTTGCAGCGCAGATATTTTTATTTGCGGTCATACTCGGTATCATCAGCGCGCCGCTTCTTCTGATCATCAGTGTGACGGTTTCAAACGGATTGAAGAGCGATATTGCGCCGTATGTCCGTCAGTACATCGCATGGTACAGCATCGTCTTACCGTTTAGCTTTTTGGAGTCCGTATACAACGGTATTAAAAACGCGAATGGAAAACCCGAAGCGGCTTTTACCCGAATGACCATCCTCTTTATCATGAAGGTTGTCGGAAATTTTCTCTTTCTCTACGTATTGCGGCTCGAAATTCTCGGCTGCGTACTCGCTTCGCTCTTGGCAAACGCAACAATCACAGTCTGGATGGTATACGAATTATTCATCCACAAAAGTCCGGACAAGCTCGATGTCAAAAACTTCAAGTTCGATTCAAAAATCATCAAAGAGGTTCTGAAAGTCGGTTTCCCAGCAATGTTCAACTATTCCTTTTTATACTTAGGCTTTTTCCTTATCAATAAAGAGATTGAAAAATACGGAGCTATTGTGGTCGCGGCACAGGGAATCGCGAGCAATATCAATGCGCTGTGCTTCAACCTCCCTGCGGCTTTTAGCGCGGCAATTACGACGATGGTCAGTATGCACATCGGTGCAGGATATCCGCAAAAGGCAAAACGGGATTGTCTCCTCGGCTGCATCACCAGCATCATTATCGCCGTTATAATGATTTCGATTATGATTCCGCTTTCACCTTATCTGACTGTCTTATTCAGGCGGGAGCCGGAAATTATCGGTATTGCAAACAATGCGCTCAACATCTATACCTATTCGATTATCGGCTTCGGTATTTGTATGACCATTCAAGGCGCGTTTATTGGACTCGGCAAAACGAAGATGCCGCTTGTGCTCGGTGTGCTCCGTATATGGCTGCTGCGTTACATCTTTGTATTGGCAACGGAACACATCCTGCAATACTACGCTATTTTTTGGGGAAATCTCTTTTCAAACATAACAACCGCGCTTATCGCAACCGTCCTCATTTTGCGGACAAAATGGGTGTCAGCACTCACCATCACCACTGAAGAAAAGGAGTAACCGCCATGCACGGTTCACTGGCACAGATACCGCAAGTCGAAAAATTGCTCTCACATCACGAGCTTTCGGGCTGCATCGAAAAACTCGGCAGACCGATTGTAGCCTCTATCGTATCGGAGTATATCAAGCAGATACGGGCTGAGGCTTTAAAAGGAGCCGCCGTTCCGTCTTTTGATGTGTGTATAGCGGACATCCGGCAGCGGTGCACGAAGCATATACGGAAGCGGATTTCGAAGATTATCAACGCGACGGGTATTATCCTGCACACCAACCTCGGACGAAGCCCGCTTCCGCACGGCATTTGGGATGCGGCAAAGGAAGCGGCCCAATCATACTCGGCTATCGAGATGGATTTGGAAGACGGCAAACGGGGACAGCGGTTTCCCTTTGCCGTCGAAGCGATGAGTACGCTTGTCCGTGCGGAAGCGGCGCTGATGCTGAACAACAATGCTGCCGCCGTGTTTCTGTTACTTAAAGCGCTTGCAAGCGGGAAAGAGGTTATCGTTGCGCGCGGCCAGCAGGTGCAAATAGGCGGCGGCTTCCGCATTCCCGACATTCTTCGAGAGGCAGGCTGCACGCTCGTAGAAGTCGGCACTACCAACATCACCACCCTTGAAGACATTACCGCCGCCGTTACCGAACAGACGGCAATGGTGCTATGGGTGCATACCTCAAACTATAAGATCCGCGGCTTTACGGAGCAGCCATCCCTGAGCACCATCCGCAAGGCCTTACCGCCTGAGATAATCCTTGCGGTAGATCAAGGGTCAGGCGCTATTGCGCTTACCATACAAGATGAGCCGACCGTACCGGCCTTATTAAAAGGAGGCGCCGACCTTGTTTGTTTTTCGGGGGATAAAGTATTCGGCGGCCCGCAGTGCGGATGGATTACCGGCAAAAAAGATTTAATCGCGCTCATTGCCCGCCATCCGCTGATGCGCACCTATCGGGTAGGCCGCGCCGTCGCCGCTCTAATGGAAGAGACCCTCGTGCACTACCTGAATAACGGAAAGAGCGCCGCGGCCGAAGCGTTGCTGCTTGACCCTGCCGCAATAAAAAAACGCAGCGAAAAACTTGTGAGAAAACTGCCGTCCGGAACCGCATGTGTTGTCCCCTACCCTTTCTCGCTCGGCGGCGGCAGCACCCCCGATGAAGCATTCCCGTCATGGGCAATTATGCTGCACACACATAAACCGGAAGCGGTAAAGACAGCACTGCGGTTTTGCAGCATTCCGATTATCGCTATTATTTCGGAGGACAGGCTGCTGTTACACCTTGCCGCCGTAAATCCTGCCGATGATACCTATATTATCAAAGAATTACAGGAAATCTCTAAAAAATTATAGAGGTGCGTTGACTATGGCATATATTTTAGGAACCGCCGGACACGTCGATCACGGCAAAACCGCATTGGTAAAATGCTTAACCGGAGTGGAAACCAGCCACATCCCCGAAGAAAAGAAGCGGGGTATGACCATTGAGCTGGGTTTTGCCGCCTTGGAAGATCCCGTACACGGAACGGTCGGCATCGTCGATGTTCCCGGACACGAACGGTTTATCCGTAACATGGTAGCAGGCACGTGGGGACTTGACGCGGCAATGCTGATTGTCGCAGCAGACGATGGATGGATGCAGATGTCGTCGGATCACCTGCGGGTACTTAAAGCGATGCATATCAGCTCCATCCTGTTGGTCATAACCAAATCAGACTTGGCCGATCCTGATATGATTGAGCTGATACGGGAAGATGCAAATCGGCATTGCCGCGAAATCCTCGGACGGGAATTACCATCGGTGGCTGTTTCCGCACATACCGACGCGGGTATCCACGAACTCAAGAAAAAAATTACGGAATTATTGAGCGCCGTCCGTACCGCTCCGTTAGATAAACCGTTCCTGTATATCGACCGCGCCTTTACGCTGAAAGGAATCGGCATCACGGTAACCGGTACGCTCCGCGGTAAAAGCATTGCCGTCGGCGATCAGCTTGCACTCTATCCCGGCGGAACCGAATGCAAGATTAAAAACATTCAAAATCACCACGCCGACGTATCTTCTTCCGAATCGGGAATGCGGACGGCACTCAACCTGAAAATATCCGAAAAAGAAAAAGTAGAGCGCGGTATGCTGCTTGCAGGCCTTGGCGAAAGCCCCGTACTGCAAGGCTCCGAGCTGCTTGTCCGCGTCGATGAATATTTTAACAAACAGGACACCGGCGCCGGCATCAAAAATCATATCGAACTGGAACTTGCCACCGGCAGTACCAATGCCATCGGCGCGATTCACTTTAACAAAACCGATCCTACGCTAGCGCGGGTGTCCTTGCAGGAACCTATCGCCGGACGCTGGAACCAACCGGCCGTCCTTATCAGGCATGGCGGAAGTTCCATTCTCGCCTCATGCAGAATACTTGCGGCCTTTGACTCCTACCGTGCAGCCGTCTTTAAACAGTTCTTTTCGGTGTATGCCGGACGGGAATTACCGTCGTGGAAAAGCTGCGGCTTTTTCATCACCGGCTTTATAGAAAAAGACCGCGCGGAACCTAAGGAGCTTTCGGCTGATACAAAAGACATTACGGTCTGCGGCAAACAACTCATCTTTACCAAAAAGCTCGCCGAATGGGAAGCAAAGATTTTAGAGACCGCAAAGAAAAGTCAGGCAGGTTTTACGCTTGAAGAAATCGATACGGCTGTGCCGGTAAAGGTGCGGCAGGAAATCCTGAAAAAACTGTGCGCGGAAAACAAACTTGCCAATGAAGGCAGTGTGTATAAGCTGGCAGGCAGCGGGGATACCTTGTCGAAAACGGCACAGCAGCTGTTACAGTTGGCGCTTAAAGCAGGGTTTGACGGTATCGAAATAGATAAAATCCCGCTGCCGCAAGTACGGAAAGATGCACGCGATTTAGTAAAGCTCGGTAAGCTCGTCGTGTTGGAAAACTTTTTGCACTACCACCGCGAGATATACGATAAAGCGATTGCCGCTATCTTAAAAGGGAAAAAAGCAGGCGACATCATCACCATTGCAGACGCCCGTACCGCGACCAATCTTTCGCGCAAGTATGTTATCCCCCTACTCAATGTTCTGGAAAAAACCGGCAAGGTAAAACGGCAGGAGAACGATAGAATTGTCTTGTAGGGTTAAGACAGAGTAATCGAACCGGGCTGTTTTTTACTCCCACGCAGAAAAAGAGAGACTATTCGACCAGAACTGCCAAGGATGGCATCGCTAAAAAATGTACATCCCTGTACACATGGATGTACAACAGTTGAAGATGGTTCAAAAGGTCTCATAGTCTCTCTTTTTCTTCGATTATGATTTATCTGTCTGGGGAAAAAAGATAAGATATAGGTTTAAAAATAAAACAGATTGGGAAATCGGTTAATTCGTAGAGGCTTACCCAATGCATTCATGGCAAACGCCTGAAATAATTCCGGGTGGACACCAATTTATACCTTAAACTTATCGACCTCTGCAGACAAGCTTTCGATAGTGTCTTTATTCTGCTGCGTAATAGCATTTACTTCCTGTACGGCATTATTTATCTGAACAGTTTCGTGCGCCATTGCGTTCATATTATCGGTGATGATTTTTGTTAGGTTGTCAAGTTTCCGTATCTCGCCGGTAACGTGTGTTCCATCTTTGAGCATTTGTTCCGACCCGCTTTTGACATCCGATGTTACTGTTTTTATATTCGAGATTGCCCCCAAGATTTCACGATTGCCGTTTTCTTGTTCACCCATTGCTTTCATAAGATTGGTGCTCATTGCTTTTACATGTTCGGAAAGTTCGAAAATACTGGCAAATTTTTCTTCGACGGTTTTTGATGACGTAGATAAACTCGTGATTTCGGAGCCGAGCATTTTCAATGTCATCGTAATGGTTTTGCCTTGTACGGAAGATTCTTCCGCCAGCTTCCGTATTTCGTCTGCAACAACAGCGAATCCCTTGCCGGCTTCTCCTGCGTGAGCAGCTTCGATTGCAGCGTTCATTGCAAGGAGATTTGTTTGACTTGCAATATTTTGGATAACATTACTTGCCTCCATCAATCCGCCTGATTCCTCAGCTATCTTTTTTGTTACGGCATTGGAATTTACTATTGTTGTTTTCCCGTCGGCAGTCGCATCGGCAAGCCGTTTGATTGCCTCATCGGTTTTTTCCAGCGTTTGCGTAATAGAAGCGATATTCGCCGCCATTTGTTCTATCGATGATGAAGACTGAGCGACACTTTCCACTTGTACTTCAATACTCGTATTCAGTTGTTTGATCGTGTTGATTATCTCTTCGACTGCAGCGGATGTTTCCATAACACTTGCAGCCTGTGCGATAGTCTGTTGTTTCACTCCTTCGGCATTGGTATTTATTTGATGAGCCGAATCTGCGGTTTGTGCCGTGTTCATGGAAAGTACTCCGATAGCGTCTTTCATTGCTTGGGTATTGTTTTTTACACCGGTCAGTAAAGCGACTGTGTTTTTATGGAATACATTCAATCTTGTTCCCAAAAGCCCGAAAATATCGCGGCGCCGTAATTCCAAGTGACTCGGAGTAAAATCGCCAACCGCTAATTTATCGGTAAACGACACAATAGTTTCGATCTCGTTATTAATACCTTTGTAAAGAGTATAGTTGATAAAAAGCGCTCCTATTAGAATCACGATGGATATTGGAATAATTGAATGTGTTATCGTACCGACAATCGTCATACCGTTATAGAGACTTGCTAAAAACGGAGATACACAGAGAAAAATGATACCTAAAAAAAGGAAGAAACCGACAAGCATTCCTCGCGTCGTATAGGACATAGCAATATGTTCTCTTTCAAGCGGTACAAATTTTACATAGTTTTCAAGCTGCTGAATCCAGATCACATAAAAAAAGAGCGCTATAAAAAACAAACATCCTACCGATGCAAAAATCGCTGCAGTAAACTGTGCAGTAGAATTCATACCTACCCATAACAGTGATACAACCGGAGTTACCGTTGATAATACAATCGGAACCACAATGCTGAGTTTTGAATATATATTCAGCGCTCTATTCGCCTTATTTATACCATCTTCTTCCGTTTGCCAGTTAAGAACGATATTCATAGTTTTTTTATAGAGACCAATAGGAAACACGATTGTAATACAGGCGGTCAACAATGTAGAAGGCGCCATAAAAATTTTAAAGAGTGCCTCTCTGGGAACTATCTTTGTATACAATGCGTATAAGAAAATAAAAATAAAAACACCGCTGTATATTAAAAGATTCAAGACAAAGATAGATTTTGGCGGCTTTGAAACTACAGTAGTCATCGGTGATACCTCCCACACTGTATCGCGTTACGGTATAGTGTTTACCATAATAGAGGTTTTTATTTTCGCGGTCAATAAATTTTCGTAAAAAGAACCATGGTTACTCAGGAGGTATGCGAAATTTCGTAGGTATAAAATAAGCCTCTAAAATGACGTTGCGCTCCAATGCAACAGTTTCCAAAATTTATATTTTATTCAACTGTTGCATTTTAAAGAAAATAAAATTTCACACAAAGGGAAAAAATGAATATGTGTGGATTTTTCCTCGACTTTTTGCATTTTATTACGTATACTTAATAGAGAGGGCTTCTAAAAACGTGTTCAACCTTTTTAGAATGACCTGAAAGAAGGAGCGCTGCAAAAAGCAGTTGTTTTTGCGGCGTCTTCACACACCTGATACCGTATAGGAGGTCTCGTATGAACATCAATTTACAGGCGGTAAAATTTACGCTGGACGAAGATCAAAAAACCTTCGTACACAAGAAATTTGAACGGATTAAGTATGCGGAAGATTTAATTGTCGATGTCCTCTGCACAATAAAATTCGACAAAAAGTTTACTTACGAATGTACTGTCAATTTTAAGGGCGGAACCGCACACGTTTCCACCGAAGATTATGACTTTAAAGCAGGGGTCAATAAATTGATGGATGTTTTAGATCAAAAAGTACGAAAAGAAAAAGATAAGATACAAGCTAAAAAATAACATTCCCGCAAAACGGGGATGTCTCAAAAGTTGGTTACTTTTTCGACATCCCCGCGAGTTTAAAATTAAGTCTTTATACAGTAACGACTTAATTTTAAACATCGCATCTAAATCTAAGGAAACTGTCCAAAAACTGTTTCGCAATCCGCTTTAGCGGATATAATGAATAATTTCCTCACAGAAAAAGCCGATAGGCTTTCAGTTTTTGGACAGCCCTGTTTTTTTATAAGGAAGCGTAGAAGTCGTTTCCTTTATCATCCGTAATCAAGAATACCGGCAAATCCTTAACCGAAATCAGCTGCACGGCTTCCATTCCCAAATCGGGATAGTCGAGAACCTTACGTGCGGTAATATGCTTTTCCGCAATCAATGCCGCAGCACCGCCGATGGTGCCAAGATAAAAGGCGCCGTATTTTTTACACGCGGTACGCCACAGTTCAGACCGGTTCCCCTTGGCAATGGTTATCAACGCAGCCCCCCGGCTCATCAAATCATCGGCATAGGGATCCATGCGGTTTGCCGTCGTCGGTCCGAAGCTGCCGATAACGGCGCCTTTCGGGGTTTCTGCCGGCCCTGCATAGAGGATCGGATAGTGCAGCGTGTAATCGGGCAGCGGCTTACCGCTTTCCAGTAATGCCTTCCAGCGGGCATGTGCCGCATCGCGTGCAACTAAAATCTCTCCCGAAAAGAGGAAAGCCTGCCCTACCGGATAGCCGGATAACTTAGCACGGGTAGCATCAATAGAGCTGAGATCGACCTTAACTGGCTCCCCATGATGTGTACCCGCGCCGGCTGTATAGGCCGTCGCTTTTTCAAAGAACGGCCGAGGATCGGAAACGTTTTTTTGCAAAAAAGCGCCTTCGCGGCTGATATAACCGACGAGGTTCCGGTGCGCATTGCACGACACACCTATGGAGGCAAAACAGCTTGCCCCGTGCCGCGGTAATCGGAACACACGGGCGTGAGCCGCGAGGTGGGAACCACCAAACTGGGCACCCAATCCCGTTTCCGCTGCAATCTGTAATACCCGCTCTTCCCAATCCTTACACCGCAGGGGGCGCACTCCGCCGACCGTATCCGTCCAACGGATAGCGCCGCCGGCTTCGTTTAACGCCTCTACCGCATCCCAATAGCCGGTGGTTGCCAGCTTGAGGGTTTGTAAGTTCTGTTCGGGACTCAAGCCGCCGATAACAACGGCAATCGTGTACGGCGGACAGGCCGCCGTTCCAAGGGCGGCGATCTTTGTCTGCAAAAAGCGTTCAAAGGATTGTGGGTTTAACAGCGCCTTTGTTGCGCAGGTAAAATCCGTTTTATTGGAGGAACCGCCGCCTTTCGCGCAAAACAAGAAACGGTACGAAGGCTCGCCGCTTCCGTTTGTACTGAATACATCGACTTGAGCCGGTAAATTGGTAGCCGAGTTTTTTTCATCAAAAAGCGAAGAAGGAATGTTGATAGAAAACCGCAGATTATTCTCTTTATACGCCTTCCCGACACCGGCAGTAAGGGCTTCCGTATCGGAAGCAAAAGGTACCGTTCCATCCACAGCGTTTAAGACCGAATACACAGAGGAATCCTTCCATGCAAAAACTTGCGCAACGCCCGTATCCTGACAAAGCGGCAGCGTACCTTTTGCTGCAATGACGGCATTCTCCAGCAATTTTACTGCAACGAGCCGATCATTTTCGGAAGATACGGGATCACAGGCAACATTCAGCAAACTTTCCAAATGTTCTTGAGGAAAGGTAAAGGATAAGCGTTTAAACGCTTTCTCTGTAAAGACAGCAAGTATGTTAGCATCAACTATTAAGCCGTTTCCGCCCTGTACCACCGCAAGGTCGGAGGCGGGAATAATCTTTTCAAATTCCATATAAAACCTTGTTAATCTTCCTGATTCAAAGAGATCAACGGCACCCGTTCAAGTTCGGCATCTTTACCGTATACTTCCTTGACGGCTTTTGCAGCGGCATCGAAATTATCAGTTCTTTTTACATCGGTTATATCATAAAAAGGTTTGCTGCACTTACAGGTAAAATCACCGA
This sequence comes from Treponema sp. OMZ 857, assembly GCF_024181085.1. NCBI lineage: Bacteria > Pseudomonadati > Spirochaetota > Spirochaetia > Treponematales > Treponemataceae > Treponema > Treponema sp. OMZ 857. The sequence goes on from NZ_CP051147.1 coordinate 2,007,800, forward strand.
TATATACGTAGCGCACATCGGACGGTACTTCGATTTTTGCCTGTAACGGAAGATTCACAAATATTACTTCTGAACCGGCAAAATGATACCGCAGACTATGAAGATTAATATATCGTTTCCCATAAGCAAAAGGAAGGGTTATCATAGCGAAATCGATATCACGTGCATCTTCTTCCGGCATTCCCGCCAAAGGTATTCTGACATTAGAAGCACTGATGGCTATTTTATCCGTTGTGCTGTAATAATGACCTATATCCAGTTTTGAAAAACGCATATGTGAATAGTTTGCAAAAAATTCCACATCAGGCAACGGTTGAATCTTTAAAGAAAATACGATAACGACTTCATTCCTTGTAGGAGCCTTCGGAGTTTTTTTATCGGCGGCAAAGAGTTCTATACCGGTAATAAAAAGGGTAATGGCAATAACAAACGAGATAATAGCGTATTTATTTTTTCTCATTTTGAATCTCCTCTATTCTTTTATCGATCAGTGTTTCCCATTCCGTGTTTTTAAATTGTGCTTTCATCTTACTTAACGTTTTCAGTTCATATTCAGATTGTTCGCTGCGGGGATAAGGAGACAATGTTGCCGAATAGCCTTTAAATGCCGTCCCTTTAACGATAAAATCATAAGCACCTATAAACTGCAAACCCGCTTTTTGCGTAGTGAATGCAATAGCACCTTGTTTTCCTAAACCGGGAGTGTAGTACGTAATGGAGTTTGTAAACCAGTTATCATAGCGAAGCCGCACAAGTTGAAAACTAAGATTCTTTGCAAGAGGGGGAAAACAAAAAGAACCGCTTCCCATCAATAAAGGCGTTACATAAAGCGCCTCCTGAGAAGAATCCATTTGCACATACATGTGCACACCCTTTACGTTCACGTACCCATAAGCCAGACAGTCTGTTTTCGGATCTCCCATCGATTCTGCTGTAACCTGTTTACCGTTTACACTCGCTTTACCCTCCTCGGCCGCCATTTTCAGGTTGCTGAATAAGATACACGAAGTAAACGCCGACATCACGCTTAACAAACAGATAAGCACCACGCCCTTCTTAATGATTTCTGTTTTCATGTTCTGTTATCTCCTTTCAATATAATTAGAATCGTATTGATACGTTGATACGAACTCCATGATTCGTTATGTTTGGTTTCTTTAAGTATGTCCGTGCAATAAAATCGGCGCCGAACGACAGTGTAGTAAAACCAGCCGGAACAAATTCCACACCGGCGCCGTAATGTACAAACGTATCGATCGGAGGAATAAACAGGCCTACCCCGACAAATGCTTGCGGTGCAATGTATAGGACATTATTAATATTGATCGGTATCTGCCCCTTCAGCTCAGGACAGAGTCCGAATGTAAAGCTAAATAAACCGCTCTGCGAGGGACTGAATGAAGATATGCCATCGCGAGGTTTATCAATAATAGCCGACATTCCAACTTCTGCATATTTAAAACTGTAAAAGAAACCGAACGAAAAAGCCGATCTCCACCGTCCATCCCGACTAAAACCGATATACGATAAAGGTATTCTCATTGTTGTAGGGATTTCTTCGATAAAAATCGAAGATTTTCCTGCAGCTTTCTTATCTTTCTTTGCACTCTTTTTATTTTGGTCTTTCGAACCCGTGCCGCTTTGAGGAGGCTCATTCAGACTGGCACCGTCCATCTGCCATGAATTATAGGATTTTTTCCAAACGGTAAAAAATTTCGACTTCTGAACTTCATCATACAGAACAAATTCATAACCGTTGTCCGTCTTTTTCAAGCTGTTGATATCCGTCCCCGTATCGGGTAAATAGGTATTTTCTTCCGGATCAATGGTAATATAGATATCGTATGCAAGAGCGGTTCTGATGCCGTTTATCGGATTACCAAAAATCGACGCAGCTAATATTTCATTTCTAAAAAGTTTCGGAGCTCTTCGCAACGCTTTCAAGTATACATCAAGCCCGCTTTGGATCGCATAATCTTCGGAAACATAAACGGTTAATTTTCTGATCCGTTTGACGATCTCTTTATTTTTGTCACTCTCTTTCTCGATTTTAAAATTTTTACAGGATTCGGCAAATATATTTAAAGAAGCCGTTAAATCGCGTTCGATTTTTTTATTTCCGGCAAAAACTTTCTCATCCATAAATTTAGTGATTGTAGAAGCAGGAATTGCAAAATTGGTAGCCTGTCTAAAAACCGCCTTTGCAGAGTTAATACCAATAATTTCGTATCCCGAAGGAGCATTTACCGCTTTTACAAGAAGAGGACCGCCGGAATTTCCGGAGTCGATAGGGGCAGAATGCTGAATGAAGGTAGATATTTTCGGATCGATATCATCGGGCAACCGCGCACGCGCATTGGTTACGGTTCCTTTTCCGAGCTGCCACATCGGTTTTCCCGCCAGCCCCGGATAACCGGCAGACCAAACGTCAATTCCGTCGACAGGAGTTTTTGATGCAAATGTCAAATACGAATCAACTTTACCGCTTGGGACTTCGGCAATGGCAAGATCCAATTCTTCGTCAACAGCAATAATGTTACAGTTTTCAATTTTTGTCGTTTCACCGTTAGTGTCTTCAATTTCCAACGTAAGAGATGCCGCATAAGCAGCAACATGATAGTTGGTTAAAACATAGTCTTTTTTATTTTGTCCTTTAATAAAAAAGCCGGATCCGAACACACCTTCTTTTGCATTTTTAAAAAGCTCGGCCAAGTCCGAATACCCGGTCTTTTCCAGTTGGCCGGAGGCATCTTCCATAAAAGCAGCGGTTTTCTCACTGTAATTCGGTCTTACAATACAAACAGCATTTCTGATATCAGCAAACGCTGCCGTAACACTGAGAAAAAAAAGCAAACAAATAATTTTGTTTTTCATGAACAACTCCCTTACATACTACGAGGAACCTCTGAAAACTTTATTTTTTAGAGATTTGTCTTAGATTTTATTTGCATATTCTATATTACTATATGGTATAGGGTATACCGTACTTTTGTCAACCTTGAAAACCTTGAAAACCGGTATATTGCGTAAATTTCCGTTCCACTCCGATCGTAGTCGGCGGGCCGTGTCCCGGAAAAAGGAGAAGCGAATCATCTTGAATAAACAGCTTTTTTTCGAGCTGTTCCGCAAGCGTTTTTGCCGCAAAACTATGCAGCGTACTGCCAACGATTCCTGCGGTAAGACTGTCGCCGGTAAAAATACAGTTATCTATCTTAAAGAGATAAGAATCGGGCGAATGCCCGGGTACCGAAAAACATTCGACGGAAAAACCGGCAATTGAAAGCGTACAATCACCCCGCAGCATCTTTCCGTGTTTACCGACCAATGCATGATCCGCCGCATATATGCGCGGGTTATATATTTTTAACAACGTCGAAAGCCCGTACCCGTAATGCCGGATATGATTATGCGTAATACAGACAGCACTGAGCGTATAACCGTTCTTTTCGATGTGACCGATTACTTCACCGGTTATCTTTCCCGGATCGATAATCAGCGCTTCTCTACTGACTTCATTGCCGACAAGATAGCTGTTTACAAAACCTTCGTGTGAATAATGAGGATATATTTTCATTTTACAAATTCCTCAGTATCAAAATGAGCAACGCGCGTATTAGAATACTTAAATGATACGTCATCGTATATATTCTTTGTAAAATACACTTTTTTTATATTGCAATTTTCAAACGGTGTCTTACGCAACGAGCATCGAATAAAACGGGATCCGTATAAATCCGAATCCTTAAAACCGCATTCACACGTTGTAATCCCGGTAAAATTATTGATAAGCAATTCCGAATCGGTAAAAACGGTATTTTCAAAAATGCTTCCCGCAAAGCAGGAAAACTGAATATCGGCTTTATCAAAGGTGCAATTGACAAAGCGGGTAAAGTCAAAAAAAGAAAGCCGAACCCGCGTACCCGTAAAGGAACAATCCGTAAAACAGGCATGCGCAAATGAACAGCCGGCAAGTCTTTTACCGGAAAAATCAACACCGGTAAGCGTAAGACCGGCAAAATTCATACTGTTAAGATCGGAACCCGACTCAAGCGCCGAGGTGAGCGCCTCATGGGATAATTGTTTCGTCATGTCGAACATACCGGTAAGCTCCAATTGAAACCGTGTTAGTATCTATTATATCGCCTTTATCTTATTTGTCAAAGTTAGAGTCCGAAAATCAGCCGGGGAATTGATGCCTAGTGTAAGGGCATCCAATTCTTGTATGTTTCCTTATCTGGAGAAAAATCTTGCATTATCAATAATTTCTGCAATGGAACTTTTATCTTTTTCCGGAATGACTGAAGACGAGCTTTATGTATAAAACTCGCTCCGTTTAGAACCATGACCTCCGTCCTTGGGCGTTTTGATACGTCGAGCATTTATTTCGACGTAGCGACAACGCAGATGCGTCATATATTTGGAACCAACCTTTTTGAAAATAGCCTGTCCAGAAGTGTACATCCGTGTACACTTCTGGACGCGAGTTTTTGCGGAGCAAAAACGTCGCCGTTGCGTGGAACCACGAACATCCATGTCCGTTCTGATACGTTGAGGATTTTCAGTAGCGGCTTAGTGAAACCGCCCTGCCAGCGCCTTTTGAAATAGACGGCGTAGATACAAGGCGCGAGCGAAAATTAACCGCAGGCGTATCTTTGATACGTTGAGGATTAATTTTCGCGCAGCAACGCAGTAGATGCACCGTATATTTCAAAAGGCCTTCCAGGACATCTCTTGATCCATCGGATACATCGGGCTCGGCAAGTATTTATAGTGCAGACGGGAGAACACTTCGTTGGTACTGCCGTCCGTGAGCACGAGCATTGAGCGTTTTGCAATGGCGCGGATTTCCGGTTCAAGGTAGCCGAGCTTGACGACAATGACCTTACGTTCCGTAGGTTCAACGCCGAGCGCCCGCATCATTTCGGGGTCATAGCAGCCGACATGCTTTGACGTTACAACGACATCGACGCCGCAGACATCCAAGAGTGCCATATCGCTGTTCTGAGCCTCTGCCCATGCCTTGCATAGTTTTTTTACCGTTGCTTTTACTTGAATGGGTGAACTCTTTTCCTTGTCGAAGGCAGCGCCGAGCGTTCCCTCCACGACATTTCCTTCTCCGGCTTTAAAGGCGGCTGCAACTAAGGCGGGATCGTAAAAAGCCTGATAACACAGCGGCGGGTTTAGCGAGGTTAAGAAGGGATCGGCAAGGATCGCCTTTAAGAAGTTGGTTACATCCTGCGAAGAACCGGCAGTCGGATTATCGCCCGAATCGGAGAGCACTACCGGATACACGCCTGCTTCAACACTGGAACGTGCATGGACAAGGGCGTCGGCGGGTTCGCGGGTTTCGTTGTAAAAGCCGAATTCTTTTCGGGTATCCCAGAACAACTGCGCAAGTTCCCGTGCCTTTTCCGTTGCGAGCTGCTTATCGCCGTCGGTTACCACCATCGCCGTAACGCCGTTGTCGGCAGTATCAGCCCACGGAAAGCCGAGCAGATACGAAGCAGCCATAATGTGCGGCTGCTTTTCATATTCGCGTAACGTTGCCGTCAATTTTTTCATCGGCTCAACACTGGTTTCCGATTGTTCACCTGCGATAAGGAATGGAATCTTAACTGCCGACATAACCGGCCTGATGCCTTTTTCCAAAGTTTCGATGGTCATCCGCGCTGCATGAATGCCGATTTCATACGTGTCCGTATGCGGGGCGCACTTATATCCTACATAGCCGTCTACATAGTCGAGCATCCGCTGCGAAATCGTTGCGTGCATATCAAGTGATGACAAAATAGGAATGTCGGGGCAGATTTTACGGATATCCTCCAGTAAATCGCCTTCCGCCTCGCCGATTTCGCGCACCCGCATCGAACCATGCAAGGAAAGACACAGCGCATCCAGCGGCAGCGCATCATTAATCGCCTGCAAAAATTCTTGTTTTAACGAAAGGTAGTAATCTTTGTCCCATTCACCGTTCGGAACCGCCCGTGCGATAAGCGCTGGAATAACCTCGTATCCCGCTTCTTTCAACGTTGCAATCGAACCGAAAACGGAACTTTGCCCCTTTCCCTCTAAAAGCTCCTTTCCCCGTAACACCCAAATATCATCAGGTCCAGTGGTAATCGGATTAAAGGTATCGGACTCGTGATGCATTCCGCCCACGAGCACCCGCTTTTTTCTATTCATTTAAAAAACTCCTTCGATAATATCAATGCCGAATATCAATGCCGCTATTCCTTCAAAGCCCCTTCTCCAAAGCCTTTAATCAGCTGTGCGTGGAAGACAATATAGAATACAATCATCGGAAGTACCCCGATAACAAGGGAGGCATATTGTAAACCGTAGTCGATGTTGAGCCGTCCGGCAAATTGGGTAATTGCAACCGGTAAACTTTTCAATGTTGCCTTCGTGGTAAAAACGAATACGAATAAAAATTCATTCCAGTGCTGCAAGAAAGATAAAATAATCATCGTCGCAATGACGGGAACGGAGAGCGGCATAATCATCGTCCAGAATATGTAGCGGTACTTTGCGCCGTCTATCTCCGCCGATTCAATGAGCGCATTGGGGATTCCCTTAACATACGAAATTGCAATCATAATGGAGATCGGCAGGTTGAAAGCAACATACGGAATGATAACCCCTAAACGCGTATTCACCATACCGAGTTTTGCTTCCAGTTGGAACAACGGGATGATAACTGCATGAACGCTGATCATTAAACCAAAGGCAAAAATCGAAGTAAAGACCTTTGACGATTTGAAAGGGAATTTTGTTAAACCGAAAGCAGCAGCCATTGCAAGCAGCATGGTAGAGACGGTCGCCGTAATCGTATAGATAAAGCTGTTTACCAGTGCAATACCTAATCCGCCCTTTGCCCACGATTCGGTATAGTTAAAAAAGGTTGGAGCTTTCGGCAGCGCCAACGGGTGAATCATAATTTCCGCATTCAGTTTAAAAGATGAATAAGAAAGCCAAATAAGCGGGAACAGCGTAAGCACCGCAAAGGTCAGCATTAAAATGTAGGCGCTTGTTTGCCAACCATGAGAGGCTTCCTGCAGCAGATTTCGTTTTGTAGTCATATCAGCCTCCTAATAATCAAAGCGTTTTGTTACGGCTCGGCTTATCATCAAGGCTATAACGGTAAAGATGATAATGATAACAGCCAGTGCACTACCGTATCCGTAATTCTGGAATACAAAGGTTGTATTATACATATAAACGGCGATAACTTCCGTAAAGTGCGCAGGCCCTCCGCCGGTCATCGAATAGATGAGGTCAAAACTCTTAAAACTGCCCGAAACTGCCAGAATAGTATTGATAAAAATAACATTTGCCAGCATCGGCGCAATAAGGCGGGCAAAAATCGTTCCTTCCCGTGCGCCTTCCAGCTGAGCCGCCTCTATAACGCTGTACGGTATCCGCTGCAGGTTAGCTAAAAAGATAACCATATAAAGGCTGGTATGCTGCCACAGTAATACAAAGAGGATCGGCACAATCGCAAGATATTTATCCTCGAATATCGTCATAATGTAGTCGGGATTGCCGGTTAGATCGCGTATAATTGCAGGAACCACGCCGACAGGAGAAAATATTCGGTTCCACAGCTGTGCAACGATAACGGACGAAATAGTTATCGGTAAGAAAATCAGTACTTCAAAAAAGTTTGCGTGTTTTACCATTTTTCGGTAGAGCATGTACGCAAGTAAAAGCCCAAGCGGAATCTGCCCGAGTACTGAAATTAATACAATGAGGATATTGTTCCGTAAGCCAATGTAGAAAACAGGATCGGTAAACATTCTGATATAGTTACCAAGCCCGATAAATTCCATTTTTCCATACCCTTTCCACTTTGTCAGACTTAAATAAAAGCTGAACAGCACGGGAAAGATAATGATGCCGATGTAAATAATAAAAGCAGGCAAGATAAAAGAAATATAACTCATCCGCTTTTGCCGTAAGTAGGTCATATACCGTAAACCGCCTTAGTATTTAATTCTTAATTGGTAATTGATAATTTAATTACACATTAGTTAAGCGCTTCTACCTCTGCCTTGCTGAGACCGGTCGCTGCAGCGATGTTTTTAATAGATAATGTGTAATTATAGTAACGGGTAATTGGTAGCAAGTCTAATTGTACATTAAACCTTACCAATTACCCGTTATTCCCTGTGATCTTCAGTGGGTTCCGGTTTTGTTTTACTTTTTGCGATGAGAATCGTTAGCAGCAACCCAAGCTTCGTATTCATTTGCAAGCTCAGCGGGGGTTTTCTGCCCAATCATAACCGCCTGGATACCGGGGTTGAGTATGCTGTTTACGCCTTCACTATCCATCTTCGCATCGATAACATAGCCCATGCTCTGATTGTTAATCAGGTCGATGTATTGCTTTGTAAGCTGATCGATATCGAATTTTGAAAGATCAAGCTTATAGGTGGTAGTCGTGCCGTGTTTTGTCAAAATTTCACAGGCTTCTTTACCGGACATAAAGGAAATGAATTTCCATGCAGCGTCGGCTTTTGCACCGGTCAATTTTGCATTCATACCGAAAGCTTCACCGGTTGTCGCAGCGCTTGAGCCATGTGTAACCTCTCCTGCAACAGCGGGGAACGCCATTAACTGATATTGTGCATAGTCTTCCGGTTTTGCAGCTTTTTTCAATGCGGAAATACGCCATCCTGCATCCAAAAGATACACGGCCTTATCGGCAATAAATTCACCCCAAGAAGCGGTACCTTCCATCTGGTTTACTCCGGGAGGGAACAGCTTTGAATCGGTCATCGTTTTAATAACATTGATTGCATCGACAAACTGCTGATCGGAGAATTTTGCCGTTCCGACCATCGCTTTATCAAACCATGCGGTACCGGCCATACGGTCGGTTAACATGGATAACAAGAGCGACTGAGCCTGCCACTGTCCCTTATTCGCAAAAGCAAGCGGGGTTAAACCGGCTTCTCTGATAACGGGAACTTGCGCAATCATTTCGTTGAGTGTTTTCGGAGTAGTCAGACCAAGCTGTTTTTGCAGTTTCGGATTGATATACACAACCGTACACACTGCGAGGTTCTGAGAAATAATATAGATTTCTCCATTCGGTCCCTGGGGTGCCCAAACGGCAGGATTGTATTGATTTTTTAAATCGTCCGTCAGATAGGGGCGAAGGTCTTTTACCATACCGCGGTCAAGTACATAACCTGAACGGGCTCCCGCATACGTAGTAAAGACATCGGGAATATCCCCTGAAGCGGCCATGATTTGGAATTTATCATGGAATGCTTCGCCATTCACGTACTCGAATTCAAGTTTGATATTCGGGTATTGCTTTTCAAAAGCTGCAACGGTCTCGGGCCAATACGCTGATTGCGGGTTGGCAAGATCCATCTGCATATACACCGAAAGGGTTACCGGTGCATTCGAATCGGCGTTATTCTCTTTCGGTTTACAGCCTGTAAGTACGAAAAGAACAGTACACAAGCATAAGAACGATAGCGCAATGCTTTTTTTCATTGCATCCTCCTCAGGTAGACAACTGTAAATTCGGATATGAATTTTCAATTATCAACTTTAAATATAGTAGATAGTAAATAGTATATCATTGATTTGCGCTTTTTACCAGCAAGAATTTTTCAAAAGTTCTTGAAAGCTGCAAATGTTCACCGAATTTTTAGAGATATCTGCGTGAATCGGGATCTAAGCGGCAGTATACCCGTACTATCCCAGCAGAGTATGTTCAAGATATTCAAAACACTCCTGCAAATCGGTACAGCGGAGAACCGCGTACCCGTCAAAATATGTCGGCTGTTCGTTAACGACGGCAACGGCACCGCCCACTTTTAGGGTCAGCTGCGGCAGCGCTGCGGCGGGGTACACGGTAAGACTACTGCCCAACACCAGCAGTAAATCCGCCCTATTACATTCATTTTGTGCCTCCGTTATCGCTGCAAATGGGAGTGCTTCACCGAAAAACGTAATATTCGGTTTTAATGCATAGCCGCACTTTGGGCAGAGCGGTACCTCGCCTTTACGGGCAACCTCGACGACATCCTCAAAGGTTGTACTATAGGAACAATGCGTACAGCTATGCCGCGAAGGAGAACCGTGTACTTCTATCACGTGCTTGCTTCCGGCTTTTTGATGTAATAAGTCGATATTTTGAGTAATAAGCGCCTTTAAGATTCCGCGAGATTCCAGTCCGGCAAGTACCTGATGCACAATTGACGGCTCTTTTTCTTGTAATCCGTAGATAAATTCCTTTGCAAGCCGGTAATACACGGAGGGTGTTTCCCTAAAGACTTCGATATCGAACATCTTATCGGTTTCAGGCAGCGTATAAAGCCCGTTCTTACCTCTAAAATCCCGAATACCGGACAAGGTACTGACTCCCGCGCCCGTAAAGGCAACGCAGTGTTTTGCCGCTGCTATGCGATCCGCCAATTCCCGATATGCTGTTTCGTTTTTCATACGAGCCTCCCTTCCGTTTCTGATAAGTTATTTCGCTTTTTTTGCCGCTTCTACAGCAAGGGTGTCGCACAGTTCATTGTAGACGTTGCCGGCATGTCCTTTTACCCACATCCATTCAAGGCTGAGTTGAGAAGCGAGTGCATCGAGCTGCTGCCAAAGGTCTTGATTCTTTACCGGCTCTCTGGCAGCTGTTTTCCAGCCATTCAGCTTCCACTTTTTTATCCACGAAGAGATCCCCTGCTGCACATACTGGGAATCCGTATGCAGGGTTACCGGGCAGTCTGCATAGCCGGGCAATATTTTTTCCTGATAGGCAATAAGGGCTTGAATAACCGCAAGTAATTCCATTCTATTATTTGTAGTCAGTTTTTCTCCACCGGAACCTCGCAGTAATTCCTGATCCGGCTGATCACCTTGCATATCTTTGAGGATCATCACGAACGCCCATCCGCCCGGCCCGGGATTTTGGGAGCATGCTCCATCGGTGTACAATTTAATTTTTTTCATAATAATATCTCCGAGTACAGGACAAGCGCATCAGACCGTTTTCTAACTACCCCGCAGAAGAATGGAGACCATCCAACCAGAGTTTCGCCGCTTTGCGTCTCAAATGGTTGTCCGATCTCCATTCTTCTGCGATTTTTATTTATCTGTCTGATGCGCTTGTCCTTCCTTAAAAAAATGTATGAAATTTTTAACAAAATTTCATACAAGAGGAAGGCAACTGCTTGGAATATTTCTAATGCAGTTGCCCTGTCCATATATCCGCGGCTTCGGTGAGAAGCGATTCGGTCATTTCCCAGCTCATGCAGGGGTCGGTAATTGATTTACCGTATTCGCTCTTTTTTGAGCAATGCTCCGGCGAAACGGTACCCGCCTGAATAAAGCTTTCGAGCATACAGCCGCGGATTGCTTCAATCTGCGGCTGCTCCAACCTCAACCGGAGGCTTTCAAGCAGGATATCCCGCTGCTTTTCAGGCTGACGTTGTGAGTTGCCGTGCGAACAGTCAATCAGGATCGCCGGCTGTATACCCTGTTCAGCCAAGAGGCGGCAGCTTTCTTCTATCGATTCCCTGTCGCAGTTTGCTCCATGAACGCTCCCCCGCAATACGAGGTGCGCATATTCATTGCCGCTCGTATGCATTACGGCGGGATTGCCGTTCTGCATGATACCCAGAAAAGCATGCGGTTCCCGTGCGGAAACAATTGCGTTTATCGCCGTGCTGATATCGCCGTCGGTAGGGTTCTTAAAGCCGACCGGCATCGACAGTCCCGAAGCGAGTTCCCGGTGTATCTGACTTTCGGCGGAACGCGCACCGATAGACGCCCAGCTGATAAAATCCGCAGTATATTGCGGCACAATAGGGTCGAGCAGCTCCGAAGCGGCCGGCAGTCCCAGTTCGGTAATAGCACTCAATGTTTTACGCGCCGTCTCCAACCCGCCGGTAATATTAATAACCCCATCAAGCGCAGGTTCGACAATCAAACCGCGCCAGCCCAAACCGGTACGGGGCTTTTCAAAATACACCCGCATAATAATACAAAAGCGGTCGCGGTACTTTATCCGCAGACGCATTAACCGGTTCGCATAATCCAGCGCAGAGATCGGGTCGTGGATGGAACAAGGGCCGGCAACCAATAAAAACCGATTATCGGCGCCGGACAAAATCGCTTCCACCTCTTTTCTTCCCGTCAACACTGTTTGACACGCTTTTTCCGATACCGGGATTTTTTCGAGCATCTGCTGCGGCGAAATCAACGGGTGTATTCGTTCAATACGCCGATGGTATAACAGCGGGCGGCTATTCATGGTCAAGGCTAATCTTCAGCATCCGTACTGTCCGAAGTCCGCGCAATATCGATCAGCGTAAACAAGAGGATAACAAACAGCGGACCAAGCACAATTCCGTTCAGCTTAAAAAATCGAATACCGCCGAGTATCGAAAAGAAAATCAGCAACGGATGTATCTGAACACGGTTCTGCAAGAACATCGGCCGTAAAAAATTATCGATTGAACTGATAAAAAAGCCTGCGACGCAGAGAAAGAGGAGACCTTTAAATAAACCTGCCGTTAACACTATTTCGATTCCAATCGGTGCCCATACCAACGCGCAGCCGAAGAAAGGTAAAAAGGAACTAAAAAAAGTTAAAAAAGATAAAAGCAATGCTCCTTCCACCTGAAAAATAGTATACACGATAAACGCCGCTGCAAACTGACATATTGAAACGAGAAAATACCCCATAAAAAGGTTGGAGATAGTGTCCTTTATCTTTGACGCCAGTTTTTGACCTTCCGACACCTGAATCGGAATAGCCGTTACAAACACCGTACCGAGATATTGCCCATCAATAAAAAGAAAATAGAGGGCAAAACACATGAACAGGAGCGAAAGCACAAAATTACCGATATTTTTGGCAATACTTGTCGCGTAGCGGACGATCGTATCCGCATATTGTAGAAAGAAATTCATAAGTTCTTTTTTGACATCAAATACCGAAAGATCGATTGTTCCCATCGAAATCTGCATGACTAATTCATTCAGCGGTGCATCTTTTTCCATTCTAAATAACTGCGGATGCGTAATAAAAAAGTTCATTATTTTCTTTACAAACATCTGCCCTTGTCCAATCAACTTTATGGCAAAAAAGAACAGAATTCCGGCAACCAGTATGATAATACCGACCGAAAATGAAGCAGCGATAATTCTCTGCTGCATCCTAAACCATCGGGACTCCGGCTTCAGCTTTTTAAGTAGTTTATGATACAAGGGGCCAAACATGATGTAGAGGATAGCTGACCACAACAGTACACTTGCATAGGGCAAAAATACCCGCGCTACCAGCACAACGGTAATCGCCAATATGATAAAAAAAGAAACGGTTTGAAACTTGAGTGATTTCTGCATACTTATTTTGTTCCGCCCGATGAAGTTGAAGCTTCTATGTCTTTAAAATACCGAACGGTTCCGACACGGAGCTCATCGGTAGCCTGTTCGTCGCATACGATGATTGCATGCGGGTGCAGCTGCAGTGCCGAAATCGTCCAAATATGATTGATGCTTCCCTCCACCGCATGCCGAACAGCCCGCGCTTTGTTGTAACCGGTTGCGAGGATCATCACCTCTTCCGCATCGGTAATCGTGCCGATTCCGACAGTCAGCGCTGTCTTGGGAACTGCGGCCGTATCGCCGTTAAAAAAGCGGGCATTCATCGCAATCGTGTCCTGTGTCAGTGTTTTCTGGCGTGTGCGGGACGCAAGGGAAGAACCGGGTTCATTGAAAGCGATATGCCCGTCTGCTCCGACCCCGCCCATGAATAGATGAATTTTTCCGTACTGCGCAATCGCCGCTTCGTATTGTTCGCACTCGGTTTTTGGATCTTTTGCCATCCCGTCTAAAATATGAATATTTGCAGGGTCTATATCGATGTACTTAAAGAAGTTTTCATACATAAAGTAGTGGTAGCTTTGCGGATGATCGGGAGTCAATCCCACATATTCATCCATGTTAAAGGTAACCACGTGTTTAAACGAAATATTCCCTTCCCGATGGCGTTTAATCAATTCTTTGTAGACACCAAGCGGTGTAGACCCCGTCGGCAAGCCGAGTACGAACGGCCTTGATGCAGTCGGAGCAAAATCCGTAATTTTTTTGCAAATATGATCAGCCGCCCATACGGAACAGGCATCATAATCAGGTTTTATAATTAATCGCATAGCTTCTCCTATAAAATTTTTAGCCTTATTAAAATAAATTTTTTTTCAAATTTCCTTTTATGACGGTTGCAAGCACATTGAACTGCTTATCGAATACGATAAGATCACCTTTGTACCCCGGCATAATAGAACCGCGTTTAGAATACCGCATAATTTCTGCCGGATTTGCGGATCCGAAGCGGACGGCGGTCTCTACCGGAAAACCGAAGGATACAAGGTTCTTAACCCCGCGAATCATCGAAAGACTCGAACCCGCGATAACGCCGTCCGTCTTACGATGGAAACACCCGCCTTGGAGTACAACCTCTTCTCCGTTTGCAATCAGAGTACCTTCACACTGTTCCGTAGGCTTGAGACTATCGGTTATTAAAACAATCTTATCGATCGGTTTATCCCGTGCCAATAAGCGAATAAGGTCGGGATGAACATGGATACCGTCCGCAATAATTTCGCAGGACATTTCCGGATGGATTAAAATCGCACCGACGGCACCAGGGTTGCGGTGGTGCATTTGGCTCATCGCGTTAAAAAGATGCGTCGAATGTAAAATACCCGCCTGCATTCCTTCAAGCATATTTTCGTAAAGTGCATTGGTATGCCCCGCCTGCAGCACAATATTTTTTTTGATGCAGTAGAGCGCCAGCTCGCGCATATTTTTAAGCTCCGGAGCTACGGTCATATTGACGATATTGCCGTTTGAAGCAGCCCAAAGCTTATCCATCAAATCCAGATTGACAGAGCTGATTGCAGAAGGGCTTAACGCTCCGGGTTTTTCCGGCGAAATAAACGGACCTTCAAGGTGCAAACCCATGATGGCAGCACCTTCTTCATGTCCCATTGCATCGACAACCGCACGGATACATTTCGTCATATTTTCCGGCTCCGTCGGATACAGCGTAGGATTAAAAGCCGTTACGCCGTATTCGGCAAGAGCCTTCGACATACCAAGTATGGAATCGGGAGAGCCGTCTTCCGTCCCGAATCCTGCAAAGCCGTGAATGTGGGTATCGATCAGTCCCGGAGCAATATATGCTTTATCGACATCGATGATACGTACTTCGGGAGAAAAACGTTTATTTAAAAAGCGGCGCTCGCTAAAGACATCCTCAATCTTGCCGTCCTTAACATAGACACAACCGTTTTCCATTAAGGAGTAACCGGTTACTACCGTTGCATTATGAAAACAAAGTGCATTTTCCATGATTTTCTCCATAAATTTGCGTAATTTTATCAAAAAACCGTTAAAAAGCCTAGGGGCGCACCACATCAGACATTTTTTGAAAAAATGTATTTTGGGATAACACTTTATTGGAAAGTATGGTATAATGATTTTATATGGATTCTCAGGGGAATAAATTCAGACCCGATTTGCGCTTAAAACGGCAGAATATGACCATTGGAGCGCGGAATCGTGTTATACAGAATATGTATTATCTCATGAAAGCACACCGTTCATTCTTGATTCTCGGTCACGAAAACCCTGATGAAGATTGTTATGCTTCGACCGTGGCAGGTGCACTATTGTTGCGTAAATTTAATAAACACGTCAGCATTTTTTTAGAATCCGTACCGCCTGAAAACCTTAAATTTCTCACTTCCATCTGCAAATATAACAAGATCAATATATATTACGGAACAATGCCGCCGATCCGTTCCGTCGAAGTTCTCTGTATTTTGGATACGCCGAAACCGGATATGATCGCGGCAAACGGCTGTATCTATGATTTTCTGAATACCCCATCTATTCCAAAAATTGAAATAGACCATCACTTTGATTCCGATGCTGCATATTCCGGAGATCCCGCCTATTCTTTAGTTCTCCATGCGTCCAGTACCTGCGAAATATTATGCCGGATATGCTATAAATTAGCAACGCACCCCGAAATACTACAGCGTTACAGCATCGAAGAGCTTTATTCGCGGAATCTGGTACTGACGCTTTTGACCGGTATGCTCGGCGATGCAAAAATGGGAAATTATATTTCCAACCCGCATGACAAAGAAGTTTTTGACTATTTTTCCAAGCATTTAAATTTAATGTTGCGGATAAGTACCCATTCGGAGGGACGTACAAAAAAAATCGAATCGATGGAACGGTTACTGGATGTGATGGAAACAACCGATGCCGAAACCGAGAAAATCTATCAGGCCATTATCGACCGCGTCAGATATACCGGACACATCGGAATGGTCATTTTATCGGAAGATGAGTCGAATACTTTCCTTAAAAGTATCGAATATACACAGTTTACCGGTATGATTAAGGAGGCAACCAATGCCATTGCAGAGAAAATCGGAGGAGTAGGAATTTCCGCCTACTATGATTCTCCCGGTAAGTCCAATAAAATACAGTGCCGTATCCGTGCGAGCGAAGCGGTTCGAGGCATCAATTTACACCCAATTCTCAGCCATTTTAAGATTACGGACGGAGGCGGACATCCCGGTGCGATCGCCTTTCGGCTTCCCCGAGAATCCGGAAACTCGCTTTATACACTGCTTGAAGACATCCAATCTTTTATTAAACAAAATATATTAGTATGAAGCAAAATTTTCAATTATTGATGGAACAAACGATTGCGGAACTCGGTAGTTCCTTTACTACCGAAGCTCCACCGCGTCTTATGCTCCACTCATGCTGCGCCCCATGCAGTTCTTCAGTAATAAAGCGGCTGGCAGGGCATTTCAAACTGACTGTCTTCTATTACAATCCTAACATCGATACCCAACTTGAATACCGTACCCGTGCGGATGAACAAATCCGTTTAATCGAACAGTATAATACGTCAAAAGAATTTCCGTACCGAATCGATTACCTGATACGGGACTATAATCATCAAGAATTTCTCGAAATAGCGGAAGGCTATACGGATTGCCCCGAAGGTGGAGAGCGGTGCTTCCGCTGCTATCGGCTCCGGCTTGCAGCAACGGTACGCGAGGCTGCCGCACAAGGTTTTGATTTTTTTTGTACGACGCTTTCCCTCAGCCCGCTCAAAAGTGCAGCAAAAATCAACGAAATCGGCATAGAGCTTGCCACAGACAAGTGCCGGTGGCTGCCGAGCGACTTCAAGAAAAAAGACGGCTATCTGGAGTCCATTAAACTGAGCAAAGAGTTGGGGTTGTATAGACAAGATTACTGCGGCTGTGAGTTCTCCCTCACCTTTTGAAAATATACGGCACATCATCAAAAGTGTACATCCTTGTACACTTTTGATGGCGAATTTCGGCTTTGCCGAAATATCGCTACTGTTTAAAC
Organism: Treponema sp. OMZ 857; assembly: GCF_024181085.1. Classification (NCBI taxonomy): domain Bacteria; kingdom Pseudomonadati; phylum Spirochaetota; class Spirochaetia; order Treponematales; family Treponemataceae; genus Treponema; species Treponema sp. OMZ 857. The sequence goes on from NZ_CP051147.1 coordinate 2,025,230, forward strand.
CAGCGGCATCCGTGCCGCTACTGTAAGTACTCCTCGACGTACATCAAGTACGCCTGCGGGTGTTTTTTGTACGCGCCTTGTAGTTTCAGAACGGACAGGAATGTCCGTGGTTCTAGTCAGTAGCGATGTTTTTGTGCAGCAAAAACTCGCGTCCAGAAGTGTACACGGATGTACACTTCTGGACAGGCTATTTTCAAAAGGCTTACGGAAAGGGTGCAGCTACTTCGTGCTGCACATAAATTAATCCTCAACGTGGCAGAAGCGGCACGGATGCCGGTGGTTCTAAACAGCAACCAGTTTGCTTGCAAACTGGCAGCCCAAAAATGTACACGGATGTATATTTTTGGGCGAGGACGGCGGTGGTTCAACTGCCTGAATCTTGGGCGAGAGCTTCCCACTGTTTTGTAAGTTCAGCGGAGGTTGCTTGTAAGGCATGAATCTGCTGCAGAATGCTGCGAGCTTTTTCGCCGTCGGTATAAACTTCGGGGTTTGCGAGTTGGTTTTCCAGTTCTCTTATTTTGTTTTCGGTTTCGGCGAGTTGTGCAAAAATACGTTCTTCTTCCTTTTCGCGTTTGCGCTTTTCCGACCGCAGCCTTTTTTGTTCTTCATAAGAAAGAGCTCCGCCGCCGATACCGCTTAACGGCAGCTCTGTTTGTGAACCGGAAGACGCCATCGATACTTTACCGGAGAAGGCACTGCTTGTTTTTCCGGCGCCCGGAGAATCCGCCTCCTGCCCCGGTTTTTCAATCGGACTATCAGCTGCCTCGGCTGCGATCCGGTACAGGTAATAGTCGTAGGTGCCCGGGAAGTTTCTGATACGGGTACCGGCGCCGGGCGTTGCCGAGGCTGTCAGTTCAAGGATGCGGGTCGCAAGCCCTTGGATAAAAAACTTATCGTGCGAAACAAAGATAACCGTCCCTTCGAACCGCTGCAGCGCATCGAGCAGCACATCTTTGGAATGAAGGTCAAGGTGATTGGTCGGCTCGTCTAAGATGAGAAGGTTGAGCGGCCTCAACAGCAGCCGGAGCAATGCCAGCCTGCTTTTTTCCCCACCGGACAGCACGGAAAGCTGCTTATGGATATCGTCGCCGCGGAACAAAAAGGCAGCGAGCATATCGTAGAGTTTCGGTATAAGATGGGTCGGCGCTTCCCGCTCCATCAGCTGCATGATGGTTTCGCTGCCGGTAATCCGCTCGGCTTCATCCTGCGAAAAATAACCGGTGATGATGCCCGCCCCGTACTTCACAGAGCCGGTATACTCGGAATCTTCACCTGCCAGTATCCGCAAAAAAGTGGTTTTACCGGCGCCGTTTCGTCCTGCCAATGCGATCCGCTCTTGTTTGGTAACGGTGAGTTCCGCGTCTTTCAGCACAAGCCGTTCTCCGTATGCCTTAGTGATTCCCTCAGCTTGTAACGCAATATTTCCCGAATGAGGGGCGGGCGGGAAACTGAAATGAATTTTCTTTAAGTGTTCCGGTAATTCGATGCGCTCAAGTTTTTCGAGCCTCTTTACCCGATCCTGCACCGCCGCGGCTTTTGTCGCCTTGTAGCGGAACTTCCTAATAAAGTCTTCTGTTTTTGCAATTTCCAGCTGCTGCTGCGCATATGCTTTTATCAGCGATGCAAGCTCTACCTCCCGCGTTTTTTCGTAGTTGGTATAGGTTCCAGCATAGCGCTTAAGTGTTCCGTTAAAAAGTTCATACGTTTCGTTAACCGTTGCGTCCAAAAACGAGCGGTCATGACTAACCAGCAAAAAACCGCCGGTAAACTTTTTCAGCCAGAGTTCAAGCCAGCTGCGCGCTTCAATATCGAGATAGTTGGTAGGCTCGTCCAAAATAATGATATCCGCACCGCTCAAAAGAATCTTCGCAAGCGCGATGCGCATCTGCCATCCGCCGGAAAACTCATCGGTCAAACGGGTAAAATCTTCCGATGTAAAACCGAGTCCGCGCAGCGTTTCATCTGCCAACCGCTGCCTAAAATACCAACCTGATTGTTCAAGCTCGTCTTGCAAGGCGTGATAATCGTGCGCAAGCCGCTCCGCCTTGGCGGTATCGGCTTCTTCGCTCATAAGCTTGCCGACTGCTTCAAGCTGTTCTACCAGCTGTGCCCCGCGGGAAAAGGCGGTATCGGCTTCTTCTGCCAGCGTTTTACCCCTGTGCACGATACCGGATTGCGGCAGATAGGCAACACGGGTGTTCTTTTCCATCGAAATAGAACCGAAATCTGCCTGCATCACCCCTGCGATAATCTTCATCAGGGTTGATTTACCGCTTCCGTTGGCTCCGGTGAGCGCCGCCTTTGTCCCCTGTGTCAGTACAAGCGTGATATTTTGGAGAATATCGCGATCGCCGAACGCAAGAGATATATTTGAAAGCTGGACAAACGGCATTATTCTTCCGTTCCTTCCGTCCCGAAAAAGAGGATAACAGGATTAAGGCTGCGCACGGAAGCGACACCGTCGGTAATATTCTCCGGCTTTACATACTCAAGCTTAACGCCTTGCTTTGACACCGTGTAAAAGAAATCGATCCAGTCTCCACTGCCGTCAAATTTAAACGACAGAATCCCCATATATTCGGTTTTAAGTTTAGCACTGATAAAATATCGGATTGCAACGGAACCGGAATTTCCCGCACCCCTCGGTATAATTGCGGGGGATAACACTTGGTACCCTTTCCAATGGAAACGCCCGCCATCCGTAAATTCGAGCACACCGTAATTTACGGAATTAAACACAGGACCGGTTGTAACAAGGGTTTGCAGCGCATCGTTCCGGCGTTCCGTTTCCGCTTGCGCAAGTTCCTGAGGGTCTTCTTTTAGCGTAATAAAATACCGTATTTGTACCCGACCTTTCTCATCCGTATAATTGACGGCAATCGTATCCGAGTCTCTGATTTGCAGCAGGAGCGGAGAACCTTCAAATTGGTAGGCTCCCATCCGGTTTTTTGTAATACCAGTATAAGAAAAAGCAAGCTGCTCATCTTTCAGCATAATACGTGCAACACCCGTTCCTTCTCCGGGGAAAAAGCCGAAATTATCCGTCATCCGTTCAGGATCGATCTGTTTCTTTCGAATCATATCGCGGTAATATTCGGGATACCATCGGCTTTTTAAGATACTTGTCAGAATCTCATCGGCTACCGTTTCCGTTGTCTGCCGGGATACAGATGGTTCCCCTTCATCATACATAAAGAGATTGTAAGAAAAACACCAACCGCGGGTGCCGTCGTTGGTCATCACATAAAGCCAATCACCTTCCAAAGGTTTATCCCGTGCGATAACCGGAGCCCCCTCCCCTTTCCAAAGAACTTTTACGATCTGACTTTCGCGCAGACGGTACACTTGCTTACCGGTGTTATCGGGCGTAGAGCGGAGCGGCAGACCGTCAAGCTTTACCGCGGCATACACAGAACGGTATTCGGCAGTCTTTTTGATATAGGCCTCTGCTTCACGCTTTGAAGCACAAAAGGTGAGCTGCCAGAGCGGAATTTCTATCTTTTGTTTATTCAGCTCGGCAATATATACCTTCGAAATATTCGACCGGACGAGAATCGGCACTACATCCGATGCTGTCAAGTTATACTCAGGGATTGACCAATTGACAACGCCGTAACCGATTTTTTTTGAACACCCGGTTATCGTAAAAAAAACGAAACAAAGAACCGTTAAAATAAGCTTAGTATTATAAAAACAACGCAATTTTTTCATACTTACGGATTATACTTTAAAGCCCGTATCCGCGCAAGGATATTGCACCCTTAAAGAGTCATTGACAATGAGGTTATTGTAGTCATAATGGATGAGTATGAAAAAATTCCTTTTTATTGCAGCGTTTGTAAGTTGTATGCTATCTGCGTGCAAAAATGCCGAGGATTCGATTGCCGTTATTTGGACTAACCGTACTGAATTCATCTCTTATTGTGAGGCTTTTAACAGTGCTCAAAGCCGTTATAAAATCACCGTCAGCTATAAAGAAAACCCATCGGATGCTTTAATGGCAGCATCCGAAGAACCGGATATTGTCATTGGCCCTTGGCTCAGAGGTGATGCGACACGGGTAAAATTCAGTAAGTTAGGAGGGATGCTTTCTAAAAAGAAAATTGATCCGGATACTTTTTATCCGTTATTATTTGAACTGGGAAATATTAACGGGGCACAGTATCTCTTGCCGGTCAGCTTTAATTTACCAACCATTATTTTTTCCGCATCACAAAAAAATTTAGTAAAAACAAATTTTACACTTTCTCTTGAAGAAATGAGAGAGCTTGCCGCAGCGTACAATAAAAAAAGCGGCTCGGAATATACTAAAATGGGTTTTTCACCCCGCTGGGATACCGATTTCCTCTATGTTACCGCACAAGGCCTTGACGTATCTTTTGAAGAAACAAAAAGCCTCTTTTCGTGGAATGACAAAATGCTGCAGGAATTGATTACGTATACGCGGCACTGGTCGGAAGAAGTCAATACAAGCGCTGCGGCTGAGGATGAATTCAAATTCAAATACCTCTATGATCCGCCGTATACATTGATTACAAACGGACGCTGCCTATTCTGGTACTTATCAAGCGATAAACTGTTTTCATTAAATAACGAAAGATTAAAATCGCTTGATTATCGGTGGATGAGTTACAACGGCAAAACACCGGTACAGGATGAAATTATATATGCAGGAATTTGTAAAAAGGCAAAAAATACGGCAGCAGCACGAGCATTCTTGCTTTGGTTCTTTAATGAAGAAAGTCAAAAAGATCTGCTTGCCCGCACCCAAACCGATAATATGATCGCGCCTTCTTTCGGATTAGCGGGAGGTTTTTCTGCTATAAAGAATGTAACTGAAAATATTTTTCCGGTTTATTATCCCCTTTTGCTCAAACATTTGCCGCAAACCGATGATTTCTCCGCGCCGCATATCTTACCCCATAACTGGCTGCTGCTTAAAAAAGAAATTATCTTTCCGTACTTACGGGATCAAACGCGGATATTTGCCGGTGATGACAAACCGCTATCACTCAATAGACGGGTATCTGATTGGTATAAAAAGCCTCGCTAATCTTTAGCAAAAGCCGTTAATAATGTAGACCGATTCCAATAAATATTTCGGTGATTGATTCTCCGTCTCGTTTTGCTCGCCCGCCGAGACCGGAAAGATTTTTCAGTTCCGTTAAATCAAAGCCGGCACTTGCCCTGACATAGATACTCCGCATCTTTTCAGGATAGACAATCACTTCCAGTCCTCCCGCATACCATCCGTCTGCCGGATGATAGTACCGTCCCGTTTTTTTATCGTGTACTAAAGCAATATCCAAGAAAGGAACAAGCTGGATATCGCAATTAAAAAAACGCGTCCATGAAACGCCGGTAATAGCTTGAAAATCGAGTGAAGCAATCCGAATAGGGATATCAAGATTAAAGGTAAAAGCAGTATCCGTCTCGATCCGTTTATTTAAAATACCGCGAAGCGTAGAACCTGCCTGCGTACTGGTACTTCCGAATAAATGATAAAAAAACTGCGTCCGCCCATATATTCCCACCCGGTTGACAAATGGATAATATCCGGCTAAAGAGGTGGAAAAGCTGATACTCATATTTCGTTTGTCGTAAAATTGATAAGCATACGTATTACTGAGCGAAAACGAAAGCCCTTTCCTAAAATTCAATTCCCAATTCACCTTTGAAAGAGAAAGCGTATGCCCCCAATGAAATGTCCATTTTCTAAGACTGTCTGCCTGTATACCGTCAAACGCCCAATTTCCCGCAAGGCTCATGGAAGGTGTCCATACGAGCGAGCCGAAGTTTTTCACCTCAGTAATCATAACAGGAGCACGTACAAATAATGTCGTTTTAAAATAATACCGGTCATCAGGATATAAATAGCCTAACCCGCTCGGCCGTCCTTGTTCGATTTGTCCTTCTTCAGAGGAGCTTGACGACCCCGTAATAGACATTTGGCTTGATGCACGGTCGTTAATTGCCAATTCAGGTAAAAGCCCGAATATTAGAGAGAGCCGCTTGTTAAATTTGACTGATGCCGTCAGTCCCGTACCGATATTTATTTTAGGGGGTTCTTTGTATGCGTAAACAATTTCGAAGTTGTTATCCCATAACAGATTAAATGCCCCCACTTTGAACGGTAATGCAAAATTGATTGAAGATGAAAAAATCTGCTGATTTGTTTCGGTTGAACGATATACAACATCTACTTTTAAGGGTTGCAATGTTCCGATAAAATTGAAATCCTGCATTTTCAGCTTCAATTGGAAGCCGCTATTCGAATCGAAAGAAGGATAAGGAACTACAATGAAATTCCATGTATCGACGACTGAAACTGTAATCGTAACAGGTATTACTGCTCCATTATCCGGAGTGCCATACTCTCTATCGATTTGAACCGATTGAATAACCCGGATATTTTTAAATTGCTGTTCAAGCTCTCTAAGATAATGCAGCATCTCTTCTTCCGAATTAAAAATACGGACGGTGTCAATCGGAACAGCTTGAGAAAGCGGATATTTCCGTGTCAGCCCTTTAATATTGTAGTTGACGGCCGTTATTTGATAGCTTTGCACAAGAGGTTCTTCGGCAGGTTTATCGGCTAGGGGAGACTCTGCCGGAACATCAATAAGAGCAGCTGGTGCGGGTTCCGTTTCCTGTGCATAAACAACTGCAGTAAAGAAAATGCATACGCTGACAATAATAGACCGTATCAAACGTATATATTTATATGGCTTATATTTAATCATACTATATCCTTCTAAAAAGCAACAATAAACCTTACCTGTTTAACATATTGACATCTGTTTAAGCAAGAGGGACACTTTGCTCACCGGTTATTATTTTTCTTCCGGCAGATATTGGGTTGCTTCTTCAAATACGGCGTGCCCGGCATTTACGGCGGCTTTCAAAAGATCTCGTAAGGAATAACTTCCTTAATATAAAGATAAACAGTCAGTTCGGCAGTAAATTTTCCGCCCGAAACATAGAGCCGCGGGTTATCTTTGATCAGCATCTCTCCGTGGACGGTCTTGGGCTTATTTTTAATGTTTTTTCGTAAATATCCTCGAACGGCGGCAAGCGCTGCATTCCGATAGGCCTGTCGTATCCCCTCTATCTCAAGCTTGCGTTCTGCACTTCCGGAACCTTTGCCGGTAATATAATTGATGCGAACCCATTCCGTTCGATGTAAAGCAATGGCGTCGGTAACGCGGTATTCCGCCCAGCAATACAGGTATGGATATTGAGGGCGAAGCTCCGTAACGGATAAACGGCTGTCGTTTGAATGGATGGATTGAAGCGGTTCCAGTTCAAACTCTTCTGCAACGGCTCTCCGCTTATCAAACGGGGTATACGAGAACTTCCAACCGTAGACCATGCCTTCCATTATTGTTTTCGATAATTCGGACAGCGCTTTTCGCGGCGGTAATCGTGTGCCCTGTGTGTCGTTATCCATAACTCCAGGCTGAGATTCAAGGAAAACCCATACCGGTGCACGGATAATGAGGGCATCGTTTATTCCTGAACCCGAATAGCTGTCGGCATATAAGAAAGAGGCAGCACAGAGTAAAAAGAAAAAAAAGGATAGCTTACGAAACAGCATAGTTTTGTATATCATCATTTTACTTGATAATTTTTCCGGCACTAATGTTTAAACACTACTTTTGCACCGGTTTTACGGTAGACCCCGTACTCGGTACGGTAGCAGGAAGCGGTGCTCCCGGTTTTCCTTTTTCGATAGAACCGAACACTGCATAATTTTTCATTATCTCGAGAAACATAGCAAAGATGTGCCGATCCTGTTCCAAGCGGATAAAGGATTCTTTATTCTTTGAGCTGACGACAAGAGCTTTTATGTTTGTAATCAGTTCGGAAGTAGGCGCTTTTATGTCCTCCAATAAATGCTCGGTAAAAGCATACAGGTCGGCATAAGCTTTGCTTCCGGTTTGTACGATAGCCTTTGCCTGCATATTTGCAATATCAACGATTTTCTGCAGCTGTTTTTTCATATCCTTGCCTTTTTCGATCTCTGTAATATAGCCTTGAATTTCAAGAAGATTGCATTGACCTTTCGGCTTAAAAAGCTGTTCAAAATTAGTTATTTTACCCAACAGCATTTCGCAGGAACGGTAGATTGCCGCATATTGACCTTCAATCTGTTTGTTCGCAAAAAAACCTTCAATCAACAGAGATTTTAAAAAAGTTTTATAGTGCGTTTCAAAATACATTTCGGTAAACGCCTTTAACAATTGTATCGGTTTAACCCAATCAAAAGAAATCGGTGAAAGATTTTGAATAGCGTCATTAACTGCATCATTATATCCTTCCAACGGCTTCAACTGACCGCTCCCAAAGCATTTTTCGATTAAGCCGGTAATATTCGTTTCCTTGGTGATTTTTAAAAGGCGTTTTGAATCTGCCTGAAAGATTTCACTGCTTCGATCAATATATTCCTGCAGCGGTTTGGATTCGGAAACGGTTATTTTTTCTTTAAAATTGGGGTCTTCCTTAATCAATTTCAACATTATCGGTATCGTTGTCCGCTTCAGCTGATTTGCAAGAAGGTTTTCGACCGTATTCAGCGTTTTTTCCAGTTTCATCCCTACTTCATCGGTAAAATTGCCTAAACTCCGTGCCAAAAAAATGACATCGTCAATCGTCGTCTGTGTGATAGCAACATGCCGTACGATAAATTGGAAATCCAGCAAATTTTTTACCACATCACCGGCAAATACTTCTTCAAAATTATCTTGAGAAATCGATGCCGGTGCAGCGGTATTGAGCTGCAAGTTATTGTTAAATTGATTGAGAAAAGACGCATAGTCAAAATCGCACAAATCGGAAAGATAAAAGAGTTTGATCAACTCCTGTTCACGGGTCTTAAATGCGGGTGTATGAAACAAGCGGATAAAATTTTTAAAACTATGTATTTGTTCTTGCAGTGTATGTTCCGTTTCCTGATAGTTTTTACACTTTGATAAGAGCTGGCTCCGAGCCTGAAAGGTAAAACTCCGATGTTGTTTTATCTGCTCTTCCGACAAGATCGCCTCAAAAAAAAGGTCTTGATATTTTTCGGACGCGCGTATATCAGGGGAATTAACCGTCTTGTCCAGAATTGCTTTCACCGGTTGTAAAAAATGATACAGCTGATACAACAACGAACCGAATGCCGGAAGCAGTATTTTACCGGTATGGTATAACGGCGGATTGAGCTTTTTGAGTTCTGCGGCGTAGCCTTTAAGCTGCCGTTTCTTTTGATACTCCGGTGATGAGGAAAAAAAGAGTCCTTCAAAAAAATCCTTTATTGACGTAATAAGAGTATTGATAAAATCAAACATAATAATCCTCACCTATTGTTATCGGTATGCGGCTGTACCGCTTGTAATGAGAAGTTTTCTAAAATCCTTTCATAGTCTTGTATAGAACTCGCCTGTACCAACTGTTCACGAAGTTTTGCACCCCCTGCAATCCCCTTGGTATAAGCGGCAAACCGCTTCCGCATTTCTCGGCAGGCGGTCTGTTCTCCTACTTCTTCACACAGCATCATGAGTTCTTTCTTTGCCGTCCCGATTTTATCCTCAGGCGTTATTTTGGAATAGGCGCCGGTTTGCAGCAGTTCCCGTGTTTGCCGGAAGATAAAAGGATTGCCCATAGCTCCGCGCGCAAACATAACACCCGCACATTGAGTGGAAGAAAGCATATCATGCGCTGCTTCCGGGCTGAATAGGTCGCCCGACCCGAATACGGGTACCCTCCCCTGCATCAGCTGTACAAGTTGCGCCAAAATATCCCAATCTGCCGTTCCGCTGTAGCATTGCACACAGGTACGGGGATGAATGGTCAACGCCGCCGCTCCTGCATCAACGGCTGCCGCGGCAGCTTCTTTCCACGTAAGCTCGTTTTGTGACCAGCCGGAGCGTATCTTTACCGTTACCGGAACAGCGGCATCCATTTTGCCGACAGCTTCCGTAACCGCCTTAACCGCTGCATAGAGCTTTTTCGGGTTCCTCGTTAATGCGGAACCAGCCCCCGTTTTGGTGATTTTCGGCATCGGGCAGCCGGCATTGATATCGATACATTCCGGATGATACCGTTCGATGATACGTACTGCCGTTTCCGCCATAAAGTCGGGATTTGCCCCAAATATCTGTACCGCATACCGCTGCTCGTTATGGGCACGGGCGATAAGCTTTTCCGTTTTTGCCGAGTTGCGGATATATGCCTCCGACGAAACCATTTCAGTATAGGTAAAATCCGCGCCCCAATCAACACAAATAGACCGGAAGCTCCTGTCGGAATACCCTGCTACGGGGGCTAAAAAAATATTCCCGGGAAGTGTGAGGCTTCCTATTGTTACCGGCCGATAAAATCCGTCGGCCGTTTCCGCTGCATTCAAGTTATTCATTCCGGCAGATTAAACGCTTTACAGCTGTTCTTCCACAGTTGAGCCGCCAATGCTTCCGTATCCATCTTTAAAAGCTTCGCCATAAACTCAACCGTAGCCACGGTATTCGCCGGCATATTACGCTCTTTCCGGTACGGCGCAGGCGGGATAAACGGACTTTCGGACTCAACCAATATGCGGTCAAGCGGCAGCGTGCGTACTGTTTCGTGCAGGTTACGGGCATTCCGGTATGTCAGATTACCCGCAAACGAGAAATAGAGCGGCAGTTTCAGTGCGAGCTGAGCAAATTCGGCATCTTCTGAATAACAATGTAGAATGCCGCCTGCTTCGGGCATCCGCTCGGAAAGGATGTTCAACACATCCTTTCCCGCATTCCGGTTATGAATAACGACCGGTTTTTTCACTTTTGCCGCTATTTCCAGCTGCGTAATAAACAACTCTATCTGCGAGCGCTGGTCTCCATATTTTTTGTAATAGTCGAGCCCCGTTTCACCAACGGCAATAACCCCCGGCAGCTGCGCCCCTTTTTCAACCTGAAGCGCCCAGTCCTTCCCCGGAGCCGTTACCTCCGACGGTGAAACACCGATAGCATAATACACTGACTGTTCGGTTTTGAGCGTTTCATATACCGAATAAAAATCATGCAAACTATTACAAATACTGAGTATTCTGGTTACGGAAGCCCGTTTGGCTTCTTGGATAGCGCGCAGCTGCGCAAGAGGATCGTTGTAGAGCAATCCGATATGGGCATGGGTATCAAAAATTTGCATCGCGGCTCCTCCTTTATGCAGCAGTTTCACAAAATAGATACAGGGCGTTTACAAAAGTCGGTTACATGTGCTTTGCAGCCTTCCAAATAGAAACGCCCGACAATGTTCCGGTATGATTAACCGAGCCGTTTTTCCAGCGTGTTTAAGGCTTCGGTAAGCTCTTTGGGTAGTTTACTACCGAATTTCGGATAGTGATTTTCACGGATATCCGCAATCTCCTTCTTCCAGCCTTCAGCGTCTACCGAAAGAATTTCTTTCATTTGCTCCTTTGATACATCGAGTCCTTCGGTATTGATAGCCCCATCTTTAGGCATCCAGCCGATAGCGGTTTCTACGGCATTGTCTTTGCCGTCGCAGCGGTCGAATATCCATGCGAGTACGCGGCTGTTTTCTCCGTAGCCGGGCCAGATAAAGTTACCGTCCGCATCCTTGCGGAACCAGTTGACGTAGAAAATCTTGGGCAGCTTGTCCGCCGTCGATTTTTTACCGATGTTAATCCAATGCCGGAAATAATCGCCCATGTTGTACCCGCAGAAGGGGAGCATCGCAAACGGGTCTCGGCGGATGCTGCCGACTTTTAAGTCAAGCGCGGCGGCGGTAATCTCCGAGCCAACAATTGAGCCGAGGAATACGCCGTGGTTCCAATCGCGGGATTGGTGTACCAGCGGGATAGTGCTCGGACGGCGGCCGCCGAACAAGAACGCGGAAATCGGTACGCCTTTGGGATCTTCCCATTCGTTTGCAATCGCCGGACACTGCTTAGCAGGCGCGGTAAAGCGGGCGTTCGGATGTGCAAATTCATCGCCTTTCGGGCTTTTATCCGTCGGCAGCGCATCGCGGGTATTACCCTTCCAGTCTACCAGCTTACCCTTTGCAGGATGACCGATCTGTTCCCACCATATATCCCCATCTTCCGTTAAGGCACAGTTGGTAAAGATGGTGTTTTCTTTTATCGATTCCATTGCGTTTTTATTCGATTGGTCGGAAGTTCCCGGCGCTACACCGAAGAAGCCTGATTCGGGGTTAATGGCATACAAGCGGCCGTCCTCACCGAACTTCATCCATGCGATATCGTCCCCCACCGTTTCAACCTTCCAACCGGGAATGGTAGGAATAAGCATCGCAAGGTTTGTCTTACCGCAGGCTGAGGGGAAGGCGCCGGTAATATACTTTGATTTTCCTTCGGGATTGGTAATTTTTAAGATGAGCATGTGTTCGGCCAACCAGCCTTCGTCCCGCGCAAGTACGGAAGCGATACGCAGCGCAAAGCACTTTTTACCCAACAAGGCGTTTCCGCCGTAACCTGAGCCATAAGACCATACCAGCCGCTCTTCCGGAAAGTGAGAAATATATTTATGTTCCAGCGGAGCGCACGGCCACACGCCATTATCGGTTTTGCCTGATTCAAGCGGCTTCCCGACCGAGTGCAGACAGGGAACAAAAGCGCCGTCAGATCCAAGTGCATCGAGCACCTTTGTGCCGACCCGTGTCATAATATGCATATTGCAAACAACGTACTCGGAGTCGGTAATTTCGATACCGATTTTTGCAATATCGGAACCAACGGGTCCCATCGAAAAGGGAATAACATAGAGGGTACGCCCCTTCATACAGCCCTTGTACAGCGCACTCATTGTTTTTTTGAGTTCAACGGGATCTGTCCAGTGGTTTGTAGGGCCGGCATCATCTTCTTTTTTTGAGGCGATAAAGGTTCTGCTTTCTACACGGGCGACATCGGAAGGATCGGAGCGGAACAAAAAGCTGTTCTTCCGCTTTTTTAAGGGAGTCGCCAGTTTTACATCAACCAATTTTTTCATCAGCCGGTCATATTCTGCCGTCGAACCGTCACACACATATACGCTATCCGGTGTACACAGCGCCGCTACCTCATCAACCCATTGACGAGCTCTTGTATATTTGAGCGTATCTATCGTCATTACTTTTCCTCCAAATATATAACGTGTTTGTATATCGTTTACATTTTATAGTATACATTATAGATGATAATCGAAATATCGGGTTTCTGCAACATTTTTCTCTATTTGCGCAGCCCTTTTTAACAACGGTGGTTTTTCCCGCTTAACCTCATATATTCCCTTCTATAACAACCCTAGACAGAGCTTAAAGATATATAGTAATCTAACGTTCATTCCAATGGAAAGGAGACTAGTTTATGAAAAAACTACTCACATTACTGCTTGGCGCAGTTCTTTGCGCAAGCTTATCGGTTTCCTGCGCGAAAAAAGAAAGCAGTCAAAATATTTTGACTGTCGCTGCAAGTCCGGAACCCCATAAAGCACTCTTGGAGCTTGTAACGGAGGATCTTGCAAAGGAAAATATTACGCTCAAGGTTACCGAGTTCACCGACTATGTAACCCCCAACGATGCGGTCGAAACGGGCGAACAATTCGCAAACTTCTTCCAGCACGTTCCCTATATGGATACTTTTAACAAGGAACATGGGTACCACCTCGTCAGTGTAGGAACGGTTCATATTGAACCGCTTGCGCTGTATTCAAAAAAATACGGAAACCTCTCCGAATTTAAAAGCGGCGATACCATTGCCATTCCGAATGACCCGACAAACGAAGCGCGGGCATTGTTATTGCTTGAGTCCGCACATATTATCACTTTGCGCGAGGGCGCAGGCTTAGCGGCTACCCCGCAAGACATTACCGCAAACCCCTACAACTTAAAATTTAAAGAAATTGAAGCAGCAACACTCCCGCGCGTGCTTGCAGATGTCCAAGGAGCTGTCATCAACGGAAACTATGCTATTCCGGCAGGTCTTTCCGCAGCAAAAGACGGTTTACTAGTTGAAGGAAAAGACTCCCCCTATGCGAACGTTATTTCGGTTAAACAGGGAAATGAGAACGATCCGCGCATCAAAGCATTGATAAAAGCGCTGCAAAGCGATAAAGTACGTAAGTATATTACGGAAAAATATCCTAACGGAGAAGTTGTCGCGGCATTCTAGGAATGTAATTACAAGCCTCTAAAAAGGATTGATTTTTAGAGGCTTTCTTATTACCGGCTGCGGTTCAACGGTTGACGGCTAGGCATCCCCTACGAAAGAGAGGTTGATAAAATGAACGTACAACAGAAAACGTATAATTTTATAGCACGCACTATGGTGATCTTTACGATGTTAATATGTGCATCGGGAGTCATCTATGCGCAAGAAAAGGCGGATGCGCTGAAGTTATACCGTACCGGCCGCAGCTTAGACAGTGCGGGGAGAACGGAGGAGGCAAAAACGTCATATACGGCGGCAGTCGATGTATGCCTTGCCGAGCTCCGCCAAAACCCGCGCAATATGGAATCATACACTGTCTATACGTGGTCGCTGTTCCGTCTGCATAGATACCGTGAAACGGTAGCCGTCTGCAACGAGGCGCTTAAAATCGCGTCGGATGTGCGGATTATCGAAACATTAGGAGAAGCCTACTTTTATCTCAACGATTATAAAGAGTCCCTCCGCCAAATGGAACGGTATATCGATATGGCGCCGACCGGAGAGCGGGCAAGCATTGCCTACTTTTATGTCGGCGACATTTACCGCTTAACAAAACGTTATCAAAAGGCTGATATTGCCTATTCCGCAGCAGTGCATTTGGAACCGTCGAATTCTCTATGGTGGTACCGGCTTGGTCTTGCCCGCGAACTGGCAGGATATAAACAAAGCGCACGGGATGCATTCCAACGGGCGCTTAATATACGGAAAGATTATAAAGAAGCGGCGGAAGGTCTCGCCCGCGTACAGCTTTAAAAACCGCACATCTACGGATAAATGTATTCCCGCTGCGGCGGGTCGATCTTTTTTACCGTTTCTACCATAATAAGCGGATCAAAACTATCCTTATACGGCTTTTTTGACAGCGTACCGGTAACTTCAATCCATTCCCCGTCGGTAAGCGCTTGAACATCACTCCACTGTGCAAGGACACCGACCGGCTGCATATCAGCGGCGCAGCAGAGCATCATCATACGGGCTAAGGCGAATTCATCCTTTTCAAACAATTCCCCATCCTTCCACACAGAGCCGGTTGCCGTGATTTTCTTTCCAACCCATGCATCGGGCTTTGTATACAGCTTGGTAAGCCATTGCGCAAACGTATCGCTGTCCATAACGATACCGCCATCGGCACTCTGCATTTTCTGTTCTGCAGCGGTAGAAGTAGCGGAAGATGCTTCCGCAGGAGCAACAGCACCGGAAGAGAAACTTGCCTGAGCGCCGCCGGCTCCGGGAGGCAATGCAGCAACAGGCGCAGCTGTAATGGAAGAAACCGCAGCCCCTTCACCGAGTGAGTCGGTATACGCAAATTGTGAAAAACGCACTGATGTTCCCAATGCCGCTGACATACCAACCAAGGCAACGGCAAAGACGGCAATACCGAAAACACCTGCGCGTCCGCTGCGGACGTCTCCTACAGGGCGGTCAAAAACAGCCGCAGAATAGCCATTCGTATGCAATGAGGTATGCCGCTGCGATTCTTGTATCACTTGTTTAAATTTGAGTATACCGATAATAAAAAATACCGCCGCTGATAATAACAGCACGGATATATGCTGCTCATGCACATAGCGGTATACCGAACCGGAAACAACGACGCCGATACAATACAGCGCAAAGCCGAAAAGAATTACCGCCTGCGCCATATCTTGAAAGCGGGTATTTTTGGTGTATTGTTTTATCATTTTCACAGAGGCCTCCCTGACTATCTTACAATACGCTAAACCGGCAGCTTATTTGTTTGCAGCGTTTTCATTCGTATTCGCGAACCGGAAGGCGGAATTTAAAATCACAATATTTTTTTCAAGGCTGCCTGTTGTACGGACGCTGTTATCATCAAAGATAAAAAGCGCTTCCGTATCGGGAAGTCCAGCAAGCAGTGCAACGGCCTTCTCATAGCCGAGCACAAAGCACGCTGTTGACAAAGCGTCCGCGTCGGTTGCCGAATTGGAAAAAACAGATACCGCAATCATAGTACTCCGCACCGGATATCCGGTTGCAGGGTCGATAATGTGATGATAGCGGACGCCATCCTGCTCAAAATACCGCTCATAGCTGCCGGACGTGGAAATACTGCGGCTTTCAATCGGGGCGGATATAACCGGCTGCCCCTGCCGGACACGCGGATCCCGAATACCGATATTCCAGCGCTTGCCGTCCGGCCGGGTCCCCACAACGGAAATTGTACCGCCGATATCGATGACAGCGTGCACAATCCCAGCCTGTTTCACGATGCGGGTAAGCTCATCGGCGGCAAACCCTTTTGCAATCGCCCCTAAGTCAAGCTTCATCCCAGCCTTTCTAAGAAAAACCGCCGCACCGGTCAGCTGTACATCCTTATAGCCGGTACTGGAAAGCGCCGCCTGAATATCCTGATCTTCGGGCTTCCGCGCATTCTCGAATCCGATATTCCAGAGCTTGACCACGCTGCCGATAACAGGATTGAACGCACCGTCCGTCTTTTCGGCAAAAAACACCGCACGTTCAAACAGCGGGTATATATCTGCCGGTACATTAACTGCGGATATACCGGACGCCTTATTGATATCGATAAGCGTAGAGCTGTCGGCATTTGCGCTTAAATGCCGTTCAAGCTCCTCAAGCCGTTGTGTACAGGTTTGAAGTAGGGCTTCGGCTTCGGCTTGCGGCATCTCCGTAAATAATTGGATGTTACACACGGTTCCAAGCGCAAACACAGTACGGCTTTCTTTTCTAACGGCAGGCTTACAAGAAGCAAGCAACAGCACAATCAAGAGAAAAAAATAATGCTTTTTCATTTCGATTTCACATACCTTGCACGGATAAGCCGTACTATTTTAACGTACCGGCAAAGAGCTTGAGGTACCGATCCACTTGATATCCCGACTTATGGATTGCTGCAGAAAATTCCGCATCAAACCGGCAATATTTTTCTACCGAAGCGGCAGTTTTCTTCATACACTCAGCCTGTTTAACCGGCCGTGCTGCGGAAAGAAAAAGCATCGCTGCCATATCGTCGGCAAGCAACTCTCCCGATTCACGGTTAAACCACTTAATGCCGTCCCATTCATGAATACCGAGCCGAATCATGACATTAGGATCCTGCGCCATCCGGTTGACAATACCGGTTCTACGGATAACTTTCTTTCCGCGCGCATTATGCACATAATAGAGATACTTTACCGTATCGGCCTTATTTTCAATAGGATCGATATCAAAGCCCTTTGAACGAACCAGTGCCGCAAGCTTTTCTTCGAGGTGTAAAAAGGCAAAGAGCCTTCCGATATTTTCTTCCATCTTGTAATAGACAGCAATATCTTCAACAGCCATAAGGAACACCGAACCGAACGATACGAAAAGCTGCGAAGCCGTTCCGCACATTTTATGAATAAAGACGGTTACGGCAGGTGTCATCGCAGTCAGCGGCATTTCCCGTACCAGCAAACCGGAAGCCGAGAGGAGAAGCCGATACATACGCGCCCGGAACAGAGCCAATAACCGCTTTACGGATGTTTTAGCTGCCGGAACTTTCTCTTCAAGGAATTGTGCAGTCTCCTCACTGCGGTACGTTTCTTCTAAAGCGGTCAAAAAAGCGGCAGCTAACGGTTCAAGCTTGTTGATAAACGAATGTATCTTTGACTCCGTTTCGTGCGGGGTTTCAGTATGCTTACAATCCTTTACCAGCTGCATACAATCTTGCATTGTCTCTTTTGACACGCACGCAGCAAGCGCATCATAGAGCTTCTTAAACTTGATCTCGTTGATTCCCATCGCAACATCTGCAATACCGCTGCCGTTGAGTTTTTCATACAACTTTTGATACTGTCCGTCCGGAGTGTCGGTTACCTCATAGATGTTTAAAAACACCTGTGTTTCAAAACCGTTGAGAGCAGCAAACAAACCGTGTTCCGCAATCTCGCTGTTTTTTCTGATAAACCATAGTTTTGAACGCTGTTCTTGAAAAATGACAAACCGATCCGCAGTAAGCGTCAGTTGCAAACCTTGCGCAAGCGTCCGCTGTACCAGCCGTTTTTCGTCATCGGCTCCCTTAACGGCATAAGCGGCAGACATATTGATCCAGCCGGCAGCTTGTTCATATTTATTGTTATAAAGAATGAGGGAACGGGAATCCCCGTGAACATTCGACCACGCAAAGACATTTTCGTTTACCTGTCCGTCCGTCCAGAAATCATAGAGCAGGAAGTTCTCTACACCGGAGAACAGACGGCGAAGCCGCATCAGCGGGAAAATTTCCCTGCAATGCCGCTCAACAAGACCGGTGTTTACCTGCTCATCGTAATAAGCACGGCGGTATTCCATACCGTATTTTTCTTCAAAGCCTTCAATCTGTCCGTGCCCGAACATCGGCAGTCCCGGCATCGCAACCAGCATGGTACAAACGCCGAAATACTTATCATCCCGGCCGAACTGCGCCACAGCGGTTTCTTCATCGGGATTATTCATAAAATTGACATAACGCTTTAATATTTGCGGGTCGAACTCAAGGGTGTTCTTGATAGTCAACCGGTATTGTGCATTATCTTCCCGCTTGAGCATATTCATAAATGCGGAATTATAGACACGGTGCATACCGAGTGTGCGGACAAAATAGCCTTCCATCATCCAAAAGGCTTCTGCCAACAGGAGCGTATCGGGCGCTTCAGCTGCACAGCGGTCTACTACCTCACGCCAAAACTCTTCGGGAAGCCGCTTTTGGAACTCTTCTGTAGAAAGCGCAAAACGGGAACGGCTTGCAATATCCCCTCCCCTGCCAGGCTCAGGATACCACAGCCGCCGGATATGCTTTTTTGCCAGTACCATTGCCGCGTCAAAGCGGATAATCGGAAAATTCCGCGCGACATGCAAAATTTTTCTGATAACCTCTTCACGGGCTTCGGGATTAAGAAAGTCAATCTGCGCGGTATCGTTCCACGGCAGCCCTGTTCCGTCATTTCCGTGGTAAATATATCGGGTATCGCCGGTATGGTGATCGACCCGCTTAAACACCACGGCGCAATCCGTCTTTGAATAATAATGGTTTTCAAGATAAATACCGACACGGGAATCGTGAGAAAGATTTTCACCGTCAAAGCTATAGCCCGGAAAGGGACTTTCGCGGGTTTGTATAAAAAGATCAGGCCGCTCAATAACCCACTTTGAATCTATACCGGTATGGTTCGGCACCATATCCGCGGCAAGCCGAATACCGCGTGCACCGGCGCGTCTGCGCAGATTTTCAAGCGCTTCCCATCCGCCGATTTCACCGGCTATTTCATAATCCATCAAACTGTAGGCACTCGCTGCCGCTTCCTGATTCCCGCATATCTGCTTAATCCGTGCGCTTGCAGGGGAACGTTCCCACACGCCGATAAGCCACAGTGCGTTGAAGCCCGCTTCCGCAAGGATGTTAAGCTCTTCATCGGGAATTTGATCGAGGCGGGTAATAGACCGCTGATACTTTTTGCTGAGCTGATCCAGCCACACCAACGTGCTTTTGGCAATCATCACAACGTTCGGCATCCACTCGCGGTCGGCGCTGAACCGTTCATACTCCTGGGTCAGGTCTTCAAAATGATACGCGTCGGCTCCGCCACTTCCGCATCCTTGCCATGCAGCTTTTTCTTCTTCGGAAAGGATATCCTGACTTGTTAAGAGCCTGCCGATAAACTCGCTGAGCAAATCGAGCCAGTGCATTTTGATATATTCAAGCTGCCCTTTCAAACTGAACGGCGCATAAGAAACAGGCGCTTTAAGCAGCGAAATCAGATCGATTTTTTCCGGACCGAATACCTCATTTTGGGATGACCATTCGCAAAGGCTGTTCCAAAAACAATTATACGCAGGATTCGCTGCGAGCTGTTCATCGGTAAAAAGCGGATAAAAAGGTTGGAAGGCAGGATTCTCATTTGCAAGTTTACAAAGAATCAATTCTTCAAACGCGCGGTATTTATTTTCAATGCCCGATACCGGATCGGTATTGCCGAACCAATCCTCGACGGACATTGTTCCGCCGTACACTTCGGCAGGAGGAAATTCCGTGCAAAATTCGAGTAATAAATCGTCGAGGTCGGGCAACTGTTCCTTTGCGAGCTCCGCCTGCACAAATTCATAGCCGCTGCTAAAAAAATCGGTACGTACATCCCGCCGATAGAGCCGGCACATATAATGGAATATTTCATCGATGAGTCCCATCGCATTCAGCTGTCCCGCTTTTAAATACTGTTCGGCGCGCACCGGCATACCGAACGCACCCGATTCGACAACTTCGTTATACTGAAAAGTAAACGCATAAATATCGTTGATATTCCGTATGATTACATTTCCGGTCGATGAAAAAAGCGTTTTTGAAAACCGGCATTTTGTACGTATATTGCGGTTGATATGAAATTCCATCGTTTGAAGAAAGCTATCGGCATACACTTTTTGCATAAAATACCCTCGTATGCTTTAATTATACGATGAATACCCGAAGATGTGAAGATGCCGACAGACCGTATTTACTCACGTAAAAATCTAACCGAAAGGCTTCCGGTTACTCAAGTAAAAATCTAACCATAGCACTCTATGTCCAAGGCTGAGCCATAGAGATAAGTTTACGCTGCAAGTATTGCGTTGTTTCAAGCAGCTGTTGTAAATCCAAGTTGTTCTTCCTGCGGCACAGCTCAGCTTTTACCGCCTCGCTTACATCAGAGCTTTCCATCAGCCTGCAATACGGCGTCTTTGCCGTATCATATTTTTTTATGACCTTTGCGTCTATCCGTTTTTTTGCAATGATCTTCATTGAGGGAAAAAAGAAATTGACCAGTGTATTATATTGCTGATAAAGGTCAGCCATAACCATGCGTGCCGCTTCTCCCTCAAAGCGATAGTAACCGACGATGCGTCTTACGACACTGTCATTTTCTGTTCAACAAAACAATTATCATTCTTTTTATATGATCTGCTCCGAGTGAAAATAACTTCATTACTTTTACACCATTGCAACAGCTGTGTATTTTTGAACTCACTTCCGTTGTCGCTATCAATACCTTTCATCTGAAAGGGCAGCTTCTCTTTCACATCTTCTATCGCTTCTTTTACCCAGCGGTGAGCTTTGTTTAAAAGGGCTCTTGTTTCTGTCCAGCCGGAATGGACATCGGTAAGGGTAAGCGTGCAAATATACTGTCCTTGGGTACTTATGCCGCAGTTGGCAACGGTGTCAACCTCAAAAAAACCCGGCTTACGTTCATCCCAATCGAAAAAGGTGCGGATGGGAATGAGCTTATTAAGATTCTTTGCAGGTCGTGTTGTTGAAATACCGCGGATGGAATGTTTTGGGATTTCCGGTTTGAGAATCCTGCCCACTGTCGCGCTTGATATGCGGGCGAGTTTTGCTTTCAGTTTTTCATCATAGCCGAACTTTTGAGTAAAGTAATCGATATTATCCCGAATGAACGGCACGAGCCGTTTTGCACACAGATACATCGAAAAAATCCACAGCCGGATGACTTCTTGTTGTACGTCTTGACCGTAGTATTTTTCATAGTTCCGCTTTTTACGTGTCTTTGTAATGACCTGTACGCTCTGTCTTGCGACATTGTTAAAGTGCGTGACCTTTACATATGCACTATTTTTCAGAACGTGAATGGCATACTTTCGATTGTAACCGGTTGTTGCGATAAACTCATCGATTATTTTCGTCTTGCTCTTTTTGCTTGCCGTACAGTAACGCTTCGCCGTCTCTTCGGTTAATTTCTTTTTCGTTTTCATGTCTAACCCCATTGCGCCCTTCCTTTGGGCTTCTATTTTGGGTTAGATTTTTACGTGATGCACCGCTTCTTTTTCGGTTAGATTTAACGTGATGCAATGCGCAGACTAGCGTTTTTCGCCATCATAGGATATACTGACATTGCAGTATTTTGCAGGAGGTTTTACTATGGACAAGCAAAAAATAGAACGAATGCGCACCGGAAAAGGATTTATCGCAGCCCTCGATCAGAGCGGCGGCAGCACGCCTAAGGCCTTAGCTGCCTACGGTGTTGGGAACGATGCTTACTCAAATGAAAAAGAGATGTTCGATATGGTGCATGCCATGCGGACACGGATTATCACCAGTAAAGAATTCGATAAAAAACATATCCTCGGTGCTATTCTTTTTGAGCAAACAATGGATCGCGATATAGAAGGTATCCCGACGGCAGATTATCTGTGGGATAAACGCGGTGTTCTTCCGTTCTTAAAAGTTGATAAAGGACTTGCAGACGTAGCTGAAGGCGTTCAGATGATGAAGCCGATGCCCGATTTGGAAGCATTGCTGAAGCGCGCCGTACAGAAGCATATCTTCGGAACAAAAATGCGTTCGGTGATAAAGGAAGCGAATCCTGCCGGTATTAAAAAGGTTATCGACCAGCAGTTTGAAATCGGCCTACAGATTGCAAAGCACGGATTAGTACCGATTATCGAGCCGGAAGTCGATATTCACAGCCCCGATAAAGCAAAGTGCGAAGAGATTCTGAAAACGGAAATCCGCGAACACATTGCAAAGCTGCCGAAGGATGTACTGATTATGCTCAAGCTCAGCATTCCGACACAGGCAGACCTGTATAAAGAATTTATTGACCATCCGCAGGTTGTACGTGTCGTTGCGCTTTCGGGAGGCTACAGCAGAGAAGAGGCTAATGCCTTGCTGGCAAAGAACCACGGTATGATCGCGAGCTTCTCCCGCGCCCTTGCTGAGGATTTACGTGCACAACAGTCGCAAGAAGAATTCGACAAAACGCTCGCGGCCGCAATTAAGGGCATCTACGACGCTTCGATTACATAATCAACCTTCCGCATAAGAAAAGGCAATTCATAATTAAAAATTATGAATTGCCTTTTCTTCTCCTACAACCTCACCGCAGAGACAGAGAGCGGGAATCATTTAATCTAACCACTGATATCTTTAACGAAAAAGTTCTGAATTATCACTCCCTTTTTCAAGCTGTGTTTCTACCGGTGATGCTATAGGGGATATATCCTCAATCTATCAGCGGTGCAAAAGTGTCCTATCTTTTAACAATTAATCCTAAAATTTCTTCCATTGGATCAAAATCTTCACCTTACATTCGCAGCCGCAAAGCTGCAGAGACTTTCCCCATATAATAAAATAATTGCCCGTTACCCGATCTTATGCTATATTTATAACACAAGAGGTGGGTAGCATATGGAGAAAAACTTTGACGACTTAACTATTGTCGACGATTATATGTTCTGCACTGTCATGGAAGACCCCATACTGTGCAAGGAACTGCTGTCAATGCTGCTTAAAGATAAGGTCGGTAAAATAATAAAACTCTTTCAGCAAAAGCCGATAAAAACTCAAATCGCCTCAAAGGGTGTACGGCTCGATATTATGATTGAAGACGAACACGGCAAACTCTACGATGTGGAAATGCAAACCACCGACCAAAAGAACCTGCCTGAACGTATGCGATACTATCAATGTGCTTATTGATAACAGTGCAGTGAATAAGGGCGGAGACTACAACAACTTACCCGATACCTTTATTATCTTTTTATGTACCTTTGATTATTTACAAGAGGGATTACCGCTCTACACGATAATCCCCTCATGCAGAGAAACAGGACAGATTTTTAATGACGGCACAACAAAAATAATTGCAAACAGTACAGCGGCCGAACATGCCGAAAAAGATTTAAAAGCTTTTTTATCGTATATGAACGGGAAGCCACCGGAGACGGCATTTACCAAAAAGCTTGACAAGCGAGTAAATGAAACCAAAGAAGACGAAGAAAAACGGAGGGAGTATATGTTATTAAAATCATTTGAAATGGATGCACGTAGAGCAGGTATCGCCGAAGGCATACAGCAAGGAATATCTCAAGGCATACAACAAGGTTTTGCCGACGGCTCTTACCGGAAAGCACTTGAAACAGCAAAGGTTATGCTCGAGCGAAACTATCCACCGGCAGAAATTTGTCTGATGACAGGTCTTTCCAAATCTGAAATCGAAAAGCTATAATCCAATCGGTCGGTGGTAAAACTTACCACTGACCTTTTCCGCACTGCCGGATACCGGCACAGATCAACAACCCCAACGTTGAGCATCAGGGTACGGTGCTCAACGTTTTGCATCTACCTTTTAACAATCAATCCTAAAATTTTTTCCATTGGATCAAAATCCCTATCATTGTGTATTAATGGAAATCCGTTTTCTATACAAAATGTTGCGATTATAACATCTATTGTTTTTCTTACTGTAATGCCCTGTTTTCTCAATTTTCTATAATTATTTGCAGCTTGTATTGCAATTTCCTTTCCGAGAAAATCTCTGTATTCCAGACTATCCATAATGTGCTTTGCCATGAGGTATTCTCTATCGTTTTTAAATCCTTGTAAAAATTCAGTTATTATTATATCACCGGTTACGACTCTGTTACGGATTAATTCATTATCCAACATATCGGTATGAGGTGCATCAATCCCTTTTACATAATCAATCCAAACCGATGTATCTGCGACAATCATTTATCAAGCCTCATTTTTTCCAAATCACCATCCCAAAACAGTTTCCCGCGGAAATTTCTTATGCTTGCTTGATTTTTTAATGTTATTAAAAGTTTTAAAGCTTCTTCAACCGTTTCTTTTTTTGTTTTATAACCGGAAGCATGCAAAGCTTCACTCATTAAGGTATCATCAATAACGATATTTGTTCTCATAACAACTCCTATGTGTATATTCTAATATAATTATACACATATTTTGATAAAAAACAATATTATTATTGATCAATTATTCTGTAAATAACTGTTTTTTTCCTGTAAAAAATATTAAAAACATCCGCAGTTTTCCCCACCACATAAAAAATCCCCCGCCGGTAAGCCGACGGGAGGATAAGTCGCTAAGCGGAATGCTTATTTTTCAAGAACCGCCATCTCGTAGTTGCTATCAGTAAAATATGCAGCGACTACTTTATTTGCATAGGTACCGGTAGTTGGTATACCCTGACAAATCGTGTACTGCTGGATACCGTTGCTTGCAAACACCGGCAGCACAACCCAGTCGCTGGTGAGTACCCCAGAAGTTTTAGCACTCACCAGCGTAATCACATTCGCCATAGAATATCTTTCTAAATTAAAAAAATCTGAAAGATTATTTCAATTTTTCCAATATGTCTGATACTTCAACTTCATTACCATCTGGAAGTTCTATGGTATCATCTTCTGTTTTTTTTGACATATCAACTTTCACAACCTCATAATTTTCGTCATATCCAGCTTGAAAAGCCGCTTCATCAATATCCTCTACAGAAGGATCATCAATTCCCCATTCATTTAATACTTCATTAGTCGCCTGTTCGTATTGCTGCTCGACAAAATTCTCTGCTTTCATTTTAGATGCTGATGCATATTCACATTCACCATCCCTCATAGCAAGGTATAAAATATTCTCTGTCATCTCAAAAACCTCCTGACTCTATATGACTTTTATATGTTTAACATACCAGTCATTATTAAGTATAGTCCATATATTACTTATCGTCCTGAATCCATGTACTATATTTTTCAAAAATATATGTAGGATTCATACTAACAAACGTAACGCGTGCAGCATTTCTTTGAAAACTATCAAGAAATTGGTACATTGGTTCCTGTTGTAAAATAAACTCATCAATTAAGCTGGGATTATTCAGCAATAAGTGATTCAACGTTTGCATCATCATATATTGTTTTTGCATATGATCCGGTACGTAAACTCCATTAATAAAATCCCTGAGGACTTCATTCATACTTTTCCCCAACATCGTACAGAATAAGGCAAAATTATCCTTCGCCTTTTTATCAACTCCTTTTATCGTTATTGAAATTAAATTTTCAGACATGTGTTATGCCTCCTATAATCTATAATAATGCAAATAATAACATTTGTCAACCACTTTTGATACAAAAGATTGCATAATAAGTATTAATACTTGCCTCATAAATCTCAATTTACGCTCTATCCTAGGCCCCTAACACGATACTAGAATTCCTAATCTAGTATTTCCTGCTTATAAACCTGTAATCTTCCAGCATTCCTCCTGATCTATGCTAATTATATTCCGCTGCAAGGGTTGGATAAAAACACCCTGGCTTTTATACGAAAAGTTAGGAAAATACCCCCGTAATACAAAGAAAGCCCGGCAAGCACTGCTCAACGGGCTTTTGGCATATTCTCTTTTACTCAAGTATTGCCGTTTCCAATCCTCCGGTTGTACCGTATCCAAGCATTACAGATTGTACGTTTGACGCATTCTTCTTAATTCCAACACCAACCGTGTAATCAAGCGGAATTTTTTTAGTAGGAATAGTCATTGCCTCCCATGTTCCGGTGTATTTATCATTTTTTACACCGTCCGCAATATCTGCAGCAAGCTCATATTTGCCCTGATCATTCTTCTTAACTATAGGCTTGGCCTGTGCAAGATAGGCAACTCGAACGGAATTTGAAGTACGGGTAAACGAACTCATGTAGTAAGAAATATAGGGAACATATTTTTCCCCCGTTCCATCTTCAGTAACTGCTCCGGTAGTTTCATCAACCTTATACTTTTTAAATGTTGTTTTTGTGTCCGAAACTTCGATACTGATATTCGTACCGACCGACAAATAGCTATCCACAGAACATACTACCGGATTTGCATCGTATTTAGAAAGATACGCATACTTTAAGTCACCGTTTTGCGCAGAATAATAGGCAATATGAATACCGCCGTCTTTATCTGCAACCAAGTCTACATACCATCCGACAAAGCCGGTATCAATGACCTTTACATCAGACCAAGTGCTATAAATGGACGCTGATGTACTATATTTATACACCAGTCTTTGATTTTGTGAATCATACCATACAACGACGGCTCTGTCCGCATCGGTTCCAGCGGGAACAACACCTACCGCTACATAAGGACCGGCAGTCGCTCCTGTAGCAATAGCAACCGCACCGACGGCAGAACCTTGATTAACGTTATTATGATTGCCTAAGGCCCCGCCGAAAGTTAGCTGACTATTAGAATCTGAGTTACCTGAAACAGTACCGTATCTGAATTTTACCTGATTAGCGGAAGCATCGTAATAAGCAGTATACACCTTGCCTGATCCGTTTGTTGCAATTTTGGGGCTTACGATACGGTTTGAGTTAAATACAGAATCGTTGAATGCATTTTCCAAAGCAACTTTTTTATACCCAGCATTGTATGCCATACTAGTGTTACTATGTGTATCTGGATTCTTATTGGCTATCAAACCAGGATTATCTTTTGTATTCCACGCATAAAAACCGAAATTCGCATAATTACCGTTTCCTTGTCCTTGTGATGCAACTCCACTGTCCCCATTCATAGCAGCACCGTAAATTCTGCCGACATTATCAACAGCACATCCAGTGTCATACCACTGAGTATAGGAACGATCAATAGCAAATGTTTGGCCTTGCAAATTCATCTTCACATACTGCGGTCCACTGCCATAAACAAAGCCCACTGTTTAGTTAGCATCTTTACCAATGCGCATTGTCGGATACCGAACGCCTGTATCAGTATTTACTGCATTAAACTTCCACACACGCAGCTTTGTGTCATCATTCAAGAGGTCGTTGTTTGCACCATTGGGCTGCATATTGTAGACAGCATTGCTGTTTATGTTATTAATACTTTTCACGCTGTTTACGGTAACATCCAAGTCTCCCGATTTTGCAGAGCTGCTCAATGTAACCTCAATTTTATTTGCAGTGGGAGTACTGCTCATTGTTCCGATAGACACAGTCGGATTATCACTACCGGCTTTTAAGTTAAACCCATGTACAGTTATTGTTTCATCATTCCGTACAGGATATGCACCTGTTGCCGATCTATTAAACACGGACGGGTTGGAACTGTATGCAGTATTTAATTTTGTCGTTATCTCCGTAATATACGGCACAACATCCACCTTTCTGCTATCAGACGCGTTATTTGTTTGAGCTGTATCTTTTACTTTTATCGTAATATTTTTATCGGTTCCGACGCCGTCCGTTATCTTTGCGGTGTTCCAATCGAGCTTCCACTTAACGGTATGACCGGTTTCCACACTAAAGTCACTCGATATAACGCTAAAGTGCCATCCGTCATCATTAAAATTACCAGCAGCAGCGAACGAACCCGACTCAAAGGTCGCAAGCTTCGTATATCCAGCATCCGCACCAGTGCCGACTGTTCCGCCGGTGAACGTAAAGCCGTCGATCTTTGCCCAAATTTCAGTGATAACCTGATAGTCGTGAGCAGTACCGGTAATGCTTATCTTACCGGAAACTTTATCATCTCTGTCCATAAGTCCCGTTCCGCCAGCGGTAAACGCACTTGGTAAATCGGTACCTATTTCGATGTGGCCGTTAGCTTTGCTGTTGCCGTACAAGCTGTTATCGGTTTCGGAAACCCACTTAAACGGATCTATCTCGTTTGTAGGTGCAATTCTGTCCTCCGTATCTACAATAACGTCAAGTTCCAGTTCCGCTTTCCATGTATCGGTACCGCAAGTCAAACCGGCCGCGGAATTCCATACGGTAAGCACCAAAGTGCGCTTTATAGGATTAGAACTTTCAGGATTATCACTTTGTTTTATCTTGTCAAAATCAATTTGTGCCAGTTCAATTATACCGTTTGGAGGTAGGGAGCGCAAATTATGCACTTCCACTTCCGGTAATGAATTGCTTATTTTTTTTCGTTTAAGCGTGTATTTTTTAGCAGTAGCCCCCACATCTTCCGCAGTAATTTTAATCTGCGACTTATTGTTTTTAAATCTAAAAGTTCCGCCGTCAGCTTTACCGTACCAATCGTGATCCTTGCTGTCGATGCCATTAGGTTTGTCGGCATCATAGGTAAGCTCCACTGCCTTGGTTTCAACCGTAGGAGCATCATTCGCGATAGTTCCATTCCTGTTGATATCCGTCCCTAGTTCTACACCGGTGATTTTCAACAGATTTTTCTTCAGTTTTACATCTGCTTCAATGGGTGTAGGTGTATTATGCGCACGGTCAATTGGGGTAATCACGATTTTTCCTTTACCGTCAACAATGCTTGTGAGACTTACATCGATTACACCTTTCCATGTTACAAAGTTGACATCGCCATTACCGACATCCGTCAATACACCGCTCGGAGACTCCAATTCAATTTCTGTTGAAGATACTCCGTTATAGTTTACCTTAATCTTTTCAATACCGGAGCCCACATCATAAGCTGCGCCAACTACGCTAACCTTACCGCTTGCGTCAGGCCGTAAATACTCAATGGGACTGTAGATAAGATAACCCGTTGTCGGATTTGCCGGAGCAGAGGCAAGTGTAACCCTACCGGTATCCTTATCGAACGCCGTAATTTTAATATCCTGCCCCGAAGCAAAAACCCTCATTGTCTTGTCAATATTTGTTTTGCCCTTTAACGCGTCGTCGCTAAACAAATTTCCGCTCACTTTTACGATGCCAGATGAAGCTATTTTCGTGCCGAACACTGCTGTAGAAGCAGTATTATCGTACTTAGAGGCATTTATTCCCTTAATAATATTTCCCCATAGTAATGTGTTGCAGTCCGCATAAAATTCATCAGCCTTAGCGTTCTCCGCGGTTAAATACCTAGAAAATTAACCGCAAGGGACGCCAAGAGCACAAAGGGTAAGTTAGAAGCCATGTAAAAAGATGAAAAACTTCAGCAAGCTCAGCGGTTTAATCCCATCACATAAAAAATCCCCCATCCGTCTAAAACCGAATGGGGGAAGATTAATTGTTAAGCGGAATGCTTACTTCGTCAGCACCGCCATCTCGTAGTTCTTGTTGGTAAAGTACGCAGCAATAACCTTATTTTGATACATACCGCCCGTCGGTGCACCCTGGCAAATCGTATACTGCTGGATACCGTTACTTGCAGGCACCGTCATAACAACCCAGTCGCCGGTAAACTTATTATTTACCACGCCGTTTTTTACCTTAGCATCTGTTTTAACAAGCCCGTCTTTCAGCCAAGCCATACGCGCAGCATTTTTAGAACCGTAAAAACCGTTATGGTAGTAGCTGATATATGGCACTTGCTTTTGCACTGAATTGATCGTTTCCCTCCGCACCCCTATCTTGAGAAGTGTTCCCGGATTCATATAGGTATCAACCGTAGCAATCTTAAAATCTGCCGTAGTCGGTTTAGTACTTCCCATTACCTTTTCGGGTGCAAGGTAGGCATATTTAACACCGCCTTTACCGCTTGAATAGTAACCGATATGTAAGCCGTTCTCGTCATCCACCACTAAATCAACATAAAGCGGAGCGTCGCCATCAATTTCAACAGCATTATCCTGCCATGCATTTGTAAATCTGTTGCTCTCAGTCGGTTCAGTGTAGGCTGCTCCCATATCACGGTAGCTGTATATCAACTTTGCGTTTGCAGCATCATACCATACGGCAACAGCCCGATTTGTAGAAGTCAATCCTACCGCAGCATATAAACCGCTCTTATGGGTAGTAGACGAATCTGCAATAACTTCATACCCCTTTGCAGAACCTGAATTAGTAGGCTCTGCTGAACCTCCGCCTTGTTGGACGTTATAACTTAAACCGCCACTAATAGAATCTGCTGCCGTTACAGTTCCGTACCGGAATTTTACCGGTGTAGTATCATTATTCCGATCATAATAAATCAATGCAACTTTTGCATTGGAACTGTCTCCTCTTACCGCCAGCTTCGGTATTTGGACACGGCCTACATCATAAACATTTCTTGCTTTATTTGCATTGTTTTCCAGCCGACGTCTATTTGTTCCTCCATTATAATTTCCGTTATTTCCTGTTGCAGAGGATCCTTGCTCTCGTGAAAAGAAGGTAAAACTCGTACTACTACCACTATTTCTATCGGTATTGCTTGCACCGCCGTACATTTCCCCGCTCTCATCGTATGCAATTATCGTATTTTGATACTTACTAAAACACTGTTCAATAGTATAAGAACCAGCCATAGTAGTAGCATTATTCGGTATTGTAGCGTTTTTCATCATAGCAAAACTTAAACTGCCGCTCAACGCCAACACACCATAGGACATATAGTAATTGGAATTCTTATCCATTACAAACTGTGGACTTTCCATAAAGTTATTGTCAATAATAGGCTTCGTTTCCCACACAAACAGCTTGCGGTTCGCCGTAAGAACATCATTGTTCATATTGTTGGCTTCGATATTATACGGCTTGGTAATGTCCACCTTGTTGTTGATGGATTCTACGGAGCTGACCGTTGCAACAAGTGCACCGGTAGAGTGTGCCGATTTTATTTCATAAGTTCCCTTATCAGATCCCGTACCTTCGTCTAAAGATTGAGTTCCAAGCTTATAAGTAGCCCCGTTCAAATTAAAGCCGGTTATCTTAATCTTTTCTCCAATCCATACCGGATATTCACCGGTGGAAGCACGGGAGAATGAGCCTTTGTAACTGCTGTCTGCACTTGTTAAGCCTGTTTCTACGTTCGTAATATACGGCACGCTGTTTACCGCCGTCTTTGTTTTATTTGCCGTATAACTATACACGGCGGCTTTGTTCATATCAATCGGTACGGCCGGTATCAAAGTTATCGTAGTACCGTCTTTGGCGGTGATACGAGTAAGGTATCGTTTTTCGCCCGTCTCAAATAAGACAAACTGTCCGACCTTTACCGAAGCGAAACTGCTGCTTGAAGCTGAATTTTCATCGCTTCGAGTAACGGACGTAAACGATGTTGATGTCGGAAGATCAGTTCCTTCACTTTCTGCGGAATTTCTTCCGCCGTCATTTGCAATCACTTTAATATCTTTAGCCGCTCCCATGGGGATTTTTGAGCTGTCGAAGCTGAGTTCCCACTTAGCGTAATACCCCAAATAATCCGCACCCGAGGTTGTAACTGTGAGTTCAGCATTATCCTTCGGTGTTCCATCGGTGTTAAACATCTTTTTATCGGACGTCCATGTTGTACCGCTTCTCGTTGCGGTAACCGTTAATGCGGGATTAAACGGCAACTCCGCCTTAATCGAATCTATTTTGATGTTGTCGTATGCAAAACCTCGCAAAGTAACTTTGCCCGAAACGGAAGAATGATCGTTGCCTAAGCTGTTAATCTTTACAATTTCCACATGTCCGTTCGCACGGCTATTTTGGTACAGTGAGTTGTCGGTTTCGCTGTTCCAATGGAACGGAAGAATAACAACCGTCGGCTCTTTTGTATCAACGGCACCGAAGGCTGCATTAATTTTGACTTCGGCAAAAGACTTTTTTGCAAGCGGAGCTTCTCCGGTCGTTGTACAACCGTGAGCGCTGTCCCACAATTCCAAAACCAATTCTTTTGTCGTGTCGTCGTTCGTACTGTTGCCGATCGTATTCAAGTTAGCTGCGCTCAACGATATAGTATTGCCTGAACTTATGTTTTCCATATTATGGCCGGCTAAAACAGCATTGTTATATTTCAGCGTGTATTTAACTTGTCCCTCACCACCGGTAAATGCAACCTTTATTTTGGAATCGGATAAAGATTTAAAGGAGAAATTTTTGCCGGTAAAAATTCCGTTATAATCCGAATTTTTATCGATCGTTTCCGTCAGCGCATTGTTGACCGAAGTGTTTTTAAATGTACTCTGCGTACCGCCGATGTCGGTGCTCAGCTGTATCTCACTTACGCGAATCGGTTTATTTTTTAAGCGTATGGCGACGGCCGGAACGGACGTTGTAGAATAATCGCCGACACCGTATGTATTGCCGCTCTTGTCGGTTATTTGATAGTGCAATTCTCCCTTTCCGTCGTCCAAAGTGCCTAAAGCGAAATCTCCCTGCCACGTAACCATTCCGCCGAGCTGCTTGGTTATCCTGTTTTCGGAACCGGTTTCGGTCATCGTTACTTCGGATGAAGCAACTCCGTTTACCTTTACCTTCGCTTTTACCTCTTTTACACCCGAACCGCTGTCGTTTGCGACACCGTTTATAATCCATTTTCCACTGTTATTTTTTTTCAGCAGTAATTCCGGTTTATAGAGGATATAACTGTAACTTCCTGCCGTAAGAGCGGGCGAAGCGGTAAACTGGACTTTGCTTCCCGTTACCTTCGTTACCGTAAGCACACTGTTTTCCGTCAATATTTTACAGCCGCCACCCGAAGAAGCGGTTCCGCCAAGCTCCGTAACTTTTTGTGCAAGTTGAGTATCCGTTATCGACGAAGATGTAAAATTCCCGATATTCATGTGTTTGTCGACACCGTAATCGCCTATCGGATTTTTCGTATCAAAACGGAACATAAACGAACTGTTTGAAGATAATTGTTGAGATGCTTTTTCCTTAACCTCTATAGTAACCGAAAAGCTATCGCCGGTCATGCTGCTTATATCAAACGGCAGGTTTAATGTATATCCTGAAATGCCGCCGGAATTATAATCCGTAAGCCAACCGGCCGGAACGGCGGCGTGCCCCGAATCGAGAGCACCTGCATCCTTTTTTTGATACTTTGTTTCAACAGTGCCGTTTTTAAAGGTAATCTTTACGTCTTGTATTCCCGAGGGATCCGTCAATCTCGCCGTAAGTTTTTTATTGCTTCCGAGCCACATATTCAGTTCGTAATCTTGCGGAGAGGAAGTTCCCGACGCATTATCGATTTTTATATCGGCAATTAACGGAGCATCTTTGTCGACGATTATCTTTCTTTTTTCCGTCCATTTCCCCGTCGATGCTGACAGTCCGTTTTTATTTTTTGCGCGTACTCTGAAATAGACGGGCTGATTTTGCGCTGTCGCATGGTTAAAGGAACCGTCGCCGTTTATGCTGATTCTCCAGTCTGCGCCCCCTCCAGGAAGGCTGGTACCCGGAACAAGCACTCCGTTCCCGCCGTTATACCAGTCTTTTGAACCGAATGTTCCGTCGGCGGTATTCGCAAAAGTTCCGTCGTGCGAAAACTGTATATACACTTCGCCTACGGCGCCTGCTCCGCCTATAGCGGCGCTTGCCGTACCGAAAATTTGTATGGTTCCGCCGACTGTCGCATCCGCCTGCGGCGAAAGTATTTTTACAACGGGTTTCGTGCCGTTGGGGTTAAAGAGAATTTTTAATTCTTCTACGGCTTTATTCCCTATTTCGTCTTCCGTAAGGATATATAAAGGCATATTGTAATATGCGTCGACGGATGCGTCGACGGGATCGCCACGTTCACTCGCAGGAACGCTATCCAAATTGACGCGGACATTCCACGACCATTTTGTCGAAGAGTCCATCGCATTCCAACCGGAATCAGCCGGCGTCGGTGTCGACGTCTTTTTACCCAGTATGTATTTGGTACTTGTCTCCTTTACTCCTGCCCCCGCATCGGTAATGCTTCCCGAAACGGTAATTTCTCCCGCCTGCGGGTCGCCTGCTTCGGGGTACGTTATCTTCACCGTCGGTGCCTTTGTATCAAAAACAAAATCCGTTTCATCGGTATCGGTTAAACCGGGTCCTGCTTTCGATAAAAACTTAATCATATGAGTTCCGTCGGAAAAGCCGTCAGGAAGCTCTTTTTGTTTAGATACTCCAGCAGGATCCTTCCATTTTACAATATACTTCCCCGATTCTTTAACTATTTCAACTTCTACTTCATATCGCGGATCATTGGCTGCTGCAGTAGCTTTTTTCAGTTCTATATCGCTATCATTAACGCTCATACCTATATTACAATAGACATGTCCATTTGCTGTATCGATTCCGGTAACATCAGCTGCAATGATGAATTTTGCATTTGCTTTTTTAAAACCTTCCAGACGAATCGGTCGTGTCCGCGGACCGCTTCCGGCAGAGTAAAACTTTAAGGCATACATACCGCTTGCAGTGTCCGAATTATCATATGCTTTAAATTCGTTTGACTCTTCATTGCTGGTATCTCGGCCTTGTACATCTACGGCATATATCCCCTCACCTTGGGCCGAAGGGAATGTACATTGTATTCGTAACTTATCGCCTTCCGTTTTAATCAAATCTGGGTGGCTGCTTAAATAAGCATCGGTAAAGGAGTCGAAATCAACCAGCGTTATCGGATGAGCAGTATCAAAAGCATTGTCGGCCGGCTTCCATTTATACAGTACAATTTTTATTTTACTTGCCTTATATGCAGCAGCATTGGATCCGCCGACCAGCGGAATATTATCTTTGTTCGGGATAAGCTCTACCAAAAAAGAAGCCTCGCCTCCGTCTTTATACATAATTGCAGATGCCTGACCGAGAGCCGCTGATGCATTAGCGGGTGTTTCCGTTTTTATCTGGTCAGGAGTCGTTGATAAATGTTTTGAACCGATAACCTTAAATCCAGGAGATTTACTCGGATCAAGTTTAAAGACACTGCGCATATCGCTCATTTTTATCATAGCAGACTTTAGCTTAACCAAAGCAACCGTGTCACTGCGCAATTCTTTTATTTTTTTATCGTGCTCATTGGCATCGGAACCTTTTTTACCGGCAAAATAATCGCTGAGAATC
Source organism: Treponema sp. OMZ 857 (assembly GCF_024181085.1). Lineage (NCBI taxonomy): Bacteria > Pseudomonadati > Spirochaetota > Spirochaetia > Treponematales > Treponemataceae > Treponema > Treponema sp. OMZ 857. Next base: position 2,060,881 of record NZ_CP051147.1, read on the forward strand.
TCAGGCGTGTAACCTTTCGCTATCACTTCGGTATAAACCTCTTTCCACAGATAGTACCAATCAGCTTTATTTCCCTCACCCGAAGCATCGCCGCCTTTATATTCGCGTGCATTGTCGTACAGATATAATTGACCTCTGATAGGCTTCGTTTTATCCTGCTCCTGTAAATCGTATAAGGGGTTTAAAGGAGGCGCAGCACTGTAAACTGCAACTTGAGCATTTATACTATTACCGACAAACATATTGGTTATATCGATCGGCGTTGCTCCCGGAACATGCATATTTAGCTTTTCAACGGTATTTCTTTCACCTGCTTGCCCTACAACTGAAAAAATTGCTCCATAACCGTCTGCCTGCGGCGTTGTCGTAGCGTCTGCATCTACAACCATCGAAGGCCTTGAAACTATAAACACCGGCGGCGTGTTATCTATTTTATAGTTCTTGGTAAATGTAGAAGTTTTTTCACCCTTATCGGTAACGGTTACAATCGCTGTGTATTCACCATCAGGAATAGGATACACTTTTACCAGATCGTGCCCCGGTTCGGTTCCCGTCGATTCGTTGTTTACGCTTATTGTCCACGAGGCCGAAACATTCCCTTTGGAAAATCCTTCGGCTTCATACGCGCGGCTTCTTTCTTTGGTTTCGATATTTTCAAAAACAACCGAAATCGATTGGATACCGTCGTCATCCTTTGCCGTACCCTTTAAAACAAACGAACCCCGTATCGGCGTCTCACCCGCATCAGGATAGGTAATCTCCCCGCTCGGTGGAAGAATATCGATCTGACCGCCCAAACCTACATACGGTTTACAGGTAACACCTGCAAGAACAGTTAATACAATCAGTACAAGAAATACTGCGCGATTCATCTTTTTCATAAGCCTTTTCTCCGCTCCATTGAGCAAGCGTTTCTAACGCACTCCGGCGATAAAAACGCACTATAATTTCTTCTGCTTCGCTTCTCTGCGGCAGAACTTTACCGTCTTGCTTTCACCTCTGAGCGGTAGCGGCATGAGCGGCACAACTTTCTGCTATCCCGCGTCCCGTATCGGCAGGAATAGCGCAAAACTTTAATGTTGCTAGTTGATAAACTTTTTATACGATTACTTTTATGAATGACTTTTAGAGGGCGGCAGATTACCGCATATATTACTAAATCTCACTTGATGTATACCGATAATTCAATGCTTTGTCAAGCGCAGTATAAAGAACAAGAATAATTCTTATTTATTTTTATGGCAAAAAATAAAAAACTCGTTTATACTGATAGTAATAGAACAACGCTTAAATCTCAGTGTGTTCATAGATACTTCTCTCGGTTTTTGCGGAATACGCCTCTGCAAATATCATAAAAGGAGGATATATGCCGAAAGTATTATCGATTATCTTGGGAGGCGGAAAAGGAACTCGTTTATACCCGCTTACTCAATCCCGTTCAAAGCCGGCCGTACCGTTCGGAGGGAAACACCGTATCGTCGATATACCTATCTCCAATTGTATTAATTCCGGTCTTAGGCAAATTTACGTATTGACTCAATTTAACTCCGCATCGCTGCATCTGCACATTGCACGGGCATACCGTTTTGACAGTTTTTCAAACGGCTTTGTAGAAATCCTTGCTGCAGAGCAAACGTTTGAACATTCAGGCTGGTACGAAGGCACCGCGGACGCAGTAAGAAAAAACTTTACTCACTTTAAAACGCAAGATCCGAAATACTATATCATCCTTTCAGGCGATCAACTATACCGTATGAACTTAAAAGAGTTTTTAGCACAGCACGAAGCTTCCGGAGCAGACATTACTATCGCCTGTACGGCAGTAAACCGCCGCGATGCTTCCGGATTCGGTATTATGCAGATTGATAAAAAATCGAACATCACCGCTTTTATGGAAAAGCCCGGCCCCGATAGAAATATCGATGAATGGAAGATCCCTGCACAGTCGGGTATTTCGGTCGCAAGCCCCGATAAAGAATATCTCGCTTCGATGGGTATTTATATCTTTAATGCAAAGGCGATGGAAGAATGCTTAAACAACAATATGACCGACTTCGGAAAAGAAATTATCCCCGCTTCGATTAAAGATCATAAGGTTTCGGCGTTTGTGCATAACGGCTATTGGGAAGACATCGGTACCATCCGTAGTTTTTACGAAGCAAACCTTGATTTAACGGAAATTACGCCGCAATTTAACTTTTATGATGCAGAAGCGCCGATTTATACCCACTACCGAAATCTGCCGGCTTCAAAAATCAACGGAGCGCAGTTGGATCGTGTTACCTGCAGCGAAGGTTGTGTTATTACCTATGCGACAATTACCCGCTCCGTCATCGGTATTAGAACCATTATCGAGGCAGGAAGCGTATTGGAAGGTGTTGTCTGTATGGGGGCGGACTACTACGAATCCGACAGCAGCAAGGCGGTAGACGAAAAAGCCGACATTCCATGTATCGGTATCGGAAAAAACTGTCATATTAAAAAAGCGATTATCGACAAGAATGCACGAATCGGGCATAACGTATCCATCGGTATGGGGGAAATCCCGCCCGACGGCGACTACGGCTATTATCACGTTGTTGACCGCATTTACGTTATCACCAAGAACGCAATTATCCCCGACAACACCGTCATTTAACAAAAAGGGCAGCCGCTTGCAGTTTTTCCAATGCGGTTGCCCTTCCCTGCTGAACTTTTCCTTTATTGTTTTATTTTATATTCCTGGTACTTTTAAACGGTTAGCGTCTATAACGTCTTTTTAAACCATGCAATCGTTTCGCCGGTAAGGGTATGCAGCATAGTTAAATCGCCGGAAAATACAAGGAACGTATGATCAGCGCCTTCCAGAATAAGGGCACGGCTTTTTTTGTTCTTGGCGCTGTTTACGATATTGACAACACCCATTTCATGATGTACATTATTTTATGGAGTAACCTTTCATGTATTTTGAATGGGACGAGAAGAAAAATAAGACAAATATTAAAAAACATGGCATCTCTTTTGAAGAGGCGTGTCAGATATTTACTGATCCGCACCTTCTTCTTATTCCAGATCCATGTGATTCTGAAGAACGGTGGAATGCCATTGGTTTTGTCGAGACTATCCTGTTTGTTGTCTATACAGAGAGGAATGACGGTACACTGAGGATTATATCAGCTCGCAAGGCGAACAAGGAGGAAATAAATGGCTATAAAAACAATGACTTTAGACGAAATTAATAAATCACCTAAACTATCAAAAGAGCGTATAGAAGAAATAATGGCTTTCGATGAAAAATTTGATGATCCTGACTGCCCTCCGCTCACGTCGGAGCAGCTGGCACAAATGAAACCAGCCCATGTGATACATCCAGAATGGTACAAAGTTAAAAAAGCTGATGTTCATATCAAGATTGATATTGATATTCTGGAAGCGTTAAAAGCAGGCGGCAAAGGGTATCAGACAAGAATCAACGAAATTTTGCGCCGTGCTGTTATGCCTCAGTAAATCACTCTTGGGATACATCAATAGGCAGATTTAATAGGGTATGAGTTTGGAAGAGCGAAAAGAACCGTCATTTAACAAAAAGGGCAGCCGCTTGCAGTTTTTCCAATGCGGTTGCCCTTCCCTGCTGAACTTTTTCTTTATTATTTTATTTTATATTCCTAATACTTTTAAACGGCTCGTCTATAACGTCTTTTTAAACCATGCAATCGTTTCACCGGTAAGGGTATGCAGCATAGTTAAATCGCCGGAAAATACAAGGAACGTATGATCAGCGCCTTCCAGAATAAGGGCACGGCTTTTTTTGTTCTTGGCACCGGCTGCTATCGTCTGCGCTACGGAAGGCAGCACTACATCATCTTTGGAGCCTGCGATGGCTAAAATCGGGGCTTTGATCGCGGCAAGTTCCGCCGGATAATTGATTGCCATTGCATTTTCATAATAAGCGGGGCTTTGTTTAAGCGGCGTCCGCCATGAATAGGTTACTTCATAATAGCCGTTTTTCTTTGCTATTTCGTATTGTTCTTGCTCTCCGCTTTTCTGATCGTAGGCGCCTGCCCATGTAAGCACACTTTTGAAGACATCATTCCGTGCAGCTGCTAAAAGAGCGAGCCTTCCGCCTTGACTCCATCCCATAATCCCGATTCTTTTTGCATCGATATTCTTCAATGCACAAAGATATCGATAGCAGCTCAGAGCGTCTTCGATACCTTTATCATAGGTAAAGTCGATATAATCGCCCTTGCTGTCACCGTTTCCGATGTAATCGAACCGAATGGTGGCAATACCCGCACGTGCCATTTCAGGCGCAGTGTAATCGTAAGCCATACCTGCCTCATGGCGGTTTGAACCGTTTCCGTGCAGCATCACCACTGCGGGAAACTTTTCACCGGGTTTTCCTTTAGGAAGGGTCAGCGTAGCAGGAATTTCATGATCTCCTGCGGTGATAAATATATCTTGTTCGGTATATCCATACTCTTTCGCACCCGCAGAGGCAAAAACCGGTATCAGCATTGCAGCCGATACACATACAACACAGAGCAATTTTTTCATACTATCTCCTATAAAAAACTGTTGCCGTAGATTGTAGCACATTTAATTACCGCTCTACAATATCGCGCTGCCATGTACAATACTAGGTAAAGGTAGATTACAGTGCTTCAACATCTTCTTTGGTAAGCCCGGTTGCCTGTGCTATTTTTTGTACGGATAAGCCGAATTGCAATAAGTTCTTTGCCGTTTCAAGCGCTTTTTGGCGGGAGCCTTCGGCAAGACCGAGCGATTTGCCGCGCTCAAGGCCTTTACGCTCAGACTCGCTTATCATCGAGAGCCGGTCGCTTTCATATTCCCATGCTGCCTCATACCGCTTCCGCTCTTGCTCATCCAGATAAAAGATGTCCATCACCTTATTTGCCTTCGCCATTACCGGATTTCCTTGTGCGAGCATAGACCGCTCCTCCTTACTGTCTGTTTTGATAAACATAAGCCATTTTTCTAGGCTTGTCAAACTCTCTTTTTGCAGCTTTGTTAAGTCGAGAAAATGGATTTCTAAAAGTTCATCCAAGAGTGTTTGTTCTTCCGTTTCCCGTATCTGATAGATTGAATGTATTTTTTCGCTCAGCTTAAACGGGCTATTCAGCACATTGATCGCAATACACTTTTTTAGCTGTGTATACTGGAAGCCGCTCATAAAATGCTCATGGATCAGTTTAGAACAGTAAAAGATACTGCGTTTAGGATAATAATCAAAATAGGTATTCTGCATCTCTACATCGATTTTGCGCCCGTCGTGTAAGCGGATTTTAATGTCGAGCCGCCCGGTTTTATCGTTGTAGAATCGGGGAATCTGTTCGCTGTTCTCGATACGAACATCGTCAAAATCATCTTTGCTCAAAAGGGTAACTAAAGAGAGGAATTCAATCATGATATCTTTGTTTTCCTCGGTACCAAAGAGCTTTTTGAATGCGTAGTCGTTTCGAGCGGTAAAACGCATTGAGCTGTTATGGGATTTACTCATTTTCACTCCTCCTACAGTCCTTATGCGACTTTTGGAGGAAAATGGCTGGAAAAATGCATCATTTCTTAAATTAAATCTAACTGAATATTTAGCATAGTTCATGAACGATAAAAATATCCGGTTATGCTCTATCAATAGACCTGTTCGGTAACTGCGTTGCGAACAGGTCGACGAGTTCTAAATCGCACAAATAGCACGATTTAGAACATCGCATTTCAAGGTAACCTGTCCAGAAACGGAAGTTTCCGAACAGGTTTAATATTGCCATTACGCACCGGTCTTAGTATTATCCTTACGGTATGAGTGAACAAGCGGATGTGCGGGAAGCGCTTCATCAATATGCGCTGTCGGCGCCTAAAACCAGCGGCGTGTATTTGTGGCGGGATGAAAAAGATATCGTTATTTATGTCGGCAAGGCGAAATCGCTCAAGAATAGACTGAGTTCGTATTTTGCGTCAAAGCGGGATATTAAAACCCGTATCCTCGTTTCGCGTGCGCGCCGTATCGAGTATATTCAAACCGATAATGAGTATGAGGCACTGCTGCTTGAAAATAATCTGATTAAAAAATACAAGCCGCGCTACAATATCAATCTCAAAGACGGGAAAACCTATCCCGTGCTCAAAATTACCAATGAACGCTATCCCCGGCTGTACCGAACGCGGCGGATACAAAACGACGGCGCCCGGTATTTCGGTCCCTTCCCCAATGTGCCGGCTGTTGATGATTTTTTGTCGCTCATTAAACGGACCTATACACTGCGGCAATGCAAGCGCTTAAAAAAGCGCGAGCCGTGTCTGTATTTTCATATCGGCCGATGCAGTGCGCCCTGTGCGGATAAAATTTCCGAAACCGACTATCGAAAGGATATTGATGAAATTGCACTGCTGCTTGAAGGAGACTTGAAAAAACCGCTCGCCGAATTAACGGAAAAGATGAAAGCCGCCGCCGCCGCCCGCGAATTTGAAAAAGCCGCCCGTATCAGAGACGGAATGCAGGCGGTACGGGCGCTTCGAGGCCAAAACTCTGTTGAAGATATGGATCCGGAATCCCGCGACTATATCGGCTGGGCGGCGGAGGGAGCGCTGATCACCTTTACGGTATTTAAAATGCGGGGCGGCAAGGTTGTCGGGCGGGACTTATACCGGACGGAAAGCCTCAAAGATGAAGCCGAGGTTTTACCCGAATTTCTCATTGCCTACTACACCGACCCCAAACAGATTCCGCCGCATATCTTCGTGTGTGCGGGGCAGGAATATGAACTCGCGGAGCAATGGTTTGCCGACCGGCTCGGCGTTAAAGTTACCATCACGGCGATTCCGTTGGAAGAGCGGAAACAAGCCTCTGCAACAGACACGGAAAGCCTCACCGCTGTGAACGAACATTCATATCGTATTGATACCACCGAAGCGGCAGCCGCTGAAAAAACGCCGGTATATGGCGCCGTTACACCTGATGAGGCTGCTACGACACCGGTATCCGGCAGCGCAAGCGAACCGGAGGTATCAAAACAAACAGCGGCAGACCGGCTGCCTCCTTCCGTACTTCGGCGGCATAAGGCAGCGCTTGCAATGGCGCAGTTTAACGCAAAAGAGGACGCTGCCCGCCGCATAAAGGAGCTGGGAGACTTCCCTGCCTTGGAAGAACTCCAAAAGATATTATCGCTTGACCGGCCTCCCCACCGCATCGAAGGTTTCGATATCGCTCATTTGCACGGCAAGTACACCGTTGCAAGCCTCATCTCGTTTAAGGACGGCAATCCCGACAAAAAGAACTACCGGATTTTCAGGCTACGCACTACGGACGGTATTATCGACGACTATGCCTCCATGCGGGAAGCGGTGGCGCGGCGGTATACCCGTTTGCTGAACGAGGCGGCGGAGCTACCCGACCTGATTATGATAGACGGAGGCATCGGACAGGTAAATGCGGCCAAGGCAGTACTCGATGCCTTGGAGCTTGATATTCCGCTGGTGGGTTTGGCAGAAAAAAATGAAGAGCTCTACCGGCCGCATATCAACAAGCCGATTGTACTGCCGCGGCGAAGCGCAGCCTTACGGGTACTCCAGCGGGTACGCGACGAAACGCACCGGTTTGCCAACACCCGCAACAACCGGTTACGCTCAAAAGAGGAATTGCACTTACAGTTTGAACAGCTGCCCCACATCGGGGAAAAACGGGCTGCGCGTTTGCTGCGCAGCTTTTCAAGTATTGAAAAGCTTGCAGCCGCTTCCGCGGAAGCGGCTGCCGCCGCGGCGCGGATTACACCGGCTCAAGCGGAAGAAGTCATTGCCGCTGCCCGGGAAACGGCTCTTAAAGATGCTCTATAAATAGTATTTCCGGTGTTCGGGATATACGCCCCGCTCCAAAACGCGGTTGACTTGTGCCAGCATTGCATCCCTATCCTGCGGAAGCGTTCCTTTCAATGTTAAAAAGTTGGAGGCATGATTGGAGCGGAAAATCACCGGAGCGGGCATTTCTTCAACATGGATATTTTCTAGAATCAGCTTTAATTCTCTCACAACCTCTTCAATTCCGACAACTGTGTACTTTCCTTCGGCGGCGGCTTTGGTAAGATAGCTGCCGTCCTCAAGCCGCAGCGTGAGCAGCCCCGCATAGGTCAAATACATTTTGGATATAATCTCGCCGGTTTTAATCGCATGCTGCGTGTTATCCCGTTCGGCACCGTTAATTCCTAAAATAAAGGTTGCCGACAGTTCCATTCCCGCATCTTTCACCTTGTTGGAAAGTTTGATCATCTCCGCCGCCGTTGTTCCCTTTCGGATAAACTTGAGCGTTTCATCGTCGCCGCTTTCCACACCGAGGTACAAAAGCGTCAACCCCTTTGAGGCCAGCAGCTTCAAGTCTTCCGGAGATTTTTGTCTGATATTGAGATGAGTTGCATAGCAGGATACCCGTTTGCACTGCGGAATAACATCAGCAATCGCGTCCAACACTGCGGCCAAGTATTCAGTCGGAGCGGTTAACGCATCGCCGTCAGCCAAGAACACCTTATCGACACGGCGGTAGTGTTCGGCAAACATCACGAGTTCCTGCTTCACCGTTTCAATCGGCTTAATCCGGAATTCTTTTGTCTGATACATTCCGCAGAACACACAGCGGTTATACGAACAGCCGAGCGTTACCTGTAAGATTAACGAATAAGCCTCGCTCGGTGGACGGTACAACGGATAGTCATAAGGATCGTAAAGCGAATAATTCATAAGCACCTATGAGAACAGCAATGTCCCAAAAACATCGTAAAAAAGTTTTCCGAACAGCAATATGATAACACAAATCATCAGCGGTTTGATAAACGCAGTGCCTTTCTTTATTGCGAAACCTGCCCCGATATAATTTCCGATGATGCCGAATACGGCTGCAGGAACCGCGATGGAATAGACAACCTTGTTGCCGGTTATCACGGCGATAAGTGTCGCATAATTCGATGCGAGATTCATAACTTTTGCATTGCCGGAAGCGGTTTTAAGGTCGTACTTCATCCATGCAGAAAAAACAATGATGGCGATGGTGCCCGTTCCCGGGCCGATCAGCCCGTCGTAGAATCCGATAAGCAGACCGGTACAAGCAGCCAAGACAAACGCTTTCTTTTTTGGAATCTCGGCCGACTGATTCTCAGTACCGAAGTTGCGTTTGAATAAAAGAAGCACGGCAACAATAGGGAGAACGATAACCAGTACGGTTTTAAGCGTTTCCTGATTAATCATCAATGCGATTCTGATACCAAGATATGAAGATATAAACGAACAGACAGCGGAAACCGCCGCGACCTGCCAGTCAACCGCGCCATTTTTAAAAAACCGCGCTGCGGAAAGTGTGGTACCGCACGCAGCGGAAAATTTATTGCACCCGATTGCCGTATGAGGCGGAAGTCCGACAAACAGATACGCAGGCAGCGAGATTAAGCCTCCGCCCCCTGCTGCAGAATCGACAAAGCCTCCTAAAAAGACAAAAAACCATAAGAACGCAAGCGCCCAGATACTTATATGCATAATCGTATTCTATCATCCTTTTGTTCTTTTGAAAATATACGGTGCATCTACTGCGTCGTACAGCAAAAAAGTGTCCTCAACGTATCAAAGATACGCCTGCGGTACTTTTTTGCCTAACTCCTTGTATCTGCACCGTCTCTTTTCAAAAGCGCTGGCTGTAAGGACATCTACTTCGTTGCTACACAAAAATAAATGCTCGACGTACAACAAGTACGCCTCCGCTTTATTTTTGTTCGCGCCTTGTAGTTTCAGAACGGACACGGATGTCCGTGGTTATAAGCAGTAGCGAGATTTGTGTTATGCACAAATCTCGTCGTTAAGCAGTTGTACACGGAGGTATAACTGCTTAACAGGCTATTTTCAAAAGCGTTGGCTCAAAAATATACGGGTAATTACTTCGTCGCTTCATAAAAATTAATCCTCAACGTATCAGGACGGACAGGGATGTCCGTGGTTATAAGCAGCAGCGACGTTTTTGCGCAGCAAAAACTCGACGTTGAAAAGTGTACACGGATGTACACTTTTCAACATGCCTGCGGTTAATTTTTATTTGCTTCGCGTACTTACCTCGTCTATTTTCAAAAGCGTTGGAAGGAGGCTTTCAGTAGCGGCATGAATGCCGCTGGTTCCACGCAGAAACAAGTTTGTTTACAAACTTGCAGCCCAAAATGAACACGGATGTTCATTTTGGGCGAGATCAGTCAGTAGCGTGTTTGAACCGATGATATAGTATTTTTTACGACAAACGTATATATTGATAGTGTTCTCTTATTTTATATTCATGGGATGAACAAAGGCGGTTTTGTATGGATAATCTGAAGAAAAATTTAGCGGACAGAAAAAAAGAGCGGGAAAATTTGCAAACAATGCTTAATTCATTGTACAGAGAATACGGCGAAACCCAATTCGAATATGTTTTGCAGCGTAAAGAAACAATGCCTCATATTAACGAACAGGACTTTGAAGCATGGAAAATACTGAGAGAGTCCCGCCGAAAGGATTCGGATACTGTTTTGAGTATTAAGACGGCACAATCGCGGCAAAATGAATTAAAAGTTTTTTCTAAAGAAGTTGATAAACTATTGCATGAACAACAGCGTACCTATGAAGCAGCGCGGAATGATTTTATTTTACTATTCTTTCAAACCTATCAAAATAATTCACTCCCGCAAATTGCACAGATCGTTCAATCAATTGAACCGCTCAAAGACTCTATCGAGAAGGTACAGCAAGACAAACAAGAACTTGAACGCCAAAAAAACGATGCACACTTTTTTAAAAAGCTGACCTTGAGTCCGCAGCTATTATCGCTCAAAGGAAAATTAACCGGTTTGCAGAAAAAGATGAATGAGCAAATTATTGCCGCAGGAGAAGAATTCCTCACCGATACTGTTATAAAAGAGGTACGCGGCGCTTCCTTTCCGGAACAACTTGAAACAGCGTATCTTGCCCTCCAAGCAATCGTTGCCAAGCAAGATGAAATGGAAGACAGAAAGGCAACACTGAATGCCGAGCAGAAAAAGCTTACTGAAACGTTAACGGAATGCGGTGTTATCGATACTCCCCAGAAGCGAATCAATGTTCTGGCGGACATCATAAAAAATACGGATGAGAAAATTGAAGAAGCCGAGAGACGGCAAGGTTCACAGTATAGCGATATCTTTTATACCGATGCAGGCACACGTACCGAAGAACCCCTTTCCAGCGTACCGGATCCATTTAAAACGTACTTAGATTCTATTGCAGAGTATCGTGTAAAGCTGGAAAAAAATGCGATCGACATCGAATGTATCGAAAACGAAATCGCCCTTGCCGGCGAGGTACATAAAATAGAAACATTACAAAAAGCCATTGCCGGATATAAAGACGGCATTGCTCAGTACGAAAAGCTCATCGAAACAGCCGAACGGGATATCGCACGTGCAGAAGAAATAAAACTGGGGCTTCAGGAAAGAAATAATGAACTGAAATCTCAAGGCTCAGGGGACTGAGAAAGAATTCGAGTGATAGCTCCCAATTCCCATTTTTTCGGTTTAAAGAAACCTTGAGCGTATACAGCGCCGAAACCGGGTTCATACAGATGAATTTTTCGTATCTGTTTTGTTATGTTCCATTTTTTAATGTACATACCATAAGATTCCAGAAAATTGAGCGGCTGCAGCTTCGTAAAACCGCATCGAGTATCGTATGCAGCCGTTGCAATCTCAATGTAAACACTGTAAGGAGCATTAAGCTCCATTTCAAGCGGATTTTGATTTTGATTAAAACAAGCCCCAACCTGTACGCTCACAAGATTATCTATCGGTAAAAGCTGCTCAACGGGATATCCCCCATAACTAAACAATGTTCGTGCATTACGGAGCATATCTCCCGATATTTCAAGCCGTTTGTTATTCATCGCAAGATAACGGTACATACAATCGATCAGTTCAAACAAGTTAATATTTGTCTCTGCTGCTGAGCCGAGTATGAGTTGTATATCTTCATCGTTTACATAATAGATACTGTTCTCCTGCATCGGCCTCGTCGAAATTATTTTTTCAATCACAGGATATGCCTCATCAGCGCTCATACCCACTAAGAGAACGGAAGAAAAAAACAAAAGATATAAAACAGGTAATAATTTTTTATGCATTATAAATAAAATCCTTCCTTTACGGCAAAGCCCATTCTATTTTTTTTGTTTCACGCTGCTCGAAGGCTTCCATGAGCAACGGCTCTATATCTATACGCGCATAGATATCTTCGGCATCTTTCTGCCGTGTATGCAGTACCGGATGTTTGGGAGAAAACAGTACGCAGCAATCTTCATACGGTAGTATGGAAGTTTGGTACGTACCGATATCAACCGCATAGCGTATGATTTCTTCCTTGTCCATACCGATAAGCGGACGCAGAATCGGAAGTTTTGCACAGCTGTCGGTAATCGTAAGGTTTTCGATCGTTTGGCTTGCCACCTGCGCGAGACTCTCTCCCGTAACCAAGCACTGCGCATTAACCTTTTCAGCCAGCATTTCAGCCGTGTGCATCATACACATACGGAGCAAAAGCGTCAAATAGGCTTCAGGCACCGTCCGCTTTAGATGCTGCTGTACCTTGGTAAACGACACAACGGTCATGTATCCGCCAAGTCCGTAGTGGGATAAAATACCGGCTAAGGTTTCTACCTTTTGCTGAGCTTCCGGCGACGTATACGGATGGGAATGAAAATACACATAATCGACTTTCATTCCACGAAAGAGCATTTTATATCCGGCAACGGGGGAATCGATTCCGCCCGAGAGCAGCAGCAGCGCCCGTCCCGAACAGCCGCAGGGAAGGCCTCTCCTGCCGGTATGTTCAACGCCGTAAATGAACGCTTGCTTTTCGCGCACCTCGATGCTGATAACCGCATCGGGGTTATGCACATCGACGGTTAAAATCCCCGCCGTATGGATCGTTCCGCCTACTTCCCGCGCAATGTCATACGACGTGAGGGGAAATTGCTTATCGGCGCGGCGGGCTTCAATTTTAAAGGTGCGTGCACCGTGTGCTTGCAACGCTTTCGCTTCGGTAACAGCCGTTTCGGAAATAGCTTCGAGCGTTTTATCCGCCGGTTTTGCCTGCGCCCAGCTCGTAATGCCGAAAAGGTGATTTAAAGCCGCTTCTACCCGCGGCTGCAAAGCCTCATCAGCCCGTACATACATCCGCCCGGCGCGTACCTGCACGTTCGGCACTGCTCCGTCAAAATAGCTTCTGAAGTTTTGCGCAAGCCGCCGTTCAAAATCCTTTAGGTTCCCTTTTTTAAGATTTATCTCTCCGATTTTTGCCAGATAAAAAAGCTCCGCCATGTAAGTCTCGTTAAACCTCCGTTACATTGTTAAATCGTACCCGCGATAGCGGTGCCGAACGTAATTGCGTTGTCGAGGGACACCACATCAAAATAAATGCCGCGTTTTTGTGTCAGCGCCGTATAGAGGTGCGCGATAACGGCATCATGCAAGCGGTACGTTTTTAAAAACGTTGTACCCTCTGAAAGGATACAAACCGGCAGCGCAGGATTTTTTCCCTTGCCTGTTTTAATAACAGCCGCGGCAATATTCCCCGCAGCAAGCCGTGCCGTGCGCATAATCAGCGCATCCAATATCCGGCAGAGAACCTCGCGGTCTTCTTCCGTGCCGCCGGCTAACAGCAGTCCGAGCGGGGTTTGATCGGAATACGGAGCCTGCAAAAAGCGGTTTACATCGATGAGCGGAAGGTCAGCAATGGAAGCAAACGCTTTTTTAACGCCGGCGGAAAACAGATTGTCCGCAGCGGCTGCCCGTATCATCACCGAAGCAACCGATCCGAGGTAGGCGCCGGAGCACATTTTTTCAAACCAAAACATCTGCGGCTGGTCGGTCTTTTTTGCAAACGCTTCATCAAAATCGCTGCGCGGCTGTTTGTTCGACTTCCCCGACTCGCAGACGACAATCTGCGCGGGCAAGGCGACCGTACCGGCGCTGTTCGACGCAATTTTCGGAATATTCTGATATTCGATATACGCGGCGTTCATTCCGGTTCCGAGGATAAAGCCCACATACGAATCGTATTTTTTCCCGCCGACAGCAGTCGATGCCCCTGCGAGGAGCGCCGCAACCGTATCGTTTAACAGCACAATGCGTTTCAGCTTATTCCAGCCCCGCTGCATCAGCGCCGCCTCCAGATTTTGACCGACTAATGAGCCGATCACTTCGGGCGCTTTGATTTCCTTAGAGAATTGCAGCACTTCGCCGTCGCCTGCCGGAGTAATTTTCATCGCATACGAAAAGCAAAACGCGATAGAATCCGCGGCGTTTTTCAGATGGTCTAAATAAGCGGCGATGGTGTCAAAAAATTCCGCTTTGGAGTATTCCCTATCGGTTGCCGGCATCGGCTTTCGCTCAAGCTGACTGATGGACGGGATGCTGTTTTCGTCAAAGGTAACCAAGCATGAGCGGAAATTGGTTCCGCCCGCATCGATAACAATAACCGAAGTATTCTTGGGCGGCTGTTGCGGCGGCATAAACCACGTCGGAATCATATCCAGCGCCGGCCCCGTACCAATGGGAATGCTCGGATCCCGTTTCAGCCCTTCTTCCATATCATACAGCAGCGTATCGATAACCGTATTGACCGTGGGGCCTTCCGCATCAAAATTATGCCGTCCAAAAAACGCAGCGACCGAATGCCGAATGTCCATTGTAATGCCTCCCGATAAATTCATTCACAAATATTCTATAATAGTAGAATGCTCCGTCCCGCACACTGCGCCCGCATATCGTCGGGCCATACCGAAACCTGCGTTTCACCGATATGGGCTTTCCGCAAGAAGAACATACAGAGCCGCGACTGCCCGATTCCTCCGCCGATGGTTTGGGGCAGTTCTCCGTTCAGCAGCTTGGTATGAAAAAACAGCGATGCCCGTTCCATGCAGTTGCGGGCGGCAAGCTGTTCCCTCATTGTTTTAGGACTTACCCTGATCCCCATCGAAGAGAGTTCAAGCACATCCTCTAACACGGGATTCCACACCAACAAGTCTCCGTTTAATCCGTGCCGTCCGCTGCCGGTTTCGGTAATCCAGTCGTCATAGTCGGGCGCCCTGCCGTCATGCGGTTCTCCGTTTTTGAGCGGAGCGCCGATACCGATTAAAAAGACAGCACCGTACTGCCGGGCGCACTTCCGTTCCCGTTCCCTTCCGGAAAGATTGGGATACTGCGCATAGAGATCTTCCGCATGGATAAAGGTGATATGCTTCGGCAGAATCGGCTCGATTGCCGAATAGTTATCATAGATAAAAAACTCGGTACACTTTAAGCAATCGTATATTTTTTCTACGGTTGCCTTCAAAAAATCGAGCGTTCGGTCGGACTCCTCCATCGCGAGCTCCCAATCCCACTGATCGACATACAGCGAATGGATATTATCAAGTTCCTCATCAGCTCGGATCGCATTCATATCGGTATAAATACCGAAGCCGGACTGTAATCCCATTTCCGCTATTTTGACTCGCTTCCACTTTGCAAGCGAGTGTACAATCTCAAGCTCCTGCTCGTTCATATCCTTTACCGGAAAATGCACTGCCCGTTCCGTGCCGTTCAGATCATCGTTCAAGCCCTTTCCTCTGGGAACAAAGAGCGGCGCCGTAACACGGGTTAAGTTCAAACGGGTCGATAACGTGAGCTGAAAAAAGTTTTTAATACGAACGATAGCCTGTTCCGTTTCTTTACCGGTTAAAACCGGCTGATAGTGTTCGGGGATATAAAGATGCGGCATAAACTCTGACTTTCCTCAATGATTTTTACGGAGAATACGTCAATTTATCCTTTTTCCGGGGAAAAAACAAGGGTAGATCCGTATCAAAGAAATATGCCGGACTGATAGATCGGCATCCGGCGTCAAGAGCGCATAGATCCGCGCCTATGCAAGCCCCCACCACTCATCCAGCATAGCCCGCGCCTCTCTTTGTAATGAAGGAACCACACAGGCTTCCAGCTGCTTGAGGTTATCGGCATAGTGAGCGCGGCCTAAATCCTGTACAGCTTTGAGGATAGCGCCGTCAACAGCGGGATGTTCATCCAAATAAGAAAGGATAATGGTAAAAACCGAAGCAACGGAGCATACCTTTTGCCATTCGGAAAGGTCGGCGATTGTACGGCGGGAAGTAACGCCGGTGTTGATATGGTAGTGATACACAATATCCCGTATGCCGGCGTATGTATACGCTTTTTCGATATGCCTATCTTCTAATGCGCCGACAGATTTCGATGCAGTCAAAGCAATAAAAAAATAAAGCAGCATATCTTCCGCCATTGTACAATAGGTAAACGGAATGTCGCCGTACGCTTTTTGAACAAGGTCTGTTTTAAAAAGCTTGCCCCATACGAAACTGCTGTATGAGTGTTCAACGATATATGTGCGGAGGATTTCATCGCCGGTTAAAACACCATCGTACACATTCTGCGCCCTTTGCGCAAAGGCTGCAACACGCGTGTCCGGTTCTCCTTCCATACCGCACACCGCAGCCTTGCCGTGTACAATATCGGCACCCGACGTAGCGGCTGCATCGTACAATATACGGAGAGCATTAGGCGGAAGCTCATCGTCCGGATCGGCAAAGGCGAGGTATTCACCCGATGCCGCATTTACCGCTGTCCGGCGCGCTTCGAGCGTACCGAGGTTTTTACTATGTTCCAAAAACACGAGCGGCAACCCCTGCGCTTTAAACCGCTTTGTATATGTTTTAATAATACCCCGCAGTTCTTTTGCACCGGGACTGCCGTCGTTTACAACGATGGTTTCAAAAAGCGGCGCTGCATCCTGCCGTAACACGCTTTCAAAAAACCGCCCGATCAGCCCCTCCGTCCCATACACGGGAACGCAGAGGCTGACGAGCGGCTTTTGCTGTGCAGGACGCCGGAATCGAGCTGCACAGCATTCTTTAAAACTCATCCTACGATTTAGTTCCACTCAAAACCGGATTCTTGTAACAGCTTGGAAAAACCGCCGCCTGAATCTCTTTCAGATTGTAAACGGCCTTTCAAATCGTACTCCAATACCTTGTCCACATTTTTACAGTAAGGCTGTTCAGGGGAAATAACAGTTCCATCCTTACCCCATGCACCGTCCGAGGCGATGATGAGCCTAATCCGCTCGGCTTCGTCGTATTTTACGGCAATAAAGCGATAAAAGCCGTAGCCGACTTCATTCCCTGCCGTATCTACAGGATCCTTTTTAGCCAATTCGACGGCACTGCCGGAGAATCCATCCTTCGTGCTGCCGATTTTATACAGCTTGCCGCTGTTTTTAAAGGTATCGGCTTGATAATCGAAACTAGTTTCTTTCATACCGTACTCTTCTTTTGAAGTGATGGCATACAACACACCGTCGAGAACCTGTAAGTCGTTAACAAAGGCTATCGTGTTCGTATAGGGGTCGAACGGAGGCGAAGTCGGTTCCGTAGGAGTTTCTTGAAATGATCCGACATCTATTGTTCCTTTATCGGCTCCGTCCTGCTTGTCATATTTCTTTACCGATAATGTATAACCGTCAGGAGATGTGCTCCTTGCCCTTGTGCCGACAAACAGCCCGTCCTTGTTTGCTGCAAGCGCGGTAACGGGAGCGGTATCCGGATTAAACGGCACATCATATCCAGAGACACCTGACCCACTATTAAAAGAACTGCCTAGAGACCAGTTATATTTTACTATGTGTCCACTGGGACCATCCGCATACGTATAATACAGACTGTTCTGCCCATCGGAAATATCAACAGCAATTGCAGAAACATCATGGGGTGTTAGAAAAGCATCCACACCCTGCGTATCATACGAGCCGTCTTCTTTCAGCGCAAACCGTCTAACGTTGCAACCAGAACTATCTTTCCACAAAATATACAGATTGCCGTCTTGGTCGTAACAGAAAACATCGGTAGGCTGCACGGAGTCTTCAAAAAGCTTATTCGTAGCGGAAAATGCTTCCGTTCCGTCTGTGCTTATCCAATAGTTCATGGGGGAAAGAACCATGGCAGGGCTTTGCTTTTCCCACAGCAGTATCTTTGTATTGGGCTTTTTATAGACGGCGTGCTCTGTAAACCATGTTGCACCAGAGTCACGGAAAGACAGACTACCGTTTCTGCGGTTGAATGCGGCGATGCGATCTTGATTGCCGTTTACACGGAGATTTTCATTGAGATACTCGATATTTACACCGTCATCCGCTATGTAGATATTGTCTTCGTCATAGCCGATAAAACCGACGGGGTTAGAGAAAGAGGCTGACTCGAAGGGAAGGGAGAGATCAGTACTACCGGCTTTGGAATGAAGTCCTTCCGTATTTTTCTTGGTAAGCGTACTGCCGGAATATTCATAGCGAACGAGCTGCCCAAGCGCATACTTTTTTCCTGCTTCCTCTTTCTGCTGGGTAAGCAGACAGTACACGTCGTCATCCTCGGCAAAAAGACCGGTACAATCGGGAAGATCATTTCCAAAGGCGGAAGCTGATCGAAGTTGATTCAAGTTCTGACTCGCTAGTGTCGTCGATTTAAATTTTAAAGTCTTATTGCCCGGAGTGGGAAGATCTTCAAATCCAAACTCACAGGCAGACAAAGTCTGACCATACACAGCAAACAGTACATCATCATCTACCGCAACGGCACTAGCACTTGATGCCGGTGCACTCGGGAATGCAGCACTGCTAAAAGATTCAAACGAATGATCTTCTTTCTCCTTGAAGCAATAGACGGTATCCTCCTTAAGCAAAAAGATATAGTTATCGTCCTGATCAATCACTATATTATCAATACTACCGATAACAACGCCGGACGGCAGTACAGCAGCAAGAGCAGCTTCAAATTCGGTATCCTCATTTCCCTCCACATTAAAGCGTTTAAGATGAGTAGATGAAGTATCTTCATACAGCACATATATTCTGCCGATTTTATCCCGTGCCGTTACCGGTTTTTTGCCGATAAGAATTCCATCGAGCAGTTTTCTACCGTTTTGCGTGCTCAAGGATACGATATTACTCCCCGAAGGGTCTTTTCCTGTAATATAAAACAGCAGATTGGCGGCAACTTTCAGCGTTTTAGATAGCTTTACGGCAATGAAATTATCCCCTGCCGTAACAGTGTGCTTCTCGGAACCGTGCCACGCTCCTGCCGCTGTTGTAACAACCGCTTTTACGGTAATTTTTGTACCGATAGCAAGCGTAACCGTAACCGATGTTGTTTTCCGTGCTAATTCAGTTCCCTCTTCATCCGTAATGGTGATAACGGTATTATTCTCATTAAGCGCAGGGAGGCCTTTTCCATCAACTGAACGGGCAGTTCCGCCTCCAATAACAACCCGTACCGTGCCGGTGTCTCCGCCGGTAAGCATACCATTACATGCCGTAAACGCAAGGCACAGCATTGCCAAAAGAATACTGACAGAGTTCACATATTGCTTTTTCATATCCTACCTCCTCGTATATCCCCTTTTGTCTTTATCATAGAATTCAACATGCTATCTTTTTAGGTAACCACACTTTACCTTTTTTCGCAAGTTTATTATATACCGTCTTTAAAAAAAATACAAATAGAAATGCTTACCAGGGCAACCGCATTATAAAATATTTTCAGAGGTTACCTTCCTTCTGTGCGAAATTTTACTTAAAATTTTGCACATTTTTCCAGCAGACGGGTAAACGCATCAGGTGAGTAGGTAAAAACCATGGAAAAATTGAAACTGTGGAGACCATTTGAACCGCAGACAGAACTGCCACGGATGGCAGGGGTGTTAAAAAAACGACCTGATGCGTTGACCCTGAAATGCTTGCTGTTATTGCATTCTTTGCAGTCTTTGTGCAATTCTTTTTTTCGCGGTTCTTCATAAAAAATAAAAAAAGAAGTACTTTTTCCAGCCATTTTCCTCCAAAAGTCGCATAAGGACTGTAGGAGGTGTGAAAATGAGCAAATCCCACAGCAGCTCAATGCGTTTCACCGCTCGAAACATCGCTTCTGCTTGAACCCCCCGCCATCCATGGCGGAGCAAAGAAAAAAAGTCTCTACCGGTAAAGAAGAAAAACTGATAGACTGACTACGATTTATACGAACTAACTCTTTTGAAAAGAGGTGGAGCAGATACGAGGCATGAACAAAAATTACCCGCAGGCGTGCTTTTGCACATTGAGGACTAATTTTTGTGAAATAACGAAGTAGGTGCCCACATATTTTCAAAAGATAGGAGGTAAGGTAAGTGCTCGCACAAGAGAATCCTGTAATGGCGAAGGCAAATAAGGTGATGGACATCTTTTATCTGGATGAGCGAGAGCGGAAGCGGTATGAGGCAGCGTGGGAATATGAAAGCGACCGGCTCTCGATGATAAGCGAGTCTGAGCGTAAAGGCCTTGAGCGCGGTTCCCACCAAAAAGCGCTTGAAACGGCACGACTGATGAAGCAAGCCAATTGCGAAATACCGTTTATCGAAAAAATGACAGGATTGAGCAAAGAAGAAGTGGAAGCGATTAACTAATTAAATATTTTTCATTAAGAATTTTTAATTAGAGAGACCACGGGAAGTGCCGCGTTGATTCTACGGCCGTAACAAAACAAAAACGCCATACAAACCGCTAAAAACAACGAAAGTATGGCGTTTTTTATAGAGGAAGCCTCTAAAAACCTCAGTTTTTAGAGATTTTCCTTAAATTATTTTTGCGATATTAAAATTACAAAATGTACCGTTATTCCTCCGGCTCAAAATCATCGGGAATATCGAGGTTTGTGTATACGTTCTGAACATCGTCATCTTCTTCCAGACGTTCAACCATTTTTAACACTTTACGGATTGTTTCTGCCTCCAAACTCATATATGTTGCGGGAACCATGGAAACTTCTGCAGAAACGGATTCAAATCCTTTTTCCTGTAAGGCTTCAAGCACGGAAGCAAAGTCGTTGGGATCTGTTGTTACCGTAATAATACCGCCGTCAGCCTGAATATCTTCCGCTCCGGCTTCCAATGCCTCTTCCATCAGTTTTTCTTCGCTGACGACTTCGGCATCATACTCTATAACGCCCTTGCGGTTAAACATATAAGCTACCGAACCGGTCGCACCGAGGTTACCGCCGTTTTTGGAAAAAAGGTTACGCACATTGGCTGCAGCCCGATTTTTATTATCGGTCAGTACTTCCACCAATACCGCAACGCCGCCCGGCGCATAACCTTCGTACAACAGCTCTTCATAGCTTGCACCGCCCAATTCGCCGGTACCTTTCTTAATAGCCCGTTCAATATTATCTTTCGGCATATTAGCCGCGCGTGCTTTTAATATTGCAGTTCTTAATCGGGGGTTACCATTCGGATCCCCGCCACCCATACGTGCAGCTATAGAAATTTCTTTAATAAACTTTGTAAACATCTGACCGCGTTTTGCGTCAGCGGCCCCTTTTGCGTGTTTAATCGTCGCCCATTTACTGTGTCCAGACATTATATACTCCTTCCGTCTTAATTAAAAGGTAAAAAACAAAATATGCGCAAAAGGTATATCATATAAAGATAAGCCTGTCAATTATGTGCCTTTTGAAAATATGCGGGGCATCTACTGCGTCGCACGGCAAAAAAGTGTCCTCAACGTATCAAAGATACGCCTGCGGTACTTTTTTGCCTAACTCCTTGTATCTGCACCGCCTATTTTCAAAAGCGTTGGAAGGGCAGAACGGAAACGGATGTCCGTGGTTCCAGTCAGCAGTGTGTTTGCGCTGCAAACACGTAGGTACAAAATGTACAGGGATGTATATTTTGTACCGTGCCTGCGGTTAATTTTTGTTCACGCCTCGTATCTACTCCGCCTATTTGCAAAAGCGCTGGAAGGGCAGAAGGGAAACGGATGTCCATTTGCTGACGAGATATCTAGGAGGCTGACATTAAAACAGTTTTAAAAAGTCCGCTTCGGTGATAATCGCTGTGCCGAGTTCCTGAGCTTTCTTGTTTTTTGACGAACCGGAATCGGGGGTATTGGTTACCAAATAGGTAAGTCCCTTGGTTACCGACGATTTTACCGCCCCGCCCTTTGCTTGAACCATCGCTTCAGCTTCTTTCCTTTTAAGCGTATTCAGTTCTCCAGTAAAGCAGAAGCTTTTTCCTGCAAGCGGCAGATTTCCTTGAGCGGCGGCTGGTGCTTGAATAACGATCATTCCCGAACCGGTAAGCTGCAGCATCTCTTCTTTTGCATCGCGGAGGCCGAGTGTAAGCGTATGGGCAAGGATGCTGCCGAATTGGTACACGGCGGCAAACTCTTCCTCTGAGGCTGCAAGCAATTTTTCGAGGGTATTAAAGCCTGCATCAACCAGCTTTTCCACCATGGTGCGGCCGATGCCTTCAATATCAAAACCGGCAATAAAGACCGGCAGTGAGATTTCACGCTTGGCATGAAGTGCTCTGTACACTTTTTCCGCCGACTTTTTTCCCATGCGTTCGAGCGCTGCGAGTTCTTCAACAGTCAGTGTATATAAATCGGAAATAGAACGGAGGCGCTGTGCATCAAAGAGCTGTTTGAGGAGCACCGTCCCGAAGTCTTGAATATCAAGGGTATTGATCCATTTTTCTATCCGATGATGAATGAGCTTAGGGCAAGCCGGATTCGGACAGTACAAGCGAGTACCTTCGTCGCGGAGTGCAGTACCGCAACTCCCGCACTTGCAAGGCTGTTCGATGGGCGCGCTTGAATCGGGATTTTCGATAAGCGCTTCTATCTTAGGGATGATTTCCCCCCGTTTGGTTACCAGTACTCTACTGCCGATCCTGAGGTTCAGCTCCGCAATCATGTTCGGGTTGCAGAGGTTTGCCCGCTTAACGGTTGTGCCCGCCAGCTGAACCGGATCGATCAGCGCGATGGGGGTGTAGGTAGCGCCCGACTCGCTCCACTCGACGCTGCGCAACGCAGTAACCGCTTCTTCAAGGCTGAACTTAAAGGCGATTTGTTTTTCCGGCCGCGCCCTGCTGAGGTCTGCGGTATCGATACGGTCGTTTTTAACGACAAGGCCGTCGATGTCGTAGGGAATAGCGCTGCGGATATCCATAACATGGGCGCGGTAGTCGATAACGTCCCGGACGCCGGCGCACCGTGTAACCGGCACCTGCAAAAAGCCCTGCGCTTCAAGCCAACTGAGTTTTTCCGTTTCCGTGGTGAAAGGCGCCGCTTCGGTAAAAGGCTTTCCGACTGTTCCTGCGGCAGCATCATAACAAATAATTTCGAGGTGCTCGCTGCCGCTGCCATCCTTCCGCTTCATCAACCCATTTGCCGCATTCCGGCAATTCTTTTTATCGGGATAAAAGCGGCGCAGCACCTCTTTGGTCATCAGCACTTCGCCGCGGATACCGCCGGAAAAGGGAGCCGCTCCGGTCGGGGCGGAATCGCCTTTCAGTTCAAATACGACGCCCCGCATCTTTTTAACATTCGCGGTAATATCGTCTCCGATTTTGCCATCGCCCCGTGTTACTGCCCGAACGAGCCGCCCCTTTTCGTATTGCAGCTCCATACTGGCGCCGTCCAGTTTGTATTGTACCAGAAAATCGGAGAACGGCATCTTTTCCGCCCATTTTTGGAAACTTTCGGGATCCGCTGCTTTTTCTTGGCTCCCCATCGGGATAATGTGTTCCGCCTTCGGGAAGCCGTCGGCGCTGTCCTTAGGTACCGTTGCAAATAAGACATTCTGAGGGTCGAGGCGTCGCAGTTCGTCCCACAATAAATCAAAATCCGCATCCGAAATTTCCGGTTCTGCGTTATAGTATAAGTCCTGATGCTTTTTTATCAGCGCTTCAAGTTCTTGTATCCGTGTATTCTTTTCCATAGTGAAACCATACTACATTTCGCACATTTTTTCCAACAGGAGAGCAGGCAACAGGGTAAACGCATCAGATCGATTTTTAACATCCCCGCAGAAAAATTGAGACTATTCGACCAGAGTTGAACCTCTTCGCGGTTCAAATGGTCTCACAGTCTCAATTTTTCCGCGATTTATATCTGCTCTGCCTGATGCGTTTACTTCTTGGCTGGAAAAATGTGCGAAATTTTGAGTAAAATTTCGCACAGAAGGAAGGCAACCGCTAAAAATATTTTTGATGCGGTTGCCCTGAAGTAGGCAATAATTTCTCTTTACAGGACACATAAAAAATGGTACTGTTGGTATACTTCTCCGCACGAATAAGATATTGAATAAGATATTAAGATATTATTGAAGGTTTTAGAGACAAATATGAAAAAACGAATAGCTGCATATGCGGCACTCTGTATACTATTTCTTTTATTTTCTTCATGCCGCCGCAGTCATAAAATTGAATACATTGAAGATCCGTCTTGGTCAAAAGTTCAGGTAAAAGCCACACTGGTCATCGGCGTTTCAGATTTTGTTCCCATTCTCTCCTTTAGAAATGAAAAGAATGAAATAGTAGGGTATGATGTCGATATATTGACGGAATTATGCCGCCGGATCGGTATTCATCCGGTTTTTTACCCGATAGATTGGACGCAAAAAGAAATGCTTTTGAATAGGGGAACAATCGATTGTATTGCAAGCGGTTTCAGCCTTACGGAAGAACGTAAACAACACTATAGAATGTGTACGCCGTATCTTCAGAATACTAAAATTGTCGTAGCGCTTGCAAGAAAAGACTATCAAACATTGGCACAGCTGCGGGACAGAAGGATAGCAGTTGAGGCAGGAACCGGAGGCGACGAAGCATTATTGAACACAGAGGTGTTAAAAGATCATGTTATTATCCAAACGTACAACTCTATCGGCAGTTTATATACCGCCCTCAATAACGGAGTGTGCGATGCCATCGTATTGGATCTTATTTATTCCTGTAATACGCTCGATCGAAATCCTCAATACAGTATTATCAACGAGGCGATTGCAACCGAATATTACACGTTCGCTTTTAGGAAAACGGACGGTTCGCTTGTCGCCAAAATCGAATCCGTTTTAGCTGAAATGGAGTCCGACGGCACTATTCCGGCTTTTTCTCGGAAATGGTTCGGTTCCAATCTATCCATA
This sequence comes from Treponema sp. OMZ 857, assembly GCF_024181085.1. Taxonomy (NCBI): domain Bacteria; kingdom Pseudomonadati; phylum Spirochaetota; class Spirochaetia; order Treponematales; family Treponemataceae; genus Treponema; species Treponema sp. OMZ 857. The sequence continues at coordinate 2,085,923 of NZ_CP051147.1, forward strand.
CTTAATATCAGACTGTAATAAGGCTGAGGTAAAATGAAGGTAAAATTTATTTTCGGTATTTTTTTGTTGTTTACAATCCTTTCTTGTACCGGCCGCCGGACGGATCAAGAAGGAATCAATGATTCCTCATTGGCAAGAGTTATTATCAACAATGAACTCGTAGTCGGGGTTGATCCATCCACTCCTCCTCTTAGCTTTTACTCCAGTACAGGTCAAATTGCCGGATACGAAATAGATATTGCACAAGCGGTAGCCGATAAACTCGGTGTAAAGTTAAGACTTGTACCAATTAGCACAGCAAACAGAATTGCCAAACTTGAAAACAGGACAATTAATTATATCGCAAGCGGTTTTATCAATAATGAGACAAATGCCGAACGCTTTTTATTAAGTACACCTTATTTACGGGACGCGTTGGTAGTTGTGGTGCTTCGCAGTATGGACGGTACCGTAATGTTCAATCAATTTTCTGATTTACGGAATAAACGGATCGGTATGTTGGCAGATGAAGAGATGCGCGAAATAGTTATGAAGTCTCCCCTCTATATAAATAACGGCCGCCGCCCATATCTTTATCCCCATCAAGAAGATATGCTGACTGCGTTGGACTTCAAACAGCTTGATGCTGTCGTAATGAATTTGCTGACATATTACAGTAAAATTACAATAGAAAAGAAACTATACGAGGCTCTCGGAGATCCGATCATCATTACTACCTATAGCTATGCATTCAGAAAAGAAGACAAAGAATTAGCGGAAACGATGAATGCTTTGCTTTACGATATGGCACGAGACGGATCGCTGCGGAGAATATCCGCAAAGTGGTTCGGTGCCGATGTGTCGATAGTTGGAAAATATTAGCTTTCTGCACGAATCAATATACCCTGATACAGTGTATCGGGGTATTAAATCCGCCGCATGATAAAAAGATAAAACCCGATACCCGCAGCAGGAAACACACTGAACAATAAAAAGAGTGCCGGATATCCTAAATATTCAATAATATACCCGCCGATCATACTCCCTATTACATAGGCAATACCGTTTGCGGCGGTAAAAAAGGCCATAGCGGTTACCGTTTTGCCGTAACTATACAAGACACAGAGTAATACACTCAGCGGATGGAATAATCCGAAACTGAGCGAATGCAAAAGCTGCCCTACAATAGCCCCACCGATTCCGGGAATAAAAATATAGCAAAAATTCCGTACGATAACAGTGAATAGACAGAGGGGAAGAAGCCGTTCTTTACCGAAACGCCGGATACATTTCCCAGAAATAATAAGCAAGGGGATTTCCGCCATTGCCGACAGCGCCCATAAACCGGCAGATGCTTCTATTTTAATATATTCCTCGACATAGAGCGAAAAAAATCTTTGGCTGGGAACCAATCCCAAGAATGCGAGAAAGATCAACAGCAAGCATTCCCAAAACTGCTTGGAGAAAGCAGCAGGCACAGCGTCCCACGCAGCAGGTTTTGTTGAGCACGGTGCTTTCGGTTTTACTAAATCTTTCGGGGACGGCTCTACTACCAATGGTTCTTGACCATCCGATACCTCAGCAGCCCATCGGTTTTGAAGTTCCTCATCATTGTCTTCGTTTACACAAGCAAATGAGAAATCGTATAGATCAGGTACCCACCTGAGCATTAGAATAAACAACAATGCGCCTGCACTTACACTCAAAACAATAGATGTCGGCTTTTTTCCCGAAATAAGCGGATGGAGCTGTAAAAACAGATTCATACCGACAAATCCTACAGAACCGAGTGCCCGTATTTTTCCGTACTGATCACTATGTTGTCCGAGTACCTTTGTAGTAAAACCGTCCAGCACGGGCACCATCCCCTTAAAGCCAATGGCAAAAATACCGAGGCAAATAGCTGTGCTAAAAAATGAATGAAAATGGAGAAGAGGCAGCAGCAATACTGCAATATCAATCCCGAATACACACATTACGAATCCATATCGGCCGGTTTTATCAAGCTGCCGTGTAATAAAAAAAGGTGCACACACACCTACGATTTCAATAACGCCAAGTAGGATGCCGATCCGTGCTGTTGAAAATCCAAGTGTTCTCAGCATAATCGGCAGATAGGAATTGATTATTGCATACAGTGAAAATAGCAAAAAGTACGGAAACCCTCTGCGTAATATCAGCGTCTGTTCTATCGACTTTTCCATACGATTTATACTCCTTACGACCGGATTGTGAACATACCATCCGCACGAATAATACAAATATGCATAGGTTTTGTCAAAATAATAAGCGGGCGAAATTGACAGAACGAGATTCCGCAGTATACTAAACGCTATGAATATTTCAGAGATTAAAGATCAGATGTGCGACATTTGCCACAAAATGTGGCAGCTTGGCTGGGTAGCATCAAATGACGGAAATGTATCGGCTAAGCTGGAAGACGGAAATTTTTTGGTAACGCCGACAGGCATCAGCAAAAGCCTTATCACGCCTGAAAAATTGCTGATCATTACCAAGGATTGCGAAATTATTGAAGGTGCCCACGGTTATAAACCTTCGTCGGAGATTAAAATGCATTTACGCTGCTATCAAGACCGCGATGATGTCGGCGCTGTCGTACATGCGCACCCGCCCGCCGCAACAGCCTTTGCAGTTGCACATTTGCCGATGGATCGCTATACCACGATTGAATCCGTTATTACCATCGGTTCGGTACCGCTTACCCCCTATGGAACACCGTCCACCGACGAAGTTCCCGAAGCGATTGCTCCGTATTTACCTGAACATGATGTATTTCTTCTTGAAAACCACGGAGCACTCACCCTCGGCCGCGATCTGCTAATGGCATATTACCGCATGGAAACTTTGGAACTTTCCGCAAAGATCAGCATCTATGCTCATATCCTCGGCGGAGAAAAAGAAATCTCCCGCGATAATATCGATCGCCTGTGCCGTATGCGCGCCGACTATAACGTATGGGGTAAGCACCCCGGATACAAGCATTACCGGAAAGATGAATAAAAAAAGCCTTGAAACAGTATGCTTCAAGGCTTTTCGTATTACGCTGCATTACCGATAACGATCGGTAACTGCAAACAACTACCAGCGATAGTGAGCAAACGCTTTGTTTGCTTCCGCCATACGGTGGGTATCTTCCTTCTTTTTGAAAGCAGTACCGGTATTGTTGTATGCGTCGATAACCTCGGCAGCCAAACGTTCGGACATTGCATGACCGTTCCGGCTGCGGGCAGCGCCGATAATCCAGCGCATTCCGAGCGCCTCGCGGCGGGATTCGCGGATTTCGATCGGTACCTGATAGGTGGCACCTCCAACGCGGCGTGATTTTACCTCAACGAGCGGCTTAACATTCTCAAGCGCTTTGGTAAATACGGTAAGCGGATCTTCCCCGGTCTTCGACTTAATTACATCAAAGCTGTCGTAAAGAATAGCTGTAGTAACGGATTTTTTTCCGTCGAGCATCATACGAGCAATAAACTTTGAAAGCACAACGCTGTTGTAGCGTGCATCCGGCGCGATCGGTCTATTGATAGTCTTCTTTTTCCGTCCCATAATAAACCTCCCTTACGCCTTAGGCTTCTTAGCGCCGTACTTTGAACGGCCGCGTTTACGATCGGCAACGCCGAGCGTATCCTTTGTTCCACGGATGATGTGATACCGCACACCCGGTAAATCCTTAACACGGCCGCCGCGGATTAAAACGACAGAGTGTTCCTGTAAGTTATGTCCAATACCCGGAATGTAGGCAGTTACTTCGATACCGTTGCTCAAGCGCACACGGGCAACCTTCCGCAATGCGGAATTCGGTTTTTTCGGCGTAACCGTCATTACACGGGTGCATACACCGCGCTTCTGCGGGCATGACTGCAATGCAGGACTCTTGGTTCGCGAGACGACCGCTTTTCGGCCCTGCTTTATCAATTGATTAATTGTAGGCATTTGCCCTAACTCCTTATATCTCTCCGCCAGCACCACGGATTAAGTTATAACAACAGATAAACTATTTTAATGCAGTATCTACAGTCTGTCAATCCTCGATATCAGCGGCAGATTCATCAAGCGGCGCTTCATCGTAAGAAGTTTCGACGGATTCCGTATCTCCATAGCCGAGATCGTCATCATCGGCGTCAAAATCTTCGTCCATCTCCGCTTGAGCTTCGGCAGCCTCCGCTTCTTCCAACTCTCGTCTGCGCCGTTCGAGAATTTCGTTTACCTGCTCGTCCAAGTCACTCATATTCTTATCGAAGAGCTTAACCGACCGATACTGCGGCATACCGGTACCGGCTGGAATCAAGTGGCCGATAATAACGTTTTCCTTTAAGCCGCGCAGCTCATCGGTTTTACCGGCAATAGCAGCATTTGTTAAGACCTTCGTTGTCTCTTGGAACGAAGCCGCCGAAATGAATGAATCGATATTCAATGCCGCCTTGGTAATACCTTGGAACATCGGACGTGCAATAGCAGGCTGACCGCCCTCCGCAGTAACACGCTTATTCTCTGCATGGAATTGGTACTTATCAACCTGTTGACCATAGATAAAGCGAGTATCGCCGACAGACATAACCTCAATTTTCCGAAGCATCTGGCGGACAATAACGCCGATATGCTTATCATTGATAGAAACGCCTTGCATCCGATAGACATCGCGGATTTCGTTCATCAAATAATTCTGGAGTGCATTTTCACCCAAAATTGCAAGAATATCATGCGGATCAAGGTTACCGTCGCACAACCGCTCGCCCGCTTCAACGGTATCGCCGTCTCGAACGAGCAATCGCTTGGACATCGGAACCAAGTGCTTATAATCTTTGCCGTAATGATCCTTCACAATAACAATTCGTTTACCCTTCAATAAGCCTTTAAACGAAACCGTTCCGGCGACCTGAGCAAGCACAGCCGGAGACTTCGGACGGCGAGCTTCAAAGAGCTCCGAAACACGAGGCAAACCACCGGTAATATCCTGCGTTCTTGCAGCAGCCTTCGCAAGTTTTGCGATAACCGTACCGGCCTTAATCTGAGTATCTTCTTCGACCATCAGCTGAGCGCCGTCCGGCAGGTAATAGAAGCCGAGTGCATTACCGGATTCATCGGAGATAAATACACGGGGCTGTAAGGTCATATCCGATTTCAATTCGGAAATATGGCGCTCCACGACGCCGGTTTCATCGTTGACATCCTCTTCGAGGGTCGAACCGGGGATAATATCCTCAAACCGGACAAACCCGTCTTGCTCCGCAAGAATCGGTTCATTATACGGATCGAAGGTAGCAATAACCGAAGTAGCCGGTACGTAATCGCCTTTTTTGACAACAACGGTCGAACCGTTCCTGATTTCGGTTTTTTGTTCTGGAGCTGTCAAATACAGCGTCGAACCGTTCAAATAAGCAAAAGCATTCAATGGGCTTTTTACCACTGTACCGTCCGCAGCGGTATACAATACATCGTCGCGCAGAATACGGACACCCGTTTGCACTGCAACGGAATCTCCTGCGATAAGATTGTACTCTTTAAGCACTTTCTCAAACAGAAGCGTACCGCGGCGGGTAAACAGCAGATTACCGTCATCAAGCGGAATGGATGTACCCAAAATATCTTTAATGATGACGGGATATTTAAAGGTGATATGATTCTCTTCGGTCGTGCTGCTTGCCGTACCTCCGACGTGGAAGGTACGCATCGTCAACTGAGTACCCGGCTGACCGATAGACTGTGCCGCAATAATACCGACCGCTTCGCCGATTTCGACAATCTTATTGCGGGCAAGGTTGCGGCCGTAGCACTTCACGCAGACGCCGTGTTTGGACTCGCAGGTCAATACCGTGCGGAGCTTAACAGTCTGTACACCCGCTTCCTCGATCTTCGCAGCAATATCATCGGTAATGTATTCGTTTACGTCGATTAAAAGCTCATGCGAAATCGGATGCTCTACCCGCTCAAGCGTATACTTACCGACAATCCGTTCGCTCAAAGATTCGATAACCTCATCCCCGGACTTTACCGCCGAGTATTCAATACCGTTGATAGTGCCGCAGTCTTCCTCATTGACAACAACATCCTGTGCAATATCGACAAGACGGCGCGTCAGATAACCGGCATCTGCGGTCTTCAACGCGGTATCGGCAAGACCCTTACGGGCTCCGTTCGTAGAAATAAAGAATTCGATAACGTTCAAGCCTTCTTTGAAGTTTGAACGGATGGGTAACTCGATAATATCACCGCTCGGTTTAGCCATCAAACCGCGCATACCGGCGAGCTGACGAATCTGGTTACGGCTTCCGCGCGCACCGGAGGTCGCCATCATATAAATCGTATTAAAGCCGTCTTGATCCTTCGCGAGGGTATCCATCATTATCGAGGTCAACTCTTCGTTTGTCTTTGACCACACCTCGACGACCCTGTTATACCGCTCTTCCTGCGTGATATGGCCGCCGCGGTACTGACTGTATATAGAAAGAACTTCGTTATTTGCCTTTTCGAGCATGGTCGATTTTTCCTGCGGGATAATGATATCATCCATACTCAATGTTGCGCCGAAGAAAGTCGCATAGTAATAGCCGACGGATTTAAGCTTATCCAGCATCTGAACGGTAACCCAAGTGCCCTTCGTGCGGTACACGGTTTCGATCAACTTGCGGATTTGCTTATCATCCAAAGCGGTATTGACAAACGGAACACCTTCGGGCATTTCTTCGTTGAAAGCAAGGCGTCCGGGGGTTGTTTCCACTTCTTCACCGCGGTAGTTTATCTTGATAAGTTCCTGCCAACCGATAGAGCCGGCCTCTGCAGCCATCATCACCTCAGAAACCGAAGAATACCGGCGGATGTGCTGTCCTTCCTTTAAAGTCCGCTGCTTGGTTAAATAGTACAGACCGAGAACCATATCCTGTGACGGATACACGATTGTCTTTCCGTTTGCAGGGTCGAGTAAGTTTCTGCTCGAAAGCATCAATGTCCAACATTCCATCTGCGCCGCTTGCGTAAGCGGTACGTGGATAGCCATCTGGTCACCGTCAAAGTCCGCATTGAAGGGTTTACAAACAAGCGGGTGCAGTTTGATAGCCTTACCTTCGACAAGAACCGGCTCAAACGCTTGAATACCGAGACGGTGCAGCGTCGGGGCACGGTTCAGCATAACGGGATGTTCGCTGATAACCTCGTCAAGAACGGCAAAAACGGCTGGAGCTTCCTGCTCAACCATGATTTTCGCTTTCTTGATATTGGAAACAATTTCTTTTTGAACGAGCTTTTTCATAATGAACGGCTTAAAAAGCTCCAATGCCATCTTAGTCGGCAGGCCGCACTGCCACAGCTTTAATTCAGGGCCGACAACGATAACCGAACGTCCCGAATAGTCAACACGCTTACCAAGCAGGTTCTGACGGAAACGTCCCTGCTTACCTTTAAGCATATCGGAGATGGACTTGAGCGGACGGTTTGAAGAGCCCTTAATAACACGTTTCCGCTTCGAGTTGTCGAACAAGGCATCCACCGCTTCTTGCAGCATCCGCTTTTCGTTGCGGATAATGATATCGGGCGCTTTAAGGCTCATTAAACGGGTTAACCGGCTATTTCGGTGAATAACGCGGCGATACAAATCGTTTAAATCCGAGGTCGCAAAGCGTCCGCCGTCCAGCTGCACCATCGGGCGTAAATCGGGAGGAATAACCGGAATAACATCAAGTATCATCCATTCGGGCTTATTGTTTGACGTTCTAAAATGTTCGACAATCTCAATGCGCTTTAAGAGCCGCTTATCGCTTTTTGCGCCCTTTTCGATCATCTTCATTCTAAGCTGAGCGGCAAGCTCATCCAGATTTAGGTTGCTCAATAAGGTTTTAACGGCTTCTGCGCCCATATTTGCGGTAAAGGCGCCGCCGTACCGTTCCTGAGCATCACGGTACTCATCTTCGCTTAACAGCTGATTTTTCTTTAAATCAGTTCCACCCGGCTCAATAACAATGTACTTTTCATAGTACAACACCGAACGGAGCGCCGCAACCGGCAAGTCCAACAAAAGCCCCATCCGGCTCGGTACGGATCGATAGTACCAGATATGAGAAACGGGCGCTGCCAATTCGATATGCCCCATACGCTCGCGGCGTACTTTAAAGTGAGTAACCTCGACACCGCAACGGTCACAGATAACACCCTTGTAACGGATCGATTTAAACTTACCGCAATAGCATTCCCATTCTTTTGTAGTACCGAAAATACGCTCGCAGAAAAGCCCCTCCCGCTCAGGACGCAGGGTACGATAGTTAATCGTTTCGGGTTTTTTTACTTCGCCATACGACCACGCGCGGATCGCTTCAGGCGAAGCTAATTTAATCATAATATTGTCGAAATCTTGTATATCTCTCATAGCCCATCCTCATCTCAATTAAAACTTGGAGCTGTTTTCGGTGATCAATTCTTCATCACGCTCGGTCAGCGGGATTTGCTTTCCTTTTTCATCATAAATTGTGAAGTCTAAAGCCAAACCGCGCAATTCTTGTACCAATACGTTAAACGATTCAGGGATTCCGGCAGCGGTAGCGGCCTGTCCCTTCACGATAGACTCATATATCTTTGAGCGTCCGTGCATATCATCCGACTTAATGGTTAAAAGCTCCTGAAGCGTATTGGCCGCGCCGTAGGCTTCAAGCGCCCACACTTCCATTTCTCCCAAGCGCTGACCGCCGAACTGAGCCTTACCGCCGAGCGGCTGCTGAGTTACCAACGAATACGGACCGGTTGAACGGGCGTGCATCTTATCGTCAACAAGGTGAGCAAGTTTCATAAAGTAGATGACCCCGACAAATACGTCGTTTTGGAAGGGCATTCCGGTTCGTCCGTCGCGCAGCTTTACCTTTGAGTTGGCAGGAATTCCTGCTTCAACCAGTTTCTTTTCAATCTGTTCATTGGTCGGCGACTGGAATACGGGCGCTTCGTACCATTCGTCAAGACGTAAGCCTGCGAGTCCGAGTTCCGACTCCAAAATCTGACCGATATTCATACGAGAAGGAACACCGAGCGGATTCAAACAAATATCGAGCGGGGTACCGTCTTCCATATACGGCATATCCTCTTCCGGTAAAATACGGGCAACAATACCCTTGTTTCCGTGGCGGCCTGCCATCTTATCACCTTCGCGCAACTTACGTTTTGTCGCGATAAGCACCTTGATAAACTCGTCAACACCGGGATTAAGATCATCACCCTGAGAGCGCTTCAACCGCTGAACGTCGATAACCGTACCTTCAACACCGTGCGGTACGCGCAGAGAGGAGTCGCGGACATCCTTCGCTTTCTCACCGAATATCGAATTGAGCAGCTTAAATTCAGGTGTCGTTTCCGACTCGTTTTTAGGCGTGATCTTCCCGATTAAGATATCGCCGGAACGAACTTGCGCACCGATGCGAATAATACCTTCCGCATCAAGATTATCGAGGCTTTTTTCCGACTTATTGGGAATATCGCTGGTAATCCGCTCCGCGCCGAGCTTGGTTTCGCGGACTTCCGTTGTAAACTCTTTAATATGTACCGACGTGAACATATCTTCTTTCAGCACACGGCGGGAAATCAAAATAGCGTCTTCGTAATTATACCCGTTCCACGGCACAAAACCGACCAGAATATTGCGGCCAAGCGCAAGCTCTCCCTGATAGGTTGCAGGGCCGTCGGCAATGACATCGCCCACCTCTACGTGCTGCCCGACTGCAACAATCGGCCGCTGATGATAACAGGTATCCTGATTGGTGCGCTGATATTTCAGCAGCGTATAGTCGCGAACTTTTGCTTCCGTTCCTTCCGGCGCATCCGATTCGATAGAAATCTTTTCGGAGGAAACAAATGTAACCGTACCGCTCCGCTTTGCTTTGATTAACACGCCCGAATCATACGCACACTTGCCTTCCATGCCGGTACCGACACGGGGCGGTTCGGGGAATACGAGCGGCACACCCTGCCGCTGCATGTTTGAACCCATGAGCGCACGGTTTGCGTCGTCGTGCTCAAGGAAGGGAATGAGTGACGCGGACACGGAAATAATCTGTTTGGGCGACACGTCCATGTACTGCACTTCTTTTGAACTGCGCGTCGTATAGTCGCCCTGATGCCGGCATGCAATCTGTTCAGCGGTAATCGTACCGTCGCTCTGCACTGCGGTAGATACCTGTGCAATGTAATATTTATCCTCGTCCATCGCCGAAAGGTATTCAACCTCGCGGGTTGCAACACCATTCACGACCTTGACATACGGCGCTTCCAAAAAGCCGTAGTCGTTGACATGCGCATAGCTTGCCATCGACACGATAAGACCGATATTCGGCCCTTCCGGCGTTTCAATCGGGCACATCCGTCCGTAATGGGTATAGTGAACGTCGCGGACTTCAAAACCTGCGCGGTCACGGGAAAGACCGCCGGGGCCTAATGCGTTTAGACGGCGTTTATGGGTAAGCTCCGCGAGCGGATTGACCTGATCCATAAACTGTGAAAGCTGACTTGCGCCAAAAAACTCTTTAATGGTGGCAACAATAGGCTTTATAGAAATAAGCTCTTGCGGCTTAATCGTTTCAATTTCTTTTGATCCCATCCGCTCGCGCGCGATCCGCTCCATACGGAGGAATGCAGTTTTAAGCGTATTGGTCATCAGCTCGCCGACGGAACGAACGCGTCTATTTCCGAGATGGTCGATATCGTCTATCGAAGCATCCCCGATATAAACCTGAATAAGGTACTTCATTGTGTTTACGATATCGTCGAGAATAAGGGTACATTCTTCAACGGGATGCTCGTAGTCAAATTTTTTATTCAGCTTATACCGCCCCACACGGCCGAGATCATACCGGCGGGGTGAGAAAAACATCGAGGTTAAATCTTTTTCGGCAGCCTCTACCGTCATCGGATCGCCGGGCTTTAAGGCTGCATACACAACCGATAAGGCTTCCTCTTTTGTAGGCTCCTGCCCCTTTGCAGCATCGGCAAAGCGGATTTCCTCGCGTTCAAAACAGTTGATAATAACGGGGGAATCAAGGCTGCCCTCTTTTTTAAAATCGATAACGGTAACTTCGGTAATATGGTTTTGCCGCAGTTCATCGACAACGTGCGGATGAATCTTTTCACCGGCTTGATAGAGTGTCCGCTCTCCGGCTTCATCGACTACGGTTATCCGCTTGGCAAGCACACGACCTACGAGTTTATCGTATTCCGCAGTTTCTTCGGCCACCGGTAACACTTCGGTTTTATAAAAAAAGTCAATAATTTGTTCGCGGGTTTCATATCCCAGTGCCCGCAAGAACAGCGTTCCTAAAATACGCTTTTTCTTATCAAGCTTTGCATAAATCAGATCTTTCTTCTGGTCGATTTCAAATTCAAGCCAGCTGCCGCGATAGGGAATAATACGGCTTGAATAGACACCCTTATCGTGAGAAAAAATAACACCCGGAGAGCGGTGTATTTGAGATACGACGACACGCTCGGCTCCATTGATGATAAAGGTACCTCGTTCGGTCATCAACGGAATATCACCCATATAAATACTTTTGCGACGAATTTCACCGGTTTGGTTAAACACCAAGTCTATCTGAGCCTTCAACGGGATAGCATAAGTCAATCCTTTCTGCTTGCATTCGTATTCGCTGAATTTAATGTCATTTTCATCCAGCGTATATGATTGGTACTCCAGCGTCATATCGCCGTTCGGGCTTTCAATCGGAAAGGTTGTCCGAAACACATCCTCCAAACCGACTTCCTCCGAAGTATTCCCGCTTTGGTGTGTTCCGCGGCGTAAAAATTTTTCATACGAAGCGAGCTGAATATCAATTAAATTAGGCAGCTCCATAAAATTTTGAATATTTTTTCCAATATACTGGCGATTAACCGTTTTCCGCACAGGCATCCCGTCATCCCCCTTCTCTTACCCGAACAGTTCCGTGCCCCTATAAAAACTTAGGAAGAACACGCCACACTGCACAGCACATAGTATACACTTGGAAATCTCTAAAAACTGAAGTATTTAGAGATTTCCGCTTGTTTTATAATCGACTTATTTTTTAAATAGCTTTTATTTTTACTACTTTTACTACCGTGTTTTTCACCTGGTAAAACTACAAAAGCCTCCCCTATTCATGAGGAAGCTTAACATGATGTTTGAGAAAAATCATAGAATCAAACAATAGCCGGCTGTACTGTACAACCGGCTCATATCAAAAGAATTAAGCAATCGTAATCTCTGCACCGGCAGCTGTCATTGCCTCTTTAATCTTCTGAGCTTCTTCCTTAGAAACATTCTCCTTCAATACTTTCGGAGCGCCCTCTACAAGCTCTTTTGCTTCTTTAAGACCAAGTCCTGCAACAACGTTTCTAACCTCTTTGATTACGCCGATTTTCTTGCTGGGATCAGTCAGGCCTTTGAGCGTTACGGTAAATTCAGTCTGCTCTTCAGCAGCCGCAGCACCGCCCGCAGCACCGCCGGCAACAACTGCAACAGGAGCAGCTGCTGTTACACCGAATACTTCTTCCATAGATTTAATCAATTCGGAAAGCTCAAGAATTGTCTTCTCTTTGATTGCCTCAATAATTTGCTCGTTTGTTAATGCCGCCATATTATCTTCTCCTATAAAATTAAAATTTTACAGCTTATACAAGCTGCAGTAACGGTAGACAGGAAGACAGCGCATGAAGCCTGACTACCGCATTCGGAATTATGCTTCAGCCGATGCAGGTGCAGAGTCTGAAGCGCCCCCTTCTTTATCAACAATAGCTTGAAGAGTACGCACAAACTTCGCAGTCGTTGCATTGACTGTGGACATAAACATTGCAATAAGCTCTTTCTTGCCGGGCAATTTAGAGAATGCTTCCATTTTTGCAGCATCGTAGAATTCCCCGTCAACCACTGCACCTTTTACAACCAGTGCAGGAGTTTCTTTTGCAAATTCAAACAACGTTTTTGCAGCTGCGTTTGCATCTTCGCTCATCATCGCAACTGCGGTAGGCCCGACTAAATAGTCTTTAACATCCAAATTCACGGAGTCGAAAGCGATACGTGCAAAGTTATTACGCACAACTTTGTAGGTACAATTATTTTCACGAAGTTTTGCGCGCAGCTGTGTAATCTGCTCGACAGACAACCCGCGATATTCTGTAAAAATAAATGACGAAGCAGCTTTTAACTCATTCGTAATATTTTCGATAGCAGCCGTCTTTGCAGGCTGCGGTTTATGTGCTCGCAGTGCCATCTTATTCTCCTACCTTATAATCTACCCAGACACCCGGTCCCATCGTAGAACTGACGGAAACCGATTGAATAAAATCAGCCTTCGCATCAGCGGGCTTCTTTCGCCCGATTTCGGTCAAAAGAACCGTAATATTTTCGGCGATCTTGTCCGTATCCATCGAAACTTTACCGATTGCAAGATGAACGACACCGGTTTTATCGGCACGAAATTCAACCCGACCTTTTTTCAGCTCATTGATAGCCGCTCCGATATCGGCAGTAACCGTTCCCGTCTTGGGGTTAGGCATCAAGCCTTTCCGACCAAGCACCATACCAAGCCGCCCGACATCCTTCATCATATCGGGAGTAGCGACAGCGATATCAAAATCAAGCCAGCCACCCTTAACTTTTTCGATATAGTCGGCAGCACCGGCATACGCCGCACCGGCATCCAAAGCTTCTTTTACGCGGTCTTCTTTACAGAACACCAATACGCGCTTTTCACCTCTAAACTGATGCGGCAAAACAACGGTATCACGAACGCTCTGGTTTTTACCCAGCTTCAAGCTGACATGAAGCTCAACTGTTTCATCGAATTTCGCAAACTTCAGCTCTTTTACTAACTCTACAGCCTTGGGAACAGTGAAAAGAGCAGCACTATCGTATTTTTTTAACGCATTGCGGTAATTTTTTCCGTGTTTCATTTAGCGCTCTACCTCCACACCCATACTCCGTGCAGTACCTGCAATAATCTTCTTTGCAGCTTCCAAATCAGTTGCAGTAATATCGGGCATCTTCATTTTTGCAATTTCTTCCAGTTTTGCTTTTGATAAAGTCGCAACCTTCTGGGTTACGGAATTCGCAGAACCTTTTTGGATATTGCAAGCCTTTCTGATTAAAACAGCAGCCGGCGGAGTCTTCAAGATAAAAGTAAAGCTTTTATCTGAATAGACTGTAATAACAACCGGAACAACCAAACCCGGCTCCATCGATTTTGTGCGGTCGTTAAATTGCTGCACAAACTGAGGCGCACTTACACCATGCGGACCAAGTGCAGGACCGACAGGCGGAGCTGGCGTTGCCTTTCCAGCAGGACACTGCAATTTAATAACCGCAGTAACCTTTTTCTTTGCCATAATTATCTCCTTCTGGTACTAACGGGAAACCATTCCCTCCCATAAAAATGAAAAACCAAAAAACAAGACGATCGGCATCGCTCGGAGCCGACATTTAAAAAAAAGCGATCTTTAAATCAACTCAACTTGAAGCATATCAACTTCAACAGGGGTTGTTCTACCGAATATAGCAACCATCACCCGCAGCTTATTGCGGTCTGCCATAACTTCTTCGACAGTGCCGGCGAAGGTATCAAAAGGACCCTCTATGATCTTAACCTGCTGACCGGGTGTAAACATCTGAGCAGCCCGCGCCTTTTCACCTTTAATCTCCCCTGATTTCTGTAAAACACTTTTTGCCTCATCAGCTGAAATAGCCTGAGGACGAGCATCTCCGACAACACCCAAAAACCCGGTAACACCGTGTATTCTTCTAATCGGAGTACACACCCCCTTCCAGTTTACAGCAGGCAGATCCATTTCAATAAGAATATAACCGGGCAGAAACTTTCGACGAACAACTCGTTTCTTACCATCCTTCACCTCGGTCAATTCTTCTTCAGGGATTTTAATTTCAGAGATAACTCCAGCAGGAATTTCACCGTTTTCTATCAACAGACGTATTGCGCGCTCTATCCTCTTTTCATAGCCTGAAAAGATATGCAGAATATACCATTCCTTTGCCATAACCGTTCCTTAAAAGAACCAGCCGAGGCAAGCGACAAAGAAAGTATCAACAATACCGAGAAAAACAGCAACAAGAATAGTAGATACGATAACAACCTTCACAGCAGAAACAACATCATCACGAGTAGGCCAAACCACCTTACGCAGTTCAGCAACACATTCTTTTCCAAAAGTAATTATTTTTGACATATCTACCCCTTATTTATGAAACAGGCCAGGAAGGACTCGAACCCTCAACATTCGGTTTTGGAGACCGACGCTCTACCATTAGAGCTACTGACCTCTATTCAAAAGTCGCAGGCCATTGCAATCAGTCGGACTTCAAATACTTATTTAACTTTTGTTTCTTTATGTACGGTATGCTTACGATCAAACGGACAATATTTACTTAACTCAAGCTTGCCTTGAATATTCTTCCGATTCTTTGCGGTAGTGTAGTTCTTCCGCTTACATTCAGTACATTGTAATGCGATAAGCTCAACAGATGTTTTCTTAGCCATCACAAACCTCCTAATAAAAACAAAAAAGCTTCCGAGCGGAATCGAACCGCTGACCCCAACCTTACCATGGTTGTGCTCTGCCGACTGAGCTACAGAAGCATAAAGACGCTTGAGAATACCAGAAGAATAAGAAAGTGTCAAGGACTCAATGAAAATTTTACGGATTAAAGAGACCTGCTTCCGGAGCCCGTACCCGTATCATCGCCGTATAAGCATCTTTATTTTTTTCGATAAATGCATCAACCGGTACCTTCCCGCCATCTTCATATATGTCAAGATGGAATTCTCCCAAACTGTCAAAATACGGGAAGAATACAGCTATCCGGTCATACATTCGCAGCTCCGTAGCCGAAGACACCGTGCTAATACATGCAAGATAAAAATGATCGGGTTCGACGATGGTCAAATAATATAAAAGCGGTAAAAGATACGACGTTTGATACCCTGCATATCGTTGATACCCCAAAAAAGCAGGTTGTTTTACCGATCTGTTTTTTGCACTTGCCCCCATCGGAATCGCCGCACCGGTAAGCGCAAAAGGACAGCTGTTTACATCCAAACCGGAAGAGTCGGGATAAACGGTACGCTTCAAATTTAAGCTTAACGCGGCGGCACCGAGATTTCGTATCCAATCCAATCCGAAAAAGACATTTTGGGTATCCAGATACGGTCTTGTAAAATGAGTTTTAGGCGCATCGGTCTCACGCTTCAAAGCTTCAACAACCGCCCCCTGCCCTGCAACAGGACGAATAATCCCATCAATAATCCACTTTGCAAAACCGGCCGAATCAACCCCTCCGATTACTTCAGAGCGGATCTGGTCGATATTCATTGCAGCCGTTATTTCCGATTCGGTTTGAGGCTGCGAGTTACTAATATGTACGGGCTTTCCGTCATGATCAAAGCAGCTGTCTTTCAGCCACACCAACCGATACCGAAGGTTTTCAACTATGCGCGACATCGTTTTAACGGAGCTGTTATCACGCGGCGGATTAAATAAATCCCATGGAATGATTGACTGACTCAATGCCTTCAACCGTAAAAGCGAAATATGATAGAGTGTTTCAAAAGGGACGCCTATAGCGATATCTTTACGCACATAAGCATTAAAAAGACATATATCGATAAACGACTTACCGCTGTAAGCTTTTTGACTTGCAGGACGAAGAGACACCGACAGAGCGGGATTTTCGCGCGGATATATCTTGATCAACAAAGGGGCACCGGTATCAACCCTTCGGTACAGCATCCATGTCCCTTGCGGTACGAGATTATGCTCCGGCAAACTGTAATCGGTAAGATTGGGAACAATAGAAATAATGTAGACATCCTTACCGTCTTCAGCATACTTTCCCGATACCGTAAACGTATTTCCTTTTGAATCCGTATGCAATTCAGGAGCCTTTTTGACGACTTTTTCAATCGGCGCAGAAAACCATGAGGTTGTAATCGCTTCACGAATTTCAGCAGAATCCGGTATTTGATCCAAAGGATAAAGATGCACGGTTTTCGGATTTTCACCGGCTACCGTTTCGACCGTAATAACGGATTCTTTACTCTCGCCATCTTTTTTGACCGTCGTTGAATTCGGTACGGAGGCATCGGCTCCGAAAACAGCCGCCATACTTATGCATACGAGAATACTTCCTATAAGACAGGAAGGTATCCTAAAACAAACGCTTTTCATACTTCTATGGTATCGGCATTTCAGCATCATATCTTAAAGCACTATCAAGCCGCCCCTAAAAACCAACTGAATTCTTAGCTCTCAGTCTTCCAATTCGGGGATCCGGTCTTTCAGCTCACGCAGAAACTGCTCGCCGCTTACTCCTTCCCTCAAACAAATAAACACGCAATTATCACGGCCAGCAATGATACCGAGAACAGAGTCGAAGCCCATATTTTCAAGCGCCATCGAAATCAGTTCGGTATGCCCCGAATATGTTTTAATAACCGCCATATTTCCGGAATAATCTATAGAAATATACCCGCGTAAAAAATCTTGAATACCCGCCTGCTCGGTTTCACGAGGATGGTCATCGCTCGGCACTGTATAAACATAATCACCCTTTCCATTGGAAACCTTGCTCACCTTGAGCATCTTTAAATCACGCGACAAGGTCGCCTGAGTAACGGAAAAGCCTTCACGATCCAAATAACCGAGCAGCATTTCTTGAGATTCAATCGGATATGATTTTATTAGTTTTCTGATTGTTTTTAATCTTGTCAGCCGCTGTTTCACTTATGTCACCTATGGAGTAATAGTGCATAAATATTCAAAAAAGTCAATAAAAATAAAAAATATTCAAAAAATATGCATAATCTTGCATAAAATTCCGCACAGAAGACAGGTAACCGCTTAAAATATTGCCAATACGGCTGCCCTAGTCCATTACCACGGTTCTTAAAGAATGAGCATGGCATCGCCGTAAGAGAAAAAGCGATATTTTTTTTCTATTGCATGGCGGTAAGCTGCAAAGATGTTGTCGCGACCGGCAAATGCGGATACCAGCATAACAAGACTCGACTGCGGCGTATGGAAGTTGGTAAGCAGCGCTCCGGTAAGCCCGAACTGAAAGCCGGGATAGATAAATATATTTGTTGCCTGCATTCCGCGGCTCAACTGCTGCGTATCGGATTTCCATGCGGATTCAAGCGTCCGTACCGAAGTGGTGCCTACAGCGAGAATGGTCTTGCCGTTGCGGTGTGCCGCTTCCACTGTTGCAGCCGTTTCATTGGAAATAAAGAACTTTTCGGAATGCATCGTGTGTTCTTCGACTACTTCCGTCCGCACCGGCAAAAACGTACCGAGGCCGACGTGCAGTGTTACAGCGGTACGCGCTATATGCCGCTTATCCAGTTCCTGTAAAATCGGCTCCGTAAAGTGGAGTCCGGCGGTAGGCGCCGCAACCGAACCGGTGTTCTGTGCGTATACTGTCTGGTACCGCGCGGCATCTTCATTTGTGTCGCCGCGCTTGATGTACGGAGGCAGCGGGATATGACCGTTGGCTTCCAGCCAACGGTCATCAATGCAGCGGTCAAAGCGTACATATTTGCAATCAGGTTCCGCTGCATTGGGGGAAGGAGGAGGAATCAGCACGGCACGGGTGCCGTCGTTAAAGGTGTACTCCTTCCCTTCCCGCTGCCGCTTGGCACGCTTTACAATGGTTTTCCACACAAAGCCTTCGTCGAGCGGCTCAATTAACAAAAACTCAGTCTCGCCGGTACCGGTATGGGCATACAAACGGGCATGACGCACTTTTGTATTGTTAAACACCATTAAACAATCAGGCGGTAAAAAATCAGGTAAGTCGGAGAACATCGCATCGGTTAATGCCCCCGTCCGTCTATGTAACACAAGCAGCCGGTCATTTCCGCGTTCGGCTGAAGGATATTGCGCAATCAATTCTTTCGGAAGTTCAAAATCGAAATCTTTTGTAAACATAAGGCCTCAAAACGGCAAACACTATACCCGAAAACCTCTCCCAGTGACAAGGCAATCGCATCAGGTTATTTTTACTGCCCCGCGAAAAAATTGATACTATTCGACCAGAACTGCCAAGGATGGCAGTAGTTTCATACAGCAGCGATGTTTTGTGCGTGCACAAAACTCGCCTTCAACTGTTGTACACGGATGTACAACAGTTGAAGATGGTTCAAATGGTCGCTCAGCCTATTATTCTGCGGAATTTGATCTATCGGTCTGATGTGTTTACCTTATCCATTTTTAACGTATAAAAGCCATTCTTTCGGTTCGGGGATTTCAAATTTCAACGGTTCTCCCGTAAATGGGTGATTAAATTCAAGCGTCCGTGCATGGAGGGCAAGCCGTCCGAAAGGATTGGTCTTTGCTCGATAATTTTCATCTCCGGCAAGGACATACCCTTTCGATGCCAAATGCGCCCGGATTTGATTCTTTCGTCCCGTTTCAAGGCTTAATTCAAAAAGCGTATGATGCGTTCCGCGTTCAATTATTTTGTAATGAGTTACAGCACTTACCGTCTTAAAGCGGGCTTTATCATACGGAACAAAACCTCTATTGTGCGCATTGTATGCAATTTCGTCGTTAATGGTGCCTCTGTTTTTCATTACACTAAGATTTCCACGCGCAGCATTCCCTTGCACAGGATTTTCCGCAACGGCACGGTAAATACGCCCCGTTACCAGAGTCTGCCAATGATCCATAATCTTTTTTTGAGCTTTTTCCGTCATTGCAAACATCATCACTCCCGATGTTTCTCTATCAAGCCGGTGAACCGCAAAGGGTCTATGGGCTTGAGAATATGTTCCTTTTTTGCGCATCATCCGCTCAAGAACTTCGAGAGCAGTCTGCGCCCTACTTCCCGGATACGGCACGGAAAGCATCCCATCAGGCTTGTAAATCACCGCAAGATCCTCATCTTCATACAGGACTGTAATTTTTTCCCGTCCGAAATCCCGTTTGTGTTTCTTTTCAAATTTTGTTCCGGCAGTCATAATACGATTATCTTGTTCTTTCTGTCTGCCTTTTCCGCCGGAACGTGAAAAGGTAAAGCAGGTATTACGTCCTATGGATTCATGGGAAGAAGTTTTATTCATGCCGCTATACAATCACAAAAGACACTGCGTGTACAGGGAACCTATAAAAACTCACCCGATTTTTTAGAGAGCCCCTACAGTGAGTACATTCGGAGGTAATGCATATGCTTGCAATTTTTTATATCCATTGTTATAATTTCACTATTATAATTCCGGAGGAATTTTATGAAAAGGATATGCCGTTGTTTCATTTTTTGTGTTTTACTGTTCGGAGCAGTGAGTGTATTTCCGCTTGCAGCCGAATCAAAAGAAGCTGATATATATTATGTCAACACTCAGCTTTTGAAGATATTTTCCCACCCAAAAGGGTACTATGTTATCTATCGGCGAGCGGGATTAGAGACCGGAGAGGCGTTTATCCCGTTCACATGGTTCAGCCCAAAAGAAAACAAGGCGGATATTTCATTTATCAATACCCGTATTAATCCGTACCTGTCTTTCTTTATCCGTGACGGAAAATGTGAATATGTGAGAATTTCTACCCCGAAAGATATAGGATCTCAAATATGGGGTATATTGCCGAATCCTCAACAATATAATGATAAATTTGACGGAGTAGAATCGCTCGCACTTGAGTTCTAATCCGTATCAAAAATAGATGGGGGCCTCTAAAAATCTAACCGAGTTTTTGGAGGTACCCAGGCATAAGGAGCTCTAAAAATGTGATTGATTTTCAGAGCTCCCCATCGGCTTGAGACTATATGCCTATCTTCCATTTAAACTAGGTTATTCATGACTAATATTATTACACCTGCCGTTCCGCAGAAATTAATCGATTTTTTACATTCATACCCGATGTTCCTCATAGCCGGTCATAAAGAACCCGATGGAGATTGCATCGGAAGCAGTATTGCGATGTCCCTTTTCTTACAACGGTTGGGAAAAAAAACGCAGTTACTTTCTGCCGGACCATTTCAACGGCCGGAAATTCGGATGTATGAACCGCTTTTTTCTGCACAGGTACCGGAAGCGCTCATCAAACGCCCTGAGAACACAGGGGTTATCATCGTTGACTGTTCGGGAATAGACCGGACGGGCGACATTGCCGAACAATTAAAAAACTTTCCTTCAATTTGCATTGATCATCACGCTACCAATACGACAAACGAAGCCGGCTCTCTTGTATATGCAGATGCCCCTTCAACAACATTTATCATCCAAACGATTATCGAAGCGATGACGGGCTCCGTAACACGAGAGGAAGCGGAGATGCTGTTTTTCGGACTTTGTACCGACACGGGTTTTTTCCGTCACTTGGATGAACGGAGCGGCGAGGTATTTGCTCATACTGCGCGGCTCGTACAGGCAGGAGCAAACCCGAAATACACCTTTGCAGCGATTAACGGCGGTAAGTCATTCGGGTCGCGGACACTTATCTCGCGCGTATTAGCCCGTATGAAGCCGTATTATGACGGAAGGCTCATCGTTTCGTATGAAACGTATCAAGATAAACAAGAAATCGGCATCGAAAACAGGGATTCCGATATGGCATATCAGCTTATCCAGAGCATCGCAGGGGTAAAAGCGATTTGTATTGTCCGGCAGGATACCGAAACACATTGCAGCGTCGGTTTCCGATCCCTCGATACTGTTGATGTCAGTATTATTGCCTCTTCGTTCGGCGGCGGCGGGCATAAGCAGGCCGCAGGTCTTTATATAGAAGGAATTGCCGAACAACTCATACCGAAGTTTGTTGCAGCGTTTGCCCCTCAGTTTCAAGATTGATATTTATTGCCCCCTTTACATAATATTCCTTTTACGGTATACTATTTACCGTTTTATTTTGAATGCTGATAATAGATAAAGCTAAGGAAGGTGAACTATGGCACGCAGATGCGATATTTGTGGAAAAGGGCCGATGAGCGGTAATACGGTTAGTAAATCGATGAATCACCAACGCCGCGTATGGCGCCCCAACCTTATCGACGTAAAAACGGAAATTGACGGAAGAACGTTAACCCTGAAACTGTGTTCCCGCTGCTTAAAGAGCAACTATGTTGTTAAGAAAGTCTAAGCATCCGTTTTTTATTCTTATTAAAAAGAGTCCTCAGTAAGGACTCTTTTTTTATATCCGCCTTATATTCCAATGAAAAAACTACCTGAGGTATAAAGAATGATACGGTATACACATAAAAAAATAGTATGCATTTCGATTTTGCTGAGTACCTTGCTGTTGTCAACACCGGTTCAACTGATAGCCCATCCGCACCTCTCCATTTCTACTCAAACCGAGTTTATAGTAAATGACGGGAAAATTCAGGGCGCGTATGAAACATGGACGTTTGACCGGTTTTTCAGTGCGGATATTATTCAGGGCTATGATCTGAACCGAGACGGTCTGTTTGATAAAGCTGAAACAAAAGATGTCTATGACAATGCCTTTATCAACACTAAAAACTACTCATATTTTACCTTTATCCGGCAGGGAGATAAGCGCCATAGCCCCGAAAAGGTGAGCGATTTTTCCGTATGGCAAAAAGACGGCATCGCTTCGTATCGATTTTATGTCGATTTGTCAAAATACAGCGGTGATTTTTATTTTGCCGTATACGATTACAGCTTTTTCTGCGATTTCCGGTATGATGAAAAAACACCGGTACTATTCCGCGGAGCTTCCGGTAAGACTGTACCGACATATACCATTGCCGAAAATAAAAAATATCCTGTGTACTACGATCCTTTCGATACTGCCGACATGACGGCTACGTACAATTCGTGGAAGCCGGGATTGCAAACGTACTACCCAAAAGAAATTCATATTACCTACTAAGGAACACTGCACGATGCGATACGGAGTTATCTTGTTTGTATTCTGTATTCTGACCGGCGCTCTTTGGGCAAACCCCTTTACCGGCAAAAAGGATACGCCTGCCCCCATCCGCACGGAGAAACCGGCTGATTTTATTGTGAACCGGCAAGCACAGCTGCATACAAAGCTCGGCGATTCCATCTATGAGTGGACGCAGACACATTCGGTACAAGCATTCTGGACAATTATCAGTCTTGCTTTCTTTTATGGGATTATGCATGCGCTGGGACCGGGGCACCGGAAAACCCTGGTGTTCTCATTTTATCTGACGAGAAAAGCCCCCGTGTGGGAGCCCGCTGTAACCAGCCTCACCTTAGCGGGGCTGCACGGCATAACCAGTCTCCTGTTACTGCTCATCTTTCGTAACGTGAGCGGCGCGTTATCCGCACATACCGATTCCGCGGCAATTTACCTTGAAGGTTTTTCCTTTATTCTGCTGCTGCTGCTTTCCGTAGCTTCCATCTTGCATCTATTATCCGGTGCTTTTCCCAACCGGTTTCCCCGGCTTCGTTTCAGCCGCCGCTCACTCGCATCCGATCAAAGCAGCAACCCGGCATATAACACAGGCAACTACGGTTCCGCACGGTACAAAAACTACCGCTCGCAAAGCCGCACAGCCGGAAATATACAGTGGGGCGCTTTTTTGCTCAGCGGCATATATCCCTGCCCTGCGGCTTTGCTCGTGCTGGTACTGGTTTCTACGTTGGATGCGGCGGGTATCGGTATCATTGCGGTTATCGGTATATCGGCGGGCATGGCAATTCCCATCACCGTTGCAGCATACCTCGCATGGACGGGACGGCAGCGGTTATTTAAACGGATAGGGAAAACACAAAAATATGCAGAAACCGCCGCATTAGTGCTCTCGCTGGCAGCTTACAGTGCGATATTTATCTTTTCGCTTATCGCAGTACTGCCTTTTATCAAAAGTGTGATAGGGTAACTCAATGGACTACCTAAACCAACTCTACGGCAGAGATATAAAAACCGTAAAAAAATTACAGCACGGAACAGTGCATACCGTCAAAACACGGAACGGAATGTGCTACGTTACATCGTATCGTATTTTCCCCGGTGTGAATGTTATGTTTAACGACATCCATACCGATACATTATGTCCACCTTCCGCTGCGGCTCTGCCCAATAACAATATCAAGCAATACGAGCTGAACCATTGCAGAGAAGGCACATTTGAATCGATATTAAAAGACGGAACACAGGTCAGCATGAATGCCGGTGACTTTGCAATTAATCCTTTAGAAAATTGTTCACAGCATTCTCGGTTTCCGATACGGCACTATCACGGTATCAGCATTTATATTATTCCGGCGGAATTAGGAGAAGAAGCCCGCACCTTGCAGCAGTATTTTTGTATCGATTACGGAATCATTTTAGAACACCTGTGTAAAAACGGAACCCTCTTTTTGAAACGGGCAACCCCCGAACTTGATCATATATTTCACGAAATGTATCACGTGCCGGAAGAAATTGCCGTTCCGTATCTAAAAGTAAAAATACAGGAATTGTTTTTGTATTTAAGCATATTAAAAAGCGGCATCGATTTTACCGACCGTGAATACGCGCAAAAAACCAATCGGGAAATTATCAAACGCCTCCATCAGTTTGTCATAAAAAACTCAAATAAAAACTACAGTTATGCGCAGCTTTCCGCCGTCTTTCATATTAAAACGACAACAATGAAAACCTGCTATAAATCGGTTTATGGAACAACCATTCACGAAACGGTCAAAAAAGCGCGGCTTCAAAAAGCAATTGATCTCCTTAAAAACTCCTCCGCAAACATTACGGAAATTGCTTTGGAAATCGGCTACTCAAGTCATGCAAAATTTTCGGAAGCCTTTAAGCAGACATATAACTTGCGTCCGAGCGAATATAAAAAATTAATCAAGCACGAATAAAACCATCCGCCTTATTTGGTACAACTTGTCCGATTCGGAAAGAACAATAATGTAAACCGATGGTAATATCTTCCTACCTGGAGGTATTATTATGTCAAATAGGTTATCCGTAAAGGATTTGGCAACGATCGGTATTTTTTCGGCAATAATGATCGTTGTGTTTATTGCATTCTCGATGATCACCGGCGCGTCCTTATTTTTTAATATGGTGTTGAATGCCGTGTTTGCAGCGTTTATCCTCGCACCGTTTTTTGTGTACATGGCAATGAAGGTCAATAAGCCGGGCGTAGTTCTTATTT
This sequence comes from Treponema sp. OMZ 857, assembly GCF_024181085.1. Taxonomy (NCBI): domain Bacteria; kingdom Pseudomonadati; phylum Spirochaetota; class Spirochaetia; order Treponematales; family Treponemataceae; genus Treponema; species Treponema sp. OMZ 857. The sequence goes on from NZ_CP051147.1 coordinate 2,111,022, forward strand.
ATAATACGCTGCATGCTGTTTTAACAACCGTCTTTATGGGGCCGTTTATGTTCCCTTGGTTTTTTGTCGGAGGAATTATCGGCGAACTTTCCATGTGGGGTAAAGACAGCTACCGGAACTGCAAGCGAATTACCATAGCGTGGATTATTACTTCACTTACACGAGCCACACACGGTATGAGCGAAATTTGGTTTTTCTATAATGCTTTTGTAAAGACCGGTGTTTCGAAGGAACAAATAGATATACAAACGCAATACTATACCGATCCTAAATGGGTCGCAATCTCGTTAATCCTTACCGTTATTGCTGCAATGCTCGGTTGCTATATCGGCAATAAAATGCTAAAAAAACATTTTATAAAAACAGGGTTGTTAAATTAGGTATGGATTTCCGTACTAAATTGACGATATTCTTTTGTACGGTATTTTTGGTGTCGGTTATTTCCAAGAATACCGTATTTTTCTGTTTAATCGGTTTATTGGCAGCGTATGGCGTTTTTCAAAAACACTATCGCAGTATATTCCGCTGCGTTTTTGTTTTATTCATTGTCCAAACAATACAGCTTATTTCAAAGGGTAACGGATTAGGAACACTACTACCGGAAATGTTTTTATTTATTATCACTCGAATGATCGCTGTGCTTATATCGGTTATTCCAGTCATTAAAACACCGCCGGGAGAATTGACAGCTGTTATAAACAAATTAAAAATCAATAGAAATATTGCGTTGTCTTTTATTTTTATGATGCGTTTTTTTCCGATTATCGGAAATGAATTTAAAGAGATTATCGAGTCCTTAAAATTGCGCGGATTATTTACCTTAACAAAACCGCTGCAAACCATGGAATATGTCTTTATCCCAATGATGTTTTCCGCTTCTAAAACAGCGGAAGAATTAGCTGCTGCTGCGGAAGTACGGGGGATATCCGCTGCCGGAGTACACACCTCTAAGCGGGCTATCGTATTTACCGCCGTCGATTGGACTATCACACTGATCGCTCTTGTTATATCCGCGGGATTATATTATTGGGAACTGTATTAAAAATGATTACATTAGATCATATCTACTATTCATATCTGCAATCGTCAAAAGAAAATCTTGATGATATAACGATGGAGATACAAGATGGAGAGGCTGTCGCTTTAATCGGATTGAGCGGATGCGGAAAAACAACGATAACACGAATCCTCAACGGGCTTGCCTATACATTTTTTTCAGGCAAAATGGAAGGCAGTATATCGCTTAACGGCATCGACCCAAGCAAAAAGGAATTATATGAAATAGGGCGGATGATCGGCTCTATTTTTCAAAATCCAAAAAGTCAGTTTTTTGCAGAAGTTGTAGAAGATGAAATTGCATTCGGCTTGGAGAATTACGGCATCGAACGTACCGAAATTGTCAAGCGTATTACCGACTCTCTACGTATGATTAACGGTGAAACGTTACGAACAAGAAATCTGTTTCAGCTTTCAAGCGGCGAAAGACAGAAAGTCGCGATTGCATCAATCAATGCACTTGATCCGCCGGTCTATGTATTTGATGAGCCTTCTGCAAATCTTGATATGGCAAGTGTGGAAGCGCTAAAACGATTAATGGCTTTGTTAAAAAAGAAAGGAAAAACGCTTATCGTTTCCGAACATCGAATCTACTATCTCAAAGATATCATCGATCGGTATTATTACATAGAAGACGGAAAAATTATCCGCTGCTATACAAAGGAAATATTTGAACATTCACCGGTTGAATTTTTTCAGCAGCAGGGCTTACGCTTATATTCCCTTGACTGTATTGAACCGCACGGAAAAACAATATCCGGAACACGGCGCCTGAAAATCGATAACATCTCTTTTTCATACAACAGACAATCGTTACTGAGAAATTTAAGCTATTGTTTTATGAGTGGCACGATATACGGCATCATCGGCGGTAACGGCGCCGGTAAAAGCACCTTCGCAAAAGTACTGAGCGGACTGCTGCGTGAAAAACACGGCAGTATTTATTCGTGCGGAAAAGACAGCTGCAATGACATAAAACTCAACAGCCGTACACGGAGGAAAACGATATACTATTTGTCAAATAACCTTGACAGTAATCTTTTTGAAGTTTCCGCTGCAGAAGAACTGCGGTTAAACGACCCCGCCGCCAACACCGCTGAAATCCTAAAAGACTATTGCTTGGACACCGTTGCGGATGCACATCCGCAAATCCTCTCCGGTGGACAAAAACAACGGCTGGCAATCGCCGCCGCCTCATTATTAAAAAGGGATGTGTACATTTTCGACGAACCGACGAGCGGCTTAGACGGAAAAAATATGCGTCTTATAGCCGATAAAATACGGGAATTGCAAGCACAAGATAAAATCGTTATTGTTATTTCTCACGACTATGAATTTTTAATGGAAATTTGCAGCATCGTGTTACACCTAAACAGAAATTCATTTACGGAATACACTGTTGCAAGCGATAAAGAAAAGATATTGAACATTTTGCAACAGGAATAAGCATTGCCTCGATACTCTGCATCGAAGGTGTTGATTACCCGAACGCATGAGCGCATAAAACGGCATTCATTTTTATCTGATATCCTTTGCCCTGCGCTTTGTACCATTCTAAAACATCGGTATCAACTCTTATATGAATTTCCGTCTTTCTAGATTTGCACCATTCAGGATGAAGTTTCGCATACAGTTCAGGTTTTACCTCTTTGAGCGGGCGGAATTGAGCAAGTTCCTCTTTGGTTTGTTTTGGACATTCAGGGTCGTATTCTGTCTGCTTTGATGGTACTTTAGCGGCAGCTTGGCGGATATTCAATATCTCTTCCTGCGTCAGCGGTGCATTCATAACTTCTTCAAGCGTCATAGTTACGATAGTACTCATCGATTTCCTCCTGTTCTGCCGGGCGAATGGTACGGAACAATCGAAAGAATAGAACAAATCGATGATTTCATTATCACCGCTGTCACCGTATACTGATACTGAAAACATATATAATTCTCATTGTTGTAGACATCAAAATTCCCCGGTTATCTCCGCCATATATATACAAAGGCTTCTCTAGGTTGCAAAACGAATTCTTAAAATCGGCTTACCAGTACTCTGCCTTACATTTGCGGCGTAAATTTTTCGGTAAAAAACACTAAGTTCTTTGCAAGAAATACTGCAGAATAGGTAACAATACTGCCGGCACATAAAAGCGCAAAGGGAATCCAAAAAGAATCGCCGAATTGGCTTAAATCGATTTTACCCATATCGCTAAACGGCAGGAGAATAAATCCGAGTATCAAGAACGTACCGACAGCGAGCCACGGCAGAAATGTTTTGTCTTTTCCCTGGCGGGCGGCAACCGGTGTACTCTGTTTATTCAGCAAGTGTATTGCGTTCATTGTCGCATTCAGCATCCGCTCATCAACTGCAGTAGAGGTATGCACTATTTGCCGCTGAACATTCTCTGCAGCTGCCATCCGGTTAACGGCTTGCCTACACGACGTACAGCATAAAAGGTGCAGCCTGAGTCCGACAGAAAGCGGTTCATGTTTATCGAGTAAAAGATACTGATCTTGAAAAATATCACAATTCATAGAATCTCCATCCATTAATTGCTAATGGGGCACAACAGCCGGATACGAAAAACTCGATCCCCGATGCGTGTATTCAAAGACCGCACGGTCTTCTTTAAGATATTCCCGTAAAATTTTCTTTGCACGGAAGATATGAGATTTAATCGTATTCAACGGCAGTTCGGTAACTGCCGCAATGTCGGTATAGCTCATGTCGTAAAAGAAGTAAAGGTCAATACAAATACGGTAGCTATCGGGTAAATTACTTACCGCCTCACGCACTGACAAGATGATACATTCATTCAAATGTTTTTCTTCGGGATTATCCCCCCGGTACTCAATTTCAGCACCATCTGCAAGTGAGGCATAGCTCCGTCGTTTTTTAACCGAGTTGAGCGCCGTATTATAGGCGATACGCATCAGCCATGTTGCAAACGGCGCTTCCGCCCGAAACGTTCCCAGTGCAGAGTATGCTTTCAGCATCACATCCTGCACAAAGTCCTCACAATCATCGGTGTTGTCAAAAAAGCTCAACCCGAGCATATAGACCCGTTTTTGATATTGCGCCGCCAACACGGCGAAAGCTTGCGTATTGCCGTTTAATACCGCTTTGCACACCTCGTAATCCCGCAGCGTTTGATTAAGCCCTTCTTTTTTATAAATGGCGGCATAATCGGTTGTCGTATTCATCGCCTATCCCTCCGTTTTTCCTTCCGGCAAAGCAGCAGGCTTCCGTACTTCATTATCCCCGCTGCGGCGGGTAATTGCGTAAAAGAGCGTAAGGCTGATGCCAAGCGCTAGCGGAATAAGACCTCCGAGTAAAACATAGCCGATTCCGGCAATAAAATAGAACAAGCCGAATAATACGCAGCCGATAACGGTCAGTATAATACCTAACAGCAAGCAAAAAAGGCGGACATTCACGATAGGACGGATATAGGTATTTGTCTTAATCTGAAGCATAATCTGCCTATGCCGCCATAAAAAATAAAAAAAGACCAAAACGCTGCCCATCACAATCCCGACAATCGGAATAACGGCGATAATAATCTGCACTGCGACCATTTTTATTGCTTCCTTCCTTAATAAAGAATAACGAATTCCTCAAAATAGATATTATGAATCTGTCCCAATACGAGCTGTTTATTTATCCGTTCCATAAGCGCTCGTTTTATATCTTGCGGCAATTCACTGCTGAGCCGATACGCACTTTCGAGCGAGAACCAATCGAGTATGTTTTTTTTCAGCACTTCTTTTTTCGCAACCAATTCTTCCTGAAACGCGGTATCCGATGCCTTATATTCAAGAAAAGGCTTGAGGATAACAGTGATCGGCGGATTATCGGCTGTAACGGCACGAAGCTGACCAAGGTCACCATACAACGCATATTCCTTAGGAGGAATATAGACGGCGCCCGCATTCGATTCTTCATCCTGCCGGCCGGAAGCCCGTTCTTTTGTCTTTTTGACAACAGCGATAACGGTTCCGACTACAATAACCGTAATCAGAATGATGATAATGCCTCGCAACAGTTTAAATAGTTTGTCCGACGGATATACACTCATATTTGTTGAAGTATACCAAAAAAAAGCGATTGACAAAAGCCTCTTTTTATCTATAATGTGTTCATTGCAATGCGTTTTTTGCCCCGGTGGTGGAATTGGTAGACACGCTAGTTTCAGGTACTAGTGCTTTCACGGGCATGGGGGTTCAAGTCCCCCCCAGGGCAGTCCTTTTATCAGATACGGAACGTATACAATAATAGATACCTCCGGATAACCGATGCCCCTTTTCATTCAACCCCGTACCGCATAAGCTTCTTTCACCGATAATACAGTTCTACCGAAATAATTTTTTAGAAAGCGCTATAGCAAAGGAGTTTCCTATGAAAGATAAAAAACGCGGGTTTTTTCATTTGTTCTTTCGCGGTTTGAATCTTATCCGTCTGATTATTATTAATCTCATATTTTTCATTTTGCTTTTTCTATTTATTGCAGGTATTTACAAATACAATGACGGCACGGGGAAACAAAAAAATACCCGCGTTACGGTTTATGCCGACTCCCTTTTATTGATTAATCCGGCAGGACGCCTTACCGAAAAACCGGATGAATTTGTCTGGCGGAATTACCTGCTGTCGGATACAACTTCCGATGCCGTGTTATTATCGGATATTACCGATGCATTACGCCACGCCGCACATGACCGGCGGATAACAGGAGTTTTACTCGATCTTACCGGTCTCTACGGTATTTCCACAGGACATTTTACCGAATTAAAGACGGCATTGCTTGAATACAAGGACTCCAATAAACCGCTCTATGCATTTTCAACAAGCTACGGATTAGGGCGCTATTACATTGCCTCTTTTGCCGACCATATCTACCTTGATCCTATGGGCGAGGTAGACTTATCGGGATTTTACACTGAATCGCTTTTCTACGGCGAAATGGAACATAAACTCGGCGTTCAATGGAATGTTGCCCATGCGGGGGCTTTCAAGTCGATGGCGGAAACTTATTCACGTACCGAAATGTCTACCGGAGTGCGTAACAATAATCTATCCGTACTGAAAGACTTATGGCACACATACTTACAGGATATAGCCGCTAATAGAGCCGCTGACGCAAACCTCTTCGAAACATATACGGTACGATATAACGATGCACTGCGGAAGGTAAACGGAAACAGCGCCCAAGCGGCACTTGATGCAAATCTAATCACCGATATCGGCACGTACGAAGAATGCGGCGTTGAACTCGGTGTATTGGATGAGGAAACATACGACCTTTCTTCACGGGATTTTATCAACTACAACAAATATAATAAGTCTTTTAAAAAGAAAGAAACGGATAATCGGATCGGGGTTATTTATTTAACCGGTTCGATTACGGGAACTACCGGCAATACTGCCGATAATGCGGACAGTCCTACCCTCGTAGATTTATTCGACGAAGCTGCTGATGACGATTCAATTAAAGCAGTAGTATTGCGGATTGATTCGGGCGGCGGAGAAGTGAACGCCTCTGAGGATATACGAAGAAGTTTAGATAGACTGTCCAAAAAAATCGGTAAACCTGTTGTTGTGTCGATGGGTGATATAGCAGCCTCGGGAGCATATTGGATTGCATCTTCCGCCGATTATATTTTTTGCTCGCCATATACCATTACCGGTTCAATCGGTGTCTTTGCCGTTTCACCATCTATCCAAAAGGCTGTACAAGAATACTTCGGAATCCATGTAGATGGAGTCAGTGTTTCCGGCCGTATGCCCTACTCAATTTTCCGCAATCCGACCGATGCAGAAAAAACGCAATCGGAATTGGAAGTTATGCATACATACTCAATCTTTTTAGATACGGTAGCGCAAGGCAGAAATCTCCCGCGTGCAACTGTTGAAGAATTAGCTCAAGGGAAAATTTATTCCGGAACACAGGCGAAGGAGCTGCAGCTCGCTGATGAATTGGGCGGTTTTACCGATGCCGTCAATTATGCCGCGACCAAGGCAGGCATAAAAGAAACGTATTCGTTAAAGGTTTTATATAAAGAGCCGCCCGTAGCCGACGAAATCTTAAAAACGTTGCTCGCAGAAAATGCCCGATTCTACAAAACTGCCGACCTGCAAGTATTGCACGAGCTTTTCGGCCTGCGCTCCAAAAAAGGCTTTTATGTATATACCCCCATCAAAGCGCCGATGGAAGAGTGAAATCAAGCAAACGCATCAGACATTTCATCACTCAATGTACATCCGTGTACATTGAGTGATGGCGAATTTGCTATAAAGCAAATTCGCTGCTGTTTAATTCCCCCGCCATCCATGGCGGATTTGCAAACCCCCGCAGAAGAATGAGACTGTTCAACCAGAATTGAACCTCTTTGCGGTTCAAATGGTCTGACAGCCTATTTATTTTGCGATTCTCATTTATTCCGTCTGATGCGTTTGCTCTGCTAGTCCTGAAAAAAGTGTGCGAAATTTTTTCAAAATTTCGCACAGATAGAAAACACTTAAAGGTTTACCGCCTTAGTCCTTACAGCATTGCAATTTTCAGCTGCTTGCCGAAAACGGCGGCGGCTTATTCGCAGAGGAAGCATGCGACTTGATGGCCGTTCCCTTTGTCTTTCAGCTGCGGGATAGTGTTTTTACAGTGTTCCATACGCTTGGGGCAGCGGTCATAAAAGTAGCAGCCCGTGCGCTGTTCTGTAGGTGAAGGCACATCTCCCGATAAGATAATTCGCTTGCGCTTGCGTTCGATTTCCGGATCCGGGATAGGAGCTGCGGAAAGGAGCGCTTCCGTGTACGGATGCAGCGGCTTTGAGTAGAGCTCTTCGGCATTCGCAATTTCTACGATAACACCAAGGTACATAACCGCAACCCGCGTAGAAATGTACTGAATAACGGCAAGGTCATGTGCAATAAACACATAGGTAAGCCCGAATTCATCCTGCAAATCCTTAAAAAGGTTAAGAATCTGCGCTTGGATGGATACATCGAGCGCGCTGACCGGCTCATCCGCAAGGATTAACTCCGGCTGAAGTGCAAGCGCACGGGCAATACCGATACGCTGCCGCTGTCCGCCTGAAAACTCATGCGGGTACCGGTTGCGGAAAAAGCGGGAAAGTCCGACCTTTTCCATTAACACCTCGACCCTGTCATCAATTTCTTTTTGCGTATACGAAAGGATGCCGCGCTTCGTTAAAATCTGCATCGGCTCTGCGATAATATTTCCTGCCGTCATGCGGGGATTCAGCGATGCATACGGGTCTTGGAATACCATCTGCATATCCTTACGCGCCTGCATCAGCGTATGGTGCGAACAACCGGCGAGCTCCATACCTTTAAACCGGACGGAACCCGATGTCGGCGTATACAGCTGCGCAATGGCGCGCGCTGCGGTTGATTTTCCGCAACCGGACTCCCCGACAAGACCGAGCGTTTCACCCTTTTTCACCGAAAAGCTGATACCGTCCACTGCACGGACAGCACCTTTCTTACGTGAGAAGAGGCTGCCTTCCGCAAACGGAAAATGCATCTTTAAGTCTTTAACGGTCAATAATGCTTCCGATTCGTTATATCTTTCTTCCATAAATCCGCATCCTCCTATTCGTTATTTCCCGCAGATTCTGCTGCAGCATTGTTCGGTACCGTTGCAACCGCTTCCCCTGCCGGCTTCCCCGGCTGATAGAGCCAGCAACTGGTGCGGTGACTAGGGGAAAGGCTATATGAAGCGGGATATTCCGTTTTGCACTGCGGCATCGCTTCGGTACAGCGCGGATAGAACGGACAGCACGGTGGCAAGTCGATAACGTTCGGCGGCTGCCCGCTGATGGAGAATAACCGTCCCGTATTTTTTTTGTCCATCCGCGGTACGGATTTAATCAATCCCCGTGTATAAGGATGTGCAGGATTTGCAAATAATTCATCTACGCCACCCTGTTCTACAATGCGCCCTGCATACATAACACAAACATTGTCGCACATACCGGCGACTAAACCGAGCGAATGGGTAATCATAATAACCGCGGTACCAAGCCGTGCACTCAAATCGCCTATTAAGTCCAAAATCTGCGCCTGAATGGTAACGTCCAGTGCGCTAGTGGGCTCATCGGCAATCAGTACCTCAGGGTCGCAGCTTAATCCCATCGCAATCATAACGCGCTGCCGCATACCGCCCGAGAACTGGTGCGGATAGCAGTCTACTCGCTTTTCCGCCGCGGGGATACCGACAAGCTTGAGCATTTCAATTGCTCGATCACGCGCATCTTTTTTCGATAAGCCCTGATGCAGCCGGATTGTTTCTATCATCTGCGTCGAGATTCTTAAAAAGGGATTAAGGCTGGTCATCGGGTCTTGGAAGATCATCGAGATTTTATTTCCCCGAAGCTGTCTAATCTCATTTTTATCCATCTTGAGCACATCTTTGCCGCCGAACCACACCTCGCCTCCGATGATTTTACCCGGAGGATTGGGAATAAGGTTCATAACCGCTAAATTGGTTACGCTCTTACCCGAACCGGACTCACCGACAATCGCCAGCATTTCGCGTTTATGCAAATCGAAAGAAACGCCGTCAACAGCCTTGACGATACCTGCATCGGTCCAAAACCATGCTTGTAAATTTTTAACCTGTAAGATTTTCTCGTCTGATTTTTGATTATTCATCGTTACACCCTGTTTTTACTCTGAGGATCGAAGGCATCGCGGAGGCCGTCGCCGAGAAAGTTCATTGCAAATAAGAAAACCGTCATTGCGATTGCCGGAACCAACAACTGCCACGGATAGAGCGTCATTACGTTTACTCCGTCGGATACAAGCGACCCCCATGAAGCCTGAGGTGCGGAAACACCGAGTCCTAAGAACGAAAGGAAACTCTCGTTCATAATAAAGCCCGGAATAGAAAGAGTTGAGTAAATGATGATAATACCGAGCGTATTCGGTAAAATGTGCCGGAAGATAATACGCGGCGTAGAAGCACCCATTGAACGGGCGGCTTCGACAAACTCGGCATTCTTTAAACTGATAACCTGCCCGCGCACGACGCGTGCGATGGTCAGCCACGAAACAAGTGCAATCGCAACAAACAAGATAATAATGCTCTGTCCCAAGATCGCCATCATAATGATAACAACGAGCATGTACGGCAAACCGTACATAATATCGACAAAGCGCATCAATACGTTATCGAGCCAGCCGCCGAAATAACCGCTGACCGCGCCGACCAGTACGCCGATAAATAACGAAGTAATCGTGCCGATCAAACCGATCATGATCGAAATGCGGCCGCCGTATACGACTCGGGCAAACACATCTCGCCCGAGCGCATCGGTGCCCAAAAGATAGCGGCGGTTGTGTACCGGGTTATTCGTTACCTCCCGCTCTAAAGCGGCGAGCTCTTCTTTTTGTTTTTCCGAAAGATCAGCCCTACCTTCTTTTTTTGCCGTACGCATCATATCCGCACGACGCATTTTGAGCATCAGATTACCTGCCGTACGAAAAGAGGGCGGCAGATTCTGATGGATAATTGTCTGCTCGGAATAGGAGTAAATAGGCAGCAACGGGGCCAACAGCGAAATTGCAGCATAAAATGCTACAATAAAAAGGCCGCCGATTGCCATTTTATTTTTTTTAAGCCGCCTCCATGCATCATCCCATAAGGAGACCGGCTTCATCGACTGGTTGAATTCATTCACTTGCCCGTTATCTTCAGTACGGTTTTCGGTATCTATTTGCTTAGTATCCATCTTCAGCCTCACTTATATGAAATGCGGGGGTCGATAACCGCATAGAGAATATCAACAACAAAATTCATCAAAATCAAAATAACGGAATACATAATCACCGTTCCCATGATCAGCGTATAGTCGCGGTTGAGAGCGGATTGAACAAAGAAGGTACCAAGCCCGGGAACCAAGAATATTTTTTCGATAACAACAGAGCCGGTGATAATACCTGCAAAAGCAGGGCCGAGATAGCTGATAACCGGCAACAGAGCACCCTTTAACGCGTGTTTAAACAGCACAACCGGATATGAAAGTCCTTTTGCATACGCAGTACGGATATAATCCGAACGCAGTACTTCCAAAATACTGGCACGAGAAAGACGCGCAATGTATGCAAAATACGGCAACGACAATGCAAGTGCCGGCATAATAATCGTTTTAAGCCCATGCCGTCCGGTAATCCAACCGGAGGTCGGCAGCCATTTTAATTTTACTGCAAAAAGAAGCATTAACAGCGGGCCGACAACAAATAACGGTACCGAAATTCCGATAACGGCAATAGACATCGATGCGTAATCGGCAATCGAATTTCGCTTTACCGCAGAAACAAGCCCTACAAGCAAACCGAAAAAGAGAGCAGCACAGAGGGAGGTGATACCGAGAATAAGCGAATTCGGCATGGTATTTCCGATTAAATCGTTGACGGTATAATCTTTATATCTGAAAGACGGACCGAGATCCCCTCGCAGCATATTACCCAGATACCGCGTATACTGCTTAAAAAGCGGCTCGTCCAAATGATACTCACGATTGATATTTGCAAGCACCTCAGGCGGTAAATTCCGTTCACTGGAAAAAGGTCCCCCGGGCGCTACCTTCATTATGAAAAAACTGAATGTTACAATTAAAAAAAGCGTCGGCACTAAACTAATTAACCGGCGTATAACAAATCGGATCATGCTTCCCCCAATAGTGTTAACATCTTCCGGGCATCTCTAAAAACGGGAGTCTTTAGAGCTTTCCTTCTAAAAAAGAAGCTCCGCAGGCAGCAAACCCGCAGAGCTTGTATGCCTCCTTGTCCGTTTTAGGATTGTTCGGTGGCATATGCCTATTCGGCGGTTGTAAGATTTTGGAAAAACAGAAATGCTTTCCAAAATTATCTTCTTTATTTTACTTTCTTCAGACCAACGTAGGGGTGGATGTCCTGCGGATTGTTATACCAACCTTCCCACTTTGTCGTATCGATGATGTTCTGGCTGACATACGAATACATCGGCAGTAAAGCCTGATCTTGTTCCAACAGGATTGTTTCTGCATCATGCAGTACCTGGAAGCGCTCCGCGCCACCTTTCATTGTGGCAGCTTTGCGGATTAATGCATCATATTCGGCATTGCCATATTGTCCGTTATTATTGCTGCCGTCAGTTAAGAAAAGTTCCAAGAAAGTATTAGGATCCTGATAGTCACCTGTCCATCCTGCACGAGTTATATCAAAATCATGCTGGTTACGCTTGTCGATATAGGTTTTCCATTCATAGTTTTGGATCTTAACCTCAACACCAAGATTTCGCTTCCATGATTCCTGAACATATTCTGCAATCATTTTATGACCTTCCAGCGTATTGTAAATAACCGTCAATGAGGGGAAGCCTTTTCCATCGGGATATCCTGCTTCTGCAAGCAGTTTCTTTCCGAGTTCGGGATCATAGCCTGCGCCTTGCCCCGGTGTATAACCTGCCATCGGGGGAACCATCGAGCGGGTTGCTACCTGACCGGCTTTTGTTACCTTCTCTACCAACTCCTGCCGATCCAGCGCCAGTGTCAAAGCTTTACGTACACGGGCATCCTGGAGCGGACCGCGCTTTACGTTAAAGATGTAGTAATAGGTAGAAAGCTGCGGAGCAACCTGATAGTCGGGCAGCTGCTTTACTTCGTCGATACGGGGTACCGGAATACCGGTATTCCAGTCAAGCTCTCCTGCCTTATACTTTTCGTAAGACGTATTGCTGTCTTCGATTGGCAAGAACGTTATACGAGAAAGATGCACGTTCTCTTTGTTCCAGTATTTGTCGTTCGGTACAACGGTAATTTTTTCCTGCGGGACCCATGTTTCAAGCACAAAGGGACCGTTTCCCACAAAGTTGCCGGGCTTAATCCAGTCATTACCGAATTTTTCAATTGTGTGCATCGGCATAGGATTAAAGGCATAATGTGCTAACATATCAATAACATAGGGTGCGGGGCCGGTCAGCTGTACTTCGAAGGTTTTATCATCGACAGCCTTAATTGCAACAGCGGAAGCATCTGCCTTACCGGTATTATACTCCTCAGCTCCTTTTACAACCATGTTGATCATAAATACATACTGAGAGCCTGTTTCCGGTGCCAGCATACGCAGCCATGAATCGACAAATGTCTTTGCGGTGATCGGTGTTCCGTCACTCCACTGTGCATTCCGTAAGTGGAAGGTATAGGTCATACCGTCTTCGCTGATATCCCATGATTCCGCAACGCCCGGTACTGCAGTACTGGTTTTCGGATCATAGCCTACCAAACCTTCAAACAATGCCATATTGATGCGGTGCTCGGGTACGCCCTGAATTTTTGCGGGATCCAAGCTCTGCGGCTCAGCGCCATTACCGAGAATAAATTCGGCTGCAGCGTTATTGGCTGCTGATCCCTTTTCACCGCTCTGCCCACCGCAGCTTGCCAAAATCAGCGCTGCGCCTACCAAAGCAGTTAATAAGCATATCATCTTGTGCTTCATACTCTACTTCTCCTTTTAAGTTATAGTGAGTGATATTATTTGATTATACATAATCTTATCATTGTATCAAGTATATTTATACAATAATTCTGAAAAAACCGTATATTTTTGCATTTTTTTTCAGAATTGCTCTATAGACTAGCATTATCAAGGAAGATTTTGTATACTACTGCGATGGATGGGACAAATTCACTACGGAAAATACAAAAAGTATTTAAAAAGACCTTGTATTCCCCTAAAGTACCGTTAAGTACTATTCGGGAGGAATATGATTCCTTTTTTTATTCGCCGTATCTGCCGAACAATACGGACATAACGCGCGACACAATCGGTTCGGTGCCGGTAGAAATATTGAAACCCGAAGTTGCGGCGGCAAACCGTGTCATTCTCTATGCTCACGGGGGCTCCTTTGTAAATGGGTCGTGCAAGGCTTCACGCAATTTTTGTGCTTCGTTTGCTCATGAATGCGCGTGCAAATTATTTTTGCCGGAGTACCGCCGCGCGCCGGAATATCCTTTTCCTGCCGGCCTGGAGGATATCTTTATTACCTATCGAGAAATACTGAAAAAATACGATTTTCCTCCGGAATCGGTCGTTATTGCAGGAGATGAGGCGGGAGCAAATTTGGCAGTCGCACTTGTTCACTATTTAAAACAGAAAAAGCTCCCCCAACCTGCTGCGCTCGTACTCATTTCGCCGTGGCTGGATGTTTCATGCTCAAACGAAGAAATGCATACGTTACAAAAGTCCGATAAATTTTTGATGAAAGAATCATTTCAGGCAGTGGCCGGACGCTATACTGCAGCTGACAATTTTCAGAACCCGCTGGTATCTCCGCTTTACGGTTCCTTTGCAGGTTTCCCTCCGATATTTATTCAGTGCGGCGGTAAGGAAATTCTCTTAGCAGATGCAAAGGCTCTCACACAGAAGATTGAAGCGGCCGGCGGACAGGTGCAGTTAGATATATGGCCTGAGATGTGGCATTTCTTTCAGGCGATGGATGCACAGGCAAAAGAAGCTCACTTAGCAGTAGAAAAAATGGGACAATGGGTGCAGTCTCTTTTTATTGAGGAAGAATGATCAACATGATGGAATTGGTAGCCCCTGCCGGCAATCTGGAAAAACTGCACTACGCGTGGGAATACGGAGCGGATGCCGCCTATATCGGCCTCAAAAATTTTTCCTTGCGGGTAAAAGCAGATAATTTTTTTACCGACGAATACAAAACTATCAGCGCACTGAAAGAGCACTATGCAAAACAGGGAAAACCCAAGAAGCTGCTCTGTGCACTGAATATTTCTTTTCATAATGAGGATATTAAGGCCTTTTTGGCAGAAGCCGATTATTTTAGGCTCTACCCTATCGACGCCTTTATTATTCAGGATATCGGAATGGTTTCCGTATTACGCAAACATTTTCCCGATACACCGATCAACCTCAGCACACAGGCAAACTGTATCAATTATGAAGCGGTGCGGGTATACCGCGACTTGGGATTTAAACGCGTGGTACTCGGTAGAGAGGCCTCGCTTGCCGATATTGCCGAAATAAAAGCGCACGTACCGGAGATGGAGCTTGAATGCTTTGTGCACGGTGCAATGTGCATTGCGTATTCGGGGCGATGTCTTATCAGCGCATACCTTACCGGCCGCAGCGCGAATGCAGGAGCCTGCACCCACTCCTGCCGGTGGGACTATTCGCTTGCCGTTGAAGAAAAAGAGCGCCCGGGAGAATACTTTCCCGTAGAAGAGGGCGACGGCTATACGGCGCTGTTTTCGTCTAAAGACCTCTGCATGATAGACTACCTGACCGACTTGAAAAAGGCAGGGGCAGATGCGCTTAAAATAGAAGGAAGAATGAAAAGCCTCTATTATACAGCGCTCGTTACCCGCGCCTACCGGAAACGGATCGACGCCTTATTCGGCAAAATCTCCCCGGCCGAAGCTGAGCCCTTTGTGAAAGAGCTGTACAATACGGCGCACCGTGCGTTCGGTACCGGCTTTTATTTTTCAAAGGATGATGCCAATAAAACAACCCGCGGGGAATCCAAGTCGCCGTATAGCATGGCCGGTACCATCGGGAAAGAACTCGGCGGCAACCGCTACGAATTCATATCCATGAATAAGATTACCACAGATATGCCGCTTGAATATATCGGCCCCGACATCTGCGCAATCGAAGACTGCAATTACACCCTGCTCGACCCCGAAACCGGCGCTACCCGCGACTGGGTATGCCACGGACATCCCTGCATTATCGAAACGAACGTACCGCTGCGCAGCGGTTTTATTGTGCGTACGAAAAACCGTGAAAATTCGGAAACAACCGCATAGGCCTTATAGATTATGTTTTTTATACAGCTTAAATCAAAGTACTAGACGTCTGTAGATAAAAAAACTACACTGAACACCTAGTATACGAGAAGTCAATCGAAAGTTGATACTTTCTTCTTGGCTTTTTATAGGAGATACTATGCCTACTATTCAAGTACGGAATATACCGAATGATATGTATATGCAAATACAATATCTGGCAGCACAAGAACAACGGTCGATTGCAGAACAAACAATAATTCTCTTAAAAGAAAGCTTGAACAACAGTAATCGCAATAAAAGCAGACGTAGAATGGTATTAAAGAAAATGGAAGACCTCACTATCCCTGATGTCTTGATACCGGATCCTGTAACATTACTGCGTGAGGATAGAGAACGATGAATATAGTGCTTGATGCCAGTGCTGCTATTGAAATGGCATTAAATATGAAGCATGCATCTTTGTTTAAAGAAATATGTACAAATGCTGAATGTATTTTTGCACCGGATATTTATCCATCAGAAATTACAAATGTTTTCTGGAAATATAGAAACTTTTCTTCTTTGGATACAACAATATGCGAAAAAGGTATAGAATATTGCATCGAGTTGATAGACGATTTTATTAATACGAAAATATTATGTAACAGAGTCTATAAAGAATCAGTCAAATACCGGCATCCTGTTTATGATATGTTTTATCTTATTACTGCACAAAAATACAGCGCACAATTATTAACGTGTGACAAAAAGTTAGCAAAAATAAGTGCCGAGATGAATATCGAAGTTATTAGTTATTAGCCTGTTAGAAACGGTTGACATTTTAACTAAAGCTTGTTACTATAAGCATACATTATACAGCTATGAATCAGCTATGTGTGTAGTAGATGGTATTCCTCCCAAAAATAAGTGTTAGAGCGGTCTTATAAGTCCCCATAAGGCCGCTCTTTTTTTATTCGGCGGTATTTGTGTCTTCCTGCCGATTTAATACCATGGCGCTCTGCATCGGGATTATGGATTATACAATCTGTCAGCAGTAGTTGACATTTTTTACGATTTTTGTAAGTATAGGCAAACATTAGGAGGTTTAGATGTTATCTAAAAAACATATCGTATACGGAGCGGCGGTATTGCTGCTTGCCGTATTTTTTACCGGATGTAAATCGACATCCGCAGCTGCAAAGCTCGAAGCGGGAAATGAACTTTCTGCGTGGAAGGGCGAATGGCAATCCTTTAGTGCGATTTCCGGCGCGACTCAGCTGAACGACGCATATAGAACGCAAGCGGAAAAGATGCCGTACTATACCGAAGACGGATTAAAGGCAGCAGTTTCCAATATGTTTGCAACACCGATTGCAAAAGTCAAGTTTGACGGTTCTAATACCGTATTGTTTACCGTAATGGACAAAGACGGTAATGAAAAACAAATTCCGTGCGAATACCGTTATACCGGAATGAAACCCATGCAAGGGTTTGAAGGCCATTCATGGTATGCATTTGAAGCGATCAAACCGGTACAAGGCTTAGCGGAAGCGCAATATTTTATTATCGTACCTCCGCATCGAGATTCCGAAGACAGCTTATTGCACTGGCACGCACGGTTCGGCAGCAGAGACATTAAGTCACTGGTAGAAAGCGATCCGCTCTGGTGGCCGACCTACGCCGATACGGCAGTCTCGAACGAAAACCTGTTAAAAGAAATGACCGATACGATTAAGGAAGTTGCGGAGATGTTGCCGAAAGCTCCTCTTATGCCGTATACGGGTAAATGGATCAACACTGCACTGATCTATGACGATCCGCGTCCCGCCGTTCAGGCAGCGTACGCAAAGCTCATTAAAGAATTTTCCGGAAAGAAAGACGGCAGCGACTTTACCAAAGAAGAAATCATTAAGATGGCAAAGAAAAGCTACGGTACTGCTTCCGATTTTACACACCTTGAATTCGTTACCGGAAACGATAAAAACGAAATGGTTGTATGGAAAGGTATGACCGAACTTTCGAGAGTTGCTTACAGCCGTGACGGCGCTAATAAACTGCGCGCTACGGCAAATGCATTTGTTGCATCCGACCGGCAAAAAGCGGGAAAATTCGCCTTTTTATCGATGACGACACCGCACGGCAGTCCCGCGCACATGCATGTATGGTACGGTATGAAGCCGAGCGAAATCGAAAAGACGGACGGTAAAAAGCCGACCTGTATTCCGGCAGACAGCTCTGAAGAACTGGTCGCAAAGCGCGTACTCGATACATGTCGTAAGCTTTTAAGAGAGGCGACAAAATAGCCTAATGAAGAGTAGGAATTTATTTCTCCCAAAATAAGTTTTTGAGCGGTCTTATATATCCCTATAAGGCCGCTCTTTTTTTATTCTGCGGTATCCGCTGTAAACCTGTTCGACAATGCGGTTATCGAACAGGTCAAGTATTTGAGTTTTCCCGTTGAGTTAATCCGCGCTGCGCGGCAAGCATCTCAAAGGCGGCGATGCGGGCTTTTTCCAATAGCGCAAAGTCGCGGATGGGATCGGCAAGTTCAAAACCGCAATAGCCGGACTGCTCAACGCCGCCGATGTCTCCCGGCCCCCGCAGCTTTAAATCTTCTTCCGCAATGACAAACCCGTCAGCCGTGCTTGCCATCACCTTGAGCCGCGCCATACCGGTTTCGGTGATATTTTTCCCATAGAGTAAAAAGCAATAGGATTGCTCGCTGCCCCGCCCGATCCTACCCCGCAGCTGATGCAGCGCCGAAAGGCCGAAGCGGTCGGCGTGTTCGATGACCATACAGGTGGCGTTCGGCACATCGACGCCGACTTCAATAACGCTGGTAGCCACAAGGATGTGAATAGCTCCTGCTCGGAACTCCTGCATAATAGCCCGCGCTTCGTCCTCCGGCACCTTGGAATGCAGGAGCGCAAGCCGGTGATGGGGAAAATCCCGCGTCAGCTCCGCGAACATATCTTCCGCCGATTTAAGGCTGAGCGTCTCCGAATCTTCGATAATCGGGTACACAAAATAGGCTTGCTTTCCGGCAAGGATATCCTGCCCGATAAAATAATACACTTTTTCGGCCTTGCTTTCGGGGGCAACATAGGTAATCACCGGCTTGCGCCCGGGAGGCATCGTTTTGATAACAGAAATGTCGAGGTCGCCGAACATCGACAGCGCAAGCGTCCGCGGTATGGGCGTCGCACTCATCATCAAAAAATGCGGAGCCTTTTTTCCGCTGTCGATACCTTTTTGGATAATTGCAGAGCGCTGGAGTACACCGAAGCGATGCTGTTCGTCGATAACAACCATACGCAGGTTTTTATACAGCGTCTGGGCGGAAAAAAGGGCGTGCGTACCGATGATGAGGTCGATATTACCGGAAGCAAGCTGCTGTAACAGCTGAGAGCGTCCCGCCGCCTTGAGGTTGCCGGTTAAAAAAGCAAGCCGCACGCCGAGCGGTTCCAAAAGCTTTGCCGCATTATCGGCGTGCTGCCGTGCCAGCAGCTCAGTCGGCGCCATCAGCGCCGCCTGTCCGCCGCCCTCTATCACTTTTAAGCAGGCTAAAAACGCAACGAGGGTTTTGCCCGAACCGACATCACCTTGAATAAGGCGGGCGGCGGGCGCCGTTCCATCGAGGTCGGCGTTAATCTCCGCGGTAACGGCTTGCTGGTCTGCGGTAAGCGTAAACGGCAGACGCGAGAGTAGCTCCTTTTGCAGCGGACTGTATGTGCACTGCAGCGCCGCCGGTTGAGCCGTACCTTCCGAAGCGTCATCCCGCACCGCCGTACGCGGCAGCACACCGCGCCGCTCAAGCGCACGCATACCGACAGCTGCCTCGTACAGGAAGAACTCCTCAAAGATGAGCGCGGTACGGGCGTTTTCCGCCTCCTGCATGGAAGAGGGGCGGTGCATTGCAAACAACACGGTTCTTTTATCGGGATAGCCGTATTTATTTAATACATCGGCGGGAAGTTCGGAGTCGATGCTCCGCGCATACGAATTAAGCGCCTGCTCGATGAGCTTGCGCAGCTTTGTCTGCGTAAGCCCCTGCGTTAGCGGATACACCGGCAAAATACGGCGCTCCGCCGTATCGTATTGTTCTATATCAAACGAACTCGATTGGATAGCCCCGTATTTAACGGAAAAACTTCCGTAGACCAACGCCTTTGTACCTTCGGGAAACGATTTCTCTAAAAAAGGCCGATTAAAGCACGCAAGCTCGCCGCGGGTTCCTTCGGAATCGCAGACAATCAACTTGAGCGTTTTCATACGCCCGTAGCCGAACCATTGCTGATCCATAATCGTTACCGGAACATTCAATTTATGAAACGCATTCCATTCGCTGAGCGTATTATACCTGCTGCGGTCTTCCCATGCGCGCGGCCAGAGCCGTAGTAGATCACCGACCGTCGAGATCCCCAGCCGGTTCAGTTGTTCAACAGTTGTTTTCCCCGCCCCATACAAATTTGACACGGGTGTTTGAATTTCTCCAATCAGCATAGGGGCAGTATACCACAAGAAAAAGCCTTACGGCGAGATGTTTCGCCACATGACGAAGCAAATACATCGGAGTGTTTTTAATAGCTCCTGCAAAACGAACCAAAATTCTTAATTACGTACCCCTATTCCCCACCATTCATCGAGCATTGCTCGCGCTTCTTCCTGTAATACAGGAGTAACGCAGACTTCCAGCTGTTTGAGGTTATCGGTACGGTATGTGCGTCCGAGGGCTTTGACTGCTTTGCGTATTTCGCTGCCGATGGAGGGGTGGTCATCCAAATAAGAAAGGATAATGGTAAACACCGAAGCAGCGGAGCATACTTTTTCCCATTCGGCAAGGTCGGAGATTTCTTTGCGGGAAGTAACGCCGGTGTTGATGCAGTAATTGTAGACAATATCGGGAATACCTCGATATTTATCCGCATATAAGGCAATAAAAAAGTAGGTAAGAACGTCTTCCGCCATAGTGCAATAGGTAAAGGGAATGGCTGCGTAGGCCTTTTGAACAAGATTAGTTTTAAAAAGTTTGCCCCACAAAAAGTCCGAATAGAGGCGTTTTATCAGAAATCCGTGCATAATTGCATCGCCATGTAAAACACCCTCGTATACGTTTTGAGCTCTTCGTACAAAAACGGCAACACGTGCTTCCGGTTCCCCTTCCGTACCGAATACCGCTGCCTTTCCATGCACAATATCCGCACCGGAGGTACAGGCTGCATCGTACAAGATGCGGAGAGCCGCGGGCGGCAGCTCATCATCGGAGTCGGCAAAGGCGATGTATTCCCCCGATGCAGCATTCACTGCTGTCCGGCGTGCTTCCACCAGCCCAAGGTTTTTTCCGTGTTCTAAAAACACGAACGGCAGCCCCTGCGCGTTAAACCGCTTTGCGTATATTTTAACAATACTCCGCAGTTCTTTTGTGCCGGGGCTGCCGTCGTTGACAATAATAGTTTCAAACAGCGGTGCATCCGCCTGTTGTAGCACTGTGTCTAAAAACCGCCCGACCAGCCCCTCCGTCCCGTACACCGGAACGCAGAGGCTGACAAGCAGCTTGTGCTGCGCTGCACGCCCGAAGCGCACTGCGCAGCGTTGGCGAAAAGTCATCTTACGGGTTATTCCCACTCAAAACCGGAGGATAAAGGCTCTCTTTGCAATTCCTTAGAGAATATCCCACCAGCATTCTTTTCTTCCAGCAAGTTTTTGTCTAAGTCATATTCAAAAACTTTGTTATTGTTAGCTTTAACATGCGATGCAGTAATTCCGTCTTTACCCCAAGCACTGTCCGAAGCAATAACGAGCTTTTTCGGCTTAACGGCGATAAAGCGGTAGAATCCATAGCCGACTCCCGGATTCGTACCTTCCGGAGGTACGGGATTCTTTTCAGCGCGCTTTTCTGCATTACCGGAGAATGATGCCGTTTTTGCAATTTTATACAGTACACTGCCGTTTTTAAAGCTATCAAGTTGATACCCGCTATTATCTTTCATCCCTTTTTCTATCTTTGACGTAACAGCATACAGCACACCGTCGACTATCCGTAAGTCATAAATAGCTTCATTATACTCGTTGTAAGAGTCAGGATAACTATACGAATCTTCGGCAATGGCGGAAGAAACAATCGTTATTTCCCCATCCGAAGTGTCAGGGCTATCCTTCTTGTACTTTGTTACCTTGAGCGTATAGGTAGCGGACGGTACTGTTTGCTCTTCTTTCGTAGCAACAAACACTCCATCCTTGTTTGCAGCAAGCGCGGTCATCTCTCCGGTTATACTTCTGATCACGTTTGTCTCAGTTCCCAACCCAGAAAAATTGTCACCCCATATTAACTTAGATACCCACCAACCGCCGTCATCATTTCCGTAATACAAACAATTCTGCCCATCGGAAATATCTACCGCAATATATTTAGGTATCCGCGGTCCACTGCCTATCGCGGGAGAATCTACTCTTGCAGTGCCGTCATAAGAAACGCCGTTTTTCAGCTCAAAGCGTCTAACCTTGTAACCTGAACCGCCTCTCCACAATATATACAGATTGCCGTCTTGGTCATAGCAGAAAACATCGGTAGGCTTTTCGGAAAGAGAACTTGCAAACAGCGTGTTATCTGAGGAATATGTATCTGTCCCGTCCGCACTTGTCCAATAGCGGAACGCATTGTTGGAATCTTTTCCCCACAACAACACAGGTGTATCAGGGCGGGTATACGGCTTTTCATCACCATACCACGTTGCACCCGCATCTTTGAAAGTTAAGTCATGAGTTTTCCGGTTAAGTGCAGCAATACGGTTTTTGTTGGCGGTTATATGCCAGTTCTCGTTTTTATACGCAAAATCAACTCCATCGTCTGCGATGTACAGGTTGTCCTCATCGCTGCCGATAAAGCCTACCGGATTGGAAAAATATGCCGGATTAAACTTGATAGACTCTGCGGTTGAAGCATCAGGATTAAGCCCTTTAACACCTTTTTGTTCAAGAGTGCCGTTGTCTTTATACGCACACTGCACAACCGACCCCACCATATACCACTGGTTACCCGCTACGCTATTCTCGCTGAGCAGGCAATACACATTGTCTTCGTCGGCAAAAAGGCCTGTACAGTTAGTGAGGTTATTGCCGAAAACGGTATCTGTACGCAGTTTAGGAAGATTTAGACTCGCAGCATGATGTCCGCCAGCCGGCTGAAATTGCAACTGATTACTTTCAATTTCAAACTTACAGGCATACAAGGTAGTGCCATCCGCCACAAACAGCACATCATCATAAACTGCTACAGCAGTAACATTCAGGGATGCAGCAGGAATCGGGAAGCTTCCATATACACTGATATATTCAAACGAATGGTCTTCTTTTTCTTTGAGGCAATAGATGTTACTGCCCTTAAACAAAAAGATGTAGTTCTCTTCTATGTCAATTGCGATATTATCAATATCATCAATAGTAACACCATGAGAACCGACTGTCAGTGCAGAATTAAGCTTTGTTTCAAATCCGGTATCTGTATCTTCATTACCCTCTACATCAAAACGTTTAAGAAGAGAAGTAGAAGGAGCGGCAGGAGTTTGATACAACACATATATTCTGCCGATTTTGTCCCGTGCGGTAATCGGATATCTGTTACTATGGGTATCAAGAGCAGCCCCCGTCAAAAGCTCCTCACCGCTTTCCAGCTTGAGAGATGCCGCACGTCCGCTACTGTTTATAAGGATATTCCGCATGATTTTCGGTGTTTTAGACAGCTTTACGACAATGAAATTGTCCCCTGCCGCAACGGTGTGATCCTTAGAGCCGCGCCATACGCCTGCCGCCGTTGTAACCTTCACTTCTATGGTAATTTCCGTACCGACGGGAAGCGGCAGTATTACCTCTGTCTTTTGTTCTGCATCTACCAACTTATGCCCATTTTCATCGGTAACGGTGATTGTTGTATTATCTTTGTGAAAAATAGGCAGTCCTGCCGCATCAACTGAACGGGCTGCTCCCCCGCCCCCAATAACAACCCGTACGGTGCCGGTATCTCCGTCGGTAAGCATACCGTTACATGCCGTAAATACAAGGCACAGTACTGCAAAAAGAATACTGACAGAGTTCACATACAGCTTTTTCATATCCTACCTCCTCGTACTAGTCTTTAGGCTTTATCATAGAATTAAATATGCTATCTTTTTAAGTACCCACACTTTACCCTTTTTTTTAAATATAGTATACACCGTTTTCGATAAAAACACAAACACAAATCGTGAGTATACGGGACAAACCGCCTTTCATAGGGATTCCGGCCGGTGCGTTTGCCCTGTAGTGTTTCATTGACTGAAACAAGCAAAAATGCCATACTTGCGCTAACTTTATACCTTTTTAGGAGGATTATAAGATATGAAGAAAAGAATTTGTATTCTTTGTTTACTCACCGTATTTTCGGTAGGTTTTCTTTCCGCTAACGTAAAGATGAACCTTGAGCTCGGCCCGGTGTACACCTATTTTGGCAGCCGCGAGCCTTCCGGCAGCGGACACAAATCATGGACAGCTCATACCGGCGGTTTGAATATACTGTTCGGCGTCGAATTTATTCAAAATTTCGGAGTATACGGAACTGCAAATTTTGCTTTCGGAAAGGACTATTGGTATAAGACTTCATACCCACGGTCATATTCAGGAAACTTGATAGATGCAGACTTAACCTATGCAATCGACAGTCAGTTTGGGTTCTTCTATGTATTCCACCCCGTAAAGAATTTAGATCTGAGGCTCGGCGCCGGACTCGGCATCGGCGGAAGCGGCCGAAACTACCCTGATGGGCTAACAAAAAAGGAAAAATCACAGGTCAATATCGGCGGCGGTGTCAATTTGGATGTTTCCTATATGTTTACCAAAATGGTCGGAATTTACGGTGGCGTGTCGGATACTTTATATGCCCCTGTATACACGAAAACTAAAATAAAATACAACAACGGTGACATCGGCACGAGCGGAAGTTCAAACGTATCCGGAAAGATTGCCAATTCGTTAAATATCAAAGCAGGAATAAGATTAGTATTTTAAAGCGGCCTATCCGCCTTCATATCCTTATTACGCCGCAGCGCTTTAGAGGAATGAAAGCGGGTGCACAAAAAAAAAGCCGGTTAAAGAACCGGCCCGCCGTCTGGCTATCGGCCGGCTAATGGGTGGGAGGGGAACTAACCGACCGATACTCTATATATCGGCTTTGATGTACTAAACCTTAACGCATTTCAATTTTAATTTACAATTTCCTGCAAGAGAACATCCATCGTCATCGTCATTTCGTAGGTCTTTCCTTCCTCAACGGTAATTTGACGGGTCAGTTCATACGTTCCCATCTTAAAGACAACGGTATGCACACCTACCGCAACCGGCAGCGGCTCTTTTGAAAGCATTATCTCTTGATTATCAAGAAACACTGCCGTGTGTTCGGGCGCTTGTATGTGCAGTAACGGCGTAATAGATTTCAACTGAACTTCCAGCTGCGTGATTTTTCCCCGCTCGACAATACAGGAGCGCATTTCGGTTCGATACGCATCCGAACTGATACTTACCGAATACGTTCCCGGCAATAACAGCTGCAAATCGTCGAACTGCGTAAGATATTCGTTATTCAGCTGCACGGTAATCGGTTTTTGTTCCTTTTCGGGAAATTGAAGTTTCAGCTTTAAGCCGCCTTCAGCAATCAGAAGGGGGCGGATAATAACCGTAAAAGCGGCTTGTTCAAAATCGTCAGGCAAGCCTTTCATAACAGGACTCAGCCGCAGCATAATAGGACTTACACCAATGAGGCCTGTATACGGTAAGATTTTGCTATTCTTTATGTGCTTAAAAGTATAGTCTTTTTTTACCGGAATCCTCAGAATATGCGAAAACCTATTCGGCAGCAGCGCCGTGCTGATCTTTTTTGCAGAATAGTCGATATATTTCTTTGAAGGTTGCGGTTTTATATCGGTATACACCGTATAGGCGATGGAATTAGGATAATTCATACTTGCCTTATCCTGCTTTATTTCAAGTTCTATCCCTTCCAAAAACAAAAAACCGCTTTTAACCGCAAACGAAACAGCGTCATTATAACCGATAGTAAGCGATACGGGCTCAAAAGCATCCCTGTCAAAGACATACGAATGCATATTACCAACCCTAAAGCTGTCAGCATAAAAAAAAGAAACGGCAAAAAAGAAAAAATATGATGTTATACACAAGAGCTGCTTCATGACTTTGCTTTCTTTGTATCAATGAAAAGGGACGGATTCTTTGCCTTTCCTTGCTCACGTACCTCAAAGTGTAGATGAGGCCCCGTGGAAAGACCGGTAGAACCGACATACCCTATTACTATACCTGATTTTACCTTTTCATACAAGCGGGCTTGAACCTTGCTGAGATGTCCGTACAGACTTTCCCTGCCGTCATCATGGCGTATCAGGATGTAATTACCGTAGATATTGCTGTATGCAACTTCAATAACCGTACCTGCTGCACAGGCATAGACAGGGCTTCCGGTTGGAGCGGCAAGATCAATACCCGCATGGTAGGTTGATTTTCCGGTAAAAGGGCTTTTCCGCATACCGAAGTCTGATGTAACAACGGCATGCTGCAACGGAAACCGATAGAACGGAACAAAAAAGAAGCTGCGCACGGTGCTGTCAAGCATCGCATTTGGAAAACATTCTACCCGTATCTTTTTCTCGGGATTTGCAGCGGAAGGGAGCGTAATGGAAAAGGATTCGGTTTTAAGCTTTTTACACAGCGCTTCGGTCAATTTTTCGATATCGGAAACCGCTTTTTCGGGAAGATAGAGCGCCGGTAAAGCCGGCAGCAAGAGCATTTTGCCTGAAATATCGGTTTTGACGGATTCGATACCGTTTAAAGTGATCAATGCATCATAAGGAATACTGCATCGGGCAGCGATTCGGATAATGGTATCCTCTTTTCGTGCTCTATAGCGGTAAAATTGCAGGGGTAATTCATGGGCGGTTTTTCCCGCTGCAAGTGCTTTCCGTGCATAGAGGACATCATCGCTATATTGCTGAAAAATATGATTTTGCGGAGACAGCTCCGGTATCAGCGGCAGTTCCGCATACTGGGCTGCCGCAACAATATGAATAAAAAAGATACATGCGCAGCAGAGCGGAAATTTTTTCATCACCGGAAGCGCTATATCCGGTCTTCCGAAAACCCAAAGGCTACGAAACCGTATAATATAAACGAGAGGATAAGCACCGAAAAGGCTAAGATACGATGATAAGCAAAAATAAATACAAAGAAGAGGATCACTCCTCCAAAGAGAATGAGCTTTTTTATGAGCGAATAGAAGAACTTCCGCGGATGGGCTTTATAGCTTTTTATACTGCGCTTAACAATAAAAAACAACAGAAGGGCGGAAAAAAGCAAAAGACTGATAGCGGTATACGTTTGTGTGTACCGAGTTGCCAACAGCCAGAGCGGATAGACAATGCAAAAGCTGAAAAGGAGGCAGCCTCCTAAAAGTAAAACAAATGTACACACCTTCAAAAATAGGGACTTATAACCGGCCGCTATTTTGTGAAAATATTCTTTCACGCTGTAAACCTTTTACAATAAAATAGTAGCGGCAGCCTGTGCATACCGAACCGTTGAGAGCGGTTCCAGAACTGCCGCCAAGAAACCTAAACGTTATTCTTCGGAAATTGCTTCCGTAGGACAAACGCCGGCACATGCACCGCAGCTGATGCAAGCATCAGCATCGATAACCCGTGCGCCATTTGCTTCACTGATAGCACCTACGGGGCATTCGCCCTCGCATGCACCGCAATTGACGCAAGCATCGGAGATCTTATAAGCCATAATCATACTCCTTGATATGTGTGATGCCCGTATCATAATCAGAACGGCTGAAAATTGCAAGCATCAGGAGCACCCGGCAAAGAGCGTTTTTTTCCAACGGGTAATCATTTGCAGCGCTTGGAGCGGCGTGGTTTCATCGGCGTTTGTAGAAAGGATTTCGTTTATAATCATTTCTTCATCGCTAAAGAGATTCTTTTCCGGACTCGTTTTCTTCTTCTCCGGTACGGTAAAGTCCGTAGGTATGGTAGTACCGGGCACTTGTGCGTTCAGCAGCTCCGTCGCCCGCCGGATAACCGTTTCCGGCAGCCCGGCAAGTTCCGCAACGTGCACCCCGTATGAATGGGCTGCGATCCCTTCGATAACCTTCTTTAAGAATACGATTTTTCCTTCGGTTTCCAACACATCCAAACAAAGCTTTTGCAGCCGCGGATGGACAAGTTGAGCCAGCTCATGGTAATGAGTTGCAAAGAGGGTTTTTGCACCGATCGTATGCAAAAGATATTCGCTTACCGCCCGCGCGATTGAAAACCCGTCCCCCGTCGAAGTACCTCTGCCGATTTCGTCCATAATAACGAGGCTGTTAACCGAGGCATTCCGCAAGATATAGGCAGTTTCGGTCATTTCGACGAGGAAGGTAGATTCCCCGCGGGCGAGGTTATCGCTGGCGCCAACCCGGCAAAAAATACAATCGACGGGGGTAAGCAGCGCTCTTTCAGCCGGCACAAAAGAACCGACCTGAGCAAGCAGCGTAATGAGGGCAGTCTGCCGCAAGAAGGTGCTCTTACCGGCCATATTAGGCCCGGTAATAAGCGCAAACGAAGGGATATCAGAAGCGGCAGAAGAAGAAAGCCGTATGCTATTCGGCACGAATTCGCCTGTAGGCAAGTGGTTTTCTACGACAGGGTGCCGCCCTTCGCAGATATCCAAAATCCCGTCGGCGGAAAATTCCGGTTTTACCCATGCATGAAGCGCTGCGGTATATGCAAAGGATTGAAGCACATCCAATTCTGCAATTTCTTTTGCAAGAAGATGCAATAGTTCAATTCGATTATATACTTCCGTATGTACTGCAAAAAACAGCTCTTTTTCGCACGCGATAATGTTTTCGCCGACATCGTTCAGCTTTGTTTCAAGTTTGCTTAATGCTTCCGTCGTAAAACGGTCGGCGGTTGTCAGCGAGCGGCGCCTAATAAAATGCTGAGGAATTTCTGCCGTTTTAAGGCTGCCGTGGGTTACCTCAAGGAAATAACCGCTTAACCGGTTATACTTGATTTTTAAGTTTTTAATCCCCGATTTTTCCCGCTCTTTTTCCAAATAGTTTTCTAAAAGCTTATTGGCGTTATCCCGCGTATCGCGCAGTTCATCCAGTTTTTTTGACCAGCCCTGCTTAATCAGTCCGCCTTCTGAAAGGACAATCGGGCAATCTTCGGCGATGCTGTTATCCAGAAGCGTATAGATCCCCTCCATATCATCGCTCAGTTTTTGCGGCAGCTGTAAAAAAAAGAGGCCGTTCCTTTTGCTCAGCCGGGCAAGTTCGATGCAGGCTTTAAGGCTCTGCTTAATTCCTAACAGATCCTTTCCGTGAGCCCGCTGCATGGCAACCCTGCCGGTAAGCCGGTGGATATCAAGCACTGCCGCAAGGGTATTCCGCACGGCAGCGAGCGCCTTTTCATTGCGGAAAAGCAGCGTCGTTTTATCAAGCCGTGCGTTTATTTCTTCGGCGGTTCGCAGCGGATGGTAAAGCCAGTGCCGCAAAAGGCGCGTCCCCATTGCCGTCTTTGTATAGTTGACGGTTTCAAACAGGGTAAAAGAATCCGTATTGTCATGCAGATTTTGCAGCAGCTCAAGGTTTTTACGGGTCGCATCATCCATCATCACAAAATCAGAGTCGCGGTATACCTTTATGCCTGTAATATGGGGCAGCGCCGCTCCTGTCGTTTGCTCCAAATACTGAAGCAGCAGCCCTGCCGGCGGTAATTCGGGAGATGCTGCCGTTAAGGAAAAGGATTTAAGGGTTTCGGTACCGAAGCACGCACACAGCCGCTTTTCTGCGGATACGGCGGAAAAATGCCAGTCGGGATAGAGGTTTTGCAGCATCTGCGGATATTCTCCGCACAAGGTTTTTAAATCCGGCACCGAATCGGCCAGCGATATTTGAATAAGGATTTCCCGCGGCTGTACACGGCCGAGTTCTTTTTTGAATTGCTCTGTAAAATCGGCACGCGGAAAAGAAGTAGCAAAGAATTCTCCCGTACTGACGTCAAGATAGGCAAACCCGATAAATACGTCTGTAACGGCGCCGCAAGTAATTTCTTTCGGTGTACAGTAAACGGCGGCAAGGTAATTATTTTGTCCTTGATCAAGAAAATCTTCCCCCGTAGCGGTACCGGGGGTAATCACTTCTACAATCTTTCGTTCGGTCAGTTCTCCGGGGACGACATCCGAAACTTGCTCGCAAATCGCAATTTTTTTTCCGGCACGCAGCAGACGCGCAATATAAATACGTGAAGCGTGATAAGGAATGCCGCACATAGGACTTCCCGTCCGCTGTGTCAGCGTTAAATTCAGCAGTTTGCTCACCTCAAGTGCATCGTCATTGAACATCTCATAAAAATCGCCTAAGCGAAAAAAGAGAACAGCATCTCTATACTGCGCCTTTATTGAGAGATACTGCTGCATCATCGGGGTGAGCGACGCCGGTTTTGTCATATTAGTTTGAACTGAGCTCTCGGATAACGGTTTCCGTAATATCGACAGTCGGGCTGTACCAGATAATTGCTTCGCCCTGTTGTAAGTTTAGCACCATCGTATACCCCTGACTTTCTGCAATCTTTTTAATTGCGGCATAAAGGCGGGAATAAAATACATCATCACTTACCAAGCTCTTCCGCAGCATTGCCAACTCATCGTTACATGCCTTGGAATATTCAAGCAAGAAACTTGTCTTTACGTCGATTTCAGCCTGATATTTTTGGACGGCATCGGCTCTTCCGATTGCTTCCGCATCTACTTTTCTTTGACGAAGGGCAATAATTTCATCGGACATCCGCTGTATTTCAGCTTGATACTTTACCTGTTTTGCCTGATAGTCGCGAACGGAACGGGAATCCCGCAAAAAAGTAGAGTAAATACGGGAAGTATCGACAACTGCGAAACGGGTTATCTGCTGCGCGGATAGTGCAACGGCACCCGCCGCAAGACAGAATAATATAAAAGCATATTTTTTCATCTATTTGCTCCTCTTATAGGTTAGGTACATTAAACGATAATACGAAGCGCCAATCGGCTCCTCTTCCGTTTCCCCACACCAGCTTACCATTCTGTGCTTTAAAGGTGTTTGCAAACATCAGCCGCAGCGGGAATTGAGGAATAACAAAGCGCAATCCCGGCCCAAAGCTGAAATAGTAATCATCAATTTTAAAGGTTTTTAAATCGGCCAAATCCTTTTTGACGGCGGCCGCATCAGCAAAAAAGTCAAAGGAGAGAATACCGTGTGCTAATGGCCATCTAAATTCTATCCAATGGTTGATCAGCACATTCCCCTTGCCGGTCGATCCCAGCGTCAGCCAGCCTCGGCCGGTAAACATACCATCAATAGCGAGTTTACTGCTATCTCCGATGAGGCTGTTCGGCATCGGTATCTGGAACGAGAAACCCGTATAAAAGGCCAGTACAAATTTGAGGTTCCAAATTTCAGAAACAGGATAATCGACAAGAGTAATATATGCTTCCGCTTTTGTTTCGGAACGGAAGAAATATTCATCTTCAACTTTCGGTATAAGACCGAAGAAAGAGATTTGTTCACTCAGGAACCAGCCTTTGCTTGGGTCATAGGTAATATCGCGCCCGTCAAGCGAAAGCCGTGTCCAAAACGAGTTGCTGAGCCGCCATTTAGCCTCCTGCTGCCGTATCGTCGGATCAGCTGCGCGATAGAGAGACGTATCATAGAAGTTCTTGACCAATGAAAAGTTTACACCGCCACGCAGCGTAGTTGTAAAGAAACGGTTATACCATCGATATCCGGTATGAACGCCGAAGGTTGTTTCAAAGCGGTCATATCGCATCCGGTAAGCATTTGCCAAGTCTTTATTCTTTTCAAATTCTTCTTTATTTTTAAACGGCCCGTAAGGGAATACCATATCCTGATAATCAAACAACGATTTATGCGTAATCGATAAATCAAACCCAAGCGTCAACGGATAGCCAAGAAACCAGTTTTCAGCATAACCGAGTTGAAGTGTTTGATTATCCGTTGCCGCAGTCGCATTAACCGATAGTTCGTTTCCGCGTCCTGCAAGGTTCCGTTCCTGCCATTGCACAAATAACGAAAGTGGGAAACTGTCGGCATCCGAAATACCCGAAAAGGTAATTCCGAATTGAATACTTGCCGTCGACTGCTCTTCAACATTGAGGATGACATCGATCAAATCCTGCTCGGAACCGGGCTGTACATCCGGAACAACCGTAGAAAAATAACGCAAATTAAATAAATTACGCAAACTATTGGTAAATTTTGATTTTGAAAACACATCTCCCGGCTCAAATAGGAGCTCACGAAGTATAACATAATCTTTTGTCCGTGCATTACCACGGATAATAATATTTTCGATATGACTTCTACTTCGTTCAACAATAGTAATCACGAATGATACTTTTTTAGTGGTCGAATCACGCTGCATTGCTTTTGCAATATAATTCGAAGTATAACCGTTTTCAAAATACATATCGGCGATGGCTTGAAACCCCTGTTCAAATCGAGTCATATTCAAAACACTGCCCGGTGCCAGTCTTATTTTTGCACTTAAATCTTCGGTAGAAAAAATCTTATTTCCCTCAAAAGAAGTTCCGTTGTAAGTATACTGTTCGCCTTCCATAATGATATATGTCAGCTTTACCATGTTCTTTTGCGGATCGGATTCCGAATCTATATCCTTAACAATATTTTCAACATGAGCATCGATATAACCGCGTTCACCGTAAAATTGCTGTATAGCTATCTTATCTTCTGCGAGCAGACTCTCTTGAAAAATTCCCTTAACAAGGAATTTTGCCGGTTTGGTCAGAAGGACGCCTTTTAACGCCTTTTCTCCTACAGCGGTGTTACCTTGGAAGGCAACTTCGGAAACAATCGTTTGCTTTCCTTCCGTAATGGTAAATTCAAGGATAACGCCGCCTTGGGGACTTTCGGACACATTTGAATTCACAACGGCGGATGCATAACCTTTTTCTATATAGTAATTTTTGATAGTTTGTTCGTCGGCATTCTTTTTTATCTCATTGTAGATATCGCCTTTTTTCAACAGTACCTTGGATAAAATATCGCCGCGTGAAATTTGATAATTTCCCGTTACCTTTATTAGGGTAACGACAGGCTTTTCGGTTACTTCAAATTCAAGCCGAACATACTGATAATCGATGTCGGCAGGAACCGCTTTGGGCACAATGTCGGAAAAATAATCAAGTGCATATAATTTTTGCAGTATTTCCGAATACGTTGCATCAGAAAAGGGCTTTCCTTTAAATGAATCAAAAATACCGTCCATTTCGGTTTTTGATACGCTCTTCAACCCCTGAAAAACGATGGTTGTTATCGGTTTGTTTTCATACCAATTATCGGGAGCTTGTGCCCATAAAAAGCAGAAGGATAACATGAGTACCGTTACGGCTATCACCTTTTTTAACATTAAAGACTCCTCTATCTCATTTACATCATCTTATCAACAATATGATTACCGCCGAGCATTTTTGAACTGCACGGCAATACCCTCTTTGAGGGTATTGAGTTTAATATGAATATTTCCATGAAAAAGTCAATGCAGCATCTCCTACAAATAAGGTATCCGGTTTTGTAGGGGCGACCGACCAACGAAGCAAGAAGAAGGGTGTTGCCATTTCCAAACCGATTTCAGGTTGAAATAAAAGATCCTTATAAACAGGACGCTTTGAGCCGCCGTTTTTAAGCGATTTGGAATCATAGTGGCTTAAGTGCAGCAGCGCATCCGCATAGATCGCCGAACCGAAATATTTCCCTATATAAACACTTGTATTATCAAGATAGTTACTCATTGTTAAAACAGTATTCTGGTTTGCAGCGAACAGGTTACCAAAAATAGCATTTTGCAGCAACAACGTGCGGAAAGAAAAAGCATCCAACCCTAAAAAATCCCTGACTTTGCTTTCCGCTTTTTTGAGAAAACCTACTTGTGCCAGAATATCGGAACTGGAAACCAACAGATTTTGCCATAGATTATCTTTCCCCGTATCGCCGATAGCCACTTGTCCCAATAGCTGCATAATTTCATTCGTAGAACGGGGCGGATCCGAGCTGATTTCCGGATTAAAACTGAATAATGACTGATCCTTTGCCGTCAAGACAAGCCGGAGCGGTTCACCGCTACTGTCACGATCGCGGATTTCTGCCCTTAATGTTACCAACGGTTCAATTTCCTTAGCCACATCTGCAAAGGAGATGGAACCTTCACGGATATAGAAACTGCGCTTAATATAGAAAACTTCTCCTCCCCGCATTTTTATATCACCTTTCATTGTAAAGTTACCGGTTTCGGCATCGGCAATCAGTGAAAGTGGAGAATCGGTAGGAACAAGTGTTCTTAAGATTGGAAAATCTGCAGTCGGCCAGCGGAATTCCGCCTTATGCCCGAACTGTAAATCCAGCTTCATATCAAAAGCAATATTACTCTCCCCTCCATATTCGGTATTGAACTTATCAAGATTATCAAATTTAAACACAAAGTAGCCTGAATCGAATGTTGCGGAGCCGTATACGCCGACAAGCGTAGGTGTTACCTTTATCTCAACGGTACAGCCGACAAGACCGTCCGCTTTGAACAGGATATTATCGGTCTTAAATACCCCCATCTTGGTTCCCAGCGTTCCACATTGAACTGAAATATTGTTGGGAATCCAACCCGAAAATTCTGCGGTGCACCGCGCCCAAATATCCGTCGAAGGCCCTTTCAATACGGTATACGGTACCTCAAGCCCCGTACCGTCCGCAATGATATCGAGTAAAACAGGCCCATAGACCTCCGGTGCATAGCGGGGAGAATTGACGGTTATATTCTGCCCGACTAATTTCCCGTTAAACTCAGGCTCCATCGGTTTGCCGCCAATCGTCAAATCCCCTGTAAGCGTTCCACCGTAAAAGAGTACATAATCCAAACCGGTTATATCCCATATTCGTTTAACGTCAGCACGGATACCCGACACTTGCAAATTTAAAGCATCTTTTTTTACCGTGCCGTCCAAATTAAACTTGAGCGGAAGAGATTCCGCCAATTGGAGCGAAACAACCCCATCGTCTAAAATAAAGCCGGTTATATCATCATTCTTTCCGGCATAAAACGCGGTAACCCCCGGATCACGGATCATAGAAAGCGGCACCGTATTCTTTCCCTTAAAGTCACCGAACTGCCAATCGCTCAAAGAAATATTAATCGTAAAGCGCTTCGTTACGTTATTGAGCCGGGAAAGCAGCGCAGATTGAGCTTTTTCGTCAGGTTGTACACCGGTATACACAGTACCGATATGCGCCTTCAGCTGTTTGTCGGCAATCATACCGGCATAATCGGCTTCGAGCCTTCCGGACATTTCAGCGAGTGAAAAATTACCCGCTATATCGGAAACCTCATGCGTACCCCATTTAAGCCGGGTAATATTCAGATCCGCTTTTTCATCTTCTATCATAAGGGAACCGGCCAGGTTCAAATCTTCTCCCTGAACAAGCATCGAAAGTTGAGACAAATCCAATCGAGCTAAAAAGGAATCCGAAGCGGCCGAAAACACCACATCCGCCGACACCGCATGCTGCTTTCCTTGCGTGTATAAAAAGCGAGCCAACAAAATGGCATCAAGTTTAAGCGAGCCGTCTGCACGGATATCTCCGCTTGAAAGATCAAGCTTTGCTGCAAACTCAAGTTTTTCGGCGGCATCGGGGGAAACGAGATTCATCGCAGCAGTGTAGCTCTGTCCGCCTTCACTATCAGATGCGGAAGCTGTCGTTACGGCCAGTGTACCGGTCAGCGCGTCGTCATCGCCAAGTTTTACTTCAGTCAAAAGCAATCCCGAAGGATCTGCTTTTCCCATAAACTTAAAGCCAATCTTTGCCGGAGCAAATGAAACAGGTGTACCATAACTGACGTACCCGTTATCGATAGCATAAAGCCAATCCGTACGATTATGATATTGAAACTCCGAATCCAGGGTTAAAAAGAGGGGCAAAAAAGGCAGCGGTATTTCATTGGTTTTGACGGTTCCTTTGAAGCCGGAACCTTTTTCATAAAGAGCACTGATTGCAAGACCATAGTCACCGTAAATATTGAGAACATTCTGAGAAAAGACTCCCTGCACTTGATAACCGATCGAGTTAATCGCTAAAGAACTGGTAAAAATAATATCGCTTAAATGCTCAAATTCGGCATTGATATTTCCGCGAACGGACATATTTTTGTAGGATAGTTCGATATCGGTCAATGCAAAGGAAGATTGATTGCCTTTTACCGATAACAGTGCATAAAAGTCATTCAGTATGTTTGAAACTAAGACGA
This sequence comes from Treponema sp. OMZ 857, assembly GCF_024181085.1. Taxonomy (NCBI): domain Bacteria; kingdom Pseudomonadati; phylum Spirochaetota; class Spirochaetia; order Treponematales; family Treponemataceae; genus Treponema; species Treponema sp. OMZ 857. The sequence goes on from NZ_CP051147.1 coordinate 2,147,252, forward strand.
ACCTGGTGCAATTATATGAAAAACTGCGTAAATCACTCGAAATATAAAATTCGGTTGTACATTGGAGCGATTCAACGGCTTCATGCGGTATATCGACACCCGGAACGGCCGCTTCAATAAAGCTGCAGATTGTACCGATACCCACAGCGTCGAATGTTCCATGCAGCTCTACAAAATGAGGAGAAGCGGAAGTGCTGCTGCCTTCGTTATAAATATAAGAGCCGTCAAAACGATACTTTCCATATCCGTCTTCGGCCGATAAGGTATAATCGGCTTTCTGGGCCGAAGGATTAACTGCTAAAGTGATGTTATGAAGGGCTCCTTCACCGGCGGTCAATTTCGGTATTTTGCAAAAGAAGGTCTTTCCTCGCGTAAAAAACTGAAAATCTGCAGCCGCTGAAGCGCCGGACGGAAGGTTAAACCGTCTTATGGCAGCCGTTCCGGTAGGAATCATGGTGTTGAGGTTAAAAGTAAATTCGGAAAAAATATCTACATCTGCCCCTGATAATGAAAGCCGTGAAACATCTATCTTTGCATCTTTTCCTTCCGCCGCAAGCTGCAAGCGAGAAGATGCAAGCCGGTATGAAGAGAACGTCAACGGCGGCAGATCGAAACTTAAATCGGTATCCCATTGGATATGCTGCCCCGAAAGCGCAAATTGAACATTGCCGGACATTGTTATAGAAGCGAATTGGGCGATACTTTTGGGGGCATTATATACCCTCACGGACTGCAAAGGAGCAAAATCTTTGCAGCTAAACCGTCCGTTTATATCGTTTGTTGCAATATTCCAGCTTGCGGTAAAGTCAACGGGCTGAAAATCTTGCATAGTGTTAAAGGTAAAAACTTGATCACGATAATCAGCAAATAGTTTTACCCGGTGTATACCGAAACGATCGGTGGAAATATGAGAAAAATCGGCAACAGCCGAACCGGCAGTCAAATTTTTGTTAAACTTTCCTTCGATAGTAAGACCCGTTTCGGCCTGACCGATGGCTGTATAATCAGCATTGCGGTAGAAAGCCGTACTGCTCAGACTGACCGTTAATGCCTCCGCATTGATGCCGAAATAGCCTTCCGTTATTTTTGCATCAATATCGTGCACAGCATTCCTAAATCTCAAACGGACATTTTTAACATGCACATTCAGCATTTGAGAGGAAAGAAAAGAAAGAATCTGTTCGGTATTTGCAGATGACTGAACGGAAGGTTGAGCATCCATCGCCGCGTTAAGCTTGTCGGCAAGTGCTTTATTGTGCACTAAGTCTATGTCTATAAATCCGTCGGCAATATTCACGGAATCTAAAATTTCGGCAGTATTCCCCCATAAGAGCGCCCAGAATCGGTATCGGATGGAAAAATCTTCAAAAGAAGCCATTTCCATATTATGTTCAGCGTCATAGACTTTTACATTCCGTAATGAAACCGACCGCAAAATCGAAGGAGAAAGCGATTCGTAGGACAGACGTATATTGTATGTTTGCTCCAATTCCGTCAAAACTACCGAACGCACTGCCGTCAATTTTTTTTCCAGCGTCTGCATCAGAGGACGGAGCATCGCAAAAGAGAATACAAGTATACATAAAAATAGTAAAAATTCTATTTTAGACCGTACCGCAGGTTTCATCGGAGGGCTATTATATCAGAAAAGAAATTGCTATGATAGATAAGCATGCTAGACAAACACATCAGGAGCCTTTTAAATTTCCCCGCAGAAAAAAATGAGGCTGTTCGACCAGAGTTGAACTGCTTCGCAGTTCAAATGGTCTCACCGCCTCATTTTTTTCTGCGTTTTTATCTATTTTGCCTGATGTGTTTGTCTGCCGGCTGGAAAAAAGGAAAAACTATAGATGATTTTGAAAAATTTTGTTGTGTTTGAGGGGCTTGACGGGACGGGGACGACGAGCCAGATACGGTTGTTACAAGAAGCGTTTGCTTCCCGCGGGCGGCACGATACCGTGCTGTTTACTTGTGAACCAACCGATGGTTCCATTGGGAAGTTAATCCGCGGGGCGCTTTCCGGTATGGTTGACTTCGATGCTCAAACGATTGCCTATCTTTTCGGAGCGGATCGTTGTGAGCATATATATGGTAAAGAAGGTATTTTAGCACAGCTTAAAGCGGGGAAGGCGGTTTTTTCCGACCGCTATCTTTTTTCCAGCCTTGCGTATCAAGGTTTGGCTGCCGGAAAAGAGTTGACACAGGCAATCAATGCGCCGTTTCCGCTCCCCGAATACCTGTTTTTCTTTGACCTGCCGGCAAAAACCGCGATGGAACGAATCGAAAAACGGAATATCCCGCGGGAAATATACGAAAAAGAGGTATTTCAACAAAAGGTAGCAGAGGAATATCAGGTTATTCTCCGGTATTATGCGGAAACGGCACCGGATATGCGGATTATCCGTATCGACGCTGCTCAATCGATAACAGAAATTCACGAAAAGATATGGAGTATCGTCTGCAATCTGCCGATAATATAGAGGATGAAAAGGCGTTTTTGCTTATCCGCAGTGTTACTTTTTTTCTCGTTCGCGCAAACGGCGTTACTGCCTGCGTACTTTGTAACGTATAAAGAGCAGTATTATAAGCTCTATCATATTCATTACAAGCAGTATCCCGACGATACGCTCGAGAACATTTATTGGCTGGAAAAGGCAATAAATGCGGATTTTTGTAATCCCCTGTATGCATTGGGAAAGATCAACGATAAAACGGACTGGGAAAAATACCGGTACCTGTTTATGATGCACTTAAACCTGAAAATGGTAGAACAGCACCTCCGGCTCGGTATGAAATATGATAAACAGGTCGCATATTTTTATAATGCGCCGTGGAAAGAGCAAAACATCGAAAGCTTAAAAATGGCCGAAGATTGTTATAATACCGCCTTGTTTTATTGGAAAGAAGCAACACTCTGGGCGGAAAAAGCAAATGTGCGGAAGTTTCAGTTTCTTTTCTTAACCGACCTACAGTATTGGGAGGATGAACGGGAGCGGATCGCACAAAAAAAACTCAACTATGAACGCACAATAACACGGGAATTGGAACGGCTCGCCAAAGTCCGCGCCGAATTTATCCAAATGGAAGAAACATACTGATAATTCAATTTTGAATTATCAGTATGTGCGAAATTTTTTATTAAAATTTCGCACAGTTTATTGTGAAAGAAGGGAAAACGTAGCAGGCCAATGGGATAAATATCGCAGAATAATGGAGATTGGGCAACCATTTGAACCGCGAAGAGGTTCAACTCTGGTTGAACGGTCTCCATTATTCTGCGGGCTGTAAAAATTAGTCTGCTACGTTTTCCCTGAATGCGAATGCTGGACAGGTAGCCTGTTAATTGGTATACTTTTTCAATAGTTTTATATAAAGAGGGGCAAAAAAGTGTCTCGAACACGAGGATATAAGAAAACTGAAAACAATATTGTACGATATATCTCAAAAAAGATAAGGAAAGCAGCTGAAGCGGTTTTGCATTTTTTTCAGCGTATCATTGCCGGCGGTCGGAAAAAACTGACCATTATGATCGTACCCCATTCGCAGAAAAAAGTATTAAACTTTCAAACCAGTATTTTTAGCTTACTTTTTACACTGATTATTGCTATCGGCTTTTTCTCTTCATTCTTTTGGTTTGCACACAAAACAGCGGCATCGGTACAAGATCTTTCCGCTACCAAAGAGGAAGCCCGTAAAGCACAGGCAAGCCTGGATGTATTACGGGATGAAACAAATGAGCTTTTAAAAACGGCACGGAATTTTCAAACAGCGCTTACCACAACGTTTTCTTCACTCGGTTTAAAGACCGCTGCACCGGCAGGACAAACGGCAAACGGCGACTTATCCTTTCTATTTAATATGCATGAGGTTGCGGAAGGCTCTCTAAAAGAAGCTGCGGAGTTGCAACAGCTTACCTCATATCTTAACGATGCCGTTTTACCGGTACAGGAAATGGGAAAACTCCTTAATATGCAGACAACTCTCTTTTCCGATATTCCGAGTCTCTGGCCGATTAAAGGCGGCATCGGGCATATTTCGATGGCGTTCGGTCAAAACCGGCATCCTTTTACCGGTCAGTGGTATATTCATAAAGGTATCGACCTTTCAACTTATCGTTCGGGAGACCCGATCGTGGCGACTGCCGACGGACAGGTTGTTACCGTAGAGTTCGACCCCGGTTGGGGAAATTATATCATTATTAAGCATAAACACGGTTTCTACACCCGCTATGCACATATGCAGTCTTACCGCGTTACCAGAGGCGAGTATGTACAGCAGGGACAAACCATCGGATATATCGGAACAACCGGTATTTCGACCGGGCCGCACTTACATTATGAAGTACATATCGGTTCCGATGTTGTAGACCCGATTAAATATCTTAATATAAAAGCTTCCAATACAAAGCAATAGCTATGGCAAAAAAAAACTTTATCGATGACATTTCGGTCAATACCATTATAGGACCGGGAGCACTGATATCGGGAAACGTAACGGTTTCCGGATTTTTACGGATAGACGGTGATATCGATGGTAATGTGCAGACTCAAGGACGTGTCATTATTGGAGAAGACGCCCGGATACGGGGAAATATTAGGGCAGCTTCGGTTAGCGTCGGAGGAATTGTACAAGGCGATATTATTGCGCCGGATTATGTTGTCATTCTTTCATCGGGTATGGTTATCGGATCGGTTCTAACAAAAAAGTTGCGGGTTGATGATGATGTCATTCTACACGGATTCTGCTCTGCTACCGGCGATCAAACCGGTTTTGAGGAAGCGGAAAAGAAATATTCGAACCGGCAAGCACTCCACTCCTCCACTTTTTCTTACTCAAAATAGAGGAGAAAAATGGGAAATCAAATAGAAAGTTCAAATTATGCAGTGGGAGTAACCGTTCAACCGTCCTTACACCCCCCAACGGCACAATCCGAAAAAGACAAAAAAAAACTGAATAAATTTAAAGAGATGCTGAGAAGCGTCTTACCCCAAACTCAGCCGGGAAATGAAGCCGATATAATCGAGCAGCTGAGCAAATTACCGCCGGAAGAAGCGGTTGCGCTGTTGCAAGATGAAGTACGGTCTGCGGGGGATACATTGCGGACACGCCAAAATCCTGAAACGATTTTACAGTACAAGCAGGCTGTCAAAAACTTTATCAGCTATGTCGCGCGTGAAGCATATACGGTTACAACACGGACTCATTTACGGCGTGATAAGACCAATCATTTAAGACCGCGTTCTTTTACCCAAATTGTTATTATCAATGAAAAGCTTGACAAATTTGCAGGCGAGTTACTCTGCGACCAAAAAAGCCAACTTTTTATTCTTGAACGGTTAGAGGAAATATACGGCCTAATTATAGATTTGATTACATAATAGGAGTCAGAAATGGATATTGAATTTGTAGAAACATATACCGAATACGAAGAAATAGATGATTTAAGCGCTTTGGAAGATAATGATGAACCACAAGCGGAAGAACCTATACAAGAAGGTGCTTTCCCTCAACCGCTCTATCAGTTAAAGCTCGAATATTCACAAGAGACTTTTTATGCAACAACGACGGAATTAAATCTGCAAAGCGGAGATTATGTCATTAGTCCCACACGTTACGGAGACGACATGGCTCGTGTAATGGGTTTGGTGCAGCATCCGATCAGAGTAGCAATTAAGGATATCGTTACCGTCAGTCGGAGAGCAACGGAGGAAGACTTTCGCCGTGCGAAAGAAAATATCGAAAAAGAGAAAACGGCAAGCGCTCTTTTTAAAGAAAAGGTTGTTGCCCACAAGCTGGATATGAAGCTGATTGACTGTCACTACTTACTCGAAGATCCTAAAGTTATCTTCTTTTTTACGGCAGACACCCGTATCGATTTTCGTAAGCTGGTTAAAGACTTAGTCGCCATTCTGCGTCTCCGTATTGAGCTTCGGCAAATCGGTGTCCGCGATGAATCGAGAATAGCAGGCGGTATCGGTTGCTGCGGCCGGCCGTTTTGCTGCCATGCCGTAACCGACAAGCTGAGACCGGTATCTATCAAGATGGCAAAGGAACAAAACCTGTCGTTAAATTCACTCAAAATTTCGGGGCAATGCGGACGTCTGCTCTGTTGCCTGTCGTATGAGTATGATTGGTATGTGGAAACTCGAAAAAAGCTGCCCTCAATCGGTACCAGCCTCTACTACGATAATACGCTCTTCCGCATCAGCGAAATAAATCTGATTACCGGTATTATTGCGCTTGCGGGCGAAGACGGACGAGTTATTTCCATGCCTGCTCAGCGTTTTTCTCAGCAGCACGGAAAATGGAAAATTAATTAGCAAAGAGCTTCTACTTCCGCCTGTTCCGAAGCAGTACTGTTGATAATTATTTTTGTAAGAGACGCCTTTTTAGTTGATGATGTTAATAGGGAATTTCACCGCCAAGGCGTAGGGGACGCTGTTGGGCAGTTGTACATCCCTGTACAACTGCCCAACCTTCGGTTGCGTTAATTACCGATTATCCATCGCTTTTACCCGTTTAATTAAGGTGTTATAGCCGAAAACTTCTCCTTCGTTGTTCCCATAGTGCCCGCATTATTCTTATAGATTGCAAGCTGGAGCAAAGGCACCTTTATTCCCCCGTTCGGCAAGGCGTCGCAGCCGCTAAAAGCGCCGTTAAAATTGACGCCGTAAGGGCAATTCATTTTTATGCTTTGTAATTTTTCACAGTATTGAAAACATCTTGTCATATCATAAACCCCTGAAGGAATATTGGGAACTGTAGTTAAACTTCTACAGTAACGAAAACATTCCATCATACTCGTAACGGTTGCAGGAATAGCGGGAACCGTAGTTAAATTTTCACACCCGTAAAAACAAGCTCGCATATCCGTAACGCCGGAAGGAAAGTTTTCCAAAGAGACAAGGTTTTCACACTGAGAAAAACAAGCGCTCATATCGATAAGACCTGAAATACTGTTAGGCAGTTTAAGCGCAACTTTTTTAGAGGAGTTATTGTTTAGCAGAGCTCCGAGTGGTCCTGGATTCGGGGGTGATGCGTATGTACCCTTTAAGTCCGATGCGGTTATACCGGTTACTTCGATATAATTTACTTCGGTTGACGAAGCATTGGCAAGGAAGGCTGCCAACTTACCGTATGGTACTTCCGTATATCTGCCCTGTTTGAGACAGCCGTTTCCGCCGACCGTCCACGGCTGCGGGGTGCCGCTTACGATTTTCGGCGTTACGGCAAACTTATATGTCTCGTTCGCAAGGGTTACGCCCGTGCCGGCTGTAAGCACTTGTGTGGTCGTATTGTAGGCGGCAGGCGTGATGCGTGCAACGATGCCGCCCGGCGGGGTTAAGGAGCCTGCAACGGTTATCTTTGCACCGGAGTTTAAATACACATCGTTGAATCTCTTCATGCCCGAGGGTACTTCTGAGGACGGTGTGATAACGGCGCTGTCTTTCATTGTAAATGTTGCGGTCGAGCCGGCTGCATACACGCCGCCGCCATAAAAGGACGGGGATCCGCTAATATCAGAATCGGAACTTTCCGCAGTACAGCCGGTAATGCTGCTGCTGCCGCTCATATTAAACGTTGAGTTCTCCATGTACACGCCGCCGCCTCGAGACTCTGGGGTGCCTGCATTGTGGTTAATTTCCGCTTTACAGCCGGTAATGCTGCCGCCTGTCATATCAAATGTTGCTCGGTTTTTTACGCATACACCACCGCCGAATGGAGAACCGGTGAGTCCCCCCGATTCTACTTTACAGCCGGTAATGCTGCCGCCTTTCATTATAAAGTTTGCCGTGCCGGTGCTGCCATGCGCCACTTCAACGCACACACCGCCGCCGTCGACAAAGTAGGCAGAGCTTACCTTACAACCGGAAATGGTTCCGCCTTCCATTGTAAATGAAGCGGTGCCTCCGTCACGGGCACTGATATAAACTCCTCCGCCGGAGACACTTGCTTCGCTGCCTGAAATTTCGGCTCCGGTTTTCATTGTGAGCGTGCCGTTTTCAAGGTAGATACTGCCGCCGAAAGAGGAAGCAGGCTCCGTTGTTTTATTGTTTTTAAGCGAACCGTTTAACGTGCAGTTTCCGCCTTCCATGTATACGCCGCCGCCGTTCTTTGCTTTGTTGCCCTCAAGGGTGCAGCCGTTTATGTTGACGGTTGAACCTTTTATAAATACTGCACCGCCGAAGCCGTTGTCGCTGTCGGTACCGGTTGCTTTGTTTGCGTCAGCTCCCGTGCCGCCGATGGTACCCCCGCTGATGGTTACGCTGGACGGGGTGCTGCCGTCCTTTTCTGCACAGATTGCACCGCCTGACTTTGCCTCGTTGCCCTTGAGGGTGCAGCCGTTTATGTTGACGGTTGCACCCTTTGCGTAGATGGCACCGCCTGTGCCTGCTTCTCCCGTACCGTCAGCTATTCCGCCGGTAAGCGTCAGGTTTTGGATGGTGAGCGTTTTACCGCTTTCTACCTTAAAGATGCGGTGCTTCGGTTTGCCGCCGGTGTTTTTGTTTGCATCCAGTATGCCTATAGAAGTCTCGCTTTCGCCTTTTATCGTGAGGTTTTTGTTGATGGTGATGTCGCCCGAATTGCCGGTAACGGTTGAGGTATCGGCTGTCGCTTGCACGGTTCCCCTTATGAAGATAGTTTCGCCTGCTGTCGCATTGTCAACCGCATCTTTCAGCGCCTTCCATGCCGAATTCGGGTATTTTGTGCCGTCTACAATGCGCATCAGCTTACCGGCGGCATCTACTTCCCAATACAGTATCTTACCGTCGCTCAATGTTTGCGGCGTTACCGTAAACTTGGTGTAGTTCGAACCGACTGCACTGCCGTCAAGGACTTGCGTGGTCGGCAGGTATTTGTCGTTCGGCACCGTAATGCGCGCTACGGGGGGTGTGCCGGTCAAAGCCCCGTTAAGTTTTATCTTTGCAGTGGCGGTTGTATCTGCGGCCAAATAAACGTCGTTTTTATGAGCTTCTGCAGAAGGGGTAACGGTTGCAGAACCTTCCATCTCAAATGTTCCCTTGGCTACATACACGCCGCCGCCTTCGGCCGTTGCCGTATTGGAAGTAAAATCGGTGTTTTTCATAACCAGATTCGACCAGTTTACATAAACACCTCCCCCGTTTTGCGCTTTGTTTTCGGTTACACTGCTGTTTTCCAGTATGAGTTTTCCACAAACATTGCCACTACTCGAAGTGCGAAGTAATATACCGCCGCCGATAGTTGTAGATTCGTTTTTGGTAACAGTACAGTTTTTTAAAGTAATTGCATTGTTTGGGCCGTATGTTGCAAACACCATACCTGCTCCGCCTGCTGCACTGGTGCCGGTCAGTTTGTTTGTATGTAGAGTAACACGCGTTAAAACAACGGAATCGGCGGTTGTTGTTGCATTATGGTTTCCATACAAACAAAGCCCTGCTGCAGAAGATCCTGCGTCATTGTTTTTGATCATGACATCGGTTATCTTCACATTCATAAGGCAGTCCGATCCTTGAATAGACACTCCTCCGCCAAGCCCATGAGTAGTATCTAAGGCTTTACAGCTCGCAACCTCCGTATTTGCTATTACCAGTTTACGCTCATCGGTAGAAGTTGTACCAAACATGTTGCAATAAATGCCTCCGCCGCTATATTTTGCTTCACAGTTCGTAATAAGTACATTGCGTATTTCAAGCTCACCTTTCGAATAAATAGCGCCGCCTTTTCCGTTGGGATTAGAAGAGCCGCCGGGATCTGTTTCGTTATTTTTGCCGTTTTTCAGCGTCAGGTTTTCCAGCGTGAGCGTTTTGCCGTTTGCAACATTAAAGATGCGGTGTTTCGCTGTGGGGGCATTGGGATCGGTCGTAGTACTGTTTGCGTTCAGAATGTCCGAACCCGCTCCGGTTTTGCCCTTTATCGTAAGGTTTTTGTCGATGACGATTTCGCCCCAATTGGCATCTACACCTGCGGTGCCTTCGTTTGTCGCTTTAATTTCGCCGTTGATGGTGATGGTGCTGCCTTCGGGGAGTACTTGCACGGCTTCTTTGAGTTTTTGCCATGCACCGGAACCGCTGTTTATGGTTGTGGGTATTGCCTGCAACGTTCCGTCATTTTTTACTTTCCATAGGAAGCCATCGTCCCGCTGTGTTACGCTGAACCTGGTGTAGTTTGGCGGTGTACCGGACCCTATACTGCCGCCGCCAAGCACCTCATCCCCGTCGTTGTAGTGTTCGGGCGTAATGCGGGCAACAATAGGCTCAGGACTCTGCAAAGCGTCGTCCAGCTTGATTTTGGCGCCGTCTGCAAGATACACATCGTTTTTGCCCGGCGTGTTTATGTCGCTTCCCGTTGACGGGGTAATGACTGTCTTACCGTACAGCCAAAGCGAGCATCCGGTTTCGACGCAAACCGCCCCGCCTTTTCCGTCGGCGGCATAGCCGCCTGTAAGCTTTATATTACTCAGCGTAAGCTCCGTGTCGCTGTCACTTATTTTAAGGATGCGCCCAAGACTGCCTGCGTTGACGGTGCGGACGGTGCCGAATGGCGAACCTGACAGCATCAGATCTTTGCCGCCCGTTACCGCTATTTCGGTATCGGCGGAGGAAGCGTTCAGGTCGCCGCCGATTTTAATATCTATGTTGCTGCTGTAATCATACTGCCCCGGTCCCGTACCCTTCTCGGGAGCGTTTTTTATAACGTTTTTAAGCTCGCTATAGGTGTTTAGGGTGGCAATCCCCTTAATATGTACGGTAGTGTGCGGCCCTGCTATTCCGCCCCTTACAGCCCATACTTCAAGTGTGTGTTCTGTACCGCCGGTTACCGTTATTTCCGCCGGCGCCGATGGCGACTGTTCGCTGCCGCTGTCCAGCTTATACTTTACCGCAGTTCCTGCGGACGCACTCAGTTCAAGCTTGAAGTTTGATGAGGGGGCGGTGTAAATAAGCAGCGCTTTTGAGGAGTTGTTATACTGTCCCTCATCGGGTATGATGTCTTCCGTAACATAGGCTTTAGTGCCTGCACTGATGCAGTGCAAATTATTATCACCGGAGCTAAAATCCTGCTTTATTTTAAGGACGGGAACTTCCTGCCGTACCAGTTTAACAAAAAAGTCTTTTGTGTCGCTGTCGTCGTAGCCGCTTAACTGCGCTTTCAGACTGATTTTGTAGAGCACTTGGGTTTCGCTTGCGTCAAGTGCCGGTAAATTTATCGCAGCGCTCGTTGTGCCACTTACGGTACCCGTCTGTGTCCAATTGCCGGGTGATGAGGAAAACCTTGAGACGGTTCCCGTTATGCCGGTTCCGGTGAATGCAGCTTTTGCCGTCAATGTTTTGCCCTTTATGCCGGGGATTTCTTTTGGATTGCCCGCCGTTGTTCCCGTTATTTCGGTCGAACCGACAAACAATTGCACATTAGCAAGCTTATTTTTTGGCGTGCCTGCCGATATAACCGCAGAACTTACTCCTTGTTTATCTTTTATGCATACCTCATATAGTTTTTCAGGGCCGTCGACTTTTACATCGGTTTTTACGCGGAGAATCCAATCCTGCGAGGTCGGCGACGGAAGTTCGGGATCGGCAAGTTTAAGTTTTTGTACCACGCCTGACGCTAACAGGTCTCCGCCCGTTTCAAAATCCGTTTTGCCTGCGTTAAAGCTAAGAGGAATTTCTACAGGACTTCCGCCGCTTTTCGTAATAATCAGTTTACCGCCATTGAGATCTTTATGTACACTGCTGTCGGTAATCGGCGTATTCATATCTTTTGCACGGAATAAAAGCACATAGTAGTCGTCAGTGCCGACCGCCGTTTTTCCGACCGCCGCGTACTCCAACGCAGGGGCGGTGTCAACTTTTAAATTTAAGCTAAACTTGCTACGGAATACTCGAGGATCATCAGTGATGAAGGTAATTTCAGGACTAATATCACCGTTACCCCACTCGTGCGCTTTCAAAAAGGTCGATTTGTATTTAAGTGCCAGTTTATCGTTTGCGGTTTGCGTTAAGGTGTAGTCCGTATTATAATTCGGCGGCGATGAAAGACCGGGAAATGTGATAACCTTTCCTGCATAGGAAGAAGAGGAGTCAGGCATAACGAGCTGAAAGTTTTTCGGATTACGCAGGTTAATCGTAACCGTTACATCGCTTGTTGATGGTATACACAGAACACCGTCTTTATTTGTTGGGTACGGCTTTTGAAGCTGATCAATGCTATAGCCTGTTGCAGAAACCTCCGCCGCCCAATAACTCAAATATGTATCTATATTCGAGGTAAACTGCTCACAAGAGGTACATAAAAAAGTGAAAAAAATTCCGGTTAAAAGGGTAAAAACTTTGCGCATACGTTCCTCCGTTTTGAGGATAAGGGATTATTAAAACTGATAATAACCATTAACAAGATTATCTTTAGGGAAATAGCACAAAGCTCTAATATATCTCTCTCCTCTATTTAATAAGACGGTCGTAAGAACTTTGAACCCTTTGGGTTTTAGAGACCTTATCTTCCGGAGTCGGAGCCTTATCCAACTTATTCAGATACGCATAGAGCTTATCTGCCGTATCCTGACTGATTGCATGTTCCATTTCGCACGCTTCATGGTCTGCAATTTCTGCGTCCACACCCAATATATCGGTTAAGAACTTATACAGTGTGTTATGCCGTTCGCGAACGTTTTTTGCAACGGCACAGCCCTTTTCGGTGAGACGCACCAACCCATAAGGCTCATGTTCAACAAAACCCGCCTCTTTTAACAGACCAAGGCGTTTATTTACACTTGCTCTCGAAACCATCAATAAATTAGCGATATCAATTGAACGGACAGCTTCGGTACCGTGTGATAAATCATAAATAACTTCCAAATAATCTTCTTGCGAAGCAGAAACTCTTGCTATCATACACTCATTATATACCCCTTTCACCTCGTTTGCAAGTTTTAATTTTCCCGATACCGGACAAACGCGGCGGTGTAGATGTACCATATATTTTTGAACCAACGCTTTTGAAAATAGTGATACCGGATACAAGGCGCGAACAAAAATAAAGCGGAGGCGTACTTGTTGTACGTCGAGCATTTATTTTTGTGCAGCAACGCCGTAGACGGTATGCATATTTTCAAAAGAAATCGCTTTGTGCTATACTGTTAACATGGTACCTAAAATATGTCTCGTATTGACGGAAAATACTATCGACAAAAATATTCAGTTAATTGAACGGTACCGTTCATGGATCGACATCGTTGAACTACGGGCAGACTTTCTTGACCCGCAGGAGTTGCTGTATATCCGCAGGTTTCCGAAGCTTGCCCGTATACCGGCTATTTTAACCATCCGCAGGTTTTTGGACGGCGGAGCATTCAAAGGCGGAGAAGGTTCCCGTATTACCCTGTTTGCACGCGGGCTCTCCTTTGCGGATACCGAACCGCTGAATAATTTTGCATTTCTCGATCTGGAATCCGATGTGCAGGCATCGAGTTTAGAAGAAGCGGCACAAGCTTTTAACATCGGCATCATCCGCAGCGTCCACAGCATCAAAGCGCCGATCAAGGATATTGCCGCTAAAATACGGGATATCCGGCGGACGGATGAAGAGATTGTAAAAATTGCATATAAGGCCGATAACCTTGCGGATGTAACGGCGCTTTTCAAACAAACACAGCAGTTAAACGGACAAAATATACTGATTGCGATGGGCAAATACGGTATTCCTTCCCGTATTTTAGCGGCGAAGCTGCATTCTTCAATTGTATATACCATGCCGCGGGAATATATTGTACAACATCATTTAGAACAGGAATTCATCGATCCTATTACGCTCAACGAGCTGTATCACTTCCGCACAATAAACGGTGAAACGAGCATATACGGGGTTGTCGGTACAGATACGACAAGGAGCCTCAGCCCGGCTATTCACAATAAAGGCTTTGAACGAAAAGGAATCAACGCCGTCTATATCCCGATTTCCGCTGTAGACAGCAAGGAAGTTATTGCATTTGCAGATTGCACCGGAATAGCAGGGCTCTCGGTTACCCATCCATTCAAATTCGATATTATTCCTTTTTTGGATTCAATCGGGCCTGCTTCAACGGCATGCGGCGCAGTGAATACGGTACTATTTGACGGAGGTAAACGGCGGGGCTTTAATACCGATATCGATGGGTTTTCGCGGGCTTTGCAAGCATTTTTACACGTTCGGAGTCTTAGGTTTAAACATATCGCGATTATCGGTACCGGTGGAGCGGCGCATGCAGTTGCCAATGCCGTACATCTGCTGCATGGAAAAGCCTGTATCTTCGGCCGTTCTGCAGAAAAGGCGAAACAGCTGGCAGGGCGGTATAACTTCCGGTGGGCGGTGTCGGACTTGGCTTCCGTCCGTACACTTAAAAAATATTCCGACGTTATCATACAAGCAACCTCCGTCGGTATGCATGAAAATGAAGATCCGCTTGAATTTTACAGTTTCTCAGGTTCCGAAAAGGTATTTGACGTTATCTATACTCCCGAAAAAACCGCACTCTTAAAACGAGCCGAAGCTGCCGGCTGTGATATTTGCAACGGATACGATATGCTTCGGTATCAAGCTTATAAACAATTTGAACTATTTACAGGAGGTTCCTATGAGTAATACTATCAGTGTTGAAGATCAGAAGGTATTGGTAGCCCATACCGCTATCGATAAATTGGTTTCCGAAGGGCTCATCCATTCCGGTATGAAGATCGGTCTTGGAACCGGCTCTACCGCAATGCCTGCCGTAAAGCGTTTGGCCGAATATATTGCAAAAGGGAAGCTAAAAAATATCGCCGCCGTTCCTACCAGTTTTCAGACATCGATAGCATGTGAAGAATTCAACATTCCGATTTTTTCCCTCAGTTCGGGACGAATCAATGGCTCGCTGGACTTAACAATTGACGGTGCAGATGAAATCGATTCCAAAAAGAATCTTATCAAAGGCGGCGGGGCGGCATTGCTGCGTGAAAAAATTATTGCGTATAACAGCGAACTGTTCGTTGTTATCGGCGATGAAACAAAGAGCGTCAAAACATTGGGCGTCAATTTTCCGCTCCCCATTGAGATTGTACCGGAAGCACGGCTCAGTATTATGAAAAAACTTGAATCTTACGGAGTCTCAATGATTATCCGCGATGGAATCCGGAAAAAGGGGCCGGTTATCACCGACAACGGAAACTTCATCATGGATATAAAATGGCCGGCTAATGCAAAAATCAATCCTACTAAATTAGAAAGTGAATTGAATGCCATACCGGGCATTATCGAAAACGGATTTTTTACCCAAAAACCTCCGCGCGTCTTTTTAAGCCGCTCAAATGGAACCGTCGAAGAATTCTAACGAGTGAGAGGATAAAAATCAGAGCAACCGTCCCGAAAGTTAAGCGGTTGCTTTCCTTTTGCACAAAATTTTGAAAAAATTTTGTGCAGGTTATATTATGAAGAAGGGGAAGCGCATCAGACCGATAGATAAAAATCGCGGAATAATGAGGCTGTGAGACCATTTGAACCTTCTTCAACTGTTGTACATCCGTGTACAACAGTTGAAGGCGAGTTTTGTGCATGCACAAAACATCGCTGCTGTAGGGAACCACTGCCATCCTTGGCAACTCTGGTTGAACAGCCTCATTATTCCGCGGGGATATTCGTAAAAATGTCTGATGCGCTTCCCCAGAAGGAAGAGAGATGAAGATAGGAATTTTTGCGGCGGAACAGCAAGAGATAGAAAATATCCAGCACAGTTTGCAAGGACGGAAAATCGAAAGAGCCGGACTCGCGTTTTATGAAGCGGCGTATGGGAGGCATACGGTTATCAGCGTATGCGGTGGCATCGGTAAAGTGAATGCAGCAATTTGCACGCAAGTGTTGATTTCGGAATTTCACGCGGAAGTAATTATCAACACCGGTACTGCGGGAGGCTTAAACGACTCGCTACACGTATTCGATTTGGTGGTCTCGATCGATGCGGTACAGCATGATGTGGATGTGTCGGTTTTCGGCTATGCAAAAGGACAGATTGCCGGAACCCCCTCTCCGTTTTGGAAGGCTGACGACGGTCTGCGCGCTGCTTTCATGAAAACCTTTACACAGCTGAAAAATGACCATACGGAAGATTTTGCAAATACCGACAGTATGATTGCCGGACGCATCGCTTCGGGAGACCGCTTTATTGTAAACCCCGCCGTAAAGCAGGATATTATCTCAACGTTTCATGCCGACTGCGTCGAAATGGAAGGCGCCGCTGTCGCGCAAACCTGCGTAATGAACGCTGTTCCCTTTGTGATATTGCGCTGTATTTCCGACAATGCAGGGGAACCTGCGGCAATCTCATATCAGCAATTTTCAAAAGAGGCATCCCGTATTTCGGCGATGCTAGTACTGCATACGATTGCCCTCCTATAACTTTTGAAAATATACGGCACATCTGCGTTGTCGCTACACCGAAATAAATGCTCAACGTATCACAGATACGCCTCCGCTTTATTTCGGCTAGGCTCCTAGCATCTGTACCGTCTATTTTCAAAAGGCTTACGGAGAGCATCTTTTCAAAAGTACCGGTTCCAAAATATACGACGCCTTGTATCTGCACCGTATATTTCAAAAGGAAGCGTTGCAGTTTATCAAAAAATGGAATATACTTTTGTAGTATGCTGCATCTACAAGGGCATATAATTTGGAGGAACAGGTATGGCAACAGTTAAAGCGATGGATCTTTTTGAAGCGTATGCAAAACAGAAACTGCCGATGGATCAAGGATATATTGTTTCATCGTTCTTTAAAGAAGATTCTGCATACAGTATTTATGAGATCGTTTCCTATGCGACCCTAAAGGATATTTACCTAACCAGCAACGGATTAACTTTTCAAACAAACGGAAAAAAGCTTTTTCTGTTTGTTGAGCCCGAAAACTATCCGCATAAATCTATGGAACCCTATTGCCGTGAACGTGACTTTCAGGTACCGTTGCGATTTAAAGATTCAAATATCATCACTGCAAAGAATCAATCAAAGATTATTTTCAGCAAGGATCCGCAAGAAGCGCTGTCGGCATTTACTGTCGTAAAGCCAACTGGTATAAACTTTGCTTTCCTGTTTTACCCACTTCCGGATGTATTCCAGTCCATCGAACTGTTCTTTGAACAGACATTGAATAAGGAAGCCGGAATTCCGGTTCGTGATGCAAAAAATGCTGCAAAAGAATTTGCGCTTTTAGGCTCCAAGGTTCTGACATGGCCGAATTTGGAAGAGCAAAACGCAGGTAAATAATCGGTTGTCTCTGAATAATTAGGTATAAAGCCGGAAACGGCTGCGTAATTGAAACCGCATCCCAAACCGCTCTGAGCACGCTATTCGCTATTTGAATAGACCGGAGCGGTTTATTTTTCTCCAAGTAGTTGTTTTAATTCCTGTATCTCTGCAACCAGTTCCGAACGCTGAATTTTCTGATACTTCTTAGGCAACATTTCTTTACTGGTACATTCGAGTACGGCGACTAAATTCTGTAATTCAATATCATAGGGATACGAAGGCGGAATAAAATCGTCGATAGTTTGTTCAATGTCTTCGGTCGTCAGCATCGTGCGGTTGTCGGCGGTTGCGTTCATTTTTGATCTAACCAAAATAGCCTCAATGTCCGCACCCGATACGGGAAATTTCAGTTTTTTATTGACGACATTCGAAAACGAAATATCTTTTGTTTTAATCTTTAACTTCCGTTGCAGCGTTTCAAAAATTTCAACCTTTTCCTCTACCGTTTCGGGATAAAAAAGCGCCAAATGCTCCTCCGCTCTTCCCTGCCGTTTTAAGTCTATCGGCAACAAATCGGGACGGCTGGTAATCAAAAACCAGATAATTTTTCCGCGGTAATCGGTATTGCCCATAAAATTTGCAATTTGTGCAAACACACGAGAGGAACCTGCCCCATCCTGCATTTTACGGTTTCCTAAAACGGCGTCGGCTTCGTCGATCATCACGGCAACGGGCGCCATTGCCCGCAGGATGTTCAACACTTTTTCCAAGTTCGATTCGGTCGTACCTTGCCATTGCGTATGAAAATTTTTAAGCCGCACCATCGGAATACCGATCTCTCCGGCAAATGCCGAAACAAGGAAGGACTTACCCGTACCGATCGGCCCGGAAATTAAATACCCCATCGGGAGTACATCGGTTCTTCCCTGTTTAAGCGCCTTGGCCATCGACTTAAAGCGCTTTTTTACAAATTCATGTCCTGCAATAAACGAGAGGTCGTGTTCCGTTTCCAAAAATTCCAGCAAACCTCCCGCTTCATTTTCGATAATCTCTTGCTTTTTTTTGCGGAGATATTCAAACGTAATCGGTACGTCTTCGTTATACGACTCTTTTGCCAGCTGATTAAGGTTTAATAAATTTAATCCCGAAGTCAGTTTTCCCACCCGTTCAGCGTTGAGGAGCCGCTCCAACAACAGTTCTTCCTTATTCTGCAAATACGTTAAAAAATGGATACGAATTGCTTCCGATGGGAGCGGGATGGCAACTTTTACTGTTGAGGGAGAGGCGACAAGCCGTGAGTTCACATCGGCAAGGTTCTCGGTCAGCATGACGATCGAAATATCTTCATTGGTAAACTGAGGATCGTGCGACCAGCGGTTCAGGGTAACCAAGCAGTAACGGTCAACCGCATCGAGGTTTCCAATCTCCTCTGCAGGAATAACCGTTTCAGCATAATCGATAATCAGCACCATTCTGCGGCCGCTGCCCATATTGAGCGTAAAATAGCGTTCAAGATACGCAAAGGCTTTAACGGGATCGCGGGAATAAAAATCTTCGACGGGAACTTCGGGGTACCGGCTGTGCATCGTCGCAATATAGGCTTGCTCCATCTCTTGCATACAAAAAGATACGCCGCTCGATTTATCGTAAAACACGATAATATCTTTATTGCCGAAAATAACTTCCGAAATATAGTCCCATATCTTTACAAAAACAAAATGAGCGCTTGCCCGATGGTTGTGCGGTAAAAAGTCACGGATATTGCCGTGTACAAAATAGAGGTTGACCGTTTCGGTACAGTATTTGGTTGCGAGCTCCTGTGCCCACGGTGGTAAATCATGGATAAGCTCGCTATTATATTTAATCAGTTTTTTTCCCGAAGACAATTTCCCATCCCCCCTCTTCTATAATACCATATACAAAAACCGGTAAAAATACAATAGAAAAGGGAGGCTATCCATATAGGAGTTCTTAGATGATTCTTATCACTTTAAATTGAAATAACAGAGAACCGACAAAAAGACCAAGTGCAATACGGAGTAACAGGATAATAAGAATCGTCAATATGAGCCGAGTACGGTACTGCAGCGGTTTTCGCGGGAGAAAACCGGTAACCTTTGCAATAACGGGACTTAAAAATCTATCTAAATTATACCAAAACGGAGAACTGCTTGACGAACCGAAAAGATCGTACCCCAGGCGGATAATCAAAAAGATGATCAGCAAGTTCAGCATAAAGCCGATAAACGACCATACCAGTTCTATGATACTGACACAGAGCCCCCAAAGCGAAATGGTACCGGTCGTCAGAAGGGATGTGATAAGCTGCGCCGCAATGGACAAGATACCGAGCGACAAAACAGGAGAAAAATCAACCATACCGATGCGGGTAAATCTGAACCGTCTGAACCAATTCAAATAAGGATCACAAATAGATGACAACATCCGCCCGAAAGACGAATAGGCTGCAGAGGGAACCCACGACAGCAAAATCTTAATAAAGCATAAAAAGAGATAGACATTGATAAGCTGCCTAACAGTTAATAATAACGAACGCACCATAGCAGGCTCCTCATATTAATCGGCAAATTTTACCGATTGCATTTCCGTATAACATACTGATTAAAATGCAAACCGTAAAGCCCCTCATCATTTTGGTGTTCTTGCTTCTAACCATTACACCGATGGATAGTATGATAGCCTTTCAATGTCAGTATGATATTACGCAAAGCATTGCGAAATGGCTGTGCGTGCGTAGTTTTGTTCCAGCATTGCTTTATGCGATAGGAACAGCGGGTCGTCGAATGATTTTGCTTCTGTGTGGCAATGCACAATGCAGGCTTGGCACTTTATACAAATGCCGGGAACTAACGAAACGTCGTTTTTGTCGATGGAGCCCATCGGGCATACGGCCGCGCAAACGCCGCAGTTATCGCATTTTGCTTTATCGGTAATCGGTTTTGCCTTTAAAAAATTAACCGGCTTTCCATCGGTGCCGAGCGGCACATAATAGGCAGTGAGCGCCTCGTTTCTTTTTATCTTGGAATTAGCGAGGGGTTTTCCGGAATTTTGCAGCTTTTTAACCACCTCTTCGGCAAAAACAGTTAGCAGTGCCTCATCGGCATCATCCGGCCGCCCAATGCCTATTTCTGCAAACGCATGTTTGCAGACTATCGCACCGGCTCCGATTACCGAAAAATTATTCTTTTCCAACTCCATGTGAAGCTCGCTCAAAGAATTGTCAAAACTGCGGTTTCCAAAAGTAACCACCGCTATTGCACGTGTTTGATTCCCCTTGAACAGGTTTTGCACAAAGGGCAATACCTTATTCGGAATGCGTCCTGCGTAGGTCGGCACACCGAAGACAACCAAATCCTCAGGTGAATATGTCCTGGTTTCGATATGGGCAGCCGGCAGCGTAAAGTCATCAACTTCAACCGGAATATTCAGCTTTTGTGAAAACAGCGAAGCCAGCTGTTCAACTACCCGTTTGGTATTACCGGTTGCGCTAAAAAAAACCGCTTTTATATTTTTAATTGGTTGCATACTCTTGTCCCTTATAGAGGATATATCAAGAACAAACGTATCGGAGACAAGAGCCTCATGCGTTTGTTCTTCAGTTGAAAAAGCTGTGCGGAATTCCGCGCAGGAGAAAAGCTATCGTTTATTGGAGCGCTTCCAGATATGGAGCTTTTCCGCTTCGGCAATAAGCGAATCTCTAAAATCGGGATGCGCAACAGAAATTAAGGCTTCTGCCCGCTGCCATGTCGATAAGCCCTTCAAGTTGACCTTTCCGTATTCGGTAACGAACCAATGGACATTAGTTCTTGTGTCCGTAACGACGGAGCCATGTGCAAGCGTCGGGCGGATACGGGAGGTAAGTGCCCCGTTTTTATCCTTAAAGGTGGATGAACAGCAGATAAAGCTTTTTCCACCCTTGGATAAATACGCGCCCAATACAAAGTCGAGCTGTCCGCCCGCGCCTGAAATATGCTTGGTTCCCGACGTTTCGGCATTCACTTGACCGAATAGGTCAATATCTACGGCATTGTTGATGGACATAAAGTTATCGATTTGAGCAATCACCCGCGCGTCGTTTGTGTAAGAGACCGGTGCGCCCATACATACGGGGTTGTTATGCACATAGTCATAGAGCTTTTTTGTCCCTGCGGCAAAGGCGAATACCTGTCGCCCCGTATCGATTGCTTTCTTTGCGCCGGTGATTTTTCCCGCTTTGGCAATATCGACAAAGGCATCGACATACATTTCCGTGTGTACGCCGAGGTCTTTTAAATCGGACTTTGCAATCATCGCGCCGAGCGTATTAGGCATACCGCCGATACCGAGCTGCAAACATGCTCCATTCGGAATTTCTTCGATGATGAGCTTTGCGACAGCCTTATCGACTTCGGTCGGTTCACCCTTATCGACAAGTTCATCTATCGGCGGATTATCCCCTTCGATGATCATATCGACATCGGAAATGTGAATCTTATCATCCATACCGTTTACACAGTTCGGCATATTGGTATTGACTTCTACGATGACGATATCCGCACAATCCGTAACCGCTTTGAGGTGAGAGGCATTCAACCCGAAATTAAAAAAGCCGTCTTTGTCCATCGGCGCCGTTTGAAAAACCGATACGTTAAGGTGCTTAATATTTTCGTAATACCAGCGCGGCAATTCCGAATAGCGGAGCGGTATATAAAAACCGAATCCAGCAGCGATGGTTTTACGTTCATATCCCGACATGTGCCAAGAATTCCACGTAAGGTGAGCCGCAGGAGCTTTTATTTTAAAGATTTCCGGTTCCCGCAGTACCACACCACCTCGGATATTGATGTCTTCAAGTTCAGGCAGCCGCGCGGCTAATGCCTTGTCGAATGCGACAGGGGTGTTGTTTCCCCATCCGTAATCGAGCCAATCACCCGACTTGACCACCTGCGCGGCCTTTTCCGCTGTGGTTAGCTTTTGTGTGTATAACGAACTATAATCCATGAGTCCCCTACCGGTTATTGAATTTTTCAATTTTTTCTTTTTTGACAAAAGCATTCATAGCCATCTTTTGGTCTTCCGTTGCAAAACACTGCGCGAATTCTTCGGTTTCGATGGCGATTGCTTTGTCGATACTGACCTGCAAGCCTCTATTGATAGCTTCTTTTGCTTTTTTTATTGCAAAGGGTGCCTTCTGGCAAATAACTTGTGCCATAGCGATCGTCTCCGCCATCAAATTCTCCGGCTTTGTCACCTTATTGACCAGTCCGATTGCAAGTGCTTCTTCCGCTTTTACAGTACGGCCGGTATATATGAGCTCCTTTGCGCGTCCGGCGCCGACAAGCCGTGGCAGCCGTTGCGTCCCGCCGAATCCCGGCGTAATACCCAAACCGGTTTCAGGCTGTGCAAAGCGGGCGGTTTCCGAAGCGATACGGATATCGCACGCCATCGCAAGCTCGCAGCCGCCACCCAAGGCGAAGCCGTTCACCGCAGCAATAACGGGACAATGGAAGTTTTCTATACGGAAAAATATTCCGTCAGCAAACTGCGCATATTGAATTGCTTGTTGAGGATCTTTATCTTTCATCTCTGCGATATCTGCACCTGCAACAAAGCTTTTGTCACCGGCACCGGTAAGAATCACTGCATAAATATTTTCTACTTTCTCAACCTCATCCAACACATGGTTAAGATCAGTCAACACCTCGGTGCTAAGGGCATTTAAAACCTGAGGTTTGTTAATGGTAATAGTTGCAATATGTCCATCTATATGAAACAATACCGTATTCATCTGGCACACCTCCTCCGCTTTTACTTTGAATAGTCGTAAAAACCTTTTCCGGTTTTACGTCCGAGTAATCCGCCGCGTACCATTTTACGAATAAGCGTACAGCAGCGATATTTGCTGTCTCCCGTTTCACGGTACAATACGTCCATAATAGCCAATACAACATCAAGACCGACTAAATCACCGAGCGCAAGCGGTCCCATCGGATGATTTGCACCCAGCTGCATTGCCGTATCGATATGTTCAGCAGTCGCAATACCTTCCTGCAGAATAAAAGCAGCTTCGTTAATCATGGGGATAAGAATCCGGTTGACAACAAAGCCGGGGCCTTCGTGTACCTCAACAGGCGTTTTTCCCAAACTCTTAGCCGTTTCTATAATCGTATTTTTTACTTCAACAGGCGTATTGATTCCTGAAATAACTTCTACCAACTTCATTCTATCGGCAGGATTAAAGAAGTGCATCCCGATGACGGGGTGCTTAATGCCCTTGGCAATTTCGGTAACGGACAGAGAAGAGGTATTTGTTGCAAAAATGGTAGATTCTTTGCAAATGCCGTCCAGTTCGGTAAAAAGCGTTTTTTTCGCTTCGCTGGTTTCCAATATGGCTTCGATAATTAAATCGCAGTCGGCCAAATCTTTGTATACGCCGGTCTTTAAATTTCCCTTTATGGCAGCGACCGCTTCCGCCGTTATTTTGCCTTTTGCAGCCAATTTATCGTAATTTGCTGCGATTTTATCTATTCCCGATTGCGCCCATTCGATTTTTATGTCGCATACCGTAACCTGATACCCATTTGAAGCAAATGATGTGGCAATCCCCTGCCCCATCGTGCCTGCGCCTACAACACCGATTTTCTTCATAACTATGGCTCCTATATAGACCATTTTGTAAAACCTACTGCCCGAAAAGGGATTGACGGACAGCATCCGCCGGCAACGCCGGTGAAAAATGTCTCATAGACATCTCGAAAAACTCAGTTGTTTTTTCAGGAATGCCTGACTTTAAAAACAAAGATAGCATATCACAAAAAACGCCTAGGATAAAGCCCTGAAATGAGATTATATATTTATCAGATGGGGTATATCAAAAAGGCAAGTCGCTTTTAAGGCAGTACGTTTTCAATACAGGCTTTACCGCTATTGCGGCTGACGCAGCCTTGCGGTTAAATAGATAGGTTCAGTGGGAATCTTTAATTCGGTGCATGAACCTTTGAGCATTACGTAAACATCCATGGATTTTGAACCTTTTTGTCAATCAGAACGTTTTTAGTCAAAATCCCTCCATTGTACTTTTTAGGTGCAATGTTTAAAAATATTCTGTTATTGCATATTTTCCCCACCGTATTACCATCAGTGAATATAAAACAAGATATTCATTGACACAAAGCCTTCATTTTGCTATATTGGCAATGAATATTATACAAGATATTCACACATACAAAAAAGGATTACTATGCCGAAAGCTTTTACCGAAGAAGAACGCATAAAAATAAAAGAAACGCTTATGGAAACCGCGCTCAATTTATTTCACGATAAAGGAACAAAATCCTTGAGCATAGCGGAATTGACCAAACGGGTCGGTATTGCGCAAGGGAGTTTTTATAATTTTTGGAAGGATAAAGACGCTCTCATTATAGAACTTATCGTGTACCGCGCAAATCAAAAACTACGCACTATTGAAAAAAAGTTTTCAACCTCGCTTACCAATCCGGCAGCATTTCTTACGGATATGATATACAAATCTTCGATTGATCTTATGACAAAAATTCAAAGCCAGCCTATTTATCAGGATGCGTTTAAGCTCTTTGAAGCAAAGGGGCAAAATGAGGCACATAAAATTGAAATACTGTATCAAGATTTTTTAGCAAAGCTGATACGATATTGGGAACAGCACGGAGCAATTACGCGGGTAGATCAAAAAGGGCTGATGAGCGCATTTATCGGGAGTGCGGTTTTGTGTTCTCAATGCTATCAGTTTGATGCAGCCTATTTTAACGAAGT
Organism: Treponema sp. OMZ 857; assembly: GCF_024181085.1. Classification (NCBI taxonomy): domain Bacteria; kingdom Pseudomonadati; phylum Spirochaetota; class Spirochaetia; order Treponematales; family Treponemataceae; genus Treponema; species Treponema sp. OMZ 857. The sequence continues at coordinate 2,172,266 of NZ_CP051147.1, forward strand.
CTTACGAATATTTATATCTGCAATCGTAAATAAATATATAGAAGTATAGCGGTGTGCATGAAACCGTTTAAAAGAAAAAGGCATACAGAGAAACCGCATCGAACATACTGTGCGCGTTTTCCCTTAAAGGAGTTGAATACAATGCGGATAGCTGATTTTACACAGATACATAAAGATGATGTACTCATTGCAGGCGGCAAAGGATCCAACCTTGGTGAGATGACTGCTGCGGGAATACCGGTTCCTAAGGGATTTGTGATTACCGCAGATGCGTATCGGGAATTCCTTAAAGAAAATAACATAGATGAAATTATCTTGCGTGTTCTTACAGCGGCACAAACGGATGAACAAGCATTGTTATCCGCAGTCGGCACATTTCGGAAAAAAATCATAACAGGACATTTTCCTGCTCAATTGGAAAAAGAGATAAGAGCGAAATATGCGGAACTCGGGGAAGCTGCGAGGGTTGCGGTGCGTTCATCGGCAACGGCGGAAGATTTACCCGATGCGAGTTTTGCAGGTCAGCAAGAAACGTATTTAAATGTGCAAGGGATAGAGGATGTCCTGCTTCAAATACGCCATTGTTATGCTTCGCTATGGGGGGAGAGAGCGGTACGCTATCGATTTAATCAAGGATATAATCAAAGCGCGGTTGCAATTGCCGTTGTCATCCAAGAAATGGTAGAAAGCGAAAAAGCAGGTGTTCTGTTTACCGTCAATCCGGTAACACAAAACAAAGATGAAATACAGATCAACGCAAGTTACGGATTGGGAGAAAGTGTGGTAAGCGGCAGGGTAACGGCAGATAGTTATATTGTAAATAAATCAGGAGATATACTGGAAGTAACTATCGGAAGTAAAGAAACGCAAATTGTCTATGCGGATAAAAACACAAAAGAAGAATCGGTAAGCGAGGAAAAAAGAACAGCGCGGGCATTGAATGATAGTGAGATTGCAGCTCTGGTGAGCGCTGCGCTAAAAATAGAAAAACACTACGGTATGCCGATGGATATTGAATGGGCAATACAAAAGAACGAACTATATATTTTGCAGGCGCGTGCAATAACAACCTTAAAAAATAATGATAATGAGAAGCTGGTTCAGGAATATATCAAAGGTACTAAATTAACACGCATGATGAAACAAAATATGGCTTTTCAGTTTGAAAAAATGCCGTTTGCATATCGTGCACTGGACTTTGATTATATGATAGCAATTAACGACCAAAAGGCACGGATATTCGAAGAAGGTGGTATTGTTTTTGATTCAAACCCTGTAATTGATGACGATGGTATTCAAACACTTCCTGAAAATAAAAAAGGTCTTACGCTGCGTATTTTTCATATTTTTACAATCATTCGGATGCTCAAAAATTTTGACTATTGCGCAGAAGTATGTAAAACATTTATGGATCAGTATGAACAAGAGCTAGCGCATATTAAAACCTTAGATTTTGAGAATATGACATTAGCCGAATGTACTGTATTTATGGAACGAAGTTATGCGCTGACAGAAAAACTTGCATACGACAGATTTAAGTATGCCTTATTCCCGTCTTTTTTAATGAGCAAAAAATTTACCAAAATAATAAAACGTATAGATACAAATTACTCCGCCTTTGATTTCTATTGGGAACTCAATAATAAAACAGCTGTCGTTACCAATGATATTTCTCGCATGGCGGATACGATACGGAAAAACACAGCTCTAACGGAAGCCATACTATCCGGAGAAAGATTCAACACACTGTGTGCCGATTTCCCTGTATTTAAGCAGCTTGCGGATGATTTTATCAAATGCAACGGTTTTAAGTCTGATTACAACTGCTATTGCATCGAAGCAAAAACATTTATCGAAGATCCCGATAGGCTTGTCAATATTATACGCCCGTTATTAAACACCTCTGATACAGCCGATCAGCATTCCGATGATAATAAGAATAAAAATTATACGAATTTAATACAGCAATTAAAGCATATTTATGGAAACAAATATCCGCGTATAGAACAAGACATACAGCACTTCCGATACTTCCATGTCGTTCGAGAAGAATCGCAGTATTTATGGGAAACACTCTTTTATTATGTTAGGCAGTGTGTAAAGCAGATAAATATTCTTCTATTAAATAGCGGAGATTATAAACATGGAATTGCAAATCTCTTTCACCGTGAGTTAATGGAAGTGTTGAAAGCCGGATATATCAGTGATGTTTATAAAGAAAAGATCGCAAGGCGGAATGAAAAATTTCCACTTGCGGAAAAGGTTTGGGAAGCTTCAAAATTACTGGTGTTCAATTCAAAGGGCGATGTGCTGAAAGGGGTGAGCGGAAGCCCGGGAACTGCTGTCGGAACGGTGCGCCTTATTCGCACACCTAAAGAATTTTATAAGATGCAAAAAGGAGATGTGCTTGTCTGTCATCTCACCGATCCTGAATGGACACCGCTTTTTAAACTTGCAAGCGCTGTCGTTGCAGACACCGGCTCTGCGCTCAGCCATGCAGCAATTGTTGCACGGGAATTTACTATCCCAGCAGTATTGGGTGTCGGTTTTGCCACCGTCAAATTCAAGGACGGTGACCTCATCACCGTTGACGGAAACAAAGGAGAAGTGCGGAGCAGTGCAGACGCATCAGCTACTTTTTAGCTACGCCCGCAGAATATGTGAGTCCGTTCAACCAGAATTTCGCCGCTTTGCGACTCAAATGGTTGCCCTGCCTCACATATTCTGCGTTACTTTATATACTCGCCTGATGCGTCTGCACTGGTTTTGAAAAATAGTGGGAAATTTTATTTAAAATTTCCCACAAAAAGAAGGCAACCGCTCAAAAGATTTTCGATACGTTTGCCTTAAATTACGGAGCTGTTGAGATGGATTCAAAAGAGCAAAGACGGTTTAACATTTTAACAAAACCGATTTTTCCGTTGCTCATTAAAACGGCAATTCCGACAATCATCGGTATGTTGATCAGCGTTATATACAATGTAACCGATACCTTTTTTGTCGGACAATTACACAACAGATCAATGATTGCGGCAATCGGTGTGGTATTCAGTTTTGTCAGTGTTATTCAAGCAATCGGTTTTTGGTACGGCTACGGCAGCGGTAATGCAATGTCTAAAAAAATCGGAGCAAAAGACTATGCAGAAGCGGAAATCATTTCTTCGATAGGTATTGTCATTGCAATCGTAACCGGCATCGTAATCGCAATCGCAGCATATATTTTTGTTGTACCGCTTGCAAAACTCATCGGCGGTAGCGCATCGCAGGACGTACTCACCTTTACCGTGCAGTATTTAAAGATCATTATCATCAGCATTCCGTTCAGTTTATATGCAGTAACGGTGTATAATCAGCTGCGTTTGTGCGGAAATGTACGCGATGGAATGATCGGATTACTTTCCGGAATGCTGAGCAATATGGTGCTGGATCCGCTGCTGATGTTTCCGCTTAACATGGGATTTATCGGCGCCGGATATGCAACACTGATCGGTCAAATAATCGGGTGTATTGTGCTGACGCTCTTAGCAAAACGACACGAGAGTATTTCGTTCAATCTAAAAAAAGTACAATGCAGCAAAGCGCGTGTGTATCATATTCTTGCAGGGGGGCTTCCTAATTTTTCGCGGCAGGCAATTACCGGCGCTGCATTGGTGCTGCTCAATGTTACGGCAGCACGCTACGGCGAAAGTATGATCGCTGCTTTAACAATAAGTTCAAAAATTGTTGCAGTGGCTTTTATGATTATGATCGGTTGGGGGCAAGGCTTTCAGCCGATTTGTGCAATGAATTACGGCGCTCAACAATATGCGCGAGTAAAAAAAGCCTTTATTACTACCGTCGCCGTGGGAACACTTTTTTTAACAGCTGCCTCAATAATTTTATATATCTTTGCCGACCACTGGATGCAGCTGATGTCAACCGATGAGGAAGTAGTGTCTACCGGAGTTTCGATACTCAGGATGCAATGTTTTTCGCTTCCGCTGTTAGGCGTTTTTGCCGTCAGCAGTATGTTCATGCAGAATATCGGCAATTATTTTTCAGCGCTCCTGATATCAATTTCACGGCAGGGTTTCTTTTATGTACCGCTCCTATACCTTCTGCCTGCCGTATACGGGAAAACCGGTATCTACCTGCTGCAGCCGGTCTCCGATGTTTTATCGTTCCTGTTTGCCGTTGCGGTGGTGTGTAGGTGGTATGGGAAAAATGCGAACGATTTACAAGTAAAAAAAGGCAGCAAAAGATGAGAATATAATTAAGCGTTTTTTATGACTAATCTGTAAGTAGCTAATGAAAACCTATACTTCAATTATTTGCATAAGTGTATTTATACATAATGAAGGTAAAAGTCCAATTGGGTTTATAGGAAGTATAATAGATCAATCTTAAAAACAATGACAAGAGTTGAAGGTTTTATCTTTCCGCAGCAATCTGTGTACCATGTCCGGGCTCGGGTTTGTAGATATCGGTAGATTCCGTTTCGATAGTATAGGTTTTTGCCAGCCGGGTAAAAGAGGAAGAAGGGCTTATCTGCATTGAGGGAATAAAAAGATGTTTCCATGGTTTGCCTTTATGTGCCGCGATCCATTCGGAAACGGTTTTGCAGTAGCGGACTGCCCTGTTTTTCTTTGCAATGACATCGGGTGTGTCCTGTTTGTCTTCTCCTTTTACTTCAATCAAATAAATGCAAGAAGATGTTTCTGCTACAAAATCGGGTTCGTAATGCTTGCCTCCGTTGTATTGCAGGTTGAATTCTTTTTTTGCAGGACGAAGCCATTTTTGAACCGTCTGATCTTGTTCCATGATACGGGCGAGAATGAGTTCCGGTTTGCTGTCAAACTTTGCTTCCTCGAATACTCCTTTTTTTATACCGGTAAATACAACCGATTGTATGTCTTTGTCATAAGAATCAAAGAAACGGGAAGCGGTCGAGTAGTTGTAGGCTTGTTCAAGATTATAGGGCTGCACTAACGAAACTTTTTCTTCAAGGAAAGCTTCTTCACAATAAAAATGCTTCATAAGCTGTGAGTGAATTTTATCGGCAATATCTTTTTTATTCATCATTGCGATATTTCTCATACCGTTTTCGGAATATTTATTTCTGTAATGAGAACAAACTTGAATAACCAGCTTTTGTAACAGTGCTGCAGAACGCCGATAATCAATTTCAGATTTTTCGCATAGGCAGTTCATAATCTCTGCAAGCGGGTTGTAAGCCTCAAAGTCAATGGCGGAACCTTTGATATGAAGCCTGTCCCCCTGATCTTCCAAATTTTGTATAAGGATATCTTCACCCGTTACCGTATGATTAAAGGGTTCAAGGTCAAGATCAAAATCCGCAAAATGGTATTCCGGTAAGCCCGAATCGGTAACGGTAATATGCGGAATAGGTATGTATTTTGAAGAAAGTGTTTCGCAATAGTCGGAAACGGTTTCGCTAATCCACGAAGCAAGCGGATCGGCATTCTCTGTATAGATTGCACTTAAATCTTTATCCGATGAAAGTTCCTTTTTAATGGTCTGTGTAATTTCCGTTTTTTGGCCACTTGAGAAACTCAACTTTATGTCCGTACCGGTTTGCCGGCGAATATATGTCCCTACCGTTTTTTGTATGAGTGTTCGGGTATCTTTGAACAATGCAGCATGTGCTTCGTTTTTCTGCATTCCGGTTATCCGATAGGCTTTTTCCAATTCCGCATCTTCATCGAATTGAAGGGATACTTGAGTGTACCTAAGATTTTCCTGAGTAATGTCTTCCGCCTTTATGATATTTTCGGCTTTAAATATGGAATCGCCTTTTTGCGCTTCTTCTAAAAGTTCGGCAAATTTATCGTGAGCGGTAAGCATTACCATGTCAATTTCTTTATTGCCTGTCCGCTCGCCGTAGGGAAGGCGTAAACCGCGGCCGACCATTTGTTCCCTTAAGATTTTTGAAGCTGCTTGCCGCAAAGGAACTATTGTATAGAGGTTATTAACGTCCCAGCCTTCTTTGAGCATATTTACATGAATAACAATTTCAATCGGATTTTCGTATTTTTCGACCTCAAGCAAAAACTTCATGTTCTCTTCGCTTTCGCTGCCTCTTTGATTTGAATGTACTGTAATGATTTTTCCCTTGTAAGCTCCGTCCTTAAAAGAATCCGAACTGAGGTAGTTTTGCACCTTTTCGGCATGGGCTGTATCTTTACAGACAATAAGCATGAAAGGTTTTACTTTCCGCTTACCGGTGTTTTGGGCATACTGTTCAAGTTTCAGTTTTGCCCGTTCATGACAGAGAATACCGTCATTGAGCATAACCTTGTCAATTTCTTCTTCTCCGAAATTGAAAAATTGAATATCCTGACGGGTTACTGCAAAGGGGGTACGAGTGTAGCCGTCTGCAATCGCTTTTGAAAGCGGATATTCATACACAACATTTTTAAAGTTGATCTGCTTTGTTCCCGATTTTGTGTAAGGTGTCACCGTAAGCTCCAAGCCTAAAATCGGCTTAAGTTCATTCAGCGATTGTACACCTCTTTCTGCCCGATAGTGGTGAGACTCGTCCATTATCAATACAAGGTCGTTCATAGAAGCAAGACTTCCAAAAAAAGAGGTACCAAGATATTCGGAAAGGCTCCGCATTTTTGCCCGCTCTTTGTTGAATTTATCTATGTTAAAAATAAAGATGCGGATATCGGAGTCGAAGAGTTCAAGATTTTTATAGCGGTAGTCTTCATCGGCAATGATGACCGGAGTAGAAGAAAAACAGCCGAGTCCTTTTAAAACATATTTTTCGCTATGAGGCATTCCAAGGTCTTGTTTTAATTTTGAGTAGATGGTGGTATTGGGAGCCGTTACAAAAAAGTTTTTGATACCGTAGTTTGTATAAAGATAGGCAATGAAGGCTCCCATCAAACGGGTTTTACCGACTCCCGTTGCAAGAGCAAAGGTAAGCGAAATAAAATCACGCTCAAAATCGCTGCAGGTAGGATAGCTGTTATGTACCGCTTTGAGGGCAGCTTGTTTATTGCTTTGTTTATCGGGTTTTACCGAATCGACTATTTTTGCAAGTATTTCAAGAGATTCTTTTTGAGGTTTTCTGAGGCTCATTATTCCTGCAATGTAGTCAGTCGTGTATTCGGGAAAACGCTTAAGCATAGGTCTGTTCCTTTTCTTCCTCGTTTTCAGTATGTAACGAAATCCATTTTTTGATTTTCTCACGAGTGATATTGCCTGATGCAATTCCTAAGCCTAAATCTACTAATTTGTTTTGAGTATATCTTATGGAATAGTCAATATTAGTGCAGTGCCTAAATACCCCAAATGTATTTAAGCAGCACTTTTTTTAGCTGCTGTTTTTCTGTATACCAGTGGAGGTAAGCCATCGGGATTTACCGTCGTTACACGCTTGGTGTTGTAATAAGCAAACGTGTATCTCCAGACGATTGTCTTGACTTCCTCCACGGTCAGTTTTGTCGTATCAAGCTGATATATCTTTTCCTTTTTCAGCGTCGCAAACCAGCTTTCCATTCGCGCATTATCCCAGCATTTCCCAACTCCGCTCATACTCTGGACAGCGTGCAGCTGTCCGAGCGTCTTTTTGTATTCGCTACTCGTATATTGGCTTCCACAGTCGCTATGAATTATCGCTCCACTTGGTATATCAAAGTTTTTGTATGCCTCCGTTATCGTTTTTATGCATAGTTCCTTTTTCATGTTTGTGTCCATTACAAGAGAAATGATCTCTCCATTATAACAGTCCAAAAGCGGCGACACATACAGTTTTCCGTCTTTGCACAGTATCTGCGTTATATCCGTCAGCAATTTTCTCAACGGCTCTTGTGCACTAAAGTCTTGCTTGATGATATTCTGCGGCCTCATCGCCTTTTTGTCGGCTTTTGTAAGACCGTCAGGGCTTCTTCTGTCTTCATGCAGCAGATTTCCTCGTGCCATCACTCGTCTTACCGTTGACAATGAACGCTTAATGCCCCGTTGTTCAAGTGCTATCTGCATACGCCTGTCCCCATAGTTTTTGTTTTCTTCATCCTCATCAAGAATCTGATGCATTTGAGCAAGCAGTTTCTGCCATGCTTTCACCTTTTTCCTGTTTCGCTTCCATTTATAAAAACCGCTTTCACTGACCGGAAGAGTCGCGCACAGCGTCCGTGCTGAAAACAGCTTCTCAGCAGTACGGTGGTGGATGTAAGCGAAAAGACCATCCTTTTCTATTTCTTCCGGTCTTGAACGAAAAAACCGAGTGCATCCTTGAGTATCTCATTCGCATTTTTAAGCTCGGCTATCTCTTTTTTGAGCCTGCTGTTCTCTTTGTGAATGTCAGCTTCTGTACTTTTTCTTTCTTTGTTTTTCTTGACCCGCTGCTTTCTCCAGCCTGCTAATGTTCCGTAGTTCACATTAAGCTGTTCACACGCCTTCTTCACTCCGATATAGTCCGACAGCTTCAATGCCTCGATTTTAAAGTTCTCATCGTACCGTTTCATTGCCTCTCCTCCTCTCTTTTTCGGCAATTTTGACACTGTACTTTTATTGTATCACTCCAGTTAATTCAAATCCTTCTTTACCTCCGAATATAATAATCTTTGTCCATGATTTTACTTTATCACTTTCTTGAGAGATATGTCGTCGTGTAAGTTTTACCGGTATCCTGTTTAAATCTTTAGGTATTCCATCCTTAGAATCAAAATCATCCCAATCAATGGACAAAATATTCTCAAAGTCGATATTTTTGGGTTTAGTTTCTATCAATAATTTTCGTCCTAATCTATGTGTCGCAAACCTTCCTACACCTTTTTCTCCTAATGGAATTCTTCCTCCGTTTTCTTTTTTTATCTGCTCTACAATTGTGTTGTATGAAGCGAGTTTTCCCGATTTTTCAGCTTTTTCACGCTCTTTTCTAAGTTTTTCTTTGACTTCCGTTTTTATGGTAGAAGCAGGTCTTAACCACCCGTTTTCAATAATATCTTTATCCATGCCATCACCGTCATCTTCAATAACTATAACAGGACATTCAAAATCATTATATTTATATACAGTCGAATCCATTGATTTCAAATTGGGTATTTTTTCAAATCTTATTTTACAATATGATGCATTTGCGTCTATAGAGTTTTTTACAAGTTCTAATATACCTACTTTTTCAGAGCCTATAAGTTGCTCCCCCAATACTTTAATCAGGTGAGCATCTGCACTAAAATTCACTAACAGCTGACCGTCCATGCATATGTTATCCAAAAACTCCGGAGAGATTTTTCTAACGGCATTGTTAGAGTTATATGTTTCCGGATTATACTTTTGTTCTATGACTTCTCCTAAGGCATCTTTATAACTTACAGGTTTTGCAAAAGATTTGTACTCGGAAATTTCTATAAATGAAAAATCTTTGTCTCTTTTATCATCAAATGGCGGTTTATGTATTTTACCGTACCCGTAAAATACTCCTTCTCCTTTTTTTGCCGGTTCATAGTAAATAAATTCTATAGGTAAATCTTGAAATGCCGACAAATAATTTTTCTTACTGTTCGAAGGAAAATGATAGAATTTGCCAATAAAATCATTGTATTCGTCACCTTCTCTATATTGTGTTAAAACCAAACAATTCCTTTTTTTCATATCTATAAACTCTAAACCTTTTTATTTTATAAATATTATCTTCTTTTATTTTACTATATTTTATTTTTCTATATTGTGGATTATATATACCTTATTTTATCCTTCCCCAGCCCCTGCACACCCCTACTTTCTTGCTGATGCAATCGATACCCTATTAGTGCTGCAATAGCTCATCTATTAGTGCCGTAACAAGATACCCTCGTAAAATACCTAAAAAAGATAAATTCGATAATATTTTGTAGTTTGTGTCTTATATAAATATAAAGAGTATTTATGGCTGGGATAACTTTGTATGGTAAGGCTTTGAGAAAGCTGCGTGTAGAACATGAGCTTACGCTTAAAGCATTGTCGGCGAAGTTGGATGAGGAATTATCGTCGGCGTACTTATCTGCAATAGAGATAGGTAAGAGGGCAATCCCATACGACTTTTCCGATAAAGTAAAGGAAAAATTGAGGCTTAGCGATGCGGAGTATAACGAGTTGAAAGAAGCCGAATCCAATCCTCAACTGAGGTAAGACTCAATTTTAATGAGCTGGAAAAATATCAGGCGGAAACGACACTCGTTTTTGCATAATTATTAATAGAAAACTTTAAAAAACTTTGCAAACTTGACAACCGGACAAAAATAGCTCACACTGGAACTACTTTTTAGGAGGTTTATTTTGAATAAATCATTATTACAAAAAGCGGCAATGGTATTGTTCTGTGTATGTATTGCATCTACAATCTTTGCCGGAGGTTCTTCAGAGACTGCAAATGCGGAAAACGAACTCAATGTGTATTCTATTATGCCGGAAAAGTATGCGACGCAGATTTTTTCGGAATTTACAAAGGATACCGGTATCAAAGTTAATTTTGTTCGTCTCTCTTCCGGTGAAGCGCTGTCGCGTATCATCGCAGAAAAGGCAAATCCGCAAGTAGATTGTTTATGGGGCGGTCCGTCGGATACGTATGACGCAGGTGTTAAGGAAAATGTTTTCGAACAATATAAACCTGCAGAAGCCGATAAAATTCCCGCAAATTACCGTTCTCCGGATAATTACTGGACGGGTATCGGGATTATTCCGCTATGCTTTCTCACCAATACGAATTTTCTCAAAAAAAATAATCTTTCGGAGCCGACAAGCTGGTACGATTTATTAAATCCTGCATATAAAAACGGCTTACAAATGGCGGATGCCCGAACATCGGGAACCGCAACGGAGCGTATTTATTCGCTCGTAAAAGCTTTCGGTGAAAAAGAAGCATTCGACTATCAAAAAAAGCTTAATGCAAATGTACAACTTTATACAAAAAGCGGTGCAGGCGGCGCTCTGCCGATCGCAAACGGACAAACTGCTAGCGGCGTATTCTATCTTGTCGATGCGCTTGATATTACCCATCAAGGCTATCCGCTCGTCATCTCTTTCCCGAAAGAAGGTGTTACCTACGGCGTCGAGGGATCGGGAATTCTTAAAGGATGCAAACACCCGAATGCTGCGCGCAAACTCATGGATTGGGCGTCAACAAAAAAGCTCGGCGACTTTATGATGGCTCATAAAATTTGCTATATCCCGACACGTTCCGATATAAAAGTTGATGATCCTGCCCTCGATATGTCAAAAATGAATTTAATCGATGCACCATCCGTGTGGAAAGGCGAAAAACGGAAAGCGTATGTCGAAAAATGGATTCAGGAAGTTATCCAGCAGTAGAATAAAAAATCACATCGGATTGAATGCCGGAGTTTTGAACTCGGCATTCCGGTGATACACGAAAACTTCGGCAAACGGTGAATTATCCGGAAAAGTTTTGCGTATTTTTCCCTTCACCGTTGCCGAGTTGAGGATTAGCAATGTATATTAATAAGTCTTCACAAAATGAATGCCGTATACTTTTAATCAAAAAAGATCCGGCTCTTTTTTGTACGCTCGCTGTCATTTGGTTTTGTTTTGCGATATTTATTTTTTATCCTGTCATCACGCTTTTGTATACGGCATTTTTTTCAAATGGCCGTATTTCAGCCGAGTTACTCAGAAAAAATTTTCTTAATGCATATACGCTGAAAGCATTGTGGAATAGCCTCAAACTTGCGGCTGCGGTCAGTATATGCGGTACATTTTTAGGATATGTCTTTGCTCTTGTCGTAAATAGGACGAACCTTCCGAAATTTCTTAAAATAGCTATCAGTGCAATAACGATTCTGCCGCTTATTTCACCGCCGTTTACGAGCAGCATTTCGCTGACACTTGCACTCGGTCCGAACGGGACATTATTAAAATTGCTCGGTATTCCCGATGCAAATATTTACGGATTTACGGGTACGTGGATTTCCGAAACACTTACCTATTTTCCCGTAGCCTATATGGTCATCTCTGCAATTTTAAATACAATGAGCTCAAACCTTGATGACGCCGCATCAAGTTTAGGTGCAAAAAGCGGACGGATATTTCGAACGATTACGGCACCTCTTTCGGTTCCTGCTGTTGCGAACTCCATTCTTTTGCTCTTCGGGTCGAGCCTTGCGGATTTTGCGACGCCGCTCATTTTAGGCGGCCATAAATTTCCCATTTTGCCGACACAGGCATATCTGCAAATCACCGGTATGTTTGATTTGAATGGCGGATCATCCCTTTCGTTTTTATTAATAATCCCTGCGCTGTTCGTATTCTTTTTCCAGCAGATGCTTGTTGGACGAAAAAGCTATGTAACCGTTTCGGGTAAGAGTGCAGCGCAATCGAAATTCATTCCGTTGCCGAAGTGGATGAAAATACTTTGCTATTGTATTGCCTTTATCGTAATTATTTTTGTTATCTACTTGTATTTTATTATCCTTGCCGGATCGTTTGTTAAAGTATGGGGCATCGACAATACGCTGACACTGCAAAATTACCGATACGTTTTCGCAAATGGAAAAAAGGCGCTGTCTGATACGCTGACGATCGCAATTATCTCGACGCTGCTCGGTGCTTTGCTTTCGGTTGTCATCGGCTACATCATTCAGCGGAAGGAATTTCCGGCAAAACGCCTGCTTGATTTTTCTTCGCTGCTCAACTATGCGCTGCCCGGTACGGTCGTCGGTATTGCGTATATTGCAGCGTTCAACAAACGTCCGATTTTATTAACCGGTACAATGACAATCCTCGTTGCCGCGTATATTTTCCGTTACTATGCAACAGGTATTCGATCTGTTATCGCATCGCTGCAGCAGATTGATCCTAGCCTCGAAGAAGCATCTGCAAGTCTCGGTGCGGGCGCCGTGCGGACATTTACGCACGTAACGGTTCCGCTTATCATTCCGGCGATACTTACAGGTATGCGCTACCTCTTTATCCATTGTATGACGGCAATCAGTGCAACGATATTCCTTGTTTCGGCGCGGTGGACACTTTTGACGACGCGCATCCTTGAAAGCATGACAGAACTGCAATTTCCACAAGCCTCTGCATTTTCGATCGTGCTCATTATCATCGTCTTTGCTGCCGATGCACTTATAGCACTGTGCATGAAATTATACTCGATGCAGTTTACAAAAGAAGCGAAGCAAAAATTATAAACGGATTTACACGGAGAACACTATGGCAGATATATCACTTGTTTTAAAAGATGTTACAAAAACATTTCCCGAACGGAACGGCGGCATTTTCAATGCAGTTGATAAAGTCAATATCGAAGTCGCGAAAGGAGAGATGGTTACGTTTTTGGGGCCGTCAGGTTGCGGTAAAACGACGACATTGCGCATGATAGCGGGGTTTGTCAGCCCGACAAGCGGCAGCATCACTATTGCAGGCAAAGACATGACGAGTGTACCGGTAAATGAACGCGCGATCGGATTCGTGTTTCAAAACTACGCGCTTTTCCCGCATATGACGATTTACAAAAATGTCGGATACGGATTGAAAGCTCGCGGCGAAAAAGACGCGGACATCCATGATAAAATCATCAATGCATTGAAACTTGTCGGGTTAAGTGGAGACGAAAACCGTTACCCCAATCAACTGTCCGGCGGTGAACAGCAGCGCGTTGCTCTTGCCCGCGTCATCGTTATGGAACCGTCACTCTTGTTGATGGACGAACCGCTTTCGAACCTTGACGCAAAACTGAGGATTCACATGCGCACGGAAATTCGCAGAATTCAAAAAGCGCTTGGAACAACATGCTTGTATGTTACGCACGACCAATCGGAAGCGCTCACTGTTTCCGACAGAATCGTTGTTATGAGCCGCGGTAAAGTTGAACAGATCGGAACACCGCTTGAAATATACGGCAGCCCCGCATCGACTTTTGTCGCCGATTTTATCGGTCAAGCGAATATCGTTCCTGCAAAAGTGCAAAAAATCGAAGGAGATATGATTACCGCGTCGATTTCTTCCGTCAATGAAGTAACTGCGAGACGGGGCTGTGCAGACTCTCCAGCGGTGAATGCAGACGTATTTTTTGTTGTCCGTCCCGAAAATATTTCCGTACAGGATAAAGATGCCGGTTCCGTCAAAGCCGTTGTGCAGACTTCTGTTTTCGTCGGCAGTCACGTCGAATACGATCTGTTGTTCAATGAAAAAACAGCTATCAAAGCAAGTGTCGATTTTAAGCCGGATATGAAACTCTACCAAAGCGGAGACATTGTATCACTCGGCTTTGACGAAAAAACAACGCTGTTTTTGGATAGGTAAAAGAAAGCCGGCAAAAGCCATCTTTCTGTCACTCGTAAAATGCTTATAGTCCCTTCCCCTTACCCGCGCCGTACACGGTCAAACCAAGTTTCGGGTTCCTTGTTCCATTCAAGCGCGATAGCGGCTTCTTCGGGGCTTAAATATTTTTCTTTTTGCAAGAGCTCAATTAAAACCGAAAAACGGGAGAGCGATTCAAAAGGGCAGTTTTCGTTTTTAAAGTTGGTATCAGCCTGTGCAAATTGATAAGAAAAAATCGCTTTTAAACTCACCTCTGCGGCTCCGGCTGCACGTAAGGACTTTACCGCGCCGATGCTGCTCTTCCCCGTCGAGATTAAATCTTCGATAAGCGCTATCTTCTTATCTGCAACGGCCGCTCCTTCTATTGTGCTGCCCGTTCCGTGATCTTTCGGCGCGGAACGCACGTAAGCAAGCGGTTTATTCAAGGCATTCGCAATGAAGGCCGCCCACGGAACTCCCGCCGTAGCAACGCCTGCAATCACATCGGTATCGGCAGGAATTAATTGTGTAAAAGCCTCTGTAATGAGAGTGCGCTGTTGAGGCCAACCTAAAAGAGAGCGGTTATCGCAATAGATAGGGCTGCGTATCCCCGAAGCAAAGGTGAAAGGCTCCGCAACGTTAATCTTGACGGCTTTTACCTCAAAGAGCGTGCGGGCAACCGCAATTTCTATTTCTTTTTTATCACAGTGAACAGCATTCATAATTATACTCCTAATCGGGTAAATGCATCAGACCGTTTTCAGTGCCCCCGCAGAATAAGTGAGATCGTTCAACCAGAGTTGAACCTCTTCGCGGTTCAAATGGTTTCCCTACCTCACTTATTCTGCGATTCTGATCTATTCTGTGTGATGCGTTTACCCTTCTCTTGAAAAAACTGTACGAAATTTTATTAAAATTTCGTACAGAAGGAAGCCAACCGCTTAAAACAAATTGTGATGCGGTTGCCCTATGACTGAAATACGAAACGTCCGGCGGGGCGTTCCGGTAAGTCGGCGGTGAAACTGTCGTCGCGGTAGACTATCTTGCCGTTTACAATAGTCATATAATTTTTACCGATAAAGTTCCAGCCCTCAAAAGGCGACCATCCGCATTTCGATGCGATGTCCTTTCGGTCGAGCTGCCAGTGTACCGCGGTGTCGGCAACGGTAATATCGGCATCGGCGCCTTTTGCAAGTACCCCCTTGCGCGTTAATCCGAGTATTGCAGCAGGGTTTTCACTCATCAGTTTTTGGAGCAGCGGCAGCGTGATAGTTCCTTCCGCGGCCGCAGTGAGCATCAGCGCCAGCGAGGTTTCGGCGCCGGGGATGCCGAAAGTCAGCTGTGCCAGTTTCTCATCCAGCGTATGAGGCGCGTGATCGGTGCCGATGGTATCGACGTAGCCGTCCCGAATGGCCTGCATCAAAAATGCAGTATCGGATTGCGCTTTCAATTCGGGCTTCATCCGCAACAGCATATCGGCTTCGGCGCTCGCTTCCCGCATACCGGTGTGTAAAAAAAGATGATGAGGCGTTACTTCCGCATAAATGGGATGCTGTCGATTATGTAATTCAGGATTTTGCTTCGCCTTGATGACCGTCCTCATCTCTTCTTCGGAAGAAATATGGCAAATATATAAACCGTTCCCATAGCGGGCATTCAGCTCAATCGCTTTATCGATCATCTCCGCTTCGGCATGGACAAAGACCAAGCCTCCAGCCTTAAAAATTTCAGCCAGCAGAGCGGTATCTTCAATCAGCATAAGACCGGTGCTCACATTCATAAACACCTTCGTACTGCGCGCCTGACCGCTACCGATAACGCGCCGGATTTCATCAATATTATTGTTTTTTGAAGCGCCGAAGTGAAAGCCGAAATTAACGGCTGAAACCCGCGCCGCCTGTGCAATTTTTTCCGTAAGCGCCTGAGGCGTTACCGTCGGCGGCTGCGTATTCGGCATATCAAAAAAGGTCGTTATGCCACCTTTTGCACAGGCGCGCGAACCGGTATAAAAATCTTCTTTATGGGTAAGCCCCGGATCTCGCATGTGGGTGTGCAAGTCGATAATACCCGGCATAACGAGACGGCCTTCCAAGTTAATCTCCTGCGAATCCTGTACGGCATCCACCTCTTTTGGATAGTCCTGATCGGACATACTCTGTTTGATGATGATATCTTCTATTATATCGCCGTTGATTACCAGGTCGATAATTTCGTTGCGGACAGTTTTCCCGTTTTTAAGTATGAGCACCGTTTAGCCCTCCGCTGCCTGTCTAATTTCCTCCAAAACCGCGTGCACAGCCTGAACGGGATCGGGATGTTGGGTAATCGGGCGGCCGACCACCAAATAATCGGCTCCGTTTTTTACCGCTTCGTAGGCAGTCATCACCCGTGCCTGATCTTCTTTGCGGTTTTGAGCATACGAGCCGCTTTGGGTAAAGGCAGGGCGGACTCCCGGACATACGGTGATAAAATCCTTACCGAAACGCTGTTTAATAGCGGCAGCCTCCTGCGCAGAACAGACAATACCCTGTAAACCGGCATTGCTGACAGCGGCCGCCATCGCTTCGACGGTTGTTCCAACATCGACGGCTGCTCCGTAGAATTGCTGTAAGTCCTGTGCGTTTAAATTGGTTAAGACCGTTACGCCGATGCAAATGCTCCGAGAACCTTTTTCTTTGAGCATCTCGGCGACTGCCCTCATAGTTTTTTCGCTGTTGGAGCAATGCACATTGAACATGAACACATTTTGCTCCGCTGCAAAAAGGCAGGCCTGCACAACCGTGTTGGTAATATCATGGAACTTTAAATCCAAAAACACTTTTTTATTTTTTCCGTGCAAGTAATCGACAATGGCTCCCTTCGTCCGTAAGAAAATTTCCAACCCAGCCTTATACACCGTAACGCTATCGCCGAGCTGCTCCACGAGGGCGGCTGCTTGGTCGAGTGTGTCATAGTCCAACGCAACAATCAATTTTTCGCGGACAGCATTGCTGATAGTTTCGCATTGTGTCTTTTCCATATTGTAAAACTCCTCCAGGATGAGAGTATCTCAAAGCTGGTTGCTTTCGAGACTTCCCTACTCTCCTCTTATTGAACGGTATTGCGAACGGCGCCGCGGCGTTTGAGTTTGCTGCGGTATGCAGCTCCTCCGTCGGGATGGCTGCGGCCGACCAAGTCCGTAACGGTAGTTTGCTGCTTTTCACAATACCGTTCAAGACCGTCAAGTATTTCTACCGCAGCGCAAGGATTGTTAAAAAGACCGCAGCCGACCGCAACAGTCGAAGCTCCTGCAAGGATAAATTCGATTGCGTCCTCCGCAGTCCGTATACCGCCCATCCCGACAATCGGCAGCGACGTAACCTGCGACACCTGATAGACCATCCTGACCGCAATGGGTTTTACCGCAGGGCCGGACAGTCCGCCAAAAATATTACCGAGCAGCGGCTTTTGGGTATTGATGTCGATTGCCATACCGGAAACCGTGTTAATCAGCGACAGCGCATCCGCTCCTTGAGCCTCCGCGATGCGGGCAAACACCGTAATGTCGGTAACGTTCGGCGACAGCTTCACGATGAGCGGTTTCCGGCTTGCCGCCCGTACCAGCGAGACCACCCGCTCCGTTTGCGCCGGATCGGTACCGAAAGCCATTCCCCCGTGCTTTACATTCGGGCAGGAAATGTTAAGCTCTACGGCTGCAACTTCCGCGATGTCGTTCAGCTGGGCGGCAAGTTCCGCATATTCTTCTGCGGTTTTGCCGTTAATATTAATAATCAGCGGAATGTGCAGTTGCGGAAGGATTTCCGGCAATACCCGCCGCACAAACTCATCATAGCCGACATTTTCCAAACCGACGCAGTTGAGCATACCGGACGGCGTTTCCGCAATCCGCACTCCAGCATTACCGTCCCGCGGCTCAAGCGTTAACCCTTTCAGCACCGCCGCACCGAGTATATTCGGCTCAAAGAAATCCGCATAGTCGGTACCGTAGCCGAAACAGCCGCTCGCCGTCATCAACGGGTTCGTTAAATGTAAACCTAAAAAATCCAGTGTAAGTTTGCTCATATCATTCTCTCAATTATCACGGCTCGTTCTCTCATTGTTACGGCAATTCGTTCGGGAATAAAAGCGAATCGAAAACAGGGCCGTCGGCGCATACTTTTTTCACCCCCGCAGCCGTTTGAATGGAACATCCCATACAGGCGCGCACACCGCACGCCATCCGGCGCTCAAGGGAAAGCTGACAGGGTAACTGCGCCGACTGCGAAAACGCACGTATTTTATTCAGCATTGCAGTTGGCCCGCAGGCATAGATCATCGCAATGTCCGCAGCCGCCCCCCCGCTGCCGCGGTGTTTTTCGATATACGCTGAAAGTACGTCCGGTACAAACCCGTGAATACCGAGGCTGCCGTCATCGGTACAAAGGATGAGTTCAATATCCGCAGGCAGGGCAAAAAAATCAATAAGTTCTTGAATATGCCGGTCGCGTCCTCCTGCAAAAAAAATAATGCGCGCTTCCGGCTGTCTGCTCCGAATCGTCCGTATCAGTTGAGGCAGCGGTGCAAGTCCTATACCGCCTCCCGCGATAATATGGCAGGGGCCGGCGGAAGGAACCGTAAAGCCGTTGCCCAAGGGGCCTTGAATAGCAAGGCTTTCACCGACACGGTACTGCGTTAATTCTTGTGTGCCGGCGCCTATGGGGCGATATACAAAGCTCAAGGTACCCTGCTTCTCATCAAATGAATGCAGACTGATGGGGCGGGGTAAAATATGGGATTTATCGTGCAAACTGATCATGTAAAACTGTCCCGCACGGGGAAGCTCGGAGCCTTCTATCTTCCGCGGCAATCGGACGGTGAGACAGTAACAATCGGCTCCCGCATATTCATGGGAAACAATTTCGGTTTTTTCAAAATGCTTTTTTCCGCACCGGTATTCCATACCGCTTCTCCGCTAATTTAAATTAAGCTTAATGTCAGCGACCGGAATAACCCGTTCACAGTAAAAACACTTGTAGCAATCCTGTCCATGCGAATGTACCTTTATAAATCGCGACGGTACCGCTTCATTATTTGAAATACATTTAAAATTTTCACAGTGCATAAACGCTTCAATTTCATCAGGCAGTTCGAGTGGTATTTTCTGTACGACCTTACTGTCTTTAATGATATTGACCGTCGCATGGGGCGCCAACAGCGAAATTTTTTCCAGCTCCGATTTGGTCAATGTTTTATCGGCAATCTTAATGAGGCCTTTTTTACTGTGCGCCTTGCTATGCAAATTAAAACCGACGGTTACCATATCGGTATACTCTTTTAATTTCAGCATTTTGACGATCGCAAAGGTACGCTCCGGTGGTATATGGTCAATCACTATTCCATTTTCCAATGCAGTTATCTGTAATTCCATCATTCAACTCCTTCTGACTTTAATACACTTCATTCCCTACTACCGTTCTAGAGAGAGCATCATCATTGCCTGTCTAATCGGGATGCCGTTCCGCGCTTGCTCAAAATAACGCGCATATTTTGTAGTATCCAAATCCACATCGATTTCATTCACACGCGGCAGCGGATGCATGATAATCATATCGTCTTTGCACTTCCCTTCTATGTTGCCTCTATTGATGATATAAATACCCTTTACCTTTTCGTATTCTTCCGGATCGGGAAAGCGTTCGCGCTGAATGCGGGTCATATAAAATACATCGAGTTTATCCAAACAGCCGGTAAAGTTTTCTTCTATATAGTAAGTAACTCCTGCATCATTCAAATCGTCAAGAAGATATTGCGGCATGGCGAGGTTTGACGGAGAAACAAAGTAGATAACCGGATGAAAATGCTTGAGGGCTTTAACCAACGAATGAACGGTACGGCCGTATTTTAAATCGCCGGTAAAAGCAATGTGGAGATTTTCCAAAGTGCCTTTTTCTTTCATAATGGTATACAAATCGAGCAGCGTTTGACTTGGGTGCTGGTTTGAACCGTCGCCGCCGTTTAACACCGGCTTATGAGAAACGGAAGCCGCAAGACGCGCCGCTCCGTCCAGCGGATGACGAATCACAATGATGTCGGAATAGGATTCCACCATGCGTATGGTGTCCGAAAAGGATTCTCCTTTTTTAACGGATGAATGTTCCGTATCGAAATAGAGGATATTTGCACCGAGCCGCATTGCAGCCGACTCAAATGATAGTTTGGTTCGCGTGCTCGGTTCATAAAACATGGTTGCAACAATCTTGCCGTGCATCAGCGAAAGTTTTTCCTCATCGGACATTTTTTCTATTGCTTCCGCCTTTTTCAAAATGAGCAGAATTTCTTCTGCGGTAAAATCATTCATTGAAATGATATCCTTCTTCCCGTTTATCATAGAACCTCCTCAAGCAAAAAAAAAGGATACTGTCTTCATTTAGAAAACAGTATCCTTATCGGTTACGGTAATAATGCTTACCGGCAGTTGAAAGGGTAAACCCCTGCGGATTATACCCCCGAATGGTACACAAGGATTATACTGGTGTTGCCGTAAGCGCTTTATCATCATTGCCTCTTTTAATTTAAATCGTGGGTTTATAACATAAAAAAGAAGGATATGTCAAGTATTGCTAATTTGTGTGATTTTAGTCAGATATGTTTTAAGCTGCTGCGCGCTGATGTACCCATGCCTTTATTGTTTTTTATAACTATGGTAAAATCCCTGCCATGAACAGCATAAGCACTTCTATCAAAAATTTCACCGGCTTTTTTACTACAGAAACAAATGAAATACTCACTGCAAAAATATGGAGTATTATACAATTTGTTTTTATTCTTTCTGTTATCTCTCTCTTTTTTAAAATACTGAATTCTATCGTAAAAAAAATCACGGTAAAAAAATGTTCATTGCAAATACAGCATATAATTGATAAAGGTATCAGATACGCAGGTTTTGCCGTTATGGTGCTGACGGTTTTTCATCGGTTGGGGATAGACATCAGGGCCATCCTTGGTGCTGCGGGAATTGCCGGTGTCGCAATAGGCTTTGCAGCTCAAACTTCAATATCGAATATTATTTCCGGATTATTTGTTATAACCGAACGAGCATTTAGAATAAACGACGTCATTGAAGTTGAAGGAACTATCGGCACGGTGCAATCGATTAATTTATTGTCGGTTATCCTAAAAACATTTGACAGTCAATACGTCAGAATTCCAAATGAGACGATAATAAAAGCAAACCTGATAAATTATTCTCAGTTTCCGTATAGACGGGTTAAGACGGAATTGGGTGTCGCTTACGGTACTGATTTAAGAAAGCTGGAGCAAATACTTTTATCCGTTGCAAAAAATAATGCATTTATTATTGATGATCCGGCGCCTTCAATTCTTTGGACAAGTTTTTCAACTTCAAGTATTGATTTGACTCTTATGGCATGGACAAAAATCGAAGACTTTGTAAATTTACGTAATTCACTGTTTGTCGAAATAGATGAAAGGCTTAAGCAAGAAAATATTGAGATACCTTTCCAACAGCTCGACATTCATATAAAAGGGAACCAAACGATAACAGTACCCGAATGTGAGCAATCGAATTCCCAAAGGCAGAGCATCGAAGTCGTAAACGCTTCGTGCGAATAAATTGTTCCGATTACGCAACAATGAGGTACCGATATGCATAAGATGACGGTAGAAGATGAAGTGCGCTTAGTTGATTCGATGATCGATCTCTATGCAACGGCGCATCGGTATGATTCTTCAAAGTCTGATATGGAAGTTATTGAGGCAGCGGTACCGGACATAGAGTCATTAAAGGCATATACACATAAACAAATTGAACAATGCCGATACCGTGGCAAGCATGAAAAACCGTTTTGTAACGTTTGTCCGGTACATTGCTACAAGCCGGAGATGCGTCGGCAAATCCGCGCAGTTATGCGTTACAGCGGCCCGCGTATGTTATTCCGACATCCGATTTTGAGCTTACAACATCTGATCGGCACTATTCGTAGTAAAAAGGAGACAAAGGATACTTAAATGAAAACAACTGAACAAGAACATCTCCCTGTAATGGGTATCGGTCCTGTATGTATTGCAATTATGATTGCCTTCACTGCCGCAGGTATTACCGTGGTAAAATTCGATCTACTGACAAACGGAAACGTACGTAGTGCAATCATTACAATCGTTTTTGTCATTGCCGGGATATTGTGTATTGGCGGCGGCATCGCATTGTGGTGCGCTGCAGTATTCGGTTCCCGTATCGATATTAAGATAAAATCAAATCAGCTTGCAACGGATGGTGTTTACGCCCTCGTGCGTAACCCGATTTATTCCGCTTTTTTATTTATCTGCACCGGTGCGTTATTAGTCTGCCGAAATTGGTATATATTGATATTACCGCTGCTCTTTTGGGTATACCTTACCGTGTTTATGAAATTGACGGAAGAGCAATGGCTTACCGAACGTTTCGGCGATGAATACGCAGCATATTGCAAACGGGTTAACCGCTTTATTCCGTGGAAGAGACGGTAAGTGATAAGCCCCATCAACATTACTAAATTGTAAATTAAATTGTTAAGCGTCGTTGACAACGCATATTCATTCGTATATATTTTCCATACCAACTAACTGACGACATCGTCGATTATTTGATATGGAGGACTATTCTCTATGAATGATACAAAAAAGCCGCAGGAGAAAAGCGCTGCAAAGGAGCGGCAATCCCCGGCAAATGCTACAGAGGAAAATCCGGCACAGGAGAGTGCTGCACCGCAGCAGCAGGAACGAAATCCGGCGAAGCAGCAAGCCGTTAAGCGGCTGTTAAGCTATGCGGGCAACAGCAAAGGGCTTTTGCCACTGTCGCTGGTGCTTTCCGCTTTAAGCGCACTCGTCAGTTTTGTGCCGTACATTATGGTGTTCTTTGTAATGCGCGATGTGATTTCCGCAGTTGCGGCAAAAGAAGCGGTGAATGCAGCAGCTCTTACACGCTACGGGCTGTGGGCGGTCGGTGCTGCTGCGGCGGGCTTTGTGCTGTATTACGCAGCGCTGATGCTTTCACACGCGACGGCATTTACCATTCAACAAAACCTTTCGATACGAATGGCGGAAGCGCTGGCGGACATACCCATCGGCTGGCATATTACGCATGTCAGCGGCAAGGTGCGCAAGGTGTTTGAAAAAAATGTTAATCAGCTTGAAACGCTCATTGCTCATAATATGCCCGACACCGCACAGAACATGGTCTCTCCTTTTGCAATACTTGTGCTTACATTGGTATTCGACTGGCGGCTCGGGCTGATTTCCCTTTTACCGCTTGTGTTTGCGTTTGTTCTGCAAGCTGTGTTAATGCGGATTAGTACAAACTCCGGTTTTATGCAAAAGTATGAAGATGCACTTGAGCAGATGAACAACGCGGGTACCGAATATGTACGCGGTATTTCGGTTATCAAAACTTTTAATCAGTCTGTTTACTATTTCAAAAACTTTTACACCTCGATTATGAACTATAAAGAGTTCGTTCTCCAATATTCGATGTCGTGGGAAAACGGCTATTCGATTTTTTTATCGCTTATTAAACTAGGCTTTGTATTCTTGCTGCCTACCGCTTTACTGATGGCTGGGACGGCAACGCTTGATCCGCACTTTTTTTACAGCTTTGTATTTTACCTCGCCTTTGCACCGGTTACCTACACGATGCTGATGAAAGTTATGTATGCAAATACGTTTTATCAGCGTTCAAACGATGCACTCAACCGTATCGAAGATATTTTGCAAGCGCCGCTGACCAAGGAACCGGAAACATCCATACTGCCTAAAAAATATGATATTGCATTTAACAACGTGATATTTTCATATAAGACGGAGACAGCACCGGAAGCAGCGAAAACGACAAAGACCGCCGCAGCGCACAATAATAGCGAGGGAGAAGCTGCGGCATCCGAAGCAGCAGAAAAAGACTGTACCACGGCTACAGAAACAGGAACTACTGACAGTACCAGCCTGCAAACCCAGAGCCGCACTGCGGTAAACGGTATCAGTTTGCACATCCCCGAACATTCGCTCACCGCACTGGTCGGTCCTTCAGGCGGCGGCAAAACCACACTGGTCAATTTGCTCGGCCGTTTTTGGGAAATCGATTCCGGAAGTATCAGTATCGGCAATGTTGACATCCGCGATATAAAAACAAGCGACCTGCTGCACACTATCGGTTTTGTGTTCCAAGAGAATAAGCTTTTTAAGGAAAGCATTTTAGAAAATATCCGCTACGGCAAAAAAGATGCAAGCCGCGAAGAGGTAATGGAAGCACTCCGCAAAGCCGAATGTATGGATATTATCGAAAAACTCCCCGCCGGTATCGACACCGTGTACGGCACCAAGGGCACATACGTCTCAGGCGGAGAAGCCCAGCGGCTTGCTATCGCCCGTGCCTTATTGCAGGATGCCCCCATCATCGTGCTTGATGAAGCAACCGCCTTCGCCGATGCCGAAAACGAATACAAAATCAAAAAGACCTTCGACGTACTGCTCAAAGACAAAACCGTCATCATGATTGCACACCGCCTTTCCTCAGTCGTAAACGCTGATAAAATCTGCGTTATAGACGAAGGCAAAATCGCAGAAGAAGGCACACATAGGGAACTGCTTGCGCGGAAGGGTTTGTACGCAAGTATGTGGGACAATTTCCAAAAAGGCATCAAGTGGAAGGTGTAAAAATCGGACATCCTGAGTCCGATTTTTAACTCGAGTTTGCTCCGCAAACTCGGGCACGTATGGCGTTTCCGGCGTCCATGCCGGAACGGATAAAAGGCTTATTTTCGGGAGAGAGTACGGGCAGAATGCCCGTGCAGGGAAAAGTACGGCGAGTTTTCGACAGAAAACTCGGGATAAAAAGCATACACGGATGTATGCTTTTTATCGGGTTCTTAAGGAATTGCAAGCAAGGCGTAGCAATTCTGAGCCCTTAAGCATTATTTTGAAGATGGAAGAGGAATGAAACAACGGAAAATGGTTCAAAAGCCTCTGGCGCAAAAAGCGCACATTCCCCGCAATGACTGAAAGTTTTATGCCCATGTGTTATAATCGCCTGCAATGAATATGTCTGCGGATAAAATTAAACTTGCTACCGTTTACTTTTCACCTACGGGAACAACGAAAAAAGTCATTGATTATATTGTTAAAGGAATTGACGGGGACATAATATGTTCTACGGATTTGACTAAACGGGACAATAGAGAAAAAACACAAGATGTAAGTTTTGCAGATGCGGATTTGATAATCGTGGGCGCTCCGACATACGGAGGCTTTTTATATAAGGAATTCAGAAACTGCATAAAGCATTCGGATTTTCAAGGAAAATGTATAATTGCAATCACACTATACGGTAATGCATCACCGATGTTTGCTACCGGAGAAATGATATCTATAATACAAAAGGGTAACGGAAAGCTGCTCGGGTACGGTGAATTTGTCGGGGAGCATTCATATTCCGGTAAAGATATTCCGGTTGCGAAAGGCAGACCCGATAATGATGATTTACAAAAAGCGGTACTATTCGGAAAGACTGTAAAAAACAGATTATTACATACGGAGACACGACATCTTTATAATAGGGCACCTGTGTTTGATAAAATTATAAGTTTTATCGCGGATAATAAACCGATACATACCGGGAAAAGAATATTTACTGTTCCGTATACGAATAACGAAAAATGTATTCACTGTTCCGAATGTGTAAAAGTATGTCCTAAAAGTTGTATACGTGCGGATATGACAACCGATAAAAATGAATGTATTGTGTGCATGGCATGTGTTAAAATATGCCCGACGGAGGCAAGAGAAGCTTATCCTAAAAATATACTAGTCAAATTAGGTTTACATATTATAAATAAAAGAAAGCATAAATCCCGGTTTTTCTGATCGGAGAGCGGTCGCGACCGTTATTGTCATCGAACTCGATTATCAAAAACAGCGACTACGTGATCGATATTGAAAAGGCCTGCTCTAGCGCAAATTCCCTATAATTATGTAAAGTTCTTCAGGAGTAACTATGAGTTTAGGAGATAATTTTAGAAAACCTGCGGGCTTTATCGGTAAGCTGATTGTCGCGGGAATGAATTCAGGACATACACGCATGGCGGAATGGGGCTTTTCGCATTTGGATGGAAAAATTTTAGGTAGCGGTCTTGATATCGGATGCGGCGGAGGTGCAAATGTCAAACGATTGCTTGAGCGCGGCTGCGAAGAGGTAACCGGTATTGATTATTCCGATGTCTGTGTTGCGCAATCAACGAAATGCAATAAGGCGTACATCGAACGGGGAACCTGCCGTATACTGCAAGCAAGCGTTTCTTCCATGCCGTTTGAAAACGATTCATTCGATATTGCGACGGCATTTGAAACGGTTTATTTTTGGCCGGAAATAGAAACAGCGTTTAAAGAAGTGTTCCGCGTGCTTAAAAAAGGGGCGCACTTTTTCATCTGCAACGAAGTAGACGGGCTTCATAAAGGCGATGAAAAATGGACGAAAAGAATCAGCGGTATGAAAATCTATACCGCTGAACAGCTGAGTGCACTGCTGACTTCGGCAGGTTTTACCGGTATACAAACCGACTCGCTTTTTGCAAAAAGGTATCTGTGTGTAACGGCGCGGAAAGGGTAAATAATTGATAATGGATAATTTTTGAAAAGGCTCCGGAAGTGCATATATAAATTATTGATTATGCATATAATTCAATGCTATAATATGCCTGTATGGAGGATGTTTATGAGAACGACGCTTGATCTGTCCGCTCCTTTGCTCGAAGAGGCAATGGCGTTGACAAAAATTCGGACAAAAACAGAGGTTATCACACGTGCGCTTGAAAATTTGATCCAAAAAGAGAAAGTGCAGCAGCTAAAAAATTACTACGGAAAAATTGATTTGGATATCGATTTAGATGCGCTGAGAAAAAGGACATAAGATGGTCCTGGTAGATACCTCCGTTTGGATAGAATATTTTAAGGGAACCGGACGGGCAGCTGTGCTTAATGAGCTGATCAATAACAACGCGCTTTGTATCAATAACCTTGTGCTGGCAGAGCTGATTCCTTCAATTAATCTGAAAAAAGAATCTAAATTGAAGCGGCTCCTGCTTACGGTTAATCAAATAGATATCGAAATAGACTGGGACGAGATTATCGATATGCAAACTAAAAATCTATTAAACGGTATAAATAAAGTCGGTATTCCCGATTTGATAATCGCTCAAAATGCGATTAATAATGATCTTTTTTTGTTTTCATTTGATAAACATTTCAGCCTGATGAGTGATTTGTTTGGGCTTAAAATGTTTACGGACAGGAAGAACTCAACATAATTGGTAATGTTTGAAACTTCACCAATTAACCATTACACATTACCAATTAAATGAAGGAGAAATTATGTTACAAAGATTTTTTGCGTTATCCGATGCGGGGACGCAGAATTTACGTTTGTCGATTACGCTCGCGGTTATTATCAATTTGTTTGTGATGGTGCCGCTGGGACTTTCGCTGTATGTGCTGCAATATTTTTTGGTGCGTATTATGCAGCAAGGTTTTCAAGCCCCGAATGTATGGGCGGTAGTAGCAGCCGGAGCGGCGTTTATAGCCGTGCTGTTTATCCTCGAAAAATTAAAGTACGGCAGGACGTATAACGGCGCGTATGAAGAAGCGGCGAATGTACGTATTTCGCTTGCCGAATCGCTTCGGAAGCTGCCGCTGTCGTATTTCGGCAGGCAGGATTTATCGTATTTAACCTCGACGCTTTTAAACGATGTTACAACGATTGAACAAGCGTTTTCTAATGTCGTGCCGGAAATGTTCGGCGGTATTATTTCGATTTTAATTGCGGCGGCTCTTTTAGCGTTTTTGGATTGGCGGATGACTATTGCGTTGTTTGTTTGTGCCTTTGCAGGATTTTTTATTGTTGTCGGCTGCCGGAAGCTGTCGGAAAAAAAGATGAAAAGTGTCATCGTACGGAAGGATGGAATATACGATTTGCTGCAGCAGATGATAGACAATATCAAGGTGTTGAAATCTTCCGATAAAAAATATTTGTATGTGCAAAAGCTCAAAGACGATATTACCGAAACGACGAGCGTTTCGCTCAAATCGGAAGCTGCGATCGGAGCACTTATGTTCGGTGTGGCCGCGTTGATCCGGTTCGGCTTTCCGCTCGTCATTTCGTATGGAGCGTACTTGCTGTCGCAGGGGCAAATCGAACTGTTGACCTATATCGTTTTTTTGTTGGTCTCATGTCGTATCTTCGATCCGTTGACGACGGTGTTTATGCTGCTCGCCGAATTCTTTTATACACTGATTGCCGTCGAGCGGAAGCAGGCGATTGTCAATTATCCCAAGCAAACGGGAAGCGAAACTTTTGGGCCGAATGGATATGATATTTGTTACGATAATGTGTCGTTTTCGTATAATGAACCGAGCGGCAAAGGTCTGAGTAACATCGGTGGAAACGCTGCCGATAATTCAAATAATGCAGGTAGCACCGCAAACGATACCGGAGAAAACACGGTAAGCGGAATCAGCTTTACTGCAAAGCAGGGCGAAATTACCGCACTCGTGGGGCACTCCGGCTGCGGGAAATCCACCATTGCGCGATTGGCGGCGCGCTTTTGGGATACGTCATCGGGTACGGTTAGCATCGGCGGCGTCGATGTTTCCACGGTAGAACCGGAAACCCTGCTCAGCGCATTTTCGATTGTGTTTCAGGATGTTGTGCTCTTTAACGACACGGTGTACAACAATATTTTAATCGGCAACCGGAATGCGACAAAAGAACAGGTGCTCGCCGCCGCAAAAGCCGCGCAGTGCGAATCGTTTATCGAAAAACTGCCGCAGGGCTACGATACGGAAATCGGCGAAAACGGTTATACCCTTTCCGGCGGAGAACGCCAGCGACTTTCCATCGCCCGCGCTCTCCTCAAAGATGCACCGATCATCCTTTTGGATGAAGCGACCGCCGCCCTTGACCCGGAAAACGAAACGCTCATTCAGCACGCCATCGGTACACTTATAAAAGGTAAAACCGTTATCGTCATTGCGCACCGCCTCCGCACCGTAGAAAACGCCGATAAGATTATCGTGCTCAACAAAGGCACCATTGCCGAAACCGGTACCCACACAGAGCTAATGGAAAAAGACGGTATTTACCGTGAGATGTATCGGCTGCAGAGAGAAAGCGACCAGTGGTCGGCGTAAATAGAAGGGCATCTACTTCGTTGCTTAGTAAAAATTAATCCTCAACGTATCAAAGATACGCCACCGGTTAATTTTTACACGCGCCTCGTATCTGCTCCCTCTATTTACGCCGACGGATATTTCAGAACCGCCACGGACGGCGGTGGTTCTAGTCTGTAGCGTGTTTGCTTTGCAAACACGTAGGTACGAAATGTACATGGATGTACATTTCGTACCGTGCCTGCGGGTGTTTTTTGCACGCTCCTAGCATCTGCTCCACCTATTTGCAAGTTGAGGGGATTACTCGCTCTTCTCTGTCCAGCATGAATCAGAACACGAATTGCATAAACGCCCCGTTTCAACTATACTTATTTTATTATGATAGAAATGAAACGGACAGTTACCTGCGGAGAGCTGCAAAAAAGCGACGCCGGTAAAACAGTAGTATTAAACGGATGGGTGCACCGCAAGCGCGACCACGGCGGTATCTCTTTTATAAACTTACGCGACCGCTACGGGCTGACACAGGTGGTTGTCGATGACGATGCAAGTGCTGAGCTGAAGGAAACCGCAGCCGGTTTGAAGATGGAGTATTGTATTGCCGTTGAAGGTATGGTGCGGGAACGTCCCGATTCCATGGTCAATACCGAAATGACAACCGGACATATCGAGGTGAAGGCGCAGCGCATTGTCGTGCTGTCGAAAAGCGCTGTACTGCCCTTCCAGATTGACGAAAAAACCAACGCCAACGAAGACCTCCGGCTCAAGTACCGCTACCTTGACCTGCGTTCCCAGACAATGCAGGATCACCTGATACTGCGCTCAAAGGTTACATTCGCCGTGCGGGAGTTTCTCACAGCAAGAAACTTCTTGGAAATTGAAACGCCGACCTTTATTAAATCGACGCCGGAGGGCGCGCGCGACTATTTGGTGCCCTCCCGCCTCTATCCGGGCAAGTTCTATGCGCTGCCGCAGTCCCCACAATTGTATAAGCAGATACTGATGGTCTCCGGCTTTGACCGCTATTTTCAGATCGCCCGCTGCTACCGTGATGAAGACGCACGCGGCGACCGCCAGCCTGAGTTCACGCAGATCGATATTGAAATGAGCTTTGTCTCCCGCGATGATGTGCTCGATGTTACCGAAAATATGTTCCGCACGGTGTTCAAAAAGACTATCGGTGCGGACTTGGCGCAATCCTTCCCGCGGATCAGCTATGATGATGCCATCGACCTCTACGGCACCGACAAACCCGATATCCGCTTTGAGATGAAGCTGCAGGATGCCGCATGGATGGCTGAATGCACCGAGTTTGCCGTGTTCAAAGATGCGGTCGCCGCCGGAGGAGCTGTTAAGGCGCTTGTAGTGAAAGGACAGGCAGCAAACTACAGCCGCAAAAAGATTGAAGAGCTTGAAACTGCGGCAAAAATCTATAAGGCAAAGGGGCTTGCATGGACAAAAGTTACAGGCGGCGCATTCGAAGGCGGTATTGCCAAATACTGTGCCGGCGCGGAAGCTGAAATATGCAAAAAGCTGAATGCCGGAGACGGCGACCTCCTCCTCTTTGTTGCCGATGCAAAATATAAAACCGCCTGTACCGCGCTCGGCGCTGTCAGAAGCAAGCTCGGTAAGGACTTAAATCTGCTTGATCCAAAAGTATTCGCCTTTTTGTGGGTTATCGACTTCCCGCTCTTTGAATGGAATGAAGATGAGCAAAAATGGGATCCGGCACACCACATGTTCTCCGCGCCGCAGGAACGCTACCTCGACACGCTGGAGCAAAACCCCGGCGAGGTAAAGGGAGACCTGTACGACCTCGTACTCAATGGCTACGAAGTCGCTTCCGGCTCAATCAGAATTCACAATCCGGAATTGCAAAAACGGATATTCAACATTGTCGGCTTTAACCCCGCCGATGCGGAAAAGAAGTTCGGCTTTTTAACGGAAGCGTTCAAATACGGAGCGCCGCCCCACGGAGGTATTGCTCCCGGTCTTGACCGCATCGTGATGCTGATGGCAGGCGAAACCTCAATTAAAGAAGTGATCGCCTTCCCCAAAAACACCTTTGCCGTCAGCCCCATGGACGAAAGCCCCAGCGAGGTTGACGAAAAGCAGCTTGCCGAACTGCACTTGAGTATTCGGGAATAAACAGTGGACATCGAAGCGCTTGAATTCCGTGCGGCTTGTTTGCAAGCTGCGCGGAATTTTTTTATTACACATGGATATCTGGAGCTGGACACTCCGGCGCTCTCGCCGGCGCTCATCCCCGAAAGCTGCCTCGAAGTGTTCCGCACGGAGTACCTCAAACCATTTAAAACCGGCGAGGCGGCGGCAGTCCCGCTCTTTCTTGTCCCCTCTCCCGAAGTATTCATCAAGCCGGTTATCGCCGCGCACGGACGCTCGGTATTTCAGCTTTCCAAATGTTACCGCAACTGCGAATCCGTCGGGCATATTCATAGCCCCGAATTTACCATGCTGGAATACTACACCATGCAGGCGGATTACCGCGATTCCGTCACGCTTACCGAAGCTTTCCTACAGACTATGGCGCAGGCAGTTGCGGACTTGCCGCTTGCCGACCCCGAATTGGGCGCAGTACTTTCCAGACCGTTTTTACAACTGACCATGGATGAAGCCTTTAAACGCTTCGCCGGTTTTTCCCTTGCCGAAGCGGAAACACTGGAGCTTGCCTTCCATGCGGAACGGCTCGGCCTCGGCGATAGGATGCAGTATGAAAGCTGGGCGTGGGATGATTTATACGAGCTACTCTTGGTGCACTGCATCGAACCGCAGCTTCCGTTCGATGTGCCGGTTGCACTGTTGGACTATCCTGCGCGGGTACCGTGCCTTGCACAAGAACGGTCGGAACAGCGTACCGCCGCTGACGGACGGACATATATATGGAAGACAAAAGAGCGGTGGGAAGTATATGTACGCGGAGTGGAGCTGGCAAACTGCTATACCGAAGCGCGGGATACCGAAGAAATCAACCGCTCTTTTGCGGATGAAGCAGCGGTTAAAAACGCAACGGCGCGGGTACCGCATCCCGTACCGGAGAACTTCGGCGGGATATGCGCCCGTATGCCGCCCTGCTCCGGTGTCGCGATGGGCTTTGATCGCTTAATCATGTTGCTCGGCGGCAAAAAAACACTCGAACCGTTTTTATACGATGGATTTTCTCGTCTATGATACACCTACAATACATGGGGCAGCTCTAAAAACTCACTTAGAACTTGTTTAGAGGGATTCCATACTGCTTTTGCAGTTTGTACATACCGATTCCGGATTTGGAACGACATCCACGCCCTCAACCGCGGCGGTCTCGGCGTTCAAAAGCCCTATAAACAGGATGTGATTTTCTTAGGCCTATTTAGTGAAGATAGGCCTAATCTGTCTGCTGATGATGTGTTCAGGCGAGTATTATGGTAGAAAGATACAGTTGTTTGGAGAGGTACAGCTTAGATTGAAAGCGCATAGTTTCTATGATATTATGAGGAAAGATCGAAAAGGTGTTATGTGGACTGCCCAGTGGGCAGCTATTATGGAGAAAAGAATGGCATTTGATTTCAAGAAAGAATATCGGGAATTTTATCTTCCCAAAAATCAACCGGAAATTGTAACAGTTCCAAAAATGAATTATATTGCAGTTAGGGGAAAAGGAAATCCAAATGAAGCAGGCGGCGCTTATCAGCGGGCAGTTGGAGTATTATATGCGGTAGCGTATACTCTAAAAATGAGTTACAAGACTGATTATAAAATTAACGAATTTTTTGAATATGTTGTTCCTCCGTTGGAAGGTTTTTGGTGGCAGGCCGGGATTGACGGCGTAGACTATTCAGACAAATCAAGCTTCAATTGGATTTCGGTAATTCGTATTCCAGATTTTGTTACAAAAAAAGATTTTGATTGGGCTGTAAAGACTGCTGCTGAAAAGAAAAAAATCGATTGCTCCTCTGCGGAATTTCTATCGATTGAAGAAGGCTTGTGCGTTCAGATAATGCATAACGGTTCTTATGACGATGAACCGGCAAGCGTAAAAATTATGGATGATTTCATTCGATCAAATGGATATGAAAACGATATGACGGAAAAACGTTTGCACCATGAAATTTATCTTTCAGACCCCAGAAAAAGTTCTCCGGAAAAATGGAAAACGGTCATCAGACATCCGATAAAAAAAGCATAATTTTGTGAAAAATTGTTTGAAATATGGTATAATGAAAGTTGGAGGTGCGATATGTCAGATACCGCCTACGCAGATTTTACGGAACAAGTGCTTTCTCTTTCCTATGAACAGACAATTATTTTAATGGGGAAAATGCTCGAGTCTTTGAAAACAAAACGGAATGAAGAAAATTATACCGAAATGGAAAATGATATTGCCCGAAGTTCAATGAACACTATGTGGGAGGAATTAAAAAATGACACATGGTGAGATATGGACAATTGATTTTGGGCAACCGGTAGGCAGCTTGCCGTCAAAAATACGTCCTGCCGTCATAATGCAAAATGATTTGCTTGGAATAAAAGATCTGAATACAGTTGTGGTAATTCCTTTTACTTCGAATCTAAACCGAGCAGATTTTGAGCCTAATATTCTTATTGAAAAAGAGGAAACTGGGCTTTCGAAAGATTCGGTCGCAGTAATTCATCTTATTGGTGCGGTAAATAAATTTTGCCTTGAAAAGAAGGTGTCAAGACTTTCCGAAGAAAATTATCAGAAGCTTGTGGAAGCTGTGGTAAAATTGGTTGCAAATGAGTAAAAAATCACATAACAAGTAGCTCAAAGCCGACAAACGGGACAAGCCCGTTTGCGGTTTAGCTACATAGTTAGGTTGATGCCTTCGGCGCAATAAGAAGAAAAGGCAAGGAGTATGTATGCCAAAAGGAAGTAAAAAGGAAATATTGCTGTGTATTGTATTTTGGGCTTCTTTTATATTAGCTTTTATTGTAATGATTGTCATGGGACTACGTGGATCAAAATCATCGAATTATGAAATAATTATAAGTAATGTTTTATTATTTCTTTTTACTACAGTTGGTTCTGTTATTTCTGGTTATTTATTTAATAAAAGTTTATCTACAGAAAAAATAGACACAATTGCTGAAAGATCTTGTGAAAAAATGGTTAATCTTTCTCTAGAACTGCAAAATTTACGAACTTATTTGTTAAGTACAGAAGAGGCACTTGAGGATGAATTGAAGGATTCTGATGTTATTCAAGCTGTTTATCGACAAAGAATATTAGCAGCGGCGGATAGAGTGAATTCATTAAGTTCTTCAAATGACACTTTTAGAAGTGATTGGCTTGGTGTTGTTTCTGATAGTTGTAAACAAAATCTTGAGATTAAATTTAATACTATAAAAGAAGTTGTTTTTGAAACCAATGATAGCCGTCAAACACCTAATACAAAGTATGATATTCATAATGAAAAAAATAATCTGCTTAAGCAACAGATGTTAATGCAAATATTACCTTCAAGTAGAATGTCTGTGATAAGGTCTGTAATAACAAATTATACTATTGACGAAAGAAGTGAAAATTATCAGAAAGGAACTATGGAAATAAGAGTTTTAAGAGAAACAAAAATTGCAACTGGAACATGTAAGTTAATACCTCCGTTTGATGATATACCTCAGACAACTGTAAAACTAATTTCAAGCCCCCATGAATATATTTCCGAGAAAATGCCATATCATATTGGAAATGGAACAACTTATGATTTTCATATAAATTTCACATCGAAAGATAAATCTTTGTCAATTCCAATTGGTCGTTATATCTTTGAATATGAAGTAACCCCAAGAGACTCCTAACACCCGCTTCAACCTGACATTTGTTTTGTCATAAAAATTGCTTTTCGTGCCTTTACCACACTGCAACTTTTCACGCCAATTTTTGCCGTTGGCAAAAACCACAAATGCGGTTTAAAACAAAGTTATGCTAATACTCAACTTTTGTGTTTTATAAAAAATGAAAAAGACTAGTAATAATGATAAAAATAGCGGTTGGGAAATACTTTGTTATTTACTAATTGTATTTTTTTTATTTTTAGCATGTAAGAATTATTATAATCTTTCACACTTGGAAAAATTTGGAATCATTGAAACCGCAATTATAAAATCATATTCAATAAGAAGCCATATAGAGGGAAGTGGAACATATTATCATGTAAAAATTGAATATAGTTTGCTTGATGAAAATTTAAAACAAATTTGTTCTTTTGATTTCAAGCCAAGTGAAGAATACTATAAAAATAAAAGAATACAAATTATTCACGATTCTAAAAATGATTTCAAACTTCCAATAGCTGAAAAAGAAGCGTATAAAAGAAATGAAATAAATGGAAATTTTATCCGTGCAATGGGAGGTTTATTTATTATATTATTAGCAAGATGTGTTAATTACATATTCGAAAAAAACCGTAATCGAAACAAAAGAATAAAAAAACTTATAAAAAAGAAACCTGAATTAAAAGAGAAGTATAGAAAAGAAGAATGTATAAAAAATATAATCATTTTAATCTTGTTAGTACCTTTTCTGTTAATTCACTGTCTAATTGAATGGATAAAAGAAAGGTTTGATAGCAAAAAAAGAAATAAATAATGGCAGTCTGCTATACACCGATACGTTTTACAACTTAACTGTATGTTAGATGAACGTACTATCGTACGAATTATCAATTCAGGAGTTATAAAGTATGAATGAAAAAAATGAACTAAAGAAAAAATCGGATATTGATTTATGGATCATTTTTATATCAACAATGCTTGTTATTATTTTATACAATAGTTTTTCATCGATAACTAAAACTATAACAAAGAATGCATAGGGCTGTGTATTTATTTTCATTATATTTTGGAATGCTTATTAAATAATTTATTTGATCTAACACCCGCTGGAGCGCTGTAATGGGATAATAAATGAGAAAAATCTTTTTCAGCAAGTTTTAGTTGCTGAATATAAGCCGAACTTTAAGATTCAGTTTAAAAAGCTTTTTCACATCACATACTCACCGATTTTTATAAAATATTTTGTGTTGACAAATCGATAAAATAGTATGTATAGTATAGATGTATATGACATTTAAATGAAATGAAAATAAAACTCTGAAACTATAATGTTAGGTCGACAAGCCAACCACTTGCGGAAAATTTATAGGAGTTCTTAAATGAAAAGGCATACATTTGTTGTGCTACTAGTCTATCTATTGACAATATCAGTAGCAGTTGGATTTACAAGTTGTGAAGTAAAAGAATCACCCTGTCTGCAATGCCGTGGAACTGGAAAATGCTCACACTGCGATGGGACTGGACAGGATTACGATACGCATTGTTATAATCATAATTGTGTTGCGTGTAAAGGTTCTGGAAAGTGTCATAGATGTAAAGGAACCGGAATATATAAATATTAGAGATATTTATTTTGACACGATTTTTTTTAACGCTGCTATTTTAGGCAATGTTTATGCTAATTCTTTTTAAGGGTGAAAATCATAAATACTGTTTATACAAAAACCAATATTATTTATATCTTTATTACACAATATAGGAACTGATAATGAAGTTAACAGAAAGTTTAAGAAACGATTTTATAGCTTCTCTGAATAGATTATCCAATTCAATAAACAAGATTATTGATGAAGAATATTATGATTACTTTCAAATATCTGAAATTCATAGAACGTATATAGAATATTGTAAAGCCTTAAAATCAGTTGAGCTTCTTTCAGATATTCCTGTGAATTTTGATATAAAATTACCAAAGTTATTTATAAAATTAAATTGGGTAGGAAAGGTGACTACAAAAGATTATTTTTTATTTGGAAAATATACACAAAGGAATTATCGATTCGAAAAAAAAGCAAAGACAATGCTTGAAGATATAAAAATAAATTTGCAATTAATATATGTATATCTGAAAAACAACAATGCAATTCATAGCCGGAATAACAGTTATATCGATGAATTAAGAGGATAAAATAATGGGAAAAAATATTATTATTTTTATTATATCTCTTTGTTTCTTTTCATTTGTATATGCTTCTGAATCTTATGAAAAAGAATATATAAATAAACCTGTAAACAATAACACCCAGTATACCGGGCGGGTAAAAATAACTCCCGGAAACAAACAGTATCATAATATCTGGGAAATAAAATCAAATTCCGTAAAATGTAAAAATCAAACAACCATTATTAAATGCACCGAAAAAACAAAAGCATATACCGATTTTAAAAACACTCAGAAAGATGATTATACACAATACCTTATACATCCTAATTGCGAATTTCTTGCAAGCGGAAAAGTTGATGGTCAATGGGTCTATATAAAACTTTTAGAAGGAGACTGGCGGTGGATTTCCGTAGATAAAATACGGTTTATTACAGGCTCCCTAAGAGAATTACCTGAGTTGAAGTTTCAAAAATCTTATAGCAATGAATTTACTACCATCGTATTTTATGAAAATGCTATTCATATATGTGCGACAGATGATTTTGATACGGATGTATTAAATAATAACATAAGCGAACTTTTTCCTTTAAAGAAAGATGTAGAATATCAATTAGATTATATCAACTTTAATAATAAAAAATATCTAATGCTTGCAAATGACAATCTTATATCATTAATAAATGATTATAACAAAGAAATTTACTATGGCGTTGATGGAATCGGCGTACTAAGAAAGGAATTATTTGGATTTTCTATGCCACATATTTTTTCCGCCTCCAGTGAGTTAAAAGAAAAGAACACTTTATATTCTGCAAAAAATCTCGATAATCAAGATGGCAATGCGCCTTGGGTTGAAGCTGTAAAGGGAGACGGAATCGGTGAGTATATACATATACAGTACGATCAGATTCAGGCGCTTATTATTTCAAATGGATATGTACATTTTAATAAACCGGATCTTTATGAAAATAATAATCGTGTTAAACTTTTTGATGTCTATAATCAGGATGGCAAAAAAATTCAAGAAATTGAACTTAAAGATACGCCGAATCCTCAGATTTTTAAAATTGTAGAAAAATGTCAGTCTATAAAACTGGTAATTAAAGAAGTTTATAAAGGAAACAAATGGGAGGACACCTGTATAAATTACATTAAGATTATTCCTGATTTTTGTTCTTTAGATGGATTTATTTTAAATAATTAAAATACCGGATTCATTTATGATTAACAGAAAGTCTTGGCAAAAAATGAAAAAGATTTTACGAATATGCATAATAGGGGTATCGATCATGAGTTTATTTTCTTGCTTTAACAGTAGAAATAAAGAAGAAGTATTTTGGACTTGGTTTAAGAAAAATTCATCGCGGTTGTTTCATTTTGAAAATGAACAAGAAGAAATATTTAATGAGCTTGCTTTTCAGCTTGGAAAAATAAATCAAGACTTAACTTTTGAATTTGGTCCTATACAAAACGGTAAAAGAGAATTTATAATAAGTGCCGGCGGAATAAAAGCCTCATTTCCGGCGGTTGAAAAACTATACTCGGCAAAACCGGAGATCGCTGAATGGGAGTTTATTAAATTCCGGCCACGGCGCGATACAATACATACAGTTCAATTCCATGAAAAGAAGATTGAGCCGAAAGAAATCAGATTCCTTTTATTTAATGATGATGAAAAAGATAAAATAGGAATATTACTTTTCTTGAATGGATATAATGAATCCGAAAGCACAATTTATTATCAAATTGCATATCTATTTCTAGATCACATAATCGGTGAGTATGATGTTGAAACTTATATAGGTTCAATAGAGATACAAGGTTTTGACAGTAAATATTTCAATCAATCTATTCAAATCGATAATCTTGCTATGATGTTTGATGGAGAGAAGATAAAATTACATTCCACCTCACCATAAGATAGAATAGCTCTTACTTTTTGACATTTCCCCGATTTCGCTATATACTGAAAGCTCATGAATGATAGAGGCTCTTTAAAGGGAGAAAGTCTATCGATATTCTATACTTATTATCAATAAACAGGAGTTTTTTCATGGTTATTTTGACATTGAACTGCGGCAGTTCTTCGGTAAAGTATCAAGTGTATGATTGGGACAACAAAAGTGTCCTGGCATCGGGTGTTGTAGAACGGGTAACTCAGCCCGGCAGCGTTATTACCCACGAGGCAAAGGGAAAAGACAAGTATGTGCTGGAAAGCCCCTGTCCCACCCATACCCATGC
Organism: Treponema sp. OMZ 857; assembly: GCF_024181085.1. NCBI lineage: Bacteria > Pseudomonadati > Spirochaetota > Spirochaetia > Treponematales > Treponemataceae > Treponema > Treponema sp. OMZ 857. Next base: position 2,211,900 of record NZ_CP051147.1, read on the forward strand.
GGTTGAACTCATTATCAAGACCCTAACGGATTCGTCCGTAGGTGTTATCACCGACATGAATGTGATTAAGGCTGTCGGACACCGCGTAACCCACGGCGGAGATAAGTTTATCAAGTCGGTTATCGTAACCCCCGAAATCATCAACACATTCCGCGAAGTGCAGGATTTAGGACCGCTGCACAATCCCGCCAATATTATGGGTATCGAAGCTGCTCAGAAAGTACTGCCGAATGTTCCGCACTGTGCGGTTATCGACACGGCGTGGCATCAGACTATGCCCGAAACAAGCTTTATGTACGCCATTCCCCACGAATGGTACGAAAAATATTCCGCCCGCCGTTACGGCTTCCACGGCACCAGCTTTCTCTACACGGCAAAACGAGCTGCCGTCATCCTCGGGAAAAAGCCGGAGGACACCAATATCGTCATCGCCCATATCGGAAACGGTGCTTCGATGTGCTGCGTCAAGCAGGGCAAGTGCTTCGATACCTCGATGGGACTGACTCCCCTGGAAGGTTTGGTTATGGGTACCCGCTCCGGCGACTGCGATCCCGCCCTTCCCTTCTATATTATGAGGAAAACCGGCATGACACCGGCGGAAATGGATACTGCCTTGAACAAAAAATCAGGACTTTTCGGCGTTACCGGACAATATGTTGACCGCCGCGATGTTTCTAAGGCAATGGAAGAAGGCGATAAACGGGCACGGCTTGCCTTTAATATGGAAGTATATCGCTTGCAAAAATACTTCGGCGCCTATATTGCTGCGCTTGGTCAAAAACCGGATGCAATTGTCTTCACCGCCGGCGTTGGAGAATTCGGCTTCGACACCCGGCTCGCCGTCTGCGAAGGCTTAACTCACCTCGGTATCAAGATTGACCCCAAGAAGAATGCACTTGCCCGTACCCGCAACGCGGAAACCTGCATCAGCGCTGATGACTCGCCGGTAAAGATATTCGTTATCCCCACCGACGAAGAACTCGTTATGACGGAAGACGCATATGCATTGATGAAGGGAACCTACGACGTGCATACCAAGTTCACCTATTCATTCCAGTCGCCCGACTATGTCAACAAAGCTCGCGCGGAAGGCCTAAAAAAAGACCTCGAAAAGAAACCGGAACTTGCAAACATCGTCGTAAAGATTCCCGGCGCACGGTAAAAAATGTACTTTCCGTAAGCCGTTTGAAAATAGACGATGCAGATACGAGGCGCGAGCACAAATTAACCGCAGGCGTATCTTTGATACGTTGAGGATTAATTTGTGCGTAACAACGAAGTAGATGCGCCATATATTTTCAAACGGAGAAAAGGAGGTTTGTATGTACATAAAAAAACTAGTAGGAACCCAATGCTATCTTTCGCCGATAAATCTCGAAGATGCCGAACAGTATGCTGTTTGGCTGAACGATATGGAAGTTCTCGAAAATCTAACATTGATGACATCGGTTGTTACCGTCGACAGCGAAAGAGAATTCCTAAAAACACTTGCGCAAGCTCACAATTATGGCATCATCGACATTAAAACCGATCAATTAATCGGCAATATAGGCTTTAAAGATATCGATCATCTCCATCGGACAACAGAAATCGGCATCTTTATCGGTGATAAGAGCTATTGGGATAAGGGATACGGGCAAGAAGCCCTATCGCTGCTGCTGGATTATGCTTTCAAAAAGCTCAACCTGCATACTATTCTGTTACGAGTCTATGACTTTAATCAGCGGGCTATTGCCTGCTACGAAAAAGTCGGCTTCAAAAAAATCGGAGAAATCCGCGACGGTTTCATCAGAAATATGGAGTATCACAACATCATTATGATGGACATCCTGCCAGCAGACTTTTACGAAACAAATCCGCAGTATAAGTAAGCGGTTTTCAGTATGTGCTTCCGTTTTCATGCAAAGACGAGCCGTTTCATTTGTATAAGCAGAGCGCCGCGCTATTTCTCTGCCGCACCCGATGTAAGCGGTAAACCGCGGTCAAGAAAAATCTGCTTTGCAACCGCATATTCTTCCGGCGAAAGCGGCGGCACTCCTTCCAGCGGATATACCTTACCGAGTTCCTTCCATTTAAATACGCCAAGCGTATGGTAAGCAAGCAGATCAACCTTCTCCACATTCGGCAGCGGCTTAATAAAATCGGCAAGTTTTGCCAATAAATCCGTATTGTAGGTAATGCCCGGCACAATAACATGCCGCAGCCATACCGGTTTTTTGATGGAAACGAGGTAATCTAAAAAGGTTAACACGCGGGAAAGCGGCGCTCCGGTCAGCTCCTGATGCTGTTGTTCGTCAATGGATTTTATATCCAGTAAAACAAGATCGGTATATTCCAGTGCAGCTTTTACTTTATCATTCAGAAAATAGCCGGATGTATCAACGGCTGTGTGCAAGGATTCTTTTTTACACAGTTCAAAGAGATTTTTTACATATTCCGGCTGCCCAAGCGGCTCTCCGCCGGTGACGGTAACCCCTCCGGCAAAAATATAATAGTGCTTGTACCGTCTGATCCGCTCAAACGTCTGCTCAGCAGTATCCAGAATACGCGCATCCTTTCGCTCCCATGTATCGCAATTATGACAATACTTGCAGCGCATCGGACACCCTTGCAGAAATACCACAAACCGCAATCCCGGCCCATCTACCGTCCCAAATGTTTCATAAGAATGAATATAAGCCATAAATACCTCGCCAGCGAATGTACATCCTATACATTCGCTGGCGGCGAGTTTGCATTGCAAACTCGCCATTGCATAGAACCACCGCCATCCGTGCCGCTGTTGAACAGTGTACGTCCGTGTACACTGTTCAACGACGAGATTTGTGCATAGCCCAAATCTCGCTGCTGCAGGGAACCAGCGGCATCCGTGCCGCTTCTGATACGCTAAACATTTTCAGAAGCAACGCAGATACCCCCAGCCGTAAGCCTTTTGGAAATAGGGGGAGTAGATCCCCCTTTCCGTAAGCCTTTTGAAATAGACGGTGCAGATACGAGGCGCGAGCACAAATTAACCGCAGGCGTATCTTTGATACGTTGAGGATTAATTTGTGCGCAGCAACGAAGTAGATGCGCCGTATATTTCAAAAGGACTGATTGATGGTGCGCGACAGCACATCCAACTGCTGCTCTCGCGTCAGCTTCACAAAGTTTACCGCATAACCGGAAACGCGGATGGTCAGCTGCGGATATTTTTCGGGATTTTCCATTGCATCTTCCAACAGCGCCCGGTCGAATACGTTGACATTCAGGTGTTGTCCGCCTTCCGGAGTAAAGTAACCCCTCAGCAGATAGGTCAAATTATCTACACGGTTATTCGTTTCTTTACCCAACGCATTCGGCGCGATTGCAAAGGTGTACGAAATACCGTCACCGATATCTTCAAACGGCAGCTTGGCAACCGAAGAAAGCGAAGCAATCGCTCCGTTGGTGTCGCGCCCGTTCATCGGGTTTGCACCCGGAGAGAACGGTTCATACGCACAGCGTCCGCACGGTGTTGCGCCGGTTTTCTTTCCATATACGACGTTCGAGGTAATCGTCAGTACCGACTGCGTTGCTTTTGCATGGCGGTAGGTTTCGTGGCGGCGCAGGTAGTTCATAAACTTACGTGCAACCATAACCGCGAGCTGATCCGTCGCATCATTGTCGTTACCGTAGGGAACATATTCGCCTTCACGTTTAAAATCAACCGCGAGCCCGTCCTCATTGCGGATAACCTTTACCTTGGTGTCGCGGATTGCTGCAAGCGAATCTGCAACAATTGCAAGGCCTGCAATACCGGTAGCCTGAATGCGTTCAACATCCGCATCGTGCAAGGCAAGCTCAAACGCTTCGTATGAATATTTGTCGTGCATATAGTGAATGATTTTCAACGCATTCATATACACACCGGCAAGCCATTTCATCATCTGCTCGAACCGTTCCATCACTTCGTCATAGTCGAGATATTCCGATGTGATCGGGCTGAACATCGGTGCTACTTGTACGCAGGACTTTTCATCACGGCCGCCGTTGATGGCATACAGCAAACACTTAGGCAGGTTCGCTCGTGCACCGAACAGCTGCATTTGCTTACCGATCTTCATCGGAGAAACACAACACGCGATACCGTAATCATCACCGAAGTCGGGGCGCATCAGATCATCATTTTCATATTGAATGGAAGATGTTTGAATTGAAACCTTTGCACAGAATTTATTCCAATTTTCCGGTGCATGGTTAGACCACAGCACGGTCATATTCGGTTCCGGAGCCGGGCCCAGGTTGTACAGTGTGTGCAGATAGCGGAACGAAGTTTTGGTAACGAGAGGACGTCCGTCAACGCCCATACCGCCGAGCGCTTCGGTAACCCACGTGGGATCTCCGGAGAACAGCTCATTGTATTCCGGTGTGCGGAGGAAGCGGATAATACGCAGCTTGATAATAAACTGATCGATGAGCTCTTGTGCTTCAGTTTCGGTGAGCTTGCCTTCTGCAATATCACGTTCGATAAAGATATCCAAGAACGTGGAGGTACGCCCAATCGACATGGCCGCGCCGTCTTGATCTTTTGTAGCGGCAAGGAATGCAAAGTATACCCACTGTACCGCCTCCCGCGCATTTTCTGCCGGCCGCTTTACATCAAAGCCGTAGCTTTCGCACATCCGGACAAAGGCCTCCAGCGCTTTTATTTGGTCGCTGATTTCTTCGCGGTAGCGGATATCCGATTCGCTTAATTCATTTACATCAAGCTGATGCATCGCTTCTTTGCGTTCCTGTATCAAGTTGTCAACGCCGTACAGCGCGACACGGCGGTAGTCTCCGATAATACGTCCCCGTCCGTAGGCATCGGGCAAACCGGTGATAATGCCCGACTTGCGCACTGCACGCATCTCATCGGTATAGACGGAAAAAACGCCGTCGTTATGCGTCTTCCGGTACTTGGTAAAGATTTCTTTGGTGAGCGGGTCAAGCTCATATCCGTAGGCTTTCAGCGCATTCTCGACAACGTGCCAACCGCCCTTAACGTAGATACCGCGTTTGAGCGGAACATCCGTCTGCAAACCGACAATAACTTCATCATCTTTTAAGATGTACCCTGCACCGTAAGCATCGATCCCTTGAGGCTTTTTGGTTTCAGCGTCATATACGCCCCGTTTTGTCTCTTCTTTAAACATTTCCGTGAGTTTATTCCACACACGCAATGTTTTCTCCGTAGCAGGAGTCAAAAAGCCGTCATCTCCCGTATAGGGAGTATAGTTATTTTGGATGAAGTCGCGTACATCGATACCGGTGCGCCAACAATCACCCTTAAATGAAGAAAAATAGTCAGACCACTTATTCATGGTGTAACTCCTTATGTTGTGATATCCCTTACTTCAAACTATGAGTTTTGTTGCAAGGAGCTTACATATTAGAGAAAAAAATATATTATTGCAATAGGATATTTTAAAAATAACGGATTAAATTCTCACAAAATCCAACAGGTTTACGCTGCTTTTTTATTTTTACGCTTGCATAAAGTGCCGGAACTTCATAAAATAATCATTATGCTTGACTATCGATTTATCAAAAATAATTTGGAAGCGGTTAAACAAAATATTATTAACCGCGCTATGCATGCCGATGCAGAGGCTGCCGTCCGCCTCTTTGACGAACGGACTGAGATGGTAACTGCGCTGCAAGGGTTACAGGCAAAACGGAATGAAAACTCTCTTGCAATGAAAAAAGCAAAGGATGCTGCAGAGCGTAACGCGCTTATCGAAACCGGTAAGGCGATTAAAGCTGAAATTGCGGCTGCAGAAACAGCATTAAAAGAAAAAGAAGCGGCACTTGATGCTGCAATGATGCAGATTCCGAACATGGCGCACCCTGATGCTCCTGTCGGCAAAGAAGATACGGAAAACTGCGAAGTAAAACAGGTTGGTACCGTTCCTCAGTTTGATTTTGAGCCGAAAGACCATGTCCAGCTTGCGGAAGCACTCGATTTAATCGACTTTGATGCCGCAACAAAGGTTTCCGGCGTAAAATTCTACTATCTTAAAAATGAAGCGGTATTCCTGGAGCAAGCGCTGGTATTGTACGGTCTGAATATCCTTCGCAAACACGGCTTTACTCCGTTTATTACCCCGGATGTCGCAAAAGAAGAAATTCTCCGTGGTATCGGCTTTAATCCGCGCGGAAGCGAATCAAATGTCTATACTATAGAAGATGAAGGCACCTGCCTTGTCGCCACGGCGGAAATTACCCTCGGCGGATATCACTCGGACGAAATACTTGAAAAAGCAAAGCTCCCGTTGATGTATTGCGGCCTTTCGCACTGTTTCCGGCGTGAAGCGGGAGCGGCAGGCCAGTTCTCTAAGGGACTGTACCGCGTACATCAGTTTACCAAGCTGGAGATGTTCGTATACTGCACCCCCGAAGAATCGGATGCAATCCACGAAAAACTCCGCCTTATCGAAGAAGAAATATTCACCGGTTTAGGCATTGCGTTCCGCGTTGTCGATACCTGTACCGGCGACCTCGGCGCTCCCGCCTACCGTAAATGGGACTTGGAAGCATGGATGCCCGGACGCAACGGCGGGGAATGGGGAGAAGTTACCTCTACCTCGAACTGTACCGACTATCAGGCACGCCGCCTCAATGTACGGTTTAAAGACGATGACGGAAAAAATAAATACGTGCACATGCTGAACGGTACGGCAATTGCCGTATCCCGCGCGCTTGTCGCTATTATCGAAAACTACCAGCAGAAGGACGGCAGTATCAAAATCCCTGAAGCGCTGGTTCCCTATTGCGGTTTTGATGTCATCAAAAAGAGATAAGGCTGTCAAAAATAATGCTTGCATAACCCTGTAAATATTTATATAATAGAGGGCAATTTACTAAATTTCTGGAGTATTTATGAGCGGAGTAAGTATCGCGTTATTGGTATTTTTCATTATAGTTGCATTTTTGATTGTCGGACTGGTATTATTACAGAATGAAGAAGGCGACAGCTTAGGTGGCCTTTTTTCAGGCGGATCGAATTCGGCGTTTGGTTCACGTTCCGGTAACGTACTGACAAGAGCAACCTATACACTGATAACGCTCTTTTTTGTTGTTACGTTTTTCCTTGCATGGCTGAATAAAAGCCCCGGTGACTCCGGTTTGCAGCAGGATGCTCAAATTCAGCAAGCGGAAACGGCAACCGAATGGTGGAAAGAGACATCATCCGATGCTAATGGAGCCGGCAATACGGAGAATACCGAAACGGCGCCTCAATCTTCCGAGGAAACTGCTGCCGAAAATACATCTCATTAAGCAGTACCCTCGTATTTAATAACTGTTGCTTGAAATATGCATTCAAATAAGTTGCAGCGAGATGAATATATCGCTATTTCATTCTAGGATTATTCCTCTATAGAAGGGGTGTACGAGCAGGCATGAAATATTTTATTACATTCGTTAGCATACTTTTTTTAATGGCCGGTCTGGTATTTTGTACGGATTTAACACCGCTCTCATTTTATACCGAACCGGCTTTATTCCCCTTTAATGCAGTAGTAGGTATTGTAGAAGACAGTCATGAGTGTCTGTACTTTGCTACCCATTCGGGACTCATTAAATATAACGGAATTACCACCCAAAAATATGAGCATCTCCCTTTTGATAATACGACCATGCGTTCAAGTCAGATTCAAACCATGTATATGGACACTGATGATGTACTGTGGCTCGGTACCTATAACGGATTAGAGCGTTTCGATATCAAAAGCGGCACGATCAATCATTTTCCTGTCAGCGATGATGTGATTACAGCGATTTTCCGCGATTCAAAACGGCACCTATGGGTAGGAACGATCAATGGATTATACTTTTGCCGTGACGGAAGCTGTAAAAACTTTATTCCTTTTAATAACCATCAATATAATTCTTTTATCGGGAACAATACCATCAGATCAATCAGCGAAGATTCCCGCGGCATCATCTACGCCTCAACGTATGACGGGGTATGGCAATACAATGAATCGGAAGGGTCTTTTGAACCGTGCAGTCTTATACCTGAAGGATGCCCCGGAAAAAACGGTGTTGTATACCACTTTATAGAAGATACCAACGGCGTATACTGGCTTTCCGTCTGGGGTGTAGGGCTTGTCCGTATTACGCCCGGCAAAAACAGTTATGAAGTATATTCGCTGCCGGATGCACGGATATATACGCTCTATAATAATTTTATCACCAATGAGTACATTGCCGCAGGAACGTGGGGCGGCGGTATATACATCATCAATAAAAGAACAAAGGAAGTCATTCCATATAAAGCCAATCCGAATATGGTGGGGTCTTTAACCAATAATGTCATATATTCATTCTTTATCAATAAATATAATATGTTGTTTGTCGGAACGGCGGATGCGCTAAACATAGCAGATTTAAGCCGCCAGTCGGGCGACATCGCAGTACCGCTCTATACCGAAACTGCCGGAAACAACAAGAAATTATCGCATCTTGATGACACTATTGCCTGTTTAGCCTCCAGTGATAACTGCATTTGGGCGGCTTCAAATAATATCCTTGTACGCTATAACTTTAATGAGCGTGAGCCGGAAGAGTTTCCGGTCACAATGGGGAAAAATGAGGTGAACGGCGCGATCATTTATTCCATCAGCGTTGTAAACGATACGAAAGCCTGGATCGGTACCAACAAAGGTTTATTTTTCTTTGATTCAACTACTGCTTCATTTACGCCTATTTCATTATATAACAACAGAATATCCGATACCTCAAGTTTTTTAGTACACTCTCTCTATCAAGATTCAGATGATACTCTCTGGATAGGCACGTATGGTGCAGGTCTTATCCATTTTTCCCCAGAAAACGGTATTCTAGAGCAGTATCGTCATTCCGATGCCCCGCGCTCGTTAAGTAACGACATTGTCTTTTTTATCAATCGGGACAGCCGCGGTACACTGTGGATTGGAACAAATAAAGGCTTATGCCGGTACATTCCCGAAACAGAGGATTTTACTTCATATTTATATAATGTAAATAAACCGACGGGAATTTCCTCCAACCGTGTCGATTCTTTTTGCGAAGATTTGGAGGGGACACTATGGTTTGGTACAAACGATGGCGGTATCTGCCGCTTTGACCCCAAAACAGAACTCTTCCATACCTATACAAAGGATGTCGGCCTCTCCTCCAATCAGATCATCGGCATAACCGATGCGGATGACGGCTTTTTATGGATAGCGGGACTCAAATATTTAAATTTATTCGATATAGCACACGAAACAGCCCAAGCATATAATATCGCCAACATACGCCAATATGGTTATTTTTCCTGCCCCCCTATCGCTTTAAAAAATAAAGGATTATTTTTCTTTGGTACCGATAAGGGAATATTAAAGATATCTCAAGAAAAGCTCTATGCCTTCCGGCTTCAATTTGTACCTATTAAAATACGGGCACTTACCGCAGACGGACAACCGGTTAATCTTTATACAAAAAAACAGCCGCTCACATTCGACTACAAAACCAATGATATTAAAATTTCATTTGCAGCGCCCTACTCTTCCCGGCACAAAAAGCCGGTTTACGCATATAAATTAACCGGTATTGATAAAGACTGGATCGTTTCATCAGACCGAAACTATGTACGATATACACACTTACCACCCGGATCGTATACGTTCTCAGTAAAAAATGCAGCCGAGGGGAAGAATATCGTACACGACAGTATCTCGTTCACGATACGGCAAAGTTTCCTTATCTCCCCCGTTATGATTTGGTTTTATATCGTAGTAGTCTCGATTATGGTTTTCTTAGCCTACAAAATCCATAAGCTCTATTGGTTGCAGCGGTATGCAGATCTGCTTGAAGAAAAACAGCTGGTATTGATACAAGACAACTTTACTCTTAAAGAGCTTTCCCTGCTCGATCACTTAACCGGAATAGGCAACCGTCGGTATATCGATATGCTCGGCTTAAAAATATGGCAAATGGCGATGGAGCATAAGACATCGATAGCAGTCATGATGTTCGATATCGACTTCTTTAAAAATTATAACGACCGCTTCGGTCATCAGGCAGGTGATGAACTGCTGCATTTAATCGGCGCTGATTTAAAAAAGCGCATTAGAACGGAAACAGACTTAATAGGTCGATACGGCGGTGAAGAATTTTTGATTGTAATGTATAATTTGCTTCCCGAAAAAGCGATGCATATTGCGGAAGGAATCCGAAAAACGATAGCAACAATGCATGAGCGGCACGCTAAAGAGATGGTAGGAGAAGCAACTATCAGTATCGGAGTTTTTGCAGGAGAACCTACCGAAAAAGACACCTTTGAACACATGATCCATAAAGCGGACTGTGCGCTCTACCGTGCAAAACAGACCGGAAGAAATAAAGTGGTATTTTACGACACAACAATGGAACAGCTAATCAGCTGTAACTAATGTACCGGTTAATTTTAAAATAGATTTATCGGCACTTCTCAATAGTAACAAGGAGCAGCGCGTGCTTAACACTATGCGAAATATCGGCATTATGGCGCATATCGATGCCGGAAAAACAACAACAACCGAACGTATTCTTTTTTATACCGGAAAAATTCACCGTATCGGAGAAATTGATGACGGAGCGGCGGCAATGGACTGGATGCAGCAGGAACAAGATCGGGGTATCACCATTCAAAGTGCTGCAACGACAACCTATTGGCGTGATCATCAAATCAATATTATCGACACACCCGGACACGTTGACTTTACCGCCGAGGTAGAACGCTCACTGCGCGTACTCGACGGCGCGGTTGCCGTACTCTGTGCGGTAGGCTGGGTGCAACCGCAGACGGAAACGGTGTGGCGGCAGGCGGATCACTACCACGTACCGCGCATCTGTTTTGTAAACAAGATGGATAGAATCGGCGCCGATTTTTTTGCGGCGATGGAGGATGTCAAAGAGAAATTCGGCTGCACGGTAATGCCGCTTGAAATTCCCATCGGCAGTGCAGAAAGTTTTGAAGGCGTTATCGACCTTATAACAATGGAAGAAATCCGCTGGGATGCGGAAACCGAAGGGGAAAAATTCACCCGCAGCCCGCTTTCCGACCAATACCGTGCGGAGGCGGAAAAATACCGCGAAAAAATGCTGGATGTTGTTTCCGCCTACTCCGATACGGTAACGGAGTTGATGCTTGAAGGAGAACCCATTCCGGCAGACTTGATTAAAAAAGAAATCCGTACCGCGGTACTCAAACGGCAGTATATTCCGTTTTTGTGCGGATCTTCACGGCGCAATACCGGTATTCAGCCGCTCATCGATGCTATCGTAGACTATCTCCCTGCTCCCGATGAAGTTGCACCTGCCGAAGGAATTCAGCTGAAAAAAGAAACGCCTGTTTCCGTTCCCTGCAAAAGCGACGGCGTGCCGCTCGGCTTGGTCTTTAAGATTCAATATGACCGAGAAGCGGGCGCGCTCTGTTATGTCCGCATGTATTCGGGAAAAATAAAGGCAGGCGATCAGGTATATAATGTTGGCAAGAAAAAACGTGAGCGGATCGGCCGTATCCTGCGGATGCACTCCAATAAATCCGAACCGATGGACAGCGTGGAAGCGGGCGATATTGCCGTATTTGTCGGGCTCAAATTGGCACAAACGGGCGACACACTCGGCAGTGAGGGAATGCCGATACTCCTTGAATCCATGCAGTTCCCCGAACCGGTTATCTCCGTAGCAATCGAACCGAAAAGTCTTTCGGAAAGTGATAAACTCAAAGAAACACTCGCGATTCTATCACGGGAAGATCCTACCTTTATAAGCCGTGAGGATGCGGAAACGGGACAGCTCATTATCTCAGGTATGGGCGAGCTGCATTTGGATGTTCTTACAACCCGTATGCTGCAGGATTTTAAGGTGGAAGCCCGTATCGGCAAGCCGCAGGTAACCTACCGCGAATCCGTTACACAAACGGTAGAACACACCGAGCGGTTCAGCAAGGTGCTCGCCGGCAAAGAACAGACAGCACAGCTCACACTCCGTATCGAACCGCTTGAACGAGGTTCGGGAAACAGCTTTAAGAACACGGTTAAGGTTTCTACGGGAGGCACTCCGCAGGCGCATTCCCTGCCTGAAGATATTGTCGAGGCGGTGGAACACGCGATTCGCGGCGCCTTTAATTCGGGTATTCAATACGGCTATCCGTGCGTAGACATCGGCGTAACCCTCATCGATGCCCAATACGACGAGCTGACTGCGACAACCTTCGCGTTTGAAGCCGCCGCTGCGATGGGCTTTGACGAGGCGTGCCAAAAAGCCGCCCCCGAACTGCTTGAGCCGGTAATGAATGTCGATATCCTCTGTCCTAAGGAATTTGTCGGAGATGCGATGAGTCAGATGACGCAGCGCGGCGGCATGGTACTCGGCATGGATTCAAAGCCGAATATCGATGTTGTTCATGCACAAGCGCCGATGGCGAAACTCTTCGGCTTTTCCACCGATTTACGTTCCGTTACGCAGGGCCGCGCCTCTTTTACGATGAGCTTTAGCCATTTTGAAATTAAAAAAGGCGGTCTCGGCAGCTAATCGCATAGCCGGTAAGTTAACCGGCAAAACAGGTGCCGACATCCCACGCGGCACGAATCATCGGGTGGTCTTCCGGTACTTTTTTAACCTTATCGGCGACCTTACTGAGCGGTACGGCAGTGATAACACCCTGTTGCAGAGCTGTCATAACCCCGTATCGTTCCTCCGCGGCGAACTCGGCAGCAGCAGCGCCGAAGCGCGTCGCCAATATACGGTCATAACCTGAAGGAGTACCGCCGCGCTGTAAATAGCCGAGCACCGTCACCCGTGCATCGGCGCCGGTAGCCGCTTCTATCTCCCCTGCAACCCGATAGCCGATTGAACCGACCATAGATTTACGCGCTTCCTTTAAAGCTTTTTTGTTCATATCCTTTTCGCTAAACGATACGGCGCCTTCAGCGACTGCAACAACTGAAAAGTTTTTTCCTTTTCTACGGCGTTCCTGTAAGTGCTCGGCTATTGCTTCAATCCGATAGGGGATTTCCGGGATGATAATGACATCGCTGCCGCCGGCAATACCCGCGTAGAGCGCAAGCCATCCCGCCTTATGCCCCATAATTTCTATCACCATAATACGGTTATGACTTGCCGCCGTCGTATGCAGCCGGTCGATCGCATCCGTTGCAATATCAAGCGCGGTGTGGAAGCCGAAGCTCATATCATTATGCACAATATCGTTGTCGATGGTTTTCGGAATACCGATGATGTTCAGCCCTTCATCTACGAGCATATCGGCAGTAGTCTGCGACCCATTACCGCCAAGAACGGCAAGACAGTCTAAACGTAAGTCTTTGTAGTTTTTTTTGATACAGTCCACCGCCCCGCTGCCGTCCGCATTACGCCAGCCGCGGTCTTTAAACGGTTTTTCACGGGAAGCACCCAAGATCGTCCCCCCGCGCGCGAGGATGCCGGAAAGATCTTGCTCCGTCAATATATGGTACTTATTTTCGATGAGTCCGCGGTATCCTTGCTCAATACCGACCACTTCCATTCCGTAACGGTTCATCGCTGTCCGAGCTAAAGCTCTGATAGCAGCGTTTAATCCGGGAGCATCGCCCCCCGATGTTAAAATGCCGAGGCGTTTATGTGTAGTCATATAAAGAGAATACCCTGCTTTCCCCGCTTATGCAAGCGAAAAAATCCGGGCAAACGCATCAGATTGTTTTTTAACAGCCCCGCAGAATAATTGGGGCTGCTCAACCTTTCCTTTTGAAAACAGGCGGTGTGGAATTACACTGGTAACAAACGGAAAGTTTCAGTATACTGAAAAAATGAGTGAATTGATACAACCGAAAGTTCTTAAAGGGTTTAGAGATTTTTTGCCGCGCGATGAAATACGGCGGGCTCTTTTAATCGAAACCGTTACTAATGTATTTAGAAATGCAGGGTTTGTGCCCATCGACACCCCTGCTTTGGAATATTCCGAAGTGCTATTGCGCAAAAGCAATGGGGAAACCGAAAAGCAAGTATTCCGTTTTAACGATAACGGCGGCCGGGACATTGCGCTTCGTTTTGACCTGACCGTTCCCTTTGCCCGCTTTATTGCGGAGCACTACGGCGAATTATATTTTCCGTTTAAGCGATATCATATTGCAAAAGTCTGGCGCGGCGAAAAACCGCAGGCGGGGCGTTACCGCGAATTTATTCAATGTGATTTTGACAGCGTCGGTTCGGACTGTGCCTATACCGATTTTGAGATCCTAAAAGTTATGTATAGTGCTCTCAAAGCGCTCGGCGTTACAAACTTCCGTATTCATATTTCGCACCGCGGCATATTCAACCGGTTTTTGGACAGGCTGGATCTAAAGGATAAAAGCGAAGACATTCTCCGCATTGTCGATAAATTGGCAAAAATCGGCAAAGAGGAGGTAATCGAACAACTCGCGGAAATTGCCGGAGCTGAAAAAGCTGAAAAAATCGTGCAATACAGCAGCGGCCTTTCGGCTGGCAGCGATTTTGAAACAATCCTTGCGCACATAGAAGCGCTTGCGGGAGGTGCCGCCCCCGATACCGACCGGTTGCGGGACGTATATCAGCTCCTATGCGACGCAGGTATCGCGGAAAGTTTCATACTCGACCCCTCCATTACGCGCGGCCTTGACTACTACACCGGCATTGTGTATGAAACCTTTTTAACCGACCTTCCGCAACTTGGCTCGGTTTGTTCCGGCGGCCGCTACGACAATTTAACGGGGCTCTACATGAAGGATACGGTAAGCGGGGTCGGCGCTTCGATCGGACTTGACCGTCTCCTCGCAGGACTGGAGCAGCTCGGCATCGGTTCCAAAGAGGCCGGTTTTATCGACGCAATCGTATTTTACGAGAAAGGCAACTCCATTCGCCGGAACAGCGCAGCGGCGACTTATCTGGAACAATGCGGCTGCCGTGTAGAAGTATTCCCCGAACCTAAAAAGATACAGCAGCAGTACGGCTATGCCGAAAAGAAAGGCATCGACTGGGGGCTTTTTATCGAGCCGCTGCCGGAAGGTTCCGATAGCAATAACGAACCGAACGGTACCTCCGTTTCTCCGGCATCGCAGAACTGTGCCGAAATGTCGATGCGCCTTAAACACCTGCCGACCCGGACGGAAACCAACCTATTATTAAAAGATGTTCCGGCAGCTCTAAAAGGCGGTAAACAATGATTATTGCGATAGACGGCCCGGCAGGTTCGGGGAAAAGTACCGTTGCAAAAATGATCGCGGCGGATTTGGGCTTCACCTTTATGAACACCGGCAGCTTTTACCGTGCGCTCACCCTCGCAGTTCTGCGGTCATTAGGCGGGGATGAAAGCGGCGTCGGCGCAGAAAAACCGGATTTGGAAAACGAAGCAAAGTGGACAGACTTTGCAAAAACCGTCTCGCTTGAATATAAGCGGGATGGAATGTATTTAGACGGCTCCTGTGTGGAAGCATATCTCCGCAGCGATGCTGTGGAATCGGTTGTCGCTGCTCTCTCTGCGATCGTGCCAATTCGGCACCTCATCAACAACAAAATCCGCGCCGCTGCAGCAAAACTGAACATCGTCTGTGAAGGCAGAGATATGACCACCGTGGTATTTCCCGATGCCGAATGCAAGGTATACCTCGACGCTTCCGCCGAGGCACGGGCACGGCGACGATTCGGACAAGGTACCAGCAATCTCTCGGAAGCCGAAATACTCAAGAGCATTGAAGAACGGGATGCTATCGACCGGAATAAAAAAGAAGGCAGTTTAAAAATTGCCGAAGATGCCTTCTATTTAGATACATCGGACTTGACCATAATGCAGGTTTGTGAGAAAATAAAAGACAAAATACACGATAAAGGGTTATTTATGGAACAAAAGGAAGTGGCAATGGATGCAGTTACAAATTCCGATCAGAGCATCCAAACACAATTACCAGAGGAGTATTTAAATTTTGAATCTCCTGAAGTCGGAACATTAAAAGAAGGCCGTATTATCGCGATAACCGATGATTCGGTTTTTATTGACGTTGGCGGTAAATCCGAAGGGCGTGTCGCACGCGAAGAATTTACTGAAGAACCTCAGATCGGCGATACCGTACAGGTATACATTGAAAAGACCGAGGCAACTGACGGTAAGCTGATTATTTCGAAAGAAAAAGCAGACCGTAACATTTTACGCAAAGACTTGCAAAATGCATATCGGAATAAAACGCCGGTAACAGGTGTTATCAAAAAGCTGGTGAACAAAAGCGGGTATGATGTTGATCTCGGTGCAAACATGATTGCATTCTTACCGATCAGTCAAGCTGCTGCGCAGAAAGTAGACAAGCCTGAATCCCTGTTAGGCGAAAAGGGATCTTTCTATATTGAAAAGATGGTCTTTGACCGCAAGGGAAACAGAGACAATATTGTAGTTAATAGAAGAAAATATCTTGAAGATACGCTGGAAAAAAACCGCGAGGCATTTTTTGAAAATACCAATATCGGTGACGTTGTAAAAGGTACCGTAAAAAGCTTTACCAGCTTTGGAGCATTTATCGATCTCGGCGGTTTTGACGGTTTGCTCCATATCAACGATATGAGCTGGGGCCATGTTACCCGGCCGAAAGATTTCGTTAAAAAAGGTCAAGAAATCGATCTAAAAGTTATCAGACTTGATCCGGCTGAAAAGCGCATCAATCTTTCATTAAAGCATTTTACACCTGATCCATGGCTTGAATTTGAAGATAAATTCCAAGTAAACGATATCGTAAAAGGTCATGTTACAAAGATTACCGATTTCGGCGCCTTTGTAGAATTATCCGAAGGTATCGAAGGTCTTGTACACATCAGCGAATTCAGCTGGGTGAAAAAGGTAAGCAAACCGAGCGATATGGTTAAAATCGGCGATGAAGTTGAATGTATGATCCTCGGCTACGATATTCAAGCTGGACGGGTCTCGCTCGGCTTAAAACAGGTAACGGCAAATCCGTGGGATAATATCGGCGAACGCTATCCTGTAGGCACCCGCTTAACCCGCAAAGTGGTTAAACTGACTAACGCCGGTGCTTTTATCGAGCTTGAAGAGGGAATCGACGGATTCTTGCATGTCGATGATCTTTCGTGGACAAAACGGGTACGCCACCCGAATAGCGAGCTTGAAGCAGGTCAAGACCTTGAAGTAATCGTTATCGAATGCAATCCAGCAGAACACCGTGTCCGCCTCGGCGTAAAGCAGTTAAGCGATGATCCGTGGAAGACCTTTGCAGAGGCATATAAACCCGGTTCAACCGTTGAAGGCGAAGTTACCTCGGTAACGGACTTTGGTATATTCGTAAAAGTGCCCGGTGATATCGAAGGCCTTATTCACAAGCAAAATCTTGTAGAAAACCGCGAAGATAATCCCGACGAAGTATTAAAGAAATATGCTGTCGGCGATAAAGTAAAAGCAGCTGTTCTTGACGTTAATGTTAAGGATAAGAAAACAGCTTTTTCAATCCGCGACTATAAGAAGCGCCTTCAACAAGAAGAACTCTCACGCTATATGTCCACCAAACAAGAAGACGGCGAGGGAGCTTTTACGTTGGGCGATCTTATGAAGAATAAAGCATCGGAATAGTTTTGCTGTGAGAGCAGCGTATGTATATCTCAGGCCGTATTTTACCCGAAAGATTAGCTGCTCTCATCAACACCCCCTTATTCACCCGCGGAGCTTCGGCTTCGGGTGATACCTTGCTCGAAATAATTCTCCGTTCGAGTATGCAAGCAGTGGATAGTACCGCTGCTTCTCTTTTTTTAGCGGACAAAACGCTGGAAAAGGCTCAAGCGATTGCGTATATATGCGATGATACCTTTTATTGCTTGCACGCAAAAAAAGAATTACCGGCAGCAGCGGCGTGGGTGTTACGGCAAAATGAACCGTTAAGAATGAATGCTCCCGATGCGGAAAGCCGTTTTACCTCCAACGGTATGGACGGAACACCTTATTCGGCATCGGGGTTTATCGCAGTACCGCTGTGTGTAGAGGATTCACGTATCGGTGTCCTTCAAGCAGTGGGGAAAAAAGACGGAGGGAATTTTTCAGAGTCCGATCTTTCGTTATTAAGCCTTGTAGCCGGATACGCTGCACCGGTTTACCGTACTTCATGCGCATATCAGGTTTATGAGGATGCTGTAAAGCAGAGGGAGCAAAGAGCAGAATATATAACGAAAGAAACACCTTTTATAGCGTCCAGTCCGGTAATGCGGGAGAAATTTGAGCTCTGCAAACAGCTTGCATTCTCCGACATACCGGTACTCATTATAGGTGAAAACGGGGTAGGAAAAGCATCGGTTGCAAAGCAGCTGCATATTCACAGCCGCCGTGCGGATCATCCCTTTATTCGTGTGAACTGTACCGAACCGGCAGAACAGCTGCTTGCGCACCGCTTATTCGGCGGTGCTGCGGACGGTACGTCCGTTACTGATGCCTCCGATAAAAGCTGTTTTCAACAAGCCGAAGGCGGTACCTTGTTCCTTGATGAGGCGGCGGCCATTCCGCTTTCACTGCAAAAGAGGCTTTTAGACAGGATTTTACAGCTTGAACAAAGCGGCGGGAACATACGGTTGATAGCTTCAACATCCCGTGATCTTGAGCGATTAACTCGCGAAGGAGACTTTCTGTCGGAGCTGTACGGCAAATTAAACGTACTGCCGCTGTACATACCGCCGTTACGGCAACGCAAAGAAGACATCGAAGCGCTTGCACAGTTTTTTTTGCGCCAGGCAGCACTGGAAATGCGGAAACCCTTTACCGGTTTTTCGGCGGATGCGCAAGAGGCGTTACAGCAAGCGGAATGGAAGGAAAATATAAGGGAACTAAAAAACAGCGTAGAATACGGATGCTTAAACGGATGTCCGCCGCTCGTTACCGCTGAATATTTATTTCCCCGCTCTGGTGCTGCGGTACTAACCGGAAAAACCGGCGACCTTAAAACCGCGACAGACGTATTTAAACGGACATATATCCGAACAGTACTGGAGAAAACCGGCGGGAATCAAACGGCAGCAGCTTCGATACTGAAAATTCAAAGAACATATCTTTCACGGTTAATGAAAGAGCTAAACATAAAGGAGAACCTCTAAAAACTTCAGTTTTTTAGAGGTTTACCTTAGATTTATTTTGCGATGTTTCAATTTAAGTCATTACAGTAAAAAGACTTAAATTGAAACTCGTCGGGCATCTCTAAAAATCTAACCAAGTTTTTAGAGATGCCCAAAGGATTAACGGGAGACCTATATGGCAGAACAAAACGACCAGACGCTTTCTTTTTCGGAACGCTGCGGACAATTTTTAACTCAGAATCGGAAACCGATTGTCATTATACTGGGAGCAATCTGTGCGGTTGCGGCAATCGCTTTGATTGCATCATCACTCACTACACGCGCGGCGAAAAAGGCATCCGTAGAAACGGAGACAATAATCTCCGAATGGACGGATTTACGGGATAAAAACGCCGAAGATATGACGGCTAAAGAAGATGCACTTGCCGAAAAACTTGAAAAGCAAGCCGCAGCAAACGGCCACTCATACTCCGCATTTAGAGCCTACACAACCCTCGGCGAAATCTACGTACTGCGCAAGGATTGGGAAAAAGCACTCGCCTCTTACCAAAAGGCAGGAGAGGCTCTTCCGAAAGCGTATACTGCCGGTATCGCCTATTTTAATGCAGCAGTCTGCGCCGATGAATTGCAGCAGCATGATAAAGCTTTGGAACTGTATACCTTGTCGGCAGCCTCAGACGACTTTCCGCTGAAGCCGCGAGCATTGTTTAACATCGGACGGCTTGAAGAAACCCTCGCTCATCCGGACAAAGCGATTGAAGCATATACCAAACTTACGGAATCATATCCCGATAATGATTGGACACTGCTTGCAAAATCGCGGATTATTGCACTTTCCATCAATTAGCGGGAAAACACTATAAGGGGCTATGCAGCTGTTGCGGCTTTTATACCAACGATATACTTTTCTTTTTTGTTGTCTCTGCAGTCTGTTTATGACAACCTGCGGTATTCCGAACTTGACCTATCTTGAAAAGCCGCATTCAGTACGTGAGAACAGTAATAGTGAAGATTTAAGTCAGCGGTACTGTCAATTCAAGACCGCTGATACGGCAAATAGTGCTGTGACAGGCTTTCAAGGAACCGAAATTTACTATCGAATCTATGCACGGAAGGATGACTGCGAAAACGACCGCAGTCAAATCGACAAGTATAATGATGATAACCCGTTCGAAGCGGCAAGGTATTTGGAAGAAACAAAGAAATACTATCGCTTAGAGACAAATCTGATATCAACACGTCCATTGATTGATAAACATTCTGCAGATGTTACTGTCCGCTTCCGCTTACAAGACTACGGTTCATCTCCTAGCGATCCAGCAAAGCTTATTGTAAACTCAGTTCAAAAAGGAATCCCACAGAGAAATACTAGAATCTCTCCTACCAGACGTGCATTTAATAAAGACAATATCGCCGTAGGCGATAACGATGTACAGGCCGCCAGCTCGAGCGGAACGGAAATATACTGGTGCGTGAACTTTTATGCTGTCAGCTATGGATACACACCAGCACTTACTCCGCTCTACAGTGAATTAAAATCCCTCGGATATATTTTAATAGAAAAAAATTAGTAAAACACTCAATAAGCGGCTCTATTTTAACGATATATAAAATATACGATTAAAGTAGAAGGGATAGTTATGCTCAAAAGATTTCCGCTCAAAGCACGTTTATCAATTACTTTCGGTTTATTATTTGCCGTTTCAATGACAGTCATTAATGTTATTTCTATCAGCAGCTCCCGTATCGCACTTATGCAGCAAGCGGCATCGCATCTAGTAACAGTAGCACAAAATCAAGCGGCAATATTTGAGCAAACATATATTGAAAAATTTAGAACACAAATGGAAACATTAGCACGAGGCTCCGTAATTTCAAATACGGATATTCCTCTGTCTGAAAAAATAGAAATTTTAAAAAATGAGGCGGAAATAGCGAAGAAAGACGGATGCTTACGTATGCTCGTAACCGACACCCAAGGAAATGCGTATAGGACAGATGGTACAATGGCAAACGTTAAAAGCCTTGAATGGTTCCAAAAGAGCATACAAGGGGAATTTTTCATTAGTACGCCGTACTCTTCCTTTAAAGACGGCTCGTTGGTCTGTACGGTAGCAGCGCCCATCTACGGAAAACACAAAACGATCATAGGCACAATCGCAACCGTATATGACGGCTTAAAAATATATGAAACAATACGGAATGTAAAAATCGGAGAAACCGGCGAGGTTTATATCCTTGATAAAGACGGCACTACTGTTGCCGACCATGACCTCGAGCTCATTTATTCGCAAGAAAATTCCTACGTAAAATCTCAATCGGATAAAAGCCTTGAAAGTGTCGGAAATTTTGAACATACCGCCGTTCAATCGACAACTTCCGGTTCCGGCTCTTATGAATATAAAGGCGCGGTAAAAGATGCTGCATACGCAAAGATCCCGACAACGGGCTGGACACTTATTGCAACGGATTATCGTCAAAAATACATGGGCGCCATTAGACTTATCATTATTATCGATACGATATTGGTCATCTTGGTGGTTTGTATTATTTATGCAGTCTCACTCGGACTTTCACGATCGCTGCAGAAGACAGCGGATGCGCTCAAAGAAATAGCACAGGGAACGGGAGACTTAACGGTCTCGCTGCCTGTTAAGGGAAAAGACGAGCTTACCGATATAGCACAGTACTTTAACGAAACAATCGGAAAGATAGCCGGAGCTATCCGTTCCATAGAAGCAAATACAGCTGATATGGAGGTCACGGGTACCAATCTTGCAGATAATATGCTTGAAACCGCAAGTGCAATACGGCAAATTACGGCAACAACAGAAACGGTAAAAGAGAAGATGATCAACCAAGCGGCAAGTGTTACCGAAACGGCGGCAACCGTTGAAGAGATTATCAGAACAATCAAGCAATTGAATAGCAGCATCGAAACGCAAGCAGGCAGCGTCGCACAATCTTCGTCTTCAATAGAGCAGATGGTTGCAAATATTGCTTCGATCGGGCAAACACTCGGAAAAACCGATCAAATTATTAAAAACTTTGTTTCCGCCACGGGTGACGGAAAGGCAGCCTTGGTAACTTCCAATACGGTAACACAGAAGATTTCCGAAGAATCCGGTTCTTTAATGGAAGCCTCTAACGTTATTCAGCATATTGCCTCACAAACCAACCTGCTTGCAATGAACGCAGCTATCGAGGCGGCTCATGCGGGAGAAGCAGGAAAAGGCTTTGCCGTTGTCGCCGATGAAATCCGTAAACTTTCCGAAGACTCTGCAATACAAGGAAAGACAATTACGGTAACGCTTAAATCTTTAACTGCGGAAATTGAAACACTGTCAGCTTCATCTAAAATCGTAGAAGAAAAATTCAACTTAATTTTTGGATTGGCGGAACAAGTAAAATCGATGAGTGATCTTTTAACCGCTGCAATAAGAGAACAGGAACACGGCAGCAAAGAGATATTATCGGCTATTAAAAACATCAATACCGTAACAATGGAAGTGCAATCCGGCTCTGAAGAAATGTTGAAAGGCGGAGAAGGTGCAGCACACGAAATGCATACACTTGACGAATTAACGCGCACTATCACCGACAGCATGAACGAGATGGCATCGGGCGCCATACAGATCAATAATGCCGTACAAGAAGTCAATATGATGACGCAGAAGAACCGAGAAAGTATCGAAAAACTGGCAAATGAAGTGGGAAAATTTAAGATCAATTAGGGGTTTAACCTAAGAATCCGCCGTGGCTCAAAAGTGTAGTTCTGAAAACATTTTTGGACGAGGACGGCAATGGTTTAGAACCGCAACAACGTTTCCTCTATTCTTTTTTCTGCAATAAGGTACCCAAATGCCGGTGGCTGGTCTGTACTACTTCCAATACGGCGCTTGTCTCTTTTAAGAATGCTTCAATATCTTTAAGCGAGCTAAAACCGCCGTGGATAGTAGTATCCTGCTCTTTAATCGAAGAGGATATTTCTGCCAACGCAAGACCGGCTGCATCCAAAGTCTCTGAATTTTTATCATAGGTGGAAAGAATACCGGTGAATGATTCTTGAAACTTTGAAAAGAGTGAAATAAAAAGGGTCATACTTTCACTGATGCTTTTTACCGATGACTGTAACTCAGCCATTTTTGTCTCAATCATTTTAGCAAAGGTGCCGGTTTTGGTAGAAAGGTTTCGTACCTCATTTGCAATAATTCTAAAACCGTCGCCCGCCTTGCCTGCATGAGCGGCTTCAATTGAAGCATTAATAGCCAAAATACCGGTTTTTATCGAAATGTTTTGGATATCTGAGACCATCGCTTTAACTTCACCGGTGTGTTCTTTGAGCGTTTCAAATGAGGCTGCTGTGGTTCGTGCAGTGGCTGCCGCTTCATCGATTTCACCAAGCCGATTATGGATTTCTTTTTGCAGTGTTTTTCGTCCGCTAAGCACCGCATCTAATAAATCATCTACATGGTTCGCATTCGCAGCAGAAGAGCTACT
The DNA here is from genome assembly GCF_024181085.1 of Treponema sp. OMZ 857. NCBI lineage: Bacteria > Pseudomonadati > Spirochaetota > Spirochaetia > Treponematales > Treponemataceae > Treponema > Treponema sp. OMZ 857. The sequence continues at coordinate 2,235,477 of NZ_CP051147.1, forward strand.
CTCTTTTTGGATTTCTTCAAATACTGAAAGGATTGTTTCAAACCGTTGCTCCAGCTGCTCCATGGAGCTATTGATAATTTGAAACGAATGTCGCGTTACATAGTCTAATACAACACCTTTATTGTACTTAACAACAATTTTATCTACTAAATCGGCAAAATTCTGCAGAGCTGCTTGTTCATCTACCATATATTATTCCCTAAAATAACCTATCAAGATAATCGACTCCGCATTGCAAATGAGAAAGCCAATTTAAGAAGAGCTCTACCTTGTCGTCTGTATAAATAGCCCCGTGCTGCGGCGCAATAATGATAGGATTTAATAGCCGTACAGCTTCAACCCAGCGCTTGACAATCTTATTGGCTGCCATATATCGGACATGGAACGGTTCGATCAACGGGATATGCTTTTGGAAATCATCGATAAAGAGCGTTTCATCTTCCTCTTTCTCAAACACCGCAGCACCGATATCGCCGCTGAACAAAATACGGGAACATTCGTCAAAGAGTGAAAACTGCCCCGGAGAATGCATAAAGTGGGAGGGAATATAACGTATTTTGTTGCCGGAAGGTAAAGAAACGCTCATCCCTTTATCGGGGATACCGGTCATACGTGAAACGTCAACAATACCGAAGTGAGGCATAAAACGGAGCCAAAGAGAAGAAATATAAATCTGTGCCTGTGTAACACCAAGCCACAGAGCGATGCCCGAAGATACATCGGGATCTTGATGAGAGAAAAAGATGATGTCTATTTTATCTACTGATATAAATCTACTGACGGCGGTTACTACCTGTGAAAAAAGATGTACCCCGCCCGGATCCAGCAGAATACCGCGGCCGTTATCAATGATGAGATACTGCATGGTCTGTACGGCACCCTTCCGGTATTTTGTTTCGCCGCCCAGCCAGATAAATTTATGATTTTCATCTTCGTAAAGGATCTTACCTTGCATATTTGTATCGCGTGTCATTATTTTTCTATCACCTCGTATTCAAAGACTGTATTTAGGGCATCTCTAAAAAACCGAGTTTTTTAGAGGTTTCCCTTAACAATATACAAACGCAGTATACCGATAAATTAGGCGATAGACAAGCACACGATATGCATAGTGTACGTCCATTCAGCTTTTAAGAGATGCTGACAAATATCAAAAAAAAGTATATAGTACGGCTGGATTTCGAGCAAAAAGCCCGTTTCTGCAAAGGAGTATATAATATGAAATACGTCAAATTATGTGTCTTTACCCTTATGATGCTTATTTTTACGGTATCATGCGGTAATAAAGATACAAAGAATATCATAAGCATTAAAAAGGCATCGACCGAAAAGCTTATCAGTGCATTCGAAAAATTTGAAAATAATTTTATGCTGCGCAGTGATGTTTTTGATAACGGCTCTGCAAAAGCAGAATTTTTCCTTACCGACTATGATCTGCAAGGGCCTAAAGCGCAAGGCATATTACAAACAAAAACGATTGCCGATACGATGATCGCAAATAAAATCGGTATAACAGGGCTTTGGATCAACGATAAAAAGGCTAAGGCATTTAAGTATTCGTATGCATTGAATAATATTTTAATAAACGAAGAGAAAACCGACCTGATAAATATTATTATCGGGCAAAAAAATATTGAAGCGGCGAGTCCTTCGATATTCAATAAAACATTTTCCATTCCTGCACAAGACCTCGGGAAAGCCCTTGCGCTTATCGACTCTAAGGAATTTCCCACAAATCTCAATATCGATTTAACCTACAATACATTGAGAACACTGAGTTCCATCCGTCCGAATAAAGCCTCGCAAAAACGCTATGATAAAGCGCAAGATATTCTCTATAAGAACGCAGTTATCACACGGAACGGTGATACGTATTCCATCGTATTCAATAATGATGATGTCATTAAATTTATCCCTGCGCTGATAGATGCGGTAAAAAACGATAACCGCTTAACATTCCTCTGGAAGTTTTATGAAAAACTCTTAGAAAAAGAATTTAAAGAGATTGAAGAAAAATTTAATACGGAAATAAAAGATAACATAAAAGACTGTACCTTTACGGAAGAGCTGACCGTTAAGGATAACCTTGTTGAAAAAGCTCAGTATACGGTTGCTGTCAGCGGAAAAGAGATAGTCACATTCGGCTGCGGCATCAAAAATTATGAAAACCCGATCGACGGCATGACATACACGCTCAATATTACAGGGTCTAATACCGCAGATAAAGACTCGAAGGCGAGTATAGTATCCTGTGTGTTTGCTTCTAAGGGCTCTGTAACCGACACGGCAGCCGATATCGATTGTTCCGTCTCCGTATCTTTTACGGATAATCCCGATACTCCGCTGCTTCCGGTTTTTGATATGCATGGTTCATTTTATGCCGATACCGCAAAACAGAACGAAAACTTTAAAATCGGTATGGACATGGATATAACACCCTCGCGTAATGACAACATGAACGAAAGCATAGCGGCCTCAATGCAGGCATCAGGGAGTGTTATAAAAGCGCCGGATATGATTACGTATAACATCGATACCATCAACATTGAGATGGAGGAACTCGAGAAGGAAAAGCATACTCTTAAGCTCGGAACCGATGCATCGGTTATATTCAGCAAAAACATCCTTGAGGATATTGTGATGCCTAAAGAGACGGTTAAAGTGCTTGAAACAAAGGTTAATGAGTGGCAAACCATTCAAGACGAAATTACCGCAAACTTGAAAGCACTTTCAACTTTGCTAAATCTATAAAACAAAACGCACCTCATACTGCATGCACGAAATTTTCCTCAAAATTTCGTGCATTTTTTTTCTTCTATGAAAGAAGGGAAACGCATCAGACAGATATATTAAATTCCGCAAAATAGAAGTTGTAGCTTTGGTAATGACCTTTCCGTTAGCCTTTTGAAAATAGTGGTACTGGATACAAGGCGCAGAGCGAATAACACCCGCAGGCGTGCTTTTTGCACGTCGAGGACTGGTATTCACTCTGCAACGCTGTAGACGGTATGCATATTTTCAAAAGGAAAGGTTGAACAGCCTCTCTTATTTTGCGCGGAATATTCATGAAACGTCTGATGCATTTCCTTCTGCGTGAAATTTTATCCAAAATTTCACGCAGCTTATTTTAAAAGAGGGAAACGCATCAGACAGATATATTAAATTCCGCAAAATAAGAGAGACTATGAGGCCATTTGAACCGCGAAGAGGTTCAACTCTGGTCGAGTAGACTCTCTTATTTTGCGGGGAATATTCATAAAACGTCTGATGCGTTTCCCGATTGTCCTCAAGGTTTTCCGCTAAATTCCGACACTGTAGCAGAAGGGGTATAAAATGGACAAAATATCGGCTGCAGAGAAAATCGAACAGGTCTTGCAGCAGCAAATTACCGTGATGAAAGAAGTATATGCATATCAAAAAGAGCTTTCCGACTCCGTGCGGAACCGTTCATGGGAAGGTATTGAACGCTGCGTACTGAAAAGTACGGAGGCTTCCAATGAGTTTTTACGGCTCGATAAGCAGTGCTTTTTGCTTCTCAATCAGCTCGATCCGTATAACGAAGATGGACGTGATTTTTACGGCTACATTGCATTGCTGCCTGCGGAAAATCAAAAAAAGCTCAGTTATTTATATCGTAGTCTGCAACAGCAAGCACAGCTTGCAAAAACGGCAAACGATACGCTTGATGCCTACGTTACACACGTACAGACATTGGTACAAGATATGATGGATGCCGCAGAAATCGGTACAAGAACTTCATTTTATACCCGCACCGGTGCGCCGAGCCAATCGAATTACAGCAGTTTGGTTATCGATACGGTATTTTAACGGATAGTATTCAAGGAGGAAGGTGATAAAAATGTCTACATTTGCTTCGATTGAATTAGGAAAACGCAGTTTATTTGCACACCAGCAGTCCATTCAAACTGCCGGTCATAACATATCGAACTCATCCACGGAAGGATATACCCGTCAGCGTGTTCAGCTTGATTCTTACGAGCCGCTGTACCGTCCCGATCTTTCACGGGCGGAAACTCCCGGACAAATCGGACAGGGTGTTGCCGTCAGCTCCATTACCCGCCTGCGCGACGAGCTGTTGGATCAGCGGATTGTCGCCCAAACCGATCAGCAGGGGTACTGGGAAACACGCGATTCCTACATCTATATGCTGGAACAGTTGTATAACGAACCGGAGGATACTTCCGTTCGGACACGGCTCGATCAATTTTGGGATTCATGGCAGGAGCTGTCAGTCTATCCTGAATCGACGGCGGCGCGCAGTACGGTTGCTACCCGTGCAAAAACGCTGACCGATGCCGTGCACCATCAGTATCGGGGCTTGCAGGGCATCCGCGATATGATCAACAGCGACATTGAAGCGCGGGTTAAGCAGGTAAACTCCTTTACCCGGCAGATTGCCGCGCTCAATGAAGAAATCGTGAAAGTCAAAGCGATGGGCGACAATCCCAACGACTTGATGGATAAGCGAGACGTCTTAACCGAAAAACTTGCCGACCTTATCTCCATCTCTGTAGAGAAGGTGGATGCCGACGAATCCTACATCATTTATTCGGACGGTATGGAGTTGGTACAAGGGCGGACATTCCGCACCTTCGGACTTAAGAGCGGTACCGGAAACGAAGGGTATGCCAATGTCGTATGGGAAGATTCCGGCAATCTTGCGCACTTCGGCGGCGGCAGGCTGGCTGCCCTTATCGAACTGCGCGACGGAGATGTCCGCGACGAAATCAATAAACTCGATACGATGGCGATGAACTTTGTCGATTTGGTTAACGATATTCACCGCAATGCGATGGGCTTAAATGGAAAAACCGGTATCGATTTTTTCAAAGAACAATATTTTATCAACAATACGGTCGGTAATTTCGATCGGAACGGCGACGGTGAATACGATTCTTCATATATCTTCCGTTTGACCGGCGCATATAGCCTTGATCCGCGCGAACAAATCGGATTGGAAGGGACAATCACCCTTTCTGCAGGAACGGGAACGGTTCAAGTACCCTACGCTTCCACCGATATGGTCACCGACCTTGTAGACCGCATCAACCGTTCCGGCGCAGAAGTCGTCGCGTATCTCGACCAAAACAACAAACTCGTGCTCAAGGGGACGGCGGCGCAGGATACCGAAAATCCCGACTTTGTTATCAGACACGTCGAAGATTCCGGGCGCTTTTTAGCGGGATACGCCGGCGTGCTTACCGGAAGCGGTGCAGAAAACGCCTACGACTGGCAGCAGCCCGATGCGGTGAACGTACTGTCGCAGGAAGGGGCACAGTATGCAGTTTCCCCCATTGCGCACCCCTCCGGCTGGATGGAAATCAATCCGGTTGTCGTAAGCGATTTACAGAACATCGCCGCCGGTTACCCCAGTCCTGAAGGTATTCCCTACCCCGGAGACAACCGTGCCGCCGTCGCTATCGCAAAGATACGGAATACGCCGGTTATGGTCGGCAACACCCGCACCTTTGACGAATTCTTCGCCGAGGCTGTTACCAATATGGGCTTAAAGGGCGAACAATCCGAGCTTGCGTTGAATACACAAACCGCTATCGGCAAGGAACTCCGCGATATGCGCGACTCAATTTCCGGTGTCAACATCGACGAAGAATTGGCGGATATTATTAAATTCCAGCACGGCTACAATGCGACTGCTCGTTTTGTCGCTACCGTCAACGAGATGCTCGATACTATCATCAACCGCCTCGGTGTCTAGGCCATGTGTAAATATATCAGGGGGCGGTGACTAATCGAAGCCGCAGAATAAAAGCGGCAGGAAAACCATTTGAATCGCGAAGCGATTCAACTCTGGTTGGACGGCCGCTTTTATTCTGCGGGCTATATCACACTACCCCTGATATATTTACCGGGAAAAAGGAGTAAGTATGCAACGGATTAGTTCAAATATGCAGCATTCGGACAGCAGCTATTCGGTGCGGAGACAAGAAAGCAGGCTGCACAAGGTAAATAGTCAACTCAGTACTCAGCGGCGCATTCAGCAGCTCCGCGATGACCCTATCGCTGCAGGACACTCGGTACGCTATAAATCGCTTTTGGCACGGCTTGACCGCTTTGAAAAAAATGCCAAGACGCTCAACGATCAATATAAGGTTGCAGAGGCGCCGATGCAGAGCGCTCTCAATATTATGCAGCGGCTCCGCGAACTTTCCGTAGCGGGTGCAACCGGTACCTATACCGCTTCTGATCTTAAAAAGATGGCGCCCGAAGTAGACGAACTGTTATATGAGCTTGTTCAAACAGCGAACAGTTTTAGTGCGGACGGTACGCGTCTCTTTGCCGGTACTAAAAGCTTTACCGAACCTTTTGAGATTGTGATGGGCGACATCGACGGCGCCGGTTCCACGGTTATCACCAATGTACGGTACAACGGTTCCATCGACACCAAACAGGTGGAAAGCGATGAGCTTTCGTTTATGGAGGCAAATCAGGCAGGGAACCGTATCTTTTGGGCGGAACGGCAAACGCTCTTTTCCGCAACCGACGCACGGAACTTTATCGTGCAGCAGGACAGCGCCATCGAGGTGGACGGCGTTACTATCCCGCTCATCGCGGGCGATAACGTCTATGCGATTATGTCTAAAATCAACAGCTCAGGCGCAGCGGTTAAGGCTTCGCTCGACCCTGTTACCAACGGTATGAATATCGAAACTACCGATGCACGGCAGCTCTGGCTGCGCGATGCCGGAGAGGGAAACGTACTTGCCTCTCTCGGTATTGTCAAACCTCAGCAGCGGCCGCCGTACAACCTTGCCGATTCGGTGCGCGTATCGGGAGGTTCGCTTTTTGATGCGGTCATCGCAATGCGCAACGCGATGTATGCAGGCGACCATGAATCGCTCGGCGGCAAAGTACTCGGCAGTGTGGACGGAGCTATCGACAACCTCGCAGCGCGGCTTGCGGAAAACGGCTCCCGCTATGAACGCGCGGAAGCGGCGCTCGCCCGTTTGAATACCCAGATACCGAACGTAACGGGAGCGGAATCCCGCGAAGCCGATTTGGATTTGACACAAGCTATTTCCGATCTTAAAATGTATGAGTATACGCATCAAGCATCGTTAAGCACGGTCGGCAATTTATATAAAAACACGCTGCTCAATTATTTAAGATAACGATGACAAAAGAAAGGGAGTTTTAGTATGGAAATAAAAACGAAGGCGCTGGGTACGGTTACGATTGAAGAAGATCAAATCATCACCCTGTCTGAAGGTTTTTACGGATTTAAAAAGTATCACCGCTTTGCGTTGCTCGATGCAAAGCAAAAGCCATTTATATGGATTCAGTCGCTTGACGATGCAGAGCTTGCGTTTATCGCCATCGATCCTTTTATCTTCCGGCCTGACTATGAACTGGATATCGATGACAGTTTGCTCGAACCGCTCGGCATTGAATCTCCGTCGGACGTACTGGTGTTTGCATTGGTTACCGTTCCGTCGGACGGCTCAGCAATTACGGCAAATTTGCAAGGCCCGCTCATCATCAATAAAAAGAATAAAAAGGCAATGCAGCTGGTCATCGGCGGAGAAAAATGGAAGACTAAGCATGATATCGTCGCTGAAATGAAACGCGGAGGTTCGTCATGTTAATCCTTTCCCGAAAAACAAACCAAAAAATCCGCGTCGGCGATTCAATTGAAATTACCGTTATTGAAGTACGGGGCGATCAGGTTAAAATCGGCGTTGAAGCCCCCCGCTCCGTCAAGGTATTCCGCGAAGAAATTTACGACGAAATTCAGCGTGAAAATAAAGCGGCACTCGCTACCGGCAATATCGACTCCCTCGCTCAACTGGGGTTGAAGTAAAAAACGGTAATACAATACGGGGGCATTGCATTACTGCGATGCCTTCCCGATCACGTGCCGCAGTCGCTGATTATACTACAGCCCGATCCTCGGGTACGCGTGACTGTTCCGTCTCATTATCTTTGAGAGTGTGCCATACTTTATCAAATGCGTGGTGAATCTCTTTAAAATATGTTACGAGCTGCGGATCAAAATGCTTCCCAGCGTTCTCAAAAATATATTGGACAGCTTCATCATGTGAAAGCTCGCTTTTATACGATCGTTTCATACGCAGTGCATCATATACATCGGCTATTGCGACAATCCTTGCCGAAAGCGGTATCATCTCACCTTCAAGCTTAAACGGATATCCGCTGCCGTCCCACCGTTCATGATGGCTTAATGTTATTTCCTTTGCCATTGCAATAGGATATGATGAAACAATAAGAGCGCCATTGATTGTATGTTCTTTCATCACTTCCCATTCAATGCCGGTTAATTTGCTCTGTTTTTGCAGAATATAATCGGGTGTACCGATCTTGCCTATGTCATGAATAGCGGCCAAAAAAGAAATATTATCAACAAAATCCGGTGTAATTTGCGGGTATTGATTAAGCGAAAACAAATATTCGGCAAACTCTTGACAATAGAAATTGAGCCGTTGTGCATGGTTTCCGGTATCGTTGTCTTTCAGCATTGAAGCTTGCAACAAACCGTTTAGCATCATTTTATACATTCCAATCTGCTCTGCTGTTATATTTTCAATAATCACCCAGTATCCAAGCAGGTAACGGTTCTCCTTATCAAAAAGCGGATGGAATCGTACTCGCGTATACAGCGTTTTTAACGTATGCGATTTATGCACCATATTGCCGATCCATGACCAGCCTTTTTCTCGCGATCGTATGCTTTCAAAAAAGTCTTTTATCTCCGCCTGAGTAAAAACCCTACCGAATACATTAAAAAACGGCTTTTTCTCCAATGCGTAATAACCTGCAAATAATGTGTACACACTTTTGGTCATGTGGCGTATAACTAAATTACTGTCAAGAATCATAGTAGGAATACTTCCTGCCTTTGTTAATTCAGAAAGTTCATCAAAATACACCTGTTGTTCTTCTGCCGACATATCTCTTGTAATCTGCTGATTCCGCTCCAACGATATACTTTTTTCCATAGTTTAGTCCTTCTCCGCATCGCTCTTCCGAATATACTGAGGCCCTGCATAGTCTGCAGCATTCTTCAGTACATTACCGTGCTTTTGCATATACTTAATCATCGAATATGCAAAAGAGAGGGCATCCGCTTCAATAAAATGAAAGCGGATACTACTTTGTGAAATTGCAGCAGCGTCTCTAAACGCCGCCGTTCCATAGCCGGTAACCAGCCATTCTTCGTTTTCCGAAAAGTGCGGGAGTAAATCAGCCGCTGTTTTGTCAAAAGCTTCCGTTACCGCTGTTCCGTTTTTAAAAAGCTGAGCGTAAAAGCGTTCTCTTTTTGCATCTATTACTACGGCAATATTTCCGTTCCACGCCTCATACTGCGATGCTATGCATGGGAGCGTAGGAATAGGAATAAAACAGCTGTTACTGCTGAGCTGTAATGCTTTCGCCGCTGCAAATCCGAGTCTTAGGCCGGTAAAAGAACCGGGACCTTCCGGCGCCAATACCGTTTCCGTATCGGCGGCAGTAAATCCCGCAGCTGATACGGCTGCATCGATAAGGGGGAGCAACCGTTCTGCGTGGGACGGACCGTTACCGGCGAAGGATTGTGTAACTAATCCGTTAGGACCGTATGCCGCAACTGAAAGGGTTGAAGTGAGGGTATCTATTGCAAGTATATTCATGGTGCTGCCTCATATTCGGTTAAGCTGTCCGTTTCATACGGCCAGTTCGTGATGGTAATAGTTCTGCTTGTATCTTCTTCCGGCTTGATATGAATAAGGATGGTACGTGCCGGTAATTCCGACATGATTTTTTCACTCCATTCGATAATGCACACGCCCTGACCATACAGCATATCCTCAACACCGAGATCTAAAAAATCTTCCGGTGAGCTGAGCCGATACACATCCATGTGATAAAGCGGTAGACGTCCGTAATATTCCGATATGATGGTGAAGGTGGGACTGGTAACGGCTTCGGATATATCAAGCCCTTGCGCAACGCCTTTTGTCAGCTGCGTTTTTCCTGCTGCGAGCGTCCCTTGCAGAGCAAGCACATCGCCTGCATTGAGTAAGCGGCCTAAAGCCCGACCAAAGTTGATAGTATCTTCTACTGTTTTTGTTCTGTATACCATATCAGCCCTAACTTTTTTCTTAGTTAAAGAAAGCATCCTTCGTAATAGTTACAAGCATAGTATACTATTCCGAAATCCGCTGTTTGTATAGGTCATCAACAGAAGCAAAAGAACGAATACTCTTTCCTAACGGATAATTTACTATCAATAAATCCACACCCAATGGGTAATCCTATAAAAAATACACTTTTTCATAATATCTTCTCCTCTGAAATCACCATAGCACTCGTATAATGGTTTGTCAAGCATATTGTCTAGGTGGAAAAAAACCACTATAATGCGTTTCTGTTATCCTTGAATTATGTGTAAAGAAACTACCCGTATTTATTTTGAAGATGATTACTGTGCGGTTGCCTATAAAGCAAGCGGTGAAAATTCCCAGACGTTTTTCGCGCCGCTTTTTCCGCATAAACCGTTTGTCGCTCCGGTCAACCGGCTTGATACTCCCGTATCAGGCATCGTACTGCTGGCTTTTTCTGCCCAGATACAAACGCTGTTTTCCCGTACATTTGAAGCCGGAGCTGTGCAAAAAGAATATTGGGCAATATGTGAACGGTCTACAGAACATTCCATAGAAGTATCGGAGCTGCAGCGGCTGGAGCACTGGCTCGGCTTTCATACCAAAACACAAAAAGCCTTTGTCGGCGCGGCTCCTATCGATATAACTCCTGCAAATACAACGTCTGCCGATATCACAAAACCTAAAAAGCATAAGAAGTCGGCGCTTAAAAAAGCCGTTTTATATTGGACGCTGTGCGGAGAAGGCGACCGGTACGACTTTATCCGTATTAGGCCGGAAACAGGGCGCACGCATCAGATTAGGGTACAGATGGCAGCCGCCGGACATCCCATCAAGGGAGACTTAAAATACGGAGCGCGGCGCAGTGAATCGAGCGGCGGCATACGCTTGCATTCCTACAAGCTCTCGTTTATCCATCCGATTACGCACCAAAACATTACTGTTGAAGCGCCGCCTATGCAGCCCGACACCCTTTGGCATGCCTGCATGGCGGCATGCGCAAACAGCATAATATTCACAAATAAAGGAGAAGCGGACGCAGGTGCGGATACAACCGCTCCAGCTACATTACCTACAAGCCATCAAATAGACGCGGAGCGGCACCCGTGAAGCGGTCGAAGCAGGTAAGTGGGGCAGCCGCGTTTGAAGCTTACTACAGCGCTCTTTTCGGCGACCGTTGGCCGACGCTTCGGGAAGCGCTTCTCAAAGAGACGCAGCCGGTGGCGTTTTCGGTGTGCGGCGGAAAGCCGTATTATCTTGACCAAGCGAGTATCTATGCGGCACAGGCGCTTCCGTCGATTGATGAGGGCAGCTATTTGGATATGTGCGCCGCTCCGGGCGGCAAAACGCTGGTGCTTGCCTCCGGTATGGGACAGGAAGCCCAGATACAGGCAAACGAGTTGTCGCGGGCACGCCGAGCGCGGCTGCTCACCGTACTTGATGAGCATCTGCCGCCGGACATAAGCGCCCGCATCGAAGTTACCGGCTATGACGCCGCTACCCTCCCCCGCTATCGGCAAGCGTATTACGACCGCATTTTACTGGATGCGCCTTGTTCTTCGGAGCGCCATGTGCTTACCGATGCGAAATACCTTGCCTGCTGGACACCTGCACGGATTAAAATGCTGGCACAGCGGCAGTGGGCGCTCCTTTCGGCAGCTTTCTTACTATTAAAACCGGGAGGCTTTTTAGTATACGCAACCTGCGCGCTTGCCGATGCGGAAAACGACGGCGTTGTGCAAAAGCTGCTGAAAAAATACGGAACCGAAGCTGCCATCCATAGCGGTACCGCAGCAATCGAATTTAGCGCGGCTTATACCAAAACAGCCGGCAAAAACAGCACACCGCCCATACTCGGCGAAAAAACGCTGTTCGGCAGCCGGTTTTTACCCGATACCTGCGGGGGAGCAGGCCCCTTGTATTTTTCGCTTATCGAAAAAACGAATTAAGAGAAGGAATACCATGATAACAGAACAGACAAACCATAGTGAACAAACCGGCGTAGCCGATATGCCGCCGCAGGGACGCCCCATCAAAACCTTTGTGCTGCGAAAGGGGCGGATTACCGAGGCTCAAAAAAAAGCGTATGCCGAATATGCGCCGCGCTGGTGCGTCCCCTACAAAGCGCAGCAGCTTTCTTTTAAAGAGATCTTTGCGAATGATCATCCGGTTATCATCGAAATAGGATTCGGCATGGGGGTCGCAACAGCTGAAATCGCAGCGCAGCATCCCGAAATCAACTATATCGGCATTGAGGTTTTTCAAGCAGGGGTCGGAAAGCTCTTAAACGAGATCGAGCAGCGCGATCTTAAAAATATCCGCATTATCGAACATGACGCTATCGAAGTGCTGGAATATATGATCCCCGACGCCTCAATCGCAGGCTTCCATATCTTTTTTCCCGACCCGTGGCAAAAGAAAAAACACCATAAACGGCGGCTGCTCCATCGCCCGAGAACAAACCTGCTGGCTCAAAAACTGCAAGAAAACGGCTACCTCTATATGGTAACCGATTGGTACGACTATGCGGAGGACGCCTTTGCCGAACTTTCGGCCACCGAAGGACTCCGGTCAAAATACGAAGGCTTTGCCCCTCCGCAACCATGGCGCCCCAAAACCAAATTTGAACAAAAAGGCCTCAATAAAGCGCACCCCATCACCGAGCTGATGTTTATCCGACCTGCACACGACAGGGTAAATGCATCAGGCCGTTTTTTAGTAGCCCCGCAGAATAAGTGAGTCTATTCAACCAGAGTTGAACCGCTCTGCAGTTCAAATGGTCTCATAGCCTCACTTATTCTGCGCTTTTTATTTACTCTGCCTGATACGTTTACCCGTCTGCTAGGAAAAGGTGCGAAATTTTAGGAAAAATTTCGCACTAAAAAGGTCCATATTCATTCACGTAAAAATCTAACCGAAATGCGAGGGCTTGCATGTTCCAATCGGACAAGTTATACTCGGTCAGTGATGGCATCTCCGATAATTAGAAAACAAGTTACTATCCGTTTTTTGCATAGAACCGTACTTTTTCTCTTTACCGTTCTGATTGCCTTATTCGTTTTATTTGTATTAGGGAATATTCAGAACTTTTTGGATTCAAGCCAGATTATTATTCTGCAATTTCTTATCGCAGGCGGCATTTTACTGTTCTTAGTTGCCGTTTTTGCTTTGTTGTTTGAAATCAACTACAATATTTATTTACGGAAACCCTACTACCTCGGCCGCTGTATTATCAGCGGTATTGCTTGTATATTCGGACTCGTAATTGCAATTGCAGCCTCCGCTATTCTTTTACTTTCTAGCGGTCTTAATCCGGCATAAGGACATACAATGATGTTTTGGAAAAAACTGTACGCAGGAAGAGCAGCCGTATGCACTCAAAATACGCAGGAGCAGATCAAAACAGCCGTCGTTACGGCATACACACGCTTTTTGGAACTCAACAGATTGCATGAAAAAGATATCGTTTCCCTACAATTTTCGATTACATCCGATATAACAGCGGCAAATCCTGCAACTTTATTGCGCTCCGCCGGTTATGCTTCTGCGGTCGCCCTTTTTTGCAGTACGGAACCGGACATCGACGGCGGTTCTCACGGTATCATTCGCTTCCTGTTTTACTACTATGGAAGGAAGAAAGCGATACCGGTTTATTTGGGCGGGGCGGAAAAACTCCGGCCGGATCTGTTTCATCGCACAACATAGCGGATATTTCTGAAAACTTCGGTTTTAAGAGGTACCCTTTACTTTCTTTAAGGATATTCCAGTTTTATGAGCACCAAGGAAAATAATGGATTGATATGGGTTGTAAGCCGTGAATATGCCGGCTTTGCAGAAGCCGGAGGCGTAAAAAATGTCGTAAAGTCATTGGCAGAAGCAGCGGCAGCTTATGGTCTTACGATTACGGTATTTTTGCCCCGTTACGGAAACAATAGCGAAGATCTCGATAACTGCATCGGAGAAGCACAGATACGTGTCGGTGATACGCCGCACTCAGTGAGATATTTTGAACTTTTCAGGAAAAACATCCGTTTCATCTTTATCGACTCCGGTATTTTCACGGAAAAAAAAGATATTTATACCTACTGCGCCGAAGAACTCGATTATTTTCGGGAAAAGCTGCACCGGCCCGATCTTAAAAAAGGAGACGGCTACGTAGACAGCCATGAAATGAACGTATTATTTCAAAAAGCGGTCTATTGTTACGGATTACGCAACCATACCGCTCCGCAGGTATTGCACTGCCATGATGCCCACACCGCTTTGCTTCCTGCGTTTATCTCTGCCCGCTGTACGGGCAGACGTCTGTTTCGGCATACCCGTACGCTTATCACCATCCATAACGCAGGGGACGGCTACCGCCAAACCTTTTATTCGTTCGAATATGCGGCACATTTAACCGATCTTCCTCACAGAGTATTGGAATATGGCAGAGTCGATTATACGGTCGAACCCTTTCTTGTCGGTTCCGCCTTTGCTGATTTAACGACGGTGTCTCCGTGGTATGCAAAGCAGCTGATTTCACCCGAACATTCGCCGTATTCTTATCTTTTTTCAAAAACCCTCGCCCAAAAGCATATTCATATTACCGGTATTACCAACGGAATTGATTTCGCGACATATAATCCTCTCGATATGGAATGCTCAGGACTCCCTTTCGCGTTTGACATACAAAAAGAGCAGTTTGAAGGAAAATATGCCTGCCGTTCATTTTTACTGGACAAACTACAATCGCAGACCTGCACAGCGCCGCTGTATGATGGCATACAACAATACGGCAGCATGAGTACACAAGAAGAGAAGAGAACACTCTACCTGATGTACCACGGCCGGTTGGTTCGGCAAAAAGGCGTCGATGTATTACTCAAAGCAATACCCCGCATACTGGAACGCTCTCCTAACCTACGGTTTATTGTAATGGGACAGGGAAATCCTGAACTTGAAGCTGAAGCGATCGCCCTCGCTGCCGCGCTGCCCGGGAAATTCGTCTATTGCAAGGGATATAACCGAAAGGCTGCTCGGCTCATCACCGCAGCGGCGGACTTTATTGTTTTACCGAGCTTATTTGAACCGTGTGGATTGGAGGATCTTATCGCACAGGTCTACGGTACTATCCCGATTGCGAACGCACAAGGAGGCTTGCAAAAAATCATAAACGGGAAAACAGGCTTCTTATATATGCTTCCGAATGGCGAAGAACAAAACACCGACATACATATCAGTGCATTGACGGAAGCCGTATTGAACCAAGCAGAATCTTTTTTTGCAACCGATAAAGCAAGGCTCACCGATATTCCGTATTTTAAAAATATTATTTTACAAGCATGCACAGCGCTCCATACGGAATTTTCATGGAAGCATATTTTTACCCAACAGTATCTAAAACTCTATTTTCCTAATTGATGATTTTTTTTCTTATTATTGAAAGCCCCTCATTTTATGCCGATATAAAAAGAGAGCGCCTATAGCAAGGGAAAAAATGGAAAAAGAGATTATTATACATTTTCTGAATGAGCATTGGGATGAGTTTGCTGATTTGTTATCCGAAACAGCTAATGCGGATGCCGGCCGCACACTTATGGAGAAATTTCCCGATGACTTTTTCGAATTTGCGAATTTACTTTCAAAAATGATGACTGTGCAACAAAGGCAAGCAATTGATAAACAAACAGGGCTTTTAGAAAAAGCACAGCAATTCCGGAAAAACGATTCTCTCAATGACGAAGAAGAACATGCTGCAATTATCGTTAAAAACGGCCTTTTTATGGTGCAGCCTCAACGATACAACGAAGCATTGAATAGCTCTTTTAAAACACTGGTCGATTCAGTTCTCTAGTACAAAACGGGAATTTATGAATAATAAAGCATCTCTAATAAGAAATATAAAATCTAATGGAAATAGGAAATATGGCAGACAAACAAACTGAATCGGAACTAAAAAAAACAACTATGGACATTCCAACCAAACGGCGATTCGGCGATAGAAAAGAAGGACGGCGTATCCGTTCGATAGAACCCATGGCGGTAGTAGCTCCCTTTATTATGCCGTCAAGAATAGGAGCACAAAATTTATTTCAAGACAGCATCAATGTCGCTGCGATAGAACATTTCGTACATAAAAAAAGAGCCGATGGCCTTATCGGTTTCGGCATCATGCATGTATTGGTTGCAGCCTATGTGCGGACAATATCACAGCGGCCGGGTATTAATCGATTTTTGAGTGGATTGAGACTTTATGCCCGCCATAACATAGAAGTGGTCATGGCCGTTAAGAAAGAGATGTCGCTGGAAGCCGAAGAAACAATGATGAAATTTTTCTTTGACCGAAGCGCAACCGTTACCGATGTGTATCATCAGATGACACAGAAAATAGAAGAGTATCGAAATAAACGTGAAGAAAAAGAAAGTGCCTTTGATAAAATTGCGCGTAAACTCGGATTTATGCCGAATTTTCAATTACGTGCAGCAATCGCATTTCTGAACTGGCTTGACTTCCATAACTTGTTGCCGGAAAGCTTGCGACTGCTCAGTCCTTTTCACTGTTCCGTTGTCTTTTCCTCGATGGGCTCGTTAGGTATCCGCCCTATATTTCATCATTTGTACGACTTCGGTAATGCACCCGTATTTATCACTTTTAGCGCGATGCGGAGATCACAAGAAATTGCACGGGACGGTACAGTTACCAATATACGAAACCTTGACCTTGCCGTTACCACCGATGAACGGATTTGTGACGGCTTCTATTATGCCTCCGCTTTCCATGAATTGCATAAATATCTGGAAAATCCGGAACTGCTTGAACAACCGCCGGCAACAATTATCTACGATATAGAGTAACAAGTTCACCTATTCTGAGTGTCAAGTATAAACTGCAAGCAGGTACTTGACACATATCGGAAAATCGGATATAAGTTTTCTATTGTTTTTGCCGTTGTAGCTCAGTCGGTAGAGCAAAGGACTGAAAATCCTTGTGTCGACAGTTCGATTCTGTCCGACGGCATTATTTAATCTTTTCAGTGTTTTTTAATCCTCTGTCAATATTTCCACTATCATCTATTATTTATATTTTATAGCTGCTGTTGATTTTATATTATATGCTTCAATATAAGTGATACGATATAATTTTAATGAACACATCTAAAAGTTGCGGCTCTGCCACAACATTGCTCCTGCGTGGAACAACCGCCATCCGTGGCGGTAGAGGAACGGCGGGCATTAAACCCTTGTACAAATAAACCCGACATATTTTAAAATTAAAAAACTTTAAGCATTTAAATGATTGATGATATGAAAGAAATGGAAAATGAAAACCGGCGAACCTCAGCTGGTACATTCGCCTGTATTTATTTTGAAATAAAAAATGGGGAGACAAGGATTCGAACCTTGGAAGGCGGAGCCAACAGATTTACAGTCTGCCCCCTTTGACCGCTCGGGAATCTCCCCATATTGATGAGCCAACTTAGGGATTCGAACCCTAGACCCCGAGATTACAAATCACGTGCTCTGGCCAGCTGAGCTAAGTTGGCATAAATATGGAATGTATCATATCGGTTTTCTTTTTGTCTGTCAAGTGTAAAACAAACAAAAAGCTGAAGCATTATCGCTAACTATTCTTTGTAAATCTTTTTATATACTCAAGCAGTTCTTCATATTGTTCTTTAGTCTCAAATGCATCTTTTTTGAAATACAAGAAACGTCCGTTTGTAAATTCTAAAATATAAAAGGCTTCATTATCGATATCAGATAAAAAATCTTTTAATAAAAATTTCGTCGATGTTCCTAACTTTATTGCCTCAACATAGCCATCTGTTATTTCTGTAATGACCTCAATTTTGTCTTTTGGCAAATTAAATTTTTCGGCAGCCAGAGCATACTGCTTCCGCAGATTCTTTTTCAATTTCCGTAAATATATTTGTTTTGCAAAAATAATTTCCGCCAGAGCCCATAAAATATAGGAGACACCGATAATACTTTGGAATAAGTAGCCTTTACTTAACATGAACGCCAACACGAGAAAGCTGATAATGACACAGGTTGAAAGTATTCTGCGCTTTTTAATATTTTTACTTAGGATACCTGTTTGCTTCCACATATCTATTGTAATATTTATTTGATCTTCTACAGAGACGCTCTCTTTTATAATCATTTATAGTTACCCTTTTGGCTTTAAGCAGCGATACAGGGGCAATACCTGCACCGCTGCTCTTTTGCGCGTTAGTATAGGTTATACATTAAAACCTGAGTTTTTTGGACAGCCCCGTTCCCTACAGTTTATGCATTTTCTTAGGCTGTGTCATATTCTCCGGCTTCAGGATTTCGTCGAGCGCTTCCTTCGATAATAAACCGCGTTCCAACACAAGGTCGTAGACGCTGCGATCATCTTTGAGGGCAGTCTTGGCAATATCGCTTGAGATTTCGTAGCCGAGTACCGGATTAAGCGCCGTTACCAAACCGATACTCCGATAGGTTAGCTCCTTGCACCGCTCGACATTTGCTTCGATACCGTCGATACAGCGCAGCCGAAGCGTAGACATACCGTTGTTTAAAATCGAAATCGATTCCAAAATACTGTAAATAATAACCGGTTCAAAGACGTTCAACTCCAACTGCCCCGCTTCGGATGCCATCATCACAGCCGTATCATTTCCGATAACGCGGAAGCATACCTGATTCATCACTTCGGGGATAACCGGATTGACCTTACCCGGCATAATCGATGAACCCGGCTGCATTGCCGGAAGATGTATTTCGTTCAAACCAGCGCGCGGTCCCGAGCCGAGCAGACGAAGGTCATTGCATATCTTTGAAATTTTTACCGCGAGGCGTTTCAGTTGCCCCGAATAGGAAACAAAGCAGGTGGTGTCATTCGTTGCGGCAATCAAATTCTTCGCCTTCGTAACAGGATAGCCCGAAATTTCTGCAAGCCGTTTTGTTACCAAATCCGCATAGGCAGGATCACTGTTGATACCGGTACCGATGGCGGTTGCTCCCATATTGATTTCGAGCAAGCCGGAAACAGCATGCCGGATATGCGGCACCTCCCCTTCCAAACTCGCTGCATACGATTCAAATTCCTGACCGAGTGTCATCGGAACTGCATCTTGCAGCTGCGTCCGCCCCATCTTAATATGCCCGCCGAATTCTTTTCCTTTTTTACGGAAAGATGCGATCAACTTTTCAAGCTCGGTAATCAGGCTTTCCGTGTGTAAGCAGATACCAAGCTTCGCTGCCGTCGGATATGCATCGTTGGTAGACTGTGCAAGGTTGATGTGGTTATTCGGATGGCAGAATTGGTATTCGCCTTTTTTATGCCCCAGCAGTTCAAGTGCACGGTTCGCAATCACCTCATTTGCGTTCATATTGGTAGACGTTCCCGCACCGCCTTGAATCATATCCGCAGGGAATTGATCATGCAGTTTACCGGCAATAATTTCTTTACAAGCACCGATAATCGCTTCTGCTGTCGGTTTTTCCAGCAAACCTAATTCATAGTTTGCCTGTGCCGCCGCCTGTTTAACCATCGCAAGGGCTTCTATAAAGCCCGGATAGGCGGAAAGATGCACGCCGGTAATATTAAAGTTTTCCATACAACGAAGCGTTTGTACGCCGTAATACGCCTCATCGGGAACATCCCGATACCCTAAAAGATCATGTTCTTGCCGCATTGTTTCCTCCTAATCTTTTTGGCAGTTAAATTTTCTTATTTTTGTTGCAGCTCGTGGAGTGAATCGAAAGGATAGACACCGCTTACGGTTGTTTCGATTCGATTACCGGCGGATGATCCGAATATAACCGGAGCATCCGGCTGCATAAACTCGGAAATAACTTGCCGGCAAGCACCGCACGGCCCAACCGGATAATCCGCATCGGGGGTTGCGATTGCAATAGCCGTAAAGTTTCTTTTGCCCATTGCAACGGCACGGAAAATAGCAGTGCGTTCGGCACAGTTGGTCAATCCGTAAGAACGGTTTTCAACATTCACGCCGGTAACAACACTCCCGTCATCAAGCAGTAATGCAGCGCCTACTCTAAAATGAGAATAAGGGGCGTATGCATTTTCCGCTGCCTTCATAGCTTGTTCAAAGAGATGGTCATACTTACTTGAATCTTTCATACTACTATTATACCATATAGACTATGAAAATTACAGCTTTCGATAATCGTTTTATTATTTTTCCTATTCTTTTTTTATTCATATATATCTTTGCAGCAGCGGTACCGCTCGGATCGGATCTTTATCTAAAGCCTGTGTGGGTACGCACCATAACACCGGATAGTGCGCAGGCCGAGTTGGAAGGCATGGGGAGTGAAACCGAAAATGCAGTTTCGCAGGCGGCGCCGGAACAGTTTGCCGGTAAAACACCGAAAGTATTTTTGACGGAAAGCCGCTTCGGTTACTTTACTGCCGACGGTGAATTACTCCGCTCATCTCCCGTAACCCAGCGCATTTCAGCTTCTTTCGCAGCGTGGACGGAATACGGAAGCGATGCCGCTAAAACACCGATTTATCGCCCCGACGGTTCGGTGATAACCGTCATCGAAGAGCAGGGATTTGTATACATCGACGAAGACCGTTTCTACTTATTTGAGCCGGGAGGAAGCGCCGTTAAGCAATACGGTGCCGACGGGAAACCGCGCTGGCGTTATCTGCACACCGCGCCGATTACCGCCTTTCATAGCACAAAAAGCGGAGCTATTATCGGATTCTCTGATGGAAAACTTGTCGTTCTTGATTCCGAAGGTAATGTACGGTCGGACTTTTATCCGGGCGGCAGTGACTATCAGGTTATACTGGGAGCAGCAATCTCCACCGACGGAAAACTTGCCGCCTGTGTGTGCGGCATTAACAGTCAACGCGCATTGCTTATACGGATAGACGGTAATAAATATAAAATCATACATCACCGGAAATTGGAAGGAAATCTTCACAGGCAGGTCTTTGTTGATTTCGATATAAAAGGCGATAACGCCGTGTTTGAATGTGCCGAAGGTATCGGCTTTATCGACTGCGATCGGTTGATATCGGGTATTATGCCGCAGCGCGGTATGGTCATTTCCGGCGGTCAAAATCCGTATAAGAATATGATGGCGATTATCAGCAGACAAGAACAAAGCTCAACATTGTCGTTTATCGAAGCGCCTTTTTATGTCGTTGGACACACCTCCTTTCCTTCAAAAAACACGTTCCTTGTACAAGAACGGGAAACGATATTCCTTGCAACCGACACGAAGTTAGCCCGCATCGATATAAAATAAAGTGAAAAATAGGATACTGATATGAAACGATTTTTCTTTTGCCTCTTAGCAGCAACGGTATTTTTTGCGGAATTATTCGCATTGGAATGGCCTGCCGATACACAAAATTTCTTACGGCTTTTCGGGCAACGTATCGGTGAAAATACTTTTGAGCAAGGTTTGACCTTTGAAGATGCGGCGACGGTACGCGCTGCGGATGACGGAATTCTCTTAATTGTTATAGATAAAAAATACGGCTCCGGAGCTTTCCCTTCTACACTTGGAAATGCACTGATATTTTTACACGATGACGGACTCCAAACGGTTTATGGAAACCTTGACGATACCACGGTGTTCCGAAACAGGGTAACCGCTGAATCAACAGCTGTTATCGGAAAAACCGGAAACAGCGGATGGGGAAATCCTAATGAGCTGATCTTTCAAGTGAGCGATAATCAAAAAAAAGTATATATCAATCCGCTATTACTGCTTCCGTCGGTCAGCGATAAAATACCGCCGCAGATACAAGACATCATTTTGATAAATGAGCAAAATACCGTGTTTCAAATGAGCGGGCAAAAAAATGTGCGGCAGGGAAGCTATGAACTATACGCGGATATTTCCGATACGGCTGTACCGGGCGGGCGGAGTTTTAATCCTTTCCGTATTACGATTTTTGTAAACGGCACTAATATTCGAACACTGCCCTTTGAAACGATTACCCAAAAAGACGGTGAATCGTATCTGGGGAATACCGCCTTTACCGATACGCTGCTATACCGGCGAAAGAATGGACTCTATTTAGGCAAGATTATCTTAAACCGCGGAAAATCCGATATATTAATTACAGCCCGGGATATTACCGGCAATGAAAAATCGGAACGGTTTACCATCCAAGTAGACTAATAGATCAGGGTAATCGTATCAGGTACTTTTAGGGTATCCCCGCAGAAGAATGGAGGCTGTCCACCCAGAGTTGAACCTCTTCGCGGTTCAAATGGTCGTCCAACCTCCATTCTTCTGCGATTATTGTTTGCCTGCCTGATACGATTACCCTTCCCGTAAAAATAAACTGTGCAAAATTTTAGGCAAAATTTTGCACAGAAGGGAGGAAGCAGTGAAAAAATACGAACTGATACAAGCGCTGATTGAGGCGGGGGCGGTTTCCGTTATTCGGGCGGAAAATAAAGCGCAGGGGCTTAAAATCGTGGAGGCGGTGCGTGCAGGAGGAATCACGGCAATCGAAATTACCATGACCGTACCGCACGCCGACGAAATTATCCGTGAGCTAAGCGAAGTATTCGGTGCGGATGTATTGCTGGGAGCGGGTACGGTACTCGATGCGGAAACAGCACGTGCCTGTATCCTTGCCGGTGCACAATATATCGTCGGGCCGTCTTTTGACGAAGGCTGCGCCCGTCTCTGCAATCGGTATGCGGTGCCGTACATTCCCGGTGTGATGACTCCGCAGGAAGCGGTGCGAGCGCTTGAATTCGGTGCTGATATCCTCAAGCTGTTCCCGGCAGAGCTTTTCGGGCCGAAAATCATCAGCGCCTTTAAGGGACCGCTTCCGCAGGGAACCTATATGCCGACCGGCGGTATCACTGCCGAAAATGCAGCCGAGTGGATTAAAGCCGGAGCTGCAGTACTCGGTATCGGAGGAGCACTAACAAAGGGGGCAAAAACCGGTGATTTTGAATCGATTACCCGTACAGCCCGTCAATTAAAAGAAGCGGTTGCCGCAGCGCGCGGTATCCAGATCCAGTTATAATAATTATTATGAATCAATATTCAAAAACAGGTACATTGCTTAAAAGCAGACAAGAAAATAAGTGGCTTTTGGTATTTGAAAGCCTATTAACGGGCCTATTGACGGGACTGGTTATTACGGGTTTCAGGCTGTCGATCTCTTATATTAAAAATATCCGTGTTGCACTATACGGGGTCATACAGTCAACAGGTGCGCTTGGCGTTGTTCTTGCGCTGGTTAGTTTGGCGCTGATAGGCTTATTTGCCGGTTTTATTATCACAAAGTGGCCGATGATTAAAGGCGGCGGAGTTGCACAGATAGAAGGCGTGTTTATGCAAAAATTGCAGTTTTCGCCGCTGTGTGAACTCCCGCTCAAGTTTATCGGAGGTGTGTTGAGTATCGGCTTGGGTCTTTCGATGGGACGCGAGGGGCCTTCCGTGCAACTTGGCGCCTATGTCGGAGATGCCGTTGAGCGGCTGGGGAAACGATCGTTTACCGAACGAGTATGCCTTATCACTGCGGGTGCCGCCGCCGGACTTTCGGCAACCTTTAATGCCCCTTTCGCCGCAATTGTTTTTGCTCTGGAAGATATTCATCATCATTTAACGCCGTTACTCTTAGCTTGCGTTATGGCAGGGTCTTTTGCCGGCGATTTTGCCGGAAGTATCTTTTTAGGTTCCGGCCCGATTTTTCGATTCTTTACGACCGTAGAATTCCCGCTTTCGCAATTTACATGGCTGATAGGACTCGGGATGTTTGTAACGCTTGTCGGGCACGGATTCAAACAGTCAATCTATTTTTTTCAGCGATGCTATAAAACGTTTCATATTCCGCCGATTCTGCGGCCGATGATTCCGTTCTTGCTATCCCTGCCGATAGGTTTGTGGCACAGTTATGCATCCGGCGGTGGAGACGGGCTGATAAAAGCACTGACTGAACAGCAGTCCTTTCCGCTTACAATGCTGCTGATGTTCTTAATCGTCAAATTGCTTTTTACCGGTATTTCCGCAGGATCAGGGGCAATCGGGGGAATCTTTGTACCGCTTCTTGCCTGTGGCGCAGTGAGCGGTGCGTTGTACGCAACCGTGCTTGTGCATTTCGGCCTATTGGCGCAGGAACACGTAACTACCATGATTCTCTTCGGTATGGCTGCCTGTTTTACCACCGTTATTAAAGCACCGCTTACCGCCTGCGTTATTGTGTTTGAAACAAGCGGGGCGTTCCATCAGCTGAGCGGTTTGGTACTCACTTGTTTTACCGCTTATCTGACGGCAAGTTTTATCGGTTCGCAGGCGCATGACCATATCTTATTAGCGCAAATATTTGAAGCCGAACAAGGTAACACGCATTCTTTGAGCGGTAAACACGGAACATATCACCCGCAGCTTTATGAATTACCTATCGGGCTCCAATCGATTGTGGCTTTAAAGAAAATCAGAGAAACGGACTGGCCTCAAAAATGCCGTATTGTCGGCGTTATACACGGTGAAGAGGAAACCATTCCCGACGGAAATACCGTATTGTACCCCGGAGATAAACTGGTTGTCCTCGTTGAAGATGATACCGGTTTTCTTCTAGAACAACTTACCGGTTTAACCGGTGAACAGGTTCACTAAATAATTTTTAGGTAATCTTACAATTTTTTCTTGCTATTTACCATATTCGCAGTTATACTGATAGAATGAGTAAACATTCGCATCTCTATCAGTATATACTCATAGAGTAAAAATACGCGGGTGATATGTATTATAGTTAAGGAGGAGATTATGAGTATTTCAAAAGAAAATATTTATAAGCTCGAAGGCCGTGTTCCGTTAAAGACGGCAATCCCTCTCGGTATGCAGCATGTTTTGGCTATGTATGCCGGAAACCTTGCCCCGATTTTAGTTATATCGGGTGTTCTTAATATCCCGGCGGATATTAAAGTTTCGCTGCTGCAAAGCGCTATGTTTGTTGCCGGCGCCGTTACATTCGTCCAGTTGCGGCCTATCTGGAAAATCGGTTCGGGGCTCCCCACCGTTATGGGAACCAGTTCAGGATTTATCCCCGTTGCTATCGGCGTAGGACTGCAATATGCCGCAATGGGAGACTGGTCAAACGGATATGCTGCTATTCTTGGGGCATCCCTTATCGGCGGTTTAATGGAGTTTATGCTCGGGTTTATTGTAAAACCGCTCCGCAAGTTCTTACCGCACGTTGTTACCGGCACCGTTGTTACCACTTTGGGAATTTCGCTTATCCCGGTCGGTATTAAATTTGTCGGCGGTGGAGTCGGTCTTGAAAAAACACCCGGATTCGGCTCGATAAAGAATCTGTTAGTTGCACTTTTCGTCTTTTTAACAATTATCTTTATCCGGCAAATGTTTACCGGTTTTTTGAGCATCTCTTCCATTCTAATCGGGCTTATTGCAGGTTACGTTGTTGCAATCTTTGCCGGTATGGTCGATTTTACACCGGTAAGAAATGCCGCATGGATTTCCGCTCCGCTCCCGTTCTTTGCAGTAGGGCACCTGAACCTCACCTTCTATTGGGATGCTATTGTCCCATTCCTGCTCGTCTATCTTGCGACAACTGTAGAGACAATCGGTGATAACACCGGTATCGCAGTCGGCGGTCTCGGACGTGACATAACAGACAAAGAATTGCAGGGGGCGGTTCATGCAGACGGTTTCGGCAGTATGTTTGCGGCAATCTTCGGCGTTATGCCGAACACCTCATTCAGCCAGAACGTCGGGCTTATCGGTATGACAAAAGTTGTCAACCGCTTTACAATCGGAATCGGTGCAGGCTTCTTGGTATTGTGCGGATTCTTCCCCAAACTTGGAGCAATCGTTTCGACTATCCCGAACCCGGTATTGGGCGGCGGTGTATTGCTGATGTTCAGTATGATCACCATGAGCGGTTTAAACTTGATTTACCAAAACGGAAAGATTACGGAACGTGATATTGTCATTATCGCAGCATCGCTCGGTGTTGCTTTCGGTTTAAGCAACGTACAGGAAGTCATGCAGCATATGCCGATGTGGTTCCAGAACATCTTTAAACAGGCCATCGTCGGTGCCTTTGTTACCGCACTTATTTTGAACCTCCTGCTGCCGAAGTCAAAAAAAGATGAGACAACATGATGAGGAGCGCTAAGCTAAGGTTTAATACACCGATACCCCATATCGGATAGCACACATACAGTGCAAAAGATTGAATCTATACCCCGAGGCGTCCTTTGCATCGGGGGTATAAAAAGTAGTTCTAGGAGGAAACGATGGACGTCTCGAAAGAGAATATTTATAGACTTGAAGGACGTGTTCCATTAAGAACGGCGATTCCCTTAGGTATGCAGCATGTTCTAGCCATGTATGCAGGAAACCTTGCACCGATTTTAGTAGTTACCGGAATTTTAAATATTCCACCGCATATTAAAGTATCGCTGCTGCAAAATGCGATGTTTGCAGCGGGTGCCATTACTTTTATACAGCTGCATCCAATTTGGAAAATCGGTTCAGGATTACCGACTGTTATGGGTACCGGTTCGGCATTTATTCCTGTTATCATCGGAGTCGGCACTCAATTTGCTGCGATAGGCGGGGATTGGATGAGCGGTTATGCTGCCATTCTCGGAGCCACACTGATTGGCGGATTTATGGAATTTTTGCTCGGATTTATTGTTAAGCCGCTCCATAAATTTTTACCGCATGTTGTAACCGGAACCGTTGTTACAACCTTGGGGATTTCACTTATTCCGGTCGGTATCCGGTTTGTAGGCGGCGGCGTCGATATTGAACGGACATCAGCCTTTGGTTCGATGAAAAACTTATTGATCGCACTGTTCGTATTTTTAGCCATTATTTTTATCCGTCAGCTATTTACCGGTTTTTTAAGTGTATCATCCATCCTTATCGGTTTAGTCGCAGGGTATATCGTTGCAGTCTTTGCCGGTATGGTTGACTTCTCTCCGGTAAGAAATGCGGCATGGATTTCCGCTCCGCTGCCGTTCTTTGCCACAGGACATCTCCGTTTTGCATTCTATTGGGAAGCAATAGTACCCTTTATGCTTGTGTATCTCGCGACAATGGTAGAAACAATCGGCGATAATACCGGTATCGCGGTAGGGGGACTTGGAAGAGATATAACCGATAAAGAATTAGAAGGTGCGGTTCATGCGGATGGAATCGGTAGTATGATTGCTGCCCTTTTCGGCGTTTTACCGACAACTTCATTTAGTCAAAATGTCGGGCTTATCGGCATGACGAAAGTAGTCAATCGTTTTACAATCGGAATGGGCGCAGGTTTCCTGGTACTGTGCAGTTTCTTTCCTAAACTTGGCGCAGTCGTATCAACTATTCCCAATCCCGTATTAGGCGGCGGTATGTTGTTGATGTTTAGTATGATTACCATAAGCGGTTTAAATCTGATATACCAAGATGGAAAGATCACAGAACGTGATATTATCATTATTGCGGCATCGCTAGGTATTGCGTTCGGTTTAAGTCACGTCCCTCACGTTATGCAACATTTACCGAATTGGTTCCAAAATATTTTTAAACAGGCAATAGTCGGAGCTTTTATCACCTCAGTTCTGTTAAATATAGTGCTGCCCAAAGAAAAAGAAGGCGCGTAAAACTTTGCAACGGATTACTACAAAGCGGATATTCTTTGTTACCGGCGAACAGGGCTGCGGGAAGTCTACATTTCTTGCAGCCCTTATGCAAAAATATGCTCTTCAGCCGTCAGGCTTTATTACAAAAAAAGAAGAAGCGGTAAAGGAACCTGCGTTATATATGCATCCGGTTGTCGCCGGTACCGCAATATATCGATACACAACCGGCAACTGCGTCGGAATATGCCGTCCGCCGAAGCCGGTCGGATTTCCCCCGGTATTTGATATGTATGGGGTTATGTGTTTGGATCAAGCGGAAAGGACCGTCCTTGGCGCAGCTCATGCCGATTGTGAAGCAATGCCGCAACACCGCTCCCTACCGGTAATCTTAATGGATGAACTCGGCTTTATGGAAGCGGAAGCCGAACTCTTTTTCCGTGCCGTATGCACTCTCTTTTCCAATCCGCGTTATTATATCATCGGAGCCGTTAAACCGCATGGAACACGCTTTTTACCGGTCTTGGAACAAATGCCGGAAGCCATAATATACCGGCTAACGCTGCAAAATAGAACAGAACTATATGAACGGCTTGAACAGGCGCAAAATTTTACATCGTTTTTAGATGCCATCGGTGCCGAATGAATCTTCAAACGCTAAAAAATGATACCGACTGCTAAGAATACTATCACAAGAGAAAACGTTTCCTACACTATCGGAAGCACTACCCAACTCCCCACTGCAATTCTCCTTGCAGGAGGGCTTTCTACCCGTATGGGCTGCTGCAAACAGCTGCTCCCGCTTTGCGGAAAACCTTTAATCGAATACGTTATTGAAACACTGCTTGAGGCAGGGCTTACACATCTGGTGATTACGGTAAATGCCGAAACACAGCAGCCCATAACAGAAATGACAGAACACCTCGCACAAAACCAATGGGGGCAAAACGAGTCTCTAAAAGAACCGGCTGCCGGAAGCGAAACCTTCCGTCCATTCCACTGTGATATTGTCTTTAATCCGGAACCGGAGCGGGGACAGGGACATTCGGCGGCTCTTGCAGTACAAGCCGCTTGCCGCGGCTATGCCGAAGGTTTTGCCGCAACCGCAAATACCTCCTCTGCCTATACCCCAAGCGGCTTCTTATTTTGCACTGCCGACCAACCTTTTTTGCAAGCCGATAGCATTCGCGACCTCTGCTCTGTATTCCGCCGCAATTCCGGCAGCATCGTCTCGGCAGCCTTTAACGGCAGGCATTGCTCTCCGGTTATATTCCCGGCAGTACTAGCTAATGAACTCAGCTGTTTAGACGGAAGCATCGGCGGCAGAACCGTGATGAACGCTCACCCAGACTTGATTCTGTACTCCCCGCTCCGTTCCGAAATGGAAGCCTTCGACATCGATACGCCTGAAGACTTTAAACGGGCGGAAGAGTATGTGCAGCAGCACACACAGGACAACTGCACCGAAATATAGAAGATATACCTTCGGCGTTCTTTTACCGCCCTAACCGGAACATGAGTGTTTTGCCCCGGATCATAACCAGTGAAATACTTTCCATACCGGGAACACCTTCTGCTGCCGAATAGACAATAGTTTCCATGTCTTCAACTCTGCCGAAATATTGTACCGCATACTTTGTTTGAGCGGTAGATTGATACATAACCCGTATTGTTTCGACTTTAGTGTTCAATACATTTCGGAATTTGTTCATCAGTTTACTGTCGGAACTATTGTTAATAGTAATTTCATACCGAATACCTTGTGCATAATCCCGCACCAATGCTTTTTTCGCTTGATCAACGGCAACACTCATTGCTTTAAAGACCGTTGACTTTATCGCGTTCTGTGCCGCAGCTTCGGTACTTCCGCGGTCGAATGTCTTAGGACTGCTATAGGGTACAGCGCCGAGTAATTCTCCCGTAGACGGATTGTACATTTTCAAGTTAACTTCAGCTTGAGCATAGTAACCGCCTGTTTCTCGGCCGCCCTGCACAAAACCGTCTACTTCAATATAGACATCAGCACCAAGTTTTTGTGCAATCCACTGTACAACCGAAAGATCAGCCGTATCAGGTTCTTGAGTAAACAGCGTAGCACTATCTGATTTTAATGCTTCTACCGCAGCATAATCAACGGCACGGTACCCGTTGTCAAGCAGGTATTTATTCGCCATGTTGACGGCAGACTTGGAAAATATACTTCCGTCTTTTGCCTTTTGATTTGGCACAACCATATACAGCATACCATCGACATACTGTGTGATAAATCCGACATTATTTCCTTGCAATTCACTCTTAATTTTTGCCTCACGTACTTCAGGACTCGATAGAATATTGCCGCCCTTTGCAGAATAGGTACCGATCATATCGAGTGTACGGCGTAATTCATCCATTTTTACCGGTACGGTGATCTCACAATAGTATCCGCGATACGTTTGAGCACGTCGCAAAATACGCATATAGTCGGTTTCAAGGTAAGCATTCGGTCTTGTCCCGGCGTAAAAAGCGGAATGTAACTTACTGCGGTTCTGCATTTCTTCCGTCTCCCCGATGAGGTCGATAACGGCAAGCCGCAGGGTATTCGCTTTTGCCTGAGTCAGTGCCTCCAAAAACGTATATCCCTCTCCGGAACCGGCATAATAAGGGTTGTTGCCTGTGTACTGCGGAATCCGCGGCATAACGGTACATGATGTCAAAAGCACTGACAGCAGTGCATATAATACAATGTTTCTTTTCATAGTTTTCTCCCTATCGTGTGAGTTATATCAGACCGCTGTCTAAAAACTTCAGTTTTGGACAGTTTCCTTAGATTGAGATACGTGCCTAGAACCTGCGGGTTATTCCTATAAAAACATGAAAGTT
Organism: Treponema sp. OMZ 857; assembly: GCF_024181085.1. Classification (NCBI taxonomy): domain Bacteria; kingdom Pseudomonadati; phylum Spirochaetota; class Spirochaetia; order Treponematales; family Treponemataceae; genus Treponema; species Treponema sp. OMZ 857. Next base: position 2,266,051 of record NZ_CP051147.1, read on the forward strand.
CATGTGTGATGATAGGACATCCCATACATAATTATTAACCTTATCGAGTTCCGGCTGGGGAAATAGGCTTTCTTTTTTCAATTTTTCAGCCGCCTGCGCGGGACTCAGTAAATTATGCATATAGCCGAATCCGGCACTCCCGCCTATCGTCCAATTCCGCGAAATAAAGTAATCTGCTGATACAAGCACCCTCCCACCGAGTTGAGTTGAAGTAACGGTATAAGTCTTTGCTGAATTTGATTGCGCGGCAACGGATGTACCCGAAAAGCAAAATTGTAATTCCGGTGTAATCTTAAAACGGGATGTATAGAAATTATAAACCCCGATACCTAAATATCCTGTTCCGAAAGGAGTAAGCCGCATCGGTTTTGCACTCAATACAGCGGAGGATCCAATCGGTTGTTGTATGGCATACTCATATCCGACCGATATACTGAGATGAAAATTTGCCTTGTATACAGCCCGTATACCGAAAGTCGGCTGAACACGCAAAAACTCCTTTGAGTCTTTTGTCATTACGCCGGTAATGGGAACCGTTATACCTGCATATTCTTGCAGTAGAATACCGGACTTTAAAAGCTCTTTAACCCCATCCCCTTCGACAATCGGCTGGTCTGCATAAATCACTTTTGCAACTGAAAAAGTATCGTGTACTTCCGAAATAATTAACAAACCGGTTTCTTTTACGGACTGCTTCCCCGCAACTGAGATAGATTTTTGAAGGATATATTCATCTCCTGCATTTATACCGATATCCTTTCCCAGCTCGATTGTAACGGTATTATTTTCATGGTCAACGGCAAGTACTCCGCTTGCCAATGCAAACTCCGGTTCAAATTTGATTGCCGTATAAACCGAACTTATTAAAGAATCGATTGCTTCGTCAACCGCATCGGAACGCCGTTTTGCAACTTTTCTAACGGACAGCGGTATAACCCGCTCACTCGCGGAACCGGAAACATCAAGGATAGATATAGCCCCTTCTATTCTGACTATCCAGTACTTTTTTATAACTTTTTTGCCCTCAACTACAGTTTCTTCAAACATAAGACGTTCATCATAGTCGGTAATACGGGGAGCAAATACCAAAAAAGCTCCGGTAAGCCGTTCCCAATCGGCACGGGTAAAAGCCTCTTCTCCCGATAACACGGTTTCCGAGATATCCGATTGACGCTCTTTCATCCTTTTGATTTGATCGATAAAGGACACAATATTGTTTGAGTTGAGGCGATACTCCATACCAATCACATTAAACCGTTTAAAAGAAGTAACAACATCGATAATCCGTTGATCTATTCTTGCGGCAACTTCGGAAGGGATATATCTTGAATGAGAAAGTCTAAAAACTGCAATATCTTTTTTACCGCTTACCGTTTGAGCAGAGAGCAGCGTTGCTAAGAGTACATATACTAGAGCGAATATGTATCTTTTAGGATATTTAAACATGGCCGTATACTAGCATAATCGATAATTTCGACGCAAGAGGAATTCAAGGCGACCGCATAAGATATTACCGGATATTCCCCACCCAAAAATATACATCCTTGTACATTGTTTGACTACGTGTTTGCGATGCAAACACGCTACTGCGGAGAGCCACCGCCATCCGTGGCAAGTTCAAAAATTGACCTCCTTGTCAATTTTTGAACGCGAGTTTTTGCTAGGCAAAAACGTCGCAACTGCATGGAACCACGGACATCCCTGTCCGTTCTGATACGTTGAGGACACTTTTTTGCCGTACGACGCAGTAGATATGCCGTATATTTTCAAAAAGAGCCCAATCTTTTAATCTCTTCAATCTTATCCCTCACCACCGCCGCTTCTTCAAACAACAGCATATCTGCATATTCTGCCATCTGTGATTCGAGCTTTTTGATAAGCTTTTTGCGGTCGGCGGGGTTCAAAATATTGAAGCTGTTGACGAGTGGCTCGGTTTCGGCGCGGGCGGCTTCTTTTTTGATTTCCGTTTCGCGTACCAAAATATCCTCGATGGATTTTTTGATGGTCTTGGGCGTAATGCCGTGCTCATCGTTGTATGCTTGCTGAATTGAACGGCGGCGGGTTGTTTCTTCTATTGTTTCCTTCATCGCGTCGCTGATACGGTCGGCATACATCACCACGCTGCCGTTGGCATTACGCGCCGCCCGTCCGACAATCTGTACCAGGCTGGTGGTTGACCGCAAAAAGCCGATTTTATCCGCGTCGAGGATGCCGATAAACGACACTTCCGGCAGGTCGATACCTTCCCGCAGGAGGTTAATTCCGATGAGCACATCGAACTCACCCGCCCTCAAGCCCTTGAGGATTTCTACCCGCTCGATGGTTTCCACCTCGCTGTGAATGTACTTTACCTTTAAGCCTAAACCGGTGAGATAGTCGGTGAGGTCTTCCGCCATCTTCTTGGTGAGGGTGAGGATAAGACTCCGCTCATCCTTTGCGATACGCTTTTTCACCTCACCGTAGATATGCTCCATCTGCCCCTCGCTCGGATGAATTTCGATGAGCGGGTCTAAAAGACCAGTCGGGCGGATGAGCTGCTCAACAACACGGGTAGAATATTGCAGCTCTTTCGGGCCGGGCGTTGCGGAAACAAAAACTGCCTGATTGAGCATTGTTTCAAACTCATTGATTTTGAGCGGGCGGTTATCCAGCGCGCAGGGGAGCCGGAAGCCGAAGTCTACAAGGTTCTGCTTGCGGCTGCGGTCGCCTTCGTACATCGCGCCGATCTGCGGAAAGGTTACGTGACTTTCATCCATAAAAAGGAGGAAGTCTTTAGGAAAATAATGAAAAAGCGTTGCAGGCGGCTCGCCCGGCTTACGGTTTGCGATCGGTGCAGAGTAGTTTTCTATCCCCGGGCAATGCCCCATCTCGGAGAGCATTTCGATATCGTATTCGGTACGGGTTTTCAGCCGTTCAGCCTCAAAGAGCTTTCCCTGCGCCTTGAGCGTTTCCAAACGGGCATCAAGCTCCTGCTTAATCCGCTCGATGGCATTGGGGATAGCATTTTCCGGCATAACAAAGTGCTTTGCCGGATAAATCGAAAGCTCTTCGTATTCTTGGCTCACTTCGCCGGTCAGCGGACTAAAGCGGCGGATACGCACAATCTCTTCCCAGTCAAACTCGATGCGGTAGGCTTCTTCCATATATGCAGGGAAGATTTCCATCACATCGCCCTTCACACGGAACCTGCCGCGCTCCAACACCGCATCGTTGCGCTCATATTGCAGACTGATCAGCTGTTTTTTGAGTTTACCGGGGTCGACGGTCTGCCCTTTTTCGATAGTGATGCGTAAATCGCGCCACGATTCGGGCAAGCCTAAGCCGTAAATGCACGACACTGTTGACACAACGATAACATCCCGCCGCTCCATCAAACTGAATGTTGCCGAAAGCCGCAGCCGGTCTATTTCATCGTTAATCGCAGCGTCTTTTTCGATATAGAGGTCTCTCGCCGGGACATAAGCCTCCGGCTGGTAGTAATCATAGTATGAAACAAAGTATTCGACGGCGTTTTCCGGAAAAAAGCCTTTGAACTCGCGGTAGAGCTGCGCCGCAAGCGTCTTGTTGTGGCTGATAATCAATGTCGGCCTTTGCACTGCCTGAATGATATTCGCCATCGTAAAAGTCTTGCCCGAACCGGTAACACCTTTGAGCGTTTGGAACCGGTCGCCCGCCAGTATACCGTCCGCAAGCTGCCGTATCGCATCGCCTTGATCACCCGCAGGCTGATAATCCGCCATCAGTTTAAACTGTTTCATAATTGATGAGATTGTACTGTATTCTGTAGTTTATTTCTATGATTTTGGTACGGGTACGCGAAAGGACGCAGTAAAGAATGTAATATCACCGCCATCCGTGGCACGTTCAAAAATTGACCTCCTTGTCAATTTTTGAACGCGAGTTTTTGCTGTGCAAAAACATCGCTGCTGCGTGGAACCACCGCCGTCCATGGCGAATATGAAAAAAATGGCCTGATGCGTTTACTCTGATGTAGTCGGGAATTTGCTTGTAAAAAGCACCCCCATATATTATAATAAATACATGAAAAATGATAATAAATCCGCGAGCGGACAGGGCGAGGAGCTTTTTGTCTGCGGCGGTTGCAATGCAAAAATCGGTGCAGGGGTTTTGAGCGCCTTACTGAAAACACTCCCCAAGACTTCACACGAAGGCTTATTGGTCGGCTTTGACAGCTCCGATGATGCAGCCGTTATTCAGCTGACACCCGATATAGCGGTCATACAGACCCTTGATTTTTTCCCACCGATGGTAACCGATCCTACCCTTTTCGGGCAGATTGCAGCGGCAAATGCCCTCAGCGATATATATGCGATGGGCGGTGAGCCGGTATGTGCAATGAACATTGTCTGCTATCCTGAGGAAGCAACCCGCGATAATGCATACACAGCGCTGCAAAGCATCCTAACCGGCGGCGCGGAAAAGGTGAAAGAAGCAGGAGCTGCGCTGGTAGGCGGACACTCCATTCACGACCCAAAAATAAAATACGGACTTTCCGTGATGGGAACGATACATCCTGAGCGCATTTGGCGGAACAACACCCCGCAGGCGGGCGATGTGTTATTTTTAACTAAAAAACTGGGGATCGGGATTATCACCACCGCGTACAGCGCAGGAGAAGTTTCCCGCTCCGCCTTTGACGAAGCGGCTGCCTCAATGACCTACCTCAATAAATACGCAGCCGAGGTTCTCCGGAACTTTACCGTTCATGCTTGCACTGATGTAACCGGTTTCGGTTTGAGCGGACATCTTTCGGAAATGACCGGCACGGATTTTACCGCCCGCCTTGACGCAAACCGTATTCCATATATCGAGGCAGCGTATCAGGCAGCCGGTGAATTTTTGCTTACCGCCGGCGGACAGCGGAACCGGAACTTTGCCCAAGGAAAAATTCAATTCGGCATAAAAGATTTTGCACTCGAAGAAATCATCTTTGACCCGCAAACCTCAGGCGGTTTACTCTTTGCCGTCAGCCCCGCCGAAGCGGAAAAAATCAAACCGGCCTTTGCCGAGGCAGGAATCAGCCTATTCCAAATCGGCACCATCGAACCGCGTGCGGATTATCCGATTGTGGTGAAATAATGGTATGAATTTCGAGTTTTCCCGCGGCAAGGATTGTAGGGGCCGCCCCGTCGATTTCCGTACATCCGTGTACAAAAATCGACTGCGAGTTTTACAAAAACTCGCTAATGTTCAAATCACCGCCATCCGTGGCGGGGCTGTTCCGAAGCGGAGTGGAGGAATGAAGCGAAAGCGGAACCCCGAAAAGCCTGGTTTTTGCGATTGTATCGCAAAAAGCCGCCCAAATTATTAAAAAGAAAAACTCAGGTATGCAACCTAATGTATACCATAATGCATTATATGTTGATTGTATCTATGGAGGAAAATGATGATTGAAGTAAATGCGATGGGCAAAGTGTGTCCCATTCCCGTCATTATGACGAAAAAAGTATTGCGCGAAAACACTGCAGGAGAAAACATCCTGATACGGGTGGATAACGAAATTGCGACCCAGAACCTGACCAAGATGGCAGGGCAGCTGAATATCAAAGCAAGCGTTACCAAGCTAAACGATGCGGAGTATACCGTACTCTATGACTTTCAAGGATGCGAGGCTTGTGCTATTTTGAACGACACAAGCGTGTTGGAACAAGGCGCTGACGAATATGTTGTGGTGATCAATTCCGATAAGATGGGCACCGGTGATGAAGGATTCGGCACAAAGCTGTTGGAGAACTTTGTGTATGCGCTGACCGAACAGGATCGCATTCCTAAAATGGTGGTGATGTATAACTCCGGTGTCCGCCTTGCAACCGAGAACGAAAAAACCGTCAACGATTTAAAAACCTTGCAGGAAAAGGGGACGGAAGTGCTTGCGTGCGGGCTGTGTTTGGATTTCTACGGCTTAAAAGAGAAACTGCAAGTCGGTTCGGCTACCAATATGTACCGTATTACGGAAATTATGCGCACCAATAAGGTCGTAAAGCCCTAAGCCATGCAGAACGAAGTATTTTGCGTTATTTCATTTGATAGTACTCATCAGGCAATCGCAGCGGAAATGGCAGTGACCGGTCTCTCCGGCGCCCGCCTGATCCCGCTCCCTCCGGAAATCTCAGAAGGTTGCGGAATGGCGCTGCGGGTCAACCGTGAAGATGCTGAAAAAGCGGTTGACTTATTAAAAACAAGCAGAGCCGCGTATCAGGATGTGTATACGCTCACCGTCCACGGTGCAGACAGAACCGCAGTGAAGATGTCTGGGAAATAGTCAGAAGAAGGGTAAGTAGTATGATTTATTTTGATAACAGTGCGACGACGCTCCACAAGCCGGACAGTGTTGCAGATGCAGTGTATGACGCGATTGTCTCGCAGCAGTTTGCAAATCCGGGGCGTGCTGCGCATAAAACCGCCCATGCGGCGCTTGCCTCTTTGTATAAAACCCGTGTTGCCGTTGCCCGTATCTTCCGTATAACAGATCCGCTGCAAGTTGCCCTGTGCCAAAATGCAACGGCAGCCTTGAACCTCGTACTCAAAAGTTTGTTCGGAGCAGGCGATCACCTCATTACCACTGCACTCGAGCATAACTCGGTGCTGCGTCCGCTCTATCAGTTGGAAAGTCAAGGGGCGGAACTGTCGATTATCGGCTTTGATCTTGAAACAGGCGAACTTGACTATACGGCAATGGAAGCGCAGATACGGAGTAATACCAAGGCGATTATTGTTACCGCCTGCTCCAATGTTATCGGCGCCGTTCCCGATATGCAGAGAATTTACGGCTTATGTAAAAAGAATGGGTTGACGCTGATTATCGATGCATCCCAAAGTGCCGGTACCATGCCGATGGATATTTCGCAGTATGAACAAACCATTGTCTGCTTTACCGGGCATAAAGGGTTGTATGGCCCGCAGGGTACCGGCGGTATCGTCGTGAACGGCAGCTTTGCTTTTAAGCCGGTGTTTTCCGGCGGCAGCGGCATTCATTCTTTTGACAAAACACACCCCGCAACAATGCCTGATGTCTTTGAAGCCGGTACAATGAATGTCCCCTCCTTTGCGGGACTGACAGCAGGATGTGCATATATCGAACAGCTTGGACAAGAGAATGCCGCTGCGTACTTAGCGAAGCTGCGCGCATACTTTTTTAAACTCGCCGCAGACCTTCCGTTTATCACACTCTATGCACCGAACGTGCAAAATGCCGGTCCTGTTATCGGGCTGAACATTGGAACGGCGCCGTCTTCGGAAGTGAGCCGCCTCCTTGATGAACGGTACGGCATTGCAACCCGTCCCGGCGCCCACTGCGCTCCGCTTGTGCACCAAAGCTATAAAACGGAAGCGCAAGGGATTGTCCGCTTCAGCTTTTCTACGTTTAATACGACGGAAGAGATAGAGGCAGCTATTGATGCCCTTGGAGCCATCAGCGAGTCCTTTTGAAAATATACGGCACATCTGCGTTGTCGCTACGCCGAAATAAATGCTCAACGTATACCCGATACGTCTCCGCTTTATTTCGGCTAGGCTCCTAGCATCTGTGGCGTCTATTTTCAAAAGCGCTGGCTGTAAGGGTATCTCCTTCGTTGCTGCGAAAAAATTAATCCTCAACGTATCATTTCCGACATGGATGTCGGTGGTTCTCGACAGGAGCGAGTTCGCACTGCGAACTCGTCGTTAAGCAGTTGTACAGGGATGTACAACTGCTTAACAGGCTATTTCAAAAGGCTTACGGAAGGGCTTTTTTCAGAACGGACAGGGATATCCGTGGTTCCACGCAGAAGCGACGTTTTTGCGCAGCAAAAACTCGCGTCCAGAAGTGTACACGGATGTACACTTCTGGACAGGCTATTTCAAAAGGCTTACGGCAAATATGTTTTCAAAAGCGGTAGCGGTGTGTGCATCTACTTCGTTACTGCGCCACCCGTGACACCGATAAGAACGGCAACTATCCCGATGAGCAGCGACATACGGTCTGAGATATTCAAAAAACTCTGATGCGGTTATCCTATAAAAGAATATATTAACGATTTGACACGGTATTTTTATTGGGGTATACTTAATAAACTTATTTGAGGAGGCGCAAATATGCGAAAAATAAGCTTTAAAACAGTAATGGGAACAGCCATGCTGGTATTCAGTGCCTTTGTCATTTGCTCATGTACAAAGAGCGAAGAACCGGCAAAGAAAGCTATGAAAGTCGGTATGGTTACCGATGCGGGAACGATTGATGATAAATCATTCAATCAGGGGACATGGGAAGGCATTATCCGTGCAAAAGAAGAACTCGGCGTTGAAATTAAATACTTAAAGCCGGTCGGAACAACTGAAGCGGACTATGTAAAAGAAATTTCCAACCTTTATGATTCAGGGTATAAATTCATCGTTTGCCCCGGATTCAAGTTTGAAACTGCAATTTTCAAGGCTCAGACAAAATATCCTGATGCAAAGCTCGTTATCATCGACGGTAACGCTCACCCCGCCGATTCGTATGACGCTCAAAACGGTCCGAATACCATCGGTATTCTTTTTGCCGAACAGGAAGCAGGTTTCACAGCAGGTCTTGCCGCAGCACTTCAGTTAAAAGAAGGCCGCTTCGGATTTATCGGCGGTATGGAAATTCCGGCTGTCCAGAAGTTTAACTGGGGATGGCAGCAGGGTATCAAATACGCCAATGAAAATCTCGGAACAAACATCGAAATGCATCCGGAAGATTTCGTATATCAGGGAACATTCAGCGACATTGCGGCAGGCCAGCAGATCGCAGCTTCTATGTTTGACCGCGGTGTTACCTGTATCCACGCAGCAGCAGGCGGTGTCGGCGTTGGTGTTATCAACGAAGCGAAAGCACGCCGTCAGGTCGGAAAAGACGTATGGGTTGTCGGCGTTGACGTTAATCAGTATAACGAAGGCTTACTCCCCGATGGAAAGTCGATTATTCTAACCTCTGCAATGAAGTATGTAGACCGTGCATCCTATGATATGATCAAAGATGAACTCAACGGCAAATTCCAGGGAGGAACGACACTTGTTTTAACTGCAAAAGAAGATGCGGTCGGTATTCCTGCTGAAAATCCCAACCTTTCCGATGATGTACAAAAGAAAGTAGATGAAATTTATCAGCAGATCAAATCTAATGCTATCGTTGTTGCCGACAAGCAAGGCGATTTATTCCGTTAATCGATAAGCATTTCTTTTTGCGAATCCGAGGCTGTATGAATGTATACACCTCGGATTTTTCTTTAATTGTTTATAAGGAACCTCTGAAAAGAGAGGTTTTTAACACCAATAATTAGATAAAAGTTTACAGTGTAAATAAAGGAAGGCCTGATCTGTCTGAACAATATGCTATCGAAATGCGCCACATCCGCAAGGAATTCCCCGGTATTGTTGCAAATGATGATATAACATTGCAGGTAAAAAAAGGGGAAATCCACGCAATTCTCGGGGAAAACGGCGCAGGTAAATCCACTCTTATGAGTATCTTATTCGGTTTATATCACCCCGATGCGGGAGAAATCCTCGTCAACGGTAAACACGCGGTTATCAATAATCCGAATGATGCCAATGAACTCGGTATCGGTATGGTACACCAGCATTTTCAGCTTGTACATAACTTTACCGTTACCGAAAATATTATACTCGGAAAAGAAGGCGGTTTTTTTCTTGACCTGCATAAGGCCGAGACAAAAATAAAAGATTTAAGCACCCGATACGGATTACAAATCGATCCTAATGCACGCATTATGGATATAACGGTTGGTATGCAACAGCGTGTAGAAATTTTAAAAATGCTGTACCGCGATGCGGAAGTGCTCATCTTTGACGAACCGACCGCCGTTTTAACGCCGCAGGAAATCGAAGAACTTATCCAAATAATGAGGAATCTGGTAAAAGAAGGAAAATCCATTATCCTCATTACCCATAAATTACAGGAAATTAAGGACGTTGCAGACCGCTGCACCATTATACGGAGAGGAAAGTTTATCGATGTGATAGACGTTGCAACCACTTCAAAAAATGAGATGGCAGCAAAGATGGTCGGACGTCCGGTTGAATTTAAGGTGCAAAAAGCGCCGGCACAACCCGGCAAAGTCGTACTCGATATACAAAATCTCAAAGTTATCGGTGCAAAAAAAGTACCTGCCGTCAATGACTTTTCGCTGCAAGTACGCAAGGGTGAAATCGTCGGTATCGCAGGTGTAGACGGAAACGGGCAAAGCGAGCTTGTTCATGCACTTTCGGGCTTAATGCCGGTTGCGGAAGGATCTGTTCTGCTTTGCGGTAAGGATATCACAAAAACATCAATCCGCGAACGCAACGAATCGGGTATGGGCTTGGTTCCCGAAGACCGTCAAAAGCACGGTTTGGTTATGCAGTATTCCATTGCGGAAAACACCATCATTAAATCGTACTACAAAGAACCTTTCCAAAAGCACGGCTTCCTGCATAAAAACAAGATGTTCTCATTTGCAGGCGATATCACCAAACAATTCGACGTCCGTTCGGGCGAAGGCGTTTATTCCGCAGCACGGAACTTGAGCGGCGGTAATCAGCAAAAGGCTATCCTCGGACGCGAAATAGCCCTCGATCCCGAATTACTGATCGCCGTGCAGCCTACCCGCGGTTTGGACGTCGGCGCTATCGAAGCAATCCATAAAGAATTGGTAAAGCACCGCGACAGAGGACGGGCTGTTTTACTCATTTCTTTTGAATTGGACGAAATCTTCAACTTGTCGGATCGAATTGCGGTCATGCACCGCGGCGCTTTAACCGGTATCGTCCGCCCTGAAGAAACGACCGTTGAAGAAGTAGGCTTGATGATGGCCGGAGATAAGCACAAACATGGAGGCCAACAGTGATGATAAAAAAACACACGGCTCTTGCGGATAATACCCTTGTAATCAGCCTTTCTGCCGTATTGCTCGGTTTAATTGCAGGAGCAATTCTCATCCTTTTTATCGGAGAAAATCCTGTTATTGCCTTTACCTACCTTTTCCGCGGCGGTTTGATGAACATCGAACGTATCGGAAATACGCTTGCAACTGCAACGACACTTTTATTAGTAGGTCTTTCCGTCTCATTTGCATTTAAAACCGGTCTCTTTAATATCGGAGGTTCGGGGCAGATGCTGATCGGCGGATTGCTCGGCAGTATGTTTGCCTTATCTGCAACCGCTATGCCTCGGCCGCTCTTTTTTATTTTACTGATTCTTATCGGTGTTGTGAGCGGTGCTCTTTGGGGTGTCGTTCCCGGCTTATTAAAAGCGCTGTTCAACGTACACGAAGTTGTTTCAACTATTATGATGAACTGGATTGCCTATTGGCTGGTATTTTATATCGTACCGGGTTACTTAAAAGCGGAATATCTTGAAACGGAAAGTAAATCCATTGCCGTTACCCGCTCGCTTCGTACCCCATGGCTTACCAACTTGTTCAGCAGCGAATACGTAAACTACGGTATCTTTCTCGGCATTCTTGCAATGATTCTCCTTAAAATCATCTTGGATAAGACAACCCTCGGCTTTGAATTAAAAGCAGTCGGATATAACCGCAACTGTGCGGAATATGCAGGGATTAAAGTAAACCGGAATATCGTTATTTCGATGATGATTGCGGGAGGTCTGTCGGGCTTGGCCGGGCTCACCTACTACACCGGCTATGCGCTGAATATGCAGATCGGCGTAATGCCTTCGCAAGGGTTTGACGGTATCGCGGTTTCTTTACTCGGAGCAGGGACACCGATCGGAGTAGCACTCAGTTCAATTTTCTTCGGTGTGCTGCACGTCGGCAAAGGCTTTATGAGCGCGAACACTATTGTTCCACCGGAAATTGCAGACACTATCATTGCGGTTATTATCTATTTTACTGCAACCAGTTTGCTCTTTAAACGCTTCTGGGGAATGATTTCTAAAAAGATACGCACACGCCAAACAGCAGGGCTTTCTGCAGAGGAGGTATAACGTATGTGGCATATTTTAACCTTAATTTTTCCCTATGTGATTGCATACACAATTCCTCTTTTGATTACTTCCCTCGGAGGATTATACAGCGAACGGAGCGGTGTTACGAACCTCGGCCTTGAAGGACTTATGCTGATCGGCAGTTTTTCCGCAGCAGTTGTAATTAATTTATTGCAGCACTCCGTTCCGGCAGGGATTGTGATTCCGATAGGATTGCTCGCAGCGGCTATAGCCGGTATCCTTTTTTCGTTGCTACACGCTTTTGCATCGATTACACTAAAAGCGGATCAGGTTATCAGCGGTACCGCTATCAATATGCTTGCCGCCGCATTGACGATTTATATTGCCCGTACCGTAACGGGGTCAGGCAACGTGCGTGTTGCAAGCATTATCCGACAGGACATCCCCGGGCTTTCAAAAATTCCCGTATTAGGACCACTTTTCTTTTCGCAGGCATACTGGAGTACGTGGCTGGTATTGGCGATATTGATTTTATCGTGGATACTGCTGTATAAGACCTCATTCGGATTACGGCTGCGTGCCTGCGGCGAGCATCCGTCCGCCGTTGCGAGCGCCGGTATCAATGTACACCGGATGCGGTACTTCGCGGTATGTGCGAGCGGTGCGCTTTCCGCACTCGGCGGCGCTATTATCCTCGTAACCTATTCGGGAGAATTTAACGGCAGCGTAGACGGCCTCGGCTTTTTGGCTATCGCCGCTTTGATCTTCGGTCAATGGAAACCGTTCGGTATCCTCGGTGCAACCTTCTTCTTCGGATTTGCCCGTACCGTAGCAAATGTCTCGCAGGTTATCCCCGCTTTAAGCGGTATACCGCCGGTATGGCTCAAGATATTCCCCTACCTTGTTACGCTGATAGCCCTCGTGCTGTTCAGTAAAAACTCTGCCGCTCCTAAAGCAAACGGCGAACCGTATTAAAAAATTACCCCCTTACACCCCGGCGCTCTGCGTCGGGGTATGTTATTGATACTGTGATATTATCCTTGAGATTATAATAGCCTGCAAAAGCAAAGAACTAAATGACCGAAGAAAAGTTTACTTCACTAATATTTTTATATGCATTAGTAAATTTCATTTTATTTATTTTATATAGATTTACACAGAGATTCAAAATAGTCCATCGATTTCTTTCACTTATTGACAACCTCATTTTCAGCCTCTTGCTCGGTTATGGTTTTTATCGGGCAAATCGACTGTTTGTACTTTTGGTACCGAGCGTATTATTAATTGTGTATCCTATTGCTTGGGGGCTGAATCGAGAATTATCAGATGAAGAGCTGGATTCTGTAGTAATATTGAAATTACCATTTCCAATAAAACAAGAAAATAGAATAAAATTAAAAATTGTATTTATCCATTTTGCAACATTCCCATTTTATTATTTATTGGATAGTTGGAGTGCAAGGTAACATCGCTATGCGCAACATACCAGCAAGAATTCGATTACGATATCCGCACTATCCAAGAGCTTCTCGGTCACAGCGATGTTTCAACCACTATGGTTTACACCCATGTTCTCAACCGCGGTGAGCTTGGTGTTCAAAGCCCTATAGATTGAATACGATTTGTCTTTATCCTATTTAGCGAAGATAGGCCTAATATGCCTGTTAATGATGTGTTCCGGTGGATACTTATGGAAGAAAGATTTAATTTCTTATCTTGTAACAGTTTAGATTGCAAATGGGGCGTTCGTGTGATATTATGAGGAAGGGTCGGAAGGGTGTTATGTGGACTGCTCTACTAGAGCAGATGAGGAGGAACCGAAGAATGATAAATAGTGAACAAATAATTGCTTTATTAATCGATGCTGATAATACGCAAGAAAAAAAAATGAAATCTGTAATAATGGAAATTTCAGCATACGGTAGAATTGTTGTAAAAGGAGCCTATGGTAATTGGACAAAAGAAGTGTTAAAGAAATGGGAAGATGATTTTAGAAATCTCGCTATTAAACCAATCCAACAGATTGATTATGTAAAAGGTAAAAATGCAACTGACATGGCATTAGTAATAGATGCCTTAGATTTTCTATATACTTCCAATTATGATACATATGCAATTGTTTCAAGTGATAGCGATTTTACTCCTTTAGCTATTAAACTGCGTGAATCAGGCAAATTCGTGATAGGTGTAGGTAAAGAGTCTGCCTCAGAAGCTTTTAAACAATCTTGTGATCTATATCTTTGTTTAGAAAAACTTAACATGGATTCTGATGAAGTTATTGAGGAAGTTGAAAATAATGTAAATAACAAAGAAACAGAAATAGACGAATTAGATAGATTGTTACAAATTGCTGCAAATTCTTATCAAGATGACGAAACTGGATATACAAATGTAAGTTCCGCAGGAACATATATAAAAAGGGTAAAACCTGATTTTGACATATCAAAATATGGTGTTAAAAAATTGCCTGAATATATTGAACGAAAATCTGATTTATATGAAATGACTAAATATAAAGGAAAAGGAACTGTTAATATTATAGCTTATAAACTTAAAGAAAATAACACATAACACAGTTTTCAAAGCCGACAAACGGGACTGTGCCCGTTTGCGGTTTAAAACAATGTTATGTGGACGCCTAGTAGGGCGCGGGGTAGAAAAAAACGGAATATGTTTTAAAAGGTAAATCAAGTTTGGAAGATTATATAGATTTTAATAGAGCAGCCATTCTGCATAAAAAAAGTTATTTTTTATGATGTTTATTTATTTTTTTATAGTCAGCAAGCACTTTGTTTTTTTAAATATAATTTAGATACAAAGACTAAGTCAAAAAAAGGATTTGCATATCTTTTCGAAAATTGAAAGGATTATCAATTTATGCTAAAATAAAAAAGAGAAAATTTAAGTTAGAGATTTTTGAGGAGAAACGATTATATGAGTAATGGAATATCTATTGGAAAAGGAATTCTATGGATGCTTGTTTGGTTTGGCTTTATGATTCTGTATACGATTCTTGATATTTCAATATGGAGAAAGATTGCCCCTGAACAAAGTAGGGTTTTAAACTTAATTACTGTTGCTTTATGTATAACAATATTTCTTAATCTACTAATGACAAAAACAAATTTCAAACTACATTTGTTTTCAAATATTTCTTTTCAAGGAATAATATTAGCATTAGGGTGTTCCATATTATTTTATTTTCTTTTAGATAAGGGATTAGATCCCATATTTGAAAATTTATTTCCATCAAGTAAAGAAAACTATCAACAAACTATCCGCTTAATAAAGATATCGCCGATTGCCACTTTTTTTGATTTTTGTATCCTTGCGCCTATTCTTGAGGAAGTTTTAATGAGAGGATTTTTGCTTAACGGTTTTTGCACAAACTACGGGAAAATTGTTGCCTTGCTCATATCTGCTGCACTTTTTTCAATACTCCATTTTAATATCGTTCAAATGATACCTTCATTTATATGCGGCATAATTTTAGGTTTGCTTTATTTTTATACTGATTCTATATTTTCTTGTATCCTTGCTCATATAGGGTATAATACGATTTCATATATGATGATAATGTTACCTATATGTGCATCATCTCAAATAACTTAGTTTAATTACAATCGAACTATTAAGATATAAAAATTTTGCTTATAATTTTATTTAAAGAGGGAAAAAATTGAAAACTATACTTAATATTTTTTCTAGAGGATTTATCGGATTTTATGCAATTCTGACTCTTATTGCAGTGATTGCAGAAATTAAGGGGATAGGTTTTAAAACTGTTCACTTGCTGTATTTTGTCGGATCTATTTTGTTGATTTCAGCTGCGGTTACGAATCTACCATGGCTTGTATATCTTTCTTTAGTGTTAATGATTCCATTAGTAATTTTTACCGGTTATGTGGTTGGGAATTTAGAATGGTCTCATATTATAGTTCGCATATTGATTACATTACTATTGTCTTTACTATACAGTTACTCAATTTGCTGAGTAAGTAGAAAAAAATGTAAAATATTTTTTTTAATATGTATGATGATAATCAGGTTTTTGATATTTAGCTAAAAGAGTGGGGGCAAGAATTTAATCGAACTATTAAGATATAAAAGTTTTGCTTATAATTTTATTTAAAAGGGAAATTGAAAATTAACACATAACATCCGCTTCAACCTGACATTTGTTTTGTCACGAAAGTTGCTGGAATCGGTCGCTGCTAGTGCAGCTCCCTTTTTAATGCAACTTTCGCGCCAACCTTGCCTTACGCTTTGCGTCGACAAAGGCGCAAATGCAGGTTAAGCGAACGTTAGACTGCCCCCGTGGGGTGCTTGGTATGAGGGAAAGAAATGAAATTAAAGGATATATTTCTAGTATTACTTTTTATATTAATAGCCTCATTAAATCTATTTGCATCAAATTCTCGGAAATCTGAAATTGATAATATTTTATATTACGCAAATTGGATAAAAAATCATGAATATACAACTTATGAGAATTATGAAAATGAATTAAACTATACCACAATAGAAGTTTCTGATCGTGAAAAATGTGGTTTCCTTCCAAATGAAATATCTTATACTAAGAATGCTAATCTTTACTGCACAGAAATATATCTTGATGATGTAAAAGACAGATTAATTGCGATGATGCAGATTGAAGGAAGCGGCAGATTCCCCTATCTTACGATTTTTCGCTTTGACAGTAAAAAACAAAAATGGATTATATATTATTACGGTGACGGCTCAGCTGGAAATTGCGGGTTAGTCTATCCTGTTCAAAATCCCATTACAGGAAAAACTTTATTTTTTGAAGAAGAACGTAATTTTGATAATAGACGTCTTGTAGCATATAATCTTCTTTCATTTAAAAATAAAAAATGGAAAAAAGAATCAACGGCAAGAGCCTGTTATGTTTATAATCTTACAAATGATGAAAAGAAATGGATTTCTTCTGGCATAATTGAAAAAATGGCTACGTTTGATTATTCATTCATGGGACTCAAAGGCGACCATCCTGAAATAATTGAGCGTGAAGTTTTAGATAAAAAAATCATCGCGAAACCTTATTATACTTCGGTTGGTTACATGGCTTCTAATTTTGAGATAATTATTTATAAGCGAGGGGGTGAAGTCCTTAAAAACGAAGGAAAAGCATTTGAAGACGAAAGAGAAATTTTAAAAATTAATGAAGGACAATGGGGATTCAATCTAGTTGAAAAAGGTAATAAATTTTATCTGGTATATATAGGAATGGGAAATTCCAGAGAACAACGAGTTTCAACAATAGAATCTTTTATGCTAAATGTTTTAGATTTATCCACCCTAGAAATTGTATACAGTAGTTATATAAACTGTGATATAGAATTTAAATAAAGAATATTTTTTAATCGACTCAATCTCGATTAAAAAATGGAATAGAACTTTAAGGCGAGTCAATATGAAAGCGTTGCGTAACTATGCAAAAGAGAAAGGGGTTCCTATTTCTTCGTTAACAGATTCTGAAAAAGAGCAATTTACAAAAAGGAAATCTTGCAAATAGTAAGGTTTCAAATTCGTAGAGAGATAGAACCTAACACCGTTTTCAAAGCTGACAACGCAGACAAGCTGCGTTGCAGTTTAAAACAATGTTATGCTCACACGCTATAGGCGTGGTTTTTAGAAAAAGGGGGAATAGGATGGTTTTTCCAGGTTTAAAAAAATTGGGCAAAGAATTTGGGTTCAAAAATAACGGAACATATTTTTATGGATTTATAAATAATACATATGTTATGTTTGCAGATGGGGCGAATCAGAAAAATGTGAATTTCATATTTCCAATTGAATTAAATGAAGATGATAAAAAGAAAATTTTATCTTGGAAAAGGAAAGGATATGCAAAAACTATAGATTTTTTTCACGATCAGTCTTCTAATGTTTGTATTATATTTGCAGAATATTTTTTACCTTTCAAAATTTCAAAAATAAAAGAAGTAATTGAAGACATAACTGGGTATATTAAACAAAAATACCCACAAGAAAAATCAAAATGCAGTGGAGATAACTGTACAGCAACAGATGGACTTAATCTATTTGATGTTGATGGTATTCCGGTTCCAATGTGTTCTTCTTGTGCAAAAAGATTAGAAACTAAAATTAACAATGCGTATGAAGATTTTAGGCTCCAACCAAATAATTATCTTCAAGGTTCAATAGCAGCAATAGTTTTTTCTATTCCTGGAATATTAGTAACATTCATTTTATTTTTATTAGGTAGAATCGCAGGTGCATCAGGTTTAATATATTTTTATCTTTCACAAAAAGGCTATGTTTGGGCAAAAGGCAAAATGAACAAGATAGGTGTACTTATAATTTCTTTAATAAGTTTGGTATATACGGCTGTTGGAGTATATTTAAGTTATATTGCTGTTATTATAAAAGAAGTATTAAAGCTTCCAGAAATAGAAGGGTATCCAATATTTGAAATTGTAAAGCTTGCTTTTGAATCAGTAAAAGAACCTGAAGTCAAAAGAGAATTACTTACAAATATATATTTATCGTTGTTTTTGTGTGGTATTTGTATCATAATAAATATGATTCAGTTATTAAAATCAACTGGCAAGGTAAAAATAAAAAAAGCATAACAAGGTTTTCAAAGCCGATAAAACCTTTGTCACAAAAGTTGCTTTCCGCATCTTTGCACCGCTTCAACCTGACATTGCAGACAGACCGCAAGTGCAGATTAAGCGAATGTTATACGCACAGTGCGCTGCGCTGGAAGTTAAGGGGTAAAAATGTATTATTTTATTAAAGATCATAATTTGTTATCCTCAATAAATTACCTATTGATTTCGTTTGCTTTAATATGTGTTGGATTATGTGTGACAATATTGTGCAATAAAGTGAGTAAAAAAAAATTAGATGCAAGAAAAAAATCTAATATTCAAAAGACTGATGAATTCGTGCACGAAAATATTGAAATTTATGAAATGCTTTTAAATAATTTATGGAAAAATAAGAAAAGAGAATATTTTAGTTATAAAGTCTCTATATATTTAATTGTAATTTATGTTATTCTTAATATAATTTCTTTTATTTTAAAGGGTCAATTATTTAGCAACAAAGCAATTTGCATCTTATATAATCTTTATTGGATGGTTTTGCTGATTCTACTAATTAATACATATAATTTCATTATCGATAAAAAAGAATGGAAATTTTTACAAACAAAAAGTTCGATAACTTTTACAGATAAATATGTTCTCGAAAATAATGAAAAAATAAAATTAGTAGTATATTCTAATGAAGATGAATCTTGGCAATTTTTATCTGGCAGACAATTGAATACTGAAGATGCTAGAGTTGTGGCATTAGAAGAAATAATTATTAAATATCCATTGTATGAAGCAATGTATATATTGCCAAAAGGCTATGTTGCTTCAAAAACAAAAAATAAATGGATTATTATAAAAGAACAAAACGGCTAACGCCGTTTTTGAAGCCGATATTGTACTTTCATGTAATACGGTTTAAAATAATGTTAGGTTGACACCTACGGCGCGAAGGAGAAAAAATGAGAAAACTCTTTTTATTATTAGTATTGGTAGTTATTGGAAGCCATGGTTTCCCCAATGAGTATGAACCTAAAAAAATGTTTACGGAAGTGAATGATGATGTTGCAATGTATTTGGGAGGCGTGGTTGCAAAAGGAACAGGGGTAACAGCATTGCAGACCAATATCGTACCTCAAGGAAAAGCTGATATTGTAATAACATCTGCGGCAGGAAAAAAATTTGAAATAACAGGAATGAAATGTACTTCTATGGTACAAGCCTTGGATACAAGTAATAATGAAGTAGCTTATATGGTTACATTATTTACCGTAAAAGAATCTTCAGTCAAAAAACTAAATAAGCAAGTTAAGAAGAATCAAGTAAAGTTCTCCACCTTGCTTAATACACTTGGCGAAAAGGATTTAGATTCAGAAATGGCAGGAACTGCAGAAGAACCGGATACGAATACTTTTACTAAACTTAGAAATTTGCAGGTATATGATATCTTTGTGAAAACATTCGAAGGCAAAGAGATACATCTTCAAATTTATGTAGAAAATTTCCATGACGCTAAGGATTTGTAATTATTTGAAGCAAAAAATGAGTGCTCAAGCATAATTTGCTGGGTATATGGTCCGAACAACTCTGACATCACTATCATCAGACTTAAATCTCAGACAAATGAACAGCCCCGAGCATAAAGTTCCTATCGGAAGTATTTATATTTAAGGTGTAAGTGACTTTGTGACTTATAATAGGTAAGTATATGAAAAAAGTATTTGAAACGAATGATAAAAGAGAAAGTAGCTTCTTAAAAAATCATTTAAATGATAAATATTATGAAAGTGAAATCCGAAATGCTTCAGGAAAGTACGAATTATTTGTAAATGAAAATATTTACGATGAAGTCTTGATTGAAATAAATAAAATCGGAAAGAAATTATCAGGTGATATTGTTTTAGATAAAAAAGAAAGTTTAAAAGAAAATAAATATAAAAAAGGTTCCTTTTTATATTTCGTTGAAAAATACTTCCAATTGAAATATATACATTTATTTACATTTTCTATAATTTATTCTTTGATAATAAATATACCTTTCATCATAGTCTCAATTAATAGAATAATAGTAGAAAAAAGTTTCAATACTGAATATTTAGTGATTTCACTTCTGCCGTTTTGCATAATAATATTTCTTAGTCAGTTAATACTGATTTGTACCAGATATTATCAGACATTAAAAATGGTGAATGAGATTTTTGTAATCAGAATCGGTAAAAAAAATGACTATGCGAGCTTAAATTACAAAATAATTAATTTTATTATTGCTGTTATTAGTCATATAGTTATTACGGGTTTTATTATTAAAATTTATATAGAACTTATGTACTAAATAAAAAAGCCGCCCTATTAAGGACGGCCTTTTACTGCTCATTACCAATTATCGGTAAATGGAATTGCTTTACCGAACATTTCCGTTATCGTGCGTATTCGATAATACGTGTTTCGCGGATGAGCGTTACCCGAATACGGCCGGGATATTTCAGATCGTTTTCAATCTTTTTCGCAATATCCCTGCCCAAGGCCTTTACTTCTTGATCAGGTATCTTTTCATTGTTTACCAATACCCGCAGCTCGCGGCCTGCTTGGATTGCATATGCTTTTTCAACGCCTTGGAACCCTTCTGCAATTGCTTCAAGGTTTTCAAGCCGTCTGACATAGTTATCCATCGTTTCGCGGCGGGCACCCGGCCGTGCGGCAGAAATAGCATCGGCAATCTGCACCAGTATGGATTCCACACAGGATGGCTCAATATCATTATGGTGCGAACCGACCGCATTGACGATACGCGGATCGAGGCTCATCTTCCGCGTCATCTCCATACCAACTTCGGCGTGGTTCTTGTCGGAATCCGCTTCGGCACCTTTACCGATATCATGCAGTAAACCGCCGCGTTTTGCGATTTCCACATTCGCGCCGATTTCTGCGGCAAGCGTACCTGCCAAAATAGCGACTTCTTTGGAATGCTGCAATACGTTCTGCCCGTAGCTCGTCCTAAAATGCAAGCGTCCGAGTGCACGCACCATTTCCTGTCCCATATCGTGAATACCGAGGTCAAAGAGCACTTTTTCCCCTTCTTCATACACGGTTTGCGAAATTTCGCGCGTAACCTTCTGCACAATTTCTTCAATCCGCGCAGGGTGGATTCGGCCATCCAGAATAAGCCGTTCCAATGCGATACGGGCAATTTCTTTCCGCACCGGATCGAAACAGGAAATAACCACCGCCTCGGGCGTATCATCGATAATAATATCGACACCGGTCAAGGTTTCCAGCGCACGTATATTGCGCCCCTCACGCCCGATAATCCGCCCCTTCATTTCATCACTCGGCAAGCTCACCGTAGAAACGGTTATATCGCTTGTTGTCTCCGTAGTCAGCCGCTGAATAGTCGTAACCAAAATATCACGCGCTTTTTTTTCAGCGGTAAGGTTCGCTTCCTCTTCTATTCTATTGATAAGAACCTGCGCATCCTTTTTCGCCTCATTCGCAAGACTCTGGATAATTAAATCTTTTGCCTGAGCCTGTGTCAAACCGGAAATGCGTTCCAGTTCTTCCTTGTACCGTTCTTCCTCCCCATCCAAGACTTTTTCACGTTCGTCAAGCGCATCCTTCCGCTCAACGAGTTGCTTTTCATTTTTTTCTGCCAATTCCAGCCGTTTATCCAGCTGTTCTTCTTTTTGGGTTAAGCGGCGTTCCATCCGTTGAAGGTCGCTTCTCCGTTCGCGGTTCTCTCGTTCTTGTTGATTTCTTTCCCGAATAAGTTGTTCTTTTGCCTCAAGAAGAATATCCTTCTTTTGAGCTTCAGCCTCTTTTATAGCCTCCTGTAAAACCCGCTCTGCACGCTGTTCAGAAGCAGATAGTTGAAATCTGGCATACAGCCAGCGAATCGTCCATCCAAGAATTAAACCGATAATTACGAGAGCAATACACACGATCACCATCATGATTCCAGACATGTTTGCTCCTTATAACAGTAGATAACTGTCATCTTAAACTTTATACTGAATACCTCAAAATGTCAATAATTTTCAATTTTCCGAACAGGTTTAATATGTAAAAAACCGGAAGTAGCAAATTATAAGAAACTATAGTAATATAGTTATGGCATTTCTAAAATTTTAATCACCTGTAGAGATGCCCATAAACAGGAGGAGCTATGAATACGATAGTATTGGTCATTGTTGTCGCATATCTTTTATTGATGCTTTTCATCGGCTGGGCATCTTCAAAAAAGATTAAAACGAACGAAGATTTTATGGTAGCCGGAAGGCGGCTGGGACCGATTTTAATGGCAGGAACATTGACTGCTACGGAAATCGGAGGAGGAAGCTCGCTCGGTGTCGCAGAAAAATCCTTTACGAATTGGGGATTGAGCGCATTTTGGTATGTTGCAACGATGGGTATTGCCTATATCATACTTGCCGTATTTGCCCCCCGTCTACGCCGGACAATGGTTAAAACCGTACCCGAATACTTTAGACGCCGATACAGCGGCTCGGCAGGGTTGATTACCGCAATTATTATGATTTTACCGCTGATCGGTTTGACAGCCTCTCAGTTTATCGCTTCCGCGACAATCGTATCTTTTATGCTGAATATAAATTACTCCGTAGCGGTTATCATCGTTGCGATTGTTGTTACCGTATATTCGATTATGGGCGGTTTATGGAGCGTTACCATTACAGACTTTGTACAGGTATTCTTGATTATCATCGGTATGGCACTTGCGTTGCCGTTCTCTCTCAATCTTGCAGGCGGTATGCAAGCCGTCGTAGCAAATGTTCCGCCCGACACATTCAGTCCGTTTAAGGGCATTGGCGTCGGCGCGATTATTTCGATGACGATTATGTATGTTGCATCTTTTTCGGTAGGGCAAGAGGCAGTTTCGCGCTACTATGCCGCTCGTGATGAAAAAGCTGCCGTACAGGGGTCAATCATTTCTGCAATACTGAACTTTGCGTATGCCTTTATTCCAACGCTTCTCGGTATCATTACGTTGGCACTTATCAATATGAAAAAAATAGATGGAGATATCATACTGAGCCAAGGTCCGAAATATGCGCTGCCGCATTTAGCGATGGCAACAATGCCTGCATTGATTGTCGGACTTCTCTTTTCCGGTATTATTTCTGCAACGATGTCGAGCGCCGACTCTGACTTACTGGGCGCAGGCTCCATATTCGGGAACGATATTTACAAAATTTATATCAAACCCAATGCAACGAACCAGGAAGTTATGCGGGTTACACAAATCACCATGTTGATAGTCGGTGTATTCGGTATGATCATCGCACTGTTTAACACAGGCAGTATTATTAAGCTGCTGATGTTCTCGTTTACACTACGGGCAGCAGGAGCTTTCTTCCCGTATGTTATGGGGCACTATTGGAAGCAGGCTTCAAATATCGGTGCTATAGCGTCACTCATTGCCGGCAGCATTGTCGTTATCATTCTTGAACAAACAAAGACTTCGCTTTTCGGTCTTGACCCCATTCTTCCGGGATTGGCGGTTAGCTTTGCTTGCTTTATTATCTGTAGTAAGGCATTCAAACCGAATATTGAAAGCCTTGAATTAGCGGAAGAAAACGACTAGGGGAATGCAACTCCTCGCAGTTTGAGGTAAAAATCCGGACTGCGAGCGCTGTTCCTAACTTTTACAATCAACAACCCCGACGCAAAGCATCGGGGTATTACCCCCTCGCACGAATTAAGGCATTACGGATAAGGAAAATGTGTGTAAACGGCTCCGAAAAAGGCCTTGATAACGGCAAACAGGTCTTGCCGTCGCTCGGAATCTACCGTGTGCAGCTCTTTTAAAATGTGCAACGAATGAGCAAGTCCATTGGCGGTTAACTCGCTGAGCGTTTCCGCACCGGTGCCGAACAGAACGGCAAACAATGTTTCGATAAATTCTTTCCGCTCGGTATCGTTAAGATGAGAAAGCCATTCCCGCATGGTTTTTTCCGCAAAATAGCTTTCCTTTGTCCGACCTTGCTGATAGGTTATAAACTCATCCCGTTTAATCTGCCAAGAAAATGCATCATGCTGCCAGAAGGTGTTGGTTTCGGCGCTTTCAATAACGGTATAATGCGGCAGATAGGATAAAAGCACGCCGACAACGGAAGACTGTGGAATAAAAGAAGAGGTTTTAGGGATAATCGCTTGAAATCCGCTCCGCTGTTCAATATCAAAGGCAAAGCCGGGGCCGTCAAAGCAGAACACCCGCTCAATCCGCTCCTGTACCGAAGCGGCGGCAGTCCCAGCCGCATAGAGCGCAAGGTTTCCGCCCTTAGAATGCCCCGCAATGTAAAGCTTTTTGCTACCGCACACAACGGCAGCTTCCGCAGCCGCCGAAAGATAATCCGCTGCTGCAGTATGAGAGGGAATGGGTGCGGAAAGGCTCAAGAGGCAGTCTTCTTTCCATCCGATAATCGAGTCGTCCGTACCCCGATAGACAACACAGGCAGACCCCGTTGGAAGCACGGCGGTCACCGCTGCGAACTGTTTATCCGCATTGCGGTCAATCTCATTTACAAAGCCTTTTAACAGAATGGAACCGAAGCGCTCCGTTTCCGCAGCAGTTTTGAGCAAATCAGCGGTGAGCGGGTTGATTAACACACCAAACTCTTCAGGGGTTCCGCGCGTAGAATCGGCGGCATAGATACGGGCAGCTTCCCGCAGCGTAATACCATCGGTAAATTGGGCTGGGACAATATCGGAAAAGTTAAGGTAAGAAAGTTGACACAGAACCAGCGCATCTACCGCATTGAACGGGCGCACTTCAAAGGGAAGATCGCCCCGCCAAACTAGATAATCGGAAAGGTTTGCCATCGAAGGTTATGTTCCTGCAATGCTATTTTGCGGCAATTTTATTATATAGCGCATCAAGATCTGCCTGCGAAAAGTACGAAATATGCACGATGCCTTTTTCAAGGTCGCCTTTAATTTCCACTTTTGTACCCAGCGCATCAATAAATTGCTGCTCAATATCTTTAACAGCAAGCTGCGCATCATCCGCTTCCGGCCGGCTTACCGGCTGCGGTGCCGTATTTTTCCGTCCGGCGCGGCTGCCGTTTTTCAACTGAGCTGCCTGCATTTCCGCTTCACGCACCGAAAGCGCCTGCTCCGTAATGCGGGTAAACAGCAGCGTTTGATCTGCCGGATTGATAAGCGAGAGGATTGCCCGCGCATGACCTGCGGTGATGAAGCCTTTTTCCAGCGCTGTCTGCATTTCGTCGGGCAGCTGTAAAAGCCGCATCGCATTGGCAACCGCCGATCGGCTCTTCCCTACCCGCTTAGCGGTCTCCTCCTGATTGAGGTTGGACAGCTGCATAATCTCTTGATATGCCTTCGCCTCTTCAATCGGATTGAGGTTTTCCCGCTGGATATTTTCGATAAGCGCAATTTCAAGTTTTTTGCTATTTTCAAATTCACGGAAGATGACCGGCACCCGCGTAAGCCCCGCTAAAAGCGCCGCTCTCGTTCTCCGCTCTCCCGCAATAATATAGTATTCATCGCCGTTTTTTTCCGCGATAATTGGCTGAATAATCCCGTGTTCTTTTATGGAAGCGGCAAGTTCCTGCAAACTCTCTTCGTTAAAGGTTCGGCGGGGCTGAAACGGATTGGGTTTTAACAGCGCGGGGTCAAGTTCAACCGAAGCAGAACCGACCGTATCAGCGCGATTTTGAGTACCGGCTTGTTGCGCCGCTTCTCCTCGCATCACATTTTGCTGCAGCATTACAGACAAACCGCTACCCGATTGTACATCCGAAGATTGTGCAGCAGCATCATTTGAATACAAATCCGTGATATCGGAAGGAAGCAAGGAGTCGAGCCCTTTACCCAGTGCAGATTTAGGCACGGTCAAGCACCTCCTGAGCGAGTTTTGCATAGCTGCGGGCACCGATACAAGAATCATCATACTTGCAGATGGGCAGCCCGTGGGAGGGCGCTTCGGAGAGGCGGACGTTACGCGGAATAATCGTGCTGCATACGCGGTCTTTAAAATAAGCGGTAACCTGCTGCACCACTTCCTGCGCGAGCTTTGTGCGGGAATCGTACATCGTGAAAAAGATACCGCCGATTTTAAGGCGGGGATTGATTTTTTCCTGTACTCTTTTAACGGTTTGCAAAAGGAGCGTTAAGCCCTCAAGCGCAAAATACTCACACTGCAACGGAATAAATACCTCATCCGCAGCGGCGAGCCCGTTCAGCGTTAAAATCCCCAATGACGGAGGGCAATCAATTAAAATATATTCATATTCTTCTTTAAGGAGCGCAAGATTGTCGCGGAGAAAAAATTCTCGGGATTGCTGATCAACCAGTTCGATGGTCGCACCCGATAAATTGATATCGGCGGGAATTGCATACAAATCCTTAACCGCCGTCGGTCTGACCGTTTTTTGGATAGGAATTTTTCCGGCAATTGCATCATAAATACTCGGCTGCTTTTTGGAAATCCCGACACCCGACGACATATTTCCCTGCGGATCAAAGTCCACAAGCAGCGTTTTCTTCCCTGCCTGTGCAAAGTATGCACCGATATTGACGGCTGAAGTGGTCTTCCCTACCCCGCCTTTTTGATTAACAAAAACAATACTTGTCCCCATACGGGGCAGTATATCGTATTTTTCCAATAGATAAAAGGCCATTTATTGACTTTTCGCTGAATAATGACGATATTTAAAGCTATGGATTCAGATACTTCAAAGACTTTAGATACGCCGAACGCGGCAGATACGTCAACTCAACAAGACGCAAAGGCGGTTATTCCAATCGAAGAACTTTTGCCTAAAAAAATCAATCTTATTCCGCTGAACGGCCGGCCTATTTATCCGGGGATTTTTACCCCGCTTTTGATAAACGACGCCGATGATATCCGCTCTGTCGAAGAAGCGTACGGCGGCACCGGTTTTATCGGTCTTTCGCTGTTAAAAAATGAGACGGAAGATCCGGGCGCCTCTGATGTATACCAAATCGGAGCCGCTGCACGGATTATTAAAAAAATCAACCTGCCTGACGGCGGGATCAATATTCTCATTTCAACCTTGAAACGATTCAAAATCCGCAAAGTTGTGAATGAGAAAAAACCGATTGTCGTAGCGGTTCAGTATCTCGAAGATGAAGAAGAGAATACGGTTGAGGTAAAGGCGATGCTGCGCGGGCTGATCGGAGAGATGAAGGAACTTTCCGAAAACAACCCGCTTTTTACGGAAGAGATGCGGCTCAACATCGTCAACATCGACCATCCGGGAAAGATTGCGGACTTTACTGCCAGCATTTTAAACATCCCGAAAGAGGATCAGCAAAAAATACTGGAAACTATCAACGTCCGCGAACGGATGGAAAAGGTCTTTGTGCATATCAAAAAAGAAAAGGAATTGCTGGATGTCCAGCGAAAGATTCAAGCCGATTTGAATACGCGGATTGAAAAAAATCAGCGGGAATACTTCCTGCATGAAGAGCTCAAAAGTATCAAAAAAGAACTGGGCTTGAGTTCCGATCCGAAGGATGCCGATGAAGAGAAATTCCGCAAGCTGATCGACTCATTCCATTTTGAAGGTGAAGTAAAAGAGACGATAGAAGCTGAGTTTGAAAAATTCAAGTTCCTTGAACCCAATTCGCCTGAGTACATTGTCGGACGGAATTATCTTGAAACCGCGCTGACACTCCCGTGGAATCCTCCCGAACCGGAAGCGTATAATATAGAAGAAGCGAAAAAAGTTTTGGATGCGGATCACTATGGGTTGGAAGATGTAAAGAAGCGGATTATCGAATACCTTGCGGTACGAAAGCTGAAAAATGATACGAAGGGCTCGATTGTTTTGTTGGTGGGGCCGCCCGGTGTCGGTAAAACGAGTGTCGGTAAGTCGATTGCCCGTGCAATGAATAAACCATTTTTCCGGTTCTCGGTGGGCGGTATGCGGGATGAGGCTGAAATTAAAGGTCACCGCAGAACGTACATCGGCGCGATGCCCGGCAAGATTTTGCAGGGATTAAAAATCGTGAAAACAAAGGCGCCGGTCTTTATGATTGACGAGATCGATAAGATGGGGCAAAGCTATCAGGGCGACCCTTCCAGCGCCTTGCTTGAAGTGCTCGACCCCGAACAGAATGTTTCGTTCCGCGACCACTACCTCGATTTACCGTTTGACCTATCGCATATCGTATTTATCCTGACGGCGAACACGCTTGACGGTATTCCGCGCCCGCTGCTCGACCGCGCCGAAGTTATTCAACTCGCAGGCTATATCGATTCGGAAAAGGTAGAAATCGCAAAGAACTACCTGCTGCCGAAAAGCCTTGAGAAAAACGGCTTAAAGAAAGCGCAGGTGAAATATTCCAAGCAGATACTGCTGCATATTGCGAACGGCTATGCACGGGAGGCGGGGGTACGCAACTTTGAAAAGAACCTCGATAAGCTCCACCGGAAAATCGCCGTTGAGCTGGTTACCGGCGAGCGCGGCGAAAAAGATGTGTTTGCGCCGGATACCGCCGAAATCGAAAAGATGCTCGGCAAACCCATTTTCCGCGACGATGACATCAAATACGCAAAGGTTCCCGGCACGGCGATCGGGCTTGCATGGACAAGCATGGGCGGCGATACCCTGTTGATAGAAGCCTTGCCGAATAAGGGTAAAGGGCAATTCCGCCTGACCGGTCAGATGGGCAATGTGATGAAGGAGTCTGCCTCGATTGCATGGACATGGGTGCGCCACTTTGCCGACGCACATGGCATTGCAAGCGTTAAGTGGTTTGAAAGCCACGTTATCCACCTGCACATTCCGGAAGGCGCAACCCCCAAAGACGGCCCTTCCGCCGGTATCACAATGACCGTTGCACTGCTTTCGTTATTATCCGGTAAGGTCATTAAGCCGAAGCTCGCTATGACCGGCGAACTCTCACTGACCGGTCAGGTACTCCCGATCGGCGGCTTAAAAGAAAAAACCATCGCCGCCCGCCGCAACGGCATCAAGGAGATTATCATCCCCGCCGCAAATATCCGCGACCTCGAAAAAATCCCCGAGCACATAAAGAAAGGCATTCAGTTCCATCCTGTTACTAGGATGGAGGAGGTTATTCAATGTGCCTTTCCCCACACCTTTTGAAATATACGGCACATCTGCGTTGTCGCTACGCCGAAATAAATGCTCAACGTATACCCGATACGTCTCCGCTTTATTTCGGCTAGGCTCCTAGCATCTGTGGCGTCTATTTCAAACGGCTTACGGAAGGGGGGCATCTACTTCGTGCTGCACAAAAAAAACGTATCAGAACGGGCAGGGATGTCCGTGGTTCTAAGCAGTAGCGAGTTGCGTCAATTTACAACATCCGTGTTGTAAATTGGCTTGCAAGTTTTGCCAAAGGCAAAACATCGTTTCTGCTTAATACGCCCGCCATCCGTAGCGGTACTGAGCACAAATCTCGTCGTTAAGCAGTTGTACACGGGTGTACAACTGCTTAACAGTCTATTTTCAAAAGGCTTACGGAAAGGGTGCATCTACTTCGTGCTGCACAAAAATAAATATTAAACGTATCATTTCCAACAAGAATGTCGATGGTTCCAAGCAGAAGTGATGTTTTTGTGGAACAAAAACTCGCCGTCGGGAATGTGCATGGATGCACATTCGCCGAACAATGGCATCCATGCCAAAAAGTCTAAGCAACTACCTGCTGTACTGAGCCGTGAGGAAACGGCAAAGATATTCTCTCTGTTGCCTGAAAACGATTATGGTCTTTTTATCCGCCTGCTGGAGTGTTGTTCTTACAAGGTGGTTGCAGTCGGTTTTCATGCCCTACCGATCGAAGGTGTATCCTATTTAATGAAGATAGGCCTAATCTGGTTGTTGATGATGTGCTCCGGTGTATATTATGGAAGAAAGATGTTATTGGTTTAATCCGCGATAGTTTATATTGCAAATGGGGCGTTCGTATGATATTATGAGGAAGGGTCGAAAAGATGTTATACCGACGCCCATACTGGGGCGCGTAGGAATAGTTCTTAATTGTATTTTATAGATTCATCAAGTTTTTTTGTTTAATAGTAAGGTAAATAATTACATAATTTTGCTTGATAGTTATTAAACACTTGGTTCGTAGTTACTAATAAAAGACTAATTCACGGTTATGAAATATTTATAACAGGTGTAATTTAGTGATTCTTTCTGATTTAGTAGTATATTTTACTATCTATGTATTATAAAAAGAAAAACCTGGATTAAGCAGGTAAATAAATTCTACTTAAAAGGAGTTTTCAATGGACAAAGTAACAATTAATTGGAATGAAAATTGTGTATTATATGAGATGATTTCAAATTCTGATCATAAGTATTTAGATGAACATGGATTTTATGCAATATTAACAGGTATCTATGATAAAGTAGAAAATACTTATAAATCTATTAAATTACATTACATTGGCAAAGCCTATGAACAAACAATTAGAGAAAGAGTTCTACAGAAACATACGGCTTATGATTGTATAAAAAAATACTTAAAAGAAGATCCAAGAAGAAACGTACTTGTTATGACTGGTAAAATTGTCAAGTATTCAGTTGGAAAAATCACAAAGCAACTTGTTGATGATACTGAAGCTTGCTTGATATACACTAATCAACCTTTGTGCAATACAATGTCCAAAAATAGCTATGAGGGAAGAGACATAGAAATAATCAATACTGGTGATTACTTACCGCTTAAAGAAAAATCTGTTGGGTAAATGTTTCTGAAGAAACATAACACCCGCTTCAACCTGACATTTGTTTTGTCACGAAAGTTGCTGGAATCGGTCGCTGCTAGTGCAGCTCCCTTTTTAATGCAACTTTCGCGCCAACTTTGCCTTACGCTTTGCGTCGACAAAGGCGCAAATGCAGGTTAAGCGAATGCTAAGTTGATGCCGCAATGCGGCACTTAAGAGGAGATTAAAATGATTAAGAAAATTAGAGATGAATTATTACAAACAGTCTCACACCTCTCAAATAATGAAATACAATCTATGCGAACAGATTATTTTTCAGCGATGAAAAGTACTGAACTCAAAAAAAAATATAAAATTACTTCATATAAATTTTCATTGGGAAAATGTCATTATGTTTTCCCATTAAAAGAAACAAAAGAAGTTTGTCCTAATTGTGGGGAAAAACTTTTCTTGTTAGAAAATCCACGCGATGATTTAAGAAGTTCTAATGATAATGTATTATTTTGTGAAGCTTGTGATCATGAAGAAACTTCATCTTGTGATTGCAATTTTTGTACAGAAATTCGAAAAGATTTGAAAAAAATAGAGTTAGAACGTAAAAGAAAATTCATTTATGAACAAATAGATTTTGATAATTTTGTTCCAATCTCACTTAAAAATTTAACATATAGAGAAAAATTTCTATTAGGAACACTTATTCAAGCTGGTATAGAAGATGATTTCAAAACTCTAAAGCCTTTTTCTGCCTGTTCAATGCAAATTTTCCCATCCGATGAAGAATTGAATTCAGTTTTGAATGAGTTAAAATTAAAGCATTTATTAGAATTTTCACCAAGATCACAATTGAACTGGTTTGAACCAGATTATGAAAATAACAACTTTCGATACTATTGGAAAAATGTGCAGTTTCAAATAAATATAAAAGAAATTGATGAAAATCCTACCATTACTCGGGAGTTTCTAAATCCCCAAGATTGGATGCTTAGTTACCCTAAAACTGATCCCACTATATGGGAGGAAATTGTATATTGGGAAGCATTGTCTTTATTTAATTATATTCTTGACTATTTTAATATAAGTTATGAAATCGGCAAAGAAACAGAGGTGTTTTTCTGGACAGTTACAAAACAACTTCCTCTTGCAATTGTTTATAGCATAATTTATCAATCAGGCAAAAATATTGCAGCTTATTCAAGAACGAATCAATGCCCTAAATATATTGCTTATAATTCGATCCTTCAAAATATGCGATCAAAAAGAGATAAAATAATTGCAGGGCAGTTTCAACGTTGGGAATATAATCGACCAGATAAGGAGTGTCCACAATCGATAGTTTCGCAATATTATTTTAATACAATACTAAAAATTTGTGAAAACTATTGGAAGATGTTACCTCTGGATTTTTTTTCGATAGAGAAATAAACCTAACACCCGCTTCAACCTGACATTGCGGACAAGCCGCAAATGCAGGTTAAGCGAATGTTAGACTCATTTCAATTGTTCTGTAGTTCTTTTTATATTATTATTTACGTGAAGGAGTGATGTTTATATGGAAAATGAATATACTGATAACCTCAAAAATAAGTTTGATGCTATCATTTTAGAAGAATGTACAGAATCATATTTGAAATTTACTACAGAAATAAATGATATTGACAGATTTATTACATTCCTTTTGCTTGCAGATAAATTTGCTAGTATTCCGAAAAATTTTTATGAAATACGATATTTTGCATCTGAAGTTCTTGAAGATTCCAAAAATAATAGGTTTAAAGAGTTATCAGATTTAGTACGAAGTGGTAAGTTTGATCATTGGTTTTCTATTTATAAATATGAAAAATTTTTAGGGCAGTTTCTATATGCACGAGGTGTTGATAATCTTATTATGTATTTAAAAAATATTCTGGAAGAAATTGTAGCGAAGCAGTCTGCTATTTTAGAGTCAAGCAAAATAAAAAATATAGCTTATGGTAAAACTAATGATATAAAACGTGGATTTGAAAAAATAGAGGTTAAATTGTTTTTAAATGAAGAAGATATGATGTGGTTTGATGAAATTGTAAAAAAACGAAATCTAATTGTTCACAATAGAGCTATCATAAATAAAAGTTTTTTTGAAAAATTTCCTAATTCTAAATTTAGAATTGGTAAAGAACTTTCATTTTCCTATAAAGATATTTCAGAATTTTATGTCAAACTAACCAATTTTGCTGCACCTTTAGATAGTAGATTAGCACAGAAATTTTTACTTGTTTTAAATAATAATCATAAAATCAAATAAAAATTCTGGAATACATACTAGAGATCAAAATTTTTTATGAGTTACCAAATGAAAAATTGTCAAACATTATTGATTAATTAAATTGACTGTTTCGTTTTTCAATTTTTTAGAATTATATTATATTTATGAAAGGAAATCTAACATTCGCTTAACCTGACATTGCGGACAAGCCGCAAATGCAGGTTAAGCGAATGTTAGAATGCACCTTCGGGCAGAGAGGAAAAAATGAAAAATAAAGAAATATCTCACTCATTTATACATGAAGTATCTTTTACTTGTCAAATGCTAAGTTCTAGTGCCCTCAAAATACGAAAATCAATCTATTCCAAAAGATGAAATTATTAAATTTATTTAACAAAGAGAAGAACTCTTATATATTAACTGAAAAAGATCAACGTTGGAATAATTTTATTGACAATGTATGTTCTAGAAATTTATCAACATTATCCGCAATACAACGAAAAGCAGTAATTTGTTTTAACTATGATGCATCAATGAATAATGGGGGATTTAGTTTATACAAAGATCACTATCCACTTATAAATCCGACAGAATTAAAAGAAGCATTAATTGAAATCAGTAACGAAGAAATTGCCAATAATTATATAAAGGCTCTTGAAGAAGGGGGAAAAGATGATTTTGTAGAAACAGACATGAAATATGGAGCTTTTTATCCATCTTTGTGTGAATATTTACAAGAATATGTCGAAAAGAATAAAGATTGTATATTTGACTAAATTGGAATATTTTCAGCAAATCAAGCCAGCGAAATGAGGTGAGATAAAAATGGAACAAATTGAGATAATTAAATTCCTAAAAGACAATATTTCTCCATACATTTGTTTTGTCACAAAAATTAATAACACATCTTCTTATAAAAGATTTCCTTCCCATTCTTTTTCTTTAAAGCCGATAAGAATTTTATTTTGCGTAATAATAAGCGGTCTTTTTACAAGCATACCGTCCGATGCCAAGATAGTATACATTTCATCATCTGTCATACTGGGAAGTTTATCTTTAAGTTGTAAACTTTTATACAGTAATCCGCTTGTGTTAAAAAATTTTTTCAGCGGCAGTCCGCTTTGCCGATGCCAAGTCTGTAATTCAATTGCAGACGGGTTTTCTTCTTTGATGTGCCGTTCAATATAATCAATATGATGATCATCAAGCCATTTTTTTGCTTTCATGCATGTCGTGCATTTAGGATAATAGATAAAAGTCATATATCTTCCTTCGAATTGAAATCTTGGCATCTGCTATACGCTATATTGCTTACACTATGAGAAAAAAAACGTAAAACACAGACGCTTGCTTATTATCTTTGTGCTAAAAATATATCCAATTCCTCTTCCAGACTTATAAGCAGAGCTTCTGATCTTTTAATTTTTTCCAGTATCGCTTGCTTTTGTATTTTTTCCAACTTGGCAAATACCGTATCAAAGAGCTCTTTTTCCGTCACTTTCGGTTCTTCATCAAGATATTCTATTTTATAATATCCGGTCCACGCCTCGAACGGCTGCTCGTTTTCCTGCATGTAAATCTCCTTATGCTAACCTTAACATATCACGTAGATGACCTTGAAACTCACCGGATGTTGTCTCTCCGTTCAAAAAAGCTTTTATTTCTTGTTTTATTCCGGTCGGGAAGCGCCGCCAATAAGAGTCCGTCCAATCATGCATTGCAGCAGTAAGGTTGCGCTGTGTTTCAACCGGCATTTCTCCCAAACTATAGGAAACAAACTGTATAACCATTTCGTATAACAGATCGGCAGGCACCCCCTGCACCGAACCATTCTTTACCAAAGAAGCACGACGGTTTTTACCGCCTGCCCCGCTCGATTGCGGAATCCATGAATCGACCAGACCGGCAATCTGTTCCTTAGAAAGTTCCGGTGCTTCTTTTTGCAAGATATCGGCGGCATAATCCCGAAAAGTATGCCGGACACCATCCATACTTGCATCAATAGAAGCGTAGATCGATTCCGACATTTTCTTGGCTGCTTCTTCCGGAGTAAATGGGATGCTACCGTTTATCGCTCCCTCAAGCTGACCTTGCCGGCGTTCAACCGCTGCAGCAAATGCGTCAATCTCGCGTAGATTCGCTTTATTCAATATATAATCAAGCGCAAAGAGAAAATCTCTGTCGGTTTTTGCATTGTTCATGAAGAAAGCATATACTATTTTGTGGGATTTTTAAAGAGGAGAGATAATAGAAATCCGGGCAACCGCACGGGATATGTTTAATGCGGCTGCCTCAAAAAAGATGAAACACTCTGAAGAAATAATAAAAAATTTATCGCTTCGTTAGGGTAATGATAGAAGTAATTATCGTTAAAATCGTTGCTGTTACCGTAATCAGCGGTACATAGATATTGAAATTATACATAAAGGCATTGCTTTTTGCCGTAATAATCGTATTCGGTCCGATAATCGCATCCTTGTCAAGTTTTTTACCATACACATCTCTAATCACGACAGCTCCGCCGGAATTCCGCTGATAGTCAAAACCTCCCGCTAACGCAATATAAAAGTCAACTTTACGGCCGGGGGTATACGGATATGCGCCAGGACTTGTTACAGCACCGTTCACTGTTACGGTTTGTTTAATCTCCGGAACAATCAGCCGGTCTTCTGCCTCAATTGGAATAACTGCATGATAGGATTGATCGAATAATAGCGGACTTAAATTTATCGGTATCTGTTTTCCTTGCCGAAAGATATATGCTCCTGTAACATCAACCCACGGTTTAGTGAATATCGGTAACCGCTCGCGAACGATTGAAATAAGATCGTCACCTTCATTAAAAGGAATAGGAATAGTCGTAGCAACAATTTTAAGATCACCATCTTTATTTATTGTACTTGCATCAGTTTGGCTTGAAGGAATACCAATTGTATTACTTTTTTGACCATCTGCTAAAATTGTACGTCGTGTTTCAACATCGAGCGGAATGTCAAGATACACAAACGGACGAAGCGTTTTTTGAGTATCAATATATACTTTGTCTAAATGCCGTAGAGGTTCACTTCCACCTGATTGCTCACTGAGCGCAACAAAAAAAGAATCAAACTTTGTACTTCCGTCTTCTGTGTTTGTTGTACGGGTTATTTTAACCTGTGTTCTATTGGCTCCGGCGGTATATCCACTGCCGTAAACGGTAATAAGATCGGTAATTGTTTCTGTTTCTGCCAATTCATACGTTCCGGGACGCTCGACAGCTCCGGAAAGAGTAACACGCCGCTTTATACGCGGAATCGTAATAACATCACCGGGTGATAAATATGGGTCTTGGGCAAGATCGCCAAATCGTATTGCCTGGAAAAGATCATACTCAATTGTTTTTCCTGAACGCCCTGTGATAGAGAGATAACGACTTGAAGCAAAATCCGTTAATAAGCCGGTAATAGCTTGAGATGCCCGCATCAGCCCCCATGCTTTTACTTCTGTTGTTTTACTCACTTCTCCCCTCACCGTTACAGTAAAAGTACTGGGAGCAGTAAGTACAAACTGAACAACACTGAGCGGATAGTTTTGTGAAACAAGCGTTTCAACCTGCTTTTTAACAGTTATAAAGGTCTTGCCGTTTGTATTTACCGAACCTAAATTAGAAACACGGATAATGCCGCTTGAATCCACAACAATCTGATAACTCACAGGCGTTTGCCCAATCGTATATCCAAGTTGATATATATCCCCCGGCAAAACCCGATAATCGGGATTCGCCATTGCTTGTTGAGCAAGTCGTTTTGCCTCTGCTTCCGCATCGGAATTTGAAGCTGCGCACAATAAGGATACGGTAGCTGTAAAGAATAGAATTATCGTTAGAAATAGCTTATGCTTCATGGTGCTTGTCCTTTTTCCGTAAGAACTTTGTCTGCACTTTAGGATCGCGATATATCTCCTGCACAGCATTCAAAAGGAAAGCAAGAAAGATTGATAAGAAGAGGCCTGCGGCAAAGGCAATGATGCATATTTTTGCCCGCGATGGACCGGATTTTCGTTCGGGAACTTCGGGCATATCCAATATTTGAAAAACCGGAGTTTCGCTCGCTATTTCTACTTTCAAAAGCTCATATTGTGCTTTTAATTGGCCGTAAACTTTTTCTTGAACAGCAATTTCACGTTTTAGCTGCTCCATTGTAAGAGCAACACCTCGCATACCACCCGATTGAGCTATTTTATTTTCCAAATCGCCGGCTTTCTGCTCTAAACGTTTTATTTCATCAAATGATTGCTTCAAACTTTTCTCTAAATTCTCTTTCGTGCGCACTTTTGTATCAAGTCCCAGCTCTGTGAAGCGTTTTTCATAATAGTCAACAGCAGCCAAGACCGCTTGTTGTGCAAACTCAGGATCGATGTGGGTAGCAGCTAATGAGAATATTCCGCTTTTATCGTCCAGTTTTGCCTTGAGTAAACCTTTTACGATCTTCCGAGTTTCGGTTTTGATGAATTTTTTAACTTTATATTTTTCGGCAATATGCAATTCTTGGGCAATAGTATCGAGGAACGCATTACTGCCGGCAATATAGAGCGCCAACTGTTGTGTAGTATTTCCACTGCTGCCCCCCAACCCCGCTAAATTGCCTAAATTACTTTGTTGTAAGAAAGAAGCTAAAGCACCACCGGAAGCACTACTGTTGTTTTCTATTCGCATAACAGCAGTACTGGTGTATACATCCGGCATATATGACTTTTCCGGATCCATTTTTTTACCAATAAGAGCATAGGTAAAAACACTTATTGACACCATGCCCGTTAGCCCAATAATTAGCCATTTCCATCGCCACAATACAACGGCTAAATCCAGCAAAGATATTTCTTCAGAATCATCATTTGCGCTATATTCCATCCTACGCTCCTTATGCTCGTCTCCTCACCTAACCAGAAAGAACACTCATATTTTCAGTTGGTAGACAAACCTTTCTCCATCTCATGTACAATTTTATTTCATCCTTCCAGTATGCCGTTCAATAACATACACTTTCTTATATGAACAGCTCCATACATACAACAGTAAGTAGAGGAAGACTATATCACTATTTCTGCAAGCAGAAATCTAAAAACAACCTTTCAAGTTGCTCAATCCTCATCTCTTTTCTAAAATTATCGTCATAATACTTTTTTGCATTTTTTCCCATAGTGTCTAAGCCTTTCTCTGACATCAATGACAGCATTATAATAGTCTCAATAAGCTTATCGTTATCACCGACAGGAACTGAAATACCGCATTTTGCCTCAGTAATAAGATCTGCTCCCTCGCCATTTAGGCTTGCAAGAATAGGCTTACCCTGGGACATATAAAACTGAACTTTTGCCGGCACCGTCAAATTAAAGATAGGATCATCTTTCAGCGATACCATGAGAACATTTGCTCGCTGCATCAATAACGGCATCATTGCCAGTGGAAAACGCCCCGGCGCAAATACAGTCTCCACCAAATTATTTTTCTGAATAAATTCCAATATATCATTTCTACATCGGCCATCACCAATAAAGACAAAACGTATTTGCTTCAGATGGCGCACCTGACTTGCAGCATTTAAGATAAATGATAGATTTTGAGCCACACCAAGATTACCCGCAAACAAAAATACAAAATCATTTTTTGAAAAATGAGAAAACGGATATATGGAAGTGCCCATTAAAGTTCTCGACATAGACTCTGTATCCTCAGCCCAATTAGGGAAATAAACACATTTCTCCTTATAGGAACCTTTAACACAAATAGACTGTTCAAAGCCTTGAGAACCGATCAGAATTTTATCACAGCTATTGTATACATATTTGACCATTTTTTCAAATGGGGATAATAAAAATGTATTTTTAATCTTACCTACAGCAGATAAAGATTCCGGCCATAAATCCAATGTCCAAAAAATAAGCGGAATATTTTGCCTTCGTTTCAAATGAACCGCGGCTAATCCAATAAAAAAAGGAGAAGTTTCATGAACAAAAATACCATCATATTTATGAAAGAAACTATGAAAATATGTAAAGATATACGATGTAAAAAAATATGATATATAATTCAAAAGCAAAAACACAGCTGAACCATTGTAGCGAGGAATTATAGGAAGACGAATAATAGTAACACCGTCTATTATTTCCGTCCGTTTCTTAAACAGTGAATACTGATTCCTAAACATACGCTTCTTAGGATAATCAGGAATAGCCGTGACAACTACAATTTTATGTCCGCGCTTAGCTAAATCAAAAGCTA
The DNA here is from genome assembly GCF_024181085.1 of Treponema sp. OMZ 857. Classification (NCBI taxonomy): domain Bacteria; kingdom Pseudomonadati; phylum Spirochaetota; class Spirochaetia; order Treponematales; family Treponemataceae; genus Treponema; species Treponema sp. OMZ 857. The sequence continues at coordinate 2,305,765 of NZ_CP051147.1, forward strand.
TATCGTTGACCTTGAATTCTTCAGGGAAAAAATGGTTTGTGAAGATGCATAATCTCAAGATTCACGCTCCCCCCAAACCACTCTTTTAATATAATCAGTATAGCTCAAAATAATCCTTATAACTTTATCCGATACATTTGGTACGTTATAATCGGATACCATAAAAAAGCTAGTCATGGTTTTATCTTCATGTGCAAGCTGTTCCAAACATTGCATCACCCGTTCAGGATTAAGCCCTGTCATCATCACAGCAGCTTCTTCCATCGCCTCGGGGCGCTCATGCGCTTCACGAATATTAAGTGCAGGAAATTGAAGAATAGATGATTCTTCAGAGATCGTGCCGCTGTCGGACAACACAGCTTTTGCATTTACCTGTAGTGCAAGATAGTCACTCAAGGCGAAAGGTTTCTCAAGTTTTATCAATGGATTAAACTGAACACGATGAGTCTCAATCATTTTACGCGTACGCGGATGTGTAGTAACAATGACAGGTAGCATAAATGTATCAGCAATCTTATTGAGGATATTACACAAGTTTTTAAAATTGATTACGGAAGCAATATTCTCTTCTCGATGCGCCGAAACAAGAAAATATTTCTGCTTTTCTAAAGTATATTTTGTTAATATTGTAGAATGCTCCATCTTTTCTCGATATTTTGACAAGACTTCATACATTGGACTTCCCGTTTTTATTACTCTATCCGGCGGCAACCCTTCACGCAATAAATATTCGCGAGCAATACTGCTATACGGCATATTTATATCACTAATGTGATCAACGATCTTTCTATTAGATTCTTCAGGGACCCTTTGATCAAAACAACGATTACCAGCTTCCATATGAAATATTGGAATATGCCGTTTTTTTGCTGCTATTGCACAAAGACACGAATTAGTATCGCCTAGAACTAAAAAAGCATCGGGGCTTTCTTTTTCAAGAACTTCATCGATGCGAATTAAAATTTGCCCAGCTGTTTCCGTTGCATTTTTACCTGCTGCAGCCAAAAAATATTTTGGTTTCTTTAATTCAAGATCATTAAAAAAAACTTCATTAAGCTCATAATCATAATTTTGTCCAGTATGAACCAAAATATGCTCAATTATAGGGCTAGTATCAAGCTTATGCAAAACACATGACAACCGAATAATTTCCGGTCGTGTACCAACTACCGTAAGGACTTTAAAAGGTTTAATAGTTTGTGACATATTTCTAGACTTCCTCAAAAAAAGTATCGGGATCATTCTGATCATACCACTCATTGATCCAGAATTGTGTATACAAAGTATCTGTTCCAATATTTGTGATATTATGTGTATACCAAACAGGCATATCAACATAAGATGGCTCATCGCCGTTTAAGATAAACTCATAGATTTGTGTAGTTCCTACTCTCCGCAGGGATATTTTTGCCAGCCCATGCATAACCGTAAACCGTTCTATTTTTCGTGTATGAAAATGGTTCCCGCGTGTTACTCCGGGATTAGTAGTTGAAAATGATATCTGCCCACCAGCTTTAAGACGAATAGTTTCCACAAAATTTCCGCGAGCATCGGCATGTTGTTGTAAAAATTTTGGGAAATACGCTGACAGAGAAATATAACTACGGAATGTATTAAATAAGTTAATAATATTTTTATTTTCGAGCAAAGGAATAAAACCATTTTGAAGATACATCTCTTTAAAAGCAATAAACAATTCCCGTACTTCTGATACCTTCATTCTGAAATCTTCGGGTACTCCAATAAGCTTTATGATTGACTCGCCAGCAGATCTTACAGTTTTAATGTCTGCACAAATAATTTCACACAATGAAGCAATATAAATAAAAGGGATAACCGAATCAGTTATAATTGTAACAGGTTTATCATGTGTTAAATTATGTGCAAATGTTGCAATCACAGAATTATAATTAGGTCGACAAAATTCTCCGAACACATTTGGAATTAACAAACCTGTAAAAGCCACACTATGCTTGTTTGCCCAGTCCATAAATAAAAGCCGTCCATCGATCTTAGAACGACCATACGCCGACTTATTTGTCTCCTGAATAGATGACGAAAAAATAATATGCGGAAAAGTTTGAGTAGCTTCGCACGCGTTTTGCAATTGTTTGACTAGCGCAATATTTGTATTATATAATTCGTCTTCATCCTCTGACCGATTAACAGCAGCTAAGTGTACTATGACATCACAGTTTTTGACAAACATCTGCAACTTCACATTATCAGAAAAGAATGAATCATCAAATTTCTGGCATATAAAATCATCAGGAAGCAAGCGCAATCTATTATACAAATGAGTGCCAATAAAACCGCTTTGTCCAGTTATTCCAACACGGATCTTATTCATTAATTCACACCTAAATCATTCCGAACTATATCAAGTTTTAATAACAGATCTTTCATTTCTTCAACAGAAAGTCTTGTCGTATTGTGAGAATGATAATCTTCCAATTTTGATGCATCAACAAATCCTTCGATAAAATATTTATCATAGTTTAGGTTTCGATCATCACACGGTATTCTATAATAGCGATCCATATCTATGGCTTTGACCATTTCCTCTCTTGTTACCAATGATTCATATAACTTTTCACCATGTCGTGTCCCTATAACTTTCACCTCAACACTGCTACTATATAACTCTTTCAGAGATTGAGCCAACACCTCAAGAGTTGCAGCAGGTGCTTTTTGTACAAATAAATCACCATTTTGAGCATTCTCAAAGGCAAACAAAACCAGATCAACCGCATCATCTAGTGTCATCATGAACCTGGTCATCATGGGATCTGTAACCGTTATTGTCTTGTTTTCCTTTATTTGCTGTATCCATAAAGGGATAACTGAGCCTCTACTCGCCATTACATTTCCATACCTTGTACAGCATATTTTTGTCTCAGCGTTCTTTCCTAAAGCACGCCCCTTTGCTATAGCAACTTTTTCCATGAGCGCCTTACTCATTCCCATAGCATTGATTGGATAGCAGGCTTTATCGGTACTTAGAACCACGATATTTTTTACTTTATAATAAATAGCAGATTCTAAAACATTGTTAGTACCTTCTATATTGGTATAAACAGCCTGCATAGGGAAAAATTCACATGACGGCACTTGTTTCAAAGCTGCAGCAGAAAAAACATAATCAACACCATTCATCGCCTCATCAACAGATTGCCGATCACGAACATCACCAATATAAAATTTAATTTTTTCATTTTGTAATTCATGACGCATCTCATCTTGCTTTTTTTCATCACGGCTAAAGATTCTAATTTCACCAATATCGGAATTCAAAAACCTTTTTAATACAGCATGACCGAAAGACCCTGTTCCCCCGGTTATAAGTAAAGTCTTATCTGCAAATAATGACATAGTTTATACTCCTTATTTAATTAACTCATTATATATGGACAACATCTCTTTAGCATTTACTTCCGGCGTAAAATTTTTATTAGCTAGCTCAAAAGCATTTTCTCCCATTGTACATACTGTGTTAGGATGAGAATAATAATATTCAATCGCCGAATATATTGAATAAGCATCTTTTGGTTGTACAATAATCCCTGTTTTATAGTTGACTATAGTATCCTCCCATGATCTATCAATTGCAACAATACTAGGTTTTTTAAAAAAACCTGCTTCAAAAACCGGCCGTCCAGTTGCATTAAAATGCGAAACAAAACATAAAACATCCATATTTGAATAAACATCAGCCAAATTAAATTTAAATCCAGTAAACTGTATATAGTTTCTGATATTAAAAGAATCAATAACTCTATTAACATCATTTTCAATATCACTGGAACCTTTGATAAATTTAATCGCATAGCCTAAAAGACCAGATGTTTTTTCTCTTTCAAATTTACCTGTGATAATTAACAAAACATTCAAATTATTTTCTTTGCAAATCGAAACAGCTTCCAATAAATCAAATATGCCTTTCATCTCTCCAATACCGCCGACAAACCCAAGCACAAGGGGTCTTGCGGCATTAAATACTGGAGGCTGCCGCGTTACTTCGTCAGAACATTTATACGAGAAAATATTATGCACAACCCGACACGCTAATGCATTAGGAATCGTCGATGCAACCTTTTGATCAATGGCAACTATAGTAGCATCAATAGCATTATACAAAAATGCAATCAAGGCAGCCCGCGAACTATCCATCGGCAATCTCTGCACAGATCTGCAATGCACAATAATGGCACACCTAAAAAATAATCTAACTATTAAGGCCACAGGCAACAACGTATATTCATTTATTTCAACTAAGTCTATGTTCTTAAATTTTAGTTTTGCTTGTAACACAGCTCCAAAAGTAAAAGGCAATAAAAACAACTCCCTCAATAAGACAAACCAACGTTTTCCCCGGTAAAAACTATACAAAGTATTGTCAAATTGAGACAACCCCTTGACTCGTATAACCTTACCGAATGCCGACCTAAATTCATCAGCCATCCTGCCTCGTTGACAAACTACATATGGAGTAACGATGCTTTTGTCTAAACTAAGTAACAATTCTAACAAGCTTTTACCGGAACCACCAAAAAAGCCGGCATGATGAAAATATAGAATATTAATCGTAACACCTCTCTATTTATTATCTCATCTTCTTGAAGTACACAGCCATATCTTCAGCAAGAAATCTTAGCAATAAGACATAAAAATATAGCGCTCCAAACTTAACCATAGTGCTAATTAAAAAAAAAGCAGAACAGCCTCCACTAGAAATAACCGGAAACAAAACGGAGTAGCACCATAGTACAGCTATCACCAATTTAGAGATATTTCCGTAGCGCACATAACGATCAATTCTGATTCTTATGAACCGAGCAAGAAAACCAAGAAATACAGACAATAGTACAATTCCATACCAACCGCCAGCAATTACTGCCTCAGAAAACCATGTACCGGTTACATTGTGTGCTCCAATTTCTTGCACATTACTTGGAATAGTCCTTCCAAACAAATAAGTTAGCTGTAAGGAATAGTGATACTGCACGTATCTTGCATAATCATGAATATTGATACCAAAAAGACCAAGTATAGAATCTGGAATAATTGAAATATATGTCTTCCCATAATCAAAAAAAGTATTATGCGAATCTGTAACGTATATATCCCATATTTTCCATGGAATATCACCTTGTAAAACGGACAGACGATACAGAACAGCTATTAAAGAACTATTAGCACTATTTGAATAGGTGAAATTCGCCTTAGAAAAAGAAGCCAAACTAAAGCTAAAATTTTTCCCTTCAAAAAAAATAGCTGCAAGTATAATTGAGATAAAACCAATTCCCCCGACTTTTACCACTCGTCTTAATGACGATTCATATAGTAATATAGATAATGCAGGTAATAATATCGTAATAATAAAAGACTTTGCGCCCCATGTTGATGCAATAAGCATTGTCAATAGATATGAAATCACCAATACAACACGGTTTTTATTTCGTTCACGCTTATCACATTTTATATATAGTAATGTTAATATTAAAACATTTGTTGGAACAATATAGTCATACAGCAAATAAGCGAATGGACCTAAAACTCCGAAATTAATACGAAATTGTCCTTTCTCAATTTGACCTAACCAAACTTTTATTCCGCCTAATACGAACAAACAAAAAAATAGAACCAACAAATCAAAAACCACTACAATATTAAAATAATTTCGAACTTTTCCTGCTGAAAGAACAGTATTCGCCCTCCTAATCGGCATTTTTGCATAAAGCTTGGTTCTATAAATCATCCATATGCTAGCACATGATAATACGTATACAATCGTTGCGCCATTATAATGACCAGTACCAACTTCTAATGAAATAAAACCTAACTCCATAAGAAGTATACCAACAGCTGGCGAAAAAAGCAAAAAAAATAAATAGTAGTCAATCAAGCCAAATTTTATTTTAAGCATTATACGATATCAAACCTTTATTCTCTGATGAACTAATAGAACTACATTGAGACAACCCTTTATTAACAAATCGGAAGTATCCTATTCTGCATTTTGGTAGAAAATCACAACTTAAAAACCTTGTCACTTTCGATATGCACGGTTTTAACTGCATTACGTAAATCTACCACTAAGCTCGATTTTGCCACAATGTGCTCAATATTAAAACATGAGTGATTGGTCGTAAACACAACACAATCAGCCTGAACCAGTAGTTCATCTGTTAAGTCCATACCTATCCATTTTTTACCATGGTCATCAATACATTCGTTTATATAAGGATCATGGTAGATCACATTTGCCCTCTTTTTAGCACATTCTTCCATAACGAGCAAAGCAGGACTTTCCCGAGGGTCGTCGATATCCGGCTTATAGGCAACTCCCAGGAATAAAATTGTTGCACCGTTCATTGACTTCTGTTTACGGTTAAGTGCATACATAATCTTATTCATCATCTTATGCGGCATCTGATTGTTGATATTGCCGGCGGTATTGATCATAGTTAAATCAAAGTTAAAACTTTTTGCAATATGCTCAAGATAAAAAGGATCAAGCGGAATACAATGCCCGCCGATACCAGGTCCCGGATAAAAGGCTTGGAATCCGTAAGGTTTTGATTTTGCAGCATCTATTACTTCCCAAATATTGATATCCATTTTACCTGCAAGAAGAGCAAGTTCATTAATAAGAGAAATATTAATCAAGCGATAGGTATTTTCGAGTATTTTTACCATTTCTGCAACACGGGGACTAGAAACAGGATAAAGGTACTGTATAGCCTTGCCGTAGAGGGCAACCGCTATTGTTTGTGCTTCGGCACCTAACGCACCAACTACTTTCGGAGTGTTATCAGTTTTGTAATCCTTATTTCCCGGATCTACCCGTTCGGGACTAAAGCATAGCCAGAAATCCCTTCCCTCTTTCAACCCAGACTGTTTTTCTATAATAGGCCTCATAAAATCTTCTGTAGTAGTCGGATAAGTAGTGCTTTCAAGCGAAATAAAAGTTCCTGCTTTCATATATTCACCAATATCCATACACGACTGTTCTATAAACTTCATATCAGGTTTCTTAAAATGGTCAAGCGGAGTCGGAACACAAATGATAACCGCATCGCAGTCCTGGATACGAGAAAAATCGGTTGTTGCTGACAATTTTTTTACTTCTTTTACTACATAATTCAAATCTTCATCTTTTACGTCACCAATATAATTTTTTGCATTATTAACAGATTCAGCTTTTTTATCACTTTTTTCAAAGCCTAATACACTTATCCCCTGCTTTGCAAATGAGACAGCTAACGGCAACCCCACATACCCCAAACCTATAACGCCGACTACTTCAGCGTTTGCCTCAATTTTCTTCATTATATTTTCAAAATTCGTCATATTATCAATCTCCCATATATAACAAACAATCTTATATTTTCCATAAGACCGTAAATATCTCTACATACGCTATAACACAATATAATTCCCTATATTATACTTTATAAGTACAATTTTGCTTTCAACTTTCTTAATAATTTTAACTTTTGTTGATCATTTTTTATTGTAAGCCAATAAGAAGTTTTATAATCAGTATGCTGTTTTGGCGGTTGGTTCAAAATTGTGAAAAAATCAGATTTCGATATTTTTAGTCTATCCAAGACAAAATCAATATCTTTTTCCATTTGAACTTTATCATAAGCTGGACGATTATATTCAGCAAGAGCATCTTCCCTAGACATCTGCCCCGAAACAATCAAGCTTGATAAATGCGACGTTCTCTTATCAACTCCAAATTTTTCTTTGAACCATACCAGTTGAATAATTTTTGTCAACTTATTTTCCAAATGCTTTGCTTCATAATATTCAAACCCTGAAAATTCATGCAATTCACGAATTGCTCTTTCCTTGTTATAATCAATGTAATTAAGAGGGCTAAGAGTATTTATGTGATAAACCTTATCATAAATCATACGCTGCAGCCAAGAAATTAGAGGTAACTTGTCAAGAGGTTTTGTTCCAAATTGGTTATGAATAGCCTTAATATGTTTTAAATCATAAGCGGAATACATATTTCCTGACTGCATAATAGATTCCAACGCAAAATTTGTACCTGCAAGAAAATATTTAATTTTTTTCTCGCAAGCAAACTTATAAAGAGTAGCAAATAAAACATTATCCTGGGGTATAGCCAAGTTAGGAACTTCAGCGTATAAAAATGCTCTGGTTAGATCCAAAAACTGCTCCTCATCAGGCCTTATAGTAATCAGATGTATACCAGCCTTTGCAACAAGATTATTAATATTAGTCTTTGCAAGCTCCGTGTCAAACCCGTCATCAATGTGAACAGCAAGTATGCGCAACCCCCACTTTACTGCTCCGAGATATGCCAAATACGAGGAATCAAGACCACCCGATATTCCCATTAAACAATCAAATTCTTTTTCCTGCCCAGCAGCTTTTAACATTGTAAGCAACGTATTGAGTTTCGATGTTCCTTCAGCATTAGGAAAATAACGATATTTACTTTTCCATAGTGCAGCCGTACAGTAATTACAGTATCCATCTTTATCAAATGTAATTTTCTCATCAGATGAATTATCCATAATACATCTAGTACATCTTTGAATAGTATTCATAAGCCCCCCATAAATTTATAATAGCTACAGTACAGCATTATATTTATCTGAAATCTCTGCTATCGCGTTTTTCAATCGCTCACTATAGTTATCAGTGAAAAACAGCCGCCCCTCTTCTACCACAGAGTCTTTATCAAAATTCACGGCTTTGTATACTTGCTCTATATACTCTTCAGGACTAGTTGCATATAAAACAGAACGAATTCCTGAGAAAAAATGAGAATAATTAAAGACTGCCAAACCATCTATATTTAGCAATACAACAGGAGTAGCAAAAGCTAAACTCTCAACAGCGCACGTAGATACAACAGCTGTCGTTATATGTGAATTTTGCATACATTGATACACATCAAATTCCAGTTCCATCATAACATTATTATTTTTGAAGTGCAAATGATAATCTTTCACAAAACGAGGGATAAAAATAAAAAACAAGCGGTCATCTATTCCAGCTACGTTTTTAACAAAATCGAGTATTTTCTCATCAATATCGTGCTGACTTACTACCGTAATTATAATTTTATCGCTAAGATTCGAATATTTTTTATTAAACAATTCTACATTTCTTTCTTTTGATTTCAGCATCAGGTTTATATAATAACTGCCGACACTAAAAATATTCCCATGAGGATATACATATTCACTTATAGCTGATTTAAATTTATCTCCAAAAACAAATAAATAGTCTGGGTATGGATTAGGCGTTATATTCTTAAACCCCGCGTATGCTATATGAGACGTATTTATTAAACCATGCTGCATCTCAATTACAGGTATCTGCATTCGTTTAGCAATAAAAAAAGCCGGCAACCGCCAAAAATCATAATAACAATTTACATATATTTTACTCGGTTTTATTTTATTAAAATACCAACTATAAAAGTCTAATAAAATCTTAAATAAGTCTAAATATTTTGAATAGTCAAACTCTATTTTTAAATATGCAATAATATCATCTAAAACAGAGATATTCTTTATGTCAACTTTTTTTGTTTTATAAAACATCCCCATCAATTTAATTATAAGTATAATAAAATCTGAATTAATATATTTATTTTCTGCAACAATAGTTTTCGGCATAAGCTTAATTACACAAGGTATGGTTTCAGGTTCGATATCAAAAAAACCTTGCATAATTCGATCAACATAGATTCCATTATATTTTTTTACACCAACATCATCTGTAAAAACGAAAGCGGCATTTTTTTTGAACATCACTTTCAAAGATGTTGTCGTAATCGACTCCCATACACGCCGTATTGGTGAACATTTCTTCATAACTGCAGGATTCGAATCTTGATCGGAATAATAATAAATTGTAAACATATTTGGACGCAAAAACGGCCACAATTTTATACTGTCGTACTCAATTGTTTCCACCGGATAATGAGTCTCAATATATTTCATCTTTTCAATAACATCTGTTTTCATTTTTGCACTATAAGGTAAATTTATTGTATAATTCCAAGTGAAAAAGTTTTCAAGCTACGCCCTTTAATTTCACTTTTTAAAATGTCCTGCAATTTCCTGCACTTTTTGGAAATCAGCAGGTTTGCCGATATCAATCCAATAACCGGAAATCGGAAACCGGATAACTTTATATTGTTTTGCAATAAGATCATTCAAAAAATCCGTTGCATCATAGAAAGTGTCACGGGGAATTAAATCAAGCAGCGACCTCTTAAAAAGATATATCCCGGCATTTGCATAATAATAATAGCTCGGTTTCTCTTTTATCCCGATTATATTCCTTTTATTCTCAATATCAAGTATACCATACGGTATACTTACATTGTACGGCATAGCTGCGACACTCATATCTGCGTCATTCTTTAAAAAATGCAAATAAAAATCTTCTAAATTTATATTGGTAAAAAGATCTGAGTTCATTAACAAAACAACATCATTATGCCAGTCTTTAATATATTGAACGCCGCCAATGGTTCCCAGAAATTTTTCACCTTCACGAATACATTTAATCTTTACACCATTCTTTTCAGTGGAGAAATGTTCTTCTATTTGCTCGGCTAAGTAATTTACCGTAACATTTATATTATCAATACCGCAATGTATAAGATTGTCAATATTATAATCAATAATTGGCTTATCTGCAACTTTTAATAAAGGCTTAGGCGTCTCAAGTGTTAATGGTCGTAGCCGCTCCCCCTTGCCTCCAGCCATCAACACAGCATCAATGGGCAAGTAGGATTTTCCATTCGAAAAATCAATTATATTCCTTATGGAACCATCATCATTCAAATAAGGTACCAGCTTAAACCCTTTTTCTCTAATATACCGTATTAAATTCGATGAATAGTTGTTATCGGTAATATATGTAAAATCCTTATGCATTACCGTTTCAATCGAATCGTTCAAAGCTGCACCGCTGATGAGAGCTCGTCTGCAATCCCCATCCGTTAGCGAACCTATCACATGATTCAACTCATCAATAACGAATAACGTAAGCATTCCATTATCAGATACGGCATCAAGCTGCTTTAAAGCATTGAGAATATGATTAGTATACAAAATTAGATATGAACATATCGATTCCATTTCAATACCTTTAATATGTTTATAAATATTATTTTTTCTGATTAAGCAAAAATTCAACAAATTGAAAATCTAATTCAGAATCAATATCTATGGATCTTTCTTCCGGCATAACATACAATTCAGTCGTCGCATTAAACACACTATCATTATGTAAGATAGAATCACGGGTCCACACGTAAATAGATGCATTCATATCATAGCATGAAGGAGTATCTTGTCTTCGTACAAACTCCTTTTCCAATTTTTTTGATACATTCCACCATCCCGAAGAGTCTCGTTCTATCAAATTAAAGTATGGAGAACGGCGGGATGGCATAGCCGTAATCACATTTTCCGATTTTTTTTCAATTAAAAGATCAATACAAGCCTTGATGTCATCAATAGTTCGTAAAGGTGAAGTAGCATCAAGATCAACTAAAATATCATATTCATCGTTATAATATTTTTCAGACTCGATAAAGGCATGACGAATAACCGGTATTTTTGCAGCATTATCACTTGCAAGTTCTGCCGGTCTAGTGAAAAATACTTCAGCGCCATATTTCACTGCGATATTCTGAATATCTTTAGAATCAGAGCTTACTACGATATGATCAAACACCCCTAATTGTAATGCAGTTTCAATGGTATAAGCAATCAGAGGCTTACCATTGATAAGTTTAAAATTCTTCCCTTTCACCCCTTTTGAGCCGCCACGAGCGCAAATAGTGCATAAAATTTTATTATTATTATACATTGACTATTCTCCTTGTATTTTTGCTATCAACTTCACAATAGCTATAGCTTCGCAATAGGTACACACTTTTTTTTGCAGTCTACTATCATCCAATATTTCTTCATGCATACAACGATAGGAATAATTTTCAATTTCTCTTTCAGCATGAATAGTATATTTATTTCCTGCCTTATCTGAAATAGTGATAGCCCCCGTAATAAAATCTGCATATATTGTTTTATCATACAGGTGTACAATACAATATCGCATTGTATGTTTTGAAATATAATCCATCGTCACATTAACAATAGTGCCATTGGAAGTTTTTGCGATAGCAGTAAATATATCATCAGAATCTATTTCCAGGTCGCTGACTTTTTCATTATAACAATTTATGTCACTAATCGTACCGCATAAATATTGTATATAATCAAGCTCATGCGATAAATCCAACAGCACTCCCCCGCCTTGTTTTTTCGATGCACTATATGAATTTCTATAATCTATATTCTTACGCCATGTCGGCAAATATTGTCCTACATATGACTGTATAAACAAAATATGATCTTTAGCAATAATACGCTTTAATTCGTCCATGACAAATGAATATCGTAAATCATATCCAATAAACACTTTATTCTTAAGTTCTAAAGAGTGTAGTTCATTATATACCGGCTTTTCGACAAATATTTTTTTATTATTAAGTTTATTATTCAAATATTCCAACTGCTCATAATGAAGCTGTGTTGGTGACGTAATCAAATAATAATCGTATTGATCAAGAGGGGATACAACAGACAAATTTTTAAAGCACAGATGATTATCTATTTTCTGATGTGTCACAATATCAACAGTAAAATTAAAATTTTCAGTTAAAATAGCACAATGCCTACGTCCTATAGAACCATAACCGATTAACAATGCCTTACTCATTTCACCTGCTCAATTCTATCTAATATCTGTACAATATATGCGTCTTGTTGATATGAATACTTAAACTTATGGTTAAAATCATGTATTCCCAATAGAAAATCCTTTATTTCCTCAAGATAAGGCTCCTCAATTATAGTATTAGAATACCCATGAGCGTGTGTCACATTTTTATATAGAGACATGATGTCAAATGTTTGTGTATCGAGATTAAACCTCTTCATAGTATTAGGGCGGCCATCCCATGCAATAAAGGTTGTCTCATTTTGAATTTTCAAATCTCGTACAGCCGAACGCGAAACGACATCAACAGTAAGCGATCCAAGCGTACCGTTATCATGTTCCAGTATAATATGATACACATCAGGAAAGGAGATAATCATAGAAGACATATTACCGGAAGTAACTTTTATCGTTTTAATATGTCCAAACAAGGCAACAATCCAAGGCAATTCAATCGCAAGGATTTCTCTGCATCCATTGGTACGCTTATCGAAAACAAAAAAATCTTCTTTTTTATCCCAAGGATGCCAGTCAGGTAAATACTGTCCAACATGGTAGGTATAAAAATACTTCTCTGCTTTTGACAACAACATCTGTAACGTAATAACTTCTTGTGAATACAACGATGTCGAAGATAAAAAGGAACGAGATTCAGGCTTATCAAAAACATTCGCATAACCGTCACTAATTAAATTGATCTCAGAAAATGTATGAAGATTATAAGTATCAAGCTTTGCTTTAACCGCTGCATGATGCAAAGGAGATGTACAAATAAACGCACAGTCGCATTTTTCCTGTTTTAAAGCGGTATCTATATCGTCAAATACGGTTGCAGCAAACAGTTTTTTAAACTCGAGCTGTCTATCCGAACGCTTATCAACACCAACAAGAAGATAATTTTCATCAAGCTGTTTTAATAAACGTGCACGCCGTTTTCCCATTGAACCAAGTCCAACAATACAGCATTTTAATTTACTCATAATAATATTCCTTCACCAATCCTGAAATCTTTTCCAGCTTTCAATCCAATTACAGAGTCCCACAATGAGGCTGACAGCCCGCTATCACTCCGCTTAACAGAGACATTGTTTGCCGTAAAGATTTCTCCTTTTGCGATATTTTGTGCTGCAACAATTTTTTTTAGCACCACTTGAGAAATCTCTACTTCCTTTTTTGACGGCAGTTTTATACCATTTCCCAGTGCCGCTTCAATATGCCGAATTTTTTGCACCATAGCAGTAAAATCATCCGGTGTAGTGCTTGCCGCATGATCAGGCCCTTCCATCGTTACATCAAGCGTAAAATGTTTTTCGACCACCACTGCACCAAGCGCAACAGCAGCTATAGCGACTTCATCGCCAATAGTATGATCGGAATACCCAACCGGACAGTGAAAAGCGTCGGCAAGTGTCTGCATAGCTTTTAGATTGACTGTATCGATAGGGCACGGATAACTGGTTGTACAATGTAAAAGAGTAATATCGTCAGTTCCCGCCTGCTGCAAAATTCGATAGGCAACATCAACCTCTGCTAAAGAACTCATCCCCGTGCTTAAAATTACCGGTAGCCTTTTTGAGCCTACATATCGCAAAAATGGAATATTGGTAATTTCACCGGAACCAATCTTCAACAGAGGAACCCCCAGCTCAACAAGAAAATCAAGACTTTCTTGTTCATCAGCGGTAGACAAAAACAGAATGCCAATCGAATCGCAATAGGTCTTTATCTTACGAAAATCATCATACGAAAGTTCAAGCGACTTCAACATTTCGTATTGAGAGATTACCTTTCCGGTATTTTTTACTTGATATTCTGCCTGGGCAACATCTTTTGTAATAATAGCATCCGTTTTCCAAGTTTGAAACTTGACGGCATCTGCTCCCGTTTTTTTTGCTGCATCGCACAATTTTAAAGCAAGATCACAGCTACCATTATGGTTTACCCCTGCTTCTGCAATAATAAAAGTTTTGTATTTCATATTAATACCTATATTTCAACAATCTATTTTTATACAAAGAGGCTTTATCAGGATTCTTTTGCTCCCATTCTTGGCATACTGTACTGTAAACATCTTCATTAAAGATCATTTTCCCAATATAAAACTCTGCCGTAGTATGGCTAAAGGATTTTTTAAATTTAAACAGGGAATTTTCGGGATCATCATTTAACCCACCCCCAAGATGAAATATTTTAACACCCTGTTTTTTCAATTCAAGTGCAGCTTGCCATAGCAAGAGATTATTAACCCCATGATAAGAGCTTTTTACACTCCCCGCAAGGTGATAATGTCCATAATCTCTGCTGTACATGAACAATGCTGCAGCAAGAATTTCTCCATCTTTCTTAACACAGCCTAAAAATGATCTTTTTCTCAGCATTTCCGCAAACGATTGATAATATGCCTCATCAAAAAAATAAAAATCATCGGCTGACAGCCGGGACATTGTATCGCCATATATTCGTATAAAATCCTTCAAAGAGACAAAATCGTAATCTGCGCAAAATACCAACCCTTCCGACAATGCCTTTCTAACCATATTTCGATTTTTTGCAGAAAGCTGAAGCGAAAAAATACTATCCTCATCTGGTAGTAAATCGATGACAACCGTTTGACGATCAAGCCCCACCTCACAGCAGTTACAGCACATCGCATTATTATGCAGCAATGGATGAAACCGAATAAAACCTGCAATATACCGCTGTTCTACAAGAAACTGTTTCATACTTTGCAGGGCGGATTCAACCCAACGAATATCATCAGTATTTACAAGAGGTCCCCCATAACCATACGGCGTTTCAAAATCAAAAAAAGTCTCAAATTGGCGCCGGATAATGGGCAACAGCAGTATATTATCATTCTCCTGCGCTACAACACACAGAGCTTTCGAAATATTATCTTGATATAACTTAACATATTCTTCAAAAAAGTAAACATCTCTTTTATTGTCAGGAATAAGATCAAGACACTTATTCCAAGTATCCCTTATTTCCACCAATATCATTTAAAGCTCCAATCATTCTTTTCATATCAAAAATAGAATACCGCTGATCAATCACCAAAGAAAGTTCAGTACCATACAAACATTAAAATAGGTCTTTTGGTTGTTTCGCTTCTATAGTATAGCTTTATGTAGTATTTTTAGTATCTTCTCAGCGGTACGCCCTTCACCCCAATAGTTTTTATCATTGTAGGTATTTTTATCTGCAGCGAGCGCAGTAGTAACAGCAGCTTGTATCTCATCAACTCCAGTAGATGCCTGTATAATATTAGTACATTGGTACCGCCCTTTTTGCCTATCTCCCACATTTACCGCCGGAATAGACAAAAAAGGAGTTTCAATAATACCGCTGCTGGAATTTCCAATAACAAGAGCAGTCTGTTTCATAAAGCTTAAATAGCGGAGCTGCCCTAATGAAGAAACCACAGTAAAAATCCCGGGGTATTGTACAGCCACAGAATCAAGATATTCATTGATTTCTTTTCCGCCGTAATCCATATTTGCCTTGGTAATAACAATTTGAACATTGGGAATAGTCTGCAATACTTTAATAATGTGACGAACCGCTTCCAAATTATAAGCAAGACCTTGCATCGTTTCTGGGTGATAGGTCATCAAAATCCACTGCTTAGCGCAGTCAAGATGCAGCGTTCCAGCTAATTCCGTGCGAGTCAACAATGTTTCCATTGTGTAGAAGTCCAGGGTAGGTTCTCCAACTGTAAAGACATTTTTATCACTCCCCCGCATTCTGATGATATTTTTTGCAGAATCTTCCGTACCGGGAAAGTGATATTCGGCAAGCATTGTTACTGCATTTCGTATAGCATCATCCAAAGCACCTTCTGTAACATCTCCGCCTGAAAGATGTGCGATTGGAATTTTCATCATAAATGCTGCAGAACAGATCGGCAAAAGCTCGTACCGGTCACCCAATACAAAAACAATATCCGGCATCAGTTTATGAAAGGTATCAGCAAAGCCTTCCGCATAACGGCTCATTGTGTGAGCAATAGTCAGTTCAGAAGTATTATCCACCGCAACATCTACACGCGCTGCGATCGGATAGCCATCTTCTTGTATACGCTCAACCGTATAGCCTTGTTCTTTTAGTAAATGCGCACCGGTTACAACAAGCTGCAACTGAAAATGATGATCATGATACACCGCATCTATTAAACTGCGTAGACAACCGTATTCAGCCCGCGTTGCTGTTACGATACAAATTTTAGTCATATTTATAGCTGCTCCAATTTCTCAATCCAATCGGAAAAATGTCTACATTCGTCTCGTAATTTTCCTATTCCAATTTTCTCGAGTATGGATACTCCACCATCAATTTTATCGTAATCCGGTATACACGCAAGTAATCTTTTTGACGGTGATGTAGATTCGCCATGGTTGATCAACTCAGGATTTTTAAATTCTTTTAAAGCTTCTTTAAGAGGTCTGATATCATAATCAGATTCAAAATATCGTTGAGTGATCTTATCCAAATCAGCAAAAATCAAACTTTCAAACTCATGTAATTGTATATATGGAAGATATACATACGGAGATACTTTTTCAAAAGCTTGTATTTCTGTCTCCAGCAATAATACCTGCTTATAAGGATCGCGTATGGTTCCTATTTTATCCATACCAGGAGTATCTCGCGGAAGTTTATAGAAATCAAACATAGTCGTAACAAATGTATGACTATTTTTTACACTGGCAAGAGCCTTAGTTATTGTTGAACGGGCTTTTTCAAAATTGCTCATTCCGCCCTTGTACATTTTACCGCGCTTTTTATCAAGTTTGGTTAATACAGTCCAAGGAATAAGCCTTTTATTTTGTAAAGAAAAGTACGGCACCAGTATGCGCTCTACAAAGGTAACTTCAGCTTTCCCTTCGCAAACAACAAAGATATGCTTCACAGCAGCCCGCCCAAAACATTTTTTTCCCACAATTCAGACAAAGTAAAATCTTCCAACCATAGCTTTAATTGTTCTTGATCCAACCGATGAAAGAGACTGCATTTACACATACTATCATATTCGGCAACAATAATTTCAGATGAATCAAAACTATCAAGGAGTCGTGCAGACTGCGTTGCAACAATAACTTGAGCATTTTTTGCTGCGGTTTTTATCATTGAAGCCAATAAATCAATTGCTTGAGGATGCAAGCCCAGCTCAGGTTCATCTACAATAATAACATTCGGAAGTAATTCCGGCGGTTGCAAAAAAAGCGTTGCAAGTGCAATAAAACGGATAGAACCGTCAGACAACTGTTCTGCCCCAAAACCATAGTCACTATTATCAATACCAAACCAGCGTAATTTTATATAATCAGGATTTAATACCTGTGGTTCCAGTGAAAAATCATAAAACTGTGGCATAACAAACTTTATTCTTTCAACAATCCTGTCATAATATTTTTTGTACTCAGCTGATTTGGTTTTTAGCATATAAAGATAAGCAGCAATATTTCCACCGTCACTCATAAGATAACGATTATTTTCAATTTCTGACGCACTTCTGATATGAGAAATCATAGACGTATCATGAAATTGAAACGTTCTACAATTTGATAAAATATACTTGATAATTCTCTCACTGCTATATCTTAGGGTATTAGTAGCTAAATAACTTTCTTTTTGCCCCCCCTCAAGTTCATAACGCCGATCCTTGCATTCTATTGATTCATCTGCAAAAAATAAAGAATCTTGTATATTTTTTGCAAGAACTATGTCATATATATCGGTGTCTTTATTATTAACAAACGTCAGGCGCGACTCAATCGACGATGTATATTTTGAACCGAAATGTAAAAGGTACTCAGCACCACCATATCGACCGACATAGTTCTGAAAAGCTCCGGTCATCATATAATTAAGCATTTTAAAAAAAGAAAGTAAATTCGTTTTTCCAGAACCGTTCGAACCGATAACAATATTCACATCGGTCAAATCCAGCCTTAAAGCGTGTTCTTTTGCAGCAATCGATTTAAAACCGGCAAGTTCTATCTTTTTCAAGCGTGATCGTCTATTCATATGCACCTATAGCTATTTTATACAATCGATTCTTACTCCACTAGGAATATTCACGACCCGCTCTGCAAACCATTCTGCGTTAGTTAGATCAGCGCATTCACAATCTTTAAACATGGGTAAGTGATTCATAAGCTCCCAAATAGGACGCGTCATTACGCCGGCATCGTTTGTTGCTGCCAAAAATTCTTGTTGTTTTTCCTTATTTTCACATATAACAGCATTTAGCCAAAAATTTGAGCGCGTATTGTTCGGTTCATCAAAAAAAACAATATCAGAACCTTCAAAAAACGCCTTATATTGCATAGCGGTTTCCCGTTTATTTTTTAAGAACACTTCGATATTTTCAAGCTGTGCGCACCCTAATGCAGCATTAATATTAGGCATACGATAATTATAACCAATTGCATCATGCTTAAATTCCCAGCGATGAGGGATTTTTGCCTGAGTTGTAATATGCTTCGCATACGCACCAAGTTTTTCATCTTGAAACAGCAGCATCCCGCCGCCGCCCGTTGTAATTGTTTTATTTCCATTAAAACTAATAACACCAATCTTCCCGAATGTACCAGTATGTCGGTCTTTATACAAAGAACCGATACTTTCGGCAGCATCTTCAACCAATTCCAGCTTCCAATCATTACAAAGCTGTACAAGCTCATCGAGCTTAACAGGATGACCAAAAGTATGCATAGGCAAACAGACCTTAATACGCCTGCCCGTTTTTTTATTAAAGCACTCATTATTTTTGAGAACTGCATATTTTTCCAGCCATTCAGCCATCTTCGCAGGTGAAAGCCCCATTGTCTCCCTATCAACATCTACAAACACAGGATGAGCATGGCAATATGAAATAGCATTTGCTGTTGCAATAAAGGTTAAGGGTTGCGTAATAACCTCATCATTCATTTCCAAGCCGACAAGTTTAAGCGCTATCGCAATTCCATTCGTGCCATTAACACAAACAACAGCCCGTTTAGCTCCCGTATACTCAGCCATGTCCTTTTCAAACCGATCTACAAAAGCACCGACGCTGGAAACGTACGAGGTATCAATACACTCGGCAAGATATTTTTTTTCGTTACCAATAAACACAGGGGCATGCAGTTGCACAGCATCAGCATTATAAAGTTTTTTAATAAAACCAATAACTTCCGAAATATTCATAATTTACATTCTCCCATCTAAATTCTTATGCTTTTCTTCATGCTCAAAATTCGGCAAAAAACTCTTTAAAAGAGCTATGATCTCAGATTTTTTCAGAGTATTTTTATTAAGCAATCGCTCCAGCTCAGAAATAAACTGATCAATTTCATCATATGGGCGTTTTTGTATATCTGTAATGACCCCAAGCGCGGTAAATCGATTCATATCAACCGTTTCTGTTTGTGTAAAGAATTCTTCATACGCTTTTTCACCGGTTGTATCTGAAGTAGAAAAATAAACAGGATAATCTCTACTGCCATGAAACAACTGGAACGCCTTTTCTTTGGCCTCTTCTTCTGAACTGCACTTACACACAGCATAACCTAATACTTGTAATAATTTTTCTGCAATATCAGAAAAAGTCATCGTTGAAACTTTATCAAGCTTTGGGAAATACACTTCGCGATTATGCCCAAGCATACAGGCAAGCATACAGATTTCACCACTTTCCTTCGGCGAAACAAAATACCGTTTCACATCAGTCGGAGCGGAGATTGGCTGATATTTCGCTATACGCTCCAAAAAACCTGCCGGTAAAGAACCGTTTGAAAAAGCAACATTCGCAAAACGCGCCGTTTTAACTGGGAAATAATCGGAATATGAGAAAATTAAATCTTCCATTATCCTTTTACTCGCACCCATTACATTTACGGGATTCGCAGCTTTATCTGTAGAAACACAAAAAAAGGATTCCGGAGGAAATAATTTTAACAAATCCAACAACTTCTTCGCATTTATAACATTGTTCTTGAGCAAAGCTTCTATAGAATATACATCTTTTTCAGTTCTTACATGCTTATGAGCTGAAAAATTTGCTACAATATCAAAGCCGTTCCTTGCCCGCAATATCTTTTCAAAAACAGCATCCGCATAATTAATGGGATATGCGGCATAATCATCAGGGATAAACAAGCCTTTTGTACTTCGTAAATCCCTCGTCAATTCAGCTAGCCCGTTTTCATTTATATCAACTGCGACAAGAGAGCGAGGTTTAAACGGCAAGCACGCTTTAATGAAAGAACTCCCAATACTGCCAGCCCCCCCAATTACGAGCATCGTTTTCCCTTCAATACAGGCACATAACCGCTCCGCATTTGCACAAATATCAGAAGCAAAAAGACTTTCCTGCCGCTTTACTACATATTCTAAAATAAAATTTTCTATATTAAAACCAATCATAATGACTCCCTTCCGTTTTAAAACAATGCCTTTTGTTTAATAATACGCAATAAAAGGAATACTCCTAAACAGACAGCTATCGCCCATCGTATATACCAAAAGGATAATGTGAAATAATACAAGATGGCAACACACACAACGGACACAAGACCGCATAGATAAAACTTAAAATGATATTCCAAATTCCTCACAACATACCGAGCAATAACATCATGAAAAAGAAATAGGAACACAAACGCAACAACCGTTGCAACCGCGGCGCCTATATCTCCATACACCGGAATAAACAAGAAATTCAAACCGATATTAATACCAGCAGCTACTAAAGTACCTAATGATATATAGATAGTTTTTTGATAAAAAAACTCATGATTCGCAGGAAATGCATACAAAAAATTGAAATAGTATGCCAACGCAATAAGCGGAATAAGACGGATTCCATTCCAATATGCAGAGGGAGCCATAATTTTATACACCTCCGGTGCTAATAATAAAAACCCCATAGTTAGCACGGAGAAAAGTGTCATATACCGACCGGCTTTTTCCAAAATAAGCTCTCTATTGCTATCTTTCTTATACTCATAGTAAAAGGGTACCCAGGAAGTATTCAATGCCCCCCAAATTGACGAAATAATGAGAGCTAGACTGTAGCCAACACTGTATATACCAACACTCTCTTCCCCAACAAATTTTTTCAACATAATTCTATCGCTTTGAGAAAGGATCAGACCTCCTGCACCATGAAAAATAAGCGGTATGGTTAATTTTAAACAATATCGCCAATATTCTTTATTATAAAAACATCGCCCCTTCTTATAAAGAAAAACTAAAAAAACACATGCAGACAGAATTTGGGGGATAGCAGCGCCATATATCTTTCCCCGATATTTTGCCTCCGGTAAAAAATAAATAAAAACAAGCGACAGGCAAACACTTACGATGGCTATTGAGACTCCAAAAATAGCATTCTTTTCAACATCTTTAAATTGCATCCATTTTGTCGTATAAAAATTAACAACAAAAACACAGAAACTATGAATGGGCAGTAAAATCACTAGATTACGTTGTATACCAAAAACACTCGATAACGGTCCCTGCCAGATTACACATCCCCCCAAAATACAAGCAAAAGAAAGAAAGCCTAAAGTCATAATTGCAGATAAGTACGCATCAATTATGACTTTCTCATAGGTAATACGGGCATTTGCAATAGATCCATAGGTCTGTAGCCCGATAAACAACATGAATAGCCCTTGCCATGCTGTATAAACAGCCACAATACCATAATCAGATGGACTTAAAAGGCGAGTAAATATAGGAGCGGTAAAAAGCGAAATTCCTTGTAAAACAAAACTCCCAAATACATTAAGAATAACAACACGGGAAATAGATTTGTTTTTTGAAAAAACACGAATCATTCAACCCCACTTTTAAAACATGATATACAGCTATAGTACTTTATACTTATACCTAGTATATGCATTCCGCTTGTGTATATGCGTCCCATCCCCCTCACTCCTTCTCCCCCGCTGCATTCACCGTGCCATGCACCCGTGCAGGGTTTCCGTAAACAAGCGCATACGGCGGCACATCTTTTGTTACTACGCTTCCTGCGCCGATTAAAGCATATTCGCCGACGGTTACTCCGCAAACAATTGTAGCATTGGCACCGATAGAAGCGCCTTTCTTAATCAAAGTGTGCTTATACTCGTGTTTGCGTTCAATAAAAGCACGAGGATTTATCACATTGGTAAACACACAGGAGGGGCCGCAAAACACATCATCTTCTATTACAACATCATCGTACAGCGAAACATTATTTTGAATCTTGACACCATTGCCGATAATTGCCTTACCGCCAATATTGACATTTTGCCCGATCGAACACTTTTTACCAACCTTTGCTCCACTCATAATGTGTGTGAAATGCCAAATCTTGGTACCTTCGCCTATCTCAGCGCCTTCATCCACATAACTTGATTCATGCACAAAATAATTCTTTTCCATTAATATTCCTTACTCAACAAAAAATCGGCAATGTAAAAATGCCTCACACCTTCTACATTTTCCTGCCAAAACTCATCCATGGTTACGACAAATTTAGGATATTGATCGCGGATTTCCAAAAGGGGAGAAAACTCACGGTTGACAGTTTCTTGACTTTCTAATTTATATGCAACTTGGATATAGAGCTTAGCGCCATGCTTTTCTGCAATAAAATCAATCTCTTTTGTACCGAGCTTACCGATATACACGTTATATCGCCTACGCTTTAATTCCAAAAAAACGATATTTTCCAATATGCCGGAAATTTTTTGATCGGTATATCCTAAAATAGCGTATAAAAGCGACACATCGCTCAAATAAAACTTTTCCTGTGTTTTGAGCAGCTCTTTTCCTTTTATGTCATAACGAGAAGTCCGGTACAAAACAAATGCCGCCTCAAGCGCATTCAAATAATTATATATCGTATTTACATCAAGTTTACGCTTCTGATTTTTAAAATAGTCGGCAACATTTTTACCGGAAAAGCTATTACCGATATTATCAAAAGTATATTTTACCACACGCTCCAGCAGTTCAATATCACGAATATTAAACCGCTGAATAGTATCGCGGAGCAGTACCGAAGCGTAAATATCTGCCACAATTTTATATGCTTCCTGCTCTCCGTAATCCGCGGTATGGATAACAGGGAAACCGCCTTTCCGCAAATAGGCGAAAAAAGCATCCTGTTGCGTCATATCTCGCTGTGGGAAATAACATTTTTGAAACTGCAAATATTCCGCAAATGACAACGTATATATCTGAATTTCAATATACCGACCGGCAAGATAGGTCGCCAATTCCGAAGATAAAAGCCGTGCATTGGAACCGGTAATATAAATATCCGCATCAAAGTCCACAAGACAGGAATTGATGCACTTTTCCCAGCCCTCTACTTCTTGAATCTCATCAAACAACAAATAAACGCGCTGTTTCGGCTGAACTCGTTCAACAATATACCGGTACAAATCTTCAGCGGTTTTAAGCGTAGAAAAGGCAAAGCTTTCAAAATTGATAAAAATAATATGCGCCGCTTCGGCACCTTGAGCAATAAGCTCATCGCGCAGTAAAGATAAAATGCTGGACTTTCCGCAGCGGCGCACCCCCGATAAGACCTTTATAAAAGGCTTTCCGATAAAAGGAGACACCTCCTGCAGATAATCCAATCGTCTAACTGTATTTTTTGCGCTTACATCCATAATCCCCTCAATTATTGAAATAAATTTAAAGATATAAGCATAAAAAGTCAATACAAAAACAAGTTTTTATAGCCATAGCTATAAAGTTCAGAAAAAATACAGTATTTTTATAGGTATAAGCATAAAAGTATTATATCTTTTTCTTCGGTTAAACGCATTATTCTTCAAAGCAATCCGATGCAAGCAGTGCGGCATCTTTTTTTAAAGAATCGCTCTACCGCTTATAAAACGCCTTTATTGCGTCGCAGGTATAGGTAATTTCATCTTGAGCCAGCTCAGGGTACATCGGTAGGGCAAGTACGGAAGCACAGAGTTTTTCTGCAACAGGAAAATCACCTTTCTTGTAACCGAGATACTTAAAGCACTCCTGCTCATGCAAACACTTGGGGTAATATACCGTTGTACCTATACCTTTTTCGGTGAGATATGCTTGCAGTTCATCTCGTTTCTCGGCAAGGATATTGAACACATAGTACACTTCTTTTCCCTTCGTTTTTACGACGGGAAGTTTTATCTGTCCGATATCTTTTAACAAAGTCCGATATTGAGCTGCATGTGCCGCTCGCTTTGCAATTGCCTCATCAATATGCTTGAGCTTAACATTCAAGACTGCAGCCTGTAAACTGTCAAGCCGCGAGTTATAGCCGATATAGTCATGGTGATATTTTTTTGTTGCCCCGTGGACACGCAGGCTCTTTGCTTTTAGGTAATATTCTTCACTATTCGTAACGATCATGCCGCCGTCACCGTAACCGCCAAGCGTCTTTGTCGGAAAAAAGGAATAAATCCCCATATCACCGATAGTCCCGGACTGATGCAAAGCGCCGTTATACATATCCTGCATACCGAAAGCCTCTGCAGCATCTTCCAACACACGGAGATTATGTTTTTTTGCAAGCGTCATACAAGCTTCCATATCCGCCGTCTGTAAGAATAAATGTACAGGCAATAGCCCGACCGTATTTTTTGTTATACGTTTTTCTACATCCTTCATGTCCATACAGAAGGTGTCTTCATCAATGTCACAAAAGACAGGCTTACCGCCTAAGCGGGCAATACAGGAGGTTGAGGCAAAAAATGTAAAAGCAGGCGTTATAACCGCTGCACCGTCTTTAAACCCGAGGATATCGGACGCAATCACCAAAGCATCACTGCCGTTCGCAACACCGACCGCATATTTTGCTCCGGTGTATTGTTTTATCCCTTCTTCTAAGCTTGCTACAGCTTTCCCCAAAATAAAGTCACCCGTTTCAAGCACGGAGGACAAAGCCGTATCAAATTCATTTTTCAGATTCTTATATTCTCTTGTTGCCGTATAAAAAGGTACATTCATTATTTTTCTCTCCTAATCAATTAAAAATCCCTTTCATTTCCAAGGTTGAAAAATCGCAGGGCAGCGTTACCGGCAAGCCGGTTTTTTGAGATTTATAAATAGCCAAGATAATCTCTAAGGCTTTCTTACCTTTTTCACCCGAAACAAGCGGTTCACGATTATGCTCGATTGCATCAATAACATCTCTAAAAAGAGCCGTATGCCCAAAGCCGTACACCGTCGGAGGGTCTTTTTCATTGGGATTGAGTACCTTCTCTTCCGTATCGCCGACCTGTTCGGCATCAGCAAAACGCCATGTTTCCATTTTATTAACCGCAAGCCCACCGATTACAACGGAACCATCCGTACCGAATAAGCTCAATGTTTCGTTTAGATTTTTCGGATATACATCAGCTGTTCCTTCTATTATGCCGACAGCGCCGGAGGCAAATTCCACAATAGCGCAACCAAAGTCCTCCGCATCAATCGGGCGGATAAATCGGCGGGTTTGCGCCTGTACGCGAACAGCATCTTCTCCCATCATCCACTGCAACAGGTCAATACCGTGCGTACACTGGTTCATCAAGGTACCGCCATCCTGTTCCCATGTACCGCGCCATTTTGCTTGATCATAATAACTTTTATTCCGATTCCAGCGCACTTGGATCATTCCGTGCAGCATTTTACCAAAGCGTCCTTTTTCGTATGCTTCACGTGCTTTTACAACCGGTGCATTAAAGCGGTTCTGAAAGCACACTGCCAATGTTTTGTCGTGCTGTTTTGCCGTATCGATCATCACTTGCGCATCAGCCGTAGAAAGCGCCATCGGCTTTTCGCAGATCACATGCGCTCCATTCTGCAAACAATGTACCGCAATATCCTTATGTTTACCGGATTCGGTTGCAATCGTTACCACCTCCGGTTTACATGCTGCCAGCATTTCCTTATAGTCGGCAAAGACTCTTACTGCTGCATCCGACACTGCTTTAGTGTACTCAGCTTTTTTCTCTTCTGCCCGCTCCACCAAAGGATCGCAAACAGCAACTAAGTCAACCTTATCCTGCATCGCAACAAAGGCTTCAATATGTTTAAAACTAATTCGGCCGCAGCCGATTAACGCAATCTTATATTTCATTTCATATACCTCTCATTTATCAATACTCATTGTACATCACCGACAAGATTTCGTTTAAAAGCATGCTCAAGAATATACGTTTGCCCCCGCTTATAGATGGGATAATAATCTTCATACCAATAAAGAGCAGTCATAGTATGCCTATGCAGCAAAACACTTTCCTTAGGCATTGCAAGGATAATTTCGGGCTTAGCGTCAAAAAAGGCAGTAAGTTTTTCTATAATTGCGGTATTCATTCACGCTCTTTTTTTTTCCTAAAAATCAAGTTTTCACGCAGATTTTTACCATCCCCAGACGTACAAATACCGCTAAAACCGCACCGGTACAGTCGGCAAACCAGTCGTAAAGAGAAGCATCACGCCCGGGAACAAAGATTTGGTGTATTTCGTCGGAAATACCATAGCAAGCAACAATACAGCAGACAATCGTACAGTATTTGAGCGGTTTTCCAAGCCACTTATCGGTAGAAAACCAATAAGAAAGCGTAAAAGCGAAGCTCCCGAAAGCACATGCATGTAAGAACTTATCCAATCCGGGAAAAGAAACGGTCTCCGGAATAGGCAGCTTTGACTGCGCAGAAAGGAGAAAGATAACAACAGCGATACAAATCGACATACAGCGCATACCGCAAGCAATACATTTCTTCAGTATTATTATTACAACCTCTGAACGACAATGAGAGCACACCTCACCCGTTAACACAACAGCCTTGTCTTTTCAACAGGCAGTATGCCGCACTATATTAAATGACCGCCGCTGCTTTCTGTGCCGCCGAAACAGGCTCCATTCCGCATAAGGCTGATAACCGCAAACAGTAGAAATATATACCAAGTTTGGGCTAAATGCAAGCTTTAACTTTGGAGGTTTCCCAGTCCTGTTCTTGTCAACATACCGTTTGCGGGATGCATGACAACCTATTCTGCATCGTCTTTCTTGACAATGCGCACCTTTCGCGCGGATTTCGGTTTTGTGTTTGGGCTGCGTTTATTGATGATTTTCTTTTTTTCTATGTCAGCAGTCTCTGCGGAAATAGTCCGCTGTTTTTTCTCCCGTTTTGCTTTGAGCTGTTCTTTCTGCTTCTTTTCGATAAATTCAAGGCTTTCGTTAAGCCCCTGCAAAAAGGTTTGCATTTCATCCTGAAATACGACAATTGCATGGCGGTCAAAACCGGCGCCGTCGGTGTTTTTGCTTTCGACAATCTGCAAAAAAACATCACCCAGCCGATTCTCTTTCACATTAAAAAAATATGTCCGGTTTTCTACCGGAATTTGAGTGGTAAATAATTCTCCTCGAATTCCCATTCTGTTATCCTTCCCATAAATTCGACAGCCGAACAAAATATCAATTTTGGAGGCAGGCGAATTCGTGCGCGAAAAGCGCACATATAATCAGTGATGTTTGCCGCACGGCAAACTCGCAGTGTTTTTCAGCGGTACCTATCTGTACCGCTGAAAATAAACCTTCCCTTAACCTTCCCTTAATTTTTTGCCGATACCGCCGCATCGGCTTTGCGTACCATATCTCCCTGCCACTGCACCAGATATTCTTCCGCTGCCTGATCATGTCCTTTGATGTCTGCCATAATGCGGAATACCGGTTCGGTACCGGAACCGCGCATCCAGATAAAGGCAATCGGCGTATGGCTTGCATTATAGAACTGCACCTTGAGGCCGCCCTTTGCGGAAACCCCAAAATCCCTGAGGTTTTCTGTACAAATCGTCCCATTATACGCAAATACTTTACAGGCTGCTATACCGAACCGGTCTTTCAGCAGCTGTTTTTTATCCGCCCATTCCTGCATAAAAATCTTCTGATAGGCCGATTTCAGTGCGGTATGGTCGGTTGTGTGAATATGCATCAACGCCCTGGCTTCCTGCGTCGGGGTAGTCCAATAGCAGGGGAGTGTTGCAATAATATTCGCAAAGGTAAAGTCTTTCCGGTATTTTGCCGTTTGCCCCGACCGCTCGCACCAGATACGGAACGGGCAGGAGCGGTCAGGCATATCCTTTATGAGCAGGAGCTTGCTGATTGCAAAGAGCGTATTCAGCGGGTCACGCACGGCGGCGGGGTACGTAATATTCCCTCCGTTGGAACCTTCGCCGAGTATCCGCACTTTGTAACCGTACCGGCGCGCATCTTCCGCTCGATTTACTACATTGGCTTCGCCTACCTCCGCATAAAACACTTCCGCTTCCAAGACTTTTGCGATTTCGTTAATGCGGAGCGAGGTAGGCCCGTTGACGGTAACTGCGAGCGGCGCGCTGATGTTACCGCTGTAGTGTAGATAACTCAGTTCCGCGATGACCGACAGGGCAAAGACTTCCTGCGCTTCAAGGGTCAGCGCTTTTTGCTGTCCCTCATCCCAGTAGATGATATTGCCGCGGTCTCCGTCGCAATCGGGCATATAGCCGAATAACGTATTCTCCGCCTGTGCGGGATTGCTCCGGTGCAGTTCTTCGATCTTTGCAGCACAGGTTGCGAGATTACTGCCTTCGGGAATAATACCGTGGACGATATTTCCGGCTTTTTCCGCAATACCGACAAGCTGCATACCGAGCTTTTCAAAGAAAGCTCGGTCAACCGAAGCGGCGCGGGCACTGCCGTTAAAGTCTGCAACCAGCGTAAAGGGCTTCCCTGCTGCTACAAGTTCGGTACATTGAGCGCGAATACCGTCAAAGAACCGTGCTTGTTCCGCGCTGTCTTTTGAATCGGCAATCACTTCCTGTAAAAAGTTTTGATAGGCGGTAAGCGCCGCCTGTTTGTGCGCTGCTTCTGCCTCAAACACCGCTTGCACCGGTGCCGGGACAGCCTGTTTACGCAGGACAGCTGCAGTATCTTGGTGCGCTGCGGCGCATTTTTGTGTAAATAAGGCTATCAGCCGCGCGGATTGACTTCCGTCCAGTACACCGCCGGTATCCAACCCGAACTTAAAGCCGTTATGCCCGATGGGATTATGGCTTGCGGATATATACATAAAAGCCGCCCCTGCAGAACGTGCATACGCCATAATCTCCGGCGCTGCGGCTATCCCAACCGATTGTACCGCTAGTGCATCCGAGCTTGTTGCCGCAGAAGTATTCCCAGCGGCTGTTACTATGGGCGCAGCCGAACCTGTTGCCGCGGAGGCGGCTGTAGTAGTTGTTACCGCGGATACTGCTGCAAACGCAGTTACCGCCTCTTTTAAAAGCGCTGCTCCGGTGGGGCGGCTGTCGCGGGCTATTACTACCGTGCGGATTGCCGGAAACTCAGCTTGTAAGAATTCCGCAAATGATTGAGCGGCAAAGAAAACAATATCGCGGTCGGCAACGGAAATCTCCGGCGCTCCGTCGTTTTCGCTACCGGATTGAGCAAATACTTTGCGCCAACCTGACGCCGATAGAATCATCTTTTCAAATGCATGCTGTAATTCAGGGTATGCTGTATTCATTGATATTCTCTCGTATCGAAATCGATTAACCGGAAACCTCTAAAAACTACAGCTTTTAGAGGTTCCGCTTAGCTTTAATGTGCTTTTAAAAACGCCTTGTAGGCACGGTATGCCATTAAAAGGTCGACTTTGCTGATCAATTCGATGGGGGCATGCATCGACAATACCGGCACTCCGCAGTCTACGACTTCCGTTCCGTACTTAGCGAGGATGTAGGCAATCGTGCCTCCCCCGCCGGCGTCGGTCATACCGAGTTCCGCCGTTTGCCAGACAACATTGTTGGTATCGAATAAATGCCTGATCTTTTGGAGATATTCGGCATTTGCATCATTTGAGCCGCCCTTGCCGCCGGAGCCGGTGTATTTGTTGATGCAGATACCGTTGCCGATAAACGCTGAATTGAGCTTTTCAAATACGGACGTAAACGCGGGGTCATAACCGGCGGATACATCGGCAGACAGCATACAGGAATTGGCAAATGCGCGGCGCACACCTAAATCGCAGGGAGCCTTCTGCAGGGCGGCAATCTCTGCGACCATGTTTTCAAAGTAGAGCGCTGTCATGCCGGTATTACCGACCGAGCCGATCTCTTCTTTATCGGCAAAGAGGGCGACGGCGGTCTTTGCAGGAGTGCCCGAAACTTCGAGCATCGCTTTCAGTGTGGTATATGCGCATACGCGGTCATCATGGCCGTGCCCTGCAATCATCGAGTTATCAAGCCCGACATTCCGCGCTTTTCCTGCGGGGACAATCTCAAGCTCCGCAACGCGGAAATCTTCTTCAGTAATGCCGTATTTTTGATTCAAGATTTTTAAGATATTTTCTTTAACCGGAGATGCTTTATCTCCTTTTTTATCCTCTTTAGATTTGTCTTTTTTCTTATCATCCGATTCATCCGGCGTTGCCGGTTTCATATTACCGACCAGTACGTTAAGCTGCTCGGCGGTAATGCCTTCCGCTAAGGTTTCCTGCAGCTGCTTTTTTGAAAGGTGGATGAGCAGGTCATTGATAAAGAGCACCGGATCGTTTTCATCTTCACCGATGCAGATTTCAACCTTCTTGCCCTCTTTTGTAAAGATGACCCCGTGAATAGCGAGCGGAATTGCAGTCCACTGATACTTTTTGATGCCGCCGTAATAATGAGTCTTTAAAAACACGAGGTTGGAATCTTCATAGAGCGGCATCTGCTTGACGTCGAGGCGCGGACTGTCGATATGAGCGCCGACGATATTCATTCCCTGCATGATATCCTCGCCGAGCACCATCATCACAACGGACTTATCCTTATTGTTGAGATATACCTTTGTGCCCGCCGGCGCTTTTCCGCTCTTTATGACCTCTTCAAGCGGTTTAAAACCGGCTTCTTTTGCCTGCCGTATGATATGAGTGGCGCATTCGCGTTCAGTCTTTCCGGTGTTTAAAAACGAAATGTAGTGTTGAGAAAGCGTTTGCATTTCGGCAAGTTCGTTTTCGGTGAGATTTTCCCATGCCGTTTTGGCTTTATACGTGAGTTCCATAGTGTACCTCTTATTGAATTTTCATCGGATGGGGCAGTATATACTATTGAAGAAGATTGTAAAAGAGGCGCACTCGGTTTCGGAATATTAAAACAAACTGGACAACCGCCGGAAAGTCAGTTACACTATAAAAAGATAGATGGGCATCTCTAAAAAACCGGTCAGCTTTTGGAGATGTTCGGACACTTTTAAAAAGGAGTTTATTGTGAGTGCAAAAAAATTAGGTCTATTGCCGCGTCTTATTATTGCAATCGTTGCCGGTATTTTAATCGGTACCCTGACGCGCTCCTCTCATTTGCCGTTGCCTGTCCAGATTTTGGCAACCTTTAACGGAGTATTCGGCAACTTCCTCAGCTTCATCATCCCGCTGATCATTCTCGGATTTGTTATTCCGGGTATTGCAGATCTGGGATCCGATGCAGGAAAGCTGCTTGCCATTACTGCCGGTATCGCCTACGGTTCAACGCTGCTTGCCGGTACCTTAGCCTTTGTAACCGACTCGGTGTTCTTCCCGCTCTTTTTAACGTCTCATGCGGATATTTTCTCTCATGCGAATCCCGAAGACGCGCTGTTGCCCGGTTTATTCGGTATCGATATGCCGCCGCTGATGGGTGTTATGACCGCTTTAATTTTAAGCTTTGTTCTCGGTATCGGTATCGCAGTAACCCGCTCGGAAACATTAAAGAATGCAGCTCGCGAATTCCAGAATATCGTTACGAAAGTAATCGAAGTTATCATCATTCCGCTGCTGCCGCTCCACATTTTGGGTGTATTTACCAACATGACCCATGCCGGACAGGTAGGACTGATTCTCAGAATATTCGTTAAAGTATTTGCAATCGTTATTGCACTGCACGTCATCATGATACTTATTCAGTACATCATTGCCTGTGCCATTGCAAAACGGAATCCCTTTACGTCGATTAAGACAATGCTGCCGGCGTATGTTACCGCATTGGGGACTCAGTCATCCGCAGCAACCATACCGGTAACGCTTGCTTCCGCAAAGAAAATCGGTATTCAGGAAAAAATTGCAGACTTTGTTATCCCGCTTTGTGCAACCATCCACCTTGCCGGAAGCACCATCACCCTTACCAGTTGTTCGATGGCTATTCTCATCCTCCACGGACAAACGGCAAACGCCGGCGTTATGCTTCCGTTTATCGCGATCTTGGGTGTCGCAATGGTTGCCGCGCCCGGTATCCCCGGCGGTGCAGTTATGGCAGCGCTTGGCTTTGTCCAGTCCATTCTCGGCTTTAACGACACAATGAGTTCATTGATTATTGCGCTCTATATTGCACAGGACAGCTTCGGAACTGCATGTAACGTAACCGGAGACGGCGCAATTGCCATTCTAGTGGATGCCATCTCGAAGGATAAGAAGAAAGCGTAAAGACATACTTTTATTCGATAGGAGAAAAGATGAAAAAGACAAAGATTGTCTGTACTATCGGTCCCGCTTCCGACTCGGAAGAAATACTGCGCGAATTATTTAAGGCAGGGCTCAACGTATGCCGCCTTAATTTTTCGCACGGTACGCATGAAGAGCACCAGATCCGTATCGACCGTATCAAGAAGATTCGGCAGGAACTCAACTTGCCGATTGCGATTATGCTGGACACCAAGGGGCCGGAAATACGGCTGAAAAACTTCGGCGTTAATTCCGTACAGCTGAGCAAGGGACAGCAATTTACGCTTACCGTACGCGATGTTGTCGGCGATGAAAAAATATGCAGCGTAACCTATAAGAACCTTGCGCAGGAAGTACAGCCTAATAATCGCATCCTTATAGATGACGGCTTAATCGAACTGAAGGTCGAGCGGATCGATAACGGCACCGATATTATCTGTACCGTCATGAGCGACGGCCCCGTATCGAATCATAAGGGCATCAATATTCCCGGAGCAAAAATCAACCTCCCCTTCCTGAGCGAACAGGATATTTCCGACTTAAAGTTCGGCGCTCAAAATGAGGTTGATTTTGTAGCAGCCTCGTTTACCCGCGGTCCTGCGGATATCTTAAGCATCCGCAAGGTCTTGGAGGAAGCGAATGGGAACAATATCCATATTATTGCGAAAATCGAAAACCAAGAAGGCGTCGACTCCATCGACAAAATTATTGAAGTTTCCGACGGCATCATGGTTGCTCGCGGCGATTTAGGTATCGAAATTCCGCCGGAAGAAATTCCGCTTGTGCAAAAGATGATTATCCGTAAAACGTTGCGGGCAAGTAAACCGGCAATTACGGCAACCCAAATGCTTGAGTCGATGACGCATAATCCTCGCCCGACGCGGGCGGAGGTTACCGATGTTGCAAACGCCATCTTTGACGGAACGAGCGCCATTATGCTTTCAGGAGAAACGGCTGCGGGAAAATATCCGGTAGAAACCGTTAAGATGATGCACCGCATTGCCGTTACAACCGAAAACTCGTTGAACTACGACAAGATTATGGGGGCGGTTGCACGGGAGCATTCTTTGACCATTACGAATGCCATCGCACACGCAACCTGTTCTATGGCGTTGGAAATGAATGCGCAGGTTATCGTTACCGCGACCTCTTCGGGAGAAACGCCGCGGGCGCTTTCAAAATACAAGCCCAAGGCGCCGATTGTTGCGGTAACCCCCTTTGAAGCAACTGCACGCCGGTTATCGCTTAACTGGGGCGTGTACCCGATTGTAACATCCTATTTTAAATCGACGGACGAGATGTTCGAACAGTGCATTAACGTCGCAAAAGAGCATGGGTTTGTACAAGAGGGCGAACTTGCCGTACTGACCGCCGGAGTTCCGATCGGACTGGTCGGTTCGACAAACTTGTTGAAGGTTGAAACCGTCGGAAAGATACTGCTGAAGGGTAAGGGCACCGGCGTTGAATCGGTTGTAACCGGCCGAGTAAAGGTTATCCGCACCGAGCAAGACTTGCTGACCGACTTTGCG
Source organism: Treponema sp. OMZ 857 (assembly GCF_024181085.1). Classification (NCBI taxonomy): domain Bacteria; kingdom Pseudomonadati; phylum Spirochaetota; class Spirochaetia; order Treponematales; family Treponemataceae; genus Treponema; species Treponema sp. OMZ 857. The sequence continues at coordinate 2,340,548 of NZ_CP051147.1, forward strand.
GACGGAGACATTATCGTAACCCAAGCAACCAACGATTTAATGAATTCCTTTATCGAGCGGGCAGGCGCCGTCATTACCGAAAACGGAAATTTAAGCGGACACGCTGCCTTGATGGGAATGAACCTGTCGAAACCTACAATCGTCGGAGCCGCCGAAGCAACGGCCGTATTAAAAACAGGCGATATTATCACGCTGAACGGAAAAACCGGCGTCGTGATAAAAGGAACCGCCGCTATTTATTAAATCATCTCCGATGCAACATGACCAATGGGGATGTTTCAAAAGTTTGTTACTTTTTCAACATTTCCAGTGGTCTGTTCATTCAGCGCTGCCAAATTTCCGGTACAATTTTTTCTGCCAGTGTTTTACCTCATAACGGGAAGCAGCTATTTTGAAGATAGAAAGGGACGAAGCGGAAGAAAGACGCTTTTATCACCTTATCCATTAGTTAAGTGCTTCTACTTCCTGCACGGTTAGACCGGTAACTTGTACGATCTTCTGTATGGAGTCACCGAATTGTTTTAGTATCCGTGCCGTTTCAAGCGCTTTTTGACGGGAGCCGCGTTCAAGGCCTCTTGCTTCCCCTTCGGCAAGACCGAGCGATTTACCTTCAGCTCTTCCGCGCTCAAGGCCTTTACGCTCAGACTCGCTTATCATCGAGAGCCGGTCGCTTTCATATTCCCATGCTGCCTCATACCGCTTCCGTTCTTGCTCATCCAGATAAAAGATGTCCATCACCTTATTTGCCTTCGCCATTACAGGATTCCCTTGTGCGAGCATAGACCGCTCCTCCTTACTGTCTGTTTTGATAAACATAAGCCATTTTTCTAGGCTTGTCAAATTATCTTTTTGCAGCTTTGTTAAGTCTAAAAAGTGAATCTCCAAAAGCTCATCCAAAAGTGTTTGTTCTTCCGTTTCACGTATCTGATAGATTGAATGTATCTTTTCGCTCAGCTTAAACGGACTATTCAGCACATTGATTGCAATACACTTTTTCAACTGCGCATACTGGAAACCGCTCATAAAATGTTCATGGATCAGTTTAGAACAGTAAAAGATACTGCGTTTAGGATAATAATCAAAATAGGTATTCTGCATCTCTACATCGATTTTACGGCCGTCGCGTAAGCGGATTTTAATGTCGAGCCGCCCGGTTTTATCGTTGTAGAATCGGGGAATCTGTTCACTGTTTTCGATACGAACATCGTCAAAATCATCTGTGCTCAAAAGGGTAACCAAAGAGAGGAATTCAATCATGATGTCTTTGTTTTCCTCGGTACCAAAAAGCTTTTTGAATGCGTAGTCGTTTCGAGCGGTGAACAGCATTGGACTGCTGTGGGATTTGCTCATTTTCACTCCTCCTACAGTCCTTATGCGACTTTTGGAGGAAAATGGCTGGAAAAACCGGCATAACTCATCTAAATAATTCATAGTTTTAGCAAATTCTCTCGGTATCACATTTTTTTAAAAATTTTTATTTTTTTCCCAAAATTTCAAGCCATTTTGAGGCGCGTGCTTTATAAGACAGACAGCATCAACCGCAAGGAGGTTTTTATGCAACAACAAAAACGGGCAAAGCCCACAACACGTATGAAATGGGGATCGCTGTTGATCTGTCTTGTACTGCTCGGTATAACGGGATGCCAGCAGCCGACAAAACCGTTAGTAAAAGAGATCAAAACGGACAAGTCGGTACAAAGGCCGTCCAAACCCGATAAACCGAATAACGGAAACGGTGAAAATACAAATAATGGAACCGGTGCCCATTCCGGCAACGGTCAAAGTAATGAGCAAGAGGAACTTACCTATAAAGGACTTGATATTCCTAAAACCCTTGCACGGTCGCCGCAGCGATTGCGTGAGTTAATTTTCCAAGGACAACAGCTCAGTGAAACGGGTCCGCAGCTCAATACTCAAGGGATGGTGGTAAAGTACATCGAAAAAGAAGTCGAGTATGATGTTTCGGCTGCTTTTGACGATACGCTTTTGCTTGACCCTTCCCAGAACTCAATTTATCCCGGCTCTGTTCTGCGAGGCGATAGTCTTGATAAAGACAGCTATCAGGAAATCATTGAAGGCAATAAACGAAAAGCGGTCATTTCTTTCGATTTACAGGGAGTAAAAGATAAAGAAGGAAAAGACGGAAAAGCAGGTATTACGTCCGGCGAAATCTTCCCGAATTTAGCTTCATATAGAGAGCTGCGTAATAAAATACTCAGTCAAAGTATTACCTACCATGCCTCTGCCAATTTAAGCTATGAAGAACTGGAAATTACGAACGAAAAAAGCCTCGAAGCTCAGCTTAAAATAGGAGTGGGTTTCGGTGCAGCTGGGATTAAAAGCAAAATCGCAGCGGGCTTTAAATTTAAAGATGGAAAACATAAGGAACGGCGGCTTATCAAATTTGTCGAAACGTTTTACACCGTGGATGTGAATCAAGAAGCAGCTCCGCTTATGATTAATATACCGCGCGAGAAGGTGGGAGATACAATGCCAGTGTATGTATCATCGGTTTCTTACGGACGCATTGCCTACCTTACCATTGAATCAGAGCAGGAAAAGTCCGAGCTTAAAGCCAATCTCGACACGATATTTAAAGTTACGACAACAAACCATGCCGAAGCAGACATCGATCTGGCTATCAAAAAATTGGAAAAGGGAACAACGATTACAATCAATATTATCGGAGGGGGCAGCGAGGCGGTTACCGATCTTAAACAGTTTCAAAAGTATATTGTAAAAGAAGGATTTTCCGCAAAGAACCCTGGGCAGATTATTAAGTATCAATTACGATTCTTGGATGACAATGCCACTGCATATATCAAATACGGCGAAAAATACAAGACGGTAGAACGTGTTGAGGTACCGGCAAAAGGATACAAGGTAACCGCAGTGATAGAAAATATCAAAGGCGTCGGATTCGACTCCGCGGATATTACGGGTACCATTGATATGCAGCCGCGTGATAAAGATAAGCTTCAGAAGCCAATCTTTACCTACAGTAATACCAAGCCACTGCCAAAATTAACGGTTAAGCGCAATGATAATGCAAAACCTCAACCGCGGCCGAACAGTATTATGCTTCCGGACGAATCTTCCGTTATTCAGCTTTCCTTCGATATAAAGGGAACTATAAACGGTGAAGAACACGTTTTTGTAAGCAATAAACAAGGAGGCAATCCCAAGCTGCCTACGCCTACGGTCAACTTACTCGTAGACACAGAAAGCCCCTTACAATCCTTTACACTGTATCGAAAAGGGAATCCGGCTGAAAAACTGGTATTCGATGTCCGGTTTACAGTTGAAAAAGAGAGTTAACAAGAAAAGGGCGATGGACTGATTTTAAACAACTTGTGCAAAGTTTTAGATAAAACTTTGTACAGGTTTTGAGACGCAAGCAGAACAACCTTAATACCAGTCGCCGCAGATCAGCCGATGCGCGGCGGATCCGGGAAGCGGTATCGGCGGTAATGCATCGCGTGTAAACCATGCAGCCTCCGATAGCTCTTCCTGTTGTACGGTAATATCACCCGAAACGTATTCGGCACGGAACGCAAGCATCAGCTGGTTGGGATACGGCCAGCCTTGGCTTCCGCGATACCGGATATCTTTGACGGTTAAGCCCACTTCTTCGCGTATTTCGCGAGCAACGGCTTCTTCTACGGATTCGCCCGCTTCGATAAAGCCCGCAATGCAGGTATAAATGTCGGAGGTATGCTGTACATGCCGTGCCAGCAGGATTTGCTCACCCTTACTGATAAGCACAATAATGCACGGCGCAAGAACCGGATACCATATTCTGCGGCATTGCGGACATTCCAGTGCTGTTTCGGTTGTGCTTAAATACAGCCGGCTGCCGCATGAAGAACAGTATTTCGTATGATACAGCCAATCGAGCAAAAGGACAGCCCGTGCTGTAATCGCGGCATACTCGGCAGGTTCCGTTATGAATAGGCTTCGATACGGTATCCGTTTAAGCCCTTCAGGTTCCGCCGCTTCGGGCGATAAGGCTGCCGCAAACGTACGGTATGTCTGTTCTCCGTAAGAACCGAGAATATCACTACCATTATATTTTTTAAGAACTTTAGATACTTCGCTACCGTTCGGCAACTGTCCGTTTTCTAAAATAAAAATATTTTTCTTTTGTATCAAAATACCAAATTCAAAATCAGCCCCATCGGGACAATCTATAAGCGCCATATTTTCAGTATATCATTTTCTCATGCTTTTTGCACATCCTCTAAAAAGTGCTTGCTTGACAAGAGCATTTTCAAAGTGTAGGCTATGGAAGTATCGGCGTAATCTAAAGATCTTACTTTTTAGAAATGGCTCGGTTAATGCTACCACTCTATGGAAAGATACCGTTTGATTGATATAAGCGGTTCTTTCCTCGATTTTTATCAATAAGGATGTATTATGAAAAACGCAGTAATTAAAGGGGCAAGCTATACGTTAGCATACAGCCCCGATCTGTTAAAACGGAACGGTTCAACTCAGACCGCAGCGATTGCGAAAGATCCTGCAGATCCCTACATTGCCGCAATTCCGTCTCATTTAAGAACCTTTGAGCAGGCTGTGCAATATCCGCCCAATCAGGTATATATCGGAAACAAAAGACCTGAAGATTTGCCCGGTATCCCCGAACCGTGGTTTAAGTGCACTGAAAAAGCCGACCGCTTCGGGCCGTTCGGTGAAATTGCGACGCAAAAAGAACTCTACATTTTGATGAAGTATGCCGACGTCTTTGAACTGGTATACTTAACCGAAGAATTTACTGCCGAAGCGGCAACGATTATTCAAAATCATCCGCTAATGAAGAACAAGGCGATTACGTTGGGAGAAGCTCATTCCAAGGCTGATATCGAAAAACTGGTGCAATCGCACACGGCGGAAGGTCTATACGACAATGACGTGCTGGTCGGCTGTGTCAAACAAGCGCATGACACAGACCCGAACTTGAGCGCCCATACGATGCTCGAAAACCTTGTTACCAAGGGAAGCGGTATTTTAACCGCGTGGCACCTCGCAGAGCTTGAAGGCATCAATGCGGCGGACATCGATTATATTATCGAGTGTTCCGAGGAAGCTGCGGGCGATGTGAACCAGCGCGGAGGCGGCAATATCGCAAAATCCGTCGGCGAAAAAGCGGGATGCGTTCATGCCACCGGCTGCGATATCCGCGGTTTCTGTGCAGCGCCGGTACATGCCTTGGCTAATGCGGCAGCGCTTGTGCGGTCGGGCATCTTTAAGAACGTAATGGTTGTTGCCGGAGGTTCCGTACCAAAGCTCGGCATGAACGGTAAAGACCACGTAAAAAAAGATATGCCGCTTATTGAAGATATGGTGGGCGGCTTTGCCGTATTGATTACGGAAGACGACGGTGTAAACCCCGTTATCAATACCGATGTCATCGGTAAGCATACGATTTCTTCCGGTTCTTCTCCGCAGGCGGTTATGACGGCGCTTATCTACGATCCGCTGAATGCGGCGGGGATGAAGATTACCGATGTCGAAAAATTCGCGGCGGAATTGCAGAACCACGAAATTACCGCTCCTGCCGGAGCCGGTAATGTGCCGGAAGCGAACACGAAGATGATTGCCGCGCTTGCGGTTATGAAGGGGCAGCTTGAACGCGCGAAAATTGCGGAATTTGTAAAGCAATACGGTGTGGAAGGGTTTGCACCTACGCAGGGACACATTCCCTCCGGCGTTCCCTTTATCGGCCATGCGCGGCGGGATATGCTTGCAGGAAAGCTGCACCGCGCGATGATTATCGGAAAAGGCAGCTTGTTCCTCGGCCGGTTGACCAACCTCTTTGACGGTTTAAGCTTTTTAATTGAGGCGAACAACGGCAAAGGAAGTTCCGGTGCTGCGGGCGGCGCTGGTGAAGCGGAAATTAAAAAGATTGTAGCCGATGCTATGCGCGATGTCGCTGCCCGTATCTTAGCGGAGGGCGGAGCAAAATGAGCAGTACAAAACAACAACTGGCCGATGCCTTTAGCCTGATGGCGAAGGGATTGGAAACCGGCGCCTTTGCGGAAGCCTTTCCGGTCGGCTTAACCGTCCCCGGCAGCGAGCACGGAGAAGCAGAGCTTATCCGCGCGGCAAAACTGGCAGCCCATGCCAATCCCGGATTGGATATTGTGCTGATCGGCGGCCCGAAAACCGAGGGGTTCCGCTGGTATGAAGCGCCAACGCTGGAAGACGCGCATCATAAAATGGAAGAATTGTTTAAAACGGGCGAAATAAAAGCCGCGGTAACAATGCACTATACTTTTCCGCTCGGCGTTACGACAATCGGAAAGGTAGTAACGCCCGGCTTCGGCAAAGAGATGTTTATTGCGTCCACTACCGGCGCTTCCGATGCAGACCGGTATAAGGCAATGCTGTTAAACACCTTTGCCGGAATTGCCGTTGCAAAAGCAAACGGTGTTGAAAACCCGACGGTCGGGCTTTTAAACATTGACGGCGTTGCGACGATTGAAAAAGCGTTGTTAAAGCTGCAAAAAGCGGGCTATCCGATACGCTTTACCGAATCGCACCGCGCCGACGGCGGGGTACGCATGCGCGGCAACGATTTGCTGCAGGGCACTCCCGATGTGATGGTCTGCGATACCTTAACCGGCAATGTGTTGATGAAGCTTTTCAGCTCCTTCTTAACGGGCGGCAGTTACGAAGCCTCCGGTTCCGGTTACGGCCCCTGCGCCGGTAAGGATATGACCGATGTTGTCGCGATTGTTTCCCGTGCATCGGGCGCTCCGGTTATCGCCGCAGCTTTGGCGTATTCTGCGCGCAGCGCTCAGGCAAACCTACAAGCGCTGTGCCGTGCCGAGATACAAGCCGCCGAAAAAGCGGGGCTGCAAGCCATACTCGACTCGTTCGGCGCCGCAAAAGAAGCAAGCGCGGAGACAGTCGCGGTACCGCCTAAGAAGGTTGTTACGGAAGAAATCCACGGTATCGATGTTATCGACATAGAAAATGCCTGCAAGACGCTCTGGAAAGAGAACATCTATGCGGAAGCGGGCATGGGCTGTACCGGCCCAGTCATCCTGCTTGCCGGTGAAGACGCTGAAAAAGCGCGTAAGATTTTAACCGCAGCGAACTATATATAAAAAGAATCGGGTAAACGCATCAGACTTCCTTTACAAATATACGGCGCATCTACTGCGTTGCATTGCCAAAAGCGTACATCCTTGTACGCTTTTGGCAGCGAGTTTCAGCACTGCCGAAACATCGCTACTGTTTACGACGAGCGGCATCCGTGCCGCTGCTGAAAATCCTCAACGTATCATCTCCACCACGGATGGTGGTGGTTTTAGTCAGTAGCGTGTTTGCCCTGCAAACACGCAGGTAAAAAATATACAAGGATGTATATTTTTTACCGTGCCTGCGGTTAATTTTTTCGTGCGCCTTGTATCTGCACCGTCTCTTTGCAAAGGCTTACGGAGAGCTTTTTTCTCCGAACTAGCCGGGTAAACGCATCAGACAGCTAAAAACATATCGCAAAATAACCGGCTGGAGCAGCATTTGAACCGCGCAGCGGTGAAATTCTGCTGATACAGCCGCTTATTTTGCGGGGTAATACACTAAACTGTCTGATGCGTTTACTCTGTCGATTTTCGCTTGACCTTTTAATAAAATAAATTTATTATCATTACTATGGGTTTCCTGACAAGTCAACAGCTTAATAGGTATTACGATTTTTTCCAAAAAGCAGAAATAACTTTTACAAAAGAAGTCATTCAAGCAATGAGTCTTAATGCACAGCAATCATCAATACGCTGCGTCGGCTCCGAAGGAGGACCTTGGCCGTGTGTCATTAACTCTTCTTCGATGATAGGCGCAAAGGTCATCGTACCGCAGCATTGCGGAATATACGAAAAGATATGTGCAGGCTCCACAGCGATTTCTTTGTGGTTCTCATTTTCACAAACGAATGGAAAAAGCGACCTCTCTTTTTTCGTCTCCGGAAAAGTGGTAAGCTGCACACCATATACGGTGACGCCCGATTTACTCCTGCTTAATATTGAATACACACAACGTGCTCCCGACGACTTAATTGAAAAGCTGGGGCTTCTTGTGGATGCAAAAGCGAATACCACCAAGCGCGGTGACGAACGTATTGAACTGAATGCGGAAGCAATGCGCAAACTCTCACTCAGCAAAAAAGAAACGATTGTCTATATCGAAAATATTCCCCGCCGTTGTATCGTGCGGGATATTTCGTTTTCCGGCGCAAAGTTTATTATGGCAGGGATTGCTCCGTTTTTACTCAATAAAGACTGCGTGTTGAAGTTCGACTTCGATGACCCCACTGTTATTGTCGGCTTGCGCGGAAAGATTATCAGAGCAGAGCTGGTAGAAAAACGGAAAGATCTGATTGCCGTTGCGATGGCATATAACCCATCATCTGTACCGCTTGCTTATAAAATACGCTTAACTCAATACTTTAATCAGCAGCGTAAAATCTACCCCTAGTGAGGTTTATTAACACGCGCACACTTCCGTAAGGCAATAGGACATACAAATGGAAAACTCCGATAAGCAGCTTGTTTATATCAAAGTACCCGATGAATATACGTTAGCGGCAAAAATTCCTGGATTTGATTCATCCATACCTCTCCCGCTTCTTCTAACGGACGAAGGGAAAAATTTTACGGCGGACAGTATTTCCGAAGAGATGATTTTAGCCGGTATGCTGAATGTATTCGCCTACGAAAGAGATAATCAGCACATTGCATACTATCGGGATATTTTTAAGGAATTACGTCCGAATATCCTTGAAGAAATGACCAATGCTGCAATTTTAAAAATAAAAAATGCTGATTTTGACTTAGCCGAACAGTTGCTGTTTGCACTTGAAGGTCTATTCCCCGAACATATCCAAACAAAACTGAATGTTGCATTACTGATGGATGAACGCTCTCGATTCTACGAACAAGCGGGAGCAGAGGATTATGCAGAATATTATACCGATAAAGCATTTCAGGCCTATAAAGAAACACTCGCAGCTGAACCGCCGCTACCCGAAGCCTTCTTTAATGCCGGTTTTTTCTTTATCCGTCAAAAAAACTTTCCCAAAGCAAAGAGCGTATTTGAAACATATTTACATATTGAAACGGCACAAGATGAATTAACGGCACACCGTAAGCAAAAGGCTTCCAAACTCATTGCGTGGATAGAAACTCAGGCACTTGACGACGAGCTTTTCAAAGGTGCTTTTGATTTTATCCAGATGGGCGAAGAAGAAAAAGCGCTTGAAAAAATACGGGAATTTTTGGAACTGCACCCTAAGGTATGGAACGGGTGGTTCTTGCTCGGCTGGGCGCTGCGCCGACAGGCCCGATGGAAGGATGCTTCGGAAGCATTCCTTCATTGTCTGGAGCTTGGAAAAAAGACTCCGAAAGAACTGGCTATTGCCTATTGCGATATTTGTAATGAGCTTGCCATCTGTTTAATGGAGCTTGACCGGTTTGACGAAAGCCGCCGTTGGTTGATGAGTGCGCTTGAACAAGAACCCGAAAATATCAAGATTATTTCCAATTTAGGAACTATTTCGTTAAAAGAAGGAAAGACGGAAGAAGCCAAAGCCTTTTTTAGAACGGTTCTTGATATTTATCCCGAAGATACACTCGCCGTTGAAATTTTAAAAAGACTGGAAAATCAATAAAGAATACGATACGGAGTATACTATGAATATAGCTATTATTTATGGCGGAAGATCGGGTGAGCATGAGGTATCGCTAGTCTCCGCTTCTTTTGTTGTCCGTGCTATCGGCAGCGAACATACCGTACATTTAATCGGCATTACCAAAAACGGCGAATGGTATTTGCAGCCGGAGTCCCTTTTGGAACATATCCGCAAGGATACGGACGCGGTACTAACAATAGAACGCAATAAAACCGCCCGGGTTGCTGTCATTCCGGGCGGAGGCACTGCATCCGGTTTATCCGTAAATGGCAAACCGATTACAGCGGATGTTGTTTTTCCGGTGCTGCACGGCAGCTTCGGAGAAGACGGCACCATCCAAGGTTTATTTGAAATGGCTGACCTTCCGTATGTCGGCGGCGGTGTGCTTGCAAGCAGCGCAGCGATGGATAAAGAAAAAACAAAGATAATCTGGCAGCATGAGCAGTTACCGATTGTGCCGTTTCTCTGTGTAAGAAAATTCCAATGGGATAACCCGAAAGAACGCGAACGTTTCATCACTCAGGCGGAAAAAGAATTGGAATACCCGCTGTTTATAAAACCTTGTAGGGTCGGCAGTTCCGTCGGCGCCGGTAAAGCGGCAAATCGCACCGAGCTGTTGCAAAAGATGCAGGAAGCCTTTCTCTGGGATAGCAAAGTACTGATCGAAGCGTGTATTGCCGCGCGCGAAATCGAATGCTCCGTAACCGGCAATGACGAATGCGTGGTCTATACGCCGGGAGAAATTATCCCCTCTCACGAATTTTACGATTATGATGCAAAATATACTGATCCTAACGGCGCGCAGCTGAAAATTCCTGCCGATATCGACGACGAACAGCGCCGAGAAATCCGTAGCATTGCAGGCAAAGCCTACCGAGCGCTGGATTTAAGCGGCTTATCACGGGTTGACTTCTTTATAGATAAAAAAACAAAGAAAATCTATTTGAACGAAGTAAACACTATTCCGGGCTTTACCGCTATTTCGATGTTTCCCAAGATGTGCGAAGCGTCGGGGATGCCGTACCGGGAACTGATCATGCATTTGTTCGATCTTGCGATAGAGCGGTTTAATTCTTCGCGGCAAATTAGAACGGATTGGAAGTAAAAGCGGACGTGTACTCGCCGGAAAAAAGCGTGTGAAAGGTTACTGCCCTGTAGAGAAGCCGCACGAAAACAATGGGCGGCTTCTCCTAAGTAAAATTGTTGATTAAACCTGTTCGGAAACGCAGTTATTGGACAGGTCTATTTACTATGAACGCGTCCGATAATAATCTTCTTTTGACTTTCAAGACTCTGTTGAGGCCGCAGGTAAATTCTTGTCATAAAGATGACAAAGAACAGCGCCGCAACAACAATACCGACCGCATACGAAATCGTAATTCCCTGCATACCAAGCCGAACCAGATTGAAACACTCCGGTGCATACATCAGATAGGTAACGGAAACAGCCGACATAAAGGTTGCGGGAATAACCGCGATCCAGCAGCGGTTCCGGTTAGGATAGTTTGTCGCAAGATAAGCGCCGCCCGTCCATAAGACAATCATCGCAAGTGTTTGGTTCGACCACGAGAAATAGCGCCATACAACATTGTAGTTGATGAGCGAAATACAGTATCCGACCAGCAGCAGCGGCACCGCGATTGAAAGCCGTGTTTTCAGATTCTTTTCGTCGAGTTTAAACCAGTCGAAGATAATCATACGAGCACTGCGGAACGCGGTATCGCCCGACGTGATCGGACACGCGATAACGCCGACCATTGCGATTGCACCACCGACTGTTCCGAGAAGACCGGTACAGATGGTGTATACCGACTTTGAATTTCCGCCGCCGATCTCGAGGAGGGCTTTAAGACCGGTACCCGATCCGTCTTTGTTCCAAAAGAAAGCGATTGCTGCCGACGCCCATACCATTGCGATGATACCTTCGGCAACCATTGCGCCGTAGAAAACCCAACGGCCTTCTTTCTCATTTTTTAACGTACGTGAAACAATCGGGGACTGCGTTGCGTGGAAACCGGAAATAGCGCCGCACGCTACCGTAATAAACATCAACGGCCAAATGGGGCGCTGAGTCGCGCTTGGATACAGGTTTTCGAATGTCAGCTCCATCATAGGACGGGTACCGCTGTTCAGTATTGTTGCAACCGAAACACCGACAGCCATTAAAATCAGGAAAATACCGAAAATCGGATAAAGGCGTGCAATAACCTTATCAACCGGAAGAAGGGTCGCAAGGAAATAGTATACAAGAATGATAATTGTCCATACTTTTACATTGAGCCACTCCGGAGTTAACAGCGCAAGAAGCCCCGCCGGTCCTACCATAAATACGACACCGACCATAACGAGCAACACCAAACCGAATACACGCATGATGTTCTGCATCGTATGACCTAAGTATTTACCGGTGATTTCGGTAATACTGGCGCCATCGTTCCGCACCGAAAGCATACCGGAAAGATAATCGTGTACACCTCCGGCAAGCAGCGTACCGGCAACGATCCAAAGGTAAACGCTCGGCCCCCACAAAGCGCCGGAAATTGCGCCGAAGATCGGCCCTAAACCGGCAATATTCAAAAGCTGGATTAAAAAAGCTTTCGGCTTTGAAATCGGCACATAGTCTATCCCGTCAGGATTAGCCATAGCCGGAGTCCGATTGGCTTCATTCGGACTAAACACTTTTTCTACAAACGTTCCGTACACCAAGTAACCGACAATGAGTGCTGCAATACACAGCAAAAACGTTACCATAAAGAGTATCCTCCTGTGAATTGGATTTATGAATGACCCTTGAGCTTGCATTACCATTGAGTCATTATATATAAAGTATAAATCCGTTTTTCCCGCTTGTAAATAAAAAAATGGAATTTTATTGCACGCGCAAAGATATTAAAAAATCGGCGCGGATAGCCAAATATAAATCCCACACCGATCCGTTTTCATCCACCTTAATTCCTACACAACTTCCGCCATAATCCGCCGGACTATATGCAGCATTGTTCCAGTGTCGCTCTGTCGATTAAAGAAGGAACAACCCCTACTCGCGTTGTCGAAAATCCGGCGGCATAAAGTGCATACGGCAATGCGTCAGACAAGCTTTTTTGTTCGGATAAAAAGACGGCCAGTGCCGCAATAAAGGCATCGGCAGCTCCGGTTGTATCGATGGGTTTGAATATATCGACAGCTGGGAACCATCGCTCGTATTCGGAAGTTCGTACATAACAGCCATCGCTGTCAAGCGTTACGATAACCGTCTTGACGCCTTTTTCCAAAAACCATGCAGCTTTTTCTTCCAATGTTCCGGCAATGGGACACAGTCTGTATAATTCTTTACGGTTCGGAATAAAATAATCCAGTTCCGGTAAAAGTTCTTCCGCTATTTCTTTTACGGCGGAAGGTTTCAGCATAATTGCAACGTTATATTTTCGTGCGGTTTCAATCGTCTTTTTAACTGCTTCCATCGGTATTTCGGTTTGCAACAAACAAAAAACTGCATCGGTAAAGAGCTGTTCACTGCGGTATATTGAATCTGCAGAAATCGTTTCATTAGCACCGCCGTATAATACGATACCGCTTTCTCCATCACCTTGGATATGAATATAGGCTTTACCGGTAGAATGCTCTTCGTCCACATGCACAGCCGTTGCATCAACGCTGTTATCATGTAAGAGGTTCAAAATCATATCACCATCAAAGTCCCTTCCGACATTGCCGACCAGCGACACCTTGGCACCGAGTTTCGCCGCACCGACCGCTTGATTTATCCCCTTGCCGCCCGGTATTATCGAAACACTTTCAGCAGAAATGCTTTCTCCGGTCTGAGGATAATTGTTTACGGTAAGCAAGATATCCATATTGATACTGCCTACAACGATGATTCGTTTTTTGCGCAAGGGTGCAGGCAGATCAATGCTTTTGTAATGATTACAAGTAAATGCTTCGGTATATGCCGGTATATCCGTTGCTTTCTTTTCGATTTTATCTATTAAATATCGGCATACAAAGACTCCGAAATGAAATAAGGAAAGCGGAATCGCCGATATGGGCGGAAAGGGTTTGATATACTCCGCATCGTCGATACAGATAATGGAAAGATCCTGCGGTATCCGGAATTTATGTACCGTTGCATACTCATACGTCGTTACCGCCGTATCCCAATCACAGCAAATAAGTGCAGAACAATTATGTACCGAAAGCGCTTCCTGGACATTTTTACATTCAACATATAAACAATGGTGATCGAATAGACACCGTTCAACGCCTTGCCGTATGGCATATTCTTGCATATCGGTTCCGTCATACACACAGCGTATTTTCGTATGTCCCAACCGTAGCAATATATCTGCTGCGGTATATCCCGCTTTTTGGTAGTCATAGAGCACACCGTTGAAACCGGCGGCATCAGTATTCAGTGCTGCAAACGGAATACCGCTTTTATGCAGCACCGCTGCCGTTCCGGAACTATCGCATTCTGCAACAATACCGGCACTATCATTTTCTGCAGCAACTTCGACGGGTTCCCATAAAACCGCTTCTGCCCTATTCTTACATAAGGCGGCAATGTGTTTTGATTCGCTTTCCGCAGAAGTAGAAAGGCATACCTGTACTTGGTACCCTTGCCGTTCAGCTTCATGCAAAAAACCGTTTGAGATCGATTGCCGTTTTTTTATACCCGACAGTACAAGCCCCAATAAAAAGCTTTTTGAATTCGTATTATTTTTAATAAAATCATAGGGAGTGTACCGGTATTCCTTAACGATTTTAAGCACTCGTTCGCGCGTTTCAGACTTTATCCCCTTATCCTTTCCGTTGATAATTTTTGAAACCGTCGAAACGGAAACACCGGCAAGCTCGGCTATATCATTTATCGTCAAAGGGTACCTCTGCCGCCGAGGGGATTGAGGTTTGCGCTCCCTTACGGGTAACAACAATTGCTGCGACCTCATTTGCATAGCGGACAGCCTGCAGTAGCGAAGAACCGGACGCAAGCCGAACCGCAAGCGCAGCCGTAAAAGAATCACCGGCGGCTGTCGTATCGACAACGGGAACGGAACGAGCAGGTACAAGATGCTTCCCCTCCGATTCGGAATTTACAAAAGCACCTTTTTCGCCGAGTGTAACAATAACATTCTTTACACCTTTTGTACGCAGCATATCGGAAGCACTTTCATAGTCCGAAACATCTTTGCCCGTCAGTAATGAAAGTTCCGTTTCGTTCGGTTTGATAATATCAATGTATGCATAAAGTTCGGAAGGAAATACCCTCGGTGCAGGAGCGGGATCAAGAATAAATGTCTTGCCTAATTCTTTTGCCCTGCGGGCGGCGTACAGTACCGTTTGTATCGGTATTTCCAGCTGACACAATATGATATCACAGTTGTGCAGCAAATCGTCGTTATCGGCGATATCTTTTTCGGACAGTGTTTTATTAGCACCGGGAACAACAACAATACTGTTATCGCCCGCATCATTTACCGTTATCCACGCGAGTCCTGTTGCGCAATCGGTGCGTACTAACAGATGGGAAATATCAACGCCCGCAGACTGCAAGCTTTTCCTTTCGATTTCAGCATAGCGGTCTGCACCGACCGCGCCGAACATAACCGTTGGCGCGCCCAGCTTACCGGCTGCGTATGCTTGGTTCGCTCCTTTCCCACCCGGTATCATATCAGCAGTTTCCGCTAAAATCGTTTCGCCTGCTACGGGTATATGCGGAACACGAACTACCATATCGGCATTTAAACTGCCGATAACCAATATCTTTTTCATCTTCATGCTTCCTGTTATTTTATGTATACGCCATACAGCATTGCTCAAGCAGCCGGACAAAACCTTCTCGATCGATATCCATACAAGCTGTAACATTCGGTTTTGGTCTGTTATTATTTACCCGCTTATCTGCAAGCGTCATACCGGCGGTATACTTTCCTTGCGTCTCGATAACAACATTGTAATCGCATACTTTAAACAACTCAGGTTTGATCAAATACGCAATAGTACACGCATCGTGGATAGGTGCGCCTTGGAATCCCAAATCAGAGTGAAAGCGGCCGAAGAAATCGAGCAACTCTGCAACCAGCACGGCAACCCGTTTTTCGGATTTACGCAGTCTTTCTATTTCTTCCGAAAAGATCATTGCTTTTTCGGTTACATCAAGTCCGCACATCACAATGGGAATACCGCACGAAAATACAATATGTGCCGCTTCGGGATCGACAAGAATATTAAATTCCGCTGCAGATGACCAATTACCGTGATCGATACCGCCGCCCATTAAACATATCTGCTTGAGATTTTTTTTCACATCGGGATATGCTAACAGCAAAATTGCAAGATTCGTCAACGGCCCTGTTACGACAAACGTTACCGGTTCGGGACTTTCAGAGATAAGCCGGCGGTGCAGTTCCCATGCGGATTCAGGCACACCGGTATAATCCGTCTCCGGCAGAACCGGCCCATCCAACCCTGATTCACCGTGCACACTCGGTGCTACTTCCAATCTTCTGACGAGCGGATACGATGCCCCTTTTGCAAGCGGCGGAGCTTTCCCTAAAAACGAAATAATCTTGCGTGCATTAGTATATGTTTTTTCAATAGTTTGATTACCGGCGCTGACACTGACACCCAACACTTTGAGCTTTTCGGATGCAAACGCCATGATCAATGCTATTGCATCATCATGCCCGGGATCGCAGTCAATTATAATCGGTATTTTATTGTCCATAGTTTTCTCCTTCAAGCAATTTGCGCTTTCCTACCGCGCTTCCGCCATGCTGAAAATACAATCAGTCCGATAACGGTTGAAATATAGGGAACGGTTTTTATGAATTCGTCAGGGATGCTCATCGCCGCTAAGACATTCGACAAGGCATCGGCAAAGCCGAAAAACAAGGCTGCAAACATCGTCGGCACCGGAGCCAAACGTCCCATTGCCGCAGCAGCCAACGCAATAAAACCGCGCCCCGCTACCATGCCCTTTGTAAAGGTGCTCATGTATGCCATCGAAAGGAATACACCGCCTAACGATGCCAAAAATCCGCTGATAAGCAATGCGATAACTCTGGTCTTACGAATGGGTATCCCGACGGATTCCGCTGCATCGGGATTTTCGCCTACGCAGCGAATGTGCATACCAAGCTTTGTTTTATACAGCAAAAACCAGACGGCAAATACCGTAAAAAACGCAATGTATGTCAACACGTTTTGCCCCGACAGAATGCTGCCTAACACGGGAATAGCGGCGATACCCGGTATAACCACTTTAGGAAACACCAATGAAACTAAGGAGGATGTACTGCCTTTATCGTGAATCAGCACATACATAATAAATACCGTTCCGCCTGCGGCCAATGTGTTTAACGCAATACCGGATAAAATGATGTCTGTTTTTAGATACAACGCAAAGTAAGCCAGTAACACAGCAATTAATAAACCGCCGCCTAACGCAATTAAAAAGCCTATAAACAAACTGCCGGTTAAGCCGGTACCCAGCGCTCCGAATGCCGCGGCAAAAAGCATAATGCCTTCCAATGCTATATTCGATGCACCTGAATTTTCCGCAACCACCGAAGCTTGCGCGGCAAACAATAGCGGAGTCGTAACACGCAAAACGGAATAAGCAAACTCCGCAGTTAAAATATAACTCAAAAAGTTATCCATCTAAGCCGCTCTCCTGTTGCATTTTAATGAGTGCTTTCTGCCGCCATTTACTTAAAAAGGCCTGAGCTGCGGCAAGCATTATAATAACACCTTGAATGATTGAAACCATTTCTGCAGTAACGTCCGTAGATGTCGCCATCTTATCGGCACCGATTTTTAAATACGCCAAAAAGAAAGCAGCAATCGGAATATAGTGCGGTTTATTTTTTGCAAGAATAGCGACAACGATACCGTCAAACCCGTACCCAGGCAAGCTTTGCCATTGGAACCGGTCATACATTCCCAATACCTCAACCGAACCGCCGACACCCGCAATAAAACCGCCGATAAGCTGTGAGTATGCAATAATTGCCGTCGTGTTTAAGCCGGCATAACGGGCAAAGCGGATATTCCTTCCGGTTTGCATCAGACGATATCCCCATGCCGTACGGCGGATAAACAATACGGTCAGCACTACTACGGCGCACAATATCAACAGTCCGAAGTGCAATCGCATTCCGGGAATAAGACGTGCCAATTTTGCATTGGCAGGAATCAGGTACGTCGCCATAAATCCTGCCGACGGATCTTTAAAGGTCGTATTGGCAAAATATTTGGTTATGTAAAAGAATACATAATTCAACATTAAAGACGAAACCAACTCATTTGCATTCCATCGCTGCTTTAAAAAAGCCGGAACCCAGCAAACGACAGCACCGCATAACCCTCCGATAATAATCGATACAAGCGGTGCAATAACAGGTGGCAGCGGTATAAGCAATGCGGTAAATACTGCAACGGCGCCACTCACATAAAACGCCCCTTCCGCACCCATATTAAACATATCTGCGCTGAACATAACGGCAACTGCAAGACCGGTAAAACTGAGCGGAATACATAACTCAAGTACGTTACCGAAACGGCGTGCCGATTCAAGCGGCCCTAAAAAGAGCTTTGAAAAAGCGAGCAGCGGTTCTTTACTGACAAATAAAATAATAAGAAACGATAAGAGCACCGCAATACCGATCGCTGCAGCAAACCGTATCAATTCAAATCTTTTTTCAAATGAAAGGCGTCCTATTAATTTCATCGTAAACATCCTGCAAGTTCGTGTGCACCTTGCTTTTTTAAGCCGAGCATATACTCTCCCAACTCAGTTTCGCTCACCATACCGGCATCCGGAAAATATGCTGTAATTTCACCGCCGTACATTACAACCAAACTGTCGCTGATTTCCAGAATCTCCGCCAAATCTGCCGAATTCACCAAAATAGCAGCACCGTTATCGCGCATTTCAATAATCTTTTGATGAATAAACTTTGCAGCGCCGATATCAACACCTCTTGTCGGTTGATCTGCGATAATACATCCTGCCGAGGTTGAAAATTCGCGTGCAATAATAACCTTTTGCATATTTCCACCGCTCAGCATTTTTACCGGCACATCGGCACTTTTTGTTTTAATCATAAATTGGTTGATAAGCGTATCAGCCCATTGTTTTATTTCATTCTTCTTTAGAATGCCCTTATGTACAAAGCGCTCATCTTCCGTAAAGACGGCAAATAAATTTTCTTGAATGGAAGCAGTTACCGCCGTTCCTACTTTTATTCTATCCTGCGGTATATAGGAGATACCTTCTTTTCTGATTGCAGCAATACTGCGCGATGTTATATCTTTACCGTTTAACATTACGCTTCCTTCAGTACAGTGCTGCAATCCGGTTATGGTATCGATCAACTCTTTTTGCCCGTTCCCTTCAACACCGACAATACCGAGAATTTTCCCCGCAGGTAAATCAAAACTCACATGCTTGAGTATGGGACGCCCGGCATCATCATCCATACATACATCCCGCAATTTTAAGACGGTCTCTCCGGGAACGCTTGGTTGTTTTTCTATTTCCCAATGTATATTTTTACCGACCATAAGGTTCGATATTTCTTTTTCAGAAATTTCTCCGGCGGAATACACGCCGACGGAAGTACCGTTACGCAATACGGTTATCCTTTCGCATATTTCTTTAACTTCATTTAATTTATGACTGATAAATATAATCGTACATCCCGAATTCCGCAGCTCTTTTAATTCAACAAATAATTCTTCCGTTTCTTGCGGAGTTAATACAGCGGTCGGTTCATCCAAAATTAAAATGCGCGCACCTTTATATAACGCCTTCAGAATTTCTACTTTCTGGCGCGTCCCTATGGGCAAATTTTTAATCTTTTCTTTCGGGTCAATAACAAAATGATATTGATTGATAATTTTTTGAGCCTGTTCGTTCATGAGTTTTTCACGAAGCAACGGGCCTTTTCCGGGTTCCATTCCAAGGCAGATATTTTCTGCAACACTCATCGATTCGACAAGCATAAAGTGCTGATGTACCATACCGAATCCGTGACGAATAGCGTCAAGCGGGGATTTGATATGCGATTCATTTCCATTATATAAAATCGTACCTTCAGTCGGTTGCTCAATACCGAATAATATTTTCATCAAGGTACTTTTACCGGCGCCGTTCTCACCGACAAGGGCATGAATTTCTCCGGCACGAACCGAAAAATTGACACGCCTATTAGCCGTAACACCGTTAGGATATATTTTTGAAATATCCTTCATTACTAAAATATCATCTGCCGTACTTTCAACATTCATTCGGATAGTCTCCGCATAAGCACGGAAAGTGAGGCCGGGGATTCCCAAAAAGTTAGTTATGTTCGAGACATCCCCAGCTTCCGTGCAATGCTTTTTTAATTATGGGCGAGCGGAATCGATATATGCTGTTATATCGGCTTGCTTCATTCCGAATGCTGTCTTAACTGCAATCTTTCCATTTCTGATTTGGGTTTCATACTCGGAAATATGCTTGCGAACTTCGGCAGGAACTTTCGCCTGATACACTTCATTATCTGCAAGACCAACGCAACCTTCATTTATTCCCAATGCTACACGTTTTCCCCATACCAGTGTATTGCTTTGTATTTCTTTCATTGCAAGATACATGGACTTATCAACGCGTTTCAGCATCGAAGAGATAATGAGGTTTGATAAAACAGGATCGGTCTGCTTGTACAGCATAGCCTGATCGCTATCCACACCGATAATGAATTTATTCTTTTCCTTTGCAGCCTGCAGCGCACCTTCTCCGGCATTCGATGCGCAAACAAAGATAATGTCGGCACCCATCTGATACTGTGTCAACGCAAGTTCTTTTGCTTTTGCAGAATCGCTGAAATTTCCGACAAAAGAAGAAATGATTTTAATATCGGGAGAAACGGTTTTTGCACCTTGTATAAAACCGACTAAGAAATCGAGGATAACGGTATTATCCATACCGCCGATAAACCCGATTTTCTTCCCCTTTGTCATTTCAGCGGCAAGTACGCCTGCAAGGAATGAGCCTTCATTCTGCTTGTATTCTATCGAATAGGTATTTTTGAACAGCCCTGCAGAATCGGAAGCATAATCCATTGCCGTATCGTAGACGATAATTTTTTGATTCGGATAATCTTTTGTTATCTTTGATACAAGCGCCTGCATTTGCCATGTTCCGCAAAAAATAATATCGTGCTTTTCATCACAAAGATCACGCAATGCAGGTTCCCATTTTGAGTCATCATACCCGACTTCAACTACCTTGGTTTTGCAATGCAGTTCATTTGCGATCATCTTCATACCGTTGTTTGCGGAATCATGGAAAGACTTATCTCCAAGGTTTCCATTGATGATCAGCGCGACACTCGGTTCCTTTGAACCGCTGTTCTCTTTTGCACCGAAAGCAAACATAGACATGCCTAACAGTACAAACAGACCGACAGAAAGAATCTTTTTCATACATCCTCCAATTGTTTTACGACCGATACGGTCTTGTTAATAAGTTCTTGCAAACTTACCGTTTTATTTCCTCGTAAATAGGTTATAATTTCATCGCCAAAAGGATCCGTCCAGTGATCTTCGATTCCCTTTGTACCTAACTTTGCACCAAGTGCAGCGCCCAGCTGTGCGGCATTACAATCGACATCTTGACCGCACATCGCGATATAGTGCATGACATCGTTAAAATTATCTTTGCCGAAATACAACGCAACTACTTCTGCCGCTGCATTCGGATACGCATGGATCCAGTTATACCGCTTGTATTTTTCTTCGCATGCCGCCCATGCCTCATAAAAATCCTGCTTTTTCATACACTGCGCTAATGCAAAGTGAAGCACGGAGGCATATTCAGAATCCTTAGGAATATAGGAAACGGCTTTTTCCAAACATCTCCGCATAGGATCTTCCCCGTATGCAAGGCTGACCAAAACGGCGTTAAACACCTCTCCGAGAATTCCATTCCCGTGGTGCGAAATTTCCGCATCGCGCCATGCAAGCAGTGCAGCCTTACGAGGATTTAACGGAGCTACCTGACCGCACACGGCGCCCCGCATTTGTGCACCGATCCATTCACGATAGGGATTCCTAAACCAACCGCTTTCCGGAGGATACATCCCTCTACGTAAATTATCCAATGCAACCTGTTCGGCAGACCAACCGCAGGGTATTAACTCCAGCCATTGGTCGGCAATATCGGCACTTGTCGGCATCCCCTGTGCTTTGCAGCACGCCTCGAGAAATGCAATTTCGTATGTTATATCATCATTGTAAGTATTCGGGTTACGCACATAAGTACGGATTTCGCCGAATTTTTTCTTCAGCTGTGCCGTTGTATACCCTTCAAGCGCCGTTCCCAAACCACCGCCGCATAAACGGCCGAGCCATGCAGCCTTTGTTTTATCGTACAACACGGCATTCGGCAGTGTTTCCGCGGCTGATTCGGGAAACTCGATTACTTTTTCATATTCATTGAAGCTTTGATACAGCTTACTTTTCCAATAGTCACTTGAGGTATCGCTCGGGCACATAAAAAGGATATTAAATATGCGGGCAGTGATCCTTTGCAGCGCCTTCATATCATTCCGTTTTAGCGCATCAAGCCCTTCAGGAATCAACTCCTCTGCGGCACTCACATCGCACCCCAGCGCTTCTATGGACTGAACCGCGGCGATCACCACACTTTCAGGGGCATGAGAGCCAGGCACATGACTTGCCCAGTACACACGGAGCATATTGTCCACCTGCTTTTCAGCGGCATTCGACGCCTCCCATGTTTGCTCGTCTTCCGATAGCACCACCGGAACGGCATTTTTTGTTAAATCATAAATATATTCCCACGCTTTCATATCATCCTCGCATCGAATCTAACTTTATGAAAACATTTTTAGAAAACATTTTCATAACTTTACATACAGGATACACCCCAAAATTCCATCTGTCAAATGTTTTTTTACAAAGTATCGAATTATCGGACAGTATTTTATTCGTGCGGAGGATTCAATACCCACCTTTTCTCGGCAACGCTCTGCGTCGGGGGTGTTGATTTACGGCGTTTCATAATTTAAAATCATTGGCGCCTGTTTTATCGTTGAGTTCATAAGAGTAGTTTTAGACGGGCATCTCTCAAAGCTCATCGAGTTTTTAGAGATGCCCAGCAATAATGAGGAAGGATAGACCGGCGCTGCAGAAACACGCATTCATTTCTACCGCGCCGCAGAAAAATTATTTATTCATAAATTTGAGCAGGTCGATAACGCGGTTGGAATATCCCCATTCGTTATCATACCATGACACTACTTTAAAGAAGCGCTTTTCGCCCGGAAGGTTATTCTGGAGCGTTGCCTTGCTGTCGTAGATGGAAGAACGCTTGTCGTGAATAATATCGGTGGAAACGATTTCTTCGTTGCAATAGCCTAAAATTCCCTTCATATAGGTTTCGGAGGCTTTCTTGAATGCTGCATCGAGTTCTTCGATCGAAGTATCTTTTGTTGCGCGGAAAGTTAAATCGACAACCGAACCGGTGGGGGTCGGTACGCGGAATGACATACCGGTCAGCTTGCCCTTTGTTGAAGGCAATACTTCACCGACAGCCTTTGCCGCGCCGGTCGTCGACGGAATAATATTGATAGCAGCAGCCCGTCCGCCGCGCCAATCTTTCATCGAGACACCGTCAACGGTCTTTTGTGTTGCGGTGTAAGAGTGGATCGTTGTCATCAGTCCCGTTTCAATTCCGAAACCTTCTTTTAAGATGACATGGACGATGGGAGCCAAACAGTTGGTGGTGCAGCTCGCATTGGAAACAACGTGATGCTTTGCGGGGTCGTATTCGTTTTCGTTGACACCCATAACGATTGTCTTAATGGGCTTTGCGGCATCGGCACTCTTGCCGGGTGCGGAAATAATAACCTTCTTTGCACCTGCTTCCAAATGCCCGTACGCTTTTTCGTTCGTATAAAGACCGGTACTTTCGATAACGACATCGATACCCAATTCCTTCCACGGGAGCTGTGCAGGAGTTAAGCCTTTACCGGAGACGCATTTAATTTCATGTCCGTTGATAACGAGTACATCTTCGCCTTTTGTACCGATTTCGGCATTCATCTTGCCTTGTACGGAATCATACTTGAGCTGATATGCAAAATACTTTGCATCGGTTGAAAGATCGACAACCGCAACGACATCAAATTTATCCTTTCCAAGCAAATTCTGTTCAACCAGAGCCTGGAACACGAGCCGGCCGATTCTGCCGAATCCGTTAATAGCTACTTTCATATTTATCTCCTTAGCAAGAATTTCGAACACACTGAGCACGACCTATTAGACAATGCTGCGGCTGCGCTTTGTGTTCTATAAATCTTTTTTTAACTGTAAATAAAAAGAGTACGGTTGTCAATATCGCGCATTGCATCACATTAAATCTAACCGAAAAAGAAGCGGTGCATCACGTAAAAATCTAACCCAAAATAGAAGCCCAAAGGAAGGGCACAATGGGGTTAGACATGAAAACGAAAAAGAAATTAACCGAAGAGACGGCGAAGCGTTACTGTACGGCAAGCAAAAAGAACAAGACGAAAATAATCGATGAGTTTATCGCAACAACCGGTTACAATCGAAAGTATGCCATTCACGTTCTGAAAAACAGTGCATACGTAAAGGTCACGCACTTTAACAATGTCGCAAGACAGAGCGTACAGGTCATTACAAAGACACGTAAAAAGCGGAACTATGAAAAATACTACGGTCAAGACGTACAACAAGAAGTCATCCGGCTATGGATTTTTTCGATGTATCTGTGTTCAAAACGGCTCGTGCCGTTCATTCGGGATAATATCGATTACTTTACTCAAAAGTTCGGCTATGATGAAAAACTGAAAGCAAAACTCGCCCGCATATCAAGCGCGACAGTCGGCAGGATTCTCAAACCGGAAATCCCAAAACATTCCATCCGCGGTATTTCAACAACACGACCGGCAAAGAATCTTAATAAGCTCATTCCCATCCGCACCTTTTTCGATTGGGATGAACGTAAGCCGGGTTTTTTTGAGGTTGACACCGTTGCCAACTGCGGCATAAGTACCCAAGGACAGTATATTTGCACGCTTACCCTTACCGATGTCCATTCCGGCTGGACAGAAACAAGAGCCCTTTTAAACAAAGCTCATCGTTGGGTAAAAGAAGCAATAGAAGATGTGAAAGAGAAGCTCCCCTTTCAGATGAAAGGTATTGATAGCGACAACGGAAGTGAGTTCAAAAATACACAGCTGTTGCAATGGTGTAAAAGTAATGAAGTTATTTTCACTCGGAGCAGATCATATAAAAAGAATGATAATTGTTTTGTTGAACAGAAAAATGACAGTGTCGTAAGACGCATCGTCGGTTACTATCGCTTTGAGGGAGAAGCGGCACGAGCGGTCATGGCTAACCTTTATCAGCAGTACAATGCACTCGTCAATTTCTTTTTTCCCTCGATGAAAATTATTTCAAAAAAACGGATAGACGCAAAGGTCATAAAAAAATATGATACGGCAAAGACGCCGTATTGCAGGCTGATGGAAAGCTCTGATGTAAGCGAGGCGGTAAAAGCTGAGCTGTGCCGCAGGAAGAACAACTTGGATTTACAACAGCTGCTTGAAACAACGCAATACTTGCAGCGTAAACTTATCTCTATGGCCCAGCCTTGGACATAGAGTGCTATGGTTAGATTTTTACTTGAGTAACCGCAATCCTTTCGGTTAGATTTTTACGTGAGTAAATACGTATCGTATAATTCAGGACAGCCGCACCGGATTCTTCTTTAATATAAAAGATATTTCTTGCGTATGTCGCTGAACTGCTTTGTCTCTTTTTCGATACGGGTGAAATAATCCTGTGCGGTTTGCGAAGGATTGGTGAGCTGTGTACAACCTGTTAATAAATGCAAACCGCAGTATTTTTTACCTGCATTGTTTATCGTAAACTTGTCGGGATAGAGGCGCTTGATTTCGTAGAACATGGCGATTGCCGTTTTAACAGGGGCAAAACTGCGGCGGTCGGTAACGGCGATCTGTACTCCTCCGCAGAGCTGCCCCGTATAGAGCGAAAGCGATGGGGTAAAAAACGCGGGCAAAAAGCGCACTCCTTCCAAGCCTAATCGGTTCAGTGAATCGGCTAAACGGTACGCATCGATGTAGGGCGCCCCGAGGTACTGAAACGGCATTGTCGTTCCCCGCCCCACCGAAAGATTGGTTCCTTCAAATAAACAGACGCCCGCATACACGAGTGCTGTCTGCGGCGATGGAATATTGGGAGACGGCGGTACCCATATTAGAGGCAGCTCGTCAAAGTAGGTTGTTCTGTTCCAACCTTCCATCGGGATTACCGTTAAATCACAGCGAATACCGTATTCGGTGTTGAAGAGCCGGGCAAGCTCCCCAACCGTCATACCGTGCCGCTGTACGATGGGGAAATATCCCGTAAAGGAACGGTATTCAAGTTCCAGCATATTTCCTTCGACAGTATCGCCGATTGGGTTCGGGCGGTCGAATACGACAAATTGTTTTTTATGGCGCGCACATTCTTCCATCGCGTATGCCATGGTGGAAATATAGGTGTAGAAACGAGCACCGACATCTTGAATATCAAAGCAGAGGATGTCGATATCTTTCAACATCTCCGGCGTCGGCCGCTTGGTATTTCCGTAAAGGCTGTATACCGGAAGTCCCGTCCGCGGATCGGCGCTGTGCCCGATGGACGCCCCCTCCCGTTCGTTGCCCTGTATACCGTGTTCAGGTGAAAAAAGCGCCGTAAGCTGCACCGACCGGCTTAACAGCACCGCGGAGGGCGTTCCGTCGGAATCGATACCGGTTTGGTTGGTAATCAACCCTACCCGCTTCCCAGCAAAAACGGCGCGGTACTCCGGCAGCCGCTCAATCCCCAATTTCAGCCGATTCTCTGCCGTAGCTTCTTGGCATACAATACAAAATAAAAAGAAGAATACCGCCGCCGTCTTCAGTTGGTGTAAATGGCATACAGACGTTTTCATAAGGGGATACAACCCAAATATATTTCTCATTGGGAGTATTATAGAATACCTTCACGCTTTGTTAAACCGGTATGGAAATTTTCAATGTGATGCAGTATGCTTAGTGCTAAAGCACCCAAATACGGGTGAAACATATATCAGGAGGAAAAAATGAATACTGATACCACAAGAACGCGAAAGTTCTTTAACCGGATTACGGTAGCGGTGTTAGCCGTTATCGTATCGTTACTATGTACTGCGTGTCCTCAAAATGGGGCACCCGGCAACAACACGCCAAGCTACACACAGGTACCCTTTGCACAGTTAGACAACTACCTTAACACAACAGCTTCTGACAGCACGGTAAACTACATCGAAGTAACAGGGCTTACAAAAGAGAAATTAGTGGGAACAAAAACAGAAGTAAGTCCTCTCGGCAAAATTCTTAACGAACATCCTTCTAAAAAAGTTGCGCTTAAATTCGGTACTAAGATAGAAGAGTTGGAAGATATGTATAAGACTTTTACTGGCTGCACAAACCTTATACGAGTTTCTGGATTACCCGAAGGGGTTATATATATGACTTATTGCTTTGCGGACTGTGAAAACCTTATGCAAGCACCGGTAATCCCGAAAAGTGTTGAGGGCATGTATCAAAGCTTTTACGGCTGCACCAGTCTTAAAACTATTGTACTGAAGTGTAACTATAATCCCGAAAAAGATGAAGACAATGATCCGTATTTCGAAGATGCCTTTGCTGGCTGTACGGCTTTAACGGCAGGCGGTATTAAGGTTCCTGCAGGACAGCTGGCAACGTACCAAGCTAATGCAGCCGTTATGGGCGTTACGGAGGATAAGTTTGCCGCCGAATAAGGTAAAACTTTTCGATATTTAAGAAAAATTATTTTTACGCGGGTAAAACTATAGGCTTCTCTCAACACTGCAGGCTTTAAACAGGGCAACCGCACCGGAAATATTTTAAACGGTTGCCTTCCGTCTGTGCGAAATTTCATAGGTATAAGGTGAGCGTCTACAATGACGCCGCTCACCTTAACCGTCAAGTTTTCTTTCGAAAACTTGCGTATTGATGTGTGCGCTTTTCGCGCACGAATGCAACAGTTTCCAAAATTCATATTTTGTTCAACTGTTGCATTTTAAGGAAATAAAATTTCGCACATTTTTCCTAGCAGACGGGTGAACACATCAGGCTGAGTATATAAAATCGCAGAATTATTGAGGTCGTGAGACCATTTGAACCGCGAAGAGGTTCAACTCTGGTTGAACAGCCTCAATAATTCTGCGGGGGTCGTAAAAAAGGCCCAATATGGTTACCCTGATTCTGTGAGCCCTATAGCAGAAACCATCCGTTTTAAGTATACTAGCGCTTAATTATGGAAGATAAAACGCAGGAAATGGAGCGGATTCAAGAACTGCTCGACAATAGGCACTATGTAGCTTTAATTGCAGAACTCGCTGAGATGAATGCGGTCGATGTAGCGGAAATATTGGATAAAGAAAATGCGGCAAATGCGGTGTTTCTTTTCAGAATGCTTCCGAAAGACCTTGCTGCCGAGGTATTCGCACTCCTTTCGAGCGAGCAGCAAAGCGCATTTATTTCATCGATTACAGATAAAGAACTCGGCCCTATTCTGGACGAACTTGCGTTTGACGATGTCGTAGACCTTGTGGAAGAGATGCCTGCGAATGCCGTCAGAAAGATTTTAGCAAACTCCGGCGAAGAAGAACGCAAACTCATCAATCAATTCCTCAAATATCCTCCCGACTCTGCCGGAAGCCTGATGACGATTGAATATGTCAGTCTTAAAAAGACAATGACGGTAAAACAGGCACTGGACTACATCAGAGAGACGGGGCTAAAAAAAGAAACGATTTATACCTGTTACGTGACCGATGCCAACAGAGTGCTTGAGGGCATCGTTTCATTAAAAGAGCTTGTGTTGGCGCCTGAAGACGAGCTAATCGAAAATATTTTTGAAAGCGAATGTATCTATGTAAACACCCACGATGACCAAGAAAGCGTTATTGCGGTTTTTAAGAAGTACGCATTCCTCGCCCTGCCTGTTGTCGATGCGGAAAAACGGCTGATCGGTATTATCACCGTTGACGACGTCATGGATGCTATGGAACAGGAAGCTACGGAAGACTTCCAGATCATGGCCGCTATGCAGCCGTCCGAAGACGCTTACCTGAACACCGGTGTTTTTAAACTTGCCAAGCACCGCATCGGCTGGCTGATGCTCCTAATGGTTTCGGAAACCTTTACCGGCAAGATTATCGAACACTACACTGAACTGCTGGCAACGCTTACCATACTCACTTCATTTATCCCCATGCTGATGGATACCGGCGGAAATTCGGGAAGTCAGTCATCGACGTTGATTATCCGCGGGCTTGCTACCGGTGAAATTCAGCTGCGTGACTGGGCAAAAGTTTTGTGGAAGGAACTCCGTATTGCGATTATGGTGGGAGCGCTGCTCGGACTGACCATTTTTATAAAATCTTATTTTTTAGACGGTAAACCGATTCTTGTCTCTGCCAGCGTCGGTTTAACGCTTGTGGTAACCGTTACGATTGCAAAACTTACCGGAGGACTCTTACCGATTCTTGCAAAAAAACTCCACATGGATCCCGCAATTATGGCAGGGCCGCTCATCACCACAATTGTAGATGCGGTCAGCCTTATTGTCTATTTTAAGATCGCAGGTTTCCTGTTATTTTAAAAGGTAATATGATCGGGATTGTATGAAATGGTTTGAACGCTTCCGATACCGTACATTTTCTCAGACTGCATCCGTAGAGGAACTGTTGGTTGAAGTTTTTAGAAAAACCATTCATCTGTCTTCTGCGTTAACCGTTGTCTTTGCAGAACACTGGTATACACTTACGATTGCCGGTATTGCCGCTATGAGTACGCTCTACTGTATTTCCGAATTTCTCCGTATACGCGGCTATGAGCTTGGTATCATTGCGCATATCACCCGTTACGCATCACGGAAACGTGATAAAGGGCGGTTCGTCTTAGGGCCGCTGACACTTGCCGGCGGGATACTCCTTGCACTGCTGCTCTTTCCCATGCATACGGCAAAGATTGCCATATTTGCACTTGCTTTTGGGGATGGGCTTGCGAGCCTTGTCGGAAAGCGTTTCGGTAAAATCCGATTAACTTTTTTTAAAGACAAAACCGTTGCCGGAAGTTTAACTTGTTTTGTAGCCGTGTTCCTTTCATCCTTTGCCGTCAGCGGGAATTTTTGGAAAAGCCTTATACTCGGTATTGCCGGAGCCGGTATCGAAATGCTGCCGCTTAAAGATTATGACAACCTTTTGATACCGGTTACTATCGGTTTTCTTGCCTTACTTCTCCATGCGTAAGCTATTGCCACAAATAAAATTGATGAATTGCTTTCAGAAAAAAGAAGCCTGCTGCCAGCAGCGCCCCGATACCAAGCACGGTGAAAAACCATGAGCCGGTATACAGCAAGAGCGTATATGCAATTAACATTACCAATAGTCGAATTGCCGCCTTCCGGTACTCGGTAATGCTGCGGTAGATACCGACCAGCAAAAACGATACGACCGCCAATGCACAGACAATCCCGCTAAAGGAATAAAGAAGATAGCGATAGGAGCGGGAAAACGAAAAAAACGAGACCGTATGAATGGTATCGATCGGAATAACATGGGATAATGCAAAGGCGATAAAGCTCAACAAGAAAATAATAGATCCCGTTTCCCGCGTAAAAGTCTTATGAGCAAAGAGACTTGAGGTTAAAAGTGCCAAACATGCCCCAAACCGGAAAAAGAAAATAATTCGCGCAACGGAAGCCGTAAAAACAGCTAAGAGCGGATACCGCACTTGCAACGGAAAAAGAAGCTGTAACGCTTCAACGGATAACGCGAAAATAAACAAACTGAAAAACGAAATCTCCAGCGCATGGGTTTTTTCAAAAAGAAAGAAAACACAAATAAGCAGTACTAACGCTATCAGCGGAAACGCAGTGATACCGATCATAACTGCATAATTATTATAGGCAAAAAACGGAAGCCTTAATAATCGAAAAGTACTTTCCGAAGCTGTCGGCAGTTCTGCGAGTAAATTGTGCGCGGCAATAACAATACAGCAGCTTATGCTTCCGACTACCATGAGCGCAGCAATACAAATACCGAAAATTAAGATTCTATTACGTCCGGCTATTGTCATAGAAGTTAGTATAGTTGGAAAACCGCTTCTCTGTCAAATATGCGTTCAGCCTTCTCCTAATGATAAGATTCCTAAAAAAAAGTCAACGAGCAAAAAAATTTTATTGCGGAAACAAATGTTTCGTGGTACACTGGTAATAACGCTGATTGGTACTCATTTATTCTAAAAGGAGGATACTTTATGGAAAAACTCTTTCAGCTTCAAGCGCACAAAACAAATGTGCGTACTGAAATCATTGCAGGTTTAACCACATTCCTTGCAATGGCGTATATCCTTGCCGTTAACCCGCTCATTTTAAGTGATGCAGGCTTAAATCCCGGCAGCGTATTTACGGCTACCGCATTATCTGCGGCAGTCGCAACCTTGATGATGGCAGTACTTGCCAATCTGCCTGTTGCTCTCGCCCCTGGTATGGGGTTAAATGCTTTCTTCACGTATACCGTTGTTATCGGAATGAAGTATTCGCCCGCAATGGCATTGACAGCAGTATTCCTCGAAGGTTTGCTGTTTATTCTGCTTTCTTTTTTCAATGTACGGGAAGCGATCGTCGAATCAATCCCGATCAATCTGAAAAAAGCAGTTGCAGCAGGTATCGGTCTTTTCATCACCTTAATCGGTATGAAAAATGCGGAAATTATCGTTGATAACCCCGCAACATTAGTCGGTCTCGGCAACGTTACGTCGGGTCCCGCCCTATTAGGAATTATTGGCTTGGTGATTACTGCAGTATTGTATGTTCTGCACATCCCCGGCTCAATTCTTCTTGGAATTTTGATTACTACCGTAATCGGTATTCCGATGGGCGTTACCGTACCGTTCGGCGGTTGGGAAAATTGGTCAATCGTAAGTGCTCCTGCAGCTCCTATTTTCTGGAATTTTGATTTCAGCAATATTCTCAGCTTCCAGTTCTTTACGGTATTCTTCTCATTCTTGTTTGTTGATATTTTTGATACGGTCGGCACGTTAGTCGGTGTCAGCAACCGGGCAGGACTCACCGACAAGAATGGCAACATTCCGCGTGTAAAACAGGCATTGCTTTCCGATGCTGTCGGAACCGTCTTCGGCGCTATGCTGGGTACTTCTACGGTTACCAGCTTTGTCGAAAGTACTTCCGGTGTAGCAGCCGGCGGACGCACCGGTTTAACAGCGCTGACAACCGGTGTATTCTTCTTAATTGCACTGGTATTTTCACCGCTCTTTCTGCTTATTCCGTCAGCGGCAACAGCTCCGGCTTTGATTATCGTCGGATTCCTTATGTTGAGTGCGGCAGCCGAAATCGATTTCACAGATCCTACGGAAGGTATTCCGGCGTTCTTAACAATCGTTATGATGCCGTTTGCATACAGCATCGCCGAAGGTATCGTTTACGGTATCCTTTCCTACGTTATTTTGAAGGCAGCAACCGGCAAGTTTAAGCAAATCCCAATTGTTACATGGGTATTGTTTATTATCTTCATCTTGAGAATTGTTCTCCATTAAGCTATCCCACAATTAAAAATATAACGGGCATTCATACGAGGTATGCGTGCCCGTTTTTTTTACTTGCAAAAGATGCAAATAAGGATACAATATCTATTATGGATAAGAAATATGTATTGCTGATCGACGGTGATAACATCCCGCCGAGTTTTTTGGAAGCTATCATCACCGAAGTCTCTAAAGAAGGTGAATTACTGATAAAGCGTTTATACGGCGACTGGACAACACCAAATATGAATGGGTGGAAAAATTGGCTTGAAAAAATCCCCATTCGTCCGGTACAGCAATTCCGCAACGGCCCCAATGCAACCGATAATACCATTATCATGGATGCTATCGAGTTGGCCAATACCAATAAAAGCATTAACGCTGTTTGCATCGTTTCGACAGATTCAGACTACTACAGTCTTGCCCTTAAATTGCGGGAATACGGCCTCTATGTACTTGGTATCGGAAAGCAAAATGCTAAGGCACTTTGGGTAAATGCCTGCAATGAATTTAAGTATCTGGAAAACCTCGATAGTACAACAACTCCGGAAGAAGAGAGTCAAGGCTCCCCCTTTGATTCTCTGGAAAAATTGCTCAACCATGCCTATAAGAACTCACGGATGACGGAAGACGGATGGGTCAGTCTTTCCGATTTAGGAAAATCCATTAGGCGGAGTATGCCGGAATTTGACCCCCGATCATATAACCATAATACCTTACGGGAAATTCTTGAAGCTTTTCCCGATCAATATGAAATGACAACCGACAAACTGGTTCCCCCCAATCATTGGATTAAAGCGACGGAGCGACAAAAGAGCGATACATTGAGCGGTACCATTAAGCGCTTTAAGGGCAACTGGGGCTTTATCGAAACTGCCGACCACGGCGATTTCTATTTCGGCCTTACAAACCTCACCAAATCATCCCGCCGCAAAAAGATTACGGAAGGAATGCCGGTGCGCTTCAAAGTATTTAAGGAACCGAACGCAAACGGAGAGAACCTTGCTGAAAGGAATGGCAAAGCAACGGATGTGGAACTCCGATAGACGGGTTTGTTATATACTGCCATTACGTATTCAAATATAAGGAGTTACAAAACGATGACTGCAACGACATCCTTATCAGATAAAAAAATGGGCATTAAGGATTTTATCTATGCGGGGGTATTCGGCGCAATATACATTGTGCTAGTGCTGATTATTATGATAGGTTCTTCCGCAATCTCACCCATCCTCTATTTTATAGCCCCGCTGATCGTTGGATTGGTGTGCAGCACGGTGTATATGTACTGTATGCTGAAAGTACATAAGTTCGGTACGGCATTGATATTCGGCGTGCTTTTTACGGTTACGGCCTGTTATCAAAGTTTATATGCGATATTTTTTTCATTAGCAGCAGCACTTACGGCAGAGTTGATTCTTTTCTTGGGTAACTATAAATCGCAGAAGATGTATCTGCTGTCCTTTGCATTTTTTAATCTGAATATGTCTGCGCCAACCATACTATTGCTCTTTAACTACGAACGGTTTATGAGTCTTGCAGAAAAACACAGAGGCTTTGCCTATGCACAGTCGATCGCAAAATTAGCACTCAATGGGAAAATATGGTATGCCATCTTATGCTGCGCCGTTATCGGCGGAATAGGAGGGGCTTTTATTACAAAGAACCTCGTTAAGAAATATTTCGAGAAAAACGAAGCCGTATAAATAGCGGAAAAAGATATATTAGCAAGCGCAATTAGCTCTTCTACCGATATTTTCTATAGCACAGCAATGTTAGGTTGAATCGGATTCAATACCGATTTTTCAACAATGTATTCTATTTGCGGGAACTTTTGTTTAATTTGATTAATTAGAAAGCCGCTACTACCACGAACCATGGAACACCGAGAAAACCTTTGTACAATCGTATTTTAACCATACCATATATTTCTTTTTCCCCTTTCTTTTTTCAATTAAGCCGCCCGTATAATTTACGTTTAACCAGAATTGATGCAAAGGCAATGTCAACTTAACGTGAGTGTTAGAAGTTTTTCTTTACATAATTCAAATAAAAATTTATAAAATCATCTTTATTATAATTTTCAGTTTTATTCATAAACATTATATTACTAAATTCTAACCTACCATTTCCTAGAATATATTTTTTTGTATCTATTTGTTTCTTATAATTTCTAATAATCATATTTTTTTTCATTTTTTTAGCGAATAATTTTACACATCTATTTTGACTTCTTGCTAGTTTTAATAAAATTTTGTATTTTAATAATCCACCGCTACTAAAAAGAGGTGTGGATAAATCATCTAAAGTTTCTAATAATATAAGATTAGCATATTCGTTATTTAGTTTCAAGATTTTTGAATAGAGATTTCTCTTAATTCTAATTTCATAAGCATACAACCATGTAAATTCCATTATATAATCATATAAAAGTAGTGGATCATTTTCTATTACAAAAATAAAATAATCTTCCAGTATTTTTTTACATTTTATTCTATGAATATTTAAGGTATCACAGATTATAATTAAGGCTTCTCGTCGTCTGATATATGAAGAATCAAATAGCATTTTTTCACAAAATTTATAAATACAATCATTTTCATATTTTTTTAATATTAATTCTCGATATTTATGCGAATGAGTTACTGAATCACAAATAAATGAACAAGGACTTTCCGATGTATAAACAGCATCATTTTCATAACATTTTTCGAAGAAAAGATTTGTATCTTTAATTTGCAACAAGTCTTTGCATACTTCTTCCAAATACTCATCTGTAAGATAATAGGTATATTCTTTCACCTTTTGTATTAATTCATCTTTTTCCAATATTTTACCCTATTTTTATCCATACTAACAACTGGTTTGACTGCACACACAGATTGACCGCGCGTCGGCTATAGTCCTGTGTTATGTGATATTTCCATCTCCTGTAAAGCTTTTTTATAAAAAGAATAAAAATCATCTATTTTATAGGAACTATATATTTTTTCAAAATAATTAATACTTTTAATATATTCATCTCTTGTGAAATCTTTAATCTTGTTTGCACCTTGAACATTTGTTATAAATATTTCAAAATTCATAGTAAAATTTTGAATACTGTCAGCTCTTATTTTTTGTAAGTATTTTTCATTTTTATTTAAGCCCAATACTTTATTAGTAAGTTCTTCATCATCAAACAGAAGTATAGAAATGAAATTTATTAAATCAAAATCTTCAACAAGTAATTTCTTGAATTCCTTTGCTTTTTTACTTTTTAAATAAAATAATTCTGTTAGACATCTGGCAGTTAGTATAGGATTCTTTTTGTAATATTCACTAATAAAAGCTGCCTCCAAATATTTGCAATTACTTGCGCTTCGTTTTTTTGCAAATGTTAAAATTGCAACTTCTTTTTTATATAGAAAATCAGAGTATAAATATTCTGAAAATTTTTCCCAAAAATTTATTTCCTCCAATTTTGAATCTATATATTTATAATCTTTGTCCTTAACATTCAGAGTTACATATAAATCAGTTAGAAATTCTATAATATTTGGGAAAATAAATTCATTCTCAGTTTTTTGATCCATATCGATTAAATTATATAAATCAAACGGTATATTGAGAATTTCATCCTCAGAAAAATAATTATAGATTTCCTTGCTGTTGTATAATCTGCTGGAAAAAATTTCGATAAAATTCATTTATTCTATTATTCCTAAATACCCCAGTCGAGGATCCATATAACAAAGTAAGCATTTTTTATTCATTATTTATATCTCTTTCCGCTTATAGCATATATCTTCTGTGCTTTAATTTTTTTATTAGGCCAATATGTATACTTTACTTTTTGAATAGATTGCTCTATAAGCTCTTCATTTTCAGTCTGATAATTTTTATAACATTTTGTATAAATCAAACTTCCTTTATAAATTATCTCTATTGTTTTTTGACCATCAAAACTTATTTCTTTAGATAACCTTCCAGGATTTGCTTCATCATAAAACCACTCATGGGTTTTATTGTCCCCACATTCCTTCACCAATCTACCGGAATCATCATAATTCCGTCTTACGATAGTTGAACCAAAAGAATATTCAACCATAAGAGCTTCTTTCTTAATATCATTATATTCATATTTATAAAAACCACCACTACTTGAACTTACAGATTTCTTATGTCCTTTATCATCATATGCATAACTCCACTCAGTTCCATCTGATGCAACCTCTTTTACAAGCTGCTTTTTTCCATTATAAAAGTATTCTTTTTCATTAGTTCTGACAACTTTATCATTTACGGTAGTTGTATAAACTTCCTTTATCAGCAGTCCGTCTTCATCATAAACATATTTTTCCGTCATTAATTGATTACTTACGGCAGTATCCAAAACAACTTTTGACTCAAGAATTTGATTATTAGAATTATATTCCCAATATTGTCTTGTACCGCCTTTTTCTTTTCCTGCACACATATAAATCATATTTCCATTTTCATCAAATTTATAAACTTCACATTCAGACTCAAGCTTTGCAAAATACAGAAACAAACAAATAAAACAAATGATAATAAGTGGGAAAAAACATACGGAAAGTATTAATATTCTTTTTTTCATTTTTTTTCCTTAGTAGCGGCTCAATAAGCCGCCGGTATAACTACCGCTTAACCTGCATTGCCGCAAAGGTAATGGTAGGTTGAAGCGGATGTTATGTATCAAATCAATTATAATCATAATATAATTCAACAATATTCATTAAATTCTCTATCCTTTTTTGATAAATCCATTTACTTATATTCCGGCTTGCTTCTACGCCAAACTGATTTTCAATAAATTCAATCATGCTATTTTTGTAAGACTGCCACAAAATTTCTGTTTTTTTAATAT
Source organism: Treponema sp. OMZ 857 (assembly GCF_024181085.1). NCBI lineage: Bacteria > Pseudomonadati > Spirochaetota > Spirochaetia > Treponematales > Treponemataceae > Treponema > Treponema sp. OMZ 857. The sequence continues at coordinate 2,377,806 of NZ_CP051147.1, forward strand.
CTGCTAAAGTAATTGTAAACTTCGGACCTTCAATTTGACCATCACCTATCAATGCATCTATTTTTTCTTTTATTTCAGTATACCTAGAAATTAAATCATTAATATCTTCAGTAGAGTTACAACTTATGGTGTTCTGCATTTGTTCAATGATATCCAAAAATTCTTCTTTCTGTTTGTTTGATGATTCTATTGCCCATGCGATATAGCCCGAACCATCATGCCCTTCTTCTGTCCAGATTTTTTGATCAACAAAATTAAAATATGAAGTTACTGCTTCATGAAATTTTTCCCGATTTTCATTTTTTATTTTTTCCTGAAATGAATTTACTCTTTTCTTTAAATATTCATTATTTTTATTTTCTTCTCTTATAGCACAGAAATTAAGTCCGTATCCGCTTGTAACATAGTTATCTATTCTAAATTCATGTATCTCATTTTTTTTATAATATCCATAGAAATCTTTTACTGCAAGTGTAAATTCCGCAGGAACAATTCCTCCACAAATTATCAACTGTAAAATCAGCTGAGGATTAGACTCTTCAAAACGGCTGTTTTCTCTAGATGCTTCTTCTGCAAGCTGCCAAATATAATAAGGATTTTTTTCTATATCTTCATCGTTATAAAACAAGTCATATTTTTTACAGAATTTCTTTGAATCTAATGCCGGAAGTTCTGCGCATTTAGCAAGAAAATCAAGTGTATCAATAGCATGCTTATTGTTTTCCAAGCCTGTTTTCTTTAAATATTTTTTATAAACGCTTAACGCTTCTTTGGGGTTAGCTCTTTTAAAAGTTTCTGCACGGTAAACAGTTCTATCAAGGAAATAGTCCATTGCTTTCTCGTGTCCATTAACAGCTGCATTCCGTAAATATTTATAGGAAGCTTCCGGAGTATTTATATAGCGGTAAAATAATTCAAAGTCAGCATTAAAATTCCCCTTTTTTGAAAGTGTCAAAAACATTTGCAGAGCCTGCTCTTCATTGCCGGACTCGTATACTTCAATGGCCTTTTCAACAGTTATTTGATTTTGCTGTACTGATTGTGAATAGCATGATGCTACAATTATAACTAGAAATATTATAAAAACTTTCCTTTCCATTTTTTATTCCAAGTGCTCCAGTGTGGGTGTTAGGCATATTTTCATTGTAAAATTTCTCTATCTTTCTCAAATTTTAAGTCATATAAACTAATGTAGGATAATCAATATAGATAATTAAAATGAATATCAAGCATAAAAAAGCTAATAACACTATATCTACTAAAAATATTTTGTATTCTTTATCTTTCGCTCGAAAAATAATGCCTACAAGAAGAAATATTAATATAGATAATATATAAATCAAAAAAACAGAAAAAACGATTCCAATCCATTTCTGATCAGTATATGAAATTGAATCTATTTGGAGCCGATGAGCAATTGAAACAAAAATACTAATAAGCCCCAAAAAAAGACATATAAAAAATAATGTCAAATCTTTTTTCAGAATTTTAAAAACACTATTCTTTTTATCCATTCAAGCTCCATATCTTTATCACATAGGTTTAAATATAAAGTCCAAAATCCAAATAAGACAAAAAATATATTAAAAATTCTTACAAATAAATTATGACAAAAAACTTTTTCATTCTTTCTTCCTAAAAAGCAGTCCGGTAGCCTGTCGCCATAACACCCTTTAGCCCTTTTCCATAATATCATAGAAACTACACACCTCCAATCTAAACTGACACCTCTCCAAACAGCCTCATCTTTCTATCATAGCATTCGTCGGAACACATCATCAACAGCCGGATTAGGCCTATGTTCTAAAATCCCTCGCCGCGCGCCAATGCGACAACGCACAAAAACAGTGCGAAAAGCGTGTACACGTATTTACCGAGGTAGTACCAGCCGTTGCCGTAGCGTTTCTTTGCTCCGGTGTTGATTTCGTCCAATAGCTCATCTTTTTTCATCACCCAGAACCACGAAACAGCGCCGAGCACTGCACCGATCGGGATAATATATGTGGAGACCAAATCCATCCATGCGCCCCAGCCGCCGAGAATTGCGCCCTTAGTTTCTGCAATGGGTTCCATAAATACACCGATGCCGAAGGTGATTACGCCAAGTACGATAATTACTGCGGTACGTTTTAAGCCTTTAAACGTGTGCATCAGCGATTCGGCAACCACTTCAAGCATATTCTGCAAGGATGAAATTCCTCCGAACACAACGACAAGGTAGAGGATGATACCGAATATTCTGCCGCCGGGCATTTTTTGAAGAATGGAAGGGAGGACAACGAACAGCAAACCGGGACCGCCTGCGGGATCCATCCGATAAGCAAAGCACGCGGGGATCATCACAAGGGCGGCAACAACCGCTGCGATGGTGTCGAACAGTGCGGTATTTTTTGCTCCCGCTACGCAGTCATGATCTTTACTTAAATAAGCGCCGTATACAATCATCCCCGATCCGGTAATGGATAGCGAGAAAAAGGCCTGCCCCATCGCGGTTATCCACACGGATGGATTTTTTAAATGGCTCCAATCGGGGGTAAATAAAAACGTATATCCTGCAAAAGCGCCGGGCAAAAAAGCCATACGAACAGCCAATACCGCGAATAATATGAAAAAAAGCGGCATCATTATTTTATTTGTTTTTTCTATCGTATGTGCGCCGAGCACAATGGTGAGCAGCGTTACAATAATAATAACCGCGTGATAGGGTACAACGCTAAACTGCTGAAAGGCAAAGGATTCAAACCACTGTCCGGGTTCTACCGTCATAATACTGCCCAGTACGGACTGCGTAAAAGCCTTGAGTACATACGCGATGATAACGGCATATCCGATAGCGATTGTAATTGAACCCGCCAAGGGCAGCCAGCCGAGTATCTTACCGATACCCTCAAGGTCTTTGCGGCCGTGCTTCCATGCATAGGCATAGGAACCGAGCGTCCCCGTACCGCTGCGGCGGCCGATTGCGTATTCTGCAGAAAGTCCGACATATCCGAAAAGGATAACAAATAAGATATAAATGAGCAAAAAGGCGCCACCGCCGTTGCTCCCAAGCTTGTAGGGAAAACCCCACACATTTGCCATACCGACAGCCGAACCGACGCAGGCAAGAATAAACCCTATGTTGCTGACAAACCGATTATTTTTTCTTTCCATCATCTACCTTCGCCTTTTCAGAATTAGTCGGCGGCTTCGTTTGCGAAACCTTATCTTTTACTGTACCGGTGGCCTCGTCAGCCGTTTTCGAAGTCTCCTGTTCGGTCTTAGAATTGGATGAGGAGCTTTCCGTCGGGTTTTGGGTACCGACAGCCGTATCGTTCGTATCCGGCGTCTCACCGTTATCGCCCTGTGTTTGAGCGTTTTCATCCTGAGTTTCTTTTTCCTGTTTTTTCTGTTTGTCCGGCTCTTCCTGCGCTTTCTTGATTTTTTCTTCAAGTTCGGCGAAAGCTTTGTTTTCGCTGTTTTCGGTAAAACGGGTTTTCATCTCTTCAATAAAAGAAAGCGCTTGGTTATACCGTTTGGAAAGAATCAGTATACGAACATAATTGAGTGCTGCTTCGGGGTTTTCCGAATCATCATCGTACAGTTTTTTGTACATTTCACAGGCGCGCGCTTCATCGCCGGTTGCCGCAAGGCTGTAGGCATACGCTTTTGCAATCAACACATTGCCGGGCGCATCTTTATATTGCCGTTCAAGGATGTTCTTCGCCTTTCCCCAATCACCCTGCAGCCCGTACACCCGTGCCAAATTATACTCCGCCGCATTTTTATGCGCAGGATCCTTTGCCGCCTTTAGATAAAACTCCGCCGCTTTGTCATACTTGGATACTTCGGTATAGGCTTGGGCAATCTCAAAATAGGCTTTCGCCGTTTCGGAATCGACATTACCCTTTGCAAACAAACCGGCAGCGGTTATAAAAAAAACCAGTAAAAACAGTATGCCGTTTTTCGGTACCCGATCGGCAATATTGCCCCCCCCCTCGGCAGAATTAACAGCTGGAATCTGTTGAACCGCCGCTACTGCTGTCGATTGAACCGCTGTCTCATCGATACGCTTATTTATTTTGAAGCACCACATTCTCAATCGCTCTCAACTGATGCCGGTAAAGCCCCGCGATAGTCGCACCGTAATCCGCAATAAGCTGAATCATATTCCGCGGATGTTCCGCTTCATCAACTCCATTGATTCTATCGCCCGCATCTCCCAGCCCGGGAAGGATATAGGCAGCGGAGTTCAATGCGGGATCCATCCACAACGTGTATACCGTACAGTTCTTTAAGGCGCGGGCGGCACACAAAGCGCCTTTGAGCGATGAGATAACATGGAAACAGCTGATCGATTTCGGTTTCACTCCTTGCCGTTCAAGGTATTTGACAACGGTAATCAAACTGCCGCCGGTTGCATTCATCGGATCTGCAAAGATCAGGTCTTTCCCGTTCAAGTCTTCTAAATTGAAATACGACATATCCAAATTGAGGACGTACTGCATATCATCGACTTTTTTTGTATCATCCCGTTTGATCTTAAACAGTGCGAACGGGGTTACATAGCCGTGTGAAGAATACTCTTCAATCTCCTTGGACATAATCATCGACGGAAGGAGCGCACCGCGCAACATCACACACATGACGGTATTTTCTATTTTATGATCGATGTCGCTGATCTTATGCACGGCGTAGTTCTGTACGGGAACGGTAACCGGCGTTTTGGAAATAAGGTAGTTTTTGCTGTCTTCGTGACTTCCGCTATACGCAAGTTTGAACAGCATTTCATAGGCACGCTGAGTATAATAGACGAATTCGTTATGACCGGTTTCGCTGCTGCGCAGTTTTGCCATAACGCGGGAAGCTTCCGCATGGCTTGCAAAATCGGTATTGAATGAATAGACCTTGAGCTGAGGTACTTCTTTGCAGATTTCCTGCAAAATCTTTCCCATCTTATCATAGAGTGCGATAATCTCAGTTTCAGCTGCATCTTTTTCTTTTTTATCTGCGGCAGCATCAAGCAACGTAAATTGCTGCATTGTCTGATTATATAGTTCATCCAATTTTTTAAGGTATGCATTATCCTTCGATGTTAAATACCCTTGTAGCGATTCCGCTTCCATAATAACTTGTTTCATATCAAACTCCTCTATTAAATTAAATACATAAACGCGGACAGCCTTTTAAGACATCCGTGTTCACAAAAAAAAACGCCCTTAAAAAAGAGCGTTTAAAAAGATTCATTAAAATGAAACAATGGCTGCAAAGGGAAAGGCAACAACAGCGGAATACCTTCCCCATTTTTTCGAGTACAGAATTTACATTCAATGCCGAAGCGCAACCATGTTTTGCCATTTGCGCAGTATTCTAATAGAATGAAAGCAATTGTGCAAGCCGTTCCTTTCCGATTATCTTCATAAAACCGGCAAGGCGCGGTCCCTGGTCTTTCCCAATCAACGCCTGATAGACGGCGGTAAACAGCACTTTCGGTTCGATTTCGCACGCATGAGCTACATCATACAACGCAGTTGAAAAAGCCTTTTCATCAAGCGCGTCCATCTGGGGTAACAGCTCATCGCGGATTTTGCAGAGTGCAGCAGTTTCGGCTGCGGAAAGTTCCGCCTTGCCGCCGTCGGTACGCAGTGCAAACCGGAAATCCTCCGGCGCACATTCGGTAATCCAATACCATGCGCACTTCGCCCGTGCTTCAAAACGCTCCCGCTGTTCTTCCTTCATATCCGGCAAAAGCTTCATGACCGCCGCGATGTCTCCGGCATTGATTTGTAAAAGGTTACAGAGGTGTCTGAACGGAATTTGATACGATATACAGGACGGCATCCCTTCAACCTGCGAAAGTTCATAGATGCGGCGTTCCTTCGCATACACCTCATCGTTTTTAGCCTTATCGACACCCCATGCGATACGCTCGGTTTTATCGTAATCCTCATAGGTTTTGATAACGTCCAAGTCGAAGCTGATGGAAAACTCCGTGTTCGGCCGCGTTCCGGCAAACAAGTACCGTGCAATTTCGGGCTGATATACGTTCAAGACATCGGAGAGACTGATGACCTTTCCCTTTGACGAGGACATTTTACCCGGCAAGCCTTTAATGCCGATAAAATCGTAGCGGAAGCTGACCGGAGCAGGCCAATCATATACTTCATCCGCGACAAGCCGCGCCGTGTCGAAAGAACCGCCTTGGCTGTGATGGTCTTTCCCGGCAGGTTCAAAAACCGTTTTTTCAAACTGCCAGCGCATCGGCCAGTCAACTCTCCATCCAAGTTTTAATTCCTTTGAGGTGCGTAAGTCGGCTTTTTCTTGATGCCCGCAGCTTGTGCAGCGGTATTCCAATCCATATTCGCCGTCATACGAAACAATCTCGGTAGTGTCTTTACTGCAGTTGCAGCAAAAAGCCGCGACAGGCCAATATTCTTCCGTTGCAGGAATTTTATGCTCATCGTCGCGGTAGCGGTTCAAACAGTCCTTTATTTTGTCACGGTTTTGCAGCGCTTTTTTCATCCCCTCGGCATACATGCCGCTGCGGTACCGTTCAGCCTGATATAAAAATTCCGGATGAATACCGACTTTCGGCAACACCTGCTCCACATCCACTTCGTGATGACGCGCGTAAGACGTGTCGCGGCCGGTTGTGTCGGGTACCATTGTGATGGGATACCGCAGATAGTTTTGCAGCGTTTCTTTTCCGGGCATATTTTCAGGTACTTTGCGGAACACATCGTAATCGTCCCATGAATAAATAAAACGTACCTTTTTACCGCGATCGCGTAACGCGCGTACAACTAAATCAACCGAGATAATTTCTCGGAAGTTGCCGATGTGAACGGTTCCCGACGGCGTAATTCCCGAAGCGCAGGTATAAGATTCCAAATCGCCGCGCTCGCGTATAATCTTCTCCGCGGTTTGATCCGCCCAATGTACTAATTTCTGATTGTTTTGTTCTTTACTCATATCATTCCTGTGTTGAACTCAAACAGCCCTGCTGATGAGGCTCGAAAGGTTCTGTTTTGCTGATTGTTTGAAAAATATTGCGGAATTGTATACTGCGCGGTCGATTGTGTCAATTGAAAATACACTACCGTGCAGCGTTGCTGTACGCCGCCAATTCACGCCCTTGATTATAAATAATGCTGTAAAGGCAGGCGTCGAGCAACACTCCCGACAGTTCTTGCCCCATCGTGCGGATGTGCATATCGGTTTTATTTAAGAGCGATATAATACGGTACACGGTTTGCTCACTCCACTGTTTACTCGCCCGGCGATATTGGTCGATTGCTTTTTTCGAGGTAAAGCCTGCTTTTTTTAAGCTGAAATCGTCAAGCCCGCCGGTTTGCGCAAGATTGTGCCAGTCACGCAGCCGCCGAAAGCAGTAAGTAAGTCCTGCAATCAGCTGTACCGGCGAAGATTCTTTGGAAAGGGTCAGCTTTTGACGGATATTCAGCGCATATTCCAGATTGGCATTACTCAGCGCATCGAAAAGCGTAAACGGCGTTTCTTCTTTGTTATGAGCAAGCAGACGTTCAACAGTCTCCGCCGTCAGCGTTGTTCCCGGTTCAAAAAAGAGACTGATATGTGCACAAGTCGTTTTTAACGCTTCGGTGTTATTTTCTACCAGTTCCAGCAGAACCTCGATCGCATCCTGTTCAATACCGATTTTCGACTGCGCAAAAAAACGGCGGATCCAATCCTGTTTTTTATTTTCAAACAGTTCCCAGAATATTTTTTTATGATCTTTAGGTACCAGCCCCTCAATTTTTTTATCGATACCGATTTCATCGGAGATCAACACTAAAAACGCCCCGTCTTCATTGGGTGTCTGTTCAGCCCACTGTGTAAGCGCCTGTATATCTTCCTTTTTCTTGATTGCTTCCGCGTTTCTGACAACGGCAAACCGAGCTTCCGCGAACAAAGAACCGTTTTGAACGGCATCCAACACAACCGCTATTGAAGTATCCGCTGCATAAAAGAGATGATTGTCGAGCTGCCCGTATTTTTTTTCCGCACTTTTCCGGAGCGCTTCAAGCGCATCGTTCCGTTCCCCCAATTCGGGGCCGGTAAAAAGCCATAAAGGAACACTCATCTTTTCGCGTTATTCCTCTTCAAATTTCGCGGCAAAAAGCTGTTCAAGCGCGGCAACTGCTTCGACTTCGTCGGCGCCGTCGGCAGAAACGGTCAGTTCGGTTTTATACCCCGCTGCCATTGTCATTACACCCATAATGGATTTTGCATTGACGGTAATATTTTCTTTTTCAAACATAATATTCGACTGGAACTTATTTGCCGTTTGTACAATCAACGATGAGGGACGCGCATGGATGCCGGCGCGATTTTGCACAACAATCTTCTTTGTTACCATAGATATTTTCCTTAATAGGTATCATCCGCCGAATAATACGGTACCCGGCTTGTATCACTTTCCATCCAGCGCAGAATATTTTGATTAAATTCTTTCGCAGAATAAACGCCCATACTTTTAAGCCGCTCGTTCATTGCGGCTGTTTCTAAAATAATCGGAATATTCCGTCCTGATTTTACCGGTATTTCCAAGAGAGGCAGCTTTACATCCAATATCTCGGTGGTAAGTTCCTCAGTACCGATGCGGTCATATACTTTATGTGAATCCCATTCTTCCAACTTAGCCACCAGCTGTATCTGCTTTTGTTCCCGCACGGAGCGGACGCCGTAAAGCTGCATGATATTGATAATGCCGAGTCCGCGTATTTCCATGTGATGCCCGATTGTCTTATGAGCGCCCCGCCCGATCAAACTGTTTCCGTTGATACAGGTGATCTCGACAACATCGTCAACCACCAAGCGGTGCCCCCGCTCTATAAGCTCAAGTGCCGTTTCGCTTTTACCCACCCCCGAATCACCTAAAATGAGGATACCGAGGCCATACACTTCTACCAGAACGCCATGTATCGCTACAGTCGGAGCGAATACATTGGAAAGAACACGCATCAGCCGCACGGAAAGCGCACTGGAGGAAAGATCCGTTTGCAGCACGGGACATCCCGTTTCCTGTGCCAGCTCTAAGAACACGGGAGGAGGCGGAATATTGTGAGAAAAGATACAGCAGGGAATATCGTAGGTCATCATTTTTTTTATATTTTCTACGGTATTGCTTTCGATAAGTGTTTGTAAATAGGCGCACTCCCCCCTACCGAACAACTGAACACGCTGATAAGCAAAAGAATCAAAGAAACCCGAAAGCGCAAGGCCGGGACGGTTTAAATCCGCAACGGTAATACTGCGCGTCAACCCGTTTTGTCCGCACACGCAATGCAGGTGAAGAGCATCGTGCTCCGTTAAGTCGAGATCGAGTAATTCAAGTACCGTTAAACTCTTAGAAAGCATGTATAAGCCTTTGTAAACGCGCCGATTACCCTAACCTCAATCTTTCAAGGCTTTGAGTTCGGCTTTGAGCGATGCGCTTTCGCGTGATTGACGCGCAAGGCGGTCGGCAAGAAGGCGCGACAAAAAGATACCGTAATGGGGGTAAGATTCTATCAGCTTCATAAATTTCATCTTAGGCACTTTCACCAACGTTCCCTTTCCGATTGAGACAATCGTTGCCGACCGCGTATCATTAGTAAGAAATGCCATCTCTCCGATAAAGATATCTGCCGGCGTCAGCACCGTTAACAGCGTATTATTGACATAAACCGCATAGCGGCCGGATCGGATATAAAAGAGATTATTCGATTCATCGTTTTGACGGCATACTACTTGCAAGTGATTAAAATGAAAGGTTTCCTGATCCCGCAAAATCGCCGGTGTGAGATTTGCACTGTTTTTCTGGTTCGGTACCTCGAATGAGACCTCGTTTCCCGCATCATTATAATACAGCTCTTTTACAAAACTCTGACTCATCTTAATACCCATCCCGTGCAAACCTGCCTCAAAAGGAGCATCAAGCGCAGAACGCCAATCAAATCCCGGTCCATCGTCTTTGATGGTAATCCGTGTGCGTTCAGGAGAAATATCATACGTAATGAGCACTTTTTTCGTTCCGACAACAGGATCCATCCGCTTGATTTTAATCAACTCAAGTACATCCTTTCCCTGTTTGAGCCATTCGGTTTTTTCATCATAACTGATATTGCAATTCCCGTGTTCTACAGCGTTCAAGAGCAGCTCCATCATCGCACCCTGAAATGCACTCCGTTCAGCCTCGTTAACGCGGTCGGTATTATAAAGATAAGTGGAAATAAGATTCGCATAGAACATAACTTCAAACGGGTCTGTATCGCTGGTAAAACTGCCGTGTTCAAGATCGTTCGCCGGATGACTCATACCGCGGTTAACTAAAAAGTGTTCGTGATGATTTAAAATTTTAATAATTTGCGCAACATACTGTTCAAATTCCTTGCGCGTTAAAACGAATAAAAAGTTAGGCTCTTTCCGCTGTGTCAGTGTTGCTTTTTGCTCCTGCGAATCGGTAATTGCAATAACGCCTCCGAACAGCAGCCACGGATCATCTTTTACGATTTTAAGGCATTTCTCTGCATGAACAGACGGGTCGCCGAAATCGATAATCTTGATTTCCGGCATCTCATATCGAAAAGCAGCAAGCGCTTCGGTATAACTCTGTAATTGTTGCGAGATAATACTAAAGTTTGACTGCTTACATGCCTGCTGCATCGCCTCTACAGTACTTACAACGGTACTGACAATCGGAATCTTCTTCATAACTTTTACCTTTTTATGCGAAATTTTAGCTAAAATTTCGCACAACTTTTGTAGAAAGACGGGCAAACGCATCAGAAATAGTTTAAGCGCTGCCTTTCATGCAAAATTTTGCTAAAAATTTTGCACATTTTATTTGATAAGCGGAGCAAACACATCAGACAAATAAATATGAATCGCAAAATCAGGAGATTGGGCAAGCATTTGAATCGCGAAGAGATTCAACTCTGCTTGAACAGTCTCCTGATTTTGCGGGGAGATTCAAAAAGGAGTCTGATGTGTTTGTCCCAGCTTGAAGAGAGTATAGCATAATTTTATTTTTCGTGCTACATTTCGTTTCGTTCATGGAAAACCTATCATTTTTGCCGGGTAGTCCGCTTCCTGCCGGCGCTGCCGTCTATAGCGACGGTGTGAATTTCAGTATCTTTTCCCGTAATGCCTTTTCGGTCACGTTGGATATCTTCGCAAAACCTGAAGATTCCGCGCCTTGTTGTTCATACACTTTTGACCCTCAGACGAATAAAACAGGCGACATTTGGCACGTTTTTGTAAAAGGACTGCCGAAAAATGCCTTATATCTTTACCGCGTTGACGGTCCCTTTGCTCCTTATGAAGGAATGCGCTTTAACGCCGATAACTATCTGCTCGACCCATACTCGCGGGGGCTTGCCAACACGGAATCCTTTAACGGAAATTTTTCCACGCAAACACCGCCTCCTCATATAGATGGAGACTTGGCTTTCTTAACCGAACAGTCAGCTGCTCATTTTCCTAAATGCATCGCGGTAGCTCACGATGATTTTGACTGGCAGGGCGACCATCCGCTCAATTATCCGCTGAAAGACTGTATCATCTACGAAGCGCATGTAAAAGGGCTTTCGTGCCATCCCAACGCACCGCAGCAGCACAAGGGAACCTATCAGGGTATTATCGATACCATCCCTTATTTGAAAGAACTCGGTATTACCAGTATTGAATTGCTGCCCATTCAGGAATTTAACGAGCATGAACTCACCAGAATAAACCCGCGGACAGGCACCGTGTTAAAAAATTATTGGGGATACAGTACCATCGCCTTCTTTGCGCCTAAATCGTCTTATGCTTCCGACCGTGAAGGTATAGGGGCGGTATTCGAGTTTAAACGGATGGTACGCGAACTGCATAAAAACGGCATCGAAGTCATCCTCGACATCGTATTTAATCATACGGCGGAGGGGAGCGAATTCGGCCCGACCCTTTCGTTCCGCGGCTTGGACAATACCATCTATTATATACTGGAAGATAATGCACGTTATTACCGCAACTACTCAGGCTGCGGCAACACCTTCAACTGTAATCACCCGATTGTGCAGACCTTTATCTTAGACTGTCTGCGGTACTGGGTTATCGAAATGCACGTCGACGGCTTCCGATTCGACCTCGGCTCCATTTTAGGCAGAGATCAAAAAGGAAAACTTATGGATAATCCGCCGACCATCGAGCATATTGCCGAAGATCCCATATTAAGAAAGACAAAGATTATCGCAGAGGCATGGGATGCAGGCGGCGCCTATCAGGTTGGAAATTTCCCCGGCGGCAGGTGGGCTGAATGGAATGACCGTTTCCGTGATGATGTGCGGCTCTTTTGGCGCGGTGATTTACCTCATGCAAAAGAACTTGCAACACGGGTAACCGGTTCTGCCGACCTCTACCTTGTCAACGGACGCAAGCCCTTCCATTCCATCAACTTTGTTACCAGCCATGACGGCTTTACCCTTTACGATTTATTAAGCTACGATAGAAAACACAATGAAGAGAACGGCGAAGACAATCGGGACGGCAGCGATTCCAATTGCAGCTATAACAACGGCTTTGAAGGAAAAACCGAGAATAGTCATATCGAAACTATACGGAAGCAAAAGGCAAAGAACATCCTGCTAACGCTTATTTTATCGCTGGGAACTCCGATGTTGACCGCCGGAGATGAGGTATTGAGGACTCAAGGGGGGAACAACAACCCCTACTGCCAAGATAACGAGATAAGCTGGTTCGACTGGTCGCTCACCCGGAGCAATGCCGATATATTGGCATTTGTAAAAAAATTGATCCGCCTGCGTAAACAGCATCCGGTATTTTTGCGGTCGGAATTTTTAACGGGAGCACAATCGGGCGACCGGCGTAAACCGGATATCAGCTGGTACAACGCGCAAGGCAGCGCTCCCGATTGGAACCAGCCTTCGTCTTTTTTAGCATATTTTCTTGACGGTTCCACGGCGGAAACAAGAGCCGAACGCGATGATAACAGCTTTTACATCATATTGAACGGCGGCACTTTAGACGTTACTGCAACAATCTGCCCACCGCCGGAAGGAAAGCATTGGTACCGGCTGATAGATACGTCCTATCCGGCAGGGGAAGATTTTACCGATCCCGAACAGGCGCCGCTTTTGGAAAACCAGCAAAAATATGTCGCATTGGCGGCGACTGCCGTCGTGTTAATTCTGAAATAAGGGGGAATTTATGTCTCAGTTAAAAGAAACCTTACGGGCAAGCATTTTAGGCAAGCTGAAACGGAATTTCAGCAAGGACATATCCGAGGCAACAATACGTGAGCTCTATGATGCCGCGGCAAGCAGCGTTATGGATAGCATTCAGCCCAACATATCCGCAACCAGAACCGCGCAGGAGCAGCCCGATGTACGGCAGATGTATTATTTCTCCGCCGAATTTTTGATGGGGCGGGCGCTTTCCAATAACCTGAACAATACCGGTATGCGCGCTGTGATGGAAGAACTTTTAACAGAACTTTCCGCCTCGTATCGGGACATCGAGGATGAAGAACCCGATGCAGGGCTTGGAAACGGAGGTCTCGGTAGGCTCGCCGCCTGTTTCTTGGATTCGCTTGCAACACTCGACTATCCCGGACACGGCTACGGTATCCGCTATCAGTATGGTATGTTTGAACAGCGGATAGAAAACGGCTATCAGGTGGAATATCCCGACAATTGGCGGCGTTACCGTGATCCGTGGGAAGTACGCCGAGACGATTTGGCGGTAACGGTACACTTCGGCGGCACCCCGATATGCACCCAGCAAGCAGACGGCACCCTACTCTACCGCTTAGAAAATGCCGAGGAGGTTATCGCGACCCCTTATGATATGGCGATCATCGGCTACGGTACCAAAACCGTCAACCGCCTGCGCCTCTGGGAAGCTTCCTCTCCCGACGGCTTCGACCTCCAGCTCTTTAACAACATGGAATACACCGCTGCGGTTGCAAAGCAGAATTCTGCAGAAAATATTTCGCGTGTACTATACCCGAACGATACCGGCCCGTCGGGAAAGGCGCTCCGTTTAAAGCAGCAATACTTTTTCACCTCCGCAAGTTTACAGGATTTAGTGCGTTCGTTTATCCATAAACACGGTACGAATTTCGCCGACTTCCCGCGCTATAATGTTATCCAGCTGAACGACACGCACCCCGTCGTAGCAATCCCCGAACTGATGCGCCTTTTGATGGACGAACACCACCTCGGCTGGGATGCGGCATGGACGATTGTTACTCAAACATTTGCATACACAAACCATACGATTTTAGCGGAAGCGTTGGAAAAATGGCCGATAGAGATATTCCAAGGGTTGCTGCCGCGCGTGTATCAAATTGTAGAAGAGATAAACCGCCGCTTCCTACTAGAGCTGCGGGAAAAATATCCGAACGATTGGAAAAAACACAACAAGATGTCCATTATCGGCGAAGGGAAAATCCGTATGGCATGGCTCGCGATTGCCGGTTCGTTTTCGGTCAACGGTGTCGCGGCGCTGCACACCGAAATTCTTAAAACCAAAGAGCTTGCCGATTGGTATAATCTGTATCCGCAAAAGTTTAACAACAAGACAAACGGCGTTACACAGCGCCGCTGGCTTTTAACTGCAAACCCCGCGCTTTCGGCCTTTATTACAAAGCATATCGGCGACGGTTGGATTAAAGACCTTACGCAGCTGCGGCAGCTTGAAAAACTGGCGGATAATCAGGAAGCATTACAAGAATTAATCACGATAAAAAAACACAATAAAGAGCGGCTTGCGGAATTCCTCAAGCGGACGCAGGGAGTTGTGATCGATCCCAACTCGATTTTTGACGTACAGATAAAACGGCTCCACGAATACAAACGCCAGCTTTTAAACATCCTGCATGTGATGACGCTCTATAACAGAATTATCGAAGACCCGACGTATGATCCTATTCCGCATACCTTTATCTTCGGCGCAAAAGCGGCGTCGGGCTATCGGCGGGCAAAGCTCATCATTAAGCTGATTAATACCGTCGCTGACCGCATCAACAACGATCACCGTGTACGGGGAAAATTAAAGGTGGTATTTGCGGCAAACTATTGCGTCTCGACTGCCGAAAAGATTTTCCCCGCTTCGGATATTTCCGAACAGATTTCTACCGCGGGTAAGGAAGCGTCGGGAACCGGTAATATGAAGTTTATGCTGAACGGCGCAATCACGCTCGGAACACTGGACGGCGCCAACATCGAAATTGTGGAAGAAGTAGGCGCTGAAAACGCCGTTATTTTCGGCATCACCGCCGATGAGATTCACACGATTGAGCACGAGCACAGCTATAATCCGCAAGAATACCTTAACCGTAATCCTGCATTGGCGAGGGCATTGACCCAGCTTATCGACGGGACGTATACGCCGCCCTTTGACAACAGTTTTAGAGAATTGTATGATTCGCTGGTATACGGCGTGGAAGGCCAGCGGCCGGACGTCTATTACGTACTGGCGGACTTCGACGCTTATGCAGCAGCGCAGGAGCGGATTGTCGGATGTTACCGCGACCAGATGAAATGGGCTAGGATGTGTCTTCTGAACATCGCCCGATCGGGTAAGTTCAGTTCAGACCGTACCATCGAAGACTATGTGCGGGATATCTGGAAGCTGGAAAAAGTGAGTGTCAATTAAGGGGAATGTCGAAAAAGAAAACACTTTTAAGACATCGCCAAAAATGGGAGAAAATAAATTATGGAAAGAACATTTGTAATGATGAAGCCCGGTGTAGTTCAGCGGCGGATTGCAGGAGAAGTGCTAAGCCGCTTTGAAAAAAAGGGACTCAAACTGGTTGCCTTGAAACTGATGCGTATCAGTCCCGAACTTGCAAAGAAGCATTATGCCGAACACGCCGATAAGCCGTTCTTCGGCGAACTGGTGCAATATATCACCTCCGACCCCGTGGTTGCGATGGCTTTTGAAGGCGATGAAGCTGTTGCCATTGTGCGGAAACTCTGCGGAGCAACAAAGGTTTTGAATGCGGAGCCGGGAACCATCCGGGGCGATTATGCTTTGCATACCAATATCAACGTTGTCCATTCGTCGGACTCTGCCGAAAGCGCCGCGCGGGAGCTTGGCCTGTTTTTTCAGCCGGAGGAGTTTTTTAGCTGGGAAGACGGCAATAAAGATTGGTTTTAGCAAAAGCGGGGGTTCAGTTCGTTTGCTTTAACTGATAAACATTGATCACCTTTTAACACTCAATCAGCGTACCCCCGCATGAATAAGGATTAAAAATGCTTGAAAAAATTACCAATACGTTTAGCGGCATTGTCCGCAAGATAAGCGGCAAGGCAACCATTACCGAAAAGAATATTGAAGAAGCGGTAGAGGAAATAAAAATTGCGCTGCTCGAAGCGGATGTCAACCTCCGCGTGGTGCGCCGCTTTATCAATGCAACAATAGAAGAAGCAAAGGGAGAAACCGTATTAAAATCGGTTAATCCCGGTCAGCAGTTTATCAAGATTGTCCACGATAAAATCCTGTCGTTTTTAGGCGATGAAAAGAAAAGCCTGCAACTGAAAGGCCCCGACACCCAGTCGGTTATTCTCTTCCTTGGTTTGCAGGGTTCCGGTAAAACGACATCCGCCGCGAAACTGGCCGCCCGTTTAAAGAAAGAAGGCCGTAAGCCCCTGCTCGTTGCCTGCGACCTCGTCCGTCCCGCAGCTGTGGAACAGCTCTCCTCTTTAGGGGAGCGTATCGACGTACCGGTGTATAAAGAAGACACCAAGGATGCGGTACGGGTTGCACAAAACGCGGTTATCTATGCACGGAAAAACGGCTTTGATACCGTTATCGTCGATACGGCGGGACGGTTGCAAATCGACGAAGCGATGATGCAGGAGATTGCTGCGGTAAAAAAAGCAGTAAATCCGGTAGAAACCCTCCTCGTCGCCGATGCGATGACGGGACAAAATGCCGCCGAGGTTGCAAAAGCCTTTGATGAACAGGCGGGGCTGACCGGCGTTATTTTAACCAAGTTCGACTCCGATGCTCGCGGCGGTGCGGCGCTGTCTCTTAAAACCGTAACCGGCAAGCCTATCCTGTATGTCGGTGTCGGCGAAAAAATTGAAGATTTCGAGCCGTTCTACCCTGACCGTATTGCCGGCAGAATTCTCGGTATGGGCGATATTGTTTCGCTCGTCGAAAAAGCGCAGGAAAATATCGATGCGGAAGAAGCCGCCCGCTTGCAGAAAAAGATGGCGACGGAAACCTTCACCCTTTCCGATATGCTCGACCAGCTTGAAAATGTCGAAAAGATGGGCTCAATTGAATCCATGCTCGATATGATGCCGGGGCTTGCCGGTCAAATTTCCGCCGAGGATATCGATAAGGCAGGCTTTAAGCGGCAAAAGGCGATTATCCAGTCGATGACGCTTAAAGAGCGTGAAAATCACCACATCATCGGGCCGCCCCGCCGCAAGCGTATTGCGAAAGGTTCCGGTACCTCCGTCGCCGAAGTAAACAAGCTGTTAAAGCAGTTTGAAAAGACCCGTCAAACAATGCGGAAGGTCGCAAAGAGCAAGGGGCTTCAAGCGCGGCTTATGGGACTGATGGGGTAAAAATCTGCTTCCATAAAATTTTTTTAAAGGAGACCTCTATGGACAGTGTATTAAAAAGAGTTTTGATTCCGGCTATTCTCTGTGTAGTCTGCCTCACAGCCTGTACGACATTGCCGTCTAAGGCATTGTACACGGAACCGGCAGTTGCAGGGGTTACAGTTAATACAACAAATAATCAGTTTGACGTTGTATACGCTATTGACTCTTGTGTAATGCCCAAAGCAAAAGACGATTTTATTAGTTTCAAAGTCGATACGATGCTGTATACCTACCGGTTTGATTTTTCCGTTAATAACGGAATGAAGACTATACTCGACCGCTTTTTCACCATAAGCAATATAGCTGATTCCCAGCAGAGGAAAAACGGTCAGCGTTACCTTGGTGAAATGACCCTCTATGCTTATGCATTATCAGAAGAGACGATAAGCAGACTTATTGCCAAAGGGAAAATTGCAAACCATGTACGGTTTAGCTTTTTACTGAAAGACGGAAAAAAATATCTGGTGCTCGATGGTTTTCAGGTACAAACCCTCGATGGAAAATTAGCAGTTGACGACTTTATCGATAGTATTCCGTTTCATTACGGCGATATAAAAAAAGTATATGACTTCTTTAATGATGCAGAAGGACTCGAAGCAACACGGCAAAAGCAGTTGCAAATAGCCCTTGCAGCAGCGCAAGCTGAAAAAGAAAGACAAGCGGCACAAACAGAACCGGGAAACACGGACGTTATCGTAAATTCTGAAAAATCTTCTACCGAAGCTCAGTAAAAACCAGCCATTTTCTTTCGCGTGCTATATAACTTTCTTATCAAGGCTCTGAGAACTGCTACGAACTGATGTTTTTAGCAGTTCTCTATAAAATCTTGACCTTGCATAAGGAGGTTATATGAAGCGTATACGATTCTTACATCAGGCAAAAAATATCGTACGTAAAATTTACAGCGATCTCTTGTTTCCGCAACCGTGCCGTCTCTGCGGAAATATAAGTGAAGCAGGATTGCCGCTCTGTAATCATTGCATTCAAACCGAATTCATACCGTATATCACCGCTGATGCGGAGCACTCACAACAAATCGAAGCCCGCTGTAGACAGTGTGGAAAGATACTTATTTCCGAACATGAATATTGTACCCATTGCAGACCGGCAACAGATGATACGGAAAGGCAAAAACCAGCCTGCGATCGTATTTTTACGCTTTTCCCATACATTGGGCTTGGGCAAAAATTGCTGCCTGTGTGGAAGAATAATAATATCCGCACTTTTTCCACGGTATTTGCACCGCTTATCCACCGTTTTCTCACAGGATATCCGGAATTGATGAATATTCCGCTTGTGCCGGTACCGCCGCGCCCTCAAAAATTGCAAGAGAAAGGCTGGGATCAAATTGAAGATCTTATAAAAGATTTATCGGTTTATCCGGAACTGACGATACATCGATGTTTAAAGCGGCAGAACGGCATTCCACAAAAAAAGCTGTCCAAGACAGCCCGTGCAGTGAATTTACAGGGAAAAATCGAACTCTCGGAAAAGACCATCCCAGATAGGCTCATTCTGCTCGACGATGTAATGACCACCGGTGCAACACTCGAAGCTTGCGCACGTACATTAAAGGCAGCAGGTTGCACAGAAGTTTACGGTCTCTGCCTCTTTTTTGACTAAAAAGGAGCTAAAAGAAAAGCCTCTAAAAACGCAAGGTTTTTAGAGGCTTTCAACTTCTAAAGACGTATCTTTTAATTACACCGTTACACCTATACTGTTACTTCAGGAGTAGCTTTTGGGGCATTATTGAGCAATAAATCACCTGCACGTTTTTTTCCGGAAAAGAAGGTAATACAAGCACCGGCAATGTAGATTGTCGAATAGACACCACTTGTCATACCCACCAATAAAGCAAGCGCAAAGTCTTTCATATTACCGGAGGTAAAGACATAGAGCGACACAGCCGCAAGCATTGTCGTAACAGTGGTGATAATGGTTCGGCTCAGCACTTCGGTTTGGGCAAGATCCAAAACGTCAACCAAAGAAAGCTTCGGATTAAGCCGGATGTTTTCGCGGATACGGTCAAACACAACAACCGTGTCGTTGATTGAATACCCGACGATCGTCAAAATTGCCGCAATGGTGGTGGAATTGAATTCCATCTGCGTCCACACAATAAAGGTAATCATAATCAAAACGTCGTGAACCAACGCAAGCACGGCGCCTAAAGCAAATGTCCAGCGGAACCGTATGAGAGCGTAAATAAAGATTAAGAGCAACGCCATAATTACCAGAACCACCGCTTGGAGAGCAAGTGAACCGGAGAAGCGAGATCCGACAAAGTCGGTACTTAATACGGCAAAATTATCCGCTTCATAAGCAGCTACCAATGCGGTGTTAATCAATGCCCGCAGTTCGGTATTTGCATTGGTGTACGTACCGTTATCGGGTAACCGAATTTGGAACATACGGTCGCGCGCTTCACCGACTTGCTGCACTGAAACCGAAGGAACGGAAGCAAGGGCATGACGCACTTCGTCGGCATCGATCGGCTGTATTTGGCCGGGAATATAATGTGCGCGGAACGGCTCCGTTGTAAGGCGGGAAGTTTCCGAGGTGATAAACACACTTTGCAATGCGGTATCGGCTTTTGCAAGTATTTTTGCCTTTACCCCCTCAATTTGCTGCTGCACAGCCTCGACAAACTGTCCAACGGTGGGGTATTCACTATACTTAAAAGACAGAACTTTATTTTCAGTGTCCACCGAAATAATGGTAACATCAATTCCTTGGGAATTTTGTGCTACCTGTATGTTTTTCTCACCATCATACGTTAAAATAAAGGCAGAAGGCGCAAACCGCACTTTCTCGATAAATCCTGCCTGAAAGTCAATACCGAAGTTAATGCCTTTCGTAAAAAGACCTACAAGACCGGAAATAATAAGAGCGGAGCTCACGAGAACCATAACACCGAAAAGCTTACTGAATTTTATCGTTTTTTTCATACGAGCGACCTCCAAGTAATATGCAGCTTCTTCTGGTGCAATGTTTCCGTGCCGAAATCAAAGATAAGCCGTGAAACAAAAAGGGCAGTAAATACGGAAGAAACAACACCGATTGTCAAGCTGTAAGCAAATCCCTTGATCGGTCCGGTTCCCAATATTGATAAGAACAGAGCTGCAATAAAGGTAGTGATATTGGAGTCCATAATCGCCCAGAAAGCGTGGGCAAAACCGGTTTGAATGGCAGCTTCTCTACTTTTGTGCAAAGCAAGCTCTTCTTTAATTCTTTCAAAGATAACAACGTTTGCGTCAACCGCCATACCGATTGTTAAAATCATACCGGCAATACTCGGAAGCGTAAGCGTAAGATTGAAAGCTGAAAGCACGCTGAATACGATATAAAGGTTCAATATCTGCGCGATACAAGCATTAATACCGGCAGAGCGGTACCAAATCAGCATGAACGCCAAAACAGCGATTAATCCCCATCGCAGCGCCATTAATCCCTGATTGATCGCTTGCTCGCCCATGCTGGCGCCTATTACCTGCTGGTTTTCCAGTTCGAGCGGCACATTAAGCCATGCGGTACGTAAAATCGTTTTAAGGTTTTCCGCCTCCTCCGCACTGAATCCGCTGATAGTTCCCGTACCGCCGGTAATCGGTTCTTTGATATTCGGCGCCGACTTTATCTTATCATCGGACACAATAGCCAGCCGTTTATCTTTATTTACAGTGGTAACCGTTGCAAAGATTTCTGCGCCTTCCTTATCGAGTTCGAATACAACCAGCGGCTCGTTGGTTTGACTGGTTGTCGTGCTTACCCGTTGCAGGTGCTTGCCTTCAAGGGCAGCTTCTTTCTTGATAACGAGGAATCCTTGCCGCTCATCCAAACCGTATGCATCCTTGCTATATACGCCAAGCACCTTGGTGTCTGCAGGGATAATTGAAGGATCGATGAGATTATAATCGGCATCAAATGTCCGTGTAGGATTAGCTGTATAGTAAGAATAAAAAGCCTGAGTTGCATCATCGTCTACAATATGGAATGCCAACAAACCGCGTCCCATAATAATTGAGTTGATTTTATCGGCATCCGCTGCACCGGGGATTTCAACATAGATACGATCTTCCCCCTGCTGTCTAATAACGGGCTCGGTCAGACCGAACTTATCGATGCGGTTGGAAATGGTATCGATGGCTAAATTCATCGCTTCTTTTTTTGCCGAAGTACTGCTATCACCGCTGTCGCCGGTTACCGCGCTTAAATCGGCTTTGATGATGATGCTCATACCGCCGGAAAGGTCGAGACCGAGCTTGACCGCATTTGCCTGTGCATTTTTAATGTTCAGTATCTTACTCCGGTATGAATCTTCCATAATGGGACTCATTGTCGCCCGTGCTTTATCCTCAGAATTTTCAGGGAATGCTGCCAGCAATGCAGTCGCCGTCCACACCGAAGGCTGCTCTTTGCCGAGACTTTTTAAGTTCTTCTTTGCAGCCTTAATGAGCGGATCATATTTCGCTGGAACCGGCTCGGAACTCCCCTGTTTTGCAGATGCAATCAATGCGTCAATGTCGGTTTTTGTCATATTTATGACATAATCTTTAATTTTTTCTCTGGAACCGAGAGCCAGCGCCTTATCGTCTTTACCTGTCCAAAAATACCATTTAAGGGTAGGATATAAAAATGCAAAGCAAAGGCCTAACACAGCCAGAACAATCACGAATCGAGTTCGCTTTCTCATGTCTATCTCCTCGTCTAACGGAAATAAACGTTCATACTGGGGTTAGGCACAGCACGAACGATTTATAAGCCGATACGCTCTTATACGGAACGTTTATTCCGCATCGCCGGAAAAATTGGGCGGCTGCGGTTTTTCGGAGCTGGAATCTTCAGCTTTCTTTTCTTTCTTTTTAAAGAGCGCAGAAAACAGAGAAGTCTTTTCCGGCACATTTGCCAGACGGCTTGCTTTTGTTTTTTCATCCAAAATAACACTGCCGATTGCGGAACGATTCATTTCGAGCTTACAATTATCGTCAACTTTAAGAATGATCGTTGTTTCTTTTACAGAAGACACGACACCGTGAATACCGCCGATTGTGATAATTTTATCACCCTTCTGAACGGAGGCAATCATTTCTTGCGTTTTCTTCTGCTCTTTCTTTTGAGGGCCGATAATAAAAACGTAGAAAATTACAAAGATAAGACCAAGAGCGAGCAGCGGAATAAAACTACCTCCCGATGCGGCTTGCTGCAATAATGGAATCGCATTCATTATTTACATCCTTATTTATGATAAATATCCTTAAAATACTAGCACAAAAAAAATGCGTAGTCAATTCACAGGTTATTCTGCCGGTTATTTTACCGACAGTAATTCAAGTTCAAAAACCAAATAAGCATCAGGAGGAATAACCCCGCCTGCGCCGCGTGAACCGTATCCAAGCTCCGGCGGAATAACAATCGTCCGTTTTTCACCGGCAGCCATTTGCACGGCCTGCTGGTCAAATCCGGCAATAAGCTGCCCTGCACCGGCGACAAATTTGAGCGGTTCGTGCATATCGGAATCATCAAACACCGTACCGTCAAGCAAAGATCCCTTATATTTCATAGTCAGAGTTTTGCCTGTTTGAGCTTTAACGCCCTTCCCTTCTTTTACAATTGTATAGAAGACACCGTTTTCATTCTTAACGGCATTGGGGAATTTTTGTTTTATCAAAGCCTCATATTTTTCCCGCTTCTGAGCAGCACGCTGCTTTGCCCGTTCCGTAGCTCCTGCAAGATAGGCATTAAAATCTTTCTGGGTTGCCGTAAACTTCTGGGCTTCGGCTCCCTTGCGGATAATCGATATGGAATTCATACGATCACCCTGCACGATTTTATTGACAACATCTTGGCCTTTTACGACCCTACCAAACACCGTATGTTTTCCATCAAGCCACGGCGTAGGCACATGGGTAATAAAGAACTGCGACCCGTTTGTCCCCGGCCCGGCATTTGCCATGGAAAGGATACCGGCGGTATTATGCTTGAGGTTATCGACAAACTCATCGGGGAAGCGGTATCCCGGTCCGCCGGTACCCTTACCGTCAGGATCGCCGCCTTGAATCATAAAGTTTGCAATGACACGGTGGAAGGTCAGCCCGTCATAAAAAGGCTTTCCTTTCGCTGCATCCAATGTTCCTTCTGCCAACCCAACAAAGTTACATACCGTCATGGGTGTTTCTTTATAGAACAATTTCAAAATGATATCGCCCTTGTTCGTATCGATAACGGCATAGACGCCATCCTTCTGTAATTCAGCACTTATCGCATTCATTTTTTTTCCTTTTTCAGAATCTCCCGTTAAAATAATTGCAGCAGCAGTCGCTGTCGCGATAATCAAAAAAGTAATCGGTAAAACCAATACCGCAATCTTATTCAACCGCATAGCTCCTCCATCAAGGTATTACACTATTCTCGTATTGCGCAATGAACCATCCGTACACCGCTTCTCCCCGTGTCCTAAACGAATTTTGTACCCGCTCCCTAAAAACGGAAGGAGCGCTAAAATCGGCACGTGTCAGCATGTGTATCAGCAGATACTCTCCGAGATCGGTTACCGCAATCGAAGCCTCTAAATTTTCAGGTTCCATTGCTTTAAATATCGAATACTTTAAGACATCGACATTTGTAGATATGAAACCGGCAGAATCGGTATCAGAACAGAAACGGTAACGATAAATATTTTTATCGAAGGTTAAATCCTTTTGCAGTACATAGACCGAAAAATCCGGTTCCGGATTGTCAACAGGATCGGCAATCCGGCCTTGCGTTTTAGGATCGTCAATAACATACGACGTCTCGTAGAGGGTCCGCATCTTCTTGCGGCTGCTCGAATAATATTGCAGTCCTTCCAGCTTTGAAACAGAGCGGAGAATGCGGGAGATTTTCTCTATGTCTTTTGTATTGCCTTGCATTTTTTTATGCACATACAACGCTTCTATCAAAAAAGTAGGATTGCCCTTGTTCCAGTTTTCCGCAAATGTTTGCGGCACGGCAAAAAGCGGCGCAAGCCGCGGTGCAGCATTCTCTTTATTATACACCGACCGGAAAAGATGTCCTTGCTTAAGCAATTCTATCCGCTGCTCAGCGGATAAAAACGAATCAAGTACGGAAATCACCGAATCGGGTACATTGCCGACATCCTGTGCAAAAAGAGAACCGGCTGTTAAAAGGGTAAGAAGAATAAGACAACGCCTCATCCGCTACAGCCCCTTATACAGCACACGCACTTGTTTGTATAAGCCGTCACCTTCACTCTTTGTGTCAACATCCCGAATATCTGCAAGCGTACTGTGGATCAGCCTACGTTCATAGGGATTCATCGGCTCAAGCAAGACTGAAGCCTTTGTCGTTACAACTTGATCAGCGGTGGTATAGGCAAGCCGCACCAGCGATTCTTCACGGCGAAGCCGATAATTTTCACAATCGAGCATAATCCGTTCGGAAATACCGATTTTACCGGCATACACATTGGCAATCAGCTGGAGTGCATCCAGATTTTTCCCCTTCTTTCCGATTAAAATCGCAGAATCCTCGGAGGAAAGCCGTATAAGCAGCTTATGTTCTTCGTGTGAAAGGATTTCGATATTCGCGGTATAGCCCATCGCATGAATAAGCTCACCGATAAATTTCACCAAATCAGCTTCTTTATCTGTAGTAGCTTCGCGTGAAAGCGCCGGTTGACGGGGCGTATCGGCAGTAGGCTTCCCTGCTGCGGCTTTATCGTCAATATGCACACGAATTTTGGCATACCCTTTCTTAAAAAGCGAGTTTTTTTGAATTTCAACAATTTCCACATCAAACTGATCGGACTCTACCCCAAGCTCGGCGATTGCTTTATCTATAGCATCACGTTCGGTTTTTCCTTCAAATTCATAGATCATTTCCGAACCTCCTTTTTCTGCTTCATCATTGCCTTAATGATCATCTGCTGAACGAGCATTAAGAAGTTCGTGCATGTCCAGTAGAGCAGCAACCCTGACGGCGCATTATAGAACATAAAGAAGAAGAATAACGGCATCCCGTAAAGCATAATTTTCATTGTGCTGTTTTGCTGCTGATCGCTTGTTGGAGTTTGCGTTATCTTTCCGAATACCATCTGCGAAATCACATAGACAATCGGTAAAATACGCAGATCCGTCCATCCGAGGAAAGGAATAGGACTGGGGAACTGCAAAATACTGTCACCGACCGATAAGTCCGGTATCCAATGAGGAATAAACATTGCACCGCGGAATTCAAAATAGTTATTAAACAGCCGATACATTGCAAACAAGATCGGTAATTGGATCAATAAAGGCAGACAACCGGAAAGCGGGTTATAACCGGCTTCTTTGTAGAGCTTTGCCATCTCCTCGTTCAGCTTCTGCGGCTTACCTTTATATTTTGCCTGCAATTCTTGAATCTTAGGCTGCATTTTTTGCATCTGCTGCGTTGCTTCCGAGCTTTTCTTGGTAAGCGGGAAAAACACAGCCTTTATCAAGATTGTTACAAGGATAATCGAAACACCCCAGTTCGGAATAAGTTTATAGAAGAATTGCAGCAACCATTTCAGCAATATCTCTAACGGACGCCAAATGCCGCTGGAAACAGCCACGGTATCAATCCGCAGATTATCATAGTTGTAGTTGTTTTTTGACGGAATATTGTAGGTACTTAAAATATTTTCAGAGCAAGGGCCGAGGTAGATACGGTATACGTCGGTTACCTTATTGCCGGTAATCACAGGCCTCGAAAAAAACAGCTGTCCGTCTTGAACGGTATCCGCATTAGGCTGTGCGGCAGAATACAATATCTGTTGTGCGGGAACCGAAGGGATAACGATAAGACTGAAATATTTTCCCGAAATACCGGCCCACGGAACGGAATCCGTAATCAACTTGGTCTGATTTGCTTTTAACGCAGTATCTTTTTTCTTTCCGCCTATATAGGAGAAAAAGTTCCGGTATTCGTAGCGGTCTGCTTTGGCATCCCAATCCGGACCGATTTGAGGCATCGTCCTCAACGTATAGCCTGCATTATCAAAATTCAGCCCTTTCATATCGGCATCGCCGCTGACCGTAACAGCCAGTTCGAACATATAGTCATCAGGCAGAAAGGTGTATCGTTTTGCAAGTGTAAACGAAGATACGGAACCGTCTTGGTTTTTTATCGAAATTGTCTTAAAAAAGCCGACAATCTGCTTGCCATTTACTGTTTCTTCTTTAACATTAAAGAATTGATTTAAAGCGGGTGCCTGCGCACTACCAAGGGCAATAGAAAACGCTCTATTCCGATCGGTCAGGTTTTTTACCATTTCTACATAAGAATCACCCTTGGAATTATTGCGTTCCAACAGCTTATACGAAATGATATCGCCGCCTCGATTTGTAAGTGTAATCTCCGCAATATCGGTTTTAACGGTAACGGTCTGTTCACCGATAACGGTTTCATCAGGGGTTTCCAGCACTCCGAAATCGGCAGGAGCAGTTTCCGCTACAAAGGTATTTTGCGGGACTTCTGCCTGCTGCTCCGTGGTAGAAACGGCAGTAGACGGCTGTTGCTGTACCGGCGCAGGCGGAAAAAATTTGTATTGCACAAACATCGAAGCTGCAATGACGAGACCGGAAAGCACCATTGCAATAACGGTATTCTTATTCATAAACGAATCTCCTAGGGGACGGGATCATACCCTCCCTTGTGAAAAGGATGACATCTAAGGATTCGTCTTACCGCTAAATACCCTCCCTTAACCGGCCCATATTTAGTTAGGCTTTCAAGGGCGTAATGAGAACAGGTGGGATAATATCTGCAACAAGGCGGAAACAAGGGAGAAATACACTTTTGGTATACCTTTACGCCTGCACATAATAAAAACGTAAAAATACGCTCAATTGTTTTCAGATAATGGTGTTTCATATTGTTGAGATCGAACAGAGAACATATCCGCTTTTTTAAACAAACAATCCAGCTGAGCCGTACGCAAAGAAAAAGTATCATGCCCAGGGAATACAAGCAGAAGAATATCCTTTCCTATTATGAGCCGGGATTTCATCTGCCGGTACACCTCTTTAGATAAACGGCGCGCCTTATTTCTTTGTACGGCAGAACCGTAATGTCGTTTAAATGTACAAACAAAACGATTATATGGTAACTTATTCGGTAAAACGAACAACTTTGCGCCGTCGCAGCTATAGCGGTGTCCTATTTTAAACATACTTCGTATCCGCACGGCGCCGCAAAGACGCTCTTCTTTAGGCAAACAAGAGCGTTCCATGTGTTAAAACTCTTAGTAACTCTTTTTTTCGTCGGACACGGAAAGCTTATAGCGTCCTTTTGCACGGCGGCTCTTTAAAACCGCGCGTCCTCCGCGTGTTGCCATACGCGCACGAAATCCATGACGGCGCAAACGTTTTGTTCTGCTCGGTTGAAATGTCCGTTTCATAAAACTAGACTCCTTCTATATATAGTTATCAGGCGTATTAACCGCCTAAAAGATCTCGGGATAACGAGGAAAGCAAAATTTCCTTTAGCGGCTGAAAATAAACCTTCCTCAAAATACTAGACAGACGACTATACTATACCACCATAAAAAAGTCAATCAACGAGAAATGATTTTCAGGGCAAAACCTTGAGTAAAATTTCGCGGATCAAAAAAAAGGCATCCTTAAATTAAGGATGCCTTTTCAAACTTAGCAGGGGTAGGACTTGAACCTACGACTTCCGGGTTATGAGCCCGACGAGCTGCCAACTGCTCTACCCTGCGGTGTACGGGGTGTAAGATAAACCACAATCGGAAAAATGTCAAGTATTATTGTACATCCAATTTTAGACGGGCACACGGCGTGCAATACCAAGGATAGTCAAATCATCGTATTGAATATCTTCTTTTATTTGTTTGTAGTAAAAATATTCATCATAAATAGGATGCGGCGCCTTATCACAACAGTAAATATCATATTGTAGGAAGCACTTACTCAAGAATGCATCGATTTTTTTATCGACCTGCACACAATCAAAAGACTGTGCGGAACTGTCTTTATACATTCTAAAGACTTTCTCAACAGAAATAAGCGCCAGAACGGCATCTTCAATCGTTCCGTTACACGAAGAGAAATCAAAATCCATCTGCTCATACATAAGATCGCTTTGACGTTTTTTGAGCGTAAATTTTTTCCGGGCAAAGACCGCCTCAATAATCTCTTCAACCCTGTCTTTTCCCAATGTTTCGCTGTCGGTACCGATCAGATGGCTGTTGTCGTCTTTATCCTCCGGCAATACAGCAGCTGAATCATTCTTCGGTTTCGAAATCGGCACACGCAGCTTCCGTTTTGACTCTTCGATACCGTCAGTATAAAGAAACAGTATATCTCCGCAATTCAGGTGTATTTTTTCAATCGGATACCCACCGTTAAGACTTATCATCTCTGAAGAGAACACCCCTGCAGCCGACCCTGAACGTAAGGTATAGCTTTTCAAACGTCGTGCCTGTTTGTCGTAGATATGAACGATATTATCGCCTGCATTACAGAAATACGCATCACCGACACGCATATTGATAATACAAAGGCTAAATGCAGCAAAACGCCCCACAAATCCGTGCGATTCGATAACGTCATTAATCCGCATAACGATAGTGCTGAGGTTATAACCGTCTCGTTTATAGTTCCAGTTTTGAAAATAGCTTTGGAACAACGTCGCTACTTCTACCATAATAAGGGCGGCGGGAACCCCCTTCCCTGCAACATCGCACTTTATAACGGCATAATGGAAGGCATCCAATTTTCTATAATCAAAATAATCACCCGAAACACCGTGCGCACCTTCATAATAACCGAAAAATTCGGAATAAACGTCACGATGACTGCCCGTTGTCAGCTTCCTGCCGGAAGAACTAAGATCCAGCGGGATAAACATTTTTTGTATCTCTTTACCAACCTTTAAATCTTTAGAAATAGCAGCGGCAGCAGCCAATCTTTCCGTCATATCGTTAATCGTCGTACCAAGCATCCCGAATTCGTCCCGCGAGGTAACTTGAACCGACCTACCGGCCAGCTTCTCTTTATCTTCCGTATCACGGATTAACGCAACGTGCGCCGCCAAAAGACCGAGCGGCCGTACAAATAATGAGCTGAGGAACCATGCGGTAGAGATACCTGCAATCAACACGATTAATGAGATCTTCGCAATAATACGAATCAATCGGTTTTGCTGGTCGTTTATTTTTTCCAAAAGACCTTCTACCGAAATATTAACAAATACGATTCCCTGCACACATTCCTGCGGATTATCGGGATTATAATAGATAATCGGTTCGTAGAATAAATATTCCGTCCTTTTTTTTGAAAGACTCTGTATTGAATAATCCGGATATGAACCGAAACCTTGATCGGCCAATGCCGAAAGATTGGATTGCAGTTTTGCTTCCAGATGTCTGATACTTGCCTGAATTTCAGTTTGGCGCTTGAGTATATACGGATCTCGATGTGTATCGAGCGCTTCCATTTCATCCATAAGCAGTTGAATCGAATCGATGTGCTGATGGACGATTAGCGTGGCTTCGCTATTGATATACGTCAACTTTTGCAGGATTTCTTCGATTCCTTCAGGATAAAACTGAGATTCTCCAGGGATATACCGATGAGTATTAATCACTTTAGTGATATCTTGATAGTCAGTTGCGAGAACATAGTGAAGCCCCGTCTGCCCGGGAAGGCTGCTTTTTCCCGTAACAACGACATATTTTGCTTCGGGGAAGGTAACACGATTCAATAATAAAATGTCCAAATCTTCCTGATTGGGATTTGAAAAATGTGTCTGAACTCGCAATTCAAGGTTATCAAGCAATATTTTTGTTTGCAGCAAAAGACTGTTTGAAAGTAAATCTTTATATGGACGGATAATAGCAATAGCGAGAGCCATAGCAACACTGGCAATAACAACAAGCAAAATAGTAACGATGATAACGATAAATTTTATACGGACACTACTCCATAAACTTACCGTTGGTTTGTATTTTTTTATGTTATCAAGGGCATTTTTGCTTGCTTCCATGCTCGCTCCCGGTAAACTGCTTCATTGTTTTCGTTATTCTTGATTGAATCAAAAAATATTATACAGCAAATACGCCACAAACAAAAGAGGGTATCTATAAAAAAAGAAGCAAAATTGTAACAAAACAAACCTTTTAATATAGGAAACCTCTAAAAACGTCACCAAGTTTTCAGAGATGCCCTATATTTATATTTAAAAATTTATTGTGAAATATAGCTGCCCACAAAATCCATTACGGTAACGGCGCCGTAAGGTGCATTTCCGGTCTTGTTAAAGCCGATACCGACCTTCTTAAACGCTTGTTGTAGAATATTAATCCGGTGTCCACGACTCGGCACTCCGTCATCGATCAAAAGCTGAACAACGATTTGCCGTGCCGTCACGCTGCCATACGCGCAATTTTCGCCGCAAAGAATACCCCACGTTCCGTAGCGGCTGATACGGGTAACAAGGTCGGAACCGTCGCTCCCCGTATGCCCCATTCCTCCGGTACGAGCCTGATCATCCGCAAGCCATTGCGCCGAACGGCACAGCCCTGTTTCCAAAGTTAGCGGCTCCACAGCAGCCGTAGTCTTTAGTACCCGTATACATTCCTGCAACGGTGCGATGCCTTCTTGAGTTAGCAGTCGAACTTTCCCCGGTTCGGTATATATATTCCCGTCGAAATATCTAAGCCGCGGTTCCAATACTTCGGCCGCATACCGCTTAGGATTTGTTCTTACGAAATTCAGTTCCTTTACGACTTCTTCCGCAAGGTATCTCGTGTCACTTAACGGTGTATCCGGCACCATGATATTATTGCCGGTAGTACAAGAAAACAAAAACAGCACAAATGCTGTCAGTAAAACAAATAGTCTCTTTTCCATATATTATATACTGTATTCAATTTGCAATAAATAAGCAAGATTTCCATAGACCCCCGTTGTCATATAAGTTATAATTGCCCCTTATGAAACGGCTGTTGATTGTTTTATTGGTTACTACTGCGATGTCGGTTCATGCGCAGGATTTCCTGTTGGCAGGTACGCAGGACGGATTATATAAGCTTACCTCGGTGTCCGCACAAAAGATTTGGGATACGGCCGCGGTGCGCAAAATTATCAGAAGCGGCAATACATGGTTTTTTCTCACCGATAACGGCATTGCGCGATCGGATAATGTAACGCAGTTTGAGTATATCAACGACGGCCTTCCGATAAAAGTGATAAAAAAGATAACCGGCAGCGAAAAGTCCTTTATTAAAAAGCCTCAGATGCTGAAAGATTTGGAAGCGCATCCGTCCCGCCCCGATACCCTTATTACCGCCACAAACAGCGCTGTGTTTTTAAGTGAAGACGGCGGACGACATTGGCGCAATCTCGGCTGCCATACTCCGATCAATGGGTTAAAGGCCGTCTGTGTACTCGATTTGCCGGATGCACAGGGAAATCCGCAGCTGACAGTCCTTGCCTCCCACTCCATCTACGGCGTAGCATGGAAACAGCCGTCCGCTTCCGACAAATGGCAGCCGTTAAGCGAAGGTCTTATCCCCGGGCCGGAAAGTGACGAAGAAATTTCCGATATTGTCGTATATACCCACCAGCAAAAACAGGAAGTGTATGCCGCGCAAACATTTACCGGCAAACTGTACCAACTCGACTGGCCGACAAAGAGCTTCCATGCCGTTTCGGAGTGGACGGACAGCATTGCAGGTGCGCGCTGCATCGACGGGCTCAGCCCTGCTGCCGTATCCATTATCGGCTGTAAAAACGGCGGCTTGTTTGAAATACCGCTGATGCTGCCGGCTCCCGCTCCCAATCGGCTAAAGGGAATAGAGCTGAGCCTTAAACGCATCGCTACAAATCCGCTTTCGGCGTGGATACCGCAGCGGATGACGCGGCTCGGTAAAGCGGTGAGCCTTTCGGAATTGTGGCTGTTCGACGAGGGAGAAAAAACACGGAAAACGGACTATCTCCGCCGCGCTACGGGACGGAAAGGCGTGTATCTACCGGCGCATCAGGCGAGGACAGCCGCCGGTTTGCAGCGCTACTTTGACCTGCTTGAACAAAATAAGCTCGATACGCTCGTTATCGATATGAAAGACGATTTCGGCTTTGTCCGCTACGACTCACAGGATGAAGAAATACAGGCAGTGGGAGCGGTGCGTCCCTTTATTCAGCTGGAAGATTTTACTGCAAAAGCAAAAGAACGTAACGTCTACCTCGTTGCCCGTATCGTTGTGTTCAAGGATAAGCAGCTGTATCGATACCGAAAAAACGTGTATGCAGTAAAAGACAAAAGCGGCAACCCGTGGCAGGGTTATAAAACCGTTGACGAAACGGCAGAGCCGATTGAAGAATATTGGGTAGACCCCTACAACGAAAACGTATGGAAGTACAATACGGCAATTGCGGAAGAACTGATCCGGAGAGGTTTTGATGAAGTTCAGTTCGACTATATCCGCTTTCCCACCGATGGGGAAAATCTCTATGCGGCACGGTACCCTGCGCAGGAGCAGGGCATGGATAAGGAAAGCGCCATCATGTCCTTTCTTGCCTACGCCCGGGAAAAAATTCATGCGCCGATTTCAATCGATATTTACGGGGCGAACGGATGGTACCGCACCGGAGCGCGCACGGGACAGGAAGTAGAAGTGCTTGCCGATTACGTGGATGTGATATGCCCGATGTTTTATCCCAGCCATTTCCGGCAAAGCTTTCTTGCGCAACAACCGGCAGAGGAACGCCCGTACCGCATTTATCAGCAAGGCTCCTACCGGAATAAGATTATTGCGCACAATAAGGTGATTATCCGGCCGTGGACACAGGCGTTTTATATTCCCGTATCCTACGATAAAAAGTATTATAATGAAGATTATGTGCAGCGGCAGATTATCGGCATTAAGGATTCCATTGATGAAGGCTATGCCTATTGGAATAATTCCGGCCGTTACGCCGACATCCGCCCCGACGGCCTCCCACTACCGAAATAAACTTTCCCTGCTATAGTTGTTCGCCGGAGCGGATTTTTTCTTCAAAGCGTTCCAGCTCTTTACCTTTAAGTCCGCTTTCTTTGCCTTGCAGTAGATTGCGCACAGCTTCCAATTCGGCGCCGGAAAGATGCACACCGGTTAAGCTATGCTTTTCAAACGATTTTGTTGCAAGAGGCGCCACATTTCGGCAAATCTCCAGCAGCACAAAAGCGTAATCGCGGATTTCCTTTTGAGCATGGCTATCGCAACGGAGCTTTAAGAAGTGAAAGAGGTTGTGTAAATCGATTTGCCAATACATTTCCGTGTACGCTGAAAGAGGTAAATTGATACGGGCAAGTTCCCGCGCCAGTTTTGTATCGATAAGCGCACTATATTCACGATAGGCAGTCTCCTGCTGTGCGTGCAAGGCATCCCGTATCTGCGTCCGCACCTCAAGCGGAGCAGGTTCGCTCATACGTCCTTGCCGGTTATCCGTACTTTGGAACGCGATATCCTCGGACGCAGGCAGATAACACTCATCCCGCATAATCGAATACCGTCCGGAAATTTCGTTGAGCCGTGCCGTCCGGTGCCGCACCCACTGCCGCGCAACAAAAATCGGCATTTTTATATGGAAGGTCAGCACAACCTGCTCAAACGGGGACGTATGCTGATGCCGCAACAGATAATCGATCAGCCCCGCATCTTCGCGAACGCTTTTTGTGCCATCTCCATACGACACCCGTGCCGCTTGTACAATACGCGCATCTCCGCCAAGATAATCAACCAACCGAACAAAGCCTTTGTCCAGTACCTTATATTCTTTATCAAGAATTTCTTCCGCTGTGGGAACAATACAATGAGCCATATCTTATATATCGGTATTTTTCTGCTGTATAATTAATTAATACCGTCAAGCGGGAGATGTCCCTGCGGCTTAAAATCGCCGAGCAATGCACCGAAGCCTGCGGTAAACGAAACCGGCGCGTAGCTGTACAGTGCAATCGCCGTTGGTATTTCCGGAATACCTGACAAGAATACCGGTGAAAGGCAGGAGAAAATAATATACCGCTTTTTGGGATAGGCTTTATAAAGCTGCTGTAAGACTTTGAGCGATGAATCGTTTGAAAGACAGAAGATAACGGTATCGCTTGCAGCGGTCTTGGTAAAAATACCGTCCGACAGATTACTCGTTTGAGCGGCGGGAAAGCGTTTTAAGCCCGCCTGTAAAAAAGCGGAATACGAACCGGCAAGCAATATCTTTTCTCCGGTTTTTGTCGTATACGGAATGTATTTGCCGCGGACAACGGTAACCGCCCGTGCGGCAAGGGAAAGAAAGAAAGCCTGTCCTTCGGCATCGGGCAGCTTTTCGGGAATAGTGTATATATCGGGATAGAGCGGTACTGCATTGCCGCTTTTAAAATACCGAAGTTTTGCTTCGATAATTCTGTATGCCGCGTCCTTAACCCGCAGCCTGAATGCTTCGTTGGTTTGCATCCGCTGTAAATTTTCAGTCCAAAATGTATCGTAGAGGCGCGGCGTGGTAGAGGATTCGATAATATCGTTTCCTGCCTCAAGTGCGAGCTGTACCGCTTTAGCAATCGTACCGGCATAGCGGATGGCTCCGTGCATCATCATATCGTCAGTAATAACCAAGCCTTTAAACCCGAGCTGGCCGCGCAGCACGGTTTGCAGTAAATACTGAGAAAACGAAGCAGGCTCTCCGTGTTCGGATACGGCGGGAAAGTGTAAATGTCCGGTCATAATTGCCGGTACATCCGCTTCGATGAGGTATTGAAACGGTACCAGTTCGCGGTTATAGAAGGTCTCTTTGGAGATGGCAATGCTCGGCAGCTTTCCATGACTGTCAAGCGCGGTATCTCCATGTCCGGGGAAATGCTTGGCAGTTGTCAGTACGCCTGCCTTTTTACTCCCCTGCATAAAGGCACGGGCTAAAATTCCCGCCGCCTCCGGCGATTGCCCGAAAGAACGCGGCCCGATAATAGAAGATTCATGGTTGGTATAGAGGTCTACCGTCGGTGCAAAATTGAGATTGATGCCAAGAGCCGAGAGCTCCCGGGCAATATAAAAGCCTTCGTAGTAGGCGTCTATCGGATAACCGGAGGCGCCGATGGCGAGGTTACCGGGCGTTTCCGACGTACGTCCTTTAACGTGGCGTATCCAGCCCCCTTCCTGATCGGTTGCAACAAAAAGCGGGATACGGAAGCGGGTACTGTTGGCCTTTTTTTGTAAAAGGCTGATAGCCTTTGCCAGTTCAACGCTATCCTCAGTATTCCAGCCGAATATTTTGATACTGCCCAGGCTCCGTTCGGTAATCCAGCTCATTAAAAGATCGGTCGGCGCCTGCCCTGCCCATCCGAACATGAATGTTTGAGACAGCAGCTCTTCGTCGGTCATTGCATCCGTAATCCGGCTGGCAAGTTCCGCGGCGGGTACTGCGTCGTAAAAATCGGGCAGCGTTTTAAGTGCAGTAGTTTGAGCTTGAGCGTTCAGTTGAGTATTGACCTGCAGTAAAATCGGCAGTGCGGCGCCGAATAGGACGGCGGCGAAAAGATGTTTACGGCGCAAAGCGGTTAACTGTGCAGGCTATCGATATAAGCTGCTGCCGTATGAGCGGCAATCGCGCCGTCTGCAACTGCAGTAACCACCTGCCGGAAAGACTTAGCGCGCACATCGCCTGCCGCGTAAAGCCCTTCGATAGAGGTTCGCATATCCTCATCGGTAACGATATATCCCGTTGCATCCTTTGTTGCGTCGGGGAATAATTCCGTTTTAGGATTCATACCGACAAAAAAGAAGACTGCATCACAGGCAAGTTCCCGTTCTTCCTGCGTCTTTACATTCCGCAGTACAACGGCCGTTACCTTATCGGCTCCTTTAATCTCCGTGACGGTCGTATCGAATATCGCCGTTATATGAGGATTATTCAATGTCCGGGTAACGAGCGCCTTTTGCGCACGGAAGGTGTCGCGGCGGTGTACCATCGTAACGGTATCCGTTAGATTGGCAAGGAAGAGCGCTTCATCGCAAGCGGCATCCCCTCCGCCGACCACAACGATATGCTTATTTCTAAAGAAGGGGCCGTCGCAGGTAGCGCAGTATGAAACGCCTTTCCCCTGCAGCTCTTTTTCGCCCTTTACACCGAGGCTGCGGTGCTCCGCCCCCGTCGCAAGAATAACGGCAAGCGCCGTGTAAGTTGCTCCGGCGGTTTGCACGGTAAAGGTTTTATCTCCGTTTTTTGTAACGGCTTCTACCTTGTCGGAAGCAAACTCCGCCCCGAAACCTGCCGCTTGTTTACGCATATTTTCGGAAAATTCAAAACCGTTAATCGGTTCGGCATATCCGGGATAATTTTCAAGCGAATCGATTAAAATTGCCTGTCCGCCCGGCGCTTTTTCTTCCAGCACTAATACTTTTAAGTTTGATCGGCACGCATATTGCGCCGCAGCCATACCCGCCGCGCCGGCACCGATAACGATAATATCATAATTTGTATTCATTATTATAATGTACGAAAAAAGAAAGTCTTGGTCAATTGAACGCGCGCCTTGCAGAAAAGAGAGCAAAATAGTACACTCATGCCTACATTTGTGATCCGGAGGTTTTATTATGCGGTTTGTTCAAATAATGAAAGACAAAGCGAAAGAATATCACAATCGCTTGGTTTTGCCTGAAGCGACAGAGGCTCGTACCTTACGTGCGGCTCGTGCGCTTATTGATATGCAAATTCCCGCGGAATTATTTTTAGTCGGAAAGAAAGCTGAGGTTGAAGGAGCCTGCAAAAAGTTAGGCGTATTGACCGATGGGTTTACTATTATCGATCCTGAACATTCCGAATGGACGGAAGATTTTGCTGTAGCATTATACGAAAAACGGAAGGCTAAGGGAATGACGCCTGAGGAAGCAAAAAAAGAGATGCACGATCCTTTACGGTTTGGCGCAATGATGCTCGCACAGGACAAGGCCGATGCGATGGTAGCCGGTGCGGAAAACACAACTGCAAACGTATTGCGTGCGGGGCTCACTATCGTCGGCGTAAAGAAAGGTGTTAAAACCGCATCTTCCTGCTTTATCGTGGATACCAAGAGTACCGAGTGGGGAACGAACGGTGTATTGATTTTCTCGGATTCTGCGGTTATCCCCAACCCCACCGCCGAACAATTAGCGGATATCGCAACTGCAGCTGCGGAAAGTTATCGTGCCTTTGTCGGCCATGAACCTGTCGTTGCACTCCTTTCATACTCGACAAAAGGTTCCGGTGGCGATAAAGATGAAAGCCTCATCAAAGTACGCGAAGCCGTTAAGTTGCTGGATGAGCGGAAAGTAAATTTCTGCTATGACGGTGAGCTGCAGCTTGATGCCGCGCTCATACCGGAAGTAACCGATAGAAAAGCGCCCGGCAGTCCTATCCGCGATAAGGTAAACACGTTGATATTCCCCGATCTTAATTCGGGAAATATCGGGTATAAGTTGGTACAGCGCTTTGCAAAAGCAGATGCTTACGGTCCCTTTATGCAGGGCTTTGCAAAACCGTTATCGGACTTGTCCCGCGGCTGTTCGACCGAAGATATTGTTGTAACGGCAGTTGTAACACTCGTACAGGCAGGTAAAAAATAAACGTGAGCCGTTTATTCGTGCGGAGAACTCATTACCCCGACACGCTGTGCGCCGGGGTAGGTTGATTTCAGCAGAAGGACACCGGACGGCCACATCAATACCGCAGCGCAATGTCTGATGCGTTCATGCTGTTGTACGGATTAAAATTCGTTATCAAAAATAGGCGATTCGAATAAACGGTCTAATTCCCGTTCAGAATACCGTTTGGAATTTAAAAAATTTTCTTTTACCAGTTCTCGTGTTTCTTTATCTAAAACCAGCTTCTTTTCATCCCGTAAATAAACGACCAAATCTTCAAATACCGATAAAGGAAGCCACGGGAAGGCAATATCAAAAATATTATACCATGCATAGTATTGCTTCATATTTTCATCGGTTAACAACACCCCTTGATCTT
Organism: Treponema sp. OMZ 857; assembly: GCF_024181085.1. Classification (NCBI taxonomy): domain Bacteria; kingdom Pseudomonadati; phylum Spirochaetota; class Spirochaetia; order Treponematales; family Treponemataceae; genus Treponema; species Treponema sp. OMZ 857. The sequence goes on from NZ_CP051147.1 coordinate 2,416,417, forward strand.
TTAACCGATCCCGGGTTACGGGGTGAATAGTAAATACCTTTTCATTTAATAGATTACAATAATCCTCGGCAGAGAAAAAGGCGCCTGTTTTTCTAATCAGTTCGGTTTTTTCAACAGATGGAACATCAGCTAAGATAGAAGCTGTTACAAAATTAAGCCCTTCCTGGCTGATTTTGCTTAGTTCCTTACCTTCGCTTTCTGCCAAAGTAAGGCTTTCCTTTAACAGTCCTTTTTCCAAAAGCGGCTTTAAAATATCTATGGCTTCCATAATTTTTAGTATAACCGAAAGAGCAATAAAAAACCAGCCTATCTTCTTTTTGTGCACAATTTTTTTTACATTTTATGCTTTTAGAAAAGACCGGCAGCCGCACCGCAGCCGCCGTAAAGGGTGGTTGTTCTACGCGGAGCAATACAAAAATGAGTCCGGTTCAGTCTCCCTGATACTCACCGGAGGGCATCGGCTTTTAAAAGCCAGCGGTAAAACTCCATGCCGCTAACCGGTTTGTCGGGTTCAAAGTTTTTACCGTCTGTAAGCGGTACAACGTCTTCTTCTACCGTACCGACAATAGCATCAAAGTAAACACCGTCCATCATCACATCGGGAATCGGCAGCCGCCGTTTGCTGGTATAATAGCGTGTGTATTTCTTTAAACGGACTTCATCATTACCTACAATTAAGCGCCATAAAAACAGTGCCGCATCTTTTTTTGATGCAAAGTCTTTGAGGACATCCCGCTCCGGATGATACCACCCGTTTTTTTGCAGATAATCGGCAAGCATCGGCGGTTTCCACTCTGCAGTACCGGTTATAAAATCGAGTGCGTTTGTAGAATCTTGTGTCAGTATCGCCATTTCTACCAATGAAAGAGGGGATGCTTGTAATATTTTTTCGGAAGTTTTCCGGATGGAAGCGCCGTCTAGTGTGTAAAGTTGTAAACTCTGCTCGCGCTGTTCACCGTAGAGCTGCTGATATTCTTCAGGCAAAAATGAAAGTGAAGCGTCAAAAGCTGCGAGCGCCTTCCGGTAGTCTTTTACGGCAAAATAGAGCCCACCGAGTTCCGCTTTCAGCCGGTAATAGGCTGGATTTTGTACAAGCCGCTCTTCCAAATAGGCTCTCCGCTTTTCTTGATCGGAAATAAGCCGCGCCGAAACCAATTGGACGTATTCATCATATTCATTTTGCTGCTTGGCCGCAGCTAACCGCTTCCGTGCTTCATTCGGTTGTTGCTGCAATAGGTATACGTCTGCAGAAAGTGCATACAGTCGTGCCAAATACGAAGAATCGGTAGACGGCTCCCGCAAAAAAGCATCGATATCCGTCTGTATCCGCCTGAGCTGTTCCGAGTTGTACCGTATCCGCTGCGAAACGATAGCCGATTCAAGCGTTGCAAGTGTTTTTTCACGAGCAGCTCCCACACCGCCTGAATAGCGGATATCCGTTTGCATGGAAGCACAAGAGATACCGCACAAAGTACAGAAAAGGATCATCGCGGCCATAATCGGCGATATGACCGGCGTTAACCGTATCCGAGGCTTTGTTATAGCAGTATTCTTGACAATCGGGTACCAAAAAAATTGAGCGTTATGGTTAATCATAGCTCGGCTCCTTTCCATATAATAGCAGACGTTATAATAGCAGCCTTTGCCGCAATTTTTCATTAACTTCTATCTTATAGAGGAACGAATTTTTTTTCAATGATATAATTTTATTTAATAAGGAAGGTATACGTTAACACATACGAATATGGAAGTTTTTAGAGGTTTCATGATGCCGTTTTACGCTGCGGCCGCAGCATGGGCGGCAGGTTAAAAATTAAGAAACTTATATCGGGCATCCCTAAAAATGTCGTTTTTTAGGGATGTCCCGCTCCTTTGTATAAATTAATTAGGGATAAGTGCGGCGGGGTTTCTCCTGAGCGACATTAACGCGGAGACGGCGTCCTTCAAATTCCTTTTCATTTAATTCTGCAATAGCATTTTGTGCAGCGCTTTCATCGGCCATTTCAACAAATCCGAAACCCTTTGAACGGTTGCTGAACTTGTCTTTAATTACAGCTGCCGAGACGACTTCGCCATAAGCTCCAAACAAGTTTGACAAACCTTCTTCCGTGGTTGCGTAGTTTAAATTTCCTACATAGATTTTCTGAGCCATACTCAAATCCTTTTTACCCTTTACGGTACTAAATAATGAATCCATACGGAAACAAGTTCTATGAGACCTTTATTTGATTATGTAAGCTGAACTTTCGGCTCTATCATTAATGGAAACAACGATCACGTAGATAAGCTACTGTAACATAGTTTCGCTAAGCGGTCAACCGACCAATACACGTATAAAAAAAAGGCTTACGCACTTTTGTGTGTAAGCCTTCATTAAAATACAATAGCCAAACAAAGTATGAGCTCAGAGCTTTGTATAATCACCTGCTTGTAAATGTTATGCAAAAAAGCGTTTAAGGTCTTCGTCCACAGAGGTAATTCCCGCAAGCCCGAATTTGCTCACCAAGACTTCCGTTACATTTTTTGACAGGAAGCCCGGAAGCGTCGGGCCGAGATGTATATTTTTTACCCCAAGCGATAGGAGCGCTAAAAGAACAATAACAGCCTTTTGTTCATACCACGCGATATTGAAGACAATCGGCAAATCATTGATATCGCTCAATCCGAAGATTTCTTTCAGCTTTAAGGCAATCAGCGCAAGCGAATAACTGTCGTTACACTGCCCTGCATCCAATACACGCGGGATACCGTTTATATCGCCGAGATTCAGCTTGTTATAGCGGTACTTGGCGCAACCTGCCGTTAAAATCACCGTATCTTTCGGAAGGGCTTGCGCAAAGTCGGTATAGTATGACCGCGCCCCCTGCCGTCCGTCACAGCCGCCCATAACGACAAACTTTTTAATAGCACCGCTCTTTACCGCTTCGACCACTTTATCCGCAAGGGCAAACACTTGTGCGTGGGCAAAACCGCCGATGATTTTCCCTGTTTCTATTTCTTGAGGCGGCGGACAGGTTTTTGCCTGCGCAATAATGGCGGAAAAGTCCTTGTGTCCGTCTTTATCAGCTTCGATATGTACACAGCCGGGATGTCCTGCCGCATTTGTCGTGTACATTCTTGTTACATAGGAGGCTTTTGTCGGAATGATACAGTTGGTTGTCATCAGGATGGGACCGTTAAAATTCGCAAAGTCGGAAGTTTGGCGCGCCCATGAACCGCCGTAGTTGCCTGCTAAATGCTTGTACTTCTTGAGCTTGGGATAATAATGCGCAGGAAGCATTTCGGAATGTGTATAAACGTCTACGCCCTGGCCTTCGGTTTGCTCAAGGAGCATTTCAATATCGCGCAAATCATGACCGGAAACCAATATACCGGGATTTTTCCGTACCCCGATAGAAACCTCCGTCATTTCGGGGTTGCCGTAGGTTCCGCTATTGGCGCCGTCCAGTAAAGCCATCCCTTTTACGCCGAATTCTCCCGTTTTAAGTGTGAGCGCAACCAACTCATCAACGGAAAGCGCTTCGTCGATTAATACGGAGAGCGTTTTTTGGATAAACGCATCTACTTCTTCATTCTCATGCTTTAGGATATTGGCATGCTTCATATATGCACAAAGCCCTTTCAGCCCGTAGATAATCAACTCTTTAAGAGCCCGCTTATCTTCATCCTTGGTTTGTAAAATACCGATGGTCAGTGCCTTTGCCAGCCGTGCAGAGGTATCGGCACCGATAAGAGTATCGATTTCGGCGTCCGCTTCAAGCTTTGCCTCTTTTCGCAAAGCGGCAATTGTTTCAAGGGTAAGCGTATTTTTTTTCTCAATTGCATCGGGATCAAAGTTGGCATTGGTAATTGTAACAAAGAGGTTGGTAGTTACGAGGTGGTTCACCTCTTTTGTTACCTTCATCCCATGCTCGCGCATATAAGAGGTAACAACAGAGAGCTTCTTTGTCGCCCAGATAAGGAAATCCTGTAGTCCTGCGACAACGGGATTCTTTCCGCAAACGCCGACTTTTATACAGCCGGTATTCTTAAACGTCTCTTGACATTGAAAACAAAACATCGAATCCATACATAACTCCTTGTGTGAAATTCTGAATGATACGGATTAAAGGCGAGCTCCTGTAACTTCGGCTTTTTACAGACCGTCTACAATAATCTCGATTTTAATCCCATACTCTGGAGCTATTGTATCGTAAGGTGGTATGCCGGTCGGTAACATGGGTTACGGTATGGCCAATATTTTGGTTTATAGGGATAAAAAAAGGCTTACGCACTTTTGTGTGTAAGCCTTTGTGTTATGCACAGGGTTGATGTGTGCGGAGACTTTAATCCCCCGGTGCTCTTCGTCTATGCGCTGAGCCGGGGTTGTGGATTAATACATTCCGCCCATACCGCCCATGTCGGGGGCGGGAGCCGCCGGAGCGTGCTTTTCAGGGAGATTGGTGATAGCGCACTCGGTGGTCAGCAGGAGGCTCGCAATGGAGGCTGCGTTCTGCAATGCAGAGCGGGTTACCTTTGCGGGGTCGATAATTCCGACCTTCATCATATCTACCCATTCCATTTTTGCAGCGTCAAAGCCGATACCGCGCTTCTCTTTTGCTTTTTCTGCAACGACAGCACCGTCAACACCGGCATTTTCCGCAATCTGGCGGATCGGTTCTTCAAGCGCGCGCTTGACAATCTTAAAGCCGATTTTTTCATCTTCGGTCAGCTTGGAAATGTCAGCCTTGTTAAGCGCGTCAGCAGCTTGAATCAGCGCAAGACCGCCGCCAGGGACAATACCTTCTTCGATAGCGGCACGGGTTGCATTCAAGGCATCCTCTACGCGGTGCTTCTTTTCCTTCATCTCAACTTCGGTAACGGCGCCGATCTTAATAACCGCAACACCGCCGGCAAGTTTTGCAAGGCGCTCCTTGAGTTTTTCGGTGTCGTATTCGGAAGAAGAATTTTCAATCTGCTTCTTAATCTGGGCAACGCGGTCGCCGATGTGCTTTTTATCGCCTGCGCCGTCGATAATCGTCGTATTCTCTTTATCGATTTTAATACTCTTGGCCTGACCAAGCTGGCTAAGATCAGCTGTTTCCAGCTTTAAGCCCAATTCTTCGGAGATAACCTGTCCGCCGGTCAAAATAGCGATATCTTCGAGCATTTCCTTGCGGCGGTCGCCGAAACCGGGGGCCTTTACCGCACAGGTCTTTAAGGCGCCGCGGAGGCTGTTTACAACTAAGGTTGCCAACGCTTCGCCTTCAACATCTTCTGCGATAATCAAAAGCGGACGGCCTGACTGTGCGACTTTTTCCAAAAGAGGCAGCAGATCTTTCATCGTAGAAATGGTCTTGTCGTGAATTAAGATATACGGATTGTCGTATACCGTTTCCATGCGGTCGCGGTCGGTTACAAAATAGGAAGAAATATAGCCGCGGTCAAACTGCATACCTTCAACATATTCGGTAACGGTCTCCATCGTCTGTGCTTCGCCGACATCGATAACACCGTCTTTTCCTACACGGGCAATCGCATCGGCAAGAATTTTACCGATTTCCTGATCGTTGTTTGCGGAAACGGAAGCAACATGAGCAACTTCTTCGGACCCCTTAATTTCTTTTGCGTTTTTCTGAATATCGTCTACGGCGATTGCGACAGCCTTATCCATACCGCGCTTTAATTCAAGCGGAGTCATACCGGCGGCAACGGCCTTTAAGCCTTCGCGCACCATAGAATAAGCCAAAACGGTTGCGGTTGTGGTTCCGTCACCGGCAACATCGTTGGTTTTTGTGGCAACTTCTTTTAAGAGCTGAGCTCCCATATTCTCAAACGGATCTTCCAATTCAACTTCACGGGCAACCGAAACACCGTCTTTGGTAACGGTCGGCGCGCCGAAGCTCTTATCGAGTAAGACATTGCGCCCTTTGGGGCCTAATGTAACTTTTACCGCACTTGAAATTTGTTCAACACCGGAAAGCAGCTTTTTCCGTGCTTCTTCATTAAACAGCAGTTGTTTTGCCATCTTATGAACTCCTTCATCATTATAACTGAAATTATGCTACGTACTGTAGTTTTTAACGATTCAACGTTTACCGAGTTAAAAATCTCGTAAACGTTCAAAAAGATATGATAGTAAAATACAAAAAAAAAGGTAAACCGGCAAGTGATTCCAGAAACCAGTTATAAAATAAACGGACAGTTCTAAAAATCTAACCGAGTTTTTAGAGCTGTCCGCTGAATTTTAGGAATACTTGGTTATATGCAAATCGGCTTTACCTGAGTGCCGCGCCCCGATATGCATGGACTTTTGAATCGATACCATGCGTAATCAGTTCAGGAATCGAATCTCCATCAATGTCGAGTAAGTACGGCGTTCCCGTGCCGGCAAGCGGGAAACCGTCCAGAGGGGCAAAACCGGAGGTATACCCGTAAAGGGCGTTTCCTCCTCCCGAAATAAATATTTCGTCTTTCCCGTCACCGGTTACATCGAGCAACGTGATGCAGTAATCATCCGCAGCACCTGTCTTTAACGGTAACGAGTCGGTTATCGCGCCCGCAGTGTTGAATTTAAACAGGTGTCCATCTTGAGAAACAACAAAGAACGCCCGCAACGATGCAGAATACGTCAAATCCGCCTTACACACGGTATTAAGATCACACGAGGCGATCTCTGCATAATCCTTCGATAAACTGCGGATAGAAAACCTGCCGTCTTCACTTACAAAAGCAGCGGCATAGTTTCCCTTTGTTTCTTCAAAGAATACCGGCGCTGCAGCAAAGATTCCTTCAAGCTCAATGGGATACCCTTCAACGATTTTTCCTTCTTTATTAAATAGGTATAAACAGCTTTCAAACGAGCGCGGAAGCGCTGCAATACCGTCTTTAAATATAACGGGAGCAGCACGCAGTTTAGCATTCATTGTGTCGGAAGTAGACCAATTATCGGTTGTGCCGGCAAAGAGCAGTGCGGAGTCGGCAGAAAGCGGTACCGCTATGCCGCCGTTAAAAGCAACCGGGTTAGGAAGGAGTTTTTCTGCCGTCAATACGGGATAGCCTGCAAAGGGTTCCAAGGTTTCGTTTGCCCGATAGATAGAACCGCGAGCCGAAACCGCCCAAAGCGATTGGAGCTTTGAGTGTTTTATTTCGGCGGCAATTCCCGCCTTTCCATCAAGTGAAAGTGTTGATTCGCTGCCGTTTAAAAGATTCATACTCTGCACATTTGAACCGTTTGTCCAAAAGACATAGGGAACATTGTCCACAGTCTTTGCGCAGATAATATCGGATTCGGGCCGCTGAGAAAGGGAACGCGGAAAAGCGGGAATTTCTTCCAGTTTACGCGCATCGGTTTTTTGCGTATAGAAATCCAAATGAACTTGGCGTCCGGCCGCAAAACGAAGCGACAGTACGCCTTTACCGTAATTCTTAAAGGCGGTTTTAAGCAGTGCATTTTGTTCCAAAAAGAACGGAATACTCCGATCCAGCGAATAGTATACTAAGAAAGACGTTTCGGCGGAAACGGCCTTTGCAATCTTCTTCCATTCATCGGTTTTTACCAAGAGTTTACCCGTATCAGTCTCTTTTTTGCACATACCGAGCGCTTCTGCACTATTAGAAAGATACAAATAGCCGTCTTGTATCATATAAAACGGTTCCGGCAAATCGATTCGAAAGGCTCGTAACAGTCCTGACAACCATGAGGGGAATACAATACGCGGGATACGGTTGTCATCAACCACTGCAGCGGTGCTGCGATCGATGAATATCGTATTAAACAGATCTTCCAATAGATAGCGGCACTTTGCCTCATCTTTTAATGAAATAAAGAAAACAGGTGTTTGAGAATCCCGATGACCGAATACACCGATTTCACTCCCCATCCATTCAAAGATAAGCTGATTCAAATCTTTGTTAAAAAAGAATGAGCTGTTTTTATTCGTTGAATTGAACGTCTTTGTCAGATCCGGAGGGAAAAAAGCTTTGGTGTTCTCGTAGAGGAATTGAGGATCGCCGAGGTTGAGCAGCGTTAAATAGGCAGTTCCTTCCGGCAGACGGGATAAAATAGACGGCAGTGTTGAGCGCCGCTGCAGGATAGTATTTACTTCGGAGCGTTCCGAAATCCAATTGATGATGCTATGAAAAGAAACCGTGTTTTCATCAAAGTTGACGTTGAGTGCCGCCGGTTCGGGGAATGCAAGCTCTCGCACCATGTTGCCGACGATATCCTGTTTTGCCGCGATACCGGAAAGAAAATACGACGGTTCCGCATATACGCTGACCGCTCCCCGGTTGGAAGCACGCAGTAGAGCCGTTAGCCGTTTACCGCTCTCTTCGGAGTTTTCGGCTAAACAGGAATAGAGCAAATCTTCCGAGGTCGCGGCGATAATAAGATTTTTATAAAAACAGATATAAAGCCGCTGGTCTTGGGTCAGCTTAAACAGGAATCCTCCTTTTGCATTACCGTTTATATCAAATTCGGTTTGCGAAAGGTTCGGTATCGAATCAAACAGTTCCGGCTTAACGGCAGTAATAAGGGGAAGCAACTGAACGGCAGCGGAGCGGACACCGATATCCGCAACAAGCGCTGCGTTATTGCCCTCATAAACAGCGATATTAATAGGAACATTCAGCAGTCGCTTAAACCAGTCGGATTGGAGTGTTGTGTTAGACCGCAATGCGCGGAGATTCCCCTGTAAAGCGGCCGTTTCGGGCGAAGAAAGAATCGAATCGACGGCGCTGAGGTACAGCCCTTTTTGCAGTGTATCGCTTGCAGAGCGAATAGTAACCGCAGCATAATATCCGTCGGCAATATGCCGCGCAGGATTCGTCCGGTTTATCAATGAATATCCGATTAACCCGACAAGCGGAATGAGAATAATCAAAATAAGGACGAGGAGAAAGATACCGGCTTTTTTGAAAAATCCGCTCTTCTTCCGCTTTTTTTTCGTGGGCGGAGGTGGAGGGGCATGTACCGTATCGGTGTCCGGTGCCGCCGTCTGCCGCTCTACCGTGTCAGCGTTTTCAATAGGCGGCATATCAGACGGTCTTTCGGAGGTACCGTTTGCCGTCTTGTCCGGATTTATCTTCGTATCGATGTCCGGAGCAGACGGCATATCAAACCCTTCTGTTGAGTGAATGTGTTCATTGGTATTTAAATCGTCGGTATCCATAGGTATTCCTTATTCTTTAATTCATTATTGAAAGTTGATGCAAAACGGACAGAGCAGTGGTGTTTTCCTAACTCTTAGTATATTGCTAAACAGATGCTAAACAAAACTATTGAAAATAGACGGTGTAGATACAAGGAGACCGCTGAAAATAAAGCGGAAGCGTATCTATGATACGTTGAGCATTTATTTTCAGCGGGCGACGCAGTAGATGCGCCGTATATTTTCAATTGGTTATTGTAGTTTTTGTTTGAGTGCATTAATTTGCGATACGGTCAGTCCGACGGTCTTGGTCAGATAGGTTTCCGCAACGGCTTTTAAATTGGCATCGGTAACAGCCTTGCCGCCGTTCATCTTTACGAACATATCGGTGATAATCTTCGCAATAACCGGATACCGCGCATCGGTTTTCTTGACGTTAAAGTAATTCATGTATGATAGCATATAGTCATCGGCAACCTGCTGCACTGTGGCGCCCATCAAAGCTTCCAGCACGGCGGCAACCATACCAGCGCGGTCTTTTCCTTCATTACAATGAACATAGAACGGTCCTTTGTGCTGCCCCATAAAGATCAGTCCATCTTTCAGTTTTACGATAAATGCAGGATCGTTAAAGTCAATTCCCATATTAAGGGTGATAACCTGTCCATCTTTTACCAGCCGTTCATAGTAAGGCGCTGCGGCAAGATACGGCGCCATGCTTTCGGCATTGTCTGCAAGATTGATAACAGTTACGATTTTTGCTGCTTCAACGAGCTTTGCCGCATACGGGGCGCGAGCATCTCCGAATACCGGATTGCATCCTCTGTATAGCCGATTAGCTGCAATGGAACCCGCTTGAACGGCGCGGAAGTTTGCGAATATTGCATCGGAAGCATAATCCTCACGTTTTTCGGACTTAACCAAGTGGCGCATTTCGTATTCCTGTAAATAGGCGCCTTTCTTGGAAAGAGACAGCGTTACCGGAGTTCCCTCGACTGCGCCGGTTTTGCCGCTACAGTTATCATAGCTCATCGCGATAGCGGTAAATCCGTGTGACATTCTAATCAGATAATCGCCTCTATTAACATCGCTGTAGGTTGCAACAAAGGGAGCCGTTACGGTTTTGTCTCCCAGCTTTGCGAGCAATACATCGCCAAGCTCATACCCTTTTTCTTTTAACGCCGCTTCGGTAATGTCCGTTGTAAGATTGCCGTACTTATCAACCGACGAAACGGTTCCCTGCAGCGGCTCATATACCGGCTCCTGTGAACGGTTTCCGTCCGTAGTAGCACATGACATCAGCACGGAAAGGCTGAACAATAATGCAATCGATAGACGCATAAAACGTTTGTGAATCATAAAACCTCCAAAATATAGAAGCCTCACGCAGAAAAAGTGCAAACTTCTTTCTTAATAATGTTACTGTAAGTATATATGCTAATGGGGCGATAAACAAGACTTTTAACAATAGACCGGACATCCGTACCGTCAAAAAGGTAGTCTTTGTTCCGCGAAAAGCCATACCCATCTGAGCCTTCTGCTCTTTTATTGAAAATAGAAAAAATTTTAAAAAATTTTGCATAAAGACTAAAGTTTTTAGCTTATACCACCGATAAAAGATATGGAGATATTCTGTCTTGAGTCTCTAAAAATCGAACCGAACTTTTAGAGATTCCCTATTTTCCTGAAAAGCACGGATGCTTTTCAGTACCACATTTCATGGAGGAAATGCTATGGTTATCAACCACAACATGAGTGCAATGTTTGCACAGCGTACATTGGGTGTTACTGATGTACGTATCGGTAAGGACATCGAAAAACTGTCCAGCGGTCTGCGTATCAACCGTGCAGGCGACGATGCTTCCGGACTCGCAGTTTCCGAAAAAATGCGTGCTCAAATCCGCGGCTTAAACCAAGCTTCGGCAAACGCATCGAACGGAATCAGCTTTATTCAAGTTGCCGAAGCATATTTGCAGGAAACGACTGATATTATGCAGCGTATCCGCGAGCTGGCGGTACAAGCGTCAAACGGTATTTACAGCGCGGAAGACCGGATGCAAATTCAGGTCGAAGTCTCCCAGCTTGTTGCCGAAGTTGACCGCATTGCGAGTTCCGCTCAGTTTAACGGTATGAATATGCTGACCGGACGTTTTGCACGTGAAGGCGGAGAGAACGCCGTAACAGGATCAATGTGGTTCCACATCGGCGCCAACATGGATCAGCGCATCCGCGTGTACATCGGAACCATGACTGCTCATGCCCTCGGCGTGCGCGATCTGAGCGATAACCGCACAATGACGATCGAAACCGCAGAAGAAGCAAACCACAGCATCGGTACAATCGATGAGGCATTAAAGAAAATCAACAAGCAGCGGGCAGACCTCGGCGCATACCAGAACAGACTGGAAATGGCTGTTGTCGGAATCGATATTGCCGCAGAAAACATGCAGGCATCCGAATCACGCATCCGCGATGCCGATATGGCCAAGCAGATGGTCGAGTATACGAGAAATCAGATACTCAATCAGTCCGGTACGGCAATGTTGGCACAGGCAAATTCAAATACCCAGCTTGTGCTCTCATTATTGCGGTAATTTCTTGTATAACTCTCTTGTCTTTTTTTCGGCAAGAGGGTATACTTGGCATCGTAGTAACGAGAACCGGCGGGATGCTTCCAGTATCCCGCTCACATGATCTTTGAAAAACACCCTTAAGAAGCCCTGTATAACAGTATTATTGGTCTTCGGTTAGTACATCGAAAGCCAATAATACTGTGTAAAAAACCGAAAGGAAAGGCGCAACCAATTTCCGTAACGTTTTTATACAGTGATAATTTCCGGCATGGATGCCGGAAGCAGACTTCAAGGAGGGTTATATGATTATTAACCACAACATGAGCGCTATGTACTCACAGCGCAACACAGGCATCGTCGAGACCAACATCGTAAAAGACATAGAAAAGCTTTCCAGCGGTATGCGCATTAACCGCGCAGGCGATGATGCTTCCGGACTTGCAGTTTCCGAAAAAATGAGAAGCCAGATCCGCGGTTTAAATCAAGCAGGCCAGAACATACAGAATGGTGTTTCCTTTATCCAAGCAACAGAAGGGTATTTAGCTGAAACCACTGATATTATGCAGCGCTTACGCGAGTTAGCAGTTCAGGCTGCCAACGGTATTTACTCCGCAGAAGACCGTATGCAAATTCAGGTTGAAGTTTCTCAGCTCGTAGATGAAGTAGACCGCATTGCAAGCCATGCTCAATTCAACGGTATGAACTTGCTTACCGGACGCTTTGCAAAGGATTCCGCAGCAGGTCCGATGCAGTTGCATGTTGGTGCGAACATGGATCAGTCCGAAAAGCTCTTTATCGGTACAATGACTGCAGTAGCTCTCGGTCTTACCGGCGGTATGCAGGGCGGCGAAGGCGATATGATCACCATTTCTTCTGTGGAAGGTGCTAATATGGCTATCGGTACTATCGACAATGCGTTGAAGCAGATCAACAAGCAGAGAGCTGACCTCGGTGCATACCAGAACCGTTTTGAACTTGCATACAATGGTGTTGCAATTGCTGCTGAAAACCTCCAGGCTGCTGAATCACGCATCCGCGATGCTGATATGGCAAAGCAGATCGTTGAGTACACCAAGAATCAAATCTTGATGCAGTCCGGCACCGCAATGCTTGCACAGGCGAACACACAACCCCAGTCGGTTATCCGCCTCCTTCAATAGCGCTCAAAAGAATCGGGAAAAATAACGCAAACCTAAATCAACAGTGAGGGTTTGAGTAAAAGAGATTTCTGGATGTTATCTCTTTTTCCCGCGACTTAAGAGGAAGAAGAAGCCGCGCCCTTCTTCTTCCTTTTTTTTATCTAAGAACCTCCAAACGGTTGGAATCCATAAATTTAATACACAAAATACGTAACTAATTCGGTTTCATAAAGATTATTGATATTATAGCCGACAATGCTAGTAGCAAAGGTTTATCCGGCTTGACGGTAAAGGGGTTAGAGTGTCCGATATGAATATTCCCGGCATAGGAGCCGGTAAATATGATAATCTCATTGAAACGCTGATGAAAAAAGAGCGTGCCCCGCGCGATTCAGCTGCTGAAGATTTAAAAAAATATGAACGGCAAAATGCAATTTGGCGAAAGATAAACCAGTTCTCTACCGAAATCCGCGAAAAAACACGGGATCTCTATTCCTTTAACAATCCCTTTGTAGAAAAGACCGTTACTTCTTCCAATGAACGAGCCGTAACGGCAACCGCTTCACGGGATGCCCGCGAACAGACGTTTAAAATTTCCATTAATCAAATTGCCCAAGCAGATTCTTTTTTATCGAACGAGATATCCAAAGATTTTCAAGTTCCCAAAGGCGTATACACCTTTACCGTCGGCGAGAAAAATGTTTCGGTGAATTGGCAAGGCGGAAAATACCGGAACTTTGTCGATGCCGTCAATAAAAAAGGAAAAGATATTGTTAGAATTTCGGAAATAAAAACTTCACCCAACGCGGTTTCATTGCTTGTTGAATCGCAGTTGACGGGAGAGGCGAATAAACTGGAGTTTTCCGATGATGCGTTATCTTTTGCGCTCGAAAACGGCCTGATAAAAAAGAATGACCGGCCTGCAGTAGATGCCGAAAAGACGGAAGCTGCAATCCCGGCACAGAAAACCGAACGCATCATGTTTTCAAAACCGGTACGCGGCTCACAGCAATATGTATTGGAATATGCCGTATCCTTACAAAGCAATGCCGAAGCCTCCGGGACACCTTCTTCTCAAGGCGAGGCATCATCATCCAACGGAGAACCGATTTATGAACAAGTCGGTTCCGCATCATACAAGGGTGTAACCGTTAGTAATGCACCAAGCGATTCAAGCATCCTGCCAGAAACCCTTGGGTTAAATCAACAGACAGCTGCCCCTGTGGAAGATTATAATGTCCTTTCATTGGTTTCTCCGCGCGGAACGCTTATTCCGCTGCCGGCTCTGGCTGATACGGCCGAAGTTCAAACCTTTAGTATTCCGCTCAGCGAATACGGCGACATTAGCGGAATTACCGTGCATAACAACAACACCGATAAGACCGTATCGATAGAACAGATCAAAGTATATGATCCAAAAGCCACGGGCGAATACATACCGGTTAATCCTGTCTCACAGGCGCAGGAGGCTGCTCTTATCTTTGAAGGTATCCCCGTAAAGCGGAGTACCAATAAGATTGACGATCTTATTCCGGGAGTAACGCTCCAGCTTGAAGATAAAACCGATAAACAGGAGAGCATCAGTATTAAACCGGATCCGCAGCCGGCAAAAGATGCCATTATCGAATTTGTAGCAAAATACAACCGGCTTTTGACGGAAATCAATATTGTAACGAGCAACCAGCAAGCGGTTATCGATGAAATCGAATATTTTACTGATGATGAACGTAAGACGGCGGAAGAAAACCTCGGAGCTCTTTTTGGCGATACGACACTATCTTCCTTAAAGAATAATCTGCGCCAAATCGTTGCGAATGTTTACCGCAAAAATACCGATACCCCGATAAGAACCTTATCACAAATCGGTATATCGACAAAGTCAGACACAAGTTCGGGACTTAACGAAGCTCGGCTGCGCGGATATTTGGAAATTGATGAAAAGAAACTCGATGAGGCGTTAAAAAATTCCATTGAAGATGTCCGTTATCTGTTCGGCTATGATAGTGATAACGATGTACTCATCGATGACGGTGTTGCGTTTCAGGTGTTCAAACAGATAGATCCTTATGTACAGCGGGGAGGCATTTTTTCGACCCGGACAAACGGTTTGACTGCTCAGATTAAAACGAGCAAAGATAAAATCGCACGGTACGACAAAGCGCTTGAAAAAAAAGAGCTGGAGCTGCGGCAAAAATACGGGAATATGGACGGGGCTCTGCGGAATTTGCAAAAACAGTCGGATATGATCAATAATTTCAGCAGACAAAATAGAGGCGGTTCCGACAACTAATGCACAATACATTATTCGCATAGCCGCCGGAAAAGATAATAACTTGAGGAGTATGACTATAAATGGTAATAAAAATTAACGGCGAAGAACTTTCATACACACTGGAAAATGAAAAAAACCTCGGCGAGGTATTGGGCAGTATTGAAGAAGCATGCTGCCGCGAACACGAAACAATCGTGCAAGTAGCGGTTGACGGTAAAGTCCTGTCTTCCCAAGAACTCGACCAACTTTTTAAACAGTCTGTTGATACTGATATTACTCTTGAACTTTCAACATTCTCCGGAGCGGAAATCCGCAATTATATGAAGGGTTTGACGCAAGAACTATCCGATTATGCGGAAGACTTTGAGCAGGTTCCGGTATATATGCAAACCGGAAAAGATATGCAGGCACTCGAATTGTTTGGAGCATTTTCGGAAAAACTGAATGAACTGTACCGGTCATTACTCTTATCCGATATAACGGAACTCCCCATCGATATACAAATTGAAGGAAAATCAGTTCATGAGTATCAGAAAGAAATAACAGCATTATTGCGTGATATTGTTTCGAGTATCGAAGAAAAAGATATTATTCAAGTCGGTGATTTAGCCGAATATGAATTGGCTCCCCTTGTCAAAACTTTGATAAATGGGGTATCATCGGCTATACATTAGACGGAGACGGAAGCAGTGCTTGTAGAGGATATTATCGATATTGAAAAAAAGAATTCTCTCATTTATTATCGAGAAGAATTTGAGGCTACCGCCGTTTACAATATTCTGGAAAGAGAACAAAAAGGAAAAATAGACTTTTTAATCGAAGTTAATCCTATCGGTCAAAAACAACTCTTCGTACAGCTTATCGATAAACCGGATTACCCTGTGTTGCCTATTCGTCTTGCATTAAAAGAAAAAATACAGCATTTGATTGACTCTGCCGCACTCCCTCTGTAGGAAAAAAATGCTGAAGATGCAGACTATCTTTAAGATAGCGCTGCCCTTTTAAGTAGTTTACTGTCAGGCGATGAGCGCAGGGAATTTATCAAGGACGTAAAGTTATCCTAAAAGCGATTTTTTTTTAGGATAGACACGATGCGTCCTATCATGTTTGGAGCAGCTCATGTATGAATATCATATTGAAGGCGGTTTCCCCGTAAAGGGTACCATCAAGGCAAGCGGAAATAAAAATGCTGCATTGCCCTGTATCGCCGCCGCCGTCCTTACCGACCAGCCCGTTACCTTAAAGAATCTTCCCGAAATCGAAGATGTTTTCGTAATGTTTAAAATCTTTGAATCCTTCGGCGGAACAATTGTTAAAGTTGCACAAAATGAATATACGCTGCAATTAAAAACCGTAACCGGTTATGAAGTACCGGCGCCGCTGGCTCAAAAGATACGGGCTTCCATTTTATTTGCAGGTCCGCTGCTTGCACGCCACGGAAAAGTTATGATGACTCCTCCCGGCGGCGACGTTATCGGACGGCGGCGGTTAGATACCCATTTTTTGGCACTGACAGAACTCGGTGCGCAGGTAAAAATAAACGGTCATTTTTTATTTACGGCAAATAAGCTCATCGGGCAGGATATTTTTTTGGATGAAGCATCCGTAACCGCCACCGAGAATGCAGTGATGGCCGCGGTAACCGCCGAGGGCGAAACCGTTATCACCAATGCGGCAAGCGAACCGCACATTCAAGACCTCTGCAAGCTGTTAAATGCAATGGGGGCAAAGATAAGCGGTATCGGCTCTAATATTCTGACTATTCACGGAGTACCCCAGCTGCACGGCGCGGAGTACCGTATCGGTGCGGATTACATGGAAGTCGGTTCGTTTATCGGGCTTGCGGCAGTTACCCGCGGCTCGCTTACCATTACCGATATCAACCCGCCCGATATGCGTCCGATAAAGCTTGCATTTAACAAGCTGGGTATCCGTTGGGAAATCGACGGGACAAGTCTTACCGTTCCTGCACAGCAGAGTTTAAAAGTAAACTGCGACCTTGGCGGCATGATCCCTAAAATCGATGATGCGCCGTGGCCGGGATTCCCCGCAGACCTTACCAGCATTATGGCGGTTATTGCCACACAAGTGGAAGGCACAGTGCTTATCCACGAAAAAATGTTTGAATCCCGAATGTTCTTTGTCGATAAACTGATCGGTATGGGTGCACGTATTACACTTTGCGACCCGCACCGTGCCGTCGTTACCGGCCCCAGTACCCTGCACGGTTCCGAATTGGTTTCGCCCGATGTCCGCGCGGGGATGGCGCTTGTTATTGCAGCCTGCTGCGCCCGCGGTGAAAGCCTTATCCGGAATGTGTACCAAATCGAACGCGGCTACGAACACCTCGTCGACCGGTTTAAAGCGCTCGGCGTACAGATTGAACGCAAGCCGATCTGCGTATAACATTGCATACAAATGCTTACTTCGCTATACTTTTTCAGATTATGAAATATACACAGCTGCCTGTTTATGAACAAAAGGCACGAATTTTAGAGAGTTTAGAACGCCATCAGGTTATTGTCGTTGAAAGCCCTACCGGGTCGGGTAAGACTACCCAGCTGCCGGTAATTTTACATGAGGCGGGATATACGCAGACCGGTATGATCGGCGTTACCCAGCCGCGGCGGATTGCCGCTCTGTCCGTCAGCGAGTTTATTGCAAACCAACTAAAAGTTCCGCTCGGCGATTTAGTCGGCTACAAGATGCGGTTTGAAGATCATACCTCGCCGGAAACCAAGATAAAGATTATGACCGACGGGATTCTCTTGCAGGAGCTTAAACTTGACCCATGGCTCAGCAAGTATTCCGTTATTATGGTAGATGAGGCGCATGAGCGCAGTTTGAATATCGATTTTATCCTCGGGCTGCTCAAGCGGATTTTGCAGGAGCGGCATGATTTTAAAGTGATTATCTCGTCGGCAACTATCAATACTGATATGTTTTCGATGTATTTTAACGAGTGTCCGGTTATTAAAATCGATGCGATGACCTATCCGGTTACCCTCATCTTTGATCCGCCCGCGCTGACAGCCTCTACAGAGACGCTTGCTGCCGAAACCGCGCTGCTCGATAAAATCGCGATGATTGTCGGGCGAATTTTAAGCGAAGGCCGCCCCGGCGCCATTCTCGTGTTTCTCCCCGGTGAACGGGCGATTAAGAACTGCATCGAGCGGCTCTCGCATGAGTCGTGGTTCCGCAAGCTCTATCCGCTGCCGCTGTACGGTCGTTTGAGCAAGGAAGAGCAGGAGCGGGTATTTAAGTCCCCGCCGTTCGGGAAAAAGAAGATTGTTATCGCAACGAATATTGCCGAAACCTCCATCACTATCAACGATATTGCCGCCGTCATCGACTCAGGCTTGTCAAAGCTGAATTTTTACAATCCCTTTACCTACACATCCAGCTTGGATGAAGCGCCGGTGTCGAAGGCATCGTGTAATCAACGACGGGGACGCGCCGGACGGACACAGGAGGGGGTATGCTACCGCCTCTACACCCGCAAGGATTTTGAAACCCGCGTTATGTACACCACGGAAGAAATCTACCGCACCGACCTCTCGGAGGTGGTAATGCGGATGGCAGAGCTGGGTATCTACGACTTTGCGAACTTCGATTTTATTTCCCCGCCCGGCAAGAAGGGTATTATCGGTGCGGTGGATACGCTCAATATGCTCGGCGCGTTGGAGAGCGATAACAGCCTGAGTAAAATCGGGCAGATGATGTGCCTTTTCCCGCTCAGCCCGCGCCAATCCCGTATGATTGTAGAGGCAGTGCTCTATTATCCCGAATCGATTGAGGATGTATTGATTGCCGCGGGCTTTTTATCGGCACGCAGCCCCTTCCTCTTCCCCGACGGGCAGGAGCTTGAAGCGAGAAAAGCCCACGCAGCATTCCGCGATCCGCTCGGAGACTTTGTGTCCTTCCTTAAAGTGTACCGGCAGTACATGCAGGCGGAAAACCAAAAGAAGTTTTGCGACCGCTTTTACCTCGACGAGCGGATTATGGCGGAAATTGCCAACATCAAAGAGCAGCTGGAGCTGATTGTCTCCGATATGGGCGTGCCGATTCTCTCCGGCGGAAAACCGGCGGATTATTTGACGGCAGTTGCCCGCGGTATGATCCAGTTTGTGTGCGCTGCGCAGGGGCGGGATGTGTACCGCAGCCTGACAACCGAAAAGATTTCCATCCATCCGGGTTCCTGTATGTATAAGGAGCATCAAGCCTTTATCGTCGCAGGAGAGATTGTGCATACGTCGCGGATGTATGCCATGTCAGTCTCGCCCCTTTCCAAAGACATTGTAGCGCTGGTCGCCCCTGCGCTCCTTGACAAAAAAGCAGCACAGGAAGCACGGGCAAAGGCCGGCACTGCTGAAGGCAGGGCTGATCGGTCTGCCGTCGGAACCGGAAGAGCCGGAGGTAAAAACGCGCAGGGAGCCGGTGCGTCCGGAAAGCTCTCCGGCAGCGCAGGAAGAGCTGCACCACACGGTTCCGCAGCGGCATCGGAAACCGCAGACAGAAAAGACTCCGGCAGCACCGGTACCGCAGCTGAAAAACAGGCGCAGACGGTATCCATCTGCGGCACCCCGTACATTATACAAAAGATGAAAGGGAAAAAGCAGCTCTTACTGCCGTGGGAACAGTTCAGCCATACGGTGGAGCAGCTGCGGGCAGAGGCCAGTGGTATCGTCTATGACGGCCAGCTTGAACAGCTGAAAAACCTGCGCGCAAAGATTACCTTCGGCAGCTATGAACTGCTTGCCGGAGAGAAACTCGGCTTGGTGTTAAGCATCGCCGAAGCTTTTCCGCTGCAGCCGCTCGAATCCGATACGCCATTCCCGCGCACCAAGAATTTCACGTTGCCTGATGACACAGTCGCCCTGCTGGAGCAGCTGCCGCTCATCTTCCGGACGGTAACGGCAAAGCAGAAGAGCAAACAGCTCGGCTTTATCACCCTGTTCAACGACGGCAACGGTACTTTCTGGCTTAAAACTTCGCGCGGGTTTCACACTGCGCTGCACGAAAACCTTGCTTCCTTGCAGCAGCTTATCGACAGTGCAGGGGCAGGACTGGATGAAGCGCAAACTGCTGCGGTTAATAGCCTCTACAGCAAGATCGCGAAGCTGATATAGGTAAAAAGCAGCCATATTGATACGGGCTTTACATCACCTGTAAAATGTGTAATAGTTGCGAATACGAGGAGTCAATGATGGAAAAATTTGTTTCGTGGGATGTCAGCTATGATGTGGGGGTACCGAGTGTCGATAAACAGCACCGCCACCTCGTTGATTTGATCAATAACTTATACAATGCTTGTCTTGGTGAAAAAGCAGAACTTGAAGAGACCTTTAGAGATGTAATGAAAGAATTGGTAGACTATGTAATGATTCACTTTAAAGATGAAGAAGTTATCATGGAAGAAATGAACTATCCGGCGTTAAAAGAACACAAACAAAAACATGAACTGTTTGTTAAAGAAATTTTAAAATCAGTTAATGCCTATAAAAACGGCAAACAATTCGTTCCCAACTCATTTGTCCGCTTTTTGCGCGACTGGCTGTTTAATCATATCTTAATCGACGATAAGGCGTGGGCACGCTATTACTTTTCACTCAAAAAATAAAACAAAAAGGGTAGTCTTAAAAGCTGCAAACTTTTAGAACTGCCCTTTGCATAGAGCCGGACTTAGCGGGTAACGATACGGCTAAACCGCTTTTTACCGGCACGGAGAATAAGTTCTCCCGTTTCGTCCAAGGCGGCGGCGGTAATGACCGCTTTTACGTCGGTAATCGATTCGCCTGTAACAAGGGCACCCCCCTGCTCTATTAAACGGCGGGCATCACTTTTAGTGGCACATAAACCGCTTTGTACAAATAGATCGACAATCGAAATCCCCTGCTCAAAAACACTACGGTTCATTTCTACGGTCGGCATAGCGCTTTTATCGCCGCCGCCGCCGAATGCGGCTTTAGCACCGGCAAGCGCTGTGTCTGCTTCATCCTTACCGTGTATTTCTTTGGTAACTTCCCATGCAAGCCGCTCTTTTGCCTCATTGATATTGCCTGCACAGATACGGTCAATCTCTTCGATCGGCAAGAAGGTAAACAGCAGCATAAAGCGGCGCACATCGGCGTCATCAACATTCCGCCAATACTGGAAAAAGTCGAATACGGGGGTCATCTCTTTGTTTAAGAAGAGTGCGCCTTTTTCGCTCTTTCCCATTTTTTTACCGTCGCTGCGGGTAATGAGCGGGAAGGTAAGCCCGAATACTTCATCACCGGTCTTGCGCCGAACGAGGTCAACCCCTGCGACGATATTGCCCCACTGGTCGTCTCCGCCTATTTGCAGGCAGCAGTGATGTTTTTGGTGAAGCATTAAAAAGTCGTAACTTTGCAGCAACTGATAGTTAAATTCGAGGAAGGATAGTCCCGTTTCCATACGGATTTTGTATGCCTCAAACGAAAGCATCTTATTAACCGAAAAACAGGAGCCGATGTCCCGAAGGAAATCGATGTAGTTTAAATCCGCCAGCCAATTTTTATTGTTTTCTGGAAAGGCGGTTTTTCCGTCAAAACCGATAAACCGGTCAAGTTGTGCTTTTATCTTTTCAACATTTTCATCAAGCTGTTGATAATCCAGCATCTTGCGCATCTCCGTTTTCCCCGAAGGGTCGCCGATGCGCCCCGTACCTCCGCCAAGCAGCGCAATACCGATATGCCCCGCATCGCGTAAATGCCGGAGTGCAAACTGCGGCACAAGGTGCCCGATGTGCAAACTGCCGCCGGTAGGATCAGTACCGATGTAAAACGTAACCGGACCTGTATCCATTAACGCGGACAGTGCTTCCACATTAGTACATTGCTGAAAAAATCCGCGGTCTATTAACGTCTGTAAAGCTTTATTCATAACGGGATGATACTCTTTTTTATAAATAAATGCAACTTTTACCACAAAACACACGAATCAGAGAGTTTTTGAGATTCCCTATAGTTGCTCTGTCTTCCAGTCTTTAATTGTCCGCGCTTGTTCATCAAAAGAGCTGCCGATCAATACAATCTTCTTTCCGTCTGCCTTGTACTGCGCGGCATAGCGGTTCTCCTTTATCTGATTAATTGCATCTTCCGCACTACCGTTGCTAAAAAGCTTAAACTCGAAGATATAGATGCTATCGACGGTTTGTATGACGCAATCACTGCGCCCAGTTGAGCAATGCACTTCCGTTTGTACGAACTGTCCCATCAGCGTGAAGACGAGATACACTGCGGTCTGGTAATTTTGTTCTCGCAGCTTCAAATTTTTCTCGGTGAAGTTATCGTACGGAATACCGGCGATGATCGACTGTATCCGTTCCATAAAGCCGTTTACATCACCCTTGCGGATATCTTCCACAAATCGCCATATCGACTTTCCTGTTTCAGCAGGTTGTACCGATGAATATGCAGGCAGTAAATTCTTTAAAAAGCCGTACCGTACCTCATCATTTGGAAAGCCAAGCCGGTACAACCGCGCTTCCTTTATATACTCTTTTATCGTCAAATACCCTGATTGAAAAAGAATCGGAAACGGTTCCTTTGCAACGGCTCGGTATGTTTGTAAACCTTCTTCATCAAGTTCTACCTTTCCGTCCAGATCGGGAATATAATAGTGTGCGTCTTTAAGGTAATTAACTAAAAAAGTCGGCGTCCCGGTTGCAAACCAGTAACTTTGAAAAATCTGCCCGTCAAATACCCGTAACAGGCTAAACGGATTATACATATTTTCAGCTGCTTGAGCAAAACAGTAACCGTCATAATTTTGCTTTAGCTGTTTAAGTGTTTCATCGTAGGTAAGCTCATTTGCCTGTGCAAGCGCTTCAATTTCCGGAGCAAAGGTATTTTCCAATTCACTTTGGCTAATACCGCAGATACCGGCATACTTCGGCAGCAAACTGATATCGTTTAGGTTATTCAGATCGCTAAAAATACTGATTTTACTGAACTTTGTTACCCCTGTCAAAAACGCAAACCGGATATATTCATCACAGGTTTTAATCACAGAGTAAAAAGCTTTGAGCGTATTACGGTACTGTTCATTGAGTTCTGCATTTTCCCCCATCGTTTGCAGCAAAGGCTTATCGTATTCGTCTACGAGAATAACAGCTTGTTTGCCGGTTTTTTGATATACAGCCTTTATGAGCCGTTCAAAACGTGAGGCAAAAAAAGACTTTTCTTCTTTTGTTACTTGTATACCGTATAGACTTTCCGGTTCTTTTAATAAAGAATCGAGCCGCTCGTTCAAAACTCCGTTTTCCAGATACTGCCCAATGTTAAAGTCAAAATACAGCACCGGATATTCTTGCCACGCAGCTCTGGCTTCTTGTCCCGCTTGCGCTTCTTCAGCTTTTTCGATATAGAGGTCTTTAAACAGCTCTTTTTGCCCGCGGAAATATGCAGCCAAGGTTGAAAGAAAAAGGCTTTTGCCGAACCGCCGCGGACGGCTGAGAAAATAAACCTTACTGTTACTGATTAATTGAAAAAGATATTCGGTTTTATCCACATATAGAAAACCTTTTTCCCGTAAATCTTTAAAACTCTGTACACCGATCGGCAATTTGCGTGGAATGTTCATATCGATAGTATAACAGGGTTTTCCGATTCAGCCTATCCTCAACTTTCCACCAGCCGCATTACTAACAAAAAAAGCCTGTCCCGCGCAGTGCGGAACAGGCTTTTAAGCGTAGCTACTAGGCCGAATACGGCTTAGTAGGTAACTGTGAGTGACAGAACGAACTTGCCGTAGTGCTCGCTATTGAGAACAGACTTCTTAATAATACCCATATGAGTATTCTTGTTGATTGAACCATGATTCCACTTGGCTTGTACTTCAACCTTTTCAACCGGGCTGAATTTTACACCGAGGTCATAGGCAAGACCAACAGCAGAAGATCCATGGTTGGTTTCAAGCCAGACATCAGCAAAGGGTTTTAACCACATAGAATCGTTGATATTAATCTTATATGCACCCCAAACCTTTGCAAAGAGCGGGAATTTAGAAGAAGACAGATTACCAATCAACCGATACATACCTACATAAGCACCTGCATCCAAACCTTCAACCAAGTTGGTTGCATCTTTCTTATCACCCTTTGTTACAAACTGGGCAAATACTGAAAGATCGGTTCCTGTTCCACTAAAGTCCTCTGCATACACACCTGCACTTATCCATTTATAGCCAGCAGTAAATACAGTATCCCATTCAAAGGTTGCGTTAGTGAAATCATAAGCTCCATCAAAACCTGCCTGCAATTTCAGCCCATCCATTGGTTCAGAGGTTACTTCAACACCAAAGTTCAAGTTAGCATCAGGATAACTCTTGCTAAGTGTTGTGTTAACGGTAAGAGCAAATGCAAGCATTTTATCAAGCGGTTTCATTGAAAGATCAAACCCAACACCATATTGAGATGTAGCAGGATCTGGATCGGTATCCTTCTTAAAGTAATACCACCCGGCAGCAGGGAACCGTGTGGTAGAACCATACACCCAAGTAGTTCCATTCCATATAGCTTCCTTATCTTTTAGTACAGTGTTACCATCAAAATACTTCTGATGGTAGATTGTAGAAGCACTATTGGGATCCCAATTGCTGCTGGAACCGAGCTTTAAGCCAACATCCAAGTCCATAAAGTCCTTGTTTGCATAGCCGATCTTGGTACCGTAACCGTCAAAACCAGGATCAAATCTATAGCCTTTGTCCTGGGGGCGATATTTCTTATTTTTGTCAACCGGCACCCAGATTTCAGCATAGTTTGTAGAAAAATCAGGAGTATCAAAAACGGTTAAATAAGCGCCATAGATAACCAGTTTAGCTTCAAGACCGCCTACATTTCCATCCAGCGCAAAGCGTCCGCCGCTGTCTTTTTCGCTGACAAGATTCAGCCCCACATCTGTTAAACTAACTTCTCCATATACGGGTACGTCGTTCTTTGTGGATGTTTTATCAGCCTTCTTGAGAAGCGGGAATTTTACGCTCCAAGAAGCTTCGTTTTTAAATCCGTGTTTTGCACCGCCCGGACCGAGGTCAATACCCCAGCTCAAGGTTGCGTCGGCTTCGATATCGACGCTCGGTTCTGCAGTTGCAGCATTTTGCGCCCACACAAAAGTAGCAGCAAAAAGAATAGTCAAGCTTACGAGTAGATATTTTTTCATAATGAAAAATACCTCCTTTAATACTTTCTTGGCCAAAGCGTAACACGCTTTTGTGCGGCCAAACTTAATTAAAAATATGCTAGCTGATTTTTTTTCATTTGTCAATCACTTATTTTGTAACTTTTTTGCTTTTTTTTTGTTACAGACAACCTCTCTTCCATATAATTTTGCATATAATATAGAAGCAATAATCGGCCCCGTTTTTGCAAAATTGCAGGGAATACCGCGAATAATGCGTAGTTACTGAAGTGCTTCCACTTCTGCTTGAGGGAGTCCTACAATTTTACAAATATCGCCGAGGGGATAGCCCATTGTAAGCATGGTCTTTGCTGTTTCAAGTTTCGTTTGGCGAGAACCGCGCTCAAGGCCTCTTGCTTCCCCTTCATCCATCGCATCCATCAAGGCTGCCGGTAATATGTGGTATTCTTTCCGTGCTAATTCATTTCTTTTTACCGTCTGTATCATCTGCTCTATCCTCCTCGTGTAATCGGTTGTTGCTTTGCCTGTTTTCACATACTGTAAAAAACCTTGTAACTCTTGATTGTCTGTTCTTTTAAATGCCTTTGCGTTCTCAATATAATCTTTTTTGTATCTTGTGAAAATATGCGGGCATCTGCGTTGTCGCTTAACAAAAAACAGTCCTCGGCGTACAGCAAGTACGCCTGCGGGTGTTTTTTGTACGCTCCTAGCATCTACTCCGCCTATTTACAAAAGGCTAACGGAAGGCTTTTTTAGACAAGTCTGTTTCAGCAGCGGCACGGATGCCGCTGGTTCCATGCAGCAGCGATGTTTTGCCGAGTGGCAAAACTCGTGTTTTCCGATAGACACGGACGTCTAGCGGAAAACACATTTCAATGTCGTAGGATGTACCGTCTTCATCTTTTACCAGTACATCAAGGCGGACGGTTTTTGCGCCCAAATTAGTCGTAACCGTATTTTGGGACGAAAGATATGTGATTTTATCGATCTGTGCACTAAAGAGCATTTCAAGAAACGGCCGGCACAGCGATTCGTGTTCCATGACTTTACAGAACATAAAGTCATCGGAAATAGTTAGTTCTTCAAAGGGTTTTCTAGTCATTCACACCTCCTACAGTGTCCTTATGTGACTTTTGGAGGAAAATGGCTGGAAAAATTCATCATTTCTTAAATTAAAATTTATTTAAGCGCTTCCACTTCTGCTTGAGGGAGCCCTACAATTTTGCAAATATCGCCGAGGGGATAGCCCATTGTAAGCATGGTTTTTGCCGTTTCAAGCGCTTTTTGGCGGGAGCCGCGCTCAAGGTCTTTACGCTCAGACTCGCTTATCATCGAGAGCCGGTCGCTTTCATATTCCCACGCTGCCTCATACCGCTTCCGTTCTTGCTCATCCAGATAAAAGATGTCCATCACCTTATTTGCCTTCGCCATTACAGGATTACCTTGTGCGAGCACTTACCTTACCTCCTATCTTTTGAAAATATGTGGGCACCTACTTCGTTATTTCACAAAAATTAGTCCTCAACATATCAGAAGCGGCACGGATGCCGCTGGTTTTAGTCTGCTACGTGTTTGTCTTGCAAACACGTAGGTAAAAAATGTGCAGGGATGTACATTTTTTACCGTGCTTGCGGGTAATTTTTGTTCACGCCTCGTATCTGCTCCACCTCTTTTCAAAAGAGTTAGTTCGTATAAATCGTAGTCAGTCTATCAGTTTTTGTTCTTTACCGGTAGAGACTTTTTTCTTTGCTCCACCATGGATGGCGGGGGTTTCAAGCAGAAGCGATGGGGCCGTCCAAAAACTGAAAACCTATCGGCTTACAAAAATGCGGTGAGTGCGGTATACTGTATAAAACTCGGATACCCGTGTTCGAGTTTCACCGGTGGTAAACATCGCATACCGAAAGATAAAAGCAAGGAGGTGCCGATGAAAAAGAGCTTTGATGACTTGACGATAGCCGATGATTATATGTTCTGTACCGTAATGCAGGATGAAGAACTGTGCAAAGAACTATTGTCAATGATTCTTAGAAACAAGGTCGGTAAAATTGTACGGCTTTTTAGACAAAAACCTATCGAAAATCAAATAGCTTCCAAGGGCGTGAGGCTTGATATAATGATAGAAGATGAGACAGGAAAACTCTATGATATAGAAATGCAAACCACGAACGAACGAAACTTACCAGAGAGAATGCGCTATTACCAATGTGCGATAGACAACAGCGCAATTAACAAGGGCGGTGACTACAATGATTTGCCTGACACTTTTATCATCTTTTTATGTACCTTTGATTACTTGGAAAAAGGCTTACCCGTTTACACGATAAAACCTTACTGTAGCGAAGCGGAACAGGAATTTACTGATGGAACTACAAAAATAATCATCAACAGTACTGCTTCGGAACAGGCGGAAGAAAACCTAAAAGCCTTTTTATCTTACATGAACGGACAAAGTCCGAATACGGTATTCACTAGAAAGCTGGAGGAGAAAGTAAATGAAACCAAAGAAGACGAAGAGAAACGGAGGGAGTATATGTTATTAAAATCATTTGAAATGGACGCACGCAGAGCCGGTATAGCCCAAGGAATGCAAGCCGGTATAGCCCAAGGTAGAAGCGAAGGCATAGCCCAAGGTGCATATCAAAAAGCGCTTGAAACGGCAAAGAATTTACTCGGTTTAGGACTATCGATTGAGAAGATCGCACAAGCAACCGGCCTATCCCAAGCGGAAGTAGAAAAGCTGTAAGGCGAAATGAGGAGGTGCCGATGAAAAAGAGCTTCGATGGACAGCATCGAGCTGCCATGGGATTTGCTCATTTTCACACCTCCTACAGTCCTTATGTGACTTTTGGAAGAAAATGGCTGGAAAAATTCATCATTTCTTAAATTAAAATTTATTTAAGTGCTTCCACTTCTGCTTGAGGGAGTCCTACAATTTTGCAAATATCGCCGAGGGGATAGCCCATTGTAAGCATGGTTTTTGCCGTTTCGAGTTTCGTTTGGCGGGAGCCTTCGGCAAAGGCGGCTCTTCCGGCTTCTTCTCTTTGCACTGCAATATCAGTATCGTAATCATATTCAGCTATTAACATATTTATAACCTCCCTTGCTTTTCTTTGTAGATACTCTTTCAGTATATCGTTTTGTATACATTCTTTAATGGCTTTCTCGAAACCATGATCTCTATCAACTGCAATATGGCGGCGTACCGCATCCACAAACCGGCTATATTGTCCTAACAGCTCACAACTTGTTACTATTCGACTGTTTTTATCATAATTGATATTTATCAGTTGTACAACAAGTTCAAGACTTGGTACTTCCGGTTGCACAATAAAGGAATCTGAAAGCTTCAATACTTGTTTTGCAGGCAGTTTTTCGACTCCATTATAAAAGACGTAAAATGCCGGAACCGGGATCTTTTTAAGCGTCCGTGAATAGCGGTCGCGAGGATTTTGGATATGTTCATACAACCGCGTAACATATTCAAGACATCTTAATGGCATATTCGGATTTACGGTTGACTGATGTTCCGCAAGAACAATAATTTTATTATCAACGAGATATGATACATCATTAGCAAATGACATATACATGGTTTGTTTAAGCCGTATATTTTTCAATATATCTGTAGACTGATAATTTGTAGCATATAAGGCATTATACAATGACAAAAAGTTCTTTTTTGCATTTCTATCTTCACCGAAAAGATCAACAAAGACCGAATCCTTATAATGGCGATTGTGTTTTCTCATAGTAATTTACCTCCGTGGATATACCTCTTATATAAAGCACGGCTGCAAAAATGGCTGGAAAAATCACTAGGCATCTCTAAAAATCTGAAGTTTTTAGAGGTTCTCAACTATAATTCACATCAAAAATTCATCATTTCTTAAATTAAAATTTATCGCTGGGAAGCCTCTGCGCGCTTCTCCCCTCCCCGGCAAATCCCGTTCATCCTATTCACTAAAATCGCTAAATGAGGTATCATTTCAGCCGTTTTATGAAAAAAAGGGGGAATCCGTTATGGATATTCAATCGGTATTAAAAAGTCTGCACCCGCTTGAGATCAAGGTATTAAAGAACTTTAAGATAGGCGAAGGATTATATGCGAAAAAACTGCAAGAGGTTTTGCAGTATAAAGAAGGCCACGCGAATCAGGCCTTTTCGTGGCTCAAGCTCAAGGAGTTGGTAAAAGAAAAGACGAGAAAGACAACCGTTGTCTATGAATTGACGGAGCTGGGCAAAGACTATGCAAAAAACGGATTGCCTACCGAGCGGATTATCCTATTGTTAAAGGAAGCAGGGCCGCTCAAGCTGCCCGAAATTGCGCAAAAACTCGGTTTACAGAATAAGGATGTCGGCTCTTCCTTCGGGGAGCTTTCCAAGGCGGGCTGTGCCGCGATGAATGATGAAAAAAAAGCGGCATATATAAAAGACCCTGACGATAAAAACTTCCTATTAAAAAAAGCACTGCTGAAACGTGCCGCGGAGGCTGCCGAGTGCCGTCTGCCTGAGGACTCTTTAACGGAGGACGAAAAGACCTGCATTGCCGATATTGCAAAAAAGCGCGGCGCTGCGGATGCCGCATTCAAGATTATCGAACGGGACGAGATTGTTTACGCCTTTACGGATATGGTTGCCGCAGTGCAGAAGGCATTGAATGCGGCCGGTATTACCGGCGACGAAACAGGACAGCTGACATCCGAAAGCCTTAAAACAGGCGCATGGAAAACGCAAACCTTCCGCAGCTACAATATCCAGCTGCCGCCAGCCCGCGTTATCCCCGGCAGAACAAACCCCTACGTTGATTTTTTGGAGAGCGTCAAAGATAAACTCACGTCGCTCGGCTTCGAGGAATTTGACGGGCCGCTGGTCGAAACGGATTTCTGGAACTCTGATGCGCTCTTTATGCCGCAGTTCCACGCAGCCCGCGACATTCACGATGTATATTACCTAAAAAATCCCACGCACGCCAAAGCGATTGAGGAACCCTTCC
Source organism: Treponema sp. OMZ 857 (assembly GCF_024181085.1). Taxonomy (NCBI): domain Bacteria; kingdom Pseudomonadati; phylum Spirochaetota; class Spirochaetia; order Treponematales; family Treponemataceae; genus Treponema; species Treponema sp. OMZ 857. Next base: position 2,446,688 of record NZ_CP051147.1, read on the forward strand.
TTTCCCGCGTTGCCGAAATTCACGAAACGGGCGGGGACAGCGGCAGCCGCGGCTGGAACTATCACTTTGACCGCGATTTTACCCGACAGCTTTTACTGCGCAGCCAAGGCACGGTATTGTCCGCTCATCAGCTGGCAAAGGCAAAAATCCCGGGTAAATACTTCGGTATTGCACGCTGCTTCCGCTACGATAAGGTAGACGCAACACACCTTTCCGACTTTTACCAGACGGAAGGTATCGTCCTCGGCGAACAGGTCAACCTGCGAACGCTGCTCGGTATCCTCAAAATGTTTGCCGTCGAAATCGCCGGTGCTACGGAAGTGAAATATGTTGGCGGGTACTTCCCCTTTACGGAACCTTCTATAGAAGTGCATATCAAGCATCCGGTACTCGGCTGGTTCGAGCTGGGCGGCTCCGGCATCTTCCGCCCCGAAGTTACCAAGGCAATGGGCATCGACGTTCCCGTTCTGGCATGGGGTATCGGCATTGACCGTATGGCGCTGATGGCATTGGGGCTCAACGATTTACGCGAGTTGTTCAGCACCGATATCGAAGGCGTCCGGCTCCGCAGATAGCACAGGGCACTTTATCGTATTGATAATTATCAATACGATAAAGGCAAGCGCGTAACACAAAAACGATAATCTATGAACCGGAAATCTTCTTTACTCAAAAGCGGTATTAGCCTGTCCGTACTCACCCTCATCTCGCGGATTTTGGGGCTGATACGGGAAATGACCAAATCAGCTTTCCTCGGCACCGGCCCCCTTGCGGACGCCTTTACCGTTGCCTTTATGATTCCCAATCTGCTCAGGCGTATCTTTGCCGAAAACAGCATGACTGTTGCGTTTATACCTACTTTCCAAACGTATCTGGAGGAAGAAAAACGCAATACGCCGGATGCAAAGGCGACGATGAAGGAGTTCCTTTCCGCAACGTTCACCATGCTGTCTTTTGCCGTAACAGGAACCGTCATCATCGGTATTTTGTGCAGCGGTCTGATTGTTGCAGTATTCTTTCCGAAAATCGGCGACTTTTCCGCAACGGTGCTCTTAACGCGCATCATGTTTCCGTACCTGCTGCTTATCTCCGTAGCGGCATTCTTTCAGGGGATATTGAACGGCGTCCGCAGCTTCTTGCCGACTGGAATTACGCCGATTTTGTTTAACCTGTCCGTTATCGGCTGTACCTTTGTACTCGCAAAGCCCTGCGGCAATCCGGCGCTTGCAATGGCAATCGGCGTGGTAATCGGCGGCTCCTTCCAAATGCTGTTTCAGCTCCCCTTTGTACTGCGCGCAGGCTTTTCGTTTAAGCTGATATCGTTCCGGCGCTGTGTCCGGAACGCCGGAGCGCGGAAAATCCTACGGCTGATTGTGCCGACCTTGATAGGTACGGCGGTGTATCAGATTAACGACCTCGTTTCCACGGCGCTTGCGACATACTCCGGAGTCGGAGTCGCGGCAAGTTTGCAGTATTCAATCCGTTTACAAGAACTTATTCTCGGCATCTTCGCCGTTTCCGTCGGCACGGTTATCCTGCCCGATCTTTCCGCCCATGCGGTTAATAAGCAATGGGAAGTATTTCAAAAACTTTTACTGAATGCCGCAAAAATTATTGCGCTCGTAACCGTTCCTGCAACGATTTTCCTGCTCTGTTCGGGCGAACATATTATCATTTTGGTGTATAAGAGCCGCCGCTTCACCGACGAGTCTGTCCGGCTTACTTTGCAGGCCTTTCAGTGGCATATTGCAGGGTTGTTTTTTATTGCATTAAACAGGATTTTAACCTCGGCTTTTTATGCACAAAGCGATACCAAACGTCCTACGATTGCAGGTATTGCGTGTTTCGGAATCAATATTGTGCTTGCGGCAGCTTTGGCAGGCCTTATGCAAGGCGGAGGCATCGCATTGGCACTGACCGTTGCGAGCGCCGTCAATACCGGCCTTTTGCTGTATTTCCTTACCAAAAGCGATTCGATCGATGTGCGTACCTTGCTTGTATCGGCAACCGGGTTTACCGTTAAGATGCTGCTTTTTTCGCTGATTGCCGCCGCTCCGCTGTATTTTTTCGGAGCACGGCTCTACGATCCGTTAGCGGCGTACCCACGCATTATCGCACAGGGGCTTCCGCTCTTTATCAGCGCCGCGCTTTTCGCACTGATTATTTTAACGCTGCTTTTGATAACGGGAGATTCTTTGTTAAAAACTGCCGTACAAAAAATACGGCGGCGGTAGCGTATTTAATTAATTGGTAATTTGTAATTGATAATTTAATTACACATTATCAATTATCCATCATCAATTAATTATTACCCGATTGCGTTTAAGACTTTGTTCAATCGGTTCTTATCAAAAAGATCCAACGGGCGGCCTTCCGTAAAGCGGCGTGCTTCTTCCGTAAAGGTACCGGCAGTCATACAAATCCCCTTACCGGCCTTCATCTCTTTAATTCTTCCGTGAAAGTCGCGCAACACCAACTCACCGACCGAGCCTTGAGAGCGGAAGAAGCGGTATATCACGAGATCCGCCCATTTGGGCGTATCGATTTCCGCAACGATATCGGTATAGGTTGCAAGAACACTGATATCAAGTATCTTCACTTTAGCGTTAGGAAAGAAACGAGAAACGATTTTGCGGCACAATCCGACAAATTCACTCTGCCCTGCCATCAAATATGTATGGAGGTTTTTATTCTGATTTAATTCCTGATACCGCATAATAAGGGAAGCAACATCTTTATAGCCCGGACTGACGGTCTGGATTTCTTTTAATTGGATCAGTGCTTTTTGTAAATCTTGCGTTTTAATCCGTGCAGCAGCTAAATTATAGCGCAGCTCGTTCATGATATCCAACGGAATGCTGTCATGTTTTAGACCGATTTCAAAATCTTCAATTGCCTTATCCAATTGACTCGCACGCATCCGTATTAACCCTGCATAGAGCGCTGCACGAGGCCCCACTTCGGGAGATACCCGCAAATGCGTAAAGATTTTTAATGCTTGATCATTCGAGCCGACTTCATAAAAACATTCTCCCATTGCAAAGAGTGCTTCCTTATTATCCGGCTGCACATCTAAGACTTTTTTCAAGCTGGGAAGCGCCTCTTGATATTTCCGTAAACTTTGGAGCGTATAGCCAAGATATTTTAACGCCATCACGTTATCAGGTTGAGTGAGCAATGCTTTCCGCAAAAATGGAACCGCTTTTTCATATTCTTTTTGAATATAGTAAATATATCCGAGGTTATAGTTTATTTCAAAATGGTTGGGATTAATATTTTTTGCCAGCAAAAGCCCTTTCTTCGCTTCTGCAAACCGGTCTGTTTTCATTGCGCTGATGCCGTACCGTAAGCTGATTTCAAATTGCTCCGATGGAATACGCCCGCTCATCTGATCCAACAGCGGCGCATAAGAAGCATAGGCCTTTTCCCAGTCTTGATCCTGAAAGTATATATCTCCGACCATTAAAAGTGCGGCGCTGTCGTTCGGATTTTGCGCAAGCCGCTTTGTTGCTTCGCGTATTACTGCGGCCTTATTTTTTTTGCCGATCGATAATGTTCCGCGGCCTTTAAGCCCCGTCATAACAACTGTTACGACGGCAACAACTGCGATAATGATGAAAATAGAGATAATTACAACAGACATACTGTATGTATTATCTTATCTATTTGGATAACTGTCAAGATAAGCCCCGTTTCCGAAATATTGCTTATTTACGAGTGCGGTGTCGTACGATATTCACAAAAAAATTCCACAGCGGGATTAAGTACAGAAAAAAGGCTGCTACAAGCACTACCGACGGCGCACCGATTGAAGTCAACGGAACGCTTACCGCTATCGACCACGGCATCAGCGGCGCAACAACAACGGCGGTATTCTCCAAGTAAGATGCAAGGGTGTTTTTATCTTCTATAAGATCGTCGCATACTTGATGAGTAAGTATAATCGCCAATGTTTGATTGCAGGCAATCGCCGAAGCAAATACGGATGCAGTAAGAACACTACCGAATGCAGTAATCCGTTTGCTGAGCCGCTCCATGAACCGCTGTATTCCTGCAAAAAAATGAGTTCCTTTAAACATTCCCGAATAACAGGATGAAATACAGATAATTATCGATACCCGTATCATAGAAACAATTCCGCCGCCGGTCATAAGTTTTGCCAGTTCCGCATCCTGAGGATGAAAGCCGAAAAAGACTATTTTTATCAGCTCTGCCGCATGGATATGCTGAAAAAGTCCGGCGCAGAACAATCCCGCAAGACAGCTGACAGTCATTGTTATTTTTACATCGATTTTCAGCAAGGAAAAAAGAATAATGATGCCGGCAGGAATAATCGTAAAAAGCGAAAGGTTGTAGGAGTCGGCAAAGATATGAAAGGTCATACCGTTCCCCGTGCCGGGATTGATAATAAGCCCGATACTACCATACAGAACCACCGTGACAATAAAGGGGATAAATGCGGTTTTCACCATCGTTTTGATATTATTGAAGACATCAGTATACGTTAATCCGCTGATGAGATGCGCTCCCGACGACATCGGTGAGCAGCGGTCTCCGAAAAATATCCCCGAAATAACAGCGCCCCCTGCATATATAACGGGAATGTTCATACTGTTTGCCAGCGTCATACAGATAACACCGATGGTAGCGGCGCTTCCGAAGGCAGTACCCATCAAAAACGATACAAAACAGCATAGCAGAAAACAGATCAGCACCATTGCTTGCGGCACCGCGAACATGGATGCATAGTAGACGATAAAAGCAATGGTTCCGCACGCACGCCATATTGCAGTGATGCTGCCTATCAATATAAAAATTATCAGAATATTTTTTACGGTAAGAATACCGCGGAAGGAATAGCAGAGCATATCTTTCCACGTTTTGCCTTTAATAAGGCCGAACGTGAAGAAAAGCGCATAGCCGAATATCAACGCATATAGAATTGAATAGTCAAGAATAACGCAGATAATTAAACTGACGGAAAACAGCAACAGAATACATAATTCAAGCATAAGCCCTCTACGTTCCTTTCCATCATTATTATGCAGAGTTACCTATCTGTCAATGAGGAAGACGCAAGGCAATTGCATCAGGTGGTTCTTGGCAACCCCGCAGAATAATGGAGATCGTCCAAGCAGAGTTGAACCTCTTCGCGGTTCAAATGCTTCCCAATCTCCATTATTCTGCGATTTTGATGTATTTGTCTGATGCAATTGTCCTTTTTCTCAAAAATAAAATGTGCAAAATTTTATCCAAAATTTTGCACAAAAGGACGGCAAAACCGCATCAAGGCAAAAAAAAGGTGATAATCACGGTACGGCTAAAGGAGAGATGTAAAGGCCGTACAATGACTATCACCGGGATTAGCTATTGTTTGTATTAAGCCGACACGTAAGATTTAAGCCTACCGTGCCAGGCTTTTGTAAATTTTTTCTATATTGGAGGTCATCCGTTCCATATAGGATAAACCGTCCTCAGCCGACTCAATCGTATAAATTGTTTGCACCGAAGCTCCAACTTCTTTTGCTAAGGTAGCCGAAACTTGCGGGCTGGCCGCATTTTCGGAGAAAACAACTTTAATTCCATATTGGTTACAATAATCTGCTAATTTTGCTAATTGTTGTGCACTCGGTTCTCCGCCAGAAAATACATCTTCCACGCTATTCTGTTCAAGCCCGAAGTCACGGCAAAGATAGCCGAACGCTGCGTGTCCGGTAACAAAACGACGATGGGATACTTTAGCAAAATTACTGCGATATTTTGCTAAAAGCGCATCAGCATTCGCAATAAAAGTTGCGGCATTCGCCTTATAGAAAGCGGCATTTGCAGGATCTACCTCACTTAAACCGTCGGCGATATTCTTAACCATCACTTTAGCGGATTCAAGGCTCAACCACGCATGGGGATCAACTGCATCGTGGTCGTCATCATGATCATGGTCATGCTCGTCGTGATCATGATCGTGCTCATCTTCGTGGTGGTGGTGATGATGGTGTCCTTCTGCGAGTTCGATCGGTTTAATACCGTTACTTGCGCAGATAGTCTTTATCGTATCCTGCTTTACCGCATGGAGAGCATCTGTAAGCCACGGTTCCATACCAAATCCATTATAAACAACGGCTTTCGCCTGCATTAAGAACTTCAGATCCCCAGCTTTAGGTTCAAAATCGTGTGCTTCAACTCCCGGCGGGATAATCGTATGGACGTATACCTTATCTTTACCCACGATTTCCGTGAGTTCCTTCATCGCATCAAAGGTTGCTGCAACGGCAACTTTTCCTTCCATGTTTTTTTCGGTTTTTCCGCCGGCAAACAGGTTTACCGCGGCGATGCCGAAAAACATCATACAAACTGCTGTAAAAAACAATTTCTTCATTAAGAAAACTCCTCTTGCAATGCTAGTTGCAAATCGGTTGCAAGTATACACAAATGCAAAAAGTTTGCAAGTAGAAAATAAAAATAAATGTTAATAATGTATCATACTTTTTATACTTGGGAATTTTTCCGCCCCTTTACAGAACCGGATATTAGTCATACAGTAGCAAGGATGAAACTGCTCCATACCGCTGACCTGCATTTGGGAAAGACGCTGCATGAAACGCCGCTGCTCGGCGTGCAGGAAAAAATGTTGAACGATATTCATGATATCCTTACACGAGACGACTATGCAGCGCTGATTATCGCAGGCGATGTGTATGACCGCGCTATTCCTTCGGCGGAGGCGGTTTCGCTTTTCAGCCGATTCCTTGCACGGATACGGGAGGATTGTCCCGATACAGCGGTGTTTATCATTCCCGGTAACCACGATTCTGCGCAGCGGCTCGCCTTTGCCCGCGAGATACTGCAAAATCAGCGCATCTACATTGCGCAGGATACAAGCAGGCTTGCTGATCCGGTGATTCTTACCAAGGGCGCGGAAAAACTTGCGGTATACCTGCTCCCCTTTTTAAACTTCGGCACTTTTTCGGAAGAAAAAAAAGAAGCGTGCCGCGCCGCGGGTGATTCTCAGGCAGAAATGGCGGCGGTTGCATCGCACATACTGAAACAAGCGGTACGGCCGGGCATACCCGCGCTGTTAGCGGCGCACCTCTTTACCGTCGGCGGGCAGAGCTCCTCCAGCGAGCGCACCTTTATCGGTACCGCTGAATATGTCAATCCCGACCTTTTTTCTTTTTTCGATTATGTTGCGCTCGGACACTTGCACCGCTGTCAACGGATAACCGACAGAATGTATTATTCGGGTTCGCCCCTCCCCTACTCCTTTGATGAATCGGAGGATGCCAAGTGCGTCCTTTCGATAGATATCGACTGTACACAAAAACAAACTACCGCCGGAAAGAACAACAAGAAGAAAGCTAACGCGGAACTCTTCGATAGTGAAACAACTCAAGCTCATGCGGAGCTTTTCGACAAGGAGATAATAAACTCCTGCACGAAACTGTTTGATGCGGCCAATCAGCAGTCCGATATGAACAATGCAAAGGCTCCGCTCAACATTGAGCGGATACCCATTATTTCCGAACGTCCGCTTAAACGGCTGGAAGGCAATTTTGAAGAGTTTTTTACCGGAAACCGTTACGACGAATGGAGCGGCTGCTATCTGGAAATCACCCTGAACGATGCAGAGGTCATTGCACACCCGATGCAGCTGCTGCGGCAGAAATTTCCGTTTTTGCTGAGTATCCGGCAAAAGAGCTTTATGAATCGGGAACAGCAGGACGGGGAAGAACAGCTGACACTCCGCGAACGGACAGCGGAAGACCCGCTCACGTTAGCCGAAAATTTTAGCCGGTTTGAAATCGTCATTAACGGCGAGGCGAACCAAATGAAGCAGGAGCTTTTTGAACAGCTTTGCAAAGAGGCTATTGATGAGACCTAAAGAACTGATATTGCACAACATCGGCCCTTTTACCGGCGAGCATACCGTCAACTTTGACAGCCTCGGCTCCCTCTTTTTAATTTACGGACAAACCGGCGCCGGAAAGACCACGCTCTTCGACGCCATTTCCTACGCCTTCTACGGAAAACCGCTCGGCGGAAGATCGGGCGTTATGCGGAATTTGCGGAGCCACTTTGCGGACGACTATGCAGTCTCCGACGTCATACTCACCTTTTTTATCGGAGCGCAGCTGTACCGAATAAAACGGCAGCTGCCGTATACCAAAGAAGGCCGAAAGCTGGAAACTCCGGAAGAAGTCTCCCTCGAATGCTACGAAAACGGCAGCTGGGAAAACCGCTCATCGACGAACAAGCGGGAAACCGATGCTTCAATCCAAAATCTGATTAAACTTTCCGACAAAGAGTTCAGCCGCATCGTCCTTTTGCCGCAGGGAGAATTTGCGCAGTTTTTGCGGGCACAGTCGAGCGATAAAAAAGAGACGCTGATGCACTTGTTTCCTATCAAACGCTACTCGGATTTAATGCAGGAAGCGAAGCTCCGCGCAGACACGCTGCAACAGGAAGCGCATACAATAGAAGCAAACCTTAAAACCTTGCATACCCGCTTTGTGTACCACCGCTACGAGAGCGACCGCGCAGAGCTGCTAAACGAAATTGACCGTATCAGGGATGAACACGGCAGCGTCCTTACTGCCCTACAGAAAAAAAACACCGAGCTTGAGCAGGAAAAAATACTTGCAGAAAAGCGGAAAGAGCTGGAGCGGGTTACCGAAGAGCTGGAAGCATACCGCATCCGCGAAGAGGATATCCGCAATTTAAAAGCGAAAATCGAAAAAGCGCAGCGGGCGGCTCCGCTCGCAGTCCACGTAAATCAGCTCCTTGAGTTGGAAGCGGCATGTGCGGCGGACGAGCGGCAGATACGGGAAAAACGGGAACGCATGGAAGAACTGACCGCCCGTATGAACACTTTGCAGGAGCGGCACAGCGAGATCACCGCAAAAGAACAGCAGCGGGACAGCCTCTATGCCGTCATCGACTCGCTGCGGAAAGCCGCCGTGTTGGAACAGGAAATCGGAGCGGAGCAAGCCGAAGAAGGCAAGCTGAAACGCACCGCTGCTGCTGCCCAAGCGCAACTACAACACATCGAAGCACAGCTCGCCGCCGTTACGGAAAAAACCGCAGCCATTGCTCCCGCCGTCGATGTGCTTGACGAGCGGGAACACGCCTACCGCAGCCTGCAAATACGGCTCGACATAGAAAAACAGCTGCACGATATGTTATGCAAACAAGAGCAGCTCACCACCTTTTTGCACAGCTATGCGCAGGCTGCGGATAATGCGCGGACACAGCTTGCAGAGATCGCCCACGACTGTGATATTCAAACGGAACAAATCAATAGAATAGAAGAAGAAAAAAAAGCAGCGGAACGGCAGCGTGCAGCGGCAGCACTCGCAGAACACCTCGAAGAAGGAAGCCCCTGCCCCGTCTGCGGTTCGGTACATCACCCCGCACCGGCACAAGGTATGTCAGAAAGTGCGTTCAGCTTTGACGAGCGGATAGAAGCGGCAAAACGGAGCACAGCAAAACTGCAACATGAAAAAGAAAAAGCGCAGACGGCGCTCGCCGGTGCGGAGGCTTCGTATACAAACTATCAAAAGCAAATAGACGAACGGGCGGCCGCTGCGGCGGATTTACAGCTGCGGTATAAAGAATGCAGCGCGGTTCCCTTTCCGGAAAGAAAGGATGCGGCGGAATGCCGCATTAAGGAAACCGCTCAGCAGATAAACGAGGCAGTGCAGGCGTACAACGCATCCCGCAAAGCCTTTGCCGAACAAAAAACGCTGGAAGAAGAAGTCCGCCGTTTGCAGCGGGAGCGGCAGGAATGTACGCAGCAGCACCATAGCGCGGAACAACGCTTAAGCGGGGTTTCCGCCGCGCTGCAAGAAAAACGCCGCCAGTTTGACCAAGCGTTTTCTCAGCTGCCCGAAAATCTGCGCAGCATTCAGCTGAGCGCGGATACGAAAATTTTGGACAAACAGAGAACCGACGGCAGAAGTAAAGCCTACGATATTGAAGTCTCCAATGCTGATATCCCCGATGCCTCTTCCGGCAAGACTGCACCGGAGCAATATGATATTTCCGATGCGGAAACTGCGTTGGAGCAATGCGAAGCGCTGCTGCAGGAACTCAAACTGACTATCAACGCCTATCATACCGATGTTTCAGAAGCAACGCAAAACCTTGAACGAATCCGCGGCGAACTTTTCGCGGCGGAAACGCACGGACAGGAACGCGCGCAGCAGCGCAGCGAAAAAACGTCATTGCTCCAAGCCGCGTATATAAAGGAAGGTTTTGCCGATTTGGAGGATCTGCAGCAAGCCGTGTGCAGCGAACCGGAAGTTGCGCAGTGGAAAACCGAAATCGACACCTTTTATGAGCAGTACGCGGCGTATAAGCAGGCGGCAGCCGGATTGGAAAAAGACGTTACCGCGACGGAACCGCGCGACCTCGATGAGCTGGAAACAGCCGTCGAAGCCCTGCGCCAACGGTATGACGAAATACAGGCGCGGCTCGAAGTCCTCAATGCGGAAAAAGCAAAGCTGGAGGAGCTGTACGCCCAGCACACGGAACTGACAAAAGCCCTCGCAGTTAAAACAGCGGAGGCGCAAAACTGGGTAGCCCTTGCAAAAGACCTCTGCGGCAGCAATCCGCGGAAGCTCCAGTTCGACACGTGGATCCTTTCCGCCTTTTTGCATGAAGTAACCGTGTTTGCAAATAAGCGGCTTGAGCGGATGAGCGAAGGACGGTACCGACTTGCCGTCAGCGAAGAGCACGGCGCAGGCAATGCATACCGAGGCCTCGACTTGGAAATCGCCGACGCCTACACCGGTAAATGCCGCCCTTCCGCGACCCTCTCCGGCGGGGAAACCTTTATGGCCTCCATCAGTCTTGCGCTCGGCCTTGCCGATTCCATTCAAGCGCGGGCAGGCGGCATCAGAATAGATTCGATGTTCATCGACGAAGGCTTCGGGTCGCTCGACGAAAAAGCCCTGGAAAACGCCGTCAGCATCTTAGATGAAATACGTGGGAACCGGATGGTCGGCATCATCTCTCATGTCGGCGAACTGCAAAGCCGCATCCCACAAAAAATTGAAGTAATAAAAACCGGAACAGGTTCCTCCATCCGGCAAGGCAAGGCGCAACCTTGACTTTACTCGGATGGGAGTATAGTATAGGGACTCTTAATTAATTTTCGGGATTCTTTAAATACCCTAGCTTTAGAGTATCCCGCTTGTCAAAGTAGGTGCTTATGAATTTGAAAAACGCACTGGTTAAAAGGCTATACAAACATCCGCGTATTATTTTGGGTACTATTCTCGGCATCACGCTCTTCTTTGCACTACAGCTTCCGCGTGTCCGATTTGATAATAATAATTTCCGCTTTATACCGGAAAGCGATCCATCACGGATAGCCGACGCCGAAATGGCAAAGATATTCGGCGACTCGGTGCCGCTCTTGATAGGAATCCAACGGCAGTATTCGACAGTCGTTAATCGGGAATTTTTAGAAAAAATGCAGGAGCTGGATAAGCAATTGCTTGCATTGCCGTTAGTGAAAAACGTTGTATCATTGACGAGAACAACCCATATCGAAGCGGTCGGTGATTCAATTCTAAACGAAAAGCTTGTGCCGGAACATTTAACCGGTTCACAGGAAGAATTGAACACAATTACCGAAAGACTCCGTTCGATGGAAACCTATAACCGAAGCTTGGTTTCCGACGATTTAAAAGCGACACAAACTATTATCTTCCTTAACGTCAAACAGGAAGAAAGCGGTTCGCCGGAAACGGTTGCCGTATGCCGTGAGGTGATGCGCATCGCGGAGGAATGGGACTTCCCCGACTCCGTTACCTACGTAACCGGCGCACCGGTATTCAGTGAAATTGTCAACGAAGCAACCGGTCATGATTTAATGTTCCTTGTGCCTATCGTCGTCATCGTAGTAGCTGGGGTTTTATTCTTTTCGTTTAGAAGATTTACCGGTGTATTTTTACCGCTGCTCACCGTAATTATTTCATGCATTTGGGCAATCGGTGCAATGGCGTTGCTGCACATTCCGTTGACCATTCTTTCGACGGTGCTTCCCGTCATACTGATTGCCGTCGGCAGTGCATACGGTATTCATGTTATCAATCACTATTTTGATGAAGTAACGCAGAGTAAGGAAATCTCTACCGAAACTCATTCGGCACAGATTGTCGAAGCTATGGCGCGGGTTATTCCGCCGGTTTTTTTGGCGGCGCTTACAACCTTTGCCGGTTTTGTATCATTCTGTTTTACGAGCGTTGTCCCGATTTTTGAGTTCGGTATCTTTTCGAGCTTCGGCGTCCTTTCAGCCTTTATTGTTGCGGTAACACTTATCCCTGCAATTCTTATTTTGCGCGGACCGCGGAATCCGACTATCGGCGGGCGCTTTGGGGCAAAATCGAGCCATAGCGGCATTATCGATCGGATTATTGCAGATACGCTGATGATTATTCATGCACACAAGCGCAGTGTACTTTTGGTCAGCGTTGGCTGTATCATTTTTGCCGGTTTGGGAATTTCAAAACTCGTTATCGATAACGTATTAATGGAATATTTTGAACCGGATGTGCAGGTTGTCCGATCCGATACCTTTATCCGCGAAAACTTCGGCGGTTCAAAGTTACTGAACTTAATTATCACGGGTACGAAACAGGGTGATGTTATTCGACCGGACGTATTGCAGGCAATCGATTCACTTGCCGAGTATGCGGAAGAAAATATCCCCGAAGTAGGAAAAATTACCTCGCTGGCGGATGTTATTAAACGGTTCAATCAAGTGTATAACGCGGATGCTCCGGCAACGGGACTTGCGCCTACCGGTACAAACTCCACGGGAAAAGGAGAAGAAGATTCGTTTGGTGATTTCGGGGACTTCGGAGATACGGACAGCTCATGGGGCTTTGATGATACTGACTCATGGAGTAATTCGGAACCATCGGCAGCAGCATCCGGTAAAACAGGGAACACCGCTGTGAAAACACAAAAAGAACCGGTGTATACTTTTTCCGAACTCATCGAAAAACTTGCAGCTGCTCAAACAGCCCGCCGCGGCAGATATGTTTCTGCGACCGAGGTGATTGATGCGTTAAAGAAAGATGTCAATTATAAAGGCGCTGCCTACTACGAAATTCCTACGGAGCCGCAAAAATACGGCAAAGAGACGCAGGAAGAACTTACTGCACTTATTCAAAATTATCTTCTTCTGATGGCGGGGAATGTGCAGGACTTTATCGACGACACATATACTCCGACTACGCTTAAAGTAAATATTCAGCTAAGGACGCTCGGTCAACAAGACAGCGAACGGGCATTGCAAGCGATTATGGCATATGTCAAGGATAATTTTCCCAAAGACATATCGGTAGAACCGAACGGTTCAATGTTTATAGAGCAGTCGTTGAATACCCTTGTAGTACAGTCCCAGCTGATTTCCGTGGCGGTGTCATTCGGCATTGTATTTTTAATTTTAGCGGTCTATTACCGCTCCATTATTGCAGGTATTATCGGCATTATCCCGCTGATGATTTCCGTTGCACTGAATTTCGGTTTTATGGGAATCGTCGGTATAAAGCTCAATATCGGTACGGCAATGGTGGCAAGTTTTGCAATCGGTATCGGTATCGATTATACCATCCACTATTTGGCGGCTTATCACCATGAGTATACCAAACGGCGCGACGACCGGAATTTCCTTATCCACACGTTCTACGGTTCCGGTAAGGCAATTCTGTTTAATGCGGTATCAGTCGGTGCAGGCTTTGCCGTTTTAATACTTTCAAAGTTTAATATGCTATCCGAACTCGGCTTGTTGATTGCGTTGGTGATGGGCACCAGCTCTTTCGCCAGCTTAACGGCATTACCAACCATCCTTTCGATTGTAAAGCCGCGGTTTATTACTAAAGCCTTACCGGGAGATAGTACAGAGCCGTAGGCTTTGATATTTTTCTAAAAGATTTTTATGGAGGTAACAATGAAAAAATTACTAATGCTTTGTTTTTTATTGCTCTGCAGCATCGCAGTGCTTTTTGCCGAAGAAACCGCCGAATCCATTATGAAGGGCGCTCCGTCAAAAATAACAATTGAAACAATCGGGACGCGGGCAAAGATGGAAATCCAACGAAATGGAACGACGATGGCGGAACTGTTGGTCGATCAATATTCCGTGCAAAAAGAAAACGATCACCGCACCTTTTTGGAAATTAAAGCGCCTGCAAATGTAAAAGGAACGCGTTTTTTGATGATTGCAAAAGACGGTGTTACCGATCAGCGGATTTATCTGCCGTCACTCGGCAAAGTCCGCCGTATTACCGGTGAATCGGAAGGCACCGAAAGCTTTCTTGGTACTGATTTTTCGTATAATGATATGTCGTATTTGCAGCGGGACAGCAGTTTGGACACATACAAGATATTGCGCGAAGAAGAATACGGCGGAGCTTTGTGCTATGTCATCGAGGGCGTTCCTAAGGATGCGAAATCCGAGTATTCCAAAACCAATGTGTGGGTAGAAAAAAATTCCAAGCATTTGGTAAAGATTGCCTTTTATGACCGGAAAAATGTATTGGTAAAAATCATGGAAATGAGCAATTACGAGGCAACCCAAGGTGTGGACACTCCTCGGATTACCAAAATGACAACCCTTTCAACGAATACGGCAACGACTATCAATATTATCAAGATGCAATATAATATGAATATTCCTGATAAGATTTTTACTCCGCGCTATTTGGAACAAGGCCGTTAAGTTTTACCATATAAAAAAATAACCGGTATGCCTATTGGCTATACCGGTTCATCAGATGAGTATCAGCGTAACTGTTATTCAATTACCGCGACGATATCGCCTGCCTTTAAAATTAAGTACTCTTCGCCGTCGATCTTAATTTGCGTTCCTGCATATTTATCGTGCATCACTTTTTGACCGACCGACACCTTAATCTTCTCTTTATCATCGCCGATGGCAACGACAACTGCCGTCTGTGTTTTTTCCTGTGCGGTATCGGGAATAATAATTCCGCTTGCGGTTTTAGTTTCTACCTTATCGACCTTTACTAAAACACGGTCTGCTAATGGCCGTACTTTCATGTAAGAACCTCCTATCATAGTGTACTTTTCGGTAGTAAAAAAAATATGCCCCGATGACATCAAGGGCATTTTAACCGGATATAGCTGTGTCAATTTAACCCAGTTTTAATTTTATTTATACTGAGTGTGTCATTTCAACCATACAAGGTTATGTTAAATATACAAATAAAGATATAAAAAGGCAAGTTTTTTTCCTCTTTTTATGATTCTACGCTAAAAACACCGGTAATACAGCGTTTTTGTCTCATCTTTCTTCTTCATTCTGTCAAAATCATGTCGAATTTTCTATTTAAAAAGTTGGCATGGTGTTTGCTGTAATAATTAGTATATACGGTTCAACCAAGACGATCATCAGACCGCCTCATTGACCGGCGAGTTCTTGCTGCATTGCACCGGAATATCGTACACACCATTTGTGCAAGGAGATGACCTATGGAAAGAATACAGAATACACGTGCAGATAATAATGTCTTTGCAACCTATTTAAGAGAAATAAACAAGATACCGCTGCTGTCCGTAGAAGACGAAGTAAAATATGCAAAAGCCGCTGCCGCCGGTGATGAAAAGGCAAAAAAGATACTGATTGAATCGAACTTGCGCTTTGTAGTAAATGTCGCAAAAAAATATCAGAATAAGAATATCCCGATTATGGATTTAATCAGCGAAGGCAATATCGGATTGATGAATGCTGCCGACCGCTTTGACCCCGAGAAGGGATACAAGTTTATTTCTTATGCGGTATGGTGGATTCGCCAAGCAATTTTAAAAGCCATCTGCGAAAAATCCCGCATGATTCGGCTTCCGTTGAACAGAGCGAACGAACTGGTACAGATTGAAAAAGCTCGTAAACTTATGGGTAAGAGCGGCAGCGAACCGGAAGATAAAGAACTTACAACTATCGCGCAAGAACTCCGTATTGAACCTGAAATGGTGCGGACAATTATGAATGCTGCCCGCGACCCCGTTTCTCTGGATGCGCCGATATTTAATGATAATAGCGCTGCCAGTACCGGTGATTTTGTCGAAGATACCCGCTATATGCAGCCTGAAAGCTATGCGCTCGATATTGACTTACGCGAAAATATCGATACGCTGCTTGCTTCCTTGACTGACCGGGAAGCAGAAATTCTCCGTTACCGCTTCGGTTTAAATGGATATGAGCAGCTTTCGTTAAAGGAAGTGGGGATGCGGTTCAATTTAACCAAAGAGCGCATCCGCCAAATCGAAAAGAAAGCGCTTGAACGGTTGCAGTCGATAGGTCATCAGCACGAACTTGAAAGCTTCGTCGCATAAGACCGCAAAAGTTTGAAGGTTATTCTGCTACACTGGGTATACGGTATTCGGTGTAGCGGACATTCTTCTTTTCGACGGCATCGCGCAGCGAACGTTCAACTTTCGAAAGTGCAGCGTTTCCGGTTTTTACTTCGACAAACAGCACTTCATCAACTGTTCCTGTAGAAAGCCCCGGAAAAGCAACAAAGTCTACCGGTTTTCCTACAAACCGAATTTCTGTCGGATCGGCAGGGAAACCGGGAAAAAACGCTGCGAATTGTTCGGAGAGCTGTCCGTTCAGTACGGCTCGCGACCGTTTAACGGCATCTTCACGTGCCATTTTTATTTCCGCAGCGAGGTGCCTACTCGCAATGAGCTTACCGATCTTCGTTCCAAGGAAGAAAGCCACAATAATGAATAAAATCACTGTAACTGCTAAAATAATAAGCAAGAACCTGACTTCTAACGTATCGAGCATACCTTTCCTCCTCCAAAAAATTTCTTATCGACGTAACATGCCGTATACCGTATTACTGTGAATATCGGTTATCTATAGTATTCCTAAAGTATTCTATAATACATCCGATATAAGAGTTGATTTTTTCTACGAAGTTGAGGCGTTAGCGTATGTATCGTATAGGATCTGCACTTTGTTGCTGCTTTTTTTTATTGTTATCTATTTCTTGTGCATCCGGCACAGCACAAGGTGTTACTGCATCACCGGTCTCAAAACTGAGCGATGTTACAGAACAAGAATACTCGGAACACTCCCCTCAGGCAGCAGGATCAAGTAATAAGATTACCGAAATATCATCGGAGGAACAAACGCTTGCACGGCTGCTTCCGGAACTTACACGGGCTGTTGAAAACTACGATATACATAAGGTACTGGCATTGTTCAATGCTATTTATGAATCGTGCAACGGACAAGAAGATAATGCGGTTCTCATCGATGCCCGCAAGCGGATAGAACCGTTATTAGAAGCTATTTCCATAGAGGCAGTCAACAAACCTGCACCGGTGAATGCCGGTTCCCCGTTCACACAGCCTTTTACCGCTCGTGTCGTCATTACCGCACCCGAAAAACAGTTCCCGCTCGACAATTATCCTATTACCGTTCTCTATCCGTCCACCGGTACCGGCAGTAGCTTAAAAAGAGAGCTTGTACGGACGGATTCAGATGGTTTTTTATACTTTACCCCTCCAACCCCCAATCGAGCATGCGCCGGTACCCTTTTCTTTTGTCTTTATCCGGTAAAAAAGGATGCCGCTTTAACTGATGATGCAACCGACAATCTCTCCGTTTCTTTCCCCTATAAAGTTGCAACAACGGAAAAACGGATATCTTCCATTATCGCTATTCTTGATTATGATGAAAATAATACTCCGATTTTCTCCAGTAATATAACTTCAACACGGCTGCTTATGGGGCTGATGAAACGCGGCTTTACGAGAATAGGTCTTGATGAATATCGAGAACTTGCTCATACGGATGAGAATTCCGTTATCCGTGCCGCACAAGCGAAAATCGGTGCAGCTGTTGACCGTTTTATTTTTGGGAAAACATATATTACGGTAAAAACAGCGGAAGATAATACCTTCATCTGTACTATACGTGCTGAAATCTCGATTTGGGATTTTAAACAAGCACGGAAGATAAACCGATTTACCTTTACCCATACTGCGAAAGCTAAAACAAAGGCTCAAGCAATTTCACTCGCCCGCACCGATTTAGGGGAAACAGTAATCGCCGAAACATTCAATTATAGTCTTTAAGCAATGCGGCCTCTTGCAGTGCAAACTTTATTTGCTTATACTTTTTGCCATGAAGCTTTTTGTTGTGCGTCACGGTGAAACGGATTTAAATGTAAAAGAACTGGCTTGCGGTATTTCGGAATCTATACTGACTGAAAAAGGGCGGATGCAAGCGCAAGCATTAGCCAATCGGTTAAAAGAAGATAAAGCGAAAAATAATATCACAACGATTTACGTATCTCCGCTCAAACGGGCGAGAGATACGGCTGCATATATTGAACAGGCATTACAGCTTACCGCTATTCCGGATGCCCGCCTGCACGAGATAGATTTTGGTGATTTTGAAGGGAAACCGTGGAACAATCCGGAATTTTTATATATTCATAAAAATCCTTTTTTAACATTTCCTGCAGGTGAATCCTTTGCAAAAGTAGCACACCGTGCATACAGTATTATAGAAGACGTAAAGCATAAGCATACGGGAGACGGCAATATCCTCTTTGTCTGCCACGGTGTGATGACAGCGGCTATCTATACGTATTTTAAACCTTTTTCGGCAGAAGAGCTACTGCGGTTGGAAATTAAGAATTGCCAGCTGCTTGAGTTTGATTTATAAGAAGATCGGAGGCTGTTTTTTCCCAACCGGAAAAATATTGCTTCAGACAGGTTCCCATCTCGGGAAAAAACGGCGCTTCAATAAAAGGGGGCATATCAGCCGGTCTTGAGGCGGGAAAATACAACCGCCATGCATGGAGCAAGTAGTGCTTGCAGGCAGGCAGCGGATTTCCACCCTGATATTTACGATCCCCGGCTAACGGATGGCCTGTGCTTGCAGTATGCTTCCGTATCTGATGTTTTTTACCGGTGATAAGTTTAAACAGTATCAGCGATGCATCAATCCCTCTATTATAACTCAGCAAATAACATTGTGTGATGGTTTTACCGCTTTCGTCTTCGGCGGTAATAAACTGTGACGGCATGGCGCCGCGCACAAGGCCTAAATAGTATTTACCTACTGTTTTTTCCCGCAAACATTGAGAAAACCATTGTGCCCCGGCAAGTGTCTGCGAAAAACAGAGCACACCGGTAGTATCTTTATCCAGCCGGTGCAGCGGTCCAGGTTTAAAAGAAAGGCTTTGCAGAGGATTACGAGCGAAGCGAGCAGGAGGCGGTATATCGGGGGATAACTGTACCGTAGTGTCGCACTGTAGGGTATTGCCGCAAAGGTGCGCAGCACCGAAAAGCAGCGCGTCGATGCTGTGCTCCCCATGTACGGGAATTCCCACAGGCTTATTGATGATAAGCAAATCGGTTGTTTGTAACAAAATCGGGATATCGGTAGGAATGCGAGCTTGCCTGCCGGAGGTATGGTGCCGTTTACCGGAGGTATGGCTTTGGTTTTGTTCACCGGACGCAGAGTGCTTCCGTATCGGCTGTTTTTCAGCAGAGAGGAGTATTTCAGAAATGGATAAGGTATCGCCTACTGCCGTCCGGTAATTAAGCGCTATCCGCTTACCATTGATACGGATTAAGCCCTTACGGATTGCTGCATACAGCGCCGAAAGCGGAGTATCCGCCAGAAATTTTCTGATTACACGATCAAGCCGCCTGCCGGCATCGTTTTCCGAAAGAATAAATTCCGTTTTATGCTTTTCCCATACGGCCGATGCTGTTTAACACCAGTTGTTTAAACAGCGGAGCCGCTTTCTTCCCTGCATCCAGCACTTCTTGTTCGCTCAATAATGAGCTGCTCATACCTGCCGCAAGATTCGAAATGAACGAGATGCCGCAAACACGCATACCAGCATGGCGGGCAGCGACCGCTTCTACAGCAGTACTCATACCGACAGCATCGGCGCCGAGTATCCCTGCCAGACGTACCTCTTGCGGTGTTTCATAAGCGGGGCCGGTGAATTGACAATACACTCCCTCTTGAAGCGGAATATGCAAGGACTCTGCCGCTGCTTTGATATGCATCCAAAGATCTTTATCATACACTTGCGTCATATCGGGGAAACGCACACCGAGAGTTTCAAAGTTTTTCCCAATGAGCGGCGAAGGCACAAGACAGGTGATGTGATCGGTAATCAGCATAAAATTACCTGCGCTGAAGTTTTTGTTCGCCCCGCCTGCCGCATTGGTTAAAAAGAGGATTTCCGCCCCCATCATTTTCATCATCCTAATAGGAAGCACCACATCGGTCATCGGATATCCTTCGTAATAGTGGATTCTCCCCTGCATAATAACGGCAGGAATCCCTTCTATTTTCGCAAATACAAATGCGCCGCGGTGTCCCGGTGCTGTAGAAAGCGGAAAATTACGAATGGAAGCATACGGAATAGTCGCGTCAACCTCCAATTCGTTCGCCAGATCACCCAGTCCGGAACCAAGCACTAATGCGATTTTAGGGGTGTACGGAATGTGATCTTTGGTATTTTTAAAACATTGTATCAATTTTTCTTCAGCAGTCATATAATTTCCTTTAAGCATCTGCATCAACATTTGTCAACAGGCGTTCCATGTCGGCTAAGTCTGCAATACGGCTTGCAACGGTTTTGCCTTTTCCTGCCATTTTTGTATCGTATTGGAGCGTTGCACGATAAAGTTCAAGCACCATCGAAGCCAATAGGTTAAGGTTCGGCGCCAGATTACTGAATGCCATATTACGGTACACTTTATCTGCAGTCGCCATTTTGGTGTTTGCTTCGGCAATTGAATTAATATTGGGAAGAACATCGCGCCGGACTAAATAAATAAAACGAGCAAGCGCGATAATGTCATAATAAAGGTCATCAAGATGGAACCCCTGTAAGACAAAATCCTCGGAATGCTCGGTCAAATCAACGATGTGCCGCGATAAATCAATATTAGAAAGAATTTGTGCAAACAAAGGACGTAAGAAACGTGTTGCGATATTTTCATTGTAATGCCGCCCAATTCTTACGATTATTTCAGCGATAATTCTATCATCCACTAACATGGGCTTTACTATATATCAGTTCACAGGTTTTTACAAGTATAAACATCTTACATGGAGAACTTCTTCTTCATCTGGGCAAACATCTTGGCGATGTCTTCTTCCTCCGGTTCCGTTTCCGGCTCATGGTACTGCACCAGCTCCGCAGGAATTTCTTCCAAGAAAGGCGAGGGGCTGCACTCCAACAAGCCTGCCTGCCTGCGCCGAGTCCGGCAGCTTGTAATAATGAGCTTGTCGCGGGCACGGGTAATTGCGACATAGAACAGGCGGCGCTCTTCTTCCACATCTCCCGCATTTTCTTCCATACTACGGGCATGGGGGATAATGCCTTCCTCGGCGCCTGCGATAAACACCACCGGAAACTCAAGCCCCTTCGCTGCGTGGATGGTCATGATATTCACCTCGCCGGTATCTTCCTCATTTTGGTCATCGCGGCTCAACAGCGTGATGCGATTGAGGTAGGTATACAGCGAAGGGTCAAAGTTGTCGGGGTTTGTCTCCCACGTGTCGATAGACTGCAAGAGGCTTTCGATATTCAAAAACTTAAAGCGCGCCGCTTTTTCGTTCTTCTGAAACTCCTGCGTCAGATAGTCAAAATACTGAATGCGCTCTACGAGTTTCCGCACCTTATTTGCCAAGCCCTTTCCCGAAAGCAGCTGCTTCCGTTCGGAACTTATCAGCTCGACAAACTCCTCCAAATCGGCAAGGCTCTTTTCGCGGAAGTCATCCGGCGGACGCTCAAGCAGCGCATGAATCGCCATGCGGATAGAGCACTCCTTTTCCGTTGCGATTGCGGAGAGCACTTCCAGTGTTTTTTTTCCGATGCCGCGCCGCGGTGTGTTGATAATACGCAGGAGATTGATGTCGTCGTCGGGATTCGCAATCACCCGCAGATAACTGATAATGTCTTTAATTTCTTTGCGCTGAAAAAAGCTCGTGCCGCCGGACATCCGGTACGGAATATTGGCATCGAGGAAGGATTCTTCAATCGCGCGCCCTAAGCCGTTGGTGCGGATCAAAACGCCGAAGTCCGCATAGCTCCGATTCTCGCGCATTTTCTCCGTAAGGATGGTGTCCGCAATAAAATCAGCCTCTGCCACCTCATTCTCCGGGATAAAAATTTCAATCGGCTTGCCGGAACCATTCCCCGACCACAGCGCTTTTTCTTTCCGGTTGGTATTGTGCGAAATCACTCCGTTCGCAGCCGCCAAAATCGTACCGGTGGAACGGTAATTTTGCTCAAGCTTAATCTCCACCAGATGCGGAAAATCCTTTTCAAACAGGCGGATATTTTCATAATTCGCTCCCCGCCACGAATAAATAGACTGATCATCATCACCGACCACGCAGACATTATCATCCGCAATCAAATGCATCATCTGATACTGCTGAATACTCGTGTCCTGAAACTCATCCACCATCACATACCGGTAGCGGTTCTTGTACACCGCAAGCACATCGGGATGTTCGGTAAAAAGCTTAATCGGCAGCATAATCAAATCGTCAAAATCCACCGCATTAAACAGCTTGAGTCCCGCTTGATATTCGTTGTACAGCGGACGATACACCGCCGTCTGCGCCGTAAAGTTTTTCTGCCCCGTCTTTATCTGAGAAAACAGCGTCCCCACTCCGTACACATCGAGCGTCTCCGTCGCAATTTTCAGTTCCTTTGCCGACTCCTTAATCAGCTGATTGCGGTCTACCTCATCGTAAATGCTAAAATTCTGCCGCCATCCCAGCCGGTCAATATATTCCCGCAGGATTTTCACCCCCAGCGCGTGAAAAGTACTAATCGTTAAATTCTGTAACTTCTTGCCCGTCAGCTCCTTAATCCGCTGCTCCATCTCCCGCGCCGCCTTGTTCGTAAAGGTCAACGCCAAAATCTGCGACTGAGGAATCCCGCTTTCCAGCATGTGCGCAATCCGAAACGTAATCACGCGCGTCTTCCCCGACCCCGCCCCCGCAATAATCAGCACCGGTCCGTTAATCGTATTGACCGCCTTCGCCTGCTCAGGATTTAAGTTTTCCGTATTCATAAGACTGGGGAGTATAGCATAAAACGTGGGGAAAAGATATGGAAGAAGTTGACCTTTTGGTTCTTGTTTAGGTGGTTATTTGGAGGGGGAAGTCTCCCCCTACGCTCCGGCTTCCTGCTTGAACCTACCGAAACATTTCGGCAGCCTGTATCTTGAGCCGGTGTTTTTCCCTCACGGTCAAAAACCGGCTTCTGCTGTTTCTGTGTTCAAGCAGGCGATCCTCCGCTACCCCCCCCCCTCATTCACGAGCACCGTCCATGGTGCTCGTGAACTTGCAAGTTTTGCGTCAGCGCAAAACATTATTATCGTTGCTTCCCTGTCCCTAGTAGCCTTCTACTAACCTTTATTGCAAAGAGTGTTTACCGGTTGGCGAGTGAGTACATTGTTTACCGAATTTAGTCTGTATTCCGGTACTAACCGGCTTACATTCATGTCCGCAATAAACGCAGTGTACTCCGTCAGAAACAAGCACATGCTTTTGCGATGGACTGCTCTTACATGCAGGTCCGTACTTTGTCCAAAGTTTTAAACTTGAGTTTGCAGTACATTCTTGTCCACAAAAACGGCATACCATATATTTATTCTCCTATTACTTTTAATGCTTTCTCCGCATCTATTTCTTTGTCTAACTCATCAAGCGAAAAATCACTATACGCTGCCACAGCTGTAACTACGCCTGCCACACTTGCAAGATCGTCACCGTAACCGACTACCGGCATTATATCAGGGATTAAATCGAGCGGTAAAAGAATATAACCGATTGCACCGAATACAAGTGCTTTTAAATGTATCGGCATTGCAGGATTATCCAGTGTCGAAAGTAATTTACCAAGTGAACTCACAATAGCACCGGCTGTCCCTGCGATTACTTTCGGTTTATCGCGGGTTGATTTACGTAGTTTTTTCAGTAATTTTAACGCCAGGTTCTTATCAAAGTGCTTTTGATACGTGTCTACCAACTCTTCTTCACTTACTCTTTTTTCTTCCTTAGGCATACGAATCTCCTTTTATTGTGTCTTAAATATTTCTTCCCAAAATTCCTCATCACTATAGAGCTTATTACAATCATGATTTATGCTTTGAATTTTGATAAACAAATCATGACTACAAATAAATTCTTTTTCTGCTTTGTCCCGTTCAATTTGTTTTTTCGAAATTTCTATTGTTGCTTTCTTATCTCTTATTACTTTATCCTGCATGCTACCGGTATCAGAATATACCTCATCAGAAAATTTCGGGTAATCAGCATAATGATACGTAAAAGCGAGCATTTTTGTTATTCTACCGTCTTGAACTATAGTGAATTCATTTCGTTTATCACTAAAATTAAATCTAAAACACAAGTTCTCTGTTGGAGTACCTGTTATCGAAAGAATTATATCATTGCCTCGTTCTGTATATTCTAATTCTTCTTGTTTACTTTTTTGCTTTATAAAAGCTCTTACAGATATCTCTTTTCTTTTATTTCTCTCTTTATTAAGAGTAATTATTTCTTTTGCGGATTCACAGGACTTTGCCTGCCAATCTTGAGCTTCTTTCTCTAATCTCATTATTTCATCTTGGTGGTGTTGTTCCTGCTTTGCTATGTTTTTGTAATCTTCGAGGATCATACATTCACTCCTATATTTCATTCAGTTTACTTAAAATTACATCCATTTGTTTTTTCTTTTCTGCAATGCGTTTTTCTTCCGCTTCCTGTCGTATTTTTTCTTCGGCCGCTTTTTGCTCTTGTTCTTTAATTTCTATTTCTATTTCTATTTTTTTTTCTTTTTTGTATTTAATATTGTCAAAACAAGATTGAAATACTTCTATTTTACTCCATAATTCTTTGAGTCCAGTGTTTTCCATTTTTGCTTTCTTTGAAAAGGCCTCGAGACTTTCTATGGTATACGTGTCTTTGATGTAAAAAAAATCGTGAATTAGCGGATCCTCCAGTAAACTGCATCCAAGACTTAGCCTATACCTACGAAGGTTAGGAACATAAAAATGCATAGAAAATATTGTATCTTTTTTATTAAATTTAAAATAAAAACAATTGAATTTTACACTTCCGCTTCCCAATTCTGTAGTAACGATGTCACCAATATCATAATCATCAATATGATGTCTAACAAGTCGCTCAACAGAGACGTCAACTCTGGTCAGTTTTTCTGCATACTCAAATTCGTAATTATCAGCTGTTTTACATAAATATACAGGCATTTTATCAGAATCGTCTTTAGCTATAACTTCACGTTCTGTAGCTTGTATATCAATCAATTCAGAAGTATTTATGCGTGAAAAAAACTCATTCCATTTTTCTAAAATACTAAAGAAAACATCCTTCTCTTTATGTACATCTGTTTCTATATTTTTACCGGTTATTACAGAAATGATATTGTTAAACATATCCGCAAAATTCTTTTCTACATTTGAATTTTCAAAAAAAACTTGTTTATCTTTATCATATACTATTACATTTTGAGAAAAAAACCTATTTCCATCATCGCCTTTTTTTTCTGTTTCAAAGTATGAAGCATTCGAAAGAAATTCATATTTAATTTTATCTACATTGGTATCTGATCTTTTATAATATAGAAAATCATTTGTAAAATAAAGTTTCTCATCGGAAGAAGCTTCATAAATTGCCGCAACACATGACCTTATTTCATTTTTTGCAAAATGAATAATAAATGAGTTTTTTTCGTTATCGGTTATATCCGGTACTATCTTCCAGTATTTTTCATCACCTTTAATATTTGCTTTTATTATATCAGCGATTTTACTTACGTTTTGACAGCTTTTATAAGGGATCGATGGAGGAGCCTTTTTAAATTCAGAAACCACTTTATTTAGAAACATTGCAATTTTTTTTGTAGCGTAATTGCCTTTTAAAATTTCTTGGTTACCTCCTTCTTTTTTTATTATAATAAAACCTTCAGCTTTATTCTTTCCAAACAAGGATACTTTATCTTCTTCGCGGTATGAAATAGATAAAATTTCTGAAAACCTTATACCCTCTTTTATTTTCTCTATATATAACTTCTCATTAGTTAATAAAAAAAAACTTGCAGACAATATCGAAAGCAAACCTTTTACTTTGGCATTCCCTATACAAAGAACCGATATTGGTTCCTCTTGCGGTGCAAGTTTATTTAGACCTGACTCCCATTTATCTTCATCTAAATCCGGTGCAAATATACAATACTCCATTTCCGGTGCGATTGACTCATAAATTTCCTTTAAGGATTCTATATATGACATAGTTAAACATCTCCTTTATACTATTATTTTATAACCTTTAGCAAAAATTCATATATACTAATCAGAATATCTGCCTAGGGGCTTGTTTCCTAACATAAAGTCAAAAAATGAAGTAAAACTTGATTCGATGACTTCACAATTTATAAATCAAGTTTTACTTCAATATTCAATTTAATACTCCGAATTTATAAATCATCTATCATTCAATATTTTTGTACCGGACTTGATACATGCTGCAAGAACAGAGTTCACCCCGTGAATAAACTTATCAAATCCACTAACCTTTCCTGCCTCCAAATTAGCGTTATATTTCTCATTTCGCATCTCTTGTCGAGTTAGAGTTTCTTCTGCACGCTCATTGAAATTATTTCTGCTTTCTTCAAATTCATCTCTTGTCATATATTCCTCCTTATTTTTTGTGTATACCGGTAACAGACTGACACTGAGCATTTTTTGCTTTAAATATCGCTTTAGCTTCAGAAATATTACCAGCTTGAACTCTACTTGGGGCTGTATGCGTTTTTCCGTTTTTATCAACCCATACTGTAATTTCATAAGTATCCATACTTAAACTCTCCTAATTAATATTCATATTTTTCACTCAATCTATAATCGAAAAGGTTCCGCACAGTCGGCTTTTACGAATAAGATCCGACTGCCAATTCGTATACGTTGAGCATAAAAATCAAAGTTTTCAAACAGTTTTGCTAAATTGTGAAATAAAAATCTTAATTTACCTTTAAAACGGTACCTATGTAAAAAAACGCACAAGACAATACAAAACAGCTGTCTTATGCGCTTATCATCAATGAGAATAGAATAAAAATATAAAAGATTTCGACTTAGCTTATTACTTGCGCCATTACGACGTAGGGGGGGGGGGGGGGTATTATGGAAGAAACTCTACCCATTAGAGCCGTCTTTGGTTTTACGGATAATACACCTGCTGCAAACATATTGAGCCAGTAATTATTAAAGTACGGCTGTGAAGAAAATATATCTGATACGATAGCAGAATTCCTTACCATGGTAATTAATAGGGTAACACGGGAAATAAGCGGTGTCAAGCAAAAAAATTCAGAATCATCACACTTTAAAAATATCAGCTTGTTTATTCTACCGGCGTTCCCTCTTTCCAGGATTCAAAAATATACTCACGGGATTGATAAAAAAAATCCGTATTATAATTTGAAATTGCTCCGTCAATCCATGACGAATAAACAGAGACCAATGTGTCAACAATAAAATCAATAGATTCGTTTTCTGCACAAATATCTTCAATAAGGCGTTCGTATACTGCACCGATTGTCCAATAATCCGGAACTGCATAACGGCACCGTAAAACATTATCAAAGTCTCCGGATGTTATATTATAAATGGATATAACTTCATCGGCAATTTTTTCAATCGGTTCGCAATGAAGCGTGTCTGCATCTTTATACAGTCTTTTTATATTGTTTTTTCCAAGTTGATTTACCAGTTTTGACCGTTCAATTTTGCAGAGGCGGCCGATATATTCCAAAAGACTGCACACATAAAATAACGAACTATTATTTTTCATCATATACCTCGTAAGCCGTCTTGAAAGTCAATGTCTCCAATGCTCGCGCTGTATGAAAACTTATCTGATGGGTAGGCTTTTTGAACTTTGCAAGTTCCCAAAATGCAGATCGGGAGATTTTACCATCAATGAAATCCTGAATATAATTGAATATAGTATCGTTCGCCATAGGGCCTTCCACTATGTCATAATCATGAGATTTCCCACTCCGGCAATCAATGATAAAATCAAGCCATGCCTCTGTCATCTCCGGAAAGTTCAACATTTTGAGAGAGAAATTCTGAACATATTCATATTCGTTCACTATTCCTTTTCCGGAGAATCTCACTGCCCATCTTTTCGCCTGCTCGCTTATAAGCGTACAATAAAAACCAAAGTAAAAGTCTTTACTATACCGAAGAATGCGAATTTCAGGGCTTTTTACAATTTCCCGGCTTCCGTGATAAAGTATCATCTAATAGGTTCCTTTGGTAACTATTATAATTGAGATTTGTCTTTCTGAAAACATACTGCATTATCTGTGACCTGAACAACGGTTTGATTGAACCGGTTGCGGTCTCTCGCCTGTACCGAAACTATTGATTGCATAAAAAAACCGCTCCAGGAGTATGCAAGATGGAGCGGTTTAAAAATAGAGTATAAATCATTCACACTTATCAATACTTTTTACGAACGCCTTTGACTTATAACGACCTCCTTACAAGGAACTTCTTGTATGATTATATGTTAGCAAAAGATTACATTTATGTCAAGCAGATATAACAAAAAAGTAAAATAATTTCAGTTTTCCAAAAACGATTTCAATTCGCTAGCCCTATCGATGAGATTATGCTATAACACATACATGGATAGCAGGGTAAACGCATCAGAGATTTCTTGAATATCCCCGCAGAATGATGAGGCTGTTCAACCAGAATTTCGCCGCATTGCGGCTCAAATGGTTGCCCGGCCTCCTCATTCTGCGATTTTTATCTATTTATCTGATGCATTTACCCTTACCCTGAAAAAATACGCAAAATTTTGTTCAAAATTTTGCGTAGAAATGAAAGCAAACGCTTAAAATTTTATAATGCGTTTGCTCAATATACATGGAGATAGGTATGGCAGATGAATTCAGCTATGAAATTACACAAAAACATGGAATTCTTTCTACTTCAAAAAGCGGATGGACGATGGAATTAAACTCGGTGGCATGGAACGGGCGCAGCCCCAAATACGACCTCCGCAGTTGGTCTCCCGATCACGAAAAAATGGGAAAAGGGGTTACACTCACTACGGAAGAACTGACCGCGCTTAAAGCGCTATTGAACGGTATGCAGCTGTAACATCTTCCCTATAAAGAACCTCAAAAGCGACGGAGCTTTCAGAGGTTCTCACGACTCAACAATTTCAAAAACATCTATTCTAAGGTAGAAAAGTGCATTAAAGCCGTTTTTGCCTCGTCGCCGGTTTTTTCAATCATTGATGAAAAGTCAACCAGCGAGGTATAAATAGCGTCCGTTTGCGAGTGGATTTTTTCAAAAGATTGGTCAAGTTCATCACTGGTGGCTCCAATGCCCGTAATGACGGTTACTACGTGTTTTATGGTTCCGCCGATATCGTGAGAGCTTTCCAATGCGGCAGCCGCAAGCCGGCTCAGTTCTTCCGCAACAACGGCAAAGCCTTTACCGGCATCACCGGCATGCGCAGCTTCAATTGCTGCATTCATACTGAGCATCTTTGTTTGTTCTGCAATACTTTCGATAATTTCAGACATTTCTTGAATTTTTGAAACGTTTTGGATGATAAACTGCAGATGCTCATGGGTTGTTTTGAACAGCTGATGGCCGGTTTTAAATGTTTCCACCAACTTTTTTGCCGTTTCGGAATCAGTACGGTGATTTTCAGCAGTTTGCTGTACCGAAGAAAGAATTTCTTTCATCTGAGTTGCCGAATGATGATATCCATCGCGCGCTTTCTCTGCTGTCACTTGCATCGTTTTATATGTTGCTTGCAGATCGGTATGCTTCTTTTCCAGTGAATCATAGCTGCGTTGAAGATCGGTAAGATTTTGTTCCAGCTGAGTATTACGCTCAAGAAGGGCTGCTTGTTTTTCAGCAAAAGCGCTATTCTTTATATCGGACTGCGTACTGCCAGCAAAGCGGCTTTCCATATCAGTGCGATTTTTTGTTCCCCACGATGCAGCCGCGCCCTCCGATTCTGCAAAAGCTCCTGCTTCGCGGTTGCCGAACGTGAAACGTGCCGGTTGTATTGCCCCTTCCGATTGAGGCGAGCAGAAAGACGCTGCACCGGAAGCAAGCCGTCGCTGCGATGCAGTATCAGACGATCCGTAGGTTTTCAAAGCACCTCCCTCATCGATTATTTCTACATCCGTTTCACGGGTATATAAGCTCTTACTATCCGCCTTATTTTGTATCCCGGTCGAATCGGTCGGCAATCTTTGCTCGGAAGCAACAGTTTTCGGCCCCGCTTTCAGCACAATCCGCTTTTTTGCATTACGGGCAAGCAGGATGGTATAAATAGTTTGTACCAATGCCCATGTAACAAAAAGACCTAACAGCCATGTTACCGAAATCAATATCCCCGAAAGAATTGCTGCCTGTTTCCGATACCGGCCGGCGGCGCTCTCTAATGCACCGGATACCGCATCAAACTCATTAACATGAGTGCTGATCAGCTTTTCAATTGTTTCCAACTTCTTTTCATCAAACGGTTTCGGCTTTGCCGCACCCAGTTGGTTATAATCATTAATCAGCGTGGTAAATTCTGCATTTATTGAGCGAGCAGAAGTAAAATACCTCGAAAGGCTGCTCCGCAATGCAGCATCCTTTTCCGTGTATTTTTCTGCGGCATACTCCACGGCAACTAACGCCGGCTCGTACTTACTTAAAGCACCAATGACAGAAGAAGGGATATGTACACCGGCAACACCGTAACGGTAAACAGTACCGCGTACATAAAGCATGTTACGTTCGTAACCTACCAGTTGTACAATCTGACGTTCAAGCGTATCAGCCGGTTTTGAAATTTGCAGAAAAGTTCCGGCTGCGATAAGCAATAGCAACACCAGTATGCCCGATAATATCCCGATTTTCAGTTTTATGTTCATAACAATAGGCCTCAGTATAAGTATCGGACAATAATCACCGATAGATTAAAATACAATCTGATGCGTTTACCTTCCTTGCTGTGTAAAATTTTGGATAAAATTTTACACATTTTTCCAGCAAACAGGCAAACGCATCAGACAAATAAATAAGAATCGCAGAAGAATAGAGGTTGGACGACCATTTGAACCATCTTCAACTGTTGTACATCCATGTACATCAGTTGAAGGCGAGTTTTGTGCGTGTACAAAACATCGCTACTATATGGAACCACTGCCATCCTTGGCAGCTCTGGTCGAATAGTCTCAATTTTTCCGCGGGGATGTTAAAAAAACGGCCTGATGCGTTTCCCCTACAGAGTCCTTTGACCAAAGCCTTTTTTTATGCTATAACACCAGCATATGACTGAATGTTCATTTACAGTGAAAGAACGGGTTGTATATCCCGGTCAAGGTGTCGGAGAAATCGTCGAAATCAGCGAAAAAAAATTCAAAGATGAAATGCTGACGTATTACGTCATTTACTTTGATGAATCCGACATGACGGTTCTTGTGCCTGCACTCAAGGCGACCGAGTTAGGTATTAGAACGATCGTTTCTGCCGATGAAGCGCAGGCTGCACTGGCATTTTTATCCGAAAAGTTTGACCCCATCCCCAGTGATTGGAAGATGCGGTATCAAATGAACCTCGATTTATTCAAAACGGGGAGCATTTTAGACAATGCATCCATCGTCCGCTCACTTTACCACCGCAGTAAAATAAAAGAACTTCCTATCCAAGAGCGTAAATTATACGATTCCGCATATCGCATTTTTTACGATGAGCTTTCTTATGCACTGCAAAAACCGAAGTCGGAAATTGAAGCGATGATTCATTCATATCTGGAGGTTTTAAGTAAAAACGCTCCTGTCGAAAAACAGGATCAAGTTGATACTGATATATTTGACGACGGTATGAATGATATAGACGACGAAGACGATTTCGATGACGACGAATAATGCCGTTCTAATTACAGCTGCCGGAAGTTCTCAACGCTTTGGAGAAAAAAAAGAATTTCTTCCCTTACCTTCCGATACGCATACATCGGTACTGTCCGCCTGTCTTTACGCTTTTGTATCTGCAGGATGCTTTGGCCGTTATGTCATAACCGTGCCGCAGGGCAAAGTTGAAGCAGCCTATTCGCTGTTGAGTACCGATACACGGCTTTCCTCTTTTTTCGATGCACATCGAGATAGTCTTCATATCGTTGAAGGGGGAACAAGCCGGCAGGAGTCGGTGTACAAGGGGCTGTTAGCGCTTGCGGATAAAAACATAACCTGTATACTGGTACACGATGGAGCGCGGCCGTGGGTTTCCGGCGAAGTGATTACTTCGGTATTAACGGCAACCGAACAATACGGAGCGGCAGTCCCTGCCATATCCGTAACGGATACACAAAAAGAAGTAGACGAAACAGGAAAGATTATCCGGCACCTTAAAAGAGGCCGGCTCGCCGCCGTACAAACACCGCAAGGCTTCCGCTTTGAACCGTTGCTCTACGCACACCGCCAAGCCTGCAACGACGGCAACATCTACACGGACGACAGCGAAATCTACGCACGATATTGCGGAACTGTTTACATCTGCCCCGGATCGCGGGAAAACAAAAAAATCACTTATCGAGAAGACCTTTAAGGAAGACACTATGATACGAATTGGCTTAGGTTATGATCTCCACACCCTTGTAGAAGGCAGGCCATTAATCTTAGGCGGGGTTCATATTCCTTTTGAAAAAGGAGAAGCGGGGCATTCAGACGGAGATGTGCTACTCCATGCTCTTGCGGATTCCCTACTCGGAGCCGCTTGTCTTGGCGACATCGGCGAGCTTTTCCCGCCGAATGATCCGCAGTGGAAGAATGCCGACTCCCGGATGCTCCTAAAAACAGTGTGGGAACGGGTACGGGCAGCAGGCTGGCAGCTTGAAAACGCCGATTGCGTTATTGCGATCCAAAAGCCGAAAATTCTGCCGTACCGCGAGGCAATCCGCCGGTCTATTGCGGAAATTCTATCGGTAGAAATCGATCAGATCTTTGTCAAAGCAAAAACCGGTGAGGGGGTCGGCGTTATCGGCAGCGGTACAGCCGCCGCCGTGTGGTGCACTTGTCTTCTTTCGCGGTAAACACGCTCTCGCACCATCACGTTTAGGCGTCAGCTTATTTCTCAGCAAGCTCTAGGATGAGCTGTACCTCTCCTTGCGATAGATTGAGGGCATTGGCAATAGCGTCCTGCGTCCATCCGCTTCTAAAGAGCTTCAACACATTCTCACGAGTACCCACTGCTGTTGAGCCTTCCGTCTTGTTGACCGGCTTTTCAGTTTTAACCAAATCCGCAAGCAGCTTCAGCTGGTTTTCCGAATTTTTCGATATATCTTGTAAGCGAGTCTCGGTGCCGGCAAGCCATTCGCGGGCATTGTGCAGTTTTTCAATACGCCCCTCAAGCTCTCCAAGCAATTCATCGATGGTATCAAGCTGCTCCCGCGCCTTCTCCGCTTTTTCCTGATTGGAAATAAGATATTCCATCTTTTCTTGAATATCTTGCAATTCCGGCGGAATGGTGTAGAGCTTACTCTGTACCGACTTAATATCTTTTTCAACCGTCTTTAAATCTTCAAAGGCGGCATCAATACTCTGCACTGTTTGGTCGAGCACAGTACCTTTTTTCTCCAACCGGTCATAGCGGGTATTCACATCGGCAATGCTTTCTTCGATACGCCGAATTTGCACCTGATAGCGCTGTAATTCATCATCAGCCGAAGCGAGCTCAACAAGTTTTTTATCCATCGATTCGGAAAGCACCGTCAGTTTTGCAAAGTCATTTTCCAAAATTTCAATGTTTTTACGTTCACCCATAAATCGGGCGATTTTTTGTGTCGCTTCCTCTTCGAGATGGGTTACCTTTTCGTATTTCAAATTCAGGTCATCCATTGTATTGCGGTAGATTTCAAAACGGGTAACTTCCGCTTTCAGCTTTTCGATATTCTGTTCCAAGTCGGCCTTCAATTCGTCCGCACGGTCAAACACGCGTGTCTGCGTAATAAAGGCATTTTGCCGCTTATCGATTTCTTCAACGGTTTCGGTCAGCTGATCGGAATCGCGCCGTATCTTTTCGAATAAATCATGCTGCGTTTCTTCCACTTCGCTGCGAAGACCGTGTACCAGCTCCCGTATGTTGTCAAGCGAATGATTTGCTTCCCCCGTCGCGTTGTTGATCCGTTTATCCAGCTCGTTCGTAACCTGTTCGGCATCACGCGTAAAGGCTTCGGTAACGCTGCGCACCTGTGCAGAAAATTCTTCTTCGGCACTCTGCACCTTTGCATTAAGATCATTGATTCTCTGCTGCATCAGTTTAAGCGCTTCATCGCTTTTCACGCTGAAATCTTTATAGTACGAGGTGTATTTTGAGCCGATGCCTTCGATAGCCCGTTCCGTCGATGCGGTAAAATTCGCAACCTTTTCGTCTACCGTAGCCCGCATCTCTGCCAACTGTTGGTCGATGCGAGCCTTCCATGTTTCAAAATCGGTTTTAGCCGCATCAAGCTGTCCGCCTGATTCTTGCTTAACCGTATCAAGCCAATTCTTTACCTCTTTTGTAGCATTTTCAACTTCAACACTCTGCTGCCGCATCGATTCCTGCAGTTCAAGCTTGAGACCGGAAAGCTCATTGCGCATATATGTTTGAGCTTTTTCCTTTGTCTGATCCATCATATTTTTAAACTGAGTGTTATAGGCGAGCAGCGCTTCATCGCTTGCCGTAATACGCTTGGCAATTCCCTCTTCGATTGCGGCAATATCTTCTTTGAATTTGGCAAAGTGTCCCTTGTATTCCTCTGCCGTCTGCGCAAGCCGTGCTTTTAAATCCTGTTTATACGCATCTTCCAAATCCTTACGCGCGGACTCGCTTTCCGACCCCATCAGTGCAAGCCGTTCGGTAACATCGTTCCGCAGCTTTTGGATATCTCCGCTGAGCGCATCGCTGCGGCGGGTCAATTCGCTTGAAAAATCGGTTTCAAAGAGGCGCAGCTTTTCGGAAAGCGCGGCTTGAGATTCCTCACGCAGCACGTTCAGCTGTTCGGTTATCTCCTGAAGTCTACCGGCAAGCGCATTTGCCCGTTCGGAAAAATGTTTTTCAAAGCCGTTATATTTTTCCTGCATGGTATAGGTATGCTTTCCGAAGTCCTGCAAAAGCCGGTCTTTCACCGACTCTTGTGCCTTTTCCATTTCGGCAGAAAGCTTATCGATACCGGCAATGGACTTATCAAATTTTTCGTAATAGTAGGTTGCTTGTTTTTTATATTCGGCAAACTTTGTATCTGCCGACTGAGAAAGCGCGGTAATACTTTGAGCAGCCTTTGCAGCGGTCTTTTCGAGGCGGGCATTTAATCCCGTTTCAAACTCGGTAAGGCGCGAATCAAGCTGCCGGTTCGTATTCTGCATATCCGCCTCGGTTTTCTCCAATCCTTTTTCAAGATTTGTGATGCGCTGCGTAAATGCAATCTCAGCAGCGCTGAACTGCGAATGCAGTGCGCTTTCAAGTTTATCAGCTTCTTCTTGCCAATCCTGTTTAAACTTTTCGGCAAGCGCTTTATTTTCGGTCATGCCGGCAGTGATCTCCGCTTCAAGCGCTGCAGAACGGTCATCAAGCGCTGCCTTATACTGCTGCATCTGTAGTTCCATCTGGGTCTGCAGTTTAGCAAAAGATTCATCGCCAAGGTTTTGAGCTTTTTTACTCGCCTCGGTGAACGCCTTTTTATAAAGGTCATTCAATTGGATTGAGGTTACCTCGAGCAATTCCGCACTTTTTTTCTCTGCGCCGGTAACCCTATTTTCAAAAGCGCTAATGGTATTATTAAAACCCGCAGTAAGCTGTTCTTCAAGCATCTGGAGATGTTCACGATTCTGCTTATAAAAGCTATCCTGCATTTCGGGCATCAGTTTTGAAATATGATTCAATTCACTCCGTGCATCCGTAATTTTTTTTGCAAGCGAATCGACAAAGTCTGATTCCTGACTGACCCGTGCAAGATTTTTTTCCGCAAGGGCAGCCATATCCATAACAGTCTTAATTGTCTCCTCCGCCCCTGCAACATTTTTTTCTATTGCATCGATGGATGATGAACGGGCAGTCAACACATCGGATTTTTTCATAAAATCGTTGTATATGGAATCGAGCCGGTTAACAGCCGCAATCGCCTGTGATAGTTTTGCGTCAAGCTCGATCGCCGCATCACGCAAATTCTGCGTCCGTTCCTTAACAAACCCTTCTATTTCATCTTTAACACGGTCGCCGTATTTTTTTGCTTTTTCTATCGAACGGCTGTTTTTATCCATTTGCCGAAAAAAAAGAATCAGCATCAGAGAAAGCATAAGCGTTATCGCGGAGGCCAAAAGTTGCATTGACATTCTAAGTTCCACCCTTACTTAAAATAAATTCTGTTTTAATGAATAGATCGGACACATCTAAAAACAGCGGTTTTTAAAATTATCCTACCTATTATATTATAGCACATAGTTTAAGAATTGACGATAGTTTGAAAAGGAAATATCAGCATACGGCGGTTTTTTTCTGAACAATGAAACAAGCGGATTTTCGATATAAGCGGTCTTCATACCGACTGAAGAAGCGCCTGCGACATCATACGCTTTACTGTTCCCGACATACAGTATCCGTTCGCACGGCGTGTTCAAGGCTTCGGCAAGTTTAAGAAAAGGGATACGGGAAGGTTTAAGAGCGCCAAGCGCTTCGGAATCCAGCGCAACATCGCAGAGCGGAAGAATGTCCCATACGGAACCTTTCTGTTCGGGCGGAAAATCCGATAGAATACCGATTTTAAACCCTGCCTCTTTTAATCGCATGATCGCTTCTTTTACAAAAGGGTACGGACGAATACGCACAAATTTCTTTTTCCACCCCTTATATATTTCTCTGTCTAAAAAATCGCCTACTTCTTGCGGGGAGATATTAAGATGAGTTGCCAATAGTTCATTTTGCACATTGAAAAAATCCGGCAGCACTTTATCCGGATCAGATGAACTATATCCGTGTAAAATATGGCGGACTTTTCCAAAAGCTTTCATAAAACGGATATGGCGGATAAAAAACGGAACAGCACGCAGCGTCAGCTTCCATGCGGGATAGAGCGTACCGTCTATATCGAATGCAATAGCTTCAATGCCGGGGATTTTGCTTACAATCATTTTTTTATTATACCGTACCGATTACACCCTGTCCATTCATAAAAAAGAACGTGTGTGAGCCTCAGTTGTTTTCATTTCAGTCTCTTTTTCGTCCCTTTGCTGCGAACCCTATAGAGGATATATGCTGCCCGAACCGGATATTCGGCGGTCAATCATAAGAGGATTGCCTTTATAACCGACCGAACCTGAACCGCTGATATCGGCTCGTAAAAACGTCGTAACCCATACTTTTGCAGAACCGGAGCCGGAAATGGAAATATCGGCATCTTCGGTTTCCAGACGAGTCGTTTTTATATTGCCGGAACCGGAAATACTGCCCTCTAAACTTTGAGCTTTCCCTGTTGCTCCAAAAGAACCCGAACCGGATATGTTCAGCTTTAATTTTTTTACGGTAATATCACGTGCAACAACATCACCGGATCCGGAAACAACTACCGACATCGTACGTCCGGGTATATTGAATGATGAAACGGTACCGGTAAGCGAACCGGAGGCTGTTAATTGTATTAAGACCGGCATGGTAATAATAGCTTTGCAGTTCGAGCACCCGATAACATATCCGTGCTGAAAGCCGATATGCAAGATATTATTAGAAACATCTACATATAAATAGTTGAAGAGATTTTCATCAGCATCAATGGTAACGGAAAAAGTTTCACTCTGTCGTATATCGACCATCCAATCGCCACTGATGGAAACGGAATCAAAATTACTTCGAGAAAAGCTTTCCGTTTTCAACGTTCCATTTCCACGGACACGACCATTAACTACGATAAAGCAGCTGCTGGCGGTAAACAGAAGCAATGCGGTAAGGGCAATGCATACAATACTGATTTTTATTTTATTCATAAAAAAATCCTATTATGATAAATTTCTTGTCTGCAGAATACTTTAAGACAAAAACCGTGTTAACGCAACAGGGTAAACGCATCAGACCATTTTTTAACAATCCTGCAGAATAGGGGATAGACTTTCCGTTAGGTATTGACAATTCATATACCGTTCGGTATATTATATACCAGTCGGTATATAATATGAATAGTACAACAAACGATAACAGCAGAGATGAAATTCTCAACACAGCCATTCGTCTTTTTTCTCAAAAAGGATATGAGGGAGTTGGTGTACAGGAAATTTGTGATAACGCCGGTATTACAAAACCGACCCTGTACTATTTTTTCAAAAGCAAGCAGGGACTCTTACAGGCAATAGCGGATACCAAAGGCGCGGAGCTATTGCATCGTTTGAGTGATGCGGCAGTGTACGAGCACGATTTTCTGAAAAGCCTAACACGCATTTTGACCGCAGCGATTGATTTTGCAGTTGCGTACCCCGCCTTTTTTAATCTGCACAGCGTACTCTTAAATGCACCCGGCAATGCGGAAACCGAGGCTGTCTACGCGCCGTTAAAACAGCGTTTTGATTCGGTATTTGCAGCATTTTTTATAAAATCCGCAAACGAGTTCGGCAATATGCGCGGGAAAGAGGAGCTGTACTCAATCTTGTTCCACAATAATGTTATTTCGGTAGCACTGCTGTGTGCGCAGAACAAACTGCCTAGAGATGATCAAACGATTTATCGGATTGTGCATAGTTTTGTCTACGGCGTCGCTTAACCTTTTGAAAATATACGGCGCATCTACTTCGTTGCTGCACACAAATTAATCCTCAACGTATCAAAGATACGCCTGCGGTTAATTTGTGTTCGCGCCTCGTATCTGTACCGTCTTTTTTCAAAAGGCTTACGGAAAGGGACTTTTGAAAATATACGGCGCATCTACTGCGTCGTACGCTGAAAATAAATGCTCAACGTATCATAGATACGCCTCCGCTTTATTTTCAGCTATCTCCTTGTAGCTACACCGTCTCTTTTCAAAAGGCTTACGGCAAGGAGTTCAGGACGGACAGGGATGTCCGTGGTTGCAAACAGAAGCGATGTTTTTGCACAGCAAAAACTCGCGTTCAAAAATTGACAAGGATGTCAATTTTTGAACTTGCCATGGATGGCGGTGATAGTAGTCAGAAGTGAGTTTGCTGCAAGCAAACTCACGCATTAGCTTGTACACGGATGTACATTTCAGAACCGCCACGGACGGCGGTGGTTCCATGCAGCAGCAAGTTTTTCGCGAGAAAAACTTGTCGTTGAACAGTGTACAAGGATGTACACTGTTCAACAGCGGAAAGGATTGTAGGGGCGGCGAAGCCGTTCCGAAGGAATGGAGCCGAGAGGCGGAACCCCGAAAAGCCTGGTTTTTGCTGGAAGCAAAAAGCCGCCCAAAACTAAAAAAATAAAACAAATGACGGAGGTGTCTATGTCTCAAGTTTTTTCAGATAAGGTTTTTTATCATATTTATGCGCTGGGGATGGGGAATTGTCCTAAGCGGAATGACTTTGCGTGTCCGGCGGGGGATTTTTTTGAGAAACTGGCGGGGCGGTTGGATGAGATTCGGGCGTTGGGGTGTAATGCGCTGCTGATTGGACCGGTGTTTGAGTCAACGGCGCATGGGTATGATACGGTGGATTATTACCATGTGGAGCGCCGGTTGGGGAATAATGAGCGGTTTAAGGAGTTTTGCCGTCTGTGCCACGAAAAGGGCTTTGCGGTGGTGCTGGATGCGGTGTTTAATCATACGGGGCGGGATTTTTTTGCGTTTAAGGATATTCAGCGGCATGGGTACGGCAGCGCCTATAAGGATTGGTATGTCAATCTTGATTTTTCCCGGCGGAGTGCGCAAGGGGATTGCTTTGAGT
Organism: Treponema sp. OMZ 857; assembly: GCF_024181085.1. Lineage (NCBI taxonomy): Bacteria > Pseudomonadati > Spirochaetota > Spirochaetia > Treponematales > Treponemataceae > Treponema > Treponema sp. OMZ 857. The sequence goes on from NZ_CP051147.1 coordinate 2,486,695, forward strand.
ATGAAGGCTGGGCCGGCTGTAAGGATTTGGTCAAGCTGAATGGCGATAGCGCCGCAGTGCGGGAGCATCTTTTTGGTGCGGTAAAAATGTGGATTGAAGAATTTGGGATAGACGGACTCAGGCTTGATGCGGCGGATGTGTTAAGTAAAAACTTTCTTGATGCACTGGGGGATTTTTGCCGAAGTATTAAGCCGGATTTTTGGCTGATGGGTGAGGTGGTGCATGGCGACTATGCCGAATGGACGCGGAACGGCAGGCTTGATTCGGTAATAAATTATCAAATTTATAAAGCGCTCTGGTCGTGTTTGAATGATCAGAATATGTATGAGCTTTCGTATAATTTGGACAGGGAATACAATAGCGAAAGAGGAATGTACAGGGACAGTGCATTGTATAATTTTGTGGACAACCACGATGTAAACCGCGCGGTCAGTACGCTCAACAAGCCGGAGCAGCATATCCATCTTTTATACGGACTGCTTTTTACCATTCCCGGTATTCCGTCCATTTACTACGGCAGTGAATACGGCATCAGAGGGGTTCGGAGCCATAATTGCGATTATGAACTGCGTCCGCCGCTCCCGCCGTTCGGTGAGCTTCCTGATTTTACTGCTCCCGGTTTTGATGCAGGGTTTATCCGCACCTCGATTACAACATTTGCAAAGATACGCGGACAGCATCCCGCCTTACAGCGCGGGTCGTACCGGCAGGAGTTTATTGCAAACCGGCAATTCGGCTTTTGGCGTAAGTGCAACGAAGAACAACTATTGATTATCGCCAATTCCGATTTTGCTCAAAGCTTTGTTTCGCTGCATACCATCCCGACGGGTGAGTATGAGAGCCTGACGGATGGAAGAGTCTATCATTCCGATGCGTTAAAAGGACTGCAAATGCCTCCGTGTTCGATACTGATATTGCGCAAGAAGTGATCAAGGCAGTATACTGAAAAAATTATGATACATATATTGCTCGCAATCATTTACGCAGCGTTTATCAGTCTTGGACTGCCGGATGCTCTGTTAGGTTCCGCATGGCCGGCGATGTATCGGGAGCTTTCTGTCCCTGTGTCTTATTCCGGTGCTATTTTTATGATTATTGCAGGCGGGACTATTGTTTCCAGCCTCCAAAGCGACCGGTTGACAAAGATTTTCGGTGCCGGAAAAGTAACGGCATTCAGTGTTTTGATAACAGCAGCGGCACTCTTCGGTTTTTCGGTCAGCCATTCCTATAGTGCACTGTGCCTGTGGGCGATACCATACGGACTCGGTGCCGGAAGTGTTGATGCATCTCTCAACAATTATGTAGCAGTGCATTATGCCAGCAGGCACATGAGCTGGCTGCACTGTATGTGGGGGATAGGCGCCTCAATAGGTCCGTACATTATGGGCGCTGTTCTGACCGGCGGTCAGCCGTGGAATATGGGCTATCGATATATTGCGGTGCTACAAACCTGCTTAACCGCCGTACTACTGGTGAGTCTGCCGCTTTGGAATAAGCAAGCGAAAACAGATGGCACTACGGATGAGGATGTAAAAGCGCCGCCGCTCCCCCTAAGACAGGTGATTGCCATTCCCGGTGCAAAAGAAATTATGCTTACCTTTTTCTGTTACTGTGCTGTGGAGCAAACCGCAAATTTATGGACAAGCAGTTATCTGGTTTTACACAGAGGGCTTCCGGAAAAAGAGGCCGCAGGACTTGCCAGCCTCTTTTTTATCGGTATTACTGCGGGGAGATTTTTGAGCGGATTTTTAACCTTCAAATTAACCGATACGCAGATGATTCGGCTTGGACAAAGCGGCATCGGCGCAGGTGTTGTGCTGCTGTTCCTTTCGTTCGGAAAAACAACGGTACTGCCCCTGCTCGGTTTAGGGCTTATCGGCTTGGGGTGTGCACCGATTTATCCTTCGATTATCCATGCGACACCTGCACAATTCGGAAAAGATAAGTCTCAAGCGATGATCGGGGTCCAGATGGCGTCCGCGTATGCCGGAACCTGTCTGATGCCGCCGATCTTCGGGTTGGTTGCAAATCATATCGGTGTCGCATTGATGCCGCTCTATTTGGCGGTGATTTTAATTGTGATGATCTTTATGCACGAAAAAATGCTCACAAAAACGGCAACTTCTACAGCGTGCAGTTAAAATCCTTGACCAAGATACCGGGCAAGAGACAGCCGCCTACTGCGCGCTCTTCGTAGGTGCTTGTTTCTACAAAGAGTTTCCGTTCTTTGGTGAGTGCAAGGAGATTCGCGCCGAACATATTGTACAGCGATTCATCCCAGCGCATATCCGCAATGGGAGCTGTAATTTTTCCGTTTTCCACCCAGAGGCAGGCAAAGCGGGTCATACCGGTTACGCGGGCAGTTGCTGGATCGCTCCAGTTAAGGTAGTGGAAGTTCGAAATGTAAATGCCGGTTCCCAGTTCTTTGAGCGCATCCGCTTCGGCGAGCGACCCCGCTCCGATAGCTGCGGAACGAAATCCTTCACTTGAATCGGCGCCGTTTGCCTTTGTACCGTACTGTTTTTCCGAGCGGGAACTCACGATGGTATGAATGAGCTTTCCTTTTTCGATAACGGTTAATTTTTCAGGGGCGGATTCTCCTTCGCTGTTAAACGACGGTTCCACACCGATGGAAAAATCCTGCGTCAAATTGAAGGAATCGGCAAAATGCTCCCGCCCTTCTTTTAATGCAAGATAGGCGCTTTCGCCCTGCTGCATTCCCCGCTCTCCGAAGCCGTTCCACGAGAAAAACTCTACGACATCCACCAACGCATCCTCAGCGATAAAAACGCGGTATTTACCCGGCTCGATTTTTTTCGGTTCAAGTGCAAGCACCTGCAAACTCTGCCGCGCATCGGCGATGCGTTTTTCGTATTCAGCCTGCTGCCAGTCACGCCCTGCATACAAGCCTTTTACCGCGCGTCCATTTTTCAGCCAAATCGAATAGTCGAGCGTAAAGGTCTTTGTTTGGAACCAGTGCCGCGCACCGGCCGTATTAGCAGCCCCGCGGCATATCATCCCTTGCGAAAAAAGCCCGGCAAAATCCAAATCCGACACAGGCTCAAGCAGCGTCTTTTCTATTATCTCTTGCGGAAGCAACGCACCGTCATAGATTGTTTCGGAATCGTCACTTGCAGTGGGAATAGACTGATAGGGGTCTTCGGGAAGCTGCGCGATAATACTGCGTGCATTCTCCAACGCTGCGGCAAGCGTTTCCTTATCCTGCTCAAGCTGGCCGCTCAACCCTTGTGCAAAGCGATAGGTTTTCTTGTTTTTGTAGAGGGTAACCGAAACCGCAGCCTGTTTCACAAAACCGTTTTGGCGCACCTTGGCGTGATTCATCCGCAGGAAGTAAGTGTCCTCCGCGTCGTAGCTTAGAGACGCTTGTTCAGTAGGCAACAGCTCATCGAAGAAAAAGTCTGCAAGAGACTCAAAATGCCATTTAAAATCGGAATCCATTTCACACATCATTTCTTGATCACAACTCATTTTCCGCCTCCAAATACTTCAACATCGCTGAATGCACATACGGGACTTGCGTGCCCTACCCGTATCACCTGATTCGGTTCGCCCTTGCCGCAATTCGGGGTGCCGAACACCTCGAAAGTGCTTTCATCGCCGACTGCGCAGAGGCTGTTCCAAAAGTACCGTGAAATGCCGCGGTAGTTCGGGTCGCGGACGGTTTTTGTCAGTTTGCCGTTTTCGATCAGCTTGCCGTACTCGCAGCCGAATTGAAATTTATTGCGATAGTCGTCGATCGACCATGAACGGTTGGAGAACATCAGAATGCCGTTTTCGATTGAGGCGATGATGGAATCGAAGCTGCTCGTTCCCGCTTCGAGGTTGAGGTTTGCCATCCGGTCGATGGGCGGGCGATTCCACGAACAGGCGCGCTGGTTTGCAACGCCCCGGAGTCCCGACCGCTTTTGACTTTCCAAGCTGCCAAGCGCCCGTATCAAAATGCCGTCTTTAATGAGGTATTCTTTTACCGCAGCGTTGCCGATATCGTCCGCCCCGTAGCTTGCCAGCTCCTGCGCGATGGTCGGGTCAAAGGCGACGTTCATCAACGGGGAACCGTAGCGGAAGTTGCCGATATCTTCCGGCGTGATAAAACTGCCGCCCGCATAGTTGCGCTCATCGCCGAGGATGCGGTCTATTTCCAGCGCGTGCCCAACGCTTTCATGAATTTGCAGCATCATCTGGTCGGGCATTAGCACGAGCGTCCGCTTACCGTTGGGGCACGGCTCGGCGGTGAGCAATTCGACGGCTTCCGTGCCCGCCTTGCGTGCCTTTTCAAGCAGCGCCGCAGGGTTGAACAATTCCCGTCCGCCCTGATAAGTTAGTGCAGAACGTCCGTGCACGCTCCGCTGCTGGATAATATCTCCTTCACGTGCAACAGCGTTCATGCTGATGCCGCCGAACCGAACGGTTTGCCGGATGTCGGCGCCGTTGGTAGAAACCATTTCGGTTTCGCAGATACCTGTTTCGCAGGAAGCGGCGGTCTGAATAATCTTTGAAGAAACCTTTGCGGCATCGCAGATACTGCACAAGAGCTCAACCGTTTCGGCGGCGGGAATCCCGCTTAATTTTTCACGCTTTGAGGCATAGCGTACCTGCGCGGCGGGGCGCATCGTTTGGTCAAAACGATGGATGCCGTAGGGCTGCGCAGCCTGTGCCGCCGCAAAAGCCTGCTCCGCTGCACGTTTGATACCGCCGCTACTCAGGTCGGCAGTCGCCGCATAGCTAAACGTTCCCTTGTACAGTACCTCCAGCATAACTCCCTCGTCAGAGCCGCCGGCCGCCTCGTCAAATTTACCGTCGATAGCGGAAAACCCTGTCAGATAGTTGGTAACCCGCCGTAATCCGATCCACTCGGCCTGCGGGACAGCGTCCTTCGCTTCCTTCAAAAGCCGGTGTATATTCACTTTCATAAAAAACTCCTTCGATATTTGTTAAGCAAACACATGGATGATCGGTTGTATTTGTTTAATAGTTTCTTTTGTTTCTGCTTTCATGCTATCAATTTCATACCTATTTTGAATATTCAGCCAAAATTCAGGACTTGTGCTAAAAACCTGCGCGAAGCGCAATGCGGTATCGACTGTAATACCTCTTTTTCCTTTTATGATCCGTCCTATTTGTGTTTGCGAAAGCCCTGTCATTTGCGCAAGTCTATATGCTGTTATATGATACGGCTGCATAAACTCTTCATACAGTATATCGCCTACATGTACCGGTTTTAGTATAACATCCATCAATATGCCTCCTAATGATAATCAACGATATCTACTATAACAACTCGTCCATTGTTCCATTCAAAGCAAATACGCCACTGACTGTTTATTCTAATACTGTACTGACCTTTTCTGTCATGTTTTAAAGCTTCCAAACTATTTGATGGCGGAGATTTTAGATCACTTAACGAAATTGCAGCATCTATGAGAATTAATTTTTGCCGTACTCTTTGCTGTATTTCAGGAGGTAATCGTGTTGACGGCTGCATATTCCATATTTTCAGCGCTTCTTTATCTTGCCAATCAACTATCATAGGGAAATACTATCATTAGCGGTTAGCATCTGTCAACCTGAACCTTTGACAAAACACTCTTGACTTTTAGGGTATTATGGAAGAAAGCCAGTGTAATAAACTCTCTTCAAATTTTAAGGGAGATGGCTTTAGGTGTGGATGGGAAAAATACCGGAGCGCTTCGTTATCAAAATAGATAATTATGAGATTGCTCCGTATAACTTTTCAGTCCGCAAAAACTATAAATGGCAGTGAAAAAGCATTGCAAAAGGACGGGTATCGTAATGAAACGGAAGGAATTATTTTCAATGATTGGTGTAATACTGGTTTCTATAGGAACAGTATTTTTATTTTCGGGGTGTGTAACAGATTTTAACGGTCTCTTTTTTGGCAAAGAAGACACGTCGGTAAATTGGGAGATGACGGCAGTAGATAAAGTCCCTTCATTAAATCAACTGGAAAAATTAAGCAACCTTTCTAAAGAAGCCTCTGCAATATACAGATATGCAGATAGAGCACATGCGGAAGGTAATAAATGGTATAAATTTACGGCACCTGAAAAAGAGAAAGAAGAATATTACGCATATAAAAAAACAAATGGCAATTCTTATATATGGGAAGTATACAAGAAGCGATAAAAAAATCAATGAATCTGTTTGATAATTTTATTGTGCATTTCAAACGGGGTAGACTGACCGGCCTAAAAACAGGAAGAGTATAAAGAGCAAAAAATGCTATGAATACATACAGGAGTATTTGATGAAAAAACTAGGGTTCATACTATGCCTCGCCCTTTTCTATCCGTTTGTCGCCCCGAGACTATCATACGTTTGTCGAAGAGTGCGGAAACGCCTTAGACGTATATACCATACTGCAATATTCGCATTATCATACATTTGCAGAAGAGTGTGGAACCGTCTTAAACTCATATACTATGGTGCAATATTTGTGTGGAAAACATTTAAGCTTTTCGGCTTTAAAAACGGATGCAAATGTGCGAAAGCCGTAATACAAGATATTTACAATTTATGATGATCGAATATTATTCGGAAAGCTCATTTATTGGAGAGTGAAGTATGATCCGACAAGCGTATTTTTATGAAGGCGAAGACCATATCGATGACGAATACATCAAAACAATTGCTAGACGATGTGCAAGCTGTGCAAGAGATTTTGGGTGTTCTTATTGTACCAACTGTCAATTCAATCCAGCTCAATTTGTCGAATTTAATAGAGCAAAGATGCTCCGCACAGCCTTTTATATTAAAAATCAAGAGCGTATTGGATACCATAGTAAGCCCTCTGCTGGGGAACATAGTGAACCTTCTAGTGGTGAAGCTTTTTTAAAATTTCTTGCACTGTGTGCCGGTTTACTTATCATTATTTTAGCAGTTAAGAACAACATTGATACTACTCGATATCCTTATAGTGCACCGGCGAGTACCTATAATAAGCAGGTTCAACCTGTTAAAAAAGGTAAATCAAATACGTCGTTAAAGAATGTGGAACGTGAGGTGCAACGTGTGCTTTATAAGATTCACGATAATATACGAGATGTTAATAGAGATGGTGAGATAAACTGTCAAGATTATTGCTTGTTATTTTGTGATTATTATTCAACTGCTCAAATTGTTTATAACCAGTATATAGGGGATAGCGGACACGTGTTTATTAGAGTTCATACTGATGATGGATGGTTATATATAGAACCTCAAAATACAAATAATTATTATGCACGTAATGCGTGGTATAAAGATATATACCCCACAGTAAAAGAGTATAATAAAATTGTTCCATTGGAGTGGATACAATGAGTAAATAGTATCATACATAGTATGACTATAACAAAGATAGAAATCTCAAAAAGTATACGGAATACTATTTAGAGACGATTTTTGATATCAGGAGGAAATTAAATTATGAGTAAAATAATAGGTTTAATCGCTTGCAGCAGCCGTAAACTAGGACAAGATAATCTTGCTGAAAAATATTTAGCCAAAGATATATACAAAGGTAATACTTTTATAAAGTCAAAAGAAGAAGGACTAAAAAAATATAAGTGCGAAGAATGGTACATTCTATCGGGAAAGTACGGATTATTAGATAAAAACGAACGTATTTCGTATTATAACTTGTATTTAGGAAAACAATCGGCCGAATATAAAAAGAAATGGGCGGAAAATGTATTGAATACATTAAAGTCAAAGTATGATTTAAAAAATGATATATTTTATATTTTTGGCGGCAAATCATACTATGAGCATTTAATACCTCATTTACATTGCATCGTTTTTGCCTATAAAAACAGTAATTGTATTGACTTAAATAAACCGACCGAATATCGAAACGGGGAGGTCTATGATAGTAAAAGCGATAGAATTAAGAGATAAAGAAAATTTACAAAAGATAAAAAAAGCACCGGGATATTATAAATGGTGGGCAAATCGAGCTGAGTTAGATGTGATTTTAAATGAATTGGACATTAAGTTTGATGATATAAAATCCTCAATTGAAACGCAGTCGGATAAGTTTTGTATATATGTCGGTATTGCCGTAAAAGAATCTATTAGAGACAGATTGAATTGGCATATTAACGATACACATACGGAGACCCGCGTAAAATATGGAACATTATCTACCCTTAGACAAAGCATAGCCAGTATAGTTGCGCATGATCAGTATGACAAGAAAGCGACAGATGATTTTATTGATAAATTGGAAGTCGAATATTTTTTTAATGAGCAGCCGATAAAATCTGCTAATGCAAAAAATGAATTGACCGGTATTGAAAAGGTGTTATTACAAGAATATTTAAGAATTTTAAATATTAGAGACAACAACCATCCTTATGCAAAAGAAATAAAAAAAGAGTTAAAACGGCTGAGAAAGATAAGTAAGAATACGATAAGAGATCAAGCAAATTTTCCTGCCGGTAAAGTTTGAATAAAAATGCTATACTTGAGTTTTTTCATTTATTGAAACCAGGAAGGAGCTCATAGAGCAGCTCTTCGGATTTTGTATTATTTCTTTTCCCTATGACTGATGACGCGTTTCTTCAAGATTGATTCAGCAGTATTTGTGCGTTTCTTCAAGATTTCAAGAGTGGTGATAAAAATCCGAATTTCACTCGGCGCCTCCTATTTCTAAGAATGTCCTGTATATTTACAAAAGGCAGATAAGGGGGTATTGTTTATATGCAAAATAATAGGAGCTTCAGATGTTTTATGATAATAATCCGGCAAAAATAAATCGGTTCACCAAACCTCATTTCTTTCAGGGCGGGGATAAAGCCATTTTGTTGATACACGGGTATACAGGCTCTCCGCGGGAAATGCTGTGGCTCGGCACGCAACTGCATAAGGCGGGATACACCGTATCAATTCCGCGTTTGCCGGGGCATGGAACAAACAAAGAGGACTTTATCGCAAGTTCGTGGAAGGATTGGCTGCGGCGCGTGTATGACGAATATCTCAATTTATCCGAAGCATATCAGACGGTATATGTCGGCGGGCTTTCGATGGGCGGCGTGTTGACTGCACTCCTTGCGGCAAAATTTCAGCCTGAAAAAATCTTCCTTTGTGCACCCGCATTTATGGCTGCCGATTCGCGAATCAAACTGACACCGTACTTAAAATATTTTATACAGACCATTCCAACGGAAGGGAAAACATTTTATAAAGAACCCGAATATTATGATTGTGTTAAAGATTATTGCAATTATGATTACGTCGGCAAAGCTGCGGACTTGTACAAGCTGCAGAAGATGGCTATTCGGCAGCTTCCGAATATCCGGTCAAAGGTCATAACGGTTTTATCAAAATCGGATCAGTCGGTACCGTTTAAGGAAAAAGAACTTATCGACCGGCTGCTCAAGGCGCCGAATGAGTATGTCATCTTGGAAGAAAGCAGTCATATTGTTACCGACGATGTCGAGCGTGAACTGGTAGCGCAGCGTATTATCGACTTTTTGAACAGATAACTGATAACGTATTTTGCTCATTTCCGTGAGCTGTTTGTAAATAGCTTATTGAATAGAACTGTCCAAAAGCTTCAGCTTTTGGACAGTCCCTGCTACTGCTTATACCCGCGGACATCCTGTCAGAGTAGGTGTGCCGTATATTTTCAAAAAGAAACTAGGCCTTTCCCACCAAACACATCCACTCCGCTTCCGCAGCGACAGCATCACCGTTATAGATTTTACCGGATTGTTTAATCATTTGGGATGAAACACGCAGGTTTTTTACCTCGATGCGTACCGTATCTCCCGGGCGTACCTGTGCACGGAGCTTTACCTTATCGATAGTCGCCAAAAAGAACAGCGCACCTGTTTCAAACTTGCCCATAGAACTCAGTGCTGCGCCGCCCGCTTGAGCCATTGTTTCTACCAACACGACGCCGGGCACTACCGGATATTCGGGAAAATGTCCTTTAAAAAAGAACTCTTCCGGCTTAAAGGTATACCGGCTTTCGCTGCCTTCATCGTCGGCACGGATAATTTCATCAACAAACAAAAACGGCTTCCGGTGCGGAAGCAAGGCTTCAATATCTTTTGTCATCGTTTTCTCCTTTAGGGTAAACGCATCAGACATTTTTATGGATATCCCGCAGAATAATCGGAGATTGTTCAACCAGAGTTGAACCACTTCGCGGTTCAAATGGTCTCACAATCTCCATTATTCTGCGATTCTTACCTATTTGTCTGATGCGTTTACCCTTCTTCTAAATAAATAGCGCGAAATTTTATCTAAAATTTCGCGCATCTCAAAAGGAAGGCAACCGCTTGAGATATTCCTAATGCGGTTGCCCAATTTTTCCTACTTTACTTTTTTGAATACTAACACGCCGTTGTGGCCGCCGAAACCGAGCGAACCGGATGCGGCGCAATCGATCGTGCAGGAAACGCCTTTTTGCGGCAGGTAATTCAAATCGCACCCTGCCTCCAAATCAGGTTCCGTTAAGTTCACGGTGGGGGGACAGAAGCCTTCTTCAATTGCTTTTACGCAGATAATTGCTTCCAACGCGCCGGCAGCTCCCAAACAGTGTCCAATCATCGACTTTGTTGAAGAGATTTTCAGGTTATATGCATGTTGCCCGAACGCTTTTTTAATCATCGCGGTTTCGGAGGGGTCATTAATCGGGGTTGATGTTCCGTGCGCGTTATAGTACTGCACATCTTCCGGTTTTACCCCTGCGTCTTCCAAGGCCTTCGTCATCGCCAAAGCTCCGTTGACACCGGAAGGATCGGGGCTGGTCAGGTGATATGCGTCGGAGGAACCGCCGTAGCCGGCAAGTTCTGCATATATCTTTGCACCGCGCTTCTTTGCGTGTTCGTATTCTTCAAGAATGAGGATACCTGCGCCTTCCCCCATCACAAAACCCGTTCGCTTTTTATCAAAGGGACAGCAGGCTTTGTGCGGTTCATCATTATAATCCGACGCGAGCGTTTGCAGTACGCTGAATGCATTGATACCGAACCCTGTAATTGCGGCCTCGGTTCCTCCTGCAAGGCACATATCCATTCTACCCGAGCGGATTAAATCGAGGGCATTGCCCAAAGCGTCGGTACTGGAAGCACAGGCGGTCGTAATTGTCCACGAAACGCCATGCAGTCCGAAATGCATACTGACGTTGCCTGCTGCCTCGTTCGGAATGAGCAGCGGAATAGCGAGAGGCGGGATCCGCGAGTGCCCCGCTTCAAAGTATTTTTTGAACGAACTTTCATGGATTTCAAAACCGCCGATGCCGTTTCCAATCATCACGCCGGTACGGGCGCCCTCTATCGTTTCTTTTGAAAGCCCTGCATCCGCTACTGCCTGTACCGCTGCCGCCACTGCAAGCTGCGAAAAGCGTGCCATTTTACGGGCATCCTTTTTATCCATAAATACGGTAGGATCAAACTCTTTACATTCAGCCGCAATTCTTACCCTATCATCTCCTGGGTCATAGTTGACGGTAATCTTCTCGATTCCGCAGCGGCCTGCTTTTATTCCTTCCCATGTTTCCGCAACCGTATTTCCCAAAGCGGAAACAGCCCCAAGACCGGTTATTACAACTCTTCTCATTCTTTTCTCCTTCAATTAGGCGCCCATACCGCCGTCTACGCCGAGTACCTGCGCGGTAATATACACGGATAAATCGGATGCTAAAAAGACAGCCGCATTTGCAACATCAAGCGGCGTTCCTCCGCGCTTTAAGGGAATAGCGGTTTCTATCCAATTCTTCCGCATATCTTCCGGTAATGACGATGTCATATCCGTTTCGATATAGCCGGGCGCAATCGCATTGACCCGTACCCCTCTGCTGCCGATCTCCTTTGCAAGGCTTTTGGTCATACCGATTAAGCCCGCTTTACTTGCCGCATAGTTAACCTGCCCGCCTTGTCCGTGCAGACCGACGATACTAGCCATATTGATAATGGAACCTTCCCGCTTTCGCAACATATCGGAAGAGACAATTTGCGATACCAAAAAGGCTCCCGTCAAATTAACGCGCAGTACAGCGTCCCAGTCCTCCTGCGGCATACGGAAGGATAGCCCGTCCCGCGTAATTCCTGCATTGTTAACCAAAATATGGAATCCACCGGATTGTTTGAGCGCATCCTTCACCGTAGCGGTCAGTTCTTCGGCATTTCCGCAGTCGGCGTATATCTCGTGGAATACGCTATTGTGCTGTGCGGCGAATGCTTCCATTTCCGCCTTTCCTTGAGAGGGCTTTGTGCAGAGCCCCCATACCTCAGCGCCTTCTTCCAGAAACCTGCGGACTATTTCTTTCCCGATTCCGCGTGAAGAACCGGTTACCAATGCTTTTTTTCCTTGTAATAACATATAAACCTCTTATGAACGGCTGGTGTCTATCACAGCCGATAATTGTTCAGCGGTACCGGTGGGGCGGCAGTTTCCTGCACAGCCGCTGTCCCGCCACAGATTGCAGAGCGTCATGCCCGGCCCTATTTCCAACAGTGTAGCCGCATTTGCCAGCGCAGCGATTTCCCGCTCTTCCTCAAGCCAGCGCACAGGATGCGTTAGGTGCAGTACGGCGTTTTTTTTCGCTTCTTCGCCGGTTAAAAGCCGCTTTCCGGTAACATTTGAAAAAATCGGAATAACGGGATCATTGAACGGGACATCCTGCAGCACTGCGGAAAATTCTTCGGCTGCACCGCGCATCAGCGACGAATGGAACGGCCCTGCAACCGCAAGCCGGATAAAGCGTTTTGCTCCCGCTTCCTTGCAGAGTTTTTCTGCAATATCGAGCCCTTCGGCTGTTCCCGATACAACGGTCTGCATCGGACTATTCAAATTTGCCGCAAAGACAATCCCCGTTGCAGGATCGGAATACGGTTTCAAAATTTCGACAATCCGCTCAGGATCAAGTTTGAGTACCGCGGCCATACCGCACCCGCTGCCGGACGCTTTACTCTGCTCATCGAGTTTTTTGCAGTATTTCTGCATGATTTTTCCGCGCAAAGTTACCAGTTTTGTCATCGTTACAAGGTCTAAGACCTTTGCGGCATACAACGCTGAAAATTCACCTAGGCTGAACCCTGCGGCGGCAGCCGGCGTAATACCGTGTTCCTGCAAGACTGTAATAATTGCAGCCTGCATCGCGGTGATTGCAATCTGGCTTCGATCGCTGCGAGCAAGTTCTTCCGGTTCGGTGGTCCACAAGAAAGACGCGATATCCTCTCCCGAAGCTTTGCTCATCTCATCGATGACGGCGCGGGCTGACGGGTATTTCTTACAGATATCTTCAGCCATTCCCTTAAACTGAGAACCCTGTCCCGAAAACAAAAAAATATATTCCATTATTTTCCTTCTATAGATGTATTTATAGTAATCATAAAATTATATTAGACCTTAGAATCTAATGATAGCGCCGCCCCATGTCAGACCTGCGCCGAATCCGGTAATCAGTATGGTCATACCTTCATGTATTTTTCCCTGTTCCATCAGCTCGGTAAGGGTGATGGGGATGGACGCTGCCGAGGTATTCCCGTAGTTTTCAAGATTACGGACAAATTTACCGAAGTCGATTTTAAGCCGTTTGGATGCGGCTTCCAGTATCCGCTCGTTCGCCTGATGGCATACGATTAAATCAAGATCGTCGGCTTTCAAGTGTTCCTTTGCAAGCAGCGTTTTCACCGTTTCGGTAATATGACTGACGGCAAAATCGTATACAGCCCTGCCGTTCATGTGTACGCGTCGGTCGGGCGCAATATAGAGCTTATCAGCCCCCGTTCCATCAGCACCGAGTATAGTAGCACCGATACCCAGTCCGGAAGGCTCAAATGTGTTCTCAAGCAACGCAGCGCCTGCCCCGTCGCCGAATAAGACACACGTAGAACGGTCTGTCCAGTCCATAATACGGCTAAGTACCTCCGCCCCGCACACAAGTGCAAACCGCCAATGGTGCCGTTCCATCATACTTGCCGCCGTGTCCAGCGCGTAGATAAAGCCGGAACACCCTGCCGTTAGGTCAAAGCAAACCGAATGCACTGCTTGCAATTTATTTTGAATAAGGCAGGCATTTGATGGGGAACCCGGGAAATCGGGTGTTGCCGTGCCGCAAATAATCAGGTCGATTTTGTCTGCCGTTACAAGCTCGGAAGTCTTACTGTTTTTAAGCGCTTCCGTACATGCCTGATATGCCAGCGATGCGCTCGTTTCGTCTGCACCGGCAATCCGGCGTGAGCTGATTCCGGTGTGACTCTTGATCCATTCATCCGATGTATCGAGCTCCGGCGGAAAATCGGTATTTTTCATCTCTTTTAAGGGAAGGGCTTTACCCAATCCCTGAATAACAATAGCCATATTTTATCTCCAGTAATAAAATTAAGAAAAAAAACTGAGAACTGTATTTAACGCCACTAGCGTTAGGTATTTAACTACAGCCTATGATACTTTAGTATATTTTTTAATTTCTTGCAAATATACGACGCATCTGCATTGCCAAAAGGCTAGCGGAAAGGTTGTTCTTAACAGTCATAGTCACTTCGCTCATTTGACTTACTCAGCTGAGGGGGAATACTGTCCTATGCATTTTCTACAGCAGACTCGATTTTTCCGTTAGCGAGGATTTTGGGATATACCGTTATTCCCAGTTTTTTTTCGATGCCCTGCAAAATACGCAGCTCGTATTCATCTCCGATAACGATGTTAATGCCTTTTCTCCCTGCCCTTCCGGTACGTCCAGCGCGGTGTATAAAGACATCGGCATCCTTTGAAAGCTGCATCTGTACGATATAGTCAATATCGGCAATATCGAGTCCGCGGGCGGACAAATCGCTGGTAATCAATATCCGCGTTTTACCCGATCTAAACCGTGCGATAATTTGTTTTCGTTCGGAACCTTCAAGTTTACCATATAACGGCACGGCATCGATTTTTTTATATTGCAGCTTTTGCGCGAGGGTTTCGACTTCCTGTGCAGGCGCAGTAAAAATAAGGATTTTTTTTCTGCCGTCCAATGCTGTACTGTCCAATGCATGGATCAGCGCACGCAAGGTATCGGCTTTGCTCCGACGCTCGCTAAAAAGTGCCCAATGTTCAATGGACTTTTGCAGTACACCCGTATTTGCAATCGAAATATGTTCCGGTAATGCAGCAGTTTTCGAACGCCGCAAAAAGTTGTTCAGCAATTCACTGTTTTTTTCGTTAAAAGTTGCCGAACACGCGAGCGCCTGCACATCCTGCGGCAGCGCGGTAAGAACGACTTGCAGTGCATCTCTGCTTTCCCGCGCAAGCTGCCGGTCTGCTTCGTCAATTACTACAGCTTCTATTTCTTGCAGTTTGAGTTTCTTTAGCCCGATTAAATCGGAGATACGCGCCGGTGTTCCGATGATGACGGCAGGTTTTTCTTTTAAGCCGTCTATTTGCCGTTTTAGCGAACTGCCGCCGACACAGAGCAGTGTCTTAAAACATTTCGTATCAGTTCCTTGCAGTTGAGTTGCCGCTTCTTTAATTTGAGATGCAAGTTCTACCGTAGGGCTTAAAATAAGAATACGCGGAGCGGTTGTCTTTTTCTCATCCTGCATCAGCCGAGTTAGAAGCGGCAGCAAAAAAGCAAAGGTTTTACCCGTGCCGGTTTCGGATTCAAAAAAGACGCTTTTACCTTCTAAGGCGAGCGGTATCACTTTTTCTTGAATAGGGGTCGGTTGTATAATCCCGCCGGCGGCAAGTATTTTAACAAAAGGTTTGTACAGCGGCAAATCCAAAAAGTCAGTCATGTGGCAAGGATAGCATATTGTTACGGTAAATGCTATAATCGTGAAAATATCCAGCAGAGCAGTCTCACCGGATGTTTTATATAACCCCGCAGAATAATCGAGGCTATCCAACCAGAACTGAACCTCTTCGAGGTTCAGATGGTCTCACAGCCTCGATTATTCTGCGATTTTGATTTATTTATCCGGTGAGACTGCTCTAAGATACTTAAAAAAGAGGTTTCCTTTGAAAATAGGAATTGATACGCTCGGATGCGATCACGGCAGGTCGGGAATCGGAGCCTACATTCTTTCATTAGTCCATAATTTGCCCAAAACCGAACACAGCATTCAGCTTTTCGGCCACGAATTGGATAAATATACCTATACGTCGGGTGTTGAAGGGGTTAAGTACACCTGCGTTTCCGTCGGAGATTCTGCTTTTGCGGAGCAGACTTGGCATCGCCTTTCTTTTAATATCTTTGCCCGTAAGCAGCAATATGACATTGTTTTATTTCCATCGGGGACAAAACTCCTGCCCATGCGTTTTGAAGTACCGGCAGTGCTTGTTATGCAAAATATCCTTACGGATAATGCTCAAGGATATTTAAAAAACTTATCGTCTTTTGTTTCCAAGTTAACGCTCAAATCCGTCAAGGGAATCATCAGCCCCAGTAACTATATCAAGAACAATCTGCTTAAAAACGGCATTGCGGAAGATAAAATACGGGTTATCCACAACGGAATCGATACCGATCTATTTCACCCGCATAATCTGCAAGCGCAGGAAGCTCTGATGATTAAGCCCTTTGCCATTCGCCGTCCGTATATCATTTATGCGTCGCGGATTATTCATCCCGAAAAGCGGCATGTTGAGCTGATTAATGCTTTTTCCATCTTTAAGCAAAAAACGAAGGCGCCGCATCGGCTGGTAATTGCGGGTGCGGACGGCGAACAGGCGGAACAGGTGCATCAGGCTGTTCTTCGCTCTCCCTTTGCATCGGATATCTTGCTCACCGGATATTTCCCGCACGAGAATCTTCCGCTGCTCTATTCTGCTGCCGACCTCTGTGTGTTTCCTTCTCCCGTCGAAGGAGTCGGCTTGCCCGTAATCGAAGCGATGGCTTGCGGTATTCCGACAGCCTGTGTCCGTGCAGGGGCATTGCCGGAAATTGCAGGCGACTGCACTTGTTATTTTGAACCCGATAAGCCGGAAGAAATTGCCTCAGTCATCGGCAGCCTTATCAACGATAGCGCCGGTGCAAATAAAGAACGGCGACAAAAACTAATCGATGCCGGAATAGAATGGGTAAAGCAATACAGCTGGAAAAAAACAGCCGAAGAAACGCTTGCCTATTTGGAAACAATCAGATAATGAATGATAATCTTGACATATTCAAAGAAAATTCGATATACTTATGATCTATAGCTTTATTTTATGTGCATTGAGAAAAGTGTACTGGAGGAGAATAGTTGGCGGAGAATAAAGGTTTGCGGATTAATGAACAAATCCGTGTCCGCGAGGTTCGTTTAATTGATGATGCAGGGGAGCAAAAGGGCATTGTTTCCACCCTTGAAGCTCTTAGGATGGCTCAAGACGTTAATCTTGACCTCGTTGAAGTGGCTCCGCAAGCGGATCCTCCCGTTTGCAAGATTTTAGATTATGGAAAGTATCGTTTTGAATTGGAAAAAAAGCTCCGTGATTCCAAGAAAAAACAGAAGCTGCAAGTTCTCAAAGAAATTCGTATGCAGCCCAAGATAAATGACCATGATCTATCCTTTAAAGCACGGCATATACAGGATTTTCTTGATGACGGCGATAAAGTAAAAGTAACAATCCGCTTTCGGGGGCGGGAGTTAGCCCATACCGAGCTGGGGCTTGACGTATTAAATAACGTACTGGCAAAACTCGGCGGAGATTTAACGGTAGAAAAACCTCCGGCAATGGAAGGACGCACCATGTCGATGACGCTCGCGCCCAAATCAAAGAAATAATTTACGAGGTGTACTATGCCTAAGATGAAGAGTAAGAGTGCTGCAGCAAAGCGCTTTAAGCTTACCGGCAGCGGTAAAGTGAAGTACAAGCAAATGAATTTGCGCCATATTTTGACCAAGAAAGCCCCGCAACGCAAACGCGATTTGCGCAAGGCTGGAATTTTATCCGAAGCCGACAGCAAAAAGATAAGAAAACAGCTGCTTCCTTACGGCACCAATTAAGTTTTGATTATTTAGGAGAATACAATGCCCAGATCGTTATGTTCAAATAAACGCATTCATAGACGCAAGAAGATTTTAAAGTTAGCAAAAGGATTCCGCGGACGCAGGGGTACAAACTATAAAGCGGCAAAAGATGCCGTTGTAAAAGCCCTTACCCATAGCTTTGAAGCACGTCGCGACCGCAAAGGCGATATGCGCCGTTTGTGGATCAGCAGAATCAATGCCGCCGTCCGTGCGGAAGGAATGAGCTATTCACGCTTTATCAACGGAATGGCAAAAGCGGGTATCACTTTAAACCGCAAAGCCTTATCCAATATGGCCATCGAAGATCCGGCCGCTTTTAAAAGCGTTGTCGAACAGTCAAAAAAAGCATTAGGAGCCTAACGTATGCTAAACCTCGATCAAATTAAACAGCTTGAAGCAAGAGTCTCTAAAGCAATTGAGCTTATGCAGACTCTTAAAGATGAGAACGATTTATTAAAGCTTGAACTGCACGACCGCCAACAGCGAATCGAAGAGTTGGAGAATATAGTTCTTGTCTTTAGAAACGACCAAGCAAAGATCGAGGAAGGCATCATCAATGCGCTCAATCACTTGAGCGCATTTGAAGACACCGTATATCAGGCGGCAAATTCCGCTGCTGCATCTGCCGTACACGAAACAGCTCCGGCAGCAAACGAATATCAGGACGTGCAGTCAACAGCATCAAGTTCTATTGAAACCGCTGCCCCTGAACAACCGTCCGCCGTACATCAAGAAGCTTCAGAAGCTCAATATCCGGCCGCTGCTGCCGAAACGGCACCACAGCTGGCTCCGCAAGAACCGGTAAATCATTCCAATCAACTGGATATTTTTTGACAATGGCCGAACGCAAAGGGCGGCTGCAAATCGATCTGTTAGGTACGTCATTTGCACTTGCAGCAGACCAGCCCGCTGAATATTTGCAAGCCATTTATAATCATTACAAAAAAGTCGTGTCGGAGGTTCAGCAAACCTCCGGCGTTAACGATTCACTGCGTGTTGCAATTATCGCCGGTATCTTGCTTTCGGATGAATTGAGCAAAGAACGGCTCAATCAGCAGGGAACGATTCCGCAAAACGAAACAGAGGTATTAATCGAGCAGTCGGCAAAAAAAATGATTGAAGATATCGATTCGATTATTTATTCGCTCACTCCGTCAAATAATGAGCAAGCATGACCCTCTTTGTCGATGCGGACTCCTGTCCGGTGCGTATCCGCGAAATTATTTGTAAAACGGCAAAGCGGCTGCAAGTTCCGGCAGTGTTTGCCGCTAATCGTCCCATCCCTATTCCGAAAAATTCTTATTGTACCTCGGTTATAACCGAAGCCGAAGATCAAGCAGCAGACATATATATTCTTGCTCATGCTGTGCAGGGCGACATGGTTATTACCCGTGATATTCCGCTTGCGAAACAGCTGGTCGATGCGCACATCAAAGTTATTAACGACCGCGGTATAGTATATACTATCGAAAATATCGGCGAACGCTTATCTATCCGGAATTTTATGTATGAACTATCGGTAAACGGGCTTGCTCCGGAACGGACAAAAGCATTCGGTAAGAAAGAAATTATGGAATTTGCCCAATCGCTTGACCGGGAGACGCAGCGCCTTCTGAAAAACGTTCCTTGATAGCTTTGATTCTCGGTACAATTTCTAAAAAAGCATCGGTAATTTCGGGATCGAATTTTACGCCGCGCAGCCGCCGTATTTCCTCCAAAACTTTCTCTTCAGTCCATTCTTCTTTATACACCCGTTTGCACGAAAGCGCATCGTAGACATCTGCAAGCGCAGTAATGCGTGCGCCAAGCGGTATCTCTTCACCGATAAGCCCCTGTGCAGCGGTATGCGCACTGTTGTATTTTACTATTGCACCGGTCTCCTCAGAGATATGTCCGGGATAGCCGGTTCCGTCCCAGTTCTCGTGGTGCCGCAATGCAATGTCCCTCGACATGGTATCAACCGCCGAATTGCCTGACAAAAACAGCTTTGAACCGCGCCATGTATGGCTCTGCATAATTTGATATTCTTCAGCGGTAAGTTTGCCGGGTTTTTTGAGTATCGAATCCGAAATTCCAATCTTTCCGACATCGTGCAACATAGCGGCGATTTTGAGAGCATCTCGGAATTTTTCCCGTTCATGTCGATGGACATTATGGTTAAACGCCCAACGGTCATAAATTTCTACTGCGTAGTTTGCAACACGGTGTACATGGAGACCTGTCTCCCGCGGATCATGCAGCTCAGCCATCTGCACCATGCGCAGAATCATCTCGCGGGTAAGCGAGGCGTGCATAAGCGTTGCCGCAGCATTTGCCGCAAAATGAGAAAGGAACATTTCATCATCGGAAGTAAATGCGCGGATATTGCCGTGTACATCTAGCGCATTAATCATCTGTAACACACCTAGTACATCACCGGAAACGGCAATTAACGGTATCGTCAGCGTCGATACTGTTTTATAGCCTGTCGCCACATCACTGACAGTACCGAATTTATAATGCTTATCGGGAGAAATGGCATAAACATCAGGTTCATTGATTAGCTGTTTGGTAATCGCAGCAGAACCCGCAATAGTCGTGTCATTGATTGGGAACGAAAAAATATGAAACGGAAGTTTCTCTCCGGGTTTTAATCGCTTTTGCAGCGTTGCATTTTGCGCATAGTGAATAACCAGCTGTTTGCCTTCAACCAGATAAATGGAACCTGCATCGGCATTCAAAGCCTGCCGCGCCTCGGTTAATATCCTTTCCAGTAAAATATCTTTATCGCGAATACTGTATAATCGGGAAGTGGTCTGCATTATATCAAACAGAATTTCTTCCCGTGTCCTGACTGTCGGCATCGTATTCATACTATTTCCTTTCTACATTACAGTTAACAATATGCGGAGACTGATAATATCATCTAAAATGCGATATGACAATACGGACGGACACCCTGTACAGGGCTTCAGCATGAAAAAAGGATCTGAGCTCTAAAATTATCGTCGTAGATGCAAGCGCGCTTGCCCATACTGAGCGTATCCATTTTAGAAAGCATCTTAATTCTATTGTAGACAATTCTTCTGATAATAGCTAGGTTTTCTGCTGCATTCCGGTCAAGAACAGTACAGGCATCATCAGAAAACAACACATCTAAACACCAATGTAAGTTATTTTCTATCGCCCAATGACTGCGTACTCCCTTTGCAAATTGTTTTACATCTGTAAGACTCGTAATAAAATAGCGAATTTCACGGCATTCTTTCCCCTTCCTCGTTACAATGCTTTCGACCATACCGAATGCAGCAAGGTGCTTCCACTCCTTTTTATCTTCAAACCATTCTATGTTGGTATCAAGGCTATATATTCGCCTTTCTATTCTCCCGTGCCCTTTATCAAAGGTCGTATGGACGATCCGAGTCGATGGTGCAGGACTAAGAAAGAAGTCCTTTACCTCCTGCTCCATAAGCGGATGATTTCCTTTAAGAGCCAGAATATAATCATTATCTTTTGCAATCTTTTTCACTATTTCTTTCTGACATAGCATTGCATCAGCGGTTATAATGACGCCTTTGATTTTGAGTATCTGTATCAGCCTTTCAGCGATTGGTATTTCGTTCGTCTTTTCGCTGCTGCATTCCATCTGTCCGATAACGACTCCCAATTCATGGCTATAAGCGTGTAACAGATGCAATGGATCTATGCCGACTTCTTTCAACCCGCTTCCTCTTAGACTTTTTCCATCTAAACTGACATAACTGCCTACTGGAATATCGAGTTCTTCTTCTATCCAGCGAATAAATACACTTTGAAACTGTTTTGGATCTAACATTCCTAGTACTCGCCGTACCGTATCATATGAAGGCAGTCCATTCGGCAGTTTAAGACCGATAACATCTCGCAACCATTGTTCTTTTAGCCGCGCAAACTCTCGAATCCCATAGATGCTTCGTTCTCCGGCACTTACTCCACACATTACTACCATCAGTATTTCACTTATCGAATGCTTTACTTTCCAGTCTTGCCGACTGTCTTCTACTTGTTCAAATAATATCCCTTCCACCATAACGTTACTTTACTATACTTTTCTTTCATGCTGAAGCCCTGCTTTTGAAAATATACAGTGCATCTACTTCGTTGCTGCGCACAAATTAATCCTCAACGTATCAAAGATACGCCTGCGGTTAATTTGTGCTCGCGCCTCGTATCTACACTGTCTATTTTCAAAAGGCTTACGGAAAGACTGGTTTTAACAGATGGCATCTTCTAAAAGTCTAACTGAGTTTTTAGAGATGTCCAGTTACTACTTTCTGATATAATTATTGACGTCATACGGCTTACCCGCATTGTAATCGCGCAGGACAGCTGCGACGGTACCGCTTAGTAACAACAAGCTGATAAGATTCGGGATAACCATAATGCCGTTAAAGAAGTCTACCAGTTCCCATACCAAATCGATTTTCAGCAAGCTGCCTAAGAAGATAAATATTACAACCAGCAGCTTATACGGCATTAATCCTTTTGAACCGAATAGATACCGGATATTGGTTTCACCGAAATAGTACCACCCGATAATCGTGGAGAATGCGAAAAAGAACAAACAGATTGCAATGAAGAGGTAGCCGAAGGTATGTCCGAAGAGATGCTGTGAGAAAGCCTCCTGAACCAACTGAATACCTTTCATTACCGGCTGTCCGTTTTCAAATTTGATAATTCCGGAGCTGAGCACCGTAAAAACAGTAATATTCAAAACAACAAAGGTATCGATAAATACCGCGATAATTCCCAATACACCTTGCTCAACCGGGTTATCGACATTAGCAACCGCGTGAGCATGCGGCGTTGAACCCATACCAGCTTCATTGGAAAAAAGACCGCGGGCAATACCGTAACGAGCGGCACGTCCTATACCGAATCCCAAAGCTCCTCCCCAAACGGAGCGCGGGTTAAAGGCGCCTTTAAAGATCATCGCAAACATTGCCGGAATATTGGACGCATTCATTATAATAACGATGACCCCGACAATAATATAAACAATCGCCATTAACGGAACAACTTTTTCGGTAACGGAAGCAATACGCTTTACACCGCCCATGAAGATAATACCGGCAATAATCGCAAGGCCGATACCGGTTACCCACGTCGGCAGAGAGAACGCATTTAAGAACGCATCGGAAATGGAGTTCGCTTGAACCATATTTCCCATAAAACCGAGTGCAAGGATAATTGCAACGGAAAAGAACGCTGCAAGGAATTTTGAAAAGCCCGTATTCCCCAAACCGCGAGAAATATAATACGCAGGGCCGCCGACGGTTTGCCCCGAATTATCTTTTGTCTTGTATACTTGCGCGATACAGGCTTCGGCAAAGTTCGTCGCCATCCCCGCTAATGCGGCGAGCCACATCCAAAAGATTGCGCCCGGTCCGCCCATAATCAAAGCAGTCATTGCACCGACAAGATTTCCGGTACCGACTTGTGCTGCAATGGCCGTTGCTACGGCTTGGAAAGAACTCATACCGTGCTTTCCCGCTCTTTCTCCCTTTAAAGAGAAATTACTGAACAACCTGCTCCATCCGGCGCCGAACTTTGAAAATTGCACCCCTTTGAGTCGGAGTGTAAAAAACACCCCTGTTCCACAGAGCAAGGGAATAAGGAAGTAGGGACCCCATACAAAACCGTTAATACTTCCAAACACATGAGTAAGATTTTGTAAAAATGCTTCCATACAACAAGCACCTCCAATTAACAATCTTAATATATCGTATCATATATTATCGGCGCCCGCAAGAATATAATTATTTTTTTATCTATTTATAAATATTTTTAATAGAACTGAAAAACGAATAATAAGTAAGACGGAGGCGTAACGAGTTTGTCATAAAATTCCGGCTCTGTTGCTCACGCTGTGAACTTAGCGGTTAATTAGCATAAAATGGCTGATACATAAAGAACGCAGGGAAGCATCGAGTAAGATTTACCCATTTCCGATGCTTCCCTGCGTAAACTATTGGGTTGTATTTCTTACCGCATGTTTTCCAGAAGTTTAACGATAAACTTCCACATCCGCTCGGCTGAGGAAATACTCAAATGCTCATTCGGGGTATGCACATCGTATAAATTCGGGCCGAAGCTGAGGGCATCGATATCGGGGATGGTCTTTTTGATGAGACCGCATTCGAGTCCTGCGTGAACGGCGGAAACAACCGGCTCTTTCCCGGTAAGGTCTTTGTATGTTTTTACGGCAACGTCCCGGGCATGCGACTTCGGCGAATACTCCCACGCGGGGTACTCCGACACCTTGTTAAAGATACCGCCGGTACGTTCGGCGCATAGCCGCAGCACTTGTACAATTTCATCCAGCTCGCTCTTCACCGAGCTACGCACCGAAATCGTAAACTTCAGAGTTTCTCCGTCAAGGGCAAGAATGCCGTTGTTCAAGCTGGTTTGCACCAATCCGGGGATATCCATACTCATGTATTGTACCCCGTCAGGAGCCATCGTCATAAAGTCTATGATGCCGGAGCTGACCGTACCGTTATACATCATCTTAGGCAGAGCCGTCGCTGCTTCGGCTGCAATGCGGATATCTTTGTCGGCAACACGGTATTCAGCCTTAATTGCTTCAGCAAGTTTTGCAATCGCTATCTGTGCGCGGGCGGCATCCTCGATGGTGATAATCGCCTGCGCTTCTTTTGCAATGGCATTATGCTTCGAGCCGCCTGCAATGGACACGATATGCACGGACTGCTCAGCCTTTACTGCGGACAAAATTCGCCCCAGCAGTTTGATGGCGTTTGCACGTTGTTTAATAATCTCCATACCGGAATGCCCGCCGAGCAGTCCGTCAACTTTAATGGAGAGCGCCTGTCCCTTTAACGGTTCCGTTTGGATCTTAAAATCGACATGGGTATTGGCGCCACCTGCGCAGCTGACTAAAAAGACCCCTTCCTCTTCGGAATCGATATTGAAAAGAATTCTCCCCTGCAAATGATCGGCTTTTAACGCTCGTGCCCCGTCCATACCGACTTCTTCGGTTGTGGTAATTAAGACCTCAAGCGGCGGATGCACAAGCGACTTTGAATCGAGAATTGCCAATGCATAAGCGACCGCGATACCGTCATCTCCGCCGAGTGTTGTCCGGTCGGCATGGAGGTTGTCACCGTCCACAATCAGCTTGATCGGATCTTTAAGAAAATCGTGATTTGAGTCTGCCGTTTTTTCGCAGACCATATCCATGTGTCCCTGTAATATAACCGTAGGGGATTTTTCATATCCGGCTGTTCCGGGCTTTTTGATAATGACGTTGAGCGCCTCGTCTTGATACACTTCAAGTGAACGTTCTTTTGCAAAGCGTACTAAAAAATCGCTGATGGCCTTTTCGTTGTGTGAACCGCGCGGTACAGCCGAAATTTCGGCAAACCAACGGAATACTTCTTTGGGTTGAATGTTTTCTATATTCATAATTGTTCCCCCTGAGTGGAAAGAGTGGATTCCTCTAAACCATCGAAACATCGCTTAGAGTTCCTTTCAGTGTATCATAATTTTACGAATGTTACAGGGTGTCAGGGCTTCAGCATGAAAGAAAAGTATAGTAAAGTAACGTTATGGTGGAAGGGATATTATTTGAACAAGTAGAAGACAGTCGGCAAGACTGGAAAGTAAAGCATTCGATAAGTGAAATACTGATGGTAGTAATGTGTGGAGTAAGTGCCGGAGAACGAAGCATCTATGGGATTCGAGAGTTTGCGCGGCTAAAAGAACAATGGTTGCGAGATGTTATCGGTCTTAAACTGCCGAATGGACTGCCTTCATATGATACGGTACGGCGAGTACTAGGAATGTTAGATCCAAAACAGTTTCAAAGTGTATTTATTCGCTGGATAGAAGAAGAACTCGATATTCCAGTAGGCAGTTATGTCAGTTTAGATGGAAAAGTCTAAGAGGAAGCGGGTTGAAAGAAGTCGGCATAGATCCATTGCATCTGTTACACGCTTATAGCCATGAATTGGGAGTCGTTATCGGACAGATGGAATGCAGCAGCGAAAAGACGAACGAAATACCAATCGCTGAAAGGCTGATACAGATACTCAAAATCAAAGGCGTCATTATAACCGCTGATGCAATGCTATGTCAGAAAGAAATAGTGAAAAAGATTGCAAAAGATAATGATTATATTCTGGCTCTTAAAGGAAATCATCCGCTTATGGAGCAGGAGGTAAAGGACTTCTTTCTTAGTCCTGCACCATCGACTCGGATCGTCCATACGACCTTTGATAAAGGGCACGGGAGAATAGAAAGGCGAATATATAGCCTTGATACCAACATAGAATGGTTTGAAGATAAAAAGGAGTGGAAGCACCTTGCTGCATTCGGTATGGTCGAAAGCATTGTAACGAGGAAGGGAAAGAATGCCGTGAAATTCGCTATTTTATTACGAGTCTTACAGATGTAAAACAATTTGCAAAGGGAGTACGCAGTCATTGGGCGATAGAAAATAACTTACATTGGTGTTTAGATGTGTTGTTTTCTGATGATGCCTGTACTGTTCTTGACCGGAATGCAGCAGAAAACCTAGCTATTATCAGAAGAATTGTCTACAATAGAATTAAGATGCTTTCTAAAATGGATACGCTCAGTATGGGCAAGCGCGCTTGCATCTACGACGATAATTTTAGAGCTCAGATCCTTTTTTCATGCTGAAGCCCTGTTTTCAAAAGGTGTATACCTTGCAAAAACCAGCAATAAGCAATATCATTATACTTTAATGTTCAATGTATGAACCGCATAGGAGTAATGTATGGCACATAAAGTTCGGATTTCCGATCTGGTATTAAGGGATGCGCATCAGTCTTTACACGCAACGCGCATGACAACTGCAGATATGCTGCCTATTTGCAGCAAGTTGGATAGCGTCGGGTATTGGAGCCTGGAAGCATGGGGCGGAGCGACGTTCGATTCATGTATCCGTTTTTTAAATGAAGATCCGTGGGAGCGGCTGCGCTCTTTGCATAAGGCTTTGCCGAATACTCCCATTATGATGTTGCTGCGCGGACAAAACTTATTGGGTTACCGGCACTATGCCGATGATGTCGTCGATGCGTTCGTGAAAGCTGCTGCCGATAACGGCGTCGGTGTATTCCGCATCTTTGATGCGCTTAATGATCCGCGCAATCTTAAACGTGCGGCGGATGCAGCAAAGAAAACCGGCAAGCATGTCCAAATGGCGATCTCCTTTGCGACGACTCCGTATCATACTATCGAAAAATATGCGGAACTGGCAAAAACGTATACGGAATTCGGTGCCGATTCCATCTGTATTAAAGATATGGCAGGGCTTTTAAAGCCGTTTGAAGCATTTGATTTGGTAACAGCTATCAAGAAAAAAACGAGCATCCCGATCAATATTCATACCCATGCAACAACAGGGCTCTCCGTAGCGACGCTGCTCAAAGCGGCGGAAGCGGGCGCTGATATTTTGGACACTGCGATTTCATCGATGTCGATGGGAACCTCGCACAGCCCAACCGAAACTATGGTAGAAATTTTCCGCGGTACCGAAATGGATACCGGTTTGGATATTAACCTGCTTCTTGAAATTGCAGCCTATTTCCGTGAAGTGCGCAAGCATTACGTTCAGTTTGAATCGAGCTTCCTCGGCGCAGATACCCGTATCCTTGTGTCGCAGGTACCGGGCGGTATGCTTTCCAACCTCGAAAACCAGCTGCGCGACCTGAAAGCCTCCGACAAAATGGATGCGGTATTAAAAGAGATCCCGATTGTTCAAAAGGACTGTGGCTATATTCCGCTTGTTACTCCGACCAGCCAGATTGTCGGTACTCAGTCGGTATTCAATGTCTTGTTCGGCCGGTATAAAAAACTGACCGCAGAGACCCGCGATCTGCTTATCGGCCGGTATGGTAAAACCCCTGCTCCGTGCAATGAAGAACTGGTAAAAATTGCTTTGGCAGAAGCAAAAGTAGAAGCCCCTGTAACAGCGCGTCCTGCCGACCTCATTCCTAATGAGCTGGATAAAATAAAAGCCGAAGCAAAAGAGAACGGCGCGGGCAATTCCATCGAAGATGTTTTGACTTACGCGATGTTCCCTAAGGTTGCGCCCAAATTCTTTAAAGAGCGCAGTAAAGGCCCCGTTGTGTTTACGGCGCCGGCGGCGGAGAAAAAAGCTGTGGGTACTGCGAACGGCAGCGGCTCGTATACGGTAACGGTAAACGGAACCGATTATGCGGTTTCTTCATCTAACGGAACATTCACCGTAAACGGTACTGCATACGCGGTGAGTGTAAAAGAGAATGCATCCGCCGCATCTACGCAAAAAACGGCTGCCGCAGCTTCAGCATCAACCACATCAGCAGCCCCTGCCGCAGCGCAAGCAGCACCGGCCTCCAAACCGGCAGCACAACAGCCCGCTGCGTCCGCACAAACTTCAGCCGGAACAGGCGGCGAAAAACTTACCGCGCCCGTTGCGGGTACGCTATTACGGTACACTGTCACAGAAGGTGCACAGGTGAGCGAAGGGCAAACGGTCATGATGCTCGAATCGATGAAGATGGAGTTGGAAATCAATGCACATAAGGCGGGCGTTATTCACTTTACGGCGGCAGCCGGTGCACAGATTGCAGAAGGCGACTCACTCGCAGAAATCCGTTAACAGCCGCTCCGCCGGTAGTGCTTCTCCATGTTAGCAATAAAAAAAATATGCTGCAGTTGTTGTTTGACGGCTGCAACTGTTTTCTTTTTTATCATCCCTTCTTTATTTGCGCAGCCTTTTGGTGCCTTGGCACAAGCAACACCAACATCAGCGCAGAACGGCAGCTCTCCCGAACATATCGGCAAGAGAGCCGCACAGCTCTGCAATCTTGCCATATCAACGGCAGCTTCCGAACATACGGCATCATCTCAAAATGAGGAAGCCCTACATGCCGTTGTTTCTCAGCTTTCGCTTGAAGAAAAAGCGGCGCAAGTACTGATGGTTAATATTGCCGGAAGCAAAACAGCGGATGCAAAAAGCATCGCATCGTTTAAAGGAACCGTTCCGGGCGCCGTGCTTTTGTTCGGATATAATATCGCGGACACGCCCCAAGCGGTCGCAGATTTTTTGGAATCGGCCGTACAAGGTTTTCAGGAAGCGGCGCGCCGTTTAGGTCATACTTTTATCCCGCCGCTTTTCGCGCTCGATAACGAAGGCGGTACCGTCTACCGAACCCGCCGCATCACCGCCCCGCTGCCCGCTGCAGATGAAATCGGCAAGCGTTTTTCCGTCGAGGAAACGGAGGAGCTCTACCGATTGTTGGGACAGCAGATGCGGGAGCTTGGTCTCCATCTTAATCTAGCACCGGTCGCGGAAGCGGGAACGAAACACGTTGCAGCGGCGCTCGGTACGCGGACATTCAGCCCGGAAACCGAACAAGCGGGAGAATACGCCGCCGCCGCAGTACGAGGTATGCAGGACGCCGGTATTCTTGCGGCGGTCAAACACTTTCCCGGCAACGGCGCCGCGGATTTACACAAAAGCGCTGCCGAATTAACCGTTGACTATGACACCTTCCTCAGCCGCTATTGCTCAGTATTCCGGCCTTCAATTACAGACGGTGCGGCAGTGGCGCTCATTTCTCATATTATGGTGCCGGCAATTGAAGCGGTGCCGTTCTGCTTTTCCGAAAAGGGAATTGCCCTGCTCCGTAATGAATTGGGATTTTCCGGTCTTATCATCACCGACGACATTGCAATGCAGGCATTAAACCGGAACGGCGCATCGCCTGAAGAAAATGCTGTACGTGCAATCGCTGCCGGCTGTGATATGGTTATGTGTTCGCTGTCGAAAATCTATCCGTTGATTACAGCCATTGCCGAAAAAGCCCGCACCGATACTGCGTTTGCAAAGCGGCTTGACGAAGCAGTGCTTCACGTTTTAACTGCCAAGCAAAAAGTGAAACTCATCGATACAAGCAAGCCCATTGCTGCCGACAACTTCTCTATACCGCATACACCGGATTGGGAAAAATTCCGGCACGCAAAAGAAGCTTCCTCCGTATACGAAAAGGCAATTCGTTAAAAACTCATTTTATCCGATATGGAGAATAGCCTGAAGATGCTTGTGAAGCAATGTCTTTGTAGTCGTCAAAATGCGGAATATAAACACCGATATCGGAATCTTTTCGTTTATTTTGTTCAGTAAACCACTCATATAAGAAAATCTTTCCATTTGTTTGCATAATACCAATCGGATCAAATTCATAAAATTTTTTATTAGGAAATTTTTCCTTTACATAAGGGTGCTTTTCAAGCGCAACCCAATCCCGAGGGACGCTGTTTCCCAAAATTTTATCAAATCTACTTGGAAGTGCATAGTAAAAGAGAAGACCTGTATGCATATCCAGCGCGAAAAGATACACATCAAGCCATGGTAACAAGGTTTTCCCCGTAAAACGATAAAAACAAAACCTCTTTAGGAAATTTACGGTACCTTCATCTTGCGCATAGTATGCAGAGTCAAGCGGATGCATATTTTTGTATCTATAATAGCGAACATGCTTTATCATATTAAATTGGTAGGGAGAAACGACCTCATCCTCACTCCCTGACACCCAACAATTATCTTCTTTTAATTGCCATTCGCCTTTTTCAAACCAATACAACGGGATATTGGCGGAACTAACATACATTTTTAAAATAAGTCGGTCATATTCTTGCTCAGAAAAAGGCGAGCTTCGAGAAACATCTCCAAATAAATTTTTTTTCTGATGTTCTGCTGCTTCCTCTGTTGAATTGCTAGACATTTTTGATTCAGCACTATAGAGAGGAAGAAATACCACTGCAATATAAACGAACAGCAGAGCAAAGCATAATGAATGTTTATTATATAACATAATATGTATGGTTGTGCTATTTCTCGACTTTGTCAAGTGATCTGCACATCGCATATTACTGGTAAATACATCAAACAACATCCAATAAGTTTACCCTGACATTTTTTTAATAGATTTGACGAAAAGTCAAAATTTTTTTATATTACCTCTAGAAAATAGGAATAAATCCTATAACTATAAAGCATTTCTTTAATGTATTAAAGAAAAAGGAGGAACTATGACAGTTACTGTTGATGAAAAAGCAAGAACTTTTCTTGCAAAACACAATGAAACCAGCGTGTATACCTATTTAGGCGGATGCCGTACGTGAGGCGGCGTCGTACCTCAACCGGCCGTGTTTGCCGGTTCGCCTGATTCGCTCGATAACTACGATACCTTTAATGCTGACGGCATTACCGTCTATGTACGCAAAGGAACTCAAACCGAGAATGGAACACTGACCGTTACAGTGGTTAAGATGCTGTGGATGGATTCTTTAGCGGTAGAAGGGATGGCATATTAGCCATAGAAGTTATCCCCGCAGGATGAACGCCTCCGGCAATCGATTTTCAATCTATTTTGAAAATCGATTGTTGGGGTTACCGAAATGAGCTTCCCCTCCTTTTTATCTATTTCAAGATGTTTATCGTCTTTGTAAATATAAACTGTTTCTTTTTTATATGAACCGTCTCTATTCTTAAACGGAAGAAAATAAACTGAAAGCCTGCAATAATTTATAAATATTATCAGGGAGCTCAGTTTTGCCCAACACTGTGAGTTCCGTGATACCGGAGTCTGATTTATAGACATTGTATATGAAAAGCGATAAAATACCGGCTATTAGGATAGCGGTGTTATATACGGGTTTTATAATCCTATTTTTATAGATAATATGCTATCTATTATGCCGGTCTATCCTAATAGAGGAGTTTTTATGAAGGTTGTTATTGCCGGCTCAGGTGCTATGGGCTGCAGTTTCGGTTTTATGCTGCAAAAAAGCGGTAATGATGTAACACTGCTGGACGGTTGGCAGGATAATATCGATGCAATTAGAAAAAACGGTTTGCACTTGCAAGACGGTACTGCGGAATTATCGACAAAGATCGATGTTTATAAACCGGAAGAGTTTAAGGGCACTGCCGATTTTGTTATCGTGTTTACAAAATCGATGCAGTTGGAACATATGCTGAGTAGTATTAAACATGTTCTGCGGGATGATACAAAAATCCTCTGTCTTTTGAATGGACTCGGTCATACTGAAACACTGAAAAAGTTTATCGCTCCTAAAAATATTTTTATGGGTGTTACGGTAGTAACTGCCGGTATGAAGGGGCCGGGAAGTGCAGTGTTGTCAAGTCATGGAAAAACAGAAATTCAGAATATTGTACCGGAAGGTAAAGCCGGTGCGGAGGTCATTGTAGAAGCGCTCAATAAAGCAACAATGCCTGCAGTTTATTCCGATAATATTTTATGGTCTATTTGGCGGAAGGCAGCACTCAATGGAGCAATGAACAGCACCTGCACAATTATGGAATGCAATATGCTGGAGCTTGGCAGTATCGTAGGTTGTAAAGATATGATGCGCTGTATCATCTCTGAATTTGCCGCAATAGCAAAAACACAAGGGGTTACATTGGATATCGACTCCGTAACTGACTACGTTTACGGGTTTACGCAGCCGGACTTTGTCGGGGCAAAGCACTATCCTTCGATGCACCAGGATCTGATCAAAAATCACCGTTTAACCGAAATTGATTTCTTAAATGGTTATATTTCCCGTAAAGGTAAAGAACTGCATATCCCTACACCGTATTGTGATCTTATTACCACCTTTGTACACGGCAAAGAGAAATTATTCGGGTTATAAAAGGGCAATGGGAGTATCATTTTGGGGTACTCCCGTATTTGATAGTATAAGGATATAAGATCGAGAACATTATGGCTGAACAAACAAAGAAAATTACGGTTAAATTTTTTATTAATACGCTTTTAAATGGCATGGCTGCAGGGATTGTTGTTGCCCTTATTGCTAACGCTGTTTTAGGACAGATATTTAAGGCGTTGGCGCCATACGGTGCCATATTCGGTATGCTGTACCAGTCTGTTGCGGATGTGCAATATTTGGTATCTGCGGTGATCGGCTTTATCGTCGGTATACAGCTTGGTTTTGTGCCGATTAAGGCTTCTATGATCGGGCTTGCCGGTTTTATCGCGTCTGGAGCAGTACGCCATGTAGACGGTATTGTTAAACTTGCCGGTATCGGCGACTTAATCAATGTGATGATTATTGTTGCACTGGCAGCCCTTGTTACGCTGTGGTTGGGTAACAAGCTCGGCTCGCTTACGATTATTGTGCAGCCGATTATTGTTGCAGGCGGGTTGGGGGCATTGGGACTCTTTATCTTGCCGTATGTAGCAGAAGTAAGCGCTGCAATCGGCCGCGGTATTAACTCGTTTACCGTGCTGCAGCCGGTACTGATGTGTATTCTTATTGCCGCATCTTTCTCTATTGTCATTATCTCACCTATTTCGACGGTGGCAATCGGCATTGCGATTGGGCTTGCAGGGTTGGCATCAGGGGCTGCAAACTTGGGTGTTGCTGCTTGTACTGCCGTACTTATTGTAGGATCGTGGCGTGTAAATAAGGCTGGAATTACTGCAGCTATTGCCCTCGGCGGTATGAAGCTGATGATTCCAAACCTTGTGCGTTACCCTATTATGGCATTGCCGGTTGTATTAACGGCCGCTGCATCAGGGATCGCAGGGCGTTTCCTAGGTATTATGGGTGATAAGGTGAGTGCCGGTTTTGGTATTGCAGGACTTGTCGGTCCGATTAAGGCATACGAGCTATTAAGCGGATCACCTGCTGTGCGGATTGGTGCATTGCTGATTGCATACTTAGTTGTACCGTTCGGCTGTGCTTTGCTGCTGCATATTTTGTTTACAAAAATAATTAAACTCTATAAGCCGGAAATTTATAAATCCGAAGCGGTGTAGGTATTTAACGTCATGTATGGCAACTGTATCGGATATTTCCGGTGCAGTTGCCGTATTAAGACGGAATATCTTTATGTAAGAATATCATATCATGAGAATCAACAACCCCGACGCAGAGCGTTACCGAAAAACGGCAGGTATTAAACCGCACGAATAAAAGCAAAATAAAATATCGCAGTAAAGAAATAGAAAATTGCAATAATATAAAAAAATAAAGAAGAAGGCATAAATGCGGAGGCGGCAGCACCGGCTGCGAAACATATAATGCCGGACAGATAGTGTACACTGCGTCGCAGTTCTTGCCTTTTTCCACGGATAACTTTCCCCATCGCGAGTCCCGCATCCGTTAAATAGCCGCTAAAATGCGAAGTTCGTATTAAAATTCCGTCATAAGGAATGAACATACCGTTTTGTATACCGAGTATCACACAAGTTATGGAAAGGACAATACGTAGTGGAGGTCCTATAACGGCTATTGCAAAAAAGACTGTTGAAAAAACCAATAAAAGAATGCCATAGCGTTTTGAAAATGTACAATCACTCTTGTGAAAAAGCATACCGGAGATGCATGCGCCGATATAAAAAGAAAGAATAAGCAATAAAAATGCTGCTGCCTCCGCAATCGCTCCTTTGGAAAGGGTCAGCGCTACACGAGTAATAGTACCGGTATGATGGCTGACCGCCGTACCGGCTGTAATAAAAAATACACCGTTCAGAAACCCTGCGATAAAGGTTAGCAGATGTATTAATATCGTTAGAATAAGTTTATGTCTTTTACTCACTCGAATACTATAATCCGATTTCGATAAAAAAGCTATGCGATTTATTCTGGACAGTGCGATTTATTCATACAAAGGCTTTAATACCTGCCGTTCTCACTCTGCGGCGGGGTTTGTTGATTATCCGAAAAGTGATATAGTACATTCTCATCAGGAGGTATTCGTATGGATTTACAAACATGTATGGAACAGCGCCGAAGCGTGCGCAAATATACAAATCAGCCTGTACCGCGTGAGCTGGTACGGGAAATTATTCAGGCGGCGATTCTCGCTCCTTCGTGGAAAAATTCTCAAGTTTCGCGCTATTATGTAGCGGAAGGTAATGCCGAAAAAGAGCTTGCAAAATGTCTTGCGGATTTTAATCGGCAGAGTGTGCAAAATGCGCCGGTCTTGATTGTGTCTACAGTGGTCAATAAGCGTTCGGGCTTTACACGGAACGGGGAATATGAAACGCACCTTAAAGGCGGCTTTCAGTACTACGACCATGGAATGCAGGCGATGAACCTCTGCCTTAAAGCGCATGAGTTAGGGCTTGCAACACTTATTATGGGAATTTACGATGAGGCGGCAATCAGAAAGTTTTTTAATATCGATGAAAATCAAATTATCGTTGCAGTTATTGCCGTAGGTTATGCTGCCGAAGAGCCGCCGATGCCGAAACGGAAAACCGTGGACGATATTACGGTTTTCAAAGAATAGGGCATCTCTAAAAACTCGGTTAGATTTTTAGAGGTTTCCAATAAGGCACTAAAAGTATTAAAGCTACAAGCAGTTCTTAATGGCAGAGGTGACAGTGATTATCCTTGAAGTACAGGACATCTGTAAATATTACGGCACAGGAAAGAAGCGGCAAACCGGCTGCGAACACATCAGTTTTACCGCGGAGGCTGGAGGTATCTACTCCCTGCTCGGATTAAATGGGGCGGGGAAAAGTACGGTATTGAACAGCATCAGCGGGTACCGCTTGCCCTCTTCCGGAGATGTATCGATTTGCGGATACTCCATTTTGAACGAACCGATCGAGGCTAAGCGGAATATCGGGATTTTGTATGAGCAAAATCCGCTCTATGATTCGATGACGGTACGGGAGTTCTTACTTTTTACGCTGCAAATGCGCGGCTTCGGTAACACCGTGCAGCAAGACCTGCTTGACGAGGCGGTTGAGTTTACCGATCTGCAAGAGGTATACACCAAACGGATTAAGGAGCTGTCGAAAGGGTATCGGCAGCGGGTAGGGCTTGCGCAAGCGATTATCCATCATCCCCGCCTCGTCCTCTTGGACGAACCCGCGTCCGGCCTTGATCCGTTCCAGCTGAAAGACTTTGAAAAAAAGATACTCGCGCTATCCACGTATGCCGCGGTCATCCTTTGCACCCATCAGCTTGAACTGGCCGGACGAATATGCTCGCAGCATATTCTGCTCCACAAAGGACGGCAGATTGCCGGAGGAACACGGGCGGAACTCGCCGAGCGTTTATACGAGGACTTCGGCATTGAAGAAGATGCTGCTTCCGATACGCTTTTGTTCAAGACCTTTGAACAGTACGCCGGAGTTACCACCTGCGAGTTCCGTGAATCCGCCGTTTCCGAATCCGGTAAGCGGAGGCGGCGATGAATCGATTCCCGGCGTTTAAGGCGCTTTTTAACAAGGAACTACATACCCTCATATACAGCCCCGCACTGTATGCGGCAGCGCTCGTGCTTTACCTCGGAGCGGCGCTTCCGTTCGTGGGTTCAGGGTACTGGTTTTCGGCGGGGCTTTCGGACTTCCGCTCCTTTTTCCTCAATCTGCCGTTCCTGTTCTGTATTGTCATTCCTCTGCTTGCGATGAATAGCTGGGCTGATGAAAAAAAGCACGGCACCGACCGCCTTCTTGCCGCCTATCCGGTGGATAAACGCCTGCTTGCCGCGGCAAAATATGCAGCGCTACTCGTCTGTTTTGCAGGAGCCGCCACACTTACGATGGTAATTCCGCTTTCGGTTATTCCGCTTGTCTATTTTGATTTTTTTCCGTTTTTTCTTTCGTATTGTGCCGTTCTCTTCTTCGGCGCAGCCTTTACCGCATGGTCGCTCGCACTTTCAAATATCTCTGCGCATACCGCCGTCAGCTTTTTGCTCAGCTTTTTTACCGGCATCTTTTTTACCGCAAGCCACGTGCTTGCTCAAGTTTTGCCGCTCCCGTCAGCCATTGTAAAAATACTGCGCTATTGCTCTTTTACGCTTCATTTTGAATCGGCTGCGCGCGGTATTTTCGACACTCGTGATTTCTTCTTCTATATATTGCTCATCGTTGCGGCGCAGGGGCTTTCGGTCTTTTTACTGTACGTTCAGGAGGAAAGCCGATGAAAACAAAACCGATAAACATAAAAATGCGCAGCGTAAAAGAGTACCGTATTCAAGCCCTGCTGTTGGGTGCCATTGTAGTAACGGCAGCGCTGCTCTCACAGCGGCTCTATGCCCGGCTTGATATGACGCAACAGCACACCTATTCGCTTTCAGCCTATACCCGATCGATACTGAACAGCCTTGAAGGCACGGTAACAATCACGTGGTTCCGCTCGTACAATATTGATGGATTCCTGCCGTCGCTGCAATATGTTGAAGATATCCTCGCAGAATATCAGCGTACTGCGGACGGACGCTGCCTCGTGCTATACAAGGATACGGAGAAGCTTTCCCCGCAACAGCTGAATCAGCTCGGCATTGTCGCTCGGCAAATTGAGCGGAACAGCAACAATACGCAGGTACTGCAAAACCTCTATTCGGGGCTGCTGTGCGAATATCGCGGGGAAAGCCGCGTTATTCCGTTCCTTTCCGATATCTACACCCTTGAAGCTGATATTGCGCGTTTTATTACCGAGATGAATCAGGATGCGCAGGGGAGAAAGGGAGACCGCTCCGTTTATGTTGCGCTTCCCGAAGGCGGTACAGAAAATGGCGCAACGGGCAATTATAAGTATGTACTGCCGTGGCTTGAGTATGCGGGTTTTGTACCGATTATGTTGACCAAGCCTTATCTGGAGCTGCACCCCGAAATTCCACTATTGGTCATCGGTTCTTCCTATTTTGATGCCGATATGCTGACGGCTGTTGATACTTTCATTAACAGGTACGGTTCCGCCGTCTTTTTTGTGTCCGCAAACACCGTGGATATCGGCGGCAGCTGGGAGGCAACACCCAAAAAAGATGACGGACTGCTTGAACTGCTCGCCCGCTCCGGCTTTGCGGTGCAGACTAATCTTGTGATGGATCCCGTAAACTTCCGCATGACATTACCGGCCGCCGACGGCTCTCGGTACGAGCATATCAACTACCCGTTTTGGGTTCAGGTGTTCCGTCAAGAGGCGGAAGCGATTCCTCCGCTGCTATCTGCGGCAAAGCCCGTGCAGTTTTTCTGGCCGTCGGAGGTGGTTTGTACTACCGCGCGGGGAAAGACGCCGCTTCCGCTCTTTGTTTCAAGCAACAGGTCGGCGCTGCAACAGCCGCCGTATAACACCGACCCACACGGAACTCAGCTCGCCGCAGCAGCAAACGGCGAACACGCGGCCTATCCGCTTGCAGCCTTCAGCGAACGGGGCGTCAATGTGGTAAGCGGTATCAGCGGCGCAGACAATGCGCGGCTCTTGGTGATTGCGGATGAGTATTGCGTGAGTTCCGCCGTAGAATACACAAATTCCGATGCGAATTTGGACTTTATGGTGAATACCGTGTACTGGATTGCGCGGCAGGATGCGCTTTTGCAACTGAAAA
Organism: Treponema sp. OMZ 857; assembly: GCF_024181085.1. Classification (NCBI taxonomy): domain Bacteria; kingdom Pseudomonadati; phylum Spirochaetota; class Spirochaetia; order Treponematales; family Treponemataceae; genus Treponema; species Treponema sp. OMZ 857. Next base: position 2,525,032 of record NZ_CP051147.1, read on the forward strand.
ACAAACAGCCTGCGGTTTTACCCTTCCGCTATTTTGAAAGCGATACAGCGTTTAACCGCATTATCGCCACCGCCCGTATCTTTAACCTTGTGCTGGTCCCCCTGCTGATTATCAGTGCAGGCGCCGCGCTGTACATCTTCCGGCGAAGGAACCGCGCATGAAAAAAGAAACAAAGGTTCTGTTTATCATCCTCTGCGTGCTGCTCTGCTGCTATGCGCTGAGCTTTTTACACCGGCCTTCATGGGCGGGCGTTTTTTCGAGTAGCTTGATGCATGAACAGGATATCCGCGAGGTTGCGGAAATCCGGTTTTCCATTCCGACAAGGGCTGAACCGGTAGAGATGGGCGAAATAACACTGATTAAAGACGGCGCCCGCTTTTATCTCCGCACCGGAAACGGGAGCTATCCGGTCAGGCAGGAAATTATCGATCGTTTTTTTTCGCTGCTCGGTGCCGGACGCTCCTTTCTCCCCATATCGGCACGCCCGCAGGATTATCCCGATTACGAAATCGATGATGGACACGCTTCGCGTATTGTCTTTGTGCGGAAGGATAAAACCATTCTTTCGGAACTCTTTTTCGGAATGACCGATGCGGCCGGCGCCGGTCGATATGTACGGACGGGAACAAGCGTCAAGGTGTTTTTAATCGATAATGCGTTTGAACCTTTTTTAACGGTCGCCGCTCCCTTCTGGCTCGATTTACAGATATACGCGGCGCTTTTCCGCGGCACGGGCATCCAAGGCTTGGAGTACGGAAATCACAGCGTAATCAGGACGGAAGCGAACGGCGATGCGTTCCGCGCATTGGAAAGCTTTTTAGAAAAATTCTCCTGTATCGATATATACAGCGCGCCGCCATTGCAAAGTCCTCAAACGGCACGGGTGCGTTTAGCACTCGGTAACGGCACGGAGCTACGCTTTTCGTTTACTCCTCTGCAAAGCGGCGACTATGTATTTTTCGATAACCGCAACTCAAATGCCTACCTCATCAGCGGGTATACCTGCGAACAGCTGCTCCGGCATATCGATGCAATATGTAATTCGTAATGGGGATAGAAACTAAGAATTGGGTAAAAACGCCGTTATGGTGGAGTTCCTCTAAAGGGAAACGCTCATGTATACGACGGTGCGGGTATACACGGCAGGTTTTCTACACCGCTGTTCCAGCTGCTGAATGATTTTTTTGAGGGCACCTTCCTCCGAAACAAAAGCGCTGCGGATTGCCGTGCCGTATTCAGATTCTATTGAGAACCATCGTCCGAGTTCCGCCTGCGTTATCAGCCGCTTCTCCTTATAGTCTACTTTTTTTAAGAGTTGTACGCGGTACCCCGCTTTTTCGGCGATGTCTGCAACGGTGTTCTCCGTCCATGCGGTACGCGTATTTCGGCTGTCTGAAAAAAATGCGGCTTCGGCAGCCGAAAAACGATTTACGGATTCATCAGTCGGGAGCAGTGCCGACAGCCGGAGTCCCTGTTGCGGAAGCGCGAATGCAAAAATGATACGTGCACCGGCGGTATGCTCTTGCGCTACACGGGAAAAGAAAGCAGTAAAACCGTCCGCAGTCGCAGCGGGGTTATACGAAAGCACAACATCAAACGCCAGCTCGGGAAAAAGAGCCTTACTATCTGACGGAGGAGCAGCTTTTTCATCGAGCTGAGTAGCGGCAGGTGTTTTTTCACTAGGGTGGGTACAGACTGGAAGCACGGTCATAATCGGACGGTTTAAAAATTCAAAGGTTTCCGCGTACCGCTGTGCGGAGTGTAAGGCTTCTGGGTATTCAAAGATTCCTGCGGTACATCCGTTGAGGGTGATACGGGTACTCGGCCACAGCAAAAGCCCTCCGTCAGCCCGGTACACCAACACGCGGTCATCGACGGACAGGTTTGCCAGTCCGATAATGGTGTCCCGTATCTGCTCCAGTATTTCGGCGCTGCTGCCTTCCGTCCGTGCCTGCCAGTCCTCAACCGTAAAGGCATCCTTCTTTCCCTCGGCAGCCTCGTGTATTGCAGCCAGCTGGGTTTCCCGCTTTGCCAGTACCTCATTCCGTATCTTTTCTTCGTAGCCGGTGTATCCGGGTGTGTAAAATACCCTGCCGATCAGTTCGTCGGGCAGATACTGCTGCGCAATCCAGTGGTCGCGGTAGGCATGGGGATACAGATACCCTTCGCCGTGCCCGAGCGATTCTCCGTCGCGGTTCGCGTCTTTCAAATGGTTCGGCACCTCGGTTTGTTCCTTTTCTACCGCCTTGAGAGCGTCAAAGAAACCGAGCGAGCTATTCGATTTTGGGCAGGTTGCAAGATACAGCGCCGCGTGGGTGAGATGGTACCTGCCCTCCGGCAAACCGATACGGTCAAAGGCTGCCGCCGCGCTTGTAACAACGGTCAGCGCGAGAGGATCGGCAAGTCCGATATCCTCGCAAGCGGAAATAAGCATACGCCGAAAGATAAAGTGAGGGGACTCCCCTGCCCGCACCATTCGGGCAAGCCAGTAGAGCGCCGCATCGGGGTCGCTCCCTCGGATGGATTTTATAAAGGCACTGATGATATCGTAATGGTAATCGCCGTCCTTATCGTAGAGCACCGCTTTTTGCTGGATACTTTCCTCGGCAGCTTGCATACCGATAGTGATTTCCGTACCGGCAGGCGGCGGCCAGTTATCAACAGAGGTTTCAACAGCTAGCTCAAGCGCATTTAAGAGGCTGCGGGCATCACCTGCGGCGGTTTCGACGAGGTGTTCCAATGCGCCTTCGGTAAAAGAGACTTTCCATTTTCCGTAGCCCCGCTCCGTATCCTGCAAGCACCGTTCCACCGTCCGGTACAGGTCGGCATCGGTGAGCGCCTTGAGCTGAAATACCCGACTGCGGCTCACTAAGGCTTTATTCACTTCAAAAAAAGGATTTTCGGTTGTCGCGCCGATAAAAATAATGGTTCCGTTTTCCACCCACGGCAGCAAAGCATCCTGTTGGGCGCGGTTCCATCGGTGTACTTCATCGACAAAAAGAATGGTCGGTTTTCCGTAGAGTTTTTTATATTGCTCCGCCGATGCAATCGCATCGCGTATCTGCTGTACGCCTGCAAGGACGGCATTTAAACTTAAAAAATTACTTTTGGTATGATTGGCAATGACTTGAGCAAGAGTTGTTTTTCCCGTTCCCGGCGGCCCGAAAAAGATAACGGACGAGAGCCTGTCCGCTTGGATAGCTCTTCTTAACAACCGCCCTTTCCCGACAATGTGTTCCTGCCCGATATATTCGTCAAGACTGCGGGGGCGCATTCGTGCAGCAAGCGGAAGCCGTTCCGCCGCCGCTGCCGTCTCAAATAAATCGTTACTCACGGTTCCATTCTTTTTTACCAAAAGAATAGAAGCCCCACAAGCCGGTATATTTTGCGTTGGGATCGTTTACGCCCACATAGATAATATAACCGGTACCGTAATCAAGCGCATAAATAGGATTAATCGTATGTTTTCCAACACTATTGTTATATTGATGGATATTTGCCGACGGTACGGAAGAATCTGCGGAACCGGCAGAGACGGTGTGGGCATTCGCTAAATTTGTATCAGTCGCTGAAGCCAATTTAATTTCCCCATATCCCTTTATACCGCTGATCAGTACTAACTGCTTACTCGGCAAATAAGTAATACTTTGCGGGCTGCTTACTCCGTGTACAATATTTGTCCAAGTCGAAGTATTGCCGTCATAACAGTACAATTTCGTGTTGTCAACAACAAAGACGGAGTCTGTAGGGCCTTCGCAAATCCCCTTTAGTCCAGAAGAAGGACTGTCGGTTCCGATTACCTTTGTACCGGTATTATTGTAAAGACCGTCTTCCAATAAGCAGTATAAACCGGCTGCACCGACCGGCGCCTTGTCGGTAGGCGACGCCCATGTATTCGGCGTACCGCTTTCAATAGCGCTGCTTATCGTATAGGTTGTCGTATTACCGCTCGTTCTCGAGTCGATAGCAAAAACCACCCGCGTTCCGAAAACAGCCTTCGCCGTTAGTCCGGACACCTCAGTCCAAGATTTAGCTCCCGTGTCGTACCAATAAATTGTGAAGGTATCGCCTTGCCCGAATGCGGCATAGAGATCGGAGCCACTGACAGCAAGCCCTGTGCAACGCCCCGATGGACAGCCGCTCAGCTCCGACCATTTTCCTGTTTCTCCCTTTGCCTTGTACCATATTTTTCCGTTTGAAGCATATAACGTACCGTTTATCTCAACTATTCCACAGACGAAGCCTTTAACGGATGCAGGATTGAGCTTTACCTCCTGCTCTATCGCAGCGAATATCGGCGGATTTTTACATGCTGATAAACCGATTATGACAGAAATTACAAAAGCGATTGCAAAAATTCTTTTCTTCATAGTTCTGTTCCTTTTTTAAAAGTGATACCGGGCAGCAAAGCCGATATTCAAGAAATTGCCCGTACGATTCAAGCTTGAATCTTTATACCATTGCGGAACAATATCCCATGATAATTCGCCGCCGAACGACCATTCGGGGGAATACTGATAGAAAACGCCGACTTGCGGTCTAAAAAACAAGCTGAAATACCGCGTACCGTTATAGGATTGAAAATCACCGCCGATCCCAAACGTGAGCGGAATACGGAATTTTTCGATTGCAAAGGTGTATCCTGAATTGATTGTAAAGGGAATGGCAAAATAGAGATTGCTGCCGCGCGTTAAATGAAAGGTAAAAGCAACATCACCGCCGATGGAAACTCCTTTCGTCAGATAGTGAGTATAACCGAGGAAGATGCTGCCGCCCGGATAGATATTGGGTTTAATCGCAAACTTATTCGGTGAGGTATTAAAAAGCGGTATCCCCAGCTGTAAACCCATGCGGATAAACTGATCGCCCTTCCGAATAGGTTCATAAACATACGCAGCAATAGGGGCTTGTGCAGACGGTGTTTCCGGTTCTTGAGTTTCGGCAGCTTCTTGCGCAAAGGTATTCCATATCAAAATAGAAAAAAAGAAAAATAACCAACAACGTTTCATAAAGGAATTCAACTCCATCTCATTTTATAGGATTGGGCATCTCTAAAAACTCAGGTATAGATTTGTAGAAGATCCCGATAAAACAATATCAAACTTGCCTTGTAAAGTATCTGTAAACAATCACCTTGTACCATAGGTTACAGAAGCGCCGGCGTTAACCAAGCGATATCCCATGCATAGAGCGCTAATGCAATCAACCCCATACTGATTAGTAATAGCGGTGCATTTTTCCATTGTGTACTGACATTGCTCTCTTCAACTCTCCGTCTGACGGCACAAAGTACAAACGACCAAACAAGCATACTTACTAAGGCGCTCACCAGAATAGCAATCAGTTCGATATAGGTGAAAGCCTGATAGAGGGCAAAGATAACGGTACCGCCCGAAAACAAGCGTTCCCGTATCAGCCGACTTTCAGAATGTTTAAAAAATATTCGGTGTACGGTCAGATCGCACAGATACACGATTATCAATGCGGCAATCGGCGTTATACTTACAATATCGAGCGGTAATAAAAGAGAAAATTCAAGGAGCCAGCTGAGTGACGCAGAAATAAGTATCACTGCGCCATCCCGTAGAATAAACGGAATCACTGCGCGGGTTGAACGCGCATTCATCGAAAGGCGTTCCAAACCGATACCGTGCAAAAAGACTAAGGAAGCAGGAAAAGTATAAAAAAAGATCAAGGATGCAATAAACATACGGAATCTCCCCTACTGCCGGTTTCGATACGATTCATCGGTTTGGAACGGCAAAAGTTCACCCTTATGAAAACTGCGGAAAAGCCAGAGTGCAACACCGAGCATCATAAGAACGCCGGCGCTGCTCCCCAAAAACTTAAGCGGTAAAGGGAACGGGATAAGCGTAATACTGAATAAGCCGGAGCGAGCAGGTAAAGAAACCGTACCGAACACCACGAGTTCCCGCAATATCGAAATAGCCGCTAAGAGAATCGAATAGAGTATCGGCACTTCAAACGGATATTGGCTTGAATCATACATACCGATGCTGATAATCAGTATATACGAAAACCCAACCATATATATGTATCTTTCAAGGCTAATTGCCATCACGGGAAAAATTGCCCCTACGATTTGCGCATATAAGGCTGCCGCAAGAATAATATCAAGGGAGAGTATCATCTGAGAAAATTTATCAATTCTAAAATAATCAATAAGCATCTTACTTGCTATTCCGACAGCCAAAAGAAACCAAAATTCCGCAATAAAGATCAAACCTTCAGCAAAATGAGCTGCGAGGGGGATGACCGGACATAAACCTAAAAAAAAGACAATAGATTTGTTTATCATATTACCACCACTCCCACCGCTTCATTACCGTTTCAATTTTATCTTGCTGCATTGCAACGGCTGTCTGCGTTATTCCGTAGCGCTCCGCTTGCTCCGGAAGGGCGTCAACTCCGGCGAGTCCGCAGAAGATGCAACCGATTGAGCGTTCATAAAAAAAGACGGCAGGATAAACACCGTACTTACCGGTTAGCGGGAGCATAAATACAAAAGCTTCATATCCTGAGTATGATGCAGACAATACAGTGCGGAACGGCAAGCCGGATACTCTTGAGTTACCAATGCCCGTGATTGTTATTTGTTGATCCTTAAAGCCCGGATATGCACGGCAAAGCTTTTCTGCTGCGGCGGTCAAATATTGGGCATCCGCTTTTTTCCGTAGATATGACAGCCCAAAAAATGAGGCAAAGAATACAAGCACAATTCCGGCAAGTGCGGCATATTTTTTTAAAAGGTATTTTGCAGCATCGGTCATAATGCACCTCGTCTTCTTTTATAAAAATATGCTTCGAGCCACTCGATGAGGGGGGTGAGGCAATCAACAAATAAAACGGCGAAAGGAATACCGGCCGGTATCGCACCGGGACCCGCAATACAAAAAGCTAAGATGCCGGTCAGTATACCCGTGATGAATCTCCCTTCCCATGAACGGGGAATAGAGCCGCTGTCGTTCATGACAAAAAAGGCCGAAAAAAGAGCGCCGCTCGTCAGTAGCGCAGATAATATATCACCCTGTCCGTATGCACTTGCTTGCGCTGCGGAGGGAAACAAATACACAAGCAGACCGTAAACGATCAAAAAGGTAAAAGGAAGTGTTTTATGAATCGTTTTTACTGACAGCAATACAATCGAAGAGCATAACGTTAAGAGATTATAACGGAAAGCCGGTACGGCGGATGGATAATGAAGGAAAAGACTGATATACCCTTCCGGCAGCGTTACATCAACCCCGTGCAAAAATGTTGAATTAAACACTGACGTTATATATTGGTCGGCCGGTGTCTGCAACAGACCGGAACCGTCCATCGCTGCAAAAACGCTACCGCCGGAGAGTATCCGATCGGCACTGACCGGTTGCACAAAGCAATCGGGTTTGCAGACTGCTGCAATACAGACGGCAAGCATGACCGGATTAATCCATGAGGAACCTTTTCCGCCGAAAACACCCCAGCTGAAAAAATAACTCATAAACGCGATCAAAAAGCTAAAAACGAAGCCTCCGTTAACCGGTAGGAAAAAACCGATCAACAATCCGGTTACGAGCGCATGAATATCAAAGGTACCCTTCCCTTGCATATAACCGATAAGAAAAGACGCAAGCGCTGCCGCCGCTCCGGCGGATATAACCAGAAAGATACTTGCAAAATCGTGCATAATGCCCATCGCGATAAGCTGAAGCGATAGGAGGCTCAGCACGAGTATAGCTGTCTGCCGCGCATTCATACCGGTATAGACGTAAGGCGCAGGAGCGGGCATTGTACGGTTATACGGCATAACTATCTCCTCTTGCTGCTGCCGATTTGATAATCGCGCTTAACGGAATACGTACCGGACATACTGCCGAACAACAGGCACAACCGCTGCATAATGCAATAGAACACAGCGTTTCGGAGGTGTACCGGTCTCTTTGAATATGGCGTACCGTATCGATGGGGTCGATATATGCCGGGCAGCTCCGCAGGCATTGTCCGCAATGGCCGCATTCCTCCAGTTGTTGTTGAATATCAATATCTTTCCCGACCGCGTGGATCGATTTAATTCCCTTGCCGGCAGGTAAGTCTAAACTGTCAACCAATGTTCCGCGCAACAAACCGTTAATAATGATATGTGTATTTTTGCTTTTAAAGCCGCCGCATTCTTCTATTAGATGTCCGATCGGTGTCCCGATGCGTACTTTAATAACCTTGGCATGTTCCAATGTCTTGCCGGTAAGGAGCAAATACGTTGTCAACATCGGTTGGTTGTGCTGCACCGATTCATAAACCGACAACGCAGTCGAAGCGTCGATCACGACAGCATCTTTTTCTGCCGAACGTGTATGGGCAGTTCCTGCCGGATAGGTTTGCGGGATGGTGAGATGTGCAAGATCGCGGTTGGAAATAACGGTTCCGATTGTATCAAAAAGGGCACGGTCTTTCTTTTCCGTACCTGTTTCAACGATGATTTTTGCGGCGCCCATCGCATGAGCGATAATGCCGATTCCTTCTGCAACTTCACGGATAAAACGGTGGGCTAAAAAAGAATCCAGCATACATGTAGGGTCTTTATCGTAAAGCATAACGGTTAGCGTTTTTACACCGTGCTTTGCCGCCGCTCTCATATCTTCTGCAAGAGAAACCGTTTCTCCTGAAGTATTCACTAAACCGGCATGGTCAAGGAAATGAATCAGCCCTATCTGATCGCTTTGCTTCCATAAGTACGGAGTACGTTGCTTCCCCAATATACCGAAGCTGCCTCCCGTTTTGATATGGAGTCCGCGGAATGAATGACCGTTTGGAAGCTGTGCGTCAACAATCCCCGAAACAATACCGGGAACCGAGGCATGAACGTGCGCCGATAAGCTATTCCCTGCACGGGCAACCATCTGTCCTTCATTCACAAAATCTCCTACGGAGACCAGCGGAAGGCTGCTCGTTTGTGTTCTGAATGCAAGCGGAACCAACGCATATTGCGGCAGAAAAGCATTTCCTTCAAATTGGGGCTCTAAGCGGATATATTTTACTTGCTGTTGTCCTCGTTTAAATCGTATAAATTCCATCATCGTATTTTGCTCATTATAATCAGAACACAGGGAAATAACAACGTGCCGAGGATAATAAAAAACGAGGCAAACGGAGTCAGTGTAGATACATATAAGGGGCGATAGGCAGCAGCAGAAAAACCGGCTTGGGCTATCAGCATCTTTTCTAGCGGGAGCAGCGCCAGCCGTTCGTTTCTTAAAGCTCGAAGAATAAACACCGTATCAAAGGAATAGATAACTCTTTCTTCACGATGCAGTTTTCCCTCTGAATTCTCATAATAGGAATCAAAGTACACCCGCATATTCGGCGTAAGCGGCTGGAGCGGTTCATGCACATTCAGGTAGGGTAAAACAGCCGTATACCAATAATCTTCTATATAGTTACTTAAATCGGGGAGATAATCTTGCGGCCGCGATGCCTGCACGGTAAAAAAGCCGGAATCGGTAAACGGAATCGGCTGCCGTGAAACCGGCTGAGGCGCATTCAATTTAGCGGCAGCGGGACTTAAACGGTTCGTTGAGAACACAAGCGGTATAATCGCAGACACCAGCAGCAAACAGCCGGTTAAAACGGTAGCAGTAATTGCATATCGTGTATTCCAGAACTGTGCCCATGATTGCGGATGCATGGCAAACAGCTTTAACGAAGGATGTTGACGGTACTGCTCCCAATACGTCTCTTTCAGCTGTAAAAAGCTGTATACGGAAAAAAGTATACTTGCCGATAACAGCAGCGCCAGCAAGAAAAAACACAAGGAAACTATTCCATCGATAGCCGCAGTCAACAGCGGGGCAGCAGGAAGAATCAGCATGAATATATTATGCTTTATCCGCTCTTTAAGCTGCTTCCACTGAATAGTCAATTCGTTTTCCAGAGCCTCCAACCAATATGCGGCAGTCAATATACTTAACAGGGCAGTTGCAGACGATAAACTGCTTTTAATACAAAAAGCGTAACAGACAAAGCTGAACGCAGCGGCAAAAAACAGCAGTTTTTTACGGGAACCGGCAATACAGTAGGCAAACAGAATAAGCGCAAGCAGCCCTTGTATCGGACTATATGGAATAGCAGCTTCAAGAAAAAAATGAGCTCGTTTACCGTAGAGCGAAAAATAGAACGAAAGGTATTTAAAAATCGAAGTATATGGAAGATACAGATATTGATATCCGCCGTCGTCATCGCGGAACCATCGGGTATAACGGCCGATATCGGTAAATGGAAAGCGTTCATGCCGGCCGGTTCCTAGTAATGAAAAGCGGTTTGAAACGGAAAACTCCGATGCAGCTCCCGATATACCGGCCTCTTCCGCAGCAGAAACATACCGTTCAATATCGTCCGAACAGGGAACCGCTGCTATCCGGTACCCATCCCACACAGGAGCATAAAAACGGAGAGGAAAGATAATAAAAAGCAAGAGGATTCCGGTTGCGATGAACGCCGACAAGAAATATAAAAAACCGTTCAGCCGCTTCATGGGTTATACTGTATAATAGAGTGAAAAATAACTTCCGATTACAACACCGAGAATCATACCGGCAAAAACTTCAACAGGGGTATGACCTTGAACTTCTTTCACGGGCTTAAAAGGTATGTCCATTGTTTCGGCCATTTTAGCGCCTACTTCGTTTAACATTTTTGCTTGAAGTCCGCTTGAACGGCGGACGCCCATTGCATCTCTAATAACAATCATCGCAGAAAAAATAGAAAAAATAAATAAATCCGAAGAAACGCCCTGTTTAAAACCGATTGTAGTCGAGAGAGCTGTCACAAGAGCAGAATGACTTGAGGGCATCCCTCCTGTGCGCCATACCAATAAGTCAAAAAAGACCGGCAGAGAATGTACTGATGATCCGCAAAATCCGATGAATGTTTTGATAAATTGACTCAAAAGCCAGCTTGTAATCGCCGCTAAAAAAATCGGGTTTTGAGCTACAATTTTAACTTGTGTAAAAAAAACCTGCATCTTGTGGACAGTTTTGTATAATTAACAGCTTTTGTCAAGCACCGCATCTTTTAAAGAGGCTATCCAGCATTGCATGAGGATGCCGAATGCGACTGCAACATTGAGCGAGGCTTTGATGCCCTTCATCGGAATGCTGACAATACCGGCGGAAACCTTTTTGAGGGCTTCCGCGCTGAGCCCCAGTTCTTCGGAGCCGAGCAGGACAATGCCGTGCTTGGGGAAAGAAAAAGAAGTAATCGGAGTACCGCCGGTTTCAAGCGCAAAGACGGGTAAGTCGGGAGGCAGAGCTTCAAGCGGGCAATACTCCCACGGCAGAAAGTGAGTACAGCCCATCGCCGACCGCTGCGCACGGGGCTGTTCTGGCGAAACGCAGCCCTCCGACAAGAGCAGTTTTTCCGCACCGAAAGCCTCTGCGGTTCGGAATATGGAACCGAGATTAAAGGGCGCGCGGATATCTTCGGCATACACATAGACGCCCGGATAAAACGGGCGCATTACCGGAAGCGCTGCCGACGGTTCGCCGGTCTGTGTTTTAGTGTGTGGTGCTGTTGAATTTGCTGCTGCACCGGGCTTCAATACAGCGGCAAATTCAGGTATTACCGAATACGGTGCCGGTGCATCGGTTCCATAACGCAGCCCCGGAGCGATTAAATCCCATTCTGAGGGCTGCACGCCGCTCTGCCGGTACAGCGCATGGCGCAGCGTATTAAATAGTACGCGGTAATCTCCGGCGGTGAGCGTTTCCGCACGTAAGGCGGAAATATAGGTTTTGACGGCAGCGGTAATAACGGAATCGGACGGATACATTGACGCAAGATGCGCACAAAGCCCTTCGATATAAAATGAATCGCAGGAAAGAGAAATAGCCGAATACGGTAAGCCGGAAGGAACCGCAACGCATTCGGCTTCAAGTATCTCAAGAATTTTGATAATCTTGCGTATCTTTTGAGTAGTAGGGAGCCGGACAAGCTTAAAAAGCTCGATCATCTGCTAATATGCTTGTTTAAGCAGCTCAAACACATCGTCGCTCCGCATCGGTTTGGGGATATAGTTCATAAAACTGAGCGACACGGCGTCTTCGGAAATGGCGACCAGCTGCTCAATAGACAAACCGATATCTTTTAAACGAGTGGGCAGATTAGCTTGAGCCAAACGGCGGCGGATTTCCTCGATAGCGGCCTTTGCTACGTAAAGCGGATCAACACCGCGTGTATCGACATTCAGCATCCGCCCGATCTTTAAGAGTTTGTCGAGATTCGATGTTTGCGCATTCGTAAGGATATACGGCAAAAGGATGGTTCCGACTACCGAGCTTGAGATATTATAGCGACCTGCACATGCAAGTGCGATGGCGCTGCCTAATCCCGGACTGGAAAAAGAAATACCGATGGCGGTTAAACAGGCTGCTTCCGCAATAACCGTTTCGCGAGAAGCACCGGTAGAACGCCCGTGCTGCGGATCAAGCGACAATAAAAAGCGGTCGATTGCTTTCCCTAAAATCGTTTCCGACAAAAAGTTCGTTTTTGAGGAAGTATACCCTTCAAACGCAATACCGACGCCTTGAAGAATAGTTGCCGTCGTTGCATTTGGTGCAAGGTTTGAATAGCAAGCGGTATCGAAAACGCAGAGCTTACAGAGATCCTTCCGCACTTTTAACAGATGAATTTTTCGTGAACGAGCGTCAACAATCGGACTGAACGGAGTAAAGGTAAACGGTTCGCGGCAAGTAGCGGGAACTTCGATAAAAGGAAGCGGTTTCGCCGTACAGGGCTTTCCTTCGATAAAATCATAGATGGAACCGCTTTCATTATACAATGAGGCAACAGCGCGGCCGACTGCAACCGGTCCCATACCGCCGGAGGCAATAACAGCATCGATAAAGACTCCGCGTGCAAGACTTAATGCATTTTCGATAATATCCGAGTCGGCGGAACGTTTTACACCGTCAAATACGAGAACGGATATTCCCCTTTCTTCCAATGCATCAATAACTTTTTTTGCAATACCGGTTTCGTGCAGCAACGGATCAACAATAAATAAGAATTTTTTTCCAAACTGAACGGCTTCCGCACCGATTTTTGCTATGGAGTAACTTCCAAGAATAATATTTGATGTAAGCTTAAAGGTAAAATTAGACATACTCGTATTCCGCCTTTATTTCAGGTTTTTTGGGAGAAAATATATTAGCGATTAAAACTGCGTTGAAACGGCACCATACAGTTGAACCGGGTACCGCACTCTTTTAGAGACCGTAATCGTCTAATATCCTGTCAGCAACGAGTTCCAAGAGAGCATTATTTATATATGAAGGATCTGCAAGTTTTTTCTTTACCTCAGCAACCTTATCTTCACGAATATCCGGTGCATTTCTCACCGCTTCCAATGCAATATTTGCATCTGATAATACCCGTGCTTCATGTGAAACGGAAACCGCATCGGTTTTACCGAATGCTTCAGTCCTTTGCGTCCGCTGAAGAGGTTGTACAGGTTTTACAGGATCAATTCCGTTTAGTCTATCAATCGTCATGTTTTTTCCGCCTTCCATAGCTTTTATCGGCATTTTTATCGAAAAAATTAAGCTCTTCCGGATACAAAAACCGAAAACTCGCCTTTTATCGATTGCCGCTCCTGTAATGTATGTAAAATATCCGATACCGAACCGGATAAAATTTCTTCATGCAGTTTGGTCAACTCGCGGCCGACGACAACCTGTCTATCGCTATCAATATCGGCAATATCTTGTAAGAGCTTAATAATTCTGAACGGGGATTCGTAGAGTACGAAACCCGTTTGCATATCGAAAAGCTCCTGCAGCCGCCGTTTTCTCCGCCCCTGTTTGGGGGATAAAAACCCCTCAAACAGTACCGAAGAGTCGCCCGTTCCCGCAATGCTGACCATAACCGCAAATGCGGATGCGCCCGGAATGGGGACGACAGGATACCCCGCCTCACGTACCAGCTTGACGAGAACGGCTCCGGGGTCGCTCAAAGCAGGAGTCCCTGCATCGCTCGCATAAGCGACGTTCTTTCCGTCAGCCAATAGACCGATAATTTTCTGCGCAGCTTCCGCTTCATTCTGCGCCCTGCACGAAATAAGCGGCTTCCGTATCTCAAAATGAGTTAAAAGCCCCAGCGTATGCCGCGTATCCTCGCAGGCAATATAGTCGGCCGTTTTGAAAATTTCCAATGCCCGTACTGTAATATCGCCTAAATTTCCAATCGGTGTTCCGACTATATATAACGATGCCACTATAAAAGTATACTGCGTTTTATAGGTTGTCGCAAGTCCATGAATCGTGTATCTTATTAGTATGGGTACGTTTCTTTCACCGCTTTCGTGGTTCATATTGGTGTTTATCGGTATACTATTAATGGTTGTCGCCTATTTTTTGTTTACTTTCAGCAGCAAAAAAACCGGAACTGCCAAATATTTACCGAAAGGAAAACCGGGTGCGCCCGGCGTCTGCCCTGTTTGCTGTACCGTATTAAGGAAAGGGGAACAGCTAAAAACAAAGGTTTACCCATCGGAAGGAACCGACCGATTATGTTCAATCTATGGGTGTCCTCACTGTTATCCGATAATAGAACCCGATGCAGACCGCTTTTGTCCTGTATGTAAAGCACCTATTCCAGCCGATTCATACCTCATTGCCCGGCTATTTGACCGCGGTAAAACGGATAAACACGTGCGCATTCTCGGATGTAGAGCATGCCGGCACGCATAAACCGACAACGCCGTATCCACAATTTTAATCGCAGAAGTATAGGTTCCCTCACGGAAAAACTCCGCCTCTGCCGCGGTGATGTCGTGTCTTTTATCGGAAGCGGCGGCAAAACCACCTCCATGATTACCGCGGCAAATGAACTTGCGGCACAGGGATTGCGCGTTGCGGTAACTACTACAACAAAGATGGGAGCACGTGAAAAGGGACGGCTTGATTCCGCCGTGTCTTTTTTCGGCACGGAGATGGGAGAAAAACTGAGTGCCCCGCCGCCGGAAGTCATCGATAGCCTCTGTGATAACTATGATGTGGTGTTAATTGAAGCGGACGGCAGTAAACGGCGGGCGGTCAAGGGATGGAATGATACCGAACCCGTCATTCATCCCCGTACCACAAAAACGGTAGGACTTATTTCGACACGGACACTCGGCAAGCCGGTGAATGAAACATGGGTACACCGAACGGAACGATTTTTGAACATTACTTCCGCAAAGATGAATAAACCATTGCGGCTTCCCCATATTATGCAAGCGGTTTTTCATCCGAACGGTCTTTTTTTAAAGGCGCACGGTACCTGTTTTGTACTCTGTGTTGCGCCGAGGAGCGAACATGAAGCAATCCGCACCGCTTATTATCGTGCGCGGGGCAGGCGATTTGGCCAGCGGGGTACTGGCAGCAATCCATATCTCCGGTTTTCGTATCCTTGCACTGGAAACCGAAAACCCTTCCGCCATTCGCCGCACCGTTGCGTTCAGTGAGGCTGTTAGGATTGGGCATTGCTCAATAGAGAGAATCGAAGCGCGCCTAATTGCAAAGGAGCAAGCCGCAGGGATTCTATCTACGAACGATGGCGAAGCGGGTACCGGTACTATGGCTCATTTACCCGGCGTAGAGGCAATGACAGTCGATATCGAAACCGGCACCGCTGCCGACTCCAAAGCAAACCGTTTAAGCTTTATCCCCATTGCGGTTGACCCTACGGGAGAGTTGATTAGTGAGTTGCAGCCTGCCGCCGTTGTGGATGCCATCATTGCGAAAAAAAATTGCGGAACGCGCCTCGATATGGCGCCGTTGGTGATTGCGCTGGGGCCGGGCTTTACCGCCGGGAAAGACGCGCACATCGTTATCGAAACCATGCGCGGGCATAATTTAGCGCGCTTGATTTATCAAGGAACAGCGCTCCCCAATACCGGCATTCCCGGACTGGTCGGCGGAGAAAGCGCCTTGCGGGTTATCCATGCGCCGGCAGCAGGCACTCTGCGTGTTCTGCGCGATATCGGCAGCTCGGTTGCCCGCGGCGAAACCATTGCCCGCATCATACATACCGACGGCAGCGTTACCGACGTTGCCGCTTCGCTTAATGGAATAATCCGCGGTATGTTGCCCGACGGGTTTACCGTTCGCAGCGGCCTTAAAATGGCGGATATAGACCCGCGCCTTACCGAGTTGAATAACTGTTTTACCATTTCCGACAAAGCGCGCGCACTCGGCGGGGCGGTATTGACGGCGCTGCTTTCCCGCGGTATTGTGCCGTAAAATAGCATCATGACGGAGCTGTGGATTTGCCGGCACAACGGATTATCTTTTGAACAAGAACGTACACAGGCAAGGGAAGTGCTGAAAAATGCGCTTGCCGAACGGATTCCTCATTGTCCCGAACCGCTTTTGTTTGAATATGGAAAGTACGGGAAGCCGTACCTAAAAAATGCAGCGTGGCACTTCAGTGTATCGTATACGCATGGGGTATGCCTCATTGCGTTATCCGACGGAGAGATTGGAGCTGACATTGAACGGCTACGCGCGGCAAAACCGCACGTTGCAAGCCGTTGTTTTACCGATTCCGAAAACCGTTATCTTTACCAAGATATGACGTTGTTTGATAAACGGTTTTACGAGTTGTGGACACAAAAAGAGGCATATCTCAAATATACGGGAGAGGGCTTTTACCGCTCCCCGAAAAGTGTCGATGTTTTATCCCAGCCTATTTGCGAATGCCTCTATACTTTTGCAAATAATGATGCAATAATTTCTTTATGCGGCCGAAGCATACATCCCGTTTCGGTCTATCAGGTTTCTTTATAAGAAAAGTAAGAAGGTGGTTTATGAATCAAGATATGGCAATACTGTGCGTTATCGGCGCTCTTTTGCTTATTATGATGATAAGTTGGATTATCAATCTTGTACGGGCGGCAAAAAACAAGCAGCCGCTGCGCTGGTTGGGGCGGATTGTATATATATCCGGAATCCTTTGTATCGGTTTGAATGCAATCCGCAGTTGGCGAATCTACGAAAATAGTGCCGGTATCATTATTGCGGCTCATGCGATCGCCCTTTTCAGTATTTTATCGGCTCTTATCCGGTCGGAACGGCAGCATAACGAACAAAGCAAGCCGTGAACAAAGTTTGTTTGAGGCGTTTGTGCAAAAATCGGTGTGTACCTGCTTAAAAAGCAGCTGCCGCAGTCGGTTGGTATTTTACGGTCATGAGAGCCGTGTATCCGAATTGTACGGCGGACGGCGGAAGTGAAGAAACTCCGCGGCATATTTTTGCGGATTGCAGAGGTGCCCGCATCCGTTTGCGAGATGGAAAATATCGGTTGAGTTGAGTACCGCCGCGTCAAGGTTATGTTCAACGGAGATAACCGTCAGCCCCTGTTCCGTATTCAGTTTTTTAATAAAGGTATAAATTTCCTGCTGGCTCTGTATGTCGATTCCCGTTGACGGTTCATCAAGGATGAGCAAGTCCGGCTCACCGATAAGGGCACGGGCAATGTACATCTTTTGCAGTTGCCCGCCGGACAGCGTCCCCGCCAAAGCATACTTGTAATCAAGCAGCCGGACATCCGAAAGATAGCGGTCGATAACGCCCTTGTCGTGCTGTTTGCGTAATATCCGATAAGAATTTAAGGTTTCGTAAACGGTAATGGGAAAGCCCGTTATCGCCGCTTTTTTTTGCGGCACATAGCCGATACTACGTGCGTTGCAGCGGATAGTCCCCGTATCGGGAGTCAGCAGTCCGAGAATCAGCTTTATCAAGGTGCTTTTTCCCGTGCCATTTTCTCCGACAATCGAGATATACGCCCCTTGCTTAATCGTAAGGCAGAGATTTTCAAATAATACTTTTTTACCGGCGCCGTACTTAAACGATAAATTCTGAATACAGACCATTCCGCACGCTTCGGTATGTTCGTGTGCGGGACTAAAAGCCGGCAAAAATGAAGATTCCTGTCCATTCATAAAAATACGTTAGGCCGGTTCGTGAAATTTTGCATTGAGTTTTTCACATATTTCACGCAGCTGTGATTCATTTTCAATATTATGCTGCCTAAGCAAAATCGGCGGAATTTGATAGTAGCTGATATTTCCGTCAAAGAACTGCAACATAAATTCAGCAAAACTGACCGTAGAAATAAGCTCATAATATTTTTTAGGGGCAGCTTCCGGTTCATATTGGTATTTTATCGTATTGATAATAGCGGCGGGTAAATGCCATTTTTCAGCAACTGCAACACCGATCGCTTGATGCTCCATCCCCGACATCACGCTCTTGATAACCTGATCGGGAATATTTTTTTCGGCTTTCAAGTCGTCGATTTTTTCCAATACTTCCGGATAAATGGAACTGAAAACAATCTTACCTAAATCGTGCAAAAGAGCACAAACATATATTTCTTCGAGAAGTTTTGTCTTTCCCTGCATTTTAGCAAGGTTATATGCAAAAAATGCACATCGATAGGTATGATCCCACAGCCTTTTTTGCTCACTCCCCGTTACTTTTAAAACTTGCAGCGTTCCAACGGAATACAACAGATGCTGAATACCCCGTATGCCGGCCATTTTAACCGCTTCGGTAATACTCATACATTCCTTTGTAAGCCCGAATGCAACAGAGTTGACAAGTTTTAACAGGTCGGTTGTTAATGCAATGTCATCACTGATAAAAGAGGCAATGGTACCCATTGTCGCATTCGGATCGTTGATAAGATGCTGTATTTGCACGATTTTTTCGGGAAATTGCGGAATTTCTTCAATATAATCGACAATCGTCTTAGTCAATTCTACGAGGTGCCGGTTCGCTTCAAAATCAACCGGAATGGTTATTCGATTAATCGTTAAGTCTTTTTCCGAAATCAATTGGAACGCATCTTCTTGCAATCCGATTTTTTTCAGCATGAGAAGCATGATAATTAAACCAAGTCCCGCACCTTCCGTATCATCGATGGCCTGCATAAAAGCTTGATCCATATTTTCATAGTCCCGTGCAACCACCATTCGGTCGAAAATACGTTTGAATTCAGTTGCGACCATTTGGACATTATTGCGTACTTCGAAAATAATGTTTCCTTGCTTTACCTGCATAATAACTTTAATATAAAGACCTGCTTTTTTTTGTTGCTGCAGATAATAATCGATGTTCTCGAGACTTTCTTGTTTAAAATTGAGCATACCTTCGTCATAGGACTTCTGATCATAAATATCAAAGCCTTTTTCTTTAAAATACACCCGTTTTGTATTTGCCTTTTTCGCGTTCGTTGTCAGTTCACTGAGACAATAGACAATATAGTCTTGAATTGCATCTTGATGAATTACGCTAAGGAAAGCCTTTGCAACATCGACAATATAGTTTTCCGTTTCCTTGGGGAGCGTATAGGTATTAATCGAGATGGGGATATTCATCTGCACCGCTTGTTTAATCTTGTTTTTATCTACCGGTATAGTTGCAACATTATCCATATATTTAGTATAAGAGAAATTGATAATTTTCGCAATGCGTTATGAACAAAAAGCAGCGGCTTCTGCGGGTACCGGTAACAATCAGACCGATGCCTCTACCCTGATACGAAGCAGTGCGTGTATTGATATTCCATACTTTTGCGGGTAAAATATCGCACACGTGTATCACTGCAAACCGATACCGTATTTTTCCTATATATAGAGAAGAGGTCGAATGATTCACACAATTTTAGAGAAGAAACAATTCTCAAAAGATGTTTTCTATTTGCGCGTTGCTGCGCCGGAAATTGCCCGTCAGAGAAAGGCGGGACAATTTGTCATTATTCAGCTTGATATCGATTACGGCGAGCGTGTTCCGCTTACCATCGCCGATGCCGATCCTGACGCGGGGTGGATCGCGCTTGTCGTTCAGGCGGTTGGAGCTACCACGATTAAGCTCTGTCAGAAAGAGGTGGGAGATTCGGTTGCGGCAATCCTCGGGCCGCTCGGCAATCCCACTCATATCACAAAAGTCGGAAAGGTAGTGTGCGTCGGCGGCGGCATTGGTACGGCGCCTTTACACCCGATTGCCCAAGCCTATAAGCGTGCGGGTAATGAAGTTGTTATCATCATCGGCGGGCGTACAAAAGAACTCGTTATTTTCGAGGAAGAAATGCGTAAGATAGCGGATGAACTCATTATCGTAACCGATGACGGAAGCTACGGCAGAAAAGCGCTGGTTACCGAACCGCTCAAAGAAATTTGCGAAAGCGCCGCGCCGCCTCAAGAGGTTATTGCAATCGGCCCGCCGATTATGATGAAATTCTGCGCAGCAACAACCCGTCCGTTCGATATTCACACAGTGGTCTCGTTAAATACGATTATGATCGACGGTACCGGAATGTGCGGAGGCTGCCGCGTTACGGTTGACGGAAAGACAAAGTTTGTCTGCGTAGACGGTCCCGAATTTGACGGGCATAAAGTTGATTTTGACAATATGATGATGCGGATGAAAGCGTTTAAGGAACGGGAAGATCACGATCGTCATGTATGCAGAATCGGGCTGTCGAACGGAGCCAATTAAGCCGAACAAGGATAAACCGGCATCTCCCGAAATTTGCCGGATAGAGGAGTATGAAATGGGAAACGAAAGTACAAATACCGAACATCACTATGTGCCCCGCGAAGAACTTGCGGAACAGGCAAAAACATATTGGGGCGAACTGAAAGATAAAGAATTAAAAATGAAGGATCGCGCGGCTATTCCGATACAGGAAATGCCGGTGCTTGAACCGCATGCCAGAGCCCGCCTTATGGACGAGGTCGCAACCGGCTACACCGAGGAACAGGCGCGGATAGAGGCTGAACGCTGCTTAAACTGTAAGAACCGCCCCTGTGTACAGGGCTGCCCGGTCGGCATCCCCATCCCCGAATTTATCACGTGTATTCAAAAGGGAGATTTTAAGGCTTCCGTCGATACGATTAAAACGACGAACTTGCTCCCCGCTATCTGCGGCCGCGTATGCCCGCAGGAAAAACAGTGCCAAGCGGTATGTACCGTCGGCAAGATGCATAAATCGGTGGATAAGGCGGTTGCAATCGGCAGATTGGAACGCTTTGTTGCAGATTGGGAACGGGAAAATAATAAAACAACGATTCCGCCGATTGCTCCCGATACCGGAAAGAAGGTTGCGATTATCGGTTCAGGACCCGCAGGTCTTGCCGCCGCCGCCGATATCCGCCGTGCCGGTCATGCGGTAACCGTATTCGAAGCCTTCCATAAAACGGGCGGCGTTATGGTCTACGGAATCCCCGAATTCCGGCTCCCCAAAGACATTGTCGCTAAAGAAGTGGAAAATCTGAAAAAGATGGGCGTCAAGTTTGAAACCAACTTCTTAGTCGGACGGACGGCAACGCTGGAACAGCTGCTCCAAGAAGACGGATTCGACGCCGCCTTTATCGGTACCGGCGCGGGGCTTCCTAAGTTTATGAACGTCGAGGGAGAAAACCTCATCGGCGTATTCAGCGCAAACGAGTACTTAACCCGTGCCAATTTGATGAAGGCCTATCAAGAAGATAAGGCAGACACGCCGCTATATCCTGCAAAGGTTGTTGCGGTTATCGGTGGCGGAAACGTCGCGATGGATGCCGCCCGTATGGGATACCGGCTCGGCGCCGACAAAGTGTACTGTATTTACCGCCGTACCCGTGCCGAAATGCCCGCCCGTGCCGAAGAAATCGCCCATGCGGAAGAAGAAGGCGTTGAGTTCTGCTTTTTGCAAAACCCGACACGCTTTATCGGCGACAAAGACGGCAAGGTGTGCGCAGTCGAAGTGCTGAACTACGAGCTCGGTGAACCCGACGCTTCCGGCCGCCGCAGCCCCGTCGCCATTCCGGGCACCGAACATCAAATCCCGGTAGATACGGTTATCGTTGCGCTCGGCAATAGCTCTAACCCGCTGATGGCAAAGACGACGGAAGGATTGCAGGTAACCAAGACCGGCAACATCATCGTCGATGAAAACCAGAAAACCAGTATCCCGAAAGTGTGGTCGGGCGGAGACATCGTACTTGGTGCTGCCACCGTCATCCTCGCGATGGGCGAAGGACGCAAAGCGGCGGCGAGTATTAACGAATATTTAGCACAGTAACACAAAAGGAGAAATCGTATGAAAAAGTATGTACCGGAACCGTTTAGAATCAAAATGGTAGAGCCAATCAAAATGACAACCCGCGAAGAACGCCTCAAAAAACTTGAAGCGGCAAAGTACAATATGTTCAACCTGCGCGGGGAAGATGTGTACATCGACTTATTAACCGACAGCGGAACAAACGCAATGAGCGATAAACAGTGGGCGGGTGTGATGGTCGGTGATGAGGCATATGCCGGCGGCAAAAGCTATTTTAAATTGCTGGAAGCGGGACAGGATATTTTTGGATACGAATTTATCCAGCCGGTACATCAAGGACGTGCAGCGGAAAAAGTTATGTTCCCCTTATTGCTTAAAAAAGGGCAGTTCGCTATTTCCAATATGTTCTTTGATACGACACGAGCTCACGTAACATTATCCGGCGGAAAACCGGTAGACTGCGTATGTGCGGAAGCGAAAAAACCGTCCGTCTATGCTCCGTTTAAGGGTAACATGGATGTTGAAAAACTTGAAAAGTATATCAATGAATACGGCAAAGAAAATGTCGGCATGATTGTTATGACCATTACCAACAATTCTGCCGGCGGTCAGCCCGTATCAATGCAAAACATCCGCGAGGTTTCTGCGGTCGCAAAAAAATATGGCATCTTATTTAATATCGACGCCGCTCGTTTTGCTGAAAACGCGTATTTTATCAAAGAACGCGAAGCGGGATACAACAATAAATCCATTAAAGACATTGTCCGCGAGATGTTTAGCTATGCCGACACCTTTACGATGAGTGCAAAAAAAGATGCAATCGTCAACATGGGCGGCCTCATCGGTATTAAGAACAACAAAGATATTTACCAGCTGATTAAAGGCAACTGTATTTCGTTTGAAGGGTTTATTACCTACGGCGGCCTTGCCGGCCGGGATCTGGAAGCCTTGGCGATTGGTTTGTACGAAGGTATCGATGAGGCATATCTGAAATACCGCAATGCTTCTATGGAATATTTGGCATCTCAGCTGCTTGATGCCGGTGTTGCCATCCAAAATCCTGCGGGCGGACACGGTGTTTACGTCGATGCGAACGCAATGTTCCCGCACATTCCCTACTATGAATTCCCCGGCCATACACTCTGTGTAGAGCTGTACAAAGAAGCCGGTATCCGTACCTGCGATATTGGGTCGTTCATGCTCGGCAATGATCCTGAAACAGGCAAGCAGATTAAGTCTGAATTTGAGTTTGCACGGTTAGCTATCCCACGCCGTGTATATACGCAGGCACATTTGGATGTCATTGCCGAAGCATTAATCAACATCAAAGAGCGAGCTTCGCAGGTGAAAGGCTACCGCATCATCTGGGAACCGCCGATTTTACGTCACTTCCAAGCTCATTTGGAACCCATTAAATAGTCCTAAGCGGGCATTCGGAACACGATATGATGCATAAAGAAACACGGCGCGATCAATTCGGCTCACAGTTTGGATTTATTCTTGCTTGCATCGGTTCCGCCGTCGGTATGGGGAATATCTGGCTGTTCCCGTTTCGTGCCGGGCAGTTCGGAGGTGCGGCATTTTTAATTCCCTACGTCATCTTTGTTACTTTTATCGGATATACGGGTATTGTTGAAGAAATGTGTTTAGGACGGGCAATGAGAACAGGCCCGCACGGTGCGTTTCTGAAAGCGACTCAAATGCGCGGCAATAATTCCGGAGCTGCTATCGGATGGATTCCCGTTATCGGTTCGCTCGGTATTGCAATCGGATATACGGTTGTAGTCGGCTGGATTATCCGCTTTACGGCGGGAGCTTTTTCGGGTTCCATGCTTGCAGCGGAAAACAGCGGTGCATACTTCGGAGCCATTGCCGGACGGCTTTCAAGCTTACCGTGGCACAGTACCGCAATTATCGGTTGCGTTATAATTATGGCAGCAGGTATTTCATCAGGTATCGAAAAAGTCAACAAAGTGATGATGCCGGCATTTTTCGGCTTGTTTATTATTCTTGCCATTCGTGTTGCGACATTACCGAAAGCAGCTGACGGATATACCTTTTTATTTAAAGCAGACTGGAGTAAATTAGCTGATGTAAAAACATGGGTTTATGCACTTGGTCAAGCATTCTTTTCGTTATCCCTCGCCGGAAGCGGTACTGTGGTATACGGCAGCTATTTGAAGGATAATGAAGATGCTCCAACCAGTGCAAAATTCACGGCGATATTCGATACGCTTGCAGCGCTACTTGCGGCATTGGTTATTATCCCCGCAGTCTTTGTGTATAACCTTGAACCGACAGCAGGGCCTCCGTTGATGTTTATCACCATGCCGATGATCTTTAAAGAAATGCCTGCCGGCACCCTGTTTTCGATTATATTCTTTGTTGCGGTATTGTTCGCCGGAATTACCTCACTGATCAATCTCTATGAAACACCGGTAGAAATGCTGCAGCAAAAGTTTAAGCTGAGCCGGAAAGTTTCGCTTCTGATTGTGCTCGGTCTCGGTTTTCTTATCGGATTGATTGTTGAAGACGGAAACATACTCGGTACATGGATGGATGTTATCAGCATTTATATTATTCCGCTCGGAGCCTTACTTGCCGGTATTATGTTCTTCTGGGTATGCAATAAAGATTTCGTGTTACGCGAAGTTTCAAAAGGCCGCTTAAAACCGATCGGCAGCGCGTATGTTGTGCAAGGAAAATATCTTTACTGCGGCGTTACCGTCATCATATATATTCTCGGTATTTTCTACGGCGGTATCGGTTGATTCTGCTTGTATCGGTTTTATTTTCTTTGTTCAGAATGGGCTAATGCAATGATAGCGTTTAAAAATGCGGTTTTGCCGCAGTATCTATCTGCATCTATCGCTCCGCCAGCCATGTGCGCGTGGCCTCCTCCAGACCCCATGTCTTTTACCGTTTCTTGAATTAAATACCCCGCATCAAGCTTGCTATCACGGCTTCGTGCAGAGAGTTTGTATTCAGGCCCGTTTGTTTCTATTACAATAACAAAAGAAATATCTTTTATCCAAATTAAAAAATCGGCTACAATCGACAAAATGGCTCTTGAGTAATCTTCACTTAATTCTACAATTAAGAAATTATCTATGCGTAAATAGTCGGTAAAAGCCCGTCCTATTTCTTCAAGATCACAGATGTTTATGGTCGTTTTAATCATTTGATATGTTTTTTGCACATCCGATTTAAAGTAGAGCTCATAATAAGCATCCAGATCAAGTTTGTTTACACTTCTGGATAAAAAAGCCGTATCCAGCTGTATACCTGCAATCATTGCTGTCGCAGTCATTCCGTCATATTCTTTTCCCGATTCTTTCCAATAAGACCAAATAATAGAAGAACAGGCTCCGATTCCCGCCCTTATATCCGTATAAGCTGCTGTAGACTGCATTCGTGCCGGATGGTGATCTATTACGGCCTTTAAGATACCGCCTACCTTTTTTACGGTTCCCTTAAAAGGGGAGCCGTCTACAATTACAACTTGGTATTTTTTTAAATCAGCAATTTCATCAAGTTTTAAAAGAGGATAAGCTAAATATTCTACAAATTCTATTAAAGATAGACTTTGAATATGACCGCCATAAGCAATCTCTACTTTGTAGCCGTAACTTTCTAAAAGTTTTAAAAGAGCATACGCCGCACCGAGGGCATCATGATCCGGAAAATCATGCGTTTGTATAAGTACCGGTTGGTCTTTGCTTAAAACCGAACAAAGCGTAGATAAATTTTCTTCCATAAAAGAATAATCCTAAAGTAAAGTAGATAACATTATAGCATAAAAAGAGGTATTTTCCAATCGTAACAATTCGGTGTAACTTATTAAAGGAGAGGACAAATAGGCATTATTATTCTATGGGACTGTTAAAAATAGTCTGACGCAGCTCCCCCTTGCTCTGTCAAAAATCCTAGACAAGAATAGAGAAATATTGTACGGTATGTACCTGCCGATTAACAATTTTACTATTTTTAATCGCTTTATTCATAATTAATATAGTTAATATAGTAAGTAGGAGTGTAACATGACGTTAAAACAAAAAATCATCATACTCGGTTGTAGTATCGCCTTAATTGCAGGCGTACCGCTTTTTGCAAAACCTAAAACGGTTTCCGTTGCGGTCTTCGTACCTGGAATTGTCAAAGGAAACCCGACGTATGAATTGCTCGTAGAGGGTGTGCAAGACGCGAAGGCGCAGCTGGATAAAAAAGGTACACCGATTACCGTCAAGGTTGTAGAAGGCGGTGTGAATCAGGGAGAATGGCAAAACGGATTGACGGCGCTTGCCTTAAGCAAAAAGTATGATCTCATTATCAGTTCCAATCCTTCGTTGCCGGCCATTGCAGAAAAGGTGCTGCAATCCGCTCCCAAGCAAAAATTCTTGCTGTTGGACGGCTACCTTGCCGGAAACGCTCAAATAAAAACCGTCGGATTTAATCAGTACGAACAGGGTTACCTCAACGGTTACTACGCTGCGCTCATCAGCAGCAGTTCGATGAAGAATGCAAATGCTGCGTATAAGATCGGTCTTCTCGCCGGGCAGGAATTTCCGGTTATGAATGACAAAATCCGGAAAGGCTACTTGGACGGAGCAAAAGCCGTCAATAAAAACTTTGAGCTGGATTTCCGTGTCCTCGGTAATTGGTATGACGCAGCAAAAGCCTCCGAGCTTGCCGCTTCGATGATTAAAAACAATGTGGATGTCATCTTAACAATCTGCGGCGGCGGAAATGCCGGCGTTGTGGCAGCCGCCCGGGAACACGGCGCGTATGTGATGTGGTTTGACCGGCCGGGCTATTCCTACGGGAAGGACATTGTCGTCGGCTCAACGGAGGTCAGCCAAAAGACAGCCTGTACCGATTCCGTGATTGCCTTTGGGGAAGGACGCTTGGAGTTCGGCACATCGGCAGAACTCGGCATAAAAGACGGTGCGGTAAACTTTGCCTTTGAAGGAGTACCTTCCGCCGTACCGGCAGACATTACTCAAAAAGTAAAACAACTGATAGACGGCGTTAAAACCGGAGCATTGACCTTATCCGCTCACTAGGATGCCTTTGTGTTTTCGACGGAAAACTTACGCTTTACGTTTCCGGAAAACGGTATTACCGCTGTAGACGGGGTAAGCATTGAGTTTGAGGCAGGTAAGATACATGCGCTGTTAGGCGAAAACGGCGCCGGAAAGTCAACGCTTGCCCGCCTCTGTACCGGTCATTTACAGCCGGACAGCGGGCGCATCCTTTACAATGGTGAAGCGCTGAACTTACGTTCCGCTGCGGACGGTATTGCACGGGGTCTTGTGCTGACGCCGCAGCATCCGCAGCTTTCGGCGGAGCTTACGGTATGGGAAAATCTTGCAATCGGATTACATACTGCAAAAGATATCGCTTCTGACTTTCTTTCGCCCCAAAAAACTCAAAACGCAATTGCGACGGCGCTCGCCTGCTACGGTATCGTGCTGCCGCTCACCCAAAAAGCGGAAACGCTCGATACGGCGCAGCTGCACTGGGCGGCAATCGGAGAAGCGCTGCTTAAAAATCCTTCCGTATTCTTTTTGGACGAACCGTCCGCCTCCTTTAGTCCGCAGGAAATTACCCAGCTATACGGCATACTCCGCAGCTGCGCGGACAGGGGCGCGTGTATTATCGTAGTAACACACCGCATTCAAGAAGTGTTGAGCTTTATGGACACGGTGCATATTCTGCGGAACGGCAAGACGGTTTGGAACGGTTCGATCGATTCTACCGTAAACGCAAACCTCCTGCTGCAAGAAATTTTCGGTTCCGAACAGGCGGAATGGACTGCCGCCAAAGCAGCATCGGATACTCCGCCGATTCAAGCCGACTCCGGTACAGCCGCCGGTTCATCAAACATTACTACTCCATCGCATACAAATACGCCGCAACCCGACACGGTCTCTCCGGCATCGCAGTTCCAAAGTTCTTCTACATCGCAGTTTCAGAATCCTTCGGCAAAACCGGCGGCGGGGCTGACCGTTTCGCATGTTGCCGCCGTCAGCAGCAGAGGAGTCCGCTTTTCGGATTTTTCAATCGATGTTCCGCACGGAAAGATAACCGGCGTCGTCGGCATAAAAAAACAGGGGCTGGAGCTTTTAGAATATCTACTGGTCAACACGCTCAAGCCGGACAGCGGTACTATCCGGTTTGACGGGCAGCCCCTGAGCCGCATACCGCGCGAAACCTACGCCTACATCCCCAGCAAGCGGATGAGGAACGGCATTGCCGGCAGACACAGCATTGCGGAAAACCTCTACGTCCGCGCACGCGCCTTGCTGTACCGCTTCGGTATTTACTCCCCCGCAGCGGTTGAAGCATGGAAGCGCAGCTGTTCATTCGATATTCCCCGTTCGTGGAAAGATTCGGTGTTGAGCTTATCCGGCGGTATGATCCAAAAACTGATTTTCAGCCGCGAACTCGACAATCCGCCGCCGCAGTTGGTTATCTGTGCCGAACCCTACTGGGGGCTGGACAGGAAGGTACAGCTTGCGCTGCTGCAGCGGCTCCGCAATCTCGCTGAAAAGGGGGCGGCGGTTATCGTGCTCACCTCGGACGTAGACGCTGCGCTTGAAACCTGCGACCGTATTCATGTATTATACCGCGGTGTCCTGACCCGCTTTATGGAACGTTCCGCATATAACCGCGCGGAAATCATTGCGGCGATGAT
Organism: Treponema sp. OMZ 857; assembly: GCF_024181085.1. Taxonomy (NCBI): domain Bacteria; kingdom Pseudomonadati; phylum Spirochaetota; class Spirochaetia; order Treponematales; family Treponemataceae; genus Treponema; species Treponema sp. OMZ 857. The sequence goes on from NZ_CP051147.1 coordinate 2,553,812, forward strand.
GCAGGCGAGTAAAGATGAATAAAGATACGCAACAACACCGTCTCAAAAAAGCAGCCCCGCTTTTAAACAGTATTATTTCGGTAACCGCAAGTGCAACCGCAGCGGCAATCTGTTTGGCGGCGCAGAGCGAGGAACCGCTCGAAACGCTCATCGCGTTTTTTATTTCCCCTTTCACCAATACGTTTTATTTCGGCAATATGCTCGACCAAGCCTCCCTCATTTTGCTCTGCGCAATGGGTTTTATCCTTCCGGCAAAGGCAGGCTTTTTCAACCTCGGCGGTGAAGGGCAAGCGTATCTCGCCTCGTTTATCGCGGTAGAATTCGCATTGCTGACTCCCCAGTTCCCGCAGCCCTTCGGCCTTATCACCGGATGCATACTCGCAGCTCTTTGCTCCGGCGTTTTAGGTTTTATTTCCGCTTTTTTGAAACAATTTCTCGGCATTACCGAACTGATCAGCACCTATTTATTATCATGCGCACTGCTCCCGCTCATCGACTACGGCGTGAATGACATATTCAGGGATTCCTCAAGCAATCTGATGGCAACCCCGTATACAAGCGAAGCGTGGTTCTTCACTTCCTTTTGGAATCCTTCGACATTGAATAGCAGCATCTTTTTTACGGTGATAATAACGGCGCTGCTTTTCTGGATGTTCAAGCGTACCCGCTACGGTTACGAACTCGGATTAACCGGCAATAACCGCGCCTTCGCACAATCCCAAGGAATTAAAGTCGGCTCGATTTCAGTCTTGGCGCTGACATTCGGCGCAGCATCCCACGGACTTGCGGGCGCATTCAGCGTATACGGCTCGCGGCACTATGTTTATGCGGGCATTACATCGGGACTGGGCTGGAGCGGCATCTCCGCAGCGCTTATCGGACGCAATCATCCGTTGGGTGCGGTATTCGGCGCGCTCTTTTTTGCGTGGATGGAAGCAGGCGGCAAGGCTGCGATGCTCCAGACAAGCACTTCTTTTGACCTTTCGTCAATTGTGCAGGGGATTGCGTTTATATTGATAACGGTTGATTTTTTCCGGCAAAAACGAGGGAGAAAACCTTTATGATAACCGCGATTACTTTGATTGCACAAGCCGCGCCGCTGCTGATTGCCGCCTGCGCTGCCCTCGTTTCGGAATATGCAGGGCTGTTGAATGTCGGGATAGAAGGACTGATGCTTTTAAGCGCCTTTACGGGAATCGGCGGAATTCTATTAACCGAAAGCCTCGGCGGTCTTATTCCGGGACTTGCCGTCTCGCTTGCGTTGGGTGCAGGGTTGAGTATGTTTATTACCTATCTTGCTATCTATCGTAAAGCCAATATCTACATACTCGGACTTGCGGTAAACTTAACCGCCGCAGGCTTTGTTTCGATACTGAGCACACGGTTTTTCGGTAACCGGAGCATCGTTGCGCTGCCGCCGGAGCTGCTGCTTCAGCCGCAGCTCGTCAAAACGGTGAGCGCAGCGCTCGCCGTTTTGACCGGCCTCGGACTTGCGCTCTTTTGCCGCTACACCAAAACAGGCTTGCGGATAAAGATTCTCGGAAAAGACTCTGCATTTTTGGATTCGATTGGGGTGCATACCGCACGGTTAAAGATAGCGGCAATGGGTATGTCCGGGGCGGCAGCGGCGTTGGCAGGCTGCCTGTTATCCCTCCAGCTGGGAGCCTTTGTTCCAAACCAAAGCGCCGGCAAGGGGTGGATTGCCCTTGTGCTTGCGTATGCAGGAGGACGCTCCGTTATCGGAACAATCTGCGCCGCGCTGCTGTTCGTCTATCTTGAAAACACCATCGCGGCGGCGCAGATCGGTATGGAACATCCGGCGCTTTTAATCGGCCTGCCTTTCGTGCTCGGACTCTTCCTGATTATCGCCGAAAAGCTGATTATCCGCCTATGGAAGCGGTATAGGGGGAAATGATTGATAAGGAATTATCTTATCGCTTCCACCTCGGCTTGGCTGAGTCCTGCAATTTTGCAAATATCGTCAAGCGGATAGCCCATAGTAAGCATTGTTTTTGCTGTTTCGAGCTTTGCTTGGCGGGAACCGCGTGCCTCGCCTTCGGCAAGGCCACGCTCAAGCCCTTTTCTCTCCGATTCGCTTATCATCGATAACCGATCGCTCTCATATTCCCATGCTGCTTCATACCGTTTCCGTTCTTGCTCATCAAGATAAAAAATATCCATCACTTGGTTTGCTTTCGTCATTACCGCATTTCCCTGTGCAAGCATTGCTCTCTTCTCCTTGCTGTCTGTTTTGATAAACATAAGCCATTTTTCTAGGCTTGTCAAATTATCTTTTTGTAGCTTTGTTAAGTCTAAAAAGTGAATCTCTAATAACTCATCTAAGAGTGTTTGCTCTTCACTTTCCCGTATCTGATAGATCGAATGTACTTTCCGACTTAGCTTAAAAGGGCTATTCACTACATTGATTGCAATACATTTTTTTAAATTTCCATACTGTAAACCACTGCTGAAATGCTCATGGATCAGTTTAGAACAATAAAAGATACTGCGCTTCGGGTAATAGTCAAAGTAAGTATTCTGCATTTCTACATCAATTTTGCGGCCGTCTTTTAAACGAATTTTTATGTCGAGCCGACCGGTTTTTTCTTTATAGAAACGCGGAAGCTGTTCGGTATTCTCGATACGGACATCATCAAAATCATCTTTACCCAAACTCGTAACCAATGAGATAAACTCAATCATAATATCTTTGTTTTCTTCGCTACCAAAAAGCTTTTTGAATGCGTAATCGTTTCGAGCGGTAAAACGCAACTGCTGAGTTATAATAGATTTTCTCATTCTCACCTCCTACAGTACTTATGCGACTTTTGGAGATTTTTGGCTAAGAAAATTAAAGGTGATAGGGTATTTTTCTATAATTTAAAAGACATAAAGGCTTCGGTAATGGCATCATTACCCATTATTGCTACCCGAATAGAATCTTAGGCACTGTCAGTGCTACGGACTTGCCGTTGTATGTGTATGTAATCCGCTCGGTTGCATCATCGAGGATAACGGCGGCGGGTTTGAGTTTCGGCGCAAGGGCAAAATAGGCGGCGACTTCGGAAAGACCTTTTTCTATCGGGAATTTTTCGCTCAAGTCGTGCAGCGAAAATTGAACGGCGCTATGGAGAAATTGACTGCGATACTGTTCAATATGTTTTTTGAGCAAGGCTTCATCAATATAAAATTGATTAAAAATACCGCTTCGCTGCAGCAGCGCTGCCGACTCTTGCTCGGTGAATGATACGATCGGTTCAAAGCTTTGGTTAAGCGGCGGAAGAATAAGCGTCCGTGCCTGCGGGAAAGAGAGTTTCAGCCTGGTCTGAATATAAAAATCATCAGGAAAAACAATATCACGTTCGGCTAATTCAAAGGCTTTCGTCTTGATAAAAGCAATAAGTTCGGTCAGCTGTTTGTGATCACCGCAGTCACGCGAAAGCAGCACACGGTTGAGCCGGTGCGTCAGTGAATGGTTGGTGTCGATAATCTTCCGTCCCGCTTCATGCAGATATTGCTTGAGGTGCAGCAGGAAAGAATCCTCCCATGCAATGCCATGCTCGGTTACCTGTGCGATAATCGTCCGGGTTAAGTGATTGATCTCGTTTTTACCGGCATCGGCTGCAAGAAAATCCCAAAAAGAATCGAAGGTTTGCCCCTGCGGAGTTTCCTTCATTTCCAAATTGGCATCAAGGGCGTAGCCAAGCACCGCGCCTTTTGTTTCGCTCACCGACTGTTTTTTGTATACATCAGCAAGAATGGTTTTAAAATTTTCTTCTACCTGCCGGAAATCCGATAAGAGTTCGCGTGCCGCTTTTGAAACTTCACGTAACCGTTCAACCATTTGCACCGGCGTATACACTTCCACCTCTCCGGTTGTTTTAATTGCATCTATACGTTGCTGCAATGCTTCTTTCTGTTTTTCAAGTTCTGCAATTTGTGTTTGAGGATCGTGCGTAGTGTTTTCCGAAAGCTCTCTGAGTTTATGCAGAATATCTTGAAAGCGGGATTCTGTACCGATAAACGTTTTTGAATCCATCGTATCAAGCCAGGTAAACAGCCGTTCCACCCCCGCGCTCAGTTCGATAATCACATCCTGCCGCTCATTATAGTATTTTTTGATATAGCCGGCCTTTTCCGAACACCATTTATTCGCTAAAAAATGGGCGCGCGCCTCGATGCTTTGCATTGCGAGTCTGAACTCTTCGCTGTTTTGTATTTCTGCTGTTTCCCCATCATACCAATCGTCGATACTGCTATTGTCAAGTCCGGAAAATTCCTGCGACCGCAAAAAATCCGCCAGCAGCGTTTCAAATCGATCGGCATTAATCGTTTGCAGATTCCGCTCTCTAAATATTTTAAAAAGAAATGAAATAACCGGTGCGGGATTCTTTGAACGTAAAAGCCGCAAACCCGAATCTTCCGCAATTAAGGTTGCTATATATGCACTGTCAGAGCTTTGCATAACTATTCCTTATCGTTATAAGTGATGCGAGTCTTTCCTTGATAAAATCCTGCGGAAGGCGTTCCTGCTCAAGTCTGTTGCACTTCGGGTGTTCCCGCAAATAACGGAAAAGGGTTAACTCTTCGGCGGTGAGATAGAGGTCTGCGCTATTCCGCTTAGAGGATTTTCCGGGAACGGCAAACTGCGCGAATGTTTGGTAAGTTGTGCTATCCATACAAAATGAGGTAACGTCCGGAAAGATTGCGCGAAATTCCGACAGGATTTCAAAACCGTGTTCGTCTATATCCCCGAAGTAATAGAGCTTCTTTTGACGTAGATGGATATTGTGCTGTAATTGTACGGCGGCAAATCCCGAACCGAAAATACAGAGCCCTTTAGGAACGGCGGGGAATGTTAAATACACCAGCAGATTTTCAACAATAAAAATAGTATCGACGGAATTAAAGCGAAGTGTTGCAAACGCTTCAAGCGGTAGTTGTACTTCACTACTTTTGAGCGTTTCTCCCGCAATAGTTACGCTGATTATATCATCCAATAAACGGAGACGGATAAACGACGGTGCCGTGCGAACTCCCCATTCGGCATATATAGCTTCCGTAGTGTTTTGTAATTTCGTTACTTTTTCTCCCGCGCTACATCCATTGCAGGATTCAGCAGCGAGCGGTTGTGCTCTATCACTGCTCTGTCCACCGGTTTCATCTCGATGCCTATCGCTTTTGAGTGCACAATAGAGCGAGAAAATGAGTGCACGGTTTTGTTCGATAAACTTTGTGTGTACCGGAAGCGGAATTTCGCGCAGATATAATCCGCACGGGCTATGATGTATAAACCAATCCGCGCATAAAAAAAGCTGCTTCCAATACTGTGCCTCAAACGACTCGGTTAAAACGGAGCTATGCTTGACCGTCCAGTTATGCATAATATCTGCAGCATCAAGTTTGAGGCATTGCGTTTTAATATGTTCGAGATTTGTTTTGAAATTGCAGGCTTCCGTTTCTTTTTGAATAAATCGCAAAAAATCAGCTTCGCTTTCAAATAGGATTTTTTCAATAACGGTCTGCATGCCCTTGCTGCGGGTTTTAACGACAGAGCTCACCACCGTGTAGCCGAATCCCTTTACCTGCTTTGAATGCCGGTACAGTTTTTCCGCTTCCGTTTTCCGCATGGCAAAATCATCCTTTGCGGAACCTCGTGCCGCCGGAATATGCAACGGAAAAAAAGCGTCGTCTCCATTAAGTACGGAATACAGATACGGTACGAATTTATGCTCGGCTTTTTTTCTGATCTCGTCAACGCTAATCATACTGTCCTTTGAAAATATACGGCGCATCTACTGCGTCATACGCTGAAAATAAATGCTCAACGTATCAAAGATACGCCTCCGCTTTATTTTCAGCTATCTCCTTGTATCTACACCGTCTATTTTCAAAGGCGGTGATTCTATTTAATGCAAGTATCATTACAAACGTATCAGCAATACTATCTGATGCATTTACCTCATACCGTGAAAATAATACCCCTTACAATATACCGCTTGTAGTTACTCTTTCCTTTTCTTTTTGATACCGGTCAATCGTGATATTCAGTAGGCGCGAGGTATTATCGTTATGCTTTTCGGTAATGTGAACCGATGCGATATAATCTTCTACGATGTTGATTTTATCCATCGGTGTTACGAGAATCATCTGGAGTCCGATCTCTTTAAACAGCTCCATTGCATAGCACGAATTGTCCATATCGATTTTACTGAATACCTCATCGATGATCACCAGCCGTAACGAACATCCTTCTCCGCCGGTAATGCCGAATTGAAATGCAATTGCCGATGCTAAAATCGTATAGGTTAATTTTGATTTTTCTCCGCCCGACAAACTTGCAGAATCTTCGTAATATTGTTTTTGCGTATTGTCGTTGAGATAATATTCAATAGCGGCAAAATTAAACCACTGGCGCACATCCAGCACTTTTTTACGGCGCGGATCATTTTCTTTTAAGTAGGCAATCAGCGTTTCAATTTTTTTATACTCTTCAAATTCCGAACCGGATGTGCGGTTAAAGATGGATGCGGAGTCAGGCAATGCGGCTAACAACAGAGCCTGAAAATCTTTTATGGACTGATCGGTTGTTTTGCGATTTTCCAGCTTGATATACGTCGGAGGATTTTTGCTGTAGGGAATTGTTTTTAAGCTTTTATTCAATTCCTCTATTCCGACAATAATCTGCTGACGTCCGGTATCAAGTATGGTCTTAAAATTGGTAATATCGTTTTTTACGTGCTCATTAAAAATAAGCTTAAATTTTTTCCGGCACGAAGGTAAATCATCGCGGTTCACTCGATCGTAAAAGGCTTGAAAGTCTGCAAGCCCCGATACTTCTGCTTGGAAGTCCCGTACATCAGCCTCCCACGACGGAAACTTTCGTTTTATATCCGGCTTAGGGTTTTTCACTGCGGACATTTTTTCGCGGACTTTCCGCTCTGCATTTCTGACAGCTGTTTCTGCCTGTTCGCTCTCTTTATTCAATGCCAATTCAATCCGATCCCGTTCGGTATCAACGGCTTCAGGCTGTTCAAAAGTTTTTTGTACACTGAAATGTTCTGCAAAAACAGCGAGCGCTTTTTGTGTTTCTTCACTTTCCTTATCGGCATACTGATTCAACTGAGCGGTACAGCGTTCCTCTTTGATGCGGATATCCGTCAGCTGTTGTTCCGCTTTTGACGATGTTTCAATATAACCGGTACGCGCTTCTTCTTTTGTTTGCTTCTCAATTTGCAAACCTTGCAATTTATTTTCAAGCTGCCGCAATTCTTTGTCTCCGCGGAGGATAGCTTCCTTTTCTTCAAGAGACGCATTCAATGCAGCTGAATATTTCTGCACATCAAGATCATCCCAGAATTGAACTTTTTCCAAGCCGGCTAAAATAGTAAGCTGATCGGTTATATCATCTTGTTTTTTCTTGCTGTCTTCCAGAGCGATATCGTCTTTCGCAATTTCGTTTTGCAGTTTTTTTAAGCTGAACGAAAGTTCCTGCCGCTTTTGAATATTATCCCAGCCAAGCACAAATGCTTGCCGACCCGGCTGCTGCGGGCGGTCGTCTTTTTCATGGCGTATTTTTGACTTAATTAAACCCGTCGAGGTAAGCGCCTTGGCTGCCCTGCTAAATGCTTCCGTATCATCAGTACAAATATAATCGAATGTGTCATACAGATACGCTTCAAGCCAATCGGAAAGTTCATGCTTTTTTTGTATCTCTAATTTCGCAATAAGTGAATTTTTTTCAGGGAAACTCTTTTTCAGCTGCGGTTTGGTATCTGTTTTAAGGTAGACGAGCCGTCCCCGTAAATTATGTGTTGCCGCATACGTATTCACTTTTGTATAGAGGTGAGGAGGCACCAGCAGACATAACGCAAAGTTATGCAGCAGTTTTTCTATCGCGGCTTCCCATCGGCTTTCTTCTTTTGCGACCTGCAATAGCTCTCCGGCAAACACCAGTTCTTTTTCCGAGCAGCCGATATGTGCGCATATTTGATCCCGTATCCCGATATTATGCGCAGGGATATTCGTTGTCCGTTTACTCAGCGATTCCAATTCTTCGATAATTGCTTGTTTTTCTTTTTTATTTTCCTGATTTTGCGCATTCCGTTCAAGGCTTGATTTATACAGCAAATCTCTTTCCGCACTCAGCTGTTTTTTTAATTCCGGCAGCAATTTGATATTTTCGTTAAATTTCTTTTCCGTTTGCGGAACTTCCAAAGATAAAACACGGGCGCACTGTTCATAGTCCCGCACATTATTCCGGCATGTCTGCAATTTTAATTCAACAGATTGAATTTTATATTCAATTTCTTTGATCAGAATTGCCGTGCTGTTTTTTTGAATAACTGCTTTGAGCGAATCCATATCGGCCTCAAGCTGTTTTATTTCAGCTTCAAGTATATTTCTTTTATTATCAGCGAGCAACTTTTCTTGTTGTAAAACAACTATTCGTTTTGTAATCGTATCCAGGACCGTTTGTATATACCACAACTGTAAAATCATTTTGAACTGTTTTAATGTTCTATTCTTTTGCTCGCAGTCTTCAAATATTTTTCCGGCATCTAAAATTTCCTGCAGTAGTCTGAGCTGTTCTTGTGCTTTTTCTATCTCGTTGTATATCTGAGAAAGCTCTTCGTAATGCTTTACCAAATCATCAAAATCGCGTTCGGTATCGCGACTTTCAAACATATAGGTTCTGATAAAGTCATTTAAGTTGCCGACTCCTTTCAGTCCAACCGTTTGCGAAAAAAGATAGAGAGCCCGATCCGAACGTAAACCTGCAAGCTGAGAGAATGCTTCTGCATACGGGGCATAATTATCGACGTAAAATTTGGTTCCGAATACTTCGGTCATGCGTTTTTTCCAATTGCTCTGCGGTGTAAAATCAATCCCTGCTTTTTGTATCTCTTCAATTGAAAGCCGCGTATGTGTTATCGAATAGATTTTTTGCAAGGCTCCGCCGCCGGAAAAAAACCGCACTTGCATAAGCGTTATCGGCCTTTGATCATCTCCCAACACAAAGCAGCCGAGCAAAATAGAAATACAATTTTCTTTTGTGCGTAAATTTTTTGCAGTGCCGGAGGTAAATTCTTCCTCGCGTTTGTTCCCATACGTACCCAGCACATAGCTGATTTCATCACGTTCCCGTTTGCTCTCCGCTCCGGCAGATTGGTTATAAAAGCGCTGCCGCGGCGGCACGATAAGCGACAAAAAAGCATCCACCAGCGTCGTCTTCCCGGAACCGTTTAAACCGGTCAACAGCGTCGCCTTTTTTCCGCACCGCATCGTATACACTTTTGAATCAAAAACACCCCAGTTGTATACTTGAAAAAAATCAAGATACATTCCGTTTTTATCAATATCTTCGGTTTTCAATAAATCAAATTGCATTAGCCGTTCTCCTAAGGTAAACGCATCAGCCATTTTGGAGTATATTCCCGCAAAATGAGAGGCTGTACCACCAGAGTTTCGCCACTTTGCGGCTCAAATGGTGTTCCAACCTCTTATTTTGCGATATGTGGTCTGGGTGGCTGATGTGTTTACCTTGCTTGTTTTGAAAAAAAATAGGCCGTTCCGTAAACATTAACTATTACCCTATTATTATCCTTAGTTATTCTCTTCAACACGCCAGTATCCGTTTTTATCGGCGCCGACACGGGTGATGTGTCCTGCTTTTTTTAACTCTGCAAGTTTGCGACTTATTGTTATCCGCGATTTTCCTGTTTTTTTTGCAAGTTCTTCGTAGGAAATAGCAGGATTTTCTTTAATACAGGTTAAAATCATATTTACAGTATCATTTACAGTATCATTTACAGTATCATCCTGTTTATTTTCTTGTATCGTTTGCATAATGATTTCAAGCATAAAGTCTATAAAAATCCCGGAGTCGTTTGCTGCCGTACTGTGTTCCAATGCTCTGTAATAGGCAGCCTGATTCTTTAAAATCATATTTTCTATCGGCAGATGTATAAACAATGGATTCCATTCTGCTAGAATACGTGAATGCCAGAGCCTCCCCATTCTGCCGTTACCGTCTTCAAAGGGATGAATAAATTCAAACTCGTAATGAAATACACTGCTTTTAATAAGCGGATGAGCGTCCGTATCTTTGAGCCATTGAAATAAATCATCCATCAAAAAGGGTACCCGATCGGCAGGAGGAGCAATATGACTGATGCCGTCTTTTCCCGCAATACAGACACCGCCGTACCTAAAATGCCCCGGATGATCCACAAGACCAAACGTCATCAATTTATGTGCTGCAAGTAAGTCCTCTTTTTTATAAGGGTTAAAGGACATACATTGTTCATAGGCTTGAATTGCATTTTTGACTTCTTGTACCTCTTTTACCGGCGCGATGATATGCTTTCCTTCAATGAGAGCCGTAACTTGTTCTTCCGTTAGTGTGTTCCCTTCGATCGCAAGCGAACCCTGTATCGTTTTCATCCTATTGATTTTCCGCAAGCATACGCTATCAGACTGTTCAAATCTGATCTTCAACCGCTCCATTGCGGCAGCTATCTGAGAAATAAGATTGATCGCTTTTGAGGTAATTTTAAACGGCGGTTCGTATTGCATTTGTATTCATTATACCGGATTTTTGACAATTTCTCTACCTTGCACTTTTATGTTTTTTAATAGCAACTCTTTCAAAAAAAGGATATACTGACTGTGAAAAAGGAGAGCAGTCATAGGAGGCTGAATGATGACGGCACAGTGGGCAGCAGTCTGTATAAAATTGTTACAAGGGGCTATTTACGAAAATGAGGAACCTGAGGCATGGAAGCTCTTGCAGCAATACCAGCGTGAAATTGCCGCATATTTTGACCAAATTGGTATCAGCCTCTTTATTGAACCGGCCGACGGCTACGCATTTTTAGAGCAAAAAGAGAGCGAAGAAGGGGATTCTAAAGCTGTCAAACTTATCCGGCATTATCCGCTGTCATTTGAGTTATCATTGCTGTGTGTACTGTTGAGGGAGGCCTTGGAGCAGTTCGATGTTTCTCAAAACACATCTTCAATTTTAGTACTTAAAGCAAGTGAAATCCGTGGAATGCTTTCCATCTATTTTAAAGAAAAAACCGATCAAACAAAACTCTATAAAGAATTAAATAGGTATTTAAATCAAGCTGTCGATATGGGCTTTCTTAAAAACTTGAGCGAAAAAGACCTCAGCAAAACCGGCGATGCAGATATCGACCCCGCATATGAAGTCCGCAGAATAATACGGGCAAAAGTCAGTGTCGATTTCTTAGCCGAATTCAAAGAGCGGCTGCAAAAGCTTTAGAAACCGGCTAAACCAATATTTCCCGGCAGCCGGTTTGCTCTTTTCGTGAGTTTTAATAGTTGGGCAGACCTTTAAACCCGACGCGCACCGTCCCCTGCCTCGCAGGCAAAAAAGGAAGCTGTCAGTCCTGTTTTTTCGGTGTAGGCTTTGCCGACACGAGCAGTAAATTCCGCAACGGCATCTTTTTGCACTAAGGCAATGGCACAACCGCCGAATCCCGCGCCGGTCATCCGCGCACCTAAGCAACACGGTTCAGCATTAGCAGCATCGGCGAGCGTATCAAGTTCAAGACCGGTGACTTCATAGTCGCGCCGCAGCGAGTCATGGGACGCCTTGAGCAGCTCGCCGAGTTTCGGCAAGTTACCGGCTTTTAGCGCCGCAACCGCTGCAAGTACCCGTTCGTTTTCCGTAATACAATGGCGCACCCGTTTATAGATACGCTCATCGGCTATTGCCGCCTCAACCGCACTCAAATCAGCAGAGGTCAAGTCACAGAGGTTATAAATAGGCTTAATCTTCTGTAAAAGAGCAAGTCCTTCCATACATTCGGCGCAGCGTTCATTATACTTTGAGTCCACAAGCGCACGTTGCTTATTGGAGTTCATCACAACAATACGGTAATCACCCAGAACAAGCGGTACATATTCATACTCAAGCGTTGCCGTATCAAGCAGCATCGCACATTCTTTTTTACCCATTGCAATACTGAACTGATCCATAATTCCGCACTGCATATTCATAAAAACATGCTCGGACTCTTGCCCCATTTTAGCAAGTTCTACCGCATCAACCTTAAAGCCGAACAATTCGGCGACTGCCCGCCCGAAGCCGACTTCCAGCGCAGCCGACGAAGAAATACCGCCGCCTGCCGGCAACTTGCTAAAAAACAGTACCTCAAAACCGCTTGTCAGTTTGTATCCGCCTTTTTGCAGCATCGCGAGCATACCATTCAGATAGTTCGCATATTGATTTTCTCTCCGGTAGCAGAAGGTTTCCGTAGAAGAAAATTCAAGTGCACCCGGAAACCGTATATCATCATAGATAATCGTTGTATCGTCTCTCTTGCGCAGCAGCACATAGAGGTACCGATCGATCGCCGCAGGGAACACCTTCCCGCCGTTATAATCAATATGCTCTCCGATAATATTGATACGGGCAGGGGAGGCAATCATCATGATTTCTTCCGTACCTGCTCCGTACCGCTCGGTAAAAGCCTTTGTCAATTCCGCCTTCATCTGTTCTTCCGGCAAATCGGTTAAAAACTGTATAAACTCATGCTGTGTCATAGCGCCCCTCCCTTTAGGATTATCACAGCAGACTGTTTTTTAACAACCCCGCAGAATAATGAGGTTGCTTAACCAGAATTGAACCTGCGGTTCAAATGGTTACTCAACCTCATTATTCTGCGATTCTGATTTATCTGTCTGTTGTGATAATCCTTCTGCTAAATAAAATAAACTGTGTGAAATTTTTGACAAAATTTCACACAAAAGGTAAGCAACCGTTTGAAATATTTTTGGTACGGTTGCCTTATTCTGTTGTCCAACGGTTACTATTATTTTCGGCATTTTGAGGCGGATGTCTTATAAGCAGCCGCTTACAGTACCGATGAAAGGTCTGCGATGACGGTATCGATTCGTCTATTGATAATATGAGTAACGGTAAACGTTATCCGTCCGCAGGTGATCCTTTTATTAGTATGCGGCAAATATCCCCATTTTTCAAGTAGAAAACCGCCGAGCGTGTCATAATAATCGGAGTGAAAATCGGTGTGTAGTAATTCGTTGCAATCTTCCAGCCGCAAAGTACCGGGGAGGACAAGCTGCGAAGTATTGATAAAACGCACCGAACGCATCGGGTCGTTTCGCGCCTTGCCGTACTCATCCTGCACCGTACTGAACACCGCAGCAATGATATCATCCATCGTAATGAGCCCCGCCACACCGCCGTGTTCATCGATGACGATTGCGATATTTTGCATCTTGGCATTCATCGCTTTGATAATAGAAAAGATGGAAGCTCCCTCGGGAACAAAAATCGCAGGACGCTGCAAAGTCTCAAGTTCAGGCTCCCGCCGCTCCTGCAAAGCAAACAGCAGCGTCTTATAATGGATAATACCGGTAACAGTCTTTGTTTCGGAATCGTAGACAGGCAAGCGGGAAAAACGGCTGCGGCGGAACTGCTCGATAACCTGCGGAAAAGTCGCGGCAGAATCAACGTAACTAATTGCCGTACGCGGCGTCATAATATTGCGGAGCTTAACATCCTGCAGCAAAACGGCTTTGCGCAACAGCGCTTCTTCTCCGGCGGCGAGGGCGCCGTCTTCTTGCCCGATATGCACGAGCAGTTGAAGATCTTTTTCCTTGAGTGTATCCGGCGTTGTTTTCGGGCGGGCATTACACAGCTTAAGCACCGCTTTTGTCAGCAGCGAGAACACCGCCACAATGGGGCGGAGCAGTGTGTAACACACATACAACGGCAGCGAGGCTTTCTTGCCGATCGATTCCGCCCGTTCGGCTGCCAGCGCTTTAGGGAAAATTTCGGCAAGGATGATGATGAGTACGGTAATAATTGCAGTTGCTGCGGGAACAGCCTGTGCGCCGAACACATTGAGGGTAAAGGCGGTGATAAGCCCCGAATTAAGTGTGTTGACAAAATTGGTGCCGATAAGCGCGGTCGTAACGATTTTTTCTTTCATTTCTACCAACCGAGCTAACCGTTGAGCATTCCTGCGGGAGCTTTTTTTGAGATTGCGATATTCCGATCGCGTAATAGCAGTTACCGCCGTTTCGGTACCCGAAAAAAAGGCTGCGCAGGCGAGTAGGATAATTATTTCAACACTGATAACAACAAGATTCATTCTTCCGCCTGCATCCGCACTTCAACTTGCTCAATGCGGTTTGCTTCAACCTTTGTTACGGTAAAACGATAGGATTCGACGGTGATCGAATAACCTGCCGCCGGAATTTCACCTGCTTTCTCCATAATGTAGCCACCGATGGTGTCGCTATACTGCGATTCAAGGTTGAGGTTCAGCTTTTCGTTTAAATCGCCGAGCCGGGTAATGCCTGCGATGGAGAAAACATCCGCTACTTCGCCTTCATCATGAGCGGTACCCGCATCACCGGCTCCTGCCTGTACTGTTCCCGCCGTATCAGCGCGTATGTTTACACCCGCAACAGTACTGTAAGTATCCTTGCCCGCCTCTGCGGTATCTATGTTTGCCGGTTCGGCAGTTTGTCCAGGTTGCAACGGCTGCACTGCCCCAACCTCCTCACCGGCAGCACCGGCTGCTTTTGCAACAGTATCTGTTTGTCGAGCTGTACCTGCTTGCACGGCAGCGTCTGCCGGTACGACAGTTTCCCGTACATCATATTCGTCAAGAATACTACCGAATATTTCTTCGCTGACATCCTCGACGGTTATCAATCCCGCAGTGCCGCCGTACTCATCGAGTACAATCGCCATCGTTTGCTGCTCGGTATGGAATTTTTTTTCTGCTTGAGCGAGCTTCGTTGTTTCAAATACAAAAAGCGGTTTACGCAGATAGGCGCTTACCTGAAAGGCAGCACTTCCGTCCAAGTATTCGGGAGAAAAGAGAAAATCTTTAATATAGAAGAACCCTTGTATTGCATCGATATTTGTGCTGTACACCGGAAAGCGCGAAAAGCGGGATTTTTTTGCCAACTCTATAATCTCTTCCGCAGATGACCCGATGTGAATTGCCGTAATATCACGCCGCGGCGTCATCACACTGCGAACGGAAAAGTCGCCGTAACGAAGGATGTTCGTTAGCAACATACGTTCATCACTGCCGATAAAGCCGCCCTCCTCCCGCGCTTGAAAAAACTCGCGTAAATCCGCCTCAGTAACAGCCGCCGTGTTTTGCGCTTCACGGATTCCGCAAAGCCGCAGCAAAACATCGGTAATCGCAGAAAAAAGTGCAACAACCGGCGAGAGTATCGCCATCAATAATAAGATAAAGCGGGCAAAGACAAGGCTCAAAGCATCGGGATACACCAACGCAATCGACTTAGGCAAAATTTCGCCGAAGATCAATAGCAGTACCGTACCTGCGGCGACCGCAATACCCAACCCTGAATCCCCGAATATCCGCAGCGCGGCGGCAGTCAGTACTACGGATATAGCGATGTTGACAATACTGTTTCCTATCAAAATTGTTGATAAAAATTTTTGTTTATTTTGCAGAATCTTTTCCGCCCGCGCTGCTGCACGGTTATTTCGTTCGCGCAAAAACCGCAGCTTGAGCTTATTCAAAGATAAGAACGCCGTCTCTGCCGACGAAAAAAACATCGACAGCAAAAAAAGCGCTAATAAACTGATGAGCAGTAAAATTATATGCGGGGGTTCTCCAGTATCCATATTCGATAGATTATATTAAAAGGAAATGTTAAAAATGTCAATTTTTACTAAGAGTGCTTCCGGCTTGACAAAATACGATACGGCATATACCCTTTTATTAATAACACCTTTCTTAAAGGAGGAGATATGAGAAAAGAGTTCCGCATTACGGCGTTGGTAGTAGGTATCCTTTCTATTATTGCAGGTATCTATATGTTCATCAACCCGATTACCAGCTTGGCATCGCTTTCGTTTTTTTTCGCAGCGGTTATGTTTATAAACGGTGTGTATGAAATTATCCATTATTTTGCAGACAGAGAAGACCATATCTTAATTGTCTTGCTGAACGGTATCCTCACTATCCTGCTTTCAATTCTCGTACTGACCAGCCCTCTGTTTACAGCCGCAACGATTATCCCGTACCTCTTTGCCTGTTGGATATTGTTCAGCGGTATTACGCGGTTTATTATCAGTTTTAAAATCCGCTATATAACCAGAAGAGGCGGTTTTTATTTGATGCTAGTCGGCATACTGGGTATCATCTGTGGAATTGTTATGCTGATGCATCCGCTCTTTACAAGCCTATTCGTCGCATATATGATCGGCTTTGACTTCATCTATCACGGTATTATCAGCATCGTTTTATTCTTTAGAGGACGATAACCGGTTGGAGAAGATTCATCAACTGATGCACAGCTCTGTGCATTAGTTGATGCAGGTGATAAAAGGCTGTAAGCAGTTCTGCGGTATACAGATAGTCAAACAGTTGTTTCTTAGTAAACGCTGAACTCTCCCGCTGGAAGTTTGATTCCGGCTTGTCATCTATGGGTTATTTCTTGTATATTCCCTATATACAATATCATTGTGAGGTAGGCTATGGATCATCGTTTTAAAAGGGTACGTTCTATTTTTTTATGCATCGTAGTAACACTCTCTTTTCTTATTGTTTTTACCGCTTGCCGCGATGAACGAGACGCAGTTCTCTATCTGTATAATTGGACATACTACACACCCGATTCCGTTATCCAAGCTTTTGAAAAAAAATACAATGTCAAAGTTGTCTATGATGATTTTGCATCCAATGAAGATATGTTCGCTAAGCTTATGGCCGGTTCAAAAGGCTACGACCTTGTTATCCCATCGGCGGATTATGTTTCAATCATGATAAAACTGAACATGCTTGAGCCTATCGATATTTCAAAAATCCCGAACATCCGCTATTTACGCCCGGAAGTACTCCATCGAATCGAGTATGACCCAAAAATGGAATTCTCTGTACCGTATTACATGGGTGCAGCAGGTATTGCGGTAAACACCAAAGAAGTGCCCAATTATGAACGCGGTTGGAATATCTTTGAACGGGCAGATTTAAAAAACAGAATGACGATGATGGATGATATGAGGGAAGTGCTCGGCGCTGCATTAGGTTCTTTGGGTTATGAGCCGAACAGCACCAATCCTGATGAGCTGGAACAAGCATATCGTCTAATCCAAAACAATTGGAAACCGAATCTCATAAAGTTTGATGCGGACGGCTTTGCAAAATCTTTTGCGTCAGGGGATTTTTTAGCGGTGCAAGGATATGCGGAGGCAATTTTTGCAGAGTTGCAGGAAGATCAAACGCAGTATGTTGACTTCTTTATTCCGCAAGGCGTTCATTCAGGCTTGTATATCGACAGCTTCTGTATTCCCAAAGGAGCCCCTCATCCGGAACTTGCACATGCCTTTATCAACTTTGTGCTTGAACCTACCGTTTATGCCGAGTTCTTAGATACATTCGGCTTTCCGGCTTCCATCCATACGGAGGCAAGGTACTACCAAAAGAAACGACCTCACTACGCACTTGATGATCTCAACGACTGCATTCTCAAACAGGACCTCGGTGTAAACTTAGAGCTGTATAACAGCTATTGGCAGCGGATCCGTTTTACGCCATAGGATAAGTCGCCGTTCTCTAAAAAAATTTTATTGCCGTTTTTCCATTTTGTGCGTAGATTCATTGTATGAATATAGACAAATACACAGTGAAAGCACGTGAGGCTTTGCAGGACGCTGCCTCGCTTGCCGAACAAGACAATCACAGTCAGATTGAGCCGGTTCATCTCTTATATAAACTCTTAGATCAAGAAGAGGGGATTGTACCGCCGCTCATTGAGAAGATCGGTGCATCAACTGATCAGATTCTTGATGCACTCGATACTATTTTGGATAAAAAACCGCGGGTAACCGGAGACTCTGCACAGGTATATATGTCGCCGGTTTTAACAAAGCTCTGCGCTCAGGCGGAAAAGATCGCCGCTTCGCTCAAGGATGAGTATGTTTCCACGGAGCACATTCTGCTTGCGCTTACCAAAAGCGATGACGAGGTTGGTGAACTGCTCCGCTCGCACGGTATTACCTACGATGCGGCGTTGAGAGCCTTAAAAGATGTGCGGGGAAATCAGCGGGTTACCAGCGAAGACCCCGAAGCGACGTTCAACAGCCTCGAAAAATACTGCCGCGATTTAACCGAACTTGCCCGGGAAGAAAAAATCGATCCTGTTATCGGACGTGATGAAGAAATCCGGCGGGTGATGCAGGTATTGTCACGCCGCACTAAAAACAACCCCGTATTGATCGGTGAGCCGGGTGTCGGTAAAACCGCTATTGTCGAAGGGCTTGCCCGCCGGATTGTGTCCGGGGACGTGCCGGACAGCCTTCGCGGGAAAAAGCTCTTGTCGCTTGACCTCGGCGCCTTGGTTGCCGGCGCTAAATTCCGCGGCGAATTTGAGGAGCGCCTCAAGGCGGTTATCTCCGAGGTGCAAAAAGCCGAGGGCAGTATCATCCTCTTTATTGATGAGCTGCATACCCTTGTTGGCGCCGGTGCAAGCGAGGGGGCGATGGATGCTTCCAACCTCTTAAAGCCTGCCTTGGCACGCGGTGAGCTGCGGGCGATCGGCGCTACCACCTTGGACGAATACCGCAAGTATATCGAAAAGGACAGCGCCTTGGAGCGCCGCTTCCAGCAGGTATACTGCCCCGAACCGAATGTAGAGGACACCATTGCCATTCTGCGCGGCTTGCAGGAAAAGTATGAAGTCCACCACGGTGTACGCATTAAGGATGAGGCGCTCATCGCGGCAGCGGTACTTTCCAACCGCTATATCACCAACCGCTTTTTGCCGGATAAGGCAATCGACTTAGTGGATGAGGCTGCCAGTAGGCTCAAAATGGAAATTGAAAGCCAGCCGGTTGAGCTTGATCAAGTGGAGCGCAAAATCCTCCAGATGAACATCGAGAAGGTGTCTCTTTCAAAAGAAACGGATGCGGCTTCAAAAGAGCGGTTGGAAAAGCTGGAGCAGGAGCTGTCCGACTTAACCGAAAAGCGGAATGTGATGCAGGCACAGTGGCAAAACGAAAAGACCCGCATCAACGAGTCGAGGAAATATAAAGAAGAGCTTGAGCAGCTGCGCCGCGAAGAAACGCAATTTACACGCGACGGCAATTTGAATAAGGCAGCCGAGCTGAAATACGGACGCATACCGGAACTGGAAAAAAAGATTGCTGCCGTTACCGCAGAGCTTGCAAAAAAAGCGGGCAGCAGCGGGCAGCTTCTCCGCGAAGAGGTTTCCGAAGAAGATATCGCTAAGATTGTTTCGATGTGGACGGGGATTCCCGTTGCAAAGATGCTGGCGAGCGAACAGCAGAAGTACCTCGATCTGGAAGCAGTATTGCAGAAACGGGTTGTCGGACAAGATCAGGCAGTACAGGCGGTTGCCGATGCCATCAGACGGAATAGGGCAGGACTTTCCGACCCCAACCGCCCGCTCGGCAGCTTCCTCTGTATCGGGCCTACCGGTGTGGGCAAAACCGAACTGGCGCGCACCCTTGCGGACTTCCTCTTTAACGATGACCGGGCGCTTACCCGTATCGACATGAGCGAATATATGGAAAAGCATTCGGTGAGCCGCTTAATCGGAGCGCCGCCCGGCTACGTGGGCTATGACGAAGGCGGACAGCTGACCGAAGCAGTGTGCCGCCGTCCGTACAGCGTGGTGCTCTTTGACGAAATCGAAAAAGCGCATCCCGATGTGTTCAATGTATTCTTGCAGATACTGGATGACGGGCGGCTGACGGACGGACAAGGCAGGGTAATCGACTTCCGCAACACGATTATCATTATGACAAGCAACCTCGGCTCGGAGCTGATTTTGTCGGCGGATACCCCGGAAGCAATGACTGCGCAGATTAAAGACCTGCTCAAACAGCATTTCCGCCCTGAGTTTTTGAACCGTATCGATGAGCTTTTAACCTTCGGACGGCTCGGCAAAGAGCATATCCGCAAGATTGTCGATATTCAGCTGCAGGCTGTTTCGGCACGGCTTGAAGCACGCCGCCTGCATTTGATTGTAACGGATGCTGCAAAGGACTTCCTCGCCGATATCGGCTACGATCCTTTGTACGGTGCGCGCCCCTTAAAGCGGGCTATCCAAACCGAACTTGAAAACAAGCTCGCCAAAGAGCTACTTTCGGGCGCTTTCGTCGGTAAAACCGATATTACGGTGGATGCCGGAAAAGGCGGCTTGACGTTTAAGGCGTAAGGTACGTAATGCTTTACTTGGTAATGTGTTACTTACACATTACCAAGTAATTTGTTCGCAGTAATACCGTAGACGGTATGCATATTTTCAAAAGACCTTGCATTTCTCAATATTTGCCCCTATACTTATAGTTATGCTGAACTGCCACATAGGATTACCGCAGCACCAACCGCCTCTCTCAAAAGCGCAGATATCCGCATATTTTCAAAAAGTGCTTGACACGCACGTAACCGGCGGTACAATCACTCAGCAACTCAGCAACTCAGCAACTCAGCAACTCAGCAACTCAGCAACTCAGCAACTCAGCAACTCAGCAACTCAGCAACTCAGCAACTCAGCAACTCAGCAACTCAGCAACTCAGCAACTCAGCAACTCAGCAACTCAGCAACTCAGCAACTCAGCAACTTTAGCAACTAGACTGTGCCCTGAAAAACGGGCGTCTTTTTCATTCAGACAACAGCATAATCATTTTTTCTCAGTTTTTGCAGACGGCAACCGTACTGTTAATCTTTTCCATATTAAACCGCAAAGAGTACCACGTATGCGGAGAAAAATAGAGGAGAACATCCCTTTCAAAACCTTGGCGTGCTCTGCGTGCTTCGCGGTTATATTAAGAAATAAACCGCAAAGACCGCTAAGGGCGCAAAGAGACACCGGTAAATACCAAACCACATCCCAACCTCCTTAGCGTCTTCTGCGTACTTTGCGATGAAAAATTTTAAGGAATAAACCGTCTAGCGGTTAAAAACATATAAGTTCTAGGAGAAATGCTATGAATAAAAATAGAAGAACGAATCGGCTGTTGAGCCGGTTGGCAGTAGGATTGATGCTTGCTGCAATGGCCTTGTTTACCGGTTGTCCGAATAAGATAACGGTTAAACCGGAAACCTTTGCGGTAACGTTTAGCGCCGGGGAACACGGTACGCTTAAAGCAAAGGCAGACAGCGTAACGGAAACGGATAAAAGCCCGATAAGCGTCGAAAAGGATAAAACCGTAACCTTTACGGCAAAGCCCGCGGACGGCTACGTAGTAGATAAATGGACGGTCAATGGCACGGTTATAACGAACGATGCAACAACGTATAGCCATAAAGTAACGGCTGCCGTAACGGTAAAGGTGAGCTTTAAGGCATTGCCGCCTGCTGTCGTAGCAGTAACGGGTGTAACGCTGGATAAGCCTACGGTAAGTCTTGTAGCAGGAACTAGTACAACACTGACTGCAACAGTCCTGCCTGCAAATGCAACAAACAAAACAGTAACGTGGAGTTCCGATAAGCCTGCGATAGCGAGCGTTGATAAAAACGGTACAGTAACAGCCAACAAAGCCGGAGAAGCGGTTATCACGGTAAAGAGCGAAGATGGCGCTAAAACAGCAAGCTGTACGGTAAGGGTGCTAACCCGATATACCATCATCTATCACCCCGACGGGGGAAGTAACCATGCCGACAACCCTGCAAGCTATACGGTAGAAACGGAAACAATCACCTTAAAACCTGCGAACAAAGCAGATCATATCTTTTTCGGCTGGTATGCCAGTGCAGACTTCAGCGGTGAAAAAGTAACGGAGATTACAAAGGGCAGCAGCGGAAACAAAGAGCTGTATGCAAAGTTTATCGAAATGAAAATGATCGATATTGCTGCGGTAACGAACGGAAACCTTGGCCACAACGATGAGGGTGATAACGCAGTACACACGGTAAAACTTACTGCCTACCGGATAGGAGAGAGTGAAGTAACGCAGGAGCTGTGGCAGGCAGTGATGGGGGAGAATCTGAGTTGGTTTAAAGGAACAGAAAATCCGCCTGACGGCAGTGAAGTGCAGGAAAAACGGCCGGTGGAGTATGTGGACTGGTATAAGTGCATAGCGTTCTGCAATGAGCTTACCAAGAAAGTAGCGGCGTTAGGAGAAAGCCAGTGCGTATATCGCGTTGAAGGGCATATCTACGGCACGGCCGATGCAGTAGCGAAAAAAGTACCTGAGATGGATATGAGCAAGAAAGGATTTCGGTTACCGACGGAGGCTGAATGGGAATGGGCAGCGAAGGGCGGTACAGAGGACAAATGGGCAGGAACGAATGACAAAAACGAGCTTAAAAAGTATGCATGGTATAAGGATGATGACGGTGGAGATGCGAATAGCAAAACGCATGAAGTAAAGCAGAAGCAAGCGAATGGGTTCGGGTTGTACGACATGAGTGGGAACGTATGGGAATGGTGCTGGGACAGGTACGGCACTTTGTCGAATCCGTTGCCGGAGAACTATACAGGCGATGCTTCCGGTTCTATGCGCGTTGGACGCGGAGGTAGTTGGGACGGCAATGCGGGCTTCGCTTCTTGTGCGTATCGGCTCAGCATCGACCCGGTCAGGAGCTACCGCGATCTTGGGTTGCGTGTGGCTTGTCGCCCCTGATGAAAAATGTACATCCGTGTACATTTTTCATCGACGAGATTTGCGATGATCGCAAATCTCGCTTCTACATGGAACCAGCGGCATCCGTGCCGCTTTTGCCTGTGAGGTTGAGCAGCCTGTTAAGCAGTTGTACATCCGTGTACAACTGCTTAACAACAAGTTTTTCTATCGAAAAACTTACTACTGTTTGGAACCGCCGCCATCCGTGGCGGTACTGAAACGAGTTAGTGTGAAAGTTACTACTGTTTAGCTTTTATTTTCAGAACTATGCTTTGTAACCAAGGCGGGTTCTTAGGGCAGAGCCCTAAATCGCCGTTTTTCTTTAGATGGGGTCGTAGGGGAAGACTTTTCTTTTTATCGAAAAAAAAGAAAAGTCTTCCCCTAACTTAATAAAAAAGGTGATTTTTTCTTCATTTCTTTAGCCATTTTTGCATCCGTGCTTTATATATCCTGTTGGAACTACTGCTGTCAGTGGCGGTGCACGGAGGTGAATTACTATGAGAAAACATAATCGGCGTTACAAAGATTCTGTCTTTGTCGATCTTTTCAGTAATGATAAAACTGCAAAAGATAATTTTTTAGCGCTGTATAATGCCTTGTATAATACGAATTATGAGTCTACAGATATATTGAAAAATATACGGCTTAAACAAACAATGTATATGTCATTCGCTAATGATGTATCGTATCTCGTTGATAATAAAATTATTGTACTTGCAGAACACCAGTCTACCGTAAATCCGAATATGCCATTAAGATGCCTTGAATATGTTACGCGGTTGTATGAGCATATTCAAAATCCCCGCGACCGCTACTCACGGGCACTGAAAAAGATTCCAGTTCCGGTATTTTACGTCTTTTACAATGGAAGGGAAAATCTTCCTGCACAAAAAATACTGAGACTTTCGGATCCCTTTATCATGCAATCTGAGACACTAAGTCTTGAACTTGTTGTAAAACTGATAAATATCAATTATGATAAGGATAGTCAAATAGTAAAGAGTTGTGAACCGTTGGGACAATACAGTCGGTTTGTGGATGCAGTACGTCGGCATATTGCAGTTGATAAAGAGCATGGGTTTGAAAATGCCATTAAAGAATGCATCAAAAACGATATATTAAGGGAATATTTACAAAGAAAGTCACGGGAGGTAGTTAATATGTTAATAGCCGAATATGATTACGATACCGATATTGCAGTCCAAAGAGAAGAAAGTTTAATGCTTGGGATACAACAAGGTAAAACTCTCGGCCTCACCGAAGGTGTCCACCAAAAAGCACTTGAAACGGCGAAAGTAATGCTGACTATGGGTTATCCCTTGGCCGATATTTGCAAAATTTCCGGACTCTCCTCAGCAGAAGTGGAAGCACTATAAGAATTATGCTTTGAAACAAAGGTGGGGTCTTAGGGATGGATTGCTACGCCAGCGAGCAATCCATCTAAGTCGCCCGCTGAGGAGTGTCTCTCCCTGTACTCCCCTTGGCCGATATTTGCAAAATTTCCAAAAACTAAAAGGCTTACATTTTTTTATAATATCGTTTAAAAGTTTATACATGTACATTGATGCCCACCTCCATCCCGCAGATTATTTTGATACGTGCGCCTCTGTAGGCGGTGCCGGAAATGTAGACAAACCGTTTGCGTATCCGGTATCGCTTTGCTGCTCGGCGCATGATCATACCGAATATGAAAGACACCGCAGTCTCTTTGAACGCAATGTATGCGGCGATGCCAATTCTCCTACTACGGGAACAGTCCTATACCAAAGCGAAACTCATTTACAGCCGTCTGCACAACAGCACGTACTCTTTTCCTTCGGCATCCATCCCCAAAATCCCGTAACCGATGAAGCGGAGTTTTTATACCGCCTTTTGGAAACACGGCAAATCCACGCAATTGGAGAATGCGGATTCGATCTTTTTAATGATGAGTATAAACAACTCTTGCCGATGCAGCAAACAGTATGGGATATGCAATTACAGTGGGCGCAAGAGTTTCAGCTACCGGTAGTGATTCATTGCCGGAAAGCGCTGCCGCTCATCTTTGATTCGGTGCCTCGGTTAAAAAAACTGCCGGCAGTTATCTTCCACGGCTGGGGCGGCAGTCCGCAAGAGGCGTCGGCATTTCTTAAAAAAGGCGTCAACGCCTATTTTTCGCTCGGTAAGGCAGTGCTCCGCGGGCAAAAATCCGTATGCGCAATGGCGGCCTCATTCGATAGTACGCGCCTCTTAACGGAAACCGATGCCCCGTATATGAGGCTCAAGGCGGAACCCTACTCCCATCCCCGCGATATTATCGCAGTTATGGCGCAGTGTGCAAACCTGCGGTACAACAGAACCGATTCGGTAAAACGGGCATGCGTTATCAAACAATATGAATCGTCCACGGCGGCACTTGAAGAAATCAGCATCGATGAAGCTGCAATAAAAGAATTCACCGATATGATTGTACGGAATTTTAATTGTGCATTTGGATTATCGGATTGAACAAATAGAGGGGAAAAAAGGCGCCGATCAGAATCGAACTGATGAATGAAGGTTTTGCAGACCTCTCCCTTACCACTTGGGCACGGCGCCGATAATGGAGCTACTATATCAGAAACCGATATCTTATGCAAGAGGTTCGTCAGGGCAAATGCATCAGTCGGTGTTTAAATAACCCCGCAGAAAAATTGAGTCTATTCGACCAGAACTGCCAAGGATGGCAGTGGTTCCATACAGAAGCGATGTTTTGTGCACGCACGAAACTTGATAGTAAAAAGGGAAGTTTTTTCAAGGGGTTTGCCCCTAAAACAGCAGTTAATAGCACACGAAAAAGCATCATTGATTAAAAAATCGTTACAGCTTTTTCTACACTTATTTTTTCTATATTGCTATCGTACACTATATTCATAAAAAGTCAAGCCCTTTTTGATATATTTTTGGACATTTTATATATTTATGCAATAAGCGTCTCGCTTGTAATTGCTTGTGCAATTGCCCTGCTCATCTCTCGCTTCTTTTCTTTCCTCGCCTGCGTTTCATGGTTGCAGTAATGGCGTAATACCCAAAGACTTTTATGTCCGGTAACCATCATAATTTCCCGCTCTAGGAATCCTTTATCCCATAAAATGACAGCTGCTAAATGACGATAGGAATGAATACTCAAATGCGGTACATAAAAGTCGAGCGCTTTCATCACGCGGATAAATTCTTTCCGTATTGAATCATACCCGATGGGACGGTCTGCCCTTGTGCTATTATAGAACAAGAACGCATCGTCGTTATCTTTTTGCGGATGGGTCTCAATGAATTCCTTTAATAAGACGGTAAGGTGCGGGGAAATAGGAACTTCTTTATGAGATTTGTTTTTTGTATCTTTCAAGATATGGCTACTGAAATGATAGTTTTTTGTAATACGCACGGTTGCCTGCGTTTCGCCGTCATTAAAAAGAATATCGGAAATTTTAAGAGCGGCAACTTCACCGATACGGCAGGCTGTTTCCAGAGCGAGTTTATTGATACAGTAGTGCATTTTATTCTTAAAATGTTCAGTAGTCGAAAAGAGCTGTACCGATTGATCGATGGTTAAAATGGGCTTTATCTCACATTCTCCTTTCGGCGGATGAATTTGCGAAGATATATCAGTATCGAGTAACCCTTCTTTATAGGCGAACTTAACCGTCTGCTGGAGCCATTCACTCATTTTCTTGAGGCTGCTTACTTTAAGAGAGCCCAAAAGGGAGACAAGAAATTTATTGATGTCTTTTGCCGTTACTGTATGAAGCGGGGTATTCTTAAAATACGGGAATAAACGCTTTTGCAGCATATAGCGTATTTTTTGAAACCGTGTTTTCCCCGGAAGGAGTTTTTCCGGTACGCCTTCCTCACGGAGGGCGGCAATATAGGGAGAGCATTTCCAATCCCAAAAGGCTAAGGTGTAATCGACAAATGAAAGAGATGCACGGCTATTTACGGTAGCGTTTTTTTTTACGTCGAGCGATTCAGTGTGTGGTGGTTGTTGAGGATGCTCGCTCTCTTTTTGATTATCACAAGGATGAACGGAAGAGGATAAACCGTACATATAAGAAGCGAGGGAGAGAATGTGAGAAAGCTCATCGGAAGGAATACGCTTATTTACGATCATTTTTTTGAATGTTTCGATAACCGCATGAACTTCAAGGGTTTGTTTTTCTTCTTTATTGTGTTTTTTCGGTATGCCGCCATAGAGCCATGCAATAACGACTTCTTCAGCTTCTTGTCTGGAAGACTTACCCGTTGAGCGGGCTGTTAAGGGTTTGCCGGTTACCGGATCGGTGAAGCGGCAATACCAAATGCCGCCGCGGAGATAAAGGTAATATTTTTTTGTTTTCATCAGTTCGTGTGCTCCTTAAAAAATCCTTCTATCAGGAAATAAAAATACTTATGGAAGGGTGGTATTCGCGTTGTATACCGGGGGCAATTGTTTCATAATGAAACACCCCTCCCTGTCCATATTTTTCCGATAAAGGCGGCGCATACTTACCGTCGTATCTTTCGTTCTTTTGATGTGTCGAACGATAAGTTTATTGTACCATTAACAAGGGAAAGAATGCAAGAGAAAACTTTTCCGGCTTTGCTTTTACAGTTCTTTTTGCGCACGGATTTTCCATTTAAAAGCAGTGCTGCATCAGAAGCAGATAAAAGCGTGCCGTATGTTTTTTTCCATATGGTGAAGCGGCAGCCGGTAACGGGATACTGATTACAAGAGAATGCTTTTTCCATTTCAACAACTGCGCCGCCGCAGAGCGGACAGGTACCAATTTTTTGTTTTTCAAATACGGCTATAGAAATCTGCTCTTTGCAGACATTCGAGACAAACGCTTCTATTTTTTCTAAGAACGTTTTTGAATCGGTTTTTAATGCATACTCCCATTCGGCTGTTTCCCGTGCTGAAATAAGCGGAGAAAGAAGCGGAAATTTTTCAAGCTGCTGAATTAAAAAAATCCCTTTTTCCAAAAGATGAAGATTCTTTTTTTCCTCATGTATGTAGGCGCGATCCAAGAGCGTTTGAATAATTGCAGCGCGGGTTGCTTCGGTGCCAAGGGAGGCACTGTACTTTCCGTTCTCTTTCGGCTTTTCCATAAATTGCAAAAGCGAGTCATAGCGATAGGGCTTTTTACTCTGTGTTTTCTTTTTTTCTGTCCGTACTTCCTTGCAAAGAAGATGAGTTGTATCAATATCATCAAAAGTATTTTCTTCACCCTTATCCGGTACACTGGTTTCATCGGAGGATTCACCTTCCTTTGAGAAAAGTGATTTCCATCCGATTTCAAGTGTCTTTCGCCCTCGTGCAATAAAAGGTACACCATCTATCATAAGAAAGAGTGTTTGCATTTCATAAACAAAGAGATGAGAAAAAGAAGCAAAGAATTGTTTTACGACAAGAGAGAATACCGCCTTTTCACTTTTTGAAGCAGTATCGGGAATTGCTTGCAGGGGGATTAGTGCATGGTGATCTTCAAGTTGCGCATCATTAAAGAGACGGGCATTACGATCCTCCAGTAACGCAGTATCAACAGCGTCCGTATATTCAGGATATACAGCGCTCATACGTTCAAAGACATCTTTAATAAGCGGAACGTCAGCACTTCCCATCACACGGCTTGGAGCACGAGGATACGAGAGGCATTGATACTTTTCATAGAGTGTTTGTGCAATGGCAAGGGTTTGGTCGGGAGAAAGGGAAAGAGAAGCAAAGGCAGCACGTTGCAGGGCACTTAAATTAAAAAGGAGCGGAGGGACTTCTTTTTTTTGTTCTTGTTTTATTTCTTGTACGACTACCGGTTTTTTTGAAAACCGGTCAGGAGTAAAACAGTCGTTTTGGAAAGCAGTGGTAATCGAGGCGTCTTCATTTTTTGTATAGGCCTTTGCCGTGAAAATAGCCTCACTTGAGGCTATTTCCGCGACATACTCATAATAAGGAGTTGGGATAAAGTCGGCGATTTCTTTTTCCCGCCTGAATATTTCGGCGAGTACGGCTGTCTGCACTCTTCCGACCGAAAGGAGTGTTTTTGCATGGATGGATAACAGACGGGAGATATTGATTCCGACAAGCCAATCGGCTTTTTGGCGAGCATAGCCTTGACGAGCGATATCATTATAGTCGCTTAACGGTTTTACCTTTTTTAAGGCCTCTGTAATAACAGGCGGTGTAAGCGCAGAAGATGTCCAAAATCTAAAAATATTTTTCGTATCAGTGATACCCGCTTCGCTTAAAACGATGCGAGCAATAAGCTCCCCTTCACGACCTGCGTCGGTCGCGATAATGATAGTGTCACTTTGGTGTGTTTGTAATAATGACACGACAAGGTTAGCTTGTTTTTTTGACGCTTCAATTTTTTTAAAACGTATTGTGTGAGGGATAATCGGCAAATCCGAAAGGTTCCATTTTTTATAGTGTACTTCATAATCTTCAGGATCGAATGCTTGAAAAAGGTGTCCGAGACAATTGGTAATAAGATAGCGGCTGTTTTCATAGTAGGAGCCGGTAAAGGGAACAGCGAGCGCATGGGCAAATGCTTTAGCGACGGAAGGTTTTTCAGTTA
Source organism: Treponema sp. OMZ 857 (assembly GCF_024181085.1). Taxonomy (NCBI): domain Bacteria; kingdom Pseudomonadati; phylum Spirochaetota; class Spirochaetia; order Treponematales; family Treponemataceae; genus Treponema; species Treponema sp. OMZ 857. Next base: position 2,583,018 of record NZ_CP051147.1, read on the forward strand.
AAATAAAAGTCATAAAAAGAATATAAGGTATTGCAGTAATAACATCAATATGCTATACTCACAGGTGTCCTAAAGAGGCAAGATAAAGGAATGTTAACGCATTTTTTTTTCTGCCTAGTGCATGAGATAGAAATTTGTGAACACCTGTGCGCAATGTTATCTGAGCAAACAAAATTATATTTGGTGCATCAAATATAATTTTGTTATACATGGGGCGTTTTGGTGATTTTTCAGTTCTTACCGGTTTTTAGCAATACACTTGAGGCTTAAATAGCCTCAAGTGAGGCTATTTAATTTTAAAGGAAAACGATGGCAATACAGTTGAACCTTGAAAGGCTTGGTGCATACGAAAAAGATCTTTTTAAGATCAAGCGCGTGCATAAAAAGAATGACATGAAAGAAGCGCAAAAGCTTTTTACTGCACTAAAACGCCGACTGCACAGCGGTGGACAAATAGGGGTGCCAAAAAACGGCGGTAGAATAGTCGGCTCTTTACGAAAGCGTCAGCAGCGCTGCATGGTGAAATTTTTTTATGGGACAAAAATGAGTGCGCATCAAAAATATCTGGAAGAATATATGCCGCAAAAAAATAAAGAAGCGGTTCTTGAAAAACCTGAACTATTCGGAAGCGATAGCGAAGAATATAAGGCGCACATGAGTGATAGACATTTTAAGTTTATTATTTCTCCCGAGCGAAGCGATATAAACTTAAAAGTCTTAACTGAAACACTGGTGAAAAAAATCAATACGCTTTACGGGCTTGATGTTTATTATCAAGCGGCAGCACATTACGACACCGCGCATCCGCATGTACACCTTCTTATCAATGGCGTCGATAAAAATGGGCGTGTTATTGAGCGATTTCCGAAAGATTTTATCAAACATACCCTTCGTGTGATGGCACAGGAAGTATGTACTTCACTTTCAGGGTATCGTACGGTCGAAGAAGTTCGGCAAAGTAAAAGCGACTTATATAAAAGTAATCGCTTTACCGCACTTGATAAAGCAATACAGGCAAGTGCATGGAGACGTGATGAGCGAAGTAAAGCAATTATTTTCACCCATGATTCACTGTCAGTAAAAAAGCGGCTTGAGTACTTATCAGCGCTTGATCTTGCCTGTCATACCGGAAGCGGCCGGTATGAGCTTAAAGACGGATGGGATGAATCGCTTAAAAATATGGGCAGGTATAACCGCTTCCTTGAAGTATGGAATACTTATAAAGGAAGCGGAAAACAGGTGAGTGTCTATCAAGGAAAAGAGGAGCTTACCGGAATTATAAAGAAGGTGTATACGATGAATGACGAAGATACATGGAATAACGGGTTTGTCCTTGAGACGGAAAAAGGGATTTATTATGTTCCGACACTGCACAATATCGCAGAGCGTTTTATTGGAAAGACAGTGAGGTATCGCGGCGGAAATACCCACGGGAGTGGAAAGCAGCGAGGAAAGATCACGCTTTATGGCAGAAATACGTAGGCATTTTATATGAAAATGAAAGGAGCAAAAGATGAGTAAGAAAAGTGAATTTATACGAGGTAAGCCGACTCGAAAAAAAATAACGGTCATTATGGATATCCTTAATTTTGTTATTCCGGTTATCACCGTAGTCGGCGGCTTTTGGTGGAGTACACAAGTTTTCGCACACCTTATGCGCTATAATCCTCATATTGTCAGGTATCCGTTATTTCGTTTTCCTTCAGGATATCCGGTGTATAATCCGTTTGTGTACTTCGGCTGTTTCATCAAATACTTTCTTCGTCCCGGCTTTGATGTGTATTTATTCCGCTCAATAAAGCCAGCTCTCATTGGAACAGCAATCGCGATCGGTTTTATTATTCTGTATGTCATTCGCTCGTTACGGCAAAAGGAAGAACATCTTTATGGAACGGCGCGATGGGCAACAGAGAAAGACCTTAAAAATGCAGGGATGTTTCGTGAAACCGGCGTCGTATGCGGGCAGACAGCAGATGCTGAAATCAGTGCCGAGTACAATGCAAAAGATGATGCCGTACGCCTTAAAACAATATCCGAAGGCAGAAGGCTCTTGTGCCATTCGGGGAAAACCAACACCCTCTGCCTCGCTCCGACGCGAAGCGGGAAAGGTGTATCGGTTATTATCCCAACGCTATTGAACTATCCGCATAGTGTTATTGTCTTTGACCCTAAGGGAGAAAACTGGAATATTACGGCAGGTTTTCGAAAGCAATTTTCACACTGCCTTAAATTCTCTCCCATTTCACGTGATACGCTGAGGATCAATATTATCGATGAGATACGGGACGGAGACTTTATGTATAGCGATGCGAACCTCATCGCCGATATTCTTTTCGCAAGTGATAGTGCCAAAGATTCAGGGACGGAACAATTCTTTAATAATAGCGCCAAAGATTTTGTTACCGGTGTCATTTTGCATGTAAAATATTCTGATCAATACCCTGCAAAAAATCTCACCACCGTGTTACGGCTCATATCGGAGTCAAATGCTTTTTTCTCACAAGGACAAACGGAAACCGATATTAAAAATCCGCTTGTTGAGGCGATGCTTAAAGATAGGCACAGCGGCAATAAAAGTGCTTGTAAGACAATCGCCGGATGCGCAAGCAGGCTTTCAAAAAATCCGAAAGTCCAAGCAGACGTCCTTTCAACGTGTTTTTCAAAATTGCAATTGTTTGAAGATCCGCTTATTGAAAATGCGACGTGCGCAAGTGATTTTTCAATTGAAGATTTTATTTCAACGAAGACCCCAATATCATTATATCTGACCGTTCCATATGCACATATTAAACGGATCGCACCGGTATTCCGCTTACTCATTGAATTTATGCTCAGGAAATTTTCTGAAGGGGAAACACAGTATGGAGCAGTTAAGCTTTCTGAAGATTTACTTTTTATCCTTGATGAGTTTCCGATACTCGGCTATTTCCCGTTTCTTGCAGAAACGATGGGTGTTCTTGCAGGTTATGGGGTACGTTTCTTAATCATCTGCCAGGCAATGAATCAACTTGTGAAATTATATGGACAGGAACATCCATTTTTAGACCACTGTGAAAATACGATTGTTTTCAGGCCGAGAAAGCCCAGTGATGCAAAAGTCTTTACTGACTTACTCGGTAAAGAATCGGTTGTGCATGAAAACATTTCACAATCGGGAAGGAGGTTCGGCCCGCTTGATAACCGCAACCTTGCCGCACAAGAGATACAGCGGGACTTAATGAATCCGGATGAGCTTACCAAACTTGATTGGAATTCACTTCTTTTAATTAACAATGGTATGCCGTATATCGGAAAGAAAGTTGTCTACTTTGACAGTCCTCGTTTTAAAGACCGTGCCAATATGAGTGCGCCGCAAAAGAGGAAAGAGCTTTTAAGCGAATGTGTAAAACTCCCATCTAACAATGGAATCGATATTTTAGCACGGTCAGCTGAAGTTGAAAAAGCCATGCAAAAAGATACACCGCTTTTTTTAATGAGCGGACAGGATATCCATGTCGGAGAAGCGACGATGGAAAACGCAACACTTGCCGATTTTCTTGAACCGCTTCCGCAGGAAGGTGAGCGGCATTTTTGCGATCCTTCCGATCCGTGTATCCAAGAATTAAAAAGGAGAATTAGCACACTGGAATTACAAATAGCCGGTGAGAGTGAAAATGAATGGGAGAATCAAGATCATGAGGTCTTCTAAACGAAAAGAATGGAAATTCTCTATCAGAGTTGACAGAGAACTGTATGAAATTTTATTGATAAAGAGCAAAATGCGGTGCGTTTCCGTTTCTGAAATTGTCCGCAATGAGCTAACTCGTGTACTAATACCAAAAACGAAAGACCCCAATACGCAGGAAAAAGCGCTAATAAAAAAACCTCGTCACAGAAAACAAAAGCTGTCAAATTTTGAACGATTAAAAATACGAATCGCCACAATTGCCAGAAGACTTTTTGCGAACAAATGAAAGAGAAAGTTGGAGTTCTAGTATTCTGGTTTGATTTAAGGAGGAATCAGATGGCACAGTTTTGCATTATGAGAACAAAGAAGCTCAAGACTGACCAGAATGTTGGGGCGAGTGTCTCTCATGCTTTGAGAACTCGCGAGACCTTAAATGCTGATGAACAAAAAACACCGGATAACTGGTGTTGCTGGAAAGGTACGAAGGAAGAATGCAGAGACAGAGCGATGGCAGAATATCGCAAGCAGCTTCCGGAAAGGGTGAGGAAGAATGGGGTGCGAGCAGTTGAGCTGATGATGACGGCAAGTCCTGAAGTTTTCACAAGAATAAAGGCGAATGAATATCTTAACGCTTGTGACGAATGGGCTAAAAAAGTATTTGGTGCATCAAACATTTTTCTCATCACGCATCATTATAACAAGACCACCCCTCATACATCGATACTCCTCGTGCCAATCGATCCAAAGGGAAAGCTCAACTGTCGGCATTTTCTTGGCGGAAAGGAGAAGATGAGCGGGTTACAAGATAGCTTTGCGGAAACCGTCGGGAAGTCGTTCGGTCTTGATAGAGGTGTGAAAGGCTCGAAAGCAAGACATCAGACGATAAAGCAGTTTTACGGTAAGGTGCAGGCTTTGGACAAGGCAATAACTCCGCCAAAGAAAAAACTACTCGAAAGTCAGACAGAGTATGAGGAGTGGGGCAAGGAGCTGGGAGAGAAGATGAGGAATAAGAGGAGTATTTGATGAAAAAGACAAATAAACCATCAGTGCCAGCTTTTTCAGGAAGAAAAGGGCGGTTTATTGCTACACGCGTTGATCAAAAATTGTATGAACTGCTGCAGCTAAAAAGTAAAGAACAGCGTCAGTCGCTTTCCGATATTGTTCGTGATGCACTTGCACTCTATGTTACGCAAGAAGTGAATGATAAAAATTTATTCTATGATGCAATTTCTCAAGTGAAAAGTCTCCTTTATTTTCTTGAAAAAAAGGTCGATTTTCACCGGGAGCTATGGTTTTATTCTCTTATTCCACAGTTTGCCAATTACGTCGATTATTTCGATAAAACGGCAGAAGAAAAAAAACAGATTGGATCTATCGCTGTCAAACGACGTAATGACCTTTTAAAAAGTTTCACCCAAAGAATGTACCGGCAGCCGTCAGTGATAGAAAATTTTTTACAAGATTTTCTTGAACAAAGCAATGCAGTGGAAGAAAACCAGGAATAGACAGTATGAGCGATGATGATATTCGATTAAAACGACAATATGATAACCTTATGCGGGATTTACAGCCGCTTGAGTGTTATCTTGCTGACAGTGAAGTCACCGATATTGCAACCCTTTCCGATGGGGAAATTGTCATAGAAAAATTTTGTAAAGGAAAAGAATTTACCGGAATATATCTTACGGAAGGACAGACACAGCGGATTACGCGAAGTCTTGCGACGGTTCTCCATAAAGAGATTGAAAACTCGCGTATTCCAACGCTTGAAGGTGTTATTCCTCATTACAATGCACGTATCCAAGCGGTCTTTCCGCCGTGGACAAAGCGGACACAAGTATATATCCGCCGTCCTGCGCAAAAAATATTTACGCTTGAGCAGTATGTTGATCAAGCATTTATGACGGAGGAACAGTATGACGTAGTGACAAAAGCAATTAAAGCGAGAAAAAACATTATGGTCGGAGGAGCGACCGGAAGCGGAAAAAGCACATTTTTAAATGCCGTGTTACACAAGATGGTGGAATACACGCCCGATGACCGGTTTCTCATTATTGAAGATGTCCCTGAATTACAGTGTACGGCACATGATGCGCATTTTCTTTTGACAAGTTCAAAGGAAGCTTCCGAAGCAATCGCCTCGGCAATGCGTATGAAGCCGCGCCGTATTATTTTTGGGGAATTACGTTACGGCAGTGTCGCTAATGAGCTCTTGAAGGCATGGCAGACCGGGCATCCGGGAAATGCTACGACTATTCATGCAGAAAGCGCACCGCTCATGCTTGCGCGTATTCAAGGGCTTTTACGGGAAGTCATTATTGGCTCATTACCTCCTGTATCGGATGCAATACACGTATGTGTGCATTTGACTGCAACGGAAACGGGACCAAAGGTCACCGAAATACTCGATACGTCGATAAGCGGACTTGATGAATACATCAAGGAAATGCAGCGCATTTCTTCATGATGCTATTGATGGTATAACCGCAATATATTATAGTATTATAGACTGTACGGTAATAAAGTCTGCGCTATCACAGATACGGTAGGTATATGGGCAGATGATGGCAGAGCTTCATATCAATGAAGTATTCAATGTGTCGATAAACAGCACGTTTTTCTGCAATAATATTGATGTAATAACATTAATATCATTGCAGTATATCGCGCGCTGTAATTTTAAGGAGTGTTACATGAAAAAGAAAGTGCGTGAAAAACTTTCACACAGCACAAAGCTGTCCTCTAAACGGACAGGGAATGGGAAAAAAATAATCGCATTTTGTATTGTTTTTTTCATCTCAATTGTATGCGCCTATGCAGATAGCGGGCGAAGCATTGGAAAGCTTGATGATTATGCTCGATTGATTTTGGGCATCTTTACGAGTTTTTGGATGAAAGCCCTCTGCGCGGTAGCTTTTATCATTATTTGTATACGGGCAATTACTGTCGGTCGTGACGAGCCGGGGCTTATCAAAAAATACATTCCGTGGATGATGGGCGTTTTATTACTTATGAGTGCCGGAGACATTGTTAATTTCTTCTTCAACGGAAACGAAAATATCGCCGACCAGCTCGGAGGCTTAGTACAAGCGGTATCGCTGCTTGTTGCATAACAGACTATAGGTAAGGAGAAAAAAGAATATGGCGAAAGTTGTAACCCATTTATGTGTTGCGATACGGCAATACACAGATAAGGACGGAAAAGAAAAAACACAGTATCAACGGATTGGCTGTGAAATGGAAGATGAAACCGGAAAACGTTTTATCATTCTTGACCGCTTCATCGCCCTTTCAGGGCTTCCTGATTTTTCAAACGGGAAATATAGCGATTCGGTTTTGGTCTCGAAATTTCCTGTAAAGAAAAAAGGAGAAGCTGAGAGTGAGACAAGTTTTGAAAGTGAAGAAGCCGATAACGGCATCTTTTAAACCTCTGTGATATGAAACAAACGGAGCGTATTGAAGCGTCAATGCGCTCCATACTCGTAAGATGAGGAGTGTAAAAAAATGGAAATGATCAGTGATTATGCAATACCGGTTCATAGAAGCCTTATACAGGTTGATATGCTTTTTGGTATTGGAACAAAAGCGGCGATCCTTCTTTTAATTGTTACGGTGGTCATGATACAGATTACCGGCGCGTGGTTTTTAATCGTTTCAGCGGCACTTTTTTTTCTCATGCGATTACTCGCAAAGCATGATCCATATTTATTGGATATTCTTTTTGATTCGGTTTTGCAACAGGATATTTACTATGGATAAAGAAGAAGGCGAAGATCTGCGTGAATACGATTTCGCACTCGCTTTAAGCGAAGAGCGCAGGATAAGCGTACAGGAAGCGCTCTATAGTTGCCAGTGCTTACGGGATTTTTTCCGTGAAAAAATCCTTGAAGGAAAGTCCGTGTATATCCACGGCATTGGCCGATTCCAAGTGAAAAAAAGGAAATTTCGGCATTGTAGAGATTTTCAGTCAGGGCAAGACATAGGGGAAAAAGAAGTTTCGATTCTTCAGTTTACAAGTGCCCATTCATTACGAACACAGTTAAGAAAAAAATAATGGAGGTGGAAAAACGAAAAACCTATTAAAAAGCCTTTTTAAACCACGCCGGTTTATTGAAGGGTTCGACTTAAAAAGGTACAAAGAAAGAAAAAATATGTTTTCCTCATGGTGTCCATGGGCGACACTGTTAGCAGATGGACTCGTTCTTTTAAAGAATGGAGCACTGTTACAAAGCTTTACCTTTTCAGGGCCGGATCTTGAATCGGCATCGGCGGCAGAAATTGCAGGAGTATCGGCACTTTTTAATGACGCTGTAAAACAGCTCGGCGGAAGGTGGGCAGTACAACTTGAGGCGCAACGGTATAAAACAACCGTGTATCCTTCAGCGCAGTTTGACAATCCTGCAGCATACATTATCGATAAAATACGGGAAGGCATCTACTCAGCCGGTAAGGAAAATACGCATTTTGCTTCTTCATATTACCTTTCCTTCACGTATGAACTGCCCTCTGATTTAAAACGAAGCAGTACTCGCTTCTTTTTTTCCGGAGGAGATAAAAGCAAAGGAAGTTACACGCTCAACATCGATGCGATTATGGGAGAAATAAAAAGTTTTCAATCGGTAACGAGTAAAATAACAGATACGCTCAAGCGTGCGCTTGTTATTGAACCGCTCAATTCCGATGAAATGCTTACGTACCTTCACACGTCCGTTTCACTGAAATGGCATCCGTTAAAAGCGCCTGAGTACCTTTTGTTTTTGGATAAGATTATTACTGATTCAAATATCGAAAACACGATTCCATTAAAGCTCGGAGACTATTACGTGCCGGTTATCACAATTAAAGATTTCCCGCAAGAAACGTATCCTGCCATTTTTGACCGGCTTAATCGCACCGGCATTGAATACCGCTGGTCAACCCGCTTTATCTGTCTTGATAAAAAAGACGGATTAAAAGAAATCGACAAGTGGCAGGGACGTTTTCATGGGGGAAGAAAAAGTGCGAAGCAAATTATGACTGAGTACACCGAAAAGCACGAATCAAGCCGCATAAATCAAGGTGCGGTTGCCCTTGAAGCAGACGCTTCTGCTGCACAGGTAGAGGCGATGACAGACCTATACCGGTTCGGCTATTACACCTCGACACTTGCCGTATGGGATCGCGATCTTGAGAAAGCGGAAGAGAAAGCGCGTATTTTGGAAGGTGAAATAGCCGCTTGTATGTTTAACAGCATCCAAGAGACGGCCAATGCATTCGAAGCATTTCTTTCGATGATGCCGGGTAATGTCTATGCGAATATCCGCCGCCCCTTAATTTCAAGCGGGAATCTTGCCCATATCATTCCGCTTTCTGCCGTGTGGACAGGGATTATCCATAATGATTTTACCGAAAGTATTTCAGGATGTGCATCGCCTCTTTTAACCTGTTCGAGTAATTATGCGACACCGTTTTTCTTTAACTTAAATGTCGGTACTGTTGGGCATACGTTCTTTTTCGGGCCGACGGGATCGGGAAAATCGACAATCTTAGCGCTCATTGCCATTCAATTTTTAAAGTATCCGGATAGTAACGTTATCATATTTGATAAGGGCAAAAGTGCACGCAGTGTTACGATGGCCGCAGGCGGCGTCTATGCAGAGCCCGGTATCGGAGACATCGGCTTTCAGCCGCTTGCAGACCTTACTACCCCGTCAGATATTTTATGGTGTGCAAGTTTTATCGAAGTACTTTTAAGCGAACAGGCGGTTGCCGTTGATGCTTCAATGCGGAACGCCATTACCGATGCGCTCAAGCTCATGAAAGATATTCCGCTTGAAGATCGTACCCTCACCACCTTTACCACCTATGTGAGCTACACCAATCCGACGACCGGCATAAACGACATTAAAGCCGGTTTAAGTCCGTACCTGAAAGGAGGGCAGTTCGGCAATATCTTTGATGAATCGGAGACGTCGCTTCCGTATTCAAAGTGGACAATGATAGAGATGGGCTCCCTTATGGACTTATCTGAAAAGGCGGTTCGCCCTGCACTCGTTTTCTTATTTAAATACATCGAACGTATTTGGAAAGGAACGAATGCAAAACCGAAACGGAAAAAAGAACTCACCCTTTTAATTCTCGATGAAGCGTGGCTGTATCTTGATAATCCCGTTTTTGCGACTCGTATCAAAGAGTGGCTTTTAACGTGCCGTAAGGACAATGTGTTTGTCGTTTTTGCGACGCAGCAGGTAGAAGCAGCTCGCCGATCAAGTATCGCTCCTGAAATTGTGCAGTCATGCCTGACAAAAGTCTACCTTGCAGATAGAAGCGCGCAAGACGCTATTCAAAAAGAAGCATACCGTTATTTCGGTTTAACCGATGCGGAAATTTATGCGATTTCAAAGGCACAGCCCATGCGCGATTATTTTTATAAATCTTCGCTCGGAACACGTATGTTTAATCTTAACCTCGAAAAAGGGCAGCTTGCAATTCTTTCAAGCGACCATGCCTACCTCGATTTACTTGAGCAAAAGTACGGAAGGAATTCAAAACGGTATCTTGTTTTTGAAATATTAAAACATCGTGGAATCCCATTTACTCATTTTTTTGATCAGCAAACACTCACTGAATTATTGAATGAAAGGAGCGTACTATGAAAAAAGTACAGTGTATTATTCTTGCCATTCTTCTTTTCGCAGCTCATACCCATGCGCAAATGGCGGTTTTTGATCCGAACAATTGGTTAACGGCTATCGATACCCTTTATGCAACGTACGATCAACTGATGAATACGGTTCAACAGCTCAAGACACAGTACGAGCAGCTGCAACATGCATACGAGATGGCAAAGACATGGGATTTTTCAAAACTAAAATGGGATGGAGACTGGGATTTCCGTAATGAAATTAGTAATGCCGGAGCTGCGGTCAACCGGCAGCTGGCAGGCTTACGGAACATGAAAGAAGCACTCCAGAGTCAAAACATTCGATTGGGAGGAGTAAGTTACAGTATTGCCGATTTAGTCGGTGCCGGAGATGTAAATAAAAATATTTTGCGTTTTGTTGAGCATGGCGCTGAGTGGATGAGTAATGAGCAAATGAGCCGCGCGGTACGTGGTTTCACCGGAAAAATGAGCGAAAGAGAAAAACGTGCAATCTGGAGCAAATACGGTATCAGTCCCGAGAACTTTGTTTTTGTCAAAGAGACGGAAAAATTTTTGAGAAAGCAAGCCGATCGGGTGATTGCCGCAGGACTTGATGAAAATACGGATGCCCTCATTGAATCGACGACAAAAAAATACGGAGACGTGTTTGCTGCTGCGATGAATGGTAAAAATCCGACGGAACTTTTACAGCAGATTGCAGCAATGTTGAAATTGCTTGGAGAGCAGGTAAATACGCTCAATACGAATTTAAGTCAAATCGGAACGCTGTATGCAACCCATACCCAAAGAGAAAAAACGCAACAAGACATTGCCCGCGATACGGCAAATACCATCAATGAAGCACAAAAAAGAGGGACGCCTTCCAGCATGTTTGTTATCATAAGTGAGGATAAATAAAAGGAATGAATTATAATTGGATTGACGTTCCATTTCTCGATGCGATGGAATATTTTTCGAGCATCTTCTATTACTTTCTCACTGTTGCAAAATGGCTCGGCTACATTCTTGCTATCGTAGGAATCGGCTGGACAGCACTACAGCTGATGTTCGCATCCGTTTCGACGGAAAAAGCCTTGAAAGGACTCTTTTTTAAGTTTGCCCTGTTCTTCTTTATTCTTGCAATCTATCATCCGGCGGTTACCCTTCTTGCAAAAACGGTCACGAAGTGGGGAGTGAGAGCCGGAGACGGGGATAACGTGATTCAAGAAAACCTGACCGTTCTTCTGAAAAAAGCAGAGCATGATTTACAAATTGCAGAGTCTCTTGAAGCGGGGGGGAAAAATGCGGAAGTTTTAACGGTTACAGCAATTCCTCAAATGAAAAGCCTTAAAAACACTCACATAAACGGATCGCCGCTTGTAGGATCAGATATCATTGATTCTCAAGGGAGAGAACAATACGTCAATGCAGTTAATAAATATCGTACTACGGAGGAAAACCGCGAATGGGCAGAAAAAACGATTAAAGCAGTGAGCGCCGTATTAAAACCTACCTATTATAAAGATAAAAACGGAAACCTCATCAAAGGATATTATCTTGATGTTATGATGAAAGGGAAAGGCAGCGTTGCAAGTTCCTTTGTTTCCCCGAATGCGATTTTACGCATCGCCCTTTTAACGGCAAATATTTTAAATAGCCGTCAGATGGATTACCTCACCGTTAAAATGGAAGAAGGGAAAAAAGATGCCGGTTGGCTTTCGATGAATAAGATCGGTATTGTGCATTTAACGATGGCAGACATCGGAAACACGCTTCTTACATGGCTGTGCTGTCTTTGTCTTATCGTCGGCTCTATTTTTGCCATTATTCAATACGTCATGTGCATTTTAGAATACTCCATTATTGCAAGTATCGGTATCATCTTTGTGCCGTTTTTACTGTTTGACGGAACAAAGAGTTTTGCTCAAAAAATTATTCCCGCTCTCACCGGTTTTGCCATTAAGCTTTTAGTGATGACGTTGTGTATTTTCTTTGTCTTTTATCAGTACCTCTACCTTGCAGGAACGCAGATGGGAGAGACAAGCCCGCTTGATTGGACGGTTTTTGCCTACATCGCCTTTATGATCATTATCAGCTGGGTGTTAACGCAAAATGCGCCGCAGATTGCAATGACACTTCTAACGGGAAACCCGCAGCTTTCGATGGGAGAGTTTATGCAGGCCCTTGGAACAGGCGCGGCGCTCGGAGGAGCTGCGGTAACAGCTGCTGCCGTTACCGGTAAGGGAGCGCAGATTATGAAGCAAGGAGGCGCAGCTCTTATCGGGGGGACAGCGAATACAGTTGTCTCAGGAGCGGGAATACTGACAGAAGCGAAAGCGGCAAAACAGGCGGCCGTACAAGATTTACGCGCGAAAGGGTATAGCGCCGATGAAGCGGCAGCTGTTGGTAATAGGGCTTATAGGGCATCAGTTGGAAACCATATTAAAACCGGCTTTAAGAGTATGGCTCATCGGCTCTCTCATGCCGAAGGTTCTGCAGGCGGTAATGGCGGAGGAGGCGCAGGAGGCGGCTCTCGCTTTGTAAACCGCTATAGCGGTAAAGACGGAAGCGGTATGGATGCCGTAAAGCAGCCTGACGCTAATCACAGCTCGTTTAAATATGCAAAAAATCCTGAGACAGGGGCGTCGCTTACCGCAGCCGAATTTTTAGCGGAACGGCGAAATGCCGGTGCGGCTCAAGGATCTGCAATGAGTGCAGCGTATGCACCGAAAAACACACCGCCGCCTCCACCGCAACAAAATACCAAAAGCACCATCACGTTACCGCAAGCCCGTGAACAAAGAGGGCTTCCTGAATCTTCACGCGAAGCGTTACCTGAACCGAAGCCGCGCCTTCCGGCTCCGTAATAGAGGATTATAAAGAGAAAAAATTTTTTCTTAAGGAGAATAAAAAGGAATACTACTATGGGAAGTAAATTTTATTTACCGAAAGGGTTTAATACCACACCATTTAACCGGAACATTAATAAAAAGGGTGTTGAAGTTGGCTTGCGTCATTACGATGAACTTATCGGCGCAGAAAATGAACACAATATTGCATGGCGTTTCGTAGCGCTTTGCTCAATACTTGCCTTCTTTCTTTCTGTCGGCGTTAATTTTTATGCCATTACGAGACCTGCAACGGTACCGCTTGTGATTACCGTCTCTGAAACCGGAGAAGCAAAGTATGTCGGAGACATTTCACACCTGTCGTACGGAAACATCAAAGTTCCTGAAGTCGCCATTAGACGGCAGCTTGAAGACTTTATCACCTACACAGGAACGCTTTCAACTGACGGCGCGGTTATAAAAGCGAACATTGCACACTGCTACGCGATGTTAAACGAAACGGCTGCCAGTAAATACTCAAATCTCTTACGAGACAAGCATCCGTTTGAGCTTTTCGGAAAGGCAAAGAAAAATATCCTGCTTGAAAGCACCTTAAAGCTTTCTCCGCAAACCTATCAAATCGATTATATCCAAAACACTACCACCCTTGCAGGGCAAATTACCTCACGCATCCGCTACCGTGCTGTTATCAGTATGGCGTGTATGCAGCCGCCTGAAGGAAAAGAAAAAACGAACCCGCTCGGTATTTATATTACCGATTTTGACATTACCGAAGTCAACGTGCTTCAAAGCTCAAAAGAGTAATTTTTTTGCATAAGGAGTTTATTATGTATAAAAAGTATTGTATTTCAGTTTTTTTTATTGCTGCCCTCATGGCAACGAGCTGTATGACAACCCGTTTGGTCAATGAACCGATTCCGGCAGAACGGACAATCGAAGGAAATGCCAAGACGCGTGAAGAGGAAGAAAAAGCAATCGAACGCGAAGATGAAAAGCATTTGGTTGAACTTCTTGAAAAAGAAGTTGATGTTGCAAAAACGGTTGTCTATGTTGAAAAGCCCGTGTACCGGCCGGCTGAAGCAAAAAATGATCCGCTTGCACGGGAAAATGTTCAAAAAGGACTTCCTGCAGCAAAGGCGGCTCTCGATGGCGCCTTACGGATGCCTGAAAAATATTCAGGTGCAAAGATGCTCTATGATTATGATGAGCGCTTCGTTTATGAAATTTACTGTAAGCCCTACCATATCACCGATATTGAACTTGAACCGGGCGAGGAGGTATGGGAAGCGCCTTTTGTTTCCGAGCCGGACGTGTGGCAAATAGGCGCGGGAGTGAGTAAAAAAGGCGGAGTTGATGTTCAGCACTTTTTTTTAAAGCCGTCATATTCAAAGCTTGCAAGTAACATGATTATTATCACGAACCGCCGGATCTATCATCTCCAGTTGAGAAGCTATAAGGATGATTACATGGCGATGGTACAGTGGAATTATCCGCCTTCCATGCCATACGTTATGGCAAAATCTGAAAATGCGGTTAATTCCGTTAAAAGCGTTTTAAGTGGTACTTCTCCTGAATTTTTATCTTTCGATTATAAAATCAAGTATTCACCATTTAAAAAGCCCGCCTTTATCCCTATTCGTATCTACGATGACGGAGCAAAAACGTATATCGAAGTAGACGACGAGGTGCTGCACGGACAGCTGCCCGCCCTTTTTGCTGAAGACAAAAACATTATCAATTATCGCGTAAAGGGTAATCTTTTTATTATCGACCAGCTCATTACCAAAGCAACGCTCCGTCTTAATAAAGAGAAAGTCATCATTGAAAAGCTCAAAAGCAAAAGTAAATAATGCAGGGAGAAATGAAGTATATGAGTGATATATTCGGCTTTGACGACGTTCTTGAAGGAGCAGAAAACGATACCGGCAATGAGTTTACCGGAGGAGCGTCGGTTACGAACGATGAGCTGTCAGGAGAACCGGCAGGTGATAATGAAAAGAGCTCACCGTACGGCGAACAGACAAATGGCGATGAAATTATTGCGGACTTTTTTGGAGATGAAGAAAATGCCGCTTCATCCGATTACGAACGAGCAGGTGAAATCCCAGTAAGCGATTCTGATGAAAGCGGTAACGATGCGCAAGGTGCATTCGATACGCAAAATCCAGTACCGGAAGCAGCTGCTGAAATGCAAGAAGCATCGAGCGAGGCTGTCCATGCAGATGAAAAATACTCCGCGCAACAGGCTCTCTCAAGCGGTAAAAGTGCGTTAAAACTGAACCGCCAATTGATCTTTACTGTTATGGGTATTTTATTTCTCGCTGTTTTCTCTATCTTTATCTTTTTCACTTCATTTCGGAAAAAACCGGAAGAAAAGAAAACCATTGCAAAAGCATCAGAACGCTATGTCCCGGACTTTCCGCTCTCTCAAGGAAATGAAAAAGAGGGAGAGAAAAACACCGCCCTTTCTGAAACCCTTGCAAAAGAAGATCCTCCCGATAACACGAGTCCCTATTATTACGAGGAGCCTGTTGCCTCTTCCGAACAAAATACTTATACCTATCAAGGTGCGGTAGGAGGTGGAGCTTCGCGATCAAAAAGACCTGATACGCGCAATAACGCAATTCAAAAACCAATCCAAGGGATTAAAGGTTTAACCCCCACCGGAAGAACAGCACAGAGTGCTGCACAAGGCTCCTATCAAAGTGGCACAGATTCCGCAATAGCTGTTTCTCAAACAAACCCGTATGCACAATTCGGACTGCCTGCAAAAGAAGATTTAATGAAGCAAATCCTTTCTCAGCAAGGCTTACGAGGAGGCTTTATCAATAGTTATGATTCTCAGAATAACCAAAGCGGCAAGGAAAACTTTTATACGAGCGGAAAAGGAACAAGCGATGCGGGACAATTCCTTTCTGCCTTTTCAATTTTTCAAGGTACGATTATTCCTGCGGTTCTTATTACCGGCATTAACACCGATTTACCCGGAGACATCATTGCACGGGTAACGAGTAACGTATATTCTTCGCAAACCGGTCAATTTTTGCTCATCCCGCAAGGAACACTTCTTTTTGCCTCCTATAATTCGTCTGTTTCATACGCGCAAAACAGAGTACAGATTGCATGGAAAACACTCATTCGACCTGACGGGTTTATGATGGAACTAGGCAATATGCAAGGAGCCGATGCACAAGGCTATGCGGGAGTACGCGGAAAGGTTGACCATCATATATGGGCATTTTTAGGCGGTATGCTTTTAACAACCGCGGTCGGACTCGGAGAGACGGCTCGTAAAGTCGAACAGTTACCAAAAAATTCATACCTTAATAGTGCGACTAATAGCGCCTATGATGCAACAAAGCGGCTCGCTGATAAAATTATCGATCGTGCCCTTGATATTCAGCCAACCATTGTTATCGCTCCCGGTGAGAGTGTGAATGTTTTAACGAACGCAAACCTCGCGCTCCCACCGGTTGCCCCTCCGGCGGTCACTCGCCGCTATATTCGGCATTAATATACATCATATATTAATGTTATAACATTATAATAAGGAGAAAATGATGAAACACCGCATCACCCCACTTTGGAAAGCGCTTTCACTGCTCATTGCCCTACAGCTCAGCGCTTGTTCGCTCTTTATGAAGCCCGACACATCGAAAGGAAGTGGTATCGAGCTCAATCAACTCGAATGGGAAAAACCCATACTACAAATGAAAGCAGGCGGCATGGAACACGTAAAGCTCACCGCCTCACCACGGGAAAAACAGCGTAATGCCAACATTACGTTCGAGTATGATGAAAAGATTATTAAAGTGATAACGAATAACTATGGCGTCGTTATCGAAGCGCTGAAAGCCGGCCGTACCGTGCTGACTGCCCGAAACGGTTCTTTAAGTACCAACCTTGTTATTACCGTTGACGGATATGCAGAAGGATATACCCGTCCGCCATACATTTATTCGCAAGCAAAAGTATTAACTTTAAGACCTTTTGTCCAAGAGCGCATTTCTGTTTCCCTTTACGCAGGGCAACCGGAAGACGGAAATCAATTCAGTTGGACGAGTGAAAATCCGTCTGTCGCTGAAGTTATTCCGAACGGTCAATTTGCCCTCATCGAGACAAAAGGAGAAGGAAATACCCGTATTAAGGTAACACACCCGAAGGCTGAACACCCTTATACGATCCTTGTCTATGTCTTTGCCGATAACCAAAAACCAACCTTTATTACGACGCAAGAAAATGTCGTTACCCTTCAAAAAGATAAGGGAGAGCGTACGATTACCGTCGACCTTGAAAATCCGCAAGGAACGGCTAACCTTGCAAGCTATAGTTGGAAGCTTATCACCAAAGACGGTAAAAATCCGTGCGTCAAAGTCGAAACGAACGGCAATAAAGCTGTTCTTACGCCACTCGAAGAGGGAAGTTCCCTTCTACAGGTTTCTCACCCACAGAGCGCTTACCCGCTTGAAATCCTCGTTCGCACCGTCGAAATCGTTAAAAACGTACATATCGAATTGACGAAAAAATATGTCGAGCTTTCAGGAACGGCGACAGAGACAATTACCGCGACATTAAAAGGGTTACCGGCAGATGCTTCTTCCTATGATACCAATGCGTTCGTATGGAATATCGAAGAAAATACCTGCCTTGAATCCGTCGCTCATGCCGACCAGCTCTATCTTTCGGGAAAGGCAAACGGTATCGTCCGCATCTCCGTCTCACATCCGAAAGCGCAATATCCGCGAGAACTGTTTGTTTCCGTTATTAATCAACAAGCCGACGCCCTTGATGCCTCACGCTATATTACTACCACTCAAAACTTTATTCGTACCAAAGTTGGCGCTGCCGCTATTCCGGTTGATATTCAACTTTTTGGCGGCGAAGAAGGGGATGAGCGGGATTTCCTCTGGACGGTTTCAGGAAAAGACGTTGAAGGAAACAAGGCTGATATTATTAAGCTTGAAACACCGACCGGTACCAGTATCTCCCGTGCAGCAGCTCCTACGTATGCGTTTGGTAAAGCACTGATCACACCGTTGAAGGAAGGCACGGCAACGATTTCCCTTACCCATAAGAAAGTAAAGTACCCGACCGATATTATCGTAAAAGTACTTCCTTCTTATGCCGTTCTTGAAGATCCCCTCTATTTTACCGGCTCTTCTCTTGAAACACTGATAAACGGTGCGGAAAAAGATATTTCCGTCCGTCTGATGGGAACTGTGAAAAAAGAAAGTGATAACGAGAAAATTAGCTGGAAGTCAAGTAACGATACAACTCTTTCCGTAACCGGCAGCGGAGAACAGGCGCACATTAAAGCTACGGCGAGCGGAAATACCGTTTCCTTTATTACCGTAAGCCACCCGAAGGCCGAAGAAAATAAAAAAATTACCGTCCTTTCGGCTGATTCAGAACAAGACCTTCAAAATATGAAAGTCCTTTATGCTGATAAATATTCCTACGGCCTAAGAGCAAAGGCGGAGGCGGAAGCGTTTATCTCGTATTACGGATTATCGGAAAGTGAAATCGAATCCCTCGTCTGGACAATACAGGATAACGGCATTATATCCCTCGAAAACCCGACCAATGAACAAACGCACAAAGTGCAGCATACGATGGCAAAGTTGCGCGGCTTAAAAGCGGGGTCAACAACCATTACGGTGAGTGTTAAAAATATCCCGATCATTAAGCCGGTAAAACTCACCGTTACCGTTTACCCTGAAAATGCCGACCTTTCCGTACAAGGGCAAGCGCCCTATCTTACGACTGACCAAAATGTATTGGTGCTTTCAAAAGCCGGACAAACCGGCGCTCTACAGGTGCGAGCCATCGCGCTGAGTGAAATCAAACAGCAGGCGATTACATGGACACTCGAAAAGCCCGGCATCATCGCGCTCGCTCCGAACGGCGCATCAGCCCATGTAACGGCCTTACAGGAAGGAGAAACGAAAGTAACGGTCGCTCACCCTGATAGCCAAAATGCACTTACCCTCTTTGTCAAAGTCGGTAGTGAATACATTCACAATAACCCTAAAACGGCTTTTATTTCGCTCAGTGCCGATACGGTACCGCTCGTAAAGGATGCAAAACCGGCAACCTTAAAGGCAAGTCTCACTAATGCAGGAGGCGCTCAAGGCGGCTTTTCTTTTACGATCGATCATACTGAAATCGCCTCTCTTTCAAGTACCGACGAAGGCGTTTGCGTTATAACGCCGGTAAAAGCAGGACAGGCGCAGATCGAGGTAAAAAATAAACACTGCTCCCTTTCCCGTAAAGTTCTGGTTCTTGTCGCAAACTCTCCGGAAGAGCTGAAAGGACTGACCTATCTTACGACCAATACGAATGTCGTAACCGTTTACAAAGGGCAAAATAGAAATGTCTCTGCTGCAGTCCGCAATAGTGACGCTCCAATTCTTGACGGCTTCCGTTGGGAAAGTGCCGATAAGGGAATTGCAACTGTCGAGCAAAGTTCCGGCGCTAATGCCGTTATCCACGGCAATGAAATCGGTACCACCCGTCTTACGGTGTCGAATACCCACTGTATCTATCCGCTTGAAATTATCGTCCAATGCGTCGATCCTATCCTTGCAAAGAATCATCCGTATATCGACACTCCGGCAAACATTGTTCCGTTGACTGTACGGGCAAACAATGTGCCCGGCGGATGGCAAACCATTACCGCTTCCCTTGAAGGAGGAATTGAAGCGGATAATCAGAATTTCAGTTGGGCAATCGAAGATTCCTCTATTGCCCAGATGTATGGACAAGGCTCCTTATGTAAGGTGCGCGCACTCCTTGCAGGTTCGACCCGCATTGTGATTCGCCACCCAAAAGCGGAAGAGCCGTGTTACGTTCTCCTTCTCTGTGATGCAGCCCCTCAAACGAATTGTTCAATCTCCGTCCGTGAATCGATTATCACGATGAAACCGTCGGAAGGAGATAAAACGATTACGGCAACCCTCATCAACGGTACCCTTGAAGATAAATATGCCTTTAAATGGTGGGCAGATACCTACGATGTCATTAGCCTTAATTATTCGGCAAATATTGCCAGTATCCGCCCCATCGGTGAAGGGGAAACAACCATCCATATCACCCATCCGAAAGCACCTTATGAACAGGAAATTAAGGTGCGCGTCAGCGAATATACCGAATTCGCCTTTGCTGCCGACTTTATTACCCTTACCGAAGGAAAGACTCAGTTCCTTTCGATGAAAGTCCCGTCTTCTTCGATAAAAACGCATATCGAGTATATCAGTGAAAAACCGACGCTCTGTATGGTAACCGGTACGAATAAGACTGCGCAGCTGAGTGCCTTAAAACAAGGTTCTACAAAAGTAAAGGCACGCCTTATCGCTACTAAAACCGGCGCCGTACAGGCAGAAGCCGAAATTCTGGTAACGATTGAAAAAGCCGACCCCGATATGGTCTATATCACCGCCTCTAAAACTGTCTATATGATTGAACAAGGAGCGACGCAAACCATTACGGCGAATATTCAAGGGAAAAATATTACCCCTGTTGACGTGCAGAATTTAAAGTGGAAAAGCTCTGAGCCTTCCATTGTCAAGCTTGCCGCCGCTTCTTTTACCGGCATTTCCATGGGGCCGGAAACGGTCTTACAGGCGGTCGGAGAAGGAGAATGCACCGTTACCGTCAGCCACGAAAAAGCGCAGTCGGATTTAGTCTTAAAAATAATCGTTCCTGGAAAGGATAAACAAGAGATTACCTTAAATAAAACCTATATTCGCCTCGAGACAGGTTCTCAGACTGAAGTAAAGGCGAATATTCCGGGGGGTAAACCAAACGACTATAAGATGATTGAATGGTCAATTGCAAAGTATAATGGAGAAACAATTGCAAATGTGCTTGGCAAGGGGCAATCCGTTGCCGTCTATGCGGTAAAACCCGGTAAGTCCGCTTTACGTGCGACACTTCCGAACGGCAGCGTCGCAGAGTGCGAAATCCTCGTCGAAGCAAGTAGAGACTTACAGTTTTCGACGCAAAGCATCCGCGTTGCTCCCGGCGCGACGCAGACTTTTACCTATCAAGTTTCTCCTTCCGATGTCGCCGTCGAATGGCGCACCTCTTCGGATGATGCCTTCTCTTACTCCGTCGATACCGTTAAAAAGGAAGTGGCGGTTACCGGCCGTAATGAAGGAAACGGGATACTCACCGGTGTTACCCAATACGGCAATAAGGCGTCCATCCGCATCGTCTGTGCATGGGATTATGCCTTGACCCTCGGAAAGTCTGCAATTATAAGCGAGCCGGAAATTAACCCCGCACGCCCGGAGGACTTCGTTATCCCCTATACCGTTAATCCGAAAGACGCCGACTTAGAAATCAATTGCGACACCGATATCGCAGGTTTCATCGTCGATAAAGAGAAAAAGAAAATCTTTATCACCCCGAAAAAAGAAGGGGAGACAAGTCTTACCGTTACTGCAAAAAATCCGCATAAAGATGACTATACCTTTGCTACCCGTAGCTGCATGATAAAACTGCGCTACGCGAAGGTAAACCTAATTGCGGAAAAAATTACGCAAACCGGTTCCTTCAGCCGCTTTGATAAAGGCATAAACCGCATTACTATCGGAGACGGGGAAGACTTTACCTTCCGCCTCGCTGCCGATAAAGAGCGTGCAGACCTTGCCGTCACCAATGCAACCTTTACAGCAGCGAATGGTACTGAGATAACCCTCAAAGAAGACTCTTCCGGTAATGCAGATATGTACACGCTTTCGCACCCGACCGATTACCTTGAGTATCGCTATCTTATTGATAAAGATGTACGGTGTATGATAAATATGATTTACTATACATCTCGCTACGATTCATATCATGAAGTTGACACAGAAGTTCAACATGATGATTGGAAAGAGTGTTCAAATATCGGCTGGCGAGAATTTAGTACCCAATACCAGGGGGCGATGCCAGGGACAACAGGACGTATAGGAATGGCCTTTTATGGCATAAACAACGGATATGAAATAAAATTAGATCCTCGAAAAGAGATAGATCGTTTTAATAACGAATACTTCTTCAAGCAACGTGAGGATTCAAGACTCGCTGACCTTGTAAAATTCGAGACAACTCCGTGCACCCCGTATTATGTTCTTGAAGCGGAGTTTAAACGCAACGGCTTATGGTATAAGCCGGCAATTCAATATGAAAATACAGTTGTAAGATATCTTGGTGGCGCGCTCTGGAACACTGGATATCGTCATGTTTCGTATGATGACCATCCTGAAAAAAACCTGCATAATTTTGCACGTTCTCCGGTTGTCTCAAAGGAGGTAAAAGCCAATAATTTTGTAGGAAACCTTACTATCACCTATACACACCTCGGAAAAACCGGAAGCCAAAAAATACCAGTTTATCTTGAACAGAGAGACTGTACGAAAGATCAATAAAAAATAAAAAAGGCTGCCTGTCATCATAACAGGCAGCCTTTTTAGGCGTTATTTACTAAAAATGTTCAATAATCCGCTTGATTGCGTGAGGGTGTATATTGGTCTTACCCCAGACGCACTTCTTTGATGGGGTGTATCAACCGATTTTAATACCAATGTTCCTCCGTTATACGAAATAAGATATACATTCTCACACGGTGTTCCGTCACTGTATTGAGTTGTACATACCAACTGCCCTTTTGAAATTGAATAAGTTCCCTTTTCTCCCCGCGAATATGTATCATTTGTTGTTAGATTAACTTCCATTCCTTTTAGACTGTATGTTCCATCCTTTCTAAAGGTGAAAGAAATATCTTTCGCTGCCAATTCCTTACTGATATACATACCATCTTTATACTCAGCCTTACCTTCGGCAACAGCTTCCTGAGCGTATGTAAAGGTCTCGTGTTCAGTCCCCCGAGTATTTATATCCGGAAGGTAATAAAAGATACCACTACCGGTAAAAACCGCTTCATCTTCTTGGGGCAAGGTCTGACCTTTACCACCGGACGTTATACCCATCCCACAAGAGAGTGCAGCACAGACAAAAGCAACAAGTGCTATTAATTTCATTCCTTTTTTCATACAACAACTACTCCTTCATTGTTTGTTGTGTTTATACTAACGGGCACCGTTTTGCCCGTGCCCAGTGTATTCTGATTTTATCATCAATTCCTGTGGTTGATACCGTCAGAAGTGTTACGCCGTCAAATATCCCAATCACTTTTTCTCTATGTTCGCCATACATCTCTGAATTTGTCAACGATATGTTACCCCTATTTCCTTGAAATTAATTAAAAGAGGGGATTGAAAGTGCAGGCAATTTCAATGGGAAAAAGGAAGGTTTACGTCTACCTGACAGGACAAACGTTACATACCCATACCCTGTTGTCATACTATCTACTATTTTTTGTTTTAAAATAAGCGTCATCCCGTCATATGAATATTTCATATCAAGTAATCCGAAAGATGCTGTAGCTTCTGAAATGTTATAGGTACCAATGCCTTCACCCATATCAACCCATAACTTTTTATTAATATTATATATTTCGCAATTTAATATACACGAGCCATCTTTCTTAAAAACTACTCGAACATTTCGAATCGCATCAGATAATTTTGTTTCTTTGCCAGTCGCTTTATCATAAGAGAATGTAATACCGCTACCAGTAAATACCGCCTCATCTTCTTTAGGCAAGGTCTGACCTTTACCACCGGATGTTATACCTTGCCCACAAGAGAGGGCAGCACAGACAAAAGCGGCAACTGCTATTAATTTCATTCCTTTTTTCATACAACAACTACTCCTTCATTTTTTTGTTGTGTTTATACTAACGGGCACCTGTTTTGCCGTGCCCAGTGTATTCTGATTTTATCATCAATTCCTGTGGTTGATACCGTCAGAAGTGTTACGCCGTCAAATATCCCAATCACTTTTTCTCTATGTTCACCATACATCTCTGAATTTGTCAACGATATGTTACCCCTATTTTCTTGAAATTAATTAAAAGAGGGGATTGAAAGCGCAGTTTTTTTTAACGGGATAAAAGATGCACGAGTTTTACTTGAAAGGATGTGAATTCGCCCTGCTTTTTTGCCTGCTGCTTCCGGATGCCCTAATTTTTGTGCCATATATTTATCAAGAACAGTCTTTTCTTCGTGTTTTAAAATCAGCGTCGTTCCGTCATAGGAATACTTACACCCTTCTAAAATATCTACCGTATCTTCTGAAAAAGTATATGGAACTGGAGTAGTATCCTCGATTTTAGTCCATCCTGTAGGAGGAATATACCATACTTCTCCCGTCATTGTATAAGTGCCATCTTTGTTAAAAACTAGTCGGAAATTACGTGTCCAATCGTGTAATTTATACTCTTTACCGGTTTCTTCATCGTACCAATATCCATAACCGCTACCGGTAAATACCGCCTCATCTTCTTTAGGCAAGGTCTGACCTTTACCGCCGGACGTTATACCCATTCCGCAAGAGAGGGCGGCACATACCAAAGCGGTAAGTGCTATTAACTTCATTCCTTTTTTCATACAACAACTACTCCTTCATTTTTTTGTTGTGTTTATACTAACGGGCACCTGTTTTGCCGTGCCCAGTGTATTCTGATTTTATCATCAATTCCTGTGGTTGATACCGTCAGAAGTGTTACGCCGTCAAATATCCCAATCACTTTTTCTCTATGTTCACCATACATCTCTGAGTTTGTCAACGATATGTTACCCCTATTTTCTTGAAATTAATTAAAAGAGGGGATTGAAAGCGCAGTTTTTTTTAACGGGATAAAAGATGCACGAGTTTTACTTGAAAGGATAACAATTAAACCTCCTGATTTTCCAGTTGCTTCAGGATAGCCAAAAAATTCAGCAAGGGATTTGGGAATATTTCCGTTTGGGGTAGTCTTTAAAATGAGTGTACGACCGTCATATGAATACTTATAATTGTGCTCAAAAATAGTCATTGTATCATCGGAGATCGCATATTTATAGCTGGCTTTGGGGGTATCAGACCATTTCGTATTAAGATAATATATTTGGCCAGTAGTTGTATAAGTTCCATCTTTCTTAAAAATCACTCGTAGATTACGTAGCCAATCATATAGTTTTTTTTCTTTACCAGCCGCATCAGTACACCAATATGCAAAACCTTGCCCAGTAAATATCACTTCGTCCTCCTTGGATGGAGGTGTTTCTTGGCAATATCCATCAGTAAGTACAAGAGTAGTAAATATAAACATCGCAACTGCTATTAATTTCATTCCTTTTTTCATACAACAACTACTCCTTCATTTTTTTGTTGTTTATTCCATACTCGATAGCCATTCGGTTATCGTTTGTTATACAAAATAAAGTATGCGCTACCGGCACACAAAATGCAACAAGAAAAACGCTATCTTCACATAGCAATCGCATTAATCTACCTCTATCACATTCATTGATCATTCGTTCTTCTGCTCTTTTTTATTACTTTCTTTGCCATAAATAAAAACCCCAATCAGTGAAGCTACTGCCCCTATGAGCACAGAAAGTCCAATAATACTTTTTCCCAAAAAAAGTAACCCAAGTCCGCCACATATGGCAATAACACCCAGCAGAAAAGCAAAAATTTGACCTTGATGAGTTCTTTGAACTGCACCGGTAATAACTGTTTTTTCTATTACCATACGATGTTCTTGTTGCTTTTCATAAGCAGCTAAGAATCTTTCTGTAATACCGGGTTGTATTGCCTCATACGCTGCCAATTCTTCAGCCGGAGGAAGAATTGATGCACGTGCCTGAAATTGTATAATAGATTCATGGTGTTTATACGATACATCAGGAGTATTTTTTGTTTTAGGAATTAGCGAGCTGTGTTTTTTTGACATTGATTCATTATTCCTGCAAAAGCAATTGCGGCATCTGCCCGTAAAGCATCCATATCGGCTTCCAGTGTCTTTTGATCATTGGGATATGATAGGACAATATCGTCATATGGAGTATATACACCGAATAAATCGATAATACTTGCAATGCCGTCTACCACCGATGGCTTTGATAATAAAAGTTTTGTCATTGAATAGTACTCCAAAAGAATTTTTTGATTGAATGCTCAAGCGAGCCGACAACCTGACCTTCCATAGGTAGCTCTTTTCATCATTTACTACCTCCCTTGTTATACATAAAATATGTTAGTGTATTAAGCAGTTTTTTGCAAGCAGATAACAAATTGTTACTTTTCTCGTTTTTCATAGATAAACCAGAGGTCTGGGTCAATCCAGTGCCGTAAGGCGCGTATCATAGAATACGAAGGAAAGCTAAAAGCCTTCCTGGTCTTCAAGTTATAGAGCTGATCATAATTAATACCGTTTTCAGCACACCATGAGTAAGTAAGCGGCTCTAAGTGATTATGCCCTGCTGAATGTTCCCTCACTATTCGGAAATCATCCGGGCCGGTAAAGTGTTTTTGCTCAGGCTTTGCTTCTGCCGTCGAGGTTACCCACCAAGAAGGCGGAATAACATTCCGTAAGCGAAACATCGTCTCGTAGGTCGGTTTTGTCATACCGGTGATATTTCTAAAGAAAGAGATGTACTCAAGTCCATTCTCAAGCGCAAAGGAGCGGATACTCCTCCCGCTATTTTTTACAAATTGAACTGCATACAGTTCGCTTTTATCTTCAGCGGGTTTGGTTGCTTCTGCAACAGGTTCTTGTGTAAGGTACTGCATCAAGGCCGCTTCGATAATCTTCGATTGCGAAACGCCGGTCTCTTGTTCTTTCTTAAGCAGTTTATCATAGAGATTTTTCTTTATATTTGCGCTTATTTGTTGCATCGTAGTGTTCCTTCAAACATGCTACTCATCGTAAACCTCTTTGCGATGACCTACTTCAACAACAGTAATTACAAGCTCTTTATCAACAATTCTGCAAAGAAGCCGATAATCGCCCACCCGATACCGCCAGAAGCCTAAGAGGTTTCCTACAAGCATTTTTCCACTAGCTCGTGGATCGCTCATACCTTCCAGCTTCAAAATAAATTTTTGTATTTGCTTCTGAATAGGCGTATCAAGCTTCAAAAAAAACTTTTTCGCCTTATCAGAAAAAACAACTTTCATAACCCAGCCTCAGCAAAAACATCTTCCGAAGAAAAAGACTTTTTACCAGACTTTTCATAATCAGCCCAAGCAGCGACAGCAGCTTCATAATCTGCCTTATCTTCAAGGCATTCATTCAGGAACAACTCCGCCGCCTTGTTCATAAACCAACTTCGAGAGCAACCACGATAATCACAAAAATCATTGATTTTCTGAAACATATCGGGCTTAAAACTCACGCTCATACTCTTAGCTTTAGCCAAAACTGCCATAAATACCCCCAAATAACACCCCTTACGGGGCTATCATCTGATACTAAAAATAGTACTTGTTTAATAATTTTATTAAAAATATTAGAATTATTCATATTTGTCAAGCAGTATGGGGTAAAACAACAACCGAGAAAGGCTTCAAAGGACTAAAATTTTCTAAAACAGCATCGATTGTATTGTATGAATGGCTTTTGCGATCAAGAAAGGAATATTGTAATAACAGAAGATGGCTAAAACCGCCAGCATACTCAGCTTGAGCGCGAACATAAGGAAGCGTAACAGCCGCGATCGTCGCCGGTATGATTGGCGCGGAATAATGATAATATACGGCTCATCATCGTCAAAAAAACGCATCATTGGTTTCCTTACAGGCTGCTGTGTACCGCATGCTTATGGGGACTATCAGTTAAGCAGTCGACATAATGTGCAAGACGCATCACATAATGAATATCAAGTGGCTCTTTTATACGAACAGCAATATACAGCCGCCCATCTTTTTTAAAAAAGCGTACCGGAGACAGTTGTAAGAAGGATATTAAAGATGGAGCTGTAAAGGTAAGACGCAAGGCCATCGGATCTCGGATATTCATTTTGCCTTCCTGTCCGCAAGAAAGGAGTAGACCATGTTCGGCAATGTTTTCAATGATGCAATCATATTCATAGCCGTCTATCAAAACCGTTTGATACAGCTGTTTAAGACCGAGCATTTTCCAATACGTAACTCCTACTGGAAGCCGTCTTTCGCCTCGTTTATCTGCTGTTTCAAAGCGGCTTTGAAGAAATGCAAGTTTATATGCTAATTCTAACGGTAAGGTATGAGCGAAGACTGCTGTGTAATGCCGCCTTTTACCGCGAACACCGGTTAATTGTACCGGTACCGATAAACGTTCTCCTCGATAGGTAATAAGCAGTTTATCATGTCCCTGTCTCGGGGACAATTCCGTAATACAGTAAAGCTGCCATGCTTCTTGAAAGAAAAAAACCGGAATACACGAATGAGGTGCTCCAGCCTCCTCAATTACAATCTTTTCAATCCCTAAATAGCTTAATACCTGTTTATCGACATGAATCACAGGGGACACTCCTTTTTTCTTGTTCGGCATACCAATAGCCGTATTTTTCTAACAACGTGATAAGCGTTCTTTTACCCATCTTTTTTTGATCGAGGAGCAGCCCCAACTCTCGATAAAAAAGTGCATCAAACCCAAAATACGCACCATAAGTAAGGTTATCTAAAAGAAATAACATCCGCTTTAATACATCAATACGCCTTCCGGTCGCGGTGTATAAAACGGTTACCGCAGGCCTTACCAAAGGAAGTATCCGTTTACATCCGGTTTCTTTCCCATAAATAATGTATGCACGGCGCGTGGAAGGGAAGGTGTAAAAAAGAATGACGGGACTTTTATCATCAAAGGTAAAGACGGTCGCATCCGGAAGCGTTTCAACATGGGCGGCTCCTCCGTGTGCGAATAGAGACAGTCCCTTTTTTTCAGATGGAATAGATACGGTAATCATACTATATAAGATAATGTATTGTAGTAATAACATCAATACGATATACTAAGAGTATAATATTGTAGGAGGAATTGTATGCAAGGATTCTTGCCTCCGGCGCCTGAAGTGCGCGTTTTAACTCAAATTACCGAATCATTTAATCTTTCAAAAGATGAAGCGGAAACCGCTTTGTTACTCCTGAAAGCCCGTGCCAAAACCCTCGATATGTCATTCGATGAGTACCTTTCAACGTACCATCCGAAAGGTTTTGTCGTTTCCGATACGAGCCTTCCGGATGATGTAAAAGGCTATACAGCCTTTTTATCAGGTGATGCCCGTGCCCTTATCGGGGCAGGGAAAAATGCGGACTTTTTCACCTTTGTCCATGAAGCCGCTCATGTCTTTAGGCGGCAGTTAACCGGAACGCTTAAAGAAAAGGCAGAGAAAGTCTTTAAGGTAGAAGAAAGTACATGGACTGAAGCGCAGGAAGAAGCGTTTGCTTTCGGGCTTGAACAGTATATCCGCTTACGCCTTGCGGCTTCCGAAGACCACCACCTCGTCTTTGAAAAAGGAGCGGCCTTCGTACAGCGCGTTTATAACGGTCTTGACCGAATTATTCCGCTTAATCCCGAAATGATCCGGGTATACGATGAGCTTTTTACAGCCGAACGGTTTATGTTTAATCAACAGCGCTTTGATGAAGCAGTCGATGCCATCAGTACTCAAAAAGATGCATCGCAGTTTGCTGAAAGTCATCTATACCTCGGTATGACGCCGCCTATCTATCAAGAACTTGGCTTTGAACGTTTACCGGTGATGATAACTGCTCGTCATATTCAAAATATTATGCAGCCGGAAAAAGAAGGAAGCGCTCCCAATTACCACGGACTTACGCCTGAGATGATAAAACAAATTCCGGATGCGTTAAAAAAGCCGCTTCTTGTTATGCAATCGCAACGGAGCGATAGTAAAGAAGATATTATTGCGGTTGTGTCACTAAAAGATAGTGAAGGCCGCCCGATCATTATCCCGCTATCACCGAATAAAAAAGGTTTTTTCAATGGTATTGAAGTCGATATAAATCTTGCAAAAACAATATACGGAAAAGATCGCTTTACCACTTTTTTACAAAAGGCAGTACAAGAACAAAGAATTTTATATATAAATGAAAAAAGCCGAGAATTAGCAATCCCGGAGCTCCAATTGCTCCGCAACTACCATTCTCAGCTTCTGTATGAAAATATAGCAGCATATCATGATTCTGTCAAGCAAAAAAATCCCGGCATTCCGCTTCTGTATCAAAAAACAGCGTATTATGCAGGGCAGCAGGGGGCATTTGATTTTTTAAATGATCCGGTAAAGCAGGATGCTGTAGCAATGTCTCACAGTCCTCATCATACCGTTTCGCATATCGATATCGCAGCGGATAAAAAAGAGGCAGACGGTAGTGCGAATGCGAATACCCTAAAAATAGTCAATAATACCGCACTCAAGCGCGTGCAGCTCTTTTTTCCGGACAAGCCATCTGATGACGTCAGAAGCGATTTAAAAGCGCATGGCTGGAGATGGTCGCCGCGCAATTTTTGCTGGCAGCGGCTCAATACCGAAAACGGCCTTGCCGACGCCGCCAGAATTCAAAAAACATGGTATCCGGAAAAAGACGAGAAACAAGCACCGAATATAAAGCCGGAAAACGTACCGCCGGTTTCTACAGAAAAGCAAGAGTTGCCTCTTACCCCTGAAAGAAAAGAGATAGTTCTTACCCGGAAAGACTTTGCTAATGCCCAAAAGGTTATTCCACCTTTGCAGTACCGCACAACGGTCGCTTTCGCACGGCAGTCAGAAGATGCAGAATTCTTTAAGGAAATTATTAAAACCGTTTCCGAAACAGTTGAAACAGATCGCGCTACCTCTGACAAAAGACGAGGGGGAAAACAAGGACATCCGATTCTTTTGCGCTATTTTCATCCCTCCGGTACTGAATACTACGTGTCTGACATTGATAAAACAAACGGAGAAGTCTATGGCTTTGGTATTTTAAACGGCGACCTTGAAAACGCCGAATGGGGATACAATAACCTTGACCAATTACGTTCGGTGCCGAACATGGAGCTTGACTACCATGTCCCCGAAGGGATGACCATTGAGCGGCAGCTGCATAAAACGTATCCTTCTTACTTCCCTGAACCGGAAGATGAGATTGAAAACAGCGGAAAAGACCTCAAAAAAGAAGTAAACCAGATGCCGCAACCGATAGTAGCGCCGCTCGCTTCTAGCGAAAAACACGCGACAGCGCTTACACACAAAGAAGCGTATCCGCCGGTACAAGAAGTCGATCAGCTTCAAGCGGCTCAAGGCTCATGGAATATTTTTTACCCGCCACACCGCCACCGGTGGAATAAGGGGCCTTATATCGAAATCTATCATATTGACGATTTTAAACAAGGAGCCATAGGAACAGCCAAAAACGGAAAGTCAAAAAATGATTTTGGCGCATTACTGGAAGGTCTCGACGATGTGGTATTCAAGGCGGATCGTTGCGGAGAAGAAAAAACTGAACGTTTTTTGGAGCAATTTAAAAGCTACGGCTTTCACCCACAAAAGCAGTATACCAATAAAAGAGGACAAAGGCAGTTTATCCTCATGATCCGTGATGGCTCAAAATCGGGCAACGTCGAAATGATCCCAGAACGGAAAGATAAGCAGTTACAGTATACCGTCTTAACGAAAGACGATGACGGTACGATACTTGAAAGGAAAACTTTGAGTGGGGTCCCGCTCTTTAATGTACACTTCTATATGGAAGAGAAACGACAACAGCTCAAAAGGGAGAAAGAATATGGATGGAACCTTGATAGCGGAATACCGGACGGACAGGGGAACTGTCATACGGAAATGGGAGATGCCGGACGGACAGAAGATACAGGAAGAAATACCGGCATGGATGACGGAGCGTTTGAGCGCAGAAGAGAAAACGCTGACAGAGCGAATAGC
The DNA here is from genome assembly GCF_024181085.1 of Treponema sp. OMZ 857. Lineage (NCBI taxonomy): Bacteria > Pseudomonadati > Spirochaetota > Spirochaetia > Treponematales > Treponemataceae > Treponema > Treponema sp. OMZ 857. Next base: position 2,614,950 of record NZ_CP051147.1, read on the forward strand.
GTACCGCATTACGCCGGAGAAGTTCGGCCGCATTCTCAAGACGATGAGCAGAGAGGAAGCGCTGTTGTGGACGGTGCAGATGAACCGCAAAATGGGAAGGCCTCTCACCGAGGAACACCTAATATCGGCTCTGATCAACCTCGAAATGGATCTGTAAATGCAGAAGGTGGCGACCAGCCAACTGTCGGGGCGGTAAAACGTATCAGGGAACAGTGCCTGACGCTCTTAAACGAAAAGAGCGTCGATGAACTGACGGCCGAAGATAAAAAAGTTCTTGCCCGGTATGAAGGGGGCGGCGGAACGGGAGAGACAGAGCGGAGTGCCAGCGAAGTCTTATATGCCTTTTACACGCCGAAAGCCGTTTGCGATACACTGTGGCGTCTTGTCGATGCGTATGCTCCTGATGTAAAAACCGTTCTTGAGCCGGCAGGGGGAACGGGGCGTTTTTTAGAAGGGCGAGAGCACAATGACTGTACGCTTATCGAACTGGATGAGACGGCAAGCCGTATTGCCCGACTTTTGCACCCTACAGCCGAGGTAAAAACACAAGCGTTTCAAGAACTCTTTTTTAAAGACGGTGTTATTCACAATGCGCAGTATACGGGAAAAAAGTTTGACCTTGTAATCGGCAACCCGCCATACGGCCTGTATAGCGGCTTTTATAAAGGAAAGGGCGAAGGAACTACTCACAGCCGCTACGAGCAATATTTTCTTGATCGCGCCCTCGATGTGGTAAAAGACGGCGGACTTGTTGCGTTTGTCCTTCCTTCTTCTTTTTTACAGAGTGCCCAAACGGAAGGGAAGCGCCTTATTGCTGCAAAAGGAACGCTCATCGATGCGTGGCGACTCCCTTCCGGCGTTTTCCCAACAACCGATGTTGGTGTTGACCTCGTTATCGTCAAAAAAGAAAGAGGATATGAAAAAGATTTTTCACTCGATTCTTTTTTTGCCCGACACCCTGACCATATTCTCGGAGAAGAAAAAGAAGGAGTCAATCGCTTCGGACAAGAACAAATCACGATAGCCCCGTTTGCAGGAGAATCGCTTGAGGCAACTCTTGCGCGTATTATGCCTGAAAGCATTCTGAAACCGGAAAAAGAAGAACTCCATCAAAAGGTCGCGGAAACAGATGCAGCGAACAAAGTGGGAGCCGTTAGCGGCAATAAAGAACCTATTGGAAGTACTAAAAACTGGTTTGAAGATTACTACAAAAACTCTGTAGGCGGTATGGTACTCCAATCAGTAAAGGACGGCAATGTCCATATCATCGATCTTACCGGAAAAAATAAGCGAGTATCAATAGCACAAGAAGAACAAACTAATACCGTTTCCGCTGAAAACGAAAATATCAAATCCGGTACTGCTTCACGGATGAACGGAAGCATACCGGCAGATGAGGGCATAAGCAGCACATCTATAAAATCAACGCAAAAGCAAACCCTAAAACGGCAACCGGTACCGAATAATGATGAGATGAAACGGCATGAAGGTAAGCTCCTGTCCGCTTCTGAGTTTGCTGCTAAGTACGGTAAAACGCTCGATGAGCGGGAAGCGCCGCTTTGGAAAGCGACTGACTATGAAGGGAAAATTGAAAACGCATCGCTAACGGCTGAACAATGCACCTTTATTGCCCAGCACCCCGATTATATCAAAATCACTGAAACGGCATGGATGCACACGGTCAATTTTACCAAAGGTAATATTTATGAAAAGCTTGAGGTGCTTGAAAAAAATAAAGAGTCGATTGGCGAAGTGCTGTACCAAAAGCAAAAAGAGATGCTTGAACACGCATTACCGCCAGAAGTACCGTATGAAAAACTGACCATTCCCGTTCATTCAAATCTTGCCCATGAGTTTATCGTTGCTCGTGATGACAATGGAGTTCCGTATAACCTGAGAGAAGGTTTTATAAAATGGGCAACCGGTGAGCAGTTCCTTTTTGAAGCGGGACTGCCGCTTTCACACCCCTCACGAGTGACGCTCACCGATGAATCGCCGATACGGCCGGAAGATTTACCGCCTAAAATTCGGTGGTATGATATTATCTCATATATTGATCGGGATCCGGTGCGAGCACATCAAGAGTATACGCCTCAAAAAAAGAAGGCGGCACAGCTTGAAGCTAACAGAACGCGTACTCTTCGGCGCGAAACAGCTGAACGGCTTTTTAATCGCTATATCCAAGAAGGGGTACCTGAAGGAAAACGCCGTGAGCTTTTAACGCTGTGGAACCGCCGCTTTAACGGGTATCGTGCTGCCGATTATGCTAAGCTGCCGCTTTTTGTTTCGGGTATGAGCGAGAAGAAAGACGGGGAAGTCTTTACCCTCTATGAGCAGCAAATAAAAGGGATTTCATTTTTAACCGACAAAGGAAACGGTCTTCTTGCCTATGATGTCGGCGTCGGTAAAACTGCTTGCGGTATTGTTGCAACCGTCAATCAAATCCAAGCAGAAAGAGCTCATCGTCCCCTTATTTGCGTTCCAAAAGCGGTGTATTCAAAGTGGCTCCATGATATAAAAGAACTGTTCCCGACTATCCCGATAAACGACCTTGGAAACTTTAGTGAGGAAAAGCTCAAACCCTTTTTGGTCGGTGAACACGGACTTACCCTCGAAAAGGGCAGTATCTCCTTATGTACCCATGAAGCATTACAAGCGGTAACCTTTAAAAAACAGACGCTTGAAGGGGACTTAACTGTCGATTTACTCGATGCTCGCAGTACCGTAAGTGGTAACGCATGGGATAATGCACAAGAGAAAGAGAAGATACAAAAAATATTAGGAGAAGCCTCTTCCGTAAAAAATAAGTACGTCTATTGGGAAGATACCGGATTTGACCACATCACCGTCGATGAAGCGCACCGGTTTAAAAACCTTTTTACTATGCCGCGGCCCCAGTATGATGATGGGGCAAAGCGGCAAGCCAATGAATTTGAAGGCATCGGAAGCGGCACGCCTTCAATGCGGGCACAAAAGCTTTTTGCCATTACCCAGCTTATCCAAAAGGAAAATAACGGCAGAAACGTCTTTCTCTTAACGGCGACGCCCTTTACGAATTCGCCGACGGAAATCTATTCAATGCTTTCATATGTCGGGCGGGAAAAACTAAAAAATATGCATCTGTATAATCTCGGCTCCTTCATGACCGAGTTTGCCGAAACGCATACCGAATGGGCGGTAAAACCGAATGGAGAAATACAGCCGAAACAGGTGATGAAAAACTTCCGCAATGTGCAGAGCCTTCAAAATCTTTTGACGGAATATATTGATAAAGTCGGCGCAGAAGAAGCAGGCGTTATCCGGCCGATAAAACGCGTTCATGCGATTGAGCTTGAAGCGACGGAACTCCAGAAAAAAATTATCGATGTAGAAACAAAGCGCCTCAGTACGATTTCAAAAGATGATCCGGGCGGAGCGCTTGTCGCGATGAATAATATGCGCATGGCGCTTTTATCCCCGGCACTCGTAAAAGCAAGCGATTATGATTTTGCGCTGCCTCCCATGACTGAACTCGTTGAAAGCTCTCCGAAATTAACTTTTGTCTGTAATGCCATCGCGGCTTCTTATAAAAAAGTTCCTGCAGGCGGGCAGGTAATGTATATGCCGCGCGGGGTACAAGAAGCGGAAGAAGTAAAACGGTATCTTATTGCGCATGGAGTTCCGGAAAAAGCAATCGGCATTATCAATTCCGGAACATCAAGTAAGAAAAAAGATGAGATGACCGAACAGTTCAATGATAAAACAGCTCCATTAAAAATCATTATCGGAAGCGAGACTATCAGCGAAGGAATCGATTTAAACGGCAATTCTTTTGCCCTCTATAACTGTATGCTCGGTTGGAATCCGACTGAAAGTACGCAAGTTGAAGGGCGTATCTGGCGGCAGGGAAATGAGCAAGGTCATGTCCACATCACCTATCCTCTTATCACCGACTCCATCGATTCGCTGATGTATCAAAAGCATGATGAAAAGTCATCCCGCATCAATGCCTTGTGGAGCTATAAAGGGGATACGCTTGACGTGCAGGATATTCGCCCCGAAGAATTAAAACTTGACCTTATCAAAGACCCTGAAAAAAAAGCAGCGTTTATCATAAGCCGAAAGAAAGCTGCATTGGAAGGAGATCGGGCAGTCATTGACCTCAAATTGAGTACCATCGATTCGATTATCGAAAAAAAGCATGCCATAGCTATCAACCTTGCTGCAGCCGAAAGATGTGATGCCAAAGGAGAAGTACGCTTTTATAAGACAAAACTACAGCTACTTGAAAAAAAAGAAGCTGCGTGCGGCATCGACAGTGAGCACAGCGCCGCTATGCGGATTGCCGAACTCAATGAAGAAAAAAGAAAACTTACTGAACGCATCGATTCAATCGAAAAGGAAAAACCGCGTCTGATTGCCGAGGCGAAGAAAGCGCAAGCTGCGGAACACTCTCTTGCAGGCTCTCTCGTTGATATTACCGAAAACTATGTACAAAATCTCTTAAACGACTTAAAACCGATGGCAGAGGTAAGAAAAGAAATTGAGCTGGACAGGAAACACAACACGCTTTCTACAAAAGAAGTAGTTGAAAATATGCCGAATGAAAAAGTTCTCTCGCATAAGAATGTCGAGATACCGCTTGAAGTGGTTAACAAAACGCAATCGGTACAGCCGATTATTGCACCGCTTCGCTCATCTTCCGGTAGCACGATCGCGTCGGTTACGCAAACCGTATCCGGACAAAGCAAGACAAAAACCGCACAGAGTGCCAATAAACATGATATGTCATTCGAGCGTGCAGTCCCTTCGTGTTATGCACGGATCGGTGGCAGAACGCTTTCTGTACAGTCTCTTGCACAATTGCAAACACACTTTTCTTTTCGAACCGTTGCGGGCAATAATACTTCAACTTTACAACCGCACGAGATTACCGCTGTCGCCCATGCGTTCGCCGATATGGCTGATGTCTTACACCTACCTGATACACAGATCGGAGTTTTTTCAACACTCGCCCTTTCACTCGCCGGAACACAACAGAAAAGAAGCGGCACCCATTACGATCGGAATAAACAAACACTCTCCTTAATGCATGGAAAATCAGGCGGCCTTTTAGCTGAAAAATGGTTTTCTGCCTTCGACAACCTCCTTTATAGTGCCGCAACCGGTCAAAAAAAGGATGTGTGTCTCACTGAGATTCCGCAAGGAAAAGGAAAAATCAATCAAGCGTTTCAAAACCTTATCACAGCTATTACGGAAAAAGAGGATAAAACCCCATCCGATTATCTCCGTCATGCCCAGCTGCTTGACGGAAAAGAGGCGGCTCATCCGTATTGGGCACGGAAGCAGAATTTAGCAGCACGTGCATTTTCTGCGTATGTTTCTGACAAGCTTGAAAGCTTAGGGAGAAAAAATACGCTTTTATGTTTTAAGCCGGATAACACCTTTTATAAAACACATACTCCGGCGCAAGGAGTACCAAAGCCGTATCCTGAAGGGGCAGAGCGTGCCCGCATCAATAAAGCGTTCGATGCACTGTTTGACGCGCAGCGGCAATTCCTCTACGCGAAAGAACACCGACCACTTGTCGCACAGACGGTAAAACCACAACCTACTTTTACCTTTGAGCGATAGATTTTCATCTACTGTATATTGATGTTATAACATTTATATTGTATACTGCTGGTAGAAAAGATGTTAATTGATAAGCGGCACCGGAAACCAGTTGCCGCGTAAAAGATGCTTTTCATACGTTTTATTCTTGTACGGTGATAATGATGAATACTCAAGAAGAAAAAATGACCAATCAAACAGATGACCGTAAAACAGGCGTTACTTTCAAACCCATTACGGAACTACAAACCGAGCATATGCTCGATCTTTTGGAAAAAAGAAATCTTCCCTTCCTTCCGGATGAAAACGGATTCTGCGATACCCGCGCTGTTCGTAATGCCCTGACCGGTTATGAGTTTACCGGTATCAATCAAATCCTTGCAAAAGCGTATTTGCATGAAAAAGGTTTAGACGGACACAATATTTTGACCTTTGATCAAGCCAATAAGTGCGGCGCCGGTATCAAAAAGGATGCCAAAGCCTTTCTGCTTTCTTTTCAAGATATGGATAAGCGTGATGAAAATGGAAAGGCAAAGGTGGTTATCAATCACTACTTTGCCGATTCCCACGTAAAGCGGCCGGAGAAATTGCCATCACTTTGGAAAATATCGATCTATACAAAAGATAGTATCGAACCGCGCTTTTCAAATCCATCAAAATATCTTGGGGCTTATCTTCTTAGCATACACTATGGTATTGGGTTTACCCCGCCTTCTGAACTTGCAGCAGAATTTTCTCAGAAATTTAAAGAAGCACTCCAAGCTTCCCCCTCCAATTTATTTAAAATCGGACGGGATGCACACAGATGGATGAAAGAAGATGTTTCACAAACAGCTGAACGAGCTGAACGAGCTGAACGAGCTGAACGAGCAGCGCCGACTCACAGCGCATCTTCTTCTTTCTCTCGATAACCGTATACCGCACAAGTACATCTCAGGGAGACCGCTCAAAACAAACGTTGCGAGTACTCCCTTTAATAAGGAGCAAATGCTACTATGCCTTCTTTTTTTGACACCTCAACACCTATCAATAAAAATGCCTATCGTTCAACCGTATACCTCGGCGAGAAAGATGAAGTCCTCGATCAATGGACATCAAGCGATACTGCCCGTCACGGAAGCCCTGAAGAGTTTTATACCGACCAAGTCAATAAACTCCTTTCCGTTTGCGTGAGCGAACATAATGTTCCATTTTTCAGGCAGGGAGATAAACCGGTGCCGAACAATCTTTTAAACGGTACGGTAATGAAAGATATCAATAAAGCTGCCGCTGAACTGCATGCGACAGCGACCGGTTGTAAGAAAACCGACTATATCTTCGGTCATGAAGCACGTTCTTTAGGACTTACCCTTGACGTAAGCAAAAACACGACGCCGCTTTTAGTCTGTAACGACACAAAATTTGCTTCCCGCAGCCCGCTTTTAAACGAAATACGAGTTGCCGGAGAAGGAACAAAGACAGGCTTTCAGTATATGTATAATGTTGAACAATTTGACGATCGCAGCCGGAAGCTTTTACACAAAATATTGCCTGAGCGGAAAACGTTTGAAAGTGAACAAGTACAAAGCCATGCTCAATCTCAAAAGAACTTTCTCGATAATACCCGTAACCCTGCTATCAAAGAAGCGATGCGTCTTGAAAACGAAAAGCGGAAAGATGAACTTTCCACTGTAGGACTTTTAAATGTCTACAAAGCCATACAAACGCATAATATTGTACAGCAACATGGATCGTATGACCTCGTAGGCGGCGTTCCTTCTTTTGACGCTGATGCCCGTATGAGTGCACTTTTTTCTATGGAAGTGCAAAATGCTTTAAAGAAAATTGATAAAGGAACACTTCCAAAACAAGCGCTTCTTTACAGTATGTATCAAGGGCAAGATTTTTCAAACCGCGCGGTAATGCCTCAATTCTCCTATGAAACGAAACATCAAATGGATGAAAAGCTCAAAAAAGAGAAAAATATTCACCTCTCCGCTGCTCCATCCGTCTCTATAAGCCGATAAGCAAAGTATGACTCTTTCTCGCTATGTAAAACAGCACCGGCATCCTTTCGATTTCCCCGACTACCTCGTCGAAAAACCGATTGACATTACTGCTGATGGAACCCTTTCTGAAAAAGGGCTCCATCAGGCCTATCACCTTTTATACCGCTACCGCAGTAAAAAGGTAGAAACGTTCCGCCATATCATCGTCGATGCATCCGGTACTATCCGAGATCAAATCGCCATCACCAATAAAAGCCTTATCTCCGCTTCTTTTTCAGCAGAGAATAAAGATGCAAATACCAAACAAAACCACTACTGGAATGCTATTAAATCCTATTTAAAAGAGCATAATTATTCGCTCCTTATCGCACATAATCACCCGACAGGACAAATTGTCCCTTCTACACGCGATGAAACATTAACCGCCCAAATCGAACTTGAGCTTTCTTCTCTCGGTGGCACTTCCCGCTTTTTAGGGCATATTATTCTCGATCACGGCAATTTTGCTTTTTATAAACCGGGTAAGGGCTGGCAGTATTCCGCAGATCCCGAGACTCGTAAAATACACGATCCGCTCATGCATCCTAAAAAAAATAATAGCATTATTCCCTTTATGATAAGCGGAGATGATACGCATAAAATGATGTGGATATTAAATGACATTGACGCAAAATCGCACTGGAAAACGGAAGGAAAAACACCCTTTTTTGCTCTTGATCAGCGATATGTCATCGCAGGTATTTACTTTTTTAATAACCGTGACATTATTGCAGCCGCTCAGTCGCCTGAACAATGGAACCGGTTTTTTATCGATTTTCATAAAAAGGCAGCCTTACTCGGCGCCGATTCTTTTTTCCCGGTTAACCGAAGCGATGATGAAAAATTAGAAAAGGCATTGCTGTTTATGGCAGAAAAAAAGATTTTCCTCGACGGCTACAATAAAAACTATTGCTTTTCCGATAAAGACCCTGACCTCGCTTCTCATTACATCGATCCCCTCTATTCGCCGACTGTCATTGCATCTTCAAAAGACTTTAAAGAATTTGCACGGCAAAAGAAATTAAAACGAGTGAGTACATATATCGAACGATAACACACTTTCATTTACCACAAGCTCCACAGTCAAAAGGCGGCTCCGGGATGTTTTGGGCATCCCTTCACCCGCCTTTTTCGTGTGGATTTGTGGAAAATGAAAGCGGCAAGTCCCTTACTTTTCTTCGACTGAAACGAGCCGAACACTGCCGTCGGCATTTTTTTCATACTTTTCAGTTCGCTTAAAGCCGTTCGTACTGATTTCTTTCAAAACTCCTTCCTCCCAGTACTCGATATGTCCCGGCCCCTCAATTGCCGGATACGCCTCATTTCCGTGTAATAACCCATTTTTTAAGCGACAGATGTATCCTTCAACGAGCATATGTTCTCCGTTAATTGGAGTCGGATCATCCCCTTTCGTAAAAACCGCTTTCCCCTTTAACGCATGCGGAAGAATACTTGATGTTTTCTCATTCATATTGATCTCCTCTTTTATCGGTATCATTTGTACCATAGTTCTTTGTGTTTAATTTACTCAACGATCTATGCATTTTTTGCTGATGCTTCATTGAATTCCATTCGTAGGTAAGATACAGTGTGCCAATACAGAATATTACTATGAACGCAATACAAAAAAGAGCGCAGAGTTCACCTGCTGCTTTGATGACAATCATTCCTCTTCTTTGTACACGCTCAACAGCTTGCCCCCCTCCCAATATTCTTGCACACCGGTTGCAAGATCATAGAGTGCCGGTAATCCTTTCCGGTGTAAAAGTCCTTTTTGGCGATATTCGACATAACCGATTGCAGTTTCTATTGCCGGCTGCGTCCCTCCGTCCAAATAGCCATTCTCGTCAAAGCGGAATATCGTTCCGTCGGCGCTTATCATATCGTCGGTAAAAATATGCCCGCGGCGGTCGGTAATCTTCTTTCCGCTTAACGCTAAAAATTTGCATATCGTTTTTAGTTCATTCTTTTCAGCTGTCATACAGACACTCCTCATCATAGTATTGCTCGAACTGCTCAATTTCTGTTTTCTGACACTGACATTTTTTCTGAATTCCTTGCGTAATACATACTAAAATTCGCTCAGTTTCAGGAGAAATATCGCAATTCTGATTTTTTAAATCTTTTCTGATGTCGTACAACTGCTCCGGCCGCACATCTATCAACACTTTCATAAGTTTCACACCTCCTTAAAAATTTTTTCTCAGAGCCGTTTTACAAGACTCTTGTTAAAGCAAGTATACAACGCTTAAAATACAACCCCGCTCAATAAATCCTGTTCATCACAAGACTTTTCAAGACGACTGTGTTTAAAAAGTTCCGGTAACGCTTCCTCGCTAAAATCTTGTTGAGGGGGTGGAGAACGTGCCGTATCTTGAAGCTCAAATGCAGCCATTTCGAAATGATCAGGTAAAAACCGTGAAATAATTTTTTCACTGCAAAAACCGCTAAAGGGTAATCGGCTTTTCCACCACGTTTTACCGCTTTTTTGCAGTGCCAACACCTGCACATAGTTTTTACACGCGGTAAGAATATCGGCATCAAGCGGAATTGTCCGCTCGTGCAGCTTAGTAAGCCCATATTTAAAATCGCGTTGTAAAAATACCAGAAACTGATCGGCTTTGTTTATTCCTGCCTCTACAAACAGCGCATAAATCTCTTCTGCCAGTTTTGTAACAGACGGATTTATTGCTTTTTGATAGGCGATCTTTTCTTCCTCCTCCTTTTTTTTTCGTATCTGTGATTTTTCTTCATCTCCGTCTAAGCTTGATCGTACTTCAAGGGAAGGAGAAGAAGTAATCGTTGAAGGTAATTGATGCAGGTAATCGATGTTATTAGTAGATTCGGACAATTTGTCCGGATGGATTCGGTCATTTTGTCCGGATGGATTCGGACAATTTGTCCGGATGGATTCGGACAATTTGTCCGGATGGAACCGGTCATTTTGTCCGGATGGACTTTTATCAACTCCTCTGGATGACGGCAGAGTGTTTTGTACGCCCTCATCCTTATTTGAATGCGGCATAATACAATTATCTATCACACCTTTTTCAGAAGGCGAGCGGTGTTGCTCTTCTTGTTCAACCGGCGTAGACTCATATACCGCCTCGTCTTGTGTGTTGTCACAAGATACGACAGCGTCTTGATTTTCATCGCTATCATGTACACCATGATCCTGTGATTCCTCTTGCTTTTTTCCGGTATAGAGCATAAGAAGACTGTCGATTACTTTTACCGTCACTCGCCAATGACATACCGGTATTCCATTCCTGTGCAGAATCTTCATTTCGATATAGCCTTTTGCAACAAGGTAGTCTTTAAGCCTTCTAAGCTTTCGCTCTTTGATAAAAAGCTCTTTTTCCCATTCTGCATACGTTTTATATATCCAGCCATTTTCAAGGTACGATTTATCAGACCAGTAAATAATTTGGCTTAAAAAGACTGCTGCCTCATAATCATAATCGCACAAAACGAGGTATTCTTTTTGAATACTTACTACGTTCCCTTGCCCTGAAAAGGCAGCGAGTAGTACAAAAACATCTTTTTTATCTACATATTTTTTATCATTCATACTCATATTATCCGTGATTGATTAAACTGGTAATATGTCCACGTCCTAAAAGCGGCCGGTCGGATCGAGTACTGCGTACGTATCCCTTTTTCTTTTGCGGCTCAAGAAGCGGTTTTTGCGCATCCTCGCGTTTTACTTGTACTTCTTGGCGGATATTTTCAGTAGTAGTCATTATTCATCCTTTAGGAATTCAAGCATCGTTTCCCGCATAACGCTCACCGGAATATAATTTCGCTCAGCGACATCCGTAATGATGGCATCAAATATTCCTTTTAAACCTGTTAAAAGCACCTCGTTTGTGCCGCTTGCAGATAAATACGCTTCATCGGAGCTTTCGTCTAGTAGCCAGCTAATATGTGCCCGCTCTTTCATATAGTTATTCCTCCTTCTTTAATCCTTGAGCGTTTGAAATTCCACCCATGCAATGACGTATGGATTATTCCTCTTACGTTCCCATGTGTCTGAGATAATCATTCCTCGCTCTCCTTTAGAAGCAAAATAAAACAGGTACTCTTTATCTTCTTGAGGAGGGGTATCTCCGTCTTTCAAAAAGTGCCAACCGTATTCATTAAGGCAACTTTGATAACCGGCTTCAAAAGCATCACACAGTTTGTCTTGTGCGTAAAAAGCAATCTTAGCCCATTGCTTCGGATCGACGTTTTCAGTATCCGGTTCAATAGGTTTATTACTGTCATAATGCTCATCTGCCCATTCTTCAAAAGTAAAAGCCATTTGTTATTCCTCCTCAATTTTTTGCTATCGGGTTAAACCCAATATGCTCCGCAAGTACCTCGATATTGCCATTTGTCATATTCTGTTTCAGGTGTCCGACAATTTGTATGCTTATGCAAATTGCACCGTTGACAGGATGGGAAAAGATTGTCCTTTACATCTTCTCCAGCTATCGCAGGTTTTTCATCTAAACCTCTCAATGATCAAGAGTGTCTATTTTCCATTCATACGGAATATGTTTTGCAAACATATCGCAGGAAGAACCGACAAAGATAAAATTCCCTGTTCCTAAGTCTGTTTTTAATTCTTTTTCGTCAAAGTGCAACGGCGGCTGTTTGCCCCAGCGTTTCATATAACAGTAGCTGCATCCGTGTGGGCATTCACCCTTAATTGTGTTCCATGTGTGTGTGATAAAGTTATACATATTTCCGATCGATTTATTTAACGGCATGTGATATCCCCTTCTAAACTCTGGTATAACTTATCACCCAGAAGCTGAATAATTTTTGTTACTACTTGTCTTTGTGATAAATCGTCATTATCAATACATTCTGCTATATCACTATCAGTAATATAGCTTTCTGCTTGTATCGCCTTAACATAGAATTGTGCAAATGCTCTATTATCATCTAATGATAATCGCTCTATTTTTTGTTTAACAGAAAAACGATTAAGCACAGCATCATCAATAATATCAATCCTATTAGTGGCTGCAATCAAAATAATATTATTTGGCAGCATATCAAATTCCTGCATTAAGGTTATGGTAACTCTTGAAAACTCTTTTTCTGCTCCATTAGCACAACAACGGCTTTCTGCTATACAATCTACTTCATCAAGCATAAAGACACACTCATGCTTTTTTACATAATTAAATATATTTGCAATATTTCTCCCAGTATTCCCTAAAAGAGAATCTATGATGCTTGAAAAATTAAGATAAAATAACGGTAGATTAAGCTTATGTGCTACATAGCGAGCGAATTCTGTCTTTCCTGTGCCGCTTTCTCCATAAAGAATTGTTGCATTGCGGTAATGAATACGCATAGAAGCCATCATCTCTGCAACCGTCTTCATTTTCATAATTGATTGTAAAACGGAATCAATCCATCTTTGTTGGGTGTAATACCGTTCAGGAATAAAGTTTTCAGGTGAATAACAGATTACCTTACCCTCAATATTTGTCGGAAGTCTTACGGACTGCTCTGTAAGTTTCTTTTTCATCTGTGCAACAAAATCGGTATTTGCCGCTTTCGTATCATCATCTAAACAGTTTGTTATGCATCTTTTCACTGAATATGATAAGTAGTCATTTTCAGTTACAAGTGTTTCTAACAGTGCTTTTGTATTTTTATTTAATGGCATTATTTATCTTCCTCTTTTGTCTTATTTGAATTGTGTTCTCCACAGCTCTATTTTACGACGCAGTTTTTTTTCTTTTTTAAGATAAACTCTCCAATCAAGATTTATTCCGCAAATTGGGCAGCATTTAAATTCTCTAGCTCCATCTGCTAAATTAGCGCGCACTCCAGTAGCCCTGCAGACAGGACAAGATGCTTTAATCTCTGTATATTGTCGTTCATCATTGGGAATTTCTCCATATCCATAATAGTGAAGAATAGGCTTTACTTTGAGTTTTCTTTCACAAACATATTTAGCATTATTGTCAATAATCATTAAATCAGTCTTTATTTTCATTTACTCCTCCACCAATTCCCCGCAGGGGCTGTCGTCGTCGGCAAAAACATAATATCGAAGTATATCATTAAGGGAATACCAAGAATTCAGTATATTTATTTGCTCATCACTTTTTAAGAATACAATACTCAATATGTTATTCCTTTTATCTTTAACCCACCTGCCGTGTGCCTTTATCGCCACCATTGCCTTTTCAACGCTCTGGAACGGCTCGTACATACGATCGGGGGGCGAAGAGATAAGGTAGGCGTAACGATACTTAACACAGTAACGATACTTATAATTATAATAAGCTACAAACCGTACCCCCCTAATACCATTGTGCAGTCCAATGAATGTGTCCGCGTAAATGGCATCACTAGTTTGTACTATCTTTTTCAAAGCTCTTGTTGTGTTCGCAAAAAAACACTTGCTTCCTATCTTTAATTCTTCTGCATTAAGTGCAGAAAATACACGGGATTTGTCAAATTCTATAATGCTAGCACGGGTTTTTAAAAATACGAAATCATCTATTTTTGATTTTAACCACTCGACGATATTATCAACGATATTATCAATTTTCTCATCTATTTTATTTGCTATTTCTTCTCTTATATCTTCTGTTGCATCGTAACATTCCGTACCTATAATTGTTACGAAACTAAGAATTACACTTATCATTACTATAGCAATAAAAATCAGTATAACTATCATTTATTCCCTCCATTATCAATTTACTTTTCGCAACTTTGGGCGGTAGCTTTCCCAGTTACAAAGGACAACTTCACCGACTTCATCAATACGATCTTTGAGTGCATGTTTGCCACTCTGATCGATACGGCTGCAGAGGGTTTCAAGATCGATATTACCGCAAAGAACGAGTGGCAACATATCGTTATACCTTTTGCGCAATATGATATTGAGCCAATTGATGCGACCGGCTGTTGGGTTTACTTTGTCCACTTCATCAATAACTAACATTGGGGCGGATGCATATTTAGAAATTACTTTCTTCATCCCCTCTCCAGATCTTTTTTGTGCATCCTGCATATCGATAGCGATATCATCGAACTCACGAAATATTCCACCGGTCATTTTTAAGACCGCATGAGCGAGGTGTGTTTTTCCGGTACCATTCTCTCCGAGTAATAACAACCACGTGTTTCTCGGTTCTTTTGCAAACTTCAAAACACGATTAAATGCAGCTGTCTTTTTTTCGGTTAACTCAAAATTTTTGAATCCCGCATTCCGATACTTCTCCGGAAGACCGTCAATTCTATTAAAGATTTTTTTGAGCTTCTCATGTTCTTGCTTTTCCTTTTTTTCTGCTTCTTCCTGCTCTTTCCAGCATACCGGACACAAGCCCTTTTCACCGGAAGAAGTATCAAGAATAGTTTGATATGTACCGTGTTTTTCACAAAATGCTTCAGAGCGCTTGTATTTATCAGGAAAAAGACGCATAAGGAACGCTTCACGAGAATCATCCTGATAGACCGGTGTTTTTGTTTCCATAATCAGTTCCTATCGTTTAAAAACCTTTTCAAGTTCCGGTATAAAAAAATCGTCGCAGCCTTTTTTTGCCTGTTCACACTTTTCCTTCCATTTCAGCTTTTTGCAGAGAGAACAATCATGTGAAGCGATAATATCTTGTATCAATATTGCACGTTCATCGATATTGTCTTGTTTTGGATTTTCGAGAATCCATTCCGTGACCAATGTTTTTTCATACGCTGCCAGTTTCGGTGCAGCCCATGTAGTAAGTCTTTTTTTACATGATGGGCAGAGTGGTATTTTGGTGTACCGATGGACGTCATATTCAGTAGTATATATATCGCGCCCCATTCGACCCTTAATTTTTTTGCCGCATTTTTGACAATGGATTTCATCCACTTTATTGAGATCTATTTCTCGTATCTGTTCGTTTATAAGATCAACTTCAAGCATACATTGTATCCTCTTTAATCCTTGATACCATCAATGCGTTTTTTAAACTCATACATACATCGCGGATACTCTTTCCGGGTTCGATTTAAATAGCGCATAATATTGACTGCAAGTTCCGTTGCTTCCTGTTCTTTTTGTTGTGTAAGCAGCGAACAAACCATAACCATTTCTTCAAGACACACCAGTTTTGCCGTGTTCATCCAGACCGTTAATTCTGTTTTCTCTTGCGGATTAAAAGTGGTGCATCCCGATGTAAAGGTCAGCTCATGATTACCGACCCCAATAAATACTTTTTCATCTTTTATAATCGGGGCTATCTCATACATGAGATTCACCTCCCTTACTTTCAGGCTTAGTCGGTAACGCCGAAAGCGGTATCCAGTACAGGCCGGTTAAAAATGTATGGAGAGTTTCAAATTGTCCAATATCGTGCTGATATATTCCTTCGTGAATATATCCGCTGCTTTGTTCATTCGATGAACTTGCAATAAACAATACCGGTGTATTTTCTTCAGGTTTCTGTTCTGTTATCGATATCCATTGTTGCACCGGTGTTTTTTTAGTGGAGTCGTTCTTTTTGCGTATCTGTTTCATTGTGTCGCTATAGGCAGCATGGATACTCATTGTTCCCGACTCAACCGCTGCCTTTATTTCAGGGCTCGCTTTATTCTGTATGGTACGAGCTTTCTCAACCTTTGATCGTGATATACCGATTTTCTGTGCGGTTATTTCCGCTGATTTTCCTTGTTGTCGAGGCTCATTATCATCAGTTGTTCGTCCGCGGCTCTTTAAACTATCCAGTGTTTGCAGAGTTTTATAAATCTCTGCATCGGACAAATTACGTCGGTCGGTTTGAAGTAAAATGGCATATTCCAATGCTTCTTCCATACTATTAAAGTGATGGTAAAAAACAGGAACCTCACGTAATCCTGCTTTAATAGCCGCAAGCCGCCGATGATGCCCATCAACTAAAAGCATTCTTTCTTTCCATACATGAAGAGGTTGACTTTTGTCATAGCCTTTCTTTTGCATCGATCCACTGATTCGGCTAACCATCACCTCATTAACCGGAAATAAATCCTTAAAATGAGTATCAAGCTGTATATCATCAATCGATACAAGAACTGATAATTCTGCGGCTCCCGAATTGGCGATTGATGCCTTTGCTAAATTACTTAATGCGGTTAGTGTTGCCATTGATCTCCTCCTCCAATAATTCTCATTTGTGTTTTAAGAGCTGATGAAAGTGTTTTTCGGTAATGCTTTTTTATCACGACACCATTGACAATAACGTATATTTGATGTGTGTATGCTCGAGTCGGGGTGTTCATCACAATCGATTCGATAAAATCGGTATGCCGTAGTATATGCTTCCGGTTCTGCTCGTATGACGGGTAATAGATTTTCATAATGGTTCTCCTTCCATAATAATACCCCCGAACAATATTAGACTCAGTACGCAAGAAAGAGCAAAAAAATACGGCAGTATGGAACGCCTCCCTTTTTCTAGAACCTTACATTCAGCCTCACTTGAGGTTATTTCTGTATCAGGAAATAAATCAGGATATTTGTTTGTATCAACTTTTGCTAATCCCAAAAACGACAGGTTTACTATCTTATTATGCTTAATAATATCTTCCGCTATCTGTTTCCTATCTTTATCGTTTAGTTCAGAAACAGTTTTACACTTCTCCTCGATAGAATATTTATTTATGAAGCAGAGGCCTGTAAAATTACCCCATACTATGATAAATACAGCTAGTCTGATGAGAATACTGCGCGGTGTTTTTGTAAAACGAGATAAAACAACCATAACTAGTAGCGTAAAAAAGAAAAACATTGTTCAAACTCCTTTTATTAAACTTTTTATTTTTTTTAGGAACACATCCTCAAGCCGTTGGATCTCTATTTCCGCAGCCTCACAGGCTATCGCTTCTTTCAAATCAGGATATTCTTCCGTATCAATTTTGTATAATTCAAAATAAAAGATGTTTGACATATTATTATGTTGAACAATTTCTTTTGCTAACTCTCTTTTATTTTTATCATTTAGTTCGTAAGCTATCTTACACTTCTTCTCGAAGGAGTCTTTATCAAAGGAATGCATACAGAGTCCTGTAATCCATGTGAGAAGTCCTAAAATTATTCCGATAAACATTCGTTTATATGGATCCTCTATAAATGCAAAAAACATCAAGAATGCAACAGCCATAATTACCAGTACCAAATAACCAATCATTTTCAAACTCCTTTTATTAAACTTTTTATTTAGCCTCAGTTGAGGCTATTTTACGGAACGCATCCTCAAGCCGTTCGATGTCTTTTTCTGAAACAGCATTCCTTCTTTCCATACATGAAGAGGCTGACTTTTGTCATAGCCTTTCTTTTGTATCGATTCACTGATTCGGCTAACCATCTCCTCATTAACCGGAAATAAATCCTTAAAATGAGTATCAAGCTGTATTTGTTTTGTTCTATCTTGATTTATAGTAAGCATATTACTTCACTCCTTTTGCAGCTATTTTTATTGACAAAAAATAGAAATCATCAAATAGAAAACCAACAAAATCATATTTATTATGATGAGAAATCTTAGTACAACGACAAATAACGATACAAGACGAGAAAATTTCACAGAATAACTTAGGTCATTGCAATATATAAAATGCATGATAAACAAGAGCAATAATGCCCCAAATACAAATAGAATAAGATAAAAATACTGCATTATTTGCCACCTTTATGATTTTTTAATCGATTGATATGCTCAAGCAGAAAAAGGCAATGACTGGTACTGCGTTCCTGTTGTTTACTGCCGACCATAAAACTATAGCCGGTCGGAATAAGTTCAATGTCTTTAAGCACACTCCCGTCATAGTTAAAATAGGTTTGTTTGATAGGATAATATTCCTTGCCATATGAAAATTCTTTTACAAGAAAAACCATTGCAGTCGCCATATTACAATTTTCGCGAATAGTAATAGTATCCTCTTTATCATCGCCTACGGTTACATAAACAGGGTATGCTTCTTTATTTGCAACAATCTTTTCAAGAAGTTTTTTTGCTCGCTTTGAAATCGGTTTAAGAAAAATACCCGCTAACTGTTGTTCTCGTTTCCGTGCCTCCATACTGACAGCTATACGGTTAAGAGCCTTTTCAATTGTTTCTTTCATATTTCGACCTTTTAAAACTTTTCGGGACGAATCTCTTCTTCCAACAGTATTGAACATAGCTCGCATACCGCCTTGTGGAGCTTTTCCGTTTGCCCTTTGTTGCAAAGGGCTTCATTGGTATCCGCAAATTTCCGCATATTGCGGGTAAAAGGAAATCTTACCGGTAGAAGTTTTTTTCCTAAGATGTCATGCTGCGAAAATAACAGGTGATATTGGTTCTGGAGACTTTCAGGATTCCCGTCGTATCGGCTTTCATAGCCGTTGAAGAATAAGAACCATTTATCAAAGCTTTCCGTCTCTAAACGGAGCTTTTGACTTAAGAATATGGACGTATTGAAGTTAAATTGATCGTAATTTATCGGGGTGATAATATAATCTGCTGCGTTTATTGCATTAAGTACAATATTATCGTATGTCGGCGCCGTGTCGATAAACACGGCATCATACCGATTGTTAAGACTTGTCATTAGTCTTTTTAATATGCTCGTCGACATCGCTCTAAGATCGACGAGACGTAAGCTTGACGGAATAATATCGATATTTTCATTCTTTGTAGTAATGATGAAATCGGAAAGATTATCGCTTTGCAATGCGTAGGCGATATTTTTTTGCCCACTCTCATTACTATTTTGTAAAAAATAGAATGAGACCGAATTGTTTATGTCCATGTCTATGACAAGGACTTTTTTACCGGCAGCCGCGCAGCATTCCGCAGCGGTTATCGTTGTCGAAGATTTGCCGGTGCCTCCTTTGAGGCTTGCAAATGTGTACACCTTCATCTTTTGCTCCTGTGTGTGTAGGGTTGGGTTAGTCGATAGGATAAAAAAACGCCCTCAAAGGCCGTTTTCTCTTTGAGGGCGTCCCGGAATGATAGTCTTTAAGAGAGAGCTATTATCCCTATTAACCAACGACTAACCGTCATTGATAAAAATAAATACATGGAAAAACGGCAAAGCCATATACTTATTTTTCACTACAATGGAGCGAATCGAGCCTTTAGACCGCCGAAACAGGTTCTAAAGAGCGCTATCCGCGCTTTGTGTGTAAAAATAGCTTTGTCAATTTTTGCTACAATGAAGGTATGCTCTTTTTCGTGATTGTTATAAATACTGTTTTGATAATGACTTGCCTGTTTTTATCATGTTTCGTGCACGCACAAAACTCGCCTTCAACTGTTGTACACGGATGCACAACAGTTGAAGATGGTTCAAATGGTCTCACAACCTCATTTTTTCTGCGATTTTTTATCTTCTCTGCCTGATGCATTTGTCCTGTTGCCGAAAAAATGTGCGAAATTCTATTCAAAATTTCGCACAAAGGGAATACTCCTGTTTGAAATAGTATCGATGCGATTACACTGATAACTGTAACACTCTCCTATAGCTTTTGAAGCTGATGCACCGTACTCTTAAAATCCTTAGCGTATTCTGCAGTAAAGGAGAAAGGCTCGCTCGTTTGCGGATGATGCCCTTCAAGCTGATAGGCATGAAGCGCAAGCCGCCGGATAAGCGGCTGCTCCGTATACACATCACCGTGCCACCGTTGTTTGAGCTCGGAAAGGAGTACCGGCTTACCGCTGCCGTACAGCGAATCGCAGACAATCGGGTAACCGGCGGCTGCAAGGTGTACCCTAATCTGATGCGTCCTACCGGTAACGGGACGCGCCTCAAGTAGGGAGAATTGCCGGAATGTTTCCAGCACCGTAAAATGCGTTATCGCTTCCTTGCCGCGCCGTTTATCTACAACAGTACGGTGCAGCGCATCTCCGTCGGCGCGCAGCGGCAGGTCAACGGTAAATTGTTCTTCCGATACCCGCCCGTGAATCAGCAGTCGGTATGTTTTCTTTATCTCCCTCTCTTGAAATGCGGTATTCAACGCACGGTGCGCTTCCGCATTGAGGGCATAGAGCAAGATGCCGGAAGTGTCTTTATCAATCCGGTGTACGGCATAGAGTTTTTGACACAACGGCGCAATCTGCGGCAGCTCTTTTTGAATGAGCAAGTCGAGCCGCGGAGCTTCAATATCCCAACGGTCGGCAGCGACTAAAAGACCGGCGGCTTTATTCACCGCAATCATATCCTCATCGGCATAAATCAGCGTAAAGGGCGTTTTTTTCATCAAGCATTCCTCAATTTTAAAAATCGGATTAATTCTGCGTAGCTTTCACAATCGGGTAAAATGGAAGGTGTGCCATATTCGGGAGAGATTAATACGTGAGCATCAAGCGCCTGCAAAAAAAGTGCAGGGTATTCGGCTTCGGGGATATGAGGGAAGAGGTACCAACCTTTTTGTGTCCACACGCCGGGAATGAGGCGCTCCGCTTCGGCTTTCCGGTTGAGTGCCGCCTGACGTTTCTTTACTATTGTATGGCTCACTCTTGCGCTACGTCCTGCCGCTCCTGAGCGTTGTCCGTCTTCCATTCGGAATTCATCCATTTTATGTTTCAGGTCAAAAAAAGCTCGTGCAAGGCTATACGCAAGCGGTGGGAACAGCACATCGGAAGGCGGTAAGCGTTCTTCAAACC
Organism: Treponema sp. OMZ 857; assembly: GCF_024181085.1. Lineage (NCBI taxonomy): Bacteria > Pseudomonadati > Spirochaetota > Spirochaetia > Treponematales > Treponemataceae > Treponema > Treponema sp. OMZ 857. The sequence continues at coordinate 2,636,191 of NZ_CP051147.1, forward strand.
GGCTGCCGGCAGCGATAATGCCGCACGGTACCGGATAGGCGGGCGTTACCAGCATGATGCCATCGGCTATCGGCTCTTGAGAATCGGAAGCGAGAGCAAGGTCTAAAAACGGCCGCCATACCGGCAGCGGCTGTGCCGTACCGTTTTGACCGGCTTGCAGCACAGAACCGGCTATCCGCTCCGCCTTATCCTGCGTTTCATACCAGCGGATAACGGGATAATCCGGCAGCAGGGCTTCCAACGCACGCCGTAGTTGAACATCAGCCTTGGTCGGCAAAAAGCCAATGAGTCCCTTATCCAAAAATTGCTTACAAACCAGATTTGCCTGCCCCGTTCTTCTGCCTAAAATTGCTTTTCCGCCGTCAAGCCAGAGGTCAAGCAGCCGGACATTCTTTTCCGTGTATAAATAGTAACCGCGGGCGCGCCGGACATTTCCGTACCGCTTGCGGATTTCAGTATAAATATCGATCATTTGAAAGCTATCATCGCATAACGGCAAAAAAACTACAAGAGAATAAGTCAATCGAACAAAATTTTATGCAAAAGATAGATACTTATAAAAACAGCAGAGTGCCTGCAGTGATGAGTACGCTGCCGAGGGCTGTTTTTATCGTCAGTTTTTCATGCAGAATAAGGCACGACAAAATCAACGTAAGCACAACGCTCAGCTTATCGATCGGAGCAACGCGCGACACTTCACCGATCTGTATCGCCTTAAAATAGCACAGCCATGACGCACCCGTTGCAAGCCCTGAAAGAATAAGGAACACCCAATTAGCGGATGTTAAATCCTTTATGCCTTTGATATTCCCGTTTGCAAAAATAATACCCCACGCCAGCGCGAGCACGACAACGGTTCTTATTGCCGTCGCGAGCGTTGAGTCGATGTTCTTCATACCATATTTTGCAAAAATCGACGTAAAAGCGGCAAACACCGCGGAAAGAAATGCTAATAATTTCCACATAGGTTCAGTATATACTGAAATACATTCAATAACATAGGATACTATAGAAAAAAGCAGCGGTAGTGCGGAAATCCATTTACAAAAAGGAAGTACAAGAGATCCGATGGAAACAAAAAGATATGAAGTGCTTGCTTTTTTTTAAAAACTATGATATATTAAGAATCATTACTAAGATTTTAAGGAGATACTTTATGGACGAAAGAATTAACATGCCGCTTTTAGGCGATGCATTTCCCACTTTGCAAGTACAAACTACACAAGGACCAATGACATTGCCGGCAGACCTAAAAGGTTCGTGGTTTATCGTATTCAGCCATCCGGCTGATTTCACTCCCGTATGCACAACCGAGTTTGTCGGCTTTCAGGAACTCATGCCCGAATTTGATAAACTCGGTGTAAAATTGGTTGGTCTTTCCGTTGACCAGGTATTCAGTCACATGAAGTGGATTGAATGGATGAAGGACAAGCTCAACGTGCAGATTACATTCCCTGTTATTGCTGCAAACGATTCGATTGCGAATTCACTCGGACTTTTGCATCCCGGTAAAGGCACTAACACGGTTCGTGCGGTATTCATTGTCGATCCCGAAGGAAAACTCCGGTTGGTACTGTATTATCCACAGGAAATCGGTAGAAACATGGATGAAATCTTACGCTCGGTAAAAGCATTACAGATTTCCGACAAGCAAAACGTTGCGTTGCCCGCTAACTGGCCGAATAACGGTTTGATTAAAGATCACGCAATTGTACCGCCGCCTTCAAACGTAAAAGACGCCGAAAAACGGCTTAAGGAATACGAAGGTTTTGACTGGTGGTTCTGCCACAAAGCGTTAAAGTAGTTAATACTGTAAAACAACGAATCACGCACAGTTGCCTGTAACGGATAACCGTACAGTGCTAAAAACATTGAACGAGCCCTCTAAAAACTCAAGTTTTTAGAGGGTTTTTAATTGCCATTCAATCACTAATCCTATTCCCGCAGGCACGAAAACACAGATGTGCCGTATATTTTTAAGCCAACATTTTTGAAAAGAGACGATGCAGATGCTAGGAGCCTAGCGAATTCCAACCGGAGGCCTGTTAAAAAGCGTCCTTCCGTGTACGCTTTTTAACGACAAGTTTTTCTTTCGAAAAACTTGCTGCTGCATGGAACCACCGCCGTCCGTGGCGGTACTGATACGTTGAGGTCTTCAGTAGCGGCACGGATGCCGCTCGTATTATTCAGAAGCGATGTTTCGTTCCACCGAAACTCGCAGCCAAAAGTGTACAAGGATGTACACTTTTGGCGTAGATGCGCCGTATATTTTCAAAAAATAAGCATCATTGACAGATACAGCCGTGCTGCCTGATAAAGTTGAGAAAGTTTAATATGTTCGTTTTCGCGGTGGACAACGGCAAGATCGCCCGGGCCGATGATAACGGGAGCAAGCCCCTGCTTTACCAATACGCTGCCGTCGGTAGAGCCTGCAAAGATATCCGGAATATACGGGAGACCGACGGCTTCCAGCGCCGTTTTACACCGCTGCACCAACGGATCGCTTTCTGCTGTAGTCCACGAAGGCCGCTTATCGACAACGGTATACGACACCTGGGCAGTAGGAACTTCTTGGTGCAATCCGGCAATCAATTCATCCAGCTGCGCCCATACCGCATCGATGGGATGCCCGACGGCAAGTCTCGCATCCACGGTAAAGACACAGGTGTCGGGAACTACCTGCGGTTCCACGCCTGCCTGTATTGCCAGCGTCCGCCAAAAAGACTCCCCGCTCTCCGCCGAAGAATAGCCCGTTAACGCCGTATGCTTAATCTTTTCTATTAAATTAATAGCCGTGTAAATCGCATTATCGCCTGCGCCGGACTGTGAACCGTGAGCGGTTTTACCCCGTACGCAGACATCCGCCCATGTTCTGCCTTTCCCTTTTATACACAACTTTAAATCGGTCGGTTCGCACACCACCAGCGAACGGGCTCCGTCAAACAACGGAGAGTATAAAAGCTTCTTTGAGCCTTTCATGTAGTTTTCTTCGTCGATTGTCGCGGCAAAGATGATATCTGTCGGCGGAATGATGCCATGCCGCTGTAAAACAGCCATTGCATAGAGCGCAGCCGTCAGTCCGCTTTTCATATCGCTGCTGCCGCGGCCGTACAAAACACCATCCCGTATTTCAGCACCGAATGGGTCAAAATTCCATCGTCTTCGCTCTTCGTCGGAAACCGGTACGACGTCCATGTGTCCGGTAAAGATGATGCTATTTTCACGGGTTTTTCCACGCACCCGAGCGACAATATCACAGCGGTTTCCTTCAACTGGAATACGCTCATATTCAATCTTATTCGCTTGTAAAAAATCTTCTATATATTGCACCATCGGCGCTTCGTTCCCCGGCGGATTGATGCTGGGAATTTTTACAGCGCCTGCAAAAAATGTGCAAAGTTCATCATCATCGATATAATCAAAATAGTTTTGCATTGGTACTATCCTTTATCCTTTAAAAACCACTAAGTTTTTAGAGCCCCCAAAATGTGATTACAGTAAGCTTGACTTGCTGAAGAAATATTCTATTTTGCTTCAATTTTAAATACCTCGATATTTGGAAAATCTTTTACATCATAATACGGTGCTTCATTTTCCCATAATTGATGAAATCTTAATATAATATGATCGTTAAAATCACAGTCCAAATAGACATAGAAATTTTTATTTGGAAAACTTGCTTTTAAATTTTCAATGAGATTTTTCGTAATTAATTTTGCAGAAGTTATGGCTGTATGTTGAACACGTTTTTTAACTTTACCGCAAATATGAATATGATTTTCATATGCCTCTAATTGTGTTTTATCAGATACTTTATCTAATGAATTTATCGTTGAATCTTGAGTTTTTAAAAATATATATTCATTATCTTCAGAATCTATTGCTGTATAAAATTTCGGGAAGAGAATATCTTGTAATTCGATAATAGCCTTAAAACCATTCATATCTTTTCATAAAACCTCGCATCTTAGTGTAGTATCGCCATAACATTGTTTTAAACCGCAACAAGCTTGTCTGTATTGTCGGCTTTGAAAATAATGTTATGGCATATTATTATGCATAAACGTAGGCTTTTATTTCCTCTAATTGTGGAGCAAGCTCTAACTTTGCATTTCTTATATCAATATCATCCTGCAAAGCCATAAAATAACCATCTGAAACTCCAAAAAATTTTGCAAATCGTAAAGATGTGTCTACAGTAATTCTTCTGCGATTATGAAGAATATCTTGAATGCGAGATGTAGGAACCTTAATTTCCTGTGCTACTTTATATGCGGAGAGTCCAAGAGGAATCAAGAATTCTTCTTTTAAGATTTCACCCATTGTCGGTGTTTCGATATACTCTGCCATAGTTTTCTCCTAGTGGTAATCCACAATTTCTACATTATAAAAGTGTCCATCTTTTTCTGTAAAACAGACACGCCACTGATCATTTATACGGATAGAGTGCTGTCCTTTTCTGTCTCCTACAAGTTGTTCAAGATGATTATTTGGAGGCACCCGCAAATCTTCAAGACACTTTGCATTATCTATTAACATAAGTTTACGCAAAGCAACTTTCTGAATTGTATTCGGAAGCCGTCTTGAAAACTCCTGTTTATAAACATGCTCTGTTTCTTTATCCGCAAAAGTCTTTATCATAAGTATATTATACACACAGAACGTGTATATGTCAAACAGGCTTTTTTAAGCGGCGTAAAGCCGCGTTTTACTGCTACTTTGCTTAGCCCTAAAGTTCAATTTCATTTTAGGAAGCAAGCTTGAGTTGCTTTCTAAAACATTCTCTCTTATTACCTTAATATTTTATTAAAGAATTGGAAATTTCTATTTTTTTCCATTTAGTTTTCCAAATATAGAATTTACATATTTGTAATCAAAGAAATCTGAATGTATTTTTATTTTTTCTTTTCCATGATGGTTTGATATTTTCCATATACGAACAGGACGACATCCCCATTTAGGATAACAACTTCCCATTTTTATTTTTGTATCTGTTGTTATTTCAATTTTTGAATGAAAGAAGAAATAATTCTGATATTCAACAATATTTCCAAATATTACTATTTTTTTTCCTAAAGGTAAAAAGAAAAGAGACAGGCCTAAAATAAAAAGCAACAAAAGAAAAAACGTCCCAATGATTAAATATGGCCAGTCAGGTAAAAACATTATTTCTTTTAATACTGCAGTAATTTTTATGATGAGATAAGAAAATCCACTAAGAAAAAATAAACCTAAACAAATAGAACCAATACAAACAAAACTTTTCAATTTTGGATAAATAATGACTTTTGTAATTCTCATTTATTACACCTGTATAGTTGTAACAATAATACATAGAAAAATTGCAATTACATATAAGATGTTTTTATATCTATTTATACGGATATATTCACCGTATTCAAAATACTCTTTTTTGCTGGTTTTCTCGTATTGCAAATTTAGTCTTTCTAGAGCCGCCCCAAGCGAGTAAGACCTTCGTAAGCCGTATTCTTCGCCATAAAATTCTTTATACCCAATAAAGGCCATAGTTTCTGTATCGCCTTCCAAACGACAAAAATCAATGAAAGCTTTATATTGATTATTCCATGCAACCAAACTCCGAATAAGTATAACAAAAAAGTATACTGCACATAACCCACTAAAAATTTTTAATACAATCATTTTTCTCCCAGCGACGAAAGCCGCGTACTACCGCTACCTTGTTCCTTTATTCTAACTTCCAATCATAACTCCAACATTCCCATTTACAATTATCCTGATGATTCCACAGACAACAAGATGAATCGGATAATAAAAATAAAAGAAATATTTCAGTCTTTTGAAAGCACCTCTTTGTCCGTTATAATTTTTGAGTAAAGGAATTGTTAATACCACGCCCATTTGAATGATTCCGTATATTGGATTGATAAAAACTGCATAAACTATTGCATAAACTGCAATCCACAAAAGCATCATAAGCATTTGTTTTTTGAAATCATCACGATTCGATCCAAAATACAAAATCACCAGAAAAGCAGGACTGGACCAGTCTGACGGAAATGCCAATGCAGCAAGTATAAAAATCAATACAGTTTTCTGCCACTGCTTTAATTTTTCAGAATCAGAAATTGATAAGCCTAGAACTCCGAGAAACAATGGCCATATTATGCTTGTTTGATTGAAGCAGCTTGTTTTAAAAGGTATGAATGGAATTCCAAATGCAAAATTATATGCAAAATGTCCTATTACAGAAAAGATAAAAAGCCTTAAAAGATATTTTTTTAGATTATGTGCATAATGATATCCTTCCGCCGCCATATACCAGAAAATTGGAGCAGCAAGTCTCCCGAGGATATGTAGTAAAATTATCCACCAGTCTGTTTGATAATTCGGATAAAGTACCCACAATACATGATCTAATGTCATGGAAAGCACAGCGATTATTTTTAATTTATTACCTGTCAATTTTTTCCTTTTTTTCAAAGCTACGCTTCTATTATTATAATCGTAAAGACACATACTACCACTACCGTGCTTCGCCCTAAAGTTCACATTTTATTTCAATTTCGATAACGGTTTTGAATTCCTCTTCTTGTCTTCCTTCTATGTTTAGATTACCCTCAATATAAAATTTATATTTCCGCTTTCCTATTTTTTTAACTTCAGTGATGTGTATCCAAGCAGCATAAATCTGTTTATCTGCTAATTCTTTTATACAATCAATTGTTTTTATTTCAGTTCCATCAGAATAATGGTAAAAGGCAATCTTTTTCATCATAGAGTCTGGATCAATTAAAATATTCCCTTCGACATCTTCAAATGGATAGTATGAGTTTACTACTCTGACGATGGAAAGATCTTCGTAGCTTCTGTATTCAAATCTTATTCCTCCTCCAGAAGTACCCCAAACTTTAATCAAGTAATTCTTTGTCCATTTTACATCATCACATGCCCATCCAGGCTCACACTCAGCTATTATTTTCTTTGTTTCCAGATTATATAATGTCATAAGGAAGGCTTTAGCCTTATCAGGTCTATGATAAACAAGCATTTTTTTATTGTCAGGAGAAATGTAGAAATCTTTAATTAGTTCCCAGTTCTTAAAATTTGTAATCTGATTATTGCTTTCATCATATATTTGCTTATTATATGGTTTTCCATCGATTCTAAATTTTATTTCTTGCGCAAAAACCGAAAAAGATATGACAATCAATGTTGAAAATACCAAAAATACTTTTTTCATTTTCTTCCTAAAAAGCAACCCAACGGACAGTCCATCTAACTACCGCCTAACCTGCATTGCCGCAAAGGTAATGATAGGTTGAAGCGGGTGTTATGTGTCAAATCAATTATAATTATAGTCATAATATAATTCAACAATATTCATTAAATTCTCTATCCTTTTTTGATAAATCCATTTACTTATATTCCGGCTTGCTTCTACGCCAAACTGATTTTTAACAAATTCAATCATGCTATTTTTGTAAGACTGCCACAAAAATTCTGTTTTTTTAATATCTGCTAAAGTAATTGTAAACTTCGGACATTCAATTCGACTATCACCCTATATCTTCATCGTTATAAAACAAATCATATTTTTTACAGAATTTCTTTGAATCTAATGCCGGAAGTTCTGCGCATTTAGCAAGAAAATCAAGTGTATCAATAGCATGCTTATTGTTTTCCAAGCCTGTTTTTTTTAAATATTTTTTATAAACGTTTAACGCTTCTTTGGGGTTAGCTCTTCTAAAAGTTTCTGCACGGTAAACAGTTCTATCAAGGAAATAGTCCATTGCTTTCTCGTGTCCATTAACAGCTGCATTCCGTAAATATTTATAGGAAGCTTCCGGAGTATTTATATAGCGGTAAAATAATTCAAAGTCAGCATTAAAATTCCCCTTTTTTGAAAGTATCAAAAACATTTGCAGAGCCTGCTCTTCATTGCCGGACTCGTATACGTCAATGGCCTTTTCAACAGTTATTTGATTTTGCTGTACTGATTGTGAATAGCATGATGCTGCAATTATAACTAAAAATATTATAAAAACTTTCCTTTCCATTTTTTATTCCAAGCGCCCCAGAGGGCGTCAACCTAACATTCGCTTAACCTGCATTTGCGGCTTGACCGCAAAATCCGTTTTGAAGTTTTGTTATGTGATGTTTAAAAATGGACATACCGTTTTCGTCAAATAATATAGATCAATGGAATATACATTACAGCAAATCCTCATATCTCATATGTCCGCCATAAGGATTTTCGTAAACAATTTTACTAATACAATCGCTCTTATCAAAAATAAAGAACATATCTATTCCATTATCGTGATAGTCACCAGAACAGCGGTAACGTCCGTCAGAATTAACGTAAAGGTCATTCCCTAAAATTTTAAAAAGAGCTTCTTTCTTCATTCCGACTTTTATACCATATAGAAGTTCAAAGTACCTTGTATCAATCTCAAATTCTCTGTGATTAAAATATATCTGACCATTATACTTTTCGTATTCTGTTATTATAGAATCAAATCTTTTTATAAGCATATTGATTCTTGCATACTCCAAAGTATACGAATAACTATCTGTCCGTTTGATTGTTATTTCTTTTCTATTACCAAACTCTTTCTGATACACGCATTTAAAACTATCATCTGACTGGTTATATGAGAATAATGTCATATACACTTCTCCGTCTAACGGATGCTGGTATTTTACTTTAAAATCTAATTCTGTAATCCAATATGCATTTATCCAAACATTTTCATTTTCTGAAATACATGCCCAATAATCTAAAATACCATCAACAAATTTACCAGATCCTGAATATGAGTAAATGTTTATAATTGAATTTTTATCTTTTTTCCCACTATTTCAGCATCAAGGCCGGGATATCTTCTTAATCGTACTCCATTATCAATTACCAATCCTTGTCTACTTTGGGCAAATCCGCTGAAACTCAAAAACAAAAAAAGGATAGCTTTTTTCATTTTTTTACCCCTCATTTATTTTCTGCGCCCCAGTGCGGGCGTCCACCTAACATTGTTTTAAACTGCAAACGGGCACAGTCCCGTTTGTCGGCTTTGAAGTGCATGTTATGTGATTATTCTACAATTTTTCTACGGTTATTTGCTGTATAAACTGTTTTTGCCGTTCCATTTAGCAAAAATTACAAGACCATTTCACAAATTATTCTGAAAATCCCAATTCCATACAATCACATAAAATAATTAGGACCAACCTGCTGACAGCAATATCAGCGGAGCACCCAGAAGGATTCCTAAAATATTGAACACTTTTTTCTCGTTCCTTTTGATATTTCCAATCAAGCCAATAATACTGAATACTAAACCGGTCAGAATGACTTCGCACGCAAGTATAAGAAATGTCAATGCCGTACCTCCAAAGGAACCGCTGAGAACAGTTTGTAAAGAAATATTAGAAGGATCTGGATTTCCAACCAGCTTGCTTCCAACGGTACTGATGATTGCACCATTAATAAGCAGAATGTCACCTACTAAAGTTAAAATAAAACCTTTCATAAAAATCTCCATTTTTTTGAAAACTTGTTTGGGATTTTACTTATCAACGATAAGCGCCCAGTGGGCATCCGTCTAACTACCGCTTAACCTGACATTGCCTCAAAGGCAATGTCAGGTTGAAGCGGGTGTTAGATGTTTTCATCTATTTTATTGGCTTTTAAAACTGCATGTATCATATCATCATTTTTATACTGCTCGCCTAATTCTTTTATATTCTCAATAAATTTTTTACTATCTTCAATATATTCATAAAAAGAATACACCTCAATATTTCCTTTTGCATAACAATAAAATATTTCATTATATTTTTTACACAATTTGAAAAATAACTTATAGTTTTTTGTTTTAATTAAATAATATAATAAATGCATTACAGGATGTATAATAGTATCCATTACCATATACCGCCATAATTCAAATGAAAAACCTATTGGCAAATCTTTTCTTTGTAAATCCGCTTCTGTATACAACAGCACAATATTTTTATATTCATTCAGTTCAAAGATTAGTTTCTTCTGTAATTCTATAATATGCCTATTCTTATTTTTTATATAATTTTGTTTATTGAATATATCGATATTACTTATTTCTTGAAAATCTTGGTTATGTACAATAGCGTTTAGTTTATTTTTTGAAAACATAATCCATTCAAAAAGATGCGCAATGACATCTTTATAATTCCAATCATTGTAATTACTGACAAGTCGTTCACTTTTGTAACTACTTATAAAATCAACAATATCTATTTCTATTTTATTGATTTCTGTTATTATTTCTTTAATTGTCATTTTTCTTTTTTTCTGTATCCATGATTTTTATCAGCTGGTTCTTAAATTGAGGAATAATGTTTTTTGCAACATCCCACACAATTTCATAATCAACGGAAAAATAACCATGAATGAGTTTATCTCTCATACCGGCAATATTTCTCCATGGAACTTCTTTATATTTAATGATTATATCATTTGAAATGTTTTTAACGGCTTCTCCAATAATTTCAATACTCCGTGCAAATGCCCGTTGCGTTTTTTCATCTTTTAGAAACGCCTCTTTTGTCATAGTACCTGTTTCAGATTCCAAAAAAATGATTTCATCAAAAATATGATTATACAAATCTTCATTGGATCGATACATATTCAACCTCATTGAGTATTCTCTGACCAATATACGGACTTAAACTTTCTATAGTTAATAAATCTATTTTTGTATTCAAATTATCTTCCAAGTAATAAACTAAATTTATAAAGTTATTATAGTTTTTTTTATTAGCATGAAATTCTACTAATATATCAATATCGCTATTTTTATTTTGTTGATTATGTATATAAGAACCAAAAAGACCTATTTTTTTTACGCCATAGGACTGGAGAATGTTTTTATTATATTCTAAGAAATTAAAAATTTCTTTTTTTTCTTTAGGTTTCATAGCTCTATTATACTTTTTTTTAATATTAAATCTAGCTTTATACCTAAAAATTCAGCTCGTGCAGTAGCACGAGTCCACCTAACATTGTTTTAAACCGCAAACGGGCTCGGTCCCGTTTGTCGGCTTTGAAAACGGTGTTATGTGTTATTTCAAATTATCATAGTGTGACCACATTCTAATAATTTTTACTGTGCCCTCATATTCAATAGTATCTTCTACCATTTTTCCAACATAAACTTGATAGACAAATCTATGCTGAATATTTAATCTTCTGGAAAAAAGACCTGACAGATTTCCTACCAAAGCTTCATATGGTGGTGGATTTTGAAAAGGATATTTCCTAACAATTTCTATCAGTTCTTTGGCTTTACCATCCAGTTTTGCTGATTTCAAATTCTGTATATCCTTTATAGCTTGTTTTTCATATACAATTTTGTACATTTACCACTCTATATCTTTTTCTGAAACACATTCGCTTAATGGAGTTTCAATTCCACTTTTAAGAGAATCATACATTCCTGGAATCGAGTTTAAATATAAAGTCTCCTGAATCGCATTCCAATCATCTTCGCCAATTAATACAGCATTTTTTCCTTTACTATTTGTAAGAGTAATTGGTTCTGAATTAGAATTTACATTTGCAATAAGCTGAAAAAGCTTTGCCCTTGCTTGAGTTACGTTCATCGCATGCATATAACACCTCTATCATTAGTATAATGTACACTATTACGTACGTCAACATGTTTTTTATCTATTCTTTAATGTTAGAAACCGAAGTTTCATTAAAATTCAAAGGAATATATCTTTGATGAAATATAATTTCCACTATCATCGAATTTAATTGATAAATAGGTAAAAGGCATTCCAAGGGTAAAAATAGATCCTTGCTTTAAGAAATATGACAATTCATTATCTTTAGTGTATTCCATTTCAACGGCTGCAGTTCCAAGTAACTCTAAAACTTTTTCCTTATTTAGCCTTTTCTTTTCTAATATTTGAATTAAATCATCAGACATTTCAAATCTATGACTTACTTTATCCCATTTATTTTTATCAAATTTAGGTTTCCTATTTGATATATAAAAGATGCACAATAAGGTAATAAAAAATACAATTACTGATAAAACAATTTTATTCTTTTTTTCCATAATTCAATAGATAATTAAACGCCGCCACTGGCGTTGTACACATAACACCTTTTAGACCTTTCCTCATAATATCATAAAAACTACGCGCTTTCAATCTAAGCTCGCGCCTCTCCAAGCAGCTACATCTTTCTACCATAATATCTGCCGGAACACATCATCAACAGCCAGATTAGGCCTATCTTCACTAAATGATATAACGACAAATCACATTCGGTCGATAGGGCTTTGAACGCCGAGGCCACCGCGGTTGAGGACGTGCGTGTAAATCATAGGGTTGAAACATCGCTGTGAGCAAAAAGCTCTCTAAAATAATTCAATTGGCGGCTTGCTGTTCAAAAAAGCGATGGAAGGCTTCTTGTGCCCGAACCGGCGGCTGCCCCTGCTGCAAAGTTTTACGGTGCCAACTGCCATCCGGCTGCATTTCAAAGGCCTTTACGTTATCCGCAAAGTACACGCTAAAAAAATAATCCAGCAGTAACTGATTCTGCTTATCCAAAACAGGAAACAGCAGCTCTACCCGCCGCTCAAGATTGCGGGGCATCCAGTCCGCGCTGGAAAGATACCATTCAGGATTACCGCCGTTTTCAAAATAGAATATCCGGCTATGCTCCAAATAGCGGTCGATAATACTAACAACGCGGACATTGTCGCTGATGCCCCGCTGCCCGGGAATGAGCATACAGATACCCCGCACGTTTAAATCGATACGGACACCCGCCTGCGAAGCCTTGTATATGGCGGCAATCAGTTCGGGATGCGAAAGGCTATTCATCTTCGCGACGATACGGGCGGGCTTATGCTGCCGTGCAAAGTCGATTTCCCGCTCGATATGTTCCAGCAGAGTACGTTTGAGCGCTTCGGGTGCAGTAATGATATAGTGCGGATTTTCCGGCGTATATTTACCGCATAGACGCAAAAAGATTATCTGCGCATCGGCAATCATCCGCGGATTAACCGTAAACAACGATATGTCCGCATAAAGCCTCGCGGTGGTGTCATTATAATTGCCGGTAGACAGGTGCACATAGCCCTGCTCACCGTGCGCCTCACGCCGCATAATCAACAGAAGTTTTGCGTGAACCTTCAAATGCGGCAGGTCGTACACCACCCGCACGCCGTGCTTTTGCAGCCGTTTTACCCAGCCGAGATTCCGCTCTTCATCAAAGCGCGCTTTTAATTCCACAAATACCGTAACCTGTTTTCCCTGCTTTGCAGCATCCACCAACGCGCGTACAACGGGCGAGCTTTTACTCGTACGGTACAAGGTCATACGGATGGACGTTACGGCAGGGTCTCCTGCGGCATCCGATAAGAGCCTAATAACCGGTTTATATGATTGATACGGCACATGCAGCAGAATATCACCGGCTTTGATACTATCCCACAGCGTACCGTCAGAGGGAAAGGCAGGATGAGCAAAATGCTTCCATTTTTCATTCCTCAGCCGCTTAAACCCGTCTATTTCCGTGATTTTTGCAAAAGAGGAAAGACCGATGGGCGCTTCGCTTAAATAGACATCCTTTTCGTCCAGCTGAAACAGCTCGCTCATCCGTGCAATAAAAGCCGGTGATTCATGCGTACTCGTCATCCGCACGACAAATGAGTATCGGCGTCTGATAAGAACTTCTTCCAACGCTTCGATAAAACCGTCATCGGAGGAATCGTCAACCGTCATACTGGCAGAGCGGTTAATCTTAAAAATTCCCGTTCCGGTAATCCGGCAGCCGGAAAAAAACGCACCGCCGAAATACCGAATCAGCTCATCGATTAGTACAAATTCCACTTTTTTTACCGGCGCTACCCCGCCGTCCGGTGATAAAAAGACAAAACGCGGAACTTCGGGCACCGGTATAATTGCCAGCCGGTCTTGTTTGCCTGCATCATCCGAAAGCAAAAACCCAATATGCAGCCGCACATTGGCGACACTGTCTGCAAGAGCTTGTTCATCATCGGATAGCTGCGGTTTAATAATAGGATAAAGGTGCCGGTAAAAATAATCTTCTAAAAAATGCTGCTGTGCTTTGGAACATTCTTCCGGTTTGCGGTAAATAAGCCCTTGTGTTTTAAGCTGAGGAAGGATTTCGGTATTTAACACCGCTTCTTGAATATCAAACAGCCGCCGTGTTTTCTGAACAATACCCTTTAGCAGTGTTTCCGGCGACAAACCACCCGACTCATCGGAGGGATGTCCGCTTTTGTAAAGCTCCTGCAAACCGGCGACCCGTACCATAAAAAACTCATCAAAGTTTGAAGATACAATGCCGATAAACTTGAGCCGTTCCAAAAGCGGCACCGCAGAGGAGCACGCCTCTGCCAAAACCCGCTCGTTAAAATCGATCCATGAAAGCTCTCGATTAAGATAGTCCATCATAGTGAAGGTCTCGCCAAACCTTACAGGCAGCTCCGCTTACAGTTTATCGATGAGCATCGAACACTTACCGGAAGGTATCGGAAGCGTTTTCTTTTTTTGTCCGAGGATATTGATGGTAAAGTAATAGAGCTTTTCGCTTTCCATGTGGATTTCCCAGCCCCGCTGCGTTTTTGACGACAGGATGGTAACGAGGTTCCGTTTCAAGCTCAAGTTTTCGATTCCCATCACCTCGAGGTTCGGAATAATCCAATCGACGGTTTTCCGCGGGAAGCTGATAGAAAGTCCGATCACATTTTCAATCATCAATGTGATGGTCGAGAGCGCTGCCGAAAAAAGATATTGCTTACGCGGGAAATTTTCATGCCCGGGCCACTGCGCGGGACCTTCTTTTTGCGGCAAATACGCTTCCCACAACGCGCCTTTTTTGCTGTTACCATCGGGAGCAAGTCCGTCAAGCACGTAATAGATATGCCGGATAGCACATTCCCGCGCAAGTTCCCATCGCTCATATTTTTCCAAGCCTTTAATGACGATAAAGTTCAAATGCGGGAATACACTGCCCAGCGCTCCCATACCGCGTTCATTATACGCAGGGTCATCAAGCGACAAACTGGGAATAGGATGATCGGAACCGAATGTTTTGGGATTGAGCAAGTGTGCGGAAAGCTGCTCGGCTTTATCCTCATTAGGAATTTCAGCAAGCAGAGGCCAAAAACCGGCGATTGTCTTCTGCGGTAATTGCCGTTCATCCGCATCGATATCGTGATAAAAACCCGTTTCGGCATTCCACATAAGGGCATTGATACGGGTTTTCAGGGTAAAATAAACCCGCTTATATTGAAAACTCAATTCCTTGTCGTTAAGGATATCGCCCAACACCGACATATACAGCGCATTAACCGCAACCGCCGCATTAAAATCCACCAGATACGCAGCTTTCTCACGCGGGGTATTGTACATCTCTACGGCTGCGAGCGGTACGGTATACAACCCGTTCGGCTGCTTAAAAGAGGTATCCAGCCACTTCATGTAGCGGGTTAATACCGGCATAACATCCTTCACCCGTTTTTTATTCGCCGTCTTGTGGAACATATTGTATTCCGCCCATGCAAAAAGCGGCATACCGACACCTTCGGGATTATCGCTTGAAAATACCGGCTCACCGGTTTCCACATTATACTTAGATCGAATTGCGCCGGACTCTTCCTGATGGGCATAAAAAAAGTCTAAACCTTGATTCGCATTATAGTTCCTGTTCGAGTAAACAAAAAAGAACGATGAAAAGATGGTTTCAGACTGGTTTAAAAACCATCCGTTGTTATCGGGATAGAGAAAGAAACTTTCGGTTGCTCCTTTTTCCGTTTTTATATTGAATAAAAAATCCTGAATGAACGACCATGTCCTATCATAAATATCAACAAAATCCTGATCATAAAAATGAACTTTTGGAAAATCGCGTTTGTTCACCACTGCTCCTCAACAATTCACCGCTTTTATTCGTATTCTTTTTGCACAGTTTTAACTGTAACCGTTTAAATAGTGCCGTCCTGTTAAACACTGAGAAAAATCATAAAAATAATTAAGCGAATCTTTCGCGTATATAGTATATCATATTTTTTCGCATAGTTGTATAATTTTTTCAGTTTTTTGTATATTCTGATGAGGATCTTTTAAACTCATCAATTTTTTAGAGATATCTGATTTCATTCCAGTGTTGCAGGAGGAACGCTTGTACCAATCATTTGTTTTTCTTGAAATCCGCATTTTAATCTTATCGGATGAAAAAGCGTTTTGCTCATGCAAAGCAGGCTCCGCTGCCGGAAGTTGCCCTATTTGTACACGCACACCGGGATATCCGCCGCTTTTAAAAGAACGCATTGCCCGCGATGCATACCGGCTTGCTCAAAGCCTCGGCTGTACACTTATCCAAAAAGCTCAATATGAATACCCTTCGGGTATGCCCGCCCTTCCGCCCGAATATCAGCTCTGCGGCGCTTCGGTAAAAATTGCGGAAAAAGGCGTGCTCGATATCGAATTTCACAAACACAAAAAGCAGATTGATATTTTGGAAATACGCATCGAAGAAGATGCGGGACGCCTTATGCATGCCGACGGCAAGGCTTTTATGGATTATAGTTCTGCCGGAATGCCGAGCATTAGGATACGCACCGGTAACAATCTTGAATTAGGTGAAGAAGCGGAGATGTTTTTAACCGAACTGAATAACCGGCTGCGATACATCGGACTCCTCACCGATTCCGACAGCAGTCATAAAATCCGCTGCAATGCCTATGTTGCTTCTACCGAATTTCCCAATCCGCCGCAGCACTACGTAAAACTGAGGAACCTTAACTCTTTTAACTTTGTACGGAAGGCGGTAAACGAAGATTTACGGCGGCAGGAAGATATGCTCAAACAGGGGAAGGAGCCGATTTCAGAAAGCCGGTTGTGGAATGCCCGCATGGAGCGTACCGAACCGTATAAAACACGGGATTTTATCGATTACGTTAAAACAAAACCGGTAGAAGAGCAGGCTTTTTACACCGCGCCGGATACGCTGCTGCAAGAGGTATTGCAGACTGCCCCGGAAAATCAACAATCACGGAAGCTGCGCTATATTCAATCCTTCGGCCTGTCCATCCCGATTGTACGGGCGCTGTGTACCGAGGCGCGGCTTGCGAATTTTTTTGAAGCGGTGCTGCAATTCGGAATTGAGCCGAAAATCGCCGCAAACGGCATCCTTGAAGATATTCTCCCACTGCTGAAGCGTGCCGGCAAAACAATCGATTGCCTTGTTTTACAGCCTGAATACTTTGCCCGTATTTTGCGGCTTGCGCAGGAAGGAACGATTAACCATCCGATTAGCCGCACGCTGCTACAAAAGATTATCATAGACGGCGCTGACCCCGCAGCCCTGCTTGCTCAAGATGAATGGATAAAGATATCGGACGAAACAACGCTGAGGACTCTCGTGCAAGAGATGCTTAGCAAACATCCGAAAGAAGCGGAACTGCTCAAAACCGGTTCGATGAAATACCTTGAAATCTTGTGCGGCGCGGTGATGAAGCGGACAAAAGGGTTTGCCGACCAGCAATTGGTAAAACAACTCATTAAAGAAGAATTGAATATCCGCATTATCTATGTGCTTTCGATGGGCGGCGCAATTTCGGCTACCATACAAAACGGACAGGTGAAAGCGGGAAATACCAAAATTTTGTCCGAGCTTTTGGATACCGATATTGCAAAACGGCATATCCGTATCGAACCGAGTATTTCCGACGGGCTTTTTAGCGAAGAGTTGGAACCCGCGGATTGGGCGCAGCTTATTCACGCAATCTGCGAAAAGATCACTTCGGGTACGGCAAACGGCATCGTCATAACACATGGAACCGATACCCTCGTCTATACTGCGCCGCTGATATACTGGCTTTTTGCCGACACACCGGTTTCCATCGTATTGACCGCATCCGGTACCGCCCCTTCGGAATCTGAAGAAGCGCGGCGCAACTTCAACGCGGCAATCAAACTTGCGTGGGAGAAAGAAAACGGCGTCTATGTTTCTTTTAACGGTAAGGTGCTTTCGCCGCTCAATCTCAAGTTCGTCGATTCAGGCGATATCGGCTTTGTAAACTGGAATATGCAAGCGCCGCTCTTTAGAGGTGAAGGCCTGCTTTCGGATTATGAGGAAAGCGATAGCCTTGTTTTTGAAAGCTTATTGAGCGAAGCTGCCGACAATATGTTTTTGATTAAAACCTATCCCGGCATTAGAAGCGACCGGCTCATTCCGTTGCAAAAAGATATACGCACATTCTTCTTAGAGCTGTATGAAAACGGTACGGCAAATATGAAAGACAGTTCGTATTCTATAAAGGAATTTCTTAAACGCGGCAAAAAACGGCAATGCAGGTTTTACTGTACTTCCCAACAGGAAGAAGTCATCGATTTTTCCAGCTATGCCAGCGCACGGAATTTATGGAAGGAAGGAGCCGTACCGATGGGGATGCTCACAACCGAAACAGCCATTGCACTGTACTATGCAGCGTCTCTCGTGTGCGACACCCAAGAAGAACTCGATCGCATTATGGAAACGGCAGCACTCTTAAACGAAAGATAAAAAGGAAAATTACGTGAAGCAACTGATTATCACCAACAACCCTCAAATTGCAGAATATATCGAACGCAACCACGGAGATTCGAATAACAGCACCGAAGCCAAGGATATTAAATTGATCTTCTGTGCCACCCGTGAGGAGCTGTATATACAAGTGCGCGACTATATTCACCGGAACTGGAAGCTGCAAAATCATGCAATGTATGGAAATATTCAGCTGCACAAGCAGCCGTACCGCAGTATGGTGTTAACGGAAGGAACCGAACTGGACACCCGATCTTTGCAGTTATGGGAGCAGGCTATGGAGCGGGTAAACCGCACTAATCCGCCGACTTATTCGGAGAAAGTACTGAAAGATTTTCAAGCACTTGATTTTTCTTTATTTCACAGTATAGTATCACCCACTTAAAAATACATCAGCATTGAACATCTTGCTACATCATCCTCATTATTCATTCATAGGGAGAACACATGAATAGAAATATTGAACGTCTTCAAAGTATTGCGTATACAGCGCAAACAACTCCCACGGAACTGACGAGTGAAGATATTGCATTCGTTACCAAAAGTATTAAAAGCAGCAATGAAAAAGAAGTCGCGCAAGCTTACGAGACTTTAGGCCGCATAGGAAATCATATCCCTGAAAAAATTACACATTTGATAGACGGTGCTTTTACAGCATTAAAAGACAGAAATTGGGAAATTCGGGAACAGGCTGTTTTGGCGATCGGCCGCACGGGGAGGGCGGATATCAATACGGTCAAAAGCAGGTTGGATAAGATTATTCAGCTACACTGCGACCCCATCCCCAAAGTACGGGCGGCCATGCTGGATGCGTGTCAAAGTATTGCTCATGCTAAGGCAGCCGTTTTTAAACCGTACATCGGCTTATTCGAACGTATGCTGGACGATCCTGACAAGCAAGGGGTTCGCGAGCATGCTCCGGACATATTCCGCGTAATCGGGAAGTACGAACCGGAAATGGTTGAACGTTCGTTGGTATTGCTAAAGGAAAAGCTGCGCGATCCTTCCCCTGCAACACAAGCTCACGCCGTCGAAGCCATACGCACAATCGAAACATTTTTGCGCAGGACACCGACGGTGTAAAGCATTCATAAGGGCATTGTTAAAAAAATCTAGCCAAGTTTTTAGAGATGCCCATTAGTTATTGGGGAGATTCACATCGAAGATAATCCCCACACGCTTAAAGACTATCTTGTCCAGCTTACTTTTATCGATTGTACGTTTTTGATAAAATGTTTTTAAATCACCGACTGTATAGTTATGAGCGGTCTTCCATTGTGCAATCAACATGATCGTCAGCTGATCGATCGGTTTAAAGCTGATGATTGGTCCGAATACGACATTATAACGATCTTCACCCCATATACTTTTATCGGCACCGGTAGGAACTTTAAAAAAAGTTTTCTCCGTTTCCAGTCTAAAGGCAATCATATTCATCGGTAGGGGCATTTGATAGCCAAGCACGTATGAAGCACAATAGGTCAAGCCGTTTCTGTTTTCGCCGTCATCATTCTGAAACACCCATGATGTAAGAGGGTCAACACCTGTAACACCCCTATATAAAAAGTACTGATCAACCCTCGCGATTATATGAGTCCAATCAGTCGGGATAATTGCGCCCAAATCAAATTGCAAAGCACCGCCGAAATTTGCAGTGTAAAATGCGTTTTTAAAGTTAATAGGAACTTTGTGCGTTGTGCCGGAAACATCCTGATTTAAGGCAAGGCCGTGCCATCCTGCAAGTGTCCACCCGGATCCAATACTGGCACCTCCATATACTTCCAAAAAGGCGAGCGGAGTCCAGACCACATCAAACTTTCCTTCGACGGTAACCGGCGTAAGTTCCGCCCCTAGTTTAAATTTAATATTATTACCACGCATAAACGGATTATCAAAGTTCAAAACCGGAACTTTAATAACTTCTGTCACATTCAGCTTGCCGGCCCAAGGATAGGTAATAGCCAGATTGATATTTGTCGAATATTTTACCTTTGACTTTTCCTCTGCCCCTTCTTCCTGTGCAGAAAGCGTACTGAGAATCAGCAGGGCACCAATCACCGATGCAATCAGTTTCTTCATAAAACACTCCTTAGACTGCTCGTTTTTTTCACGACAACGTAATATAAAAACAACATTGCATAAAAACGGCACACTATCAAGCCTACACGGATGCTGCTTTTTATGCAAGACCTGCCCAGCCCCCATCCAGGGATTCCGCATTATAACGAGAGCAATACTCTATCAAGGCAATCTTCTCGTTTGTTGCACAGATGTTGCTTATGGAGAAGCGGCATTTTCTTTGTGCTTATGATATCCGAGAAGTCAACCTGTTTGAGAATATTCAAGACAATTTTTCGTAAGACGCTTAAGTTTGCTGCCGCATTGTCTTTCCGTACAAGACAATAATCCTCATCGAGAATCGCATCGAGAACCCAATGCAGGTTATTTTCTATCCCCCAATGAGCCCTCATCGCAAATGCGGCCTTGTGCACATCTGTCAGTGAGGTCAAGAAATATCTTTGTTCAACGGATTTCTTCCCAGTCTTCTTTACCGTTCTTTCGCACACGAGCATTCCAACTCCATTGAGATTCTTCCATTCATCTTTTCTGAAAGCCAATCAATATTCCCGCAAAGATAACAGGTGCGTTTTCAATTCGCCCGTGTCCAATTTCAATGGTATATTCTCCTCGCTGAATATGGTAACACTGACAATACGCACCATCACAAGGGTGCTCAAAGAACTCTTTTACATCCCGGTGTATCGATTGCTGATTTCCTTTCAGAGAAATAACATACTCCGCTTCCTTTTCTGCTATTTTCTCAACGATTTTTTTCTGACAGCCCATCGCATCTATAGTAATAATCATGCCTTTTAAGTCTAACAGATCCAGAAGTTCAGGAATGGCGGTAATTTCATTTGATTTTTCTTCTGTTTTCACCTGCCCGAAGCACACACCCAGAGAATGCGCCCAAGCCGAAACAACATGAGCAGCTTTATGCGGTTTTATTTTCGCCTGTCGATACATATTCAGAGCGCCGGATAGTTTTCCATCAATCGCGACCACTTCATTTTCTGCAATATGCTTGCCAAATGTCTCTCGTGCATATTCTATGAATACTTTTCAAGCTGCTTTGCATCAATCCTTGCAAGCACTCGCAGAATCGTATCGCTGCTGGGGATGCCATTTTCCAGTTTCAGATATTTTTTGAGGGTTTGCTCGCTTAATGTCGCATAAAACTGTATTTGTTCTATACTTTTATAGCCGCACAATACTCCCATAAACACAAGCATTAATATATCGATGAGATTGTGTTTCTTGCATCTGTCGATTCTTTCGTCTTTAATGTTTTCAAATGCTTCTTGTAATGTCATTGTTCCACTCCAAGAACATTTTACCATTATTTATACCATGGGGGCTACTATTTTTTTTGACACGATTTATAATGCGGAATCCCTGAGCCCCCATCCCCCAAAGTATATTCCTGTGTTGTCTTTTCTTTTATTTATGCTATAGTATTTAAAGAACCGGATAAGGTACAAGGAGATTTTTTATGACACCTGCCGAACACGTTTACAAAGCATTGCAAGATATGGGTATCAGTTACGAAGTTGTCGAACACCCGCCGGCTTTAACTACAGAAGAAGCAGACAAATACATTGAAGGCAAAGAAGGGTGCCGGACAAAAACGCTCTTTTTGCGAAACAGAAATAAAAAACAGTGCATTCTACTCATTATGGACGAAATGAAACGGCTTGATATGAAAAAGTGTGCGGAAATGCTCGAAGAAAAAGAATTTAAATTTGCTTCAGCAGAATTATTGGCAGAAAAGCTCGGTCTCGCAGCAGGAGTTGTGTCGCCGTTTGGCCTATTAAACAACACCGCACACGATGTCCCCGTATACTTTGATAAATCAATGCTTGACGAATATCGCATTTTAACCTTTCATCCGAATGAAAATACAGCGACGGTTTTTATCGATTCCGGCGACCTGCAGCGTTTTATCAAAAACACGGGACACGAGTATTTTATCATTAATGCATAAGACTTCTAAAAACAGCTTGATGCGTTTACCCGATGTAGACATCAGGCATATTGGTAAGTTATGTAAGCGGCAAGCGATCGATCTGCAAAACGGCATTTTTTGAGCGTGCATAGCTTTGCAGCCATCGTTTTACGGGAATAGTCCAATCATTTTCATGGGCACCCTCTAAAAGGAGGCGTTCAAACATAAAGTGAATGTGTGACCTCACTTCTTGTTTGACCTGCTCAGAAAGTGTCTTGTCGTCGGCAAACAAACTGTTGATAATATCGACTCCTGCGCTTATCGTAAATCGGCCTTTCAGCACATACAGCATCATATACATTGCCGCAGGAATGCAATTTACACTGTGCTGCTTGATATACAATACACTTTCAATAATATGCCGCGCTCCTTCTTGTAATTCTTCCGTATAGAATTCCCGCTCTTCTTGTGTAAAATCCTCCTGTTTAAACACTTCGGCATAATAAACCGATGCAAGAACAACGATAGAAACGTGCAGACTTGGCACGCACAACAAATGAGGGTCTAAGGCATGAATTATTTTGAATGCCTTATCCGCTTTATAATCAGGGCGGTTTGTTGTCGTCATGCAAAAGCGGTATATCTTTGCAGCCCCTGAATATGCTTGTTCGATAATCGAAAGATATTCGGTGCAATACGGCAGCGCTTTTTTTATTCCAATCCGACGGAACAAAAAGGTCATCGGCCGGATCCAAAAATTCGTAAAATTCAAATAAATTTGTACTTTGTCGGGTGTAAAAGGAATTAATTCATCGAGAGAGTGGGATACGTCCAAAATGGGAATCGTTTTAAAGTGCCATTTTACCGAAAACTGTAGCCAAAAAAAATCGCGTATAACGGTACGTAAAAAACGGAAGAGTACTTTTGCACTTTTGATCCGGAAAGGAATAATCAAATACGGAAGGAACACGCCGTAAGAGTTAATTGTCCGCAGAGAGGATGCTTTTCCACTGACAGTACTTTTTATCATCAGTAATATTGTATCGAAAAGCACAGCGCTATACAAGGCATCGTGTGTTGTACTATCCCATATATCAGGTACTTTACCTCATTTAAATATGCGAACAAAGATACAAACTCGCTAAAGGCTTGACAATTTTCCAATATAATAGAAAATATTTTCTATGAAACCTCGAAAAATTTGGATTATTACCTGTTTATTTTCCGTTATTCTCATTTCTACCGTATCGTATGCACCGTCTATCTTTGCTCAATCTCAGCAGGATCGGACTCAAAGTACGATACCGTATATGCAATACCTGCAATACTTAAATGAGGCGCTTCAACGCTATTATGTCGATGAGGTAAATCCGGAGGTGCTCTTTCAGGGCGCCGCGGAAGGAATGCTCAATGCACTCAAAGACCCGTATACCATGTATATCGACAACGGCAGTTTAACCGGCGTAGGATTGCAGGATACCACAACCGGCTACTTCGGCGGCATCGGTATTACCTTTACCAAGCCTACGGCTTCGGCAGCTGAACGCCCATCCTATATTGAAGTTGCGTCCGCCCTCGAAGGAACCCCTGCATGGAAAGCCGGTATTCAGGCAGATGACTTCATTACCGAAATCGAAGGAGAATCCGTTATCGAGATGACACAGGCGGATGTTGTAGCAAAGCTCCGCGGCAAAATCGGTACATCCGTTACCGTAACCGTTCGGCGCGGAAAGAATATGGAGTTTCCGGTTAAGCTGGTACGGGCTCGGATTGAAGTGCCGACCATTAAATACATGAAGCTCGATAAGGATATCGGCTATATCCGCCTGATAGAGTTTAATCCGAACGGTAGCCGCCGCATACGGGAAGCAATGGAAAGCCTACAAGCGGAAGGAGCAACCAAACTGGTACTCGATCTCCGGAATAATCCGGGTGGACTCATCACCGCAGCAGTTGATACGGCAAGCCTTTTTATTAAAGAAGGATTGATCGTTTCTACAAAATCGCGTATCCCGCAGAATAACCTTGAGTTTAACAAAAACGCTGCGATCGATGCGGTGTTTGCGGATGTGCCGCTTGTTGTGCTTATCAATAAAGGTTCGGCGAGCGCGTCGGAGATATTGGCGGGGGCATTAAAAGATTATAAGCGTGCATACCTCATCGGAGAAACCAGCTATGGAAAAGGTTCCGTGCAGCAGATATTCGATTTGACACAAAAAGATTCTTTTAAGATGACGACTTCACGCTATTATACACCGAGCGACGCAAATATCGACAAAACCGGCATCAAACCGGACAAAGAGGTGCTGCTGTTTCCGCCGCTATCGGCAGATGACGAAAAACAGCTGGAAAAACTGTTCAAAGATGAAAAACTTTCCACCTTTGTCAAGAAGAACCAGGATTTAACCGCGGCACAAATTACCCGATATGCGGAATCGCTCGCAAAAGAATATTCTCTGAACAAAGAATTGCTCCGCATTTTGATTCGGCAGGAATATAATAGAACTCACACCGCTCCCGCGGCTGATATTGAATATGACGCACCGCTACAGGAAGCTGTCAAAATTCTTAAAAGCGGGACATTGCCGCAACTGCTGCGGAACAGCAAAACCGTGCGTCAAATGCAGGACGAAGCAGCTCAAGAAAAAGCCGTAACCGGCTTGAAGAAGGCTTCATAAATCGGTATCACGAAACGATGAAGCAATTTATTATCGAGCAAGAGCCGGACAGTAATGGTATGCTCACCTTGAGCGGCAAGGCTTTTGTATACTTGGTAAAGG
The DNA here is from genome assembly GCF_024181085.1 of Treponema sp. OMZ 857. Classification (NCBI taxonomy): domain Bacteria; kingdom Pseudomonadati; phylum Spirochaetota; class Spirochaetia; order Treponematales; family Treponemataceae; genus Treponema; species Treponema sp. OMZ 857. Next base: position 2,661,569 of record NZ_CP051147.1, read on the forward strand.
TACGGCGTATGAGGGAAGGTGATATACTGTCGGCGGTACTGCCGCAAAGCGGCGCTGCCGATATGGTCATCGATTCGATAAACACCGCAAAGAAAACGCTGCGGTTAAAGCGACGTCCAACGCCCTTCAGTGTGTGCGGGACGGCTGCTGCGGATGCAACCAACGAAGCCGCAAACACTTCGCCTGCGTATGTTGCACCTGCTGCCGAACTTATCTTGCTGCAATGGGTGCTCAAAGGCTCTAAAACCGACACCATTATTAGGCAGGCAACGGAGGCAGGCGTGCGCGCCGTTTTACCGGTAATCGGAGAATTTTCCATTGCAAAAAAACAAAACCCTGCACAGCTGGAACGGTTCAGGCGCATTATCAAAGAGGCGCGGCAGCAATCGGGCTCTCCGATCGATACCATCGTTATGGAACCGGCTCCGCTTGCCGAAATGCTCAACACCTTAAAAACGCTTGTACCGGCTGCTACTACCGTGTTTGCTCAGTGCAGCGAAGCCGCCGCGACATCCGTCGGATTTCACCAACTGCTTGCAGAAAAGCCTTCCCATATCGTGCTCGCAATCGGAGCGGAGGGAGGCATTAGCCCCGCGGAAGCAGCAGTACTTCGCGACGCGGAATTCCAAACCATTCATTTTAAAACGAACGTATTACGTGCAGAAACCGCCGCACTGTATGCAATTGCAGCGGTGCAAACTACTATAAACGAGGCTGACCTGTGGCACTTACCCGTATAAACCTTTTAACAATTCCTATCGATATTCTCCCCGACGAAGATATTGAGCAAACCATATTAGATATGCTGAGCAAAGGAGAACCTCAACATATCGTGTTCATTACAATCTGGGATTTGCTCAGAGCGCGCCGCGATGCGGAATACCGCGCAATGCTTGAACAAGCAGCGCTCTGTCTTCCGCTTTCAAGAAGTTTATTAAAAGCGGCGCAGTTCCTCAAACTTCCCGTACCGATCAGACGCGATTCTTTTGATATGATTATCAGAATTCTCAACATCATCGACTCGCATTATAAATCGCTCTACTTACTGGGCGGACGGGCGCAAAACCTGCTTGATGCCGAACGCAATGTACACGTAACTTTTCCGGGTATCGGTATTGTCGGCCGTTTTAACGGTTTCTACCGCAAGACTATGGAACAGGACATTATCCTTTCGATTGTCAAAGCCCATCCCGCTCTGTTGATTGCCGGAAACGGGCTTCCCGGCGGCGTCCGATGGATTTATCGGAATAAAGCGAAATTACCCGCAAGCATCTTTATCCATGACAACGATATCATCGATATTTTTGCAAAACGTAAAAAGCGTATTTCGGACGCTGCATTTCGGAAAGGTCACGAGTTTTTACCGCAACTGCTGCGTAATCCTTTTAAAGTATTTTACGTATTCCGTTACGCCCTCTTTTTGCTGATTGTGCTGTTCTATCGATTGTTCAGAACATAACGCGGTCTAACTTCGGCTGCTGATACAAAATTCACATTTTGTTCGACCGGTACATTTAAAGGACATACATACAACCATGAAAGCGCATTATTTACTTGATACGGAAACAGTAAAGACCTACCTCGTTGAACAGCTGCGGTTATTTTCCCACGATGACCCGCTCAATGCGGAAGAAATCGGGGACGGAAACATCAACTATGTATTCCAAGTGCGCTCTCGTATCAGTGGAAAAAGCATTATTGTAAAACAAGCAGACCGGTTGCTCCGTTCATCAGGGCGTCCGCTCGACATTACCCGCAGCAAAAGAGAGGCGGACGCGCTCCGCATTTATGCCGCCCTTACCCCGCAGTTCATACCCCGTATTTATGCCTACGATGATACGATGAGCGCTATCTGTATGGAAGATATTTCCTATTGCGGTAATCTACGAAAGGAACTGATGGTGGGGCATTCGCTTCCGGCAAGTTTTGTGGAAAACGTCGCATCCTTTCTGGCGGATGCGGTTTTCGCAACAAGCGATTTGTTTTTGTCTCCGGAAGAAAAGAAGGAGCGGGTAAAAGCTTTTATCAATCCCGAACTATGCGCAATTTCCGAAACGCTCGTGTTTTCCGAACCGTACTGCAACGGAAAAAACCGCAACCGCATCACCCCCGGTAACGAGAGCTTTATTCGAAAAACACTTTACACCGACGAAGCGCTTAAAGCCGAAGTCGCTTCACTGCGGGAAACCTTTATGAATAAGGCAGAGGCGCTTATCCACGGTGATTTACACACCGGTTCGATTTTTATCGGCAATACTATCGGCATACCTATCGATACGAATGCCACTCCCGATAAGAATGCAACGAGCGAACCGTGTATGAAAATTATCGACCCCGAATTTGCCTTTTACGGTCCAATCGGATATGACCTCGGTAATATTATCGCAAATCTTTATTGTTCTTTGATGTACGCTGCTTTCAGCCGCAAAAAGCTCTCCGCTGCTGATGATTTTGATGATTTTATTGAGCGGATAGCCGCCGCAATAGAAGCACTCCCGCAGCTTTTTACCGCAAAGGCGTTGGAACGGTGTAAAACAGTTCCGTTAAGCGACCCGCTCTACAACGAACGGTATATCCGGTGGCGGCTTTCTGAAATACTTGCCGATGCCTACGGCTTTGCCGGTACGGAAATAATCCGCCGCGCGGTCGGGGACACAAAAACCGCTGAATTCGATGCGATGGGGCAGGACACACACCGCATTACTATGGAACGCATCATCATAAAGACAGCCTGTAGGTTAATTAAGCGGCGGCGGCAAGCGAATATCGGAGCGCACACAGTTGCATACTTTAAAAAAACGCTTTTAAACAGCGGTATATAAACGGGAGAAGCATCCCGCTAAACTTGCAAAGCCTTCAGCAATGCCCCCATACCGGTACCCATCATCCATGATATAACGGTCATCCATCAATGAACGGTGCGCACAGCCAAGTCAGCTCATGTTTGTTTGCTGTAAGATGAACAATTTTTGAATGAGAAATTTCCGCAAAACGGCGGATCGTATCGAAGTCGGGTGCTCCCTGCATTTTGATTGTGCAGATAAATTTTGAACAAAGACCGCTTGCTCGCCACCGTTCAATCCATTCCAGTAAACGGGGCGGATAACAAATAACATCGGAACATACCCAATCCTGTTTACCGAGACTTTCGGGAGTTAATGTAAACGCGTCATGCTGCATAAAGGTAATCCGCGGTTCACGCATCAAAAAATCCGCCAGCGGGCTCCGGTCGATAGCGGTTATCTCTGCCCCCAGATTATTCAGTACCCATGTCCAGCCGCCGGGACAGGCCCCCGCATCCACACAATGGGAACCGCGCTGAGGTAATGCCCAGTCTACCGGTATTACCGATGGAACAGCCCCTCCCTTTTGCTCTGCAGCACGCCGATAGTAAAAGTCTAACAGAGTTAAGGCTTCCCATAATTTAAGGTAGGCACGGCTTGGTGGATTTTGATGGTCTTCGGTAAAGCGGATAACGCCGAGCGGAAACGGTGAGGAGGTTTTCGCAGACGCAAGCAAGGTATGTTCATCTAGCAACGACCACACCCCCATACCGGCAAGCGGCACGGTATAAGGAAACGGTTTTTCTTTTTTGCTGATATACGGCAGCTTTGCACCAATCAATTCCGCCCGCCTAAAACAGTTCAGCGGATAGTGCGCCCAATTCCGCTGAACACCTCGCAATAGCTCCGCAGCTTCTCCAATACTACGGAACCGCACTACAAACGGTTCTTCCCAGCACAGCTGCTTCCAAAATACTTCCTGCCGTATATCCTCACAGTACACAAGCTTGCTTGACTGAACCGGTACATCGCTCAACTTAAAATCACTCTGGACTTCGGAAGCGGAAGAAAAGCGCCACATACGCCCGGACGAACCATCAGCCTGCAAAGCCAGCTCATCATCCAAATGCGATTCAAAACCTTGTACCGGTATCCATGCCTTACCGGCTAACTTACAAACAGAACCATAAGGTTTTGCAGCAGCAATTTTACACAAATCAATCATCATAATAGTCTTTTCTTTTGTATCGGCAAAAACAATAGGGCATAAATGAGATTAAATCAATAGTATGGTATAATAAGAATCCGAGGTATAAGCAATGAACAGATATAAACAATTGTATTATAAGCTTTTTACAAAATTTGATCATGTTCATCACAGTTGGACAAACTTACATTTCTATTATTATGATTATTCCATAACAGTAGATTTTTCGGCGATAATGGATTCATTTCCGAATTTTTTACAATGGATTAAGCGTGTCGAAAATTTAGAAATACATAAAAGGGCATATGTGAATATCGATCAGGAAGGATACTATAAAAGATTAACATGCAAAAAAATTAGTGAAACGTTGCTGAGTTTTACTATTCAATCCGATAACCGTTTTAGTTTTAAAATTGAGGGAATCGATTCAAGATATTTTATATGTCAATTACTTAAAACGTTACATAATTACACTGTACAGTTTCCGAACGAGCCATGGACAGGAATCAAGCTTGATAAATTAATATATACTGAATGCGGCTCTCTAATAGAAAAATATAAAACGACCTGTAACGCCTGCCTAAAACAATGCGAGCAATTTCAAAATTCAGTTTGTTTATATGATACATGAGCAAAACTATCAGTATGACGAGCCGCACTACCGCTATGGCAAAAACAATAGGGCATAAAAAAACGCTCGGCAGAGCGAGCGTTTTTATTCAGAGCGCAGCGTTATTTACGCCTTAGCTTCGGCGGCCTTCTTGTTTTTTAGCATTGCACGGCCGACTTTTGAGATATTGACTTTCTTTCCGTCAATTTCCTGTTCATACAGGAGTTTAACACCGGTTTGGCCGGTTACGGGACAGGTTCCCCGCCCATGGTTGGGAACACTTTTAATTCCCTTTCCGCGATGTGCTTTCGACATAGTTTAGCCCTCCGCTGCCTTTGACTTTGCAGCACCCTTGTCTGCACTGTCTTTCTTTGCGTCTGCCGACTTCTTCGTGCTCTTATCGAGCGTATAGTCAACCAGCTCTAAAATTGCAACCTGTGCGGCATCGCCCTCGCGTAACCCTAATTTAAGCACACGAGTATATCCGCCGTTCCGCTCCTTCATACGCGGCCCGATGTCGGTAAACAATTTATTCAAGATTGCCTTATCCCAAATATAGGTTGCAGCCTGCCGCCGATTATGTACTGAATCGACCTTAGCACGGGTAATAAGCTTTTCTGCGGTTCGCCGAATCTCCATCGCCTTTTGTTTTGTCGTAGTAATCCGCTCGTACTTAAACAGTGATGTAACCATGTTACGATGCAATGCGCGGCGATGTGCACTGGTACGTGAAAGCGGATTAAAGCCGTTTTTATGCTTCATCTGTTTCTTCCTTCTGTCTCGATAACTTGATCGAATTCTTTAAATGACTGTAATCAGTCATACCCAAACTCAAATTACGTTCCGCCAACTTTTCTTGTATTTCCTGCAAACTCTTCTTTCCGACATTTCGAGTTTTCGAAATCTCATCCTCGGTCATCATTGTCAAATCACGGATTGTTGAAACGTTTGCGTTTTTCAAACAATTAGAAGCCCGCACGGAAAGATCAAGCTCAGTTATCGGTGTGTCAAGCAACTGCTTTATCATTTCATCGCTTTCATCGGATTCATCATCGCTGATCAATTCATTTTCGTTAAAATTGACAAAAACGGTAAAATGTTCTTTTGCAATTTTTGCAGCTTCCGCTAGTGCATCTTCAGGCCGTATAGTACCGTCCGTCCAGATTTCAAGTACAAGCTTATCGTAATCGTTACGCTGCCCTACTCTGCACGGCTGAATTTCATAACTGACTTTTCGAACCGGACTAAAAATGGTATCTAACGAGATTGTCCCGACAACTTCGACATATTTTTCATTCGTTTCCGCCGGTACATAACCGCGGCCAAAATCAACCTGAACTTCCAGCTCAACATGAGCATTATCCATTAACTCCATAATATGAAGATCATCGGATAAAATCTCAAGCTGGCCGGGTTTAGCAAAATTGGCTGCGCTAACCGAGCAGGGACCTTTAAAATCAAACAAAAAAACGTCTTGTTCAATTTCATTAGGAAGTCTCAACCGCATTTGCTTGAGGTTATTCAAAACTTCCATCGTGTCTTCGGTTACGTTTGGAATTGCTTCAAACTCGCTCGATATACCATGCGGAACATCATCAGCGCCGTAAGAGGTAATTTTTACAGCGGAAATAGCATACCCTTGTATCGAAGACAACAAAACACGCCGCAAACAATTGCCGATCGTTGTGCCGAATCCTGTTTCAAAGGGAGACGCCGTAAACTTACCATAGCTGTCATTTGAGACATCTGCTGCAAATTCCAGACCTTTTGGTTTTTTGAATCCTTTCAAAAGATTTTTACGAGCCATTTAAACTCCTTTTTATTAGATGCGGCGGGTCTTGCGGGGACGGCAACCGTTATGCGGAATAGGGGTTACGTCATTAATGGAGCGAACTTTAAGCCCCATAACGCCAAGTGTTCTGATTGCAGATTCGCGGCCGACACCCGGCCCCTTCACAAATACGTGAACTTCCCGTAATCCATACTGCTGAACGCGCTGTACAGCCGTTTCTGCGACTGTTTGTGCAGCGAAGGGGGTAGATTTTTTCGCACCGTTAAATCCCAAGCCGCCGGAGGATGCCCAAGACAACGCATTGCCCTTCAAATCGGTTATGGTAATAATGGTATTGTTAAAGGTTGCCTGAATATAGACATTTCCTTCATATACGCTTTTCTTTTCTTTTCGTTTTTTTGCGGTTGTAGCCACAGCTTATCCTCCAAAATTACTTCTTCTTACCGGCAACGGTCTTTTTCTTACCTTTGCGAGTACGAGAATTAGTTCTTGTGCGTTGTCCGCGGACGGGCAAGCCTTTACGATGTCGTAAACCGCGATAGCAGCCGATATCCATCAAGCGCTTGATGTTCAGAGCGACTTCGGTACGAAGCCGGCCTTCAACCTTGTAATCCTGGTCGATAACGGCACGGATGGCGGCAAGTTCATCCTGATTTAAATCGTTGATCATCCGCATCGGATCAATTTTTGACTTTTCGCAAATTGCTTTTGCAGATGAGTGAGATATTCCATAGATATACGTCAACGCGATATTAACATGTTTATTGGGGAGGTCGACCCCAGAAATACGAGCCATTCTTCAGTTTCCTCCATTAGCCTTGTCGCTGCTTGTGTTTGGGATTCGTGCAGATAATCCGCACAATTCCGTTGCGTTTAATAACCTTACATTTATCGCAAATAGGCTTTACGCTGGTTCTTACTTTCATATTGTTCTTCTCCTTAACAAAAGAATAACCTTTCCTGAAATACTACAGATTCCGTGATCTGAGCTTTCCTCGTTTTACCAACCCCTCATGATGGTGCATTTTAAGCTGCGCTTCAATTTGACTCATCGTATCAAGATCAACGCCAACCAAGATGAGAAGCGATGTTCCACCCATCAGCATTGAAATCGACTGAGGGAAGCCGAAAATAGTCTGTATCACAGTCGGTAAGACGGCGATCAGCGCCAGATACAAAGAACCGGGCAAAATCAAACGATTTAGAATTCTTTGCAAGTATTCCTCAGTTTTATCGGTTCTAATTCCGGGAATCGAGCCTCCATTTTCCCTTATCTGCTTTGCAATTTCTGTGGGGTTTAACGAAATCTGTGTATAAAAATATGCAAAGAACACAATAAGGATCAAATAGAAAATATTGTACCACAAACCGTTCGGACGCAAAAAATGCGCAAGACTGTTCAACCATCGGACATTCGGTCCTATCGTTGTCGCAATCGAAATCGGGAAGGTCAAAAACGATGATGCAAAGATGATCGGAATAACACCTGATGGATTAATCTTAAACGGAATATAGGTGTTTTGACCACCATACATTTTTCGCCCGACAACCCGCTTCGCATAGTGCACCGGTATCTTCCGCTGTCCTTGCTGCTCATAAACAACCAGTACGATAATGCCGACAAACATAATCAATGCTATCACGACAAATACAAGGTTCAACTCACCGAGCCGCACCAGCCGGATCATCTGAGAAACGGCATGAGGCAACCGGACAATAATACCGGCAAAGATAATCATTGAAATACCGTTTCCGATACCGCGAGCTGTAATCTGCTCACCCAGCCAAACCGTTATCATCGTACCTGTTGTTACGGTAAGCATCGTAACAAAGATGTACATAAACCGGCTCTGAAGTACAATAGCGCCGGGTATCATATACGCATAAAAGGTTACCGCATACGATTGAATCAATGCGACAAATACGGTAAGGATACGCGTCCATACCTGTATCTTTTTCCGGCCGCCGTCATCTTCCGCAATCTTTTTCAAACTCGGAAATACGAACAACGCAAGCTGCATCAAAATTTGAGTTGAGATATACGGCATAACGCCAAGCATGAATACGGAAAAGTTGGAGAACGCCCCGCCGACAAAGAAGTCCATATAATCGACAAAAGCATTTCCCCGTACCTGCGATTGGAAATATGCCGATAAAGCATGGGGATCAATACCGGGAATAGTAAGTACCGATCCCAAGCGGAAAACGATCAAAACTCCAATCGTAAACAGGATACGATCGCGTAATTCTTTTATCCGAAATACATTTACAAGTGCATTGTTAGCCATGTATGAAGCCCGCCTGTTTAGCCGTTTTGTTTAACGACCGTCCCGCCGGCTTTTTCAATCTTTGCCTGCGCCTGTGCGGAAACTTTATCTACATCAACCGTCAACTTTTTTGTAAGCTCTCCGGAAGCGAGCACTTTTACCAAAGCAGTCTGCTTTTTTACCAGTCCCTTTGCTTTCAGCGTTTCTTTATTAACGGTTTCCCCATCGGAATATTTTTCGTCGATCATAAATAAATTTACAACCGAATAAACTTCCTTAAAGGGATAGTTAGAAAAGCCTTTTTTCGCAACGCGACGATACAACGGCATTTGTCCGCCTTCAAAACCGATATAGGTTTTACCGCCGGAGCGTGCATTCTGGCCTTTGTTTCCCTTACCCGATGTCGTTCCCCGACCGGATGAAGAACCGCGGCCTACAATGCGCTTCTTTTTATTTGCCCCTTTCGGCGCATTCAATATAAAATCAGACATTAATCAAGCTCCTCTGTTTCAACTAAGTGAGAAACCGCCCGTACCATACCCAAGATAGCGGGAGAAGCGGAGTGCTCAACTACGGAATGCAATTTTCCAAGTCCCAAGGAACGAACGGTTGCGCGAACCGGCTTTTTTTGTCCAATGGTACTTTTAACTAACGTAATCCTAATTTTCTTTGCCATAGTTTACCCCCAGACATCCGTAATAGACTTTCCGCGGTTCTTAGCAATAGTTTTAGCATCCATTAATTCCGATGCAGCCTCGAAGGTCGCACGAACCACATTTACTGCGGAGTTTGACCCCAAGGACTTTGAAAGAACATTCGCCGCTCCGGCTGCTTCCATAATCGCACGGATAGTACCACCTGCAATAATTCCCGTACCGGAACGAGCAGGGCGAAGCAATACTGAAGAACCCTTGAACTTAGCCTGCACTTCATGCGGGATAGTACCGTTTTTCAGCGGAATATAAATCATATTGGCTTTCGCCTTTTCAATGCTCTTCTTAATAGCCTGACTTACATCATTCGCCTTGCCGAAACCGTATCCCACGTGTCCATTCTGATCACCGACAACCGTTAAAGCAGAAAAAGAGAAACGGCGTCCGCCCTTTACAACCTTTGCAGTCCGGTTTAACTTAACCAGCTTTTCTACCAGTTCCTTCTCGCGATGTGAACTGTCTCTGTTAAAATCTTTCTGACGATCCATATCCGCTCCTAGAAATTTATTCCCGCTTTCCGGGCACCGTCTGCAACTGCCTGTACCACACCGTGATACAGATAACCGTTTCGATCAAAAACAACCGTCGTAATATTCTTTTCTTTAAGACGCCGACCGAGTTCTTCCCCGATTTTTGCTCCGGACTCGATATTTGCTTTTAAGGGCTTAAAATCTTTTTCGAGTGTGGATACCGACGCAACAGTTACACGTGCATCATCATCGATAACCTGCACCGAAATATTCTTATTACTGCGGAAGACAGTCATACGCGGACGTTCAGCTGTTCCATAAATCCGTTTACGGATATGAACTTTACGCTTAAATCTCTTTCTATCTTTCTCGATTCGCTTTTTAAACATAGTACCTATCCTTATTTAACACCGGTCTTACCGACTTTGCGTTTAATGACTTCGGTTTCATAACGGATACCCTTTCCCTTGTAGGGTTCGGGTAATCTGAGTTTACGGATCTGCGCTGCAAATTCGCCGACTTTTTCCTTATCAATACCGGAGATAATAATTTTATTTCCCTGCGGTTCAACCTTTACTTCAATGCCTTCGGGGATCAATGCGATAAAATCGTTTGAATAGCCCAAAGCCATTACCAACAGTTTGCCCTGTACTTCGGCACGGTAACCAACGCCGTTTACAACCAAGGTTTTAGAAAAACCCTGACTGACGCCCACGACCATATTGTGAATTAAATTCCGATACAGACCGTGAAACGAACGGGCTTCTTTGGTATCGTTCACCCGTGTTACGGAAACCTCAGAGTTTTCAAACTTTACCTGTACCAGAGAATTATAGGTACGGGAAAGCTTCCCCTTGGGGCCTTCAACGGTCAATGCACCATCGGCAATATTGATTTTTACTCCGGCAGGAACAGCTACCGGAAGTTTTCCAATTCTTGACACACTCGCCTCCTACCAAACTTTGCAGATAAGCTCGCCGCCAACCTGCTTTTCGCTTGCGTGCTTGCCGGTGATAACGCCCACCGAAGTTGAAAGAATAAGAGTGCCGTACCCGTTATATACGCGGGGAAGCATCTTATATCCTGAATATACGCGGCGTCCGGGTGTAGACACTTTTTCAATACCATGAATAACGGGTAATTCGTTATCATCATATTTTAAGAACATCCGGATTGTACTTTCGCCGGCTTCGTTAAGTCTTTTAAAATTCTTAATAAAACCTTCGGTTTTCAAAATCTTCACAATTTCAAGTTTTAACTTTGAAGAAGGCACATCGACTTTCTCATGACCGGCTGCCGCTGCATTCCGAATCTTTGTAAGCATATCTGCGACGGGATCTGAAACGCTCATCTTTTACCTCCTACCAACTTGATTTTGTAACGCCAGGTATCTGGCCTTCACTTGCTAATTTGCGAAAACAAATACGGCACATCTGAAATTTCCTCATATATCCGCGCGGACGACCACATACTCTGCAGCGGTTGTATTGGCGGCTGGAATACTTCGGCGTACTGTTTGCCTTATTTATCATTGCTGTTGTTGCCATGAAAACCTCTCTTACTTTCTAAAGGGCATACCGAACTTCAAAAGAAGCGCCCGTGCTTCTTTATCGGTTTTTGCCGTCGTTACGACGTTGATATTCAACCCCGCAATCTTTTCGATTTTATCGAAGTCGATTTCAGGGAAAATAATCTGTTCCGTAACACCTAATGAATAATTTCCTCTCCCGTCAAACCCGTTCGGATTGACACCGCGGAAATCCTTAACACGAGGCAGCGCAACATTAATAAAACGATCCAAAAATTCATACATTTTGGCGCCGCGTAATGTTACCATCGCCCCGATTTCATGCCCTTCACGAAGTTTAAAGTTAGCGATACTTTTCTTTGCCTTTGTTTTTACCGCTTTTTGGCCGGTAATAGTACCAAGATCGGTTACCGCAGCATCAAGCAATTTCTTATTTGTCAATGCTTCGCCAACTCCCATACTGAGTACGATTTTAACAAGCTTCGGCACCTGCATAACCGTAGTATAGCCGAACTCTTTTGTAAGCTCAGGCGTTATCGTTTCCGTATAGATTTTCTTAAGCCGTGGCACATAATTGCTCATTATAATACTTCTCCACCCTTACGGCAAAAACGCACTTTTTTATCGCCGTCCATCTTATATCCAATGCGGGATACGCCACTTTTCTTACCGACTATCATGACATTTGAAATATGTATCGGCATCTCAATTTCGGCAATTCCGCCCTGATCCTGCTGAGAACGCTTGCGCATTGCTTTTTTACCCATATTAACGCCCTGAATAATCACTTGATTTTTTTCAGGTAAAACACGCAATACGGTGCCGCGCTTTCCTTTCTCGCTGCCCGCAATCACTTCTACCGTATCGTTCTTACGGATCTTGATTTTTCCTTCCATAAACACTCAATCTCCTTATAGAACTTCAGGCGCAAGCGATACGATTTTCATAAAATCCATATCACGCAGCTCACGTGCAACAGGCCCGAAAACACGCTTACCCTTGGGGTTTTTATTCGCATCAACCAACACACAGGCGTTATCGTCAAAGCGGATATATGTCCCGTCAGGACGGCGATATTCTTTAGAAACGCGAACGATAACCGCTTTTTCTACAGAACCCTTTTTAATTGTAGACGTCGGAAGCGCATCCTTTACCGCTACTACAATAATATCACCGATACCGGCATACCGGCGGTGAGATCCGCCGAGCACCTTAATACACTGTACAATTTTTGCACCCGAGTTATCGGCAACGTTTAATCTTGTTTCTACTTGAACCATAATATAGACGCTCCTTACTCGTTATTTTGCACGCTCAATAATCTCCGCCAAACGCCAGCATTTTTCTTTGCTGATCGGACGGTTCTCTACAATACGCACCGTATCACCAATGTGAGCTGTATTTTGTTCGTCATGCGCCTTATACTTTTTTGTATTGAGCACATACTTTTTATACAGCCGATGAAGTTTCTTGGTAGCGACCTGCACAACAATGGTTTTATCCATTTTATCGCTGGTTACCAAACCAACAAACTCGCGGTTCCCGGATTTCTTTTTTGCCGTTGTTTCTTCCACGGGCCTGCTCCTACTCTGCACTTACGCCGGCCAATTCTTTCTGCCGGATAAATGTGTTCAGCGCTGCAATTTCGCGGCGCATAGACCGTTTCAGCATAGGGTTCTCTACGTGTCCCACTACAAACTGAAACCTCAAATCCATATATTTTTGTTTAAGTTCGCTCCGCTTTGCCTGCAATTCGGCAAGGGATAAATCTTTATAGTTCGGCTTTTTCATTCGGAAAACTCCATCTTAGTTATCGCGCGGCTGCTCGGCAAAGCGTGTCTTAAACGGAAGTTTACTTCCTGCCAAACGCATAGCCTCTTCCGCAAGCGAGCGATCAATACCGGTAAGCTCAAACAGCACCGTTCCGGGCTTTACAACAGCAACCCAATACTCCGGAGCTCCCTTACCTTTACCCATACGTGTTTCAGCCGGTTTTTTTGTATACGGCTTATCGGGAAATACGCGAATCCACAACTTACCGCCGCGCTTTACCTTTCTGTTTAAAGCAACACGAGCAGCTTCGAGCTGGCGATTAGTCAGCCAAAAGGGTTCAAGCGATACCAATGCAAACTCACCAAAGTCAATATGATTACACCGTGTTGCGTTTCCCTTAACTCTACCGCGCTGAATTTTGCGGTATTTTACTCTCTTAGGACTTAAAGCCATCGCTTAATCCCTCCCTGCTTCCGCACGCTCGCCGCGGCTTTTTTCCGACCGAGGAGCGCGTTCCTTGCGCTGTTTTTTTAACAACAAACCGGCGTCATCTTTTTGGTCGCTGCCGTACATCATACCGCTATAGAGCCAAACTTTTACACCGATTTTTCCGTAGGTGGTATGCGCTTCCGCAAAACCGTAGTCGATATCCGCACGGAGTGTGTGCAAGGGTATCCGCCCTTCCTTCATTTCTTCGGTTCGGGACATTTCCGCACCGCCAAGACGGCCTGAAACACGGATTTTAATTCCCTGGGCACCGGCTTTCATCGTAGAAAAGCAGCCTTGCTTTAAGGCTTTTCTAAAGGAAGCACGTCCCATCAGCTGACGGGCAACATTCTGGGCAACGAGAGAAGCATTCAATTCAGCACGCTTCACCTCTTTAATCTTGATCTGAACTTTTTTATTCAGTTCTTTCTGAATAATAGCACCGATTTTTTCAATATTGGCACCTTTGGTTCCGATGATCACACCCGGCCGCGCGGTATGAATAACAATTGTTACACGCTGGGGATGACGAATAATTTCGATATCGGCAACATCCGCATTTTTACACTCAGGCATTGTCTGGAGCATTGCACGAATCTTTAAGTCTTCATGCAATAAATCAGCATACTCTCTCGGACTTGCATACCAGCGAGACGACCATGTTTTATTAATTCCAAGTCTTAACCCGATAGGGTTTACTTTCTGTCCCATACTTACGCTCCCGCCTTTTCGTCAACTATTACCGTAATGTGACACATTCGTTTTAATTGAACATCCGCACGTCCGCGACCGCGGCACCATAAGCGCTTGAGTCTCGGGCCTTCATCGATACGGATCTCTTTGATATAGAGCATATCTTCATCCAATTTTTTATTACCGTTCAAAGCATTCGAGGCAGCCGACTTAACTGTTTGTGAAATCAGTGCAGCCCCTTTATTGGGTATATGCTCTAAGATCGCCATTGCATCGGTATAAGACTTACGTTTAATCACATTTGCAACCGGCCGAACTTTTGTCGGAGAAGCAATAAAATACTTTATCGTAGCGCGGTAACCGTTCTTTGCAGTCGTATCAGTCATTATATCCACCTACTTTTTTGCCACTTTCTTATCCGAGCCGCCGTGCCCGCGGAAAATACGGGTAGGAGCGAACTCGCCAAGCTTATGTCCAACAAATTCCTCTGTGATATACACAGGGATCCATGATTTACCGTTATATACCGAAATAGTAAAACCAACCATCTCAGGTATAATCGTGGAGCATCGGGAGTAAGACTTAACCATCTTTTTTGTTTTCTGATCTCCCGTCTTGCTCATTTCAACAACCTTTTTGTACAAGCTTTTTTCTACAAAAGGGCCTTTTTTAACAGATCTTGACATTCTCTACTCCCTACTTCCGCCGTGAAACAATAAACCGATCCGAAGTATTCTTCTTCTTACGGGTTTTATATCCCTTACAAGGCTGACCCCACGGAGTAACAGGATTGCGTCCCTTTCCGCGTCCTTCACCACCACCAAGCGGGTGATCGACAGGGTTCATAGCCATACCGCGTACGGAAGGACGAATACCGCGCCAACGTGCACGTCCCGCCTTTCCTAAATTGATATTCATGTGATCGGCATTTCCAACCTCACCGATTGTTGCATAGCATTTTTTATGCACCAAACGGGTCTCACCTGAAGGAAGGCGCAACGTTACATAATCGCCTTCTTTTGCAGCAATAAGCGCAGCAGCACCGGCAGAACGAGCCATTTGTCCACCCTTTCCAAGCGTCAACTCAACATTATGGACGGTAAAACCGACCGGTATGGATTCAAGCGGTAACGCATTCGCAAGCTCAAGCGCAGCCATCGTGCCGCTCATAATCTTTTGTCCGACCTTCAAACCTTTAGGAGCAAGGATGTATCGTTTTTCGCCGTCAGCGTAAAAGATCAATGCGATATTTGCACTGCGGTTCGGATCATATTCGATAGTTCGGACAGTTCCCGGAATACCGTACTTGTTACGTTTAAAATCAATTTCACGATACTTCCGCTTATGTCCACCGCCCTGATGCCGAACAGAAATACGCCCATGGCTATCCCGCCCCGCATTGGCTTTTTTTCCGGTTGTAAGGCTTTTTTCAGGTTTCTGCGCAGTGATTTCATCACGCAGCAAGTCAATTCGACCGCGCATACCCGGTGTTATAGGCTTATATAATTTAAGAGCCATTTATCTTCCCCTTCAAAGCAGCGATAAGTGCTGTTATGCACCTTCAAAAACTTTAATCGATTCGCCTTCAGCAAGCGTCACAATAGCTTTTTTCCAGCTTGCAGTCTTACCTGCCCGATAGCGAACTCGACGCATTTTTCCGTCGACGTTTACAACAGCACAATCAAGCACTTTAACATTAAAAAGCTTCCGTACTGCTTCCTTAATCTGCACCTTTGTAGAGCGCGGATCCACCTTAAAAACATACTTACGCTGCTCACGCATCTCGTTTGATTTTTCCGTAAGCACAGGCGCTATAATAACATCAGTATATTGCATTACTCAGCCCCCTCAACCGCATAAAAACTCGAAAGATTTTTTGCAGCAGACTCAAGCATCAGCACTTTCCGCCCATAAAACAGATCATGCGCACGCAAACGGTTATACGTCAAAAACGACAGTGTAGGAATATTCTTCCCCGCACGCTTCAACATTGCATCATCATCTTTCAACACAAGCACAGTGCGCTCATCCTGAACAAATGCCTGCAATATCTTCACAAGATCTTTCGTTTTACCGGTTTCAACCGTAAAATCTTCTATGACAACAAGGCGATCTTCATCCTGAGCCTTCAAACTCAAGATAGATTTCATTGCCAACCGCTTTGCTTTTTTCGGAATTGCATAGCTATAATCACGCGGCTTCGGCCCAAAAATCGTACCGCCGCCGACCAAAAGCGGTGATTTTTTATCACCACGGCGGGCACGCCCGGTACCCTTCTGCTTATACGGCTTCGCATTAGAACCGTTTACCTCAGCACGACCTTTTGTACATGCCGTACCGACACGCATATTTGCTAATTCATTTGTAATGGCATAGTAAATGACATCTTCATTAACAGGCAAACCGAACACAGCATCGTTAAGCTCAATTGTCCGCAATTCCTTACCATCAATCGAATAGACTTTCTTTTCCATTCTCTTCTCCTGCCGTTATCTTTCCCGTTTTACAGCGGATTTAAGGAACACAACCGCATCCTTTTTACCGGGAACGGAACCACGTACCATAACGACGCCCAATTCGGGATCTATTTTTTCAATCCTCAAATTCTGTACCGTTACTCGTTCGGCACCCATGTGACCGGGCATCTTAACGTTTTTAAACGATCGCCCCGGACTGGTACACTGCCCTGTCGAACCAGGCTCACGGTGAAACTTTGAACCATGAGAAGCGCGTCCACCGCCGAAACCATAGCGCTTTACAACACCCTGAAAGCCCTTTCCTTTTGAAATTGCGGTAATATCAAGATACCGGACAGATTCCAAAACTTCGACGCCAATTTTCGCACCAACGGTAACTTCTTTATCAAAACCTCTAAATTCTTTTAAAAGACGGACAGGCGCAACACCTTCTGCAAACTGATTTGCATATACCTTTGAAACACGTCCTTCTTTCAATTCACCCGTTCCCAACACAACTGCTTCATAACCGAAATGATCCGCATCTTTTACTGCGACCACTGTATTCGGCACTACTTGCAAAACGGTAACAGGTGTCAGCCGCCCCTCGTCATCAAACAACTGGGTCATGCCGATTTTTTTACCAATCAGACCAACCATAACTCACAACTCCTTGAGAAACTCATCGCTTCTCCGGTACGCACATCCTGATTAAATGCCGTCTACCGTTCTTTTATTGTTTAATTTCTACATCAACCCCTGCCGAAAGCTCTAATGCCATCAAAGCATTCATCACTTCTGCAGAAGGTTCAATAATATCGATCAACCGCTTGTGCGTCCGCATTTCAAACTGCTCACGCGACTTTTTATTTACGTGCGGAGAGCGAAGCACGGTAAATTTATTAATACGTGTAGGAAGCGGAACGGGACCTAACACCTTCGCCCCAACCTTCTGCACAGCCTGCACAATCGCTTTAGAACTTTGATCAACCAACTCAACATCAAATCCGCGAAGCTTAACGCGAATCTTTTCCTTAGCCATATTTCCTCCGTACAAAAACAAGCGGCCGAATAGCGCCTACCCGACCGCCTTGTTTTTTATTACGCTAAAATCTCCGTAACCTGTCCGGAGGCGATAGTCCGGCCGCCTTCACGAATAGCAAGCTTAAGACCCTTATCCATAGCGATAGGATGGATCAGCTCACCGATAATCTTGGTATTATCACCCGGCTTAACCATATCAACGCCCTGAGGCAGCGTAACGGTTCCGGTAATATCGGTTGTTCTGAAATAGAACTGCGGGCGATAACCCGAGAAGAACGGGCTGTGACGACCGCCTTCATCCTTAGAAAGAACGTAAATTTGCGCTTCAAATTTAGTGTGCGGCTGAATAGTACCCGGCTTAGCCAATACCTGACCTCTTTCAACCTCTTTCTTATCAATACCGCGGAGCAAGAGACCGACGTTATCACCGGCCATACCCTGATCAAGCAGCTTGTTGAACATTTCGATACCGGTAACAACGGTTTTCTTCGTCGGCTTAATACCGACGATTTCGACTTCTTCGTTAAGATTGATAACACCACGCTCGATACGTCCGGTAACAACAGTACCACGTCCGGAAATCGTGAAGATATCTTCAATCGGCATCAAGAAGGGCTTTGCATCATCACGGACAGGATCAACAAAGTAGCTATCCATAGTCTTCAGCAATTCATCGATACAAGCAGTATCTTCAACGGAAGCGCCGTCAGCCAATGCCTTAAATGCGGAACCTTTGATAATCGGCGTATCGCGGGGGAAGCCGTAAGACTCAAGAGTTTCGCGAACTTCTTCTTCTACCAATTCGATAAGTTCAGGATCATCAACAAGGTCAACCTTATTAAGGAAAACGATAATAGAAGGAACACCAACCTGACGAGCAAGCAGAATGTGCTCTTTAGTCTGAGGCATAACCGAGTCCGGAGCAGAAACAACAAGGATTGCACCATCCATCTGAGCAGCACCGGTGATCATGTTCTTAACATAGTCAGCGTGTCCGGGACAGTCAATGTGAGCATAGTGGCGCTTGTCGGACTGATACTCCAAGTGACGAGTATTAATAGTAATACCGCGAGCCTTTTCCTCCGGCGCATTATCAATCTCATCATATTTAAGAAGCTTATCACCATACTTCTTTGCACAATGAGTAGTGATCGCTGCCGAAAGAGTTGTCTTACCATGGTCAACGTGACCGATGGTACCAACATTCATGTGAACTTTTGTTCTCTCGAACTTTTCCTTTGCCATGTAAATCCTCCTAACAGACAATAGGCAACTAACAAAAACCCCGCCCATCAAACAGCGAGACCATTTCCATATTGAAAATGAAAAAATGTTATAAACCGGATACCAAATACAGAAAAGAATAGAATGCGGATAATCAGACAGTAAACACCGTTGTAAAAGACGTGTTGCGTAAGCCCGTCATAGCAATTCGACAAGCCTTATTCGGATCCACCTGATCATCATCAGAATCCATTCCGATGACTGGTTTGGCATCCTGCAGAGTAATAGGGCGAACCCCTTAATACTTTTAACAGTATTAACACGGAAACCTGCCTTAAAAAGGCTTTACGGCACCGGAGAACTCTTAAAGAATACCGGATAAACGACTTTTAGCCATTTATCCAATTGAACAGAGCGACTATACTATTTTGAATAACAAATGTCAAGGCTTTTGAAAATATACACACATCTCTATAAATTACAAGAGGGATTGCCGCATACCCTTTCATTTTTCCCCATCGGTTAGTATAATCAGAATATGAATAAGGGAGCTTTCATGAAGAATATGATTTGTATGATTTTATCTGCTGCTTGTATAGTCGGTGTCGCAGCCGACCCTGCGAAAAACTTTAGCGGGGACGATATTCCGCTTAAAAAGGTAACACTCTATTCGTCAGGCGTTGCACACTATATGCATGAAGGGACTGTGTCCGGTTCGGGGAATATAGAGCTATTATTTTCACCCGCTCAAATTAACGATGTGCTAAAGTCTCTTGTCGTTACTGATCCCGGTGCAAAAAACTTAGCAGTCAATTATCAATCCGAAGACACGCTGAGGAAAACGCTGGAAAGTTTAAAAATAGACCTTTCCGCCGCTACAACGCTCTACGATATTTTAAAAGCGCAAAAGGGCGCCGAAGTGGAACTGTTTACGCCTCATCAAATTACCGGAAAGATTTTGAGCGTCGATAAAAACAGCTCAAAAGAAACGGACTCTTTCTTTATTTCGCTTGCAGCGAAAGACGGCATCCACCTTATCGCTTTTTCGGACATTCAATCCTTTAAATTTACCGATGCCAGACGAAATGAAGATTTAAATACCGCTTTGGCGCTCATCCTCGACGCTTCGGCAAAGAACCGCAAAAAACTGGACATTAAAATCGATGCGCAAGGTGAGCGGAAAATCGGTCTTTCATACGTTATGGAAGCGCCGGTATGGAAAGCAAGCTATCGGCTCGATATGGGTACCGATAAAGCAGCGTTTCAGGCATGGGCGATTATCGACAATTCAACCGACCTCGACTGGAAGAATATTACACTCACCCTCACGACGGGAAGGCCGGTCGGTTTTACGCAAAACCTCTATGTGCCTTACTATACATACCGCCCCGAAGTACCGCTTGCAATTGCGCAAACTGCGAAAGCGGAAACATTTGCCTCGGCTGATACGGCTGTCGAATATGCCGCAGCTATGCCTCTCGCAGAAAACCGGTCGATGATGATGAAAAAAGAAGCGTCTAGATATGCATCTGAAGCGTATGATGAAGCGGAATATCAAGACTTAGAGGAAAGAAACAATTCAGCTTATTTTGAAAATCAAGCTGAAGCCGGTAATGCGGGAGAAATGTTTGCCTTTACGCCGTCAAAACCGATTACACTTGAGCGGCAGCAAAGCACGATGATTCCCCTCACCATAGCCTCTCTTCCTGCAGAAAAGTATTCGGTATTTTCTTCCATTCCATACAACGAGCGTGTTAATCCCAAATTCTGTATCAGTATTGAAAACACATCGGGCTTAAAACTTCCTGCCGGTCCCATTACGGTTCTTGACGGGGGGGAATATGCAGGCGATGCTCTTTTGGAGTTTTTACCCGAAGCCGAAAAACGCCTAATTGCTTACGGAGACGATATTGAAGTAACCGGTTCAAAGCGAGCCGACTCCACAAGGACGATTGAAACTATAAAGCTGGCTGACGGAGTGATGACAACTTCGTACCGGCAAGTCCAAAGCACGATCTATTTGATACGAAATGCCAATAAGAAAGAAAGAACCGTTATCGTCGAACACGCGAAGAACGCAGGGTTTGAGCTTACGACAAAACAAGCCCTTGCGGAAACGACTGCAAACAAATATCGGTTTAAGTTTAAAGCTGCAGGCAATACCGGCACCGAGTTAAAAGTAGAAGAAGCTCGCACCTATCAATCAACTCAAAAAATATTCGATATGAATTCAAATACATTCATTTCCTACACGACCAATTCCGAAATTCCCGAAAAGGTTCGAAAAGCCTTTGCTTCGATTATAACGGAAAAAGAAAAAGTGACTGCGGCAGAAAAAGCGCTCAAGACTTTGCAGGATCGTCAGACGGAAATCGGAAAGGAACAAGACCGTGTACGGAGGAATCTTGAGGCAGTCGGTTCGGAAAGCCAGCAAGGGAGAGCGTTCTTAACCAAGCTGCTCAAGCTCGAAACCGAACTGGATAACCTAAAAACAGACATTGCTGACGCAACAGAGCAGCTCAACAAAGCACAGCAAAAATTTACCGCATTCGTAAAGAATATTCGGATCGAATAGTAAAATCGATATGTAACAAAGGAGATGCGCCGTTTATTTCAAAAGGCACCCTTGAGATTGTATCTATAACGTGTTACTCTAAGGATACCTATGAAGAATGCTTTACTGGTTCCCGGCGTTTTTTTCTTAAGCCTTTTAAGCACGGTTGTTATCTTTGCCTTTTTCGGCGGAATAGCCTTGCGCTATGAAATGGCCGTTCCGTTTGCATCAGAATCGGCGGGATTGCTGCTTCTCTGCATGGCGCAAAAGGCATGTTACGTACTCCCATTAGCGGTAATGATGGCCATTATCGGAGTGTATACATTTTTGATGAGACACCCTGCAAAGCTGGGTGTAGCCCTTACACTGTTCCTCGCATGTTTGCTATTTACCGTAACGGTTATTATACCGACCTGTTATGCGCAGTTTCCCGTCATCGAGAAAGCAATAGCAGCCTACAAAACAACGGCACCCATCGACAAAGCGTTGGCCGCTTTTACAAGCAAACCGTTATTTCTAGCTTTATTACAGCAAGGTTCCGACAGCCTCTTTTCCGATGTATATGCTGCCTATGCCTATACATTACATTTTACAACATACCTCTTGTTCGCAGGTGCGCTTTTTTTCTGCGTCAGCTCATTTTGGTTTGCATGCATCATAACACGATGGAATCTGTTCAACCTTCTTTTCTTACTTCTTCTTTCAGGGGCACTGTTGCTCGTATATCCGTATATGCAGTTGGAAGGATTCAAGACAGCGCTCTTTAATCTCCATATAACAAATTCGGAAAACGGTATTTACGGAATTCCGCTCGTTTTGTGTGTTGTTGCCGTAGTATTTCATTCTATAGGCGGTTTAAAACTACTGCTGATATATTCAAAGACCAAAAAAAGGAGCGCTGCATAAAATGCCTGAGATGCTAAAAGGCTGGCTGTCCGTTCTTATTCATTTTGTGATCGGACTTGGGTGCTGCCTAATATATGTGTTTTTTTTCAAAAAAATTGATGTACTGCCGCAGTTTTTGTTCAGCCGGAGATTAGCGGAAACAGGAATCTTGTTTATACGGATTATGCCGAGCTTGCTCGTTTCCGCTATATTGATAGGGTATGCCGTTATTTTCGGTACATCCGGCCAAAATACCGTACCGCGATTTTCTGATATATTACTTCGCTACTTAAAAGAAGCATTTATTATGCTTTTTGCGTGCGTTACTATTTATATCATATTGATAGAAATAGTATTGCCGTTACTGGCAGACTACCGGCGCTACAGCGAACTGAAAACACATGATTATTACGATTTTATAAAAGAGACTGATAATTCATTACGAAACGGAGATGCCGAAAAAGCGTATGATAAGGCGAAGGCTGCCTTAGGAATCTGGAAAAACAATCCTGAAGCATTACAACTTTTCGATAAGGCTAAGATATTGCATGAATCATACAATGCAGATCGCAAGCAAAACAATAAAAGTGAACCCTCTTCTGAAACAGCTGAGCCGGAAAACTTAACAGCGGAAGGGGCATTGTTCATCAGCAAGCGGTTTATGAACAAATATGATTTTTACACCGCACACTATTATGCCATGCGAGCATATCAGCTTAGTGCCGAAAATGCACCCTATCATGAAGAAGCGTTACGGCTGGCTGCACAGGCGTGGAATCAAATTGAAAAAGGGATCGCCGAGCTTACCGCCGAATTTGATATCCGCTTATACCAAGCAAAGAAAGCCGGATACGAGATGATCCAGCAAGAAAACTACATCAAAGCCTACTATCAATTTGTGAACGCGAAGCGAATGCTTGAACAGAATAATCCGCTCAAAAAAGACCCTGATATAGACCGTTTTATAGATATTACCCGAAAAAAACTATTGGAAGAAGTTTTCTTTATCGATGAAACAGCCTCTCTGCCGCTTTTTGAAACAGCACGTAATATTCATTTTACCATTCCTGCATCAGGCACGAGGGCACCGGCACAGATAACAATAGAAGGTCTTTCTTATATCACCAACAACAGTATTAAGGAAATATATGGAAGAAATTGTGAACTTACACAATACACCGCCGACGGTAAGATTCTTTATCGGGCACGGATTCCTTTCATCAAACTTATTCCGATTGAGAGTGCTGATGGAGTTCCTATGCTCCGCATGCTGTTCCGCGCTGTGGATAAGCAGCGTGATACAGTAGTGTTAAAACCGTTCATTCTGGAAGGAACAATGCCGATTGAGCGGCAGACCTCTCTGAGGCTGCCGTTTTCATACAGCGATTTTGAGCTGATTATCGCGGCCAACGAAGGTGAAAAATCTATGACGCTCCCTCAGCTCTATGCCTTTCGGCAGCGGGGAACACAATACGGCTTCCCCGCGCAAATATATCATCGGGAATTATTGGCGAGAATTATCGATGTGTTTCTTATTTGGATTATTTCGATTTATATGCTCGTATTGGCATGGCGCTTCAGAGTTCCACCGCACCGGCCATTTAAGCATACATGGGCACTGGCATTTCCGCTCTTTTTTGTACTGGCAACAGGACTGGTAGAGGCGGGACGGTATTGCGCCCGCCTTGTCATCGCCCTGCTTACCGATATATCCTACAGCTTGTCCCCGCTACTGTTATTGCTTGCATACATGCTCTGTTTTATCGGAATGTGTTTTTTCTTTATCGGTCAGCGTTCGGAAGCGTAAGAATAAGGATGCTTTCGATATCGAGTTCTCCCGCAAATGCCGGAACGGCAACAGACCAGTTTTCCAGCACTTGCGGATGCAATTCGCCGAAAATACCGATCTGTTTTCCATCGGCAAGAACGCCCGCCTGCCGCCCTTCGATAAAGCGCGGGTCATGCGTTTCGCATACGTTGTAGTCCATTTGCAGATAGTACAGTAGGCCGGCGACAAGACTGGCGGCTTCATTAAAGTTAGCATCTTGGTTTACGCTCAGAAAGCCGAGGCTTTGGCGGGTGCGCGTACCGGTATTTTCTTCGGGAGCAAGGTACGCGATTTTTCCCGTTTCAAAGATACGGTGCGGATAGACCGCATTGCCCGAAACCGTTTCCGCGGATAAAAGCGACGGAATGATGGACGGGCGGACAAACTGATAGTTTTCCGACATGGGGTTGGCAATTTCAATTACCGACGCTCCGTCTATATTCATGCGGTCGATATAGTCTTTCTTTGAACCGAGATAATTAAAAATCATCTCTTGATAACCGAAGCCGACCATCAAACTTTTAATCTTTCTGCTCAGCTGGGTAACCGGCAACAACCTTCCAATGGTAAATTCCCGCGGCGTTTCCGGTTCAAAGAACTCGACGGTTTTCCCCATCATCACATCTTCGATAATATCCACTTCGTGTAAAAAGTCATTCCGATACGCGGGCGGCATCAGCGTCAGACAATCCCCCTCGACGGTAACGGTGTTGTCCATACGCTCCAACGCTTCCACAATATCCTGCGCCGGAAGCTCAGTTCCGAGGAGTTTATTCACGGCATGAATCGTCGTCTTTGTCGGCTCTTGGAAGTAAAGCGGCGTGGTAATCGTCTTACCGAATCCGGTTTCATAGGGATATTCTACGCTGACCGGTAAAATCGTGTATCCCGCATCGGAAAAATCGCAGGCAACGATGTTGGTTGCAAGCAGCAGAGAGGGCATATCGGTACCGGTCAGCTCAACCAACAGGTCGGCATCCCCCGGCTGTACCGCGCCGATCTCCGCACTATTGATAATCGGAGCCATTGAAAGCACGCCGCCCTTTGCATCCGATAGGAGCGGCACTTTCTTCATATCCTTGAGTATCCAGCCGTATTCCTTGCCCTTCGGGTGTTCGGTGATAATGCGTTCACACGTCATTTCGGTGTCGAAGCCGAGCGGCGTAAACGAGGTTGTGTGCGGGTCAACAGCACGGTAGTGTACCGGCCAATTGATCAGTTCGCTGCGGTACACCCCCATCGACACGGAACGGCGTTTCCGGCCGAAGTTCCAGCACAGTTTTTCCTGTGTTTGGATAATATCTTTCAACATAGCATCGTCGATGGGCTTGCCCGAAATGACAAATGCCGTCATAAAGGGGCGGATATGCTGTAATTCGGGGTTTACGGTTACTGTCCGTTTTCCGGAATCCTTCCGCTCACTCAATGTCGATAAAAATGCTTGATACCGAGCTTTGTTTGAAGCTCCTCCCGTGTGCATACGCAAAAGGCGCGCAAGCCCCGCTGTTGACCACAGGTCGGGGCGGTTGGTATCATTTAATTCAATTTTTATAATGCGTTCATCTTGAGGCGCCGCTGCGGACGGCACTTCGTCAAGTTCCGCTTTTGCAGAGCTTAATAAATGTTCAAATTCGGGGGAATAATCGTATTTTTTTCCTAATAAATTGAAAAAAAGCTGTTCATTTACATCGATCTTGGGCATAGTCTATCCTTTTTTAATATGACTGAGCTGAGGCAAAGGTTAAAACACACGGTTCACAATGCCTCTGAGACAATTCACATATAATAATATTGAAAGAGTATATGCAATATGTCCCTGTTTGGCAAGAATGATGCCTCTGCGGCCTTTCACACTACACAAGCCGTTCCTCTCTTTGTAACATCACAAATGCGATAATAATGAAGAGTTCGCACAATAAAATCGATTTTTCCGCATAGTATTGTATAGCAATAAATCCAACAGAAACACCGATACCGAAGCTTGCGATGATAAGAAGATACTTAAAAAAAGAATACAGATATTTGATGTCTTTTATAGCTCGATACTTCGCAAGGTTTATCATACTGCTTTTTAAGTTACCGGTAATCATTGTGGTGGCTATCGGATTGCCGTCAACCTTATCGAAGTTGGCGACTTGCAGCGCTGCAATAAAAGAGATAACGGAATTGATAATGTCATACCTAAAATACGTACCGGTTAATCCGATTGCGGCAATAACCAATACTTCAAATACCAAGACTGTAACCATTCGGGTGTAGTTTTTAACGTAATGTTTGTTTTTGAGAAATTCTGAAATAAATATGCCGAACGCAAACGTAACAATAGGTATGATATATTTAAGAAACTTATGAAGTTCCCCATTTGCAGCAGAGATAAACAGCAGCACAAGATTACCGGTTTGGGCATTTGCAAACACCTTACCTTTTAATAGATAAGAGTAAGCGTCCAAAAAGCCTCCCACTAACGAGAGGCATACGCCGATTACGATATTGTCATGCAGTTTTTCTTCTTGTATTTGTACCGTATCCACCTGTACATCCGCTAAAAAGTCTTTAAAAGTTGAAATCTTTAAAAATGTATAGGTATGATAGGGCTAAACCTATCACCTGTCAACATATAGAAAACAGAGAACCTTTCCGTAAGCATTCCGTAAGCCTTTTGAAATAGGCGAGGTAGATCCGAGGCGCGAGAAAAAATTAACCGCAGGCGTATCTTTGATACGTTGAGGATTAATTTTTTCGAAGCAACGAAGGAGATACCCGCATATTTCAAAAGGAATTTCCTTTTGTATTGACTAAGATATGCCGATACTATAAAAGTAAGGTTTTAATAGAAGGAGTAGTGTAATGGCAGCTAAAATAGGCATAAAACTCGCAGATGGAATGTTTCTTCCCATTATGGACGACGATGCATCAGCCTCTGAAACGCTTGAATTAACTACGGTACGCGATAATCAACGAAGTGTACAAATTAATTTGTTCAAAAAAGAGGATGATACTTCAGACCCTTTGTATATCGGCTCACTGATTGTTGAAGATATTCAAGAGAAGACCGCTGGAGAACCGACAATAGAATTACGATTAGTGCTCGACGAAGATAAAAATCTTTCTGCCGAGGCTGTTGATAAAGATTCCGGTTCGCATCAAGCCCTGCGAGTGTCATTAGAAACATTTGCGGATCAAGCATTTGATGATCTTGATTTTGATTTAAGTTCGGAAACGGCCGATGCCGATATCAATCTTTCCTCAACTAACATAAACACTGATGATAATTCCGGCACCCATGATGAATTTTCCACTGCGACTTTTTATACTGATGAAGACGATGAACAAGAAACTAAACCGAAACGCGGAATGCCGATTTGGCTTTTAATTCTCCTTATTTTGCTCGGTATTGCTGCATTAGTCTTGGGCATTCTGCTACTAACAAAAAAGACTCTTAGCGAAGATAGCCGTCCGATGGCTGTGGAGCCTGGGGTAGCCGCGGTTATACCGGCTCAAAATCCCCCCGCACAAGAACAACCTGCTCCAAATACGGCGCCGTCATTGCCCGCAGACAAAGCGGTAACCGAACCGCCTGCTCCTCAACCGACAGGCGCCGCTCCAATAGAGCAGCCGGTGCCGCCGCAGCCTGTTCAGCCGGAGCAACCGGTAAAACAAGAGCAGCCTGTTCAGCAGACTAAACCAGCGGTAAAAGAGCCGGCAGCTTCCGTATCAGGACAAAAAGCCGTCCGCTATAAGATCCGTTGGGGCGATACGCTTTGGGATTTATCGGAAACTTATTACCGTAATCCGTGGTTGTACACAAAGATTGCAAAGCATAACAAACTTAAAAATCCTGATTTAATCATTTCGGGAACTTATATTGAAATCCCTCCGCAGTAAGATACTACGCAACAAGCAAGAACGATTTTTTCGTTCTTGCTTGCTCCTTTTTTTTCAGCTCCGTATTCCTTTTTTTTGTCTTTTCCTCTTCATCGGTTCCGTCACAGCCTGTGCCGCAGATAGAAGTGCTGCTTTATTAAAAGACTTAAAAGCAGGAAATTACGGTTTTTTCTTAAAAGCAGACAAAGCCGCCTATCGCAGTATTAAAATGATGGGGCACGGCAGCGCCTATTATGTCGGTTTGCATCTGAAACGCGCAGGACACGAACAAGCTGCCCGTTTCTACTTTGACCTTGGAGAAAAACTATATGAATCACCGCTGAACCGTCTGTGCCGGGAAGAACTGTACGAAACAGGTTCCCCGGCCGACCGTTTACAGTCGATAGAAAAACGCTTACAGGAACTTTCCAAAGCATCCGATACTTCCGTACAGAACGAAAAAGAACTGTCTGAAAAAGACCGTTTAACCCGCTTGAAAAACCTCCTTCTCTTGCAGATGGGTGCTTATGACAGCATCACGCAATCGCCGGAAACGCTGTATCTTACCGGCCCGCTGACGGCAACACTTGCCGAAGCCTTTCCTCAATTCGGCAAGGATATGCCGCCGTTTTTACATAAGCTTGCCGAAATCCGTATCGCAGTTTTTAGCAAACACTATACGGAAGCATGGGCATCTGTTCCGGATACTTTCAGGATGGAGAATGCCTTTGCAGATTTTACCTTTCCAAGTCTGCTCTCCGATATCGGCAAGGCAGGCGTCTATGGGACTGAGAACGCCGCCGAGGCAGCGGCTTTTTTTGAAGATTTTGCAATACGAATACAAAGCGGGGTCAATAAGAAGCTTTCCGGTACGGATATGCGCCGGTGCCTTTTTTATGCATCCTTTTATGAAGCCCGCTGCCGGGTAAAAATCGGCGGCGCAGAACAACAAGAACGCGCTATAAAACTTTTCTTACAGGCAGCTGAACTGGCCGACACCGATTCCAATCTTGATTCTGCATTGTGGTACTATTTAGATACCATAAAACTACGGGACATTCCCCGTTATCTAAAAGCACTGACAGATACGGCGCCCCGCTGGAAAAAACCTGAATGGTATGCCGATTTGATACAATCATTGAGGGCGCAGCTGACTGCGGCAAAGGATTGGAAACACTTAAAAACGCTCTATGATGTGCTGACAAAAACAAACTTGCCGGAACAACAAGCCGCTGTTGCCTATACACTTGCCTGCACCGATTCGCTCCCGCCGGATCAGACGGTACGGTTACTGCAAGAAGCATCCGGAGAGTCCCATGACTCGTTGTACTACAGGATTTTAGCCGCATATCGGCTCGGCGGGGCGCAGTTGTTACAAGATGTGTTCCAGTTCCGCAGTACACTCCCATCCGGTGCACAAACACAATCCGTCCGACGCCCGCAGACGCAAGCCGGTGAAGCACAGTCTCAATCCGGCGGACAAGCGCAAACCAGCGAATTTTCCGTACAAGAGGCGCGGGCGTATATCGGCGGCTTGCTTCATTTCAGTTTATACGATATGGTCTACCCCCGCATTGTTGCCGTATATCCGGCGATTCCCGCCGAAGAGGCACTACAAATCGCCCGCGTATTGGCTGATGACGGCCTCTATGCCGATTCAATACGGGTAATACGCTTCTCGTTAAGAAATCAGGAAGATGCGGCAACAAAAGAACAGCTGGAGCTGCTGTACCCCCGTCCGTGGCACGAAATTGTCTCGAAATACGCCGCGGAATACCGGCTGCCGGAATATCTTTTATACGCGCTGATAAGAAGCGAAAGCTTTTTTCAGCATCGGGTGGTATCCGGAGCGGGAGCCGTCGGTCTTACACAGCTGATGCCTGCTACGGCTGCGGATATCGCAAAGAGGTTAAAGGTTGCAGATTACAGCCTTACCGATCCCGAAATAAATATCAGATTCGGTGCATATTATCTTGCGGAAATGATCCGCCGATCCGATAACCGTATTATGCCTGCCTGCTTTGCGTACAATGCAGGCATATCACGCGTTCGCGGATGGCAAAAAAAAGCGCAAGGTCTATCGGCAGATCTCTTTTTGGAGAGTTTGGAATACGCTGAAACGCGGGATTACGGTCGAAAGATACTGTCCGCAGCAGCAATATACGGAGCACTCTATTATTCCGAAAAACCGGAGGATATTGTACTGCTCTTTTTCAAGGAACTATTATGACGGTTATACAAGCAATTTTTCTCGGCGCCGTTCAAGGCATTGCCGAATTTCTTCCTATTTCAAGCTCCGGCCATCTCGCCGTAGCAGAGTACTTTTTGGGGCATACCGATGTCCCCATCATTTTTGATATTCTACTGCATATCGCGACACTCGGAGCAGTTTGTATTGTGTTTTACAAACAGATATGGCGGCTTTTAACCGTACTCGGCCGGTTTATCATCAGAAAAAATACAATAGAAGACAGCGCAGACCTTAAACTAATTGCTGCGCTGCTTATTTCGACTGCCGTTACCGGCGTTATCGGTATCGTACTAAAAGATATCGTACAGGCAAAAAATATGCTGTTTATCGCGATCTGTTTTATTATTACCGGTATCGTACTTTTAGTTTCAGTTAAAATTCAACCGAAAAAAAACGTTTCCGTGCCGTCTATGCTGCAAGCGGTGATTATCGGAGCAGCGCAAGGTATCGGCGTACTACCGGGTATTTCCCGCTCAGGCTCTACCATCGCAGCGGCGCTCTTAACCGGTGTAGACCGCGAAAAAGCCGGAGAGTACTCGTTCCTTCTTTCTATTCCGGCGATTCTTGCAGCGTTTATCTT
Source organism: Treponema sp. OMZ 857 (assembly GCF_024181085.1). NCBI lineage: Bacteria > Pseudomonadati > Spirochaetota > Spirochaetia > Treponematales > Treponemataceae > Treponema > Treponema sp. OMZ 857. The sequence continues at coordinate 2,692,577 of NZ_CP051147.1, forward strand.
TGAACTGAAATCAGCCGATACCATAAGCGGTTCTGTCGGCATCGCAGCGCTCGCAGCAGGAATGTTGACTGCCTTTATCGTAGGTTTTTTTGCATTGACCTTTTTGCTTAAATTGATACGGAAGGGAAAGCTCGGGATATTTGCCTACTATTTGATTCCTGCAGGAATTATATTATTCAGCGCAGTCGGCATCTTTCAATTCTAGGGGTGTTCAAAAGGAACGGGAGGGGAAATAACATTGATGGGAAACCGAGATCATCGATTTAGAATTTTAGCGGTCTTTTTAAGTATACTGTTTTTTTGTATCGGGATTATCTTGACGCTCGGCATTTTTTTGCCGATTGCCGGACTGACTCAATCAAACTATGGATTGTTTGCCGTAGGACTGCGCGTATTTTCGGTATACGGTTTCTCTTCTTTTCTGATTCCGCTTCTCTTTTTATATGGAGCCGTATTATTGCTGATTCCCGGCTGGACGCGCGAATCTAAAGCGGTTTTGCTCGGCGTCCCGCTCTATTTTGTTACAGCCATCATCGGTGAGCGGCTTATCTACGCTTTTGCTCCATCGGTTTCCATTCCGCTTGTCCGGCAATTTGTAACCGTTTCGATATTGATCTGTGCGCTGCTGCTTGTCTGCTTTGAAATCTTTTTAATGCTCATACTGAGCGAAAAGCTATCAAGCAAACACTTCTCTCTGAGCACCATTCCTACGGAAGATACCGTTTCCGAAAACGCTGAGCCGGATAGCAGCGATACGAAAGATACAACGGCGTCTTTTACTCCGCCGGTACCGGCACCAGAAGACACACCGACGAATTCACCGGAAGAAAACAGTACTGAAGCTCCGACTTCTGTGGAAAATGATACGGACACAACATTCACAGCTCCGATCAATACGGCCGGTACGGTTCAAGAACAACCGGAGGCAGCCGCTGTATCCGGCTCATCTACGGATACGGAAGAAACGGCGTTTAATCCGCTCTCGGCTGACAGTACCGTTGATACCCTTAACGAACATACTACCGATACACTTGAGTACCGCTCCGAACAAGATATATCAATTGAAACCGGCATTCCGGATACTGAAGATATGTACAGCGAAACACCACAGAGTGAACCGATGCATTCTGCTCAAGCGGTAGATACTCTTGAACCTACGGATATGGAGGAAGATGATGTGCAGCCGCTCCCGCTGTCAACTCCATTATCAGCCGTTATGGATATGCAGGAAGAAGATACTGCCCGTCCGGTATTTGACCCCTCCGATCCGAACAACCTCTTTGCAAGCTTAGAAGAAATTACCGCTCCGGTTGAACGCATCAAACAGACCGGCCATTCCGAAGCACAGCACAATCCCTTGCCGCAGAGAGAAGACGCGGCGACTCCTATACCGCCGGAAGACGATGTACCGGCTGCATCGGAAGAAGTCGCAGATACCATCGCTCAAATGGATATTATTCCCGAAGAAATGATTTCGGAACAACAATCGATAGCCGCAGCTTCTCAAACAGAAGCCGAGTTTTCCGATACCAACAGCGCTGCTGAAACCGAAAGCGCCGCCGAGCCGGATATGCCGCTTGTTTTTGTAAACGGCGTACCGCTGCCGAATGAACGCTCAGACCTGCTCGACACAATGGTGGTGATCGACTCGGAAACGCACACAAACTCAAAAACTATGCAAGAAGAGCAATCCGTTTCATCGGAAACCGGCAGCATCACCCAAAACCGGACGGTAATGCAGGAGGAAACTGCGCCGGTTGCGCCGGTTGAAGAGTTCCAAGACGAAACGTTTGTATCCGATATCGATATCAATGAGGCAGATGTACCGGCTGAAAATATTTCGGAATCGGATATCGCCATTGACGGTTTGGATATACAGGATGAAGAAGATATCGATGACAGCGAGACTGATATCGGCGCCGAAGCCGCACAGGATACTGATGAGAAGTTGTTAGAAACCATCGAACAAACCGTACCGGTCATTCCGGCGAAACCGGTACCCCCGCCGCCGCCGCGGAAAAAATATGCCATCCCGTTTGATCTTTTAACGAATTACCCCGACGGTGAATACTGGATTGTTGACGATGCGACACGACGGGCTGCACTCATGTTGAAATCGACCTTTAACGAATTTAAAATCGATGTGTCCATCACCGGTATCCGTAAAGGGCCTGTCGTAACAATGTTTGAAATGTTGCCTTCGCCGGGTATCAAACTATCCAAGATTACCAATCTGCAGGATAATATCGCATTGCGTCTCGCTGCCTCCAGCGTCCGTATCGTTGCGCCTATTCCGGGTAAACACGCAGTCGGTATCGAAGTTCCCAATAAGAAACGCTCTATCGTCAGCTTTCGGGAACTGATAGAAACCGATTTGCCGGAAGCCGCTAAGATGGCCATTCCCGTTGCTCTCGGAAAAGACGTAACAGGCAATCCGCAAGTCCTTGACCTTGCACAGACCCCACATCTACTCATTGCAGGCGCAACCGGTTCGGGGAAATCAGTCTGTGTTAATTCAATCATATTGTCGATTCTCTATAACCGCCGTCCCGATGAGGTAAAGCTGATTTTAGTCGATCCCAAAATCGTCGAGCTCAAGCTCTATAACGACATTGCACATCTTTTAACCCCCGTTATTACCGAACCGAAGCGGGCATTCCAAGCGTTACAATATGCGCTCTGCGAAATGGAGCGGCGCTACGCCTTACTCGATAACATGGGTGTGCGCGACATAAAAACCTTCAATGCGAAAATCAAATCGGAGCGGATTGCGGCGGAAACCCTGCCCTATATCGTCATCATCATCGATGAATTTGCAGACCTTATGGCAACATCCGGTAAGGAGCTTGAAGCTACAGTCGCACGCTTGTGTGCAATGAGCCGCGCAGTCGGTATTCATCTGGTGCTTGCAACACAACGCCCCTCCATCGACGTCATCACCGGTTTGATTAAGGCAAATATTCCGAGCAGAATTGCTTTTATGGTTGCATCAAAAACCGATAGCCGAATCATCCTGGATGAGATGGGTGCGGAAAAACTGCTGGGAAAAGGTGATATGCTGTACGTAAGCGCCGCTCGTCCGTTCCCGACCCGTATGCAGGGAGCCTTTGTTTCCGAACAAGAAGTAGAGCGTGTTGTCGCCTGCGTGAAGGAATACTGCGAACCCGAATATATCGATGAAGAAATCTTTGTCGATGATGATGACGAGCCGTATGATAATGCCGTGTTCTCTGACGATAACGATCCGCTGTATGAGCAAGCATTGGAAATTGTTACCTTTGCAGGCAAAGCGTCTGCTTCCTATGTACAGCGCAAACTGAAAATCGGGTACAACCGCGCGGCTCGTCTTATCGAAGAGATGGAAGCCCGCGGCATCGTCGGCCCCGCAAACGGTTCAAAAGCCCGCGAGGTCATCAGACGAGTGTAGGGATGCTTAATAATCCCTTGTTAAACAAAAGAACGGACGCAATACGGTCTTCGGCCTTGTCGATCGGCAAGGTCTTCTTTTTGAAATGACTTCCCTTACTTACACCCGACCAGTATCATGGTTCGGGCGCGTTCGTTATAGGGGGAGCGATCAAAGTCTCCGTATATTTCGACGGAAGTAAAACCGGCAGACAGCATAAGCTGCCGTAATTCGGTTGCGGCATAGAGACGCTGCACAAAGGTGTGGTCTGCCTTGAGTCCGTCTTTTGTGTAGAGCTGCCAATGCGAACGTAAGCCCTCCCATGCGCCTTCTACCGTAAAATCGGTGAGTACGGTATACCCAGCCCGCTCAAACCATTCTCCGGGAGTAAAATCCCGCACGGCTATTTCCCGTCCCACCATTTCGAGGATAAAACAGCCGCCTTTTTTTAGGGATTGCGCAATATTACGGATAATGAGTGCATCTTCTTCAATGGTTTTGCAATAGCCGAAACTGGTATACATATTGACTGCAATATCGAAGGCGGCGGGGCGTACAAACTCTCGTAAATCCGCTTGCACCCATTTGATAGTTACATTTTCTGCCGCCGCTGCCTCTGCCGCTGCATCTAAGAACGGCTTGATAAGATCGACACCGGTAACCTGCGCCCCAAGAACGGCAAGTTCAACAGCGATACGGCCTAAACCGCATCCGGCATCAAAAATTTTTAACTCCTGCGGCGGACGACCTATCCCTGCAAGTGTAAAAATACCTTCGGCAACGGCGGAAGCCTCTTTCCATCGCGAGGTGTCAAACATGATAGGGGCATACTGTACCCAAAAAGATTCATTTTCAAACCAATCGTTCATATCGAATCCTCACGCACCTCTGTTTTTTTTCCCCAGCTGCCGTTTGTATTACTGCGAATTGGCATCCGTATCGGTTGATAAAAACGCATCTAAACCGGAATTCCGATTCACGCTGCCATCGGCAATCAATTTTTGCTTCAACACATTGGCCCGATGATTTTCAGGATCAAGTTTCAGCGCCCGATTCAACAGTGCAATTGCTTCCGGCATCCCATTGCGTTCGGCATATATCCGCGCGGCTTCGTAGAGCATCTTACTCTGTGAGCGTTTATCGGAAAGGAGCTCCGCAGCGCGGGAGAAATACTTAATTGCCATATCAGGTTCATTGCGGGCATCATAGATATAGGCTTGGTCAACCGTGGCAGGAATTTTATAGCGGTTCTCCGTTTCCACCTCGGCAAAATGCTTCAGCGCCGCAGTCGAATACCCCTGCACCGCACGCCGGATACCGTTGTAGAATACATCTTCATCATGATTATCAGCCTTATCAATTCCGAAACAAGCGTTAAAATCACCTGAAGAAGCAAAGTACCAGCGTGCATACGCCTTGATCAACGGATTGTGGGGATGTGCTTCCAGAATTTTCCACATTTCTCCGTTTCCCTGTGTATAGTTTTTCGGCTGGACATAACGGTACCGGAAGTCTTCCAGCAGGAACCGTATATCATCACTATCGGCCGCCATTGCCCCCTCAAGCACTTGCTCTGCAGAAAGCGTAAAAGCCGAAGAAACAAACAAGTTTTTTTCCATCTCTAACGAGAAAAAATCTTTGCTTTGCAGATACTCATCCAACGGATTGTTTTGATTATGTACTGCATTAATAGCGGAACAAGCACGGACATACTGTGCAACAGCCGGATAATATCCCGGATTTTGCGAAATACAATCAATCAGAACTTCGGCTTTTTCTTCTTCCGTAGCGGCAGTCATCGCTAAGTTATAAAACACTTCGCTTGAGGAATCCGTATAACGATCGACATATATGTGCCAAAAACCGCGTGCCTGCTCCATATCACCAAGCCCTGCGCTTGCATCGGCAGCAAGCAAAAGGTGACGGCGGGCGTATTCAAAAGCTTTAGGATTATTTTCAGGAATACCTGCCATGTCGGCATACGCGAGCGAGTAGACTAAATCATCCAGTACCGGCTGGAAGTTTCCCATATCATAAGCCAAACATGACCAAAAATAGGGGGAACGCAGCGCTTCTTCTTTGGCGATCCGGGAACGGAGCGCAGCAGCTTGTGCAATGTCGCCTTGATGAGCAAGCATTACGGCAGCATTCTCCAAGAAAATATGTTCGCCCGTAAGCCGAAATCCCTCTTGCCAAAATGAAACGGGTGTCCGGTACGTTCGTTTTTCCTTATCTGCAAGGATAAGCGCCTCCGTCCCAACACCGGCATAAGAAGTACCGAGCAAAGATTCAGCAGCCGCGGCCGCATCTTCTATCCGGTCTTCCCGTATCAGTGTATGAGTAAGAGCCGCTTTAAGCATCGGATCATCGGGATATTTTTTCAGACCAGCCTGAATTGATTGTAAGGCTTGCACGGGACTATGCAGCCGCAATTCCCGTTTTGCAATGCTTAAATACTGAATAGGAATCTGTGCTTTTTTACGCAATGCACGTAAGCTATTCAGCGCTTTTTGAGTATTACCTTCTTGCACAACACCGTCAATGACATTCAGTTTTTGTTGAAAAAGCTCATTTTTATCTGTTTTTGAACATGCTGCGGCAATGACGCAGAGGAAAAGACTTCCTATAAGGAAGAGATTAGTTTTTGTCCTTTTCATAAGAGCAGTCTAAACACTCTCGTTTGATACTGTCAAGTACTGCGTTTACAAACTTGAAGGAATCATCGGTACCATACGTGCGGGCTATGGAGACTGCTTCGTTAATCACTATTCTGGGATCGGTATCTTGTTGGAAGAGAAGCGAATAAGTACCAAGCCGAAGAATCGCTTTGTCAACCAATTTAAGCCGATTAAAATCCCAGTTTTCCAAGTTTTTGGTAATGAGGCTATCGATTTTATTGATATGCTCAACAGTACCCAAAAAAAGAAGCTGCGAAAATAAAAAATCTTCGTCATGCACCTCTTTACCGGTACGTTCCTCCCAGGGAAAGAGCAATAAATCATCAGGAGGCAATGATCCTGCATCCCAAGCAAATAATGCCTGAAACGCCAGGATCCTCCCGCGTCGTCTTCCGATCGCCATTTTTACCACGAAAGCGTTTTTTCAAGATCGGCGCCGGTTTTGAATATGACGAAATTATCAGGTTTACGGAGATCATTGGTTACCGAAACCAACGCATCGTTAAGCGCTTCATTTTGACGCTGCATGATCACCATCTGTTTTATATATTCGTAGAGACTGACATTCCCGCCGGGTTGTACGACATCACTTAAACCGAGTATTTTCGCATCTTTTTTCTCCAGAACAACAAAGCACTGGTAATTAACACCCGTTTCGGTTATCGGAGACACCTCGCCTACTTTCATGTTAAAAATCTTGAGAAGTTCTTCCATCGGAATACCGAGCTGTTCGGCTGCCAATGCGGTTTTACTGACAAACATTTCTCCAGCTTGATAAGCTGAATTCTTTTCCTGCGATTTTGTACGGATATCAGCCGTTGCCTTCGGGTTTGCCGTCAGCTTTTTCTGAATATCTTTTATCGTTTTTTCCGCAGTACTTGCTTTGTCGCCTTTCGGGGCTACCACAAGGAAAAGCTGTACTGTGTCAGGCTGCACGAAAGACTGTTTATTTACCTCATAATACGAACGGATTTGATCATCGCTCGGACTGGGAATCGATTGCAGCTCTTTTTGTTTTTTCTGCATCACATATCTTTGCGCAGTCAGTTGGGTTCGTAAAAAGCTCTTAAACTCAGCAAGGGTCATACCGTTTTGTGCTTTCATATATTCGTCAAGCGACATATTCGTTTTTTCTTTAATAAGTTTCGCAAAATCCGCTTCGGATACCTGCTGACCCAATTGATTGGATACGTATTCGGTGAAGTAATTGTTTACTTCCGAATCCATGATTTTTATCCCGTCTTTTTCAGCCGCTTGGACGATCAACCGTTCATTGATAAGACCATCCAGCGTTTGCTGCCGTTCCGGAACGGTCATCTTCCGTCCGATTTCCTTTTCTAAGGCTGAAACACGGGTTTTAAGCTGACCAAGCGTAATAGGTGTCCGACCACTGAGTTTCACCTCTGCAATAGGCAGCAGATTAGTTTGGGCAAAAACGCCGCTTATAGACAAACTTAATACAATAAACAATGTAATTACAGGTTTTTTCATCATATCCTCTTCAGGTTTTTGATATTAGTAAACAACCGAACCGCCAGTAAGTTACTTACAGATCCCGTGTGTCCTATTTTGTAAGCACCGCACGGATACGTCTAATCCCGGCCGATGACGATTGTTCTTTCTGGATTACAAACCGGCCGAGTACTCCTGTGTGTTCTACGTGAGGGCCGCCGCATACTTCTTTGGAAAAGTTCCCGATGGAGTATACTTTGACGGTATCTTCGTATTTTTCACCGAAGAGCGCCATCGCACCGGATTGTTTTGCTTCTTCAAGCGACATTATTTCCATAGTAACCGGTAAATCAGCTTGGATCTGCTCGTTGACAATGCGCTCAACTTCCGCCTTTTCTTCGGCAGTCATTGGTTGCGGATGAGAAAAGTCGAAGCGGAGCCGTTCTACCGTAATATTAGACCCTTTCTGTTCAACATGATCACCAAGAACCATTCGCAGCGCCTTATGCAAAAGATGCGTTGCCGTATGATATGCAGTGGTTTGCTCGGAATGATCGGCTAAACCGCCCTTAAAAATTTGCTCACTGCCCGCACGGGATAGTTCTTGATGCTTCTTAAAGGCCTCTTCAAATTCCGCTTTGTCAACGGTTAACCCCGATTCCCGCGCAAGCTCTTCGGTAAGCTCGATGGGAAAGCCGTACGTATCGTAGAGTTTAAAGGCAAGCCTGCCCGGGATAATTTTTTTAGCATTCTTTAACAGGTTCGGCTTCATTTTTTCATATTCCGCCTCGCCTTTTTTCAACGTTTCGAGGAAGCGTTTTTCTTCCGCCTCAAGCTCGGCAGTGATGACCGCTTCTTTTTCTTTTAATTCGGGATATGCGCCCTTGTACTGCTCAATGAACACCTTTGCCGGAGTTGCCAAAAAAGTACCTTCGATACCGAGTTTCCTGCCGTGGCGAACAGCCCGTCTGATAATACGGCGGAGTACATACCCTGCTCCGATATTGGACGGCAGCACCGCTTTCGGGTCTCCCAAGATAACGGTAGCGGCTCGCGTATGATCGCAAATGATACGGACGGATACATCTTTTTCAGCATCGCTGCCGTATTGGTAGCCGGTTATCTTTTCGATTGCGGCAATCAGCGGGGTAAAAATCTCGGTTTCGTACACGGATTTCTTGCCTTGCAGCATCGCAACGGTACGTTCAATCCCCATACCGGTATCGACACAGTGCCGCTCCAGCGTGTGATACGAACCGTCTTGTTCCTTGCGATACTGCATAAAAACATCGTTCCATATTTCGACGTATTTACCGCAGCTGCAACCCGGACGGCATTCGGCGCCGCACGCAGGCTTTCCCGTGTCGATGAACATTTCGGTGTCGGGACCGCACGGACCTGTTTCTCCTGCGGGACCCCACCAGTTATCCTCGCGGGGCAAAAAGTGAATCCGTTCTTTCGGGATACCGTGCTTTTCCCAAATCTCCGCCGATTCGGTGTCGCGCGGCACTTTGTCATCTCCTGCAAAGACCGTTACCGAAAGGAGATCGATCGGGATATTAAGATATTGCGGACTGGTTAAAAATTCAAAACTGAATCCGATTGCTTCTTTTTTGAAGTAGTCGCCGAGCGACCAGTTTCCCAACATTTCAAAAAAGGTAAGGTGAGAAGCATCTCCTACCGCGTCAATATCTCCGGTACGGATACACTTTTGATAGTCTGTTAAACGGTTTCCGGCAGGATGCGGTTCGCCCATCAAATAGGGAACAAGCGGGTGCATACCTGCGGTGGTAAACAATACGGTAGGATCATTTTCCGGAATTACCGACTTACCGGAAATTTCCACATGATTTTTGCTTTTAAAAAATGCAATATACTTGGAACGAAGTTCGTCTGCTGTAATGTGTTTATTCATATCCTATCATAGTAAGAAAAGATATTGAGCCTGTCAACTGTGCTTTTGAAAATATGCATACCGTCTACGGCGTTGCTACACAAAAATAAATGCTCGACGTACAACAAGTACGCCTCCACTTTATTTTTGTTCGCGCCTTGTATCCGGTATCACTATTTTCAAAAGCGCTGGCTATGCAGAACGGACACGGCTGTCCGGGGTTTTACACAGCAGCGAAAAGAGGCGGCGGCAGTTCCGGTGCACAATTTTGCATAAGTGTTCTACCGTACATTGCCGGTATTCGCTTGCAGCTTGATAGGTATACGGAATATTTAACGGGGTGTTTACCGCCCGCCTAACCGGTTGAGGGGCGAGGTACGGGGCATCCGTCTCCAATAGTAGTTTATCGTTAGGCACCATGCGCACCAGTTCCGCTATTTCAGAACCCGCTTTCGCATTGTCAGTGTATGTGATGGTACCCGGAAATGAAAGATACCAGCCCCGTTCTAAAAAAGCTGCGGCTTCCTTCTTCCCATAAGAGAAACAGTGAATGACACCTCGATGCCAGCCTACTTCGTCGATACAACGGAGCGTCGGTTCAAAACCGTCGCGTGAATGAATAATCACAGCCAATCCGTACCGTTTGGCAAGGGCAAGCTGTTCTTTAAAAAGCGTTTCTTCACCGGCGAGATCACCGGTTCCCGTACCCGTTGCTCCTGCATGGTTCCAATACCGGTCGATACCGCATTCTCCGACTGCCGTATACAACTGTCCGCTTTTGAGGATTGCTTGAATATCGGCTTCAAGCTTTTGCAATGCCTCTGCCTGATGTTCAATAGCGGCACGCCCCGGCCACAATCCCGCAGAAAAATGGATAAAATCGGGTATAGAGCCGTCTTTGCCGCAAGCTTCCGCAACGGCATTATACCGTGGCGTAAAATCTTCGGCATCGGTTCCTATATCCATTATAAAAGGATACCCTTCTTCCTGCATTGCTTTCAATATAAGCGGAAAGTGTGCCGTTTTTTGAGAAATATGGTGTAAATGACAATGAGAGTCTGTAAACAATCTTGACCGCCTCTATAATTTCCGGTATAGTATATCATCTTTGCCGGAGTGGTGGAATTGGTAGACACCAGGGACTTAAAATCCCTTGACTGGAAACGGTCGTACGAGTTCAAGTCTCGTCTCCGGCAGCTTCTTTCATCTTCTGCCTTATCTCTGCACAATGTTTATATAGCATCCCGTATCATCAAGCTTCAAGCTCAATAGAGTATATTTCCCGTTAATTCCTTAAAAATGCTTTCCTCTTTTGCACTTAATTTTTTTTCTTGTTTTCCGATACTGTCTATATGAAGCTATGGGAGGATCTTATGAGAAAATACCATGTACTGTCAGCTCTAGTGGGGGCATTGTTGTTATTACCCCTTGGAGCGGAAGAATTACTCACAGCAGAAACTTATGCATCTTATTACGGAGAGGCTTTTAACGGCCGGCCGACGTCAAGCGGCGAAATTTTCGATATGAATGCCTATACGGCAGCCCACAAAACACTGCCGTTCGGAACTTTTCTTGAAGTAACCAATCTTGAAAACGGGAAAAAAGTGGTGGTACGCGTAAACGACCGCGGCCCATTCGTCCCAAACCGCGAGATAGATTTATCAAAAGCTGCCGCTAAATCGTTGGGAATGATTAGCCGCGGTATTACACGAGTTTCGATTAAAAAGGTTGATTCGCTTGATCATGCAGCACTCGTTGCGACAACTGATGTTTACAGCGACACACCGGCAAAATCTGCACAAAAAGAAACGCCTCTCGCCTCAGGTACGCAACCTGAAGTAGTGCCTGTTCAGAAGGAGGCGGTGTCCGACATACCTGCTAAAGGTTCCGGGACAGCAGCAGAAGCGCAAACGGCACCGTCTAAAGTAACACAAGCTCAAGCATCGCAGCCTAACACAACACAAAGACAACCGGCATCTGTAGATCAACAAACAGCAAAGCCCGACACCGTCAAAGGTGTTGCAAACCGTTCAGCTTCCGCACAACCGGCACAAACTCCGGCTCCGGTTTATTCACAAGGTACTTCAGGCGTGTTGTGGAGAATTCAGCTGGGCGCTTTTGCACGGGAAGAAAATGCGCTGCGGCTTGTTGTCCAACTGAGAAAAGCAGGATTCGACCCTGCGTATGAGCGTACTGAAAAATCGGTACGGGTTGTTCTTCCGGGTATACAACCTGACGATCTTGAAAAAGTAAAAGAAGCACTGGCAAATCATTCCTTCATCGACTACGTAATCAGACAGGAAAGCTGGTAAGCCGGTTTTTTATCAAAGTAAATGTATTAGATAAATCGACAACTCCGAGACGCAAGATGCAGGGGTTGTCGATTGTTATGTGCTATAACGACCATGTCCCCGGCGACAGATGTGCTCCGTAACCAGTCATTATTTCTGCTTTAAACTTTCCCCGCCAGCAAAATCTTTGTTATAAAGAGCTTTCTCCTTAACTTTCGTACTTCAAGTATTGGGCTATCTACTTTATTTCGTAGCCTGTCCCAATTTCTTCCTTCCATGTCCACCCTCGCTCATTGTAATTATTCCATTCCCACTCTCTTAAAGTGCCATACTTCTCAAATTGTTCTGCATTGTTGATACAATAGCTTTTTTGAAATCTCTCACCCCAATAATCTTTTGGAGCTATATAGTAATTTACCGATGTTTCAACAATCCGTATAACTTTTTTATTAGGATTCGTTCCATCTTCATAGCCAACAAATAAATGGTTTAATCCACCAGTTGCTTGATTATTATGCCAAACAAAAACAGTTAGTGGCATAATCTCATAAAAGCGTACTGCTTGGTCAATACAGTTTATCTTTCCATCTCCATTTACATCACGGAGCGTTGCATGAGCACGCTTTAAGGCTTCCTCTACTGTCGGCTGCTTAAAAGGTTTTGAATGATAATAAATATAATTTTCATATCTTTTTTGCTCTGCCGGTTGAGCTTTCTTACTTTGTGGAGCTGCCTTTTTTTCATTTGTTTTGGCATAGCTTTCCACTTCTTCCGCCCATTTCTTGCATGCCGGATAAAAGTCTTGCTTTTCAAGCCATTCTTGCCGCTCTTTCTGCTGATATTCTGCTCTTATAGCATCCATCTTTACATCGATTGGTCTTTCTACTTTGACGCTTTCAGTTTTCTTTGCTGTAAACTTTTCTACTGTAGAAGTGTAGCAATTTTTAACTGATACACATACCCAAATACAGATTGCTATAAGAATAAGTGAACCCCACGGAATTTTAGAATCTTTTTTGTCCTTGTATTCATAATAAGCATTTGCTTTTGCAAGGGCAAACGCTTTCTCATCCGGTGAGGCATTATAGTTATCCACATTGTACACACATCTTGCACAATTTCCATTGCAAGAACCCTCACGCTGCCGGTGAAAGCAAAGCTGTGCAACATTCACTAAATCAATATTCTGTTTTTTAGTAGACCTTTTACGGGGCGATTTTCCTTTCGACTGTGCATTGTGTTCAGTATTTTTCGCTGCGGACTGTGAAGAATGCGGGCCTGATAAGCCGCTACTGCAATACCTACACTTAATAGCTCTCTTTTTTATTTGTTCACCGCAGTAAGGACATGTTTTATATTCACCGCTCTGTTCCATCGTTTTATCTCCTTCGGTATAAACCGTATCAAATAGAGGTTATCAAATCCGCATCCTCCCGAAACGACAGGGAAATCTTCAATACTATCGGGGATGACGATATCGCCGCCTTTCCCAACGTACTTTAAAATAACTACTCCCGTACCATCTCCGTTTAAGTCGCACTCAAAGTCCGAAGCGGGAGAGACATTTTGCGCTACCGCTTGTACCGTATCGATACCGCTGAGCAAAATAATAGACAGTACCGCCATAGAAAAAAGTTTTTTATTCATTTTTTATAGCTCCATATACAGTAGGTAACGATTCCGGTAAGTCTCGTTTACAGTACCGGCATTTAATAGCTATCTTTTTTATCTGCTCACCGCAATACGGGCAGGTTTTGTATTCATCGCTCTGCTCTATCATTTTATTTCCTTCGTTGTAAACCGTATCAAACGACATGTTCTCTATCAAATAATACCGGGTCGTTTTGTACTGCCTCCATTTTGCCAGATGCTCATTTACTACAACATACATATAATCGACTTCGTCAACGAGCGCCATGCTGACATCGCAGCCGCGTTGTGCCATTAAAGCCTTTACGGAAGATGCCAAACGGATATTGGGTTGAGACACTTCTATATTATCAAAGTCGATAACATAACCGAGCCGCTCTATCCAATGCGGGACAATGTGGTTACATATTTCGAAAGTATCTCCACCGTGGTAAGTTTGGGTATCATAGAGCCAATAATGCAGTCTGCGCCCCAGGACAATCGCATAGCCGTCTTGTTCGCGGTACGAATCGGCAAAATTGTTCTGCACCCCATCGGCTTTTGAACCGTAAAAGTACTTACCGTTTAAGATTGTTTTTTCGGTATACGACCAATCATACATCGGTGACATCTAATCCTCCCTGTGCAAAGCATAACGCTGTAATTACAATAAATAGTGCAATCATTATTCGATTTTTCATCTTTAATCTTTCCTCATATAACTTGAATTAACTGATATCTTATCCCCTGCATCATCTTCTATTTTGACACAGATGATAAAGCCTTCTCTTATATCGGAATCAGGGGCGGTCGTGTCTATTAAAATACTGTACACTTCATTTTTGGCGAGATAATATTCCTTAAGCGCTTCGCTAAACAGCCATATTATTTCTTTGGGCAATTTCCGAGTATTGTGGACGCTATATCCTAGCCCGCGTGCTCCAGCTTGTAGCATATCCACCGTGCTATCAAGTAAATTACCATCCGTATCATCTCCGATGAAAGTGATTGAAGCTTCTCCGGAATATCCTGTTTCGTCGTCGTAATAGTATTTCCAATTTTCGGCATACACCGCGCCGATAAAAGCAAGCATACACACGAATAAAAGGCAAATCTTTTTCATAGCACCTCCTCTCTTGCATTATTTACGGTATCGCCGTTATTTCCCGTCAATGCTTGTATCAATATGCTTTTGACCATACATACGAACGGATACCGATATCTTAGCTAAAATTACAAAAATCCCGATAGGAAAAAGCATTTCCCATCGGGATACGTGGTGATACATGATGTTTGCGGTAAGCAAACCCGATAGTTCAGCCCCGCCGTAAACGGCAGGGCTATAAACAGAAGCGTTGTCGTTTATCCTTTACCTTTACCTGTCTTACATTTTCACATTAAACCTGAATACCGGTCCGACCTTTAGAACAAAGGTATTGATAAAATTTGAATCTCTAGTAGTGGTGAGGAATAAAAAAGAATTTATGGCCGTCGCCTCAATTCCAACTAAGTCGGTAAAGAAATACTTTACGCTTAGATACAGGGGAATGGATATGCCAGCCTCGTATATTCCCTCATAGCCGGCTTCAATACGATAAACCCCACTCCCCAAGCCGATGGCAGGAACAAGATATCCATCTTTAAACGGCTCAAAGGTATATCCGACAAGTGCATTTATAAGGAATGACACAGCCTTTTCAGGCTTTGCTGATGCAGAACCCGCCTCTGTTTTCAGTGTGAGCTTACCTCCCATTCCAATCTCAGCATCAAGCATTAATGTTGTTCGTTTCCCACGGACTCCAAAACCTGAAGCCGTAGGCCATGGGATACCGATCATCGTTGCATTCAAACCAAGATCAAATTGAGCTATGGACAAAGTACCATTGATCTTTTTTTCCGGGTATACGGCTGCCGAAAGCCCTATTGCCGGCGACATATTAAATTCCAACTGATCAGATGCAGCCTTGTCTTGCTTTTTGGCATCCTCCTTTGCCTCTGCTGCAAAAAGGGTGCTGCAGCACATAACGACTATTACTACAAGTACTGTAACAATTTTTTTGCTTTTCATACAAAACTCCTTTCAGAATACTTTCTTCCATAATACCCCCCCCCCCCCCCTCAAAAGTCAAGAGGAAAATTCAAGATAGGCAAGGCAAATATAACGGAAATACTTAAAGCAGACGTATTCTTTCTATATGAAATTTCGGAGGTGTAAGGGGAGCAGCAGTAAGGTTAGCGAGAAAGTTTGATTCCTTGACAATTATTACGTGCATTATTATATTTTATACGTAGGAGAAGGCTATGCAAAAAAAACTGACACTTAATATCGATGATGAACTCATTAACTTCGCCCATACGTATTCCCGTCAAAACGGTTTATCCATTTCGAAGCTATTTGAACAGTATTTAAGCAAATTAAAAACAAATAATCAAACACAGCCGCTCCAGTCAAAGGTGCAGGCTTTATACGGAATCTTTCATAACTCACCCATTCCGGATAAAACCGAATTAAGGCAAATATTCAATGAAAAAAGTACTCATTGATTTAAATATCATTCTTGATTTTTTAAACAAACGAAATTTTCATCAAGAAGCTGCGCGACTCATTAATATGTGCGCTGAAAGTGTATTAACGGGGTACATTTGTGCACATGAAGTTACAACATTATCATATTTTTTATTCAAAGAACAAAAAGATAAAAATAAAGTAGTGACTACTATTTCAACATTGTTTGATATTTTTCAGATTATTCCAATTGATGAAACAATACTGAAAGCTTCATTACTATCACCAATAACGGATTATAAAGACGCAGTAATCGAAGTCAGTGCCGTTAAATTCAATATTGATTATATACTTTCCCGTAATATTTCCGATTTTAAATTATCACGCATTCCGACATACACACCTGAGCAGTTCTTTTTATTGTGATAGGGAATGGATATACCAGCACCGTCTATTCCCGAAATGCAACTTCCAAGTGTCTTTTTTTCTTTTACACAATCCTTTAGATAATAATTAATTATATTCTGATACGGCATACCTGTTTCCTCTGCCATATTTTTAAAATAATTATTAATTTGTACCTCTATTCACCGCAACTCTAAACAGTCGCTCAGCAAAATGGTTGACGCAGGCAGCTGCCTCATGTTTATCGGCAACGGGAGCGGGATGTTCATAGCGGAAATAGATACTGCCGTCTCGGCCGATAAGACTGAGCCGGACGCCGCTTTCGGTACATACTACCGTGATGGAAAACGGCGCGTGTGCGGAAACCGTAAATAACGATTTGTTTAAAGCGGCGGCAAGGCGTTTCTCGGTTCGTTTGCTAAATCGTTCGTCTGCACCGGTACAGGTCAGCGTAACCGGCAGCCGTATCCAATGTTCCGTAAAGCAGGCCGGATTACTTTGCAGCAGCTCTTGATAGAGCGCTGTTTTCAGTTCGGTGTTTCTCGTGCAGAGTATCAGCGCCGCGGCCGCTTGTTCCCGCAGTTCTTTCTCCCACACCGGGTCAAGGGCATCCAGCGCTTCCCGCAACAGTTGTTCATCGCGGAGCAGGATACCTTTTTCGGCAATGTATGACGGACGCGCCTGCGGAATAACCGACGTTTCCAGCGCCTCCGCACGGCGTAAATACCGCCGCGCCTTAAACGGTACCGATTGAAATGCCCGATAATAGAAGCTGTTTTTATACAACCCGTGCGTATTGCCGTCCGTATCCGCTATCGTGTATTCCTTTGCCAATTTCAAATTATGTATACTAAAAGCTGCTCGATAATATCGAATCAAAGCGGAATACTTTGTAAGATTTTTAGACCGGACAAAAAAATCCCTGGCGCTTTCAGGTACCCGCATCTTTTCTGCCGCATATTTTTTTTCATATAACGTCTGATAGAGTCCGTACAACTCAGTATAAAACTGCGCGGTACTCATCCCGAAGTTCGCAATCCACGAATAGTCGGTAACCCGCTCGATTTGTGTAATATAGCGTTCCGCTTGCTCCCAATGCCCCATCCGCAGATAGATTTTTGCAAGATTGATCAGCGGCAGCGGCGTATAATTATCTTTTGTCGATTGCGCATAATAGGCAATCGCACGGTCAAAATTATTTTTCCGCTCTTCAAGCTCTCCGAGAATCAAATATCCTGATGAGCGTGAAAAATAGTCGGAGGCATTGCGGGCGTCTTCTTCAGCTTGATCAAAATGATAGAATTCGGTTTCCAATATCGCCTTGTTGTAGGAATACACCGAGGCCGAGTACAGCGAATCGTTTTGCAGTGCGAGTTCAATGCCTTTCCGGTAATAGAGCGCCGCATTCCGATAGTCGAAAAGTTCGCCGTACAGATTTCCGAGCGCGTTTGCAATACAGCCGTCATCACCGTAGCTGCTGCGGGCATCGAGCATCGCTTTAATCCCCTCATCGGTTCGGTGTGTTTTAAAACAGAGCCATCCGTACGTTGACCATCCGAAAATATCGGTAGGATTATACGAAAGATATTCGTGCAAAAGACCGCGCGCCTCTTCTGCTTTATTCAATGCCGCTGCTGCGCTCGCTGCACCGTACAGGAGTTTGATGTTATACCGGTTGATACGCAGGCCTTCGGTAAAGCGGCGGTATGCCGGTTCGTACAGTCCGTTGCTAAAATACATATCGCCGAGCTTGAGCTGGAAAAGCTCATTCGTCGGGTATTGCGCGATACCTTCTTCGAGCAGCGCAGCAGCGGTATCCCAGTTTTCCGCTTGCACTGCCGCATCCGCTTTTTGCAGCAGCTCATCAGCGTTCGAGGTACTTGATGCAGGGAAAAGGTACAATGGTAATAGAAACAAAAACAACACGAGAATTATTCCATTGTGATAGGTATGCCTGTTGCGATGTTTATCGGTCTGCCGGTATTTTCGGTATTGCGCTTTCATCTGCTGTCCTTCCGACTTCGTTTCCAAGCGTTTTTTCTCTGCTTTTTCTCCGAGCGGTAGAGCTGCTTTGCAATCGCAACATCTTCGCCGGTACAGGAGGGGGCAAATTTTGCTTTTTGAGTGAGTGCGTAAAAAGCATCGCTCGGATGCTTATGGAGCCGTTTCAGCGTGAGAATGATTTTCCGGTTATTTCGTGAACATCTGATAATCAGATACGGATAGGCGCGGAACGCACCGTACAAGAGAATCACAACGAGTGTAGCAATGCAGAACAGTATTCCGCGGTGCATTTTGAAGAACTGCGAAACACGTTGAGCAACGGTTTGGGCTTCTGCTGCCGAAAGCGTTCCGCCATGCCTGATACGGAGCGCTGAGCGGTTTAATAGGATTTCGTCGAGGAGCTGCGTAAATTGATCGCCGCCAGCCTGAAAAGAAAAATCGAGCGATTCACCGTCTGCAAGCTGTTCGGTGGTCGGGTCTATATCCACCCAGCCGAGATAGGGAAAAAAAACTTCTACCCACGCATGAGCCATATTCGCTCGTACCGGATAATAATTGAGGATACCCGATTCAGGCTGTAGAAAAAAACCGGCGGCAAGACGCGCAGGAATGCCGAGGCTGCGGAGCATGAGGCAGTACGCAAAGGCGAAGTACGAGCAATAGCCTTTTTTCGATTCGGTTACAAAATACCGGAGCTGATCGCCATCGGGAGCCTGCCCGGGACGAAGCGAATACCGATACTCGCCCTCGCGGAAATACTCGAGCAAGGCGTAGACCTTATCATAGTAGAGCGCAAAGGGAGCTGTAATCGATTCCGCAATAGGAAAGAGCAGCGCCTTTGTGCCGGAATCTACGGACGTATAAAAACGCAAGGCTTCCGCCGAAAGCCCTTCTGCCGGATTTCCCGACGGAGGCTCCGCCGTAATAAGGTCGAGCGGCACACCGTGCAGCACCTCACTTTCCACCTTGTAAGCGCCTTTAAAGCTCACCGTGTCCCAAACCGTATACGGCGTTACCGACAGCGGATAATCGAGCGCGACAAGGGAATCGGGATCAAGGTTGACGGTAAATATTTCCTGACTGACCCGCTCGCGGCACAGGAAAGACTGATGCGGAAGTTCCGCCGGTTGCTGAGTAATCCGCAGTGGCTGCTCCGGTTCGCCGGGCGCCGACTTTTCGTAAAAACCTTTTTGCGGACTCCACCCGGACAGGTACATACGGCGGAACAAGTGTGAATCATATTCCTGATCAACATGCACCACCATCACCAGATTGGTGTTCATTTTTACCTCATCCTGCAACTGCAGAAACTGAGAAAAATCGAACTCGAAAAGCTTTTGTTCGAGCAGTCCGCCGTTATTGCCGACGGAGCCTTTATTAAATGTCCTGATGAGGAGCGCAAGCAAAACCGCTGTTAACCCGATAAATATGAGTGCAAAGGCTGCGAACCGTCTGCGTTTTAAAAAAGGAATGCAGAGCAAGGCTGTTTGAAGCAGCATGAAAACACCGGCAAAGCCAGCCGCAAAGATCGGATGGGAAAAGGCTGTCAGACGATAGTGCTGCTGCGGAAAAAACAGTAGGGAGAACACGAGAATAGCAACAAGCGGTTCATAGCGCCGCCACCGTTCGGTAGAAATGAACAGCGCCGTTGAGGTAACGCTGATGAAGGCGGTGAGCGCAAGTAAGCCGAATAGCAGCTTGATGCGCAAAAAGAGGGTATCCGCAATAAGCTGCGGTATCAGCGCGAGCAAGCCGAGGACACATGCAGGAATAAGCAGCGCTACGGAAAAGCCGATAATCACTGCCGCTTCCGCACGAATTCTCTTTCTATGCAGAAAGTGAATTACCGCCGTGCAGCAAAGCCCCCATACCGGCAACGCCGCTGCGGGCAGAATACCGGCAAGGTAGCGATGCGGCACCGAAAGGAGCAGCAGGAGTGAACAGATACGAAACACGGCGGCAGGTTTAGAGTAGTTCTGCATGGCAATTTCCTGCGGTAAAGATACGGAGTTCCCGTTCGGCAGCTTCCTGCACCTTTCGATAAAAAGCATCCTGCCGTGCGGAAGCGGCGGAAGAATACAGCAGCCGGTGTATCCCCCTCCGGCTAAGAACACGATGCGCTCGCTCATCGAGCGGCGTATGTTCTTCTGATACCGGCGGCACGGCAACGCAAAAAAATGTTTCGACGCCGCTTATACTTTCTGTATGCGGCGGGCGAAACGGCGCAGCGGCTGCATTTCGAGGGACACCTCCGGTCGGCATATAACAGTATAACAGTCCCCCGCCGTCCGGCACTGCATTAAAGATGTCCGCCGCGTCGGGAAGTGCTTCCGGTGAAGCACGGAGCGCCGGTATGGCTAGCAGATTTTGTATCTGCGCAGCAGCAGCGGACGCTTCTTCCGTTATTTCGTACCGCTGCAAGGACTGCTGCGGATAATCATATAATAGAAGAGAGCATTGGATACCGGCATTGAGCAGCTCTATAATCACGCCGGAAAGGCGGCCAATAAAGGCGTCAAACACGGAGGCTGTCAACGCCCGTTCTTTTTTTTTCATGCACACCGGTTCTTCTATATATATCGTTAAGCGCTTAACCGGCGGCGGTTCAAAAGCACCGAGCTTTATGGAAAGTGTATTGGTGTGTGCATAGAGCTTCCAGTGAATTTTCCGCGGATCGTCGCCGGGAAAATACGGACGGGATTCATAGAGTTCATTTGTGCGCTCTTGTGAGGGAAGGTCGTTTACGGCGCGGGAACGGAGATCGGGAAATATCGTTTTTTGCGGCGGAATCACCGGCTGTACTACAATGTAGGGTACGGACAGACAAGGCGGCTGCGTATATGCCGCGGCAAAAAAACCGGCAAAGTCCCGAATATTGAGATACTGCCGTTTATAAAAGTACCGTCCGCGGGTTAGATTTTCAGGATGATATTTTGTTTGTATTCCCTGCAAGGGAATGGAAAGACATGCGGCCGTCTCTGCGGTAGGATCAGATGATAGTGAAAACTCAATAGTATAAAAGGTTGCCGTTCCGGGAACACAGTGCGGGAAGGTCTTCGCAGATTCTGACTGCACGGTTTTGAAACGGGCGGGAATAACCGTAAAGCCGCCGCCGTCTGAGGCAAGGTCAGGCTCTTCCGATTTCCAACACAGGGCGGTAACCGCTACAGCAGCGGCAGCGAAACCGGCATAGAGCGTGAGTAACCCGCCGCATACAGTGCTTAAAAGCTCTCCGCGGAGCAAGCCGCTTATTAAGAGCAACGCACCCATCACGGTGTATACCGCTCCGTGCCTTGTAACCCGTATCCGCATCATGCCTTATTGTGCCTCAGCCGGTTTAGTCCAATCCGTTTGTTTGTCGGCAGTGCGGATAACCGCTTCGGTAATGCTGCTGATGAGTTCCGAAGCCGTGCCGTCGCCGGTTTTTATCAAACACCGGTGCGCAAGGACGAGGGAACTAAGCGTGCGGATATCTCCGTCCTCAACCCAATTGCGTCCGTTGACAAGCGCAAAGGTGCGGGCGAGGTACAGCAAATGCAAACCGGCGCGTGGCGATGTGCCGAGCTTAAACGCAGGATGGGCACGGGTCTCTTTTCCGATTCGAGCGATTATCTTTTCGAGTACGGGATGCACAAATACCTGCCGCTGTTCTTCCCGCGAAGCCGCGATATCCTGTATGGAAACAACCGGCGTAACCGGCTCCGGTTCTGCAGCGGGAAGGTGTGTTTGTTCATGCAGCAATTCGGTTTCCGCTTCTTCATCGGGGTAGCCGATTGACAGGCATATACTGAACCGGTCTAACTGAGCGGCGGGAAGCGGATAGGTACCTAAACTTTCCACAGGATTTTGCGTAGCCGCCGTAAAAAAATAAGGGCTTAACGGACGGGTTACCGTACCGGCGGTTACCTGCCGCTCGGCCATCGCTTCCAGCAAGGCGGACTGCACCTTCGGCGGGGTGCGGTTCAGCTCATCCGCAAGCAGGATGTCTGCGAACACCGGGCCTTCCATAAATTCAAAGGTATTCAGCCCTGCATTAAAGACTTCTACGCCGGTGATGTCGTAGGGCAAAAGGTCGGGGGTGCATTGGATACGCCTGAACCGCGCCGGCTGCCCGTCTTTTTCGATGAGCGCTGCAAATGTTTTTACCAATGTGGTTTTCCCGACGCCCGGAACATCCTCTAAAAGAACATGCCCGCCGGTCAGATATGCGGTAATAAAAAGACGGAGAACATCCTTCTTCCCTTTAATCGCTTTTTCCAGTGCGGAAAGAAGCCGTTCCGCCGTTTTTTCGGTATTCATAGCGGAGATTATAGCATAGTATGCGGAACACCTCAACTTTATAAAAAGGAGTACCGTCCTAGCCTATTCGTGGTGATGTTCCCCATGATGATTGCATTGAGCGTTCGGATCATCCTGTAATGTGCCTGCTAAAAAAGCTGCGACAGCTTCATCCGGGGAGCCGGTAATTCCCGCCAGCTGATGAATTCCGGCGTTGTCCAGCGCATCAATCGCACCCTGTCCGCGGTTTCCTAAGATGAGGGTTTCAATGCCAAGGCTTTTAAGATAGGTTGCCAAATCGTGATGCCCGAAACCGCCGTTATCGATTACTTCAGTTTTCGTTACTTTTCCGGCTTCAATTGTGTAAACCTTAAAATGCTCTGTTTTTCCAAAATGCTGGAAAATTGAATTCGTTAAAATATCATAAGTCGCTGCGATTTTCATATTGATTGAGTATACCATAATTCATGAGGGCTGTCTAAAGGTTCCTTAAAATTCGACAGCCGTAGCCTTTATCAAAAGGCGAGGATTGGCGAATTGCCACACTTTTGCAATGAAATGAAAAAGTGCAATCAATAGGCGATGTTTGCATTAGCAAACTCGCAGTGTTTTTCAGCCGCGCTATTTTAGCGGATGAAAATAAACGTTGGTATAACGGCTCAATATAATCTAAATCTAAGAGCGGCACTTATTACAAATTATTCATTAGCCACTTTCCAGTCTTTTATCGTTCTCGTCTTTTCATCAAAGGAACTTCCAATGAGCACTATTTTCTTCCCACTCGCCAGTACTTTGCGGCATAGTCTTTCTCTTTTATTTGCGCGATTGCATCTTTCGCCGTACCGTTGCTGCTCAGCTTAAACTCGAAGATGTAAACAGTATCCGCTGTCTGCACTACACAGTCTGCTCTTCCTGTCGCACAATGCACCTCCGTTTGTGCAAACTGTCCCATCAGCGCAAAGACGAGATAAACGGCAGTCTGGTAGTTTTGTTCCCGCAGCTTGCTCAAAAATGTACGTCCTTGTACATTTTTGGACTCTGTATCAGAATTTCAAAAAATACGCTAGATAGCTATCAGTACATACTTTAACAACTTATCAACACATCTCATCATTAAAGCAAATCTCTGACTGTAAGAAAGATTGTAAGAAAAACGAGCAAGCGCAGCAAGACCTTGTTACGGCAGGATTGTAGGCAGCTTGCTTGCTATATCCGAATTACCGGTATCGATCGGTACTTCGGCGGCTAAGTAAGCTATCGAGGTTGCTTACTTCGCCGTTTTACGGCGGAAAGCGCATAGGGCAACCTCGAAATAGCCTTATGCGCTTTTTTTATGCCTTGCAGAGGATTGAGCCTCCGCGCCCGGTGCAAAGTACGGAGCAAGGCTAGGAGCAAGCCGCCTACTCTCCGGTGTGGGTGAGCAAAAATCACGGCTTCCGTGTCGCCGTAAAAAGGCGACCAAAATAGGCTTGTGGAGTGTCCCTGACTTAGGACGGTTGAGGGGTTTTAGGAACCGCCCATCTTTTTACAGCGTACCGAAAACCGGCATCACTCTGTTTCGGCGAGGATGCACAAAGGGAATGGTACTACAGGGAAGGGGTGTTGAGACTGCATCTATATCGGCAACAGTCAAGATTATATCCTAGTCTTGAGTATTGCCTGTATAGAAAATGTTTAGCAGGTAGTGGGTAATCGTTATATCTGTTTACATTTTTTGTAATTCGTTATCTATCGCCTTGAGCTGTTCGCGGATAGCCGCTATGCGCGAATGATTATCCGGTTCTTCTCCGGTAACGAGATATTCAACAGAGACGCCAAGCGCAACCGCTATTTTATAGGATTGTTCCGCATCCGGCAGTCGGTCTTTTTGAATCCATTTACTAAAGGTATCAGCTCTTTCATTTATTTGTTTCGCTATTTTATCTTGTGTAGCATTTTGAGCTTTTAATAATTCTTTTACACGCATCCAAAAATCTAACATATATATAATATAGCAAAAAAAAGGCCGAATGTCATTATATATTTTATATCTTGTTAAAAAATATAAAAAAATCGACAAAAGGCCTAAAAATATATTGACAAAATCGACAAAAAAGCTATAATGTAATCATAGTTAAGGCGAAAAGACCTTGAAAACTTTCCAAATCACAGAGGAGAAGCGAATATGATAGCATTAGAGAAAATGGCGCTTAAGATTGCCAGACAACAAGAAAAAGACGCAAAAAAAGAGAATGAAAAGCGCGAACAGCTTGCAGCAGGTTTTGCCTTCGTTAAGCCGGTTTCAGCAAGTGCAAAAAAGATTATTCAGCAGCTAGAAGCGATGATGATAGACGGCTATGCAAAAATTGACAATGCAAACGACGTTTTTATGCCGGTTGTTGTTGAGCAGGTTGGAGCAAATCAAATATCAATCGCTCACTACTACGAGCAAAACGGCGACTTAATGGCAGATCCTGAAATCGTCTTTTTGAAAAAAGAATATTCATACGGTGTCGAATACTATCCTATCTACGAAAGAATGAGCGGTCTATGTTCAGATGTAGAGCTGGTGATATTCGAGAACCGCAAGCCGAAGATGATTAGCAATCTGCAAAAACAAACGGCGAGCTTTTGTACTACTTGGATGCGTACAATAACAATGCAGCAAGGCATAGGCAAGTAAACAGCAGCGACACCGCCGGAAAATCTCCGGCGGAAATGCAGCAAGCTATAACAGACCTAAAACACAGAGGAGCAAAAAACATGAAATACTTTACCAAAAAAATGACATTAGACGAAGTAAAAGCAGCATACCGGATGGCAGCAATGCGGCTTCATCCGGATAGAGGTGGCAGCACCGCGGCAATGCAGCAGCTGAATAGAGAATTTGAAGTTGCATTTGCGATAGCGCAAAAATTCGAGGAAGCGGATCCGACGTATACCAAGCGGCAGCCTAAAACAGCGGAAAACGCAGGCAGCTACCGGCGGCAATTTTACACCGTGAACGGCTGGCAAGGTGAGCGCTATGATCGCAATCTTACAACCAAAGACATAGCGCAGCTAATCCGTGAATACGTGAAAACTGCGTATCCGACCTACCGTTTTTCGATCACCTCAGACGTAAACAGCATCACAATCGCTTTAACTGAATATCCGGTAGAGCTGACTAACAGCGAACTGATGTTGAAATACTATCACACAAATTATCACCGAAGATGGTCGTATGTTCCGTCAAAAGGCAATATCGAAACCGTCAGCATGACACAATCGGACATTGAAGAATGGATTAGGTGCCAAGTAGAAATGGAATATTGTGAGCAAAAGTTTAGTAAATCCGACACGTGGCTTAATCCGGTTATATACGCAGTCTTGAAAGACGTTCAAGATTTTATGAACTCATATAATTACGATGATACCAACTCAATGGAGGATTATTTTGATAGAAATTTTTACGATTATGTCCAGATTGGAAAAGACGACAAACCTGCTAAGTTTGTAGAACGCACTGCGCGCAGCGGTTCTACAAAAAAAGAAAAAGAAGTCAAACGGCTTACCGCATAACAACAAATCAGACCGCCGGATATACTCCGGCGGAAACATAATTGAGGAGTATGAAGTATGAGAAAAGAAGGTATTGTATGGGTTTTATTAAAAAGCAAACCAGGCAAATGGTATAAAGCTATTTTTTATAAAAACGGCAAAAAGGATACGTTTGCTCGGTATGGCAGAGAAGTTACAGATGATGTGGTTGATTGGCATTTTTTGTCAGAAGCAGAGTTGCAAATGGATAACAATACTAAGCCTTTGTAAATATAAAACACGTTAGCGGCGAATAAGTCGGTAGTAAATTATAAGGAGACATAAACATGACAGCACGGCAAGGCGAATATTACAATCCTGATTTAAGTCTCACGGAAATAGCGGCAATAATACGCGCTGATTTAAAAAAGAAATTTCCTGCATACCGGTTTTCAGTCGACTCAAGAAAGAAACGAGAAATTACTATAAGCCTGCTTGAATATCCGGTAGAGCTTACCAATAAAACGCTTATCGCATCGTATTTTCTTATGATGGAAGATGACTTCTTGTTTTATGATGTTCGTCATGGAACGTTCCGCTATAAACGAGACATTACACCAACAGAAACAGAACGGCTTATTGATGATCTTTATCAGTACGCAGGCCTTTACGTACGCATCACAAAATATGATACGTGGCTTAATCCTGAAATACTCGATGTCCTCATGTCTATTCAAAAACAGCTGGACGCGTATAACCGAAAAGGTGAAGTTTATAGCGATGTACTATTTCACGATTGCATCAATATCGGCGAGGTCAATCCTAGAAGCCGAGATCAATATGCACAATTCGTACCGCGCACACCTACTGGCAGGCGTGTTTCACTTTGGAGGATTAACCAATGATCGCTATTCAAAATGAACAGCTGACAATCGGCTATGAAGCAGGATTGATAGAAACCACTTTATCTAACGGTTGGACTATAAAACAATGTTTTCAATGGTACGTCGATTATGACGGTGTGCAAGTAGAATACGATCCGGATGCGATGGAAGTAATCGGCGCAGAAGATATAGAAGAGTACAGCGCCGAACAACGTGCGGTATTGGCTGAATGCGAATGGGATATAACAGATTTAAAAACAGAAATCTACAGCAGTACATATTATCGTGAAGCAAAACAAGAATTTAAAGCAAGTCTCAATCCACACGCCTATTACGGTGTAAGTGAAAAAGATTTTTATTGATGTATGGGAGGGTGGCAGATGTGCGGAAAACGTCATGTAGAAATGACAAAAAAAGAGCTTGCCGAAGCTCGAAAAAATGCAATACAGAACATGATTTATTTCCGTAATGACAAGCCGCTCTATATCTTTTGGCGGAATGTATACAAATCTTACCACGATACAGCAGATCAATCACAATGAATATTTCAAATAAAAGGAGTGTAAACGCTATGAAGTTATATCTATCAGGTGCAATAAGCGCTAATCCAAATTACAAAAATGATTTTGAAAACGCACGCAAACGACTGAATGATACAGGGTTTGCAGTTGTATCGCCTACCATTTTCTGCAATGAAAGCATGAGCTACGATCAGGCAATACGGAAATGTTTACAGGTATTATCAACCTGCTATGCAGTGGCGGTAATCGAAACACCGTATCAATCTACAGGAAGTCAATTAGAACTTAGTATTGCAAGAGTTCTTTCTATGCAGGTTAAAACGGTTGAAGAATGGATTGAATACACCGAACGGCAAAAGCAAAAACGCGGTTTATGCCGCCGACGGGAGATGAGAGGATGAGCGGCAGTGAAATACTTTTTATCATCTTTGTCTGTCTTGGCGGCGGATATATTCTCGGGCGCGCTCATGCGTTTACAAAAACAGTTTTTAATAATGTTCATACTCAGAATAACAAACAAGAAATCGCTCTTGCCTATATCAAAAATCAAGAGTCGCAAATCGAACAATCAATAAAAAAAATCGATACCGTGCTTGCTGAAATTATTGAACAGATGGAAACAACAAAATAATAGCTATAAGCATAATGCACTTTAAGGAGGAATTAACATGGCAGTTATTGTAGCAGTAATGGGAGAAAGCGGGACGGGTAAATCAACCAGTTTACGCAATTTTCAAAAAGGAGAAGCATCGGTAATCAACGTATCAAAAAAGCCGCTTCCTTTCCGTAATACGTTATCGGTTTTTAAAACGGATAACTATCAAGAAGTTCAGGCGATGATTAAACGAGCACAGGCAAAAAGTGTTGTTATAGATGATGCGCAATATCTGATGGCTTTTGAGTATATGCACCGCGCAAAAGAAAAGGGATATGAAAAATTTACCGACATCGGCGCGAATTTTTTCAACCTTACACAAACAGCAACAGCACTCCCTGATGATAAGATTATTTATTTTCTTTTTCATATTGAACGGACAAAAGACGGGAATGAAAAATGTAAAACGATCGGACAACTGCTCGATGAGAAAATAACGCTTGAAGGGCTTTTTACCATCGTTTTAAAAACAGTCGTTCTATTAGACGGAAACAATCAGCGACAGTTCTGTTTTGCAACGGTCAATAACGGTAGTGATACGGTCAAAACGCCGATGGGAATGTTCGCAGAGCCACTTATTCCGAATGATTTAAAAGTGGTTGATACGGTTATCCGTGAATATTACGGAATGCCGGAGAATGTTTTTATACAGCATTCACATAATGAAGCGCCGCAAGAGAGCCCCCAAGGCAATCGGCAACAGACCGGTATACAGCAAGCACCCCCGCAAAACAGGAAACAGCAGTCGTCTATTTTAAGTTTTGCAAAATCGTATAAGGAGATGTAAGCGAATGAAGAAAAAAGATGTTTTTACTTTCGATGAGCGCTTCCATGTATACCGGCTAAACGGCGAAATCATTCCATCCGTTACAAAAATTATCTGCACTGTTGCAGGGAAAGATTTATCACACATCCCCCCTGAAATTTTAAAGAAGGCAGCGGAGCGCGGTACGGCAATTCATAAAGAAATTGAAACAGGTGTTATTCAATCCGTTGAAGCAAAATGGATTGAACAAAATATCGTCCGTGCATCCTCCAAATTTGAGCAGCAGTTTTATCATACTATTGATGATTTTACGTATGCCGGAACTGCTGATATTGTTGCAAGCGATACGCTTTTTGATATTAAAACACAGAAAGAAGCGGACTTCTTGAGCTGGACGCTCCAGCTTAACCTGTACAATCTCTTTTTCAAAAAGAAGTGTTTAAAGGTTTTGTATACACCGAATACCGGCAATTTTTCTGTTGTCGATATTCCGTTTTTATCAATGGAGCAGATACAAGAAGTCATTAGCACCTATTTACAAGGCGCTCAATTACGGGAGGATTTTATGAACTCAAAGGAAGGCAAAAAAGAACTTGTTGAAGTGCCACCGCTTGAGCTGACGCTTAAGGTTGTTGAACAGAATATCGGCACGCTCAACACCAATGCCGAACAGCTGTTAGAACTGGTAAAGAAACGACTTGCATACTATTCGATAGATCGATACAGCGTAGATAACATCGCTGCTGCAAAAAAGGACAAGGCGGAATTAAATAATGCTGCGAAGCTGCTCAATGCGGAGCGTATCCGTATTGAAAAAGAATTTATGAAGCCGATCGAAACATTCAAAACAACCGTTTTAGAAACAGTTAATCTCATAAATGAATGTTCTGCAAAAATTGACGGAATTGTGAAAGAAGTTGAACAAAAAGAAAAGGACAATAAGAAAGCAATCATTATCGAGTATTTTGAATCGCTTCATTTTTCACTTGTTGATTTTGATATGCTGTTTAGTCCGAAGTGGCTTAATAAAACAACAAAGCTCAAAGACATTCAAGACGAGATACGCGGGCGGATTGAAAAAATACAAGCTGATTTAAGCGTTCTTGATCGCATCGGAGAGGCGGAAGCGAAGCAATATTATTTATCAACGCTGAACCTCGATGCGGCTCTTGCAAAAGCGGATGAAATCAAAGCGAACAGGGAACGGCTTGCTGCTCTTGAAAAAGCTCAGGCAGAACAAAAAGAGCACGCATTGTCCGAAAAAGAGCGGCTCGATATGGAGGCGGCCGGAGAAGAAATCCCCTTGGCATACGATGCTTATTGTCCATCTTCGACATCTTTCTCCGATTCGGCACAGACAGAAACGGAGCCACAAGAAAGAGAAGAAAAGTTACAGGTTACTTTTATGGTAATTGGAACGGCAGATCAGTTAGTTGATCTTGAGGCATATATGAAAAAGGCACAGTTGCGCTATACATTTCAATAGGAGGATAGAAGTATGCTTAATGATTATCAAATAGATGAGAACTATTTTAACAACAATTTCAAAGCAGGTGAATGGGAATGTACTATATCCAAGGTAGAAGAGAAGGTGTCAAAGAAGAGTAATCCGATGATCGCTCTTTCGTTTACAATCGATGAGCAAGGGACGCTGTATTATTACATTGTCGATGATGTAAGTTCCGAAGAAGCATGGAGACGGCGTAATCAAAACTTGACTCGCTTTTTTGACTGTTTTTCAATCCAGCGTGGAGACTTTAATTATAGCTCATGGATTGGGAAACGAGGCATTATCAAAATCGACAAGCGCGCTCCGAATGAGAATGGAGAGCAAAAAGGTTTTGAGGTAAAAGCCTTAATCGTGCCGCAGCAAATACAGCAAAACAATAATAACGGAACTTATCCGCAGCAAAGCAATACAACGACTAATCACCCTACGTACCCAAAACAAGGACAATCGCGCCCACATCCGCAAGGACAAAGAGCGGCAGCGACTAATGGATATCAAAGCTATAATCAAACATCCCCGCAAAACGGTTATCAGCAAAGACCGTCGGCGTATCAAGGAACGGTGCCGCAGGATACACAGCCTGCTACTACCGATCCTGAAAATTTTGACAATATACCATTTTAATTGGTAAGGAAGAAAAAAAAGAATAACTGCCTGCCGTTTTCTCGCGCTTGAAACGACAGGCAGTATCCTTAGCGACTATTTTACACTATGGGAGGGAAAGTGTATACAGCAAGCGCGGTTGCAGAAAAAGCGCGTGTCAATCCTGCCGAAGTGCGCTATTTTGCGCGGAAGTATAACATACCGAAAATCACGGTTGAAAACAAACAAGTCTTTATCTTTGATAAAAAAGACTATCGGCTTTTTCTTCTTTATAAGAATATCGGCAAAAAGAAACAAGAGAATAAAAAACAACTACACTTTTCATTTTATGATAATCAGAAAAGTGTTATACAAAAGCAAAACATCATCAGCAAAAAAGATGTACAGCGTGAAAAAGCGCTGATAAAAAAACTATGCGCACTCTTACAAAAAGCCGGTATAAACGGTGTTGATAAAATAATTCTGCAAACAGCATTAAAAATCGATAAAAAGCAGCTTGAAAATATTTTAAATAAAAACACTTCGCTTCCCATCGCGGAAGATGAAACGATAGATAATAACCTATATTGGGTTGGAGTATAAGGAGAAAACAATGAAATTTGACAAATCGAGAGTGTACACCGCGGTAAATGCAGATGAATTAAAAATCGGCAGTAAAGTTATTTGTGCCGATACGCTAGCCTTATTAAAAGCACGTGTTGAACATTTCGGTGTGAGCTACAACGCATACGAAGTATTACGAGAAATCCTTCCTGATGATGAAGAATATCGATTTTGCGTAGGTTTTGGCGATGAAGTAATGTATGCCTTTGCGTATTTTGTTGAAAGACCTGATGAACATCCCTTTGGTAAATGCTATGGCTGTGGCTATGTATTCAATTCTGAATTGCGCTTTGACTACGATATAAAATATTGTCCGCGGTGCGGGATGGAAATTGACAGCCACTTTCCGACTGATTTTTAATGAAGGAAATATAATATGACATACGAAGAATTTTTGAAAGAGAAAATCGCAATTGCATCATCAAACGGCTTTTTTGTAGCCGAAAATGACATACATCCTATTTTAAAACCTCATCAAAAAGATGCCGTAAAGTGGGCAGTCGCCGGAGGCTGCCGTGCAATATTTGCAAGTTTCGGATTAGGCAAAACAGTTATACAACTTGAGATACTCCGTTTGATTTTAGCAAGAGAAGGCGGCAAGGCGTTGATTGTAACACCTTTGAATATCGTTGACGAATTTTATCACGATGCGCAAACGCTGCTTGATAACCTTCCTGTACGGTATATTAAAACGCAGGAAGATATAGCGGCTGCAAGTGAAGCAATTCTCATTACAAACTATGAACGTGTGCGGGATGGAAATATCAATCTTGATTCGTTCACTGCGTGTAGTTTAGACGAAGCGTCTGTACTGCGTTCTTTCGGCTCTAAAACCTATCAAGAGTTTTTACCGAAATTCAAAAATGTCAAATATAAGTTTGTTGCAACAGCAACGCCTTCTCCGAATAAATATAAAGAGCTTATCCATTACGCGGGCTTTTTAGGTGTGATGGACACGGGACAAGCCCTTACCCGTTTTTTTAAACGGGACAGCACGAAAGCTAATAACTTGACGCTTTACCCGCATAAAGAAAAGGAATTTTGGATATGGGTTTCTACGTGGGCGCTTTTTATTACAAAGCCATCCGATGTTAATCCTTCCTATTCCGATAGCGGATATGATTTACCGGCGTTAAACGTTATCTATCATAAGGTGTCGGTTGATAATGCAACAGCCGGATGTGAAGACGACGGGCAAGTAAAAATGTTTCGAGATGCCGCGCTCGGTTTAAAAGAAGCATCGAAAGAAAAGAGAGACAGTATCAGCGATCGAGTAGCGCAAACACTTCAGATAGTGCAGACCGCCCCTGACGATCATTTTATCCTCTGGCATAATTTAGAAGCAGAGAGGTACGCTCTTCAAAAAGCGTTCCCTGATGCAGGCTTTGTTTATGGTAGTCAAGACCTTGAAAAGAACGTCGAAATTACGAGGGCTTTTAAAAGTGGCAAATTGCAATATCTTGCGACCAAGCCTGATATATCGGCACAAGGCGGCAATATGCAATACCATTGCCACAAATGTATTTTTGTCGGTATTGATTATAAGTTCAATGATTTTATCCAAGCCGTACACCGCATCTATCGGTTTCAACAGTCGTACCCTGTTGAAGTACATATTATCTATACCGAAATCGAACAAGCAGTATTAAAGGCATTAGAGGAAAAATGGGAGCAACATAAGCATCTTGTATTCCAGATGACAGAGATTGTCCGTAAATATGGATTATCTTCAATAACGCTTGCAGAAAAACTTGCCCGTACCATCGGTGTTGAAAGAAAAGTAGTTGAGGGTAAGAATTTCAAAGCAGTCTTAAACGATAATTGTATCGAGCTTCCTACAATGGCAGATAACACGGTTGACCTCGTTGTTACCTCAATTCCGTTCAGCAATCACTATGAGTATACGCCAACCTATAACGATTTCGGACACAATGAGAATAACGAAAAGTTCTTTCAACAGATGGATTTTCTCACTCCGCACCTCTTGCGGGTATTAAAACCCGGACGTCTTGCTTGTGTTCACGTCAAAGATCGTATCTTATTCGGTAATGCAACCGGAGACGGAATGCCAACAGTAGACCCTTTTAGCGATATGACCGTTTTTCATTTCTTAAAGCATGGGTTTCGCTATATGGGGCGCATTATTATCACCACCGATGTAGTACGAGAAAATAATCAAACCTATCGGCTCGGATGGACTGAACAATGCAAAGACGGTTCAAAAATGGGAGTCGGATGTCCTGAATACATTCTGCTTTTCCGAAAGTTGCCGACCGATACGACGAAAGCATACGCAGATACTCCGGTACAAAAGACAAAGGAAGCATATAGCCGCGGCAGGTGGCAAATTGATGCGCACGCATATTGGAGATCGAGCGGAAACCGATTAGTAACACTCGAAGAGTTAAAAGAATGTCCGGTATCCGATATGCAAAAGCTCTACCGGCACTATTCAAAAGAGCATATTTACGACTATAGCGAACATGTCCGGCTCGCAGAAGAACTAGACGAAGCGCAAAAGCTACCGGCTTCATTTTCTGTTATTAGCAACGCTTCTCCAAGTGAGTATGTATGGGATGATGTCAATCGTATGTATACGCTCAATAGTGAGCAGTCTCGAAAAGCGCTCAATATGCACATTTGCCCACTGCAAATAGATGTCGTTGAACGTCTTATTGAGCGGTATTCAAATTCAGGTGAGGTTGTCTACGATCCGTTTGCAGGGCTTTTTACCGTGCCGTATATTGCCGTAAAAAAAGGCCGCTATGGTATTGGGCACGAGTTAAACGAGATTTCATTTAATGATGGCGTTTCGTATTTGAAAGAAGCTGATATTGAAAAGACAGTGCCAACGCTTTTTGATTTTGATAATTTTAAAATTGCAAAATAACGGAGCTTCAATATGGCGGAAAGTTTTATCTTTTATGAAACCTTTGCAAAACAATTAAAACTATTAGACAAAGAATTGCGCTATCGGTTTTATGAAGCGATTATTGAATACGGGCTTTATGGTACAGCGCCTGATTTCACGGGGCTTGAGGCGTGCGCATGGCTTCCAATACAAGAAGCTATCGACAATGCCAAAGCCCGCCGCATAAAAAACACTGAAGACGGGAAAAGGGGCGGGCGACCTGAAATACCGCAAGAAATACAGCAGGCAGTCTGTGAAGATTTACAAGCAGGAATGACGCAAAAAGAAATCGCTGAAAAACATGGAGTATCACAACAAGTTGTATCAAAAATTAAAAAAGAGGTTTATGGTACCACGTACTATAAACCATCATCAAATACCACAAACCTTGATGTAGATGTTGATGTAGATGTTAATGATAATGTTGATGAAATAGTATCCCCGCCGGAAGAACCGGACGGGGATGTAAACCCTTCGCCTGTTAAAAAAACACAAAAAATTCCGGAACAAGCGGAGCGTTTAGCGCACCTACTCTATGACCTCCACCGGCAGTCAGACCCTCATTTTACTACCAATCAAAAGCATATCGAGCAATGGGCGAAAGACATAGAAAAGCTCAGCCGTATTGATAAACGCAGCTATGAAGACATTGAGAAAGTAATCTGCTGGGCAAAAACGGCGGATAATTTCTGGTGCCCAAATATCATATCCGGCTCAAAATTGCGAAAAAAATACCCGCAGGTATTTTTGCAAATGCAGCAGCGGTATATCCGCTCCCCACCTGAAGGAAAAAATAAGCGGTTTGATTACAACGTAACCGGCGCTCAAGAAGAGATGCCATTTTAAGCTCAAGGAGGAATTATGCGCACGTGTGCAATAAAACAATCAAAAGGGTATATGCCTGCCTTTCACGGCAAAGAGGAAACCTTTCACTGCAAAAAGCACGGGAACGTGAAGGTAATGCACCTAGACGGATCGACCAAGCCGCCAGAATGCCCTGAGTGTATGCAAGAGCGGGAAGAACAAAAAAAACGGGAAAAGTTTGAAGAACAGCGAATAAAGTGCCTGCTGAAAATCGGGATTCGAGACAAGTATTTTAACGAAAGCTTCAGCAGCTACAAGCCAGTAAATGAAAAAGCGGCGCAGTATCTTCACGACCTTTATGAACTTGCCAAAAACCCGAGCGATACGTTTGTATTGCTCTATGGGAACGGCGGAACAGGTAAAAGCCATCTTGCAAGTTCGGCGGCGATACTCAACAACGGAATATATACGACATGGGAACTTTTAGACCTAAGACTTCGATCAACGTATAATAGCTATGCAGCAAAGAAAACAGAATATCAGATGACGATGTATTTCTGTACCATTCCGTTTCTTGTTATCGACGAAATCGATAAGGGTAAAAACGAAGATGCAAAGATGCGCTGTTTATCGCTTATTTGCCGTGAGCGGTATGAGCGCAATCGTCCGCTCTGGCTTGCAGGGAACTGTAATTATGAATGGGTAAAAACAATGCTTGACAGCTCGGTAATGGACAGGCTGAAACAAAAGGGAAAATCGTTCAATTTCTTTTGGGAAAGCTACCGGCCGAAATTGCGGGAAGCGGAAGCGATTTAGAGAGGAGGGAGAAAAATAAAATGCTAACTTTTCCACTGAAAAAAGAATGGTATGAAAAAATCAAAAGCGGTGAGAAGACGGTAGAGTATCGGGAAATAAAACCGTATTGGACGCAAAGGATTTCCCTCACTGTTTTAAAATATGGGGAACATCATTGGGATTTTGATAAGAAGCCACATATCTTTGATAATTTTCCTGCCCCCTGTATTTTTCGCTTAGGCTATACAAAAGAAATGCTAAAGGCATGGATTACAAAGATTGAAATTGTAGACGGTAAAGATACGGATTTACATATCGATAAACCGGTGTATGCCATACATCTCACTAATGTTACGGAGGTAAAGTAAAAATGATGAAACAACGATATTGCACAATCTGTGGCAGCCCTATTCCGAAAGGAAAGCAAGAAAGCGGCGAATGGGTATCAGCTGATGGGAAACTGCGTATTCCACTGTACTATTGCAGTTCTGAATGTATGCTTCAACATGTATTTTTACCAACGGCATATCTGCACCAAATAAGAAACAGAATAAAACAATAGGAGAAAAAACAAAATGACAATCGAAGAAATGAAAGCAAAAGGGTTTAAGCGGTATTCGGCGTTTATCAAAAAACTGATCTATACAGAGGAAATTGAAGTATGGGCAAGGAACATTGAAGATGCCTACAAAATATTTAAATGTTCCGCTGATGAAGTCTTTGATTCTTCCTTTGCAGACCGTGAATATACGGAAGTTCAAGGGCTGACTGAATGTAAAGAAAATATTTCAATAAGAGCCGACGGACAAGGGGCGTTTACTAATTGTAATGAAGATTTTTACAAAAGCGAGGAGGAATAAACAATGGAATTTGACAAATCGAGAGTATACACCGCGCTTAATGCGGATGAGTTACCGATTGGGAGTAGGTGTGTTTTTGCTGATACGATACATGACCTACGCAAGAAGGTGGAAAGCGATAGTGTGCAACGACATGTGTATGTGCTTAGAGCAGTCCGCGACGGCTGTGAAAAAGAACGGTTTGAAGAAGATGTTAATACAACATTTCTTTTAGCCTACCTTATCGAACCGCCCGCCGAACCGAAGTACCTGCCTTTCGCAAGCAATAAAAAAGCGATGGAAGTAATTATGAAACACGGTGGGTGGGTAAAACATAAAAATGAACAATATTCTTTTATAACAGCCATAGATATAGGAGAAGAAGATGGGTATGAAATAAAGATAGATGATGATTGGCTTTCGGCAGATGAGCTCTTAAAAAACTATGTCTTTGCCGACGATGAGACGCGG
Organism: Treponema sp. OMZ 857; assembly: GCF_024181085.1. Lineage (NCBI taxonomy): Bacteria > Pseudomonadati > Spirochaetota > Spirochaetia > Treponematales > Treponemataceae > Treponema > Treponema sp. OMZ 857. The sequence goes on from NZ_CP051147.1 coordinate 2,729,980, forward strand.
TGCGGAGAATTGGTGGAGGAGTAAATGTGCGATTGCGTTGAAAAAATTATAGAACTTTTACAAGAGAATTGCGGAGATAATGAAGCGAAAATGAATGGGGTTTCGTTTTGTATTGGTAATAATAATCAGATTCAGACATTTATGACTGGAAGTTATAGTTTTCGCAAGAAGACTAAAACAGGTGAGTTTTACAAAAACAAAACAACAGACAGTGTCGTTTTTTCTTTCTGTCCTTTTTGTGGTGAGAAATATAATTTGGGAGACGTAAAAACAACATGACCAATATACACGGTATAACCTTTGATCCTGATATATGGCGGTATAGCCATTGCAAAGCAGAGCAAGGACGAAATTTATATTTTGATACTATAAATGGGCTATGTAAAAAATGCGGATGCCCTACAGTTGATGGAAAGGCTTTTTTTAGCTGTTTTACATCTCCTATCTGGTGTGAGGAATGTGGATTTAGTCCTTGTGATGGAAGTTATTAAATGACCTACTTATCCGTCTGCTCCGGTATTGAAGCGATAAGCGTTGCATGGGAACTTTACAATCGGAAACAGCACGGCAGTCCCTGTCATGCGTTGGATCGGGAAAAGGATTAAAGCATGAACATAAAAACTCAAGAATGTTACACAAAATTTATCAATGAAGTTTCTGAAATTCTTGGTATTGGCAAGCCCGCCGATATTTTAAGACTTTGTACAGCGGCAAGCATATTTGAGTATGAAATTAGAGAGCATGCCTTTATTGCTGGCAGAGAATACGAAAGAGCAAAGCAGGAGGAGATAGCCAATGAAAAAGATATATCACTTTAATTATGATTATGGCGTTGCAGAAGTTACAATTGCTGTCGATACAGATATTCTTACAGAAGAACCCGCCTGCGCCATATTAGATTTCTACGGTTGGTATTACGACAAAGAGACGGATCGTATTGGTGAAGTTGTAAAGAGGTGTGCTATGGAGGTAATAAGGGCTGGAGTGCGGTACGGCAATGACTTAACAGCAATAAAAGAATATGTAAAAGAAAACAATGAATTAGATTTATTAGGAGATAAATCAGGAATCAAGGTTATTGCTTTCGAGCCATTTCAATTTGATGAGGTGCGTTTGGAACTTGAAGAAATAGAAACACTGGAGAAATAAAAAATGTCGTTAAATAAAAATGTAAAAGCACTTTTAGAAACGCTCATAACTGAAAATGATTATTTATCATATTCAGTGAAAAGATGCATAACGAACTGTTTAAATGATGATACGAAAGCATCAAATGCCGATTTCGTTACGGAGATGAAAAAGAAACTTACAGAGCAGTCCGTAAGACTTCCGACAAATATTGAGGGTAAGGTAATCTGTTACTCACCTGAAAACTTTATTACCGAACGGTATTACACCCAACAAAACTGGATTGCCTCTGTTTTACAATCAATTATAAAAATGAAGGCGGTTGCAGAGATGATGGCTTCTATGCGTATTCATTACCGCAATGCAACAATTCTTTATGGAGAAAGCGGCACAGGAAAGACAGAATTCGCTCGCTATGTAGCACATAAGCTTAATCTACCGTTATTTTATCTTAATTTTTCAAACGTCATAGATTCTCTTTTAGGGAATACTGGGAGAAATATTGCAAATATATTTAATTATGTAAAAAAGCATGAGTGTGTCTTTATGCTTGATGAAGTAGATTGTATAGCAGAAAGCCGTTGTTGTGCTAATGGAGCAGAAAAAGAGTTTTCAAGAGTTACCATAACCTTAATGCAGGAATTTGATATGCTGCCAAATAATATTATTTTGATTGCAGCCACTAATCGGATTGATATTATCGATGATGCTGTGCTGAATCGTTTTTCTGTTAAACAAAAAATAGAGCGATTATCATTAGATGATAATAGAGCATTCGCACAATTCTATGTTAAGGCGATACAAGCAGAAAGCTATATTACTGATAGTGATATAGCAGAATGTATTGATAATGACGATTTATCACAAAGACAGATCGTAACAAAAATAATTCAACTTTTGGGAGATAAACTATATCAAAGTTTAGAGGGAAAATGAAATGCCATTAAATAAATCAACCGGAAATATGTACGACTTTATTACGCATACGTGGAACACGGTAAAAGGCGAATGTCCGCACGGATGCAGCTACTGTTATATGAAACGCTGGGGCAAACAGTCTTCGTTGCACTTTGACGAAAAAGAACTAAAAACCGATTTAGGAAAGAATAATTTCATCTTTGTAGGTTCTTCCTGCGACATGTTTACTGAAAACATCCCTTTTGAATGGATCTTTAAAACAGTATTAAAATGTATTGAAGCTGAACATAATCATTATTTTTTTCAAACTAAAAATACTAATTATTTGTTTCGGTTTTGTAAATTCCTTTATAGAAATAATATGATAAAAATTAAGAATTTTTCTCTTTGCACTACCCTAGAAACAAACAGGGGATATAAAGAAATAATGAACAACAGCCCGTCAATAACTGATAGAGTATTAAACTTTGCAAGAATACCAACTGAAAATAAATTTATCACAATCGAACCTATAATGGATTTTGACTTACCTGAATTTATCGAGATGATACAACATTGCAATCCTAGACAAGTCAACATCGGAGCGGATTCAAGTCAGAAGCGTAACAAACTATCGGAGCCGCCGAAAGAAAAAATACTTGAGCTTATCGCAGAACTTGAAAAATTCACAACTGTCGTACAAAAGAAAAACCTTACACGGTTATTAAAATAAAGAGGAGGCTTTCAAATTGAAACTTACCAAAAAAGAGCGGGAAGAAGTTCGCGCGATGTTCGATGGCCGGTGTGCCTATTGTGGAAAGTTGTTAGCTGATAGATTTTGTGTAGACCACATAAAACCGATTTTTAGAGGTTTAGATGAAAAACCTGCGATAGCTGGAGAAGATGTAAAGGACAATCTTTTCCCATCCTGCCAACGGTGCAATTTGCATAAACATACATTAACTCTTGATAAGTTTAGGGAAGCAATTAAACACCAAGTTGAAATTCTAAAGGAGCGGGATTATAACTATAAACTTGCCGCCGATTTTGGGCTGGTAAAAGAGACTGGAAATGACGTGATTTTCTGGTTTGAAAAATATCAAGAAGGAAAGAAAATGTCAGCCTATACGATAAAGGCGGAATGAGAATAACACAATGAAAACAGACGCAAACGTAGAGATTGTCCGCTGGCAGGGAAATGAATTGACAGTCAGGCTGCCCGGCGAAATTGATAAAAAGCAGATGGATTTTTACATCCAGCATCGGCGTGAGCTGTATAAGCGGAACATGAAAGAAAATAAACGTCCCTTTCATTATCCGCTTATTGAACTGTTGTTATCCGACAAGTACAAAAAACGCACAACGGGGAAAAATTCACAAAATACAAAGCTGCACGGTATGATCCGTATCATTGCCAACGATACGGGTAATGATTTTGAAATGGTAAAATATGTAATAAAGCAGAAAGCAATGAATGAGCTCGGCTATCCTGCAATGCGCGGAGACGATGGGGAGCCGGTATGGAATGCGTTATTGAATGAACCGTTTCCACAAAGTGAGGCAGATTGCACAACGGTTGAAGAAAGCCTGTTGATAGAAGCGGCGTATTTAATCGCTGCTGAAAATGGGATTATGCTAACATGATTTGCGTTACGCACCTATAACAGTAACAATAGAAATATGAGGAGGTTTAGACATGAAAACTAAACTTATTTTTATAACCATTTTAGGACTTATTCTGTTTGGTGTACTGTTTATGCAGTATGGACACGGTCCTTCTATTGACTGTATAGGGGCGGCGGCTATATTAGCCGGAGGGGGTGTTGCAGTCTATGACTGCATAAAACGCCAGAACAAAGCGGTATTAATACCTTTGGCAATAAGTATTGTAACATTCATCATAACGGGATTTATACCGTTTCAAGGTTCAATTTTAGTAGCAGCTTTCGGTTTTATTGCATTGGGTTTATACATCTACCTAACAGTTATTTTAAACCGCCGAAAGAGCCAGACTGAAAAACACTAACATAATTTGCTGCCCCGTCGGGTTTCGTCTCCTTTCCCGGCGGGGCGTTTTTTTAAGTGGAGGGTAAACGTATGAATACAGTGTCCCTTTTTGAAAATGAAAAGTCGGCAGCAGAAAAACCAATGACGGTAAAAGAAGTCGCAGCTGTTTTAGGAGTAACGGAACGTACTGTACAGCGGCATTTAAAAGCTATTCGAGAGAGCCTCGACAACGTTGTCGAGGTGAAAAACGGAGTACAGACTTCCATTACCGAAGCGGAAGTAACATTGATTAAGAAAAAAATAGAAACAAGCGGCCGTAATGATATAATCGTGCCGTCAGCATTACCAAAAACCAACCTTGAAAAACAGCTTTTAATCCGTCAAGCAATGCAATTACAGAATGAAATGATTGCGGAACTGGAAGCGGAAAACGAACAGCTGAAAATTAAGAATGCCGAAGCAAAACCAAAAGTGGAGTATTACGATACGCTCATTGAGCGGGGGAACTCTACCAACATCCGCACTACTGCAAAAGAATTGGGCTTTTCTGAAAAGCAGTTTATTAAACAGTTACAGCTTGACCGGTTTTTATATCGTGATAAACACAATCAGTTATGCCCTTACGCTGAATATGTACAGAAAGGCTATTTTGAAATGAAAGAATGGCAGCACGGACAAAAGAGCGGTATACAGACGCTTATCACTGTTGCCGGCAAACAATACTTTCTCGGCAAGTACAAAAAGGTGGCATAAAAGATGAATAAAACAACAGAAAGCAAAACAGAAAAAGGCAAAGGAAAACAAACGATTCGGCGGCAGAAAAGACAGGTCTTATCCATGCTGAACGTTCGGATAGACCGCTTTTAAAAGGTCATATAACACACTTAATAAATCATGGATAAGCAATAATGACAATAAAAGAAACTCGCCTCTATGTGTTTAATCGGGCTGGTTGGAGATGCGCTGTATGCGGCAAAAAAATAGACTGGAACACGGGACAGCTTGCGCATCGAATACCAAAGACAAAGAGCAATATAAAACAATACGGATTATCCGTTATTGACCACCCGTTTAATGTACGGGCAACGTGCTCATTACGCTGTAACGCAGCGGTATTGATTGGTAATAGTTCGATAGAAAAGCAGCAGCTTATCGAAGCGATTAAAAGGGAGATAAAAGAATGAGCAGAACAAAGGGATGTCTAAACAGTATGAAAACCGATACAGTGCGTATTGTCAATCTTTTAAAAACAGCTGTGCCCGATGGTCTTACAAGTGAAAATATTCGAGCAGAGTTGAAAATCAGTACAAAACAATTCCATTTGGCGTTATATATGCTGCGTAATGCGCCTATAGGATACGACAGAGAAATCGACAATAAATACTACTGGGTTGGAAGATAAAAATGTTTCGTAAACCGCACAAATATAATGTTGTAAGCAAAGAACGCCGAACAGCCGACGGCGTCACGTTTGACAGTATGGCAGAGATGAACAGATATCTTGAGCTGAAGCTACTTGAAAAATCCGGTGTAATAGCAGGGCTCGAATTACAGCCGAAATTCTTACTTATTCCAAAAACAGAAAAAGGCGGCAGAGCGGTCTACTACAAAGCTGACTTCAAATATACCAAAGACGGCAAAACGATATACGAAGATGTAAAAGGTGTACAGACCGAAGTATACAAACTCAAGAAAAAGCTACTATTCTACAAATATCCTGATATTTGCTTTTTTGAAAATAAAGTGTGAGAAAAGATTAGAAACACTTGACAATATACGCATAAAATAAGTATAATATTAGTATGAATGAACGAATGCAAGCTATAAAAGAATTGGAAAAAGCTGGATATGTTTTTAAACGGCATGGCGGAAATCACGATATTTATTGCAATGCTGAATTAAAATGCTCTATTCCTTTAAAACGGCACAGTTTCAACAAAAATGACTTGCGGTACATTCAAAAAGAAATTGAACAAGGAGCGAAAAAATGAAATATGCTTATACTGCAATTTTTACAGAAAAAGATGGTACTGTGTATGCGCGTGTTCCTGATCTTAAAGGCTGTATAACGACCGGTAGAGATTTACAAGATGCCATAGAGCAAATCGAAGATGCGATGGCAGCATGGTTATGTGTGGCAGAAGATGAACAATTTGAAATTGCCAAAGCGACACCGCAACAGCAAATAACACACAAAAAAAATGATATACTCTCAATAATCAGAGCTGATACAACTCGATATCGGGCTATGGCTGAAAACAAAGCGATCCGTAAAAATGTAACGCTGCCTGCTTGGCTTGCGGAAGCGGCGGAAAATGCAAACATCAATTTTTCACAAGAATTACAAAGCGCATTAAAACAACGGTTGAAGATAGCATTGTAATTTTATTAAAAGCTGGTATACTGTAGAAGTATAGAAAGGACAATAAACATGCAAGTAAAAGTATTGAGCGTAAAAAATCCTTTTGCCTATTTAATTTTGCAAGGCGGTAAAGATGTAGAAAATAGAACATGGACTACCGATTATCGCGGCAGACTTTATATTCATGCAAGCGGCGATACGTTACCATATCCTGATAGCGATAGTGCGCCTCCTAAAATCTTAGAATGTAATGAAGATGATATATTCCGCTTATATGGCGATTACGTGAATACTCTCGATGATTATATTGATAATCTAAATGATCGGTATGTTGAAGCCGGTGTTCCTACTGGTACAAAAAGTGAAGAAGAATGGTGTGAAAGAATTAAAGAACGCGCTGAACTATGGCTTTTAAAAAGTCAATCAATAATCGGTTATGTTGATTTAGTTGATATTATACAAAACAGCTCCAGTCCGTGGTCTATAGACGGACAGTATCACTGGATATTAAAAAATCCTACGCTTCTTGAAAATCCTATCCGTCAAGTTAAAGGCAGATTAGGATTATGGAATTACAATCTGCCTTAACAACTATCTTTCCTTAAAAGCATATCCTTATCTCATTTTATTTGTGTTACGCACCGTGATTGGTTTACAATAAAAACACTTGAACTTTTTTTAGGAGGTGTTTTTATGCTTTCATATTGCGGTAGACCTGTTATTTGTTTTGATGCTTCCGGCGGAGGCGGTGGTAGTTTTGCGCGAAGAATAGGCGTAGGAACTAAAAATAGTTTTATTCTCAAAACAAAAGACGATAGGGGGCGTGTTCGTTACCGCTAACCTATGAAAAACCTGTATGCGTCAATACAGTACATGGCGGAAAATATCAGCTCCGCCATTGTGCTTTATTCACTTGGAAAAGACTCAACGGTAATGATGGACTTATTCAACAAGTTCATGAAGGGGCGGTATACGCCCGTTTTTTTATATTACTGTGAAAACCTCGAAAGCAAAAATAAAGTCATCCGTTATTACGAGAAGCGGTACAACATTAAGATTGAGCAGTATCCACATTACGAAACAACGTACCTGATTTCACGAGAGGGGAGAAATATAAAGCGGCTAACAATGGCTGATACCTTTGCCGCATTACGGGCGAAATATAACATTGAATACATAGCGTTAGGCTGGGAGGCTTGCGAAAGCTTAGCAAGAGCCTGTATGCTTAAAACCTTTGATAACGGTATCGATTGGAAGTACAAAAAGCTCACACCTCTCCACATCTGGACAAAAAAAGATATAGACAACTACATAAAACAAAATCGCCTCATCCTTGCACCGGAAGTTTATTCCGGTTTTCGCAATATTGACATCTATAAAGGCGAATCTCTCGAATGGCTTAAAAATAACTTTCCTGATGATTATCAAAAATGGGTAACAAAATACCCGATGGCGCAGGCTGATTTTATAAGGTGGCAGGAATATGGAAAATAATAAGTTTGAAGTCTATCAAATACAAACGGTACAACGCAGCAGTATCCACGAAGCTCCGTATAATCCGAGGAAAATATCGAATGAAGCCCGTAAAAAACTCAAAAAGGGCTTAAAAACGTATGGACTGGTTCAGCCGATAGTCGTCAACCGCAAGACAATGAATGTCGTCGGCGGTCATCAAAAACTATCGATAATGGACGAAGAATATAAATACCCGAAAAATGACTATTCTTTGCAAGTATCGATGATACAGGTAGACGAGGAAACGGAAGTAAAAATCAACATCTTCTTGAATAATCCCGCCGCTCAAGGCGAGTGGGATAACGAGTTATTACAAGAAATAAAATTGTCCTATCCCGATATTGATTTTCAGAAAGACTTAGCCTTTGACATGTTGGATATGCAGTATATTTTTGCCGGTTCAAGCCTCTTTGATGATGAAAACGATTCCCTTTTTGACACCAAGACGAAACAGAAAGATATAGTTGATATGGTAGAAGAGGCGAAAAAAGCTGACCGTCTGAAAGCTGCGCGGCAGGCGGAACGGGATATGCGCAAAGCCGATAACCGAAGCGATAACGACTATCAAGCAAAGTACGATGACTACACGCTTACCCTTGTATTTGAAAACAATGCCGCAAAGCAGGATTTTTGCAAGAGGGCACACATCGAAGCAAAAGAAAAGTTTGTAAAATCTTCAATCCTTTATGACGTGGCGGATGGGAAAATCAACATGAGAGGACAACCGTAATGGCTGAAAAATGGGAGCGACAAGAGGGGGAAAGCGCGAAACAATACGAATACTTTAAAACCTTCCTTGACCTTGGTGCCTTGCGGACAATCCCAAAAGTACAAGAAAAGACTAACAAAAGCCTAACATATTTGAACACTTTATCCTCTCGTAACAACTGGATAGCCCGTGCCGACGCTTACGACCGCTATATTGACGAAATTACCCGTAAGGAAAATATCGAAGCGATTAAGAAAAATAACAAAGAAAACATACAGCTTGCGCAAGCGATAAAGTTTGTTGTGGGGAAAAAGGCAAAATTACTCATCGACAAGATAAAAGCTGCCGGAGACGATACGAAAAGTTTAAACGAAGTTATAAACGAAATACCTTGGAACGTCTTACCTCAGCTTGCGAACACAGCGGTTGAAATTGAACGCAAGGCGTATGGCATGAATGAGGAAATCTTAAAAATATCTATAGGGGACAATTCCGGCATTGATGATATTGAAGTGAGTATATCGCTTAAAAAGGCGGCATTACGTGAAAAACTCATGCCGATTGAAGATAATAATAGCCCGAAAAAGGATAACGCATGAGAGCCGAACCGATAACCACACCAACACCAGTAAAAACCGGCTGGAAGTGTATTGATGACAGGACGCTCACTGCTGATATGCTCAGGCGCGACAAGGAAGCGCAAGAAGCGTTTATCAATGCGCTTACCCCCGCAGAGCTTGACGCGCTGCCGTTCGATTGGGGTTTTTGGGCGCGCGATGATCAGCTGCCGCCCAGAGACTGGATAACCGGAGAAAAATACATCTGGTGTTTACGCTGCGGGCGCGGCTGGGGTAAAACACGGACAGCAGGGCAAGCGATCATCGAAGCGGTGAGAACGGGCAAGTACAAACATCTTTCGTTATGCGGAGCGACAGCCGAAGAGGTGCGCGATATTATGATTAACGGAGAGTCAGGGCTTGCCCGCTATTGCCCGCCTGATCTCGGTATGGTGTATAAGCCGTCGATAAAAAAGGTCTTTTTCAGTAACGGTGCGGTGATCAGTATTTTCTACGGTTCAGAGCCGGAGAAATCCAGAGGGGCGCAGTCGGATTGGCTCTGGTGCGATGAAATACATAAATGGCAATATCCGGAAGAAGCCTTTGATAACCTTCTTCTTGGCTTACGCTTAGGGAGCAATCCCTTATGTGTGGTAACGAGTACCCCGAAACCGACAGCATTTACCAAGCGGCTGGAAGGACTGACAAACAGCGACGGGAAACCCTGCGTACATGTAACCGTTGGCAGCACCTACGAGAATAAGTCAAACCTTTCTCCAGCATTTATCAGCACGATTGTTTCAAAGTATGAAGGTACCCGTTTAGGGCAGCAGGAATTGTATGCGCAAATCCTTGACGATAATCCCAATGCACTATTCAAAAAAGACTGGATAGAAAACAACAAGGTTGACATTTTACCGCTTGTTGCAAACCGTTATCGTATTATCGTGAGCGTCGATCCTGCGGCAAGCCATTCGGCAGACTCAAACCATACCGGCATTATCACGGTATTAGAGGGAGCCTCGCCCGAACGGCTTATCAGCGCCGCTGCTATTCAGCACAAAACTGAAAGCCACTACTACGTGTTAGCGGATGCGTCGCTTATCGGAACACCCCATCAATGGGGCTTAACGGTAAAAGCTATGGCAGAAATGCAGAAAGCAGATACGGTTGTCATCGAAGACAATCAAGGCGGCGACATGGTAGAAAGCACGCTCATCAATGCAGGGGTAACGCAGCGTATTCAGCGTGTGCGGGCAGTGCATTCAAAACTGGCGCGGGCGCTTAACTCATCTACCCTTTGCGAACAGGGCCGCATTCACTTCTACCGGAACCCGCTTTCCTATAACGCGGAACACGGAACGGATCCGCTGGATATGTTAGAAGATGAATTATGTAACTGGCAGCCGGGCGACGACAGCCCCGACCGCATGGACGCATTCGTTCACGCAATCAATTATTTAAAACCCGATTTAAAAGACTTAGCGCAGGAAGATAAAGCAAAAAGAGCATTGCTTAATGTTCTGGGAGGCGGAGTATAACATGAAACTTGCAGATTTTTTTATGCGGAACCGAGGCATCTCCGGTTTATTCTTAGATAGCGGCATTACAAAGCGGGATGCAGCTGAAGCATTTAGCAGTGTAAAAACGGACTATGTGCTATCCCGCTCCCTGTATTCGTCAGCGCCATCGCATCAGAGCGGCTATCTTGACTATGCGCTCGGGAACTACTGTACCAAGCTCTATATCGATACCTTTTGCTGGTTTATCGGACTACCCGATATTCAAGCGGAAAGCGATACGTTTTCAAAATCGATACAAGCGTTTTTAACGAGAAATAAGACGCTGTTATTCAATGTTTACAAGCAAACAATGGTAGACGGTAAACACTACGTATGGATAAGACTAGAGCAGACTGCAACGGGACGAAGTGAAATCCGCATAAAGCAGATACCGCTTGAGCTTGTTGTTGAAGATGATTGTATCAAAGACCTTACAGGCGGCTATACGCGCTTCGTAACTGAAACAGTAGAAAAATGGAAAGAGAGAGGCGTAGACCGTAAAGCGGTTATCCGCATCACCCTTGAAGCGGGTAAGGAAACAATCGACATTGACGGCGATCTGCCTGCGGGCTATCAGCAGAAACAAACGGTCAACCGTACCGCCTTCCCGTTTGTGCCGGTATTTTGCCTTTATAACAACAAGCAAACATTCTTAAAAGACGGCATCCCTGAAATTGCTCCGGCGGTTCCGTTTATCCGCCGGTATGACGCGACCTTGCGGAAAGTTGGACGGCATATCGACAATATTCTTGAGCCACGCTTATTGGTAAAGGTGAAAAACGTTGCGCAATTTCTCAAATACTCATTTGGGCTCACGGATGAGAAAATCGGACATATCGCAGAAGGGAAAGAAACTGTTGATATGACGCAATTTAAGGCGGCTATTATGGACGGTGAAGATGCGGCAAGCGATATACGGTATGTCGGACAAGCCAATAATGTAGAAAGTGCCGTTTCGCTTCTAAAACTCTTACACTGGATTATCGTTGAGCTTACAATGCCTGAATACCTGTATGGTACAGCGATGCAGTCAACCAATGCAAGCGTTGCCGAGCAGTCTCCGGTATGGGCAAAGAAGGTGGAGGGGCGGCAAGGTGAATATAACGAGTTTTACTATTGGCTTATCGATGTGTTCAAAGCAGCCCGCATTGCACTTGCAGGACGTGATGAATTTGCTGGGGACGGAGGAGCCGATAATCCGATCGTTCGCTGGCAGGAGCTGACGGCAAAAGATGATGTTGCAATGATGAATGCACTCGCCATCTTTGTCGGCGCAATGGATAAAGCCATGACAATGGGTTTAGTCTCTCCCAAAAGTGCCTTTAATACCCTTAAAACCTTTATGGCAATCCCCGCAGACTATGAAACGGAAAAGGACGCCGCTAGTGAATGGCTCAAGCTCAAAATCCGGCTTGAAGCCTTACAGGATAGGATCCGCAGCGGAGACATAGAAGCCGAAGCTGCGATCGAAGACCTGTTTAAGAGTGCGTAAATGGATTTTGACTTATCGGGATTGCCGGAAGAGCTGCAAGGCTTTATCCGCACTGCATTACAAGGCAGGCGTAAGGCATTACTGACCGCCGAAGCGGAGATAAAAGCTGCGTTACAAGAAAGCATTAACCGCATACGGGAGCGGATCGGTAAGAGGGGCATTTTTACCGGCATTACGCAAGAACTGGCAGGGCAAATAGCAGAGGAAAAAGTCTTTTTTGCTTCCGAGCTTGAGCGTATTACGCAGGAAGGATTAACCCGCGCAGCGTATGCGGGGCTTTTTGTCGGAGAGCAGACAAAGCAGTACTACAAAGCAAAAGGCTTACTCAAATTTCGCCTGATTGAAAAAGACGCGCTCCGTGAAGCAGAGATAATCGCAGAAAGCACTCTGCGCAAACAGCGGATATTCAAGAATAAAGAATTTGTCCTTTCCGATCGGATATGGGATGTGTCCGATAACAACTATGACAAGATACAAGAAATTATTTCAAGCGGTATCAATACCGACTGTGTAGACGTTTCAAAAGCGCTTCAACAGTATGTTACAGAAGGCTCAAAAACATTTGCAGAAAAATACCCGAATATGTATGAACGCATGGGCGGGCGGGTTCCGAAGAACTTAAACTATGAAGCCTTACGGCTTATCCGTAATGAATTATCCGAGGTGTATTGGCAGGCAACGATAGAAGGATTCAAAGGAAACCCTGCTGTGAGGGCGGTAAAATGGCTTTTATCGAATAACCGGCTGCCGGGCTATCACGATATTTGCGATACGATGGCGTATTCTAATAATCACGGACTGGGCGCGGGGATATATCCCGTCGATGCTGCTCCTGAAAAGCCGCATATCTGCTGTCTTTGCACCTTAGCTCCGGTTATCGCAAAAGATATAGAGCGCGGCGATATTGCCAATAAGCTGCCTGAAAATTGGGAAGCAATCAAAACGCGGCTGCAAAATACCTCCGCATTTACTAATCTGGAAGAATTAACCGAAGCACAGAAAGAGAAACTGAAAGCGCAGCGGCACGCGGCATATATCGTAAGGCTTGAAAAGAAACTTGAAACGCTCCATAATGAACCTGCCAAATACCGAAAAGCATACGCTACTTGCTATGGTACTACCGTCAATAAGCATAAACAAAACCGGCATATTTTCGGATCTAAAACACTTAAAAAAGATGGCAGCTACTTCAAAAACGATATTGAAACCTTGCAAACGATTATCGATGAAAAGGCTGGAAAAGGCGTAATATCACTGACGAAAAGGAACCTTACAGAAATTATACAAGATGATAGACTGAAAGGATTTGATATTGACCCAAAAACCGATGAAGCAAGGGAAACCTGCAAAGTGAAAATCCATTACAGCAAAACTGGTATTCATCTTGTCCCGTATACATCAAGGGAAAAGGAGAAAAAATGATATTTTATCCTAAAACGGAATTAGAACTCTACGATATATGCGAGAAAGCGCATACTATTAAAGTTATTTTCCATGATAAGACTGTTATAGAAGGAACCGTATACGGTTTTACATCAGCGGTCAACAACGAACCTGAAATAGCGGAGATAGATATAGAACTTGAAAACGGGCATCTAACCGGCGCGTTTCAAGACGAAATAGAAAGCATCGAGGTTGTAGAGGGATAAGGGGAGAGCGATATAATAAAGTTTTCGGTTTAATTACCGAATATAGAATGAGAGTAATAGTACCCAAAGGAGCAGACAATGGCAAAGGTTATAGCGCTTTTCAATCACAAGGGCGGAGTGAGTAAAACAACGACATCTTTTCACTTAGGATGGGCATTAGCCGAAAAGCAAAAAAAAGTGTTATTGATTGATGCAGATCCTCAAAGCAATTTAACTTCTCTCGCGTTATCTATTCCTGACGAAGATGCTTTTGAACGGCTATATAACCGCAAGGATAGTAATGACATTTATTCCCTTGTGAAGCCGCTCATGCAATCGGCGCGTATAGAAATCAGCAAAAACGACAGCATAGCCAATATTATAACGACAAAATGCAATAATTTATATATTCTCCCCGGACATTTACAGATTGAAGAATTTTCTAGCCAGTTGACACTTGCGCTGTCAATGGGTATTTCTTCTGATTTTTCTGTGTTTAGAAACTTTCCCGGTTATCTCACCTATGCTTTTCGTAAAATCGCCGAATTTAACAAGATCGATTATATCATTATCGATATGGCCCCGAGTTTAAGCGCTCTTAATCAAGTATTGGTTATGGGCGCTGATTATCTTATTGCTCCCTGTAGTCCTGATTTTTTCTCTGAATTGGCAATTAAAAACCTTGCAAAAATCCTTCCTGAATGGCAAAAAAAATGCAGCGCTTACCCCTATGATATGTTGTCTTTACCGTGCAAGCCGAAGTTTTTAGGAATTATTCAGCAGAATTATCGACCGAGAAAGACAAAACAATCGGACAATAAAAATACACCGACACAATCATTTCAAAAATGGGTTGAACGGGTTGGACAGACGGCGCGGAATGTTCTTGTACCAACATTGGAACCGCTTGGGATGTCGATTACACGAGATCAATTTTCTCAAAATATACAAGAACAGGTACCGTTTAATCTTTCTTTAATACCTGATTTCAATTCTTTAATAGCGACAAGTCAGCTTTCAAATAAGCCGGTATTTAATTTAAAAGAAGATGACATAAAAGCGTATTCAAATATTTACGGAGCAGCAATGGGAACGACAAAAGAAAGTATTGAAAAATTCCGAAACTTGTTTAGTACGCTTGCCGATGATTTAGAATGCCTCATGCAGATTGTGTGAGCTTTTTAATATCGCCTATCCATCCCGCCAAGAGCCTTCCAGAAAAACAGCGCAGTCAAACTCGTAATCATCTTTTTCAAAAAGAATGCCGGCATCTCCGAGTGTCTCTTGTATGCGCATACAACGCCTTAAAATATTGCAGCGTTCACGGTACCCGTGTATTTCTTCCTCGTCAAAAACTATATCAATGTCTTGCTGGGAAGTGCAGGTATTGAGTTCTTTAAGAATCCGGTTATCGGCTTCACTTAATGGCTTTTTTACCAATCCTAACTTTTCATAGAAGGGAGTAAGCCGCCAATAGCCATTGATAAAATGACAGAGAGTAAATTCATACAACTGCTCATCTGTCGGAGGCGTTGAGGGGCTAAAAAAATAAGACGGCGCATACATCGCATAGGTCAAGTACCGCTGCTTTTCTTGTATATCAGTAATGCCGAAGTGAATAAACACAACGGCTATTTGTTCTGTGCTTTTGCATTCCCGTAATGCGCCGATGATGTGCTTGTCAAAACTCATTTATGTTATTCCTTAATAATATTTGGGAAAGATATGCCCTTACATCAAAAATAAGGAACTTTGATTTTTAAGGGTAAGGGCATACCGTTTATACGTTGTAGTTCAAACTTCCTTATTGCAACATAAAACCGTATAGCAGCTGTCAAGTATTCCTTTACAACTGCTATTTTTTTATCAACCTTTAGGGAGGATGGAAAAGGCTGAACTTGTATTTTAAAAAATATTTCATGCCTGTTATTACTCCGATGATTATCAGAGCCGCAGAAAGGATTATAACGGTAATTGTCAGCCGGTGGATCGTGTCTTTTTTTTCGTTAATTAGGGCTTGCTTTTTTGCTATTGTTTCGGCCGCCTCTTGCTCGGATTTGTTGTAGGATGTCCGCAAATTCTTCAAGGTAGCCTGCTCCGTCTGTAATTGATTGCGTAAGTCGTTCGCTGTATTTTCGACCTTCTGCAATTTCTCGGTTAAGCTCTTCGCTTTGCTCTCTTGTGCCCTCAAGCGCTCCGTTAAGTCGCTCGCTTGTAACAGCAGATTCTGTCTGCTTATCTTCAAGTTCTCCGATATGCTCTCTAACCTGATAAGCTCTGCTTCCGTTATCACGTATTCCGACTCTTGTGCAGCAGCTGGAAAGAGTAAACAGCACAAAACAGATAAGGCAAACAATAAAAACATTCTTTTCATTCATTCTTACCTCGTTTTTTGTTGCTTGACAGCTCCCTTAAAAAATAACCATTGAGGAAAATGCAAGACGGCATCAGTATGGAACGAATACCTCTTGTGTGTCCGGTTATCTATCCAATAGAAGTGCGGACAAAATACTTTATAATTTTTATGATTTTCAAAAGCCGATACACATTTAATTGTTACTTTTCGCCCGTATTTTATTTTTGCCTTTACCGCTTCTATCAAGCAGTTTGAAAAGTATTTTTTTCCTGTTTCATTCATTTACTACTCCTATTTTTATTTATTGTCTTTTCCTCAAAAAACCTAACACCCGTGCATAGCTCCATGAACCAACATGCGCTCCATCTTGTTTAAACCCATCCTGTTCAAAGACGGCGATCTCTTCCGAACTTGCATCAAGGACGATCGCGACGTGTCCGTATTTGTTGCTTTTCATTGGAGCGAAGATGACCACATCACCCGCTTCCGGAAACATACCGACTTTATAGGGAACACGTTTAAAATATTTTTGCTCAAGCGGCATCATTTCATATTTCGTAAAAAGCTCAGCCGCTCCAACTACTCCGCCGGTATGCGGGATTGCTAATACATCCTTGCAGTACTGCCGGAACACATCAACGCATTGCGCTCCGTAATGTCCGTCGTAGTCAATTTTCTTTCCGCTGTATTTTTCTACAAATTGCTCCAGTGTCATGTATACCCCCTTGTCTTTACAACTCTATACCTAACGCTTTCAAGTACCCGATATTCTTTTTAATGGGATAATCAATACAGATTTCTTTGTACTCCGGTAACAGGAATGCTGATTGTTCAGCCTTGTACATTGCGATTTTTTCTTTGATGCGCCGAGCGATAATCCGTATCATTTCATCAGCCCAATCGTTGACGATGCGTTCTATCTGTGGGGCGATTTCTTTCCATGAAGGATACTGTTCCGTGCCACACGGTACGGCGGGAAGTTTATGTAAAAAGGCTTTATAGTCTTGTTCGATAAAATAGAGAATGTCGGCGATATAGCCTTTACGCTCCGTTGCCGTCAGCCGCTCACGCATACAGTTATAGTCTACGCGCTCCTGCAGCACGTCTTTGACCAACTCAACACAGGAGAGCATCGGCATTTCACATTTTACGAAGGGTAAAAAGACTTCTTTAATGGTGCCGTTAATGCGGCGGATCACCCGCCGCTCGTCTGCCTTTGTTCTTTCGTCTATTTCTCCAGATTGACGGAATAACTTCTTGCGGTATTCTTCATCGTGCAGCCGGTCTTTTTCTTTTTTCTCTATATCCGTTTTGAATAGCTCCAATTTATCATCAACATTCTTTTCAATATCTCCAACGATAAGTTTTTTATCCCCGGCTCCTAGCTGTATGCCTTTTTTAAGGAGCTTGTTCAGTAACAGAAAAATAAGGACGGCAATAAACACGATTGCCGCAATGCCGAGAACTAACACACTGGTAGGTAATTTCTCTATAGCCATAAAACGCTGCCTTGTTGAATAATTTTGTAACACCAGCATAGAAGAAAAACAGTGCGTAACGCAAATCGGCGGAGATAAAAACAATTTTCTTGAAATATTTTTCTTTTTTCTGCATTAAAAATTTGTGTTACGCACCCCCGATTATTTACAATGCGGATTGTAAGGTTTTGTTTTTACGACTTTATAGAACACGGCAAAAGTAAACCGATAGGGGCAACGGCATGGGTAAGCAAAAAAATACAAAAACAGATATACAAAAACCGCTTTTTCCTGACGGCGGTTCTCCGATCAGCTGCATTCATGCAGTAGGTGAAATACTTTCGGAAGCGGAAGCAAAGACGATGAGAGAGCGCATTCCGCTGAATCCTTTGGCAACGCCTGAAATGATCGCGGAATTGAAAGGAGAAGATGATCCGCTCGATTGTATTTTTGCTGTAGATTATCGCACAAGTAAAAGCGGCGTTGAGTATCTTGACTCTGCGTATGAGCATATTGTCGAGACGATTTTAACAAGTACGGTTTTTGTCCCGTCCTGTTACGGGCATCAATCGCAGGAAGCTTTCCTTTTTGAAGGACGAGACCTATACGGTTCGGTTATCGGGGCTTTGCTCGATAAAACGGCCGGCAAAATCTACCACCGCATAATACCTGATAAGGGAGACCACGCCGAAAAAATAAGACGCTGGCTTAAAAATAAGCAGATTAATGCGGTGTCGATTTGGGGCGTCCCGACGTATGCGGATGGGAGTAAAAGGGTTGTACTTGATTATGCGCTCCGCTCGATTGACTTTGTGCCGCCGCTTAGCGAAGGGCAACATAATGAAAGCGCAATCGGGCAGATGGCGGGTATGAGCTTTAATGAGCAGGAAAGAAAAATCCGTGATGCCTTGCGAGAGCAATATGCAGATTATGTTTTTACGGAAGATTTTTATGATGATTATGTCATCGGAGAATATAAAAATCAGCTGTATAAAATTCCGTACAGCATACAAAACGATACGGTTATATTCGGGGCGGCTCAAAAGGTGCGCCGCGTTGTTGAATATAAACTTCAGGAGGTAGAAATGGAACTGACAAGTATAGCAAATGATGAGCTTACGGCAGAAATCGCACGGAGAGCAAAGAACGGGCTTTTGTCTGCTCAAGCTGTTGCAGGGGAAATGGGGGTAAAACTGGAAGATGCTCAAAAGATGAAAGACTTGGAAGCGGCTTCCAGTGAACTTGCTGAACTCAAACAAGCTGCCGGAGAAATGGCGCTTACCGATGCGATTACTTTTGCCAAAAAAGCGAAGGAAGAAGAAAAGGCGGAGGCGGCAAAAAAAGCATTTGGCGAAATGGTCAATGCAGTCAAGGCTGAAAAGGGCTTAACCAAAGACGGTAAGCCCACCGGTGAAATGGCTGCAATGGTCGATAAATTCTGTCATTTTGAAACCGGTATGAGTAAAGAGCAGGTTGCAGGGGAAATGGATCGCGTGATGAATGACGCGGACATTCAAAAGCTCGTACAAGGGAAAACCGCAACCGCTCCGGTTGGTCAGATGACCGGTGCGGACGCAAAAAGCGAGCCGGAAGTGTACGAAATCTAAACGAGGGGGCGTGATATGACTGGAGAGCACAGACTTTTATCAGTTAATAAAACGGTTGCAATCGCAGATGTAACAATTCCTGCGGGAGGAGCGCAGACGCTCGATAATCACGGTATTGTCTTTGTCGGCGACCGCGCGGGGGTTGTGCTGCAAAAAGAAGCGGGCAATCAAGTAACGGTGTCTTTTGACACGCAGCGGGAATGGACAACGGAAAGCTATGATAGCGCCAATTTGCCGAAAATCGGCGAAAAGGTGTATCTCGGCGCTTCGGACGGCAAGCTTACAAAAACCGCATCAGGTAATAAGCTCGTCGGCTACTACTGGGGAACGATTGGGGGCGCGGCGCTTTTTTCGCTTCACGCATAAAAGCAGACCGTACATAACGATGAGGAGAAAGAAACAATGGAATTTGTATCACATGAAACAATCCGTATGAAAAATGCTACGGAGAAAAAACAGATGTCGCTGCAATACCGTGCGCCAAATGTGCCTGCCGGCGAGATGGCAATAAAGGATACCGGCTCCGGTACGCGCTCTGAAATCTTTACACGGGAAATGCTTACACGGGTAGTCGGCTTACCGTCAGGGGAAATGATGAGCATAGAGGATTTGCATAAGTTTGCAAAGCAAGCGGTGCTTGACGTATCGCTCGGTATGGCGGAGCATCCCGCCCTTTATTCCTTCATTTACGAAGAGATTAAAAATGCCGATTTTCCCCGCACAATCAAAGTGATGGAGCTTATCGGAATGCGCGCTGCATTCGGTGTTACCAACGATGGGGAAAGTGTGCCGATGGCTGATTTCAAATTCGGTAAGCTCGAAACGGTTGATTTTAAGACATTTGCAGCCGGTTATTCCATCTCACGCGGCTGGGTAAACTTCAATGAATTTTGGAAATTGCCGCAAGCGTCAAAAGCACTCGGTATTGCGCATAATGCCATTCTTGACCATCTGCACCTGTCGCCGATTATTACGCATTCGTATACCGGAGATGCCGTTACCAATAAGGTAACAACCGGCAGTACCGACCTTGAGAATGTGTGGCTTACACTGCGGAAAGGGCTTAAAGATGCCCTCAAGCGTACCAATGCAAGCGGCTATCGGATTCGTCCGACTATAGCCCTTTGTAACTCTGCAACGGCGATGGATGTAGAGGCGGCAATCAAAGGCTTATTGCAAAAAGGTACACAGCTGGGGCAGCTTGCGCAGATTCAGAGCGTTTTAAGTTATGACGGCTGGACGGGTGAAGTCGGCGGAATTAAATACGAGTTTAAAGCTCCGGCTGATAACGAAGTGTATTTAATCGTTCCGAAGCAGTCGTTTAAGGCACTTGTAAAAGAAGATTTAACACACCTTGAACAGCGGGGTAACATTCTCACTCTTTCTGAATTGGATGTTGTTGAAACCTTTACCCGTTGCGCGGTTGCCGGTGTTGCAGATGCCGTGCATAAGGTAAAGCTCGCATAAGGCTTTTAAAGAGAGAGATACACGGTTTGTTTCGTCTCTCTCTTTAATGACAGATCGAGGAGATGATATGGGAAGTGAAAACATTACCTTACGCATAATGAAAACCGCTAACGGCTGGTATGTTGAACATGAGGCGGGCGATGTAACGAACAGTTATGCCGTTGAAAGCGAAGCATGGGAAGAGCTCAATCCTGCGCTTGCGGGAACTTTTGAAACGCCGTTTAAAGCGCCGGAAGAAAACGAAAACAGCGCTGAAAAGCCGAAGGTGGGCGAATTAAAAGCAAAGATCAAAACGCTTGAAGCGGCGGAAAAAGAGTTACACGACTTGAAAGAAGCGGCAGGCGGTATTGATATTTTGCAGGCGATTGAAAGCGCAAAGAAAGCGCAATCGCAAACAAATCCGCAAACCTAGAAGGGAGATAGCAGCGCATGATCATCACCGAAGCATTGATACAAAGAATCCGCACCCTGCTTAACGAAGCAATACCGGACGGAGGCAGCGAAGCGGACATGCATTTTTCTACCATCGACTTAACAATCACATTACAAGCGGCAGAAAGTGAAAATCATGCGCTCTACCTTTTATGGACGCAAAAGGCAGGGATTATTCAAAAAGATGCAGGAGAGATAAAAAGTATTAGTGCAGGCGGAGAAAGTGTTGAAAAATACACTGCTGCCGATTATGTGGGACTCTGCCTTAAAACTGCGCAAGGGTATAAAGAGGCATGGGAGGCGGAGCGGAAAAACGCCGGTGCTTCATTTTTAATCTGCTGTAAAAAAGATGATGATGAGGCAGCGCTATGGTAAATGTTGTCAAACAATTACGGAAAGACACGGAAAGTATTATCGATGTGAACCCGTCTCTTCTTTCATTTATTCGCCGTGAAAGAGAGAAAAATGAATACGGCAATGTAAGGGAAGTAGAAAAGCGAACGGAAATACAGCGGGTTCGGATTGCAGAAATCTCACACAGCGAAACCGACCGACTTTTGCAAGAAGGATTGTTAAAAACGCATATCGTCAATATCACCGCATTCCACGATGCGGATATTCAGGCAGGCGACTTATTCGATTTTCAAGGCAGCCGGTATGAAGTCGTTTTTATCCGGAAGATCACCATTGGCGGGTATGCGCCGGAGAACGCCTACAAGATGTCAGGTAGAGCAAAAGAAATACGAGAGGCAACTCAATGAGAGGGATGGATGCGGTTTTTGAGCGGTTAGAAAGTATCACCAAAGAAATGCTGAAGGATTGCGAAACGGTTGCCTGCGAAACCGCTGCCAGTATGGAGCGGTATGCGAAAGGACACCGCGTATGGACTGATAGAACAGGCGATGCCCGCAAGGGATTACGCGGCATTGCATCCCGCTCTTCACAGGCAATATCGGCAGGGATTTATCAGGATATGTACGGTAAAACCGGTAAAGGATATGGCTACTACCTTGAAAACGGAGAGCGGAAATTAGCAGGCGGTGTAACGTTCGGAGAAAAGTACGGAATATTAAAGCCAACACGGAACGCCCATGCCGGTATGTTTTTCGATGGTATCGAAAAAGCATGTGGGCAAGCGCTCAAACGGCAATAAGGAAAGGAAACGATGCGAAGCGCCTTATATGCGGAACTGGTAAAACTTTATCCGGTATATTACATCGGTAATGTAGGAAAAACGGCGAAAAAGCCGTTTCTTATTCTGCAATTTGAACACGGCATTAAAACGCGGCTTGGAAGCTGGGATATGGTTACCGTGAGTGTCTATGCACCGGCAGGAGATTTTGAACTGCTTGATACCGCTTGTGAAAAAGTTATCACCGCATTGAACGGGAAGCATCTAAAACGAATCAGCAGCGACGGTGTTTTTTTGGTGCAATATGTTGATTGCTCAAGCGACATGATAGAGGATTCACTTGGCGCAATTTCAAAACAGCTCAATTTTAAAATCCCCGTTTTCGGCGGAGATTTTATGTAGATAAAATGGAGGTTAAAAGACTTATGGAAAAGAAAAACGAATACGGGTATTCAATCGGACAGATGCAGGCAGCGCGTCTGAATGCTGACAAAAGCTGGCCGTCTCCTAACGATTGGGAAGATACCAATCCTCAAACCGGTGAAGTGAGAAAGCACCGGGGAGGACTCGTTGGTAAAATAGGTCCGTTCAACATTGACGGCTGGACGGGGGACGATTTAAAGCTGACGGTTCTGTACGGTACCAAAACGGAAACCTTTACCTTTGCCTCGACTGCTGCGGATAAAAAAGTCGTTTCCGTTGCAGACATGGTAAAAGACTTCAACACTGCCTTTGCTTCGCTCAAGCCGAAAGGGATAAAGCTCAAGGCAGCTAAAACAGCTGTCGGAGCCGATTACGATGCGGAGTATCTTAAAATCACGACAGAAAATGCGGGAGACTTACCGTTTTTTGCCCCGATTGGATTTCAAGGAAAGCTCGCCGAATTACTCGGCATTGTCGGCTATGTTTCGACAAAAGAAGCGAAGAGCTTCAAAGACGATTTTGACAAGGAAAGCGGCAAAAGTGTTGATGCGACAAGCGGACACGGAATCCGCTGTACAATAAAAGAAGCGGATAAAATAAAGGGCGTCAATATTACCGCTTCTTTTGCAAGCCTGCCGAATAAGTTCTTTGCCCTCGTTACCGGCAATACGTATAACGAGGAAATGGGAGAACTGTATATCGACAATGCCGGAAACCCGCCGCCTGTTACCTTCCGCTACTTCGTAGAACAGTACGAAAAGGGGCAAAACACAAAAGGCAGTTATGCTCGCGTCAAAGTAGTCATCTTCCCTTCCTGCCAAACGACACCGACAGGAAGCGAAGCAAGCGAAAATGCTTTTGGAGCTGTCGAACTGCAAGGCAGCGGCGGAGAAAACAAGCGCAGTAATTTACCCTTGAAATTCATCAAAGAAATTTCGCTTGCCGACTACACGCAGTACGTACAAAGCTAAGAAGATTCTTCGCCCGTCTAAGAAATACCGGCGGGCGGAGCTTCATCGTCAATCAAGAGGAGATATCTATGTTTGAAAAACTACAATCTTTTTTCAAAGGGAAAAACAGACGACAGGCAATTAATGCGGAGATTGCAAAAATTGAAAACGAATCTCCAAAAAACGAAGCGGAACGGCTTGCAATGGCTACCTGCGAATGGGTAGAGCTTTTATGGAATGGGACTAAGCAAAAGTTTCTTATTCACAAAACGAATTTTCAAGAACTTTTAACCTGCGGGAGCTTCCCCAATATTTTATACAAATTTGTCAATGGCATTACCGAAGCGGTCGGGGCAAAAGAAGCAGTATCGGAAATTGACCTTAAAAAGATGAAAGAGGAAGAAGATGAATTCCTCGTTGAACTTGCAAAAAAAAGTATGGTAACTCCAACCTATCAGGAATGTTACGACGCTATTTTGAAAATACGCGGTATCAGTGAGAGTACCCTTAACGACGTTATCCCTAAAGATTTCTTAAATGATCTTTTTCTTTTCTACCTTACAGATTGGGAGCAAGCCGTAAAAAAAAATTTGGACGCGTTCAATTTGCCCGCTTCGGCAGGCTCGCAAAATACTACAGATGCAAGCCAAGTAGCTACATCAGAGGCTTAAACGATTTTGAAGCCTTTTTATTTGATGAAGCCTGCCTCGTTGCTGTTGAAGGAGAAAATCAGCAGCGGGAAGAAAAAGAGAAAGCGCAGAAAGTGAAAGAAAAAAGAGAAAAACAATTTCAAAAAGATATGGCGGAGACCTTTGCAGAGGATGATACATAAAACGGGTTAGGTAAATGGGACAGAGTTTAGGCGAACTATATGCGGAATTAGCATTAAAAACAGATAAACTTCAAAAAGGGATTAGTGAATCCAATCGATCGCTTGCAAAACTTGAGCAGGATATTGACAATGCAGTTGACAGCATCAATGCGAAGCTCGCTGCTATCGGTGCCGCTCTTTCTGCCAGTGTAACGCTCCCTTTAACCTTGCTCGGGAAAGCGGCACTCGATACCTTTACGAACTTTGAACAGTCCATGCAGAATACTTTTTCTGTCATGGGGGCAACAGCTTCTGAAATGGAAGCCTTGCGAAAGAAAGCGGAAGAAATGGGAGCGAGTACCCGCTTTAGTGCAAGTCAAGCCGCCGATGCCCTTTATAGTTTAGGTTCAGCAGGTCAATCAGCTACGCAAGCAATGAACAGCCTCGACGGTGTGTTACAGCTCGCAGGAGCTACTGGAAGCGATTTAGCCTTTACCTCAAGCACGATTGCTTCAACTCTTTCGCAGTTTAATCTACAAGCAGAAAAGTCAGGGCACATCGCCGACGTGTTTTCATTGGCTATCAGTAAAAGCCAAGCGAATATGACAAAGCTCTCGTACTCAATGAAGTATGTCGGGCCTGTCGCTGCCGGTTTGGGGGTAAGTCTTGAAACCTCAACCGCTGCGCTTATGCGGCTTTACAATACCGGTTTCGGTGGGGAGCAGGCAGGAACCATCTTGCGATCCGGTTTACAAAAGTTAGCCAGCGGTACGGATGATGTCAAAAAGAAACTCCAAGAATTAGGAGTAAGTTACGATGAAGTAAACCCGAAAACAAATAACCTTGCCGACATAATCGAGCGGCTGAAAAATGCAAATATCGATGTAGCAAAATCAAGCGAGTTATTCGGCGAAGCGGCGGCTGCCGGCATGCAAGCGCTGATCGAAGGCGGCGGGGATGCCATCCGAACAATGGACGGCTTATTGCAAGCATCCGACGGGGCAGCAAAAAAGATGCAGGATATTCAAAATGCTTCTTTTGCCAATACGAAGGCAGAGCTTTCAAGCGCCTTTGAAGCCATTCAAATTACCCTCACCTCAAATATTATCCCGGCGGTTGATACGTTTGCAAAAGGCATTACCCGCGTTTTGCAGTTTGTTAATGAATTGCCTGTCGGAGTTCAAACAGCAGGAACCGCTCTTGCCGGATTAGCCGCAGCAGCCGGCCCTTTACTCCTTGTTGCAATCGGCATTAAAAAGATAAAAAGTGAGATGGTGCAGCTGAACCTTGTCATGTCGGCTAACCCGATTATAGCATGGGGTGCTGCCGTTGCCGCCGCTGGTGCTATTGCCCTCGGCATTATTGCGCAAGTGAAAAAAGCGCATGAAGATTATATCCACGGTGCAAAACGAAGCGTAGAAGAAGTTAAAAAGCTGAAAGAGGATGCCTTAAAGCAAGGGAATGAAGGACGTAAGATACAGTCTCTTTTTGACGAATATAATACTCTGAAAGATAAGACTCAAAAAACGGCCGATGAGCAGGCGCGGTATAACAATCTTTTGAAGGAATTACAGGAGATCGTGCCCGGCGCGGTCGAGGGCTTAGATGAGCAAGGGCGAGCGGTTGCTATAAATGAAGAAAAAATAACTCAAGCGGTACGAAGTAGGTTAGAACGTGAAAAAGTGCTCAACGATATGGCGCTTACGCAAGCCCGAATACGAAAACAACAAGCAGAGATTGTCGCTAAAACGTATGAAGGTGAAGAAAAGAGCGCATTTGCCGCACTTAATAAAAAGCAAGATTATGTTGCAAAACTGGATCAGTTTTATACAAAAGTTATAGCATTTGACCGGAATTTAAAGGAAAACAATAAAAAAGAAGTAGAAAGATTACGAGCGGAAATACTCCGCGATGCACAAACAAATAATTTTAATACGGCTTTTGCCGTATTCCGGCATGGAGATGACGGGGCATTAGAGCACACAAAAAACTACTTATTAAAACAAAATGATTTATTAACAAAAGAACGGGAAGCATACAAAAAAATCGTCGATATTAAGAATGAGCAAGCCGCCGCAATTCAGGAACTGAATGATTTAACAGAAAAAGGGAAGCAGCTTAATCAAGCACTTGATAATTTAAATAATCCGACAGAAACGAAGCCCCAGCAAAAGAAGCACGATGAAGAGCTTGCCCGTCTCGCTAAAGAATGGGAAGCGGAAAAGAAAATCATTGATGAGAAAAATCGCTATGCGCAAAAGATGGGAGAAAGTTTTAGTATCCCCACAGAGCGGATAAAATTTTTACAAGCAAAATTAAAAGAACTTATTGCCATAAAACCGGAAGATATTGACAAGATTTTTACCCTCGACTCCAAAGGCTTACAAGAATATTTCGATGCGATAGCCCAAGAACAGGCAAAGCTGGAAAAAGGCAAGGGAACGAAAAAAGCAAGTAACAAGGAAAAAGATACTTCTTACCAAGCGCAAATAGCAGAATTGGACAAATTCTATCAAGAAAAACTCGCAAGAGCAAAGGAGTACGGACAATCCAGCCTCGCCGTTGAAAAGGAGTATCAAGAAAAGCGGCTTGCACTCATCGAACAATTCATTAAAGAAGAAGATAAGAAAAAAGGCGCGGGCAAAGGGATAACCGTCGAAACAAAACTTGCGACAAAAGATGAGAAAGGATCCGGCGTAACGCTCGGCGATGAGCTTACGAAAACAAAGCTGATGAATGATGCGTTTGGGCGGTATCAGATCAAACAAAAAGAATTACAAGAAGAACTCAAAAAAACGCAAGAGGAAATTCAAAAAACAAAAGCGCTTTTAGAAGGAGAAAAAGGCGCTGTTTCTTCAGAAGAA
Source organism: Treponema sp. OMZ 857 (assembly GCF_024181085.1). Classification (NCBI taxonomy): domain Bacteria; kingdom Pseudomonadati; phylum Spirochaetota; class Spirochaetia; order Treponematales; family Treponemataceae; genus Treponema; species Treponema sp. OMZ 857. Next base: position 2,757,357 of record NZ_CP051147.1, read on the forward strand.
GCAACACAAGCAAAGCAGTATTTAAAAGACTTGCAGGAAGAAGCGAATAAGTTAGAAATAGCATTAGGGCAATCAAAGTATTCGTTAAGTCAAATCGACGAGAAACTGAAAAACCTTGACACTGTTGGTAAATCTGATTTTCATCTTAGCCTTATCAATATTGAAGCAGAGCGAAAAAAAGCGCATGAAGTGTTGGCCCAGGCACGGCAGAATGGGGAGATACACAGCGATGAAGAATTGACTCGTTACAAGACACTTGCGGATAAAAAAGCGGCTATTGCAAAAACATCGTTAGTAATAGGGATTGTAAATGGTGTTTTAGGGATTGCCGATACCCTAAGCAGTATTGTTGCAGGAGCAATTGAACAAGGTGGTATAGACGGCGTAAATGCATTAAAAAGCGCAGGAGGTATTGTCTCTCAAATTGGCAGCCTTATTCCGGGCATCGGTGGCATGGTAACAGGGCTAATCGGTTCTGCCATCGGTATGGCAAGTTCGGTTGTTGGAATTTTTCAAAAGAGAGCGCAAAAAATAACACAACAGGCTCGTGAAGACGCAAAAAAATTTAATGATGAAATAAAAAGACAGCAGGAAGAAAATATCCGCAATGCTGTTACACTTACCGGAGAAGTCGTAAAAAATATCGCAAAATTACAGGCAGGGAAAAAGCTCAATAGTAATATTATTTTTGATAGTCAGGCATTAGAAATAGAAAAAAAACGTATCGATGGGGTTTTAGAAAAGGTAAAAGATTTAAAAACAGAGGCGACATATACGTATCAGCAAAAGCGAACACGGAAAATTGATAAATGGTATGATCCTCTTGATTGGTTCCATGAAGAAGAAACCTATTATACGACAGAAACTGCGCAGCTTACGGTCGCCGAAGTAATGGAAAAATATAATGCTGCAATGCGGGCTGGCGATTATGAGATGGCAAAAAAGTGGAGAGATTTTGCACAAAGGGCAATCGAAAAAGGGTTAAAAGATGCCGGTGTTTCCAGCACAAATATTGATCCGCTTTCAAACTATATCGGCAATCTTGATTCAGCATTGGCAGGATATGTAAAAACCCGCAACATGAAAGATTTAAAAAAAGCTTTACAAGAACAGCTATATGAAGCACTCGTTAATAAAGCGGTCAAAAACACCATTTCGCAAAGAATAGCGCAAGTCTTTGATAAGGTTGGAACAGGAGAAATCACCTATGAAGAAGGGTTAAAAAAAATAGAGGATATCGGCAAAGAAGCGGGAAAAATCTTTGACGATATGAATAAACATTTCGGACTTTCTGCTGAAGCTGCAAAAAAAGAATGGGAAGCTGTCGGCTCAGCAATTGTTTCTTCTCTTACCAATGCTCTTGGAGATGCTGCTTATAATGCTGACTGGGCAAGTTTTAAAAAATCATTTGCTTCGGAAATGAAAAAGGCGATTATTCAAGCAGCTATTGAAAATGCTGGTATCAAACAAAAGGTCGATGCGATTATTCAAGATATTATGAAAGACGGCAAAATTACCGGAGACGAAGTAACCGGTACGATTGATAAGCTGAAAAATCTCTATGATAATTTAGAAGGGAATATGGCCGAACTTTCAAAAATTACAAAAGCATTGGAAGGGGGCGTAGAGCTTAAATCAAAAGCATCAGGCTCAATTATTCAGCAGCTTTCAGGCGCCGATAGGGACGTGTTACTTGAAGCGATCCGCGAAGGCTTTAAAACAATCAACCAAGTTATCGATCTAAAAGAAACGGCTATTCAGCATCTTACCGCTACCCAAATTATTATCAATTCAGTTACGTATACCTCCTATTATAGCACCATTAACATAACAGCAACCGAACAAACGGATTTACGAGCTGTTTTAACGGAGATTGTACAGCAGGCATTGGCAGGATAGAAAAACTATGAGAATATTTGACGAAAAAAAAGAGTTAGACATTCCAAAATGGATCACCGTAAGCGACAGCTCATTACATACCGTATTACAAACGGTGTCGGTAAACGACCGGCATGGCCTTGCAGCAGCAGGAACGACGATATATCAAGCGCGCACCTTTTCGTGTTCAGGAACGATTTTCGCAGCGGCGGCCGCGGAAGTAGAACAAGAACGCTCCCGCCTTGCTGAAGCTCTTACCGGTAAAACCCTTACCGTCTATCGGGATGATGATGATGAAATACACTACCGCTGCGTACTGATGGGAGACATCAGGACAAGCTACTATAGCGGTGTAGAGATTAGCAGGGCATTCGGTATCAGCTTTACACTCAAAGCGCTTGATCCGTTCGGCTATGGGAAAATCCACACCATCACCGCGCCATCCGGAGCGCAAAACTTTACCGTATCAGTGGATGGTAATTATCCAACCTTACCACGTGTTACAATACACAATATTCCGTATGTAGAAGGGGTATTATTGGAATGCGAGGGATCCATTCTTGAAGTCAACAAAAGGATTGCGCTTGGAGCAGGTGAATCGCTCTTATTTGAAAACGGCTGCTTGTACAAAAGCGGACACGATATTTCTATTCGGCTTACAAAAAGGGCGGTTATCAATCCGCTTATTTTGCAGGCAGGAAGCAATACGATGATAAGTCATATTCCGCAGGCGGCGATAACACTCAATTTTCAAGGGAGATATAGATAATGGTTTTATGGTATGATAAAGATGGCGCACTGATTGGGAAAGATTATGAATGCAGTTGGAGCTTCTCTCAAAAACGGAATAAAGAAGGAACAGGAAAGCTCGAGCTTTTAACCTATCCGCACGGTGCGAAGTATGTAGAGCTGTATAAGGGAGATGAAAAAATACAAACCGCCGTTATTGTTGACCATACACGGGACGGCGCAAAAGTAAATACCTCGATCCGTACACTGGAAACGCTTTTTAAAAACTATCGCCTGCCCGATAACTGGAACGGCTGGCATAAAAAGCCGCTCAGTTTTATTCTCGCCGATGCCGTCTATGGCTTTGACTATATCCGTAAATCGAACCTTACAGACTTTACCGATTATATTGAAAAGGTCAATATCGATCTCAACAAAATAAAAGACGGAGATATTCACCTTGCACTCCATAAGGTAGGAGAAAGCATTCAGTATCACGAAATGGGGTATATTACCTTTGCCTTTGATTGCGGAGAAGCAGTCAGCCAGCGGTATGTCAGGTGGATGGAAACAACCGGCGAAAAAGTCTATATCGGCATTCAATCAGTTTCTTCCGACACGCCTATTGTATCTGCTACCGATGTGGATTTTTCCAATGCACCCGTACTCACCATAAACCGCAGTATCGAACACGATAGCGAGATTTCAGGCGTTCCGATTGCAAGCGATAAGCGCTATGTCGCAGTCCGCTTTATCCTTAAATATATCAATGCGGACTGGATACAAGATTTTGCAACGCATAAAGTTTACAATGAAAACAATGTCCTTGTTGACCGCACCGTTCGCGGCTTTACGCCGGTTATCAGGGCATTTGAAATTATCACCCGTAAAAAAACAGCGTTTACCGTCCGCTCAAGCCCTGTCGATATGGGAGAACTGGTAGAAGGAGTCGAGTTTAAATCAGGCGGTACTATCTGGGATGCGCTGCAAAAAATACGGGAGCGATACCCGTTTGATACAATGTGCTCTTTTGAAGATGGCAAGCTCTTTTTTGATTTTGCCCGCTCACTGGTGAAAGATAAAAAAATGCAGGCGGCCTATATTCTCCGTGCAAATGATGCTTCCCATAATGAATTAAATAATACATCCATCAAAGCGCTCAAGCAGGATGTTTTAAAAGTGAATGTCTTACATTGTTACGGGGAAGGAGAAAAGCAGCAACAGCTCTATGTCCGCCTTCCAGAAACAGGAACCTATGACGGCGGGGCGGCGGTGGAAGAAGTTTTTACCGATACCTCCATAAAGACAAAAGACGAGTTACAAAAGAAGGGGCTCAAGCAACTTTTAGAAAAGCGCAAAGAAGCAGCCCCTGTCTTTGAGGTTGAGACGCTCATCCCGATAAGACTGTTTGATGCAGTCTCTCTCGTTCACCCTGAAACCAATGATATTTACGAAACGGTTGTAGAAGAAGAACATATCAGCTACAAAGGTTCGGCATTAACGCAAAAATTCGGGCTTGGCGGTTTTCTTTTTAATCCTATTGATGCGCTCATTAAAAAGGATAAGCAGCCGGCCATTCGTGAATACGCGCTCCAACCGTTTGGGCTTACCGCTTATGGAAAATCAAAATCAATTATTCTTGTATGGAAGGGTGAGGAGGCGAGCTATAGCATAAAATGGAAGAAAAAGACAGATACTGAATACAATATCCGGCATGTGCAAGGCTTTACCACGGAATTTGAAGCAGTTGAGCCGAATGCGCCGTATCTTTTCAGTATTGCTGGGGTAAACGGAAGGGCTGTCTCTGATTACACCGCAGAAATTGAAGCGCATACCGTGCCGGATAATACACTCTTTACGTGGATTAAGTTTGCCTATGATGCTTCAGGGAATGGCATCAGTGATCATCCTTCAGACAATCGGCACTGGATGGGTATTGCTCACAATAAACTAACCGCCGAAGAAAGCGATAATCCTGCTGAGTATACGTGGATCAACCTTGAAGGGAAACAGGGGATTGCCGGAGAACCCGGTAAAGACGGTAAGCCCCGTTTTACCTGGGTAAAATACGCCAATGATGCCAAAGGAACCGGCATGAGCGATAAGCCCGACGGCAAGGACTATATCGGTTTTGCCTTCAATAAAGAAACGGAACAAGAAAGCGATAATCCAGCCGATTATTATTGGCAGAAAGTAAAGGGGGAGCAAGGCATCCCCGGTATTCCCGGCAAAGACGGTTCTACAAAATTACTTCCATCGCTTGAAACCACCGGCGACTATGAAAATCAGATTGGCACCTTTCAAGGAAGATTATACCGCTGGACGGGCGGCAAATGGGAACTACTAAACGCCGTAATGCCGCTTAATCCGGTGGCGCATTATGATATGGCGGATGTGCAATCACAAGATAGCATTTTTTTTGAGTTATCAAAACCTATTATTGAAAAAAGAACGCCAGAAATAATAGGCGGAAGGGCATTACCGGTAAGACATAAAAAAGGAACCTATTACCGGATTCACAGTGATGTAAGCTATAGCGGGAATGCGATGCCAGTCGTTATTGTGTATCGTGCTGATTGGGAAGAAGGAACAATCATTCTATGGGCGCCTTTGATAGGTGTACAAGATTTTACCGTATTTGTACCACAGCATCCTTTAGGTTTTGGTATTGGCGTATGGATGCACGGATGGGGTGGGTATGAGGTACAACCGGATGATAGTGTTACAGTTCATAAATTTATGGTAACAGAAATAAAAGAAAAGATACTTATCGATAGTTCCGGCAATGGTAATCACTCTACAGCAGTTGGCGGTGTTGAAAAAGCTAAAGACGGTAAAATCGGAACCGCGCTTGATTTTAATAAAGGCTGTGTTACCCATCAGTTGCATACGACAATCTTTCAACACGGCTACCTAGAAAGTACCGGTAAATATGATGCAAAGATTCTTTGTAATTTATCTGCGTATAAGGGTAAAACAATTAAAATAACTGTTTCTGGTTACCGGAAAGGTGAAGGAGGCTTTCCAGAATTATATATATATAGTAGTGGCTGGGAATTTGGATGGAGTTCAGGAGGAAAGCTCGACGGCACGACTGAAAAGACAATGACAGATACTATCACACTTCCTACTGCATATAATACAATCTGGTGTACTTTGTATCATATTCCCGGCAATAAAATGAATAATACCATCGTGATGACGCACTGTACCATCGAACTCGTGGAAAATAAAAGCATAAGTTGTATCGGCGTTGGAAAACAATGGACACATTCGCGCTGGATAAAAATGAATGGGGATGCTCAAGATAAAACGGTAAACCCAAGATTATGGTATTATGGGATGATTGATTATTGCTATACGGATATTGCTGCAAATAAAGAAATAATGAACAATATCAATATAGTAACTTATAAAACAAATTCAGAAGCAATTGGAATATCCATCTTAAAAGAGAAAATTGCTGACGATAAATGGCATAATCTCATAGTTTGTAATGACGTTCAGTCAACGTATGCACGAAAGATTGTTTATTTGGATGGAAAACTGATTAAGGACACCACCGTCAACGGTGATTTTACCGGACTTGTGAATAATGTAAATTATGATATGAGTGCCGGTAATGATTATGTTAAAGGCTCCCTTGCCACTCTTCTTTTCTTTGACCGGCTTTTAACCGAGCAGGAAGCCCTCTACCTCTGCTTAAACCCGCAGTATCCGGTAAAGAATTACACGCTTACCGATTGGGCGATTGACCCGGCCAATCCTGATAGCAATATTAAAAACCTTACTCCCAAATATCTCGGCGTTACCGAAACGGTACCGACTACCCGAACGGTGGTTATTACCAAAGGCGAAAGGCTGGGGGCACAGGATGCCAATCCCGGCGACTGGGTATTGATGGCTAAAACAGTCGGCGGCTGGAAAGTCGGGGTGTGTTACCGCTGGACGGGGAGTATGTGGATTAACCTTGAGCCGGAATATAACTACACCGAACAGTATCAAGCAGCGCTGTATCATATTTGCGAGATAGAAGAGCTGATGAAGAATACCGGGCATTTCGGGGCGTTGTTTGCAAAGGTACTTGTAGCACAAAAGGCATTGATTGACGAACTCGTAGCGGAAGAAGCGTTTATCACAAAACTTTCAGGCGATATAGCTTTTTTAAAAGAGCTTACAACACAAAAAGTCTTTGTAGAAAATCTTATTGCCAATAATAGTTTTATTAAAAAGCTAGCAACTCAAGATGCATTTTTAGAAAATCTTGTCGCTAAAAAATTTAAAATAGATAGTGACGAACAAAATCCTAACGATTTTGAGGTTGCAATTAATAATGAGATAGGTATTTCAGCAAAAAACAATGGACACGAAATCTTTAGAATAAAGAAATCTGGAGAGGCGTTTCTTAATGATGCAGAACTAAAAAACGTTACCGTGACAGGAAAGATCACCCCAAACAAAGGCTTGTTAAACACATGGTATTGGGGTAAAATGGTAAACACTAATCAATACGAGTGGTTCAATGTTTTTAAAGATAGAATAGATATAGGTGAGCGGTTAAATATCTTTGGCGGGGGATGTTTTTATAATGATATGAAAGGAGGCTGGCAGCATGCTATAGTCGTTTTTATTGAGCGATTGAGTGAGGATAAATTTGAATTAAACGGTTATCCTATAAATAATCAATGGGGATATTTGACACGGGCGACCTTTCAGAAGAATTCTAATAAAGCGTTTGCCTCATCGTTCTATATAGGATGGTAACAGAGGATTTGTGAAAAAGAAAATATTATTATTCATATTTATTTATATAGTTACATCTTGTCAGCAGCCGTTTTTTATTTCAAATGAAATCGGTTCTAAGGTCGTTTTATATGCTTATAAATATGCCAATGCAAATACTAAATATGTATGGGGAAGAAGAGAGCCTTTGCACACAGGGGTGATAAGCATTGATTGTTCTGGATTTGTTGTGCAGTGTTACCGATACGCAGTTGCAGATAGTGTAAAGTATGATTTGTTATTTTGCGATGCAAATGTTCGAGATCTATTTAAGTATTATTCGGTATTCACTGACACGCTTTCAGAAGGTGATATAATTTTTATGGGCGAAGAAGATAATAATGATATACCTACTCACATAGGCATTTATATTAAAACCATCGACAATAATATTTATTTTATTGATGCTACACAAAAAAAAGATGAACATGGTAATATTACAATAAATGGTGTTTCTGAAAGGTTTTATAGTAAATATGATAAACGATTTAAACGTTTTGCAAAAATGAAATTAAAAAAGAAATAGCCTAGAGCAAGCAAAAAACCTACTGGTTATTTAATTAGAAATAATTATATTATCAGCTGATATGTTAATACGTATTTCATGTGTTGTTGTAGGTTTTGATGATTCTGTACTTTTCAAAAAATACAAACCGGCAATTCCTTGAATAGAGTATGTAAAGCTATCTTTGGTTAGATTTTCAACAGGTTGTAAAACAATATCATCAGATTTAATTTTTCTGAAAAAGTAACATTCAGAACTCCCTTTGGGAATAGAAACTTTATCAGTTATTTTTTTTGTATCCTTATCTGCAAGAATGTTTTTGCCATTGTCAAGCAGTATTATGTCTATAGGCAGCAAGTTATGTATATTATATTTTGTAGGCTCCAAATTAGTAATAACGTATTTTGACTCTGATATTTTCTTCAGTACATTATAATTCTTGCTTGTTAGCCGTACGTTATCTCCATCGTAGAAAAAAGCAACAGTTCTTTTTTCTGTCGGTCGTAAAGTAAAAGTATCGCCATTGGTATTGGGAGCTTTTTTATGCTGGAACAATAAGAAGTCTGCCGGATAATCACTATTATTCTCAATAACACAATCAAATGTCGGCGGAGGGCAAGCCGTACAGATCAGCAAAAAAGAAAGCAGGGTAAAATATAAAAACAGCTTTTTCATGGTTATCTTCCTTTAGTATCGAGATATATACACATACTTATTTGTTGAAGAGGCTTTAATTTTAATCGATATTTCTTCTTTGGTAAAAAATTTTTTACCATCGGCATTTAGCTGTATTTGATAAAAAAAAGACTTTCCATCCTCTGTTTTACATTCCCTGCACTTTTCTTCTTTTCCCGATGCAGATTCCGCTGATGATATAGTAAACTCTTCTCCTAATAAAATAATATCATCGGTATCAAGTTTGTTAAAACATTTTATAGCTTTTTCACCTTTTGATAGCGCAATTTGTTTAACAATAGATCCGTTCTCCGACAATAAAAATTTACGATCAGCTTCGCTAATATCACCATTTTTGTATATTCCATCAAGTATTTTTAAATTATTACATACATCGTTTTTAATGATATAATCATAATTAGGGGCTTTATCTGTTATAACAGCTTTATTGCTGTTTTCTGTACAGCTAATGATATTTTTAGGGCTAACAGTCCAAAAAAGGACATATTGTTTCCAAGGAATAGTTTCAGATACTCCGTTGGCAATGGAGTACTCTTCGATTTTATAGTCTTGTCCGATTTTAAATGTTACCGTATGGCTAGAGTCATTCTGAACGGTGAATACGCCGCTCTCTTTTTTCCCACACCCCGCCAGCGCCAAGACCAGCAGCAATAAAACAGCAATCTTTTTCATAGGGAACTCCTTTCAGTACGATTAGTATACTATAAGCGGTCTGAAAAGACAATACGAGATGATCGGCGGCTTTTATTTTGGGGATAGATGAAAGCCTCTAAGCGAAAAACTCCTAAAAGCAGTGATGAATGAGCAAAAAGTTAGCTTTGCTTTTTTTCTTTTAACAAAGCTATAACATTGATTGGAGGAAAAGAAATAGGCCTTAAACCAGCTCTAACCGTTGTAGTTGTTACTAACTCACGAATATAGGGAAGCATTAATGCAGGTGCATTGATTTCTGCAAATTGTTTAAGATTCATATTTTCTTTTCCCTCAATCGATGAAAATATCCCCATCATAGAACATTCTAATGAAAACTTTTTTTCGTTATCGCTAACTTTACAAACTAATTCATAAGACAGCTGTTTTTGATCATCAGACATGGAGATGTTCGAGGCAAAATCAATATTTATGTCAGAACCTATATTCTTAGGGTTACGTCGAAATTTCATTTCTTTAAGAAAAATAGTATCGAAACTAATTCCGGGCTGTTTTGTTTTATCCATAATTAAGCGACCCTCAAGCCTTTATTATCAAAATAATGATAACGATATAATATATTACTATCTTGATCATTGGTAAAATTGTCCCAATATATAAATTCATTATTATGATTAAATATGCTTATGGTAAAAGATACAGTTGATAAAATCGGATCTGTATCATCAGTAAAAAAATTTAATGCCTTAGATAATATAACCTGATCGATAATTTCTTTTGTATTCATAGAATCAAGAACTTTATCTAATTTATCTAATAATTCTAAGGTATTCTGTTTATTCATGTTAAATCACTCCTTAGCTGCCTATCGGAAATAGCTTTATAATTCTTTACAAGAATTATACCTTCAGTTTTCATAGTCATCGGCGTTCCTTTCAAAAATGCATGTTCTGGTCTATTTTTATTCTCTGCTGTTCCATAAACACAATCAAAAACGCTTAAATCTTTTTCAAAAAAATGAAACAACGCATCTAGCTTTATTCCTAGTTGTATATAATCGTGTTTTACTTGCATCTTTTTTGATAACTCATTGCGTATTTTGCTATACAATCTTTCCAATTTATTTAAAACATCTACATCAGTTACATCCAATACATTTTTTGAATGTACTTTAGCAGAAACAATAAGAGAATCCCCTCCCTCTTTTTTCTTTGTATTCTTCCACCAGATTGCTTGCTTATAATTCATCCAAAAATACATACCACGTCCCAGAAAATCTGTATCTGAAGAAACTATAAGATACTCTTTATCATCTATAAAACGCTCACATTCATTTTTATAGTTTGCATGAAAACCAACGGTGTTTAATTCTTCCATAATTAACTACTGTATCGTTCGTAGCCCCCTTATATCTTTGCCTTACACATAAAAACACCACCACATATATAACGTATTTCATAACTTTTCGGCACATATACCGAAAAATAGCTGTCTTTAGCTTTTTCACTACAATCAACCACTATTAGCATACAATAGCTGCTTTCTCGCTATATAATAAAGATGTGAAATAGTTAGCTTTCTAACCTAACTTACGTGCTAAATAGTTACAATATTTCTATTAACTCATTGGTATTGAGTAAACTCTTCCTATCCAAAAGAGAAGAGTATGCGCAGAAAATATATAAAAATCGGTTGTTGCTTCTCTACTGATAATAATAAAATGCTTATTTCTTATTGTCAATACTTATTTTTAGTTTTTTCACTATGATTTATTAAGAAATCTCTCTATATAATCCCATTTATATGATCTGAACCTAAAGCTATGACTACCATTACAAAACACTCGTTCTATGCGATCTTTAAAGAATCCCTCCCCTGTTGCCGAAAATGGCCATAAGCAGAAATCTTATCAGTTGAGGAGGCATCTTTTTATGAAACGCATAGGACAACCATGGTGTATCTTTCCGCGAAATAAAGCCAATGGGATTCTCTATTTCCAATTAAAAGATAAAGAAACCGGCGAATATATGACCGCAAAAAGTACCGGCACGAAGGATAGAAATGAAGCGATCCGTTTTGCCAGTCGGTGCTGGGCAGAATATGACCGTACCGGTACAGTGCGGTATAGTGCCTACAATAACATTGCAGCAACGGATGAAGGGGCTTATGTTATCGACGCGGACATAAAGGCGTATACTCAAACTGCCATTGATACGATTGTGCAAGGCGTACAGGGTGCTGTTTGTCATAACAATTCCGTACAGCCATACTCTGTATCAGCCGCAGAGTGCGAAGATGCTCCTAATGAGATTAAACCGATTTTAGACCAGCTATCAACGCTCACCTTTTATGAGTATATCCTACTTTACTGGAACTATGATGAAAGCCCGTTTATTAAGGGCAAGATACGAACAGGCGCAACACCGCCGAATCCTGAGCGGTTTTACCATCATACAACTTGTATTAAAAAATATGAAAAGTATTTTCCTTCTTGCTTGCTTACCGAAATAACCGGCACGAAAATTGATACAATGCTCGGTACAATTAAAGGGACAGGTAAGCTGAAAGAAAGCACCATGCACAAATACTACTCTATCTGTATTCAAGCCCTTCGTTTTGCGTATCGCAATAACCTCATTGCGCGCGATATTTCACAGCAGATAACGAAAGAATCAAAGGCTACGCGAAAAAAAGCTAAAAAAGAAGCAGAAAAAGCTACTTTTACAAAAGAGGAAATCCGGCAACTTTTCAATGGTGAGTGTAATCCGTTCGGCTCCCAAATAAATTGGCTTATCAATGAAGTGCTGTTTAAAACCGGTTGCCGCATTGGAGAAGTACAAGCCCTTCAGATGCAAGATTTTATCAAAAATGCAGACGGATACGCACTCAAGGTTGACAAGAACTATTGCAGAACTGGCAAACGGCTTAAATGTACGAAAACAGAACGAAGCGATATTGTTCCTCTTCCCGCCGACCTTGCAGAAAAATTACTCACACACCTTGAAAGCAATCCGTTTCAAGATGATTCTAAGGCGTTTATATTTAGCTCCCCACGCGATGCGCATAAGCCGTTCTGCTATGAAAGTTTTAACGATGATTTTAATAGAACAATGAGACGATTAGGAATGAAGCGAACGAATTTGACAATACACAGCTATAGGCATACGTTTGCTACCTTTTTACGGCTTGCCGGCTTTTCAGAAGAAGAGCTCAAGTTTTTAACACGACACGACTGCATAGCAGAGGTACGGCACTATGCCGATCACTACACGCCTGAAATGGAGCAACTCAAATACAGGGCAGTCGGTGCGCTCGATAAAATCATAGCGTAAGCGACTACGAGACAGCGATCTTAAAACCATATTTTTCGCATTTTGAACGGCACTTTATACGCCTAACAGGAAAGCTGTATACAAATGACCCGCAAAAACATGCTAAAAATCCTAAAAATCAAAAAAAATCATCGAAAACAAACAAAAAAAATAAGAACGTGCTTGACAAGAATACGTTCATAGCTTACTATAAAAATAGTTAGAGCTACACAGTTTTTTTGACAGATAAAGTGTAAGATAACTAATTAAAAATATGTACTAAGAACGCCATAAAATGAGCGTTTTACCCTATCTTTTAGTGTTTTTTCCTGATACAGAGTTATTTTTGAGCTGCAAGTTTGCATGGCAAACTTGTTTCTGCATGGAACCACCGCCATCCATAGCGGTTCTGATTGTGAGGTTTTCTTCTCTAAAATCATCATACGGAATACCAGCGATAATCGACTGCATCCGCTCCATAAAGCTATTCACATCACCCTTGCGGATGTCTTGCACAAACCGCCCTATCCATACCCCTGTTTGACCGAACGGCACGTCAGAGTATGCGGGTAAAAGATTATGTAAAAAACCATAGCGAACCTCATCGTTCGGGAAGCCCAGCTGATAGAGTCTTAAATCGCTGATATATTTCTTTATCGTTAAGTACCCTGCTTGAAATAGAATCGGCAGGGTATCTTGCGCTATTGCCCGATACGTTTGCAGCCCATCTTCATCAAGTTGCACATTGCCGTCCAAGTCGGGGATATAATAATGCGCTTCTTTTAAGTAATTGACCAAAAAAGTCGGTGTCCCCGTGCTAAACCAATAGCTTTTGAGCTCTTTATCGTCAAAGGCGTTGAGAAGACTATAAGGATTATACATTCCCTCCCCGGCAGGATGGAACAGGTAGCCGTCGTACCACTGTTTTAAGGCAGCAAGCGTCTGCGGATAGTTAAGCGTTTGTTTTTCCGCAAGCGCTTTTATTTCAGGTTGAAAATTTGCTTCAAGCTCTTTTTGACTAATGCCACAAATACCGGCGTAGGTTTCATTGAGGCTGATATCTTTGAGATTATTCAAATCGCTGAAAATGCTGATTTTGCTAAACTTTGTTACTCCGGTTAAAAAGGCAAACCGGATATATTCATCACAGGTTTTTATCACCGAATAAAATGCTTTGAGCGTATTGCGGTAGTGTTCATTCAGCGCTTCATTTATTCCCATCGTTTGCAGAAGCGGCTTATCGTATTCGTCTACAAGAATAACGACCTGCTTGCCGGTTTGCTGATATGCAGCTTGTATCAGAGATGTAAACCGCTTAGCATGAGTGCGACCGTTCTTTTGTAGATTGTATTTCGGCTCTTCGGTATCTAAAAAATAACTAAGAGTTTCATCTAAAGCTCCGCTCAGTTCATATTGTCCGGTATTAAAATCCAGATACAGCACCGGATATGCTTGCCATGGGGTTCGGTTTTCTTGTGCCACTTGCTCCTCTTCCGATTTTTCAAGATACAAACCCTTGAACAACTCTTTTTGTCCAAGGAAATATGCTGCTACTGTTGAAAGGAAAAGGCTCTTACCAATTATTTTTTTAAGCAGGTAAAAAGTACGAAAAGAAAGAGTGCGGCGGTGGGGAAGATGAGGAACATCATAGGATGTAAAAAGGTTGCAGTTTTACATACCCATTACTCCGCACGAATAAAAAATATGCTACAATCGTTTTATAATATGTCAACTCTTTCTCATTCTGACGCTAATAGTTATAATGGAGCATCTTCGATCAATATCCTTGAGTTTTTATGGGTGCCCAAAGTGAGGTTTTCAATGAAAAAGATTATATTTGTAGATATTCCTATGAAAAAAATGAATGACACTACAGATACCCAATGTTATGCAGGAACAGGAAATGCCGATTGCCGCTACACCGGTAAGGTGGTTTTTCCTGTCAATGCCGTACTTGCGGAAAAATTGCAGAAAGGAGATCAGGTAAAAGCGGTACTCCTCACAACCATTACCGGTAAAGATCATTCAATAGAAAACGCTGAACTTTTTCAGCAGGAACTAAATTCGATTAATGCTGCTATCGGTGCGCATATCGAATATGAGCGGCTTGCAACGGATTTTGTTGAATCAAAAGCAAGCCATGAAGCACGGCTCCGTAAAATGCTGCCGCTTATGGAAGAAGGCGCTGAACTCTATGCGGATATTACATTCGGACAAAAAACAATCCCCATGGTTTTAATGTGTGCCTTTCATTTTGCGGAAAAGTTTTTTGATGCAGATGTAAAAAAAATCATATACGGCAAAGTTGAGTTTATCAAACATGCCGACGGAATAGCCTATCCTGAAAATCCTGAACTGTATGATGTTACGCCGCTCTATTATTTAAATAATCTCATGGGGACAATGGAAGCTCCAAACGGAACGGAAGCATTAAAAGCCTTGGATGCCTTTTTTGCGCTGTAATTGTTGCAGTGTTTTGCAGGGCAAAGAGGAAGACCGGAGATGGACATGGAAAAACAACAGCAGGAAGCAAAGATTATCAGAATCGCAGCGGAACTGTTTCCGTTTGTTCAACAGAAGAATACTGCCTGTATGGAGTTTCTTACTTTGCGGGCTAAGCTGACAGATGCCGTATGGCGTTGGGCTTTGCTGACATTCAATCCGGAAAAAATTGAAAATGCCACGCTTGAAATAATGGAATGTGTAAACCGCAGTGTGCTCAGCTATGAAGGATCTGCCGAACACTATATTCACTATCTTGCACGCTCTTTAAAACAAGAAATAAACCGCGCAAATATAAAATTGCATACTTTTCACTCTGAAATCATTCCGCTGCCGGAGAACAAACGGCGAAAATGGAATCGGCTGTGCGCTGCTGCTGCACATTATGGGAAAGATATAGAACGTGTTGAAACGCAAGTATGGCTTGCAAAGCAAACCGGTTATACAGTGAATGAAATAGCTCCGCTCATAGAGTGGAAGGCTCAGACTACTATGCAATCGGAACATATCGATTCCGAGAACGGCAATGGATATTCTTTGTTTGATTCTGCGACAGTATGTATTCAAAACGGTTACAAAACAGCAGATGCCTTTTTAATAGAACAGGACCATATTGAGCACTGCCTCCGGCTCATTGATGCAGCCTTTACAGCATCGCAAGACCGCACAAAGCCGTATCTTTCCGCATTGCTGACCCATCGGGTATTATGCGAACTTGATGCGGCAAAAACAGACAGCGCTGTAATAGCTGAAGTCCTGCACAATACACGTTTTGCAGATACGGAACACGGACGCACGCTCATCCGGCTGTTTTTTGAAGCGGAAAACCTCCCCACGCAAGAAGATATTGCCGCACAGTTCGGCAAAGATAAAACCGATGCAAGCAGAACAATAAGCAGTTTTATTAAAAAACTGCAAAAAATCTGTCAACTGGCAGAATAAATGACTATAGTAACCATAGGAGGCTGAAAACACAATGAGTTGTACAAAAGACGAAGTAATAGCAAAAATTATTGCCGTAGTAAAAAACTTTGACGGTAAAAGGAATCCCTCTGTAATTATGCAAAAATTAGGCTGGAATAAAGACACCGTCAATGATATGTGTAGTTTATTCAATGTCAGTAAATTCAGCGACATTTTATCTCAGATACCGCAGATAAAAATGGAAAAAACGAATACGGTACTACATATGTACAGCTTGTACAGAATACCGAACACACACAATTAAATGCCAAGCAGGAGGAACCACAGATGGCAGAAACAATAAAACATCACGATAGGATATCAGTGCTTAAAAATGCGCTCAGCGAAGGTCTATACGAAAAAGACGAAGCGCTGCGCCTTGCACTTTTAGCAGCAATTGCAGAGGAAAGTATTTTCTTTTTGGGTGCTCCCGGGTGTGCCAAGAGTATGCTTGCACGGCGTATTGCCAAGGCATTTAAAACAGACGGCGATGGAAGTGTTCAGTATTTTGAAACACTCTTAAATCAATTTTCTACACCGGAAGATGTGTTCGGCAATATTTCTCTGAAAGGCTTGAACGGCGAAGGTGAAAGCGGCAAAGAAGAATACCGCCGTCTCACAGAGAACATGCTGCCGGAGGCGGATGTTGCCTTTATCGATGAAATTTGGAAGGCAAGCCCTGCAATTCTCAACACACTTCTTACCATCATAAACGAGCGGAAATTTCATAACGGCAGTAAAGTACAGGACGTACCTCTAAAAGCCTTACTTGCTGCGTCAAACGAACTGCCTGCAAAAAACCGCGGACTTGAAGCGCTGTATGACCGGTTTATCCTCCGTTTACCCATAGGGTTTATTCAAAACGAAGATAGCTTTTTTGATATGGTAGAAAGTTCGTCCTCTGAATTTGAACTTTCCGATGAGATTAAAAAATTGCAGATTTCCAACAAGGACTTAGAGAGCTGGAAAACACAGATCGACGCAGTGCAGCTTTCAGAAGAAGCACGATCGGTTATTTCCGCAATCCGTAAAGAACTGACGGCGCAAAATGAGACATTGAGCGAAGAAGAAAAAGCTGCCGGTGAAGCGTTTACAATCGGCGACCGCCGCTGGAAAAAAATAGTGCGCATCTTAAAAACCTCCGCATTCTTAAACGACCGTACAGAAGTAGATTTAATGGACTGTCAGCTGATTGAATACTGCATCTGGGGTACCGAAAAACAGCAGAAAAAAGCACGCCAAATCGTAGAGACGTGCATTCAACAAAACGGACTGGATTGCAACACGGCAATAGATGACATTAAGGATGGGATTAAAGAGTTTGAAAAAATTATAATGGAACGCTTTTATACTCACCAAGAAAGTAAACCTGTTGAATATAAAATGAAAGATGGTTTTATGGCATATAAGATTGTAAAACCTTGTAGGATACATAGCTATAATGATATTATGCCGCACTATCTTTGTGCAGAATATGAGCACTCAGGCCATAACCGCTCTGGGGCATATTATGATCAGAATTGCAATTTTTTAGGTGATTATGATTTTTATTTTCGAGCTAGTAGTTTTAAGATAGATGGTAATACTGCACATTGGATAGATGGCTGTAGGGGCAACTCTTATTCGGCCGAAATAGAGTGCACATCTGATGAAATAATTAAAAATCCTACTGTCTTTAAGACCCCTGATTTATTGGAGCTTCGCCGTACGAAAACAGATTCTGAGAATTATCTACCGATTAAAAATACTATCGATTCTGAAATCAAAAAACTCGATGCGTTTATACAATCAAAATCAGAAATCTACAAGGCGAATGTATTTGCAGATACGGTATACTTTGACATTATTATGGCTGCAGTTATAGAGGCTAAAAAAGAATTACAAGATGCTCAAGTAAATCTTGACAAGCAACGTGCTCGTTATCAGTAATACCGATATATGTTGCAAGATATGTTATTACACACATCCCGTGAAGCCCTTACCGCATTGCAGCAAAAGTATTCCGGCGGCATGCCCGATGTCTACCGGCTTTCCGATGAACAGAAAGCATGGCTTGAGCTGAAAATACAGACGCTTGCAGAAGGGCTTCGACTGCCGCAGCCGGTTATGGAATTGCACAAAATCCGCAACCGGCTTGCGCATGCAACGGCAGATATTCCCGATAAGGAATTGCAAAAGATGGTTTCATTTGTATTTGACAATATGGAAGAGATTAGAGCTTTAATAGAAACAGGATGCACTGATGACGAGAAAAGATAGAAACTCAAGGAAATATAGCAGGAAAGCATTGCGCCCTATTGAAGAAATGAGTGAAAAATACCCTTCCGGTATTTCCGATGTTACAGCAATCAATGAAGAAGCGCGTGCATGGCTGCAAATAAAAATGCAGCAGCTACGGGAATGCTTAACAAAAGTATGGTTTTCTTCAAAGCCTTATTGGTGGGAACCGCTCCGTCTAACACGGAATAGAACCGCACACCAAACGGAAGATTTAAGCGATAATGCATTTTCCAACCTGTGTAGTACACTATTTTCCAACATCGGTAACATAAAACAAAATTTAAACGCAAATATTCAACGCTATAAGCAGCAATCAAAGAAAAAGCGAAAGTTTGAAAATAATGCTGCCCCTGAATCTGCATTTGGTTCAACTCGGGAACGGAAACAGTTGGTTGATGCGATCGAAGATGCCATACAGCCTGTTGAGCCGGAAGACATCCCCATTGCTTTTCCGCAGAATACATTTGCGCAGGTTGCACAGCATACGCTTTCCGAAATTCTGAATACGCAAGATGTACAAAAGTATATGCAAAGTCATGCAGGACTTTCCGAAAATATTCAGACCGACCTTTTGGAATGGCTGCAAAAGACACACGGCACATTGGAAAAAGAAAATCCGTTTTTCGATGAAGCAATCTTTGTTGCACAGCAGAAAAAGCAGTCTGCAGAAGAAATTGCAGCCGATCTTTCTGCGGAAAAGTCAAAAATACAGTATCACTATAAACGCCTTCCGTCAGTTAGCGATTCAAAACGCGGAACTATTCAGGAAAGTACGCTGGACTTTGATTTTTACCGCAAAGCATTTGCCGAGCAAAAACACATCACCGATAGTGCAGCAGACGATACCGCGAAAACAGTCCCAGCAGAGGAAGCACAAACGTCTCCGGAAGCAAGTATACGGGTAGACGATATGCAAGCAGAAAACACTCCCGGAAAAAATGAGCAAGTAAATACTACCCATGCAAAAACCGTAATACAGAAAACGAAAAATAATGAAAAAAATACGCTTCAATGGGAATCGCCGGAAAAACTTGAAGCGCTGCGCAGAAACTTTATTGCCGATATGGAAAAAAATCTCATCGAACGCAAAACAAAGTGGGAGCAGGAGCGGATCGATACTATGCGAAAGCAGTTTTTGGAAGAGCTGTATAAAAAAATACAAAACTTTATGCGGCTTGAAAAACTACTTACGCCGTTCACTAAAAATTTCGGAAGGCTCTGGGATTTATCCAAGCATCCCTTTGAAACAAGCGGGTTTGAAATTCTTGATACCTTTGCCAAGCTTCTGGAACAAGATGAATCGCTGCAGGAACTTGCCGACCTGCTCGGCAGGCAAAGCCGCACACAAGCGGTGTTTGAAAAAGAACTGCGGGATAAAATCGTTATAACAACGGAGTGGCACCCGCAACCTGCATACCGCGGAGAGATAAACGGACTTAAGTATTCAAACGATATTGCAGCGGCTCTTCCTTGTGAACTTGCTCTATTGAAAAATCCTGCGGCAAAAAAACTCTTTCAGCTGAAATTTGCGCAAAAACAACTTCTGTCATTTGAGTATCAAAATGAGCAAGAGGAATTAAAAGAAAGTATCGAGCAAGAAGAGGTAACGATGGAAAAGCAAGAACCCAAGGGACCGATTATCATCTGTGTTGACACGAGCGGCTCTATGCACGGCACTCCGGAGAATATTGCAAAAACAGTATCATTTGCACTGGCAAAGATTGCGGCGGAACAGGAACGGCTCTGCTATATCATCTCGTTTTCCACGGATATTGAAACACTTGAAGTAAAACCGAATGAGGATATGGAATTGACAAATGCGGACGGAGGCAACTACCTGCAAAAACTGGTACGTTTTTTGCGTATGTCGTTTAACGGCGGAACCGATGCAGAACCTGCGCTGCGGAAAGCGCTTAACATGCTCGCAGGCAGCGATACTGCAACCGGATATAAAAATGCCGATGTACTGATGATCTCGGACTTTGTAATGGCAAATCTTTCAGATGATCTTGTTACGGCTATCGAACAGGAACAAGAAAAGAACACCGGCTTTTACAGCCTTGTTATCGGAGCAAGCGGCAACAAAAATACCATCGCCTATTTTAATCACAACTGGCTGTACGACACCAATGATACCCGCGCGTCCCGGCATCTTGTTGAACAGCTGCATGAACTGAAAACACGAAAATAACAAGCCTCTTGTTACGCCGACAACACGAACACTATATCTATGCAGCGCCGCGGTTTTATAGCTTTCGGACAGACCCACACCCATCCTTATCTATCATTAAAGGCTATGCTATAATAAATCTAAGGAAACCCTCTAAAACCGGAAGTTTTTAGAGGCTCCCATCTCCACATCCTTCAAAAGTACGTGAGCAGAGAACATGATAGATATTTGCAAAGATTTAAACGAACATCAAAAACTGGCGGTAAAAACGGATGAAAATGCCGTTGTGGCGGCGGGCGCCGGTTCGGGAAAGACGAAGGTTCTGGCAAGTCGCTATGTGTACCTGATTACCGAAAAAAACTATTTGGTTGAAAATATTCTTGCCCTCACCTTTACGGACAAGGCGGCGGCGGAAATGCACCGGCGTATCTATCGGGAGCTGCAAAAGATGTATGCGGGAACCGATGATGCAGTACAGCGGAGCCGTGCCGGCGCTGCATTGGATTCTTTTTTTAAGGCGCAAATTATGACTATCGATGCATTCTGTCATAAGATTGCCGTAACCGCATGCCGGCGCTTCGGTATCAGTCCCGATTTCACTATCGATCTTACCGAATCGAAACGGCTCGCCTATAACCTTTCGCTGGATTTTTTCCTTGAACACCGCGCGGACACAAACCTGCAATATCTGCTCGGCGATAAACCGATTACCGATTTTATCAACGACTTCTTTGTCAAAATATTAAACGATTACGTTACAGTCTCCCGCCCGATTGATTTTTCTGAGGCCTTGCAGCATCAGCTGGCCGCTGCCGAACCATTATTTACCGGCTATTGCAAACAAGCCGAACGCATTCTCGGAGATATTGCCGCTCATCTTGAAGGAAACGATAACTACATCAGCGCAGTAAAAGAAGCATACACGCAACTCCCCGAATTCCCGCTTACACTAAACGATCCGCAGTTACCGTTCTTTCTTGAACGGCTGAAAGCGATTTGCAGCGTCAAAAAAACGATGGGTTCAAAAAAGGATGAGGACGTAAAAGCGTGCAAGGCGCTCTGCGGTGAACTGATTGAAAGCTCCGGCCGCTTGCAAAGTCTGTATCATTTTTATGCACACAAAGAGCAAATGCAAAAGATATACGCGCTTTGCAGTGTGTTGCAGGAACGCTTCATTGCCGAAAAAAAGCGGAGGAGCATACTGCATTTCGGCGACATTGCGCAGCTCGCTGTTGACGCGCTCATCACCGATCCCGACTTGCGGCTTTTTTACAAAAAACAAACCCATCGGATTATGATCGATGAATTTCAGGATAATAATAGCCTGCAGCGCGATCTCTTGTTCCTGCTTGCGGAAAAAGAAGAACGTACCGACCAATCGATACCCACGCCGGACGAGCTGGTGCCGGATAAACTTTTCTTTGTCGGGGACGAAAAACAATCGATCTATGCGTTTCGGGGCGCCGATGTTTCGGTGTTCCGTACGCTGTCGCAGGATTTACGGCAAGGCGGCGGCTCCGCTTCGATTAACCTGCAAACAAATTACCGCACTGAACCTGAACTGCTCAACTTTTTTAACAGTGTATTTATGCGGGTCTTTTATTCGGAAACCAATCAGCCCCTTATCGGCACCGTGCCTGCGTTTGAAGCGGAATTTATCCCCATTCTCAGCAGGGAGGCGGTTCCCCATTTAGCGCCTCAGACGGATATCTTCTTTATCGACAAAAAACGCTTTCCGAAGGGCGCCGACACCGATACCGCCTTCCTCAAACCGATTGAATGCGAGGCGTATACGCTTGCGCAAAAAATAGCCGCGCTCCATGACGAACACTACCTTGTATACGATGACGCCTCACAGTCTACCCGTCCCTGTACATGGTCGGATTTTGCCGTGCTGCTGCGCGCGTCGACGCATCAAGCAGTCTACGAGCGGTTTTTCCGTGCATTTAAAATCCCGTACATTTCCGTACAGCAAAAAGGATTGTTCCACGACGCGCCGCTCAACGATATCTGCGCCTTGCTCCGCTTAGCGGTGTATCCGCATGACAGAGCCGTGTATGCCCAAGTACTCCGCTCACCATTTGTCCGCCTCAGCGACCGCTCTTTTACCCAATTGATGCTGCACAGCCTTGAGCATGCATCCCAACCTTTTGCTCCCTCCGCTGCGGAAGAATTGGATGCGGAAGACCGGCAGTATTTCTTAAATGCTTGCGCTCTTTTTGAGCGGCTTCAAGGCTCTATCAAAAAAAAGAGTAATGCCGAATTGATTACCGCACTGTGGTATGACGAAGGGTACCGATACATATTGCTTACGGAGCCGCGCTACCACCGCTATCTGGAACTATATGATTACCTGTTTGCGCTTGCGGTAAAAGCGGATGCCGCGGGGCAGAGTCTTTCGGCTTTTATCGACACACTGATTTCGTACATTCATGCGGAAGAGCGGGTTGAAGATATGGAAATTCCGCTCGAACACGGTGGCGACGCGGTTAAAATTATGACGGTGCATAAGAGCAAGGGGTTGGAGTTCCCGATTGTCTGTATTCCCGACTGCGGCAATGCGGGAAAGTCTGAAAAGAAAGAAGGCCTGGTCTTTTTGCACAAGGATTTAGGGCCGGTTATCCATTTACCGCCGGAAACAAAAAACGACCCTTCCGCCAATATCTTTTTTGAGGAACTGCGGCAGGAAGCGAATGCCAAACATCTTGCCGAAACAAAGCGGCTTCTCTACGTCGCCGTTACGCGGGCTAAGGTTCGGCTGCTGATGAGCGGAGTGCAGGAAACCGGCGGCGATATTGAGGAACTACCGGAATCGCCCCGCGTTTTGGAGGAAATCCGCCAACAGCTTGTACAACCTCAGAAGGAAGAAAATAACCGAAGTTTTTTTCAGCTCTTATTACCGGCGCTATCCGGCGATATCAACTGCGTGCATTTTACGGAAGTGTTACCGCTCCCCGCCTCGGCAGTACAGCACACCGCGGAAGACCGGCAGCGCTTTAATCTTGATGAAACCCGTGCTCTATACCGGCAGGCTGCGGAAAAAAACTTTCCGCTTGCAGAACCGCGCGTCATACCGGCAACTCAATTCGAAAAAGACCGGCAGTGGCTTCGGTTAAGCGAAGCGCCGCTTGCAATGTTTCCAAATCAGGAATTACAAGATATGGAATATTCACAAACGATGGCACAATCTAAAACTATGAAACATACCGAATTAAATGAACATATCGAGCAGGGCGACAATACCGGTGAAAAGGACGGCGATGAGCTTTCCTCCACCGAGTTCGGAACCTTGGTTCATAAGGCGATGGAAGCCCGCTTTTTAGACCGCCCGTGTACACTGCCTGCAAAGTACGCCCGGGAAGTGGAAAAACTGTGCACCGCTTTCCTTTCTTCTTCGCTGGGACAAAAGGCGATAGAGGCCTCATTCAGAAAAACCGAATACGGCTTTTTAACCCTCTACGAAGGAAAGCTCGTCATAGGGCAAATCGATTTGCTTTTTGAATACGAAGATACCGCGTATATCATCGATTATAAAACCGACCAAAAAATCTATCCTGAACAACATCGAAGGCAGCTTTTAATCTACAAAGCTGCCGTAGAAAATTTCTATAAAATGGAAGGGTTCGGTCAAGACACCGGCGGACAACAGTCCCCCAAATCGGTTAAAGCCTATATTTTCTATCTCCGCAGCAAGACCGCTGTAGAAGTAGTGTAAGGAGTCGACAATCATATTGCTCCGGCTCTTGCCGCCTTTTCTGCCGTATCACTGCAAGGATCCTCCGCTACTCCAGGGATTCCGCATTATAAATCGTGTCAAAAAAAATAGTAGCCCCCATGGTATAAATAATGGTAAAATGTTCTTGGAGTGGAACAATGACATTACAAGAAGCATTTGAAAACATTAAAGACGAAAGAATCGACAGATGCAAGAAACACAATCTCATCGATATATTAATGCTTATGTTTATGGGAGTATTGTGCGGCTATAAAAGTATAGAACAAATACAGTTTTATGCGACATTAAGCGAGCAAACCCTCAAAAAATATCTGAAACTGGAAAATGGCATCCCCAGCAGCGATACGATTCTGCGAGTGCTTGCAAGGATTGATGCAAAGCAGCTTGAAAAAGTATTCATAGAATATGCACGAGAGACATTTGGCAAGCATATTGCAGAAAATGAAGTGGTCGCGATTGATGGAAAAACTATCCGGCGCTCTGAATATGTATCGACAGGCGAAAATAAAAAACCGCATAAAGCTGCTCATGTTGTTTCGGCTTGGGCGCATTCTCTGGGTGTGTGCTTCGGGCAGGTGAAAACAGAAGAAAAATCAAATGAAATTACCGCCATTCCTGAACTTCTGGATCTGTTAGACTTAAAAGGCATGATTATTACTATAGATGCGATGGGCTGTCAGAAAAAAATCGTTGAGAAAATAGCAGAAAAGGAAGCGGAGTATGTTATTTCTCTGAAAGGAAATCAGCAATCGATACACCGGGATGTAAAAGAGTTCTTTGAGCACCCTTGTGATGGTGCGTATTGTCAGTGTTACCATATTCAGCGAGGAGAATATACCATTGAAATTGGACACGGGCGAATTGAAAAACGCACCTGTTATCTTTGCGGGAATATTGATTGGCTTTCAGAAAAAGATGAATGGAAGAATCTCAATGGAGTTGGAATGCTCGTGTGCGAAAGAACGGTAAAGAAGACTGGGAAGAAATCCGTTGAACAAAGATATTTCTTGACCTCACTGACAGATGTGCACAAGGCCGCATTTGCGATGAGGGCTCATTGGGGGATAGAAAATAACCTGCATTGGGTTCTCGATGCGATTCTCGATGAGGATTATTGTCTTGTACGGAAAGACAATGCGGCAGCAAACTTAAGCGTCTTACGAAAAATTGTCTTGAATATTCTCAAACAGGTTGACTTCTCGGATATCATAAGCACAAAGAAAATGCCGCTTCTCCATAAGCAACATCTGTGCAACAAACGAGAAGATTGCCTTGATAGAGTATTGCTCTCGTTATAATGCGGAATCCCTGGGCATGGTATGAGCTGTATGAAAGTAATATTGCGTGGTTAAGTAGTAATCACAAGTTTTGGGAAGGCTGCGATGAGTCGGCAAACTCCGAGCTTAATAAGATATTTTGCAATAAAAAAACCGGACGATATACAGAATACTTATTCGGGAAACTGCACAACTGCCACGGTGATCCGATGAACTCCCGTCTCTTTTCTCCGGTCGCGGGGCCTTTTTCCGTTTCTAAAATCAACATCATGATCGGTATAATCAGCTTACAGTTTTTTATCCTCGCCTTTTTCTTTCATCTTTACCGGCTTTGTAAAATGTGTCTCACCGCCTCTTTACATCCTATGATGTTCCTCATTTTCCCCGCCGCCGCTCTCTTTCTTTTCGTACTTTTTACCTGCTTAAAAAAACAACTGGGTTCCTCTTATTTGGCAAACGAATAGCCGTCTTTGATGCGGTTAAATTGCAGAAAGCATTGAACCCTGCTATACTATCGTTATGAACATTACACGCAAACTACCGGTCGGCATACAAAGTTTTGAAAAACTGCGCAAGGACGGGTATCTCTATATTGATAAGACCCCATTTCTCTGGCAGCTTGTTCAAGTGTCGAGTCCTTATTTCTTGAGCCGTCCGCGGAGGTTTGGCAAGAGTCTTTTCCTTTCAACGTTGGCAGCATATTTCCGCGGGCAAAAAGAGCTATTCAAAGATTTATATCTTGAAAAAGCCGAAGAGGAGCAAGCTGCACAAGAAAACCGAGCTGCGTGGCTGGAATATCCTGTGTTGTATCTGGATTTTAATACGGAAAATTACAATGATGAAAAAAGTATGCACACTATTCTGCACACTCATTTAGTCCAGTGGGAAAAGCAATACGAATCAGATACCTCAGAGCAAACGTTTTCGAGCCGATTTAAGGGGATAATCCAACGGGCATATCAAAAGACCGGCAAGCAGGTAGTCATTCTCGTAGACGAATACGACAAGCCGCTTCTGCAAACGATGGGGGTAAATGAAGCGCTGAATGAGCAGTACCGTAATACACTGAAAGCCTTTTACTCGGTGATTAAAACCTGTGATGAATATATCCGCTTTGCCTTTTTAACCGGGGTAACAAAGTTCAGCAAGATCAGCATTTTCAGCGATTTGAATAACCTCCGCGATATATCGATGGAGAAACAGTATGCCGGTCTCTGCGGCATCTCACAAACAGAACTTGAAACGAACTTTCAGCCTGACATACAAGTGCTTGCCGATGAGCAAGACCTTACGTATCAAGAGGCATTAGTAGCCTTAAAGCAGTGGTACGACGGCTATATGTTCCATCCTGCAGGAGAAGGAATGTACAATCCCTTTAGCCTTTTGAGCGCCTTTGTCAAAAAAGAGATTAGCGGTTACTGGTTCGGTACGGGAACGCCGACTTTTTTGGTTAACTTCTTAAAAGAAGCGCACTATTATATCCCCGATCTGGATGGTAATGTTGAGCTTGATGAAGAAGGCTTGCAAACCTATCGGGCGGTAGCACAAGATGCGTTGCCGATTCTGTTTCAAGCGGGATATTTAACGATCAAGGAATATATCAGCGATCTGAAGCTGTACCGGCTTGGCTTTCCGAATAATGAAGTACGGTACGGTTTTTTGCGTAATCTGTTACCGGCATACTCTGATGTACCGTTCGGTCAAACAGGGGTATGGGTAGGACGGTTTATACAGGACATCCGCAAGGGCAATGTGGATGAGTTTATGGAGCGGATGCAAGCGATTATCGCAAGTATTCCGTATGATGATTTCCCGAAGGATAGGCTGAAACTGCGGGAACAGAACTATCAGACAGCAGTGTATCTTGTCTTTGCGCTGATGGGACAGTTTGTACAGACGGAAGTACACTGCGCTACCGGACGTGCGGATGCCGTGGTTATTACTGCTGATGCTGTGTATATCTTCGAGTTTAAGCTCTCCGTGAATGGTAGTGCTGAAGATGCCTTCAACCAGATAAAAACGAACGGCTATGCCGCAAAGTACATGGCGAGTGGGAAGAAAATAGTGCTCATTGGAAGTTCTTTTGACGAAGATACACGCACGATTAAAGACTGGCAAACCGAAGTTTTAGACAAGTAAATTGCAACTATCGAGGACTGTTTTTTGTTAAGCGACAACGCAGATGCCCGCCTATTTGTCAAAGTCTAAAGCTCCCGTATAAAGTTGATAATACATACCCTTTTTGGCAATAAGGCTTTCGTGCGTGCCGCGTTCGATAATTTCGCCGTGATCCAAGACCATGATAACGTCGGAGTTCATGATGGTGGAAAGGCGGTGGGCGATGACGAAAACGGTTCTGCCTTCCATCAGCCTATCCATACCTTTTTGGATGAGCGCTTCGGTTCTTGTGTCGATTGAAGAGGTTGCTTCATCCAATATCATAACGGGCGGATCGGAGACTGCGGCGCGGGCAATGGATAAGAGCTGCCGCTGTCCTTGCGAAAGGGAGTTTTTGCTGCCTTCAATAACCGTGTCATACCCGTGGGGCAGCATCGTAATAAAGTTGTGCGCATTGGCAAGTTTTGCCGCTGCGATACACTGTTCGTCGGTTGCATCCAAGTTGCCGAATCGAATGTTTTCCATAATAGTGCCGGTAAATAAATTCACCTCTTGCAATACGATACCGAGCGAACGCCGCAGGTCTTCTTTCTTAATGCTGGTAATCGGTATGCCGTCGTAGGTAATAGTCCCGCTGTTAATATCGTAGAAGCGGTTGATCAAATTGGTAATCGTTGTTTTACCCGCACCTGTCGCTCCGACAAATGCCACCTTTTGCCCGCGCTCCGCAAAGAGGTTTATATCCTTCAGCACGTTTTTCTCAAGGCTATAACCGAAATCGACATGTTCAAAAATCACCTTGCCCGTCAGCCGGGTTAAAGAAACCGCACCGTCTTCACGTATTTCCTTCCACGCCCATATACCCGTGTGTTCCGCCGCTTCGGACAAGGAGCCTGCTTCTTCCCGTGCGTTGACAAGCGTAACGGTACCGGCATCTTCCTCCGGCGCTTCATCCATCAGCGCAAAAATCCGCGAGGCTCCTGCAACGGCATTGATTACCGAATTGAGCTGATTGGATAGCTGAGAAATGGGATTGGTAAAGCTCCGCGACAGCGTTAAAAATGAAGCGATGGTGCCGAGCGTCAGCGTGTTGATACCGGCGATAGTCGGATTGGGGATTTTTGCAATGGCAAACCATGCACCGACAAGCGCGACAATCACATACTGAAAATATCCCAGCGCATTCATAAAGGGCATGATGATATTTGCATACGCATTTGCTTTTGCAGCACTCTCCTGCCATGCGGCATTCTTTTCTTTAAATTCAGCTTTTACCGCTTCTTCCCGGCAGAACACTTTAATCACTTTCTGTCCATTTATCATCTCTTCAACATAGCCGTTGAGCTGTCCGAGTGTGTCTTGCTGCCGCACAAAATAGAAGCCGCTCTTTTTTGCGATGAGCTTAATCACTTTCAAAATAGAAAAAATGGAAGCAACAACGATGACCGTTAGGTACACACTCTGATACAGCATTGCAAAGAACACGGCGATAATCGTACACACGGAAGAAACAAACTGCGGCATTGACTGTGTAATCATCTGCCGGAGTGTGTCGGTGTCGTTGGTGTAGCGGCTCATAATATCACCGTGCGTGTGCGTGTCGAAATACCGAATCGGCAGGCGCTGCATCTTTGCGAACATCTCATCGCGGATCCGCTTGAGCGTCCGCTGCGCCACATTGATCATCAAACGGCTGTAAATCCATGAACAGAGGACACCGGTGCCGTACACCGCCGCCATAACGATGAGCACCCGTAGCAGTTCGGTAAACACCGGAGTACTTTGCGCAAGCAGCGGCAGAATATACTGATCAATCAATACTTGCAGGAAGAGAGAGGCGGCGGCGGTTGCGCCTGCGCTTAATAAAATACAGACCGTCACAACCGCAAGGATGCCCCTGTACTGTTTCTGATAGGAAAGAAGCCGTTTGACGGTCGGCATAGAAAGTTTCATTTCCGGTTTTGCGGTTAGGTTTGTTGCCGGTTTTGCACCGTGAGCAGGTTTCATATTATGCATCGGAACCTCCGATTTTTGTCACACTGTTGAGCAGTGTACCTCCGTGTACACTGCTCAACGTCGAGTTTTTCTGACGAAAAACTCGCTGCTGCATGGAACCACTGCCCTCCGTGGCGGTTCTGATAGTCATTATGTCGTCAGTTCCTTTTTGTTGCGTTTCAAAGACTTCTTTATAGATGGCGCTTGTATGCAGCAATTCATCATGTGTGCCAACCGCAGTAATTGCCCCGTTATCGAATACGAGGATTTTATCTGCGTGCTGTACGGAAGAAATCCGCTGCGCAATAATGATCTTTGTTGTGTCCGGCAGGAAGTCTTTAAATGACTTTTGAATCAGTGCGTCCGTTTTGGTGTCTACCGCACTGGTTGAATCATCAAGGATTAAAATCTTAGTTTTTTTGAGCAGCGCCCGCGCAATACAGAGCCGCTGTTTTTGTCCGCCGGAAACATTGGCGCCTCCCTGCTCGATATGGGAGTTATACCCATCCGGCATTGCTTCGACAAATTCGGCAGCGCAGGCAAGGCGGCACGCTTCGGCAATGTCGGCATCGCTTGCATGTTCATTCCCCCACTGCAAATTACTCTTTACCGTACCGGCAAACAATTCATTTTTCTGCAAGACCATTGCTACCGCATCCCGCAGCGTTTTTACATCGTAGTCTTTTACGTTTACACCGCCCACGCTGACCGAACCGGAGGTAACATCGTACAAGCGGGGAATGAGCTGCACAAAAGAAGTTTTGGAAGAACCTGTGCCGCCGATAATCCCCACCGTTTCTCCAGACCGGATAACAAGGTTCGCATTGTCGATTACTTTTTTATCGGCATCCGCAGTATACATAAAATCGGCATTGCTAAAGCGTATCTCCCCGTTTTTCACCTCCATCACGGGATGCTCAGGATTGGTGATGTCCGGCTGCTCATTCAAAATTTCTGCAATACGGTCTGCGGAAGAACGGGAAATGGTGATCATCACAAAAACCATCGAAAACATCATCAAGCTCATCATAATTTGAGAGGCATACGAAAACAGCGCCATCAGCGATCCGGTGGTGAGCCCCTGTGCAGCATTGTTCCCGCTCGCAACAATCTCCTTTGCACCGAACCACGAAATCAAAATCATACAGGTATAAATACACAGCTGTGCCATCGGCATCATCAGCGTAATGTACCGCTCCCCTTTTGAAAAGCCCTTGTAAATCGATTCGGAAATATTTTCAAACTTGGTAATTTCGTACTGCTGCCGGTTAAAGGATTTTACAGCCCGGACACCGCGTATGTTTTCCTGCACCACATTGTTGAGCGTATCGTAGGTTTTAAAAACAGTTCTGAATATCGGATGCACCTTCCGGATAATAAGAAAGATACCGAGCCCCAGCAGCGGAATCATACCGAGAAAGATGAGGGAAATGTTCGTACTGATTCTAAACGATGCAATCATCGCAAAGATCATCATTCCGGGTGCGCGCACGGCAAGTTTTACCAGCATCTGATAGGAATTGAGCACGTTTGTTACATCGGTGGTAAGCCTCGTTATGATGGAAGAAGGTGAAAATTTATCGATGTTGGAAAAAGAAAAAGTCTGCACGTTGTCGTACATATCCTGCCGCAGATTTGCCGCAAAACCCGCCGATGCCTTTGCCGCAGTAACCGACGAAAACACGCCCGTCAGTAATTGAATAAGCGCAAAGACCAAAAGCGCCGCCCCGTACTTGAACACCGTTTGCATAGCTCCGGCTTCAATTCCAAAATCAATGAGATACGCCATACAGGAGGGGATGATAATTTCAAACACCACCTCCGTAATGGTTAGCAGCACTGCGATAACGGATGTCCGTTTATATTCC
This sequence comes from Treponema sp. OMZ 857, assembly GCF_024181085.1. Taxonomy (NCBI): domain Bacteria; kingdom Pseudomonadati; phylum Spirochaetota; class Spirochaetia; order Treponematales; family Treponemataceae; genus Treponema; species Treponema sp. OMZ 857. The sequence goes on from NZ_CP051147.1 coordinate 2,788,818, forward strand.
CGCAGGCTTTTTGATAAAGTCTTCAGCATGATGACTTATCGTAGCACAGTCTAAAAAAAATGAATACGGCGAGTTGGAATATAAATTAAAATGCTGCTATATCACTCCCGCTTTCTCAAAATGCTTTTTTAATATCCGCATAGAAATCCACGCTCCCGCGAAACTTGTTATAACTGTCAATGCAACCATAGAACCATACATCTGCCATGAACCCACAACCTGCAAATACTGTTGTAAAGCTTCATCCGTTAAATGTAAAATCTCCTTTCTTTGCACAAAGTATTCTCCATGCGAAAGATACATGGGCAGGGTGAACAAGGCTGTCTGCAATGTGGAGCCCAGCATATAGGACAGAATAATTGCTTTTTTATCCTTGTACTTCATCGTTGACGCAAGAGTCTCCGCAATGAACCAGCCGATAATTGAAAGGCCGACGCCTATTCCGTTTGCCGCCATAAATCCCGGTAAAACGATAATTGTCCCCATAATAAAAAAGACGCCCGTTTTTCTTACCTTTGATACCGCCAGCATAAATGCTATCGATACAAAAAACAGCGTAATCGGGATATTGGCTATCGTGCCGAAAAGCGTTAATGCAGCGAGTGCTCCCGTAATAAAGAAAATTAATAGTGCAACCGCAGCGAAGATTCCGATAAAAATAAAATCCCGCGCATTCAATTTGTTTGTCTTTGTTTCCATAGTTTATATTCTCCTATAAAAAGTCAACAGTAAAACTGTAAGTACGATACCGTACCCACAGCAATAGCCGTATATAATCCGTATACAAAATCCGTTTTCGTAAATTTGAGCGGATAGATATTTGTTCTGTTTTTATAATTTTCAATTCCTCTCAGCAAAACCGATGTGGAAAGTTCCTCAGCTATGCGAAGACTTCTAAATAAAATCGGAACAATTATAAGTTCAAAAGAACGAATGGGATGAATTAAAAAGCGTAGGCCCGAAATAGAAATTCCTCTTATTTTTAAACTGTCTTTTAAACAGCCGTAATCTTCTTTTAAGGACGGGAGATACCTAAATACAACGATTAAGGGAATTGCTATTATGTTTGGAAATTTCATCGTCTGCATAGCCGATATAATAGAGGGCATGGAAGTTTTCTTTTTCAAGAATATAATCATCATAACCGCAATAACGAATTTTTGAATAAAATAACTTAAAGATACAATCATGAGAGCAATTGTCGAATTCGGAATATAATGAATATAAAACATCGACACGGCAATGATACTATACATTCCGCTGTATAAAACGGATTCACGGTAAGCACGTACATCCCATAAATAGAAATTACAAATAATAAGTAAAACATGTGAGGGGATGGGCTTATTGACGGCAAGACCAAACGAGATAAAAATAAATACAATGCCGAGTACCGTCCTCGGATCCGCTTTTCTTTTTGTATTCACTTCACATTTCCTCTTTTTTACTTAAAAGCTCCCAGAGCATTTTCTTGGTATCATTATTTAAATTAAAATCAGCGTGAACCATTCCGCTTTTTAAATAAATAATTCTGTTACAGACAGACAGTAAAAATTCATAATCATGCGATATTACAAATATAAGCCTACCTGCATTTGCCGCAGTGAGAATACTTTTAGAAACCAAATCCATAGAATGTTTATCCAAGCCGCTTGTCGGTTCATCCAAAAAAAGTATCTTACAGTTATTGCAAAAAGCCGCTGCAATGGTAAGCCTTTGCTTTTGACCTCTTGAGAGGGCAAGCGGATGCCGTTCTTTTAAATCAAGAATTTCAAAATCCGATAAAACGGTTTCTTTTTCCATACCGTTCAAACCACCGCCTTTTTTTCCTATATCTAATTCATCCGCTACGGTATTACCGAAAAGTTGAAAGTCTGAGTCCTGCATGACAAAATACATACTTCCCGCCCTTTTCTTATAGCTCCGCTTTTCTCCTTTAATTAAAACGCTTCCGCTTTTTTCTTTTAATAAGCCTGTACACAATTTAGCGAGAGTTGTTTTACCCGCTCCGTTTTCACCGATAATGCCGATAACTTCTTTTTCATAAGCTCTTATCGATATGTCTTTAAGCACATCCGTTTTTTCCTGTTTTGAATGTGAATATGAAATGTTTTTTATTTCAAACAATGGGGTGGTTTTATCGATAATACTTTTAGAATGAACCGTATCGAGATTTCCCAAATATATGGGGCGAATATTTTTATTGTTTTTTTGCAGCTCAAGAAATTCATCTTTTGAGTATTCGCCCGTAATTCTTCCCTTATCCATAACGAGCATACGGCTACATAAGGCCGAAAGATAAAATAATCGATGCTCAAAAACGATAATGGTTTTTCCTTCTTCTTTTAAGCTCCGTAATATGTTTTCCAAATCAAAGATGGAATGAATATCCAGATTAGCCGTAGGTTCATCGAACAAAAAAATGTCAGGCGACATCGCATAGCATGACGCGATAGCCAGTTTTTGTTTTTCACCGCTTGAAAGTTTAAAGATACTCTTCTCTTTTAGATGATTTATTCCAAGCAGTTTCAAACTTTTGTCTACCCTTTTCAGTATTTCTTCCCTGTTCAAAAACATATTGCTGCAGCCGAAAGCCGCTTCACTAAAAGGATCGGTCATAAAAAACTGACTTCGCGGGTCTTGGAATACACAGCCTACCATGCACCCTATTTGTGAAAGCTCCATAGTGCGTATATCTTTTCCGTTTAGATGAGCTTCGCCCGTTAATACTCCGTCATAGTAATGCGAGATAAGGCCGTTGATAACAGAGCCGAGTGTGCTCTTCCCGCTTCCGCTTTTTCCGGTAATGACAACAAATTCTCCTTTTTTTATTTCGAGGTTTATATTGTCGAGAATGAGAAGACCTGTCCTTGTTTTATACGAAATATCTTTTAGCGAGAGCACATTCCGCTCCCGTATTGTGCTTTCCAAAGCCGAGCATAGTAAGCGTCCTTTTCCAAAAGTTCATCGTGTTTTCCTTTTTCGATAAGACAGCCTTTTTGAAACACAAGGATTTGATCTGCCTTTTGAATAGTCCTCAAATGATGAGCGATCACAAGAACCGTTCTGTTTTTTGCAAGTTCTGTAATGGCATCCTGTATTAAAGACTCATTTACGGGATCGACATTACTGGTCATTTCATCGAGGATTAAAATCGGAGCGTCTTTTAAAAATGCTCGTGCAATGGAAATTCGCTGTCTTTGCCCGCCGGATAAGAGACCTCCGTTTTCACCTATATCCGTTTCATAGCCTTTCGGCAAGCTCATAATAAAATCGTGAATCTTTGCCTTTTTTGCAGCTTCGATGATTTCTTCTTTCGTTGCCCCTTTTTTACCTACTCGGATATTTTCCTCGATGGTGTTATCGAAAAGCTGCACATTTTGCATAACAATGCTGATACGATCTAAAAGTTCATCGTAGGGGATATCCCGAATATCGGTACCGCCGAGCGTAATACTTCCGCCTTGCACATCGTAAAAGCGCAACAGCAAATTCGTAACCGTCGTCTTACCGCTTCCCGATTCTCCTACAAGCGCGGTCATCGTTTTTTCCGGAACGGAAAAAGTTACTCCATTCATTTTGAACTCATCTTCTTCATAAGAAAATGCTACATCTTTAAAAACAATATCGTTTTGTGCACGAGTAACTCCGTCTGTTTTATCGGCTATTACCTCGGCATGAAGAATTTTTCCCAAGCGGTGATAGCTGTCTACGGCAGACACATAATACATATAGTGTGTTTCCATCGCTGCAAAAGGTTTATAAAATTCTTTTGAAATGACTGCGATAATCATAAAGCTGAGCACATCAATGCTTCCGCGTAATGCGGCAAGACCGGAATAAATAAAAAGAACAAAATACCCTGCATCGATTAAAAACGAAAAGACCGAAAGCTGTCTTGCCTTAAAACGGGAAGCAGCCTTACTTGTTTCTCCGAATTTTTTTGTCTTTTCAAAAAGTTCATTATCCAGACTTTTATTATGCGAAAAGCTTTTGAGCACCGGAATACCGCGTACATATTCAACAAATAAACTCACCATATCGGCAAGGGCGGAATTATTGTTATGTTCCGTTTTTTGTGCTCCTTTAATTGTGTAAAAAAGATAGGCAAGCGAAAGCGGAATCGACGCGGCCATAACAAGGGCTGCACTAAGGTTGATAAAGCAAAGACCTATAAATACCGCAAAAGCAATGAGAAAATCACCGAACATCCGCGGCCACATATGACCGACTACCATGGACATATTGTCCACATCTTTATGAAGAATTGTATTTAATTCTCCCAGCCGTTCATTCGTATAAAAGCCCAAACTAAACAGCTTTAATTTTACAATCATCCGCTCCCGTATTTGCTGCACCACATCAAAGCCGGCTCCATGCTTTTTTAAGTCGGCAATCATATTGCAAAGCCCCTTAAAAATGACCAAGCCTATCAGCGTTGCAAAAGCCACATAGAGCCCCTGCACATCAGTCCCGGCAGCAATCTTAAACAACATCGAAAACACCGTAAGTAACATCCCCACGGAACTCAACCCATACAAAGTAAAAAACAGAGAAGAAATACATACATCGATTTTTCCCCGCTTACTCAAAAATGCAAATAATTCTTTATACATAAACGTCTCCTTTACCCCACTCGCCAGTTGTCTACTTTTTTTTGGGATTCGACCATTTCTTTATAAAAGGTGCATCGCGAAATCAATTCTTCATGTGTGCCGGAATCCAGTATGCGGCCTTTATCCATAACGATTATTTTGTCTGCGTTTTGTACGGTGTTCAGGTGATGCGCAATCGTGATGACCGTTTTATTTTTTCTTAATTCTTCGATCGCCTCGTTTATGAGTTTTTCGTTTTCGCTGTCTACGGCAGCCATCGCTTCATCTAAAATAAGAATTGGGGCATTTTTAAGAATCATCCGGGCAATGGATATTCTTTGCTTTTCTCCTCCCGAAAGTTTTATTCCCATCTCTCCGACCCTTGTGTTGTAGCCGTGAGGCAGGGCGGAAATAAAATCATGACATCGTGCTTTTTGAGCGGCTTCTATCACTTCCGATTCGGAAGCACCCGCCTTACCGATTGCGATATTTTCAAAGATGCTCATATTAAAAAGAATTACTTCCTGCTGAACACTTCCGATAAGAGCGGAAATGCTGTCCGTATCATAGTGTGAAATATCTTTGCCCGAAATTGTGAGCACACCTGAATCAACATCCCAAAAACCCATGATAAGATTCGCAAGCGTGCTTTTACCGCAACCGCTCGGCCCGACAAGCGCATTTAAAGTGTTTTCTTTACACTGTACAGTAATATCTTTTAACGCAAAGCCATCTTTTTCATACTTAAAATATACGTTCTTACATTCTATATCCCCCGTTTTCAGTTTTTCGCTGATCTTTTCTTTTGCAAGAGGCGTACAGAGAATCACCGCTATGCTTTTGAGCTTTTCAGTAAACACGATGGAAAAATGATGGAGCGTTGCGGTTTTACTTATTGCTGACACAAACACCGAAGATAAGATAACGGACAGTATAAACTGAGCGGTAGAAATATTGTTATGTAAGAGCAGTATACTTCCTAACATCATAACCGATACCGCACCGGCTTCCATAAAAATATCTATAAGCACCATCGGTCCCGTAACGGCACCCATACTCTTTTTTACATCTTGCACATAAGAGCGTGCAGAATCCAAAGTCCTACCGCTAAAACACTCTTCTTTTGCAAAGGCCTTTATGACGGCAATGTTTTTTACATATTCCATCATGTCTTCCCTCATTTGCATTTCTCGTTCAAAATATATTTGAAATTTTTTTTGCATGGTCTTTGCAGATAATTGTTGTACAAGGAACATGAGCGGTACCCCTGCAATCATTATTAATGCGAGCCGGTAATCTATAAAAAGCATTGCAATAAAAACCAGAACAGGAAGAAGTGTTGCCGCCATAATTTCCGGAAGACCGTGCGCCAGATATATTTCAATCTGTTCTACATCGTGTTCAACAATGCTTGTAAGCTCGCCGGTAGTATGCTTTTTAAAAAAGCCTAAATTCAATTTTTTGAGGTGTTCAATTATGGCAAGCCGTAATTCCGTCAATGTACTAAAAGCCCTGTCATGAGCTGTCTTTACGGCAAGATAATTACAACACGCCTTCAGCATAAACGAGATGAAAACACCTCCGGCAATCATTTTAAAATATTCACTTTCTGCTTTTCCCGAAAATAGGCTGCTTATCACCAGTACCAATAAAACCTGCGGTATTAAGTCAAACACTATTTTAAGTGCAAGCAGCACATTGGACAAAAAGGTTTTACCCGTTACCTGTTTTTTCAATTCCTTTTCAGTCATATCTACTCCTCTCTACATCTATAATGCGCATATATATTCGTTTATCTTTAAAACCGAATAATATTGAATATTTATTCAATATTGATAGATAAAATAAGGAGCGGTTGAACGCTCCTAAAATAAATTTCCTTCTATACTACTCTAACTAATTACAGCTTACAATGATTCAACTCCATTAAAATAGCACTGATTAAGAACAAAGAGCATATCTTCTGCCCATTTTTCATTTTTATAGTGCCGTGCAATTTCCATTAGATTTTCCACATAATTATTTGCCAAAATATGAGCAAGCATTGGATCGTGCTTGGTTTTTGAATATCTCTTTAAACCATCTTTTATATGCTGTTCCAATCGTTTAACCCACATATCTTTTGCATTCTCATGTTTCGTTCCCGAGCTTTTGTCGATCAAAATGATGAGTTTTATTCTACTCTTTAATAGTTTGGGAAGTTGAGATGCTCCGCCTCGATTAAATCTTTCATAAGGACTTCCGGCTTCCATCTTTTCTTCATCTTCCATCATCGTAATGATGTTATCCAACACACCTTCAACTACTTCATCAAACAAACCTTCTTTATTTTTGAAGTAGGTATAAATAAGCGCAACGGGAACATCAGCCTGTTCTGCAATATCCGCCAGCTTGGCGCTTCTATAATCTTGTTCATAAAATATTTTTTCCGCAGCCGTCAGAATCCTAGTTTTGACCTCTTCTTTTAATACCTGCATACCGCCTGTACGCTCGAAACGTCCTCCTTTCTATTCTATCAATACTGAATTATAATTTAATATTAAAAGGAAGTCCGATATTTGTCAAGTGAGGCTGACACTCTTGAAAATATATGGCGGGTAGGAACGTAGAATTAGCCAAATACATTTGCCCTAGTATTCGTCCGCGGTGAGCAGTGTCAACTCATCGCGCATGGAACGCCAGCTTTCGTAGCGGTCGGGATGGATATGCCCTGCGTCCAGTTCTTCCAAGATACGGCAGCCGCGCTCGTGAATGTGTGAGCAGGAAAGCCCGAAGGCACATTGTATTGCTGCGGCCTCCATTTCGGGAAAGTAGAAGATGACTTCTTCCGGTTTAATGCCCCAGAGTGCAAAGTGTCTGATACCGGGGGTGTCGATGATGTTGAACGGCAGCCGCATTCCGTCGTGAGCGGTAAAGGTCATCGATAAAAAAACGCCCTGCGTTGTCGTATGGATACCGCGGTCGTACTTAAACGAAATGTCGGCGGTTTTAAGCGCAAGGCTGGGGTCAAGGCTGTTCAGCAAACTCGACTTCCCGACGCCCGACTGTCCGGTAACGGCACAGGTTTTACCCGAAAGGAGACGTGCGAGCGGTTCAAGTCCTTCACCCGTCTTTGCGGAGACCTCGCATACCTGTATCCCGATGCGCTGCCAATCCCGTATCCGTTCCCGCACCGGTTCCGAAATGCCCAAATCGATTTTGTTCACGATGATAAGTGCGGGGATACCTTCCGCGGCGGCTTGAACCAATGTGCGGTCGGTAAAGCGCGGACGGAAGGGGGGATTGGCAGGGGTGGTAACGCAGAGCAGCAAGTCGATGTTTGCCGCTAAGAGTTGCGGACTACGCGTTTTCTGATTCCAGCGGATAAAACCGTTGCGCCGCGGTACAAGCGCCGTAATTTGCCCCTGATCGGGATGGATGGTGTCGTATTCAATATCGACCGTATCGCCCGGCGCTAAGGGGTTGTAATACCCGCGACTTTCTTTCAGTTTTTTTCCCTTAATGGAACAACGCACTACGTTGCCTTCGGGTGTGCGTACTGCAAAAAAATTATTTGCGCCGCTTAATACCAGCCCCTGCATTATAGCGCTCCCTTCCAATTGAGGTCGAAAAGTTCACAGTAACCGCGGTACAGCCGGTCGATACGCTCGGTGATTTCGCCGGTAACATAGCAACTGCTGCGTGATGCTTCCCCACCGGACGGCGGAGGCAGTACATCCAATGCATGGGAAACGACTCCGGGCAAGGAATCGACAACCTTTATTTCCGGAGCGGCGCATTCGGTAAAGGTGTCTGCAAGATGTAAAAAGTGAGTGCACGCCAGTACAATCGTATCGACACCGGCATCTCTAAACTGCCGGATTGCAGGCATTACTGCTTTTCGTTTTTCTTCATCCGGGGCGGTAATCAGTCCATTCTCAATTTTGGCAACCAGTTCCGCATCCGCCCGTCTTTCGATAGTACAATCGGCGGCAAATGATTCAATTAGTTTATCAAGATACGGGTCGTTGATTGTCCGCGCCGTGGCGATAATCCCGATTCGCTTATTAACGCTGACTTCCGCCGCGACCTTTACCGCCGGTACGGTACCGACAAAGGGAATGGAAAAATGTTTGCGCAGCGCATCGAGCGCCGCAGTTGACATCGTATTGCACACCACGATAACCATTGCGGGATCCAAGCGGTTTATTATTTTTTCCGTAACACCGAGGGCATACTTAATCACGTCCTCACGCGTTTTTTCTCCGTAGGGAAAATGCTCCAAATCCGCAACATACGCAGCCGATACTTGCGGCACTTTTTTATGAAAATACCGGAAGTACGGCAAGCCGCCTATCCCCGAATCTAAAAAAACATACTTTTTGTGCATTTAATGTAACACCTCGTAAAATAAATTCATAATGCGAAATTCATGATTTTACAATTAAGGATTATAAATTATGCATTATTCTTGAGCAAGGTGCATAGAATACAACGGATGCTCCTGTTATAATAAATGCCGTGAAAAATTTTGTTCGGCTCTTTTCGTATTTAAAAGGATTCCGTCTCTTGTACTTTCTTGCGCTTATGTTTGCACTGCTTGCTCAGATTGCCGCAGCCCTGCAACCGGGCTTAATCAAAATCACCGTTGATTCGGTGTTGGGTAATGAACCGCTGACGCATACAGCCCTTGAACGGCTCGTTGCGCTGTTCGGAGCAGCTGCAAAGGGAACAAACGGGCTGTTTATTATGGCAGCTCTCATTCTTGCATTTGCGCTCTGCCGCAGTATATTGACGTTTTTGCAGATGAATACGGCAAATGCGGCAACCGAACGGATTATCCAAAATGTACGGAACCGGCTGTATAATCATATCCAGCTCTTGCCATACACATATCACGCAAATGCAAAAACAGGTAATCTGATCCAGCGCTGTACCTCCGATGTGGACACCATCCGTATCGCATTGTATTCTCAAATTCCCGAAACGGTCGGCTCGGTGTTTTTAATTATATACACTGTCTTTTTGATGATGCAGTCGAACATTAAGTTAGCACTCATCTCATGTGCAGCGGTTCCGGTTGCGGCAGCTTTTTCCGCTCTCTTCTTTTATGTGATTGAAAAACAGTTTAAAGCCTCAACCGAACAGGAAGCGGCAATGACAGCAGTTCTTCAGGAAAGCCTTACCGGTATCAGAGTGATCAGGGCATTCACTCGTCAGCAATACGAGATGGAAAAATTCAAAACAGTCAGCGAAGCGTATATGCGGCGGAATTTGATATTGATACGCTGCTTTGCATTTTTTTGGTCTGGGGCTGATTTTTTATCGTACACCCAGATTTTTACCGTTATCCTCTACGGAAGTTTTTTAGCATACCGCGGCGAAATTTCAGTGGGAATGTTGATAGCGTTTATCTCGTACATCAGTATGCTGATACAACCGGTGCGGCAGCTTGGACGGATTCTCGGTAATATCGGCAAGTCCTGTGTATCGATTGGTCGTATTGAAGAAATATTCCGCGAGGAACCTGAGGAGCTTTTCCCCACACAGGCAAAACCGGAGATTAAGGGCAACATCATTTTTGATTCCGTGTCGTTTGCATACCCCGAAGCGGAGAACACACCGGTACTGGATACTGTATCGTTCAGCATCAAACAGGGACAAACGGCGGCAATTTTAGGGCCGACCGGTTCGGGGAAAAGCTCGCTGGTGCATCTGCTTGACCGGCTCTACGACTATATCTCCGGTTCAATCACAATAGACGGCATCGAATTACGTTCGATAGACAAGGGCTGGATACGGTCGCAGATAGGACTGATTTTGCAGGAACCGTTTCTTTACGCTAAAACAATTATGGAAAATATTAAACTTGCCGCCCCCGATACGAACGATGCTGCCGCACAGCGATATGCCCGCATCGCAGCCTTGGACGGAGAGATTCATTATTTTGCAGACGGTTACGCTACCCTTGTCGGAGAACGCGGCGTGTCTCTTTCCGGCGGACAGAAGCAGCGGCTGGCGATTGCACGAACACTGATAAAGGATGCACCTATTTTGATCTTTGACGATTCACTTTCCGCAGTTGATATGGAAACCGATGCGGCAATCAGAGTTGCCCTCAAAAATGAAAACAAACATAAAACGGTGATTATCATTTCGCACCGCATTGCTACTGTAAAAGATGCAGATATTATTATCGTTTTGGAAAAGGGAAAGATTACCCAGCAGGGCACACACCGCGAACTCATCGAAAAAGACGGCTTATACAAGCGTATTTATGATATTCAGAGTGCGGAGTAAAACGAATACATGAAAAAAGTAATAATGATAATGCTGTCGTTCGCGCTGCTTTCCCTCGTATGGGCACAAGATGCAGTACTCGCTGTACTGAAAGAAAAATATCCGTCTGCAAAAGAAATCAAAATAAGCGACTCATACGATTCCTACGGTTTATGGATGATTACAGATGAACCTCATTGGTCAAGCTGGGCAGTTCTATATAACTCGGCATCAAAGACAATAACTGAGCTTACAATCGATGAGATGTCGGTGTATTCGGCAAAAATAATACGAACGAAAAATAATACCATCATAGAAATTATCGGGCAAACGCACATGGGAAACGGCTCCGTCTACCTCTTCACATTTGAAAAGGAACTGCTATTCCGGCATTATATTCTTGATTCGCATTATGATAGTATGGAGTATGCCGAATTTCATAAAATAGAACAGTTCAAGAATATTCCATATCGGATCGGAGAAGAATTCAGCCGCATTTTTAAAGATAATGTATTGAAGATCGATTATTCACAATTTGATACCGGTAAAATACGGATTTACGGTACCGTTTTGTATATATCTGAATTGGATAACAAGACAACGGTTCTTGCACAATTTGATATAGAAAGGATTTATCGGTATAACAGTCGTTTGCGCCGATATGAATTAAGCAAAAGAACCGGTGAGTTTTATGAAAGTAAGAATACGCAGGGAATGTCATTTTAGAAAGGTATTTATATATCGGCAGTATATTCGATAGCCCCCTGTATTCTTGATCCGCTAAAATTATATTGACACTATCAATAAATCTATCTACAATAAAGATAAAAGGAGTTACTACTATGGCACAGACAAACATAAATATCCGTATGGACGAGAACCTAAAAAAGCAGTTTGAAGCTTTTTGTTCCGACATTGGCATGACCATGACAACCGCATTTTGCGTATTTGCAAAAACGGCGGTCAGGAAACAAAAAATACCGTTTGAAATATCAACGGATCCGTTTTACAGTGAAAGCAACATAGCGCATTTACGTCGTGGCATTGCAGCATTGAATGCTGGGAAAGGCGTAGAGCATGAGCTTATCGAGGCGGATGAATGAAAAAAAATATGGTTTGATGAAGCTTGGGAAGATTATGAATATTGGCAACTACAAAATAAAAAAACAATAAAGCGTATCAATATGCTGCTTAAAGATATTGAACGGGGAAGCTTTGACGGTATAGGTAAACCGGAGCCGCTAAAGGGCGAATTGAGCGGGTTTTGGAGTCGCCGTATTGATGACGTGAATAGGCTTGTGTACCGAGTGAGTAAAAATACTTTAGAAATCCTTTCCTGCCGCGGACATTACGAGAATTAATTGAATTTTTTGAAAAGCCCCAATAGCATTGTAACGACAAGGTACTATTATGGAACAAGATCAAGAAAACGATTACAACCAAAAGTTTAACGGCGGAGTTTGGAAGCGGATTGTAAAAGAGTTTGCGTTCTTTAAATTGCTCTTTATTTTAGGTTTCATTTTTTCGGGGCTTGAAGGAATCTGCGCAATTGCACAACCTAAAATCACCAACTATGTTATCGACGTTTTTGTAAAAGATCGGAATTTACAGAATTTTATTCCGGTCGTTGTGCTGACCAGTGTCTTCATTGTGTTCGCAGTTCTCGTTACGTTTTTCTATATTATGACAATCGGCACGGTCGAAGTAAAAATGTGCAATCGCTTACGGATCCGCTGCTTTAATCACTTGCAAAGTCTTTCTCTTTCATTTTACGATGCCAATTCGGTCGGCTCTCTTATGTCGCGTATCACCTCGGATATCAATAAATTATCGGAGCTGGTGGCGTGGGGCGTATCCGATTTACTGTGGGGCTTTTTTATGCTGTTCGCGCTCATCTTTACGATGTTCCACGACAATATCAAACTCGCCCTTATTGTATTAACGACCTTCCCGCTGATTATTGCATTAAGCATTTATCTACGCGCAAAGATATTAAAAGCGCAGCGGAGAGTACGGGCGGTAAATGCACAGCTGACGGCGGCATATAACGAAGATATTCAAGGCGCAAAGACGACCAAGACACTCGTGCGAGAGGAGTTGAACGCGAAAGAGTTTTTCTCCAAAACAGAGAATATGAAGGCTGCTTCGATACGTGGAATTTTGCTTTCTTCTATTTTGATGCCTGCGGTACAGATTATCGGATCGTTAGGTACGGGGCTGGTTGTCTTCTACGGCGGAAGTGCTGTTATCTCGCAGGCGATTAGTTTGGGACTGCTTGTTGCATTTCTCTCGTATGTTACTCAGTTCAACGCTCCGCTTGCAGGAGCATCCGCGCTGTTTGCGGAATTGATATCGGCACAAGCAGCGGCGGAACGGATTTTTGCGCTGCTTGAAGAAAAGCCTGATATTCAGGATACGGAAGCGGTTATCAAAAAATACGGCACCGCACTCAACCCGACGGAAGTGCAGCGTCCTGCCATAAAAGGAACCGTACAATTTGAGCACGTATCATTTTGGTATAAGGAAAGCGAACCTGTTTTAACTGATTTTAATTTGACGGTGCAGGCCGGCGAAACGCTCGCGTTAGTCGGGTCTACCGGAGCGGGAAAGTCCACTATCGTAAATTTATTTTGCCGATTTTATGAACCGAAGCAGGGACGTATCTTAATTGACAACATCGATTACACCGAAATGCCGGAAACATGGATACACGAAAACCTCGGCTATGTATTACAATCACCGCATTTATTTTCGGGCACAATCGAAGAGAACATCCGCTACGGCAAGCTTGATGCAACGGAAGAAGAAATTATCGCGGCGGCAAAGCTTGTTGACGCTCACGAATTTATTTTCGCGATGCCGAACGGTTACCAAACGCAGGTAGGCGAAGGCGGTGGCTTACTTTCAACGGGGCAAAAGCAGCTCATCTCGTTTGCGCGTACGCTTGTGCGGAATCCGCGCCTGTTTGTGTTGGACGAGGCCACTTCTTCCGTCGATACGGAAACGGAACAAAAAATTCAAAAAGCGATTGCCGCCGTGTTGAAAAACAGAACCTCATTTGTAGTCGCGCACCGCCTTTCCACTATCCGCAATGCCGATAAAATCATCGTTATCGAAAAAGGCAGAATGATAGAAGCAGGCACGCACGAAGAACTGCTGCAGAAAAAAGGACACTATTATCAGCTCTATTCAATGCAGTTCCTACAGGAAGAAGAAGGAATGCCGCGGACCGACAGAGACAGAGCGTGATTGTTCTGTGTGCAAGGCATAAGCCCCTTGTACTCTGTGCAGTGTTGTATTGCTTTTTTGTAAACCCTTACGCAATGGTTAAGTTCTTTACCCACCGCTCTTTTTTTAATTGATGACCGGCGATGAGCAACTTAAAAAAATCACTCAGTTTTGCAAGGCCGAACATTGCGACGGGAGAAAGCGCAGTAAAGTAAGTAAAGATAATCATCACCGGTAGGAATACGATTGAGTTGACGCTGATATCCACCCATGCGCCAAGTTGCGCATCGCCGCCGGCGCGGGAAATTGCGAGCTGCGTGTTAAGATATGACCACAACGGCATATAAAGCGCGATGACCCATATAAGATTCCGCGTGATGATATGCGAAGCAGGCGAAAGCCGGATAAACACAATCGGAATGATAAAAACGGTGAGAGCTTCACAAATGCCGACAAAAATACCGAAGATAAAAAAGCCGGAAAGGAACCACCACGCTTGCTTGCGGGCTTCGTCCAATTTATTCTGGCCGAGCGAACTGCCGACAATAATACGTACGCAGGTAAAAATCACCGGAAAGATTAAAAAGAAAATATTTGCAATCGTCCAACCGGCAGCCATGCCCGCAACCACTTCCGCCCCGCCGCGGCTATTATACAGCGCCGCAACAATCGTTTCGGTTCCCACCCACGAAATATCGGAGGCAAATACCAGCCCGAGTTTTTTAACCATTTGCATAAATAGCGGCCAATGCACCTTCCACAGCGCGGTAATCCGCACGTAGAACGCAGGCTTTTTGACATGCACATAGATAAGCAAGAGAGCAACTTCGGCACAGCGGGCTATCAGCGTCGCATACGCAGCGCCCTTTACCTCCAGCCGCGGCGCCCCGAAATGGCCGTAAATCAAAATGTAGTTTCCGCAGGTGTTTATCAACGTAGAGATAATCGCGCTGTACATAATGATCTTTACCTTGCCGATGTCGCGTAGAGAAGAGGTAATCGCGGTGGAAAAGGCAATAGGAATAAAGGTAAGAAGGATAATATGCAGGTACCGCTGTCCCTCGGCTACGATTTCAGGTGCTTGTTGATTTCCGTGTACCAAAAAACCGAGGATATATCCCGAAAAGAAGGATGAGAAAACCGTAAAGAGCACGGCACAGACCAACATCATAATCTGTTTGAACCGGTATGTCTGCTGCATTCCTTCGGTGTCTTTTGCACCGTTAAACTGGGACATAAACATGCCGCCCGTTTCGGAAAATGTCCCGACTGTTACCAAAAAGAGAAAGGTAAATTGATTGGTGATATTGACCGCGCTCATTTTGATGTCGCCCAACCCGCCGACCATAAAGTTATCAATCAGCGAAACGAGGCTCTGTACAAAGGTTTGAATCATTACCGGTATGGCAAATCCGAGCGCCTGCCGGTAAAAATGGAGCGGTCCCAACGAAAATCTTTTTAATTGCATTTTCTGCCCTATAGGTCATCCTTTAACGCGGAAGATTTTGCGTAAGCAGTAGACTTTGCTTCAAAGAAATCCGTTTTGATGAGGTTTGCGTTGCTGTATTGGCTTACCCAGCTCATGGAGGCGGGTTCTTCACGGTGCCCTTCGTACAATGGTTCAAAACCGAGGTTCTCGCAGCGGAGGTTGCCGAGGTACTGAATGTAATCGGTAACCATGCCGCGGGTCAGGCCGGGAATGTCGTCGCCGATAACATAATGCCCCCACGCAATTTCCTGCTCGCAGCCTTCGCGGATCATGCTGCGGAACAGCTCGTTGTTTTCCGGTGTGAATAGCTGCGGTTCTTCTTTTTGCAGCTCATGGATAATCGAGCGGAACAGCCACAGGTGCGTATTTTCGTCACGGTTGATGTAGCGGATTTCCTGCACGGAGCCGGGCATCTTGTTATTCCGTCCGAGGTTATAAAAGAACATAAAACCGGAATAAAAATACACCCCTTCCAAAATGTAATTGGCGATCGCTACCTTCAACAAAGCCAGCGCACTCTTATCATCCTGAAACTCATTGTATAAGTCTCCGATAAACTTATTTCGCTTGAGTAGATGCGCATCATCCTTCCACTGATAAAGGATGGCTGTCCGCTCGTCGGGAGAGCAGATGGTGTCGAGCATGTAGCTGTAGCTCTGTGAATGCACCGCTTCCTGAAATGCCTGAATCGTAAGGCAGAGGTTTACTTCGTTTGCGGTAATATACTGCCCGACGTTCGGCAGGTTAGCCGTCTGAATGCTGTCCAAAAAAATGAGGAATGATAAGATTTTATCGTAGGCTGTTTTTTCCGCAGGGCTGAGCTTACGATAATCCTGAACATCGGTGTTCATATTGATTTCTTCCGGTATCCAGAAGTTGTTCATGGCTTGCCGGTACCATTCGCTTGCCCACGTATACTTCATATTGTTAAAGTCGTTGAGGTTTGTGGTATTGCCGCCTATCATTTTCCGTAAATGGACTTCGATATCACCTGTTTCGTTAAAAAGCTTTTTACGGGAAAGCACCGTTTTATTGTCTATCATAAAAATACTCCTTGTATCGCTTTAAAATATATCGGATTGCTATTTTATAAAAGGGGAAATCGCTGTTAAATCATTATTAATTGGATTGTTCTGTAAATTGATCGGTATCAAATTCCAACAGGTAGTTGCTAAATACATTGATAACGGTTGTGTTTTCGTAAACGGTTACCCGCGGCGCCTGTAGGTCGTAAAGATGGATATGCCCATGTAAAAAATAGCGCGGTTTAAACTTCTTTATAAACCATAAAAAGCATTTAAACCCTATATGGCACGGATCGGGACGGTCATGAATGCCGAAAGGCGCCGCATGGGCGACAAAAACATCTAAATATCGTCCGTAACGCAGCTTGTTGTAAATGAGGCGCGGTACCAGTGCAAGCAACTGCATCTTCATTTGATGTTCGGTGTACTGCCCGATATCGCTGTTATACCGGATACTTCCTGAAACCCCTGCAAAAAGTACATTGCCTTCTCGGCGTGTGGTAAAGCCGAGATACGTTGAACCATACCCTTCGGGCCGGATTTCGGCAATGGATTGCAAAGAGGCGTCCGCTCTAAGATTTTTATGATAGTACGGCAATGCACTGAGATTATGATTCCCAAACACAAAAAAAAGCGGTTTGTTCAACGATGAAACGATAAATTCCAAATACTCCATCGGTAAATCCCCGGCAGAAATCACAAGATCGACATCTTTGTACCGCTCTTTGATATTGACACTGTAAATGAGCGGATCGATTTGATCGGAAATGCAGAGGATCTTCATGCTATATGCCTTTTATCGTTTTTAGAATTGACTCCAGTTTGTCTTTATCGATTAGTTCAAACGGCCGGTTTTCTGCAAAACTTAATGCAGCCCGTGAAAAACCGCTTGAGGTGATGACGACAACTCGTACCAACCCTTGAGCTTTCATCTGTTCGTGTAACGAACGTAAAAAAGAATCACCGATGATGTCGCTATCTCGCGAATAGATAAAGAGTTTGGGCTGCTTCCGTACGTTCATCCATTTTTCGGAATTATCTTCCAATGCAATAATAGCACATCCCTGTTTGATCTCTTTTTGAGACTGAACCAAAAGCGCAAAGGCTTGTTCCGTAACTGTTTTACAGAGTTTGAGGAATGCCTCCGTGCTGACGGTAAGGTATTCTTTCATTAAATCATTTGAACGGAGGTCTCGATACTGGTTGAGCTTGTCTGTAACATCCTTGTAGCTCGGCATTACGGTGTGGATTGCTTCCCACTGCTCAATAGCGCGGTCAAGGTCTCTCATTTTTTCGTAACATGCCGCAGCCGCATAGCGGAGACGCAATGTATCGGGATTCGAATTTTTTGCAGTTGTGAGTTTTAGTGCGCGATCGAACTCGAAAGCAGCTTTTTCAAGACTGTTTGCATCAAGATAGCATAAGCCGCGTTCGGTAAAACACTTTTGCCGAAGATCCGCATTGCGGGCTGCCTTTTCAAATGAAGCCAGTGCTTGTGCATATTCTTTTGATTCACGGAGCAGCCGCCCTTGATAATATAACGCAGTCGTATTATCCGGTTCCAGCTTCAAGGCAGTAGCAATTTCTTGTTTTGCCTCGTTCATCATCTTACTGCGGAACAGGAGCAGTCCAAGAGCTGCATGGGCGGCGGCATGTTTTGAATTAAGATTAATCGCCTGCCGATAATGAAAGATAGCCTGTTCCGTTTTATTAAGCTGTTCAAAAAGCTGTCCGATTGCGTAATAATATTCCGCATTTTGAGGGTCAAGTTTTATCAGCAGTGCATATTCTGCGAGCGCTTCCATATGCTGTTGAAAACGTTCATATAGTTGTGCCGTTAAATTTCGGAATTCTTTTTCTTCGGCTTTTGATTCAAATACGGCCTTGCTGATGGTTTTAAACTCCATTAAAGCAAGTTCGGCGCGGCCGTCAGCCAAATAAGCTTTTCCAAGGAGATAGTGGGCTTTTGTATCACGCGGGTTTTTTGCTATAATGGCTTTTGCCCGTTTAATTGCTGTCGCATACTTGCCGGCATTCATATATTTTTCTATTACAGCTGTTTTTTTCGGTGAAATAATCGAACGTATCAGTAAAAAAGCTAATAATAGAACGAAAAAAGCAAGGACACCAATGAAACTAATAAGGTACAAAGACATAATTTTATGGTATAATTTTTGAGAGGTAATGTCAATGAAGCGTATTTGCCGTATATCGGCTCGACAATTGATTTCGATTGTTATTTATCTAATAATAGTTGCACCGGGCTTTACAGAAGATGCTTTAACGCAAGGCAAAAAATTTCTACTGAATAATCAGCCGGATAAGGCTGTACCGCTTTTCTATAAGGCAATGACAGACGGAAAGGGCGACTCTAAAATCAACTTGTATTTGGGGGTGTGCTACATCAGCCTCGGTAAATATGCGGAAGCCGAACAGCAGCTGTTGGCAGGTAAAAGTAAAGATGCGGCTGGCTCATATCTCTACTCATATAATCTGGGAAATGTTTACTTTTTGCAAAGCCGGTTTACAGAGGCGGAAGAAGCTTATACCGCGGCCTTGGCAGCGCGCCGCGCCTATCCGCCGGCTGTATTGAATAGAGCGAATACCTATATTAAATTGGAACAATATCCGCAAGCATTGGAAGATTATAAATTTTATTTAAATCTCGACCCCGCTACTTCCCAAAGACAGGCGATTCAGCGTATGGTATCGCTTCTAGAATCGGAACACCGTGAAGCGGAAATGATTCGAATGCAAGAAGAAGCACGGAGGTTGGCGGAAGAAGCCGAACGAAAAGCCGCAGAAGATCGGTATAAAAAACTGCAAGATGAAATAAATGCGAGTTTACAATCAGTAGATAATGCTTCTTCTCTTTCTGTCGGTTCGGATGAAACGTTAGACTATTCGGAGGATTATAATCTTGAATGATTTACACAAATATTTAATCGGAACAGCAGCAGGTATTGTACTATGTCTTTTAATTTGGGGCGGGTACTCTCTTATTTTCGGTGGGAAAGGGACAAATAACGTACCGATTTCAACAAATGAACTGAATGGCGGCGCTATTGGAACCGCTTCCGGGCAATCTTCCGATATTTTAGGAAATAACGGTTTCTTCGCAGCCGAAAATGACAGTAATGAACTTACGCAAGAGCAACAGGAGCGGCTTTTAGCTGCACAAGCTGCAAATGAAAGTCTTGCTAAAAAGTATGGTACCCAAGACGGAAGTAACCTACAAAATCAGCAAAGTTTATTGGATAGCCAAACGGATGGAACAGGGAGTGCCTATCCGGGAGTGTTCGGTTATGATGCGCTTGCGCTTAACCGCGGAACACAGGAACAGGAAACAGCGCGGGCAATCGGAAATCAAAAACTTGAAGAAGACCGTAATAAAGTACGCGGCTATATTGTGCAAGGAAAAAGTGCCGCTCAAAAAAATCAGCTGGACAATGCGCTTACCGCTTTTGAACACGCAGATGAAGCGATGCCTGATGACAAAGATTTTGAAGCCGCATCGTATCATGATATGGCATCATCCCTCTTTCTATTATCGAAAACAACGTCCGATACTCAGACTGCTCAAAAAGCCCGGGATGAAGCTGAACGGTATATAAAGAAATCGCTTGCAGCCCGCAATAATACGGATGCCCGCGAACTCTATAGTAATATTATAGCTGAATATCAAAAAGCGGCGGAAGCAAAGCGTCAGCAGGCGCTGTTAGCCCAACAGCAAGCGGCAGAACGCGCACGTAAAGAAGATCAAGCAGAGCAGCAGCGGAGACAGGTTGTAGAACTGATCGGACAAGGGAAAAACGCCGTAAACAAACGGCAGTTGAATAGTGCCACATCGGCATTCGATAGAGCGGCTGCCTCAATGCCGGACAATAAACAGTTTGCAAGCGATTCATACACGGAGATGGCTGATGCAATGCTCAATCTTGCACAGCACCTCTCAAATCCAAACGATGTGCAGACATCGCTGAATAAGGCCGAAAACTACATTAAAGCAGCGCTTGCTGCACAGAACAGCTCCAGTGCCCGTAATCTTTACGCTAAAATACTTGATGTCCGCAAAGAGCAGGAGCGGCTTACACAGGCAAAGGTCGAAGCCCAGCGTAAACAGCAGGAACAGGCTGCCCAAGCCGCGGCACAGAAAAAAGCCGAGGAACAACGGAAAGAACAGGAGCGGCTTGCACAGGCAAGAGCCGAAGCCCAGCGTAAGCAGCAAGAACAGGCTGCCCAAGCCGCGGCGCAGAAAAAGGCCGAGGAACAACGCAAACAGCAGGAGCGGCTTGCGCAGGCAAAGGCTGAAGCCCAGCGTAAGCAGCAAGAACAGGCTGCCCAAGCCGCGGCGCAGAAGAAAGCCGAGGAACAACGCAAAGAGCAGGAGCGGCTTGCACAGGCAAAGGCCGAAGCCCAGCGTAAACAGCAAGAACAGGCTGCCCAAGCCGAGGCGCAGCGTAAGCAGCAGGAACAGCCGAAAACAGCGGCACACAAGCAGGTAGAAAATCTGATAGCGCAAGGAATAACCGCAGCACAACGCAAACAGCTGAATAACGCTATTCTTGCTTTAGACAGAGCAAGCCGCTTCATGCCCAAGGATGATGATTTTGCTGAAGAGTCTTATCGCAAAATGGCTGATGCAATGTTTAACTTGGCGGAAAATTCGACGGACAAGCAGACAAAATCGGGTGCTTTGAAAAAAGCCGATGAGTATATTAAAAAAGGACTTGCTTCAAAAAATACTTCCGAATCACAAGCGTTGGCTGCAAAAATTACCGACGCGCAATCGGCACTGCAAGCGCAAGCAAATTCTGCTGCAAAATCGCAGACTGCACAGCAAACGCATCAGGCCGCGCCGCAAAAAAATACCGACGCAAATAATGCAAACGCGCAAGCGGCAGCACAAGCCCGCGCTGCAGCCCAAGCGGAGGCTGCACAAAAAGCACAAGCAGAATTGCTGGCTAAAAAACATGAAGTAGATGCACTGGTGCAACAAGGCAAAAAATCCGCAGCAAGCGGCAATTTTGCCGCAGCGCAAAGCGCTTTCAGTAAAGCCGCGGCGCAAATACCGTCAGGAGATGCTGCTTTTGCGGCAGAACAATACAGGGAGATGGTCGATGCCATGCAGTCGCTTGCCAAGACCTCTCCTGCCCATAAAGACCAAGCGTTAAAAGATGCCGCCGACTATATTAAGAAATCGATAGCTTCTAAAAATGATGATGCCAAGGCTCACTATGTATATGCTCAAATTGCAGATGCCCAAAACAATGGATCGCTTGCAGTGCAGGAATTGGAAGCCGCTCGCCGGCTCGATCCGCAGAATGCTCAATATAATTATGAGTTGGGTAGAAAGTATTTTGCACAGAAAAAATACCCGCAAGCGCGCACTGCGTTTGAACAAGCCGTAAAATCCAATCCGCAATTTGAAGCGGCTTTTTTCAACCTCGGTATGACGCACAAGATTATGAACGCAAATGATGCCGCTCTTACGGCCTTTTCAAAAGCCGCAGCGTTAAAGCCGGATTACGTCAGGGCATGGATCGAAATGGCCCGTATGCAGGATAAAAAGCGCAATTACGGTGAGGCAATTAACAACTACCGAAAAGCGTTGTCATTGGAACCTTCGAACACCTCAGCATTAAAAGAGATGGCGCAAGTGTATTCAAAACAAAAAGATGCTCAACAAGCGGAACGCTATTTTAAAGAAGCGTTAACGCTCGGTGATGCCGATCCGGTAACATATTATAACCTTGCTGCGGTACAACTTGAACTCGGCAAGACGGCAGAAGCGTTACAAAATGCACAAAAAGCCTTAGCAGTTAACGATAAAGACGCCCGCTTTTTATACACGTATGGATTAGCACTTGAAAAAAACAACCGGCTGCGCGAAGCTGAAGATTACTATACCCGTGCGGTTACAGCTGACGGGAACTATAGCAAGCCACGTATCAACCTTGGACGGATTCAGCTTGAAGCCGGTCATCTCGACAGTGCTGAACAGCATCTCTTGGCCGCATATCGGGAGGAGCCTTCAAACTTTGAAGTGAATATGAATTTAGGAAAGCTCTACGGGCTAAAAAATCAGTACGGTAAAGCTATCGATTATTATACAAATGCGATAAAAATTATGCCGAAAGATATCGATGCCCGTCAAAATCTTGCAGCTGTCTACTTATCAGCAGGATTAAAAGAAAATGCACGCGATACCTATCGGGATATTATCAAAATAAATCCGCAAGCATGGGATAGTTACTATGAGCTTGGAAAAGTGTATATTAGTTTAGATAACAAAGCGGAGGCAAAGGCTATTTTTGAGCAGTTGCTTAAGCAAAAACCGAATTACCGCTATGCAGCAGAAGTGAGAAAGTTATTGGTTAATCTCTAAGAAATAGTATCTTTAAGGCGAGGACAACGATTATGGCATCAGGAGAAAAGAAACGGTTATTAAATCTTCCTATTAAGTTGGTTTTAACACAGGAAGGTTCAACTTTCTTTATTAAGCAAAATAAGAAACTGCTGCGGTTTACTCTGGCGGGGAATGTTGAAGAGTATGGAATCTCTCTGGATTCTTTTGTGCCCGATAACATTCAACGCCTTATCCTCGCAAACTATATTTCAAAGATTGAAATTTCGCAGTCGGAACTGGTTGCTTCACGCCAAGAAATTATGGACTTATCAAAATTGATTGTATTCTCCCTGTTATACCGGCAGTACGATATGTTCATATTCAAACAGATTTTGGCTTCGCCGGTAATAAAGAAATGGAACAGGCTCAATCCTGCAAATATTATTGATGAAAAAACACACATCAATCAACAATATCTGGCAGCGATTTTAAAGAAAAATGAAGACCTCATTTACAAAACAAAAAAAGAAATTCTTGCTCCGTTGTCTGCCTTTATCAGTAAAGAAGATCTTTCTCCCGCAGATAAAAATATGAAACTTTTTCTGAGTGAAAAATTCCTGAATAATCTGCGGCCTTTTATCTGGTTTATCATTACGAAATTTAAAGCAGCCCCGAATTTTGACCTTATTATACGGACAATCCGTACCAGCCTTACCGAATATATCGATAAAACTAAGATAGCCGAATATATCTCGCTGGTGTTGATGGAGCTTATTTTAAGTGCTGAAAATATAAATATGCGGAATGAGGCAAAGCAGCTATTCCCTAATATCGAAGATCCTCAAGATGCACTTTTCGATCCGAAAGTCCGCCAATTACTTATTGCCGAACTCAAACGGAAGGAAGTAAAGGTCTTTGTCTCATGGAAAATCGGAGGCGGTAGTACCACTTCGATCGGTACACAGGGTAAGATGCAAATTTCAGTGTATAACAAAGCTGATTCTTCAGAAGCGATAAAAGCAAGTATAAACGACATGAAAAAAGCGGATATTAATAAAAATTCGCTCATCGACTTTTACCGTGCATTACCGGAAGGATCGGATATATGCAGTCTTGGTATGTATTATATTTCGTACCTTATAGAACAATGCGAAAGCAGAAATGTTCACTTTGAATCTAGCGCGAGTAAATCCGCTTCCGATTTAACGGTTGTCAATCTTTCTTTTATGTTCTAGGCCGATGAAGCACCTGTCTTTTATCTGTCTGTTATCAGCTGTTTTACTGTACGCTTCATGTTCATTTAATACGCCGACTGTTGTACTGGTAAAAAAACAGCGGATATATAGCTATAATCAACAGGGGGCTTTAACGGAGCGGTTGGCCGTTTTTATGTTGCTTGAAGACGGTGACGGCAGAAATGATTATAAAGACTTGACGCTGCGTGAAGATACTACCGGTCTTGAATGGGCGCTCCATCGGGAAACCACCGTTTTTTTACAGGAAACAGGATATTCCAAGAATGCACAATGGGTCGGTTCAAATAAGTTTAAGTATCCCCGCCGTTTTTTTCCTGCGGGACAATATACGCTGAGCGCGTCCGACTTGGGCGGAAATAAAACGGAGACAACCTTTTCACTGCAAGCGCCGCAGATAATCACTTTTTTACCATTTGAATTTACACTGGAAACCGAGCAATGGACGCTGAACATTACCGATAGCAGTGCGTGTTCATATTTTTCATTGATTATGTTGAGTGCTGATTTACAACCTCTTACCGTATATCAACTGCAAACGAACGGCACTGACCGGCAAAACGGCGCGCTTACAACGTTTGAGAATAAACCTACGGATGCACGGTATATCCAGTGCTTTGGAGAAAATACAGATCAATCCATCGGCTTTCTCAGTGCACCGCTCCCGTTGCCTTAGCCGGAATAAAACAGTTTAGATACCGGTATGAAGGAAGTCTATAAGCTGACTGTGTTTATAGGCTGCCATGTTAATCCGCCAATGCTTTAACCGGATCCAGCCGCGCGGCTTTAACCGCCGGTCGCAAACCGAAGAAAATACCGATGGTTATGGACACGGCAAATGCAATAACCGAACCGCTAATATTCGGGGAAAAGACCATCGTGAAATTGTCGGACTGAAAGACGGTTTGTACCAAAAGCATGCTAAGCCCTCCGCCAAGCAGCATACCGAATATGCCTCCCGTCAAACTCAACGTCGCGGACTCCACCAAGAACTGATTGCGTATTACCGCTTCGCTTGCGCCGAGCGCCTTGCGGATGCCGATTTCTTTTTTCCGCTCCGTTACGGTAACCAGCATAATATTCATAATGTTGATACCGCCGACCAGAAGTGACATAACTGCAATCACGGTAAGTACGACGCTGACCAGCCCGATTTGCGAATTGATTTGATTCATCAGATCTTTTTCCGAAAACGTCCATAAGGCGTTCTCTGTTTTGGCAAACGAATCGGAAAATGCCTTTATCTGCGTCGTTGCTTCGTCAATATATGCCGGATCGTAAATCTGCACCGAAGCGAGATCAGAATCATTTTTGCCGATACCCATATCCTCTGCAACAAATGACCGCGGCACCATAAAAGAACCGATACTGGAAAACCGATTGCGCGGCTTTACAACACCGCATACCTCAAACGAAAATGGAATAAACTGGCGTCCCTGATTATACGGAACGGTAAGCGTAACTCTTTTCCCGATAGCGTTTCCTTCGGGGAATAGCACCTTTGCTTCATCTTCAACCAGAATAATTTTATGCCGGCGATTCGCAAAATCATCAAGACTAAAACTTTTTCCATAAGACCATTCGTACCCGTTTGCCTCAAGTGCGCCGTATTCGATGCCTACTATCCGCTGATTTTTCAGATAAAACGAATTATGCGAAACCGTTGCGTTGAAAAAGCCTGAATAAAATACGTTTTTTACGTACGGTACATTTTTTTCCAATGCTTCACGGTATTTTTCGCTCAATTTGATATGATGTTTTTGTTTATCAAAATCCCACCGAGGCTCAATTTGAATCATATTCATCGCATCAAGGTTAAATAATTTCGCCATACTTGTCTGCATAGAGCTGCCGATATTGCTGATAACCGTCACAACGGTAACGCCGATTGCAATTCCTAAAAGGGACAGTACCGTCCGCAATTTTTTGCTGCGGAAATTGCCGAACGCATTGATAAAATCTTCTAACATAGCTGATCCTCAGGGTAAACGCATCAGTCTGATTTTTTATATCCCCGCGGAAAAATTGATACTATTCGACCAGAGTTGAACCTCTTCGCGGTTCAAATGGTCTCACAGTCTCAATTTTTCCGCGATTTATATCTACTCGGCCTGATGCGTTTACCCCTCTTTTCTAAAAATAGTGCAAAATTTTATTCAAAATTTTGCACAAAAGGAATATTAAATTAAGCCACACAAATAGTGTGCCTTAATTTAATTCCGAGTTTGCCGTTCGGCAAACATCGTAGATTATATGTACACTTATTCTTCCAACGCCTTGACGGGATCGAGTTTGCCGGCCTGCCATGCGGGGTACAGCCCGAAGAAAATACCTGCGCCTGCAGAAATCAAAAACGCCATCAACGCGCCCCGCATATTGAACGATAACACAACGTCGCTTCCGCCTGAAAACTGAGATAAAATCGGCGTAACGGCGACAAGACTGATTAAAAAACCTGCTGCAAGACCGATACCGCCGCCGACAATACTGATGGCTGCCGATTCCGTTAAGAACTGCGAAAGGATAGCCCCCGTCGTAGCGCCGATTGCTTTACGGATGCCGATTTCCTGCCGCCGCTCCGCAACCGTTACGAGCATGATATTCATAATACCGACACCGCCTATCAACAGCGAAAGCCCTGCAATACCGGACAGCACGGCGGCAATCATCGCAAGACTGCTCTGAACCTGTTTTTGCATCGACTGCGCCGACCATATCCGTACCGCATTTTTACTGTTTGCATATTCGTCGGAGGCTGCTTTAATCGCCTCTTCAACAGCTTCGATATCCATTATGGTATCGTACAATTCAACATCAACCGAGTCAGCTTCCTTTCGGCCGAATTGCAGCCTTATAAATGAATGCGGTATCAATACAAACCGCTGCATCTGCCCTACCGTCGTCTGTTTTGTTTTGAGCACGCCGATAACCGTACACGTAAAAAGGAGCGGCGCAGCATTTCCATTGTCCACCGACAGCGTCAGCGTTTTACCTACGGCGCTTCCTTCCGGAAATAAACCTTTTGCAATATCTTCCCCGATAATAACCTTCTGCGCGCCTGTCATAAAATCGGAAGCGGTAAAAAGCGTGCCGTATTCAAGATGCCATTTCTGCGCTTCCATGTATCCGTATTCTATGCCGTAGCATTCTTTAGATCCGGCATTCAGGCGGCCGCGCATCACCGAAGCGTTAAACGTATCAAATCCGAACACACGCTTTATCTGAGGCACCCGTTTTCTCAGCATATCGGCATAGCGGTCGTTAAAGGTAATGGCAGAATTCCGCCACGACGAAGGCCACACGGCAACTATCGAACTGCTTAAATCTTTAAACACTAAAGCAACGCTTGCTTCCAGCGAACGACTCAAATTCATTGTAATAACAACCGAGCATACTCCGATCATAATCCCTAAAAGCGAAAGAAGTGTGCGCATTTTATTGTGCCGGAAGTTCTGCAAGGCTGAAAGGATATCTTCAAACATGAGAGCCGTCCGCAGTGTCTGATGTATGCTTTTCTATATCTGTCCCGACAGTCGTATCCGTTGTACATACTTTCATCTCCGGCACCGCCGTGTCGGAGATGATTTTCCCGTCTTTAAGGTGGATGGAGCGCGGTGCCATTGCACCGATGTCAGGATCGTGAGTGACGATGATAACCGCCGTGCCTTGCCGGTTTATATCGAAAAAAAGGTCGAGTACAGATTGTCCCGTTTCGGAATCCAGCGCTCCGGTCGGCTCGTCGGCAAGAATCAGTTTAGGCCGGGTTACAAGGGCGCGGGCAATAGCGACACGCTGTTTTTGTCCGCCCGACAGCTCGCTCGGGCGGTGCTTGAGGCGGTTGCTCAATCCTACTTTCTCCAGTTCTTCGGCGGCAAGTTTCTTCCGTTCGGAGGCAGGCAGCCCCTGATACCGGAGCGGCAGCATCACGTTTTCAAGAATGGTAAGCGTGGGCAGGAGAAAATACTGCTGAAAGACAAACCCGATCGTTCTATTCCGCAAAAATGCCAAATCTTTTTCGGTCATTTCGGCAGTGTTTTCTCCGTCAACATAGATTGCCCCTGCCGTCGGGCGGTCAAGGCAGCCGATCATATTCATACACGTCGTTTTACCTGACCCGGATGGCCCCATAAGCGAAACAAAGCTCCCTTCCGGTATATCGAACGAGACGCTGCGCAAGGCATGTACTTCGTTTTCTCCCATAAAAAAGGTTTTTACCACCGAATCAAGGGAGACAATCATCCCTGGTTTCACTGCTCGTCTCCTAGAAATCTCTGCCGTTGTTCGGCTTTGCTTGATTTTTCAGCACATCGTTTTCTTGCACGCCGGAGAGAATCTTCACAAAGCCTTTAATATACGGTTCAACAGTTACCGCAATTTCCTGTGTGGTATTGCCATCGATTTTATCGACAAACGGCTTCCCCTCCACATAACGGATGGCATCTTGCTCTACAATGAGCGCTTCGGAGTCGGCGCCGGTTACGATGGTTCCATTAAAAGAATAACCGGGAAGAATTTTTTCCGGTGGATTATCCAGCCGGATGAGCGTATCGACAACCGTCCGCCCAAGGCTGGTCAGCCGCGCTATTGCCGGATAGGAGATAACCTCCGCCTGTACTTTAATATCCGGTTCGGCGGGGAATGTCATATCAACCTTTTGTCCGACTGCAAGGCGGGATGCATCGCTTTCGGCAATTTCGACCGTGGCTTTAAGAAAACTCCGGTCAATCAACGTACCGAAGGTATCTTTTGCCTTGGCGTATTGTCCTTGCGAAATCGTGAAAGCCGCAACAATGCCGTCAAATTTTGCATACACTTTGCGGTCAGCGAGCTGTTTTTCCAGAAGCCGCAATTCCTGTTCCATCAAGCTCAACTTTTGAGAGGAACCGTTTATTTGTTCTTGTTT
This sequence comes from Treponema sp. OMZ 857, assembly GCF_024181085.1. Classification (NCBI taxonomy): domain Bacteria; kingdom Pseudomonadati; phylum Spirochaetota; class Spirochaetia; order Treponematales; family Treponemataceae; genus Treponema; species Treponema sp. OMZ 857. The sequence goes on from NZ_CP051147.1 coordinate 2,817,918, forward strand.
TATTACAAATGACTGCCGGGCAACATCATAGCTTTGTTTATCGGTATCAAGCGCAAACAAGAGTGCGCCTTTTTTTACTCTGTCGCCTTCTTTTACCAGAACCTGTTCGATAAACCCCTCGCCGGGCGCTTCTAAAATCTGCGTCTGCGCGGCTTCGATATAACCGGACACCTCAATTTGATTGTGTTCGATTTCCTTTTTTACCGTTAAAGGTGGTAAATCACCTGTTTTTGTGCTTTTAGGCTTCATAAAAATATACCAGCCGCCTACTAACGCCGCTATGCATACAATAACAATAATTCTCGTTTTCCGCGATTTTCGCTGCCGTGTCGTCAGCGGCTTTTTATTGATACTCATCGTGTCCTCCAATTATATTTTTTAATCTCCCAATATCCGGAACGGTTATTCCCAGCTCTTTTGATATATCCTTGTTCTTTTAATGTTGCAATTGTACGTTCGACCGTCCGGGTCGTTACCTCAAGTTTTTCACTGATTTCTTTTTGCGTGCTCTTGGGGTATTGTATCAGAAAATGCAATACTCTTTGGATCACAGTATCATCAGTAGAAGCACCGACAGCGGTATTCATGTCGGTATTCATGTCGGTATTCATGTCGGTATTCATGTCGGTATTCATGCGATATTCATACCGTTTATCATAGAATCTCTGCGGCTTCTCCCATACGACACCGGCATGTATCTCTTTTTTACAGCATTCAAACATCACCATAATATCTTCCGGGTGTACAGTGTACTTGGGTATAGGAGTGTCGTGTTCAATACATGCCTCACAGATTTTTTCGATACCGCGCCCCCATGTTTCTATTAAACCGGCTCTGAAAAAACCATTCGCAATATTCGGATTAAATGGTTTTGAACGATGCTTACTCATCAACGTATCGACTGTCCAGCCTGCAGGCAGGATACAGTCGTTGGAAATATATAATTTATCTTTATATACGCTAATCTGGATAGGAATCTGAGTTGCATAATTTTTATGCACAATCGCATTATACACCGCCTCCCTAATTGCGGCTTTAGGGAACGGATATGTTTCAATACGGGTAACACCTTCATACGTGATATCAGCTGTCAAATATTTTGTAAACAATAAATCGATTACTTTTTCCGCTTGACTAATCAATGACCCGTGAATTTCATCCATATATGCAATATCGGTATTTGATTTAAAATAACCGACTTTGATATACGCGCCATTAATCCATTTTTCAGGGTCTTGATAGAACAACATCATACCAGCTCTTAAAACATGCCCGTCTTTGACAAGACCTAAATGATCCAATAACTGGGCATCGGTTATCTGTAAATCTTTCTCGTCCATCCTTTTACTCAGGAGTGCTTGATTACGAAAAAGAGCAAAACTGTCGTGCCAAAAATCCTTCATATCAAGGTTTTCCATCGGAACGCTATCCCAGGTAAGTCCCGTACGCTCAAACAGAAATTGCGTAAGAGCAGCGCCTTTGAGCAACTGTTTTGTACTGCCGCTGCGATAATGATATTCCCCTTTATAATTAACCGGATATGAACTCGGAGAAACACTGATCTCTAAATACTCTTTAGTATGGCTGGTATGTAAATTTACATCGACAATGATGCCTAATACGTCTCGTACTTTATTGGGAATATCCGTCAGCAGTTTTTTTGCATTTTTTAGGCCGACCGTCTCACCCTTATCATCTTTACCGATATATATTTTGCCTCCTTGCGCATTTGCAAAGCCGCATATCCATTTGAGGTACTCTTCCTTCCATTCAGCTTTCCATTCTACATTCTGCTGCTCTTTATGCTTTTCCGTTTTCATAATTCTTTGCCTTATAAGAACCTCTCATTAGAGGCTGTCCTTAGATTTATTCCTGATAGTATTGCATTATCGCTTTTCAAACAGCAGCGCCGTATCGATATTGAAAATCATAACGGCTGTTTTAGCCTTTGCATAGCGGACTTCCGCTTTTTTATACTCAAGTTCTGCTTGCAGGCTTTCAACCTTGCTGATAACACCATTGCGGTACCATTGGGCATGGTCATCGGCATTTTGCTTATAGATGCTTAATTCATCCGCTGTTGCCGTTTGCTGCCATATCATCTGCTCCTTCGCTGTTTTATTGGTATGGAGCTGTTTTTGATACTCTTCCTTTGCATCTTCAATTTTAAGCCGCTCAATCGCATCTTCAAGCTCTGCATTTTTTTTATCGAGTTTCCGATACTGAATTGAAAAAGGATTCCAGCTGAATGACAGTTTAATTGCCGTGTTTTTAGGATCGGAAAGCGGAACCTCGACGCCGGTGTACGCCTTCCCTCCGGGGAATTGCATACTCAATCCGCCTAAGACGGAATGCTCATTTTTTGCGGAGGCGTTGCCGATTTTCGTATTACGCAATTTATAACCGGCATCTGCCCCGATGGAAAACGGAGACAGCTCAATATCCCGTTTAGCCGCATTTTGAGTATGCTGCTGTTCCGCTTCAACAAGTTTTTTATAAGCAGTTTGAGGATACTGTTCAATATCCGTGGCCTTTTGTATGGGGATGGAATCCCATAGCGACGTTAAAAACGTTTGAGGTGCCTCATCGGTTGAAAGTCCGCAGCTTTCCGCAAAAACATGGTATGACGCCGAAAAGTTAAAATCCGCATTCTGGTGTTCCCGTTTTGCACCCAACCGCTCTAAATTGGCCGTACGCATTTTTGTAGAACTGTCGGCATAGCCTTGTGCCTTTGTTTGATTATATTGAATCTCAGCTTTTACTTCGCTCAGTTCTTTATCAAGCAGTGTTGTATAATCGTCCAAAAGCTGCTGAATATCTTGAAGGAACTGCTTTTCAGCAAGCGCCAAACCTTCTTCTTTTGCCCGCCGCGCTTGATCTGCCGCGGATTGCGCAAGGTTAAGCGTATATTTTTTTGCTTCTGCATTTTTGGAATAGATATCGGTAGACACAGAAACCTCGGCGCCGGTTTCTTGCCGCTGCCCTACTTTACTGTACGGTACGCTCAGTTTTATGCCTGTATTATTGTACGAAGGTAATGCGATATTTGCATACGGTTCGGTTGTAATACCTCGTTTATTCGCATCCGTATTAAGAACAAGCTGCGTATTTCCGCTGCCGACTTCCATTGTTACTAACGATTCGGTTTTTGCTTTTTCTGCTTTATTGGCTGCAATATCCGCCTGCATTTGCAGCTGCCGGTAATGGCTGTCGTGTTCAACACGGTACTGCAAGAGTTTTTGATACACTGAATCTTGAGCCACCCCTGTTTCCGTTTGAGCAAAAAGGGCAATGGCCGCGGATAAACATATCGTTATACAAGCAATCTTTTTCATAGAGGCGAATAACTCCTTGCAGCAGTTTTTATAATTTTTGGGAAAATATCTCGGCAATAGCCTCGATAAGGCGCTTGTCAGCATCGGTAAAATGATCGTACTTGGGTGCATCGAGATCAATTACACCGAATAAAATACCATTGTGAATAATCGGTACAACTAATTCGCTTTTGCTTGCTGCATCACAGGCAATATGCCCTGGAAAAGCGTGTACATCGGGTACCATGATCGTTTTTCGACTGACTGCACAATGACCGCAGACGCCTTTTCCATGACTAATTCGATAGCAAGCCGGTCGGCCTTGAAATGGCCCCAGTACCAATTCATCACCTTTCATTTGATAAAAACCCGCCCAGTTTAAACCGGAGATATTTTCCATAATAAAAGCGCTGGTATTTGCCATTACCGCGATAATATCGGCTTCGCTTTCGATTAATGAGTGATATTGAGCTAATTTTTCTTTCATTGGGTTGCTCCTACTTTTATCTTTAACCAAGGGAAACCGTTTTTAATACGGTTAGCAGTGTTTCTTTGGATAGTATAATACTATTTATAATATAATATATTGTCAAGTATAATATTCAAGCATTTAAAGCCGTTTCATCAGCACAAATTGGTGCATTTGCTCGAAAATCGCTGTTGCTTCCAGTTGACATTTTTCGGGTTCTATGCTCATAATAAGAATATGTTACCGTACGCTTACGTTGAGGCAGCCCTTGCTCGTCATGCCGCCCCCTGTCTGGCAGGAATTAAGCCGGCGAATCTCGTGTCGTTTCCAAGTGCCGATATTCAATGGTGCGATGCTTATAATGCAATGCTAAATGACCAAGGAATATATTTTACTCCGATTTGCGTATGCGAAGATCGTGCTCAAGTATTAGTATATCGGAAGGATTTGCTTGCTCATTTTTGCTGCCAGCCGAAAGTGTTTGCAGCGCTACGGTATTTCGGGTATCAGCCGGAATGCGGGCTTGATGCAATTATTATACGATTAAAAGAGCGGATGTCTGGTTTTATAGGAACACGGAGCAGAGAGCAAGGAAAAAACTTTCCGCATGAAATCGGGCTTTTTTTAGGCTATCCTGCAGATGATGTAATGCAGTATGTAAAAACAGGAGGCCGAAATTGTCTGTTTTGCGGGTATTGGAAAGTATACAGCAATCCCGAACAGGCATTACAAGTGTTTCATCAATATACGGAATGTAAAGAGCGTTTTGCTTTACAGATAAAGAGCGGCATGACTATCTTTGAGATAGTTTGTGTTGCCTAACAGTAGAATAATACTTATATTATTCTCATCACACTTTATAAGGAGTTTTCTATGGCAAAAGTTGCAGTAGTATTTTGGAGCGGAACCGGTCATACCGAAAAAATGGCTCATTGTATTATGGACGGACTGAAAGCAGGCGGAGCAGAGGCGGAATTATTCACTGTTTCGCAGTTCAGTGCGGACAAATTAGATAGTTATGACAAAATCGCCTTCGGCTGCCCTGCGATGGGGTCTGAGGAACTTGAACCGGATGAATTTGAACCGTTCTTTGCTTCTATCGAAAATAAGCTTTCAGGACGCAAAATCGCGCTGTTCGGGTCTTACGAATGGGCGGATGGCGAATGGATGCAGACTTGGGTAGAACGGGCAAAGCGCGATGGAGCCGATGTGTTTGAAGAAGGACTCATTGCTTATGACGATCCCGATGAAGAGGCACAGAAAAAGTGCAAGGAATTCGGCGAACGCTTTGCGAAATAACCGTACAATGCGGTAATAGACGGCACAAAGAACTTTTCTTTGTGCCGTTTTTTATTTCATAATATAGGTTTTAAGCGGAGGAAAGCCGTTAAACTCCACAGATGCATAACTTGCCGTATATGCACCGGCACTCAGAAAGTAGACCCTATCCCCCGGTTTAAGATTAATTGGAAGTTGGTATTTATGCTTTTCATACATAATATCCATACTATCACAGGTCGGTCCTGCAAGAATCACCTCACCGCGTCTACTGCAATTTGAATCCTTTGAGGTTATGATAGGATACTTAATACTTTCGTTCAGTGTTTCCACTAATCCGTTAAAAACGCCGGCATCAACATAGACCCAACGCTGCAAAGCTGTATTGTTCTTTCGCGAAACGGTGATAACTTCGGTAACAAGAACGCCAGCGTCGCCAACCATAGACCGTCCCGGTTCAAGGATGATACGGGGACGTTCATCGCCGAAATCGTCGTCAAGATATCGGTTAATTTCGCTTGCATATTCGGAAAGCTCATTGGTCGGCACAACATACGAAGCAGGAAATCCGCCGCCCATATTGATCATCTTGAGTTCAATGTCTTCTTCTTCTTCAAGAGAGCTCATCAGATACTTTGTTTTTGCAATAGCATCGTCCCATTGCCCGATATCCCGCTGCTGGCTGCCGACATGGAATGAAATACCATAAGGAATAAGCCCCAGTTCTTTCGCTAAAATACAGAGATCGTAGGCCATATCGGGATGGCAGCCGAACTTACGGGAAAGCGGCCAGTCGGCGCTATTGGTGTTTTCAACCAAGATGCGGACATAGACATACGATTTGGGTGCATATTTTGCGAGGTTTTTTAAATCATCTTTACTGTCGGTAACGAATAGTCGAACGCCTTTTTCGTAAAAATAGGCAATATCCTTTGCTTTTTTGATCGTATTGCCATAACTGAGACGGTCAGGGGTTATCCCTAGGGCAAGGATCTTATCAAGTTCATAACGTGAGGCAATGTCAAAGTTTGCTCCCAGCTCAATGAGAAGCTTTAAAACTTCCTCATGAGGATTTGCCTTCACCGCATAATAAATATCCGCAGTGGAAAAGAACTTCTTTAATTCAAGATAATTTTTTTTAATTCGATCTAAATTGATAACAACACAGGGCGTTTCAAGTTTTTCGGAAAACTGCAGCAGCCTTTTCCATTCGGTTTCGCTAAGATAATCGGTTACATTCATGCCCGCCTCCGGATGCGTCTCTGGGACTATGGTGATATTAACATAGCTTTCGCTATAAGAGAGGTATTACCATAATCATATTGTTTTTATCTGTCAACAAATGAATAAGAGATAGTATAACCGATTTTTTCTGTTTTTAAAGAGAAAAATAGAAAAAAAAGAGCGATAGTTACGACACTGTTAAATATGTTTCATAATGACACAGAGTTTTATTTATATCGAAAATATTGACTCAATATGGTGTATAAAATGACACAGTGTGCCGGAAAAAGAGCATAATCAGGGGTTGAAATGCTGTTTGAGTTTCGAAAAATTGAGAAAAGAATCGGTTTTGAACCTGTTTTAACTGCTGTTTGTACTGTATACGCTGAATTATTGTGGAAAAACAGCCATATACACCGAGGTTTTCTATAATTAAACTTGGCACGCTTATTGCTTGATAATAAGTGAAGTTGAAAAACTTCAAGGACTTTCTAAAAGTCCTATTATAACAAAGCCTTTTGGAGGAAAACTATGAACTCACTCAGTATTTTTAATCCCTTATTTGCGGACTCTATGCTTGACTCATTAAATCACGACAACTCCCATTTCGGCGTTTTCAGTCCGTTGGCGAATGCAACTTATCCGACTGTTGACGTGCGCGAAACAAGCGGCGCCTATATTATGGATATCGATCTTCCCGGTTATACGGAAAAAGATGTTACTATTCACTTAAAAGAACGCGTTTTGACGGTTGCTTCCAGCCATGAGGAAACAAAAGAGACGGAAGAAAAACCCAACGGCGAACAATTCCTTATCCGTGAACGCACACAACGCCGTTTTGTCAGACGGTTTACGCTGCCCGAAGATATCGACCAAGACAAGGTTGAAGCCGGCTTTAAAAACGGCGTGTTAACCGTCAATATACCGCGCAAGGAGATTGCTCCCCGCCGGCAGATTGCGATAAAATCAAACTAAGGGGTTCCCGATCAATCGGAATTGCGATTGACCGAAGCCGTAGAAACTAAGTGAAAAGCCCTCTGCATGATAAGTATGCGGAGGGCTTTTTTTTCGAAATATCAATCGTATCTATTCGTATAATACCGAAGGTATACGTTATATCATAAAAACACTCTTTTTTAATCTAAACAGATACAGGTTATCAATATGATACCGCTGCCGCATTATCTTTTCATAAACCGAAAAGTGTGGTACATTCTTTCAGTATAGAGCGTCTCGAAAACTTTGAGATTTTTAATGGGAGGTCATATATGAAATTGCAGAAAAACACGCAACGGATCGTATTATCAATAGTTCTTGCCTTGTGTTGGGTTTGTCTGTCATCTTGCCAAACGGCAAATAATGCTGCTAAGGCAAAAGAAAAGCCCCGCACGTCTACCGAAAATACAAATTCAAAAGCCGGTTTATATCATGCCATGGCAGAAGGGGTAACGAAGCAATGCCCCCTGGAAATTGATGAAGCAACCACTCTCACAAAGCTCGAGTATAAAGAGGAACAGCATGCGCTTGTATACACATATCTTTTTTCCGGCGGTGTTTATGAAGACATGAATGAACAAATGTGGGGCGTTGTACAGAAATCAGTAGAAAATATGGTAAAAGAAAAACTGAAAACAAATCAAATGATCTATCAAATAAGAAAAGACGGTATTACCGTGATTTATATCTATATGGATAAAAACGGCAAAGAATTATTTTCCATAACGCTTCTGTCCGGCGAATATTAATAGAAATACTTGAACTTTAATCTGCCTACCGGAGGTATTATGACCCAAAAGCTTTTAAACCGCTCGGCAGGAATTCTGCTGCACCCGACTTCCCTCCCCAGTAATGAAGGAATAGGAACTCTTGGAAAATCCGCATATAATTTTATCGATTGGCTTCATTCCGCGCATATACGGCTATGGCAGGTATTACCTCTCGGTCCGACCGGTTATGGGGATTCTCCCTATGCGGCATTTTCGAGCTTTGCCGGGAACCCGCTGTTGATCGACTTGGAAACACTTTCGGAGCAAGGATATTTGACTGCCGATGATATCAAGTTACCGGAGTACCTCTCTACAAATGGTAATATCGACTTTGGTTCGGTAGTCTATTGGAAAATACCGCTCTTAAAAAAAGCCGCATCGGCATTTCTTAATAGGATTAAAGACGGTGGTGCCGCCGGTGCAGAATTGAAAGCGGCCTTCCGGCGTTTTCAAAAGGCGAATAAACATCTTGACGACTATGCGCTCTTCATGTCGATTAAAGAAGTATACGATGCGCAGGCAGCTCAAGAATGCGTATCCGGAAAATTGTGGAACAACTATTGGCCGAAGGCACTTGCCTGCCGCGACATAGAGACATTAAAACGTTGGGCGCAGGAACATCGGCACGAGATTGACCGCTATAAGGCTATTCAATTTTTCTTTTTTGAACAGTGGACGCGGCTTCGGCACTATGCGAATGAAAAAGGTATTTCGATTATCGGGGATATCCCGATTTTCGTAGCCCCTGATTCTTCTGATGTATGGGCGAATCAAAAACTTTTCCAGCTGGATGAAAACGGCGTACCGACAGCGGTTGCCGGAGTACCGCCCGACTATTTTAGCGCAACGGGACAGCTATGGGGAAACCCGCTCTATAATTGGGAGGCGATGAAGGCCGATAAATACCGCTGGTGGATTGACCGCATTGACGCATGTTTGGAACTCGTCGATTATATTCGTATCGATCACTTCCGGGGCTTTGAAGCGTATTGGGCGGTACCCTTCGGCGCTCCGACTGCGGAAAAAGGCGAATGGCGGCCCGGCCCCGATCATCAGTTTTTTGAAGCGGTACAGCGCGCATTGCTCAAAAAGAACAGCGAATATGCCAAAGGTTTGCCGATTATTGCCGAAGACCTTGGGGTTATTACCCCGCAGGTGGAGCGTCTTCGCGACGACTTCCGGTTGCCGGGAATGAAAATCTTACAGTTCGCTTTTAGCGCCGCAGAGGTACGGGAAGTAGGCTTTACTGATGCCTTTTTACCGCACCGGTATACGCAAAATGCTGTCGTGTACACCGGTACGCATGATAACACTACATTGCGGGCATGGCTCGACACACTCTCACGGGATGATTTTGAAGTACTGTTGTTCTACCTCTACGGTGAAAAACCTGCCGTAGAATTGCTCGACGAGCTGTTTTCGGCGGAGTATACCGCAGCACGGCACGGCACGTCCGATGCGGTGTCTCCTGCAGTAGACGACGGGACAGCCTTGCAAGCCGCTGCTTTTAAAGACGACCTCTGTGCCGAGCTGATTAAGCAAGCGTTTTTCTCGGTAGCAGTCTTTGCCGTTATTCCGTTCCAAGACCTGTATGCACTGGGGGCAGAGGCGCGCATGAACGAACCTTCTACCCTTGGGAAAAACTGGACATGGCGCATGCCGCGCGGTTTGCTTACCCCGGAATGTGCCGAATGGCTGAGCGATTTAGTTATTGCATCCGGCAGGTGCGGGAAGATATAGTTACAGAGTCTTTATTTTGACAATCTAAATGGAGAAATGATCTTATGAACGCGTTTTTAGAATCTCTTTATAGCGATTCACGGAATGAGAAAGTTCCGCAAGACCGAGATATATTCGGTGCACTTATCGGTACATGGAACATCCTGTGGATAGATCATTTGGACTCCGCCGAAATGCGAAGTGTTAAGGGAGAATGGTTGTTTTCACGGGTACTTGATGGAACCGCAGTTCAAGACACGTTTATCGTCCCCTCCCGGAATGAAAGAAAGATACACCCCCAGCCCGATGCGGAATATGGTACAACAATCAGAATTTACAATCCTAAAACCGGACTATGGGATATATTTTACGGGTGTATGGGTGGGGCATTCCAGCTTACCGCTGAAAAACACGGTGATGAAATTATCCTCACCGAAAATACCGACCATGCTATGCGATACATATTTTCCGATATTACTCAATCGTCATTTAAGTGGAGAAAAGAAATACTCACCGATGAAAAAAATTGGCAAATTATTGCTAAGGTAGAAGCGATGAGGGGGTAACCGGCACGGCTATCGCACTTTTCACGTGTACTCCCTTCAGCAATACTTTTTCCCGATTAGCAACTCGCATACGGCTTTTGTCTTTGCATCGGTATCTTCTTTTTTCCCGCCGGATTCAAGCCGCTTGATTTCGTTCAAAATGATTTGGTGATTTTCCGGTGTAACTTTAAATTGCGAAGCAAACAAAATGCCGAGCAGCAGCATACAAACCGGCAGCACAATGAACATCAATCTGATTTTATTGAGTGTTTCTTGTTTTTGCAGCGGCTTTTGAACCTGCCCAATGCCCGAATACTTAAAATCAATCGTATCCAATAACACCTTCAAATCATATAAATCGGATTTTGTATAAAACTCAGGCGGAGCTATTTTTTTATAACTATTTCCGTCTTTCCTGTACGAAGACACTACAAGGAATTTATTATCGGCTTGAGCAAAGTCTCCGGTATGAAACGACGGTACGATAAAATCATCAAAGATATTTATCGGAATCTCTGTAAAAGAAACAGTGTTTTCAAAAAAAGCAGTTGTCTCAGCACTCGCAGTATTTTTGTGTTTTTTGTAAACATTTTTTATTATGCCGTCGGTATCTTTACTGATATATTTTAGATGCAGGTTGCTGTCTTCATACAAAGTGTAATATTTTTCTATTTCCGAAAACGGTGTCGCGGTATTTTTACAGAGCGCTTCGGCTTCTGCAAATTGGCTTTGCGTCAAAATTGAAGGTACGGGATTTTTATATCCTATTCTGCTCAACCCAATGCCGATGGTCGGCATAATAATTAAGCCTAAAAATAACTTTCGCGAAAGCGTCATCGCCGCCGAATAGGTACCGGCTCGCTGCTTCCCGCTCATCACGCGGTCTATATCGGAAATAAACGGCAGCAGCTGATGCGGTATTAAGTTATTCGCCGATATACCTATTCCCATAAGTACCATATTCAGTATTACCCAAACACTACCGGAAGTAGGAGTGTGCAGCCCCATCAATAAAATAGCGAGGATGAATACGGTAAGCGCTGTAATGTAGACAGGCTTATGTCCTTTCCGATTGATAAAATAGCTGTGCACCGGTAAGGCTGCCATCATAGTAATGAGAAGGCTTCCCTGCGCAATGACAAAGATGCTGCCCTTATTTAAATAGTCAACAATATAAAAGAGCACAAACGACATAAAGATATCAAGTGCACCGAAAGAACACACGTACATCGTAATGTGAATTCTGCATGACTTATTTTGAAATAGCGACAAGAAATTTTTTATAAACGACTGAGTCGATTTTTTTCCAGCTTCATCTTGAGGAAGTTCCCATGTTTCAACATAGAGCGGAATCCACGGGAGTGCAAAGATGAGCGCAAATACGCAGCCCATGATAAAATACCCTTGGGCACTTCCGTTGAAATGATCGATAATAGGCTGCGCTAATAACCCGCCGAGCAGCGTTGCAACAAACGAAAACATCAGACGAGTGCTGTTCAGTTTATTCCGCTCCGAAAAATCTTTTGTTATTTCGGCGCTGAGCGCTGCGTACGGAATATAAGAAACGGTTGAAACAGTAAAAAAGATGATATAGGCAACGGTATAAAAAATAAATTTTCCCGTTTGACTTTCTATCGTAACCGGAAACCAGATCAGAATAAACGATAGGGCTATCGGAATAATGGAAACCAAAAACCACAGGCGCCGCTTTCCGAACCGTGTCTGCGGCGTGTTATCGGCAATATATCCCATCATCGGGTCGGAAACTGCATCCCACACCTTACCGATCGCCGGAATTAACCCTGCCAACGCCGGATGCAGCCCGATAACGTTTACCAAATAATACATTGAAAATGTCGTAACAATAAAAAAGCAGCCGCCGCCGTACAAATCCCCGCCGCCATAGGCAAGGTATGTACGCCATGTCATTTTTCTTTCCTTTATATTCATGCGTCTATGATACAATAAGGTTTCTTCTATTACAATCAGTCTTTTGAAATATAGACAAATTCTTCGTCTATTATCTTTTTTGTTCAGTTCTTCGACGTTTTGTCATTGACAGTGAACAAAAACTGAAATATACTTCATTCTATATGAAAAAACGATATTTTCAGATTATCGAGTTAATGAAAAAGAATCCGGCCATCACGCAACGTGAAATTGCCGGAACCTTAAAAATATCGCTCGCGTATGTCAATCAAATTCTTTTTTCTATGGAACAGGACAGCCTTCTTAAGACGAACGGCTTACCTGCCATCGGCAAAAAAGTTTTAACCATTAAAGCTCATACCGAATACGATTCATGCAAGGTTGATAATGCCATCATCATGGCCGCGGGTTTCGGTTCACGCTTTATTCCGCTCACCTACGCCATTCCCAAAGGGTTATTGGAAGTTTTCGGCGAACGGATGATTGAACGCCAAATCAAGCAGTTACAAGAAGTCGGTATTACCGATATCACGGTAGTCGTCGGTTATCTGAAAGAGACCTTTGAATACCTCATCGATAAATACAATGTAAAACTTGTGTATAATCCCGATTTTGAAAGCAAAAACAACCTTTCAACACTGTATCACGTCCGAGACAGACTCAAAAACACTTATATTTTATCCAGCGACAACTGGCTGCGGAAAAATATGTATCATGCGTATGAATACGATTCATGGTATTCGTCCGTAAAAATGAACGAAAAAACCAATGAATGGGTATTGCAGCTCGGTTTACACGACAAGATAATGAAGGTAAAGATCGGCGGTAGGAACGCATGGGTAATGTACGGGCCGGTCTATTTTTCGCGTGCTTTTTCCGATGCCATTCGTCCGATGATTGAAGAAGCCTATCACCGTGAGGATACCGACGACTGGTACTGGGAAGACGTATTGAGCCGTCATTTAAATACGCTGACGATGTTCGCAAATAAACAACCCGCTAATCAAGTATATGAATTTGAATCCTTGGAAGAGCTGCGTCAATTCGATACATCATACATGGTTTCCACACAGAATAAATGGATGGAAATGATTTCCCGCGTATTCGGGCAGCCTGAAATGCAAATTAAAAATTTGCGCCCGCTACGGCTTGGTATGACTAATAAATCTTTCATATTTGAACTGAATAACAACAAATATATTTTCCGCATTCCGGGCGCCGGTACTGATATTCTTATCAACCGAAAACAGGAACATGCAGTGTATAAGGCGATTGAGCCGCTCGGCATATCCGATAAGATTATCTATTTTGATCAAATGACCGGGGTAAAAATCAGTCAGTTTGAAGAAAATATGCATATCGCTGATCCCCACAATCCGGATGATTTGGAAGCGTGTATGTGGATTGCGCGTAAATTGCATACCTCCGGTATTACGGTACGACACCGCTTTAATTTTAGAGAGCGGATTAATTTTTATGAAAAGCAAGCGGAAGCAAAGCACGGTATTCTTTTCTATGATTATGCCGAAATCCGGGAAAAGATGAACACTTTGCTTGATTTACTCGATACGCTGAAAAAACCGGAGGTACTAACTCATATCGATTTAATCTGCGATAACTTTATTATCAGTGACAGTGAGGTAAAACTGATCGATTGGGAATACGCTGCGATGTGCGACCCGCTGGCTGACCTCGCAATGTTTTCCATTTACTCTTACTTTTCCGAAGCGCAAATAAACGATCTTATGCATCGTTATTTCCGCCGCGATCCGGAAGGCGAAGAAAAACTGCGTGTCTATATCTATGTTGCGCTTGCAGGATTCTTATGGGCGCTGTGGACATGCTATAAACAAGCGCTGGGAGAAAATTTCGGCGAGTACGGGTTAAAGATGTACCGGTACGCAAAAGATTATTACAAGCAAGTGATGCAGATGACGGAGTTTACAGATGATCGGAAAGAAGAGACGAATGATGAATAATCGTAAACATAACAAAGGCACGCACGGTTTCGAAGAAATCGACTGGATTATTACCCTTTTGCCGCTCGTCATTGTAACCGGCATTGCGGCACTGTTGCTTACCTTTCCGCAGCAATCGATGAAGGCTATCGATAGTTTATGGAATATTTTTGTCAACAAACTCGGTTTCTTTTATATACTTCTCGGTTTCGGAGTAGTGTGTACCGCATTCTATCTTGCTTTTTCAAAATACGGAGCAATACGGTTAGGCTCTCTCGATAAACCGCGCTATAGTAATTTTACATGGGGTGCTATGCTCTTTACCTCCACGATGGCTGCAGATATTTTGTATTGGTCGCTTATCGAATGGGGATATTACTACACAGCATCACCGTTCGGACACCGAATGCTTACGGCCGCAGAAAGACAAGATTGGGCGGCAACGTACCCGCTATTCCACTGGGGCATTACCCCGTGGAGCTTCCATATCGTATGTGCCGTTGCATTTGGCTATATGCTCCATGTACGGCAGCGGAAAAAGCAAAAACTTTCCGAAGCGTGCCGCCCTCTTTTCGGCAGTAAAATCGACGGGACACTCGGTACCGTCATCGATGTGTTTTCGGTCGTGGGGCTTTTAGCGGGAACCGCGACAACATTCACGCTTGCAACACCGTTGTTATCGCTGGCAATTTCCACCATCTCCGGCATTCCCGAATCACGGGAGCTGACATTAGCTGTGCTCTGCATTATTGCAGCGGTATATACCTCAGCTGTTCTACTTGGAATAAAAGGCATTTCTCATCTGGCAAAGGTTGCTGTTGTGTGTTTTTCCAGCCTCATTGTATTTGTGTTTTTGTTTAGTCCCAAACTCTATATTATCGAAACAAGCATAACCGGCATAGGGAAGATGCTGCAAAACTTTATCTCGCTTTCCACATGGATGGATCCCCTGCGGATTTCGGGTGCAGACGGTACAGGGTTCCCGCAGCAGTGGACAATTTTTTATTGGGCATATTGGATTGCGTGGTTTGTCGCAACGCCGTTCTTTATCGGAACAATCTCTGAAGGGCGGACGGTACGGAATACCGTACTGGGCGGACTTATGTGCGGCATCGCGGGAACCTATTGCTCGTTTATCGTGCTGGGGAACTACGGACTTTATTTGGAAACACATGGATTATTACCGGCTGCCGAACGGCTTGCTGCCGGTATCCCTCCAGACGAGATTATTTTAAGCATTTTGGAAACGCTGCCGTTTGCGAAAGCCGGTTTAGTGCTGCTCATCATCACGATGATCGCTCTCTATGCGAGTACTTTCGATGCAATTACCATGGTTATAGCATCTTATTCGCAGCGGCAGCTTGAAGGCAGCGAACCTAAAAAAAGCTTACGCGCATTTTGGTCGGTTGTCTTTATCTTGCTGCCGGCTGCACTCATCCTTACCGGCAGCAATCTGAGTCAGCTGCAAAGTTTATCGATTATCGCCGCCTTTCCGCTCGGCATCATTATGATCTGTATTATCGTCAGCTTTTTTAAAGATGCAAAGAACGGGCAGGCAGGGTAAACGCATCAGACTGTTTTTTGCAGCAATCGAAGACAGTTATTCTGAGCGGTAAGGCTGATTATCTCAAACGCAACGCTTAGATTTACCGCTTCAATGTCTGCAATGCGCGGCTCAGCCGTTCGAGAGTTTCGGTAATGACCGATGCGGGGGCGGCAAGGTTAATCCGTTCAAAACCTCTGCCTTCGTCACCGAAGATATACCCCTCATCTAGGAATACTTGCGCCGTTTGCGTCATAAAGGTTTCCAAAGCCTTGTGTTCCACTCCCAGCGCCCTAAAATCAAGCCATTGCAGATACGTGCCTTCGATGAGCGGTGCTTTAATTTCGGGATGATGCGTTTGGAAAAACTGTTGCACAATACGCTGATTGGCATCGATTATGGACAAAAATTCATCAAGCCACGCCGCGCACTGCCTATAGCAAATTTCACAGGCCTTATAGCTCAATGCCGTGAACAATGCTCCCGCCCCAAGCTCTTGGGCTTTTACAAAGGTTTTACGCATGTTCTCATTTTTAATGATGATGTTGCTGATTCCCAAACCGGCGATGTTGAACGTCTTTGAAGGAGCGGTAAAAGTGATTGTCCGCTCTGCAAGATCATCCCCTAACGATTGGAAAACGGTGTGCGTATACCCCGGCATCACAATATCAAAATGAATTTCATCAGAAAATAACCAAAGATTATGCTTTAATACGATTGCTTCTATTTTATGCAGCTCTTCTTTTGTCCACACTCTGCCGACAGGATTATGAGGAGAACAAAAGAGCAGGGCTTTATTCCGCGGATCCGCAGCGAGCCGTTCCAATGCATCAAAATCAATCGTATAACGGCCGCCGTTTTCCTGCAACGAACACGCTGCAACATTCCGCCCTTGTAAGCGTATTGCCCTAAAAAAAGGATAATACACCGGCGACAGCAAAATAACGCCGTCGCCCGGTTCGGTAAACGCTCTAACCGCATTAAAAATTGCAGGCACAACCCCCGCAGTAGGAACAATCCAATCGGGTTCAATCGCCCAATTGTGCCGTGTCTTCATCCAATTTTGCACTGCCTCTTTATATGCAGCTGTTGGTCCCGTATAGCCCAGTACGGCGCTGTCAAGATAGTACTTGAGCCCTTCCGTTAATTCCGGCGGCATCTTAAATTCCATATCGGCAACCGAAAGCGGCACAACGGACGAATCGACGTGCGGATTTACCTGATACATCGCATCCCATTTACGTGAACCTGAACCGGCTCTGTTTACCCTTGTCGTAAAATCATATTTCATAGAAATCCCCCTATTTATTATGATCGGTCATCTCTAAAAACATGGAGATGACTGACGAGATGATATGTTTTTAATTACCGGTGGATATGGTACCCTTATCTGACGGGATAAGGGGGCAGGCAGCAGGTTGACGCAAAACGTGAGAAAATCTTGAATAAAGATGAACCTCGTCGACGAGATTAACCTAAACCTGCTGCCGTAAATCAAAGTGCGGCCGCACCGCTAACGGTGCGTACCGCGAATAGGAGTTACGGTAGTCCAAAAACCGGTAAAAGCTCCCTGTCCCCTATTTTATAGCACAAGGGGTGTCATATGCAAGGGAATGGTCGATGGATCGGATTGGATCTGAGCAAAAGAACGTATGAAATGTGTTACTTTGATCAGAAAGGAAAAGTCGGCAGATCAGGAGGAGAAACAACCAAAGGCGGAAGGGCAAAACTATACACGAAACTGAAGGCAGAAGATATTGTGGCGATGGAAGCGAATAGTCTCGCTTTTGTAATGGAAAAAGAGATGAGAGCAATCGGCTGCACAGTAGTCATCTTAAATGCTTCGCAGTTATCGGTTATCTATGCCAGCACGAAGAAGACGGATAAAGAAGATGCATTAAAGCTTGCTCGGCTGGTTAAGATATATGAAAAGGAAGATTTACCGACCGTTGATGTGCCGACCGATAAGGAATACTATCGTCGCAAACTCATCAAAGAGTACAAAACATTAAAGGGCGACCGGACACAGGAGCTCAATCGGCTCCACGCGTTATTCGTACAATGCGGGATAACAACGATTAAGCGGAGTAATTTGCAAACGGATGTAAATCGGCAAAAGGTGTTAGCACAACTTTTTGACTATGAAGCAGGGCAGGCACAACGATTGTGTCAGCGGCTTACGATGCTGGAGGTACAGATAGAGGAGTTGGAGCAGCTGATAAAAAAAGAATGTAAAGAGGATAAAGGTATCCAACGGCTGCAAACGATACCGGGAGTCGGAGATAAGACAGCGCTTGCTTTTGCGGCGTATGTAGGAGATGGCAAGCGCTTTAATAATGGAAACGAAGTGGCAAATTATGTAGGGCTGGTGCCGCGGGTAGATTGTTCGGGGACGATTAACAAGTATGGGCATATAACGAAGAAGGGGAATAAGGTTGTACGGGCTCTATTATATCAGGCGGCATGGGCGATAGTACGGAGTAAACATGGGGGAGCGTTAAAAGCAAAATACTTTTATATGACGGAGCGAGGGAAAGGAAAGAAGATATCGATAACAGCGATAGCACGAAAGATGGCGAAATTGTTGTACTTAGTAATGAAGAATAAACAGATGGAATATCAAGAAATGCCTGCCCCCGACTTACAAGCGGGATAAAACAGGCGTGTAAAACAAGGATTGCAGGGACGGGAGCGGCCAAGCAGAGAAAAAACTAAAAAGGTTTACTTTTCTGCTTGACAAAAAACATAGGAGTTTTATTTCGATATATAATAATCACATGACCCAATCATTATCCATTTTTCACCCCATTCAAAATTATATTTTTTGTACAATTTACTTTCATTTAATGGGAGTGATATTTTTATTGAGTTTTTATATGTAATAATGACAGGAGTTCCTTTGTCTATATATGGAGTATTTGGATGATCTGCTACATAACCACCCAAAAGCACATTTTCTGATTCTACACTTAACACAATTCTATTTTTTACAATTTTCCATGTTCCTTTTATACTTTGTAATCTATTTATTGTTTCTGAAGGAATATATTCGAAAGTTTTATCTTGATTTAATTTCAGACACTGTGCTCTTTGATCTGCTCCTCCATTAAAAGCCTCCCAAACTATGGTTCGATTTTCGAACTCATACGTCCTCGATGATTCGGATTCAAAAATTTTTATCCTTTCTATCGCAGATTTTTCTAATTGAGTAAAAGACACATTTTTTGATTCCGGTTTGTACCATTCAAACTGACTAAAGTATTTTGTTAATTCGTCATCCGAAAAAATAAATCCCTTTTTTGCATAAAATAAATTTCTGAACAGTTTTAATTCAACTGTAGTTAAAGCTCCTAATTGTAAATCATTTAAATAAGGTTTTTCTATTGCATTAATATCACCATTTCTAATGACAGTTTTATATTGTTCAAGATCAATTTCCCTTTCAGCACTTTTTAAGTATTCACTAACGCTAATAAAAGGGAATGGATATTCACAATCAATTTCAGTTGAATATTTGTTTTTCTTAAATTCTTGCGCATAAACGGATGTGATAAACAAAAGAAGTGTTAAAAATATTAATGTTTTCTTTTTCACCTTTTTTACTCCACATAGAGAAAATCCCCTCCAACGCAGCGCATTGAGAGGGGATTCTCATAACGAATAAACGGTGTTAAATTAACTGACGGCGGTTGCGCTCTTCTTCCGCTGCATTTCCGTCATCGTCGTACCACATCGTTTCCGCAAATTCAACACAACATTCTTCTCCTTCGCTAAAGACAATACGGTGCGGGGTTTGTATCATCAATAACTGGGAACCGATTTTTACATAGTATTCCGTACAGTCGGTCAGAAATACGCGCTTTTCTATTTTAGTTTTAAAGCCGGTGGTTTTATTTAGATTGATTGCGTTGGGGCGCGCCGCAATAATCATTTTCTCTTTGCCGATGGCATTTTCGGGGATTGTACATGAAATTGCCTGTGTCGTATCACCGTCGGGATACACTTTGTTGTCGCGTAAGTTTACTTTAACAAAGGTCGATTTTCCTAAAAAATTATGTACAAAACGGTTAATCGGTTTGTTGTAAAGGTTCCTGGGCGTATCGATTTGTACAATTTTTCCCATGTCCATTACCATCATGCGGTCGGAAAGAGCCATTGCTTCGGCTTGGTCATGAGTTACAAAGATAATCGTAAAGTTGAATTTCTTTTGTAATTCTTTAATTTCAAATCGCATTGATTCCCGCAGCTTCGGATCAAGGTTTGACAGCGGTTCGTCCAAAAGCAAAACCTTGGGGTTGGTAACAATTGCGCGTGCAAGCGCAATACGTTGCTGCTGCCCGCCGGAAAGGTTACCCGGATAAAGAGCTTCAAAACCGGTTAGATTCGTATGCTTCAAGGCCTGTTCAACCCGTTGCTTTATTTCTAAACGCGGGACTTTCTGAACTTTTAACGGAAAAGCAACGTTATCAAAAACATTCATGTGCGGCCACACGGCAAAGGCTTGAAACACCATTCCTAACCCGCGGTCTTCCGGCGGCACATACAAATTTTTGCTTTTGATTGAAACCGGACGCCCACACAAATAAATTTCGCCTTCGCTCAAATCTTCAAAGCCGGCAATCATGCGCAGTGTTGTGGTTTTTCCGCAGCCGGAAGGGCCAAGGAACGAAAAGCATTCACCTTCTTCGATTTGAAGATTAAAATCATCAACGGCGACAACACTGCCCAGTAGTTTTTCGGAAAATACTTTTTTGACGTGCTTTAATTCTACCTGCACCATAATTATACCCCCCTCCTGTCTTTTGTGATTTGCGTTACAATCGTGTTACAAATAATAATCAGCACAATCGCAACAGATGCCAATGCCGAGGCTCGAGGAATATAGCCGTCGCTGCGCAGCGAATAAATGGCGACTCCCAATGTGCGGGTATAAGGTCCGTAAAGCAGTACGGATGTTGTAAGTTCCCGCATTGCAGGCAAGAAAATTAAGAAAAAGCCGGAAACCATCGCCGGACGGATTAACGGCAGTGTAACATCTTTAAGCGCTTCGCTGTGAGATGCTCCGCAGGAACGGGCGGCATCTTCCAAAGACGGGTGTACCTGCCGTAATGATGCCGATGCCGATTTCATAGAAAATGAGAGATAGCGTGCAATATACGCTATCAAAATAATCCAAATCGTATTATACAAATTGATGCGGAAAATTGCTCCCGACCATGCTAAGATAACACCGATTGCCAAAACCGTTCCCGGTATCGAATACGGTAAAACCGAAACGACTTCCAACATTTCTTTTCCCTTCGGACGGATTCGATTGACAACATAGGCAACCATAACGCCGAGGAACATACTCAAAACCCCGGCTGTAACCGACAAAAACAGTGAGTTTCGGATAGAATCGGTGACCATTTTATTGCCTACAAGAACATCGATATAGTTTTTAAATGTAAAGTTTGCAAACTTTAACGGCAGTCCGTATGCTTTTAGTAAGCCGACTAAGAAAATCATCACAAGCGGTACAATAACGATAATAATAAGCGAAATAAAGGCAACCGTCAGCAGCGGATACTTTGCACTTCGCAGTTTTATCAACGTGGGACGCATACTTTTGCCTTTAATAATATCATAGCTGCCCGAACGCAAAACAAGCTTTTGAATTACAAGCGCAATCGATACGACAACAACAAGCAGTACGGAAAGTGCCGCACCTTCACGAATGCCGTTGAAATCGCCTGCCGCACGGTTTATCAGCTGGTAAATCTTTGTCGGCAAGGTATAAATATTTTGCGAGAAGCCGAGAATTGACGGCACGCCGAAGTGTGCAAGCGAAGAAATTAAAATCAATAACGCACCGGCAGAAATGGCAGGAAGAACCAGCGGCAGCGTAATTTTCCTGATAACATACCCCTGCTTTGCACCGGCAATGCGGGCGGATTCCTCCAGTGTCGGATCCATGCGTTCAAGTGCACTGACAACTTGCATGAAAACAAAGGGAAAATAATACGAAACTTCAACAAAGATAATTCCGCCGATTGAATTGATGTTAATCGGTGCAGAAGATAAATGAAAGGTTGACATAAGCCAATTATTTAAATATCCGCCGCGTCCTGAAAGCATCAAGTCCCAAGCCATTGCCCCGAAAAAGGGCGGAAACATATACGGAATGGTAAAAAGACCGCGCATTAAACCTTTCAGCGGAATATCGCTTCTGCCTAAAAGCCATGCATAAAACAGGCCGATAATCGTGCCGAACACGGTAACCCAAAATGCAATCTTTATTGTGTTCCACATGGCGCCAATGTTGTCTTTATTCCCGATAACGCGCTTAAATAATTGTAAGTCGAATTTTCCTTCAAAGAAAAATGCGTTATAAATTATCATAAAAATCGGAATAATAACAACAATAAACAAAATGATAAAACTTAAACTCGTCATCATACCGTCGAGGCTAAAAGAAAAGCGTTTGCCGTCAAGCCGTGCCAAATCGGGATTTTGATATTTTTTGAACATAAGTCCTCCGAATGTAAAGATTACGAAGAAACGCTGTCGTTATTTTGACATCGTTCATAATATTTGGGATTTACAAATACAAGCCCCACTGTATCGCCCTCGGTATATTCCTTTGACTGAAGCATATCGAGTGTGTTTTGCTCAATACGGATTTGTTGCCCTTCAAAATCCACGAAATACGTACACTGGCTTCCCAGAAACGATGATGACAGGACGGTTCCTTTAAAAGATGATTTCTCGTCGAATAAAATATCTTTGGGACGGATACCCATTTCATAAGGCTTACCGATTTCGATATCCGGCATTTGCGAACTGTCGGCATTGAGATATTTGTGCATCTTGCCGTTTAATTCAAAATACATACCGTCATCTTTTTTTACAACCGGTAGGAAATTTGAAACCCCGATAAAGGTAAACACAAAACGATTTGCCGGTGATAAAATAATTTCTTCATCAGTTCCGATTTGGCATAAGGTTCCATCGGGTTCCATAACCGCTATTTTGTCGCACAGTTGGAGTGCCGCTTCTTGGTCATGTGTTATATATATAATAGTTGTACCGATTTCTCTTTGTATTTGCCGAATTTCAATCAGCATTTCTTCGCGTAGTTTTGCATCAAGGTTGGTTATCGGTTCGTCAAGTACAATAATGTCTTTGGAAGATACAAGCGCCCGCGCGATTGCGACACGCTGCTGCTGTCCGCCCGACAATTGCGACGGTAAATGCTTACGATATTTATCCATCCGCACCTGTTTTAAAGCAAACTCCGCTTTTTGTGCTATTACATCTTTCGGCATTTTCCGCTTTTTCATGGGATACACAACGTTTTCCCAAACGGTCAAATGAGGCCACACCGCATAATCCTGAAACACAACGCCAATGTTTCTCCGTTCGGGAGCAATGTTGATATGCTTTTCGGCACTGTATACACAGGTATCACCGATAAAAATTTCGCCCTGTTCCGGTTTTATAAAACCGCATAAGCATCGGATAAGAGTTGTTTTTCCGCATCCCGACGGACCGACGATACCCATAATCTGGCTTTCTTCTATCGTGAGCGAAAAATTTTCAAAAACGGGTGTTTTCCCATAGCGGAACGTAATATTATTAAATTTGATTTGCGCCATAGCTGCTCCATTTTGGTAACATAATACCGCAGTATCAAAGTTGTTTGACTTTTACAAGCGGCTCAGTGATACAGACGAATGAGAGCTGCAAGATCGTTCTAGCAGGTGCTTCCGTTCAGAACAGTCTTACAGCCCCTTGATTTTTTACTATTTTGATTATTTGAATATTGCGTCAAATGCTGCAAGAATATCTGCGCTTTGGTCGGCAATTTTTTCGTTGTCAATTTTCATAGAACGCGCAACAATATCGCTTGTGGACATTGCGCCCGGCTTTGAAACATCAAACCGAATAGGTGAAACATTGTGATCAACAAGAATCTGCTGCCCTTCCGCTGAAAGAATAAAATCGTATAGCAGTTTTCCGTTTTCTTGATTTGCAGAATTTTTTATAAGCGCAATAGGGCTTGAAATTGCAATTAAATCTTTTTCGGGGTATACAAACTTAATGGTTGAACCGTTGCTTTCCAATGTTTCCGCAACATAATCGACTCCGATACAAACCTTATACGCATTTGCCGCTACTTTAGAGTGGGTTGATGTTGTTCCGCTTTCAAGCTCCGTCCCCATTGCTTTCAGTTTCTTGAAAAAGTCAATACCGTAGTGGCTGTCTGCCATCAAACCGGCAACCGCATAAAAAGTTGTTCCTGCTTCGCCCGGGTCAGTCATTACAATCTGGTTTTTAAACTCTGCATTTAACAAGTCATCCCATGTTTTGGGCGCAGATTCGGCTGTTACGTTGTTTGTGTTATAAACAAGCCCCATAACAATCATACGGCCGCCGCAGTAGTAGTTGTCGGCATCTTTAAAGCTTGCGTCAATGTTTGCGGCCTCCGGCGAAACATACTGTTCCAAAATGCCCTGCCGTTTAAAGGTAATATAGTTTGACGGGTCTCCTATCCATACTACATCACAGGCAATTTGTCCTGACTGTTTTTCCGCAGCCATTTTTGTTGTAACTTTGCTTGTACCGGCTGCATAATAATCCATTTTGATATGCGGATATTTCGCAATAAAACCTGCTTTAAGCGCTTCAAGCTGAGCCTCTTTTAAAGAAGAGTAGAGCATAACCGAACCACCGTTCTCAGAACCGGAAGCCGCGGAATCGGCAGGCTTTTTTGAGCACGACACAAAAAATGCCGCAACCAAGACAGCCAGACTTATCGATATAATTTTTTTCATCATACCTTTTTCCCCTTGTATATAGAAAATATAATTGGCCGATTATATACTTTATTCTTTTAATTGTATAGGGAATCTTAAAAACCTTAAAAATCAAAGCCTATCAGCGTGTTCTATAAGGAAATCGCTTATCGGATCCGCGGGGGTGTTAAAAAAAACGCCTGATGTGTTTACCCTGAAAATTCCGTATTGTCAAAAAAAGGAAAGTAGTAGTATAATAAAAGTT